>NZ_CP122960.1:750000-3452935 GCF_029854195.1 Amylibacter sp. IMCC11727
CTGACGGCGTACCTTTTGTATAATGGGTCAACGACTTGGTCTTACTAGCAAGCTTAAGCCGATAGGTGTAGGCGCAGCGAAAGCGAGTCTTAATAGGGCGAATGAGTTAGTAGGATCAGACCCGAAACCGAGTGATCTAGGCATGACCAGGTTGAAGGTAAGGTAACACTTACTGGAGGACCGAACCCACACCTGTTGAAAAAGGTCGGGATGAGTTGTGCCTAGGGGTGAAAGGCCAATCAAACTCGGAGATAGCTGGTTCTCCGCGAAATCTATTTAGGTAGAGCGTCGTCTGAATACCCCGGGGGGTAGAGCACTGGATGGGTAATGGGGCCCCACAGGCTTACTGATCCTAACCAAACTCCGAATACCCGGGAGTACTAGACGGCAGACACACTGCGGATGCTAACGTCCGTAGTGGAGAGGGAAACAACCCTGACCTCCAGCTAAGGCCCCTAATTCATGGCTAAGTGGGAAAGCAGGTGGGACGACCAAAACAACCAGGAAGTTGGCTTAGAAGCAGCCATCTTTTAAAGATAGCGTAACAGCTCACTGGTCTAATTAAGTTATCCTGCGGCGAAGATGTACCGGGGCTCAAGCCATGAGCCGAAGCTGAGGACGCACTATGTGCGTGGTAGCGGAGCGTTCTGTGATATAGAACGCTGCGTCTTTAGTACCTTCGGGTATTACGGACGCAATGTTCTGACTGTGAAGCCGGCCTGTAAGGGATCCGGTGGAGTGATCAGAAGTGAGAATGTTGACATGAGTAGCGATAAAGAGTGTGAGAGACACTCTCGCCGAAAGTCCAAGGGTTCCTGCTTAAAGCTAATCTGAGCAGGGTAAGCCGACCCCTAAGGCGAGGCCGAAAGGCGTAGTCGATGGGAAACCGTTTAATATTACGGTGCCAGGAAGATGTGACGGATCATGAAGATTGTTCGCCCTTATTGGATTGGGCGGGCCGTTAATTGGTCCCTGGAAATAGCCTTCCATTAGATCGTACCCTAAACCAACACAGGTGGACTGGTAGAGTATACCAAGGCGCTTGAGAGAACTGCATTGAAGGAACTCGGCAAAATGCCTCCGTAAGTTCGCGAGAAGGAGGCCCGGTCAGTAGGCAACTATTGGCTGGGGGCACAGACCAGGGGGTGGCGACTGTTTACTAAAAACACAGGGCTCTGCGAAGTCGCAAGACGACGTATAGGGTCTGACGCCTGCCCGGTGCCGGAAGGTTAAAAGGAGGAGTGCAAGCTCCGAATTGAAGCCCCGGTAAACGGCGGCCGTAACTATAACGGTCCTAAGGTAGCGAAATTCCTTGTCGGGTAAGTTCCGACCTGCACGAATGGCGTAACGACTTCCCCGCTGTCTCCAATGCAGACTCAGCGAAATTGAATTGCCTGTTAAGATGCAGGCTTCCCGCGGTTAGACGGAAAGACCCCGTGCACCTTTACTACAGCTTCACACTGGCAATAGGTCAGACGTGTGCAGGATAGGTGGTAGGCTTTGAAACTCGGACGCCAGTTCGGGTGGAGCCTCCCTTGAGATACCACCCCTGTCTGTCTTATTGTCTAACCGCGGACCGTTATCCGGTTCCGGGACCCTGTGTGGCGGGTAGTTTGACTGGGGCGGTCGCCTCCTAAAGAGTAACGGAGGCGCGCGATGGTGGGCTCAGACCGGTCGGAAATCGGTCGTCGAGTGCAATGGCATAAGCCCGCCTGACTGCGAGACTGACAAGTCGAGCAGAGACGAAAGTCGGTCATAGTGATCCGGTGGTCCCGAGTGGAAGGGCCATCGCTCAACGGATAAAAGGTACGCCGGGGATAACAGGCTGATACTGCCCAAGAGTCCATATCGACGGCAGTGTTTGGCACCTCGATGTCGGCTCATCTCATCCTGGGGCTGGAGCAGGTCCCAAGGGTACGGCTGTTCGCCGTTTAAAGAGGTACGTGAGCTGGGTTTAGAACGTCGTGAGACAGTTCGGTCCCTATCTGCCGTGGGTGTAGGAGACTTGATGGGAGTTGCCCCTAGTACGAGAGGACCGGGGTGAACGATCCACTGGTGGATCTGTTGTTGCGCCAGCAGCAGTGCAGAGTAGCTATGATCGGACAGGATAACCGCTGAAGGCATCTAAGCGGGAAGCCCCCCCAGAAACAAGGTCTCCCTTGAGGGCCGTGGAAGACCACCACGTCGATAGGTCGGAGATGTAAGCGTAGTGATACGTTCAGTTGACCGATACTAATTGCCCGATAGGCTTGATTTGATCCAGTAATAGTAAGACTGGACAAAAGTCGGAAAGACGACCTGCTTAGCAGGGTCTCGTGTAAAGAATGTTTTTTTGGTTTGGTGGTCATAGCACAAGTGAAACACCCGATCCCATCCCGAACTCGGCCGTTAAGCACTGTTGCGCTGATGGTACTGCGTCTTAAGACGTGGGAGAGTAAGTCACTGCCAGACCTAAAAAGCATTCTTAGTGTTCTCGAACGATGAAATAACGCCAAGGCTGTCCGCAAGGGCGGTTTTTTGCGTTTTGGACTGGTGATTTCTGCAAATTTTGGCTGTATATTTGTCTTCAATGTTCCCGTTGGGATCATATTGATTGGTTTTTTGAGGAACGATCTATGAAATTCAGCCCTATACTTCTTTGCTTGGTTGCTCTTTTGATGGCAACAGCAACAAAAAGTAATGCGGACGAGATCGACCCAGCCGGGTACAAGATTATTCGCCATTTCGACAAAGTGTTGTCTCGCAAAGGGACACGAGATTTGGGGAGAGCTTTTGTAAAATATGGATATTTTAGTGCGTTTGCCGTGTCTTCCGCCCCTGGCGAGACCACATATGGGTTCAAGGTTGGGGCGTCTGACCGAGAATTTGCGCAAAAACGGGCTATTGCGATATGTTCCAGCTATTTAAAACGTAACAGGCACAAGGGACCGTGCAAATTATACGCTGAGGTTATCCCTTCGAATGCACAGAAGGTGTATACTGTGAATGGCGATACTCTGTCTCAATGGACCGCGAAGGGCTATGCTCGTTATCTGGCTGACACAAAGAATAAGCACAAAGCCTTTGTCTATACGCGCAACGGAGGGTGGGCGTATGGCAAAAGCGCAGTCAGTTTTGATGATGCGAAGCGAAAGGCGATGACAAAGTGTAAGGGCTACACCAAGAGGACATCTGAATTGCCAAGCGAGATCACCATGTGTCGACTCGCGCCCTAACACGAGCGAATGCGGTTAGGTTTAGGTTGAGGGCTTATGCACGCAGAAATGCGGTCTTTAGTAGCTTTTTGAACGCGACTTTGGCCTGCTTTGCCTCTTCTCCGCCCGCATGATCGGCTGTGTCTTTTAGGTCTTTTAGTTGCGCGATCAGCGCTTGTGCTTTGTCCTTTGTGATGGCGCCGATTTGGGCGCGATGTAGGACAGAACAGGAAAACACGGCGCAAGACTTTGGCCTAATATGATACGCTGTACAGCCTTCAAATCGACTGAGGGCGATGCAGGGTAGGGACAAATCGGTTGTTGATCCGTTGCACATGCCAGGTTGGTGTTGTTCCAAACGACGCGCTTCGGTGGCGGAAATAGAGATAGACTTAAACAAAGAGCCATTGCAGCACATTTGGCAAGACACGCAGAGATCGGAAGCAAGAGTGCTGTCAGTCATTTGGAACCCCAGTTTTGTTGCTCAATGCTACCATATGGTTTTCAGAACAAAGGCCAAGGGAGCTGGCCCTAAATTCGTAGAGTGACTTCGAAATCAAGCATTACCTAGGTGCAACACAGTGAGGCGATCGCGCCCAAACACAAAATTGTAACTTGCAGTGTGGAACAAGAATGTGGTATTTTCCAAGAAAAGACGATGATTTGATTTTAGAATATTTATTTAAATCATCTTGTAAAAAACCGAATAATCGAAGGATTACTAGAAATGCAGAAGAGTTCTTTCTGTAAAAGCCTCCTAATTGCCCTGTGTAGCTCTTTCTGTGCAAGCGCCGCTTCAGCGGACGAACTTGTTTTTGGCGTCGCGACAGATTTTGGCAATAGCCAAAGAGATTCTATTCATGCTCTCGATGTCGAGTATCACTTTGACCCGTTCCGGAGATTTCTTGGCGGGCAGCTGGCGGTGTTTGGTGTTGGGCAAATTGATAACCAAGGGAGCGTCTATCTGGGGCTTGGCTTGTCAAACCAATGGAAGATTGGCGGGAATTGGTTTGCTGAAGGCAGTTTTGCAGCTGGTTATTACGATGCTGGTTCAACTGGGCTTGATCTGGGCGGGAATGTGCAGTTCCGAACGCTTGTTGGTGTTGGATATCAGCTGACAGAACAAAGCCGAATTTCCCTTGCTGTGGACCATATGTCGAATGCTAGCTTGGAAGAGTTAAACCCAGGGATCGACAAAGTCTCAGTGAGATACAGCCGAAAATTTTGATGGGCCAACGCCGTACGGGTTTGCAAAAAAATTGAAAAATTGTGTGTTTTTGCCATTGTAGTTGGCGTGTAACGGGGGTACATCGGGCTTCTAAATTGGCGCGGGGTGGAGCAGCCCGGTAGCTCGTCAGGCTCATAACCTGAAGGTCGTAGGTTCAAATCCTACCCCCGCAACCAACTTAGTTTCCCTTACATTGACGGTACGTGCGCCACTTCTTTTGCGCAGAACCTACGCTCTAACGGTCTATCGCTTTCGGGTTTTGTTACAAAACCCTGCCGCGACTGCGGACATCGGGATTGCTGGTTTTGAACCAAGGGTCCTGCACGCGTTGGAGTGCAGGGCCTTTGCTTTTTCGGCCCGCGTGTAGGCGATTATGCTCTGTATGCGGGGAGCGGTGCGCGGTCTTGGAGGTCGATCATACGGCGGAGCATTTGATCGCTGACCTTTGCACGGATCTGTTCGTTTGCGGGATCGCCGTAGAGGTTGTTCACCTCGTCTGGGTCGTTTTCCAGATCATACAGCTCGTCCCAGTCTTCGCCTTCGCGCAGGGACATGCGGTATTTGTCTGTGACAACCGTGCGCACCCGTTGGGGGCGGTCAAAACCTGTCATTGTGCGTTGGCTGTCTTCTTCGACGATGATCGCTTCTGGGGGAGTCGCGTTTAGAAGATCGCGACCTTGAAGGCCGTTGTAAGGTTGAATTCCAGCACGTGCGAGAATGGTGGCAGAGATATCAATGGACGAGCCGAGCCCCTGATCGAGTGCGTTTGACGCGGGTGCGGCGGGATCGTTCCAAATGAAGGGAACACGAATAATGCCTTGATAATGCAGCAGCAATTTCAGCATCAGACTGTGATCACCCATGTAATCGCCGTGATCTGACGTGAATATAACAACCGTATTGTCAGCCAAGCCGAGTGTTTCCAAACGTTTTAGGACCCGCCCAATCGCATCGTCGATCATTGTGATCATACCGTACGTCAGAGCGATAATGGCGCGAGCTTCGTCTTCGGTTACCGCAAATGGGCTTTGATTGTCGCGCGGGTCAGTTCCATTCTCCATCGCGTCTTTCATGGCTTTGATCGGGGGGAGCGTGCTTTTGCCAAAGGACGACGGCAGGGGAATATCCGCAGGGTCATACATATCCCAGTACCGACCAGGGGGTGTGAAGGGATGGTGTGGATCTGGGAAGGACATTTGCAAAAAGAACGGTGCGTCTTGTTCGGCTTGTTCTGCAAGCCACGCTTCGGAGCGATCAGCAACCCATGTGGTTGAATAAAGCTCTTCTGGGACCGCGGTGCGCCAGGCTTGTGGTGCGTCGATTCGATCGTCTGGCAGGGCGTTGTCTTTGCCTGTCAGGTTGTCAAAATCTGGATGCTGTTCACGCGCCCACAACAGATAGTCGCCCGATGCCTGATCGGCGTGGTCTGCGCAGACTTCAACGTGGTTAAACCCATAGAAATCACCGTCAATGCGGTCCGCCAATGGGGTATCCCATTGAGGCGCAAGTTCGAGATCGTAGTCTTCGGAGTGGCGGTTGTCTTTGTAAGCATCACGCAGGTTTGCGGATGGGGTGGACATGCCGTCTTTGGCTTCGAATGTGTTGGTTGCGGGCAGGCCGGTGAAGCTTTGGAGGTGGGACTTGCCAATCAATCCTGTATTGTAGCCCGCATCACGCAGCAATTCGACAAAGGTCGTGTGGTCCTTGGACAAAGGAATGCCGTTGTGACGTGCCCCATGCACTGAACACATGCGCCCTGTCATAATAGAGGCGCGATTGGGCATACAGATCGGATTGGCAACGTAGAATTTATCCCAGCGTGTTCCGCCTTTGGCGATGCCGTCGATGTTTGGCGTTTGCACGATGTTGTTGCCGTAACAGCCAAGATGATCCGCCCGATGCTGGTCGGTGATGATGAACAGAAAATTTGGTTTTTTGGTCATTGTGCTGCCTCGGAGTTGGATGCCGCAGTGCGAGCCGCGCGCACATCAAAGGCGATAAGCGCGAGGCCGAGGCATACGGCGGGGACGTGGAACATTGGGTCAGTGGCCAAGCAGGTGAAGGCCGTAACGAAGCGGATGACAATCTCGGGGATTGTAAGTTTGCGACGATCAAACCCTGACAGTGCGGAAGAGAACAGCCAGATGCAAAAACATGTGCGTGCTGTGATCCAGAGGAAGGGGAGCAGGCTGAATTCTTCGACGATCAGAATGGTCGGGTAGAAGGCAAAGACAAAGGGGATGATGAATTTTGCCATACCAAGTCTGAACGACATGAATGCAGTCATCAAAGGGTTTGCGCGCGCAATGGGCGCGGCGGCATAGGCAGCGATGGCCACAGGCGGCGTGAGTGAAGACGCAACACCGTAGTAGAAGACAAACATGTGTGCTGTCAGCATGGATACGCCCAAGGCTTGGATCGCGGGACCCATCACGAGGATGATGATGAGGTAGGCTGGCAAAGTTGGCATGCCCATGCCCAAGATCAAAGCCCCTGCCATGGCAACGAGCAGTGCGGAGAACAGGCTTTCACCACGAATGGCTGCGATGACATTGGCGAGTTTCAGCCCCAAGCCCGTGGAATCAAGCGAGCCTACAAGGATGCCGATGGCCGCGATTGCGATAAGCAATGTGGCCCCAGATTCAGCCCCCTTGAGGAAAGATTTCCAAACGCGGCTAGGGTCGCGGCGCACTTCGGGATTGATGGCGCACAAAAGCACCAGAACAACCACGGCGTAAAAGCCTGATGCAGATGTGGACATACCTGCCAGAAGAGAGCCAATCACGACGAGGATCGGACCCACAAACAGGACAGAATTGATCATGTCTGTGCGTGTGATTTCATCATCCACGGTCATTTCTTGTACGTCGATGCCTTGGCGGCGTGCTTCGACTGTGACGGCGGAAAACAGGCTGAAGTAATAGAACAAAGCGGGGAACAGGGCCGCGACAATGATGCTAAGGTAGCCAACACCTGTCAGGTCCGCCATGACAAGCGCCGCAGCCCCCATGATGGGCGGCATGATTTGTCCGCCAGAGGAGGCCGTTGCCTCAATCCCGGCGGCAAAGGTGGGGGAGAAGCCACGCTTTTTGATCATTGGAATTGTGAAAGTACCAGTGCCAACAATGTTGGCAACTGTCGAACCAGACATGGTGCCAAACATAGACGAGGACAGAATCGCAGCGTGAGCAGGGCCGCCCCGTGTGCGGCGCGTGGCGAGGAAGGCGAATTTCAGAAGTGTATCGCCGGCGCCTGTTCCTTCGAGCAAGACGCCGAAAATGATGAAGATAAAGACGGTGCTGAGAACGATATTGGTGATAGAGCCGAACACACCTTTGTTGGTGTTGTACCAGAGTGCTTCTGCCACTTCTTTGAGGGAGAAGCCTGAGTGGGCGAGAATGCTTGGTAGGTCTTGGCCGAAGAGCAAATAGACAACGCCGAAGGTGCCAACCCCAAACAGCCCCCAGCCCCAGAGGCGGCGGCACAGTTCGAGAAAGACAACAAGCCCAGCGAGTGCGGGCCACGCGTCTTTGGATGTGACGTCGTAGAGTGCTGTTTCCATTTCGGATTGCACGAAGTGGAAAGACCAGATCGACCAAAGCCCGACCACGACCAAAGCGAAATCGATAACGAGGTGAAACGGTGCGGATGTTGCGCCACGTTCTGCGCGACGTTTTTGTGACACGGAGACGGCAACGATCAGAGCGAGTGCAAAGCCAGCGGCCCGATGCAGTTTCGGATCAATCAGGCCAATGCCCGAGCTGTAGAGTGTGATCAGACCCAGCGCGAGGCAGGCAATGGCCGCAGCGATTGCAAACAGGCGGGTCGTGACGCTGGCTGTGGGGGCCGCATCCGTCATGGCGTTTCACTTTCTGAGAAATAAAAAAGAAGGTGTCGGGCAGCGTGTGCCGCCCGACAGGTGTACTTGATTAAGGGCGCAGAGCGTCTGGGATCGTGAAGCCTGCTTCTTCGTAGTAGCGCAAAGCACCTGGGTGCAATGGAACGTTCACAGATGTGAAGGCGCTTTCTTTTGTGACTTCTTTCAGGAAGAACGCGGTTGCGTGTACTTCGTCGAGGTTTTCCCAGAATGCTTTGGTTGCGTTGTACACAACGTCATCGGATACACCTGCGTGCGTGCCAACGAATTGTGTAAAGCCGAGAGCTGTGATTTCGCCTGTTGTCAGCTGGCCTTTGTAAACGCCGCCGTCAAATTGCAACATGCCACGACCAGGACGGCCAAACAGAGCCTTCATTTCGTCGCTGGCGATTTTGTCTGCTGGAATGGACAGAACGCGGAATTCGCCTGACAGGCCGAAGCGTTCGATGTTGGCTGACCCGATTTCAGCAGGGCGGACCATCATGTCGATTTTGCCGTCTGCCAGAGCGGCATAACCTTCGCCCCAGCTGAGGCGTACTGCGGTGTAGTCTTCACCTGCAACAAAACCAGTGACGATTTTGATCAGGGCTTCGGATGTGGCAGACGCGGAGCCAGCTGGCGGACCCGTGAACACGGTTTTGCCTTTGATGTCTGACCAGTCTTCGATGCCAGAACCCGCCAGCGTTACAGGGTGGTATGCGCCCGCTTTAAAGCCGAGGATTGCGCGAATGTTTTTTGACAATTCGCCTGCGCCTTCGACGTTTTTATACATGCGCTTTTGGCCAGCCATCAGATTTACCAAAGACGGCACGGTTGAGAAAAAGTCGATGTCGCCTTTGGCGCCTTTGAGCATGGATTTCGTGAGCGTTTGGCCCGCGTTTACCTGAATTTCCACATCTGCTTTGCCTGCTTGGTTTGCAAAAGCCACAAACATTGTGTGAACAGGATCACCGACGCCGGCGGTTTCGCCTTTGAAGATTTCTGCGGACACTGCGGCAGGCAGTGACAAAGCAAGAGTTGCAGCCAGAACCGTTTGGCCCAGCGATTTTAAGTTGATCATAGTATCCTCCGATTGAACTTGCCGCGATGGTATCAGGTTCGATTGTTGTGGAATAATCAATTTATTCGAGGTATACATATCAATTAGTTATGAAAATTGATCCCAAACATTTGGCCCAGCTTTCGGTTATCGTCGAAGCAGGGTCGTTTCAGTCGGCCGCCAATCGGTTGGGCACGACACAGCCTGCGTTAAGCCGAAATATGAAGGCGTTGGAAACGCGGTTGGGAACACCATTGTTTCATCGGGAAGGGCGCAGATCGGTCGCGAACAGTCTGGCGTTGCGTTTGGCGCGGAATGGGATGGCAATCCGTTTGGCCGAAGAGCAGGCGGGTATTGTGGCGGATCAGACAGCAAAAGGATCGGTGGGTGAGTTGCGCATCGGTGCGCCGCCCATTGTGTCGGGGCGGTTCCTGAGCGAGCCCATGACACGGTTTATCCGAGCAAACCCAAATTGCAGCGTCGAGATTCGCACTGGGCTGGTGCATGAGTTGCGCAGTATGTTGGAGCGCGGACAGATTGATCTTGTGTTTGGGCCAGACAGTTTGGCCGAACCGATGGATGGATTGGTGTTTGAAGAATTGATCGATGACGGCGTGGGCGTGATGTGCCGTTCTGGCCATGTTTTGGCGACCCGCAAGCAGATTATGGCGTCTGATCTTGAAGCGCAGGTTTGGCTGGCGCATTCGCGGGGTAGTTTGTTACGGCAACAAACAGAAGCGGCCATGACCGCATCTGGTGTGCGATCCATGCAGATTGGGTGTGAAACGGATTCAATTCGCTCGGTTCTGGAAATCGTGGCTGAGACAGATTTGATTACAACAATGCCCAAAGCAACGACGGCCCCATACCTTGAGGATCGATTGGTATTTTTGCCGTTTGATCATCCGCAGTTTCACAGACCCCTTGGTGCGATACGGCGCGGCAATACTCGATCGAGCAAGATTGAGGATAGTTTTCTGCACTTGCTGCGGCAGATGTTTCAGAGCTGAATCGATGCCAATAGAGGATGGGAATGGGTTGTGAGTCACAAAATTGATCAATAATTGGGCCATTCCGTAAGAAATTTTACAAAAAATGCGTTCTAAACCATTGGATTAGGCGATTTTTGACAGATTTCCCTGTATGCGTTGACTAAAGGTGCGGGGTTCGGTCAATTGGGCGGACACGCTTGTTTGGACTTTGTGGGAGAACGACCAATGGCTGCTGACAGCTCTAACTCTGAAATTATTCCTGTTCCTGCGGATATCGCAGCCAATGCGCATATTGATGCGGCCAAGTACAAGGCGATGTATGATGCGTCCATTGCGGACCCTGACGCATTTTGGGGGGAACAGGCCCAGCAGTTGCAGTGGTCAAACCCGTTCACAAAGGTGAAGAACACAACATACGAACATCCAAATGTTTCCATTAAGTGGTTCGAAGATGGTGCGTTGAACGTGTCTGAGAATTGTATTGATCGCCATGTGGCGACGCGCGGTGATCAAACGGCGATCATTTGGGAGCCAGACAGCCCGACCGAAGCATCCAAGCATATCACCTACAAGGAATTGCACACTCAGGTGAGCAAGTTGGCGAATGTGTATAAATCCTTGGGCGTTGGCAAAGGGGATCGTGTGGTTTTGTATATGCCTATGATCCCAGAGGCGGCTTATGCGATGCTGGCTTGTGCGCGGATTGGGGCGATTCATTCGATTGTTTTCGGTGGTTTTTCCCCAGATGCCTTGGCGGCGCGGATTTCTGGGTGTGATGCGAAACTGGTTGTTACGGCGGATCAAGCACCACGTGGCGGCAAGGCGACGCCGTTGAAAGTGAACGCGGATAAGGCGATGGAATCCTGCGGTGACGTGACCATGTTGGTTGTGGAACGCACGGGTGCGGATGTTGGGTTGAAGGCGGGGCGGGATCATTCCTATTCTGCGTTGATGGCCGATGCGTCTGCTGACTGTCCTGCCGAGCAGATGAACGCTGAAGACCCGCTGTTTATTTTGTACACGTCTGGGTCAACAGGGATGCCCAAAGGGGTTGTGCATTCCACGGCGGGATATTTGCTGTATGCAGCGATGACGCATAAATATGTGTTTGATTACAAAGATGGCGACATTTTCTGGTGTACGGCAGATGTGGGCTGGGTCACGGGGCACAGCTATATCGTGTATGGGCCGCTGGCGAATGGGGCGACGACCCTGATGTTTGAAGGGGTTCCGACATACCCAGATGCGAGCCGTTTCTGGCAGGTGTGTGAAGAGCATAAAGTGAACCAATTCTATACCGCACCAACGGCCATTCGAGCGTTGATGGGGCAGGGCGATGATTTTGTCACCAAATGCGATTTGTCGTCTTTGCGGATTTTGGGCACAGTTGGTGAGCCGATCAATCCAGAGGCGTGGAATTGGTACAACGACGTGGTTGGCAAAGGGAATTGCCCGATTGTGGATACGTGGTGGCAGACAGAAACAGGGGGTCATTTGATGACGCCGCTGCCAGGAGCCATTGGCACAAAGCCTGGATCCTGTACCTTGCCGTTCTTTGGGGTGCAGCCCGTGATTTTGGAGCCGACAACGGGTGAAGAAATTCACGATGTTGAGGCCGAGGGCGTATTGTGTATCAAAGACAGCTGGCCTGCGCAGATGCGCACGGTCTATGGGGATCATGATCGGTTCGTGAAGACGTATTTCGACGATTATAAGGGATATTATTTCACGGGTGATGGCTGTCGTCGGGATGCGGATGGGTATTACTGGATCACAGGTCGTGTGGATGATGTGATTAACGTATCTGGCCACCGCATGGGTACGGCGGAAGTGGAAAGCGCGCTTGTGGCCCATGACAAAGTGGCCGAAAGTGCGGTTGTTGGCTATCCGCACGATATCAAAGGGCAGGGAATTTACGCCTATGTTACGTTGATGTCTGGCGAGGAGCCAACGGAAGCGTTGCGTAAGGAATTGTCTGATTGGGTGCGAAAGGAAATCGGCCCGATTGCAAAGCCTGATTTGATTCAATGGGCTCCAGGATTGCCAAAAACGCGGTCAGGCAAAATCATGCGGCGCATTTTGCGCAAGATTGCTGAGGATGATTTTGGTGCGCTGGGCGATACGTCAACGCTGGCGGACCCAAGTGTGGTGGATGATCTGATTGAGAATCGGATGAACCGCTGACGGCAAATTTTGAGTATTTTAGGACAAAAGAAACAGGGCGTTGGAGTTTTTTCAGCGCCCTTTTTCTATGCGAATGGGTCAGTGGGGTATTTCACATGGGCGAGGTAGAGGCCGTGTGGGGGGCAGACTGTTCCGCAATGGCTGCGGTCTTTTGCGTCTAACGCGTCTCGCACGCGGCCGGGGTGCCAAGAGCCGCTGCCCACGTGCTCTAGGGTGCCAACAAAGCTGCGCACTTGGTTGTGGAGGAAGGAGCGGGCGCGAATTTTGAAGTGGTATTCTGTGCCGCCTTCGTAGGCGTGTTCGGTGATGGAGAGTTCATCGAGTGTGCGCACAGGGCTGTCTGCTTGGCAGATTGTGGAGCGGAACGTTGTGAAATCGTGGCGGCCCAAAAGGTGGTTTGCCCCCGTTTGCATGGCGGCAAGGTCGAGGGGTTTGCGGACTTGCCACACAAGGCCTTCGTCGTGGGTGACGGGGGCGCGGCGTGCGATGAGGCGGAAGTGGTATGTGCGTTCCAGCGCAGTGAATCTGGCGTGGAAATCATCTTCAACGCGGGCGCAGTTGGTGATGGCGATGGGATTCGGTTTGAGGTGGAAATTCAACGCCTCGGACAAACGAAAAGGGTCCCAATCGGTGGCCATGTCCAGATGTGCCACTTGGCCGGTTGCGTGAACGCCTGCGTCGGTGCGGCCCGCCCCTTGTATGCCTTGATGATCTTTCTCCAGCACGCGCAAGGCGGATTCGATGCAGCCTTGCACCGAAGTGAGGTCCGTTTGGCGTTGCCAGCCGACAAAAGGTTTGCCGTGGTATTCGATTTTGAGCGCATATCTGGGCATTTCAGTGCGATACCCTGTGGATGCGTGTTTGCCAAGTCTATGAAATGGAGCGCAGCATGCCTACATTAGGACGGAAGCGTTGAAAGGATTGCGTTATTTTAGGCATTGGCACAGTGATTGATGGCATCACGCGGCAGGTTGAATTGCTGTCTGATGGGGTGAGTGAAACGTTTTTCGAACCTGTTATTCGGTTGGGGGTGACGGGTTTGTCACGCGCCGGTAAGACGGTGTTTATCACGTCTTTGGTGGCGAACCTGCTTGATCGGGGGCGGATGCCGGCCTTGCGGGCTGCGGGGCAAGGACGGATTGAGGCGGCGTTTTTGCAGCCTCAACCCAATGATATTGTGCCGCGGTTCGACTATGAAACACATCTGTCTGCGATGACGGGTGAGGGTGCGCATTGGCCCGAAAGCACACGGGCGATTTCGCAGTTGCGGTTGTCGTTGAAGGTGGCCCCTGCGGGGGTGTTGTCGGCGCTGAAATCGGCGCGGACCGTACATATTGATATTGTGGATTACCCTGGTGAGTGGTTGTTGGATTTACCGCTGATGGAACAAAGCTTTGCTGAATGGTCCGAATCGGCGATTTCGCTGGCGCGTGGACCAGCGCGCGCGGAGATGGCGGCAGAGTGGTTGGCGCTGTTGGACGAAACGGACGGGGCGTCGGCGCTCGCGGAGCCAGTGGCGCAAAAGTTGGCGGCGGCGTTTACGGATTATTTGCAAGCGTGTCGGGCGGCTGGACTTTCGGCTTGTGCCCCTGGTCGGTTCTTGATGCCAGGGGATTTGGCTGGGTCGCCTGCGTTAACGTTTTCACCGTTATTGCCGAGCGATACGCCGCGCCGCTCTTTGGCGCGTGAAATGGCACGGCGGTATGAGGCCTATAAAAATCAGGTGGTGTATCCGTTTTTTCGGGATCATTTTTCGCGCATAGATCGCCAAGTGGTGTTGGTGGATGCGCTGGGCGCAATCCATGCGGGCCCCCAAGCGGTGGGTGATTTGCGCGATGCACTGGCCGAGATTATGGGATGTTTTAAAGCGGGGCAGAACGGTTGGTTTTCGGCGTTGCGCGGTAAATCTGTGGAGCGGGTTTTGTTCGCTGCCACAAAGGCGGACCATGTGCATCAATCCCAGCATCAGGCGTTGACCCATATCATGGGTGCGTTGGTGCGGTCGGCGCGGCAAAAGGCAGAATTTCAGGGGGCACGCACGGATGCGATGGCGATTGCGTCTTTGCGGGCCACGACCGAAGAAACGCGCACGCATGATGGGGAAACTCTTGATCTTGTGCGCGGGCGCTCGCTTGAAACAGGGAAGCAGGTGGCGATGTATGCGGGGGCGTTGCCAGAGGATGCGTCGGTTTTGCTGAAACCTGCAGAAGCGGATCAGCAAGGGTGGTTAAACGGAGAATATGCGGTGATGGGATTTGCACCTGCGGAGGCATCGCCCAAGGCAGGGGATGGGCCACCCCATATTCGGCTGGATCGTGTGGCGGAGTTTTTGATTGGGGATCGGTTGGGATGAGTAAAAAGCCTGTGGTGATCGAGCTGGATGACAGCGAGCCTGTGCCGACTCCTGTAGACGCCCCTGTTGTGATGAGCGAAACGCCCGCGCCTGCGCTGGAACATGGCTTGCGATTTGCGGCGCGGCGGCGTGGGTTTGGAATTTGGCGGCTATTTTGGGCGGCGGTGGTTGCGTTGATCACGTTTATGATTGGCGTGTTCGTCTGGGATTTTGCGGCAGAAATGCTGGCGCGCAATGTTTGGCTGGGCCGTGCGGCGCTGATCCTGCTGGGGTTGGCGATGTTGGCGTTACTAAGCGTGGCAGGGCGCGAGTTGGCGACCCTATCGCGGCTCAAACGGATTGATGGGCTGCGCGGTGATGCGGAAGCTGTCATTCAATCAGGGGACATGGGGCAGGCCAAAGCGTTTCAAGCGCGATTGCTGCGGCTGTATCGCGGGCGGGCCGATGTGCGCTGGGCGCTTGCAGAGATCGAGGATGGGCAGGCGGATGTGTTTGATGCGGCGTCGTTGGTGCAGCTGAATGAAACCCAATTGATGCGGGCATTGGATGACCAGGCGCAAGGGTGTATCGAAAACGCCGCGCGGCAGGTGGCAACGGCAACGGCGATTGTACCTTTGGCCTTTGCCGATGTGATTGTGGCGTTGACGGCGAATTTGCGCATGATCCGACAGATTGCGCAGATATATGGCGGGCGATCTGGCACCTTTGGCGCGTGGCGATTGACCAAAGCGGTTGCGGCGCATTTGGTGGCCACGGGAGCTGTTGCTATTGGCGATGATCTGATTGGATCGGTTGCTGGTGGCGGTGTTTTGTCAAAAATCTCGCGTAGGTTTGGGGAAGGTGTGATCAACGGCGCGTTGACCGCGCGGGTTGGAGTTGCCGCGATGGAAGTGTGCCGCCCGATGCCGTTTATAAATGAAGACAAGCCGCGTGTGACGGGAATTATTAAGCGCAGTTTGACGGGGCTGTTTGGCCGATGATGTCCCGAGAGGTTTGGCGCAAAGCTTAACAATGAGTTAACCTTGACGCGTCTTAGAACACGCGTCGTCAACAACGCGTCGAGCAAGACGCGTCTGGGTTAGGTGTTTGGTAAGGACTTGGGGGCAATTGACGGCGCTGTCGTTTGATGGGCGGCGTTTCATACCAAATTTGGTGGTGCTCCGGTGCGATGGCTTTGCATCTCTACCCCCATGCGCAGGCTCCGCCCGATGCGGTGGGCAAGGGCAGACCATTGAACTGCGATTTCTGGTGAGAGTATGGCGCTTAACGTTGCATCAAAAAGGTTCAGCCAATCCGTAAACATGCGCGGTTCGAGGGCTGAGATGCCCGAATGTACGAGCATGGGATTGCCGTCATAGCCGCGTTCATACAGGAGCGCATTGGACCAGAAATCTGTGATTTTGGCTTCATGGGCGTGCCAGATAGCGGGGTCTTTGGACAAGATGTCATTAAACAGCGGTCCAAGAACAGGATCCACACGCACGTTTGCGTAAAATTGGTGAACCACCTGTTCGATTTGGGGGCGTGTAACGGCTATGCGTGGCGGTTGCGCGGTCAATTCAGAATCCAAACCACGATCAGCCCAAGCGGCAACCAAAACAGCATGTTGAAAAAGGAGCGGAGCAAGCCGAGCTCGCCTTTTGGGTCTACGTCGAAGGCTTCGCACATTTTGGTGCCAGGCCAGAGGATGACATCTGCGATCTTTTCCATTTGGGGAGTCCTTTAATAGGTATTTTGGATGCGTATTTTATATACTTGTTAAATGCGTATTGTAAATGCTAATTATGTCGCATGCAGATGACGAAATACACAGACTATGGTTTGCGGGTGCTGATGGCGCTGGCGGTTACGGACGAAAAAGCGTTGGGCGCTGGGGTGATTGCGGCGCAGTACGGAATATCAACACACCATGTGGCCAAAATCGCAACGGCGCTGGTGGCTGGCGGTTTCATTGTTTCAGAACGTGGGCGCGGCGGTGGGTTGCGTTTAGCGCGCCCTGCGGCGCAGATCAGTTTGGGCGCAGTGGTGCGGCATCTGTCTATGGGGGACACATTGGTGGAATGTTTGGGCGACGGATCAACCTGCTGCATCCTGCCTGCCTGTGGGTTGCGCGGACCGTTACAGGTGGCGCAAGAGGCGTTTTTTACAACGCTGGATGGGTACAGTGTGGCGGATACAGTGGTTCAACGTTCGGCGTTAAGATCGCTGTTGGCGAGTTGACCGAGGGAGGTTAATTCGCCGCTGACCATCTTTTGCAGGACCGTGCGGATCACGGGCAAGTCACTGACAGGGGCCAAGAGGTGATCGCGCAGGATTGGCAGGATCGTGCTGTCAGATTGATAAAACGGCGTAAACGCACGGCTCATGACTTGATAAATGCGTACATGCCAGCGGCGCAGGGTTGCATAATCGGCCAGTGCCATCTCCACCGTTTTGTGGCGCAGAGAGTGCGCAAGGGCCATGGCATCAAGCAGAGCCATATTGGCCCCTTGGCCGAGTTGTGGGCTGGTACGGTGGGCGGCATCACCGATAAAGGCAAGGCGGTCATCGGTTGGGTTGCGCAATGTGCCGTGGCTGTAACGGGCCATGGTGAGGTCGCTGTGATCTGTCAGCAATTCTGCATAGGGGGCAAAATCGGGCCAAAGGGATGAAGCCTGTTTTTTCCAATCCGCAAACGGAGCCATACGCCAATCTTCAAAGCTGTCACGCGGCAAAGACCAGAACAGCGCGGTTTTGTGGGCTTGGTCATTTGGTAGAAAACCCACGGGCAAAATACCGACCATAGTAGAGGCCTTGCGGTAGCATTGGGCGAGGGTATTCTGTGGTGCGATTGGTGTGTCCACGACCCCCCAAAGCGCGCCATAACTGAGCGGGATCGGTTGCATGGGGGACAAGGGGGAATCAACGCCGCTGCCGTCAATAACAAGATCGAAAGGGCCGAGGTCTGTATCATTGCTGAACAGGTGGCGGCCAGCGGTGCGGTTTTTGCTGGCGGTGATCGGGGTGGCTGATACGATGGTGGCACCTGCCGTTATCGCAGCGTGATGGACGCAATCAAACAGGCTGGCGCGGTGCATGGCGAGGCCGAAACGGGTTCGCTCTTTGTCGTAAGTAACGTTCAGAACTTTGCGCCCAGAGGTGGCCTCTACCCCGATCATATCGTGGATTTTGTTGCCCAAACCCATGGCGCGATCCCCCACGCCAAGCGCGTTGAGAACCATCAGTCCAATAGGTTGCATCACAAGTCCAGAGCCAACGGGGGCGGGGGCATCGAATTGATCAAAAACGGTGACGGCGTGGCCATCGCGAGCAAGAAACGCTGCGGCGGCGAGACCGCCAATCCCAGCCCCTGCCACGGCAATATTGTATTTAAGTGTCATGGCCTGAGCCTAGCGCAATACGGGCGAATTGGAATGCCCGCGATTGTCGCATTTCATTGGCTGGACGGATGCGCGCAGCGTGGTTATAAGGCCTGCCATGGAACAGATATTCGGCATTATTATTCGAATTACTTACCCGGCGCTCTAAGAGTTGAGACGCCGGGACAAGGCGTTTGAATCCCGCGCCGCCCCTCTGACATGATGACAAGACGGAGCCACGACCATGTGTGCCGATACCCCTGAATACAAAGACACCCTGAACCTGCCGCAAACGGATTTCCCAATGCGGGCGGGTTTGCCAACGCGCGAGCCTGTGTGGCTGGAGCGCTGGGCCAATCAAGACATTTACCACACGCAACGCAAAAATGCAGAAGGGCGCGAGCCGTTCATCCTGCATGACGGACCACCCTATGCGAACGGCAATTTGCACATCGGTCACGCGCTGAACAAAATCCTGAAGGATTTTATTGTGCGCAGCCAGCAGATGATGGGCAAGGACGCGCGGTATGTGCCGGGCTGGGATTGTCACGGTCTGCCGATTGAATGGAAGATCGAGGAACAGTACCGCAAGAAGGGCAAGAACAAGGATGATGTGCCGATCATCGAGCTGCGTCAGGAATGCCGCAAGTTTGCCGATGGTTGGATTGATATTCAACGTGAAGAGTTCAAGCGGTTGGGCGTTCAGGGTAACTGGGAAGACCCGTATTTGACGATGAATTTCAGCTCTGAGGCGGTGATTGCCGAGGAGTTCATGAAGTTCGTGATGAACGGCGCACTGTACCAAGGGTCCAAGCCTGTGATGTGGTCGCCGATTGAACAGACTGCGCTGGCCGAGGCAGAGGTGGAGTATCACGACAAGGAAAGCTTCACGGTTTGGGTGAAGTTTAAGGTTGTTGGTGACAGCGATTTGGCCGACGCGTTTGTCGTGATCTGGACAACGACCCCTTGGACCATGCCGTCGAACAAGGCTGTGGTTTATGGCGAAGGTATTTCCTACGGCTTGTATGAAGTCACTGGCACGCCTGATGAATCTTGGGCGAATGTTGGGGACAAGTTTATCCTTGCGGATAATCTGGCTGTTGACGTGATGACCAAGGCGCGTTTGGAAGAGGGGCAGTACACGCGGGTGCGCGATGTTGCGGCGTCTGATCTGGAAGGTCTTGGTTTGTTGCACCCACTGGCTGGGGCCGAAGGGTCCAATGGCGAGTGGGATGATGTTCGTGATTTCCGCGCGGCTGAGTTTGTGACCGATACAGAAGGCACAGGTTTTGTGCATTGTGCGCCGTCCCACGGGATGGAGGAGTATGAGCTGTACCGCGATCTGAACATGCTGGAGCAGGTGATCACCTATAACGTGATGGATGACGGGTCTTTCCGCGCTGATTTGCCGTTCTTTGGTGGGAAGTACATTCTGAGCCGCAAGGGCGGTGAAGGGGATGCGAACAAGGCGGTGATTGATAAACTGGTTGAGGTTGGTGGTTTGCTGGCGCGTGGCAAGATCAAGCACAGCTATCCACATTCTTGGCGGTCCAAAGCGCCTGTGATCTATCGCAACACTCCACAGTGGTTTGCGGCGATTGATAAGCCGATTGGCGGCAACGATACCTATGGTAAGACCATTCGTGAGCGGGCGTTGAATTCCATCGATCAATTGGTGAAATGGACCCCCGTGACGGGGCGCAATCGGCTGTATTCCATGATCGAAGCGCGGCCTGATTGGGTGCTGTCACGCCAGCGGGCCTGGGGTGTTCCGTTGACGTGTTTCACGCGTCGTGGCGCTTTGCCAACGGATGCAGATTACATTCTGCGCGATGATGCCGTGAATGCGCGTATCGCCGAGGCGTTCCGCGCAGAGGGTGCAGATTGCTGGTATGAGGATGGTGCGAAGGCACGGTTCTTGGGTGACGATTTCAACCATGATGAGTGGGATCAGGTGTTCGATATTCTGGATGTTTGGTTTGACTCTGGCTCGACACACTCTTTTGTGGTGCGGGACCGTGAAGACGGGTCTCCTGACGGGATTGCGGATGTGTATTTGGAAGGGACCGACCAGCACCGTGGGTGGTTCCATTCGTCGATGTTGCAGGCCTGTGGCACCAAGGGGCGCGCGCCGTATAAGGCGGTTGTGACACACGGATTTACGCTGGATGAGAAGGGCATGAAGATGTCCAAGTCCATCGGTAATACGATTGTGCCAGAGACCATTGTGAAACAATATGGTGCGGATATTCTGCGCCTTTGGGTGGCGCAAACGGACTTTACTGCCGATCAGCGGATTGGGCCTGAAATCTTGAAAGGGGTGGCGGACAGCTATCGTCGTTTGCGCAATACGATGCGGTTTATGCTGGGCAACCTGCATGGCTTTACGGATGCCGAAAAGGTTGAGCCGAGCGAGATGCCTGAGTTGGAACGCTGGGTTCTGCACCGTTTGGCGGAGTTGGATGTGGTGGTTCGAGAGGGCTATGCTGCCTATAATTTCCAAGGTGTTTTACAGCAGCTGTTCCAATTTGCGACTGTGGATTTGTCCGCCGTGTATTTCGATATCCGCAAGGATGTTTTGTACTGCGATGGGAATGATACTCTGCCGCGGCGCTCGGCCCGTACAGTGCTGGATATTCTGTTTGATCGTCTGACCACTTGGTTGGCACCGATGTTGGTGTTCACCATGGAAGACGTTTGGTTGCAGCGGTATCCAGGTGAGGACAGTTCTGTTCATTTGCGCGATTTTGCAGAGACACCAAGCGATTGGTTGGATGCGGATTTGGCAGCGAAGTGGGATGCAATTCGCAAAGTGCGCCGCGTTGTGACAGGCGCGATTGAAGTGCAACGCCGCGACAAAGTGATTGGTGCGAGCCTTGAGGCGGCGCCGACGGTGTATGTGGCGGACGCTGATGTATTTGCGATGCTGGCATCCGTTCCGTTTGATGACATCTGTATCACATCGGGCATTTCGGTATCTGGTGACGCGGCCCCAGAAGGGGCATTCACAATGCCAGACACAGACGGCGTTGCGGTGGTGTTTGATACGGCCGACGGCGAGAAGTGCCAGCGATGTTGGAAGATTTTGCCAGACGTTGGCACACATTCCCATGCGGGTGTGTGTGGACGATGTGAAGACGCGCTTAGCTGATATTCAAGGGCCCTTTAAAGCGTTTCGACTTTATTTTGAAACGCAATTCCCTGCCTGTGGCCAAGGCCACAACGGGATTTGCGTTACATGATGATCAAAGGGTCGAAACGCTATAGGGCCCTTTTTCTTTGAGTATTTTAGGAACAAAGAAACGGCTTAGCGCCAGAGTTCGGGCTGCACCGCATAGCTGATGTAAAGCGGATGTTTGGGGTGGCCTGCTTTGGATAGGCCGAGGTGGTAGAGCGGTTTGGGCTGGGCGCGCAGCACGGTTTCCATTTCAGGGCCGCGGTTCAGGTGTTCGCCGTGTGTGCCCCATGCGCAGATGATTTGATCGGCGGTTTTAGCAGCATTTAGGATGGCGGCGTCATTTTCAGGGCCCGTTGGATCGGCTTGGGCACGCATTACGCGTGGATCGGTGGCGCGGAAGGCGAAGATGTTGGTCACTGTAAACGCGGCAAAACCGAGCGCACGCGCGCGCCGTTCGCAGCGTTCCACCGTTGGATCGTTCTGGACCTCGGTCGCTTTGGATGGGTTGAGCATGATGAAGAGAGCGTGTTTGCCCGTTTCGCCCCATGTGCGTGTCAGCGTGTAGCGGTAGTTTTCGCAGTCGGAGTAGGTGGCGATGCTGGCGGCGTCACCTTTTTGATGGGTGCGTTCAATCATGTTTCACGAACACGCGGGTTGGATGCAATTCGCCCGCTTTGTAGATGCCGATGGCGATGGGTTCGTCTTGACAAGCGACCCATGCTTCGTCACCATATTCAAGGTCTGAAGCGATGACCATAGCGGCGTTGCCGTTGCGCAATTTGCCAACGTCTTCGGGTTTGCAGGTAAGGCGGGGGAGTTCGTCGAGGCCGACTTCCAGAGGATGGAGGTATTGATCGAGGTCTGGGGTTTTGGCTAATGCGTCGATTTGTTCAATGGTGATGCCGTCAGTGGTTTCAAAGGGGCCTGACCAGATGCGGCGCAATTCACGCACGTGTCCATAGCAACCAAGGGCTTCGCCCAAGTCACGTGCGATAGAACGCACATAGCCGCCTTTGCCGCAGGTGAGTTCGAGTTCCACATGATCCGCATCGAGGCGGGACAGGAATTTGAGGTCTTCGACATAAAGATCGCGCGGGGCGATTTCGATGTCTTCGCCTGCGCGGGCCAGTTTGTAGGCCCTTTGCCCGTCGATCTTTACGGCGGAGAATTTGGGGGGAATTTGTTCAATATCGCCAATGAAGGCGGGCAAAGCAGCGATGATTTCGGCTTCTGTTGGGCGTGTTTCGCTGGTGGCGATAACCTCGCCTTCGGCGTCATCCGTGTTTGTGGCTTGGCCCAAGCGGACGATGAATGTGTAGGCTTTGAGCGCATCGGTGATGTAGGGGACGGTTTTGGTGGCTTCGCCCAGAGCCACGGCCAAAACACCTGTGGCATCAGGGTCAAGCGTGCCTGCATGGCCTGCTTTGTTCGCGGTGAGGGCCCATTTGACCTTGTTCACCACAGCGGTGGAGGTCATGCCTGCGGGTTTGTCCACCACGAGCCAGCCCGAAATGTTGCGTCCGTTTTTCTTGCGTCCCATTATTTGTCCTCTGTCACGGCGATGATGGGGCCAAGTGTGTGGAACCCAAAATCGGATCGGCTGATGGAAGGTGCGTACAGGCGCGAGATATTGCCGTCAAAATACAGGGCTTGGTCAATGTTCAGCGCATCGCGAAAGTAGCTGGCGAAGGCGTGGAATGTGACCGTGTTGTTGGAAATCACGAAGGTGGCCGTGGTGCCATCGCGAGAGGTGCCAACACCGTTGCGGATGTATTTGCTGGTGCTGTTTTTCAAAAATCGCGGGTGCAATTTCCCATCAATCACCAGCATGGGGCCAGATTGAGTGGCGTGTGTACAGGTCGGGTTGGTTGCTTTGAATTTCAGGGTTTCGATCACATTTGCTCGGTTTTTGCCGATGCAAAATACGCCATTGGGCAGCAGGCCGAAGTTGCCCGGACCTGCGTTTGTGATCAGACCTTTGAGCTGTTTGCCGTTTTCGACGTAATGGCCCACAGGATCGCGTTTTTCGTGGTACATGCCTGCATTCATGGCGAATGCCAGTTGTTTACCTGTGGCAATCAGGGCGCGATCAAGTGTGGTGAATTGGCCGTAGGGTTTGCCATCTGGTTTGTACAAAAACAGGGATATGTCGGCGGTTGTTACATCCACCGTGCATTTTGTGTAGCTGTTGTCTTGGTAAACCTCATCCACGCACTCCACGGACATTGCAGGGCCCGCGAGACACAAAAAGAGGGCGGCGAGTTTAGCCTTCATCGTCAGTGAGATCCTGTTTCACGCTGTCTTGGTTAAGTAAGCGGCGGGTTTCGTCCATTTGATCAAAGGTCTGATCGTAGACGAATTTCAGATCGGGCGAATACTTTAGCGTGATGGATTTGTTAATGGCACGGCGCAATTCATGTTTGTTGCGGTTCAGTGCGGCAATCACCACATCGGCATTGATCCCGCCAAGGGGTGAAACATGCACAATGGCCATGCGCAGATCGGGTGTGGCGCGAACCTCGCCCACAGTCACGGAGACATGTGCCAGATCGGGATCGTGGATGTCCCCACGGGCCAGCGTTTCGGCCAATGAACGGCGCAGCAATTCGCCAACGCGCAATTGTCTTTGGCTGGGGCCAGCGGAGGAAAACGTGTTTTTTGCCATGATATATCCTTTGGACGTTCATTTAGGGCAGAAAAGGCGCTGATACAACACAGGTTTGCGTGGGTTGGGGTTTGATTTCGCCGCTAAGCGGGGGTAAGCCGAAAGGCGAAAAACGAAGGATGACCCTGATGACTGACCTGCCTGCGATTGCGATTGTTGGAGCCTCTGGCCGAATGGGACAGATGCTGATCAAGACTGTTCTTGAAAGCGATGCCTGTACTTTGGCGGGTGTGACCGAGCGCACCGGACATGATTGGGTTGGCCGTGATTTAGGGGCCTGTATGGGCGGTGGCGATCTGGGGATTGTTGTGTCTGATGATCCGCTTGAAGTGTTTGCCAAGGCGCAGGCGGTGATTGAGTTTACATCCCCTGCGGCAACGGTGGCCCATGCAGCGCTGTGTGCGCAGGCCCGCGCGGTGCATGTAGTGGGAACCACAGGCATGACCGATGCGGATATGGACAAATTGCGTGCAGCCGCCCGCCATGCGCCAATCGTGCAGGCTGGTAACATGAGCCTTGGGGTGAACCTGTTGGTGCAACTGACCAAGAAAGTGGCGGCAGCGCTGGATGAAGATTTTGATATCGAGGTGATCGAAGCGCATCATCATCACAAAGTAGATGCGCCAAGTGGCACGGCATTGATGCTGGGCGAAGCCGCAGCCGAGGGGCGCGGTGTGGCGTTGGCAGATGTGCGTGACAGCGGGCGTGATGGGATTACAGGCGCGCGCAAGCGTGGCGATATCGGGTTCACGGCCATTCGTGGGGGCGACATTGTAGGCGAGCATGATGTTCTATTTGCCGCCGCAGGGGAGCGCATCGTGTTGCGGCATCTGGCGACGGATCGTAGCATTTTTGCCCGTGGCGCGATTAAGGCTGCCTTATGGGGACAGGACAAAGGTCCTGGTCTTTACAATATGTTGGATGTGCTGGGCTTGTCAGAGGACTGAGGCGCGTTGCGCCGCAATTTTGGTTTATGCCTGCGGCGCGGTTATTTTTGGACAAAAGAAGCTGAGCGTTAGAAATCGGACGTAATGCCCTTTTTCTCCCAATCGCCAAAGCGGGTGGGTTCGGGGCCGTCACGTCCGCCAAGTTCGGTTGGCAGTTCTGATTTGGCGGCTTTGGATTTGCGGGCTTCTGCCTCGGCCAAGGCGCGTTTGGCGGCGTCTGCCAGCTTTTGTGCTTTTTCTGAATCGGTCATTTGTGTGTGTCCTATTTGTGGTCTAAGTAGGCCGCAACACAGGGCGTGGCAAGGTTGGCACGCGGATAGGAGTTGGCCATGACCACTGCAACGATTTCAGCGCGATTTGGGGCCGTTGCCTTGATCCATGCGGTTTTGATGGACAAGCAGATGCTGGGCGATGCGATTTCGCGCGAAGATGGGCCGATTTCAAAGTTGGCACCGCCAGATCGGGCACGGGCGCAAAGTTTGGCGGCGCTGACCCTGCGCCATATGCCGCGATTGGATGCGATCCTTGATGGGTTTTTGGAACACAAACCGCCATTGCGTGCGTTAAATGCGCTGCGGGTCTGTGCGGCAGAGATTGTACTGGATGGAATCCCGGCCCATGGAGCGGTGAATGCGGCGGTGGAAATTGTACGTGGCAGCACCAAAACCAAACATCTGGGTGGGATGGTGAATGCGGTGGGGCGCAAACTTGGATCACTCGATGTAGATAGTTTGCAGGATTTACCTGTCCCGCAGCTGCCAAAGGCGCTGCGCGGAGCGATGGTGAAAGCCTATGGTGAAGAGAGCATGGTTGCCATTGAGCGTGCGCATTTGGAACGCCCGCCGTTTGATTTATCGCTCAAAGACATACGCAAAGCGCAGCAATGGGCCGAAACTTTGGGGGCAGAGGTTTTACCAACGGGCAGTTTGCGATTGCGCAAATCCGTGCAGATTTCTGCAATGCAAGGATATGAAAGCGGCGATTGGTGGGTTCAAGATGCGGCAGCGGCGATGCCTGTGCGCTTGCTTGGGGACATCAAGGGTAAACGGGTGCTTGATTTGTGCGCCGCACCTGGTGGCAAAACGATGCAGTTGTGTGCGGCGGGTGCGGATGTCACCGCACTTGATCTGTCACCGGAGCGGATGCACCGGGTGATGGAAAACACGCGACGCATGGGGTTCAAGCCGCGCATGGAAGTGGCCAACGCGATGGACTGGGAACCTGATGCGCCGTTTGATGTGATCCTTTTGGATGCGCCGTGTTCCGCAACAGGGACCATTCGTCGCCATCCTGATTTGCCTTATGTGCGCCCTACGCTTGATCTGAAGCCGTTGTTGAATTTGCAACAGGCGATGATGCAACGTGCGGCAGGGTGGCTTAAGGCGGGGGGGCAGATGGTTTATGCCACTTGTTCATTGATCCCAGCCGAGGGAGAGCGGCAGATTGCGCGGGCTGTTGACGGTGGCGCATTGGAAGAGGCCAGCCTTGATCCTGCAACATTTGGGTTGGACCCTGCGTGGGCAGTTTCCACGGGGGCCATTCGGTTACGGCCTGATTACTGGTCTGATCTGGGTGGCATGGACGGGTTTTATATGGCGCTGTTGAACAAGCGGTGATGACAGGGGCCGCGAGGCCACCTATACATTTCAAAACAACGGGCGGGCGATCTTTGTAAATGAACGGAGCATTTCGAATTTTGCAAACTGTGGTGGCGCCCTTGCGCGGGGTGCGCCGTGTTGGCCCACGTGTTGCGGATCGGATTGCATTGCGCACGGCGCGGTTGTCATCGCCTGCGACAGCGTTTGTTTCGCAGCCAGAGCCGCGGTCTTATGGAGAGGCGGCGCATGGAGTGCAAATGCTGGCGGGCAATTACCTTGTGCGCGGCAATATTTATCAAAAACCCGATACGGCGCCATGGGATGTGGTGAATTTGGGCGCGGATCAACGTGTGGCCTTACATGGGTTTGCATGGCTGGACGATGTGGTGGCCGTGGACACGCCCCAAGCGCGGGAAAAGGCACAAGAATGGGTGTTTGACTGGTTGGATCGCTATGGGCGCGGGCGCGGGGATGGGTGGTCGCCTGATTTGGCAGGACGGCGTGTGGTGCGTTGGATCAATCATGCGATTTTGATCCTGCATCGGGCCGACAGCGCGCAATCGAATCTGTTTTTCAAAAGCCTGTCGCATCAGGCGCATTTCCTGCGCAAACGGTGGAAATCTGCACGGGTTGGATTGCCACGGTTCGAAGCGTTGGCGGGCTTGGCCTATTGCGGGTTGGCGTTGGAGGGGCAGGGGCATTTGCTGCAGCCTGCGCTGCGGGCGTTGGGCCGTGAATGCGCCAAGGAAATTGATGGGGATGGGGGGATTGCCAGTCGGAACCCTGAAGAGTTGATGGAGATTTTCACGCTGTTGTCGTGGACCAATCAGGCCGCCAGTGATCAGGGACAAGACGTTGATACAGAAATCTTGCTGGCGCTCGAACGTATTGCGCCTGCGATCCGTGCCCTGCGGCTGGGCGATGGGCATATGGTGCAATTCAATGGCGGATCTGCTGGTGTGGCAGAACGTGTGGATCAAGCATTGGCGGATGCCGGTATTCGCAGCCCTGCAAATATTGGCGGTGTTATGGGGTATTCGCGAATTGCCGCAGCGGGCACGGTTGTGGTGATGGACACGGCCAAGATGCCCGAAGGCGTGCAGGCACAGAACGCCCATGCGGGTGTTTTGTCGTTCGAAATGTCATCGGGGCGGCAACCGGTTTTGGTCAATATGGGGCCTGCGCGTGGATATTCGGGTGCCATTCGCGCCGCCGCAAAGGCAACAGCGGCGCATAATGCAACGGTTGTGGATGGCAAATCTTCGGCGCGGTTTGTGAATGCAGATCACAATTTACAGTGGGTCGAGGTGCCAGAGGTTGTGGGCGTTCAAAAAGAGGACAACGAACATGGGCAGGCGCTGTTGGCGCAACATGATGGGTTCAGTCAGTCCCATGGCTTAGTTCATTCGCGCCAGCTGGCAGTGGTTCACTCAGGGGATGAAGTGCAGGGTGAAGAGCGGTTCTTTTGCGAAACAACCGCACATCGGGTTCGGTTTGGTCGCAAATGTGATGCCAACCGCAGTATGAAAATCGAAACGCATTTCCGCGTGCATCCCGATGTGGATGTGGAATTGGGGCTGAACGGCGCGGTTGCATCGATTCGCCTGCAAACGGGCGAGATATGGTTGCTCCGCGCGATGGGCGGTGAACTTGAGCTGCGAGACACAATATTTATTGAACAGGGCCGATTAAAGCCACGTGCGACACAAGAGATTGTGGTCACGGGGCTTGTTGTCGATTATGAGGGCGGCATTAGCTGGACTTTGACGCGCAGTGCCTGATCGGTGATCTGTGCGCACATATGAAAAAGGATAGAACTGCTCCTATGTCTGATACTCTTCAACCGCTGCGCCGTGCCTTGCTGTCTGTTTCTGATAAGACGGGTCTGATTGATCTGGCTCAGGCGCTGGATGCACGTGGGGTGGAATTGCTGTCCACAGGTGGCACGGCCAAGGCGATCCGCGATGCGGGGCTGCCTGTTAAGGATGTGTCCGAGATCACCAATTTCCCAGAGATGATGGATGGACGGGTCAAAACGTTGCACCCGATGGTGCATGGTGGATTGCTGGCCTTGCGGGACAATGCGGACCATGTGGCGGCGATGGATGAACATGGGATCGGCAACATCGACCTGTTGGTGGTGAACCTGTATCCGTTTGAAGCCACTGTCGCGGCGGGGGCGGATTACGAGACCTGCATTGAAAATATTGATATCGGCGGGCCAGCTATGATCCGCGCGGCAGCCAAGAACCACGGATTTGTGTCTGTGGTGGTGGATGTTGAAGATTATGCTGGTTTGTTGGACGAGCTGGATGCAAATGACGGGCAAACGACGCTGACGTTCCGCCAAGGGTTGGCGCAAGCGGCTTATGCGCGGACCGGGGCCTATGATGCGGCGGTGTCGACGTGGATGGCAACTGCAATTGGCGCGGATGCGCCACGGCGCAAGGCGATTGCAGGGACGTTTGTTCAGGAAATGCGTTACGGTGAAAACCCCCACCAAGCAGCGAGTTTCTATTCCAACGGCGATACGCGATTTGGGGTGGCAACGGCAGAACAACATCAAGGCAAGGCGCTGTCGTATAACAACATCAACGACACGGATGCGGCATTTGAATTGGTGGCGGAGTTTGATCCTGCGAACGGGCCTGCTTGTGCGATTATCAAACATGCAAACCCCTGTGGTGTGGCCACGGGTGCGACATTGGCCGAAGCCTATCAAGCAGCGTTTGATTGTGATCGCACGTCGGCCTTTGGCGGGATCATTGCGTTGAACCAGACGTTGGATGGAGCCACCGCAGAACAGATTGTTGAGATTTTCACCGAAGTGGTGATTGCACCTGACGTGACGGACGAAGCAAAGGCCGTGTTTGCAGCGAAAAAGAACCTGCGTTTGCTGACCACGGGCGGTTTGCCAGATGTGCGAAGCGGCGGGCAGCTGTGGAAGCAGGTGTCAGGTGGTTATCTGATTCAGGACCGTGACAACGGGTTTGTCGAACCATCAGATTTGAAGGTTGTGACCAAACGCCAACCCAGTGCGCAGGAAATGGCCGATCTGTTGGTGGCTTGGAAAATTGCCAAACACGTTAAATCAAATGCTATCGTTTATGTAAAAGATGGCGCAACAGTGGGTGTTGGAGCAGGACAAATGAGCCGTGTGGACAGCACGCGGATTGCCGCACGTAAGGCACAGGATATGGCAGATGTGTTGGGTTTGGATACGCCTCTGACGCAAGGGTCCGTTGTGGCGTCCGACGCGTTTTTTCCGTTTTCAGATGGGTTGCTGACTGCCGCCGAGGCAGGCGCGACAGCGGTTATTCAGCCAGGTGGGTCCATGCGCGATGAGGATGTGATTAAGGCGGCGGATGACGCTGGCTTGGCGATGGTGTTCACAGGGATGCGGCACTTCCGCCACTAAAGGAAAGCAACGCAATGAAGCGCATTTTGGCAATGAGCATTGGGATTTTCGTGTTTGATCAGATCACGAAGTTCTTTGTGGTGGAGTTTTGGGACCTTAAAAACATTGAGCGTATCGACGTTTTCCCACCCTTCTTGAATTTCCGAATGGCGTGGAATGAAGGTATCAATTTCGGCCTGTTCGGTGATTTTGATTTACGCTGGTTTTTGATCGCAATTTCCATCGTGATATCCATTTGGGTGTTGTGGTGGGGGCGCAATTTCACGGGGTGGTTCGGCGCGTTTTTGGTTGGCTGTATTGTCGGTGGGGCGCTTGGAAACACAGTGGATCGCGTGGTCTACGGCGCTGTTGCCGACTTTTTGAACATGTCGTGTTGTGGGTGGCGTAACCCTTATTCCTTTAACGTTGCGGATATCGCTATCTTTGTTGGCGCGTTTGGATTGGTGTTGTTTTCTGAAAAGCTGCATAGAAAAGCGTGACGACCCGTAAAAACTTCGATAAACACGTTTCAAAGCAGGCTGAGGGCATTGGCAATGAAAATTGCAGGACTGAAAATCATTACGACTGTTGCACTGGTGGGTGCGCTGGCTGGCTGTGACACGTCAAAAGGGGTCGGCCGTTTTTTCGCGGGTGATGAAGTCGGACAAGCGGGTCCTGATGAATTTGGCATCGTACCGACAAAACCTTTGCAGTTGCCTGACGATTTGACGGCTTTGCCAGAACCGACACCCGGCGCGCGCAACCTGACCGATCCATTGCCAGAACACGATGCGGTTGCTGCACTTGGCGGGCGTCCAGAACGTTTAGACAGCACACGTGTTGGTGCGGGTGAAGGTGCTTTGCTGGCTGCGGCGGAACGCAATGGAACGGCGCCTAATATTCGAACTGTACTGGCAGAAGAAGACGAAAAGTTCCGTGATAACAACGGTCCTTTGCTCTTTGAGCGGTTGTTCAAAGTGAACACGTATTTGAAGACATATGACAAACAAACGCTTCAGGCGCGCCGCACCAATGAATTGTTGCGCCGCAAGGGTGTTAAAACGCCATCTGTTTCCCCGGAAAGTGACAGATAAGCGGTAACGTTCCTCACATTTGTGTGGATTGCGTTGAATGTGCCGAGCAACAGTCTACTGTTTCATCAACGATTACTTTGATTGGAGGTCCCATGTTCATGCGGACGCTTGGCATTTGTGTTGCCATTTTTACCTCGGCCTGTGCGGTTTCTGCGCAAACAGGTAAGGTTACAACTTTCGAATTGGATAACGGATTGCAAGGGGTGGTGATCGAAGATCATCGCGCACCCGTGGTCACGAATATGGTGTGGTACAAAGTGGGGTCTGCGGATGAACCTGCGGGATACACGGGCGTTGCGCATTTCTTGGAGCATTTGATGTTCAAAGGAACAAAAACGTTGAAACCTGGCGAGTTTAGCAAAACCGTTAAGGCAAACGGGGGCATTGATAACGCGTTCACGTCTTATGATTATACAGGGTATTTCCAGCGGGTTGCGGCGGATCGGTTGCCGTTGATGATGAAGTTGGAAGCCGATCGTATGCGCAATTTGGTACTGTCCGAAGAAGATGTCATTACAGAGCGCAATGTGGTGATCGAAGAGCGTAACACGCGCACAGAAAGTGATCCCAACAGTCTGTTCCAAGAGCAGCGCCGCGCGATGATGTTTATGAACCATCCTTATCGAAACCCTGTGATTGGCTGGCGTCATGAAATCGAGGATTTGAATCTCGAAGATGCGCTCGATTTTTACAAAACCTATTACGCGCCGAATAATGCGATTTTGGTTGTCGCAGGGGATGTGACCCCTGAACAGGTTAAGTCATTGGCGGAGGAGTATTACGGCCCGCTTGAACCATCGGATAATATCCCGCCACGGGTGCGCCCCAAAGAGCCACCGCATTTGTCCCCTGTGCGGCTGACCTTCCAAGATGAACGGCAAACGCAGCCGTATTTGGTGCGCAGTTATCAAGCGCCAAAGCGTCAGTCTGGCAACCAAAAAGAAGCGGCTGCGTTGGTTCTGTTTTCCCATTTGTTGGGCGGGTCAGGGATTTCATCTGTAATGGGCCAAAAGCTGCAACTGGAACAGAAAATCGCGGTTTATACGGATTCTTGGTATGACAGCATGTCCTATGACCCAGAAACCTTTGGCATTTACGCGATGCCACGCCCAGGTGTGAGCCTTGAAGACCTTGAAGCGGCAGTGGATCAGGTTCTGGCAGAGTTTCTGGAAGAAGGTGTTGATGCAGATCATTTGGCCCGTTTGAAGGTGCAAGTGGCTGCCGAAGATATCTATGACTTGGACAATCAATCTGGTGTGGCGCGGACCTATGGTCAGGCGTTGACGGCAGGTTTGACCGTAGAGGATGTGCAAAGTTGGTCTGCGGTTTTACAATCCGTAACCGAGGCCGACATCATGGCTGCCGCACGTAAGGTATTGGTAATGGAACAATCGGTAACCGGTTTGATGTTGCCACCAAAAGGAGCCTCCGAATGATCCGTATTTTCATTGTTTTCTGGGTTGCGATGATTGCTGCCCTGCCTGCCGCTGCGCAGATAAAAATTGAAGAAGTTACCAGCGCAGGTGGCATCAAAGCGTGGTTGGTGAATGAACCGTCAATCCCGTTTATAGCCATGCAAGTGGCGTTTAAAGGCGGGACATCGTTGGACCTGCCCGAAAAATCGGGTGCAACCAATTTGATGGTTGGTCTGTTGGAAGAGGGCGCTGGAGATATGGATGCGGCGGCGTTTCGTCGAGCCTCCGAGAGTTTGGCTGCGAATTTCGGGTTTAGCCCGCGCCGCGATGCGGTGACGATTTCGGCACAAATCCTGAAATCAAATGCGAATGAAGCATTGGCATTGCTGCGCAAAGCCATTGTGGAGCCTGCGTTCAATGAACCCGCGATCAATCGTGTGCGTGCGCAGGTGATTGCTGGGATCGAGAGCGATTTGAAGGATCCGCAGGCGATAGCAGGACAAGCCCTGAATGAAATTGCCTTTGCGGGACATGCCTATAGCTTGCCCAATGACGGTACGCTTGAAACCGTTGCGGCGTTAACCCGTGATGATTTGGTCGCAGCGCATCGTGCGGTGATGAGCAAAGATCATTTGGTTGTGTCTGTTGTTGGAGATGTCACCGCAGCGGAATTAGGTCCGATGTTGGACGCACTGTTGGGGGATTTACCCGAAACAGGTGCGGCGTTGCCTCCAAAGGTTGCCTTTAGCGCAGGAGGGGGCACCACAGTGGTGGAATTCCCATCGCCGCAATCCGTGGCATTGTGGGCTCAACCGACCGAAGTGAACCTTGACCACCCTGATTTCATGCCGATTTTCGTGATGAACCATATTTTGGGCGGCGGCGGCTTTGGATCACGCCTGACGGATGAAGTGCGCGAGAAACGGGGCCTGACCTATGGTGTTTACAGTTACATCGCGTGGTTGGGGGCGACCGAATACATCGGTGGGTCTGTTGCATCGGCAAATGGCACAATCGGTGAGGCCATCGATGTGGTTGCTGCCGAGTGGAAACGCATGGCCGAGGGGGGTGTCACCGCGGCGGAGTTGGATAAAGCCAAGAAATACATGACGGGATCGTATGCGTTACGTTTTGATGGCAACGCCAAAATCGCACGGGTGATGACGAGCATGCAGCTTGATGGGTTCAAACCTGATTATATCAACACACGTAATGATCGACTGAACGCAGTGACGGTGGAAGATGTTGCACGGGTTGCCAAAAAGCATTTGCAGCCTGATGGTCTGCGGTTTGTGGTAGTTGGGCAGCCTGAAGGTGTAAGCTCCACTGATTGATTTCTGCCTGATGAAAGATTGAGAGGCCCCGCATTCGGCAATCGCGAATCGGGGCCTATCGTGCTATCTGTTGTGGCATGAACGCCCCTGACCCCAACATACACACCAAACGTGCGCCCATTCGGCAATTGGATGATGCCGCTGCCAACCGCATCGCGGCGGGTGAGGTGGTGGAACGGCCCGCGTCTGCGGTGAAAGAAATGGTGGAAAACGCCATTGATGCGGGAGCCACGCGGATCGACGTGGCCTATGCAGATGGTGGCAAAACTTTACTGCGGGTGACCGACGACGGATTTGGCATCCCAGAGGATCAGCTGGTGCTGGCGCTTTCGCGTCATGCCACATCCAAAATTGACGGATCGGACCTGCTGAACATTCACACATTTGGGTTTCGTGGTGAGGCATTGCCGTCCATGGGGGCCGTCGGTCGACTTACGATCACGTCGCGTGCAGCGGGGGCAGACACTGCGGCGGTGATTTCGGTGAACGGTGGTGTGATAAACGCCGTAAAACCTGCGGCCTTGTCCCGTGGCACGGTTGTGGAATTGCGTGATTTGTTTCATGCCACCCCTGCGCGATTGAAATTCCTGCGCACGGATCGGTCCGAAAGTGGTGCGATCATCGATGTGATTAAACGGCTGGCGATGGCAGAACCATTGATCGGCTTCACGCTGCGTGATGTGACAGGTGGCGGTGAAGGCCGTGTGGTGTTTCAAGTGCCCCCGCAAACAGGTGATTTGTTTGACGCTTTGCATGCGCGATTGGCAAAAATTCTGGGTTCCGATTTTGCAGCCAATGCGTTGCGCATCGATGCAGAGCGCGAAGGATTGGCTTTAACAGGATTTGCCAGCCTTCCGACATATTCCCGTGGATCAGCAACAGCGCAGTATATGTTTGTGAACGGGCGGCCTGTGCGCGACAAAGTGTTCTTTGGTGCGATCCGTGGGGCCTATTCCGATTTTTTGCATCGGGATCGGCATCCTGCACTGGCGTTGTTTTTAGAATGTGATCCGACGCTGGTGGATGTAAATGTGCATCCCGCAAAATCCGAAGTACGGTTTCGTGATCCAGGCGTTGCACGGGGGCTGATTGTGTCGGCACTGCGCCATGCCTTGGCGGAGGCGGGCCATCGGGCTAGTACAACCGTGGCGGATGCAACGCTTGGGGCGTTTCGACCCGAAACACGGCCAGAAGGTGCAATATATCAGATGGATCGGCGACCTGTTCAGCCGAGTTATACGCCAATGCAACAGGGGTTCGCCGAAGCACCAGCCCCATCGGCGCGGTTTGAACCTGCCGTGGAAGAAGTGGTTGAGGATCAGCCCTTAGGCGCGGCCCGGGCACAGGTGCATGAGAATTATGTGATTGCGCAGACATCCGATGGGATTGTGATCGTGGATCAACATGCGGCGCATGAGCGGTTGGTTTATGAACGTCTGAAAAACCAGATGGCACAAAACGGAGTGGCGGCGCAGGCGTTGCTGATCCCTGAAATTGTGGAACTGGCGGCCGATGATCATGGCCGCGTGCTGAATGCGGCGGCGGATTTGGCGGGCTTTGGTTTGGTGATCGAGGATTTTGGTGGTTCGGCGGTCTGTGTGCGGGAAACCCCTGCGTTGCTGGGCGAAGTGAATGCGGTTGCGTTGGTGAATGACATTGCGGATGAGTTAGCGGATTTGAACCAGACGCAAAGTGTGAAGGATAAGCTGGAAGCGATCCTGAGCCGCGTGGCGTGCCATGGGTCAATCCGATCTGGGCGTGTGATGCGTGCCGAAGAAATGAATGCCTTGTTGCGCGAAATGGAAGCCACGCCGCATTCAGGGCAATGCAACCATGGGCGGCCGACTTATGTGGAACTGAAGTTACATGACATTGAAAAACTATTTGGGCGCCGCTGATGGGAATGAGAACGTTGGGCATGTTTTGCGATACTAAAAGAGACGGGCGGCGCTGATGGGTCAAATTGATTTCACCGATCCCTTGGTGCTGGCGATGTGTGCGTTGGGAGTCGTGCTGCTGTTGGTGTTGTTCCTGCTTATTTTTGCGTTGCGAGCCTCGGGGCGTGCGGCAAAGGCCGCCGAACCGCTGGCCAATCAGATGTTAATGATGGGCGAAGGTCTGAAGGCCATGAACGAGAGCCAGCATGTGTTAAAAGGCGGGCTCGACAGTGTGGCGAGCTCACAGGCGCAGGCCATGCACACGGTTGAGGCACGGCTGGGGCATGTGCAACAGCAGATGCAGGATAAGTTGCACGAAGGGGCGATGAAAAACGCACGCGCGCTGGCCGAGTTGCAGGAGCGGATGAAAGATACGCTGCAAGGGAGCAGTGAAAAAACGACGCAATCTTTGACGCAGTTGCAAGAGCGGTTGTCGACCATTGATAAGGCGCAGACGAATATCGAAAAACTGTCGGGTGATGTGCTGTCGTTGCAAGATATCCTGTCGAACAAACAGACACGCGGGGCGTTTGGCGAAATTCAACTGAACGATATTGTACAAAAAGCAATGCCGCCTGACGCCTATTCGTTTCAATCCACGCTGAGCAATGGAAAGCGGGCGGATTGCCTGATCCATTTGCCCAATCCCCCAGGCCCAATTGTGATTGATAGTAAGTTTCCGCTTGAAGCCTATGAGAAAATTCGTGGGGCAGACTCGCAAGCGGAGTTGCAAGTCGCGGTGCGCGATATGAAGACAGCGGTGCGGGCGCATATTCGGGCGATTTCGGAAAAATACATCATTGATGGGGAAACCGCAGACGGGGCGTTGATGTTCCTGCCATCTGAGGCGGTTTATGCGGAATTACACGCGAATTTTGCGGATGTAGTGCGCGAAGGGTTTGATGCACGCGTTTGGATTGTGTCCCCCACCACCTGCATGGCGACACTGAACACAATGCGGGCGGTGTTAAAGGACGCGCGGATGAAAGAACAGGCGGGGGCCATTCGTAGAGAATTGGGTCTGCTGAACAAAGATGTGGGGCGGCTGGAAACACGCGTTAGCAATTTGGATCGGCATTTCAGCCAAGCAGCCAAAGACGTTGAGGATATCAAGATTTCCGCAACAAAGGCAGGGAATCGCGCCAAACGGCTGGACGCGTTTGATTTTGCTGAAATGGAAGACAGCAGCGCAGAAAACATCGTGCGTCTGAGCCCAGATGATCCATAAACTGTGAATATGAGTGAGGTTTGCGTGCCGTCGTCCGACGAAGACACGCAGAAAAAAGGGGCCTTAGGCCCCTTTAGCATTTCAGATTTTAAAGAACGGTTGTAACAGGCGAGGGATCAAGCTGTTAAACCGCAATGGGGCGTCTGTGGCGGCGATGCAGATGCAATCTGCATCCAAGCTGGCCACTGGCTGGTGATCCAAATCTTCGTTCGCGATTTCGATATCGCCACGAGCGAAGTGATCTACTTCGTCGCTGAATGACCCTTGCAGGACCAAAGTCAATTCGGTGCCTTGGTGACCATGATCTGGTACGGATTGGCCCGCTGGGATGAACAGCAGGCGCGCCTGTGCCGTACCATCTGTTGGCAGGATGGCCTGTTTGACACCACCGCCCAGCGGTTTCCATTTAACTTTATCCACATCGCCACCTACATATTTTTGGATCGGCGCTGGCAGAATGCCAGATGGTTTCACTCTGGGTGTGATCGCATCGTTGGCTTTGATACGGCTCAATGTGGCGGAAAGAGCCGTATTGCTCATTTCAACGGTTTCGCACTCTTCCATGACGCATGCGCCCACAGCTTCGTAGCTGTTTACGAGGGCACGACTTTCGTCGGACAACGAAAGATGCGCTGCGACCACTAGGTCGAAGGCTTCGGGCAATACGCCTGCTGCGTAACCCATTGCTAACTGATCGTTCAAAACATGTTTAACGGTCATTTTACTTACTCACTCAGTGTCTGGCGGAGGCGGCCAAGCGCCAACCTAATGCGGGATTTGATTGTGCCAAGAGGTAGGCCAGTTTTTTCGGCCAACTCGGCATGAGATAATTCACCAAAATACGCCTTTTGTACGATATCGCGCTGCTTTTTGGGCAGGTCCGCGATTGCTTGGGCGAGTTTTTGGGTTTCCTGTTGCAGTACCAACGCGTCTGCTTGTTCGGGCTCTGGCTCTGGCCCCCAAGGGAGGTCTTCTGGCTCTGGCCGTGCAGATTTGCGAAAGGCGTCGATCTTTTTGTTGCGTGCAATTGTGAAAATCCACGTGGCCGCAGAGGCGCGGGTGGGATCAAACAAGTGAGCTTTGTTCCAAAGGGTAACCATGGCTTCTTGGGCGCACTCTTCTGCGAGGGTGTGCGAAGCACCTGACTTGATCAAGAAACCTTTAATACGTGGTGCGAAATGGGCGAACAGATCTGCAAAGGCAGCTTCGTCACGATTTTCGCGAACGAGGACAATTTTCGCGGACCAATCGGTATCTGGGCACGAAGAATTTTCCGAGCGTGCCATGTGATTCCTTAACTTTTGCTGTTTTGCAACGGCACTATAGCCTTTGCGCTGCGAGGGCGCATCGGTTTTTTCCGCGAGTGTCGTCATATCTAACATGTGAAGTTTACGCGCGGAAGTTTTGTTTGGATCACAATTCTAGGAATTTTTTTTCACTGCGAGTCAATTGATCCAATTTGAACGGTGGGGCGTATAGTTAGTGAATACCATTCAAGGAAGACAGAATGCCGTTTGAATATGCGCCGAGCGCGCCGTTAAAAATTGCTGTGATTGGCGCTGGAATATCAGGCATGGGGGCAGCGCACATGCTTTCAAAGGCGCACAAAGTGACGTTGTTTGAATCCGAAAAGCGCTTGGGTGGACATGCACGCACTGTGGTAGCAGGCCAAAATGGCGACCAGCCCGTGGATACGGGGTTCATTGTGTTTAACTACGCAAATTATCCTCGGTTGGCCGCCCTTTTCAAAGAATTGGATGTACCCGTTGCGAAAAGTGACATGAGTTTTGGCGTATCTGCGGATGGTGGACGCGTGGAATACGCATTGAACGATCTGGCAGCGCTGTTCGCGCAAAAGCGCAATGTGGTGAACCCAAAGTTTTTGGGCATGTTGGTCGATATCATGCGATTTAACGCCAGAGCGGTTAACGCTGCAAAAGACCCCAATGTTACTTTGGGTGAACTGATGGAGCGGTTGAAATTAGGCGAGTGGTTCCAGAAATATTACCTCCTGCCGTTTTCGGGGGCAATTTGGTCCACGCCGCTAGAACAAATGATGTCGTTCCCTGCGCAAGCGTTGACGCGGTTTTTCCAGAACCACAATCTGTTGGGCGTTTACGGGCAGCATCAGTGGTATACCGTTGAAGGCGGGTCCATCGAATATGTGAAGCGTTTGGATCGAGCGATGCGGGCGCAAGGGTGCGCCATTCGCTTGGGAGCGGATGTCGTTGGTGTGCGTCGATCTGCGCTGGGTGTTGAGGTCCGCGCGGTTTCTGGGGAATGGGAGCAATTTGACCGTGTGGTGTTTGCCTGCCATTCCGATCAGGCGTTGTGCATGTTAGAAGACCCCTCCGCTGATGAAACGGCGTTGTTGGGGGCGATCAAATATCAAAACAACCGTGCAGTTTTGCATGCTGACCCATCCGTTATGCCAAAGCGCAAGGCGTGTTGGGCCAGTTGGACGTATTCCACTGCGCAACAGAATATCTCGGATCCTGTGGGCATTACCTATTGGATGAATTCGCTACAACCGATCCCGCATGATGATTTGTTGCTGGGCTCGTTGAACCCAAGCGTTCAGATCAAGGATGAGTTGATCTACGAAGAAGCGAACTTTATGCACCCCGTGTTTGATCGGGCTGCTTTGGCGGCGCAGGATCAGTTGAAAGCCATACAAGGCACGAACAACACATGGTTCTGTGGCGCGTACATGCGCAACGGATTCCACGAAGATGGCTATTCCAGTGGTGTGGATGTGGCAGAAGATATGGGGATGGTGCCGCAATGGGCGTGACACCTGAACATATCTGTGGACACACCTATCACGGGAGGCATGGGGCGATTAAAAATGCGTTCCGGTATCGCGTAGATTATGTGCTGACGGACCCTGATGAAACTTGTGACGGTCCGCGTCTGTTTTCGCGCAATCGGGGCAATGTAACGGCCTTGTTTGACAAAGATCACGGCGGTGAGCGGACCAACGGGCGCGGCGTTGCCTGGGTGCGTGATGTTCTGATGGATCACGGATTTGATGGTTTGGCTCAGGGGCGGATTTTGCTGCTGGCACAGCCGCGTGTATGGGGCCATGTGTTCAATCCGGTCAGCTTTTGGCTGATTTATGACGACAGTGATGTGTTGCGCATGGTGATAGCCGAGGTAAACAACACCTATGGGGATCGCCATTCCTATCTATGTTACCACAAAGATCTAAGCCCGATTGAGGCCAGTGATCGGTTGAAGGCGCGTAAGATTTTCCATGTATCTCCGTTTCAACCCGTTGAAGGGGAATACACATTTCGCTTCGATATCACACCTGAACATATTGGCATCGTGATTGATTATCGCAGCACCGAAAGCGGTGTTTACGCAACATTTCACGGGCCACGCAAACCCATGACAAACGCTTCCATTGTGGGGGCCGCCTTGGCCCGCCCAATGGGATCGTTGCGGGTGTTGGCGCTGATTCATTGGCAAGCGGTGCGCTTGTGGTGGAAAGGTGCTGGATTTCGTGCCCGTCCACACGCGCCAGAAACGGAGGTTTCATCATGAAGATGTATCAATCGACCTTAGCTGCACTCACAATTGCGGTGGTTTGCACGGCCGCCCATGCGCAGGCTGCTCCGCGCGAAGTAGAGACAGAATTTGCTGCGCCGAATTTGCAAGGGCAACACACCGCGCGGTTTTGGGGGTTCCGACTGTTCAATGCAGAATTATGGACGCCAAAGGCGGGGGACTTTAGCCTTGATCAGGAGTTCGCGTTGTCACTGAATTATCTGTATCCGTTCAGCAAAGAGGTTTTGGCGCGATCTTCGGTAGAAGAAATCGCGCGGGTTGAAGGATCGTCCCCCGAAGATCATGCGCGGCTAGAACGCAAATTGGTTGATTGCTTGGTTGACGTGGACAAGGGCACACGGATCACGGGCGTGGCCGAGGCGGCAAACCGTCTGGTGATGTATGTGAACGGGCGCAAAAGTTGTACCATCAGCTACCCGAATTTACGAAAACGGTTCTTTGGCATTTGGCTGGCCCCGACATCGCGCGATGCGCGTGGCGCAAAGAAGTTGCGTGGTAACGGTTAAATGGCGAGCGGATTTTCTTTGGGGCTGCATCGGTATTCCACCTTTGCAGGGATATTAGCAGCGGCAGGTTTGCCGCTGTATATTCATGCGCCAAAGTTTTACGTGGATCAGTATGATTTGTCGCTTACCTCTATCGCATCTGCGTTGTTGGGGTTGCGGATGCTGGATTTTATTCAGGACCCGATCTTGGGCTGGATCATTGATCACCTTGGCCCGTGGCGGGCGCTGTTTGCGGGTGTGATGACCGCGCTGTTGGCGGGGGCCATGGTCGCGCTGTTTGCAATTCCCGCGCCGATTAACCCGTTGGTGTGGTTTATTCTGTGTCTTGCGGTTTTGTTTACAGCCTTTAGCGCCTTGTCGATCCTGTTTTACGCGCGAGGCATCGTTAAAGGCGACGCAATAGGAGATGATGGCCATGTGCGTTTGGCGGGCTGGCGTGAAAGCGGCGCGTTGGTCGGCATTTGTTTGGCTGCGATTTTGCCGACGATTTTTCTGAGCCTTGGGTTTGGTGCGCCGATGGCCGCCTTTGCCATCGTGTTTGCGGTGGCCTGTTCCGTGGGCGTTGTGGTTATGTCGCGCGAATGGACAGGCAAGGCGCGTGTCGTTGCGACCAACACGCGCGTTTTGTTGGCTGATCCCGTGCTGCGCCAATTGTTGGTGGTTGGGCTGTTGAACGCTGCGCCAGCCGCGGTGAGTTCTAGCCTGTTCCTGTTTTTTGTTGAATATCGTTTGGGCAGTGCAGAGGCCGCGGGACCGCTGTTGTTGTTGTTCTTTTTGTCTGCTGCAGCGAGCGTGCCATTTTGGGCCAAGGTCGCCCACGCCAAGGGAGCGAAATGGACGTTAATGGCGGGCATGTTGATGGCGATTGTCACCTTCAGTTTTGCTGTCACGCTTGGGGATGGGGATGTTTGGGCCTTTGCCGTGATCTGTCTATTTTCGGGTGCAGCGCTGGGCGCTGATATGACCTTGCTGCCAGCGATGTTCAGTAAGCGTGTGAAGGCGGTTCATAGAGGCGGTGGGCAGGCGTTTGGATTGTGGAATTTCTGTGCGAAATTCACCCTTGCACTGGCCGCCGTAACCGTTCTGCCCGCGCTCGATAACGCTGGCTTTTCCACCAATGACGTGAACCCTCCACAGGTGCTGCTGGTGCTGACCATCACCTATGCGGTGGTTCCATCCGTTCTAAAGATTTTTGCTTTGGCTGTCCTGTATTGGACACCGATTGAGGAGACCCAATATGTCTGATCTGTTGATGTTTGCCTTTGGCGCGTGTTCTGTGTTTCTAAGCTTTATCCTGATGTTTCGCTATTTTGGATTTAAAGCGCAAAAACCGCAGGATTATGTGAATGGTGGACCTGAATTTGATATTCGGACCCATCTGAATGGGCCTCTGATATGCGAAGGTGTTTTGTATGGTCCAACAGGGCGCGTCACATCGCGATTTGTGGCGGATATGTATGGCACATGGGATGGCAACAAAGGCCATTTGGTAGAGAATTTCCATTTTGACAGCGGCACAAAACAAAAGCGCGAATGGTTTTTGACGTCGAAGAATGACGGCACGTTTGATGCAGAAGCCCCCGATGTGATCGGAACGGGTGAAGGTGTGCAGATGGGGTCGGCGATCAAGCTGAACTATCGGATTAAATTGGCAGATGCCGCAGGTGGGCACGAGTTGGAGACAACTGATTGGATGTATCTGCTGGACAACGGCACGTTGGTGAACCGCAGTCAGATGCGCAAGTTCGGGATCAAAGTGGCCGAATTGGTTGCCACCATTCGTAGGGCGGATGCGTGATGCAAAAAGGTGCGCGATATTGGTTGGTGGGAGCGTCCGAAGGTTTGGGTCGTGCGTTAGCGTTTAAACTGTCCGAAGCTGGGATCGAGCTGGCCCTGTCCGCACGAAATGGGGATCGGTTGCAAGAGCTGGCGGATGCGTTGCCAAACAGTGCAAGCGTGCATCCTTTGGATGTATCAGACGCGGCGGCTGTCCAAGCGGCGGCGGCAGATGTCGGCCCCGTGGATGGTGTGATTTACGGTGCGGGTGTTTATTGGCCGATGGCAGCACAGGATTGGGATGCAGAGGCCGTAGAGGCCATGTGTGACATTAATTTCACGGGTGCAGCGCGCGTAATGGGTGCCATCGTGCCTGCTATGATCAAACGTGATTCAGGCCATGTCGTTCTGATCGGCAGCCTGTCAGGATTTCGCGGATTGCCCGGGGCCATCGGGTATGGAGCGAGCAAAGCTGGGATGATGCATTTGGCTGAAAATCTCTATGCCGAATTGCGCACTACAGGTGTGAAGGTGCAGTTGGTGAACCCTGGATTTATCAAAACACGCCTTACAGACAAAAACGATTTTGCCATGCCTTTTGTGATGGACGCAGACACGGCCGCAGATCACGTCATCTCGGCAATGCGATCAAATCGGTTCCAGAGCAATTTTCCACGTGTGTTTTCTTGGCTGTTTCGCGGTGGAAATTTTCTGCCCGCTTGGGCGTATTATCGCATTTTTGGAACGAAGCCCGATACGGCTGAAAAGGGTAAATCAACCAGTTCAAAACCGCACGCGGCAGAATGATTTAGGGTCTGTTAACAGTATCGACATCACCGCAGTTTCAGTCGAATTTTCGTCAGAACAAGGCATCTGGCCGCAGGAATAGTGATCTATTTCAAGGGCCGATAACGCAGGTCTGGCGAAAATTCGCGAAACCGCAACGCGGCGCGGTGGATTTTGCCCTGCTCCGCTGCCCGGCAGGGCATGCTTGCATGCCCGAAAGGGGGCGTTATCTGGCGCTGAAAATCGCGAGATTTATGCACGCCAGATGCCTTGTGCAGAGCGAAATCCGTCTCGCGCTGCGATGATGTCGATAGTGTTAACAGGCCCTAGTTTTTGGCGAGAAAGGCGTTGACGGATTTGAGCGCCTGACCATCGCGGAAGCGGCGATATTCCAAATCCAAGCCCCCTTCGGCCAAGGTTCGGTGATACTCCTGAACCATATAGTTGCCGTTTTCGTCGATAAGCAGGGAAAACACGCTGAGCGTGTCATCTGACAGACGCGACCAGACGTAGGGATCACCTTTGAGCGGATCCAGCGGCACCGCTTTGCCAAAAACATTGGTTTTCATCGCGGATGCAAAGATGTCATCGCGCTGTGTCGGGATGAACAGGATGGTATAGGTGTTTTCCTTTGTGCGCCCATCAGATCTGGAAATGACAGAGGTCCAAGACACCTGAAATCCTTTGTCTGTTTGGGCGATTGTCACGCTCATATCACGGTCTTCTGTGGTGTCGTTTTCCGTGATTTTAGCGGTTCCTGTGAACGTGCCAAAGAAATCGGTGATATCCGCGGCAAAGGCCGGAGCCCCAAAGAGGGTGGTCAGCAAGGCGGCAAAAATCATCAGACGGCGCATGGGGCGATTCCTTTTGGATGTGCTTATTTCGTTGAAGTTAGCAGCTTTTTTCTGGGGCGTGATAGGGGGCAAGAGGGATAAAGGATCACTTCGGCGCGATGTTGTGATAGGAAACATTTCGATATCGACGTTATCGAACGGGAAAATGTCGATTATCCACTTTGGTATTTTCCGCCTCTATGGTGTATGTATACAAATGCCTACACTCTTGGGAGATTCCGTTATGGCCGATGCAATCCAGTTCACATTAGACGGTCAAGTTGTCGTCGCTGGTCCTGATGAAACCATTTGGGAAGTGGCCAAGCGCGAAGGTACGACCATTCCGCATTTGTGCCACTCAGGGGAGAAGGGCTATCGCTCTGACGGCAACTGCCGCGCCTGTATGGTTGAAGTGGACGGGGAGCGCACATTAGTGGCGTCCTGTATTCGCAAGCCATCTGAAGGCATGGTGGTAAAGTCCGAAAGCAACCGCGCACAAACTGCCCGTAAAATGGTGATGGAAATGCTGGTTGCCGATCAGCCAGAGCGTGACGTGGCCCATGATAAATCATCCCATTTCTGGGATATGGCGGATTTGAACGGTGTGACTGCCAGCCGTTTCCCAAAGCTCGAGAAAGATCGCATTCCGTTGCTTGATGACAGCCACGTGGCGATGTCTGTGAACCTTGATGCTTGTATTTCCTGTAACTTGTGTGTGCGCGCCTGTCGCGAAGTGCAGGTGAACGATGTGATTGGCATGGCGGGCCGTGGGCATGACAGCCAGATCGTGTTTGATATGAACGATCCGATGGGCGACAGTTCTTGTGTGGCCTGTGGCGAATGTGTGCAAGCCTGTCCAACAGGTGCGTTGATGCCTGCCAAGGCGCTTGATGAGTTCCTTGTGGGGGACAGCAAAGATTACGATGAAGAAGTGAAATCCGTTTGCCCATTCTGCGGCGTTGGCTGTCAGGTGTCCATGAAGGTGAAAGACGGCAAAGTGGCGTGGGTTGATGGTATCGATGGGCCAGCCAACGAGGGCCGTTTGTGCGTAAAAGGTCGTTTCGGGTTTGATTACATCCATCATGATCACCGCCTGACAAAGCCGCTGATCCGTCGCGATGATGCGCCAGCCAAAGGGTTGAACGTGCATCCTGATAACGTTCTCGATTTTTACCGCGAAGCATCGTGGGAAGAAGCGATGTCATTTGCGGCAGGCGGTTTGGCCAAGCTGCGTGATGAGCGCGGCGGTAAATCCATTGCGGGCTTTGGCTCTGCCAAATGTACAAACGAAGAAGCGTATTTGTTCCAAAAGCTGATCCGTCAGGGATTTGGGCACAACAACGTAGATCACTGTACACGCCTGTGTCACGCATCATCCGTTGCAGCGCTGATGGAAAATGTGGGCTCTGGCGCGGTGTCTGCCACGTTTAACGAGATTGAAAACGCAGATGTGGCGATTGTGATTGGGGCCAACCCGATTGAAAACCACCCAGTGGCCGCGACATTCTTTAAGCAGTTTACGAAACGCGGCGGCAAGCTGATCGTTATGGATCCGCGCGGCGTAGGATTGGGTAAACACGCAACACATCGTTTGAAATTCCGCCCAGGCACAGACGTGTCGATGCTGAACGCGATCATGCACACGATTGTTGAGGAAAACCTGTACGATCAACAGTATATCGAAGCCTACACGGAAAACTGGGAAGCGCAGAAAGCGCACCTGAAGGATTTCCCACCAGAAAAGATGGCAGAGATTTGCGGCATTGAAGCCGAAGAGCTGAAGGAAGTGGCGCGTTTGTTTGCCACTGCCAAAGCGGGCATGATTTTCTGGGGCATGGGGATTTCCCAGCACATCCACGGCACCGACAATTCGCGGTGTTTGATTTCGCTGGCCTTGATGACAGGGCAAGTGGGTCGCCCAGGTGCAGGCCTGCACCCGCTGCGGGGCCAGAACAACGTGCAAGGGGCATCTGATGCGGGCATGATCCCGATGTTCCTGCCAGATTATCAGCCTGTTGGCGAAGATGGTGTTCGCTCTGCGTTCAACGAAATCTGGAATTCGGATGTGGATTTTGGCGCTGAAAAGGGCCTGACCGTGGTGGAAATCATGGATGCTGTGCATGATGGCGATATTCGCGGCATGTATATTCTGGGCGAAAACCCAGCCATGTCTGACCCGGATGTCGAACATGCGCGCGATGCCTTGGCAAAGCTGGAGCATTTGGTGGTTCAGGATATCTTCCTGACTGAAACTGCGAACTATGCCGATGTCATTCTGCCAGCCAGCGCCTTTGCCGAGAAAACAGGCACCGTGACGAACACAAACCGTCAGGTGCAAATGGGCCGCCCTGCCGTTCCGCCCCCAGGTGAAGCGCGCGAAGATTGGGCGATCACAACCGAATTGGCAGATCGTTTGGGCCTTGATTGGGGGTATACACACCCGAGCCAGATTTTTGCCGAGATGAAAATGGGCATGTCGTCGCTCGACAATATCACGTGGGCGCGTCTGGAAAATGAGGCGGTGACTTATCCGTCCTTGTCTCCCGAAGACCCCGGCCAACCGATTGTATTTGGCGATGGCTTCCCGCGTCCCGAAGGCCGCGCGAAATTCACGCCCGCCAGCATCATCGCCCCTGATGATGTGCCAGATGCGGAGTACCCGATGATTTTGACAACGGGACGTCAGTTGGAGCATTGGCACACCGGATCAATGACGCGTCGTGCGACAGTTTTGGATGGTTTGGAGCCAGAAGCGAACTGTTCTTTGCACCCCAAAACGCTGCGCAAGATGGGCGTGGAGCCTGGCGGTATGATCCGATTGACAACCAAACGTGGGTCCATTGTGACAATGGCACGGGCGGATCGTGCGGTGGCCGAGGATATGGTGTTCTTGCCGTTTGCCTATGTTGAGGCGGCGGCGAATATTCTGACAAACTCTGCGTTGGATCCTTATGGGAAAATTCCAGAATTCAAATTCTCGGCTGTGAAGGTTGAGAAGTATGAAGATGCCATTGCGGCGGAATAATTCGCAGACAGTGTGATTTGAAAAGGGCATTGGAAGCGATGCCCTTTTTCTTTTGGCTCGTCCGATTTTATTACCAAACCTTTAACGTCGACACGTTTGTTTGGACGTGTCGACGTTAAAGGTTTGGTAATGTGGTTGGCGTAGTGTCGTAGACGTTAATATCATGTTTACAAAGGGAGTTTTCGCCATGCCCACACCTTATCGCCCAGATCATTTTGCCCGATTGGCGGCCACCCCTTTGGGGCAAGCGCTGTGGCACTGGTTGCACGAACCTGCGCATGTTCAAGTCATGGAAGTGGCCAGTTACCTGCGCCGCCCCGCGGTGGAGGCGTTGTCTCCCTACCTTGTCGCGGACTTCGGGCCCAACATCGGCCAAAACACCACGAAACAAATGATCGGGCATATGATCCGCCAGGTGCTGGAACACCGTGGGTATCATTTGGATCGCAACAACGTGCGCATCAAACGACCTGACAATGTCTTCTTTAGTGGGTCTGCTTATCGGCTGCCTGATCCTGCGTTCATATAGTGGAGTGATTGAAACTTTTTGCGTAGTGTTGCGGTTTCTGCGGCCAGAGACGCAGGATCGTTGGAGCGCAATGCGCGGACCAGTAGATCGGCAATTTTGGGGGCATCCGCTCGTGTCACACCAAAGCGAACGATTTCAGGGGTGCCAATGCGCAAGCCGTTTAAATCCCCTTCAACTTCGGCAATGGGCAGGCCGATGCCGCAGGTTAGAAACCCAGCTTGGCGCAGTTTTTTCGCCGCCGTTTGTCCACCGCCAAATGCTGCGGATTCGATGGCCAGTTGGTGCGAGGTTGTTCCCCCTTTTGCGGCGGCAAACACGGGGATGTCGCAACGAGTCAGTTCGCGTGACAGGGCCTGAGCCACGTCGATCATCTGTTTTGCGTAGGCCACCCCGTGGTCACGCCAATCCAGCAATGTCATGGCCAGAGCGGCAGATTTGGCCGCGTCGAAATTTGCGGTCATGCCAGGAAAGGCAATCGCGTCGAGCCGTTCTGCCATGTCAGCGTCATTGGTGACGATCAAACCACCTGCTGGGCCGCCAAGGGATTTATAGGTGGACATGGTCATCACATGGGCCCCTTCGGCCAGTGGATCAGGCCACGCACCGCCCGCAATGATCCCACATTGGTGCGCCGCATCGAACAATACCTTAGCGCCCACTTCATCCGCGATGACGCGAATATCGGCCACGGGATGGGGAAACAAGTTCAGCGAGCAGCCAATGGTAATCAACGCGGGATTGGATTTGTGGGCCATATCGCGCAGGCCAACCACATCAATTGTGTACCCATCTGCATCAATCGGCGCATGCAGAATGTTCAACCCATACAACCCTGCACACCCTGCAATGTGATGCGTGACATGCCCGCCAACAGATGCAGGGGGCGCGATGATTGTGTCACCTGGCTTGCAGGTGGCCATAAAAGCATAAAGGTTTGCGATGGCCCCAGACGGCACACGGATTTCGGCAAATTTAGCGCGGAACACTTCGGCGGCGAGTTCGGCGCAAATGACCTCGATTTCTTCAATCGCCTCTAACCCCATTTCGTATTTGTCACCTGGATACCCAAGGGACGGGCGTTCCCCGATGCCGCTTGACAGCAGCGCAGCAGCACGGGGGTTGATCACGTTGGTGGCAGGATTGAGGTTAAAACAATCCCTTTCGTGGATATGCCGATTGTCTGCGGCGAGCGTTTCGAGCCGCGCAGCGATGCCCGTGCTGGACGCGGTTGCGGTGGTGTTCGCGATCTGTTGAACCAGTGTTTCTGAATGTGCGGGAACCCAAGGGCGGTGGGAAAGGGACGTCATGAAAGCCTCGTTTTAGAATGCTGCGGTTCGGTTGGCCGTGTGTGAAGTTATTGCCAATCCACTGTGCCCAGAAAAATATATCCTGCGCCATAGATGGTTTTAATCAATTTGGGATTTTTCGGATCATCGCGCAGTTTTGTGCGCAAGCGCGAGACCCGCACATCCATGGCACGATCAAAGCTGTCTGATGCGTCACCGCCCAAGGATTCCTGCATAAACGCACGAGAAATCAGTCGGTTGGGAGCGTTCAAAAACAGACGCAACACTTCGCCTTCTGCTTGGGACAAGGGGGCAGGTGCGCCGTCATCTGGGGTGAGGAGGTATTGATCAAAATCTGCGGACCAACCGGCAAATTTGGCAACTTGCGATGTTTCGGATGAGTTGGATTTCCCGCGTCGCAGCAGGGCGCGGGCACGGGCCACCACCTCGGCTGGGTCAAACGGTTTGATGATATAGTCATCGGCGCCCAACTCTAATCCAGTGATTTTGTCTTGTACTTGATTGCGGCCAGAAATGATAATGATTGCCGCCCCTTGATCCGTTGCCAGACGGTGAACAAGGGCAAGGCCATCTTTGTCTGGCAGGCCCAGATCGACAAGACAAATGTCGGGTTTGGAAGAATGAAGCGAGGCTTCGAATTCTGTGGCACGTCCAAAACTGGCGGTGCGAAATCCCGCCGCCTCAAGCGCATCGGCGAGCATGAGACGTATTTGTGGTTCATCATCCAGAATGGAAATCAGGGGTGCATTTGTGCTCATGCGTGAACCTCGTGAAATTTCTCGGCCAATTGCGGGCCAGCAAAGGGTTTGCGCAGCAAAGGAAATTGTGCGCTGGCCTGTTGGTGAATGGGGTCGTCAACAGGTAGACCTGTCATCATTATGACGGGCATATTGTGTCCCGCAGTAAGCAGTTCTTGCGCCATTTCAAACCCGTTCATTCCATCGCCAAGCATAATATCGGTTAGCACGTGGCTGACCCCAGGAATTTGTGCAAGCGTAAGTGCTTCTTCGGCGTTGTCTGCTTCAATCACGGAATGGCCCATTTCGCGCAGCATTTCACGGGTTTGCAAACGCAGGTCTTCGCGGTCTTCGACCAGCAGAACCATACCCGGATCTGTGGTTTGTGTGCCAAATCGCAGGGGCAGCTGGATCGTGACTTCGGCCCCGACTTCGGGACGATTTTTGATGCGCACGCGTCCACCGGACATTTGCGCAAAGTCGTAAGCCATGGTCAAGCCAAGGCCCGAACCCTCGTCTTTCTTGGTGGTGAAAAACGGGTCAAGTGCGCTCTGCAAGGCTTCGTTGGTGAAGCCTGATCCTGTGTCGGTGACAATAAATTCGATCCATGTGGTGCCACGCAATCGGGCGGTCAGATGGATTTCCCCCGCTTCCCCGATTGCGTCACGTGCGTTCAAGACAAGGTTCAAAAGGCCGTCTTGAACAAAACCATGATCCAGCATCACGGCGCTTTCAATGCCTTGGTTTTCGGTGTCGAACGTGATCGTGTCGGGCAATGCCGCGTGTGCCAGATTAGAGATATCTTCAAACAGTGTATCAATGGAAACCGCAGAAATCGAAAGGTCACGGCGCGCGGACACATCAGAGAGTCGGTCCAGCAACTCCCCACCCCGCAGGGCGGCAGCTTTGGTGGTTGCGATCGCGTCCTTGGCGGTATCTGGCAGGTTTTCGATGCGTTCCAATTTGCTTTGCAGGCCTAAGATGACAGTCAGCAAATTGGCAAAGTCATGGGCGAGACCGCTGGTCAGTTGTGCCGCCAATTCGCGCTTGCGTGTTTGGGTGAGCGCGGCACGGGCCTGCGCCTCGGCGGTGATGTCCATTGATAAAACGTAAGCGCCGTTGTTGGTTCCATCGGGGGCCACATCTGGTGTCAGGGCGACACGAACACGGCGTGTGGCGTCTTGCAGGTCCACTTCGGTGACAGAAGGTTCGCCCGCAAAGGCGCTTTCGAATTTTGATTTCAGTTGGTTGTAGGCTTCATCGCCCAAAGCTTCGCGCGCCGTCAGACCAATGATGGAGCGCGGTTGTGAGCCAATGACTTCGGATAGTTTACGGTTGGAATAGGTATAGCGTTGGTCGCGGTCCACATGGGCGATGTGGGCTGGTGTCATTTCTGATGTCATTCGCGCGCGGGCTTCGGCTTCGGTGAGGTCCCGTTTGGTTTCTTCCAGCGTGGCGATGGTTGCGGCGAGGGAACGGTTGGTTTCGGCGAGTTCTTCGGAGCGATTGAACAGGTCCGCTTCGAGTTTTGCACCCTCTGATCGGAGCAAGGATTCTTGTTGTTTGATTTGCGTGATGTCGGTGTAAACCGCCACCCAACCGCCTGTGCGCAACGGGCTGCCTTCGACCGAAATCCACTGGCCGTTGCTGCGTTGACGTTCCATGTAATGGGGTTCAAATGCGCGGGCCTGTTCGGTTCGACTGACAACAAATTCTTCGAGATCGGCGATTTCACCGTAATCCCCACGCGATGCCAAATAGCGGATGGTGTCGGCAAAATCTGTCCCAATTTCAACGATATGATCGGGCAGGCCAAACATTTCCTGATACCGTCGGTTGGCCACAGACAGGCGGAGGTCTGCGTCAAAAATGGTGAGAGCTTGACCAATGAGGTTTAGCCCTGCGCGCATCATTTGGGTTGTGGTTTGATCCGACATGGGGATTTGCGTAGCAGAGGGGAGGCGGGGATTGCTAGGGGGAAAGTTGCGCGGGTGTGCTTCTCGAGCATTACTTTGCAATACTTTGTCAGCGCCACTTTGCAACGCAAAGGGGTCTGTAACATTTTGATACATTTCCGAAAAAGTTCAGAATGGTTTTGACGTCACTGTTTTCTCAATCAATGATGTCGTGCGGGGAATCATGAGCCCTGCGTGACGCTGGACGGACGCACAAGTCGGACGCTGGCAACTGGGAGGAAATGACTCGTGACATCTGGACAGTCCCCTGTTGGGAACCTCGATACTATTCCGCGCCTTTTGGCCCGCAATGTTGCGCAATACGGCGACAAGCCTGCGTATCGTGAAAAAGAATTTGGCATCTGGCAAAGCTGGACGTGGGCCCAAGTGGGCGATGAAATCAACGCCTTGGCGCTTGGCTTGTTGGACATGGGCCTGAATGAAGGCGACCATGTTGCGATCATTGGGAAAAACCGCCCCTATTTTTACTGGGCGATGGTTGCGGTCCAATCTTGTGGTGGCGTCCCTGTTCCGCTGTACCAAGATGCTGTGGCAGAAGAGATGGCCTATGTGCTCGATCACTGTTCAGCACGGTTTGTGTTTGCCGAAGACCAAGAGCAGGTTGATAAGTGTTTGGATGTAAAGGATCAGCTGCCAGGAATGGAGCAGATCATTTATGTCGACCCAAGGGGTTTGCGTAAATACGATCATTCGGCGTTGCACGGTTATCGTGACGTACAGGAAGCTGGCCGCAAAAGCAGCCAAAAGGCCGAGTTGGACGCGCGACTGGCCAAGCAGGATTTCGATACCACGTGTGTGATGCTTTACACCTCTGGCACGACAGGCCGCCCAAAGGGGGTGGTGCTGTCAAACCAGAACATCATTATGTCAGGTAAAGCGGCGTCAGAGTTTGATAACCTGCACGCAGATGACAGTGTGTTGGCCTATCTGCCGATGGCATGGGTTGGGGATTTCATCTTTACCATTGGTACAGGGTATTGGAGCGGATTTTGTGTTTGCTGCCCAGAAAGCCAAGAAACTATGCAGCATGACCTGCGTGAAATCGGGCCAAGCTATTTCTTTGCGCCGCCACGGTATTTCGAAGGTGTGTTGACATCGGTGATGATCCGTATGGAAGACGCCAGCCCAAGCAAGCAGCGGATGTTCAAGAAATACATGGATTTCGCCAAAGAGGTTGGGCCGAAAATTCTGGACGGTAAGCCAGTGAGTTTTGGCGAAAAGCTGAAGTATGCAATTGGTAATTTCCTTGTGTATGGGCCGTTGAAAAATACGCTGGGCCTGTCGCGTGTGCGTGTTGGCTATACAGCGGGGGAGGCGATTGGGCCTGAGATTTTCGATTTCTATCGCTCCTTGGGGATCAATCTGAAACAATTGTACGGTCAGACAGAAGCATCTGTTTTTGTTACTGTGCAGCCCGATGGGGAAGTGCGCGCCGATACGGTTGGTGTTCCAGCCCCAGGTGTGGAACTGCGCATCGCGGACAACGGCGAGGTGTTTTACAAATCACCAGGTGCGTTCGTGGAATATTACAAAAACCCAGAAAGCACGGCAGACACCAAAGATGCCGAAGGTTGGGTTGCCACAGGGGACGCGGGTTTCATCGAAGAAGACACTGGGCATTTGCGGATTATCGACCGCGCCAAAGACGTTGGGCAAATGGCCGATGGTCGTATGTTTGCGCCTAAGTATGTTGAAAATAAACTGAAATTTTATCCCAACATTCTGGAAGCTGTTGTATTTGGAAATGAAAAGGATCGCTGTGTGGCGTTCCTGAACATTGATTTGACGGCGGTTGGCAACTGGGCCGAGCGGAACAACATTGCGTATTCATCTTATCAGGAATTGGCGGGGCATCCGCAGGTTCTGGCGACGATGCAGGAGCATGTGGAGGCAGTGAATGCCTCTGTGGCCGAAGACCCGATGTTGTCTGGCTGTCAGATCCATCGGTTCTGTGTATTGCACAAGCAATTGGATGCCGATGATGGAGAATTGACGCGGACGCAAAAGGTGCGCCGCCGCATCATCGAAGAGAAATTCGCGGATTTGATTAACGGTCTGTACGACGGGTCTGCGCAAATTTCGACGGAAACAGAGGTGACGTATGAAGATGGGCGCAAAGGCTCCATCAGTGCGACACTGGAAATGCGCGATGCAAAAGTGTTTGCAACCGCGAGCGACAAGGTAGCGGCGGAATGAATACAGCTGAATCCTATGTAACCCCAGACGGGCGCACCATTGGGGGCGTTATGATGGAGATGAAGAACATCACGCTGCGTTTTGGCGGTGTGGTGGCCATTCAGGACATCTCGTTTGACATCCGCGAGGGTGAAATTCGGGCGATTATCGGTCCGAACGGGGCGGGTAAATCGTCCATGTTGAACGTCATCAACGGATTTTATCATCCGCAAGAAGGCGAAGTCTGGTTTAACGGCTCTAAACGCCCCGCGATGAAGCCCTATCAGATTGCAGCCCAAGGGATTGCGCGGACGTTTCAGAATATCGCGTTGTTCAAGGGTATGACTACGGTTGAAAATGTGATGACGGGCCGTCAGTTGATGATGAAGAAGAACTTCCTCTGGCAAATGCTGCGCGTCGGCCCTGCGGTGCAAGAAGAGGTGGAACACCGCCGCCGCTGCGAAGAGATCATCGACTTTTTGGAGATTCAGCACATCCGCAAAGAGCCCGTGGGCAGTTTGCCTTATGGTTTGCAAAAACGCGTGGAATTGGCGCGCGCATTGGCGATGGAGCCAAAGCTGTTGCTGCTCGATGAGCCAATGGCGGGGATGAACGTTGAGGAAAAAGAGGACATGAGCCGCTTTATCCTTGATGTGAACGATCAATACGGCACGACGATTGCGCTGATTGAGCACGATATGTCCGTGGTGATGGATTTGGCGGACCGTGTGGTTTGCCTTGATTACGGGAAAATGTTGGCGGACGGTACACCTGATGAGGTTCAAAAGAACCAAGCGGTGATCGACGCTTATTTGGGGGTTGAGCACTGATGTCGGATTTACTCTATAGCATTTTTGTCGGCCCTTTTGCCGATATGATCGCCCTGCCAGATTTCCTTATGCAGGTGCTGTGGGAAGGGTTTGTGGCTGGGGTTCTTTATGCCCTGATCGCGCTGGGCTTTGTGCTGATTTTCAAGGCCTCTGGTGTGTTTAACTTTGCCCAAGGGATCATGGTTGTGTTCTCTGGCCTTACACTTGTGGGGCTATATGAACTGGGTGTTCCCGCGTTTCTGGCGCTGCTGATTACGCTGGGGGTGATGTATTGTCTGGCCTTCTCGGTCGAACGGTTTGTGCTGCGAAAACTGGTGAACCAGCCTGATATTATTCTGTTTATGGCAACAATTGGTTTGACGAATATCCTGATCGGTCTTGGCCAGTGGATTTTCGGCGGTGAAACCAAAACGATGATTACCGAGCAGCTGTGGCTGCCCACAGGATCGAGCGTTTGGGAACCGGGCGGTGGTCTCGTGATCTTCCAACATATCGACATTGCGGCGACGGTAATTGCGGTTTTGATGATCGTTGGGCTTGGCTTCTTCTTTAGCTACACCAAAGTAGGCCGTGCCTTGCGCGCTGTTGCCGATGACCATCAGGCATCGCTGTCGGTTGGTATTTCGCTCAACCAAATCTGGGTGATCGTGTGGTTTGCCGCGGGAATCGTGGCGCTGGTCACAGGGATTATGTGGGGCGCACGTTCTGACGTGTCTTTCTCACTCCAGATTATCGCGCTCAAGGCGTTGCCTGTGCTGGTTCTGGGCGGGTTCACATCTATCCCAGGGGCCATTGTTGGCGGCCTGATCATCGGGATCGGCGAGAAAATATTCGAGATTTATTGGGGGCCGCTCTTTGGCTCTGGCGTGGAAGGCTGGTTCGCATATGTGATCGCGCTGATCTTCCTGCTGTTCCGTCCACAAGGCCTGTTTGGCGACAAGATTATCGAGAGAGTTTAACAGATGTTTTACCGCGAAGCAGGACAATACAACACGACGTATGAACAGGACCTTCAGGCGTTTCCGATCAAGCAAGACAAGATCGGTATCGCGATCTGGTTGGTGCTGGCCTATTTATTCGTGCCGTTCTTTGGCATCCCAGGGCTAGAGTATGGGTTCGCGATGAACGCCATTATGATCCCTGTGCTGATCTTTACCATCACCACCATCGGGCTCAACATTCTGGTTGGCTTCACGGGGCAGATCAGCCTTGGGACAGGGGCGTTTATGGGGGTTGGGGCGTATGCCTGTTACAAGCTGACGTCCTATTTCCCAGATGTGAATATCATCATCATTATCTTTGCCAGTGGATTTGTGTCCGCGATTGTGGGGGCGTTGTTCGGCCTGCCATCGCTGCGGATCAAAGGGTTTTATCTGGTTGTTGCCACGCTGGCCGCGCAGTTCTTTTTGGAATGGTGCTTTATTCGTGTGGGTTGGCTCTACAACTACAACCCATCTGGCGCGATTGAGGTGCCCCAACGCGAGGTGTTTGGCTGGATCGTAACGGGGGCCAGTGCGGAACCTGTTACGCGGTATTTGGTGGTGCTGTCGATCCTTGTGTTCCTGACCATCATTGCTGGCAACTTGGTACGCGGCCGCATTGGGCGCAGCTGGATGATGATCCGCGATATGGATATTGCGGCGGAATTGATCGGCGTGCGGCCTTTGACGGCGAAGCTGTCAGCATTCGCGGTGTCATCCTATTTCATCGGTGTGTCTGGCGCGTTGATGGTGTTCCTGTGGCTCGGTGCTGCGGAAGTTGAAAGCTTCGATGTGAACCATTCGTTCCTGTATCTGTTTATGGTGATCCTTGGGGGGCTTGGTTCTCTTACGGGGTCGTTTATGGGGGCCGCGTTCATCTGGACCTTCCCGATTGTGTTGAAGGAACTTGGCAAAAGCTGGTTCGGGATCAATGCGACCGTGATGGAAAACGTAAGCCTTGTGGCCATTGGTGTGATGATCGTCGTGATCCTGATCGCAGAACCGCACGGCATGGCCCGTTTGTGGCAAATCGTGAAACAGAAATTAAGAATCTGGCCGTTCCCGCACTAGGGATCGTGCCGCGATGCGCCAACAGCCAAACGAGACCGCGCTGTTGGCAAAAGGAGAGGTCTCATTCACGGGTTGCCACGGGGTGGCCCATCAAAGGGAGAATGCAACATGCTTAAGCAGCTTTTTGCAGGTGCTCTGGCGGCCGCAGTGGTCACAGGCGCATCATATGAAACAGCACAGGCGGAGGACACACTTTACGTTCCTTCCTTGTCATACCGGACTGGCCCATTTGCGGGCGCTGGCGTTCAGATCGCCAACGGTTTCGCCGATTACTTTGCCATGCTGAACGCACGCGATGGCGGCATCGGTGGTGCAAAAGTGGTGATGGAAGAGTGTGAGACAGCCTACAACGCGCAAAAAGGCGTTGAGTGTTACGAAGCCACAAAGGGTAAAGGCGCGCTCGTCTATAACCCGTATTCCACAGGCATCACATTGCAGTTGATCCCAAAAGCACCAGTGGATGAAATTCCGATCCTGTCCATGGGGTACGGTTTGTCAGCGGCTGCGAAGGGTGAAACATTCCCTTGGACGTTTACTTATCCAGCGTCTTACTGGTCACAGATGTCTTCTATCCTGAAGTACATCGACGCAAACGGCGGTGTTGAAGGCAAAAAGATTGGCTTTATCTACCTCGACGTTGGTTACGGTAAAGAGCCTATTCCACTGCTTGAAGAGCTGGCACCGAAGATGGGCTTTGAAGTGGCTTACTTCCCCGTTGGTGTGAAAGAAATGCAGGCACAATCCGCACAGTGGTTGAACGTTCGTAAAGAGCGCCCTGACTGGATGGTGATGTGGGGCTTTGGCGCCATGAACGCATCTGCGATCAAAGAAGCTGCGAAAATCCGTTACCCAATGGATCGTTTCATCGGCAACTGGTGGGCAGCGGCAGACGTTGACCTGCGTCCAGTTGGTGAAGCTGGTAAAGGCTACATCGGTGCAAACTTCTCTGGTATTGGCACAGACTTCCCAGCCGTTCAGGACATGATCAAACATGTTGTTGAAGCAGGGAATTCGAAAGCGGACCCAGCAGACGTTGGTGGCGTTTTGTACAACCGTGGCATGTTCAACGCTGTGATCGTGGCAGAAGCCATCGCAGCAGCACAGAAAGCGACTGGCAAGAAATCCATCACAGGTGCAGACATGCGCGTTGGTTTGGAAACATTTGACCTGTCCGAAGCACGTTTGAAAGAGCTGGGCCTGGCTGGTTTCACAGCACCTATCAAAGGTGATTGTGCGGACCACGAGGGCGCGGGTTCCGTGTTCATGCAGCAGTGGAACGGTTCCAGCTGGGACCAAATCTCAGAGCCGATTGCACCTATGACAGATGTGGTTGCTCCGCTTTTGACAGACGCTGCGGCACAATACGTAGCCGACAAGCCTGAGTGGAAAACACAGACTTGTAACTAAGACCTTTGTCTGGCGCGGCACACGCCGCGCCAGATATCTTAATTTGATGGATTTTGACCCATGCTAGACGATGGAAAAACCGAAGAAACCTTGTTGCAGGTGAACAATATTGAGGTGATTTACAATCACGTCATCTTGGTCCTGAAAGGTGTGTCTTTGAGCGTTCCCAAGGGCGGCATCACCGCGCTGCTCGGGGGGAATGGCGCAGGCAAATCGACCACGCTTAAGGCGATTTCGAACCTGTTGTTGTCTGAGCGGGGTGATGTGACCAAAGGGACGATTGAATACCGTGGTCAAAAAGTTGCGGGCTTGTCGCCTGCGGAACTGGTGCGCCGCGGCGTGATCCAAGTGATGGAAGGACGCCATTGTTTTGGCCACCTGACCGTCGAAGAAAACCTGCTCACGGGGGCATATACCCGTAAGATTTCACGGGCCGAGTTGAAAGAAAGCCTCGACCTTGTTTACACGTATTTCCCGCGTCTAAAGGAGCGCCGCAAATCGCTTGCGGGGTATACCTCTGGCGGGGAACAACAAATGGTGGCCATTGGCCGTGCGTTGATGTCCACACCCGAAACGGTGCTGCTTGATGAGCCGTCCATGGGTTTGGCGCCACAGTTGGTAGAAGAGATTTTCACGATTGTGAAAGACCTGAATGAAAAAGAAGGCGTGTCGTTTCTACTGGCGGAACAGAACACCAATGTGGCGCTGCGGTTTGCACACTACGGGTATATTCTGGAATCAGGCCGTGTTGTGATGGATGGCCCTGCGGCGGATCTGCGCGAAAACCCAGATGTGAAAGAGTTCTATCTCGGCATGTCGGATGAAGGGCGCAAATCATTCCGCGAAGTACGGTCGTACCGTCGTCGGAAACGTTGGTTGTCTTAATCGTTTTTCAGTTCGAATACATAGCACGGGGGCGTTGCCCCCAAACCCCCAGGATATTTAAGCTCAAAAGAAGAGCAGGGGGTGGGAATGGAGGCCGAAGTGGGCGCTTTTTACGATGAATTGGAAACGCGGAGTGCGGATCAGCGTGCGGCGGATTTGGCCACAGCTTTGCCAGCACAAATCGCCAATGCGGTGAAGCATGCGGGTGGCTATTGCGCGTCTTTGAATGATGTGAACCCTGCCGATGTGGTGGATATGGCGGCCTTGGCGAAATTGCCAATGCTGCGGAAATCCGAACTGGGCGCAGCGCAGAAAAAAGTTACACCTTTGGGGGGATATGCCGCGCGGCAAGTGGCAGAGTTTGATCATGTGTTTCAATCACCAGGTCCAATTTATGAACCAGGGATGCGGGGCCGTGATTGGTGGCGCATGGGGCGTGGCCTGTTTGCTGCGGGCATTGGCAAAGGGGATGTGGTACAGAACTGTTTCTCTTATCACTTAACACCAGCGGGTATGATGTTTGAAAATGGGTGTGCCGCAGTTGGGGCAACAGTTTTGCCCGCAGGAACAGGGCAGACAGAATTGCAGGTGCAAGCGGCGCTGGCCTGTGGGGTTACGGCCTATACGGGGACGCCTGATTACCTGAAAATCATTCTTGATAAAGCGGATGAGATGGGCGTGGACCTCTCTCGGTTGACCAAAGCCTGTGTCGGGGGCGGAGCATTGTTTCCGTCACTGCGCCAAGAATATGCGGATCGTGGGATTTCTTGTTTGCAAGGCTATGGCACTGCGGATTTGGGATCCATCGCATATGAAAGCCCCGCGATGGAGGGGATGATCGTTGATGAAGGTGTGATCGTGGAAATCGTTACACCCGGAACGGGAAATCCTGTGGCGGAAGGCGAAGTGGGCGAGGTTGTTGTGACCACGTTGAACCCTGATTACCCGCTGATCCGATTTGCCACGGGCGATATGTCTGCGGTGCTGACAGGGCAAAGCCCGTGTGGGCGCACCAACATGCGGATCAAGGGCTGGATGGGACGTGCGGATCAAACCGCAAAGATCAAAGGGATGTTTGTGCGTCCTGAACAAGTGGCCGAATTGGTTGTCCGCCATGATGAAATTTCCAAGGTTCGTGTTGTGGTCAGTCGTGACGGCGAGGCGGATCATATGGAGGTACTTTGCGAAGCTGAGAACGGTGCGGACATCGGCAAAATTGAGGCGACCGTTAAGGATGTTCTAAAGCTTCGCGGGGCCGTGTTATTGCATAACATCGGTTCATTGCCAAATGATGGTAAGGTGATTGACGATCAACGCACCTATGACTGACCCTTAGCGCCGATGCGTGTCAGGGTACACCATCGGATCTAAGGAGATTTAAAATGGGAATTCGCACTGTTATCGGAGCCGCTTTGGCTGCCCTTTTGTTTGGGGCAGGGGGCGTATCTGCCAAAGACCTTGTTTTGATGGTTGGCAACGAAACCTATCGCAATTTTAACAAAGTTCCCAATGCGCAGTCTGTTTTGCGCACCTCGCGTGCGTTCGAAGCCGCGGGGTATGAGGTTATTCAACTGACGGATGCGAGTGAGGCTCGTCTAAAGGACGCCTTTGATCAGTTTGAGCGGTTGCATGGCGATGCGGATCGGGTCGTGGTTGTGCTGGCAGGGCAGTTTATGAAGGCACGATCTGGAACGTGGTTTGCGCCAACGGATTTACAATCGCCGTCGTTGTCAAACATCGGGTTTGATGCGATGCCCTTGTCGGCCATTCTTTCGTTCTTGGGGGAAAAGCCAGGCGGGGCCGCATTATTTCTGGCGCGAGTTAAGCCCCACACCCCCGTTGATGCGCCCATTCAAAAGGGCATTGGTCGGTTGCGGATACCCCAAGGGGTGATGGTGGCGGAAGGAACGCCGACACATGTGCAAAAGGCGCTGCTTGATGCGTTTTTGCAGCCAGATGTGTCCTTGGCGGAAGCGGTTGAAGCATCGCCAAAGCTGAAAATTTCAGGGTTAGTATCTGATTGGGTGTCGTTGAACGAAACCCTTGATGCGGACATTGAGGAAGAAGTGGTCGTAGACCTCGGTGTTTCTGCGGCCTTGGCCGAGGAAGCATTTTGGCAGGCCGCGGATGCGATTGGCAGCAAGGCGTCCTACGAAACCTATTTGCGGCGGTATCCTTCGGGTGAGTTTGCAGAGCAAGCCCAGCAGATGCTGCAGGTGATAGCCGATGCAACGCCGAAATATACGCCCGAAGAAAAGGCTGAGCTGGATATGGCGCTGACGCGCAATGATCGGCGACGGGTGCAAGAACAACTGTCCCTGCTTGGTTTCAACCCAAAGGGTATTGATGGCCTGTTTGGGCCAGGATCACGCGCTGCGATCAAGCGGTTCCAGTCGTTGAATGGATTGGATGGGGATGGGTTTATGAACCCCAAAACCCTGCGCCGATTGCGCAACCAATCAGAAGAGCGTGCGGCAGAAATGGCCGAAGAAGCGGAGCGTGAAAAGCGCCGCCGTGATGCGGCCGATGCTAAACTGTGGGAACGCACGGGCGCACGGGGGACCGAGGCCGATTATCTGGCGTATCTCAGTAAGTATCCCAAAGGGTTGTATTCTGCGGCGGCGCGCAAAGAATTGCAGCGCATAGAAGAAGAAAAGAATGCGTCTGCTAAGGCGGTTGAAAAGGCTGCGTGGGACGCGGCCAAAGCCGAGGACACTGTGCCAGCTTATCGCCGCTTTGTTGGGGACTATCCTGATGGGTCTTTCACACGGCTGGCGATTGCGCGGATAGATCAATTGACGGCTACGGATGCGGAAAAAGAACAGCGGGCCGCAGCGAAACGCGAAGAAGAGGCGCTGAAAATGAGCCCCTCTATGATGTTGCTGATTGAACGAAAGTTGAAAGCGATTGGCCTGAAACCAGGAAAACAGGATGGCAACTTTACCAAAAACACCCGCGCGGCCATTCGGGATTATCAGAATGCCCGTGGCCTGCCCGTGACAGGATTTGTCACCCGGCGCACGGTTGTTCGGTTGATGTCTGAATAAAACACAAAAACGGCCCCCAAACTATGCGCTTGGGGGCCGTTTTTTGCCTTAACCATTGATGGGCGCACAGATTAGTGCATCAAAATGGAGCTTTCGCTTACAGACAAAGACATATGTGCAGCGGGACCGTAAGAGGTGTAATCGCTACGCAATTCTGGGAAGAGTTCGAACACTTCGTTACGCGCTTCGTCATCCAGCCCCGCCAGTGACAGATCGCCTGGATGGAAGCTCTTGGTCGGCAGGTTGTTTGAGAACACGATTTCATGTTTGTCGAACAGGATATGAATGTATTCAACGCTTTTGGTTGCGCTGTCGACCATCACAGATTGATCGGTGATCAGACCCTTTGCAGGAGCGAGAACTTCGGTTTCGGCAAAGTTCAGCATTGTACGGGCGTTAGACACCAGAATGCGATGTTGCGGAGAAACGTGCATATCGCGGTCTGGCATGTTGGGGCCAAAGGCGTCCTTCTTGATTAAAACAGGGCGCAGGTTTGGAGAGGCTTGCAAGCGCGCGCCAGATACCTTTTTGCGGCCTATCCAACGAATGGTTTGCAGGCCGCTGTCTTGGGTGACAACCACATCCCCGACGTTCAACGATTCTACGGCAATGTCGCCCAGAGGGGTTTTGATCAATGTGCCTGGGGTGAAACAAACGATGTCAAAGCTGATATCGTTGATACCGATCGTCCCTGCGTTGGATTGAGTTGGGCCGTTGGAAAAGCTGATATCGATGTTGGACACAGGACCAAGGAAACCGACAAGAACACTGTCTGCGGAGCCTGACCCGTCAAAGTTGTTGCTGGCCGCACCCGTGGCGGTCACCGTGTAAGTTCCATCGCCGTTGTCCGTGACGGTTTGAAAAGCAGGGTCGATACTGCTGAAATCTACGGCAACGGGATTACCATCGGAATCAACGGCTGCAATTGTGACCGCATCGCTCCACGTATCACCGCCGTCCACATCGAGCAGTTCGAAAGACGCGTTATGAACGTTTTCGCCAAAATCAATGGAAGTGGTGTTCGGATTGGCCGTTGTGCCGCCAGACCCATAAATGAATCCCGAAGTGCCATAGGTTCCATTGGTGTCGGCAAAGAATGTCATACTGGTTGTCGTCACAGTCACATCCGCGTCGTTGCCAGTGGCTCCGTCTGATACTGTGTTTGTGCCGCCAGTTTGAAATACTGACCAATCTAATAAAGCTGCCATGATATACCCATCTTTTCTGCTCTAGGCCCTCAAATGGAGAGTGAAAGTGACCAAAACAAGGCGAGGGCGTTTCCATTTCATGACAATTTTAGGGGTTTCAGGACAAAAACGGCTTGCTGGGTTTTAAATTGCAAAGCGTATTGATTGTTTTAGCGTATTGATTGTTTTGATGCGCGTGCCGATATAAAAGGTATCAACGAATTTTTTACCACGCGGGTCTAGTGATTAAGGCTCAAAGCGAAAGGTTTTTGCACATGGCTGTCTATCTGACCCCAGAAAGCGTTGCAGCGCGCTTGTCAGAGCAAGTTACCGAAGCGCAACGTTTATTGGGGCTGTCGGTGCGCAAGGCATCGGATTTTCAGTTTCAAGCATTGTTTACGGACGAAGAGTTACAAGCCTTTGGCGTGACACAAGGTCCTTCGGTTTTTTTGATTGTCGAAGATGGCCCTGCGTTTGAGGAACTGATCCCAGAACGGCAGAATGGCATGATGAATTACATGCAGCTCAAGCATGAAAAGGCGTTGGCGCGGATTGATCCGTTTTTCAAACCGTCAGAAACAGCGAAATAATCAAACTGAATTTAACGTTAAAACGAAAAAGGCCGCAGTCGAAACTGCGGCCTTTGAATTTAGAGTGAGGTCAACTTAACCTTGGCGTGCTTTAAAACGACGCTGAGTCTTGTTGATCACATAGACGCGGCCCTTACGGCGAACCACGCGGCAATCCCGGTGGCGCGCTTTGAGCGAGCGGAGCGAGTTTTTGACCTTCATGGCCTTCTCCTTTTTCGCGGCGCGCGGGGGTGCGCCTGTTTGTTTCAGTTTGATCCATCCCGTTTGGAATGGTGGGCGTAACTGGGATTGAACCAGTGACCCCTTCGATGTCAACGAAGTGCTCTCCCGCTGAGCTATACGCCCGAATCCAAGCAACTGCCATAACAGCAGAAAATCGTGTTTGGGTGCTATAGGCGGTTGCGCGGTAGGGTTCAAGAGGTTTTGCATCCGAACCGCAGGAATGATATCACAAGGTAACAAAAGAGAAGACAATGACCCCTGCTGAATTCAATTTGCACCTGCCCGATACCATCAGTTGTGGCGCTGTATTCTCTAGCCCCCACAGCGGGCGGGACTATCCCTCGGCCTTTTTGCAAAAGTCTGTTTTGGACGCTGTAACGATTCGCAGCTCAGAAGATGCCTTTGTGGATCAATTGTTTATGTCCGCCACTCACCATGGGGCGCCATTGCTCGCTGCATCTGCGCCGCGAGCATATGTGGATTTGAACCGCGCGGCAGATGAGTTGGACCCATCTGTTGTCGAAGGGGTCCGCCAGATCGGGAGCAATCCGCGCATTTCATCGGGTTTGGGTGTTATCCCGCGCGTGGTGTCCGAAGGGCGGGCGATCATGAATGGCAAAATCACCGCATCAGAAGCCAAAGATCGATTGGAGCGATTCTATCATCCGTATCATGCGCAGTTGCGTGACTTACTGCACACGTCCCGTGCAGCGTTTGGCAAAGTGCTGCTGGTGGATTGCCATTCTATGCCACGAGAGGCGCTGACAAACGTGTCCGGGCGGTTTGGGCGTATGCCAGAGATTGTTCTGGGGGATCGGTTTGGATCGTCCTGTGACAGCCTGTTTGTGGATGAAATCGAAGCCGCCTTGTCCGATGCTGGGTTTCGTGTGGCACGCAATACGCCGTTTGCTGGTGCGTATATTACGCAAGCATATGGGCGGCCGAGTTCTGGGCAAAGCTGTCTACAGATCGAAGTGGATCGTTCGCTGTATCTGGATGAAAAGAACGTGGTGAAGTTAGAAGAGTTTGACGATGTACGTCAGCGCTTGGGCCGTGTGGTTGCCAAAATCTGTGAAATGACCTGTTGGCCAACGCAATTGGCCGCAGAGTAGGGAAGGCCTAGGCGTTGCGATGTCCTTCTAGGTACCACAGGTTCAAATCACCCTTGCCCTTGATCTGCACCTTGCCGCGTTCCTCAAAATCAAAGTGGTCTTCCAAGATCCGTTTGGTTTCCGATGTGACCTGAATCTTACCCTTTGTGCCATAGGTTTCGAGCCGCGCCGCCGTGTTCACTGTATCGCCCCAGACGTCATAGAACGGTTTTTTCGTGCCGATGACCCCAGCCACAACGGGACCTGTATGAATGCCAATGCGCAGTTGCAGGTTTTCCCCCATCTCGGATGCAAAGCTTTGCGTGGCGGACACCATATCAAGGGCCATATTCGCCACGCGAACTGCGTGATCGGGCTGAGGATCGGGCATGCCGCCTGCAACCATAAACGCATCGCCGAGGGTTTTGATCTTTTCCAGTCCATGTTTGTTAGCCAGATCGTCGAACCGTGTGAACAGGTTGTTCAGCATTTTCACAACCGTGTCTGGGGAATGGTGTGACGCAAGCGGGGTGAAACCGACGATATCGGCAAATAGGATTGTTGCTTCCTCGTGGCTGTCCGCGATGGTTTGGCCAGGATTGCGTTTGAGTTGAGAGGCAATAGGGCCTGGCAACATATTGGCAAGCAAGGCTTCGGAGTATTCGTATTCCCGTTGCAAGGCTGCTTCGGCGATGCTGGCTTGCTTAAAGCCGTAAAACACCATGCAGAAGATCGCGAGAAGCGTTGTCGGGATAGACGTGAAATACAGAATGCTGAGGAAATTGTCAGACAGGTTAAGAAAATCTGCAGGTTCGGCAAAGGTTCTGTCCGCGTATATGAATCCGAACAAACCAAGGCCGATGGATATGATCGACAACATGTTCTGACGCACACCAAAGATGGCGATGGCCGTTGTGGCACCAGCTAGGAAGTAGAAGTGAATGGCCGATTGGGCCGAGAACATCCACGACACGGTCCCTGCAAACCCAAGCCAGAGCACCAGATTATAAAACCCGCCACCATAGGGCCAAAACGAGTTGAGTAGCGGGGTCAACTGAAACGCAATGGCCACCAGCGCCACAAAGATAATCGGAATGCGCAGTGCAGAAGCGTCATAGGCCAAGAAAAACAAAATATGGGGCACACATAGGGCTGTGACCAGCATCACAAGGATGTTGGTCATTAAGATACGCCGTTTGGCTGGCCCTTGGAATTTATCCGTTCCAAAAGAGACCCATGCCAGCAGACGTGATAGAACAGCATCCCACACGAAACCACCAATGCATTGAAAAAATCCCTTACGACACAACTTGCCGTAAGGGATTATTCAATACAAGCACTTGGCGCGTAAACAGCTGAAATTAGACAGTATTAACGCCCTTTTCACGAGGTTTTACCAAGTTACTCAGCCGTAAGTAGAGGAGGCTTTGACTTCGGGATTCGCCGTTTTTCTGGCGGCTCGATTGTAAGAACCAATTCACCGTCTTTGACAGCCACTTTTACAAGCCCGCCTTTGGTGAGTTTGCCAAACAGCAATTCTTCGGCCAGTGGCTTTTTCACGTGCTCTTGGATCACACGCGACAGCGGGCGCGCGCCCATTTTGCTGTCGTAGCCCTTGTCGCCGAGCCATGCCGCCGCCGCTGGTGTCAGTTCGAACACCACGTTGCGATCCATAAGCTGTGCTTCGAGCTGCAGGATGAATTTGTCCACAACCTTCGCGATGGTTTTCTTCCCAAGTGGGGCAAAGGAAACAACAGCATCCAAACGGTTGCGGAATTCTGGTGTGAACAGCTTTTCAATCGCAGCCGTGTCTTCGCCTTCGCGACGTCCCCGACCAAAGCCGATGGCTTCTTTTGCGGCCTCGGACGCGCCAGCGTTTGAGGTCATGATCAGCACCACATTGCGGAAGTCCGTTGTGCGGCCGTTGTGATCTGTCAGCTTGCCGTGATCCATCACCTGCAAAAGGATGTTGAAAACGTCTGGATGGGCTTTCTCGACCTCATCGAGCAGCAGCACGCAGTGTGGGTTTTGATCCACACCGTCCGTGAGCAAACCACCTTGATCAAACCCGACATAGCCTGGAGGCGCGCCGATCAGGCGGCTGATCGCGTGTTTTTCCATGTATTCGGACATATCAAAGCGCAGTAATTCCACGCCGAGCGTATCGGAGAGCTGCTTGGCCACTTCGGTTTTACCAACGCCAGTTGGCCCAGCGAACAGATAGTTGCCGATAGGCTTTTCTGGTTCGCGCAGGCCCGCACGCGACAGTTTGATCGCGGCTGTAAGGGCCTCAATCGCATCATCTTGGCCGAACACAACGCGTTTGAGGTTCGCTTCGAGATCGCGCAGCACCTCTGCATCGTCTTTGGACACAGTTTTTGGTGGGATGCGGGCAATTTTAGCCACGACTTCTTCGATTTGGGCCACGTCGATTTCTTTGACGCGAAGGTCTTCTGGAATGATGCGTTGATGCGCACCAGCCTCGTCGATCACGTCGATGGCTTTGTCGGGCAGCTTACGATCATGGATATAGCGCGCTGCCAATTCCACCGCCGTGCGAATGCCTTCGGGGGTGTAGGTAATTTGATGATGTTCTTCGAAGTTCGGTTTCAATCCTTGCAGGATTTTCACCGCATCTTCGACAGAGGGTTCATTGACATCGATCTTTTGGAAGCGACGAGACAAAGCACGATCTTTTTCAAAGTGCTGACGGTACTCTTTATATGTAGTTGAGCCCATGCAGCGCAGTTTGCCGCCCTGCAAGGCAGGTTTCAGCAGGTTGGACGCATCCATCGCGCCCCCTGATGTGGCCCCTGCGCCGATCACCGTGTGAATTTCGTCGATGAACAGGACCGCGTCTTCGTGGTCTTCCATCTCTGTCATAACGGCCTTGAGCCGTTCCTCAAAGTCACCGCGATAGCGGGTGCCTGCAAGGAGTGCGCCCATGTCGAGCGAATAGATCGTCGCGCCAAGCAACACGTCGGGTGTCTCACCTTGCACGATCTTATTGGCGAGCCCTTCGGCGATGGCGGTTTTGCCCACACCTGGATCACCGACAAGGATAGGGTTGTTTTTGCGGCGACGACACAGCACCTGGATACAGCGTTCCACCTCGTGGTCGCGGCCAATCAGCGGATCAATGTCGCCTTCTGCCGCTTTGGCATTCAAATCGACACAGTATTTCTGCAGCGCGGTTTCTTCTTTGCCACCGTCTTCGGCTTCAAAGTTCAGGTCTTCGATGTCGTCGGACCCTGTGATCGGGCGGTCTTCGCCAAAGTTCGGGTCTTTGGCCACACCGTGGGAAATGTAATTCACCGCGTCATAGCGGGTCATATCCTGTTCCTGCAGGAAATAGGCCGCGTGGGATTCCCGTTCTGCGAAAATTGCCACGAGCACGTTGGCGCCTGTTACATCCGTGCGCCCTGATGATTGCACGTGAATGGCGGCCCGTTGGATGACGCGTTGAAACGCCGTTGTTGGCGCAGGTTCGATCCCGTCAATTTCTGAAACGAGACTGTCGAGTTCGGTATCAAGGAATTGCGAAACGGTTTTGCGCAACCCGTCGAGATCAACTTCGCAGGCGCGCATAACTTGGGCGGCGTCTGGTTCATCGAGCAATGCCAGCAAGAGATGCTCTAGCGTGGCTAATTCGTGTTTGCGCTCTTTCGCGTGAGCAAGAGCTGCGTGGATGGCGTTTTCAAGGCTGCTTGAAAAAGATGGCATATAAAACCCGCACTTTCGTTATTTGGCGTTCCCTACAAACGCGGAATGACCCTTTAGAATAGACTTCGGCGAGAATGACAAACCTTCAAGGGGTTTTTGCAATTTTGTGAGTAAAAATTTCGTAACAGAGTCCTTTTTGTTGATTTCCAGGACCAAAGATGAGGCGAATTAAGTTGACCACAGGGTGTTTTTTGAAATAATTAATGTAAAACAGTAATTCAAGAAAGCGATGCGTCGATGGCATCTTCTGCGGTCAAAAAGGTTTCGAGCGTTGTTTTGGCCGCTTTGGCGGTGTTTTTGATTTATTACGCGTATATGTCGATCAGCTTTTTAGTGGTGTTTTCGTTTTTGGATCACAGCCTTTGGGAAAATCATCGGCTTGTTCGTGGTGATGTTCAGGTGCCAGTTGGTTTTCGATTTGCCTATTTTCTAGTTTGGATGATCCCAATTTGCGCAACAATTGTGATGCTGTTGATGGCAATCTATTTGGCAAACCTGATCCGCACGGGAACGTATTTCAGTGTCAAAATGGTGCGTGCATTGCGCAGTGTTGGTGTATCTGGCGTGATTGCAGGGCTGACGATTATGATGGCAACGTCTGTTTGGGGCTGGATGATCACCTTTTACAATGAAACGGACCATCGCAGTGTTTCGTTTATGTATGACCCGTCACAAGCGGGGATTATGTTGCTGGGGGCTGGAATTGTTATGCTGGCATGGGTGATCCAAAGCGCGATGTTGATGCGCCAAGAAAACGAGGAAATCGTGTGATGACACCTCAGGTTTTCAAATCCCGCGTTCAATGGTTTGCCAACGTATTGATGACCGTGACGACCCTATACCTCATTTATTATCTCTATAACGCGTTTCTTCGCGCATATCGGTTTTGTTTTGGCGAGCCTGAGCTTTGGGCCAATCATTGGCGCGTGGAAGAGGCCGCGGTGATAGAGCAAAGCACACGGATGACGTATTTTGGTGTATGGGTCACTGTGATTGTGATGTCAGCCGTTGCAACACTTGCAGCGCTTCGATTGTTAAATCTGTGCAGGCAGGGCCGCATTTTTGATGCTGCCGTCGCGCGCACCATTCAGATGTTCGGGATATTGTTGATCATTGCGATGATCGGGGATCAAGTGTTCGGGGCGGTGGACCTGTTCTTGCTGACAAAACACAACCCCGTGCAGCAAGAACCCATTCAGTGGGTTTACGACTCTGCCGATTTTAAAACTATGGCGCTTGCACTGGTGATGTTTCTGTTTGGATGGGTTATGCGGGACGCGATTGAGATCGACAAAACGAACAAGGAGTTTGTCTAGTGGCGATTATTGTTCGTTTGGATGTGATGCTGGCTTTGCGCAAAATGCGTTCAAAAGAGCTCGCAGAGCGCATTGGCATCACGGAACAGAACCTTAGCCTGCTAAAGTCGGGCAAGGTGCGTGGTGTACGATTTGAAACACTTGGCGCAATTTGCCGTGAATTGGACTGCCAGCCAGCGGATTTGCTGGAATACGCCCCGGATGAGCCAGAGCCCTAGCGTTTTACAGGCACAACCAGAGTTTCAGGGCGCACGCGTTCGGCGTCTTTGAACAGGTTGAAAGATTGGTTCACGTAATTCACCGCTGCGGATGTGTGGTTCATAAAACTTTCGACTTCGGGTGTCAGCTCTGCCTCGACCACGGAAACGGACCGATCCTGAGGTAAGGTTTCAAATGTGACATAGAACCAAGGTTGCCCGCGTTTCAGGATCAAATCCTGCGACGTATCATGCCATTCAAAGGCCCACATCAACGGACGTGGCCAATTGTTAATGGCAAAACGACCGCCAAAAATTGTGCCAGGCAGGTTCGTCTTGGAATAGTGCATAAAGGCCGACAATTGCGTCATATACACGGGTTCATCCGCGATGAACGTGTAGGGAAGGGATACCTGCACAGTTGGGCGATCAGGATATCGCCATTCGTGTTCCGCCGTCAGGTGTAATTTCTTGCTTAACACATTGCCGCGCACGGGGCTGGCGTCCCCTGCCATGTTGCGCAGGCCCGCCTTTCCCTTTTCATCGCGCACCAGTCGCAGGTGCAGATCGTAGGGCGCGCGGATCATGAAATAGCGGCTCTCCATATTGATAATGGCAGGGCAGCGAGAGGCGGACTTGGCATGGTTGCGGTTCACCTCGACGGATCGGATGCGTTCAGGCGGGTAGTAAACCACGCCTGAGCGTTGCTCGTTTAACAACCACCCCACCCGCACAGGGCCAGATTTCAACGCTGGGCTTGCGTCTTTGGGTTCGAACCAATCTTTAAGTGCCATGTTTATTGTCCGTCGATGTGTCCGGTTTCAAAACCGTCAATGCTTTTGGTGTTTTTAAGGGTGCGGTATTCGACCAATTCATCATCAGATTTCGCGTCTGCCCAACGGCTGAGATTTGGGCGATCCCCCTGATAGTCGAACAAAGGCACGCCGTACCCACAAGAAGTTTGCACCAAGTCGATGTCCAAGACAACAATTTGGCGGGTATTGCGTGGGGCCGTGTTGTCATAGTGGTCGCGCAGCAATGACTGAAACTCTGGCGTGCCTGTTTGATGTGTGGAAGCCGTTCCATACATGCGCAAAATACGGGGTGGTCCTTCGAAAGCGCAGGTCATGATTGTCATGCGGGGCAGTTTGCGCGTGTGCGCTGCTGTTTCATTGCCAGACCCGATGTAATCCAGATACGCCACGCGATTGCCATTGATAATGCGAAACACATCTGTTGGGCGCGGCGAAATATTCACCCGCCCAATAGGGGCCGCCGTGCCCGTAAAGAATATCTTCTGCCGAGACAGAAAGTCTTGGTGTTGGTCTGACAGGGTGTCGAATTGATCGGCTAAGGGTTGGGACCTGTGTCTAAAAGTTATCTTTGCGGGTTCGGATTTCAGCAAATACTTCAGCGTCTGTTGCGTCTTGCATGCCCAAGGCTTCTTTGACTTTGGGATGGTTGGCGCGCAGGAAAGGGTTCGTGGCCAGTTCCAGCCCCAAATTGGAAGGCACGGTTGGCTCCCCTTTGGCGCGAGCTGCTTCGGTTTCTTTCATACGGTTGTGATAACTTTCGTTATCAGGTTCGATGGTCAGCGCAAATTTCCCGTTGGACGTGGTGTATTCGTGACCAGAATAAATCGTCATGGCGCGGGGCAAATCATGGAACTTTTGCATGGTGGTCCATTGCATATCCATCGTGCCTTCAAAAACGCGCCCACAGCCCCAAGCCATCAGGCTGTCCGCAGTAAAGGCGGCCAAGGCCTCGTCAAAGATAAAGGCGATATGGCCGAGCGTATGGCCCGAAACATCAATCACGCGGCAGGTTTCTGCGCCCAATTGAAAAGTGTCACCATCAGAAAGTTGCGTATCAAGAGGCGGCAAGCGGTAAGCATCTGGTGCGCCGCCATGAACGGAGGCCCCTGTTGCCGTGCGGACCTCTTCGACACCCATGATGTGGTCGTCGTGGTGATGCGTAAGCAGGATGTGATCCAGCGACCAGCCCATATCGTTTAAAACGCCCAAGATCGGTTTGGCCTCTGGCACATCGACAACGGCAGTTTGGCCGCTGTCTGTTTCGTGCAGCACAAAAGCATAGTTATCGGACAGGCAAGGAACGGTAATGATTTCGAGGGGCATGGTGTTTTTATCCACTTCGTGATTATTTGTGGATCACCTTGGCTGAACAATTGGGTCGATGCAATGCACTTGGATGTGGTTGATCTTCATTCCTTTTATTATCGCACCAAATTGGGGCGTATCGCACAGCGTGCGTTGCGCGAGCGGATTGTGTCCATGTGGCCTGATACCAAGGGGCAAACCGTGGCGGGGTTCGGATTTGCGGGGCCAATGCTGCGCCCGTTCTTGACCGACAGTCGGCGGGTGATGAACCTGATGCCGGGCCAGCAGGGTGTGATGCCGTGGCCCGATGGGTTGCCCAATCATTCGGTAATGGTCGAAGAAACCTTGTGGCCCATCGCGACAGGGACGGTGGATCGGTTGATTGTGCTGCATGGTTTGGAAACCTGCGAACGGCAAGCGGATTTATTGAACGAGATTTGGCGCGTGCTTGGGCCCGGTGGGCGCGCGTTGTTTGTTGTGCCCAATCGGTCGGGCCTGTGGGCGCGGCGCGATAAGACCCCATTTGGGTTTGGCCGCCCCTACAGTTTGGGCCAATTGGAATCACAGTTGCGCAAACATCAATTCGTGCCATTGCGCCAAGTGTCCGCGCTGTTTTCCCCCCCAAGCCACCGCTCGTGGGTTGTGCGCTCTGCCAATTGGTTTGAACGTTTTGGGGGAAAGGCATCCTTTGTACTGCCTGCAGGTGCGGTAATGGTTGAAGTGACCAAGCAGGTTCATGCTCCCAAAAGACCGGGTTTGACCGAAGCAGTGCGCAAACCGCTAGAGGTATTGGGCGGGGTGGCGAAACCCGTGCAGGGGCGTGAAGCGATTTTGAAGAAAAAATCGATCTAATGCGATTATCGGTTTCAAATTCATTGCAGGGAACGACTAGATTCGAGAAAACGCACCGTTTGGGGGCGAATTTCTTGTGGATAAGTCCCGAAAAAATGCGCTTTTATCGGAACAGATTGTCGCGCATTTACTTAACGTTATGAAATCATTGGAAAACTGTTCTGAATTGTCTGGCTATGGGATGTTGCGCGACGGCATATGCTTTGCTAATACCGCGCTGAATTTGCACGGTAGGCACTCGCTTACCCGTTAGTTGTGCAAATCCGATGTTACCGATGAGCGGTAGCAGTTGAGAAATTCGGAAGGGTTTTCGTGTCAGATACTGGTTCGATATCATCAGGGATTGCTGCGCGTTATGCGACAGCGGTTTTTGAATTGGCAAAAGAGGCCAAGAAACTCCCCGCTTTGGAAAAAGATCTCGATGCGCTGACAGCTGCGTTGGATGAGAGTGCCGATTTCGGCGATCTGATCACAAACCCAGTTTACACACGCGACGAGATGGCCGCAGCGGTTGCCGCCATTGGCAAAAAAATGAAACTCACACCAATCGTGGCAAACACGCTGGGCTTGATGGCACAAAACCGTCGCCTGTTCGTGCTGCCAACTTTGGTTGACACCGTCAAAGGCATGATTGCCGATGACAAAGGTGAAGTGAGTGCGGAGGTCACATCTGCGAAGAAGTTGACCAAGGCACAAACAGACAAACTTGCCAAAACGCTCAAAGCGTCTGTTGGCAAGGATGTAAAAGTAAACGTATCCGTTGATGAAAGCCTCATCGGCGGTTTGATCGTTAAAGTGGGCTCGAAGATGATTGATAGCTCAATCAAATCCAAGCTCTCCAATCTTCAAAATGCAATGAAAGAGGTCGGATAATGGGTATCCAAGCTGCAGAAATCTCTGCGATCCTCAAGGACCAGATCAAAGGCTTTGGTAAAGAAGCCGAAGTGGCCGAAGTTGGCCGTGTTCTGTCCGTGGGTGATGGTATCGCGCGTGTACACGGGCTGGACAATGTTCAGGCTGGTGAGATGGTTGAATTCCCCGGTGGTATCCGCGGGATGGCGTTGAACCTGGAAATCGACAACGTTGGTGTTGTTATCTTTGGTTCCGACCGCGACATTAAAGAAGGCGACACAGTTAAGCGTACAAACGCAATTGTGGACGTTCCAGTTGGTCCAGAACTGCTGGGTCGTGTTGTTGACGGTTTGGGTAACCCAATCGACGGCAAAGGTCCGATCAAAACAAAGAAGCGTGCGCAGGCTGAAATCAAAGCTCCTGGCATTATTCCACGTAAATCTGTTCACGAGCCAATGTTCACTGGTTTGAAATCTGTGGACGCCTTGATCCCAGTTGGCCGTGGCCAGCGCGAATTGATCATTGGTGACCGTCAGACAGGTAAAACAGCGATTGCGCTGGATACCATGCTGAACCAGAAGTCATACAACGACGCTGCAAAAGACGATTCAGAAAAACTGTTCTGTATCTACGTTGCGGTTGGTCAAAAGCGTTCCACAGTTGCTCAGCTGGTTAAAAAGCTCGAAGAAACTGGCGCGATTGAATATTCCATCATCGTTGCTGCGACAGCTTCTGATCCTGCTCCTATGCAGTTCTTGGCGCCATACGCTGCGACTTCCATGGGCGAGTACTTCCGTGAAAACGGCATGCACGGCCTGATGATCTATGACGACCTTACAAAGCAAGCTGTTGCGTACCGTCAGATGTCCCTGTTGCTGCGTCGTCCACCAGGACGTGAAGCGTACCCAGGTGACGTTTTCTATCTGCACTCCCGTTTGCTGGAGCGTTCTGCGAAAATGAACGAAGAAAACGGTTCTGGTTCTTTGACTGCTTTGCCAGTGATTGAAACTCAGGGCGGCGACGTATCTGCGTTTATTCCGACAAACGTGATCTCCATCACTGACGGTCAGATCTTCCTCGAAACTGAATTGTTCTACCAAGGTATCCGCCCTGCGTTGAACACAGGTCTCTCCGTGTCCCGCGTTGGTTCATCCGCGCAAACAAACGCGATGAAATCTGTTGCAGGTTCGATCAAGCTGGAATTGGCTCAGTATCGCGAAATGGCTGCGTTTGCGCAGTTCGGTTCCGATCTGGATGCTTCCACTCAGCAGTTGCTGAACCGTGGTGCGCGCCTGACTGAGCTGTTGAAACAGCCTCAGTATTCCCCGCTGACAAACGCCGAGCAGGTTGTTGTTCTGTACGCAGGTACAAACGGCTACCTCGACAACATCGCAGTATCCGATGTTGGTCGTTTCGAAGCTGGTTTGCTTGCGCACATGCGCGGCAATGCCCAAGACGTTCTGGACTTCATCTCTAAAGAAGACCCGAAAATCAAAGGCGAAGCCGAAGATAAAGTGAAAGCCGCCGTCGAAGACTTTGCAAAAAGCTTCGCCTAAACATTGGCCCCTAGGAACAAGGAGTTTGGTTGATGCCAAGCCTTAAGGACCTAAAAATGCGGATCGAGAGTGTCAAAGGCACTCGTAAGATCACTAAGGCCATGCAGATGGTTGCGGCTGCTAAATTGCGCCGCGCCCAAGAAGCTGCTGAAAGTGCGCGTCCGTTCGCGGAACGCATGAACGCAGTGATGGGTAATCTGGCTGGTGCTGCGGCGGGCTCTGATAGCGCGCCAAAGCTGCTGGCTGGAACCGGAAAAGACGATGTTCATTTGCTGATCGTGGCGACCTCCGAAAGAGGTCTCTGCGGTGGCTTTAACTCGTCCATTGCTAAATTGGCCCGTGCCGACGCTGAAAAGTTGTTGGCTGCTGGGAAAACCGTGAAAATTCTGACCGTGGGCAAAAAAGGCCGCGAGCAGTTGAAGCGGGACCTCGGCGATCACATGGTCGATCACGTGGATCTGTCCGAAGTAAAGCGTTTGGGGTACAACAATGCCCAAGACGTGGCGAACGACGTTATCAACCGCTTTAACGCGGGTGAATTTGATGTCGCGACCCTGTACTTTGCAGAGTTCAAATCGGTGATTTCACAAGTGCCAACGGCACAACAGTTGATCCCTGCTAAATTTGAAGCAGACGAAGATGCTGATGCGCCTTTGTACGACTATGAGCCATCTGAAGAAGAAATTCTTGCAGATTTGCTGCCGCGCGCTCTGACAACGCTGGTGTTTACTGGCCTGTTGGAAAATGGCGCATCAGAGCAGGGCGCACGTATGTCCGCGATGGACAATGCGACGCGCAATGCGGGTGAAATGATCGACAAGTTGACCATTCAGTACAACCGTAGCCGCCAAGCCGCGATTACAAACGAACTGATCGAGATTATCTCGGGCGCTGAAGCGCTCTAAGTAGGAGAAACACATTATGGCTAAAGCTGTAGGTAAAATTACACAGGTGATTGGCGCGGTTGTCGACGTTCAGTTCGAAGACCACCTCCCAGAGATCCTTAACGCGCTGGAGTGCGACAACAACGGGAACAACCTGATCCTCGAAGTTGCACAGCACCTTGGCGAAAACACAGTGCGGACTGTTGCGATGGACGCGACCGAAGGTTTGGTGCGCGGCGAAGCCGTCACCGACACAGGCGGCCCGATCATGGTTCCAGTGGGCAAAGAAACACTGGGTCGTATCCTGAACGTTGTTGGTGAGCCAGTGGATGAAAAAGGCCCTGTCAAAACCAAAACAACACGTGCGATTCACCAGCCAGCACCAGAATTTGCGGATCAGTCCACTGAATCCGAAATCTTGGTAACAGGCATCAAAGTTGTGGATCTGCTGGCCCCATACACGAAGGGTGGTAAAATTGGCCTCTTCGGTGGTGCGGGTGTTGGTAAAACAGTTTTGATCATGGAATTGATCAACAACATCGCGAAAGTACACTCTGGTGTGTCTGTTTTCGCGGGTGTTGGTGAGCGTACTCGTGAAGGGAACGACCTGTATCACGAGATGATCGAATCTGGCGTTATCGTTCCGGACAACATGGAAGAGTCCAAAATTGCACTGGTTTACGGCCAGATGAACGAGCCTCCAGGTGCGCGTATGCGTGTTGCCCTGTCTGGTCTGACATTGGCCGAACAGTTCCGTGACGACACAGGTGCTGACGTTCTGTTCTTCGTGGACAACATCTTCCGCTTTACACAAGCGGGTTCCGAGGTATCTGCGCTTTTGGGTCGTATCCCATCTGCCGTGGGTTACCAGCCAACGCTCGCAACCGACATGGGTGCGATGCAGGAACGTATTACATCCACAAAGAACGGTTCGATTACATCCGTACAAGCGGTTTACGTACCAGCGGATGACCTTACTGACCCTGCGCCAGCGACATCGTTTGCGCACTTGGATGCGACAACCGTTCTGGATCGTGCGATTTCCGAAAAAGGTATCTACCCTGCGGTGGACCCACTCGGCTCCACATCCCGTCTGCTTGACCCGCTGATTTTGGGTGAAGAGCACTACAAAGTTGCGACAGACGTTCAGCAGGTTCTGCAGCGTTATAAGTCCCTTCAGGACATCATCGCCATCCTTGGTATGGACGAGCTGTCAGAAGACGACAAACTGGCTGTGGCCCGTGCGCGTAAGATCGAACGTTTCTTGTCTCAGCCGTTTGACGTTGCGAAAGTGTTCACAGGTTCTGACGGTGTTCAGGTTCCTCTGGAAGACACGATCTCTTCTTTCAAAGCGGTTGTTGCTGGCGAATACGATCACCTTCCAGAAGCAGCCTTCTACATGGTTGGCGGCATCGACGAAGTGAAAGCAAAAGCCGAGAAGCTGGCTGCGGAAGCTGCCTAAGCACGCGAAACTTGTCTGACCAACATGCCGTTGGTCAGACGTTTTAACAAAGGATTGGTTTCTAATGACCATGCAATTTGATTTGGTATCGCCCGAGCGCAAGCTGGCATCCCTTGAAGCAACAGAGGTCGAGATCCCTGGTGCGGAAGGTGATTTCACAGCTATGGCCGACCATTCGCCTGTTTTGACAACATTGCGTCCAGGTCTGTTGAAAGTGAAAGCAGGGTCCGATGTTACCGAATATGTGGTAACAGGTGGTTTTGTTGAGGTTTCTGCAGAAGCGACTTCTGTTTTGGCAGAACAAGCGGTTCCACGTGCGGAAGTGTCCGCAGATATGGTCAATGGTTTGATCGCAGACGCCGAAGCCGCCGCTGCAAACCTGACTGGCCCAGAACTGGACACAGCCAACAAGCGTATCGCCGAAACAAAGGCTCTTTTGGATTTGATCTAAATTCGGTCAAATTCTTGCCCTAAAGCACGATTAAACCCCGCCCTTGACGCGGGGTTTTCTTGTTTTTAGCCTCCGCTTTGGCAGTAACGAGCGCGAAAGTAATGAAAAAGCTATATTCCTCTGTAACAGGCGTTGATCAAGGATCGATCCAGTTGTTTTCGGATTTCGAAGACGAAGGAGAGATGTGGTCTGGCACGGGTGAGCGCGAACGTTGGATGCCCGTGGAGTTTTCAGAGCCGTTCAAAGGGATCCCTTCTGTTTTTATCACGCTAGAGCTGTTGGATTTGCATTCTGGTGCCAACCACAGAACGGTGACTGTGGCCGAAAACATCAGCGAAACAGGCTTTGATGCCATTTTGCGCACCTGGGGAGATACCCGTATTGCCCGCGCTCGGGCCGCTTGGATTGCCATCGGCGAGGTGAAGGGCGACGAAGATTGGGATATTGACTACGGCAGTTAAGGGTCGCTGTTGGTCCCCTTCCAAAATAAATTCTGAATAAATCCTATCCGTTGGGTGTTCTCTTGGTATGCGGCGACACGCCGATCCATTGAACCAAGGGAGAGGACCCAGATTATGAAGTTCACACAGATTGTTGCAGCGACAGTTATGGGTGCGAGTTTGCTAGTGGGGCAGGGCACATTTGCCGATGGGCACGCCAAAGGCTGGATGTTGGACGCGGAAAATTCACGGTTGGCATTCGGATCAATCAAGAAAGATACAGTTGGTGAGGTGCATTCGTTTGAAACCATTTCAGGCAGTGTGACGGCCGACGGAAATGCCGAAATTCAAATCGATCTCACGTCAGTCCAAACCAACATTGATATTCGCAACGAACGCATGATGGAGTTCGTATTTGGCGGCACAAAGCAGGCTGTTTTGACCGCAGAAATCGACATGGAAGAGGTTAACACGCTTTCTGTTGGGGATATGACAGTGATCGACGTGGAAGGCGAGCTAGGCTTTCTGGGCGCGGCCGTTGAAATCGAAACAGAGATGTTCGTAGCGCGCATGAGCGAAACACGCGTGTTGGCCATGACCAACGACATGATTTTTGTCGGCACCGAAGATCTGGGCGTGACCGCGGGCATCGACAAACTGATGGCATTGGCAAAGTTGCCAGGCATTACACGCACAACGCCTGTCACCTTGCGTCTGGTTCTGGACCAAAAATAAAAGGGTTTGTAGGGGGTGTAACGAGTACTAAGGGCGGCTTTGGCCGCCCTATTTTATTTGTAGTAACCGTCGTAAATGGGGCCCAACGTGTCTTCGTCAAACAAAGACGACACAGAAGTCCCATTCGAGATGTTCAGAATGGCCTGCGCCAGCATCGGAGCCAATGGCACGGTGCGGATTTTGTCACATGCGGCCACTGCAGGTGTGGATTCGATGCTGTCGGTGATTACCAACTGCTTCATAGAGGATTTGGTGATCCGCTCCACCGCTGGGCCAGAAAGAACACCGTGCGTGATGTAGGAGTGAACTTCTTGTGCGCCCATTTCCATCAAAGTGTCGGCGGCCTTGCACAATGTGCCAGCCGTGTCGCAGATGTCATCCACGATGATACATTTCTTCCCAGTCACATCCCCAATCACGGTCATTTCCGCAACTTCACCAGGGGAATTGCGGCGCTTGTCCACAATCGCCATTGGCGCGTCGATCCGTTTGGCCAATTCACGGGCACGTGCCGTACCGCCAACATCAGGGGAAATCACCATTACTTCTGACAGGTCGTCAAAGTTGTGTTTCACATCAAGCGCGAACACAGGGGCGGCATAAAGGTTATCCACTGGAATATCAAAGAACCCTTGGATTTGCGTTGCGTGCAGGTCCATGGTCAAAACCCGTTCGATGCCTGCTTCGGCAATCAAGTTGGCCACCAATTTTGCAGAAATCGGTGTTCGTGCCTTAGAACGGCGATCTTGGCGTGCGTAGCCAAAGTAAGGGATCACGGCGGTGATGCGGTTGGCCGAAGACCGGCGAAGCGCGTCAGAAATAATCAGCAATTCCATCAAGTTGTCGTTCGCTGGGTTCGACGTTGATTGGATGATAAACATGTCTTCGCCGCGTACGTTTTCGTAAACTTCGACGAAAATTTCTTGGTCGTTGAACCGCTCAATTCGGGCATCTACCGGCTTAACCGCTTTGCCACGGTGCATGGACATGCGGCGCGAAATGGCTTCGGATAAGGATTGATTGGAATTACCCGCAATAAGCTTTGGTTCAATGATGGAATTCATGGCAGTGCTCCCCAGCGTTAAAATTTCTGTTTCGCAGCAGATCGGAACAGATTTGATGCCTGAGGGATTAGCAAAGCATCAGGGGTTTGCATAGGTGCTTTGGCGCGGTAATCAGGTTTTAAATTGTTTTAAAGGACGCGACCAATGGCGCATATCGACTATTACATGATTACGTTGTCCCCGTTTTGTTATTTGGCGGGCGATGGCTTGGAAAAGATTGCCGCAAAACACGGGGCAACGATCACATATAAACCAGTGAATCTGTTTCAGGTGTTTGCCGCAACAGGCGGTGTGGCCCCTGCGGATCGCCATCCAGCGAGACAGGCCTATCGGTTGCAGGAATTGGCGCGTGTGGCCAAGCACAATGGCTTGCCGATCAATCTGAAGCCTGCGCATTTTCCAACCAATCCAGCCCCAAGCTGTTTTGCTTTGATCGCGGCGCAGAATGCAGGGGGTGGCGATATCGGTGGGCTGAGCCATGCGTTTATGCGCGCCTGCTGGGCAGAAGAGAAAGACGTTGCACAAGACGATGTGGTTCGCGCGTGTCTGGAAGAAAACGGATTTGATCCCGCCCTTGCGGACAGTGGCCTGCTAAGCGGTGCTGAAACCTTTGAGAGGAACACAGAAGAAGCCATTCAAAAGGGTGTGTTTGGGGCACCAATGTATGTGGTAGGCGATCAGATGTTCTGGGGGCAGGATCGGCTAAGCTATCTTGATGATTATCTGTCAGAGCAGTCGTAACCGATATGGCTGAAACCGTTATTCGGCGTTTGGGGCATGGTCAACGCCATGCCTTTTTCGCGCATTGTTCCTTGTCTTCTGGCAAAAGCATGATGCCTTTGATGAGCCATTTCGTAGAAGAAATGACCATGGCAGCGATTGATCTGCCGGGGCAGGGGAAATCGGCTTTGCCCGACATGAACCGCGATTATCATACGCAGTGTATCGAGGCCTGTCTGGACGAAATCGAAATGACAGGGGGGCCACAGGATTTGGTTGGGCATTCGTTCGGGGCCACAGTGGTTTTGGCGCTGGCAGCGCAACGACCTGATTTGGTACGCTCTTTGGTGTTGTTTGAACCTGTCTACTTCGGCCTGTTGAACGATGCGGGTCATGATGGTTTCAGCGCAAACCTGACGCAAGAAAAGCCGTTTAACGACGCGATTGAACGGGGTGACATGTTAAGCGCGGCGGAGGCCTTTCTAACCCGCTGGGGATTGCCTGGTGAATGGGATGCAATGCCCCAAGCCACCCGCGAGGCCATGGCCAGCCGCATGTGGGTGATCCCAGCCCAAGCAGATGGGATCATCAACGAAGGGCCGAAACGAATGAAGCTGGATGCGATCCGCGATTTGGACGTGCCCACGCTGATTATGCACGGTGCAAACAGCCCCAAGATCATGGAAGCCATCACAGATGTGATTTCTTCGGCTATGCCAAATGGGCAAGGGGATGTTTTGGATGGGGCAGGGCATATGTTGCCCATTACCCATCATGCCGATTGTGCCGCAAAACTGCGGGCGTTTTGGTCGCTTTAGCCCTTGGCGAGCGCCACAAACTGATCAATTTCTTCGTCTGTTGTGGACCAGCTGCATACCAAGCGACAGTCGATTAGCTCGTCATCGGGGCCATCAGAACGCTCCATGTAATACATCGCGCCACCGTCAACGGCCCGATTGTGCGCCGCACGCGGCATTTTGCAAAACAGCATGTTGGCATCGCGCGGATTTGTCATTTCAAAGCTGTTGATTTGGGTCAGCCCTGCTTCGAGCCGCGCACCTGCGGCGTTGGCTTGCGTGGCCAGACGAATCCACAGATCATCTGTAAGATATGCCTCCATCTGTGCTGACAAATAACGGTGCTTTGAAAACAGGTGGCCCCCCCGTTTGCGGCGCAGTTCAAACTCCCACGCTTTGGCAGGATCAAAAATGATGACGGCTTCAACACCCAACAGGCCATTTTTTGTGCCACCAAAACTGACCACATCAATGCCAGCTTTCCACGTCATTTCCGCAGGGGTGCAGCCAAGCGCGACCAGCGCATTTGTGAACCGTGCCCCATCAAGGTGTGTTCCAATTCCAAGGTCCTTAGCGGTTTTGCACAAAGTAGCGATTTCTTCGCAGGTATAGACCGAACCAAGCTCGGTCACGTTGGTGATCGACAACGCCCCACGTTGGATGTTGTGAACACCCAATCGACCCGTGTGTTCGGCAACCCGTGCAAACTGATCCGCGTCGATTTTGGCATTGTCGCCGTCCAAAAGGGTCAGCTTTGCGCCACCCGTGAAAAATTCCGGAGCGCCACATTCGTCTTCTTCGATGTGGGACTGGCGATGACAGAAAATGGTTTGCCACGGAGCGGCCAACATAGACAAAGCGAGGGCATTTGCCGTGGTTCCCGTAGACACCAAATAAACAGCGGCCTCAGGGGCTTCAAACTCATGGCGAATTTGGGCCGTGACGCGATCCATGATGTCGTCTGTCCCATAAGAAGCGGCGTAACCTTCATTGGCTTTGGCCATCGCGGCCATGACTTCGGGGGCCGCAGGGGCAGCATTGTCAGAGGCAAAATACATCAAGCAAACCTTTCAGTGGTGTAATCTTCGTAGTCTTCTTCTTCGATATCGTATTCAGGGACGGTCTGACCCATTACCGCGTTACCACTTTTTTGGGTGCTGTTTGCGTCACCTGTCACAAGGGGATGCCAATCTGGCAGATCACCGCCTTCATGCAATAACCGATAGGCACATGTGGATGGCATCCAATGAGCGTTGCGGTCGATGTTTTCTGGCGTCAGCACCACACAGCCCGCCACCATCTGTTTGCGCAGCGCATAGTTGCCGCAGGAACAGGTTTTGTCATCGAACAGACGGCAGGAGATTGTGGTGTAGCGAATTTCAAGCGTGTCTTCGTCTTCAAGCTTCAGCAGGCAACATTTCCCACACCCATCACACAGGGCTTCCCACTCTGCTTTGGTCATGTCTGTCATATCGGTCTTGCGCCAAAATGCGGTGCGCAGGCCGTTTCTGTCAATGTGCTGGCTCATGGAGTTGTTGTTGAGCGGATCAAGCCGATTGTCTAGGGTAAAGCCGAGAGCAGGAGTGAAAAATGCGGGAAACCGAGCTGTATGCCCCCGTCAAAGCGTTCCTAGAAGCGCAGGGGTACGAGGTGAAGGCCGAGGTGAAGGATTGCGATGTGGTTGCGGTGCGCGATGACGCGGAGCCCGTCATCGTAGAATTAAAGCTGCAATTGTCACTGACCTTGTTGTTGCAGGGCGTGGATCGGCAGGCGATTTCGGATCACGTGTATGTCTGTGTTCCATCGGGCAAAGGGGCACGGTGGCGCACACAAATCAAAGATGCCGTGCGATTGTGCCGCCGCTTGGGATTGGGATTGCTAAGCGTGCGCAATGGCGTAGTGCTGGCGCACATTGATCCGGGACCTTACGCACCGCGCAAGTTCAAACGTCGGCGGGATTTGTTGCTACGCGAGTTTCAGAACCGCGTAGGCGATCCAAACACGGGGGGGCAGGTGAAACGCAAAATCATCACTGCCTATCGTCAAGATGCGCTGCGAATTGCGATGTATTTGTCAGACATGGGAACCGTGAAACCCGCAATTGCGCGCGATACGTTGGGCATTCCCAAAGCCGCGTCAATCTTGCAAGCAGATCACTATGGATGGTTTGAACGGGTAGAGCGGGGCGTGTACGGATTGCGGCCCCACGGTGTGGAGGCGCTTGAAACCTATGCCGATGTTGTGGCGCTGCTCAAAGCTTAAACCGCGCTGAGGATTTCACGGGCCTTGACGCAATCGTCATTCATGGCTGTGATCAGGCTATCCATTCCGTCGAACTTCAATTCTGGGCGGATGTATTCAACCAAAGCCGTGGACAGGGTTGCGCCGTATAAATCGCCGCTGAAATCGAATAAGAAAACTTCGAGGTTGGGGATATCGTTGTCCGCAAATGTAGGGCGATCCCCAAGGGAAGCCGCGCCTTGATAGCGGCCCTTATGCGGGCCATCAAGTACATCGACCATCACGGCATAAACGCCAAATTTTGGCAGATGCAAATCCGTAAGCGGGATGTTGGCCGTGGGAAAATTCATTTCACGGCCCCGTTGGAACCCCTTTTCCACGATGCCTTCGATACGATGCCAATGGCCAAGCATACGGGTTGCATCGGCCGTGCGCCCTTCGGTCAGGGCATTGCGGATGGCGGTGGAGGAAAACTCACCAGCGGCGTCATTGACCAGCGGCGCGATGGTGGTGTCGAAGCCGTGTTTCGGGCCGAGGGTTTGCAGCATGTCCACGTCGCCTGTGCGGCCTTTGCCGAAACGGAAATCAGCGCCCACGACAAGGTGCTTGATCCCCAGTCCATCGGCCAACACATCCTGAATGAAGGTTTCTGCAGACAGGCCAGCAAGGGCCGCGTTGAATGGGATTTCATACAGATGGTTCAGCCCCAGCTTTTCAAAACGGCTGGCCTTGGTTTCGGCTGACATCAGACGAAATGCGGGTGCATCGGGTTGAAAAAGGCGACGAGGATGGGGTTCAAAAGTTATCACACCCAAAGGCGCATTGATGGAGGCAGCAGCCGTGCGTGCCAGCGCCAAAACGGATTGATGCCCCAAATGAACGCCGTCAAAATTACCCATAGCAACAGACGCCCCTTTGGCGCTGTTTGGCAGGTTTTCATAAGTCTGATGTCGTTGCATAGGGGCCTTTGGCCCAAGGGCCGTTAGTCGAATTTACGGCTTGGCGCCAAAACCAGCGCCGTGCCTTTCAAGACAACGGTATCGCCCACAGAGCAGGCACAATCAAGGGTCACGCGACGTTTGGAATAGTCGATCTCGGCAACTGTGACCACGGCTTCGACCCGGTCACCAGGGCGTACTGGCGCCATGAACTTTAGGTCCTGTTTCATATAGACTGTGCCGTGCCCTGGCAGTTGTTCACCAATCACCGCAGAAATCAAACCCGCGGTCAGCATGCCATGGGCAATGCGACCCTGAAAGATTGTGTCTTGCGCGTATTCTTCGTCCATGTGAACGGGATTGTGGTCTGTGGAAAGTTCCGCAAACATCTCAATCTCTTTGTCGCCGATGGTCTTTGAAACCGAACGGGACATGCCAATTTCCAAATCCTCGATAACTATAGTACCGGTTGGATAGTTGTGCTGGTGTTGATCGAACATCACGGGAGACCCCCAATTGCTGCAAGTGCACAATGTCTATGTGCTGGGGGGTGAGTCTGCAAGATGTAAGTGTAATATTGCGTTAAAATTCCACCTTTTGCGGTAATTAAATTACCTTTACGCCGAAGTTAAGGGCAAAAACGGCCGCTGTTTAACGCAAATGGCCGATTGTGGCGGTGGGTGTGGCATTGTGCAGTTGCAGAAAATCATCGAGCTTTTGCGCGTTGGGTTGCAGATTCGTTTCGGTTTCTGCGGCAGCCAGCCCACCTGAGATGAACAGACTGTCGAGGTCTTCGTTCTGCGCGCCCATGATATCGGTTAGAATGCCGTCACCGATGCACAGGATGTTTTTATCATCGATCACACGGCCCGCCGCTTGCGTCAGGCGGTTTCGGGCGAGGTCATAGATCGGGGCGTGAGGTTTGCCAAAGTAATGCGATGCGCCGCCCCGTTCGGTGTAGTCTTTGGCCAAAGCGCCTGCGCAGAATATGCGTTTGTCGCCAAGGTCCACTTGGATATCGGGATTAGCACACAACAGGTCTAAGCCGCGGTTCTTTGCTTCGAGAAAAATCGCAGCGTAATCGTCGGGGGTTTCTGTTTGGTCGTCAAACAGACCCGTGCAAACAATGCTGTCCGCCTGATCCAACGGCACGCGGTTGATCTTTGCCAAATCGGGAATATCGTCGCTAGCAAAAAACGGGGCGTCCCGTTCTGGACCGATGTGAAAGACGTTTGTGCCAAAACTGCCCGAGGCCAGCGCAGAGCGGGCGCTGTCGCCGCTGGTGGCAACCTCTTGATACAAGTCGCGCGCAACGCCGATGCCATCTAGTTGCGTTTCAACAGAAACTTTGGGGCGCGGCGAGTTGGTGAGCAATAGAACAATGCCGCCGCCATCGCGGAAGGCTTCGAGCGCTTTGACAGCCGCATCAAACGGACGTTTTCCGTTGTGAAGACAGCCCCAGAGATCGCAGAAAACTGCGTCGTAGTTGGCGGAGATTTCGGAAAAATGCTCGATGATGCGTGTCATATGATATGCCCGATTTGTTTGTGCCGATCATCGCGGGTTCCGCAGGGATGGCAAGCGTGTTTTTGACCAGACCTACCACACATGACGACGGCTCGAGCCGCAAAATGTTGCTCGAGCCTACGCATAAGTGAGTTCACACACGGACCCAATACGCAGGCACGGCGTGATCACGTTAAAAACCCGCCCCTTATTCCTAAGGAGCGGGTTAATCGGTTTTATTTGAGCATTTTTGCTTCGAACGCTTTCAGCGACAGGCGGGACGAGGCGAATGCTTCGCGGCCTTCAGCGTGCGCCAACTCTGGGAAGAGTTCGACGATTTCGCTGCGCTGTTCTTGGGACACACCCGCCATCGCCTGATCACCAGGCTGGAAGCTTTCGGTCCATGCGCCGTTCGACAGAACCACTTCGTGGTGGTCGAACATGAAGTGGATGTAGTTCGTTTGGGATGCGGCCACTGAAACGATGCCTTTGTCAGCATTGATCAGGTGCTTGGCTGCAACCAGAACTTCTGGCTCGTTGAACAACAGGCCCACTTCGGCGTTGTTGATCAACATGCGGTGGTTCGGAGACACGAGCATATCCCGTTCTGGCAGACCGCCGCCCAAGCTACCCTTGCGCACCAAAACTGGCTGCAAATGTGGGTTGGCTTGCAGTTGCGCACCAGACATTGGCTTGTTGCCCAACCAGCGGATTTCCTGTGCGCCGTTGTCCCGTGTTATCACACGATCGCCGACTTTCAGGTCCTCGACCAGTTTTTCACCTGTCATCGTTGCAATCAGTGTCCCCGGCGTAAAGCAAGGAACGATTGTTTCGATTTCAGAGAACTCCAGCTCGCCAACCACTGTGCCACCTGGTGCGTCCAAGAATTGGATCGTACCTGATGTAGAGTTGCCATCTGCATCAACAGTTTCGTTGATGATCTGGAACGGACCTACACCTGTCAGGTTCAACGTGTCGTTGTCGTCCCCGTCAGAGCCACCGTCAACTGAGTCGCCAATAGCGTCTTCGGTAGAAGTGATCGTAAAGGTATCAGCATCGGCTCCGCCATACTGTTCATCAGAGCCTTCGCCGCCAGTGAACTGATCTGACCCAGTGCCACCGAACAATGTATCATCGTCGATACCGCCGAACAGAACGTCGTTACCTTCGTCACCGTGCAGAACGTCATCGTCGTCCGCACCAAAGATGGTGTCGTTTCCTTCACCGCCAAAGACAGTGTCGAGCCCGTTTGTTGGCACCAAGTCGATGGCATCTGGAATGTCGAGCACGTCAATGCCTTCCAGTCCGCCGTAGATAACATCGTTGCCAAGGCCACCTTCGATTTCGTCGTTGCCTTCGCCGCCAACGATCAAGTCGTCGCCGTCGCCGCCGTCGATGGTATCGTCGTCAAAGCCAGCGTAGATTGTATCGTTGCCTGCGCCGCCGTCGATGCTGTCATCGTCGTCGCCTGTTGTGATGGTGTCACTGCCACCACCGCCAAACACGGTGTCCATGTCGTTGAACGGATCATCATCACCAGGGAAGATGCCAGGGTAACCCTGATCTGGGTTGCCTGTCGGATCGAGCAGATCGTCAGACCCCGGACCAGACGTGTCGATGGTGTCGTTGCCGTCACCGCCGTCAGCTGTGTCGCTGCCGTCGCCACCAAAGATCAAGTCGTCGCCGTTTTCGCCGCGCAACAGATCGTCGCCGTTGCCGCCATCCAGCGTGTCCGCTGCGATATCGCCGTTCAAGGTATCGTTGCCTTCGCCACCAAACAGTTGGTCGCCATCACGGTTGCCTGACAATGTGTCGTCACCCGCGCCACCAAACAAGGTGTCAAAGCCGTCGCCACCGAACAAGCGGTCGTTGCCGTCTTCACCATAAAGAGTGTCGTCGCCATCGTTGCCTGACAATGTGTCGTTGCCGTCGCCGCCAAAGACTGTGTCATCGCCGTTGCCAGCGTTCACCAGATCATTGCCGTCACCTGCTTCGATGATGTCATTGTCGCCGTCGTCACCATCAATGGTGTCGCCTTGGGTGTCGATGAAGCCGGGGTTCATAACGTCATCGCCAGCTGTACCGTGAACAGTGCCGTCTGGGCCACCTGTTCCGAGAATGCTCTCGATTTCAGAGAATTCCATTTCGCCAGTGACGTTACCGTCTGCGTCAAGGAACTGAACCGTACCTGATGTGGAGTCGCCGTCTGCATCAAGCGTTTGGTTGATGATCTGGAAGTCACCTACGTTGGACAGATCAAGGGTATCTTCGTCAACACCCTCTGAACCACCGTCAACAACATCGCCGATGCCATCCGCTGCGGACAGAACGTTGAATGTGTCGCGATCGTTGCCACCAAACTGTTGGTCTTCGCCTTCGCCACCTTCGAACGTGTCATTGCCTTGGCCACCGTACAGTGTGTCGTCGTCGATGCCGCCGAACAGAACGTCATTGCCAGTATCACCATAGATGAGGTCGTCATCGTCGCGACCATAGATCGTGTCGTTGCCGTTCCCACCGTAAAGTGTGTCTGTGTTGTTGTCTGGCAGCAGGTCAACATCATCTGGAATATCCAGAATGTCGGTTGTTTCCAGCCCGCCGTAGATCACATCGTTGCCTTGGCCACCGCGGATTTCATCGTTGCCTTCTGACCCTACGATCAAGTCGTCGTCGTTGCCACCGTCCACGGTGTCATCGTCAAAACCAGCGTAAATAGTGTCTTCACCAGCGCCACCGATGATGCTGTCATTGTCATCACCTGTGGTGATGATGTCGTCGCCGCCACCACCGTCAACTGTATCCAAATCGTTGTTCGGATCATCGTCGCTTGGATAAACGCCAGGATACCCTTCGTCTGGGTTGCCTTCTGGGTCCAGAAGGTTGTTTGAGCCTGGGCCAGATGTGTCGATCACATCATCCCCTGCGCCACCGAATACGTCATCGCTGCCGTCACCGCCTGTGATGCTGTCGTTGTCGCCGCCGCCAAACAAGCGGTCGTCGCCGTCGCCACCATCAAGAGTGTCTTCGCCATCACGACCACGGATTGTGTCGTCACCGTTTTCACCGTTCAAAACATCGTCGCCGTTACCGCCGTCAATGCTGTCAGCGCCTTCGCCACCAAATACGGTGTCGTCACCTTCGCCAGCGTTCACAACGTCGTCGCCATCGCCTGCTTCAATGATGTCGTCGTCGCCATCATCGCCGTCAACTGTGTCACCTTGTGGGTCAACAAAGCCAGGATTGATAACGTCGTTGCCATCTGTGCCGTGAACTGTCCCGTCTGGGTCAATACGGTCGCCGATGATTTCTTCGATTTCAGTAAATTCAAGCGTGCCTGTGACGTTGCCATCGGCATCCAAGAATTCGATTGTACCGTCTGTGCCATTTCCGTTGGAATCTGGCACTTCGTTTACAACACGGAACGGGCCTTCGCCTGTCAGGTCGAGGACGTCATAGTCATCGCCACCTGCGCCGCCGTCTACGATGTCGCCATCTGTTGCACCAAGGAAAGTGTCACGGTCATTGCCACCATACAGCGTGTTTGCCGCGTCTGGACCAGTGTCATCTTTGAAGTTGCCACCACCTTGAATGACGTCATTGCCAGTTCCACCAAATACGGTGTCGCTGTCAGACCCACCAGAGAGCGTGTCGTTGCCAGCATCGCCGTAAACCGTGTCTTGGCCGTGACCGCCATAGGACTGGTCGTCGCCTTCGCCACCGTAAACGAGGTCATCGTCTGCTGAAGCCCAAAGATCATCGTTGCCTTCGCCACCGAACAACGTGTCGTCGCCAAAGGAGGCTTCGACCATGTCGTTGCCATCACCACCATAGTAGGTGTCATCGCCAGAGTCAGCGCCACCGAGGTTGTCGTTGCCGTCGCCGCCGAAAATTTCGTCGTTGCCAGCATTGCCAAAGATGCGATCGTCGCCTTCGTCACCCATCAGTGTGTCGTTGCCGCTGCCACCGTCGATGCTGTCGTTGCCTTCGCCGCCAAAGACAGTGTCGTTGCCTTGGCCTGCAAAGACTGTGTCATTGCCATCACCTGCTTCGACAATGTCGTCGTTGGAGCCAGCATTGCCAACAACTGCATCGTTGTTGTCGATCATGTCGCCGTCTGGATCGCCCGTATAGTTCACGTCGATCACATCGTTTCCGTCTGTACCAGACACTGTGCCGTCCAGTGCAACAGGATCGCCGAGAATGTTTTCGATTTCAGCGAAATCCATTGTGCCGAGCACGTCACCCGTTGTCGGGTCAAGGAATTCAACAGTACCAGATGTTGAGTTGCCATCTGGATCGGTTGTTTCGTTGATGATCCGGAATGGGCCAACGTTTGTCAGATCCAACGTATCGTTGTCGTCACCTTCGAAACCACCATCAACAACATCACCGATGCCGTCAGCAGCAGAAACCACGTTGATGCGGTCTGCATCCGCGCCACCGCTGATTTGGTCTGCACCTTCGCCACCGTCGATGATGTCGCCACCTGCTTCACCAAAGATGATATCGTCGCCGTCGCCACCAAAGATGGTGTCGCCTTCGTCTGCTGGGTCAGCAACTGTCGCGTCAAAGTATACATCTGTGACGTTGATACCAGTATTGTCGCCACCGTTTTGATCATGCTCGATCACGATGCGCGCTACTGGGCCTGGAATTCTCACCAGAACGGAGTAATCAGCAGAAGTATCCGCCGCATATCCACCGTTGGAGTCAGCGGTGTCGACACCCGCCACACCGTCGGTGTCGAGCAGTGTCAGGTCGGACCCGCCAACCATGCTGATTTCGATTTGGTTTCCGTCTTCGTCGTACGCTTTGACGTTTACAACACCGTCACCGTCAATGTCGTTGATGCGGAAGGAAACGTTTTCAACTTCGTCAGAGAAATCAAGGGCATAGTCAGCATCATTGCCGTTGCCGTTCAACACGGAATAGAGCGAGCTGTTGTCATCAATTGCGTTGCCATCACCGTCGATGTCGGACACGTTTTGATTGTCTGTTTCCCACTCGGTGCTGGCTGAACCCGTTTCATTCAGAATGGAGAACGTGACGTCCACATTGCCTGTGTTTTGCGTAAAGCCACTGGCTGCACCATTGTTTGTAAAGCCTGGTGCTTCGTTCCACTCTAAGCTTTCGCGCACAGTTGTTGTGCCGCCTGCGCCGTTGTCACCGCCGTAGATAACGTCGTCATCCGCGCCACCTTCGATGTAGTCCGCGCCAGTGCCACCTGTGATTTCGTCTGCGCCGTCACCACCGTAGATTTCATCGTCGTCCGCGCCACCATCAAGCAAGTCATCGCCGCCTTGGCCTTCGATGTAGTCTTCGCCTGCACCACCAAACAGTTGGTTAGAGAAGGTATCGGCAGGTGTTGTGCCCTGTTGGTCGAACCCAACCAAAGTATCGTCGAAATCAGAACCGATCACGCCGTCGATACCGCCAATAATGCTGTCGTTGTCTGCATCCCCACCTGACAATGCGCCAGTGTCGAGATTTACGTTCACTGCTGCATCGCTGTTGGAGTAATCAAGGTTGTCTTGACCCGCGTTGCCTTGGAAGTTGTCAGCGCCGTCGCCGCCGATGAACACGTCATCGCCTGAGCCGCCAAACAATGTGTTTGTGCCTTCGCCACCAGCGATAACGTCGTCGCCATCGTAACCGAACACTGTATCGTCGTCGCCATCTGCGCCGTCGATTGTATCGTTCTGCGCGTCAACAAAGCCTGGCAGCATAATGTCGTCACCGTTTGTGCCATCAACAGGGCCATTTACGGCTTCTTCTTCGTAGATTGCCATGTAATCAATGGAACCATCAAAAAAGTGGTTGTATGTGCCGTCATCGCTTTCGCGCACACCGATCTGCCAGGATTCATCGTCGTTGTCGCCGATTTCCATTGTCAGGCCAGTTGTGTCAGAGCTTACAGTTTCCGTTGCACCAGTCGTCAGGTTTTCGACTTCGAGCTGAACGCCTGTTGCTTCGTCCCATGTGTATTTCACATTAACCGTGTCACCTGGATTGGCAATGTTGGGTGCTGTGGACATTTTCCAAATGTCGGCGCCGTCTGCGCAGTGGATCACGTAGATGGAACCATCCGCTTGAATGGCCAGTTCAAAGTAACCTTCGGAACCGCGATCTGCGTATTCACCACGAGACACCAATGTGTCTGGGCTGGAACCAACGTGTGCATCTTGGTTGAACTGAATTTCGAGCGTACCGGCGCTCATATCGAATGGGTCGTCGTCACCAACATTTGGAGAGTCACCATGTGAGCCGCCGATGATTTCACCATCAACTTCGAAGTAATCGCCGTGGCCATCAAGGTGCAAGCGGTCGCCAGAGATATTGGCGTTGCCGTGCAACCAACCGTTTTGAGCTACCCCATCATCGAGACCTGTATCGCTCAATTCCGCGCCGTTGCGGAAATCCCAAAGGCCAACAAGACCGTTCACTGTACTCGCGTCAAAATTCGACATTACTTATTCCTCGTTACCTTGTCATCCACGTGCTGCACACAACACACAAAACTCCACCCTTGCGGGCCTAAACGGCAAAGCTTTGAAGGAAACGAGAGAGAACCCCAGCGGACCGCTACTCACACAACCTATTACTCACTCCGCCAGTCTGGATCATTGCCAACGCAATTCTCCAAACGCGATTATCTTTTGAAGCGATATGGGCGGTGATTAAGAACAGACTTAACCCAAAACGCTTACCCCCATCGTGGTTTACGCATAGGCACTTTATCAAAACAAGCAAAAATCCGCATTTTTAGATCATTTTTATTAGTTTTTGCCCAAAAATGGCCATTTTGGATAATTTTGTGGAAACACTCCGTTGCAAACAACCTGTTTGTATCACAATCGGGAACAATGCCACATTTTGGCCGCGAACCCATAGGTTTACGATTCTAAAAATAAGTACAACTTTGACGGGAAAATTTACTATTCCGCTGCTTTGGTTTGGGTGTTTGTATAGGGGAGAGAAATGCGAAAAATCGCGCCTTTTTCGGTCCCTTCATAAGACAAGGTTCCTCCAAGGTTTTTGACGATTTCACGACTGATTGGCAGGCCCAAACCCGCGCTGCCTGCCGTGACTTTGCTGGATAGTTTTGAGAATTTTTCAAAGATAATGCCGATGTCATCTTTGCTGATACCCGTGCCATTATCCGCCACATCAATAACCAGTCGATCCTTGTAAATGCCGCTCAGAACCGCAATTTCAGGCGCCTTCGCCCCGCAGTGTTTCAGGGCATTTGTAATAAGATTGATAAGCACTTGCGACAGGCGGTCGGGGTCGGTGTAGAGCATGACCTCCTCTGCCATTTCATCCCGCAAAATTTTCGCATTGGTGTCACTTGTCTGGGCCTGTGTTGTGGTCATGGCCCGCTCGATTATCGAGCTGAGTGGGACAGTTTCCATGTTTAACTGAACACGGCCGTTTTCCATGAAGCTCAAATCCAGAATATCATCAAGCAGACGCGTAAGGCGGATACTCTCATCATGAATGATGGAGGCAAATTTATTCAATTGGTCGGGGTCCAAAGGATCACTGTCGCGCAAAATCTCTGAAAAGGTGCGGATCGAGGTCATTGGCGTGCGCAATTCGTGGCTGACCTGCGATAAGAAAGTGTCCTTCTGCTGGCTAAGCTGGGTCAGTTTATCATTGGCGGTGCGCAATTGTTCGGCGGTATGGGCCAATTCAGCGGATTGGGTTTCCAATCGGGCGGAATATTCCATGATTTGCGCGGTTTCATCCGCAACCGCAATCATATCTTCAAACGAAATTTCGGCCCCACCCGCGACCTGTTCCATCATCACATGGGCCGCCGCCGCACCAACGTTGCCAGAAAACTCCCGTTCCAGTGCCGAGACAAATTCGCTGGTTGGTTCGGGCAAAGGTGTGCCGCTACCTTGAAGTTTTGCCTGTTCGCGAAACAGGGCCATGGCTTCTTCGCGGCCTAGAATGCGTTGCGCAAGGATCAAGAAATCTTCAATTGGCGTGCTGCGGGTGATCCCACGGCGCGCGGGCATTTGGCCAAAAACGTTGATGAACTGCACAGATTGTAAACGTTCGATGGCCGTGGGTGTGGTCAATACCGAGCCGAGGACAAACACAAGGATGTTCATACTAAGCGACCAAAACACCGCGTGGACCAATGGGTCGTTAATTTGCACATTCAACAGATTTTGCGGGGTGAGCCAGCCGATGCCAAACGGGCCATTTTGTAAGGTCGCCTCCGTAAGAATGAAGGTCCCCCCAAAGCTTGGTAAGAACAAAGTATAGGCCCAAAGCGCAAAGCCTGTGCAGATACCAGCGATGGCGGCAGAGCGCGTGGCGTTTGACCAGAACAAACCGCCGATCATTGCGGGCAACACCTGTGCCACACCCAAAAACGCGATAAGTCCGATGGAGGCCAACGCGCCTGTACCGCCTGTAAACTGAAAATACAGATAGCCGAGGGCCAATACGACCGCGATGCTGGCACGACGGGATCGCAACAGCATCAGACGGACATCGTCGCTGGCTGGATTGCGGCTGGCGTTTGCTCGCAGCCATAAGGGCAATACGATGTGGTTTGACATCATCGTGGATAGGGCGATGGAGGCCACAATGACCATCGATGTGGCAGAGGAAAATCCCCCCAAAAACGCAAACGTGGCGAGGTTGTTTTGGCCTTGGGCCAGCGGAACCGTCAAAACAAACAGATCAGGGTTGGCGTTTTCGGGCAAAGTGGACAGGCCCGCAATGGCGATGGGCAGAACAAACAGGCTCATCAAAAAAAGGTACAACGGAAAGGCCCAACTGGCTGTGGCCAAGTGTTTCTCATCATCATTTTCAACAACGATCACCTGAAACATGCGCGGCAGGCACAGAATTGCCGTTGCAGACAACAGCGTGAGCGTGAGCCAGCGATTGTTGAAAATCTCGCCTGAATTCAGCAACGTAGGGTCCATTTTTGAAAAGATATCGGATGGGCCGTTTGCTACGCCCCAAACAACAAAGACCCCAACAGACACAAGGGCGGCAAGCTTTACAATGGCCTCGACCGCGATGGCGGTGACAACGCCATGATGGCGTTCGTTTGCATCCAAATTGCGTGTGCCAAAAACGATTGTGAACACGGCCAATCCCACTGCTACATAAAATGCAGTTGCAGTTGGCGACGGTGCAGACCCGCCGCCAGACGAGGTGAAGACCGCAAAGCTAAGCGCAAGAGATTGCAGTTGCAGCGCGATATAAGGCGTTGTGCCGATCACAGCCAAAAGCGTGACCAAAACCGCCAAAAAGCCGCTTTTGCCGTATCGGGACGACAGCAAATCGGCGATGGATGTTATGCGCTGTTCCCGTCCAATGCGCACAAGTTTGCGCAAGACCCACCACCAGCCGATGAACACCAGCGTTGGGCCGAGGTAAATCGTAATGAACTCCAGCCCATTTCGGGCGGCTGATCCAACAGCACCATAATACGTCCACGCCGTGCAGTAGACGGAAATGGACAGCGTGTAGATCAGCGGAGAGCGCAAAAAATTGAACCGCCCCCGATCCGCCGCACGTTCTGCAATATAGGCCACCACGAACAGCGCGATCACGTAGATCAGACAGATCGAAACAAGCAGATTGAACGAATTCATGACCGATTGGCCTTATTCGCGCGGCGTGCCAACCCCAGTGCAAGGATGATCAAGCCCGCCCAAACACCAAACACGTAAAAGATGGCGGAAGGCAGGCCAAAGACATGGCCAGAATGCGTGAAGATCGACACAAACGGCGTAACCAACAGCAATATCCCCAAACACGGAAGCAACACCGCCAGATCCCGAAAGCGGCGTCCTGGTCCTTTGGTGGGGATTGAACGTGTTGGCTGGTCGTTCATCGCAACAACGCTTTGACGTTGGCAACGATCTCTTTGTTGGAAAAAGGTTTGGTCATGAACATGGACGCACCAGCGGCCTGTGCCGCTGCGCGGTCGCGGGATTGGCCTTTTGCGGTTAACATCAAAACGGGCGTGTCAGCCACGGTGTCTGAACTGCGAATTTCTTCAAGGATATCAAAGCCGCTTTTGCCAGGAAGCATCACATCAAGAATAACCAAATCGGGCGCAAGCCGCGCTGTTGTTTCAGCCGCGTCACTGCCATTGGCATGAGTGCTGACGGAAATGCCTTCTCGTGTCAGTAAAAAACTGATCGCTTCTACAATATGAGGTTCATCCTCGATCAAAAGCACTCGTTCGTGCATTTCAGCCTCCCAACTGATCGCGCCGCTGAACGTAAAGTAAAGGTCACGGCTTAGGCAAGGATATAGTCAACACGCCGTGCTTCGCAGGACTTGCGTGGGCACACGGAACAATGAAGCCCTGCCAGCACAGGGGCCGGTTGATGTTTGCCCAGCACCTTTGGGTCGGCGCTAAAGATCATGGTAGATCGTAAGATGGGGGGCAAAGTGTAGTCCTTTTCACCAACCGCCTCGGCCAAGGCATAGGTCAGAACGCGATCCCCAGACGGCATTTCCATTGGGGCACGCAAAATCTGGCCTGGATGGGCGAATGCGCGATAAACGGGCCACAATGGACAAGCAGACGAGTAAAGCGGCAATGTAAGTTCGGCTGTGGGTTTGCGCATAAGAACAGCGCCAGACATATCCACTTCGATCAGGCCAAAAATTGGGAAATCCGCGTCAGGCGGCATGTGTGCCAAACGGAACAGAACGTCCATCACGTTCACATCAAAGGCTTTAGAAATAGCCAAAGGGTCGAACCGCGCTTTTTCAGCCTCGTCGACAAAGGTGGCGCTGGGCATTGCGGTGTCGAGTTTGGAAAACCGTTCGATACTGTTGTGCAAAATTGGTGCTGATTGTGTGTTGCTGCTGGGTGTTGGGGCGACGCCTTGATCCAATACGTAATTGTTGGACGCCCAAAAATCATGGGCCACTGCGGTGGTGGGAGTAGGGGTTTCTGATCGTTCTTCGCGGTCGAAAAAATCGACCATCTTTTCTGCCGTGTCAGATAATCTTTGGCTGTCGTTGTGCAGGTTGCTTAAAAAACGTTCCTGCATGTCAGGCGGGATTTCGCTTTCTGTGGCCAAGATGCTCGCGGTGGATCGGATTGCGGTGATATTGGACAGAATTTGGTGCATGGTTTCAGACACAAACGGATCATGGGCCATTTGATCGGACATGGCCGTCAGCGTTTCTTGCTGTTCTTGCGTGGTGCGCGATACGCTCGACAACAGTTTGGCCCAGCCTGGGTAACGGCCAACGAACTCTTCGATGCGGTCCACTTCTGGCACCGCGTTGGGATCGGTTTTTGCGGCTTCGGTTAGAGCGTTGATCAGGGCTGCATCTGCCCCTTCGCTCAGGTCTGCGGGCTGCATACCCAATTCGCGTGCAAGTGCGATCAGCGTGCGACCTGCGATTCCCCGCCTGTTATGCTCAATCAGGTTCAAATAGCTGGCGGAAATTCCCACGGCCTTTGCCAAAGCGGTTTGGGTCAGCTTTTTGGCGCGTCTGCGTTCGCGAATACGGGTCCCAATCAAAGTTCGTGCCATTGAATTTATCCTTTGATTGCCAGCGTTTGCCCACGTTGTGTTAACTAATTTACACATTAATCAAGATATAGGAGAATTTATTTACAAAAAAACTCATTGAAAGCAAGCGTTTATTGCGTTTTTCACAGTTAGGCTCAAAAATGGCGATGTCAATAATTTGACTGGATGTCCGGGCGCGTGTCCTAGGGAGGATGTTCGGCCGGTCAAAAATTGAGTTCATTGGGAGGAAATCTATGAACATGAAAAACACAACACGTCGTGGTGTGCTCAAAGGTGGGGCCCTTGCGGGTGCTGGCTTGGCAATGCCAACTCTTTTGACAGCTGCAAGCCACGCTGGTTACATGAACGCTCCTCAGGGGTCTTCCGTAACGCTTGGTTTTAACGTTCCACAAACAGGTCCTTACGCGGATGAGGGTGCGGACGAACTGCGCGCGTACCAGCTTGCTGTTGAGCACCTGAACGGTGGCGGCGACGGCGGCATGATGGGTACATTCAAAGTTGGCGGCGGTGCAAACGCACTGAAAGGCAACGGTATCCTTGGCAAAAAAGTTGAGTACGTCACAGGCGATACACAAACAAAGCCAGACGCTGCACGCGCATCTGCTCGGTCCATGATCGAAAAAGACGGCGCAATCATGATCACAGGTGGGTCTTCTTCTGGTGTTGCGGTTGCTGTGCAAGCGCTGTGTCAGGAAGCTGGTATCATCTTCATGGCGGGTCTGACACACTCCAACGACACGACAGGTAAAGACAAGAAGGCCAACGGTTTCCGTCACTTCTTTAACTCTTACATGTCTGGCGCTGCTTTGGCTCCGATCTTGGCAAAGAACTACGGTACAAACCGTAAAGCTTACCACCTGACAGCGGACTACAACTGGGGTTACACCACAGAAGAAGCCGTTCGCACATCTACAGAAGCTGTGGGTTGGGAAACTGTTGCTGCGGTGAAAACACCACTGGCACAAACAGACTTCTCTTCTTATGTGGCGCCTGTTCTGAACTCCGGTGCTGACGTTCTGGTTCTGAACCACTACGGCGGTAACATGGTGAACTCACTGACATCTGCGGTTCAGTTTGGTCTGCGTGAAGCGCAAGCAAACGGTCAGAACTTCGAAATTGTTGTTCCACTGTACTCTCGTCTGATGGCGAAAGGTGCGGGTGCAAACGTTAAGGGTATCTACGGTTCCACAAACTGGCACTGGTCCTTGCAAGACGAAGGCTCCAAAGCATTCGTTAAGTCCTTTGGTACGAAGTACGGCTTCCCTCCATCACAGGCTGCGCACACAGTGTACTGTCAGATCATGCTCTACGCGCAAGCGGCTGAAATGGCTGGCACGTTCAACCCATGTGGCATTGCAGAAGCACTTGAAGGTCTGGAATTCGACGGTCTGGGCAACGGCCCAACATTGTACCGTGCTGAAGACCACCAGTGCTTTAAGGACGTTCTGGTTGTGAAGGGTAAAGAGAACCCAACATCCGAGTTCGACCTTCTGGAAATCGTAGAAGTGACACCTGCTGCGCAGGTCACTTACGATGCGTCTATCTTTGGCGGTGAGCTGGGTTCCTGTAACCCAGGCGCTTAAGCCAAATTCAAAGGGCTCCAGTTTTCTGGGGCCCTTTTTCCACAAATTATCACCCACTAACGGTGCGCGAAACTGATCCTGCGCACCTAGTTTATATCGGGGACACCCATGGACCAGTTTATCCTTCAAATTTTGAATGGGCTTGATAAGGGCAGCGCCTATGCGTTGATTGCTCTTGGTCTAACGCTCATTTTCGGCACGCTTGGCGTGGTGAACTTCGCACATGGTGCGCTTTTCATGCTTGGTGCTTTTTGTGCCGTAACGCTTCAACGTCTTTTGTCGCTGAGCCGTGTGGTCCTTGACGAAACCCAAAAAGATTTCCTTGGCAACCCGCTTAAAGTGAATGTGCCCTATGTGAACGATTGGTTCGGCCCAGAAATGGGGGGCGCCATCATTGATTGGTCGGTCCCGCTGGCCATCCTGTTCGCTATTCCTGTGATGGTTTTGATCGGCGTGATCATGGAACGTGGCCTCATCAAACATTTTTACAACCGCCCGCACGCGGATCAGATCCTTGTGACTTTCGGCTTGGCTATTGTTGTGCAAGAGGTCATCAAATACTACTTCGGCGCGAACCAAATCCCGACGCCAGCGCCTCAAGCGCTGTTCGGATTCTTCGATTTTGGCGCACTGATTGGGCGTGATCCAGGCGCGATTATTTATCCGTATTGGCGGATTATTTACTTCCTATTCTCGGTTCTGCTGATCGGCATGGTCTTTGCCTTCTTGCGCTACACCACCTTTGGGATGGTTGTTCGTGCGGGTATGGCAGATCGTGAAACGGTTGGTCTGTTGGGCATCAACATCGACCGTCGCTTTACCATCATGTTTGGTGTGGCGGCTGCGGTGGCTGGCCTCGCGGGCGTTATGTACACACCGATTAACTCTCCGAACTACCACATGGGGATGGATTTCCTCGTGATCTCGTTCGTTGTGGTTGTTGTGGGCGGCATGGGCAGTTTGCCCGGTGCTGTTCTGGCTGGGTTTGTTCTGGGCATTCTTGAAAGCTTTGCGTCCATGCGCGAAGTGATCGAGCTGCTGCCTGGTATCAACCAGATCGTTATTTACCTTGCTGCAATCATCATTCTGTTGACCCGCCCGCGTGGCTTGATGGGTCGTGCAGGCGTGATGGAGGATTAAGAACATGCTTGGACTGAACAAAAAAGATTTGCGATTGTTCGTAATCGTTATGGCGATGGTTGCGCTCGCGCCCATCCTGTTGAACCCATTCCCAGAAGCATCAGGGCTGGCAAAGTTTAACGCTGGTTATCCCGATTTGATGCAGCGGTTTGTTATCTTTGGCATCTTTGCCATTGGTTTTAACATTCTGTTTGGCCTGACAGGATATTTGTCCTTTGGTCACGCGGCGTTCCTTGGGGCGGGCAGTTATGCTGGCATGTGGATGCTGAAGCTGCTGTCGATCAACGTGATCCCTGCGATCATCTTTTCGACCATTGTGGCAGGGATTATCGCACTGGCGATTGGCTATATCTCGCTGCGTCGATCTGGTATCTACTTTTCGATCCTAACGTTGGCGTTTGCGCAAATGGCCTTTGCTTTGGCCGCGTCTGTTTTGACCCCGATCACGGGCGGTGAAACAGGTCTGCAAACCAACCTGAATGACCCACGGATTTTCCCAGCATTTTTGGGCGGAGGTACACCAGAGGGTGGCAACATTCCAAAGCCGTCTTTGTTTGGGCTTGAAATGACTGACAGCTTTAAAGTGCCCGTCGCTGGCTGGGAATGGACCTTTAACTGGGGTTATTACATTTCTGGTCTGATGATGTTGGTGGCGTTTTACGTTGCCATTCGTATCTTCCGCTCTCCTTTTGGGCTGATGCTGAAGGCGGTTAAGTCCAACCAACAGCGTCTGAACTATACGGGTTTGAACACACGTCCTTATATGCTGGCCTGTTTCGTCATCTCTGGCATGTATGCTGGTTTGGCAGGTGGTTTGATGGCTGCGATGGACCCACAGGTTGGGGCTGAACGTATGCAATGGACAGCCTCTGGCGAAGTGGTTTTGATGAGCATCCTTGGGGGTGCGGGGACATTGATTGGCCCGGTTCTGGGCGCTGGTTTGATCAAATACTTTGAGAACATTTTCTCAACGATCAACAAAGCCACGCTGGAAGTTTGGTTCGGCATTTTCCCAGATGGTCTGACAGATGTCATCGTGACAATCGTCTACCCATTTGTTGGCAAAGGCTGGCACCTGACACTTGGCCTGATCTTTATGCTGATCGTGATCTTCCTTCCTGGTGGATTGGTCGAAGGGGGCCAGAAATTGGCGAACTTTGCCCGTCGTGACCGCAAAGGCGGCGGTGTCGAAGGACCCGCAGCCGACCAACGCAATACACCATCGGAGTAACTGAGCATGGGTATTCTTGAAGTCCAAAACGTTAACAAGTCGTTTGGCGGCTTGAAAGCGTTGCAAAATGTGAACCTGTCTGTGGAAGAAGGCACAATTCACGCGATCATCGGACCAAACGGTGCGGGGAAATCAACATTGCTGAACTGTTTTGTTGGCAAGCTTGTGCCAGACACGGGGTCTGTGATGTTTGATGGTCAGTCTTTGCTGGGGATCAAACCCCACCAGATTAACCAGATTGGTGTCAGCCGCGTGTTCCAAACACCCGAGATTTTTGCTGATCTGACCGTGTTCGAAAACGTGATGATCCCGTGTTTTGCGAAACGGGATGGATCGTTTGAATTGAACGCGTGGCGTCAAGTGGCAAAAGATGGTGAAATTCGCGATCGCGCCGAGCAAATGCTGACCGATGTGAACATGATCGAAAAACGCGAGATGATGGCATCAAGCCTGTCGCGCGGGGACAAACGGCGTTTGGAAATGGCGATGTGTCTGTCGCAAAGCCCTAAGCTGTTGTTGCTTGATGAACCAACGGCGGGCATGGCCCGTGCGGATACAGAAAGCACCATTGAGTTGCTGAAGGAAATCCAAGATCGGTTGAAGATCACTATGGCCATTATCGAACACGATATGGGCGTGGTGTTTAGCCTTGCGCAAAAGATTTCGGTTCTGGCGCAAGGAACTGTGATTGCTGAAGACTTGCCTGATGCAATCCGCAGCAATCCGAAGGTCAAAGAAGCCTATCTCGGCACAGCGGCAGAAGAATAAGGAAGAGCGCGATGAAAGAGAAAAACGCAAATCACGCGGCCACCGCACCTGCCTATTTTTCGGCGTATGATATCCATGCGTATTATGGTGAAAGCTATATTGTGCAAGGGGTGTCGATGAATGTGCATGAGGGTGAAATCCTGGCCTTGTTGGGGCGCAACGGTGCGGGGAAAACATCCACTCTGCGGGCCCTGGCGCGGCTTGATGATCCTGCTCTTGTTAAGGGTGAGGTTTGGTTGGATCACCAGCCGTTGCACACGATGAAAGCATGGCAAGCGGCCCAGTCCGGTATCGGCCTTGTCCCAGAGGATCGGCGCATCATTCAGGGCCTGACGGTTGAAGAAAACATCCAATTGGCGCAGATTGAAAAGCCCATCGGGTGGTCCATTGAGCGCATCTATGATCTGTTCCCGCGTCTGGGCGAGCGGCGCAACCAAGAAGGCACAACGCTGTCTGGGGGCGAGCAGCAAATGTTGGCGATTGGGCGGGCTTTGGCACGTGATATCAAGCTGTTATTGCTGGATGAACCCTACGAGGGCTTGGCCCCTGTTATTGTTCAGGAAATTGAAAAAACACTGCATCACATCCGTGAACAGGGCATGACCACAATCATCGTGGAACAAAACGCTGTTGCGGCACTGAACCTTGCGGATCGGGCGGTGATTTTGGACACGGGCACGGTTGTGTTTGATGGCACGGCCAAAGAGGTTTTGGACAACGAAGACCTGCGACATGAGTATTTGGCGATCTGACTTCCCGGAAGATTTCCAGATAGAAGGGCGGCCCAAGTGGCCGCCTTTTTCTTTAGGTATTTACAGGAACCTAAAGCCGCGTGCGGCGCGTTAAGGTCACAGGGTCGTGCAGGATTGCAACAGGATGCAAACCACCCAGAAACAGGGGTCCCTTGGGTATGGGTGGCGTGTTCGGGTCAAAGGTTAACGACACATCGGCCACAGTGTTGCGTTAAGCGCGAAGCAGAACCCGCGTTAGGCGCGCAGGGCCGAGTAGATCGCGCCCGCCGCGCCCGCCCCAGTGGCGATCCAGCCGAAGTACCACAGTTTGCCCGCCAGTTGATCGTCGCCGTAGCTGTTGGCGAAGGTGGTTTGCCCGTATTTTGCAAGCGCGAAGGCCCCGATCAGGAAGAGTATCCAAAGGAGCGTGGTTTTCACTTTGTTGGGCCAGACCAGCGTGAGCAAAAAAGCGGCGAGCAGACCGATTGGCGCGCCGATCAGGATGGACGTCTTGTCCCACCAGATGTGCGCGCCAAGGGCGTTCGATAGGCCGAGCATCGCCAGCAAAACGGGCAGGGCAAAGGCGATGATGGGCGCAAGAATGAAGCGGGTCATGGAGTATCCTTCGTCTTTGCGGGTGCAGGAACCATTGATGGCCGTGCGATGAAGCCTGTGGCGACAGTAACGGGCATTCGGGTGGTTTGGAAAGACGTTTTGCGCCAGAGTGGGGCAAAGGAGATTTCAGATGAAAACGATGCCGCGCGATATGTTCAAAACCATGCCTTGGCCGAACGGGCAGGGCGTGGCCCATGAGGTGTTTCATCAGGTTGAGGATGGGCGCACGGTTTTGCGGATCAGTCTGGCCGAGGTGGTGGGCGACTGCCTGTTTTCGGCGTTTGACGGATTACAGCGCAGCACGACCGTGGTGTCAGGGGCGGGGATGGATTTGACGCATTCGGACGGGGTGATTGAATTGCGGCCGTTCGAGCCTGTGACGTGGGACGGTGGGCTGGCGTTGACAGGGGCGTTGGTGGATGGGGCGGTGGAGAACTTCAACGTTATTTGGGATGCAGCGCGGACGGCTGTGGAGGTGCGGGTGTGTGAGGTGAGTGAGGCGCGGGCGGGGGATGTGGTGTTTGTGCTGAGCGGTGAGGTTGCGGGTGTTGGGCGACATGGGGTGGTTTGGGTTGATGGGGAGGTGAACTCCGCCGCATGTGTGATCTGTGTGAGGTCAACGAAGCGTTAACCAAGGTACGGTTTGGTGGGGTGTGCCAAATTACATTCGACCGAAGATGGAAGGGGCGGCGGTGTTTTTCACCGTGGCGTTGGCGGATCGACAGAGCGATCTGTTGGTGCGGTATGTGAATGTGTTGCGCGATGCGGTGCGGGTGACGCAGGCGGAAAGACCGTTCGGGATAGATGCGTGGGTGGTTTTGCCCGACCATTTCCATTGTGTGATTACGTTACCCGATGGGGATCGGGATTTTTGGACACGGATGGGGGCGATCAAGGCGCGGTTTACCATGGGCGTGCGTAGGGCGGGGTTCACCCCGCCGACGGAATTGCCGTGTATGCGGTCGGGGCGGTATGTCGGGGTGAACCCCGACATACGGGTTGACAAGGGAGAGGTTGGCATTTGGCAGCGGCGGTTGTGGGAGCATCATATTCGCGATGAATGCGATTACGAAAACCATGTGCGGTATTGTTGGGGGAACCCTGTGAAGCATGGGTGTGTGGAGCGGGCGGTGGATTGGAAGTGGTCGAGCATCCATCGGGATATCCGCGCGGGGCGGGTTGAAGCGGAGTGGTGTGGGGAAGTGCCAAACGGCGAGTATGGGGAGTAGGGTGGGGTTTTACCCCACCGTTTTGGTGCGTGATGCAAGGTAAGGATGGTGGGGTAAAACCCCACCCTACGGTATTGAGTTAAGACATCGTCTCAGCGTTTCACCGCGTAAACTTCTTATACTTCACCCGTGTTGGCTCCAGCGCATTCGGTCCCAGACGCCGCACTTTATCCTCTTCATAGTCCGCGAAGTTGCCTTCGAACCATTCTACGTGGGCTTCGCCTTCGAATGCGAGGATGTGGGTGCAAATCCGATCCAAGAAAAAGCGGTCGTGGGAGATGACGACGGCGCAGCCTGCGAAGTCTACGAGGGCGTCTTCGAGCGCGCGGAGGGTTTCTACGTCGAGGTCGTTGGTTGGTTCGTCGAGGAGGAGGACGTTGCCGCCTTCGCGCAGGAGTTTGGCCAGATGCACGCGGTTGCGTTCACCCCCTGACAAGAGGTTCATGGTTTTCTGCTGGTCGCCACCACGGAAGTTGAAGGCGGAGCAATAGGCCCGCGCGTTCATTTCGGCGTCACCCAGTTTGATGATGTCCTGAGAGTCGGAAATTTCGGCCCAGACGGTTTTGGTGTCGTCCAAGTTATCGCGGGATTGATCCACGTAAGACAGCTTAACCGTGTCGCCGTATGTGACCGTGCCGCTGTCGGGTTGTTCTTGGCCTGTGAGCATTTTGAACAGGGTGGATTTACCCGCGCCGTTGGGGCCGATCACGCCGACGATGCCACCGGGGGGCAGGGCGAAGGACAGGTCTTCGACGAGGAGTTTGTCGCCGTAGGCTTTGGTCAGGTTTTCAACTTCGATCACCTTGCCGCCCAAACGAGGGCCGTTCGGGATGACGATTTGGGCGTTAGTGATTTTTTCACGCTCGGACTGGTTCGCGAGATCATTATAGGCGTTGATCCGTGCCTTTTGTTTGGCCTGACGGGCCTTGGCGCCCTGACGGATCCATTCGAGTTCCCGTTCCAGTGTTTTCTGGCGGGATTTGTCCTCTTTGGCTTCGTGGGCGAGGCGCTTGGCTTTTTGTTCGAGCCAGCTGGAATAGTTGCCCTCGTATGGGATGCCGCGGCCACGGTCGAGTTCCAGAATCCAAGAGGTGATGTCATCGAGGAAGTAGCGGTCGTGGGTGACGATCAGGATGGTGCCTTTGTAATCCATCAGGTGCTTTTGCAGCCAGGCGATGGTTTCCGCATCAAGGTGGTTGGTCGGCTCGTCAAGGAGCAGCATGTCTGGCGCTTCGATCAGCAGTTTGCACAGCGCGACGCGGCGGGCTTCGCCACCAGAGAGGGATTTCACGTCTGCGTCATCGGGTGGGCAACGCAGGGCTTCCATGGCGATGTCGATGCTGGCGTCCAGATTCCAAAGGTCTTGGGCGTCGATCAAATCTTGCAGTTCGCCCATGCGTTCTGCGGTTTCATCGGAGTAGTTCATGGCGAGTTCGTTGTACTCTTCCAAGATCGCCTTTTTGTCGGCCACGGCGAGCATAACGTTTTCGCGCACGTTCAAGTCTGGATCGAGTTTTGGTTCCTGTGGCAAATAGCCGACTTTGGCCCCTTCAGCGGCCCATGCTTCGCCTGTGAATTCCTTGTCGATCCCCGCCATGATTTTCATCAGCGTGGATTTACCCGCGCCGTTCACGCCCACAACGCCGATTTTCACGCCCGGCAAAAACGACAAACGGATGTTTTCAAAGCATTTCTTGCCGCCGGGGTAAGTTTTGGACACGCCGTCCATGTGGTAAACGTATTGCTGAGCCATTTTGATCATCCGCGTTGAGATTTCGTTAGCAGGGGTCTTAGCGCGTGTGGCAGGGCGGTGCAATCGGGCCTGTTGGAGTTTTTGACGGTACGTTTGGGATTGCTTTGGGGGCGTGGGGTTCTTCAATGTGGGGGAGACGGATTTCTGGGAGGATATCATGACGGTTTTACGCGCTGAAAATGCCGCGCTGGTGGCAGAGGTTCACGTGGCTGTGGGGGATTTGGTGGCCGCTGGCACGGTGGTTGTAACGACCGAACTGATGAAAATGCGGCATGATCTGCGCGCGCCTGCGGATGGACGTGTGACGGCGGTTCATGTGGCTGCTGGAATGGAGCTGCATGGGGGGGAAGCGTTGGTGACGTTTGAGGCGGCTGAGGTGACTGCGGTTGCGGCGGAGCAGCATGTGGCGCGTGCGGATATGGCGGAGTTTGAGGCGCGGATGGCATTGCTGGAGGATGCGGCGCGTTCAGACGCGGTGGCCAAGCGGCACGGGAAAGGGTTTCGCACAGCGCGCGAGAATATTGATGATCTGTTCGACGCTGGCAGTTTCGTGGAATACGGCGCATTGGCGGTGGCGGCGCAACGATCAAAACGCACGGCACAAGACTTGCAGGAGCGCACGCAAGGGGACGGGATTATCTGCGGTATTGGCACTGTGGCGGGGCGGGCCGTTGCGGCGATGGCGGTGGATTACATGGTGATGGCGGGGACGCAGGGGTTTTACCATCACAAGAAAATGGATCGCCTGATCGAAGTGGCGGGTCGTGACGGGCTGCCGATTGTTCTGTTCGCAGAAGGCGGCGGCGGGCGGCCCAATGATTATGATGTAGCGCAGTTCATTGTGGCGGGATTGAACATCACGTCGTTTCGGCATTTCGCGGCGCATAAGGGGCCGAAGATTGGGATCGCGGCAGGCTATTGTTTTGCGGGGAATGCAGCGTTGTTTGGGGTTTGTGATGTGCGGATCGCGACAGAGAATAGCTTTGTCGGGATGGGTGGCCCTGCGATGATTGAAGGGGGTGGCTTGGGTGTTGTGAAGCCGACGGAGATTGGTCCGTCAGATGTGCAGGCCAAGAACGGGGTGCATGACTTGGTGACGGTGGATGAGGCGGCGGCGGTTGCGGCAGCGAAGGTTTTGTTGGGGTTGAATGCCAGTGCCGAAGGGCAGGGCGGCCCCGTAGGGGCGCTGCGCGATGTGGTGCCTGCGGATCGCACCAAAGCCTATGACATGCGGGGGGCAATTCCGCAGATTGTGGACGCGGGGTCTTGGTTGGAGATGCGGCGCGGGTTTGGCGCTGGCATGATCACGGGGTTTGCGCGGATCAATGGGCGGGCCGTTGGTGTGTTGGCGAACAATCCGCTGCATCTGGGCGGGGCGATTGATGCGGAGGCGGGCGACAAGGGCGCGCGTTTCTTGCAGCTGTGCGATGCGTGGGCGCTGCCCGTGGTGACGCTGTGCGATACGCCTGGATTTATGGTTGGGCCAGAGGTGGAAGTCACGGGGCAGGTGGCCCATATCTCGCGGCTGTTTCTGGCGGGGGCGCATTTTGAGCAGCCGCTGGTAACGGTGATCCTGCGCAAGGGATATGGGCTGGGCGCGATGGCCATGGCGGGGGGCGGGTTTGACCGCCCGCATCTGTGTTGCGCGTGGCCTACGGGTGAAGTGGGCGCGATGGGGTTAGAAGGGGCAGTGAAGCTCGGCTATCGCGATCATTTGGCAGCGATTGAGGATGAGGCAGAGCGGGCGGCAGAGTATCAGCGGCTGGTTGATATCCTGTATGAAAAGGGCAAGGCGCTGAATGCGGCGAGCCAGTTGGAGTTTGACGCAGTGATTGACCCTGCGGAGACGCGCGATGTGATTGATCGGGCGTTGACGAGTGCGGGTATCGGTGTGCCGAGTGGGCGGTATGTGGATGGGTGGTGATCTCTTTATTCTTAACAGTACCTTAACGCCGACACGTCTATTTGGACGTGTCGGCGTTAAGGATGTGGTAACCTTTCCAAATGGGTTTTTATGCTGTTCATGATGAACAAACCTTGCTCTTTTCGCGGTTCCGCTTTCCCTTTGCGCCTAACCAATGTGGCTGTTAAATATCCTTCATGACCGCCCCATTCCCCTTTGCCACCCAAGGCCAACGTATTGGCTTGCTTGGTGGGTCGTTTGATCCGCCTCATGCGGGGCATTTGCATATTACAAAACAGGCGTTGAAGCGGTTTCAGTTGGATCGGGTGTGGTGGATGGTGACGCCTGGCAATCCGCTGAAAAAACGTGGGCCAGCCGAAATTGGGCGGCGGGTTCAGGCCTGTCTCGATCTGGTGGATGACCCGCGCATTTTGGTGACGGATATCGAAACGCGGCTTGGCACGCGATACACGGCGGCCACGTTGCAGGCGTTGTTGCCGCGGTATCGCGGGGTGCGGTTTGTGTGGTTGATGGGGTCGGACAGTTTGGCGGATTTTCACCGCTGGAAGGACTGGAACTGGATCATGGAAACGGTTCCCATTGGGGTGATGGCGCGGCCTGGTGAGCAGCTGGCGGCGGGCGGTTCGCGTGCCGCGCGGCGCTATGCACAGCACCGTGTTCAGGCGCGTCGTGCCGAGGCGCTGCCGTTTCGCGAGGCCCCTGCGTGGTGTTTGTTGAATGGGCCGATGGTGGATCTGTCGAGCACAGAAATCCGCGCGCGCGGTGATTGGGGCAAAGACTAATCAACTGCATAAAAATGTGATCGCGCCTTGCAAATGCGGCTTTGTAACTTTCCCTGCTGGGTGCTAATTTCTTCCCGAAAGTTACTGATTTGAGTGTTTGCGCAATGATTACCCGAAGATTTCTGATCTCTGCTTTATTGGCCAGCACGGCGGTTCCTGCCTTGGCCGATGCGCCGAAAACATCTTTGCGGCCCAAAGCACGGCCCTTGCGCGGGGCGGCCAAAGTTAAGGCAGAGCATAAGCAAAAGAGCCTGAAAGATATCGTCGCAGAGGCGGGGTTGTCAGGGGCAGTTAGTATCGTTGTGGCTGATGCGTCTGGGCGTGTATTAGAAGCGCATACCCCAAATAAATCGCTGCCTCCTGCAAGTGTAACCAAAGCGGTGACGGCGCTTTATGCGCTGCAACATTTGGGTGGTGATTTTCGCTATGCCACGCGGGTGATTGCAACGGGCCCTGTTGTTGGGGGCATTGTGCAGGGGGATTTGATCGTGGCTGGGGGCGGTGATCCGTATTTGGACACGGATGGGTTGGCCAATTTGGCCCGTGGTGTTGCCAAGCAGGGGATCAAAGGCATCAAAGGCAAGTTAAAGGTCTATGGTGGGGCGTTGCCCTATCAGCGGGTGATTGATGCGGGGCAGCCTGATCATGTGGGGTATAATCCGTCTCTGTCCGGTTTGAATTTGAATTTCAATCGCGTGTATTTTGAATGGAAACGGTCGGGCAACGGTTATGCCACGACGATGGATGCGCGATCAAAGCGCCTGCGACCCGCAGTGCGGGGGATCAAAATGTCTGTGGTGAATCGCCAAGCCCCTTTGTTCACCTACAAAGGTGGTGGCAAAGCGGAGCAGTGGACCGTGATGCGCGGGGCGCTTGGCAAAGGGGGCGGGCGTTGGCTGCCTGTGCGCCGCATTGATGAATATGTGGGCGAGGTGTTTCGGTCCGTTGCGGCGCAGCAGGGGATTAAACTGCCGTCGGCGCAAACTGCCAAATCGCTGCCGTCTGGGACGGTTGTGGCGCAAGAAGTGAGCGGCACATTGTTTAAACAGGTGCAGGCCATGTTGAAATATTCCACCAACCTTACGGCCGAGGTGACGGGGCTGACGGCCACGCGCAAACGCGGAGCATCGGTGCGTAACCTTGCAGGATCTGGGCGCGAGATGACGTCTTGGGTGCAAGGGGCGTATGGTGCGAAAGGGGTGAAATTTGTGGATCACTCTGGCCTTGGCGATGCCAGCCGCGTGAGCGCCGATCAGATGATGAAAATTCTGGCGAAATCAGGGTGGAATGGGCCGCTGCGGCCCGCGTTGAAAGAAATCAAGCTGGTCAATTCCAAGGGGCGTGCGGCCCCGATTGAAGGGGTTACGGTTCTTGCGAAGACAGGGACGCTGAATTTTGCCAGTGCTTTGGCGGGGTATATTGATACGCCGAATGGGCAAAAGCTGACGTTTGCGATTTTCACGGCGGACATGGGCAAGCGGGCCAAGATCAAAAAGGCAGACCGCGAGCGCCCTGCGGGCAGTGCAACCTGGCGCAAGCGTTCCAAACGCATGCAACAGCGCCTGTTGCGGCGCTGGGCGTTGGAATATGGGGTTGGAAGTTAGGGGTGCGATTTGCACTGCTTTTCCTGATCTTTTTGTTCCCCACTGAGGGACGTGCAGGCGATTTGGCAGACCGTCTGGTGGCGGGATTGAACACCATTTGGCCAAATGAAATCTTCGAAATTACATTCGATGGATGCCAAATGACGTTTGTTCAGGTCAGTGCATTGAAACCTGTGATCACGAGCAAAGAGATTTGGCATCTGGGGGATTTGGACACTGACCCCAGAAATGTTGAGCTGATTTCGCAAAACATGACGGATGGTGTGAAGCAGTGGAAAAATGTTCAAGTCATCTATCGTATTAAGCCTGAAGTGTTGGCGCGAAACGTGAATGATGTGGCGCGGTTTGCCAAAGCCAATGATGAAATTTTGTATCGTCCAGCAGAGAGTAGTGCTTGGGCTTGGTGGTGGGATCCGCATGCGGAACAAGAAAAGGAAGACCGCATTCACAGTGCCCTTTCGAAGGATTTGCATGGCAAAAGGCTTGCCGGTGATTTTGGTTCTTTGATCCAACGAAACCACGGAGTTACGATTGTCGGACCCGATGATCAGAGCTGATTTGAACTTACGGGTTATCCGTTCGAACCGATGGGTTTTTTGTTTCGAGATGATGTGTTGGATGGGTTGTTGAATGACTTTCATGAGTTTGCCGTTTCTGCCTGTGGTTCGTGACGACTTCCAAAACACAGTTTCGGATTCTCCGTAACTTAGAGGCTTGGCTTGTACGAGCCCCCTGCAATGCCCCATGACGCCATAGATCAATCATTTCTGACAAGAGGCCGAACCATGGCGCGTAATTACCTGAAAAAAGCCCCGAAAACGTCTGCAACAGACAGTGCATCTGTGCATGACACTGTGCGTGGCATTCTAAACGAGATCGAAGAAGGTGGTGAAGCCGCGGCAATGAAATACGCGGCCAAGTTCGACAATTACGAAGGTGCGCTGATCCTGAGTAAGGAAGAAATCGAAGCGGCGGCGGCGAAGGTTCCCCAAAAGCTGAAGGATGATATCGCGTTTGCGCATGAGAACATCAAACATTTTGCCGAGGCGCAAAAGGCGTCGATGCAGGATTTTCAGATGGAAGTGCGCCCAGGTTTGATTGAAGGGCAGAAAACCATCCCAGTCCGCGCAGCCGGGTGTTACGTGCCAGGCGGGCGATATTCCCACATCGCATCAGCGATGATGACCGTAACAACGGCCAAGGTTGCAGGTGTGAAACACATTACAGCCTGTTCCCCGCCCCAAGGGGAAAACGGCGTGGCCCCAGCGATTATCTATGCGGCGAACCTGTGTGGCGCGGATAAAATCTTGTCCATGGGCGGTGTCCAAGGCGTTGCGGCCATGACATTTGGTTTGTTTGATTTGCCAGAGGCGGACATTATCGTTGGCCCTGGCAACCAGTTTGTGGCCGAAGCCAAGCGGATTTTGTTTGGTCGCGTTGGCATTGATATGATCGCGGGTCCAACGGACAGTTTGATTTTGGCGGATAAAGATGCGGATGCGGAAATCGTGGCGGTGGATTTGGTGTCACAGGCCGAGCATGGCTATAACTCCCCTGTGTGGTTGGTGACGGATGACCAGCCCCTGGCGGAAAAAGTTATGGCACGGGTTCCAGATTTGATCGAAGAGCTGCCTGAGTTGAACCGCGACAATGCGCGGGCCGCGTGGCGCGATTATGCCGAAGTGATTGTCTGTGATGATCGAGTGGAAATGGCGGCCTGTTCGGATGACTACGCACCAGAGCACTTGACGGTACAAGCGGCGGATTTGGATTGGTGGTTGGATAACCTTCAGTGCTATGGCTCTTTGTTCTTGGGTGAAGAAACAACCGTGTCTTACGGGGACAAAGCATCGGGAACGAACCACGTTCTGCCAACATCAGGCTCTGCGCGGTATACGGGTGGTTTGTCCGTTCACAAGTACATGAAAGTTGTGACATGGCAGCGATCTACGCGGGATGGATCGAAGCGTGTGGCCGAAGCCACGGCGCGGATTTCGCGGCTGGAAGGTATGGAGGGCCATGCGCGAGCAGCGGATGTGCGTCTACACAAGTATTACCCGACTGAGAACTTTGACCTGACGCCAGAGGAATAGGATCGTGAAAGCGCTTGTCTACACAGGGCCCAAAACGCTCGAGATTCATGAGCGCGATGATCTGAGCGCAGGTGGGGATGACAATCTGATCCGCGTGGATGCCGTTGGCATTTGTGGATCAGACATGCACGCCTATCTGGGGCATGATGAGCGGCGGCCAGCACCGCTGATCCTTGGGCATGAGGCCGCAGGTTTGGTGCTGTCTGGGCCGATGGCGGGTAAAAACGTGACGGTCAATCCGCTCGTGACTTGTGGCGCCTGTCGGTATTGTTTGGAGGGCCGTGAAAACCTGTGCCAAACACGTCAGATCATTTCGATGCAGCCCCGCGAGGGGGCGTTTGCGCAGCAGTTGGTGATGCCCACATCCAACTTGGTAGACGTGCCAAACGGTGTAGCCATTGAACATGCCGCGCTGGCAGAACCGATTGCCGTGTGTTGGCATGCGGTTCGGCTGGGGCGCGATGCGCTGTTTGGGGATTTGGCGAAGGCCAAATGTCTGGTGCAGGGCGGTGGCGCGATTGGGGTTGGATCAGCGTTGAGCTTACGGGCGATGGGCGCGACAGACGTGACCATCGCAGAGCCGAACACGGTGCGGCACGATGTGTTGAACGGGCTGGGTGATTTTCGTGTTTGCGACCCTGCCGATGCTGGCGAAGGGTTCGACATCATCATCGATTGCGTTGGCATTTCACACACGCGCAAGGCCGCCACTGCGATGGTTGCTCCGGGCGGTGTGGTTGTGCATGTGGGGCTTGGTGACAGTATTGAAGGATTGGATGTGCGACGCATGACGTTGCAAGAGGTGACGTTTATCGGGACCTACACCTATACTGCGCAGGACTTCCGTGACACGGCGCAAGGTATTTTCGATGGGATTTTTGGCAATCTGAATTGGATCGAAGAACGCCCATTGGATGATGGCGCACAGGCGTTTGCGGACATTCTGGCGGGCAAAGTGGCCGCACCTAAAATTGTGCTGCGGCCAAATTAAGCGATTTACCCAAACAAGATAGACTGAAGCTGTTCCGCGCCGCCCAATAGAATGGAGCGTTCGGCGATGGCGGATTCTGGTGTGACGCGCGGGCTGGGACCGTGCATGGCCAAAGATGCGATGTAACGCCCCTGGGGGTCAGTCACGGGCACGGCAAGTGCGACCATGCCGTCCATGAATTCTTCGTTGTCGATGGCGTAGCCGCGTTTGCGTGTGAGGGCGAGTTCTTCGAGCAGGGTTAACGCGCTGGTGTGTGTTTTGTCGGTGCGCGGTGACAAATCCAATCCCATCACAAAAGCTTTGCGTGCGGAGGGGGGCAGGGATGCCATGTAGGTTTTGCCACTGGCGGTGCAATGAAATGGGACGTTTGTGCCCACTGGCAATTGAATGCGAAACGCCCAATCTGTATCGACGCGATCGAGATAGTGCATTCCTGTTTCTTGTGGGACCACGTAGTTCACGGCTTCGCGCACCTGACGGGCCACGTTTTCAAGCACCTGATGGCGGATAATCTGATCGCGATTGGATTGGACGAGCCCCGCGCTCATGTCCATCAGACGGCGCGCTGGGCACAAACGTTTGCCGTCTGTTGAACGGGTGAGGAACCCTTCGGCTTCTAATGTGGAGCATAATCTGTGGACGGTTTGTTTGGGCAGGCCAAGTTTGGCGTTGATTTCGGTCGGGGTGAGTGGCGTGTCGCTGTTTCCGACAACTTCTAAAATCAGGAGCATTCGCAGGTTTGTTGGAATTCTCTCTTCTGCGGCCACGACTTTTCCTTTGCAATCCGTCCGAATCTCTGTTTAGCTTGATTTCACCAAAAAACAAGACAAAAAGTCTCAATAATTGACGAAATGGGGAATTTTTGGAATTTGACTATGTTGTCATAGGGGCTGGCTCGGCTGGCTGTGCTGCTGCTGCTCGGCTCTCTGAGTCGGGAAAGTATACGGTTGCGCTGTTGGAAGCGGGTGGCAAGGACACGAATCCGTGGATTCATATCCCCGTTGGTTATTTCAAAACCATGGGCAATCCGAAGACCGATTGGATGTATCATACGGAATCTGATCCGGGTCTGAACGGACGTGGTATTCCATGGCCACGCGGTAAGGTTTTGGGCGGATCGTCGTCGATCAATGGTCTGCTTTATGTGCGCGGTCAGGCGGAGGATTTCGACGGCTGGCGGCAGCTCGGCAATGAAGGCTGGGGTTGGGACGATGTTCTGCCGTTTTTCAAAAAAGCGGAAAGCTGGCAAGGCGAAGGATCAGAGGATCGCGGGACAGATGGGCCTTTGACCGTTTCGCCAACGCGGGCGGGACGTGATCTGGTGGATCACTGGATCGAAAGCGCGGTGAATGCGGGGTACAAGAAGAACCCAGATTACAATAGCGGCGATCAAGAAGGTGTTGGATATTTCCAACTGACCCAGCGCGGCGGTTTGCGGTGTTCTTCGGCCAAGGCGTATTTGAAACCTGCGCGGGGGCGCAAAAACCTTGACGTGATCACGCGGGCGCAGACCGAGAAAGTGATCATCGAAGAGGGCCGTGCCACGGGTGTAATTGCGAATGTGCGTGGCACGTCGAAGACGATTAAGGCGCGCAAGGAAGTGATCTTGTGTGCGGGTGCAATTGGGTCGCCGCAAATTCTAATGCTATCGGGTGTGGGTGATGCCGAGCATTTGAAATCGGTTGGTATTGCGGGTGTGAAGCATCTGCCCGGTGTGGGGAAGAACCTGCAAGATCATTTGCAGGCGCGACCTGTGTTCAAAACAACGCTCAGCACGATCAACGTTGAAATCGACAGCATGTTTAAGCAGGCCATGATTGGCTTGCGGTTTTTGACCACGCAGTCTGGGCCGATGACGATGGCAGCGAGCCTTGGGACGGGTTTTTTGAAAACCGATGAGCGTTTGGCAACGCCTGACATTCAGTTCCACATTCAGCCGTTCAGCGCGGATAAGCCCGCAGATGGGCCGCATAAGTTCAGCGGATTTACTGCGTCTGTTTTGCAGATGCGTCCTGAAAGTGCGGGCCATTTGGAGCTGACGTCAAACAACTGGCGCGATTATCCTGCGATCCATCCGAATTATCTGGCAACAGAAACGGATCAGCGCACGATTGTGGCTGGGATTGAGATCGCACGAAAGATTTCGCGCACCAACCCATTGGCCGAATTCATCACCGAAGAGCATGCACCGGGTGAAGGTGTGGCGATGGGTGATTATGAGGCGACATTGAATTGGGCGCGCGAAGCGTCTGTTACAATTTATCATCCCACTGGAACCTGCAAGATGGGCAAAGACGACCAAGCGGTTGTTGATCCACGGTTGCGGGTACATGGAATCGAAGGTTTGCGGGTGGCGGATGCGTCGATCATGCCAATCATCACAAGCGGAAATACAAATGCGCCTTGCATCATGATTGGTGAAAAGGTTGCGAGCATGGTCTTGGAGGACGCAAACTAATGTGGGAATCTGTAATTGATTACAGTCAAATTATCATCGCTGACCTGATTTTGTCAGGGGATAATGCGTTGATTATTGGCATGGCGGCGGCTGGCCTGTCACCTGAGTTGCGCAAGAAAGCGATCCTGTATGGGATGGTGATTGCGGCTGTTCTGCGAATCGTCTTTGCGGTTATTGCAACAAAATTGCTGGGGATTCCGGGCATTTTGTTCGTTGGGTCCGTGCTGCTCTTTTGGGTTTGCTGGAGGTTGTTTGTGGAAATCCGCGAAGGAACGGATGAACACGCGGCCGAAGCGTTGGAAGATGCCGAGAATCCAGAGGCTGGATATACAGGTCCACCGCGCCGCACGATGGGCGCAGCCCTTATTTCTATTACGATTGCGGATGTGTCCATGTCCTTGGACAATGTGTTGGCGGTTGCGGCCATTGCGGATGGGGACTCGACCAAGCTGATCGTCGGTCTGGCGCTGGCCATTGTGCTTATGGCGTTCGCTGCTACGCTGATTATGAAATTGCTGACGAGATATCCTTGGATTTCTTGGGTCGGTTTGATCGTTCTGGTCTATGTTGCGGCAGAGATGTTCTATCGCGGTACGTTTGACGCGAACAATGGTGTGTTGCCGATGTTGGGTTTGATTGAAGGATATGAACTGAGCAAAGGGGGGCATTAGCGCCCCAGAATGGGAGTTTTCAACAGGTCATACCACTGTTCAGTGGGCGGTCTGATTGAATAAAAGCCGAACTTATTGCCTTCGGGGTTCGGGATAAAAAGTCAGAAGGTTAACCTAGGGAGGAACATTATGTTCACTTTAAAAACTTTGACAAAGGGTGCAGTCGCGACGGCGGTTGGTGTATCTTTGTTCGCATCCGCGGCGTTCGCGGAAAAAGTACTGCGGATTCAATCCGTGCTGCCAACAACAGCTGACGAAGTTGTCATGCTGAACGCGTTTGGTGACGACGTTGCTGCGTTGACAGGGGGGTCACTGAAAATCGAAGTGCTGCCAGCGGGTGCCGTTGTTGGCCCACGCGACATCATGGACGCGGTTGACGCCGGTCTGGTTGAAGGCGGTTTCGCATGGACACACTATTGGGGTGGTAAGCACGTTGCAGCCAACCTGTTTGGCGCACCTGTAGCGGGCGCTGGTGTTGGCATGGACAACATCGCGTTCTTGTCTTGGTTCCAGTTCGGCGGCGGTAAAGAGCTGTACGACCGTCTGTGGGACGAAATGGGCGTAAACGTAAAAGGCTTCATGTTGCAGCCAGTTGGTCCAGAGGCATTGGGTTGGTTCCCAGAGCCGATCAAATCTATGGATGACTTCCGTAAAATGCGTTTCCGGGCTCCTCCAGGTATGGTTGGTGCTGCTTACGCTGAAATCGGTGTTCCTGCTGTAGCTATGGGCGGTGGTGACATTCTGCCAGCGCTGGAAAAAGGTACAATCGATGCGGCTGAATGGTGCTGCCCGAAGCCTGACTCTGTGTTTGGTTTCCAGAAAGTTCTGAAGCACTACTACCTTCAGGGTCTGCACCAGGTTGTTGTGAACGCTGACATGTATGTAAACGGCGATTTCTACAACGGTCTGTCCGATCTGGAAAAGAAAGCGCTGGAAGTTGCTGCAAACGCGTCTTTGTCTAAGTCCATGTCTTACCGTATTTACGAAAACGGCAAGGCGCTGAAAGACCTGACAGACAACCACGGCGTTATTCTGGAAGACACACCAGCTGACTACTTCACCGAGTACATGGCTGCTGCGAAAAAATCGCTGCAAGCTGCGGCTGATGAGAACGCCTTCTTCGCAGAAGTATGGCAGTCTCAGAAAGACTTTGCTGACATCGCTGTTCCATTCTGGGCTGGCGCACAGGCGTCTAACGCGTCTTTGGGTAAAGCACACGCTGACACTCTGAAGTAAGACTTGTCTTACGGTGCGGGGCCCTTCGCGGGCCCCGCGCTTCTTTTTCGATAAGGGCAAACGCCTTTTTCAAAAAAGAAGCCAAGCAAATGGCTGATAAATATAAAAGGGAGAGACATCATGGCTGCTGAAGAACCGATTCCAGAGAATCTTGAAATTGCAGATGAACTGATTGCGGAGCGCCGTGCCGAAGCCCCAGGTGAAACGCCCGAGGATATGACGCCGTGGCAACGTCCGATCACTGCTGTGATTGATGTGATTAACTATCGCGCGGGGCAGATCATTGCGTTGATGATGATCCCGCTGATCGCGATTGTTGTGTGGGAAGTCATTTCGCGCAACTTGGATTCTATTTTGGTGGATGCTGGGTTTGGCGATTTGGCCAAATCCTTGGGCCTTGGCCCGACGCTGCAAGCCTATGACCTGAGCCGCATGATTGCGGGTGTGTTGTGGATGGCGGGTGCGGGTTACGGCCTGATGCGCGGTGTGCATATCCGTGCGGACTTCCTCTATCGGAACTGGTCTGACAAGACACAGGCGACGATGGATGCGGTTGCGTATCTATTGTTCTTTATTCCTTCGATGATCTTTTTCACCGTGGTGGCCAGCCAATTCTGGTGGTTGTCCTATGAAACGGGCGAGCGCATGGCGCTGGATAGTGCGTGGCAGCCGATTTTGTGGCCTGCACGTATTGCGATGCCGATTGGTGGTTTCCTGCTGCTGATCCAAGGCCTGCCTGAGATTTTCCGTGCTTTCCATAAGATGGGTAAAGAACGCGAGCGCAAGTTTGTTATGTTCTTGCCGATCTATCTGATTGGCTTGGTGTGGCTGACGCTTGCGATCTTTGCACCTGATGTGGTGCCGGGCGGTGAGTGGTTCACGGGTGTCATGTCGGCGAGCCCTGGGCTGTCTAAACCAACGATTGGTTTGATTATGCTGGGTGCGATGTTGTTCGTGATCTTCATCGGCTTCCCGATTTCCTTTACGCTGATCTTCCTTGGCTTTGTGTTCGGGATTTGGGGTGCGAACTTCAAACTGACCACGTTGTTGATGACGCTGAACACCAACTCTACCATGCTGAACGATCAGCTGATGGCGGTGCCACTGTTCGTGCTGATGGGGATTGTGATGGAGAGCGCTGGTTTGATGGAACGCCTGTTCTCGTCGATCCAGATGATCATGTCGCGGGTGCGCGGTGCGTTGTTTATCGCGGTTTTGATCGTGTCTACGATCTTTGCGGCAGCGACGGGTATCGTTGGTGCGTCTGTAACCATGCTGGGTATTATGGCGGGTGCCACGATGAGCCGTGCTGGATATGATGTGAAACTGGCGGCGGGTACGATTACAGCTGGCGGGACACTTGGTATTCTGATCCCACCGTCGATCATGTTGATCGTGATGGGGCCTGTGCTTGAGGTCTCCACGCTTGATCTGTTCCGTGCGGCGTTTGTGCCAGGGGCGATCCTTGCTTCGCTTTACCTGCTGTATACGCTGGGGCGGTGTTGGATTAACCCAGATTTGGGTCCAATCCTATCCGAAGAGGACCAACCTGAAACGTCGAACTTCTATGGCGCAGAGGTTGCCTTGATCTGTCTGGGTATTCTGACGATCTGTCGTGTGTTTGGTTTGGGCCTTGGCGGCGCATTTGGCGGGGTGGTTCCGTTTGGTGGGTTGCTGATGCTGTTGATTGTGATGGCCGTGGCCTATCAAGCCTATCGCAAGCTGGCGATCCTGCGCATTGCGGTGCCTTTGGCGGTGCTGTTCCACCTGTATATGGTGTTCGGGAATATGGGTGAGGATGGCAGCCTGTCGATTATGTCGATTGCAATGGCTGCATTTGTTGTGCTGTTGGCCATCTTGGGTCGCCCGATTTACAGCAAAGACGCAGAAGAGGGGTTCTACTTTGCGCCGCTGTGGGATGAGTTCTTTGCGGGGCTGATGCCACCGACGATCCTCATTTCCTTTGCGCTTGGCTCGATCCTTCTCGGCTTTGCAACACCTGCAGAAGCGGCGGCGATGGGTGCCTTTGGTGCGATCCTTCTGTCCATTGGGTACGGTAAATTCACTTTCTCCAGTTTCTTTGACAGTTTGATCAAGGCTTTGGAAATCACCGTGCTGATTATGTTCTTGGTGGCGGCGTCCAACTTCTTTGGTGCGGAATTCTCGGCTCTGGGCACACCGCAGCTGATGACCAAACTGCTGCTGGGGATGGAGTTGTCGCCTTACATCATGCTGTTGCTGGTGATGGCGCTGATCTTCCTGCTTGGCTGGCCGCTGGAATGGGTGCCGATTGTGCTGATCGTTGTGCCGATCCTGTTGCCGGTTGTGCATGCGCTCGATCTGCATGGGTTGAATCGCTATGACATGATGGTTTGGTTCGGTATCCTTGTTGCGGTGAACCTGCAAACCGCGTGGCTCAGTCCGCCTGTGGCTTTGTCGGCGTACTTCCTGAAAGGGGTTGTGCCGAATTGGGACCTGAAAGACATCTACATCGGTATGATGCAGTTCATGCTGGTGCAGTTGACAGGCCTGATCCTGCTGTTGGTGTTCCCTCAGTTAGTTCTGTGGTTGCCACGGGTGATGAGCGGCGGGTGACGTCGTAACGCTGAATTATAACGCTTGAATTTGCGCCTCCGATGGGTTCCATGGAACCAACATCATCGGAGGCGCAAATGTTTTCTAAAGACGGTTTGATTGATGAAATTCGTGGGCGGTTTGCCCATGTGGACAGTTGTCCGTTTCAAGGGGAGCGCGTGTTTTTTGAAAACGCGGGTGGGGCGCTGACGTTGAAGTCCGCCGTAGAGACATCCACGTTTTATGCGGCCATTCCAGACAATCAGGGCCGTGACAATGTGGCGGCGGCAGAGCTGATGCGTGTGATTGCCAAGGCCAAGGACGATATGGAGGTGTTGTTTAACGCCAAAGAAGGCCAGTTTTTCGTGGGGGAAAGCGGGACAGAATTGCTGTTTCGGATGATCCGTACTGCCGTTGTGGAAAGTGCCGAAGGTGGGCGTGTTGTGGGCAGTTCGCTTGAGCATCCTGCGAGCCGATCTGCGGCCATTCGATGGGCGGAGATTGCGGGGAAGGACTATGTTTCGGTTCCGCACAATGATGAAACGGGATCGGTTTCGGCGGAGGATTACGCGGCGCATATTACGGCCGATACGCGGGTGGCCACGATCCTACACACCTCCCCCGTGACGGGGATGGCGGTGGATGTGGAGGCTGTGGCAGCGGTGATCCGCGAACGTGCGCCCGCGTGTTTGATTATTGTAGATGGCATTCAGCATGCGGCACATGGGCGGCTGGATTTGGCGGCATATGGCGTGGATGGGTATGCGGTGTCGCCGTACAAGGTGTTTTCGCGCCATGGATATGGTGTGGCGTGGGTGTCAGACCGTCTGGGGGCGATGAACCACGATATGCTGATTGGTGGACCGTCAGACAACTGGGAATTTGGCACCCGAGATACAGGGGCCTATGCCACGTTTTCAGATGTTGTCGATTACTTTGATTGGTTAGGGGCGCAGATATCGGACAGCGATGATCGACGGGAGCGGATTGTGGCAGCGGGGGCGGCAATTCATGCCCATGAGAAAGACCTAACGGATGCGATGCTGCACGGTGTTGGCAATCTGAAAGGGCTGGCTGATATGGACGGCGTGTCGATCATTGGCGGCGTTGATAATCCGCTGCGTGAGGGGCTGGTTTCGTTGACTGTGAACGGTATGACGGGACAAGAGGTGGTGGCCGCGCTGAACGAACAAGGCATCCGCACACATGTGCGCAAGGCGGATCATTATTCTGGTAATATCCTTGATCCGTTGGGATTGGAGACTTGTGTGCGCGTGTCCATGTGTCACTATAACACCGAGGCCGAAGTGGCGCAGTTTTTGGGTGTGATGCAGGGGATTGTTGGCGAGAAATAGGGTTTGAGTATTTTGGGAACAAAGAAACATGCGCGTGGTGTTCCTTTGAGACGAACAGTGAAGTTCGCTTAGCTTTGATGACGGATTGCTCTGTCTGATCTACATTTGGGTCAGAGAAGGAGACCTGAAATGACACCTATTCAAGTACAAGGCATTCATCATATCACGCTGAATGGTGCAGATCGTCAGACGTCTGTTGATTTTTGGGAAGGTGTGCTGGGCATGCCTTTGATTTTTGAGCAGCCTAATTTGGACGAGCCGTCGATCAATCATTTGTATTTCGATACGGGCGATGGACGCACGTTGACCGTGTTCACCGAAGAAGGGCGCAAACCACCGAGCCAAAAGTTGGCACAAGCACCAGGGTCGCTGCATCATATTGCATTCTGGGTGGCGCAGGCCACCATTCGACTGGCTGAGGAACGGTTAAAGGCGCGGGGGATCGGATCCAGTGGAATCAAAGATCGCGGTTTTATGGACAGCCTTTATTTTCGTGATCCGATGGGATTGTTGGTGGAACTGGCCAGTTACAAATTTGATCCGCCGCAGGGCAAAACACACGGTGACGTGTTGAACCGCGCCCATCAATTGCGGTTGGAGCGGGGCGGTTTGGCCATTGAAACAGGCGATGTGGCAGACGCTTTGGCGGAGTTGTCGAAGCGTTAAGTGGTGAGGGTGCGTTTGATCGCATCCTGCCAGCCAGCGTATTTGGCATCGCGGGTTGCGCCATCCATTTTGGGGGTGAAGCGGGTTTCACCCGTCCATGTTTTCGCAAATTCGTCTTGTGTGGGGTAGAGCCCTGCGCGCATTCCTGCGAGCCATGCAGCCCCCAAAGCGGTCGTTTCCAGCACATGTGGGCGGTCTACGGCAGCGCCGAGGATGTCGGACAGGAACTGCATGGTCCAATCGCTGGCGGCCATGCCGCCGTCCACGCGCAGGACGTTTTCGCCGTCTGTTGGGGCGCCGTCTGCGTGCATGGCTTCGATCAGGTCGCGGGTTTGGTAGCCAACGGATTCAAGGGCGGCGCGGGCAAATTCATTTGGACCAGAATTGCGGGTCAGGCCAAAGATCGCACCGCGGCTGTCGGCATCCCAATAGGGCGCGCCAAGGCCTGTGAAGGCTGGCACCATGTAGAGGTTTTGTTCGGGATCGGCGGCTTCGGCCATGGGTTGGCTTTCGGGCGCATTTGCGAGCAGTTTGAGGCCGTCGCGCAGCCATTGCACCACGGCCCCTGCGACGAAAATGGAGCCTTCGAGCGCGTAGGTGGGTTGGCCGTTGAACTGATAAGCGATGGTTCCGAGCAGGCGGTTTTGTGATGTGACGAGCGTGTCGCCCGTGTTCAGAAGCGCAAAACAACCCGTGCCGTAGGTGGATTTCATCATGCCTGGATCAAAGCAGGCTTGCCCGATCGTGGCCGCCTGTTGATCGCCTGCCACGCCAAGAATTGGGATGTTGCCGCCAAACAGGGTGGTGGAGCCAAAATCGGCCGCGCAATCGCGCACATCTGGCAGCATGTGCATGGGAATGTCGAAACGGGTGCAGATGACTTCATCCCAAGCGCCGACGCGGATGTTGTAAAGCATGGTGCGCGAGGCGTTGGTGGCATCTGTGGCGTGAACGCGACCTTCGGTCAGATGCCAGATGAGGAAGCTGTCCACTGTGCCAAACAGCAGGTTTTGGCTGTTGTCCTGCGTTTGCAGGATGTGGCGCAGTTTGGTGCCCGAAAAATAAGGATCGGCGAGTAAGCCCGTGCGGTGAGTGATCTCGGATTCGAACCCCTCCGCCTTTAACTCGGCGCAGAACGGGGCGGTGCGGCGGTCTTGCCAGACGATGGCGTTGTGGACGGCTTTGCCCGTGGTTTTGTCCCAGACGAGTGTGGTTTCCCGTTGGTTGGTGATACCAATGGCGGTGACGTCGTCTGCGGTGATGCCGTGGTTTGCAATGACGTCTTTGCAGGTTTTGAGGGTGGTGTTTAGCAGATCGTTTGGATCATGTTCGACCCAGCCAGATTTTGGGAAATGCTGGGTAAATTCCATCTGTTCCGTTGCCACGGGCTGCATCGCCGCATCAAACAGAATGGCGCGGGTGGAGGTGGTTCCTTGGTCGATGGCCAGCACGTATTTCATCGGTGTCTCCCTTGTTTGACCACTGGGGTAGCACGAGCGTTTGGGGCGGTGCAAAGGTAAACAGGAGGTTAACTTAGACGCGTCATATATGAAGCGTCTAAGTTAAGGATGTGGTAACGAATATGGTGCGCACCGGCGTGAAACTGTTTTGCGTTTCCCCCGAATTCGTCTAGCGTTTTGGCGCAAGAGGGAGACCGCAATGCCAGATGTAGAGTTGAATTTCAGCCGCGCCGAATATGCCGCGCGATTGGCCAAAGTGCGCACCAAAATGGATGCAGCAGGGATCGAGGTGCTGTTCACCTGCGATCCGTCGAACATGGCATGGTTAACGGGGTATGACGGGTGGTCGTTCTATGTGCATCAGGGTGTCATCATCGGCCCAACGGGGGATCCGATTTTCTGGGGCCGTGCCATGGATGCGGTTGGGGCGACGAAAACTTGTTACATGGGTTTGGATGACATCGTTGGGTATTCTGACGATTATGTCATGTCCACAGAGCGTCACGCCATGCAACATCTGGCTGCCCTGTTGAAAGAGCGCGGCTGGGCGCAGCTTCGACTGGGTGTTGAAATGGAGAATTACTATTACACTGCCAAAGCCCATGCAGTTTTATGTGCAGAGATTGGGCAATCGCCCACGGATGTCACGGCCCTTGTAAACTGGTGCCGCGCGGTGAAATCGGATCAGGAATTGGTTTATATGCGCCGTGGTGCGCGTATTGTGGAACGGATGCACGAACGTATCTTTGAGGTGTTCGAACCTGGCAAACGCAAGAATGAAGTGGCGGCGGAGATTTGGCACACAGCCATTTGGGGGGCAGAAGAAGACGGCGTTCAGTTTGGCGGGGATTATCCTGCGCTGACGCCGCTTTTGCCAACGGGGGACGAGGCGGCAGCGGCGCATTTGACGTGGAATGACAAACCTGTTCCGAACAATTCTGGTACTTTCTTTGAAATTGCAGGGGTGCATCGACGCTATCATGTGCCGTTGTGTCGGACCATCTGGCTGGGGGAGCCGCCTGCGGATATCCAACAGGCGGAAGAGGTTGTGCTCGAAGGGATTGACGCGGGCATTGATGCGGCGCGGGTTGGCAATACGGCGGGCGATGTGGCGCGGGCGTTTTATGGGGTTTTGGAAAAACATGGTGTGGAGCGGGAAGGGCGGTGCGGCTATCCCATCGGCATGAGCTATCCGCCTGATTGGGGGGAGCGGACGTTTTCTATCAGGCCGTCGGATGAGACGGTGTTTGAGGAGAATATGACGTTTCACTTTATGCCAGCGCTGTGGATGCCCGAGTGGGGGCTTGAGATCACCGAAACCCTGCGTATTCGCGAGGGTGGGGCGGCAGAGCCGCTGGCCAATGTAGATCGAAAATTGTTTGTGAAAAACTGATGGATCAGCTGACAAAAACGATTGAGATTTTGGAGACGCTTGTCGCGTTTCCGACGATTTCAACGGACAGCAATCAGGCCTGTGTGGATTGGATTGTGGCGTATTTGGCGCCGCTTGGCGCGCGGATTGATGTGTCGTCTGACACGCCTGGAAAGGCAAATATCTTTGCCACCATCGGCCCAGATGTAGAGGGCGGTTTGATCCTGTCTGGGCATCTGGATGTGGTGCCTGTGGCGGGGCAAGATTGGTCGAGCGATCCGTTTTTGTTGCGTGAAGAAGCGGGGCTTTTGTACGGGCGGGGCACCTGTGACATGAAGGGATTTATCGCGGCGTGCCTTGCGCTTGCGCCTGAATTTGCTGCCGCTGATCTGGCCCGCCCCGTGCATTTTGCTTTCACCTATGACGAAGAGACGGGCTGTCTTGGGGCGCGGGTTCTGGTGGATGAGATGGTTAAGGCGGGGTTGCGGCCCAGTGCGGCGATTATTGGTGAACCGACGTCGATGCGGATCATTGAAGGGCACAAAGGGTGTTGTGAATATACGGTTGAATTTACGGGGGTAGAGGGGCATTCATCGCTGCCCGATTTGGGTGTGAATGCGCTGGAATATGCCACCCGATATGTGACGGAACTGATGCGGTTGCGTCAGGATTTGCCTGATCGTGCCCCTGAAGGATCGCGATTTGATCCGCCGCACACCACATTGCAGGTGTGCATGCTTGAGGCGGGTGTGGCCCATAATGTGATCCCGAATAAGGCATCGGTGGGCTGGGAAATGCGGCCTGTTCAGGCCTCTGATCTGGAGTATGTGCGTGGTGAAATCGCCAGTTTTGCGCAAGACGTGTTGCTTCCTGAAATGCAGGCGAAGTCTCCGCTTGCGGGGATTGAAGAAACATTCACGAGCGAAGTGGCAGGGTTGGAACCAGACCCTGACAGCGAGGCCGTGGCCATCGTGCGCCGTTTAACAGGTGGAAATGAAACGGATGTTGTTTCGTTTGGGACCGAGGCTGGGCTGTTTCAAAAGGCGGGTGTCAGTGCGGTGATTTGTGGTCCAGGGTCCATTGAGCAGGCGCATAAGCCTGATGAATTTGTCAGCCGCGATCAATTGAACGCTTGTCTTGAGATGTTGTCCCGTGTGGCGGGGCAGTTGCAGGACTAAAGTGTTACGCTTGGGGCGCGTTACTCCCCAAGCGCAATGCCTTCGCGTCTGGGGTCTGCACCGCCTGTCAGGGTGTCGCCGATGGCAATGCCGTGCAGGCCAGAGTTGATGGGTTTGACTTCTACTTTGAAGCCGATGGATTCGAGTGCGGATTGCAGCGTTTTGGTTTCGCCTTTGTCCTCCAGTTCGAATGTGCCCCAGCGGTTGACGCGGCGGGGCATGTCGATGGCGGCTTGGATATCCATGTGCCAATCGATGTGCGCGATGATGGTTTGGGCGGTAAAGCCGATGATGCGGCTGCCGCCGGGTGATCCGATGACAAGGACTGGTTTTCCATCTTTCAGCACAATTGTGGGCGACATCGACGAGCGAGGCCGTTTGCCGGGCGCGAGCGCATTGGCGATGGGTTTGCCATCGCGGTTGGTGCGGAATGAGAAGTCAGTCAGTTCGTTGTTGAGGATGAACCCCCCTGACATGAGGCGTGAGCCGAAGCGGTTTTCCACAGTCGTCGTCATCGACAGAGCATTTCCATAGCTGTCCACAATGGAAAAATGAGAGGTGGAGGGGAGTTCGATGCTGTCGTCATCGGCCCAGATAAACGTGTGATCAAAGTCTGGTTCCCCTGCCGTTGGCTTTTCCAAAGCCGTGTCGGTGTTTAGCTGTTTTGCGCGGTTTTCGAGGTATTTTGGGTCAACCAGTCCTTTGGTCGGGACGGGGACAAAATCGCTATCCGCCATGTAACGCCCGCGATCGGCAAAGGCGAGCCGTGAGGCATCCCCAATAATGCGCCATGCTTCAGGATCATCCGGCCCAAGTGTGGCCATATCAAAGGGTTCAATCAGCTTTAGGATTTGTCCAACTGTCAGCGCACCAGAAGAGGGTGGTCCCATGCCACAGACATCATACGTACGGTAGGTGACACACACAGGGGCGCGTTCCTTCACACGGTATATTGCCATGTCCACAAGGGATAAGACCCCTGCGTTTCCTTGTGCGTTTTGCACGGTGGATACGATGTCTTGGGCGATTGGCCCTGTATAAAAGGCTTTTGGCCCGTCGTTTTGCAATGCGGTTAATGTGGCAGCGTAGTCTGGATTTTTCAGCACGTCCCCAGCCACAAGCCCCGTGCCATTTGGAAAGAAATAGGCGGCGGTTTCGGGGAAACGGGACAAACGGTCTGGGTCAGCTGCGATGCTGTCTGCCAGCCGTGGGGATACGGAAAACCCATCACTTGCCAAGGATTTCGCGGGGTCGAGCAGGGTGGCCCAAGGTTGGTTTCCCCATCTTTTATGGGCTTGGGCCATGAGCATCGGCGTGCCAGGTGTGCCGACAGATCGCCCGCCGACAACCGCATCGAAGAATTTTAATGGTTCGCCTGTTTCATCCTGAAACAGTGTTGGTGTGGCGCCAAGTGGGGCTGTTTCGCGCCCGTCGAGTGTGGTGACAGCCCCTGTTGCCGCATCATACCAAACCAAAAACGCGCCTCCGCCAAGGCCAGATGATTGTGGTTCCACCAGCCCTAAAACGGCCTGAACCGCAACCATCGCATCCGCTGCGGTGCCGCCATTGCGCAAAACATCTGCGCCCGCCTGAACGGCCAGCGGATTGGCGGCACTGATCATCCAGTTTTGCGCTGTGGTTGATTGCCCAGCGTTTCGCGCCGCAAGGGCGGCCTGCGCGGCACGGGGCAATTCTTGTGCGAAAACGGATGAGCCGAACGCCAAAATAGCGGTCAGAACGATGCAAATACGAGCCATGAAACCTGCCTTATTTTAATGCGGTGGTGTGACACTGCACTCTGAATAGCGCGGATACACAATAAATTTTAATAGATTTTTAACGATTTGTTGGTGTGAACAGGGGGGAAAACAACAGTTCGTTAAGAACGACCCAATAAGTTGCGAGACAGCAGCAGCCCTTAAAACCAAGGGAAATGTGACGAGGCAAGAGGCAAGTGAGATCAGGCAGAGTATACTATTTAACATGATAAATGCAATAAATTCAACATGTTAAGTTTTTATCAAATGGTAAATTTCACCGTTTGAACACATTTTGGCCCAGATTTTTCGTGAGTCTACCCTCATCAAATGTAACGCGGTTGCGCCCCAAATCCGTTGGGTTGCGCCGAAAATGAGTAACGATTGGAAGAGACATGAAACGTATGACAGTGAAATCAGCGGCTTTGGTAACAGGGTTCCTTGCTGCAACGGCACCTGTGATGGCTGCGCAATCCACGGCGAACCTTGCAGTGACAGCAACCGTGGCGGACACGTGCGCGATTACGGCGACAACAGCGTTGGCCTTTGCCACTATTGACGGGGGCAGCGTCACCGATGAATCCGTGAATGGTATCCTGACCGTGGTTTGCACATCCGCGAAAACGGGTGTGACCGTTGATATGGCGGGCGGCAACAACGCATCAGGGGGCCAGCGCCGCATGTCAGACGGTGGTACGGCTTTTCTGCCATATAACATCCATTCCGACAGCGGACACGCATCCGAAGTGGCCATTGATGGCGAAATCTATAACGGCGACGTCAGTGCGGCGGTTCCGTTGTTGATCAATGTTTACGGGCAAATCCCAAGCGGCAGTTACACAGCAGGCGTGTACACCGACACCATCTTGGTCACCCTGACATACTAATCCAAAAAATCGAGTAGGGAAAAAATGAAAAAAGCGATCAAAATTATTGCAGGAGCCTGTCTTGTACTGGCCCCTGCGGTGACGCAGGCACAATCTTTGTCGGTATCTCCAACGCGGTTGGAGGTCCCAAACAAAGGGTCTCAGACCACGCTCACGGTTAAGGCCGAAGGCGGCGGAACCGCAGTTTTGCAAATGCGGGTCATGTCATGGAAAGAAGGCCAAGACCCAAGCCGGATGAAACCCACACGCGATGTGGTGATCAGCCCGCCCATTGCAAAATTGAAACCACGCCAAGAATTAACCGTGCGGGTCGTGCGCACCAAAAAACGCGCTGTTCGCAAACGGGAATGCTATCGCGTTTTGGTGGATCGTTTGCCTGGACGCCCCGTCAAAGGCCAAGTGGTTAAGCTGCAAGTGCGCCACTCTTTGCCTTTGTGCTTTACCTCTTAACCATCTGATTTGGGGCATATCATGATGGTTAAAAACTGGACGAAAACGGCGATTTTGGCCGCTGCTGTTTGGGGCCAAATGGCCCAAGCGCAGACCGCCACAGATGACGTGGATGTATCTGCGGTGGTTGAGGCAGCGCAAATCGCCGCCCCCGCCGCGACCACCCCTTTGTTTCTGGAGGTGTTCATTAACGGGGAAAGCACGCAGTTGATTGCGGAGTTCACGCATCACACCAACAATCGGTTTTCCTCGACACGCAGTGAATTGACCGAAGTCGGCATCCGCCCACCGTTTGGTATTGGCGGAGATGTTTACCTCGATACGATTTCTGGGTTGGAATATGTGTATGATTCGACGGGGCAACGGCTCTATATCACAGTGCCGAACCGATCCCGTTTGCCAAAGGTTTTGTCAGGGTCACGGCGTGCATCCCATGTGGCCCCTGAACGCAGCTTTGGTGCGGTGGTCAATTATGCTTTGGCCACAGAATTTGGGCCTGACTCCACCACGCAAGATTTTGATTTCACGGGGTTAACAGGGTCTGTTGATGGGTGGATTTACGCGCCTTTCGGAACGCTGTCGAACACAGGTTTTTTTCGCGCGGATGCCACCAATGTGGCCAAAGTGAATTACGTGCGCCAAGAAACGCGTCTTGAATTTAACAACACAAAACATGCCGTTAGCCTTTCTTTTGGAGACTTCCAAAGCTCCACCGTCGCATGGAGCCGTCCAATCCGCATGGGCGGTGTGCAGTTTCGCAAAGATTTCAGCCTGCGGTCTGATATTGTGACCGAGCAATTGTTCACCTTTGAGGGCGCTGCCGCTGTGCCGTCGACGGTTGATGTTTTCATCGAAAACAATCGAACCTTTTCTGGTCAGGTCGGATCTGGCCCGTTTTTGCTGGATGATGTGCCGGTGTTCAGTGGCGCAGGCGATGCCGTTGTGGTTATCCGCGATGCAGACGGCAATGAACGCACCGAAGAAGTTTCCTTTTTCGCGTCGCGTAATCTGTTGAAAAAAGGGCGGTTTGATTTTTCGTTTGAGGCTGGCAAAGCCCGCGAGGCGTTTGGCACGCAAAGCAACGAATATGGCGATGACACTGTTTATTCAGCCAGCCTGAAATACGGTGCCACAGAACGAGTTACGCTTGAAGCGCACCTTGAAGGCAAAAACGATTTGTCGATGGGTGGCATCGGATTTACCACCGTCCCGTTTCGCCGTGCGGAAGTGACCCTATCGGCTGGTGCAAGCAAATACCAAGGCAACACCGCAGCGTTTTTTCACGGGGAATTTCGCACAAAAATTAAAAACGTTGATGTGCAGTTCAGCACCCTTCGTGCCGAAGAAGGGTTTGCGGATTTGGCCTTTGCCACTGGTGTCGATTTCTTGGGCGCGGGTGCCATTCAAACGGGGGGCTCTTTGCTGGAGTTTCCGACAGCCACTGATGTTTTATCGCTCGGCCTGCCGATGAAAAAGCAGGGACAGAATTTAGGTATGAGCTTTGTTCGCTCTGCGCGGGCCAGTTCTGATGATGCAATCGCGTCCGTTTCGTACGCGCGCAATCTGGGGATTGGCGATGCGTCGATTAGCGTTTTTGGCTCTCATAATCTGGTGACGGATAACAACCGCATCGCGCTTAGTCTTGCCGTGCCTTTGGGCAAAAAGACGCAAGTTCGTTCATCTTTGGTGACGGATGCGAGCGGGGCGCTCAATTCGAATATTTCATTGTCACGGCCGTTGGGCGATGCGGTTGGGGATTACGGGTATCAGGCGCAATTGGCGGATAATTCGACCAATGCTTTTGGCAGCGTGCGTGGGTCGTATCGCACCCGTTTTGCCAAAGTCAGCGGCGAGGTGTCCCGATCTTCTACCAACACTTTTGCCCGCGGAGTGGTTGAGGGGTCCATCGTCTTTACGGGTGGGAAGCTGGCGGCGGGCAATGCGATCCATGACAGTTTTGCACTGGTGGATACGGGTGTGGCCAACGTGCCTGTGCATCTGCAAAACCGCCCAGTGGCCAAAACTGGCCCTGCGGGTCGTGCGTTGGTTCCTGGACTGACGTCTTTCCGACGCAATCGGATTTCTGTTGATGTTAATGATGTACCGACACACGTGACCCTGAATGCCAGCGCCATGGAAGTTATTCCAGCCCGTCGTGGTGGGGCATTTGTGGATTTTTCAGGCACTGAGGGACAGGGTGTTTTGGTCACGGTTCAAGACGCAAACGGCAACGTCCTTCGTCCGGGTCTGGACGTAAAAGTGAATGGCAACCGAGAGCAAAGCGTTGTGGGTTATGATGGTTTGGTGTGGGTGGAAAACGTGAAGCCGAACAATCGTTTGCGTATCGATACGGCCGCAGGGCCCTGTCAGGCCAAGTTTACGTATAAGAAAACAAGCGCGCTGCAGCAGGCCATTGGCCCAATTGTGTGTCAATAAATGAGGATTGTTTTTTGCATATGTCTCGCACTTTTTGCAGTGTGTTTTGGGCCAAAGGCGGTGCAGGCGCAAACCTGTAGCGCCACGATTTCCCCGATCAATTTTGGCGCGATCAGCGTGCGTGCGGGTGCGGTCAATGAAACATCGGGTACGGTCACGGTGGAATGCACGGGGGCATTGATTTCCCCTGTGGGTGTTTGCATTCGTCTTGGCGATGGGTCGGGCGGTGCGGGCAGCAACAATTCCCCACGATACATGAGCAATGGCAGTGGGGGGCAATTGAGCTATCAGCTTCGGCCCAATGGTAACAGCTCTTCTAATGGAACATGGAACGAGGTGTTTGTTCTGGTTCCTGTCATCCTTGGCAGTGGATCGGTGAGCATTCCGATTTACGCATCCATCACATCGAATACGGTTGCGGTGGATGCGGGGAGTTACACATCCACGTTTTCGGGGCCATCTGATGCGCGGATCACCTATGGCGTAGCATCCTGTTTGTTGCTGGCGTCCGATGCGACGATCCCAGACTTTTCAGTGAGTGCGGATGTTGTTGCCAGTTGTGAATTGAACGTGTCGGCGATGAATTTTGGGAGCTTGAACACGCAGGTGATTAACCCTGTGTTGCAAACCGCAAATATCAATGTGGCCTGTACCGACAACACAAATTATTCCGTAACCTTGTCCCAAGGGCAAGGCGGTGGGTCGGGACCTGCGGATCGACGGCTGAGAAATGGCGGATCGGAACTGAGTTATGGGCTTTACCAAGATGCCAATCGGGCCGTGCCGTGGGGAGATTTGGCCACAAATGATGTGAACGCCACAGGCATTGGCGCAAATCAATCGTTTACGGTTTATGGTAAAATCCACGCGGGCCAGTCGGCGCAATTTGGCACTTATACCGATAATGTCGTGGTCACGGTGGTGTATTAACACAGGATTGGACGGACCCATCTGCGTGGCTGATGGTTTTGGCCGGCGTTCACTGTGGGGGAATTAACAGATGGCAGTCCCTAGGGGAATCGAACCCCTCTTTCCAGGTTGAAAACCTGGCGTCCTAACCGATAGACGAAGGGACCGCGATCTGTGAGACGGCTTTTAGTCTGAGACTTTGCGCGGTTCAAGATGATTCTTTCGCAAATTCGCACTTTTTATTCTGCGGGGGCCACATCTTCTAAGCGCAGTTTCGCTTTGCGCCGTCCGCCCCATTCGTCGATCTCTAATCGGCCTGCCAAATGAAAGGATTGTCCTTTGTGATTTTCCAGCATTGGGCCAATTGGACCATCAAATGCGCCAAAGCAAATGGCGTCAATGCGTCCGCCATTGGCGTCTTGAGCGGTCAGGCGAAGATGGCTTTCGCCCGCGCGTTTTGCAAAAGCGATTTTTTGGGCTGGCAAGGCGAATCGAGGTGCAGGCGCGCCGGCCCCGAAAGGACCTGCCATTTCCAGTTGTTCAACCAATTCGGTGGTGATGGCAGAGGGCATCACCGACCCATCAAGGCGCAAATCCTTGGGCCCAATTTTATCGGCCCCTTGTTTGCGCAGCAATTCGCCAAGACGGTCCATCGCTGCTTCGAGCTTGTCTTCGGCAACGGTGAGGCCCGCGGCCATTTTATGCCCGCCCCCTTTTAACAAAAGCCCTTCGCGCGCACAGGTTGCAATGGCAGAGCCAAGATCAATGCCTGTCACGGACCGTCCAGAACCTTTGCCTTCGCCCCCTTCAAGCCCAATCACAATCGCGGGTCGGTTCGATGTTTCTTTGAGCCGCGATGCAACGATGCCCACAACACCAGGATGCCAATTTTTACCCGCAGCCCAAACCAGCGGTGCATCAAAGCCGCGCTCTTCGGCTTGTTCCATGGCGAGCAGGCGGACCTGTGCTTCGATTTCGCGACGGTCATCGTTCAATTGGCTGAGTTGGTCCGCCATGGCCTGTGCTTCGTCAGGGTTTGTGGTGGCCAACAGGCGCGCGCCGAGGTCCGCCTTGCCGATACGTCCCCCCGCGTTGATGCGGGGACCAAGAGCAAAGCCAAGATGGTAACTGTTGGGGGCAGAGGTCAGGCGTGCGGCATCTGACAGCGCGGCAAGGCCCACGCGATTGCGCTGCCCCATGACCTTCAGTCCTTGTCGCACTAAGGCGCGGTTTAGGCCCGTTAGCGGGGCCACATCGGCCACTGTTGCCAGTGCGACCAGATCCAAAAGGGCCATGAGATCAGGTGTCTTTTCACCATTTTCGCGCAAGTTTCTGTTCACAGCCACAAGGGTTAAGAACACCACGCCCGCAGCACACAGATTGCCAAATTCGCTGTCTTCGTCTTGTCTGTTCGGGTTTACCACGGCCAGTGCAGGGGGCAGCGTTTCGCCGCCCATGTGGTGATCAAGCACGATTACATCTGCCCCTTTGGCCGCTGCAATCGCATCGTGGGACAGGGTTCCGCAATCCACGCAGATGATCAAATCGTGCCGCGCGGCAAGGTCGGCCATGGCCGGTTCGTTGGGGCCGTAGCCTTCGTCAATGCGGTCGGGCACAAAGAGCGTGGCGGGGATGTTAAAGTTGCGCAGATAGTCGATCAACAGGGCAGCCGATGAACCACCATCCACATCGTAGTCTGCAAAAATTGCGATTGTTTGGTGTTTGGCAATGGCCTGCGTGATCCGTTCTGCGGCGGTGTCCATGTCGCGAAAGATCGACGGGTTGGGCATCAGATCGCGCAGAGATGGCGCAAGGTAAGCGGTGGCATTTTCCGCTGCAACGCCAAGGCGGGCCAATGTCCGTGCCAAAGTTGCTGGCAGACCCGTTTGTTGTGCGATGGATTGTGCCAAGCGGTCGTCATTTTCTGACAATCCCACCCACTTGCGCCCTGTGGCGGACGCAGAAACACCCAAAAAAGCGGTCATTTTTTCGACTTCTGAAAAGGTTCACGCCCGCGCAGCAAGGCGGTCAGCACAAAGACAGCCACAAACCAGCCCAGAATGGCAAAGGCTAACCAAATAATGAGAAACGCGTCTGCTGTGCCAGACATTAAAACGCCGAGAGCAAACAATATGCCAATGGACCAGCCTGATATCCACACCATCATAAAGATGATCGAGACCCATTCCCGTTTCCGTTTGGGGGCCTTTGGCATGGGCTGTGTGTTGGGCGAAAGGTCGTGATTGTGCTTTTTGCGAAACTCGTCGAGGTAGCTGTCCGCAATCGACTTTTTCGGTTCCGTGTCTGGCCTGTCAAATCCGACTTTACGCGCCATGGTGCCCCTAAGTTATTGGTTGTTTTGGCGGTATTTAATACGCCGCACGGACCCTGTTTTTGATCGCATCAAAATGGTTTCGGTTTCCATATAGTCGCCGTCTTTGCGCGTGCCTTGCAGGATGGAGCCGTCTGTGACGCCTGTCGCGGCAAAGATCACATCCGCTGTGACCAGTTCGTCGCGGGTGTAGATACGATCAAAGTCGGTGATGCCAGCGCGGCTGGCGCGGCCTCGTTCGTCATCGTTGCGGAAAGTCAGGCGGCCATAGAATTGTCCACCCATACATTTCAGCGCGGCAGCGGCGAGAACGCCTTCTGGTGCGCCGCCAGAGCCCATGTACATGTCGATGCCTGTGATGGCGGCTTCGGCGCAGTGGATGACACCCGCAACGTCGCCGTCAGTGATTAGGCGAATGGCGCAGCCTGTTTCGCGGAGTTCCGCGATCATGGCTTCGTGGCGAGGGCGTTCCAGAACGCAAACTGTGATCTGTTCGGTTTTGCAGCCCTTGGCTTTGGCCAATGCTTCGACCCGTTCGCGTGGGGACATTTGCATAGTGACTGTGTCTGGTGCAAAGCCTGGGCCGATGGCCAATTTGTCCATATAAACATCAGGAGCGTGCAGCATGGAGCCCCGTGGACCCATAGCAATCACGGTGAGCGCATTTGGCATGTCTTTGGCCGTGAGTGTCGTTCCTTCGAGAGGGTCAAGCGCGATGTCCACGCCCGGGCCGTTGCCCGTACCCACTTCTTCGCCGATGTAGAGCATCGGTGCTTCGTCGCGTTCGCCTTCGCCGATTACAACAACGCCTGCGATGTCGAGCATGTTGAGCTGTTCGCGCATGGCGTTTACGGCCGCTTGGTCGGCAGCTTTTTCGTCGCCGCGACCCACCAATTTAGCAGAAGCAATCGCTGCCGCCTCTGACACACGGGCAAGGCCCAAGGAAAGCATACGGTCGGCAAAATCAGCAGTATCGGTCATCGCGAAGGGTCCTCTTGGTATAATGTGGTGTCCCCATGCCGCAAAACGCCATTGGTTACAACAATAAAGCATTTACAGGATCACATTCTAAGGCAATTCTGTGGGCAAAGAAATTGATCATTTGGGAACTGCTATGGGGAATATTCTGATTGATGTGGTGCTGCCACTGGCGTTGGCGTTCATCATGTTTACGCTAGGGCTGGGGTTGAAAATCACCGATTTCACACGCGTTTTTGCGATGCCCAAGGCGTTTGCGGTTGGGATTGTGAACCAAATGATCCTGTTGCCGATTGTGGGGTTTTGCCTTGCGATTGCATTGGGGTTATCGCCAGAAATTGCGGTAGGCATGATGATTTTGGCTTTGGCGCCTGGGGGTGTGACCACCAATGTTTTGGCAAAAATCGGTGGCGGCAATACGGCCTTGTCCATTTCCTTGACGGCGGTTGTTACTATCATTTCTGCGATCACCCTGCCGATCATCATCGCCTTTTCGGTGCGGTATTTCATGGGGTCAGACGCACCAGAGGTGAATACGCTGTCATTGTCTGTGACGATGTTTTTGATGACCGTGGTGCCTGTTGTCTTGGGGATGGGTGTGACGGCGTTGTCGCCAAGTTTTGTGGATGGGGCTGGTCAATGGCTCGGTCGGTTGGCGGTGGTGTTGTTTGCGGTGATCGTTTTGGCAGCAATTCTGACGAATTTAGATGTGCTGTTTGACAACATTGAAAGTCTTGGCCCTGCTACGATTTTGCTGATGGGGATCATGCTAACACTGGGTTTGCTGAGCGCCAAAGTGTTGGGGTTGAGCGTACAGGACGCGACCACGGTGGCAGTGGAAACAGGGGTGCAGAACAGCACGCTGGGCATTGCGGTGGGGGCGATCCTTGCGGGGCAAATATTGGGCGGTGTTGACGGATTTTCCACCTTTGCGCTGCCCTCTGCCATGTATGGAGTGCTAATGTACTTCGGGGCTGTGCCGTTTGTTTTGTGGCGGCGTAGCAAACACTAGACATGCGCTGCGTCAAAGGCGCCAAGGTTTTCGCCTTGAGCGCCTATTCGTTGTTAGACGCGTCCATTTTGTTGCCGATGTCTTGGGCGCGGTTTTCTAGCCAACTGGCAATTGTAAGAATGGCCAAGGCGACGGCTGCAACGAATCCAGCTTCCCACAAATAGCCGAGTCCGCAGGCCACGCCTATTGCGCCAACAGTCCAAACTGCGGCACCTGTGCCCATGCCCCGCACCATTCCTTCGCCGTTGGAGTTTGACATGATTGCGCCTGCACCCAAAAATCCGATTCCCCCGATGATGCCTTGAATTACACGGGTTGGATCAATGGAGATTGCGCTTTCAACCTCTGCCACTGTGCTGGCTGCAAAGTTTAGGGTGATCATTGTGAAACAGGCCGACCCAAGTGCCACCATCATAAACGTGCGCACGCCAACAGGTTTGTTTTTGATACTGCGTTCTAAGCCGAGAAGACCCGCAAATAATACGGCGAGACCCGCATGGAAGCAAAATTCATAAAAATCGGTGATCATTTTCTGTCCTGTTCTTTTTTGTATCGCAACAGCGCAATATGTTCGTTTGCTTCGGATTTGCGATCCTCAAGCATGCAGGTTTCGACAAAGCCAAGGTGGTCTTCGATGGCTTGGCGTGCGCCGGCTGGATTGCGAGCCAGAATGGCATCGTGAATGGCGCGGTGTTGATCCAGTAAGGCGCTGCGGGTGGTACGCACTTTGAACATGACTTGGCGATTATAAAACACGCCTGCGCGTAGCATTTCAAACATGGAACGCATCATGTGCAGCATAAAGACGTTGTGTGATGCCTCTACAATGGCCATGTGAAATTCCGCATCGAGTGCGGCTTCTTCGGCGGGGTTTCGTTTGGAATGTGCGTTTTCCATTTTGCGAAACAGCGTTGAGATGACTTTGTGATCTGTGTCCGAACCGAGCCGTGCGGCCCGTTCTGCGGCCAATCCTTCGAGATCACGGCGAAAGGCGATGTAATCAAACAGCGCTTCTTCGTGAGAGGAGAACAATTTGATCAGAGGTTCAGAAAAGGCAGAGCCCAAAACATCCGCCACAAAGACGCCTGAGCTTGCACGTGTGGCCAACAGATCGCGTGACACGAGATCGGCAATCGCTTCGCGGATTGATGGGCGCGACACACCGAGCCGTTCGGATAAATCCCGTTCCGATGGCAACCGTTCGCCAGGGCGTAAAATCCCGCGCAAGATCAGTTGTTCGATCTGGCGCACAACGGTATCTGCAACCCGTTCTGTCTGAATTTTTTGAAAAGGCATCTTGGCTCTCGGATCAGAATTGGTCTGATAATATGACCAGTGGCAATATTCAGCAAGGGCAGGGGTGGTGTGCGAATTTTCTTGCGCTGGTGTAAGGGGCAGGCCAGCATCGCCAAAAAGGGTGGGCAGAAAATGCGATTTGTTTTTGGATTGATGTGTTTGATTTTCGCAGGGTCAACTGCGTGGGCCTGTGGGCCAAATAGTAAATGCCGCTTGGGGGATCGTCATTATTACATCGCCCTGCCAGAGGGCCATGACGGGCGCAGCCAAGTGGGTGCGATTTTGTTTTCCCATGGACTGCAAGGTACGGCCAAAGGCGTGATGGGCAATGAAACGTTGCGCGGGATTGCTTCGGAGTTGGGGGTGGCGTTGATTGCTGTGAAATCTATCGGAGAAGATTGGACGTTGCCCAATGGCCCACGCAACGCGGTGCGCAATGTGAATGGGACGTTTCGGTATTTTGATGCAGTGGTGCGTGATGCAACGTCGCGGTTTCCCATTGACCCTGATCGCATGATGGCAACGGGATATTCTGCGGGTGGAATGGTGACGTGGAATTTGGTGTGTCAGCGCCCGCAACTGTTTGCGGCCTTTGCGCCGATGGCAGGAACGTTTTGGAAAAACCCGCCAAGGCGCTGTCGCAAACCCGTGGCCAATGTGCTGCATATTCATGGGCTGACGGATAAAACCGTGCCGATGGAGGGCCGTGTGATCAATGGTGTGCGCCAAGGCAATGTGACCAAAGTGATGCGGCGCTATAAACGGATGGGGCGGTTTCGCGCCGCTGGTCGCAGTTCAAATGCGGTGCTGGAGCTGTCGTGTAAATTAAGCCGCAATCGCAAAGGCAAGATGCTGGATCTGTGTTTGTACCCAGGGCGGCACAAATACGACAGCCGCTATGTGGAGTTTGCGTGGAAGCATTTTGTCAAAGCGGGTGTTTTGTAAATCTGCTTCACGAAAAGTTGAAGAAATCGCATATTTATCAATAAATTAGCGAAATTCGCGACATTCTGTCCCGAATGTAACACTCTTTGGTTTGGGCGGTGAATAAAACGGATGGTTTGCGGGTTTCGTTCTTGAACACTGTTGTTCATATCTTAACGAGGACATCCAAAATGAAGTTTTTTCCAACTGTAGCTGCGCTTGTTTTGAGCGTTTCCCCTGTTCTGGCATCGGGTCAAAGTGCTGTGCTTCCAACGGCTGTGGCAAGTTTGATGAATAAAGACGGCAAAGAGATTGGGACCGCGACGTTGACGCAGGGACCCAATGGCGTTTTGTTTCACATCAAGGTTGCCGAACTGACACCTGGTAAGCACGGATTGCATTTGCACAGCCATGGCGAGTGCGAAGCGCATACGGGGTTTAAATCTGCCAAAGGCCATGTGGGCAAAAAGGAAGGGTCGCATGGTTTGTTGAACCCCAATGGGCCAGAGCCTGGGGATATTCCAAACATCTTTGTGGGTGCTGATGGCACGGGTGAAATGGAAGCCTTTAGCACGCTGGTGTCTTTGACTGGTGGTGAAAACAACCTTTTGGATGCGGACGGATCCACATTCATCATTCACGAAAATGGGGATGATCACCTGTCCCAGCCTATCGGTGGGGCAGGAGGGCGCGTGGCTTGTGGTGTGATTAAGGCGGGGTCTTAAAACACAAATGGCCGCTGCATTGGATATCCATTGCAGCGGCCATTTGATTGATTTTGGATCAGCTGGTTGGGCGGATCACAATTTCCACGCGGCGGTTTGCGGCGCGTCCTGACGCAGTGTCGTTTGAGGCGATGGCTTCGGTTTCACCACGGCCATAGGCACGAATGCGGCTGCCGCTGACGCCGTTGTTCAGCAGGATGTTTTCAACCGATGCGGCGCGTCGTGCAGACAGGTTTTGGTTGTATGCGGCATCGCCCACGCTGTCGGTGTGGCCGATCACGTCAACGGTGCTGTCTGGATATTCATCCAAGTTGCGGGCCAGCGCGGCAAGATCGTCTTGCAAGGTGCTGCGGACAAAGGTGCTGTCAGTTTCAAATGTGATGGCTTCGGGCAGGGTAACGATCAAACGATCCCCTGCATTGGTGATGGTTGCACCAGAGCCTTCCATATCGCGGCGCAGATCGCGTTCTTGTTTATCAAGAATATTACCAATCACTGCCCCTGCAACGGCACCAACGGCCCCTGCTTTGACGGCGCTGTTGGCGGAATTGCCAGCAAGGATTTGAGATGCAACGCCGACTGCTGCGCCAATGGCGGCCCCGTTTCGGGTTTTTTCGAAGTCGGGGTTGGATGGATCGCTACATGCGGACAGTGCGAAAACGCATGTGGTGGCAAGGATAAGAGGTTTGGTAAACGCCATTGACTGGTCTTTCTGTTACGTCTCGATCAGCGTAACATGTGGAGTTCTGTCCATTTTACAAGGGTTTTGCCCGTGACGATGCCGTGATCAGGCAGAATTTTGCGCAGAGTGTTGTATTTCGTGATCGGCGTCTGCGCGCGCACCTTCCCATGCCAAAAGCGCGCGTTTAACAGGCAGGCCCCAGTGATAGCCGCCCAAACCGCCTGATTTGCGCAGGGCGCGGTGGCAGGGAATGAGCCAGCTGATGGGGTTGCGCCCCACGGCGGTTCCGACGGCGCGCACGGCTTTGGGGTTGCCGATGGATTTGGCAATTTCGCCATAGGTGGTGACGTGACCTGTGGGAACGTTCAAAAGCGCCTCCCACACTTTGATCTGGAAGGGGGCGCCGATCAGATGCAGGTTGGCTGCGTCACCGCCGATGATAGCATCGACTTTGGCCTGCAAAGTGGTTTCGTTTTGGATGTAAGTGGCTTCGGGCCAGCGGGCTTGCATATCGGTGAGTGACCAGTCGCGGCCAAATTCGGCGGTAAAACCCATGCCGCAAATGCCGCGCGGGGTGGCAGCGACGATCATTTCGCCAAACGGGCTGTCGAACCAACCCCAAGTGATGGTCAGGCCCTTACCTTTGGCGGCGAATTCGCCTGGGCTCATGGCTTCCCAAGTGAGGAACAAGTCATGTAGGCGGCCTGTGCCAGAAAGGCCCGTTTCATGGGCGGTATCAAGGAGTGTGAAGCGGTCGCGCAGAAGGGATTTCGCGTGGTCGAGGGTGAGGTATTGTTGATACCGTTTCGGAGACACGCCCGCCCATTGGGAAAACACCCGCTGAAAGTGCATCGGTGACAGGCCGACGGCGTTGGCCACTTCGTCGAGTTTGGGTTGTTCGCCCACAGTGCTGTCGATGTAGTCAATCGCGCGGGCGATTACGGCGTGATGATATGGATCTTGTGTCATAGGGGGAGTGTGGCGGGTGTGAGGTGAGTCTGCCACCCGTTTCTTGCGGGAAGGTTGGGGAAGGGGGTGCGTGGACCCTTTTGTTCGGGTGTGTCGAGGGCTGTGAAAGTCCGTGAAAACTGCGGCAGCAGCCGCCCATGACGAACGGTAGGTTTTGGCCAAGTACGAGTCAAAATATGCGACCCAAAACGGCCATTTATGGGCCATAGTTTCGCCCAACTTTGCGTCCACTTAACAAATCGTTAAATTGTACACCCCGCGGAAAACCCGCGTTGGACACGTCTGAGTGAAATCTGAATGTTCAACTTGTGGGGTTAACGTGCCTTTCTTCAAAACACACACATCGCGTTCCAAGAAATTCGGTAAAGACGAATCCGGGTCAATTATTGTTTTTGTGCTGATCATTTTTTCGGCCATGTTTCTGGTTGGGGGCACTGCGATTGATTTGGCCCGTCATGAAAACCTGCGGACATCCTTGCAATACAATTTGGATCGCGCGGTCTTGGCCGCTGCATCTTTGCGCCAGACACAAGACCCAAAATTGATCGTTGAGAGCTATATGTCGAAGGTTCAAACCATCGAAGACTTTACGGTTGTGGTGGACTCGACTGTTTCATTGAACGCGCGGGCAGTTGCGGCGTCGGCCACCGCTGAGCTGGACACATGGTTCCTTTCGATGGCGGGAATCAATTCGATGCCCATTACCGTGAAAGCCAGTTCTGAAGAGCGGATCCCAAACTTGGAAATATCATTGGTTCTCGATGTTTCTGGGTCCATGCGGGGCACGAAGTTGACAAACTTGCAGGCTGCGGCAAAGGAGTTTGTCACGACCTTGTTGAATGGCGCGGATACGGACACGGTTGCGATTTCTATTATTCCGTTCAACCAAAATGTTGCGCCATCCATTGACTTGTTTAGCAAGTTGAACATCGTTGAAACGCATACTTTATCTACGTGTTTACAGTTTGAGGACGCTGATTTTGACAGCGTTTCCATTGATCCAGCAGTGGCCCAAACCCAAGCAATTTATACATCTCGGTATGGTTACAATTACGGCGATTTCGAAAAGTTTTATCAGACCTGTTTCCCGCAACCGCAATTTCAGACCCTGCCATATTCCGATGTGTCCGTTGTCATATAAAGTGGGACATCAGAGCGGCTTGAGCATTGGAGGCTCTGGCTCGTTAGTGTGATTGATTATGCTGCTTGTTTCTGATGTTGCAAGCGACGTTGTTTGATTGTCTGTTTCTTGATCCTCTTCCTTTCTCTCAGAATGGCTTTGTCGCGGCCGAAGTAGACATCGGCGGGTGTGACGTTGTTCAGGCTCTCGTGGTATCGTCGGTTATTGTAATAGTCGACGAAGGCCTCGATCTGGCGCTCGAGATCGCCGGGCAGATAGTAGTTTTCTAACAGCACTCGGTTCTTCATCGTTTGATGCCATCGTTCGATTTTGCCTTGGGTCTGTGGATGGAACGGAGCACCACGGACATGATCCATATTTTGCCCTTCCAGCCATTCGGCCAGGTCGCCAGATATGTAACACGATCCGTTATCGCTGAGCAGGCGTGGTTTGTGCCGAACAACCGCTTGGTCACAGCCTGATGCTGTCAGAGCGCGCTCAATCGTCTCGGTCACATCACTGGCCCGCATGGTTGTACACAGTTTCCATGAGATGATGTAGCGGCTGTAATCATCCAAGATCGTAGACAGATAATACCACCCCCAACCAATGATTTTGAAGTAGGTGAAGTCTGTCTGCCACATCTGATTGATGGCGGTGGTTTTATCCGTGAACTCGTTGGCTGCTTTGATCACCACGTAGTCTGGTGCTGTGATCAGGTCGGCTTCCTTGAGAATGCGATAAGCTGATGATTCTGAGACAAAATACCGCTTTTCATCGGTGTATTTGACTGCCAGCTCGCGCGTGCTCAGCGCCTCGTGTTCCAGCGCAAACGCGATCAGGTCGTCACGACGATCATCGGGGATGCGGTTCCAAACGGATTTAGGGCATGGCGATTTGTCAGCCAGCCGGTCAAACCCGCCTTCGAGATATAAATCATACCAGCGATAGAATGTGGTGCGTGGAATGCCCAGCATGTCGAGGGTCTGCTTGGTTGGCAGATGTGATCCCTCGACGGTGCGGATGACCTCCAGCTTCTCAGACGCAGGGTATCTCATTCCTCGAACTCCCCAGCCCCTGTCATGCTTTTTTTGAGAAGCCGGTTCTCAAGCGTCAGATCGGCCACGCATTCCTTCAAGGCCATAGCTTCTGAGCGTAGTTCTTTCACTTCAGGGGATGTGGCCTGACGCGCCGTATCGCCAGATAGACGGCGTTTGCCTGCTTCAAGGAATTCTTTCGACCAGCTGTAATACAGGCTCTCCGCGATGCCCTCCCGACGGCACAACGCTGAGATGCTTTCTTCTCCACGCATCCCTGCCAGCACAATGCGGATCTTCTCCTCCGCCGAATAGGTTTGACGTGTCTTGCGGCGGATGTTCTTTACCAATTTATCTGCAGACGCTTTGCTGCTTCCGGATTTCTTGTTCATCTTCACTCCATGAAGGTTACGATGAACCAGAAATCCTCCGTTGTTCAATTCCTCAAATCTGTCCCAAAGGCCCTGACGTCAGACAAAGGACATTGATCCGCTGGTATTTGTCGGGGCGCCGATTTACACCAGTGTTTGGAATACTCTGTTTAGTGACTTGCAGCCCTTGGATGCAGACAAGCTGATAGACGACTATCTGGACACTGTTACATTAGGGTTGCTTGCCGAAAGGTAAACGATTGAACCGCTAAGTGCGCTTTTTCGGATCGCATCCGAGACATGGGGCGACAGAACTACGACTTTCGAATTTGAGTTGATTACCAGCCGCCTTGTTTTGTGGGCATCGGGTTTTTCGTCGCTATTTGTTTTTACCTATTGCGTCAAAATCCGCCAAAATCTCTTTCGCCACTTCCTCTGCCCAGAGCGCATAAATGTCTGGGCCTGGGTGGTAGCCATCGCTGGCCATCAGATTCGGATCAAGGGGGAGGTCTAGGTGCAGGCGGGTCACTTCGGGGCGGGTGGCTTGGTACTTTGCCATCGCCTTATCAAACCGATTGACGCGCAGTCCTATGATCCAGCGCAAGGGTTGCGGAAGGACGGGAAATTCGCCCATGGGCGGCAGATTTACGGTGTAGATGTGTTTGGCGGAGAACTTGTTGGTCAGCAGGTCGAGGAAGGTGGCTGTTTGGTTGAGCCAGCGGATGAGGGGGATTTGACGGGTGACGTCGTTCACGCCGAGGGAGACGACAACGGCGTCATAGGGTTTGGGTGCTGTGTCGTGGAGCCACTCAATTGTGCTGGCGGTGGTGCCGCCTGTGCGGGCGATCAAGTCCCATTCAACGCTGATGTGGTGTGAGAGGTTTTTGACAAGTTGGCCCATCAATGCGGTGTCTTGGGTTTTTTCCCCGACACCCGCAGCGGCACTGTCACCTACGATCAGCAAACGAAGGGGAGCGTTATTGGATCGATGGGCGGTGACGCCGCTGCGGGGCCCGGTTGGCTCTGGCAAGATTAACGCGTGCTTTCGTACGCGCAGTCCCTGCCAGACCAACAATGGTGCTGCCAGTATTTTAAGGGACAATTCAAATACGGCCTGCACCAGGAGGGACCTTTATTTACTATTCAACACCCTGATACCGCTGAGACGCGCGCAGAACGAAGTCCTGCAAGGCCGTGTCGTCGATCCCCACATCCGAGTCGGATGGGTGAATGACGGCTTGGACAACGCGTGGTTTTTCCAAGATACGGTCATGGGACACTTCGACAACGGGTGTTGTCGTCGTGATTGCGGCGGCGATTGCAGCTGTAAGAGCCGACATGGGTGTGTTCCTTTGTTGTTGCGTATATTCAGAATACGTTTGGTATTCGTGAATGGATCATCTTGTGGTCTTTAAATAACTAAGTAAGCAGTGCTTTCAAGAGGGAAGCTATGCTATTTTTGCATCCCTGTGCATCCATATACGTGAGAGCTCAGGCATTCCGGCGGTATACAGCCGAAATGTTCTGTTTCCAGACCAAAACCAGCCCGATATCGCAAAGGTGATCGGCGGTGAGGGAACAGGGAAGTGCCGTTAGGGGGAGGTGCAGGCCGCGTTCAGGGCGGTTTTGCGCAACGTCATTTTGGTGGCCCAAGGGGCGTTGGATTGCGCGATGTCCCACGTTTGCCATGCAGATGCTGTACCACCTGGCGGTACGGCGCAGACTGTCATAATGGAGGCCCCATTGGCCGCGCGATCCAGCACCACAAATGTAGAATTTTGTGCATTGATGGATTCGGTTTCCAAGCCTTTGTTATCCAGTTTGGTTCCGCTGCCACCCACAACCAACTGAATGGCGGCGCCTGCTTTGGGCTGTTCATATTGAAACAAATGCACGTGCCCGCTGACCACAAAGCTGACGGGATCAGGCAGGCCGCTGCGATAGTTGGGCGTGCCTGATGGGGCGGGGGAGAAAGAATTACCATGGAAAGAAGCAAACGGGACGTGGGTGACGATCCATGTTTCATCTGCCAGCGCGGTAAGATTTGAAAAACCGGACCAAAGGGGGGCGTCCTCGTTGGCGGTATCAAACGCGTAGAGGTTTAGGGCAGGGGCTGCGCCTGTTTGGGCAGCGGCAGGCAGTTGGATCAGCTCTGGTTTTTTGATGTCCCGTTTGTTGGCTTTGCAATTTTTGTAAAGACTGGTCACTGGATCGGTTTTGGATGACAGATCGGGGGTCATGGCCAGAAATACGGCCCAACCGCGCCAGCCACGATCTGCATTTTCACAATCTTCGTGGTTGCCACGTGTAAACACCCAAGGGGCCAAAGGCAGTAGATCGGCAGCGGGTTTGAAGAAGTCTTCTTCCCAGTAATACCATTCTTTTAATTGGCCGTTGATGACGTTGCCGTGGGCGTCTTTTTTGGCGCAGCCTTCGGTTCCGTTCCAGCAATTGTAGCGGTAGACGTAATCGCCCACATGAACCATCAGGTCTGGTTTGGTTTTGGCAATGGCGGCGGCCACGGCGTTAAAGTTCCATTTCGAGGTGTCCGAGCAGTGTTGATAGTGGTGGTCTTTGCGACAGCCCGTATCACCCAAAATCACCACGCGTTTTGGGGCGGCTTTGGGCAGGGTGATTGTGTGGCCGTCCACTGTGACTGTGTTCCCCGTAAAGGTGGACAGATCGATTAGGGCTTCGCAGATTGTGTTGCCGTTCATCTGTTCCATTGTGTTTTTAATGCGAGGTTGAAACGTGACTGATCCCGTTATGGCAGAACACGATTGGGTGGAGATCACACGCAAGCTAACGAGATTGGTGCCCACGAGTTGCGCCCAGACGTATGATTTGGCGGCAGCGGTTTGTGTTAGCAAAAGAAGGGTCAGGAGTGCGGAAACGATTTTGAGCATGGAAACACCTTTAAGTGGAATAGGGTTTGGATAGCATGGGGTGAAGGTGTGACCTAGAAAAATTTTGTAAGGGAAATCCTGCGCGGTTGTCTGTTGGTGGATGGCGTTTGGGGTATAGTTGGCCAAACGCAGGAGGCGCGGGTGAGATTTTTGCCGATTATTTTGGTGTGGTGTATGGTGGTGGGCGCGGCCTTTGCTGTGTTTTCCAGCTTTTTGAGCGGGCTTGGCATGTTTTATCACCCAAACTCCGATGGCGCACATTTGCAGTCATTTTACGGGATGTTTTGGATGGTGGTTCTGTGCGTGCTGCTGTTTCTGGCGTTTTTGATCATGTCAAAGCGGGACCAATGGACGGTTTGGGGGCAAGCTGGTGTATTGGTGGCTTTTGGTGTCGGGGTGTTTGGGATCGAGCGTGGCTATGTTGCGCTGCACCCGCAGCCGTCGCATTTTCTGATGTTGTTTAACGGCACGTATTATAGTCTGCCGCGAGCGTATTCACCACGTGTGGTGGCCGACAGGGTGGAGGTGGATCAGATCAGCAAAAGTGTTTGCGTGGCCGACTTATCGCCCAATTCGGGGTCTGCGTGTGAAGCGCGTGGGGACCGACCGCGCACGGCTCTTATTTCGCTGTCACAGACGCCAATTGCCCGTGATTATTTGATTGCCAATGTGCTGGACGCCAAAGATGTGCCGTTCAAAAGTGATACCATTGGCCCGTTGCCCGAGGGTGTGGGGAAAATGGTGGATGGGGTGTTGGTGTTAAAACATGAAGGCGCAGTTTTGATGTTGGAATTGGACCCTGCGCGACAAGTAAAGCGGGCGGTGTGGTGTCGTGATGGCGTTCTGGGGTGCCATGGGCACAGCAGAACCGCACATGGGCATCTTAGCTTTCCATCCGTGGGGAAGGCCAAGGTTGATAAGGCGCGTTGGGACGCTGAGGAAGCACGGGTGGACGCGTTGTTTGCCGCGTGGCGCTGCGAAGAGCGCAGTTGTGCTGGGGTCTATCAGGGTGGTGCGACGGAAGCGTTTGAGTGAGCGGTGTTAGAAGATCGAGCGGTAGATGGTTTCGCCGTCTTCGATGGTTTTGATGGATACGCCGCCGCCTTTTTCTTCTTCCTCGATGACGAACTCATAGAGTTGGAGGGCGCGGCGGATGACCTCTGCGTGGGAGGAGGCCTCTATCTTGTCTTTGAGTGCAACCATACGGTCGAAGGATTCCTTCGCCATTTCGAACTGTACTCTAGTCGTCGTTTTTTGAATAGGTTTTGAAGTAGTAATCGATGACTTTTCTTACGATTGGAGAAACAATTCTCCACACCTGAGACAGGGCGTTTTCGCCTTTTATGACCCACGCGATTAAGAGCGCAATCAAAAATGCGATAAAAATGAAACTTGCGAACGCTGCCCTGATAACTTCCACAAAGTTCGACGAAAGCAATTCGAACAAGCCAGTCTTTGGTACCGCTTGGTTGTATTTGTTTTGTAATGTCATTGATATCCTCGACTTTCATGTCACAGATTCCCATTAGGTTGCGATGCTGTGTAAGTAAGCCGAAGGTCGTGCCGACGGAGCGCTGTTGCACATTGCCGTGCTTAGCGGTTGGTAATCTAATATACCATAACTTGATCAAAAGTCCAATTTGTTGCCAATAGTTCTTTAACTGGCCGAATTGTCGTGTCAAACCATCCCCATGACAAAACAACTCGATTACCACACGATCCACGCGATGTTTTCGCGGTTTCGGGACAGTGAGCCAGAGCCCAAAGGGGAGCTGGATCATGTGAATGCCTATACCCTCGTGGTGGCGGTGGCGTTGTCGGCGCAGGCGACGGATGTGGGGGTGAATAAGGCGACGAAGGAGCTGTTCAAGATTGCGGATACGCCTGAGAAGATGCTCGCACTTGGCCTTGATGGGGTGACGGAGCATATTAAGACGATTGGGCTTTATCGCAACAAAGCCAAGAACGTCATGAAGATGTCCCAGATATTGGTGGATGAGTATAACAGCGTTGTGCCGTCCTCGCGCGCGGCGTTGGAGAGCCTGCCAGGGGTCGGGCGTAAGACGGCGAATGTGGTTTTGAACATGTGGTTCAAGCAGCCAACACAGGCGGTGGACACGCATATTTTTCGGTTTGGGAATAGGACTGGGGTATGCCCTGGTAAGGATGTCGTGGTTGTAGAACGGGCGATAGAGGATCATATCCCCGCCGAATTTGCCATGCACGCGCATCATTGGATGATTTTACACGGGCGTTATGTGTGCAAAGCGCGTAAACCCGTCTGCGGAAACTGTATCGTTGAGGACTTATGTCCGTTTGAGGAGAAGAATTTTGGCTAAGAAGTATCAGGTTGTCGGGATTGGCAACGCACTCGTAGATGTGTTGGCTCCGTGTGAGGATGCGTTCCTGACAGACAATGGCGTCGAGAAGGGCATCATGCAGTTGATCGACACGGAGCGTGCGGCGGAGCTGTATGGTGTCATGGGGCCAGCGAAAGAGGTTTCTGGCGGGTCTGCGGCGAATACGATTGCGGGGATGGCCGCGCTGGGCGATCGGACGGCCTATGTCGGCAAGGTAAAGGCCGATCAGCTCGGTGATATTTTTGAGCATGACATGCGTGCGCAGGGGGCCGATTTTGAGGTGCCGCGCTCACCTGCAGATGCGGTGGATGAAACAGGGCGGTGCATGGTTTTGGTGACGCCTGACAGTGAGCGGTCGCTCAACACCTATTTGGGTGTGTCCGAGCATTTGGGCCCAGATGACATTGATCCTGCCATGATGGCGGATGCTGAGTGGCTGTATCTGGAAGGCTATCGCTTTGACGGCGAGTTGTCCCATGCGGCGTTTGCCAAGGCGATTGAGGCCTGCAAGGGTGCGGGCGGTAAGGTTTCTGTGACGCTGTCTGATCCGTTCTGTGTGGATCGGCATCACCAAGCATTTCGCGACATGATCCGTGACCATATTGATCTGTTGTTCTGTAATGAACATGAGATGGCGGCGATGTATCCTGCGGACACGTTAGAAGAGAGCATTGCCGAAGCCGCCCGTCGGGTGGAGATCGTGGCCTGTACCGTTGGGGAAAAAGGTGCCTATGTTGTGAAAGACGGCGAAACCGTTCTGGCCCCTGCTGAAGCGTCCGAAGTTGTGGATGTGACGGGTGCGGGTGATTTGTTCGCCGCTGGGTTCCTGCATGGTTTGGTGAATGGACACGACATGATGACCTGCGGGCGCATGGGTTGTGTTGCCGCGGGCGAGATCATCAGCCACATCGGCGCACGCCCCGAAGCGGATTTGGGGGCTCTTTTCGCAGAAAAGGGCCTGCAATAATCCAACTTGGCGGGATTGCTGAAATCTAACTTGCTGCGCGCCGTTGGCGTGCTGCTGCTGGGCATTTTGTTCCTTGATATGATGTCTGTCATTATCAAAACGCTGCTGGAACGGTATGCGGTGCTGGAGCTGTCTGCCTATCGCAATGTGATCGGGGTGATCCCAGCGTTTGTGATGATGTGGTGGACGGGGGAATTTAAGCTGGATCCCAAACACCTGTGGCTGCGCCAGTGGAAGCTGGCGTTTGGGCGTGGTCTGATGGTGACCGTGGCGCAGGTGTGTTGGTATGCGGCGCTAAGTTCGTCTGCCTTCGCGCTGGTGGCGGCGCTGGGTTATACCATGTCGTTGTTTGTGGTGATCCTGTCCATTCCGATCCTTGGGGAAAAGGTGGGGATTTGGCGATCCGTTGCGGTGCTGCTGGGCTTTGCGGGGGCGCTGTTGATTGTGCAACCCACCGCCGAGGGGTTTAGTCTGTGGTCTTTGCTGCCGTTGGTGGCCGCGGCGTTTTACGCGCTGTCGATTGTGTCCGTGCGTTTGTTTGATCGCGAAGTGTCATCATCGCTGATGTATTTGTACTCTGGTGTGGCCGCGGCGGTTGCAAATTTTGTGATCGTTTTGGCGACCACAGGGTTTGCCCCAATCCAAAGCACCCATGATTTGATGTTGATTGTGGCCATGGGATTGATCGGCGGGTGCGGGGTGATTTGTTTGCTGGTGTCCGCGCGTATGGCGGAACCAAGCCTGCTTGCGCCCTTCAACTATTTCGGGTTGTTGAGCGCGTTTGCCATGGGGTGGATCGTTTTTGGGGAGAACCCAGCGGATCGTTTGTTCCCTGGTGTTTTGTTTATCGTTGCAGGTGGTGCGTTGATTTTGTGGCGGGAAAGTCAGCGTAAATCGGACTGATGTGCAGCGTGATCTTCACCAAAAAGTCCCAGATTGAACACTAATCATACCTAATCTTGCCGTATTTGGCGTTCTAAGTCTTTTGAAGTTCTTAGCGAGTAACGCTTCGCAATACTGATCTATCCGATTGTGCGTCTTTGGGCGTGGTGATCTGTGTTTTGCAAAACGTGTGTGTGTTTCCATTCTGTCGAAAACGCCCGAGGAGGTTACTATGAACGCAAGACCCCTGAATAGACCATTCGTTTCTTATGTGCTGACACAATCCATGCTGGTGTTGATTGTGATGGCTGCATCGTTTCTGATTGTTGGACTGCTGCGCGATAGCGCAGGCATCACATTGGATCGGTTCTGGATTTCCGCCATTTTGGTGTTGTTTGCGCAACTGCCTGTGGCGATCATGTATGCGCGCACTGAAACGCGCAATCTGACCCCTGTCGAAGGCTGGGGGCTGTCGATTGTTTTTGTTGGCGTGACGCTGGCGTTTGAAATCGTTTTGCAAAGCATTGCAGGGCAGAAGATTGCGAAGGTGGTTGGGCATACGCTCGGTGTGCCTGATGGTGCGAGCAATCATCAGACCATTTGGGTGATTGGGTTCATCGTTGGTTTGTTGTTGGCCTCTTTCATGGTGAAAATGCTGTTTCAATATGCCGTGCGCAATAACTTGTCTACCAAGGCCGAAGAGGGCGGGCTTTTGACTATGGTGCCTGGTCTGAATGCGGCGCGGTTTAAGTTACATCGTCCAAGCGCGACGCGGGATTATTCAGAGCTGTATCGTCGTGAATTGATCGGCATGAATATTGGGATTTTCGGCCTGTCGCTGATGGTATTCGGGCCGCAGTTCATGCACGTTTTAAAGCTGAGCATTCCGCTGTCGTTTGTGTTCGCCGTGGTGTGTGTGGCCAATCGCATGGCCCGTGTCGAGCGCACAACAGCCTTGTCAGAGCGGTGTTTGACCGTGGCGATCCAGATGTTGCCGTTGACGGTTGTGTCGATGGTTCTGCTGGGGCTGAGCACGCTTTATGCGAACTATGTGTCCCTTTATGGCAGCGAACGTGATGTGGTCGGTTATGCGGCTTGGTTGGTGGCTGGACTGGGATTGCAACTGTCAGATATTGGGCAAATTGCAACGTATCTGGGTGTTTTGTTTGCGATCTGTCTGGCCGCGAATACATTGATGCTGGTGCTGTTTGCGCGGTTGATCCGCCCATTGGTGTGCAAGACAGCCCGCGTGGCACAGGCCAAATCTAAGGATGTGACCGAACGGTTGCAGGCGAAAGTGCCCGCAGTTGAACCGTATAAAGTGATGTTGGCCAATGAATTGCGAGCCCGTTCGCGGGGTAAGGCAGCCCGCACACAACGCCCGATCATCGCTTAAGTTACTCGGAATTAAAAAAAAAGGGCCTGAAGTTTGACTTCGGGCCCTTTTTTGTTTGTTTGGCTGTTTGGTTTAGGCGGCTTTTGCTTCGGCCCCGAAGCGGCCGTAGAAGCTTTCGCCTTTTTCGCCCATTTCGCGCAGCAGTGCGGGGGCGGCGAAACGATCACCGTGTTTGGCAGCCAGTGCGTCGCAGATTTCGACCGCTTTAGCGGAGCCAATGATGTCGAGCCATGCAAACGGGCCACCTGACCATGGCATGAAGCCCCAGCCGAGGATCGCGCCCACGTCGCCTTCGCGGATGTCTTCGAGAACGCCTTCCTCTAAGGAGCGAACCGCTTCCAAAACTTGGGCGAGGATCAGGCGGTGTTGCACCTCTTCCAGATCAGGCTGGTCTTCCATCACTTCGAAGTGGTCGCCGAGACCTTTCCACAGGCCTGTGCGTTTGCCTTTTTCGTCGTAGTCGTAAAAGCCCGCTTTGGTTTTGCGGCCCAGACGTTTCAGATCGAACAGCGTTTGCACCACATCGTCGCCGTTGGAGGCAGGGTATGCGTTGCCCATGGCGGCCTTGGTGGCGGTCATGATTTTTTCGGCCAAGTCGATGGATGTTTCATCGCCCAGCTGTAGTGGGCCGAGCGGGAAGCCGAGCTGTTTCGCGGCGTTTTCGATCAATGCTGGTTCGATACCTTCGGCCACCATGCGGTTGGCTTCGCCGCCGTATGGGATGATGCAGCGGTTGGCATAGAAGAAGCGCGCATCGTTGACCACGATTGGCGTTTTGCGAATTTGACGTACGAAATCGAGGGATTTTGCAACCGCGCGGTCGCCCGTTTCGGCCCCTTTGATGATTTCCACCAGCAGCATTTTGTCCACGGGAGAGAAGAAGTGGATACCGATGAACTGATCAGGACGCACGGAGGCTTTGGCCAATTCGCCAATTGGAAGCGTGGATGTGTTGGTGGCAAAAATGCAGTCTTCGCCAACGATGGCCTCAACTTTTTTGGTCATTTCGGCCTTCACGCCCACGTCTTCGAACACGGCTTCAACGATCAGGTCGCAGCCTTTGAGGGCGTTGAGGTCTGTTGTGGCGTTGATGAGGGAAAGAAGTTTCTCTTTCTTCTCGGGTGTGGATTTTTTGCGTGCGATGCCTTTGTCGGCGTGGGCTTCGGAATAGGCTTTGCCTTTGTCCGCAGCTTCTTGGTCGCGGTCGATCAGCACCACTTCGATGCCTGCCATGGCAGAGACAAGCGCGATGCCAGCGCCCATCATGCCTGCGCCAAGGACGCCGACTTTTTTGACGGATTGATCGTCGATGCCTTTTGGACGCACCGCGCCTTTTTCAAGGGCCCCTTTGTTGATGAACAAAGAGTTGATCATGGCAGAGGACGATGGGTTCATCAGGATGTTGGTGAACCAGCGGGCCTCGATCCGGATGGCGTCGTCGAAGGGCACGAGTGCGCCTTCGTAGACGGCTGCGAGCATGGCTTTGGCGGCAGGGAACGCGCCCTGTGTTTTGCCGTGCACCATCGCGGTTGCACCAACGTAGGTCATGAAGCCAGCAGGGTGGTACGGTGCGCCACCCGGCATTTTGTAGCCCTTGGCGTCCCATGGTTTCACGAGGTCCGCGTCCGTGGCGGATTCGATCCATGCTTTTGCAGAGGAGATCAGTTCATCGGCAGGGACCACTTCGTCGATCAGGCCAGCGGCTTTGGCTTTGGCTGGGGCCACTGTCTTGCCTTCCAAAAGGAAAGAAGAGGCGTTCATCACGCCGAGTTTGCGCACGAGGCGGGTTGTGCCGCCGCCCCCTGGGAAGATGCCAACCATGATTTCGGGCAAGCCGATTTTGGCCTTTGGGTTGTCGGCCACAAAAATGCGGTGACAGGCGAGCGGGATTTCCAGGCCGATGCCCAGACCCGTGCCTGTCATGGCGGCCACGATGGGTTTGCCGCCTTTGTTGGTTTTCGCATCCATGCCCGCGCGTTCGATTTTGCGCATGACCGTGTGGCCCTGCATGATGCCCGCCATCAGTTCGGGGGCTGGATTGTCGCCGCCTTTGGCTTTCCATTCGGCGAGGACTGTGAGGTCCATGCCAGCGGCAAAGCTGTCTTTGCCAGAAGTGATGATCGCGCCTTTGATAGCATCGTCACTGAGCACCGTATCAATGTGGGCGTCCAGTTCGGCAAAGCCTGTTTCGGACATCACGTTCATAGATTTATCAGGGCAATCCCATGTGATGATGGCGATGTCGCCGTCGAGTTTATAGTGAAAATCAGTCATTTTCCGTTCCTCTTGTGTCAGACGTTTGCACGCCGTGTTCATGTAAAGTCGCATCAGCGTGGCGCTGGTGCGTATGTTTGTGTCAGTCTATCGGCGTGCCGTCTTTGCGGGTGAATGTGCTTTCGCCGTCTTTGTCTGTGACCTTCATGTCGATGTCCGAATAGGTGCAAATCTCTTCGGGGTGGCTGGTGCCAACCACAAGGAATTTGGCCATTTGATCGGTTGTGTTGACCAGATGATGGCCGTTTTCCACGCCTGCTTTGAACGCCGCGCAATCGCCCGGGTGCAGCAGGGTTTCGCCATCGTCTTCGATTAACGTCGGTGTGCCCTCAGTGACGATCAAAAACTCGTCTTCCTTGGCGTGCCAATGGCGCAAAGATGACTTTGCACCGGGCACCAAGGAAACGAGGTTGGCCCCGAATTGTGTCAGCCCAGCATGTTCTGCCACGGGCAACCAAGTCCGTGTGGCCGTGTCTGCGCTGTATTGGTCTGGATACGAGGACCCAGACCTCTGTGGCACTTTATCGAGGTCGATCTTTGGCATTACACGCGCTCAAGAATTGTGGCCGCGCCCATGCCAGAGCCGATGCACAGTGTCGCAAGACCTGTTTCTTTGTCGGAGCGTTCCATTTCATCGAGCAGTGTGCCGAGGATCACTGCGCCTGTGGCACCGAGAGGGTGGCCCATGGCGATTGCGCCGCCGTTCACGTTCAGCTTGTCGTGGTCGACGTTGAAATAGTGTTGGAAGCGCAGAACCACGGAGGCGAAGGCTTCGTTGACTTCGAACAGATCAATGTCGCCAATGTTCATGCCTGTGCGTTCCAAGATGCGCTCGGTTACGGGCACGGGGCCTGTGAGCATGATGGTCGGGTCGGTGCCGATTTTCGCGGTTGCTTTGATGCGGGCACGTGGTTTCAGACCGTTCTTTTCGCCAAACTCTTTGTTGCCGATCAGAATGGCGGCAGCGCCGTCTGCGATACCTGAAGAGTTGCCCGCGTGGTGGACGTGGTTGATTTTTTCCAGCTCTGGGTATTTCAGCAATGCGATGGCGTCAAAGCCTGGCATGACTTCGCCTTGGGCTTTGAACGATGGGTTCAAGGAGCCAAGCGTTTGCATGTTGGTTTCGCCGCGCACCATTTCATCGTGGCCGAGGATTTCGATGCCATTTTGATCGGTCAAGCCAAAGACGGATTTGTCAAAGCGGCCTTCTTGTTGGCTGCGTGCCGCGCGTTTTTGCGATTCAACCGCGTATTCATCGCACATGTCACGGGTGAAGCCGTATTTGGTGGCGATGATGTCCGAAGAGATGCCTTGTGGGACGAAATAGGCTTTCATCGCGAGCGTTGGGTCCACAGCGATTGCGCCGCCGTCTGAACCCATTGGGACGCGGGACATGCTTTCCACACCGCCTGCGATATAGGCGTTGCCCATGCCGCCCATGACTTGGCCTGCCGCCATGTTCACGGCTTCTAGGCCAGAGGCGCAGAAGCGGTTGACGGAGACGCCAGCGACGGATTCATCAAGGTCGGAATAGAGCACGGCGGAGCGGGCCAAACAGCCGCCTTGTTCGCCCACTTGGGAGACGTTGCCCCAGATAAGATCGTCCACGTCTTTGGAATCGAACCCTGTGCGGGCTTGCAGTTGATTGAGGACTTCGGCGGAGAGGCGAACAGCGGACACCTCGTGCAAGGAACCGTCTTTTTTGCCTTTGCCGCGCGGGGAGCGCGTGGTGTCGTAGATATATGCGTCGTGGGTCATTTTGTGATCCTTTGGAGCGTGTGTTTTAGTGAAAGGCCCCCGATTTAATCGGGGGCGTTATGGGTGTGAATTAAGCGCGGTCGGCTGGGGAGCCGGGCATCAGGTCGTAGGGGGCTTTATAGCCGTCGAGGGCTTCGATGTTGGAGAGCCAGCGGTTGATGTTGGCGTGATCGCTGCGCACAAAGCCGAACGGTTCAGGGTAGTAGAGGTAGCCGCAGCAGGAGAAATCGGCATTGGTGACACCATCGCCCACCAGCCAATCGCGTCCTTCGAGTGCTGCGTCGAGTGTGGCATAGGCTGCGGCAAGGCGGCCTTTGTTAAAGGCGATGACTTCTTGCGGGCGTTTGTCTTCGGGCAGGAAGTTCATCAAGAATCGGGTGAGGCCCGCCATGGAGGAGAGTTTGTGGTTGTCCCACAGAACCCATGCCTGCACTTGGCGTTTTTCGGCGGCTGTGTTGCCGCCAAATTTGCCCGATTGTTCGGTGATGTAAGACTGGATCACGCCTGATTGGGCGATTTTTTCATCACCATGGATCAGAGCGGGAGCTTCGCCGAATGCGTTGACGTTGGCGCGGTATTCTGGGGATCGGCCTTCGCCGTTGAAGAAATCAACATAGACAGCTTCCCAATCGAGACCCGAGAGGGAGAGGGGCAGTGCGGCTTTGTAAGAGTTGCCGCTTTCGCCAAAGCAGTAGAGTTTGTAATCAGCCATCTGTTTGTTCCTTCTGTCGGTACTGTCCCTGATTTAATCAGGGACCTGAGCGATTGTTGCGCGAGGCCCCCGATCACGTCGGGGGCAGTGAGGTATTGTGTGCCTTAAAGCGCGCGGCCTGCGAGCTCTTTCATGATTTCGTTTGTGCCGCCGTAAATGCGTTGGACACGGGCGTCGGTCCACATTTCGCCAACGGCGTATTCCATCATGAAGCCGTAGCCCCCATGAAGTTGCAAGCATTCGTCGAGCACTTCTCCTTGAGTGTCCGTGAGCCAGTATTTCTGCATGGCTGCTTGTTCGACTGTCAACTCACCGCGCAGGTGCGCTGCGATACAGGTGTCGAGGTAAGCGCGGGCCACTTGGGTTTTTGTGGCGCATTCCACCAATTTGAATTTGGTGTTTTGGAATTCCATGATGGATTTCCCAAACGCTTTGCGCTCTTTGCAGTATTCGATTGTGGTGGCGACAGCGCCTTCCATCGCGCCAACAGCACCGCAGCCGATGATCAGGCGTTCTTGGGGCAGTTGTTGCATCATTTGGTAAAAGCCACGGCCTTCGTCGCCGCCCAGAACGTTTTCTGGTGGGATTTCCACATTGTCAAAGAACAGCTCTGACGTGTCGGCGGCTTTCATGCCGATTTTGTCGAGGTTGCGGCCACGGGTGAAACCCTCTGCGCCGTCTGTTTCAAGGATCATCAGGGACGTGCCTTTTGCGCCTTGGGAAGGGTCGGTTTTGGCGGCCACAAGGATCAGGTTGGCGTGTTGACCATTGGTGATAAAGGTCTTGGAGCCAGACATTTTGTAGTTGTTGCCTTCTTTGATGGCGCGGGTTTTGATGCCTTGCACATCGGAACCACCAGAAGGTTCGGTCATGGCGAGCGCGCCGACGAGTTCACCTGACACCATTTTTGGCAGCAGGCGTTTTTTCTGTTCTTCTGTACCGCAGTGCAGAATGTAGTGGGCCACGATTCCAGAGTGGATGCCGTGGCCCCATGAGGCGAGGTTGAGGCGGGAGCCTGCCATCAGGATCACGGCTTCGTGGCCGAAATCACCACCAGCGCCGCCGTATTCTTCTGGAATGGAGGGGCAAAGCAGGCCAAGTTCGCCAGCCTCTTGCCAGGTTTCGATGTCCATTTCCCCTTGCTTGCGCCACTTTTCAAATTTGGGAGCCCATTCGGTGGAGATGAAGTTTGTTGTCATCTCGTCGAGCATTTGATGCTCTTCGGTCATCCAAGCAGATTTAAGTGGTGCAATCGACATGTGTCTCTCCCTGACGTCGGTTTTGGGTGGCGCGAACGCCACCCGATTTTCGTGTAATTAAAACGCTTCTGCGCTTAGGCCCATAACGGTGTCCGCGCCAGATTGGATACGCGCGAGGTGCATCCCTGTGGCGGGCAATTGACGCGCCATGTAGTAGCGGCCAGTCACCAGTTTGTTTTGATAAAACTCTGGATCATCCGTGCCAGCGTCAAGCGCTGACGTTGCGGCCTTTGCCATGCGGGCCCACATCAGGCCGAGGCAGACGTGACCGAACATGTGCATGAAGTCGTTGGAACCAGACAGGGCGGCGTTCGGGTCTTTCATACCGTTCTGCATGAAGAACATGCCTGCGGCTTGCAAGTCTTTGGACGCGGCTTTCAGCGGTTCGATGAAATCAACGAGGGCTTCGTTGTCTTTGTTTTCAGAGATGAAGGACTTCACCATTTCAAAGAAGGCCATCACATGCTTGCCGCCGTCTTGCGCCAATTTACGCCCTACGAGGTCTAGCGCCTGAACGCCGTTTGCGCCCTCATAGATCATGGCGATACGGGCATCGCGGGTGAATTGGGACATGCCCCATTCTTCGATATAGCCGTGACCACCATAAAGCTGTTGAGCTTGCACGGTCATGTCGTAACCTTGATCGGTGAGGAAGCCTTTGATCACAGGTGTCAGCAAGGAAATCATGCCGTCTGCGTCTTTGTCCTCCAGCCCGTGGGCTTGGTCGATCATCATGGCACCCCAGTAAACGAATGCGCGTGCGCCTTCGATAAAGGACTTTTGATCCATAAGAGAGCGGCGCACATCTGGGTGTACGATGATCGGGTCGGCTGGGCCGTCTGGGTTTTCCGCCCCTGTGACTGCGCGGCCTTGCAGGCGGTCTTTGGCGTAGACAACAGCGTTTTGGTAGGCGGCTTCGGCTTGAGCCAGACCTTGCAGGCCAACACCGAGGCGGGCGTGGTTCATCATGGTGAACATGGCACGCATGCCTTTGTGCTCGTCGCCCAAGAGATAGCCTGTGGCTTCGTCGTAGTTCATCACGCAAGTGGAGTTGCCGTGGATGCCCATCTTTTCTTCGATTGCACCACAGGAGACACCGTTGCGCGCGCCTTCGGACCCGTCTTCGTTAACCATGAATTTTGGTACGATGAAGAGGGAGACGCCTTTGATGCCTTCAGGGCCGCCCACGATTTTCGCCAACACCAAGTGGATGATGTTGTCGGACATGTCGTGTTCGCCCGCAGAGATAAAGATTTTCTGACCAGAGATTTTGTAAGAACCGTCCGCTTGAGGTTCGGCTTTGGTGCGCATCATGCCCAGATCGGTGCCGCAATGCGGTTCGGTCAGGTTCATCGTGCCTGTCCATTTGCAGGACGCCATGTTGGGCAGATAGGTTTCTTTTTGCGCCTGAGAGCCGTGGGCAAGGATGGAGGCATATGCGCCGTTGGTCAGGCCGCCGTACATGGCGAAAGCCTGGTTTGCCGCAGATGTCATTTCGCCGATGGTTGTGCCCATCAAATATGGCAGGCCTTGGCCGCCGAATTCTTCTTCGCAGGCGATACCTGTCCAGCCGCCTTCGCGGAATTGGTCAAACGCGTCTTTAAACCCTGTTGGCGTGCGCACAACGCCGTTTTCCAGTTTACAGCCTTCTTTGTCGCCCACAACGTTCAAAGGTGCGATCACGTCTTGGTGGATTTTGGCGGCTTCTTCCAGAATGGCGGATGTGAAATCGGGTGTCAGATCGTCGTAGCCTGGCACATTTGATTTTTCGATGCCTAGCAGATCGTGCAGGACGAAGGCCATATCTTTGGTGGGGGCGGCGTATGTTGGCATGGTGTGGCTCCTTGGGGTCTTGGTTTGGGGCTTAGGGAGAGGCGGTTATTCTGCCGCCTCTTTGGCGGTGAGATCGGCGATAAAGTTGGCACCCCATTGCAGCTGTTTTTCAAATTCAGCGATGGTGGTGTCCAATTCTGCGCGTTGCTGTTTCATGGCCGCAAGCCGTTCCACAGCAAGATCATAGGTTTTGGTCATTTGGGTGCGTTGCTGATCGCCGATATAGTAAAGGTCGAGCAGTTGGCGGATTTCTTCGAGTGAAAAGCCAAAGCGTTTGCCTTGCAGGATCAGCTTGAGCCTTGCCTGAGAGCGTTTGCCGTAAAGGCGTTTCTGGCCTTCGCGCAGGGGCGAGATCAGTTCTTTGGCTTCGTAAAAACGAAGGGTGCGGGGTGTTACGTCAAATTCTTCGCACATTTGGCGAATGGTCTTGCGAACTTCGGTCATGGTGTACCTCGTGCATAGGGTGTCTGAACTGACGCTTACGTGAACGTCAACTTAGCAGTTTTCAAGGTGAAGACCATGACGTTAACGTAAAGAGACGTGACGTCACAGGGAAAAGCCCTGAAAAACAACGAAAAAAATTTCGAATTATTTTATGTTTTTGATGCGATCGAGGGTGCGGTTGCGCATTTCTTTTAGGTCAACGAGGGTTTCACCCAATTGTTCGTACTGCGATTCGAGCGCGACAAGCTGGCGTTCGGCCATTTCAAGAAGGGTTTCCAGCTGAGCGGAGTTATCTTCTTTGTCGTACATTTCGAGCCACTGGCGAATTTCTTCGAGTGAGAAACCCCAGCGTTTGCCCCGCAGGATCAATTCCATGCGAGCAAATTCAGTTGGTCCGTAAAATCGGGTGCGGCCCTCTTTTTCGGGGAACAGCAATTCGATGTATTCATAATAGCGCAGCGTTCGTGTGGTGACGTTGAACTTGGCGCACATTTCTTTGAGGGTAAGGCGGTCGACGGTCATTCCGTGCATTCCGTAACTAAGAGGATTTGGGCAGAGCCTAACAAACCTATCAGGCGTTGCAATATGAAACAGTGTTTCGCAGAGCAAAACAAGATGTGATTTCGCGCCTTAGGGTTTGGGTGTATTTTGGCCAAAGGTTTGGGCTTGTGCCTGTGCGCAGATGCCCCGTATTGATGGGGGACAGCAGAAAGACCGAGACCTATGGCAGAGATATCCCAAGACAGGCGCGAAAAGATTGCCGCGCAGTTTATCAATGCGTTGCCGTTTTGTGCGGCGCTGAATATTCGGCTGGAAAGCATGGGCGCGGCAGAGGCGTCGATGTCGATGCCTTATGACAAACGCATTGTGGGCGATCCTGAAACGGGCGTGGTGCATGGGGGGGCTGTGTCGGCGTTGATGGACACCTGTTGTGGGTTGGCCGTGTCGTTGCATCCAGAAAGCGGCAAACCCACGGCAACGATTGATTTGCGCATAGAATATATGCGGCCAGCGAAAGTGGGGGAACGGATTGTGACCCATGCCCATGTGTACCATGTGACGCGGACCGTGGCGTTTGTGCGGGCCTTTGCCCATGACGGGGACGCGGAAAAACCCGTGGCCAGCGCCACGGGGGCCTTTACCTTTGCTCGTTTGAAAAAGGACGCGTCATGAAACAGCCAGAACCATTGCAAATCGTCAAAGAACGCCGCGATGGGGCGTTAAAGGCGTTGGTGGACAGTGTTCCGTATATCGAATTTATGGGCGTCAGTTTTGATCGGCGCGGCGACGAGTTAACGGCGGTGATGGCGTTTGATCCCAAGATTATCGGTAATCCTGTGTTGCCCGCCATCCACGGCGGAGCAACGGCATCGTTTCTGGAAATGGCAGCGCTGATTGAACTGGCATGGCAGCGGGCCTGGGGCGCGCTGGAAGAAGAAAAGACGGATGTGGAAGCGGTTAAGGCGGCAGGGTATTTGCGCCTGCCCAAGACTATTGATTTCACGGTGGATTACCTGCGCAGTGGTTTGCCGCGGGATTGTTATGCGCGTGCGCGGGTGAACCGATCTGGACGGCGCTATGCGTCTGTGCATGTCGAAGCGTGGCAGGACAATCGCGAAAAGCTATACGCCCAAGCCACGGGGCATTTTTTGATGCCGCGATTGGACGTGGATGGATAAAGCGGCGATCCCACAGGGTGAACTGACCCATCGCCGCGTTTTAAACGTGGCCATTCCCATTGTGATTTCCAACGCCACCACGCCCATTTTAGGCGCGGTGGATACGGGCGTGGTGGGGCAAATGGGGCTGGCCGCGCCGATTGGGGCCGTTGGCATTGGGGCGGTGATCTTGACCTCTGTCTATTGGATTTTCGGCTTTTTGCGGATGGGTACGGCGGGATTGGCGGCGCAAGCGATTGGGGCCAATGATCGCGGCGAAGTGTGCGCGCTGTTGGTGCGCAGCCTGATGATCGGTTTTGCCGCAGGATTTCTGATGATTGTTCTGCAAGTACCGATTTTTTGGATGGCCTTTCAACTGGCCCCCGCAAGTGCGGAGGTGGAAAGCCTTGCCTATGGTTATTTGCAAATTCGGATTTGGAGCGCCCCTGCGGCGATTGCGGTTTATGGGCTGACGGGGTGGTTGGTGGCCCATGAGCGCACGCGCGCGGTGCTGGTGCTGCAAGTTTGGATGAACGGCGTGAACATTCTGCTGGATCTGTGGTTCGTGCTTGGCCTTGGCTGGGGTGTTGAAGGGGTGGCGGTGGCCACGATGATTGCTGAACTGTCGGGCCTGGTGCTGGGGGTTTGGTTGGTGCGTGATGGATTTCGCGGAGATTACTGGAAAAACTGGACGGTGGTGTTTGATCGAGTGATCCTGAAACGTATGGCGCTGGTGAACAGCGACATTATGATCCGATCCGTGTTGTTGTTGATCTGTTTTGCATCTTTCCTGTTTCTTGGGTCGGCGTTTGATGACACAACGCTGGCGGCCAATCAGGTTTTGATCCAGTTTTTGTTTATCACTGCAAATGCGATGGATGGCTTTGCCTTTGCTGCAGAGGCACTGATTGGACAGGCGCTGGGTGCGAAGGATCGCGGACGATTGCGCCGATCTGTGATGATCACCAGTTTTTGGGGGGCTGTGGTGATCGTGATCCTGTCCATATTCTTTTTCTTTGCGGGTGGGTGGCTGATTGATGTGATGACCACCGCGCCTGAAGTGCGGGCGTTGGCGCGGGTCTATCTGATATGGATGATCTTGGCGCCGTTTTTGGGTGGGCCGTCTTGGATGTTGGATGGAATATTCATCGGGGCAACGCGGACCACAGACATGCGCAACATGATGCTGATCAGCTTTGGCGTGTATTGGCTGGCAATTTGGCTGCTGTTGGAGCCTTTTGGCAATCACGGCCTGTGGGCGGCGTTGATCATTTTCTTTGTGGCACGAGGGGTGACGTTGGCGGTGCGGTATCCAGCGTTGGAACGTGCGGCGGAGGGGTGATTTGAGTATTTCAGGAACAAAGAAGCGTGGATTGGCGTTTGTGGAACTGATGGCGGATGAGCCTGAGGGGTTGGCGGCGTTCTACTGTGATGTGCTTGGCATGTCGGTGCGGGATCAGGGTGCGGGGTTCGTGCGTGTGGGATACGGTGGCGGCGATGCGGATGTGCTGCTGCGCCAAGGGATTGCGGGGGTGCAGAGCCGCGCGGATCGATATTGGAAAATTGGGATCACGCTGCCGAATGTGGATATGGCCGTAGCGCAATTGAAGCGGCGTGGGGTAGTGGTTTCTGTGCCGAAGCAGTTTCAAGATATCGGTTACATGGCGCATCTGGCTGATCCCGCGGGATATCAGATCGAGCTGTTACAGCATGATTTTGAGGCCAATCGGACGGCAGGTGCAGGGGATAGCGATGCGCCGCTCGGTGGGGGTGCGCGGATCGGGCAGATCACGTTGCGCACGAATGATGTGGAATCATCGCTTGGTGTCTGGCGCGATCAGTTGGGGATGAAGCTGTTGTCGGTGCAGCCTGTGGTGGGGTTTGGATTTACGTTGTATTTTCTGGGGTTCACAGAGGATGTGCCGCCCGGCCATGGGCTAGAGGATGTGGCCCATCGGGAGTGGTTGTGGAAACGCCCTTATACCACGTTGGAATTGCAACATGTGGCAGGGCCGCTGTCCGATTCCAGCGGCTATGTGGGTGTTGGGTTATCTGGTGTTGCGCCCGTTTTGGATGACTTTGGGCACCATACTTTAGAGGATATTTAGCACATCTTCTGGGGGGCGTCCGATGGCGGCGCGGTCGTTTTTAAACACGATGGGGCGCTCGATCAGGATGGGGTTTTCGGCCATGGCTGTGATGAGGGTTTCATCGGGGTCGATTTTCGACAGGCCCAGATTCTTGAAGGTTTTTTCACCCGTACGCATGATTTGGATCGCGGGGACGTTGAGCGCCGTTAGGGCCGCGCGGATTTCATCAATGCTAGGCGGGGTTTCGAGGTATTTTATCACGTTTGGGGTTTCGCCGTTTTCTTCGAGCAGAGCGAGGGTTTGGCGGGATTTTGTGCAGCGTGGGTTGTGCCAGATCGTTGTCATAACCAAGGGTCCTTATCTGTACCGACCGCATCGGCAACCGATGCAAAGCCATCGCGTTTCAAGAGTGCGTCGAGCCCGTTTGCAATGTCTGCAGCAAGTGACAGGCCGCTGTACACTAAGGCGGTATAGAGTTGCACGGCCGATGCGCCTGCGCGGATTTTCGCATAGGCCTGATCCGCAGAGCCGATGCCGCCGACGCCGATCAAAGGAATGTCACCGTCTGTCAGACTGTGCAATTGCGCAAGGATGCGGGTCGATTTTTCAAACAGAGGCTGGCCTGCGAGACCGCCCATTTCGTCGCGATCCGCGCTGATCAGACCATCACGTGACAGGGTTGTATTGGTGGCGATGATGGCATCGAGATGAGAGGTTTTTGCGACCTCGGCGATGTCGTTGAGTTCTTCGCTGTTCAGATCGGGGGCGATTTTCAGAAAAATCGGGATGCGGTTTGGCAGGGTTTCGCGCACCTCCATCACCCCAGCGAGGAGAGCGGAAAGCGCTGCTTTGCCTTGAAGATCACGCAGGCGTTCGGTGTTGGGGGAAGACACATTAACGGTGGCGAAATCCACATGTGCGCCGCAGGTTTTTAGGACAGAGGCGAAATCCGCAGCGCGGTCGGTGGCAGTTTTGTTGGCCCCGAGGTTGAGGCCAATGATGCCAGTGTTAGGGCGTACGGCGAGGCGGGCGGCGATGGCCTTCGCGCCTTCGTTGTTAAAGCCAAAGCGGTTGATCGAGGCCTGGTCTTCGCGCAGGCGGAACAGGCGGGGTTTGTCGTTGCCAGGCTGCGGCAGCGGCGTTGCTGCACCTGCTTCGATGAAACCAAACCCCGTTTGCAACAAGGGTTTAAGCGCGGTGGCGTTTTTATCAAATCCAGCGGCGAGGCCGACGGGATTGGGGAGGTCGAGCCCTGCAAGGGTGGTGCGCAGGCGGGGCGATGTGACGGGGCCAGGTTTGGGAGTGAGACCTGCCTGCAAGGCCTTGATCGCCAGTGTGTGACCGAGTTCGGGGTCGAGGCGATACATGGCGGCCAGTGCGAGTTTCTCTGTAAGCTTCATGACATTTCGGGGAATTGGTGAATGCCGTCGATTAGGGGCAGCTCCTCAGCCCAGACAACATGATCCATCTTGAACGTTTCATAGAGGTGCGGGAATTTTGCGCCCCCGCGAGAGATTTCCCATTTCAGGGTATTCATTCGATCCGTTTCGGCAGCGATCAGCCAAAGCCCGTCTGCGCCCGCGAAGTGTTTGGCGGCGGTTTCAACGGCCTGTTCAGCGGTGGAAAAATGCACATAGCCATCGGCAAGGTCGATGGGTGCGCCTGTGGTTTCGCCTTTGGCCTGCATGTCAGTCCATTCGTCGGATCGGAAGATTTTGTATATCAGCATAGGCGGGTGATGCCTGTCTGCGCGACGTGCGTCAAGTCGCTTTCAGGCGTGACAGTTGGGATGGGACGTGCCACGGATGGGTTAAAGGAGAACACAATGTCAAAAGGCCAAGACCTTACGGTTGGACCCATTGCGGGGCATTTTCGCACTTTGGCCATTCCCATGGCCATCGGAATGGTGTTCACCACCCTTTATAATGTGGTGGACACATTTTACGCGGGGATGATTTCGACCGAGGCACAGGCGGGTCTGGCGGTGTCGTTTCAAGTATTCTTCGTCATGGTGGCTTTTGGCTTTGGCCTGAATTCGGCGCTGAGTGCGTTGGTGGGCAAGGCGCTGGGTGAAAAGCGGGGCGGGCAGGCGAAACGCATTGCATGTCAGGGCATTAGCTATGCGGTGATTGCATCGGTGGTGTTGGCGATAGTGGGTTATGTGGTGGGGCCAGCGTTGTTGGCGATTATTTCTGCGCCTGGGGCGTACCGTGACGCGGGTGAGGCGTATTTCAATGTGCTGTTGTTTGCTGTTCCAGGGTTTTTGGTCGCCTTTGGGGCAAATGGGATTTTAGGCGCAGAAGGGGACATGAAATCCATGCAGCGGGCGCAGATTGTAGCGTTCTTTGTGAACCTTGTGCTGAACCCATTGCTGATTTTCGGAATCCCGAACGTTTGGGGGGGTATGGGGTTTAACGGCATCGCCGCAAGTACGGTGATCAGCCAAACAGGGGTTATGGTTTACATCCTGATGCAGGTGATGAAATCGGATATTATGGCCGATGCGCAAGAGATGGTATTTCGGCCCCGCGCCAAGTGGATTTGGGAGATTACCCAGCAGGCCATTCCAACCGCGTTTACCATGATGGTGATGATGGTTGCGGGCTTTGTGGTGCAGTATTTCCTGAAAGGGTTCGGGGGGTCTGCCGTGGCGGCCTACGGTATTGGATTGCGGGTGGAGCAGCTGATCTTGTTGCCTGGATTTGGGCTAACTGGGGCATTGTTGCCGATTGTGGCTCAGAACTATGGTGCGCAGAATTTTGATCGGGTGCGCGAGGCCGTGGCGTTTTGCTGCAAAGCTGGCGTGGCGCTGATGTTTGTGGGGTCACTGGTGTTGTGGGTGGCCGCGCCGTATCTGATGGCGATCTTTTCGTCTGACCCAGAGGTTATTCGCATCGGCGCGCAATACCTGCGGGTGGATGGGTTTATCCTGCCCGTTTACATCGTGTTGTTCGCGATGAATTCGTTTTTACAGGCATTGCAAAAACCGATCTGGACTTTGTGGATTGGGATTTTCCGCCAAGGTATCGGGGTGTTGGTGTTTATCTGGTTGTTTGTGCGTGTGTTTGACATGGGCACGTTGGGGGTTTGGCTCGGCATTGCGCTGGCGGTGACATTGGGGTTGGTGATGTCGGTGATCGTGAGCGCGTGGGTGGCGCGGGACAAGATCGGTGGGATACGCAGCTAAGCGGGTTTTGGTTCAAGACCACGAGAAAAGATCAATTTACCTGATGCGGTGTTGCCATCAAAACCGAGCCATTGAACGTATTTTGTGGGCAGGTCGTGATAGGTTAGGTCGCCATTGCTGACAAAACCAAAACGGGCGTAATAGTTTGGATCACCGATTAGAACGCAACCTTTGGCGTTTTGGGATTTCAACCAATCGAGTCCTTGGTTGATAAGGGCGCTGCCAATGCCGCTTTTCTGGTGGGTTGTTGCAACAGAAATCGGGCCGAGGCCAAACCAACCATCCGATATGCCGTTTAACGTAACGGGAGAGAACGCCACATGGCCGACGATTTCATCGTCAATTTCAGCCACCAAGGAGAGTGTTAGATCCCCGTCATCACGCAGGGCATTGATGCAATCCTGTTCGGTTCCATCGCTGTAGGCCATAGGTGCAAAGGCCGCTTTGGTCAGTTGATAGATTGCTTCAATGTCGCTGGGACGTTCTGTGCGTAGGATCATCAGCCGTAGCGGGCTTGGAGCCCAGAAATCAGAAACTGCATTCGAGGTGCAGGTTCAGTCGATTTCGCCACATATTGTGGGATTTCAGCCTTTGATTGGAGTGTTTGTGAGGTGCGCAATGTCTGTGCGTCGGGTGCATTCGGACATTCGCGCTGCTCGCGTGGGTCGTATTGAGATGCCATTGTGTTGCCTCGTGACTGCTGCGCCTATTTTGACGCTTGATCAGATCAGGCTGGACCCTGATTCGGGCAGAATTTGGGCACTACTGTGGGAATCAAGCCACGTGTGTGTTGTATTTTAGTCGATTGCTGAGAGCCCAATCAGAGTTGATCGGCAACGCGCTGGATCGCAGCGGCAACGTCTTTTGGTGCTTCTTCTTGCAGGAAATGACCTTGGTCGAGTTTGGTTACTTCCGCATTCGGGAAGAGGGGGGTCATATCTGAAAGGCGTTTGCCCAAAATCGGATCGGCCAATCCCCAAACGATTTCGGTCGGGTGGTTCCAATCTGCGAGATAAGCCTCGATTGCAACGAAATGGTGGGCATTTGGGTGGTCTGGTCCTGTCACTGCCATGCGTGTCAGTGCCAGTGGGCCCTTGGCATTGCCACTATCCTGCACAGGTTTTGCATAAAGCGCGATCACATCAGCGGGCATGGAGGCAGGGTCTTTTTGCAGGCCAGCCAATTGGTTGAAGATAGACACGACGCCTTCGAGGAAAAGCTCGCCCACGATGGGAGTGTTGACGATTTTGAGCGGCAAAGCAATTTCGCGGTCTACCTTTGGGGCATCAAGCACAGTATTTAGAATAACCGCGCCGCTTGCCATTTCAGGGGAACGAGCGAGAGCGCCCATGCCAATGGGGCCGCCCCAATCTTGGCCTACGAAGATCACGTCTTTTAGGGCAAGTTTCGTAAGCGCAGTATTCGTCCAAGCGATTTGATTTTCGAGGGTGATCTGACTGGCGGGGACTTTGGACGAAAATCCAAGACCAATGAGCGTGGGCATGATCACGCGAAATTGGTCGCGGGGCAGTGCGTCGGCGACTTTGCGGTTCAAGAAGCCAGAGGTGGGAACACCGTGCTGCATGTAAACGGGCTGACCGGTGCCGACCTCGAGGATGTGCATTTTGATGCCTGGGGCGACCTCGATGAAATAGCTTTTGTAATCGTCGTCCACAAACGCAGCAGCGTAGTCGGGCAGGGGGAAGGCCTCGAATGTGCTTGCATCAATGGTGACAGTTCCCGTGCCCACAGGTGTTTTAAGCGATCCGTCACGGGTTAAGACAAAACTGGATATGACACCTACGACGAGGATAACGGCGAGAGTGCTGAGTAAGATCATTTTCATAAGGTCTGTTCCAAAATTGAGGGCGCGGTTGGGCCATGATTTGCACGTAGGGTAAGATGTTCAAAAAATGTTGTGTAGATGAGAATTTTTGAACATAGTGGTTCAAATATGAACCAACTATGACTGCGAACAATGCCAACTGAAGCGCATACATTTAACTGGGATGACCTGAAGTATTTTTTGGCAGTGGCGCGTGCTGGTACATTGCGCGGCGGGTCCGAGGCGTTGGGGATCAATCACACGACTGTCACGCGGCGTTTGTCGATGATGGAGGATCGTGCGGGTGCGAGGCTGTTCGACCGATCAAAACGCGGGCTGGTGCTGACGCAGTTGGGGGATGATTTTATGCCCTATGCAGAACGGGTTGAGGAAGAAATGAACGCAGCGGCCCGCGTGATTGCGGGGAGCGATACGGAACCCAAAGGTACGGTGCATGTGACGGTGCCCCATGCGTTGTCCATGACGTCTATCGTGGATGATTTCAGCAAGTTTTCAGACCTTTATCCCGCAATCGAATTGAACGTACGTTTTACCAATGACATTGCAGATTTGGCGAAGCGGGAAGCTGATGTCAGTTTCCGCGCGGCGTTTCATGTGGACGATGATGTTGTTGGGCGCAAGTTGGTGGCCTGTTCGCAAGCGGCCTATTGCACGCCTGAATACGCAAAGCGGGTTAAGGACAATGGCGGTGAGGGGCTGCATTTTATTGGCTGGTTTGAGCCAGAAGGGGATATCACCGCGCCATGGGTGAAGGCGACCCATTATCCAAAGGCACAGTTGCGGCATCGCATTTCAGAGGCGGTTCCACATGTAACCTTGGCCGCGGCGGGGATGGGTATGGCGTATTTGGTTTGCGCCATGGGGGATCGACACCCCGGTCTGGTGCGTGCCCCGTTTCAAACGCCAGTGCCAACGCGCAGCCTGTGGTTGTTGCTTCATCGGGATTTACGCAAAAACGCGCGGGTGCGGGTGTTTGTGGATTTCATCGCGGCGGAAATTCAATCCCGCCGTGATGAGTTTTGGGTTGAAGGCACGGCCCCGTTGTAGGCGCTAAAGCAGATCGGGTGGTGTTGCTTCTGCTGAAAGTTCCGCAATCACAGCGTCGAGCGCTTGAACGCTGGTTTGTTTCTGGCCCAAGCGGCGCACGGAAACGGTGCGTTCTTCCACCTCTTTCATACCAATGGCGAGGATGGCTGGCACTTTGGACAGGGAGTGTTCGCGGACCTTATAGTTGATCTTTTCATTGCGAATGTCCGCCTCGGCGCGCACGCCTGCGGCATTGAGCGCTTCGACCACTTCAAACACGTAGTCGTTTGCGTCTGACACAATGGAGGCGACGACAACTTGGCGTGGAGCGAGCCAGAAGGGCAGTTTGCCTGCGTGGGATTCGATCAGGATCCCGATGAACCGTTCAAAAGAGCCGAGTGTGGCGCGGTGCAACATGACGGGGCGGTGTTTGTTGCCGTCTTCGCCGATGTAATTCGCGTCGAGCCGTTCAGGCAGGACGAAATCCACTTGGTGGGTGCCACACTGCCATTTGCGGCCGATGGCGTCTGTCAGGGTGAATTCCAGTTTCGGGCCGTAAAACGCGCCTTCGCCGGGGTTAATGCCCGGTTCAATGCCAGCGGCGCGGGTGGCCGACAAAAGCGCTTCTTCGGCTTTGTCCCAGACCTCGTCTGACCCTGCGCGGACTTCGGGGCGGGTGGAGAAGAGCACTTCGAATTCTTCAAAGCCCAGATCGCGGTACACGTTTGACAAGAAGTCGATGTAGATTTTGGTTTCTTCTTCGATCTGGTCTTCGCGACAGAAGATGTGGCCGTCATCTTGGGTAAAGCCGCGCACGCGCATGATGCCGTGCAATGCGCCTGAGGGTTCATAACGGTTACAAGAGCCGAATTCGGCCATGCGCAAAGGCAGGTCGCGGTAGGATTTCAGGCCTTGGTTGAAGATTTGCACGTGGCAGGGGCAGTTCATGGGTTTGAGAGCGTTCACTGCCTTTTCGCGGGCGTGCTCCTCGTCCACTTCAACGATGAACATATTCTCTTGGTATTTTTCCCAGTGGCCTGAGGCTTCCCAGAGTTTGCGGTCCACCACTTGCGGGGTGTTCACCTCGACATAGCCGTTTTTGTCCTGCATGCGGCGCATGTAGTCTTGAAGGCCTGTGTAGATGCGCCAGCCGTTGGGGTGCCAGAAGATTTGGCCGGGGGCCTCTTCTTGCATGTGGAACAGGTCCATTTCGCGGCCCAATTTTCGGTGGTCGCGTTTGGCGGCCTCTTCCAGCATCAGAAGGTGAGCTTTGAGGTCGTTTTTGTTTTTGAACGCCACGCCGTAGATGCGTTGCAGCATGGCGTTGTTGCTGTCCCCACGCCAATAGGCGCCTGCGACGGACATGAGTTTGAAGCTGTCACCTGGCACTTGACCTGTGTGTTGCAAGTGCGGGCCGCGGCACAGATCCTGCCAATCGCCGTGCCAATACATGCGCAGAGGTTCGTCGCCGGGGATGGCTTCGATCAGTTCGACTTTGTAGGGTTCGTTGTTGTCTTGGTAGAACTTGATGGCGCGGTCGCGGTCCCAAACCTCTGTCGTCACAGGTTCGCGTTTGTTGATGATCTCGCGCATCTTTTTCTCGATTGCGCCGAGGTCTTCTGGGGTGAAGGGTTCAGCGCGGTCAAAGTCATAATACCAGCCGTCTTTGATCACAGGGCCGATAGTGACTTTGACGTCTGGCCAGATTTCCTGCACCGCACGGGCCATGATATGGGCGCAGTCGTGGCGGATCAGCTCCAACGCTTGGGCGTCGTCTTTGATGGTGTGGATGGCGAAGTCGGCATCGGTGTCGATAGCGCGGGACAGATCGCGGTGTTCGCCGTTTACAGAGCAAGAAAACGCGGCCTTGGACAAGGATTTTGAGATGTCAGCGGCCACTTCGGCACCTGTGATGCCTGCTGCATATTCGCGCTGTGCGCCATCGGGAAGGGTAAGGGTAATGTTGGCCATTGTGCTGGCTCCTCCATCGTTTTGACGCCTACGAAGCGCCCGGTTGCGGGTTATGTTGGAGGCGTTTTGGCGGGGATGGGGGGGGAAGTCAAGCGGGGGTGTGTTGGTTGAACTGTACTCAGCTGTGGAGATGTCAGGTGCGGCCTGAAACTCATGCACACCAGTTGGTGGTTGTGTCTGGTGGCAATCCTCCTAAGAGTGCGGGTATGCCTGATAACAAACCCCTTTGGCTGATCCTTGCCCCTGTGATTTTTCTGCTGCTTTGGGCGGGGGGCTATACTGTGGCGAAGATCGGGTTGCAGTATGCGCCGCCGATGACTTTGTTGGGGTTGCGGTTTGGGTTTGTGGTGCTGATCATGGGGGTGCTATTTCTGATTTTGCGCCCGCCATTGCCGAAAACGTGGGCCGACTGGGGGCATTTGGCCTTTGTTGGGGTGATGATCCAGACGGTGTATTTCGGGCTGAATTATCTGGGGTTTGTGAACGGGATTCCTGCGGGGACGTCGGCATTGATTATGTCGATGCAGCCGATTGCGGTGGCGTTGATTGCGCCGCGTTGGGCGGGGGAGCATGTGGGGCTGGCGCAGTGGGGTGGGCTGATCCTTGCGCTGATTGGGGCCGCTGTCGTGATTTTGGCGCGAATGAACGTGGGGCCGACACCTGTGGTTGGCTATGTGTTCACCACGCTGGGGATGTTCGGGATGGTGGCAGGCACGCTGTGGGAGAAGCGGTTTGGTTTGTCGCATCATCCTGTGACCGCGAACCTGATTGGCTATGCGGCTGGACTGATCTGTTTGCTGCCGTTTTTGCTGATGGAGGACGTGACAAACGTGCAGTGGACGTGGGAGTTTATTGGGGCGCTGGCGTATCTGGTGATCGGGAATTCGGTTATTGCGATCGGGCTGCTGCTGGCGATGATCCGTGCGGGTGAGGTTTCAAAAGTGTCTGCGCAATTGTTTATGGTTCCCCCTGTAGCCGCCGTGATGGCATGGTTTGCGCTGGGCGAGGCGATGCCGTTTTGGGCGTGGATCGGGTTTGTGTTTGCGGGGGCGGGCGTGTATTTGGCGACGCGGAAGAGGAAGATATGACGACAATACTTCTGAACAAACCGATGAACGTTTTGTCCCAATTCACATCTGAAGGGGGGCACCAATCGCTGCGGGATTTTGTGCCTGTGAAGGATGTGTATGCGGCGGGGCGGCTCGATCGGGACAGTGAGGGGTTGCTGGTTTTGACGGATGATGGCGCATTGCAGAACCGCATTGCGTCACCGAAATTCAAATCACCCAAGACCTATTGGGTGTTGGTGGAACGCTTGCCAGATGCGGAGGCTATGGAGGCTTTGCGTACGGGCGTGGATTTGAAGGACGGACGTACAAAGCCCGCGGAGGTGGAATATATGGACGAACCAAAGGGGCTGTGGGAACGGGTTCCGCCTGTGCGGTCGCGTAAGACGGTGGATGATTATTGGTTAAAGATCACCATTCGTGAGGGGCGCAATCGGCAGGTGCGGCGCATGGTGGCGGCGGTGGGGCATCCGTGTTTGCGGCTTATTCGGTATTCGGTTGGTGATTGGACGTTAGAAGGGCTCGACCCTGGTGAATGGATAGAGGTGTAGCATGGATTTTTTAGAAGCAAACGGACGGCGGATTGCGTATCGGAAAACCGAAGGCACAGGGCCGGGCGTGGTGTTCTTGGGCGGATTCAAATCCGACATGGAGGGCACAAAGGCGGTGTTTCTGGAGGATTGGGCCAAGCGCGAGGGCCGCGCGTTTTTGCGGTTTGATTATTCGGGGCATGGCAGTTCGTCCGAGGATTTCACCGATGGGTGTATTGGCGAATGGGCCCAAGATGCGATTGCGGTTTTGGATGAGCTAACGGAGGGGCCGCAGGTTTTGGTTGGCAGTTCCATGGGCGGCTGGATGTCGTTGTTGTGCGCACGGGCGCGGCCTGATCGCGTGGCAGGTTTGGTGGGCATTGCGGCTGCGCCTGATTTTACCGAAGACAGCATGTGGATGGGGTTTTCGGATTCGCAAAAAGATGAAATGGCGCGGACAGGGCGGGTGGAATTGCCGTCTGAGTATGATGATGGTCCGTATGTGATTACTCAAAAGTTGATCGAGGATGGGCGGGAGCAATTGGTGCTGCGCTCCCCACTTGATCTGCCGTTTCCAGTGCGGTTGCTGCACGGAACCGCAGATGTGGATGTGGTGATGGACGTGCCTTTGCGGATTGTGGAGCATGTGACCTGCGATGATCTGCGGCTGACCTTTGTGAAGGGGGCGGATCATCGGTTTAGCGATGATGCGTGTTTGCAGATGATCGCGGACGCGGTGAAAGAGGTCAGCGTATGAGGGTTTCAGAGGCAGTGGCGCAACGGCGGTCTTGTCGTGCCTTTTTAGAAGGTGGTGTTGACGTGGACGCCGTGCGAGATGTTTTGGTCAAGGCAAGCCGTGCCGCGTCTGGTGGCAATGTGCAGCCGTGGCGGGTGTATTTGCTGCATGGGGATCGGATGGTAGAGTTTAAGGCGGGGATGGCGAAAAAAACCTCTGTCGATGCGCCTGAATATCCTGTTTACCCGCAACCATTAAAGGAACCGTATCGCAGCCAGCGGTTTGCGGTGGGGGAAACGATGTATCAGCGTCTTGGCATCCCGCGCGAGGACAAGATGGCGCGGTTGGCTTGGTTTGCGAACAACTATCAGTTTTTTGGAGCTCCTGTGGCGGCGTTTGTTGCGGTGGACCGCGATATGGGGGCCGCGCAATGGACGGACCTTGGCGGGTATATGGCGACGGTGACGTTGTTGTTGGAAGAGGCTGGCTTGGCGTCTTGTTCACAGGAATGTTGGTCGGTGCAGCACAGGTATGTGTCTGAGTTTGTTGGGATGCCTGAAGAGGAAATGCTGTTTGCGGGCATTGCCATTGGGCGTGCTGACCCAGATCACGCGGTGAATGGATTTATGACGGATCGCGCCGCGCCAGACGTGTGGTTGCGCGACGTTTAAGCCGTTCGGCGTTTCACGGCTGTTTGCCAAACTGCTGCAATGAAAACTGCCAAAAGGGCGGTGCAGATCAAGCCGAGCAACAAGACGATTAGCGCTGGCATTGCGCCGTTCATGTTGTCAAAGGCGGAAATACCAAGCGCGGTGATCCACGCAGGTGTGTCTTGGGTCGCGACATAAAGACCGATTGTTGCGATCAACAGGGCGAGCGATGCGGTGCTGGCGCCCCACACAACCACACGGTGACTGAGCGCAGTGTGGCGGCCCGTGGCGGCGCGGCGATAGCTGGTGAACAGGTTGCCGATGTCTTTTTGGATAACCAGCAAAGACGGCACAACCAGCAGCACAAGGAACAGCCCAACACCGAGGCCATAGCAGAGTGTGATGACCGTTGGCTTGAGGAATTCTGCTTGGCGAGAGCCTTCGTAGAGGAGGGGGGTTAGGCCAAGAACCGTGGTGAGCGTTGTCAACAGCACAGGGCGGAAGCGATCAGTTGCGGCGTCCACGATGGCGGGGAACAGGCCGCGCGATTTAGAGTATTCATCCACTGTTGTGACCAGAACGATGCTGTCGTTGATGATGATCCCCGACATGCCGATCAGACCCACAACCGAGAACATGGACAAGGGCACACCCCATGCGTGGTGGCCATAGATGGTGCCAATCAGACCGAAGGGGATCACTGCCATAACCACGAGCGGACGCGTCCAACTGGCAAAGATCCACGTGAGGGTGAGATAGATGCCAAGCATACAGAGCGAGAAGCCGAGGAAGGCGTCTGATAGGAATTCCTGTTCTTGTTCAGCAAGGCCCGACATGCGCCATTCAACGCCAAAATCGGATGCGATTTGGGGCATGATGACGGTGCGCAGTTGGTCATTGATAAAGGCGGCGCGGTCGGCGTTGTCTTCGGAAATATCGCCTGTGACGGAAATCAAGCCGATGCCGTTTTCACGCCGCACGGTGGAAAAGCCGAGTTCGGTTTCTACGGTGACCACATCGGACAAAGGAACGTAGGTTCCCATCGGTGTGCGCAGGCGGGTTTTGTTCAAGAAATCCGCAGTCAGTTCGGATTCGGGCAGGCGCACAGTAATTTCTGCGGTGCGCACCCCAACAGGGAATGACGCGGCTTCGATGCCGTTTAGTCGTGAGCGGAGTTCGCGCCCGATGGCATCAATGGTGAAGCCCAAGGATTGGCCTTGGGGGGTGAGTTCCAGAACCAATTCTTCTTTGTCATAGGCGAGGTTGTCTTCGACAGCGGAGACTTCGGGGAATTGTGCGACGGCGGCTTTTAAGGCTTCGGCAGAGGATTTAAGAACGGATGCAGTGGCTCCATAAATTTGGATATCCATGCTGTCGCCACCTGGGCCAGAGCGCCAGCCGCGAAAGCTGACGGTTTCCAAAAGGGGGTGCTTGCGCACGTTGTCTTGGATCGCGGCGACCAGTTCGAAAGAGGTATAAGGGCGGCTGTCCGCGTCGATTAATTCAACCGCGATGGAGCCCAGTTGATCCACATCTTTAGTGTCGGAGCCTGAGAGAGATCGGTCTGTGTTTCCGCCCACTTCGGCGAGAACATAGGTCACGGGGTTTATGCCATGTTCTTTTTCATATTCGGCGGCAGTGTCGCGCACGGCGCGTTGTAACTCGCGCACCATTTCAAGGGTGTCATCACGGGTTGCACCCGACAGCATGGCGATATTGCCCGAAATGGACGCGCGTTCTGGGGCGTTAAAGAACCGCCAGCGCACATCGCCCGAAATAAACAGGGCGGCTTGGCTGGCGAGCAGAACAGTGACACCTGCAAGAACAGGATATCGCAGAACCAACACGCCGTTGATAAAGCGGCGGAAGACCACGCGTTTGAACCAGTTAAATCCTTTGTTAAAGGTTTCAGAAGGCCAATCGTACCAGCGTTTGTTTTTAAACGCATGGAGCGCGTGGGACATGTGGTTTGGCAGGATGATGAAGCATTCCACGAGGGAAGCGATCAGCACGGCAATTACGGTGAACGGAATGTCGATAATCAGCGACCCAAAGCGCCCGCCGATGGTGACCAAGCCGAAAAAGGCGATGACAGTGGTGACCGTGGCGGAAAACACGGGCGGGGCCATGCGGATGGCGGCGTTTTCTGCGGCTTGGATCGGGTCCTCGCCCATTTGGCGCGCACGAAAATCGGCGTGTTCGCCCACAACGATGGCGTCATCCACCACGATGCCAAGGGTAATGATGAGGCCAAAGAGGGACACCATGTTGATGGTCAGACCTGCCGCATACATGATAGCAACGGCGGCGAACATGGCCGCGGGAATACCCGCTGCGACCCAAAAGGCCGTGCGGGCGTTTAAGAAGATAAACAGCAGCAGCACCACAAGGCCGAGGCCAACAAGGCCATTGTCCACAAGGATGTTCAAGCGGTCTGTGATGGATTGGGCGCGGGTGCGAATGAGTTCAATGGTGACCCCTTCGGGCAGGGTCAGTTGCATTTCATCGGCGACGGCTTGCACGCTGTTTTGCATGCGGATGGCATCGCCCTGATCTGCGCGATCCACGCGGATCGACACGGCGGGGTTGTTGCCAACATAATAGCTGCGTTCACGATCTACGCCTTCGACGGTGACGTCTGCCACATCCCCAACGCGCAGTTTCGATCCATCGGGGTTAGAGCGTACAACGATTTGCTGCACCTGATCGGCGGAGCGTTTTTCGATGCCAGTGCGTACCCGTGCAGACCCACCTGCCACATCTCCTGCGGGATCGGTTTCTGCTTCTTCGGCGATTGCATCTGCGATTTCACGCAAGGACACATCGTTGCGGATTAAGGAAATTTCGGGCGCGTTGACCACAATTTCTGGGGCGGAAACGCCGCGAATGGTGGTGCGAGTAACCCCTGCGCGGAAAAGGCGGGCCGAAAATTCATCGGCAAATCGGCCCAATTGTTCTGGAGATACAGGGCCAGAAATGACCACATCCGTCACGCGATCACGCCATGCGCCTCGGCGGATGTTGGGATCATCTGCACCGTCAGGCAGGCCCGTTACCGCATCTACGGCCACTTTTACGTCATCGGCGGCGCGGGCCATGTCCCAGTCTGGTTCAAATTCAAGATAGATGCGCGCGCGGCCTTGGGTGGCTGTGCTTTGCGAGCTTTCTATGCCTTCGACAGCCAAAAGGGCGGGTTCAAGAACGGCAACGATGCCATTGTCTACATCTTCGGGGCCAGCGCCTTCCCAGCCGACGGTGACGGTGACGCTGTCGATGATGACATCGGGAAAAAACTGGGATCGGATTTGCGTCATGGAGCCAAGCCCGATGACCAGCATCATCACCAAAAGCAAATTCGCCGCGGTGCGGTGGCGTGTGAAATAGCTCAGCAGTCCGCCAGCGGAGCGAGAGAGTTGCCGCGACATGGATTATGATCCCATGCGTTTAGAAATACGATCATACATCTGTTTCGGGATGCGGTTTTCTTTCAAACGTTCCAGAACAGTTGTTTTGATTTCAGCGGGCATTCGATCATTTGCCTGAACAAAGGCGATCATGGCTTTGCGCTGGTCTTCGGTGATTTCCACGGTTTCATCCGCTGTGCCGTTGGCCACAGCTGCCATGCGGGATTCGACCCGTTCGACCACGTTTGCGGGCACTTCGTCTTTTTCGAATTGTTTTAACAATCGGTCGCGCACTGCTTCGGGCAGGCGTTTGTTGTTGCGCAGGGCCGTTAGGATTTTGTCGCGGCGTGCATCATCCAGTTTGATCATTTTCTGTGCTTCGATTTTAGCACTGCCTTGGGCGCGCGGGGAAACGCGGATGCCTTCGCCCAATTGGGGCGCGCGGGCCAGAACCAATTGGCGGCCCACGATATCATCGGCGCGTACGATCAGGCTGTTGCCAGAGGAGCGCAGGATTTCAACGCTGGCTTCTTCGAGGCGGTCCCCTTCGCCCACGATCAGCACGCCCCCATCTGTGGATGCGGCGGCGGCGGGGATTTTAGCAACGTTTTGCAAAGCGGGTTCCAGCACGGACACGCTGATGAAATCGCCAGGCTGAATGTTCAGGGATGATGCGTTTTTGACTTTGGCAAACAATTCACGACCTGTTTTGCCTTCGCCAACGGCAGCAGAAACGCGATCAATTTGGCCCGTGAACACGGTGTTTTCGTCAAGGGACATTTGAATTTCGGCGGCTTCCAAATCGGCGCTGGCAAGAGCGCGGAATTCTTCGCTTGATACACGAAAGGCGATTTCCAAAGCGGTGGGGTCGATCAGGTTGCCAAGGCGTTCATTGGCGCTGACAAGACGCCCCAAAACGGCAGTCACGCCCGAAAGAACCCCGTCAAATTCGGCCTTAACTGTGGTGTCAGCCAAAAGGCGGGATGCTTCATCAAGGCTGATTTTGCGCCGCGCTACAAGCGTTTCAGCACGCGCGATTGTGGCTTGTGCGTTGGCCAGGGACAGACGTTTTGCCAACAAGGATTGTTCGGCACTTGAGGTGGCGAGTTCTGCGGTTTCCATGGCCGTGTCCGTTCCAACGCCGCGCGAACGCAATTGGTTTTGCCGTTCCATTGCCTTTTTGCGCAGAGCCAGTTGATTTTCGGCAGCAGTGATTTCATCCTGTGCCAAGGTTAGATTTCGGCGGGCATCCGCAAGGTCAGCTTCGGCTTCTGCCAGTTCGTTCTGAGAGATAAGTACACGGGATTGCGCATTGGCGGGGTCGGTTTGAAACAGGATTTCGCCTTGTTTCACGATGCCCCCTTCGCGGAAATTATCCGAGATTTGAACCAGTTCGCCTGTGGCGGCCGCGCGCAGTTCAAGTGTGCGCCCAGAGATGACTTCGCCAAAGGTTTGGATTTCGGGGGTTTGTGGGCCGAGCGTGACCTCCATCACCTCAACCGTGAATACGCGTTCGCGGGCTTGTCGGTTGCCAAAGCTGTTTTCAGATTTCGCTTGATAGGCCGAAAAAATGCTGTTCCCCGCCAGCGCCAAAAGCGCAAACGTTAAGGACATGAGCATCAAGCCCATCAAACTGCGAGTAACAAAACGCATTGGCGACCTTTAATTCGGTGACACGTATCAGCAGTGATACGCGCTAAAGTTAGCATTCCGTCGCGAAAAACCAAAGAGTTTCACGGAAAATTGCGAATATTATCAAGAAAGTGGTGCAGGATCGTGCCTGCAGCAGGAAGAAGGGGAAGTGTGCGGATTTGATCTGGTGTCAAAAATGCAAAGCCTGCTCCTTCGCCAAGGCGGATTTCTGCGGGGTCTGTTATGCGTTTTGCCGTGTAGGCGTAAAGCTGCGTTCCACGGTAAGATTGGGCGCGGGCAACGGGGACAAGCGTTGCAGGATCAAGGGTAAGAGAGGTTTCTTCGACAAATTCGCGCAAGGCGGCGGTTTTGATATCTTCGTCCCCTTCCACATGACCGCCGAAAAAGGACCAAAGGCCAGGGCCGATTGTGCGTTCATTTATGTCACGCAGTTGCAGCAGGATGCGGTCGTTTTGGTCGCGCAAGATAACGCCTGCGGCCCGTACAGAGCTGGGGTTCCAATCGGTGAGGGTTGGAAAAGTTTCGGTCATTTGCGGCGTTGGTGTTCATCAAGGCGGGGCATGATTTCTACAAAATTGCAGGGCATGTGGCGGTAATCGAGCTGATATCGCAGAATTTGATCCCAACCGTCTTTGCAGGCCCCGGGGGAGCCTGGCAGGGCGAAAAGGTACGTGCCATCGGCAACGCCAGCGCAAGCGCGGGACTGGATGGCAGAGGTGCCGATTTTATCCGCAGAGATCATGGTGAAATAGGTTGAAAACGCGTCGATTTCTTTTTCATACACATCGCGGTGGGCTTCGACGGTGATGTCGCGTCCTGTTAGACCTGTGCCGCCTGTGGAGATCACTGCGTCCACATTCGGATCAGCACACCATGCGCGCAGTTGGGCGGCGATTTGATCCCGTTCATCTGGCAGGATTTTGCGATCCGCAAGGATGTGATTGTCGCCCGTTATGCGATCCACAAGTGTTTGTCCTGACTTATCGTCAGAGAGCTGACGTGTGTCCGAAACCGTAAGAACGGCGATGCGGATGGGAATGAATTGTCGGTCGGTCATTTATACCTCGAACCAGTTGGCGTTGGGGCCAAGGTTTTGCACATGTGTGTCTTCGATCTTGCCCGTTTGGCCCCATGCTTCGTGGATGTGGCCACACAACAAAAGTTTCGGTTTGAGCCGTTCTGTGGCTGCACGTACCGCGGTGGAACCGACGCTGATGCCGCCAGAGGTGGTATCGGCGATGCCTTTTGGGGGCGAGTGACTAATGAGGACGTCTACTTGGTGGCAGTTTTCAAGCATTTCTGTGGCCTCTGACTCAGACAGATCGCAGGACCAATCGCCAAAGGGGGTCACGGGGACGCCGTAGCCGATGCCGAAGAATGTGAGGCTGCCAATGGCGTGGGATTGGCCGTGCAAAATGGTGATGTTTTTGGGCGCGGCTGCGGTCAGTTCATCAATGGTTTCGTGATTGCCGGGAACAGCCAACACGGGGCAGGGGATGTCGGCCAAAGGCGCAACGGAGGCGGCGAGGTCTTTGTGATAGTTACAAAAATCGCCTGCGATGATCACAAGGTCCGCTTCGGCGCTGGCTTTGACCAACTGTGTCGTGGCTGCCATGTCGCTGTGTAGATCGGAGAATGCGAGTATTTTCATGTCTTTAATCGTGTCTTGAGCGAAAGCAGGTCCGCCCAGCAATCGCGTTTCTTCAGGGGATCGCGCAGCACGCCTGCAGGGTGGAACATGGGCAGGACGGGTTTGCCAAAAGCTTCGGTCCAGTGGCCGCGAATGCGCGTGATACCCGTTTTGCCAAGGATCGCTTTGCAGGCAATGTTGCCCATGGGCACAAGGATGTCAGGGTTCGCAATGGCGATGTGGCGTTCCAAGAACGGCATCATCATTGTGATTTCTTCGTCACTGGGATCGCGGTTTTGCGGCGGGCGCCAAGGCATGACGTTGGTGATATAAAGTGCAGAATCGCCTGTGCCATTTCGATCCATGTCGATGGCGGCGAACATTTTGTCGAGCAGTTGGCCCGCACGTCCCACAAAGGGTTTGCCGATCTGATCTTCGTCGCGTCCCGGCGCTTCGCCGATCACCATGATACGCGCGGCTGGGTTGCCATCTGAAAACACCAGATTGCGCGCGCCTTTTTTCAAGGCGCAGTGTTCGAAAGTGGCAATGGTGTTGCGCAGGGTTTCAAGGTCATCACAGCGGGCCGCAAGGATACGCGCGATATCTTCGCCAGCTTCTTGGACCTGCGGAATGACAGGCATCACATCAATAGGTTTGATGTTGCTGTTGGGTCCCGTCTTTGGAATTGGGCCTTTGGCGGGTTGTACTGCCTGTTCATAGCGGTTCACAGGCGTATCGCCAATCGCCTCGTCCGCGCCGAGTTCGATGTGCCAATCAAGGGCGGTAAGGGCGGAAAAGGAATCCATGGAACTTGGATAGCAGGAAAGAAATCAGAGGCAAAGACAGCGCGCGGGATTTCTGCGGATGATCTGCGGAAATTCTGCACGGGCGAGAGGGTAGGGGTGTGTGATGTTTCCCACTGATTTGTGACGCAGGCTGTGGTAGAATGTTCAGAGTTTTTTAAAGGAGAGATCATGTCATATCGCATTGTAACCAGCACCGTTTGCGCATTTGCGTTGAGTATGGGGGCCGCCAAGGCGGATGAGATTTTAGATAATTTGAAAGAAGCGATTGCCGCCTATGAAGAGGGCGAAATCCAAGAAACGATGGAAATCGTGGAATACACGCGCACGCTGTTAAGTCAGAAACGATCTGGAACCTTGGAGGAAGTGTTGCCTGATGCTTTGGCTGGGTGGACCCGTGAAGACAGCGATGGATCGGACAATGCAGCGGCCATGGCAATGATGGGCGGAGGTACGTTGGTGCAAGCGCGGTATCGCAAAGAAGATGGCACTAAGCTTGATCTGCAAATCATGGCGGAATCCCCGATGATTGCGATGATGGCGGCGCAGTTGGGCAACCCTGCGGTGCTGGCGCAGATGGGTAAAGTGAAACGGATCAAACGCCAAAAGGTGCTTTTGAACAAAGACGGTGGTTTGCAAGCCATGGTCGACAATCGTTTTTTCGTCCAAATGGAAGGCAATGCAACGCATGAAGATATGCTGGCCTATTTCGAAGCGATGGATATCAAAGGCATGAAAGAGTTTTGAGCCGATCCATTTGGGGGCTGATGCAGGGTTGTTTCACGCCTGCACGCCCCCTATAAGCACGCGAAGTCAGCGAAGAGGTTAGGCCATGACGTTCACCGCCAAGCACCTTTTGGGGATAGAAAACCTGTCCCGCGATGACATTGTTTCCATTCTTGATCTGGCTGAACAGTATGTGGCGTTGAACCGCCAACCCCATAAGCGCACGGATGCTTTGGTGGGGATGACGCAGATCAACATGTTCTTTGAGAATTCAACACGCACGCAGGCATCCTTTGAGATTGCGGGCAAGCGGCTTGGGGCGGATGTGATGAACATGGCGATGGGGGCCAGTTCCATCAAAAAGGGGGAGACGCTGATTGATACAGCGTTGACGCTGAACGCGATGAACCCTGATTTGCTGGTGGTGCGTCACCCGAATTCTGGCGCGGTAGAATTGCTGAGCGAGAAGGTAAATTGCGCGGTGTTGAACGGGGGCGATGGGCGGCACGAACACCCCACACAGGCCTTGCTGGATGCGCTGACCATTCGCCGAGCCAAAGGGCGGTTGCACCGTCTGAGCGTGGCGATTTGTGGGGATATTGCGCACAGCCGTGTGGCACGGAGCAATATTTTCTTACTGAACAAAATGGAGAGCCGCATTCGTTTGATTGCGCCCAAGACGTTGTTGCCAAGCGGGATCGACCAGTTTGGCGTCGAAGTTTTTGATGACATGGCCGAAGGGTTAGAAGGTGTGGATGTGGTGATGATGCTGCGTCTGCAACGGGAACGGATGGATGGGGCATTTATCCCGTCGCCACGGGAATATTACCATCGTTGGGGGCTAACGGCTGAAAAGCTGTCTTATGCGAAAGACGATGCGATTGTGATGCACCCTGGCCCGATGAATCGTGGTGTAGAGATCGACGGCGAAATTGCGGATGATCTGAGCCGTTCGGTTATTCAGGAGCAGGTGGAGATGGGTGTTGCAGTGCGTATGGCCGCGATGGAATTGTTGGTGCGCGGGCGGCGAAAGGCGGCGAATGAGCAAGGGGTGATGGTATGATGCGGGCGTTAACGCTGTGTTTTGCTGTTGTGTTTGGCGGCGTTGGGCCTGTTTTTGCGGGATCGTATGACGATCAGTATTGCACGGTTATTTCGGATGCGGATCGTCACAATTCCAAGGGCGCGCGCCTGACAACTGTGGCGCAGGTCATTCAAAATGAGCGGGCGAATTTTCATAATAATCGCCACCGCGACGACGGTGATGAAACCGATTTTACATTCCAGTCCAAATCAGCGCGTGCGCAAATGGCAGGCATGTTTCGTGCCAATTCAGTAGGGCCGTTTTTGTCAGAACAAATTGTGTCTGGTTATGGTAACGTGAGCGTTTGTGTTTGGGCCTCTGGTGTTGATTTCCCTGCGCTAGTGATCGAAGTTTGGAGGCTTGGCCGATGACCGTTTTGCTGACGAATGCCCGATTGATTGATCCTGAAAATGGCGAGCGCTTTGGAAGCGTTCTAATTGAAGACGGGCAGATTGCGCGGGTTTTCAGTGACGTGGATGCGCTGCCTAAGGCGGCTGAGGTGATCGATTGCGCCGGTAAGTGCCTTGCCCCTGGGATCATTGATATTGGCGTTAAGGTTTGCGAGCCTGGCGAGCGGCATAAAGAGAGTTTTCGCACGGCTGGTGACGCCGCAGCGGCGGGGGGTGTCACGACGATGGTTGTGCGGCCCGATACGGAGCCTGCGGTTGATAGCCCTGAAACGTTGCAATTTGCAGCGCGGCGAGCGGCGGATGTCTGCAAGGTGAAGGTGTTGCCGATGGCGGCGCTAACAAAGGACCGTGCAGGCCAAGAAATGGCCGAAATCGGGTTTCTGATGGATGCGGGGGCTGTGGCCTTTACCGATTGTGATTTTGTGAACCGCAACAACAAGATTTTTGGCCGATGCCTGAGCTATGCGCAGATGATGGGCGCCGTGGTGATTGGCCATGCGCAGGAACCTGTGATGTCGGACGGGGCCTGTGCCACTTCGGGTCCGTTTGCGAGTAAACTGGGGTTGCCTGCCGTCAGTGTAATGGCTGAACGCATGCAGCTGGAACGCGATATGGCAATGGTCGAGATGACGGGCGTGACTTATCACCTGGATCAGCTTTCGGCGGCTGTGAGCCTGCCTGTTTTGGAGCGGGCGAAGGCGGCAGGATTGCCTGTAACGGCTGGGGTTTCGATCCACCATTTGACGCTGAATGAGTTGGACATCGACGGATACCGCACCTTTTTCAAAGTGAAACCACCACTGCGCCCTGAAGAAGATCGTGTGGCCATGGCTGATGCGGTGGGCGCGGGGTTGATTGATATTATCAGTTCCATGCACACGCCACAGGACGAGGAAAGCAAACGCCTGCCGTTTGAAGAAGCGGCGAGCGGGGCCGTTGGTTTAGAAACGTTGCTGCCTGCGGCCATGTCATTGGTGCATGCAGGGCATATGGATTTGGCAACTTTGTGGAAGGCGTTGTCGTTGAACCCTGCAAAACTGTTGGGTTTGGATGGCGGGCGTTTGGCCGAGGGCGCGCCTGCGGATTTGGTGGTGTTTGATCCTGATAAGCCGTTTGTGATGGATCGTTTTGCGCTGAAATCGCGCTGCAAAAATACGCCGTTTGATGAACGACGAATGCAAGGGGCGGTTTTGCGCACTTTTGTAAATGGGGATCAGGTTTATGCCAGAGATTGATATCACCGTGATGCAAGGGCTGCTGGTTGCGATCTGCGGCTACGTGCTGGGGTCAATCCCGTTTGGGATGGTATTGGCACGGATCATGGGCCTTGGCAATTTGCGCGATATTGGATCGGGTAATATTGGGGCAACAAATGTTTTGCGCACAGGCAACAAGACGGCGGCATTTCTGACATTGGCGTTTGATGCAGGCAAGGGCGCGGTTGCGGTGTTGATTGCACGCGCGATGTTTGGCGAAGCGGCCGCGCAAATTGCGGGTTTAGCTGCGTTTTTGGGGCATCTGTTCCCTGTGTGGCTGAAATTTCAGGGCGGCAAGGGCGTGGCAACATTTCTTGGGCTGGTGCTAGCGTTGTCGTTCCCTGTGGGGTTCGCGGCCTGTATGACGTGGCTGGCCGCGGCTGTTATCGGGCGCATGTCATCGGCGGCGGCGCTGGTTAGTGCGCTGTGTACACCAATTTGGTGTTTTTTGTTTGGCTATCCCGTTGGCTTCGTTCTAACGGCGGTGCTTGCCCTGCTGATCTGGTGGAGTCATCGCAGCAACATTGGCCGAATTATTGCTGGTTCAGAGCCGAAAATCGGTAAAAAGGCTTGATCACAGAAGCGTGATCGCTCAGAATCGTCAAAAATCGTTAGGGGATTTCGAGCATGGATTTTGTAACAGCAGTTAAAACTTGTTTTGCCAAATATGTAGATTGGCACGGGCGGGCCTTGCGATCCGAATTTTGGTGGTGGACGCTGTTTACCTTTATTGCGAGCATTTTGCTGTCGATCCTTGATGCAGTGATCTTTGGCTATTCTTTTGAAAGTGGCGGGATTCTGGACACGCTGTTTTCGCTGGCCACGTTGTTGCCAACCATCTTTGTAACCACGCGTCGTTTGCATGATGTTGGTCGGTCTGGCTGGTGGCAGTTGATTGTGTTCACCATTATTGGGATTTTCGTTCTGTTGTATTGGTTGATCATCGAAGGCGATCAAGGCGATAACGATTATGGTCCACATCCATTGGGTGCAGGCAGTGAAGATTTGGGGGAAGTGTTTCGGTAAGACGCCGAACGCTTTGTTTAAAGGCGTGGGGCAATTGTGCGCCACGCAGGTGTAAGTTCAAAAAAAGGACGAAAAAAATGAATTTCACAACAGCAGTAAAGACGTGTTTCAGAAAATACGTGGACTGGAATGGCCGTGCTTTGCGGTCCGAATATTGGTATTTCTACCTGTTCGTTATCCTCGGTGTGATTGTCACATCTATTCTGGATGCGGCAACGGGCCTGTTTATCTTTACAGGTTTGTTCTATCTCGCGATCCTGTTGCCAATGTTGTTTGTGACCGTGCGTCGCTTGCATGACGTTGGTCGCAGCGGGTGGTGGATGCTGATTTCCATAATCCCATTGGCTGGTTTGATTTTGCTGTATTGGATGATCATCGAAGGCGACAAGGGCGACAACGCGTATGGTCCTCACCCACTGGGTGGTGTCGGCGATGTAAGCGATACATTCAGCTAAGCCTGAGTTACGAAGGGCAACCGCGCAGTTCAATGGCGCGGTTGCCACCGAGCAAAGTCAGAGTGATTTTGCTGCGATCCAAGACCATAGGCGTATCCCCGTAAGCGTATAAATTTGCGCTGGCTGTTAGGGTGGTTCCGCTGGAAAATGTGCGGTCTTGTTCAACCCATACATCTGGATGTGGAAATTCAACCACGGTGAACGTGTCTGCAGGCAAGGCGCTGCGGGTATTGATGTTGGCTGTGACGCGAAATCCGTCTTTGATGGGGGTGATATCACATTGAACAGAGCGCACCCCTGCGGATTTTGCGGACTTTGGCTTTTGGGCCAAGGCATTGCGGATGGCGGCTTGGCTGGCTTTGTCTGTTCCAGCAACATTGAGCGAAAACTTGGCTTTGACTGGGATGCAGATGTCATCGCAGACGCCAAAGATGACCTCGCCTTGCACGGCGATTGGCTCCCCTTTTTTAAGAGGGGTGATGCCGATGGGTAAAACCAGTTCGTCTTTGTACCCGATTGTTTGCCCGCTTTTGTCATTGAACACGCGGGGTTCTGGCCAGTGAAAGCTGACGGCGGCCACGTTGGAAGACCCCGCCCAGTTAAACGTGGGTGGAATGCCGTTGCCACCGGGGGACCGCCAATAGGTTTTCCAGCCTTCTTTTAACTGAATATGCGCGGCGATCATGTGACCATTGGATGTAGGATAGCCTGGCAAAATATCCAAACGGGCCACGTTGTGAATGTTGTACTGCTGCGCAGACGCCGACAGAGGCGTGCCCATCGCAAGGCAAAAGAGCAAAATTTTACGGATCATAAGAGCGCTGCATTCATGGTTCTGGTTCCACCGCAGAGTATGAGGCACAGAGCCAAAGTAAAAGTCACATTTCAGAGATATCGCCGTGACAGTTCTGTGCGCAAGGGTTGAAACTGTTCGGAATCAGCCGCATGTTAACACTTAGGAATTAGACGTTTGACGACCGACCGCGAGGGTTTTGGTCGTGACAACGAGAATGGACACCATGAGCGTTTTTGATCAAGAGGCAACACATCTGGATGGCAAGCTGTTGATTGCAATGCCGTCGATGGGCGACCCGCGTTTCGATCGTTCCGTCATTTATGTTTGCGCCCATTCGGATGATGGGGCCATGGGGTTGATTGTGAACAAACCCGCCAATGACCTGAATTTTGGCGATCTTTTGGAGCAGCTGGATATCAAAGCAGAGCGCCCGATTGAGGCGATAGATGTGCATTATGGCGGGCCTGTGGAACACGGGCGTGGGTTTGTGCTGCATTCTCGTGATTATGAAACGCAGGACGCCACAATGAATGTGGATGATCAGTTTGGTATGACCGCCACCTTGGATATCTTGGAAGATATTTCTCAAGGGCATGGTCCTGAGAGCTGTTTGCTGGCACTTGGGTATGCGGGCTGGGGGCCGGGTCAGTTGGAAGGAGAGATCCGTGACAATGGCTGGCTGACCTGTGATGCCAATTCAGCCTTGGTGTTTTCGGATGACCACGATGGAAAATGGACCGCTGCCATGCGCGCGGTGGGCATTGATCCACGAATGCTGTCGGCTGAGGGTGGGCGGGCTTAACGGTGTGAGCAAACACGTGTTATTGCGCGCAATTTTTTAGAAAATCTGCACTGAATAAAAATGTACTGGCGTCGCCGAGTCAGTATCGGCTCGTGTATCCTTTGCGTATTCCTTAACAGAACCTTAACCATGACGCGTCTTATAAGACGCGTCTAACAGCACGCGTCATGGACAACGCGTCAGGGTTAACCATCGCTTAACGGGGGAGGGTGGTTGTGCGTTTCGGCGGTTGGGCTTTTGCAGTGTTTCCCCAGATTTGGAAAAACAAGCAATCCAAAAGCAAAACCCCCGAGCAAGCTCGAGGGTTTCAAAGACCTATGGGATTTTCGCAGATGCGAAGTTCCCGTTCGGATCTCAGGACGTCTAGAAAATCCTAGAGCATACCTTCACGCTGAAGTTTCTTACGAGCGAGCTTGCGCGCGCGGCGTACTGCTTCGGCCTTTTCACGGGCTTTTTTAACGGAAGGTTTTTCGTAATGTTGCCGAAGCTTCATTTCGCGAAATACGCCTTCACGTTGCAGTTTTTTCTTCAGGGCGCGAAGCGCCTGATCGACATTGTTGTCACGAACCGATACCTGCATGTGGGGTCACCACCTTTCTAAGTTTGATTTGCATGAGGCGGATCAGGACTCTGACACGCCTCGTGTGCAGGAAGTGGCCGTATAGCAAGGACATGCTATATTGTCCAGCAAGGAGAATCGTATGACCGACACGCCAAAGACCGAAGAAACACACCTGTCCGAGACCCGCGCCAAGCTGTTGGACGCGGCGCAATTGCATGTGGTGTTTGACGGTTGGTCCGATGCCACGTTTCAGGCTGCGGTTGCAGATTCAGGCGTGGATGCGGGGCTGGCGGCACAGGCGTGCCCTCGGGGTGGGCTCGATCTCGCTGTGGCGTATCATAAGGCGGGTGACCGCGCGATGGTGGCGGCGATGCAGGGGGCTGATCTGAATTCCATGCGATATTCAGAGCGGGTGGCCTTTGGCGTGCGCGCACGGTTGGAAGCGGTGGACCGTGAGGCGGTACGGCGCGGTGTGAGCCTGTTTGCGCTCCCGCAAAATGCAAGCGAGGGCGCGGGGCTGGTTCTGGGCACAGTTGGCCTGATCTGGGACACACTGGGGGACACGTCCACAGATGTGAATTGGTACACAAAACGCGCGACTTTGGCGGGTGTTTATTCCAGCGTGCTGTTGTTCTGGCTTGGGGATGAGAGCGAGGGTTTCGCGGACACTTGGGCATTTCTGGATCGGCGCATCGATAACGTGATGCAGATCGAGGTGGCCAAGGCCAAGATGCGGGAAAATCCGTTGGTGAGGGCGTTTATGTCGGGGCCTGGCCGTGTTTTGGACCACATCAAAGCGCCAAGCGGGCAGGTGCAAACGGATTTACCAGGGTATGTTGCACCCAAAGAGTAGCTGTGAAATGGTCCTTTGACGTGGAGGACATCATATGGCGCTGAGCGACACACAACTGACCTTTTTCAAGGGGGAATGGACCGAAGGGAACACGGCCATTTTGGGTGCTGCCGACCATTCTATGTGGCATGGAAATATGGTGTTTGACGGTGCGCGGTTTTTTGAAGGGGTGATGCCCGATCTGGCCCATCACTGCGAACGGGTGGTTGCCTCGGCGCGAACCATGGGGATGAAAGCACCTGTTACAGCCGAAGAAATTGAGGCGCTGGTGCGCGAAGGGGTCAAGCGGCTTCGGTCCGAAGAGGCGTTTTATTTGCGCCCGATGATGTGGTCGACGGATTGTTTGCCTGGCATTATGGAAGCAGACCCAGACTCAACGAAGTTCGCCATCTGTCTGGAAAAGATTGCGATGCCCGATACAGGGGATATGCCGATCACGGTTTCACCGTTTCGCCGCCCTGATCCGCGCACGGCGCTGACCAGTGCAAAGGCGGCGTGTTTGTATCCCAACAATGCGCGGATCATGACAGAGGCAAAGTCGCGCGGGTTTAAAAACGCGCTGTCGTTGGATTTGGAGGATCATGTGGCGGAATCGGCCTCTTCCAATGTGTTTCTGGTTAAAGATGGCGTGGTGCGTACACCTGTTCACAATGGTACGTTTTTAAACGGCGTGACACGGCGACGGGTCATGGGTTTGCTGCGCGCCGATGGGTATACGGTGGATGAGGTCTCCCTAACCGTGGACGATTTCCGCGATGCGGACGAAATTTTCTTCACTGGCAATGCGGCGAAGGTTTTGCCCGTGACGGCGCTGGATGAGCGGAACTTGAATTACGGCCCGATGACCCGACGCGTACGAGAATTGTATTGGGATTTTGCCCACACAAAATATGAGAGAATAGAGCTATGACCAAGATGAACGTTGTTGAAATTTCAAAACCCGGTGGACCCGAGGTGTTGGTGCCTGCCACGCGGGATATTCCAGAGGTGGGACATGGCGACATTCTGATCAAAGTGATTGCAGCAGGGGTTAATCGGCCAGATGCGTTGCAGCGGGCAGGGGCCTATGACCCGCCGAAAGGAGCGTCTGATTTGCCAGGATTAGAATGTTCGGGAACCGTTGCGGCGGTGGGTGCGGGTGTAACGCGCTGGGCCGTAGGAGATGAGGTCTGCGCCCTGCTGCCCGGTGGGGGGTACGCGGAATATGTGACCACGCCTGCGGATCACGCGCTGCCTGTGCCCAAGGGTTTGGACATGGTGCAAGCGGCGGCCCTGTGTGAAACCTATTACACTGTGTATTCAAACGTATTCATGCGCGGTGGATTGAAAGCGGGTGAAGTTTTCTTGGTACATGGCGGATCATCTGGGATCGGCACTACTGCGATTCAATTGGCTGCCAAAGCGGGTGCGCGGGTGTTTGCAACGGCCGGATCGGCTGAAAAATGTGCGAAATGTGTGGAATTGGGCGCAGAACGGGCAATCAATTACCGCGAAGAAGATTTCGTGGAGGTGATGAAGGCCGAGACCGACGGTAAGGGCATTGATGTGATCCTTGATATGGTCGGTGGCGACTATATTCCGCGCAATGTGAAGGCGATGGCCCTTGGCGGGCGTTTGGTGCAAATCGCGTTCCTTGGTGGGCCGAAAGCAGAGTTGAATTTTGCCCAAGTCATGGTGAAACGCCTGACGATTACAGGGTCCACGCTGCGCCCGCAAAGCGATGAGGCCAAGGCGGCCATTGCACGGGAATTGGAAGAAAACATCTGGCCGATGTTGGCGGACGGTACGATTGCGCCTGTGATGGACAGCACATTCCCGCTGGCCGAGGCCGCAGCGGCCCACACGAAGATGGAAACGTCAAAGCATATCGGCAAGATTGTTTTGGTGGTTTGAGGTCGCGTCGTTTCTGAACAAGACAGGACGTTCTGTTGCCAAGATCATAGCTTTAACTGCTGTGAATTTGAGAGGACGCATCCATGACAATACTTACGCAAGATCAAAAAGATCAATTCTGGCGTGACGGTGTGTTGGTTGTTGAAGATGCGGTGACGGCGGAACAACTGGCGGCTTTGCGCGATGTGTTTGCGGGTTGGGTTGAAGAAAGCCGAAATCATACGGAAGACTATGGGGAAACCATGGATGGGCGTCCGCGGTTTGATCTGCAGCCAGGGCACAGCGCCGAGGTTCCAGGGTTGCGGCGCGTTCAATCGCCCGAGGAAGTGTCTGATGTGTATGCGGATGTGATGCGCACTGCACGAACAGTCGATATGTGTGCAGAGCTGATTGGCCCAAACCTGCGGTTTCATCATGGTAAGGTGAATTCCAAGCTGCCGGGTACGGCAACAGAGGTTAAGTTTCACCAAGACTTTCCGTTTCAGCCGATGACGAATGACGACATCATTACCTGTTTGTTGTTTGTAGATGATGTGACGCTGGAAAATGGTCCTTTGGAGGTGGTACCTGGCACGCACACAGGGCCGATTTATTCTCATTGGCATGGTGGGCGGTTTACGGGGGCCGTTGCGGATGCGGTGAAAGATGAACACGTCGGAAATGCGGTGATGTGTACAGGTAAGGCGGGGTCGGTTTGTCTGATGCACGCGCGATTGTTGCATGGGTCTGCGCCAAATCAGTCGGGTGCGCCGCGCACACTTTATATTTCTACATATTATGCGGAGGACGCGATTGAGTTGAGCCCGAACCATTTGCCAAGCACGCTGACCCACGAGGTTGTGCGCGGAGAAGCATCAGGGCGGGTGCGATGCACTCCGTATGAGATGGCGTTGCCAGAAGTTCCGAAAGACACGAGTTTCTTTGCGCAGCAGGAGCAGGGTTAGCCTGTGTGGGTATTTGGCAAAAGCGCGTATTTTGCGTTGCGGATTTCATAATCCTCTAGCGGGTAATTCACAAAGACTGCGGCATAATAATCTTGTGCCCATTGACCCAATTCTGGGCTGAAACCTTGCATTGTTTGAATGGTCGGGGCCATCCAGTTCCAGCGGGAATAGCCTGTGTCTTTTAAGCCGTTTGGCGTGAACGCTGGTGTTTCTGGTTGGGTTCTGTGGGCCAATTCGGCATTCTGGGCGTGTGCGACGGCCATGCCGTGCAGATACCAACGGGCGGCTTCGTGGAGGTTGAGGTTCGCGAAGCGTTGCTGCTCGCTGCCCCGTTCGGTGATGACGATGTCATAACCCGTAGTAGTGGGTTCCACGTGCGGGCTGCCATCGTCTGAGCGAATGGTAGCCACTGTCACGGCAGGGCCGTTGTCAGCTTTCTGCCAGAGTGTATCGATTGTGCTTTGTAATTGGCGAATGGGATCGTTTGCACCTGTCATGAAGTGTTGCCAAGCGCGCTGAGGATTGGGCAGTCCGCCCGTTCATCGCCTGCGCAACTGTCGGCCAAATGGGACAGTTCATCGCGCAGGGTTTGTAGTTCGCGCAATTTTTCGTCGATTTCTGCCAAGTGATCGAGCGCGATGGATTTCACATCCGCAGAAGAGCGCGATTGATCGGTATAAAGCGCAAGCAAAGTGCGGCAAGTTTCAATGGAAAAGCCAAAAGCGCGCGCGCGGCGCACAAAGATAAGCCGACGCAAGGCACGGTCATCATAAAGACGATAGCCTTTGTCGGAGCGTTCTTCGGGCGTGACAAGGCCGATATCCGCGTAGTAGCGGATGGTTTTTGTGGGCATATCTGTGCGTTTTGCCGCAGCGCCTATGGTATACATGGCTTGACCTTCTAGTTGCTGGAACCTTTATACAGGGTTGGCAGAGACTCAGCAAAGGACCATTTCAATGGTTGCTATTGATACAATTCGCACAACAAATTGGACCGATTGGCCGAAATGGGGCACGGCATCTTATAACACGATGTGGTGTTTGATCGGGTGTTCCATTGGGGATATCGGCACGATTGCGTTTTTTCAGTTCACAGGCATTCCGTGGCCAACGCTGGCGATCATGTCGCTGGCGATTTTAAATGGGATTTTGACGTCTATCGCGCTCGAAACAATCATAATGGCGCGGCAAATGGAATTGCGCGCGGCGTTTCGCACAGCCATTGGCATGTCGTTGATTTCTATGGTGTCGATGGAAGCTGCGATGAACCTGACGGATTACCTGCTGACAGGGGGCGCTAAGCTGACGTGGTGGGTGATGCCGATCATGTTATTGGCAGGGTTTATAACGCCGTTGCCGTATAATTACTGGCGGCTAAAAGCACTGGGCAAAGCCTGTTGCGGGTAAGATGATACCTTAGCCAGTGTTGTGGCTCAGGCCATTAGCTCTTTAGAGAGCCGTGATTGGGATTAAGGTGACATCGGTTGGATCGAGGTCCTGTGCGCCTGTCACCTCTGCCACTGCAACACCGTCAAGCAGAACAGTTGCCCCTGTTCCATCGGCAAAGTTTTCGACCGTGACGGTTGGTGTGATGTCTTCACCTGTGGCAGGGTCGGTGGCTGGTGTGTATTCGATTTGGAGCAGATCCTCGGCCCCATCGAAATCGGTGATGGTAGAGGTTCCTTCGCCAAGCACAGCTTCGTCTATCGTAAAGGCATCGGCCCCTTCGCCGCCAGTGGCTGTGTCGCCAACGCCGAGCAAGAAGGCATCATCCCCAAGACCACCGTAAAGATCATCAGCGCCGTCGATTTCATCGTCGAGGTTCAAGGATGTGTCGCCTGTTGCGCCATTCAGAATATCGTCCCCTTCGCCGCCAAACAGCGAGTCATTGCCGCTAGAGCCCCAGAGAATATCGTCGCCGTCTTCTCCGTTCAGAATGTCATCGTCTTCACCCCCATCAAGGGTATCAGTGCCTTCGCCGCCAAACAGGGTGTCATTTTCTGTTCCCCCTGTCAGCATGTCGTCGCCAGTGCCACCCACAAGGATGTCATCGTTTTCGCCGCCAAACAGTTCGTCGTTTCCAGCGCCCCCGTCGAGTGAATCGTTACCTGCTTTGCCAAGGGCACGATCATCGCCACCATTCATTTCGGCGGTGTCATCCCCGTTACCTGCTTGCAGATTGTCGTCTTGTTCCGTGCCAACAATGCTGTCATCGCCATCGCCTGCCAAAAAGCTGGCGCCATCGAGGTCTGTGCTGGTCAGAAAATCATCGCCATCCCCGCCTGTAACGTTTTCAACGTTGCCATCCCCCGTGGCAGAACCAGAGCTGGTGGTTGTTTCGTCGTCTTCATCATCATCCAGATAAAAGGTCAGCCCGAAGATACCCGCAAAAAGCAGGGCATTTGCAACATGGGCAAGCGTATATGTCAGCATTATTCAACCACTCGTTAAGACGCACAACTTGCGACAAATTTATACTTATAGAGTGAAAATTAACGAAAGATGACGGCGTGAGTGGGGCAGCCGTAAGAAGAGTTTGTGCCGATTGCGCCTGAATTCGGCCTTATCTGATTGGGTTCAGCGTTGCTTTTGTGGCTTTGCAGTCACGGATCGCATCGCGTCCGCAGCGGCGGAATTCGAACTCTTTGGTGAGGCAGATGCGGGCTTCTTGGATGTGGTTTTGTTTGCAAGTGATGGTGATTTGATCGGCTTGCAAGGTTGGATTTGCTTCCAAAAACGCGGCTTCGATCACACTGGCGGGCAGGGCGATGGTTTTGTCGAGTTTGCGCAGGATTTCAGGGCGGTTGATCGCGCCATAGGCTGCGCGGGATTGGGTGTAATACTCTGTGGCTGATAGGCCTGAACAGGTGCCGTGTTTTTTCCACTGATGCCAAGCCAATCCACCAGATCCCATGATATCGGCCATTGCGGCAGTCATGGCACGGCTGGGCGCACGTTCATTTGCGCGACAAAACGAAGGCCAACCTGACTCAAATTGCGGCCAAAGACCATGCAAAATCCAGCCGTGATCGTGACGGGGGTGGCATTGATCTGCCTTGCGGCTGTCCCCTTCTAACGCGCACCAATTTGGGGACCAAGACAATGCCATGACGTAGTAATCAAATTGACCCGGATTTTCACCGTCCGCATGGGCCATCGAGCCGAGCAAAAGGGCGCTTAGAAAAATACGTATCATGGGTCTTTTCCTTTAAGGGTTCCTTGTCTATATAGGCTGAGAATTCCCCACCTGAAACGGCAATTCGCGAAGGCCACGGCCCGAGCAACCGATTTCTCGGCGCGGGAGAGGTTTATTTGGAGGAAAGACGCATGGCGCTCCCTATTATGGCTAAGGCCACCGCAGTTTGGCTCGTGGACAACACCACATTGAGCTTTAAGCAAATCGCAGATTTCTGTGGGTTGCACGAGTTGGAAGTGAACGGCATCGCAGATGGCGAAGTGGGCCAAGGCATCAAAGGATTTGATCCAATTGCCAACAACCAGCTGACCCAAGAAGAGATCAATCTGGCACAGGAAAGCCCACGCCATAAGTTGAAGCTGAAGCATAACCCAGCTGCTGATGGCGAGCAGAAACGCCGTGGTCCGCGGTATACGCCGCTGTCTAAACGCCAAGATCGCCCTGCGTCTATTCTGTGGCTGGTGAAATTTCATCCAGAGCTGTCAGATGGGCAGATTTCCAAACTGGTGGGCACAACCAAGCCAACCATTCAAGCGATGCGTGATCGCACCCATTGGAACATTGCAAACATTCAGCCGATTGACCCTGTTGCGCTCGGTCTGTGTAAACAGCTGGAGCTGGACGCGGCAGTTGCCAAAGCGGCGGCAAAAGCAGCCAAAGAAGGCAATGCAATTTCTGATGAAGAACGCCTGAAATTGGTCTCCACAGAGCAATCATTGCAGATGGAAACAGAGCCGAAAATCCCGTCTAACATGGCTGGGCTTGAAAGCTTTACTTTGGCGGACTCTGCTGAAGAAGACAGCGACGCAGATTCAGATGCTGTTGTTGATGCGGACAGCCTGTTTAACCTGCCCAAAGGCGGCGGTGACGACGAAGAATAAGTCTGAACACATTCAGACAGATAGAACCCAGCCTTCGGGCTGGGTTTTTTTGTCGCTTTTGTCATAGATTGTCGTGTTCGCGCACCCTAGCATGATGGAAACACCACAGATTTTGTGGCTTTCAATCAAGATCGGATAAGATATGGCATCGGCAGAACGCAGTGCGGCAGTTGGCATTTTCTGTGCATTGTCTGCGACGGTTTTCTTTTCGCTGAACGATTTGTCTATCAAGTTTTTGTCTGGGGATTATCCGCTGCATCAGATCGTGTTTGTGCGTGCGGCGGTGGCGCTGTTTATTACGCTTGCCATCATCATGCCGTTTGATGGGGGCTGGGCCGCGTTGAAAACTCGCCGCCCGAAAATCCACGTTTTGCGCGGGGTGTGTGTGGTGGTTGCGAACTCTGCGTTTTTTGCGGGAATTGCGGCGATGCCGCTGGCCGATGCGTCGGCGATTTTCTTTGTGGCACCGCTGTTTATCACGGGCCTGTCCGTGATTGTGTTAGGAGAATATGTAGGGTTTCGGCGTTGGATCGCCGTTGTTGTTGGGCTGATCGGTGTGGTAATTGTGGTGCGTCCCACGGGGGCAGGGTTTACACTGGTGGCATTACTGCCTGCCTTGGCAGCGCTTGCCTATGCGGGTTTGCAGACGATGACACGCTATACTGGAATGAGCGAGCGGGCCTCCACCATGTCGTTCTATATCCAACTGACATTTATGGTGGTGACTGGGGTTTTGGCGCTGACCCTTGGGGATGGGCGGTACGCGGGATCCGAAAACGAAGCGATTGAGTTTTTCCTGCGTCCGTGGCTGATGCCGCCTTTGCGCGATGGGTTGATTATGCTGGCCCTTGGTGGGGTCAGTGCCTGTGCTGGGTATTTGATCAGCCAAGCCTATCGCGGGACGGATGCGGGATTGGTCGCCCCTTTTGAATATACCGCGCTGCTGTTGGCGGTGTTTTGGGGTATTGTGATCTGGGGGGAATGGCCCGCGTTTACCACATGGATCGGGATCGTATTGATCGCAGGTTCAGGAATATATGTGGCCTTGCGAGAAGCCCATCTGGGCGGGAAACCGTCGGCCAAACGCGTGGCTGGCCGACGGTAAATCTATTGCTTACTTCGCTGAGATGACGGTCATCACAAGATTGCCGTCCACCTTGATTGGGCCGTCTTCTTTGGCACCGAGTGTGTATTCGAAAATACCTGTTTTCATGCCGCCGTCTTCGGCGTGAATCATGAGCATCAGTTTGTCACCGCTGGCCACTGGCTCAGTCAGGATCGCCGTCACATCGGCGTTTTCACCTGCTTTGATCGGTGCATGGCCAACAACGGGGCCAGGTTTTCCGCTGTCATCTGTGCGGTGTACAACCAACCAGCCGTTCGCGGCAGCGGTAATTTTTTCAGCAGTTACAGTGCCCCCAGAAACATCCTGATCCCCCGCTGTGACACCTTGGTTTGCGTGTGCTGCGGCAAAGGTAACGCCTGCCATCAGTGATGCGCCAAATGCGAGAGAAATAATATTACGTTTCATGGAATCTCCTCCTGTTAAGTAGCTTCAAACGTTCGAAGCTATGTTAAATGTACGGAGGGGGATTAACGTTGGATTACTATTTTTTGAAAATCGTTGAAATTAAAGTATTGAAATTTAACAAATTAAATTGTTTGGCGCGTTACCTATGGTTAGTGCGCCGCTGCTTCGAGTGGGTCGATAAGGGATCGCCCACCATCCACAGTGACAATCTGGCCTGTGATAAACGCTGAGGCATCTGTGGCAAGGAACTGGGCGGTTTCGGCCACTTCGCGGGCTTCTGCGATGCGGCCCAGCGGGGTCGCGGCGAGGGTGGCCTTGCGCACTTCTAGGTCGTCTTTCAAACGGGCCTGAAGAGAGGCTGACATCACAGAGCCAATGGCAATAGCGTTCACGCGGATGCGTTGATCGGCAAAGGCCACGGCCAAAGAACGGGTCATTTGATTGAGCGCCGCACAGGCCACGGAATAGGCGAGCATTTCGGCATGTGTGCGATCTGCGGCGATGGAAGACAGGTTTACCACCGCGCCGATGCTACCCTCTGAAGGGGTTTCTTTTTCCTGCGAAATCATCCGCTTTGCCACCGCTTGGGTCACGCGCAGATTTGCGAGAACGTTTTGTTGGAACAATTCTTCGAAGTGATCGTCGCGCGCATCCAAAGGATTGGATGGCAACACCTGACGGCTGGCGTTGATCAGAATATCAATGCTGTCGAACGCGTCGATGGTGGCGGACAGCAGGTTTGCTACGGTCAGTTTTTTGCGCAGGTCGCCCGCGAAAAACCGAACATTTTCACCGTCGCCGTCGATGGCTTCTGCTTCGGTCTGCAGCTTTTCCTCGTCCATATCCACGAGCATAACATTTGCGCCGCGATCCGAGAAATGCCGCGCCACTTCGAGCCCAACACCATTGGCCGCACCTGTGATAATGGCGGTCTTACCTTCGAGCGAAAAAGACATGTGGCGGCCTTTGCTGATTCTGCTGACTGACTATACCAGTCTGGTACGCAGAAGGGTTAAAGTTTCGGTTTGCGTGCGTGGATGACTTTGTATCGGCTGGATTGGGACATAACCTCCCAGCGCGCAAAGCTGGCATCAAGGGTTGCCTCATACGCCAGTTGGCGGTTTGCCACCAAATACATCTGACCTGTGGGTTTCAAAAGGGTCGCTGCTGCCGTGATAAAGGCACGGCCAAGGGATGGATCGGCTTTGCGCCCTGTGTGAAACGGCGGGTTGGTTATGACGGCGTCATAGATGTTCTTGCTGGTGGGGCGTGTGGCATCGGCCCAGTGGAATGACGCGCGATCATCAGCGATGTTCAAACGGGCGCAATCAAGCGCCGCTTGTTCCGCCTCGATCAGATCAATGGCGGTGATGTCTGGGCAAGTTTGCAAGGCATGCGCAGACAGCCAGCCCCAGCCTGCGCCCAAATCTGCAACGCGGCCTTTGAGTTTGCCTGCGAACGCGGGGGCCAATTCAGCGGAGCCTGGATCAATGGCATCGGCAGAAAACACGCCTGCTGATGTGAAGAAACCATCTGCGTTTTGGGCAGGGGTGGTTGCGCCCATCCAATCTGCAAACGGGTTTTCACCAGCTTGTTTGTAGAGCCAGAAAACCTTGCCATGGGCTTTAGAAACTTGGCCTGCGACGGTGCTGCGCTTTTTGGATTCCTTCAAAAGGCTTTCAATGCCATCGGTTTTCGACCCGTCCACCAGCAAAACCCCGTCAGGGTCCAGCATGTCGTAGGCCTGTGCCATCAAGGCGCGGGTTTCTTCCTTGGCCCGTGTGATGTGCAAAACGGCCATAGCAGCGGTATCTGGCAAAGAGGGGGCCGTGGTATAGCCCGCATTGGAAAGAGCTTGATGCGCTGGGAAGAGCCCTTGGACACAAATGATGCGGTCTTTGGGCAAGTCAGGATAGGAGCCAAAAGCGCGGATAATCGCGATTTGGCCAGAGGGCGGCAAGTCTAGCGTGCCGGCATCAAAGGGCAGCATCAGGCGGAGATGATCTGTCATGGCAGGGGCGCGGGAGCGCCTATTCCTTTTCCATCGTGCATTGCAGCGGATGTTCGTTTTGACGAGCGGCTTCCATCACTTGCATGACTTTGGTTTCCGCGATTTCGTGGCTGAACACACCCACAACGGCCAAACCCTTTTTGTGAACGGTCAGCATCAATTCAATCGCACCTGCATGGCCAATGCCGAAATACCGTTCCAACACATGCACGACAAATTCCATCGGTGTGTAGTCATCGTTTAACAACATTACCTTATACATCGGAGGACGTTGGGTTTTTTCTTTTGGCTTGGTCGCCAAAGCGGTATCGCCGTCTGGACCAGCGTCGAAATCGTCGTCTTGGGCGCAAATGATCAGCGGTGTGTGCATTGTCGTTGATTGGCTTTGTTTATTCTGAGGCCTTTATATAGCGTTTCTGACGAAAGAAAAAAGGGGCGGATTCTGGCCCATTGCGGCACAGAAAGGGTATTTGACATGCTCATTTTTCGCCCATTTTAACCCGATGAACCACAATACCTTGTGGGTGAACGGGTTAATTCACCCCCATGTGGTGTAGTGTTGCGCAGGTGACACCGTGCTAGCCTTTGAAAATAAAAGGTTTTTGTGGATTTCCATGCTGTGATAGCTTGAGCTCAATCAAAACACCGAAAACGGTGACGAGGCAGTTTTTAATTACGGACGTCGGAGAACCGATGCGAATCGCAGCAGTAGTACGGGCCTTGTGTGCCTTGAGTTTCCTTTTAAGCGTGACCTTTGCGGGGTCTGCCAGTGTGGCAGCACCTTATGCCGCCGTTGTAATCGACGCGCGAACAGGCGAGGTTTTGCATTCCCGCAACGCAGATGCGCGACTGCATCCTGCATCTTTGACCAAGATGATGACCCTGTATGTGGTGTTTGACGCCATTGAACGGGGGGAAATCAGCTTGGACAAAAAGGTTAAGATTTCCCGTTTCGCCGCCAATGAACCGCCGAGCAAGCTGGGCCTGAGGCCGGGGCAAAAGATTGCGCTGCGCTATTTGATCCGTGCAGCGGCGGTGAAATCAGCCAATGATGCGGCCACAGCTTTGGGCGAAGCGATTTCAGGCTCCGAAGCAGAATTTGCCAAGCGCATGACACGCACGGCGCGCGCGCTTGGGATGAAGAACACAACGTTCAAGAACGCCCACGGGTTAACCCAATCAGGCCATTTGTCCACCGCACGGGATATGACCCTGCTGGGGCGGCGTCTGTTTTATGATTTCCCAGATTATTACAATCTGTTCTCGCGGAAATCGACACACGCAGGTGTCCGCGATGTGGCCAACACAAACCGTAAACTGCTAAGCGCCTATCGTGGTGCGGATGGTATCAAAACGGGGTATACCAATGCGGCTGGATTTAATCTTGTGGCCTCTGCAGAGCGGGGACCAAAACGGGTGATTGCAACCGTGTTTGGTGGCAAGACGTCCGCATGGCGCAATGCCCGTGTGGCAGAGCTGTTGGATATGGGGTTTGAACGATCTGAAACCCGCGTTGCGGTACGCAAGCCCGCACCTGTGAATTTGGGCGGCGGCGGTCGTAAGACAATCAAGGTGGCAGCCGCAGGTGCTGTGGCCAAAAGCCCGCGACCAAAGGTGCGCAAGGGCCTGACAACAGGAACATTGGTGGCGCAAAGCGATCTGAAAGCCATCCAGGCGGCTGTTCTGGCGGCCAACGAAGAAGCGGCGAAACAACCGCAATCCATCGCGGCAGTGGCTGCACAAGAACAACCTTTGCGCGTTGTCACCCGCGTATCCACAGCGGGAAATCGTCATTGGGCGGTGCAAGTGGGTGCCTTCCAAAACCGTCATCTTGCGGAAAAAGCTTTGTTGCAAACAGCCTTGCGCGAGTTGCAATCCTTAGAAGGATCAGAGCGTCGTATCGATTATGCGATGGTGAACGGATACAAGAAATTCCGCGCACGGTTCGTTGGGTTAAACCAAGCAGATGCGAACATGGCCTGTGCGCGGTTGCGAGCGCGAAATCAACCCTGTTTCCCGGTGGGGCCAGGGTCGTAACATCCTGAGAAACGGCATTAAAAAACCCCGCTCGGCGTGATGCTCGGCGGGGTTTTTTATAAGGGCGTTAGTTTTTGCCTTCGTCGTCGTCAAACACCTTGGTGGTTTGCACGCCCGGCAGTTTTGCGAAATCTTTCATCAGCTTGGCCGGGAAGTATGTGCGGCGGAGGCTTTCAAAGCCTTCGAGCTGCAGCAGCAAACCTGAAATATTCAGCGTGCATTGTGCATCAAGGGACGGACCTGCGGCCAAAGCAAGTTGCAGCGCTTTTTCAGCGACTTCTTCGGACACGTAGATTTTTTGGTTTACTACGTGGTGGGTCGTCCGCGCATGCCAATTGTCGTAGTTTTCTTCCAGTTTTGGGAACATGCCAAAGACAACATCGTTGCGTTCTGGGCCCAAGGGATGGGACCAGCGGCCCGCGGGATCATACATAACCGTCTGGCTGGCATTGATCGTCAAGGCGGCGTGGCCGCCAGAGCCCGAACGGTTGTTGATCATCGTTTTTAAGACAAGGTACGCAGGTTCTGGGCTGTCGTAGCGGGCTTTTTGAACGGCTTCGTCAGGAGCCCAAACGGATTGACCGCCACAGGCCGACAGTGTTGCCGCCATGACGACAAGAATAAGTGCGCGTAAAAATGTCATGTTTCCCCACCAAAGGCGCCCCAAGCGCCCAACATTTAAGAGTTAAAAATTGCTAGAAAAACAAGAATTGCAATGGATGCGACGCTGACGCGGATCGACCATTTGATGAAACCGTCAAATGCAGCTTCTTGTGCAGATGTATCCATTTTACCGTGTTCGTAATTGGCCATTGTAAGTGCCCTTTCTTTTCCCGTGTTGGCAGCGGTTTTGCAGGAAATTGATCTATATTGCAATTGCCAGTTTGCCGCGCTTTTCGGGGGTGTTTAGGTCGTTGGGGTGTTGTCCAATTCTGCTGCCAGTTTGAAACCGATACGGTTAGGAGCTTGGGCTTGATCTACCTTTGGGGAAGATACGAGCATCACATTTAACTGGCTAACGTGTTGAACAAGCTGTGTTTTAGCGCCGTTCGGGTCTTCGCCGTAAAAGGTGATCAGATCAGGTGCAAAGTAGCCCATACCTTGGATGCGCAGGGTTCCAACGTCCCCCCCTGTGAAGCCCATACCCACCTCTTCGTCGCCATTCAGGGTTTCTTCGAATTTTTGAATGTACATGACAATGCGTTCATAGGCCCATTCGGCAGGGGATTTTTGTGCCACTTGGCGACCATCTGCGTTTGGAGTCACAACTTGATTCTCGCGCACAATGGATCCGTTTGGCCCCATGCGCACCGCATAGCGTTCGGGGAGCGTGGCTTCTTCGGCGGCTTCGGCCGTGGTTTTGATTGCATCATTCATGGTGTGGTCCCTTACGCTTGTTCATAGACCCAAGCGCCTGCGTCATTGCGGGTGCGTGTGATCTTTCCCTGTTGGTAAAGATGGTTCACATGGGCAATAGATTCAACCAGTGCGAGGCCATATTCAGCGGGACCTATCGTTCTTTTGAACAGGGGGGGAAAACACTCGGCCGCAGTGGATGGCGTTTTAAGGTGATCGTAAAGCCGTTCCAACGCGTGGTGGTGGTTTTCGATCAGTTGACGCATTCGGGCGGGCAGGCCCGTGAAGGGCAGTTTGTGGCCAGGTAAAACGAAGTGATCGCCATGGGCCAAGGTTTGCAAGTGTTCGCAAGCCTCTAGCCAGCCTTGAACGGGGTCCGCGTCAGGTTCAGTGGCATAAACTCCGATGTTTGAAGAAATTCCCGGAATAATCTGATCCCCTGCAATGACGATATCGTCGGATTGGGACCAGAGGGTCGCATGTTCAGGCGCGTGGCCATTGCCGATGTGAACGTCAAAAATTCGCGTGCCAATGGTGATCGTGTCACCCTGTTGGATACGTTTGAACCCAAGCGGCATGGGATGCACAATATCAGCGTAATTAAACGGTTTTTGCGTGCGGCGTTCTTCGATGATGGCGGGGTCCATGCCTGCGGATTGGTAAAATGCAATGGTTTCAGGGGGCGAAGTTTGCTGATTGTCGAGCAATAACATGCGCGCAAACAGCCAGGCGGTGCGTGTTGTCACCAGCTCGGCGCCGTGTTCGCGTTGGAACCAACCCGCCATGCCAACGTGATCGGGGTGATGATGGGTGACGAGAACGCGGGTAACAGGTTTTCCACCAAGCGGCCCTGACAAGATTTTTTCCCATGTCGCAACCATACGTTTGGAATAAAACCCCGTATCGACAATGCACCAGCCGTCCCCATCGGCAAGCGCGTATACGTTCACATGATCAAGTTTCATCGGGAGCGGCAATCGCAGCCACAAAATACCATCGGCGATTTCAATGGCTTCGCCCTCTGCTGGGGTAGTTTTATGGGGGAATTTGATTGTGCTCACGGGATTGTCTTTGCTTATGAGCCCCGTTCGGGTAAACGAGCGCGGCATGTTTCGTTGACGTCACGGTAGACGGGCATGAAATAGACGACAACTGGGACCACGCGTCAAATGACCAAAGACACCAAGATGTTTCAAGCGAACGATGTGCAGGCTGCTGCGGATGTATTGCGCAGTGGCGGCGTTTTGGCGTTTGCAACGGAAACGGTTTACGGGCTTGGAGCGGATGCACGAAATGGGGATGCGGTTGCGGCTGTTTATGCAGCCAAGGGGCGACCTGCGTTTAATCCGCTGATCATCCATGTGGCTGATTTGGCTATGGCCGAACGATTTGGCGTGTTTTCGGACACCGCACGCCTGTTGGCTGAAGCGTTTTGGCCAGGTCCGCTGAGCCTTGTAGTGCCGTTGCGCAAAGATGCGGGGTTGTCGTCTTTGGTTACGGCAGGATTAGACAGCGTGGCGATCCGTGTGCCCGCCCATTCCGGGGCGCAGGCAGTGTTGGCTGCGTTTGATGGGCCCGTGGCGGCGCCATCCGCCAACCCCTCGGGCGGGATCAGCCCCACAAAATCGGCCCATGTTCGCGCAGGGCTTAACGGGCGAATAGATGGTGTTTTGGAAGGCGGCGATTGCGCGGTTGGGTTGGAATCGACCATTTTGCTGGTTGATGCCGACGTTGCCTTACTTCGGGCAGGGGGCGTGGCCGTAGAAGACATTGAAGCAGTGCTGCGCGGTGCAATTGCACGGCCAGAAGATCCAGAAACGCCCCAATCACCAGGGCAATTAGCTTCCCATTACGCGCCCAATGCGGCGGTGCGGATCAATGCAAGTGAAAAGCGAGCAGGCGAAATTTATATCGGGTTTGGGGCCGTTGACGATGCGGACTTATCCCTGTCTGAAATGGGCAGTGTGAATGAAGCGGCGGCCAATCTGTTTTCGGTTTTACATGCCGCGGATGCGATGGCAAAGGACGGGCAAACTATTGCCATCGCCCCTGTTCCAATGATGGGATTGGGATTGGCGATCAATGATCGGCTAACGCGGGCGGCAGCGGATCGCGGCGAGATTTGATCGGCGCTTAAAGACTTAGAGCCGTTCCTTAACAAAAGGTAAATCATGACGCGTTTTAAATGCCGCGTCATAGACAACGCGTGTTACACGACGCGTGCTGTAAGACGCGTCGTGGTTAACCTGTTGTTAAATTAGTGGTGGGTGCGGAAAAGTGATTTAAATTGGGGTAGGAAAGTGCCGCGCGTTACCGCGAGAAAATCAGAGGGAACCAATCTTCGCGCAGCTTTTGCCCCGCCACCATGTCGTGCCCAGGAAACGGCGGTGAAGTAGGCCCAGGCCGTTCAATATACCGCGCATCGTCCCCAACCAGTCGCAATGAAAACGCACGACGGCGGTTTTCAGATACATTGGCGCGCGCGCCATGCAAAACGCCATAGTTGAACGCGACTGCATCGCCAGGATCCATCGCCCATTCGGTGATATCCATACCTTCTGCGTCTGGATCTGGCACAGGCATATAGGCATCAGAATCAGGGTAGAAATTGTCTTCGTTCAGCCACCGGGTTGGGAGCACCTGTTTTTCCCATTTATGGCTGCCTGCCACACAGCGCAAAGACGCATCAGTCACAGGATCAAGCGGGGACCAAAAGCTGACAGTTTGTTGCCCTTCAACGAAATAGTAAGGCGCATCTTGGTGCCACGGGGTGGGTTTGGATGTCCCTGGTTCTTTCACGAGCACGTGGTCGTGGAACACTTGTACGCTGTTGGATTGCATTAAATCTGCGGCCACTTCGGCGGCAGGGGAATTGCGGATCACCTGTTCAAACTCGGTGATGCGGGTCCAGTTGCAATAATCATCGAAAAACCGCCCTGTGTCGCCGTCTTTGAGGTTTTCAGCGGCATAAGGACCGGGTTCTGACATGTTTACGTCAACACCTTTGCGCAGGGTGTCTACATGATCGGCGAACAGGCCTTTGATCAGCACAACGCCGTCGCGTTGATAGGTGTCGATGTGGTCTTGAGTAATGAGATGATGCATGGGAGCCTCCGTTTTGTAACGAATGCCGCAGATTTCTGTCAGGTTCAAACGGTTTTTCACCGCAACCGCTGTTCCGTTTCTGCATCAAAAAAGTAGGCCTGCGCGGGATCAAACGCCATGGAAACCTTTGTTCCAGCTTGCAGCGCCTCTGCCCCGCGTACCTCTACCACGATACGTTCGCCTGTTTTTGTCTTGGCGTAAGTGTATGACACACCGCCGAGTTTTTCTGTCAAAGACACCGTAAGCGGGCCGTCTTCATCCTCTTTCAACGCGATCACATTGGGGCGCAAGCCGACGAGGACCGCACCCGCGTCTGGCGTGACGGATGTTTCGATGTCTTGCCCCGTTGCATCAATGGTTGCACCCTTGTTCGTTGCAGTGCCGTTCAAGAAATTCATGGACGGAGAGCCGATAAAGCCCGCAACGAATTTATTGTCGGGGTCTTCGAACAGGTGCATGGGAGCGCCCACCTGTTCAATATGACCTGCGCGCAGCACAACGATTTTGTCGGCCAGCGTCATGGCTTCTACTTGATCGTGGGTCACATAAATCATTGTTGCATCAAGTTCATCGTGTAGCCGCGCGATTTCGACCCGCATATCAACGCGCAGTTCTGCGTCGAGGTTCGAAAGCGGTTCGTCAAACAAGAACACCTCTGGACCACGCACAATGGCGCGGCCAATGGCAACGCGTTGGCGTTGGCCCCCTGATAAGGCCGCAGGTTTGCGAGAGAGGTAATCACCGAGTTGCAAAATCTCTGATGCTTTGCCTACTTTTTGATCAATTTCTGCCTTCGACACGCCGTTCATTTTCAACCCGAACCCCATGTTTTCTTCGACCGTCATATGGGGGTAGAGCGCATAAGTTTGGAACACCATGGCCACGCCGCGCTCTGCAGGGTCTGTGTGGGTCACATCCCGCGCACCGATGTTGATCTGGCCTGAGGTTGTTTCCTCTAAGCCCGCCACCATGCGCAAGAGCGTTGATTTCCCGCAACCTGACGGCCCTACAAAGACGCAGAATTCACCATCCTCAATGGTCAGGTCTACACCGTGGATCACTTGGGTTTGGCCGTATTTTTTTACAACGTTTTTAAGTGTTACACCTGTCATGGAATAGGTCCTTGGTCAGTTTTGCGATGGAAACTGCCACGTGGAGGCAGCATTCGCGATTTGGGTGGCAGTGTCGAGCAACGCAGGGCGAAACGCCTCAAGTGCTTGCAGGCTGTGGCGGTTGGTCGATGTGGCAATGGATAGCGCCCCGATCACCGTATCTGGGTCCGTGAGGATCGGGGCGGCAATGCTGATGATGCCTGTTTCGTGTTCTTCGCGGTCAAAGGCAAAACCGTTTTTGCGGATTTCAATCAGGTCCGCCGCCAGTTCATCAATGCTGTCATGGGTGGCGGGTGTATACTTCAAAAACGCCTGTTGTTGCAGTGCGCGGTCGCGTGCGGGTTCTGGCATAAAGGCAAGGATCGCCTTGCCAACGCCCGTGCAGTAACTTGGGGCAACTTTGCCAGCCTGTGCCAGCGTGTCAAAATTATCTGTGCCTTTGCGTTTGTCTACAAACAGGACATGGCCGTGATCGAGTTGTGCGAGGTGGACCGCTTCGCCCGTTTCTTGGGCCAGTGCATCCAGAAAGGGCCGCGCCACGGGGGCTAAGGATGATTGCCGCCATGCCGCGTGCGCTAGGCGTACAAGGCGCAAACCTGGGGCATAGGTTTGGGTGCTTGCCTCATAGGACAGCATTCCCTGATTCGTTAGGGTCTGCAAAAACCGGTACAGCGAAGCCTTGGGGAAATCGGATAGGGATTGCAGTTCTTTAAAGCGAACAGGACGGCCAAGGCTCGCCACTAAGTCGAGCACTTCCAATGCCTTACCGACCGTGCCATCGTTTGGAACCGGCTTATTCATCGCGTTTAAATCCCTCCCGATTTGTTGCGATTTCCCCATGAAACTGTTGACAAGGCTAGGCTCGCGTTCCACAGTTTTCAATAGTTAAAACCGAGTTTCATTATTTGGAACCGAAAAATATCTGGGAGGATACACATGATCCGTCACACGAAAACACTGCTCGCGGGTGTGGCCGCAGCCGCCTTTATGGTGACTGGCGCGTTGGCTGGCGATTTGCGCATTAACTTTGACGATTTGAACCCTGGCCCGAAAAAGGGCTTTGAAGACATGGTAGAGATGTTCAAGGCGGAAAACCCTGACATCAATGTCATCGTCAACATCAATGACCGAGAAGCGCACAAAACTGCGATCCGTAACTTTCTGACGGCGGATGCACCTGACATCACATCTTGGTATCCGGGCAACCGTATGGCGCCATTCGTGGATGCTGGCCTGTTTGAACCAGTGGATGATGTTTGGGCCGAAAACGGGTTCAACGAAGATTTGGCGGCGATTAAGCCAACGATGTCTCGTGACGGGAAAATCTGGGGCGTTCCGTATTCGTACTACCAGTGGGGTATCTATTACCGCAAAGACATCTTTGATCTGTTGAAGATTGAGGAGCCGACCACATGGGCAGAGCTGATGGCCTCTTGTAAAGTGATGAACGACAATGGCGTGAAGCCTTTCACCATCGGGACCAAATTCCTTTGGACGGCTGCTGGCGTGTTTGACTACATCAATCTGCGCACCAACGGCTATGACGTACACAACGATCTGACCGCGGGTAAGATCAAATACACCGATCCCCGCATTAAACAGACATTCATCAACTGGAAGCAGATGATTGACGAGTGTGGCTTTGTGGACAACCACGCGTCCATGTCTTGGCAGGATGCGCTGGCACCATTCGCAAACGGCGATGCGGCCATGTATGTGATGGGGAACTTTGCGGTTAGCGGAATGAAAGACGCCGGTCTGACAAATGATCAGATCGACTACTTCCAGTTCCCTGAAATCACAGAGGGTCTGCCACGCGCAGAAGAAGCCCCTGCGGATGCGTTCTTCATCCCAACAAACGCGAAAAACAAGGAAGATGCGAAAAAGTTCCTCGCCTTTGTGGGACGTGCGGATGTGCAAACCAAGCTGAACGAGACCATTGGCCAGCTGCCCGTGAACTCCAAAGCGAAAGTGGGCGATGACAAGTTCATTCAAGAGGGCTTTGCCACTGTGTCTACAGCGGCAGGTCTGGCACAGTTCTATGACCGTGACGCCCCTGCGGCGATGGCCAAGGCTGGCATGGAAGGGTTCCAGAAGTTCATGCTGGACCCATCCACATTGGACGAAGTTCTGGCCGAGTTGGATCGCGTTCAAGAAGAAGTCTACAAATAAGACACATGCGGCGGGCCTGATCTGGCCCGCCGTTTCCTTTTTGGGGGGCAAAACCTATGCCAGCGTCTGAGTTTCAAGCCACGCAGCAAACCAGTTGGATGTCGCGCAACAAGCTCGCCATCACGCCTTGGGTTTTCCTGATCCCCGCTTTGATTTTCTTCGCCATTTACGTGGTGATCCCGATTTTTCAATCCATCACGCTGTCGTTTTATGAATGGAACGGGCTTTATGATGCAGATGGCAATTCCACGGCTACTTGGGTCGGGCTTGAGAATTACAAGAAGCTTTGGACCGATCCAAAGTTCTGGGTCTCGCTCAAAAACAATGTGTTGTGGTTGTTCCTGTTTATGCTCGCCGTACCTTTGGGCCTGTTTATCGCGCTGTTTTTGAACCAGACGGTGCCGGGGATGCGGTTTTACAAATCCATGTTTTTCTTCCCGTTTGTGATTTCACAAGTGGTGGTTGGTTTGATTTTCGGCTGGTTCTACAACCCTGATTTTGGGGTGGTGGGCAGCCTGTGGAAGCTGGCGTTTTGTGAGGAGACAACCAATATCTTGGGCAATGTGACGTTCAAATGTTCACGCACGCCGCCTGATATTCTGTCGTCTTCTGAGTACGCGACCTATGGCATTATCGCTGCGGGGCTTTGGCCGCAGATTGCCTATTGCATGATCCTGTATCTGACAGGGCTGAACAACGTGGCCGCTGATCAGATCGAGGCGGGGCGTTTGGACGGAGCCAAAGGGTGGAAAATGCTGTGGTATGTGGTGCTGCCACAACTGCGCCCTGCCACGTTTATCGCTGTGGTAGTGACGGTGATTGGTGCGCTGCGGTCGTTCGATATGATCGCGATTATGACGCAAGGGGGGCCCTATGGCTCCACCAATGTACTGTCCTATTACATGTTTGAAACGGCGATTTCGGAATATGGGGAGCGGTATGGTTATGGCTCTTCCATTGCGACGGTGCTGTTCATTATCATGTTGTTCTTCATCAGCTATTTCCTGTGGCGCATGTACCAAGATGAGAAAGGCGGCCGCTGATGTTTCCAAGACCGATTGAACATTCGACCCCTGCGAAACGCACGTCCTATCAGGCGTTTCTGCCATTTGCCCTGATCTTGTGGCTGTTGCCGCTGTTGGCGATTTTCATGACTTCGATCCGTTCGGGTAAGGATATCAATTCGGGCAATGTGTTTGGCATCCCGACCGAATGGCGGTTGTGGGAAAACTACACCGCCGTGTTCACGCAATCAGAAGCGGCGACCTATATGCTGAACTCGGTGCTGATTACGGTGCCGACCGTGGCAATTTCTGTGACGCTTGCATGTTTGGCAGGCTATGCGCTGGCGATTTACAAATTCCGTGTCGCACTGCCGCTGTTTTTCCTGTTTGTGGCAGGCAATTTCATTCCGTTTCAAATCCTGATGGTGCCTGTGCGCGACATGTCTGTGCAAACGGGGTTGTATGACACAATCGCTGGGCAATTCCTGTTCCACGCGGCGTTTCAGACAGGGTTTTGTACGCTGTTTATGCGCAATTTTATCAAGGCGTTGCCGTTTGATCTGATTGAATCCGCGCGGATTGAGGGCGTGAAAGAATGGCAGATATTCTGGTTCGTGGTGCTGCCGCTTGTGCGCCCTGCGATTGCCGCCCTGGCAGTGCTGATTTTCACCTTTGTGTGGAACGATTTCTTTTGGGCCAACGTGCTGACCCAAGGGGAAGACGCCAAGCCGATTACCGCTGGTATTCGCGCATTAAATGGGCAATTTGTGAACAACTGGCATTTGGTATCGGCGGCATCATTGCTGGCTGCGATGCCGCCAGTGGCCATGTTTTTTCTGATGCAGAAACACTTTATCGCGGGCCTGACCATGGGCGCGGTGAAGTAAGTAAGGGAACTCTGAGATGAGTGTTAAGATCGCCTTTATTGGCGCGGGTTCGACGATTTTCATGAAGAATATCATCGGGGATGCACTGCATTTTCCCGCGCTTGCGGATGCGGATATTGCGTTGATGGATATTGATGCGGGTCGGCTGCAAGAAAGCGCCGCTGTGGTGCGCAAGATGATTACGACGATGAACGCGCGTGCGACCGTATCCACAACTATGAACCAACGGGCCGCCCTTGAAGGTGCGGATTTTGTAGTGGTGGCGTTTCAGATCGGCGGCTATCAGCCCTGCACCGTGACGGATTTTGAAATCCCGAAACAGTATGGATTGCGTCAGACCATTGCCGATACGCTGGGCATTGGTGGCATTATGCGCGGTTTGCGTACGGTGCCGCATTTGTGGCAGGTGGCCGCGGATATGGCCGAGGTTTGCCCCGATGCGTTGATGCTGCAATATGTGAACCCGATGGCGATTAACACATGGGCGCTTGCGGAACGGTATCCGCAGGTGAAACAGGTTGGCCTGTGTCATTCGGTGCAAAACACGGTGGAGGAATTGGCCCATGATTTGGACCTGCCCAAATCCGAAATTGACTACCGTGTTGCGGGGGTGAACCACGTGGCGTTTTTCCTTGATCTGGAACACAAGGGGCAATCGCTGTACCCGCGTTTGCGCGAGGGATATCACGCAGGGGCTTTGCCAAAGCCACCGCTACTGATGCCGCGTTGTGCCAATAAGGTGCGGTATGAGGTGATGGATCAATTGGGTTATTTCTGCACGGAAAGCAGCGAACATTTGGCGGAATATGTGCCATGGTTCATCAAAGAAGGCCGTGCCGATTTGATCCGCGATTTTTCCATACCGCTCGACGAATATCCCACCCGTTGTGTAGAGCAGCAGGCAGATTGGGCAAAGCAGGCAGCGGCGCTCGACAAGCAAGCGGAAATCCCTGTGGAAAAGAGCCACGAGTTTGCGGCCGAGATTATGAATGCGGTGGTGACGAACACGCCCTATGTTATTTACGGTAACCTGCCGAACACAGGCCAAGCACCTCAACTGCCACGGGGGGCCGCGGTAGAGGTGCCCTGTCTTGTGGACCGCAACGGGGTGCAGCCGAGTGTTGTTTCAGATATCCCACCGCAGCTGGTGGCGTTGATGCGTACGCAGATTAATGTGCAGGAATTGGTGGTGCGTGCATTGGTGGATGAGGATGTTGAACACATCTATCATGCAGCCATGATGGACCCACACACCGCAGCCGAGCTGGACCTGCGCCAGATCCGATCCATGGTGGATGATCTGTTGGTGGCGCACGGCGATTGGCTGCCAGAATTTGCACGCAAAAGGAAAGCGGCATGAGCGAGAATGTGACGTTTCACGACCTGAAAGATCAGTCGGTGTTTATCACGGGGGGTGGCTCTGGCATTGGGGCGGCGCTGACGGATGGGTTTTTGGCCCAAGGGTGCAAAGTGGCCTTTGTGCAGCGATCTGATGCGTCTGCGTTTGTCGCAGAGATGGAGGCGAAACACGGGTCCGCACCGCTGTTTATCAAATGTGATATTACGGATGTAAGCGCCTTGCAGGGGGCCATGGCACAGGCGGCACAGGCCCATGGCGATATCACCGTAGTTGTGAACAATGCGGCCAATGACGCGCGTCACAACCTTGCCGATATCACATCCGAAAGCTGGGACGCAGGGCAGGCGGTAAATCTGAAGCATCATGTGTTTACGGCGCAGGCAGCGCATACGGGAATGAAAGCAGCAGGGGGTGGTTCGATCATCAACTTTTCATCCGTGTCTTACATGATGGGCAATGCGGGATATCACGGGTATGTGGCGGCGAAAGCTGGGATTACAGGTTTGACACGGGGATTGGCACGAGAGTTGGGCGGGGACAATATCCGCGTGAATGCGCTGATGCCGGGTTGGGTTTTAACGCAAAAACAAAAAGACAAATGGGCCACACCCGAAGGCTTGGCCGCGCATTTAGAACGACAGTGTTTGAAAGAACATCTGGTTGAGGATGACATCGTTGATGCAACGCTGTTTCTGGCCAGTAAGGCCAGCCGCATGATGACGGGCCAAGCGTTGGTCGTGGATGGTGGCGTGGTGGTGACAGGATGAGCATTGCAGAACGTGTTGCGTGGATTGGTGTTGATTGGGGCACGTCGAACCTGCGGGTGTGGGCGATGGATGCGAGCCATGATTTGTTGGCAGAGCGGTCATCGGATCAGGGTATGGGTGGACTGGACCCTGACCGGTTTGAACCCGCGCTGCTGGCCATTATTGACGAGTTTTTGGTCGAAGGCCGCGCAACACCTGTGATCTGTTGTGGCATGGTCGGCGCAAAGCAAGGCTGGGTCGAGGCCGACTACGTTGCCGTGCCAAGCAAACCGCCAAGTGGGGATGGGGCAACCCGTATTTCAGCACGCGATCCGCGCATTGATGTGCGCATTTTGCCAGGCATGAAACAGGTGGCGCAGCCAGATGTGATGCGCGGTGAAGAAACACAAGTGGCAGGGTTCTTGCGTGGCCAGCCAAAGTTTGATGGCGTTTTGTTGATGCCTGGAACACATTCAAAATGGGCGCATATTTCGGCAGAAGAAATCGTTTCGTTTCAGACGTTTATGACGGGTGAGATGTATGCGTTGCTTGCGCGGCAGTCTGTGTTGAAACATTCGGTTGCCGTGACGGGGTGGGATGATGCCGCGTTTGAGGCTGCCTTGTCAGAGGCGATTTCACGGCCCGAAAGTGTGGCGGCAAAGCTGTTTGGTTTGAGGGCGGCTTCGCTGGTTGGGGATCAATCAGATGAGGTTGGTCGCGCGCGCCTGTCTGGCTTGCTGATCGGCTTGGAATTGGCGGCAACACGGCCCTATTGGCTGGGTCAAAACTTGGCCATTGTGGGCGCACCAGAGGTGGCCGCGGTGTATGAAAAAGCGCTCGGTTTGCAAGGGTTGCCTGCACAGGTTTACGATGCGCAACCCATGACACGATTGGGGTTGATCGCGGCCTATGACGGGATGAAAGGGTCCGCATGACACGAGAAATAATCGCCATTCTGCGCGGCGTAACGCCAGATGAGATTTTGCCGATTGCGGATGCCATTCGCGCGGCGGGGATCGATAAGATCGAAGTGCCACTGAATTCCCCAAATGCGTTTGACAGTATTGAAAAACTGGCCGTCGCACATGGGGCAGGGGCCTTGGTTGGTGCAGGAACTGTGCTGACGGCGGAGGACGCGCAGCGGGTGCAAAATGTAGGCGGCGCCATGGTGGTTTCACCCGATTGCAACGTTGAAGTGATTGCCAAGACAAAGGCGCTGGGGATGCAGTCCTATCCCGGTGTGCTGACCCCGACGGAGGCGTTTACCGCGCTCCGCACAGGTGCGGACGGGTTAAAGTTTTTTCCTGCTTCGCTTGTGGGGCCCTCGGGGCTGAAAGCTATGCTTGCGGTGTTGCCCAACGGCACGAAAACCTATGCTGTGGGTGGTGCGGGCCCAGACAATTTCGCCGATTGGTTCGGCGTGGGTGTTACGGGGTTTGGTATTGGTACGGCGATTTACAAACCCGGTGACAGTGCCGAAGCCGTGGCGCAAAAGGCAGCGGCGATTGTGGCGGCCTATGATGCAGGTTGAGGTTTTTGATAATCGGCAATGCGTGCTGGGTGAGGGACCGTTGTGGCATCCCGTGCGCGGTGAGTTGTTTTGGTTTGACATCCTGAGCAAGAAAATGATGACGAAAACGCAGGAATGGGTGTTCGAGGAACACGTTTCTGCGGCAGGTTGGATTGACACGGATCGGTTGCTGATCGCAAGTGAGACGGCGTTGTTTACATTCGACCTGCGTGATGGAACAAAAACGCATGTGGTTGATCTGGATGCAGAAAACCCTGTGACGCGGTCGAATGACGGACGCGCGGATCCCCAAGGTGGTTTTTGGATCGGAACTATGGGCAAATCGGCGGAGCCGAACGCTGGTGCGATTTATCGGTACTATCGTGGGGAAGTTCGCAAGCTGTTTGGCAACATCACGATTTCCAATTCGATCTGTTTCGCGCCGAGCGGAGATCGGGTTTATTTCACAGATACGCGGCTTGGGAAAATCATGACGATGGCGCTGGATGATGATGGCTGGCCCACGGGGGCGCCAGTGGTTTTTGTGGATGTCTCAGGGGACGGTTTGAACCCCGATGGCTCCGTTGTGGATGCCGAAGGATGCCTGTGGAACGCGCAGTGGGGCACGAGCCGTGTTGCGCGATATGCGTCTGACGGGACGTTTCTGTCTGCGGTGGAAATTCCTGCGAAACAAGCGTCCTGTCCTGCCTTCGGTGGGGCGGATTTGCGCAGTTTGTTTGTGACATCTGCGGCTGACGGCCTGAGCGGAACGGACGAAGGTAAGACCTTTGCCGTGAAGATGGATGTGCAAGGACAAGCTGAACATCAGGTGATGCTATGAAGCGCACGCTTGGTTGCTGTTATTACCCAGAACATTGGCCGCAGGAGATGTGGGCCGAGGATGCAGCACGGATGGTTGCGGCAGGTCTGACGTGGGTTCGGATCGGCGAGTTTGCTTGGTCCAAGATCGAGCCTGAATACGGGCGGTTTGACTGGGCGTGGCTGGACAAAGCGATTGCGGTTTTAAACAATGCGGGGTTGCAGGTTGTGCTGGGCACGCCCACAGCGACGCCCCCCCGATGGATGCTGGATCGACATCCTAACATGTTGGCCGTTGGGGCCGATGGGATGGCACGCAAGTTCGGCTCGCGGCGGCATTATTGTTTCAGCCATGAGGGGTACGCGAAAGAGTGTGATCGGATTGTAGAGGCGGTGGCCAGGCGGTACGGCACACAGGTGGCAGCGTGGCAGACGGACAACGAATATGGCTGCCATGACACCACGGTCAGCTATTCCGATGCAGCGCGCCTGGCTTTTCAGGATTGGTGTGCGCAGCGGTATCAATCGCCCGATGCACTGAACACGGCATGGGGCAATGTGTTTTGGTCGATGGAGTATGCCGAGTTCGAGCAGATTGACCTGCCAAACCTGACGGTGACAGAGCCTAACCCCGCGCATGTGCTGGCGTTTCGGCGGTTTTCGTCGGATCAGGTGGTGCGGTTTAATCGGCGGCAGGTGGATATTATCCGCGCCCATTCGGATGCACCCGTATCGCACAATTACATGGGGCGCGTGACGGATTTTGATCATTTCGATGTGGGCGCTAATTTGGATATTGCCACGTGGGACAGCTATCCCTTGGGGTTTTTAGAAGATCGGGTAGGTGCTTCGCCAGACCGACAGGCGGCGTATATGCGGCAGGGGGACCCTGACTTTCAGGCGTTTCACCACGATCTGTACCGCGCAGTAGGACATGGCCGATGGTGGGTGATGGAACAACAACCCGGACCCGTGAACTGGGCACCGTTCAATCCAGCCCCACTGGTGGGAATGGTGCGATTGTGGACGTGGGAAGCCTTTGCCCACGGTGCGGAGGCCGTTTGTTATTTCCGCTGGCGGCAAGCGCCATTTGCGCAAGAACAGATGCACGCAGGACTATTGAGGCCAGATAGCGTCGACGCGCCTGCAATGGGCGAGGCCATGACCGTGGCCGCAGAGCTGAAGGATGCGCCAGAGGTGGCAAAAAGTGCCGCGCCCGTGGCGTTTATCTTTGACTATGACGCGGAATTTGCCTGGGACACACAGCCACAAGGGCAGGGGTTGTCGTATTTTGGGTTGGTATTTGATCTGTACCGCAGCCTGCGAAAGTTGGGTGTGTCGGTGGATATTGTGCCACCGAGCACGCGGGATTTCTCTGGGCGTAAGTTGGTTATTGCATCTGGGTTGATGACCATAGGCAACGATTTGAAAGCGGCGTTGCTGGCGACCGAAGCGCAGGTTTTATTGGGGCCACGCACGGGTGCGCGCACAGCGGAAATGGCGATTCCTGTGCCATTGCCCCCCGCAGTGGACGGGCTGGATGTGACAGTGACCTTGGTGGAAACCTTGCGCGCGGATCGGCCAATGGCCTTGGCTGAAGGTGGGGCATTCCAAGGATATCGCGAGGAAATCGAGGGCTCGGCAGACGTTGTTGAAACCCTTACGGATGGGCGCGCGGCGGTGATGGTTTCAGGGGCCGTAACGTATCTGGCAGGCTGGCCAGACGAGGATGCGGCAGTGCGGATCATGCGTAGGCTATGTGATGCAGCGGGCATTGCAGTGATGGATTTGCCCGAAGGGTTGCGGGTGCGCGACACAGGGAATGAACGTTTTTGGTTCAACTATGGAGCCCAAGCTGTGACGTATAAAGGTCGTGAGTTTGCGCCTGCTGACGTTGTGCGCGAGGTGATTTAAGCGTTTTGGATATTTACGCTCAAAAGAAGACGGGATGCGTTATTTTTCGACCATGATCGTGACGGGGCCATCATTGGTGAGGCTGACTTGCATATCGCCGCCAAATTGGCCTTTGCCAACGGATACACCGTAGTTGGCAATGGTTTCACACAGCAGATCGTAAAGTGGTTCGCCCACATCGGGTGGGGCTGCGGCGGAAAACCCAGGGCGATTGCCCCGAGAGGTGTCAGCGGCAAGGGTGAATTGACTGATGATGAGGGCGCCGCCATTTGTGTCGAGCAGGGAGCGGTTCATGCGGCCATCGTCATCCTTAAATATACGCAGGTTAACGATTTTTTTGGCGGTGGCGGCGACGTTCTCTGCGGTATCGCCCTGCATCGCACAGGCGAGAATAACGAGGCCAGGGCCTGTTTCGCCTATAACCTTGCCGCCCACCGACACCGAGCCATGAGTCACCCGTTGCAACAAAGCACGCATATTAGGGCAGCTTATCCGTAAGAATATAGGTCAGGCATTGCGCCACTTCTTTGGCGGAATAACAGACAGCTTGGGCGGCCGCATCCACTTCTTTTAGGGCGTGATTGTGCTCTTCCATTTGTAGAACAATCAAGGATTTGCCAAGCGCGTGGGCGAAGCCAGCATCGAATGCGGCATTCCATTGTTTGTATTTTTCGCCAAAGCGGACAACGACGATATCGGCGTCTTTGATGGCTTTTCGGGTGCGCATGGAATTGAGGTGCGCGCCTTTGCTGTCGTGCCAAAATTTGTTCGGTTCTGCGCCCATGATCGTCACACCACAATCATCTGATGCAGCGTGATCTGTGACAGGGGCTGTGAAGGCGATGTCGAGATTATGGGCACTGCATTCGGCAATGATATCTTCGCGCCAAGAGGTGTGGATTTCCCCTGCAAGGTAAACGTTCAACTTCATTTTACAGTCCATCCACTTTCTTCATCAATTCTGCCAATTGTTGTTTCACCGCAGACAGCTCTTCGGATTCGGGTGTTGATTCTGGCTCTTCTTTCGGCGTTGCAGCACCCGTATTTTGCATCTGCGGCATCCACGCGGCCATCATGGATTGCATCATATCAGCCTGTTGTTTTTGCCAATTCCCCGCTGCGCCCATACCAGGAATTTTTTCCATCATGGATTGCTGTTGTTGGGTGAACATTTCGTATGATTGGGACAGAAAATCGGGCAACATGCCTTGGGCTGCGGTGCTGTAGGAACGCACCAATCCTGTTAACACATTGACAGGCAACACATTTTCACCCTTGCTTTCCTGCTCGGTGATGATCTGTAACAGAAATTGCCGTGTGAGGTCCTCGCCCGTTTTTCGGTCGCGGATTTCCACGTCATTGCCCTGTTTGATCAATTCAGAGATTTCATCAAGGGTGACGTATTCGCTGGTTTGTGTGTTGTACAACCTGCGGCTGGCGTAGCGGTTTATCAAGATTGGATCGGCCATTTTATCCCTATCATACGCGGTAATGCTGCACCGTAGCGTAATTTGTCAGGGACACAAAGAGAAAAGCCGGAAACGAAAAAGGGCTGCCGGGAGGAGGCAGCCCTAAAATAAGTGGTTTTCGGGGAGGACGAAAACCGACTTTGTCGCGTGCTTAAGCAGCTTTTGCTTTTGCAGCTACGTCTTTGGTTGCAGCAACAACTTCTGCTTGAACGTCTTTGCCTGCAGCAACGAACAATTCTACAGCTTCCAGTTGGGCCGCTTTTGCAACTTCTGCGTAAGCAGACAGTTTTTCTGGCATTGCTTGCGCTTGAGCAGATGCAAAGTCAGAAGCCACTGTTGCGTAAGCAGATGGGTCTTTTTGAATTTTGTTCGCTGCTTCTACAGATTTCAGCGCTTCAGCTGTCCATGCGTTTGTCAGCTCTGCGTTTTTCTTGGCAGCTTCCAAAGCGATTTTGCCCAGCTTTACGTTGAACTCAGCAGCATTTTTTGCAGCGTCGTCGAACATTTTTGTGTCCATTTTGAATGCGCCAAAGAACTCTTCAGTTGCTTTTGCGAAATCGAAGTCTTGTTTAGCCATTGTTTTGATCCTTTGATCATGAATTTCGTTGAAAGCAGTATCGCTTTCGATGAGGGATAACTAAATGCTGCATTGCGGCATTGCAAGGGGTAATTGCTGCGTTGCGGCATAAGTAGGATAAGATATTGTTTTAAATCAAAATATAATTTTAATCTAAGTCATGAATTTTGCAGTCGCAGCATTTCTAGGCGTAAAAAACTCGAGAATCTACGCGTATTCGGGGCAGGAAAAGCCCCTTTGTTATTGGTATCTGGCGGTTCAAGGTCATGTCATCCCGCATATGGATACGATGATTTGACGGGTGCCTCACACGAAAACGGTGTTGTGCCGCCGCCCTGTCAAACCCCGCGATGCGCGCAGGGTCAGATACCTGGCTTCAGAACATAACTACCAGGGGCTGGTTCGATTTCTGGAAATGCCTTTGATCCCAGTTTCCGAGCCTTTGTGGTCTGTTTGTCGTCTTTGGCCAGCCACGCAGACCATTTGTGCCACCAGCTTTCTTTCACAAAGTCTGCGTTTTCTTTCCAGAATTCGGGATCGCGCGGGGGCTCGTCGTTGAACCAATGGCCGTATTTGTCTTTGGAGGCTGGGTTCACGATACCTGCGATGTGCCCGCTTTCCGACAGGATAAAGGTCCGTTCGCCGCGCAGCTTGGCCAAACCACGAAATGTGCTGGCCCATGGGGCGATGTGGTCTTGGATAGTGGAAACGGCAAAGATGGGTGTTTCAATGGCCGCAAGGCGGAGCTTTTTATCCAGCAGTTCGAATTCACCCCGAAACAGTTCATTGTCCACATACAGCTTTTTCAAATACTCCACCGCCATACGTCCAGGCAGGTTCGTGCTGTCAGCATTCCATTGCAACAGATCAAAGGCAGGCGGCGCCTCGCCCATCATGTAGGATCGCACAGCAGGGGCATAGACAAGGTCTTTGGCCCGAAGAAAACTAAAGGTGCGGGACATGAAATAGGATTCAAGATAGCCCGTTTGCGCCACCTGTGCCTCAATCCCTTTCAGAAAACCCGGCTCGAGGAAGTTGCCCAACTCACCAGGTTCGCGAAAATCGGTCATGGTGGTAAAGAACGTGGCTTTGTTCAGTTTTGATGCCTCACCAATTTCGGTCAGGTAAGCCGCGCAACAAGCCAACAGCGTGCCACCGATACAGTAACCCGCCACATTAACCGAGTCTTCTTTGGTGATGTCTAAAACGGTGTCGATGGCGGTCAGCAGACCTTCTTCTAGATAGGTGTCAAAACCGCAATCAGCGTAGTCCGCATCTGGGTTGGCCCAAGAAATAACGAAAACCGTATGGCCTTGGTCCACACAGTATTTGATCAGGCTGTTTTCTTGGCGCAAATCAAGAATATAAAATTTGTTGATCCATGGGGGCGTGATCAAAAGGGGCTTTTTGTATACGGTATCTGTGGATGGCGTATATTGGATCAGCTGAAACATGCGATTCTGAAACACCACAGAGCCTTTGGAAGTGGCAATGTCCTTGCCCACCTCAAATGCGTCAGGATCGGCCAGACGCACGGCAATGCCTTGTTGGTTGCTTTCAAGATCGGCCACGAAATTTTCAAGCCCGTCCACAAGCGACTGGCCATTGGTTTCAATCGCCTTTTCCAACGCATCTGGATTTGTGGCGAGGAAATTGGTCGGCGCGAACATATCCACCACCTGCTTGGCGAAAAAGTTTACCTTTTCCTGTTCGCGATCAGGCAAGTGCGCCATGTCTTTTGTCACGGCTTCGACGGTTTGTGACGACAACAAATATTGCTGTTTGATTAACTTGAAATACGGGTTCTTTTCCCAGTTTGCGTTTTTAAACCGTTTGTCGGTGACGGGTTCGGGCGGCGTGTCCAATTCTCCTGCGGCAATTTGCTGCTGAATTTCGGACCAATTCTTCAGGCTTTGGGTCCAATATCCCACTTGCGCCTCGATTATACGGCTCGGATCGCTCATCATTTCGGCGAAATATGCGGCCGCGGCCTTGGCGTAAAACTGGTAATCGGGGCTTTCAAGCGCTGGACTGTGTGACTTGCGTTCCGTCATCGCGGTAACCATGCGTTGAGTCAAGTCATTGATCTTGGACAGATTTTTCTCGAGTACTTCTTGATCAGGTGACTTAGCGTCAGACATATTTTGTTACCAGAATTGATTGTTTTGCTCTGGTAATTATATACGGCTTTGCGCAAGAGTACACGGACAAGAAATTCCAAGGGCAGTGGTATGACACTTTACGACATGAGCGAGAGCATCCGCCAAACGAATGCGTGGATGGGATCAACAACCAAAGCATTCTGGAGCAACCCTGCCTTTTCCATGACGATGAGCCCGTTTCCATCGCTGTTCGCAGCATGGGGCGAAGTCACCGAACGCGCGTTTGAAAAGGTTGCGGAAAAGCCAAGCTGGGGCATTGAAAGCGTTGTGTCCAAAGACCGCGATTACCCTGTAACCAAGAACATTGATTTACAGCTGCCGTTTTGTGATCTGATCCATTTTGCAGCGGCGCGTAATCGCCCTGTTACGCGCAAGGTTTTATTGGTTGCGCCCATGTCTGGCCATTATGCCACGCTGTGCCGCAAAACCGTGGTCAGCCTGCTGCCCAATTGCGATGTCTATGTGACCGAGTGGAAGAATGCGCGCGATGTACCGCTGTCGGCAGGTAAATTCGATGTAGAGGATTACACCAAATACGTGGTGCAATTCATGAAACATCTGGGCGAAGACGTGCATGTGATTGCGGTTTGCCAACCTGTGCCACTGACCCTTGTGGCAACGGCGATGCTGGCCGAGGATGACAGTTCCCCAAACCCACGCACATTAACGCTGATCGGTGGTCCAGTGGATCCAGACGCGAACCCAACCGAAGTGACGGATTTTGGCAATCGCGTCACGATGGGCCAGTTGGAACACAGTGTGATCACACCAGTCGGATTCGCGTTTCCGGGTGTGGGGCGCAAAGTTTATCCTGGTGCGATGCAATTGGCGTCTTTCATGGCGATGAATGCAGGCACTCACGCCAAGGCGTTTTTAAACCAGATTGGGGCTGTGGCACGTGGCGAAGCATCGGACTTGGACAAGCATAACAAGTTTTACGATGAATATCTGGCGGTCATGGACATGCCTGCGGAATTCTATCTGTCCACCGTAGAACGCGTGTTCAAAACCCGCGAAGTGGCGCGCAACGCGTTTACGATTGACGGCGAGCATGTAGATATTTCTAAGATCACAGAAACAGCCGTGAAAATCGTTGAAGGGGGGCGCGATGATATTTCGGCTCCTGGCCAATGTTTGGCAGCACTTGATCTGTTGCCGAACCTGCCTGACAGCATGAAAGAGCATTTCGTTGCCCCAGAGGCAGGACATTACGGCATCTTTAGCGGCAGCGCTTGGCGCAATGACATTCGTCCAGCGGTGTTGAACTTTATTGATGCGCACAACGGTGCTTCGAAAAAATCTACCAAAGTGACAAAGCTGAAGACGAGTTAATCTGACGCTGCGCAACGCTTTGACGTGTGGATTGGCTATGGCAGGGTGGGGCATCTGAAAAGGAGCCCACCTGATGCCTGATGTTACCCAAGTCCTGACCAACACGCAGACAATCACAGAACAAAAACTGGCAACTGTACCAGCTGCCGCCCTGTCAGATGGGCAAGCACGCTTGCGGATTGAACGGTTCGCGTTGACGGCAAATAACGTGACCTATGCCGCATCTGGTTTTGCAATAGGGTATTGGAAGTTCTTTCCAGTGGCTGAACAGGGCTGGGGACTGGTGCCCGTTTGGGGTTTTGCCGAAGTGGTTGAAAGCGCATCTGATGTTGTGACCGTGGGGGAGCGGTTTTACGGATTTTACCCACTGGCGAGCGAATTGGTGATGGAGCCCGTAGCCCACGGCGGCAATGCCATCCGTGCCGTTTGCCCACACCGCGTGGACTTGCCTGTTGTGTACAACATCTATTCCCGCGCGAGTGCCGCCCCCAAAGGCAGCGATCCGTATCAGGCGTTGATGCAGCCGCTGATTGCAACATCCTATCTGCTTTATGATTGGCTGATGGATAGCGATTGGTTTGGAGCGAAGCAGATCATCATCGGCTCTGCGTCATCGAAAACAGGTCTGGGCCTGACAGCGTTCTTGTCGAAACATGAAGCGCGCGATTACAAAGTTGTGGGCCTAACCGGATCAGGCAATGCGGATTTTGTGCGTGACCTGGGATTTTGCGATCAGGTCGTGACCTATGACGCGGTTGAAACCTTGGATCAGGTGGCCTCGGTTTATGTGGATATGGCGGGGAATGGAAATGTGAAACAACGTCTGCATGCGCGGCTTGAAGGGCATTTAAATCATTCATCCGCCGTTGGGATTTCCCACTGGGATCAGTTTGCGCCACAGGTTGAGGTAGCAGGGCCAAAGCCTGAATTTTTCTTTGCACCAAGCCAGATTGAAAAGCGTAAAAAGGACTGGGGCAAAGGCGTGATTGAACAAAAGATCGGCGAGGCAACGCAGATGATTGTTGAAGACGCGGCGCGTTGGCTGACGCTGGACACCCATGCAGGGCTTGAGGCTGCAATGGCCCCTTATGAAGCGCTGGCCTCGGGAAAGGCCGATCCAAGGATTGGCCATGTGGTCGAGGTTTAATCCGCCAAGAGCCTTCTTTTGTCCAAAAAAATCCCGGGACGCCGCAGTACGGCGGGGGCAGCGCCCCCTCTGGCTTAACCGCGCATCCGTTTCATCTCTGGATCAAACAGATGTTCTGTCAGGCGTTTTGCCTTGCACATTTTCCCAAGGATTTCGATTTCTACCTCCAGATCGTCTGTGATCATTTCGGAAGGCACAAACCCGATTGCGATGGATTTCTGCGCATGGTGTGAATAGCCCCCAGATGTACAAAAGCCTACAACCGCGCCGTTAATCCAAATGGGCTCATAGGCGTTTACATCCGCATCATCGGCGTCCACCTCGAACGAACACAGCTGACGCGCAGGGCCTGCGGATTTTTCAGCGGCAGAGGGGGCTTTGCCGATGAAATCGACAGGTTTGTTATAGCTGATAAAGCGATCCATGCCCGTTTCAGCGGCGGTGTAATCGGGTGAGAACTCAGCATTCCACGATCCAAAGAACCGATCCAGACGCAGGGACATCATGGCGCGCATCCCAAAGGGGCGCAGGCCGAGGTCTTTGCCTGCCTCTGACAGCGTGGCGTAAAGGGCCCGTTGATTGTCCGCATCTACATAAATCTCGTAGCCCAAATCCCCTGTGTAGCTGACCCGTTGGACAAGCGCGTCGCACATGCCAACGGATAGATGTTTGGCGTCCATAAATTTGAAAGCGTCGTTTGAGACATCCGCGCGGGTGCAGCGAGACAACAGCTCGCGTGCGTTTGGCCCGGCAATCTGGAACCCGATGCGGCGGGTGGACACGTTTTCGATGGCTACGTCCCCGTCCAAATTTTGTAGGAACCAGCGCATGTGGATGGACTGCATACCAAAGCTGGCGGTCAGTTGGAATTTGGTTTCTGACAGGCAGGTGACGGTGAAATCACCGATCAGTTTGCCTTTGTGTGACAGCATCGGGGTCAGGGACAGGCGGCCTTGTTTGGGGATGCGGCCTGCCATGATGCGGTCGAGCCAGCCTCGTGCGTCTGTTCCCGTGACGATGTATTTGCCGAAGTTTGTGATTTCATTGATGCCCACGGCCTCGCGGACGGCTTTCACTTCGGCCGCTGTGGCCTCCCACGCGTTAGAGCGGCGGAAGGATGGGGTTTCAAACCGTGGCTCGCCGTCGAGCGCAAAGTAGTTGGGGACTTCCAATCCGTATTGCGCACCGAATACAGCGTTTTGCTCATCCCAGATGTTGTAAGCGGGTGTGGTTTGGAACGGGCGGCAAGCGGGCAGTTCTTCGTTCGGATAAGACACCGAGAAGCGTTTTTGGTAGTTCTCGATCACTTTTGGCCGTGTGTAACCCGGTGTAATCCAATCGCCAAAACGAGCCACATCCATGGCATACACATCCCGTTCGGTTTCCCCTTCGACCATCCATTGTGCAAGCATTAGGCCCACACCGCCCCCTTGGGAAAAGCCCGCCATAACACCACAGGCGGACCAGTAGTTGCGCATGCCTGGGATCGGGCCAACAAGGGGGTTGCCATCGGGGGCGAAAGTGAAGGGGCCGTGGATCACGTTTTTCACGCCAGCGGTTTCCAGCACGGGAAAGCGTTTATAGGCGAATGCGATGCTGTCTTCGATTTTGTCAAAGTCGTCAGGCAGGAGTTCGTGACCAAAATCCCAGCTTGTTCCATCGACGGCCCATGGGCGGCAGGTTTGTTCGTAAAACCCGATGCACAATCCCCGGGCTTCTTGGCGCAGATAGCTTTCGCCAGCGGGGTCCATCACGTGGGGATGTTCGATGCCGCTGTCGATCATGTCTTCGATCATCGGGATGGTTTCGGTGACGATGTATTGGTGTTCCATCGGATGCAGCGGCATGTACACGCCTGCCATTGCGCCCACTTCGCGCGCCCACAGGCCACCCGCGTTAACCACATGTTCGGCATGAATGGTGCCTTTGTCCGTGACCACGTCCCATGTGCCATCAGGCCGTTGATTGGTTTCACGCACCATGCAGTGGGTTTCAATTGTTGCTCCGCCCATGCGGGCCGCTTTGGCATAGGCATGGGTGGTTCCAGATGGATCAAGGTGCCCATCCAGCGGATCGTACAGACCGCCGATAATGCCCTCCACATTGGTGACAGGGGCGATTTTTTTGATTTCTTCGGGAGTGACGATCTCGGTTTCAAGCCCCATGTAGCGGTGCTTGGCCCGTTCAGCGAGCAGCATGTCCATGCGCTCTTGGTTATCGGCCAGTGTCACGCCGCCCACGTGGTGCAGGCCACAGGACATGCCTGTCAGCTCTTCCAGTTCTTTGTACAGGCGGATTGTGTAGCCCTGTAGCGCAGCCATATTTGTATCGCCGTTGAGGGTGTGGAACCCGCCCGCCGCGTGCCATGTGGAGCCGCTGGTCAATTCAGATCGTTCTACCAGCATCACGTCGGACCAGCCGAGTTTCGTAAGGTGATAGAGAACGGAGGCGCCGACAACGCCGCCGCCAATGACGCAGACACGAGTGGTTGTTTGCATGGGATGATTCCTGACAACTGTATTTTGTGCCAAGCTGCGCCCGATTGTCGTTTTTCGCAATCCCGTTCGCGACAAGTTATGTCGCGAACTTTGAGGTTACTTTTCGGGGATCAGGCCGCGTGGGCTGAACCGCAGAACCACCAGCAAAATCAGGCCCATGGTTAGCAGTCGCATGTGCGCAACGCTTTCGATCAGGTGCAGACGCAGGGCGTTGTCCTCGGCCATACCCATTGTGATCGTGCTCATCAGCCACAGGCCGATTGGCTCTGCTTGGATCCAAAAGAACCAAACCACAAAGCCGCCCAGAACAGCGCCCCAGTTGTTGCCCGACCCGCCCAAGATCACCATGACCCAGATCAGGAAGGTAAAGCGCAAGGGTTGGTAGGTGCCAGGTGTCAGCTGCCCATCGAGTGTGGTGAGCATCGCACCCGCGATCCCAACGACAACGGAGCCAAGCACAAAGACCTGAAGGTGACGGGCCACAATGTCTTTGCCCATAGCATTTGCGGACACTTCATTATCGCGAATGGCGCGCATCATGCGGCCCCACGGAGAATTCAGGGCCCTTTCTGACAGCCACAAAACGATCAGCAGAACAACTGTGAACAGCGCGGCATAGCACAGCTTTACAAAGATGGATGAAGTTGTGGCAGGATCGAGTCCCCACGTTTGTGCAAAGGACAAAAACCACTCAGTTTGTTGCAAATCAATTTCGTAAGGCACAGGACGAGACAGGCCAGACACGTTTTTCACTCCGCGTGTCATCCAATCTTCGTGTTTGATGATTGCGACGATGATTTCGGCGATGCCAAGGGTCGCGATGGCCAGATAGTCTGACCGCAGACCAAGGGCGATTTTACCGATAATCCATGCCGCGACCCCTGCAAGCAGGCCGCCAACTGGCCAAGATAGAATAATCGGCAGGCCAAGCCCCCCAAGGAAGCCAGACGCCGCTGGATCAACCTTTTCAATGGCAGCCGTTGCAGGGCCATAGAAGGAACGAGACAGTAGGATACCGCCAATCACAATCGCCGCCACGATCAGCGAGCGTTTATGAGATTTTTCCATGGCGCGATACACATAAATCGCTGCCATGACCGTCACCACAGCAATGATAAAGGCCACAAACACGCCAAGCGCGCCCGCAGACCACGCATCTGTCACCGGATCAACGGACACGATCACCGCAGCAACACCGCCAAGGGCCGCAAACCCCATAATGCCCACATTCAACAGACCCGCGTAACCCCATTGGATATTCACACCCAGCGCCATGATCGACGAAATCAGACAGAGGTTCAAAAGCGCCAGTGCCACATTCCAGCTTTGCAGTTGGCCAACGATGATAATCAACAGGCCCATGATGGCGAAGAACGAAACGTTGCGCGCCGCATCACCAAGCGGTTGCATTCCGATAACACGCGGTAACAGCGTGCGGACCAAAAGAGCGGCTGCAATAAGGCTGAGAAGATAAATCATACCGATTTCCCCGCGAAGATACCTGTGGGTCGGAACAGAAGCACAAGAAGTAGGATCAAGAAGCTGACCGCAAATTTGTAGTCCGTGGACAGCAATTGGACGAGCGTATCAGGTTCCCAACTTTCGGGGACCAGATATTTCATGAACTTTTTATAGGCGTAGGTCACCATAATTTCCGAAAATGCGATGACAAATCCGCCTGCAATGGCCCCCACGGGGGATCCAAGGCCACCCACGATGGCCGCCGCAAAAATGGGCAGCAACAGTTGCAGATAGGTGAAAGGTTTGAAGGATTTATCAAGCCCGTAAAGCGACCCCGCAATGGTGGCCAGAATAGCGCAGATGATCCAAGCAACCATGACCACTTTGTCAGGGTTAATGCCAGACAGCAGCGCCAAATCTTCGTTATCGGAATAGGCGCGCATGGATTTACCCGTCCGCGTGCGGTTCAAAAACCAGAACAGGATCGCCACCGCGATGACCGTGGTGACGATAGTAATGCCTTGGCTGACTTTGATGGACAGACCTTCATTCAGACCCGTCATTTGTTTGAACGTGCGCGCTTTGATGATGAAACGTTCACCATCGGCAAATTTCTGATCGTTCGGTCCAATGATGAAACGGATCAGGCCATTGGTTACAAACATCACACCCATCGACGCGATCAGATAGATCACAGGGGAGGCTTTTTGTTTTCGGTAGAACCGATACACCACACGGTCTGTGCCAAGCACCAAAGCAATACAGAACAGAATACCAAAAGGCAGCGCGAGCAGGGCCGTGGGCAAAGGCGCAATGCTGATGCCCCAAGATTGGAACAACCACGTAAACAGGATGGTGAACATGGCGCCAAAGGCCATTGTGTCCCCGTGGGCAAAGTTCGAGAACCGCAAAATGCCATAAATCAGCGTCACACCCAGCGCACCCAGCGCAAGTTGAGAGCCATAGCTGATGGCAGGGACGAGCACGAAGTTCGACAAAAGGACGAGTGCGTTTAGGAGTTCCATGTGGTCAACTCTCCGGTTGCTTGCAGGTGCCGTAGAGGAACATATCCTCGGGGCGGTCGATATAGTTGGTGACGCCGATGGTCATGGCGGCGTCAGGGAAAATGTTGATGCGGTAAACGGTCTGCGCATCTGTGCTGGCTGTTGCCATTAACGTTTGGGTTTTGTCCACAGACATAACGCCCAGAACGCCACGGCTCTCGGTCCCGTTTGGCAAAATAAACTGCGTCATGCCCTGTTCACGATTGTGATTGATCGTGATGGATTGCGCCGAGGGACGGCAGGCTTCGTTTACAGGACACGCGGTGTGCAGTGTGCAGGTCACGTTGAAGGTGTCAGGCGTGAACCAATTGGTTTGGGCCACGACAGCTGATGTCATCAAACAAAATGCAAGTGTGTAAAAGGTGACTTGCATCATCCCCCCAAGAAACTCTTGCGCACGTCGGGGTCATTGAGCAGGGCTTGGCCCGTGTCGGTGTAGCGGTTGCGGCCTTGGACCAGAACATAGCCTTTGTCCGCAATGTTGAGTGCTTGGCGGGCGTTTTGTTCGACCATCAGGATGGAAATACCCGTGCGGGCCACTTCGATAATGCGGTCAAACAGCTCGTCCATCACGATGGGCGACACGCCTGCGGTTGGCTCATCGAGCATCAGCAATTTTGGTTGCGTCATGAGCGCACGGCCCACGGCTACTTGCTGGCGCTGCCCGCCTGACAATTCACCTGCGTTTTGGCGGCGTTTTTCCTTGAGGATCGGGAATAGCTCGTACACCTGTTCCATCGTCACATTGATATCGTCGCGGCGCAGGAAGGCACCCATTTCAAGGTTCTCCTCCACGGACATGGACGGGAACACGTTCGAAGTTTGCGGCACAAAAGCCATGCCCTTGGCCACGCGCGCTTGGGGCGACAGTTTGGTGATGTCTTCACCGTCGAGCATGACAGAGCCTGTATGGATGTTCAGCATCCCGAACACGGCCTTCATCGCGGTAGATTTCCCCGCGCCGTTCGGTCCGACGATCACGGCGATTTCGCCCTCTGCGGCTTCAATCGTGCAGTCGTGCAGAATATCCGCGCCGCCATAGCCACCTGTCATGTTTTTTGCTGAAAGATAGGTCATTGCAGGCCTCTGACGCGACTGCCCCGGACATGATCCGGGGTCGTTTGATTGTGGGCGGTCCCAGCGCAATGGCTGGGACGGTTGTTCTGAGAAGCAGGTTTCATGATGCTGCCTCTTTCGCTTCTTGTGGTGTCTTGTTCTTCAACCCTGTGCCTAGGTAGGCCTCGATCACCTGTTCGTTTGATTTGATCTCGTCGATTGTGCCTTCGGCCAGCACGGTGCCTTCGGCCATGCAGATGACGGGATCACACAGGCGACCGATGAAATCCATGTCGTGTTCGATCATGCAAAACGTGTAGCCGCGCTCTTTGTTCAGGCGTAGGATTGCGTCGCCAATGGTGTTGAGCAGGGTGCGGTTCACACCTGCGCCCACTTCGTCCAAGAAAACGATTTTGGCATCGACCATCATGGTGCGACCCAGTTCCAAGAGCTTTTTCTGGCCGCCTGACAGATTTCCAGCCAATTCATCTGCTACATGGGAAATTTCAAGAAATTCAATAACTTCATCCGCTTTTTTACGGATTTCGGCCTCTTGCGCGCGCACCTTGCCTGGGGAAAACCAAGCGTCCCACAGCCGTTCGCCTGCTTGGTTCGGGGGAACCATCATCAGGTTTTCGCGCACGGTCATGGTGGAGAATTCATGGGCAATTTGGAAAGTGCGCAACAACCCGCGATTAAACAGTGCATGCGGCGGAAGGCCCGTGATGTCTTCACCATCCAGCAGTACGCGCCCAGCAGTGGCTTCATGCACACCTGCGATCACATTAAACAGCGTGGTTTTACCTGCGCCGTTCGGGCCGATCAGCCCTGTGATGGAGCCTGTTTCAATTTCCAAGGACGCATCGTTCACGGCGTAAAAGCCGCCAAAGCGTTTGGCGAGGTTTTCAACTTTGATCATGGTGTGCGAGCTGCCAAATTTAAAAAAGCAGCCCGCACAGAATGCGGGCTGCTTGGTCGTTTATAAAAGCGATTAGCGGTACTTAACAGTTGTCAGTTTGCCGCCTTTGATTTCGATCTCGCGATAGTTACCAGCGCTTTCGCCAGCACCGATCAGTTCCACGTTGGACGCGCCAACGAAGTCCACGTCACCACCGTTTGCGATGATCTCGAGCGCTTTGCCCAACTCACCTGGGAAGATTTTCTCACCTGGTGCGTTTGCAACGTCCATGATCTTGCCTTTGTATTCGGCTGGATCAGCGGAACCAGCAGCTTGCATGGCCAGCATGATCAAAGATGCAGCGTCGTAGCTTTCTGCAACAAATGGTGCGGAACCGTCATAGTTGTCGCCAGCCATTTCAACCAGTTTGCCAGCACCTTCGCTGTCTGTGCCTGGAACCTGACCGAAGGACCCGTCCAGATCTGTGCCGATGGCTTCTGGCAGGCTGTCGCCAACCATGCCGTCTGGCAGAACGAATGTGTCAAACGCACCTGAATCAAGGGAACCCTCGATGATGCCTTTACCACCTTGGTCAAGGTAACCTGCAACGACGAGGATTTCGCCGCCAGCTGCTGCCAAAGCGCCAACTTCAGCAGAGTAGTCGGCTTTGCCGTCTTCGTGTGCTGCAGAAATTGTCACAGACCCGCCAGCCGCTTCGAAAGCCGCTTGGAATGCGTCAGCCAAACCTTTGCCGTAATCGTTGTTTGTGTATGTCAAAGCAACTTCTTTAAAGCCACGGTCCATAATGACTTCTGTCATAACGGCGCCTTGACGCGCATCAGATGGGGCTGTGCGGAAGAACAGGCCGTTGTCTTCTACTGTGGACAGTGCTGGGGACGTGGCAGATGGAGATACCATCACCATGCCGTTTGCCAGTGCAACGTTTGTCAAAACAGCAGTTGTTACGCCAGAACAGTCAGCGCCAACGATGCCAGATACTTTGTCAGATGTGATCAGACGTTCCGCAGCCGCAGTGGCCGCCGCAGAGTCAACACATGTGCTGTCAGCGCGAACGGATGCAACCGCTTTGCCGCCGAGCAGTTTGCCAGAAGCTGTCACTTCGGCCATTGCTTGTTCAGCGCCAGAAGCCATTGCTGGTGTCAGCGATTCGATTGGGCCAGTGAAGCCAAAGATGATGCCGAGTTTTACATCAGCGTGGCCATCGGCGAATGCGCCGCCTGCCAAAGCTACGGTTGCCGCAGTTGCGAGCAGTAGTTTTTTCATGTGATTTTCTCCCTGAATACACATTAGTGGCGGAGACATTAGAGATTGAGGGCGTGAATGCAAGCGGTTCCTTGGCGTTCACTTGCTCGTTGTGTGGCTTGTCGGAATTAAAAAATGTGCCATCATTAGAATCCCTTGGCCCAAAAGGAGCGTTACTATGAAACGGCTGTTCCCCGTCCTTTTTTTGTGTCTGTTGCCCCTGTCGGTTGCAGCGCAATCTATTGCCACATCAATCGGTACGATATCCGTTGAAAAGCTGGCAGGAGAGCTGAAAGACCCGTGGGCGGTGGCGATTTTGCCAAAGGGGCAGTTTCTGATTTCCGAAAAACGCGGCGTGTTGTTGTTGTTCGATCAAACGGGTGAACGCCGCCGCGTTTCAGGTGTTCCCAAAGTGGTAAGCAAAGGGCAGGGCGGTTTGCTGGATGTTGTCGCCGCGCGGGATTTTGCGACCACAGGCACGATCTTTATGACATTCGCCAAAAATCAGGCACGGGGTGTGGGAACCACAATGGTGTCGGCCACGCTCGATACGAACCGCGCCAAACTAAGCAATGTGAAAACCCTGTTTGAAATGCAGCAAGGCACAGTTGGCGGGCGGCATTTTGGAAGTCGCGTTGTGGAAGGGCGCGATGGTTTTTTGTATGTCACTGTCGGTGAACGGGGCGATCGCCCGTCGGCACAGGATTTGAACACGCATAACGGTAGCGTGGTCCGGGTGGCTCGGGATGGGCGCGTTCCAGCCAGCAATCCTTTTGTTAGCACGCCAAACGCGCAACCTGAAATATGGTCCTTTGGGCATCGCAACCCGCAGGGCGCGGCGCTCGATTCGGCAGGGCTGTTGTGGGTGGCTGAACACGGGGCCAAAGGTGGTGACGAGGTGAACCGCGTGAAAAAAGGCGCCAATTTCGGCTGGCCTGTGATTTCTTATGGAGAGCATTATTCGGGCCGCAAAATCGGAGAGGGCACATCCAAATCAGGTATGGAACAACCCAATTTTTACTGGGATCCATCCATCGCGCCCTCTGGTTTGATGATTTATTCAGGCAAGATGTTTGCCGAATGGGAAGGTGACTTTTTCATTGGGTCGCTGAAGTTTGACCACATCGCGCGGCTTGATCGTGCGGGCAACAGATTGCGTTCTGGTGAACAGATCAAATCACGCGAAACTGCGCGGGTCCGCGATGTGCGTGAAGCGCCAGATGGGTCTATCTGGTTTCTCAGCGTGGATCGGCGTGGGTTGTTTCGGATTAGCCGTTAAGTCTGTTTCGCTGCCTGCGAACCCCGTTCACGATATGGCGTTGTGTCATATTGTGCGCGGTAGCATTTTGAGAAATGCGACGGAGAAGCAAAGCCACAGGCCAGCGCTACATTGATCACTGACATTTCAGTCTGCATCAACAGGTTACGCGCTTTTTGCAACCGCAGTTCCATGTAATAGCGTTTCGGGGATCGGCTGAGATAGCGGCTGAACAGGCGTTCTAATTGGCGCGTGGACATGCCCACGTCTTGAGCCAAAACAGACGGAGAGACGGGTTCCTCGATATTGCTTTCCATCATCTGAATAACGGTCGAAAGCTTTGGGTGACGCACCCCAATGCGTGTTGGAATGGACAAGCGTTGTTCGTCCCGTTCCGTGCGGATGCTTGTGTGCAAACACTGATCCGCGACCCAATTGGCGATATCCTCGCCGTCGCGAGTCGCCATTAGCTTCAGCATCAGATCAAGCGATGACGTCCCGCCCGCCGACGTGAATCGATTGCCATCAATCACATAAACCGCTTTGGACAGTTCCACTTCGTCAAACTCTTCGGTGAAGCTGTCATAGTTTTCCCAGTGAATCGTGCATTTTTTACCGTCGAGCAAACCTGCCTTAGCCAGAGTATGCGCACCCGTACACAACCCACCAATCGACGCGCCTTTACGTGCTTCGCGGCGCAACCAATTCATCACCTTTTTGGTGGAGCTTTGGTCAATGCCAAGACCACCACATACCATTACCGTGTCATCACGGGATACATCGGCCAAATCCATATCGACCATCATTTTGGCCCCGTTGGAACAGGCCACGGGTTCGCCGTCTTCGGATGCAAGCGTCCAAGAATATCGTGGCGTTTTGTCAAACCGATTGGCGATGCGCAGCGTATCCAACGCGCTGGAAAACGGAACGAGCGAAAACTGGTCCAACAGCAAAAAGATAAACCTACGTGTTTTTACGTCTGTGGAGTCGGTTTTGTGTGCTGTCATGGCAAAGGGCTCGTTCTGGCCGAATCACTCGGAACGTGGTCGTTTTGACCAACTTGGAGAAATTGCTTTTACGCTTCAAGAGATTAACGTTTTTGCCACAGTGGAAAATATTCGCCTGAATATTGATCGGATTGGGCCTTTTATGGGTGTTGAGCCCCTAGCCAACACGCCAAAAGGGATGGTATCGCTATCGCCTTGTTATTCAACCAAGGAGAGACCCGATGACTTCGGCTTGGAAAAAATCTGATTGGCGCAACAAAGAGCGGATTCAGATGCCAGATTATACCGACGATGCTGCTCTAAAGGCGGTTGAGGCGCGTTTGTCTAGCTATCCGCCGCTGGTTTTTGCAGGGGAAGCGCGGTCTTTGAAGGCTAAGTTGGCGCAAGTCTCTCGTGGTGAGGGATTCTTGTTGCAAGGGGGCGATTGCGCCGAGAGCTTTGCCGAATTTAACGCTGACATGCTGCGCGACACGTACAAAGTGATGCTGCAAATGGCGGTTGTGCTGACATATGGTGCCAAAGTGCCCGTTGTGAAAATCGGTCGCGTTGCGGGCCAATTCGCCAAACCACGTTCTGCTGCGACTGAAACGGTGGATGGTGTGGAATTGCCGTCCTACCGTGGTGACATCATCAACGACATCGAATTTACACCTGAAGCGCGCATTCCAAATCCTGATCGTATGCTCGAAGCTTATACACAAGCGGCGGCATCACTAAACTTGCTGCGTGCATTTTCCATGGGTGGTTTTGCTGACATTCACCATGTGCATGAATGGAACCTCGGCTTCGCCAATGCGGCAGGAGCGGCCGAAAAATACACACAACTTGCCAACCGTATTTCCGACAGTTTGGATTTCATGACGGCGGCAGGAGTGAATTCTGACAACACATCTTCACTACACACCGTAAATTTCTACACCAGCCACGAAGCGCTGCTGCTGGAATACGAAGAAGCCCTGTGTCGTATCGACTCCACTTCTGGCCTGCCCGTTGCTGGGTCTGGACACATGATCTGGATCGGGGATCGCACCCGCCAGCCTGATGGCGCGCATGTGGAATTCGCCCGTGGGGTGCAAAACCCGATTGGTCTGAAATGTGGTCCAACAACCACCGCAGATGACCTGAAGGTTTTGATGGAAAAACTGAACCCAGAAAACGAAGCAGGGCGTTTGACCCTGATCGCGCGGTTCGGTGCTGGCTCTGTTGGGGATCACCTGCCACGGCTTGTCAAAGCGGTGAAAGAAGAAGGCGCAAACGTGGTTTGGTCCTGTGACCCAATGCACGGCAACACCATCAAATCCACAACAGGGTATAAAACCCGCCCCTTCGATAGCATCCTGCGCGAAGTGCGCGAGTTCTTTGGCATCCATAACGCAGAAGGCACCGTTCCAGGTGGCGTGCATTTCGAGATGACGGGCAAGGATGTAACAGAATGCACAGGTGGTGTGCGTGCGGTTACAGACGAAGATCTGTCTGATCGCTACCATACAGCATGTGACCCACGTTTGAACGCATCCCAAGCCTTGGAATTGGCGTTCCTCGTGTCCGAAGAATTGGAACAACGTGTGGTGGCTCAGCGTAAAGCGGGCTAATCCAATCGCGAAAGTTTGGAAAACGCGGCTCTTTCGGGCCGCGTTTTTTATTCGTCTTTGACCAACCGCAAATAGGGTTTGCGCGATGTTATCCGTTCCGTCTTTGCTTTTCCCTCTGAAAGGGTTGGACGGTGAGACCTGGTGATTGCACCATCATGTGCAAAAGGGTCTGACTGTTCGGCAAAACCAGCAACAGGTTCAGGCGCAGTTGTGGTCATCACCCCCACAATGCGCGTGGTTTTCACATCCAAAATTTCAAAACGTTGCGGATGCTGCACGTGTGCCCCTTGTTTGGTCAAACAGCCCAAAATACGCGCGATTTTTCCGTTTTGATCCTGCATCGGTAACAACAACATCCGCGCGGTCAATCGACCTTTGCTGTTGTTTGAACACAGCTGCAGCTCCACGATTTTTGGGGAGTCGATTAAATCATCAATAATCTTGCCAAACGTGTCGCGATACCCCAGTTCGATCAGCGACCGTGCGGGCATGCCTCGCAGTTCCATCCCCATGATGTCGCAGAGTTTTTGCCCTGCCAGACGAAAGCGCACGTCTTGGGGGTTGTTGTATTCCAGAACAAAAGTGTGTTCGAGCGCCCCTGTAATTTCACGCGGGTCCAGTTCAGAACGCATGGGGGCAATGCGGCCCGCACGCAGGCTTTCCCAATAGCTGAGGAGGTCTACAAGTATCGTATCCTGCATAAACCGGTCTTTCCCAAACAGCGATGTCACCGTCGATCCACCCGCGTTGACGTTACGCATGAAATATCCCATGTCTCACCCAGTTCCATTTTACACGCATTTGTTGAGAAATGCAGTGCATTTTGTTAACAGTTTTTATACCAACCCCGCGCGGCCTAAGTTGCACAAATTTAATCTAAAAGTGAGGCAAAGTTTCTTAAATGGTTAATTCAATGACAGCCTTTGCCTCAGTCAATGGCAGTGATGAGACTCTGACGTGGGCATGGGAGATTCGAAGCGTTAACGGACGCGGGCTCGACATTCGAACGCGCATTGCTGATGGATTTGACGGTTTGGAAGCGGTGGTTCGCAAAGACATTGGAGCGGCCTGCAAGCGGGGAACGATTACGGTTGGCTTAAAGGTGAAACGGGGCGCAGTGGCACGCGGTGCTCGGTTGAACCCAGACGCTTTGGAACGCGCCCTAGATGCGGTGCGTGACACAACAAAAGCGGCGGATATGGAAACGGCGCCTTTGGACGTGGCGGCCATTTTGGCACTGCCCGGCGTGTTTACGATGCAAGACGCAGAACAGGATGATCTGTCGGGCGTAATCCCGCAGGTGCAAAAAGATCTTTCAACGGCGATTGACTCGTTTTGCGCGGCGCGGGCTGCTGAAGGGGGCGCGCTACACAGTATATTAACGGATCAAGTGCAAGACATCGCGCGATTGTGCGCCGCAGCAGCCGATGTTTTGGAGGCCCGCCGCGATCATGCAGCCGAAACGTTCAGGGCCAACGTGGCACGGGTTTTGGACAATACAGATGGTGTGGATGACTCCCGCATTGCCCAAGAGCTTGCGCTCATCGCGGTAAAGGCAGATGTGGCAGAAGAGTTGGACCGTCTGGGCGCCCATGTGGATGCGGCCCACGCGTTGCTGGCCGAAGATGGACCCATTGGACGAAAATTCGATTTTCTGACACAAGAATTTAACCGCGAAGCAAATACCCTGTGTTCCAAAGCGAACTTTACCGAATTGACCGCGATCGGGCTTGACCTGAAAACGGTAATCGACCAGATGCGCGAACAAGTGCAAAATGTGGAGTAGCCATGTCTGTTGATGCCCGTTTGGGTCTTTTGATTATCATTTCTTCACCTTCGGGTGCGGGGAAATCCACATTGGCCAAACGTTTGCTGGCGGATGATGACACTATCAATTTTTCCGTATCCGCCACCACCCGCCCGATGCGCAACGGCGAGGTTGAGGGCAAGGATTACTATTTCAAAAGCCGTGCAGAATTCGAAGCGATGGTGGATGCTGGCCAAATGCTTGAACATGCAGAGGTTTTTGGCAATTTATACGGCTCTCCGATGGAACCTGTTGCACAAGCGATCCAGCAAGGGCGTGACGTTTTGTTCGATGTGGATTGGCAAGGTGGGCAACAAATCCGCGCGTCAAACCTGCGCGACAATGTTGTGTCGATCTTTATCTTACCACCGTCCATTGCGGCCCTTGAATCTCGCCTGAATGCGCGGGGCCAAGACAGTGCTGAGGTCGTGGCGGGGCGAATGGCCAAATCACGAGACGAGATCAGCCACTGGGCCGAATACGACTATGTTCTGGTCAACGAAGATTTGGACACGTGCGAGGCAGAACTGCGCGCCGTGATCACCGCAGAACGTCTGCGCCGTGATCGCCAGCCTGGCCTGATGTCACGGGTGCGCGCGCTCAACACTGAATTTGAGGATATGACATGATTTATGCACTGGATGGCATTGCGCCAACCTTCGCTAGCGACGGGGACTACTGGATCGCCCCAAATGCGCAATTGATGGGTAAGGTTCAAATCGACAGCGGAGCATCCGTTTGGTTTGGTGCAGTGCTGCGCGGTGATAATGAACTGATCCATGTGGGTGAAGGTACGAATGTGCAGGAAAACTCTGTTTTGCATACGGATATGGGGTTTCCGATGACTATCGGCAAAAACTGTACAATCGGACATAAGGCGATGTTGCATGGCTGTACGATTGGTGAAAACTCTCTGATCGGCATGGGCGCAACGGTTTTGAATGGCGCTGTGATCGGCAAGAATTGTTTGATTGGGGCAAATGCGCTGATCACGGAAGGAAAGGTTATTCCTGACGGGTCATTGGTCATGGGAGCGCCGGGCAAAGTAGTGCGCGAATTGGATGATATGGCAATTATGGGCCTGACCAAATCCGCCGAAGCGTATCAAATGAATATGCGCCGTTTTCGCGATGGTTTGGTGGTGGTCGACGGCTAACGCACCGTGATCAAAAGCGATGTGTCACTGTGTGCCACGTCTATGGTCAGCCCCTGAGTGATTGCTTCTGCCCGAGCGAGCGGGAATTGAACGCGGGACGAAGGGATTTCGCTGGGTTCAGCGCCTTCTGTGAGCACAGCCCAGAGCGGGGTATCATAGCGGATTTCTGTGCCTTGGCATTCTATCTGTGCGATGCTGTGGTCGTAAGAAACGGAAATATCACCGCCAAACGGCAGTGTCGTTTCTGCCGTTTGCACCAACAGAAACAACAGCTTAACCAAAGGACGAGGCACGTCGTTCAAAACGCGCCAGTGGGCGGTGATTTTCCGCTCTTCATAATTTTGCGCCAAAGTGCGTTGAGCAATCGGGGGCGCAACCATCGCCTCTGGCTTGGCAGGGCCGTAAGCGATGCGAAAAAACTCCAACCGTGCGGTGGCAGATTTCACGCTGTCTGACAACAACAGGGCCTCGGGCGTGTCGCCAAAACCTGTCAATTCCAACAGCTCGATCCCATTTGCAATTGCGCCCAGCGGGCTGGCCAGATCGTGGCAAATGCGAGAGCTGATTAAAGCTGCAAGTTTTTCAGAAGTATCGTACATTGGGCCATCTCTTACGTGTGTCGAGGCGCCATGAACGAATTTCTGACCCCCGGACAATTGGTCCGAAACCCTGACCACCCCGAATGGGGGTTGGGGCAGGTGCAATCTGTGGTTCGCGGCAAAATAACCGTGAATTTTGAAGAGCTTGGAAAGGTCGTCATCGACGCTGACCATGTTGCTCTTGATCTTGTGTAACTGGCGTAAAATTGACATTACAACCTTTAGTTGAGTTTGCAATATGTTTTTTACGGCGCTGTCCGTTTTAATTTTAGCCAAATTGAATTAACAAGTCCTAAAGCTATGCAAAGAGCCTGTGGATGATCCTGAACAAGAACCAATATACGCTAAAGCTGGCACAAACGGATGCTGAAATGGCAGCGGCGCAGCGGTTGCGGTATCGCGTTTTTGTGGAAGAAATGGGCGCGCGTCCTGCTTATGATGTGGATGCGTCTGGGCATGAGGCGGATGCTTTCGACCCCTTTTTTGAACACCTAATTTTAAAAGACAACGGCATCGCGGATGACCGTGAAAACGTGGTTGGCGTGTACCGTCTGATGCAAGGGGAAGCCGCAGCCGCAGGCCCCGGATTTTACAGCGCAGCAGAGTATGACTTGAGCAAAATTGTCGATGATGGGCGGCGCGTTCTGGAACTGGGCCGCAGCTGTGTCGATGCGGGCCATCGTGGCGGTTTGGCGTTGCATTTGTTATGGCAAGGTGTGGCGGATTATGTGTTTCAAAATGACATCGGTTTGTTGTTTGGCGTGGCGTCTTTTGCAGGGATTGAAGCAGACAAAATCGCCGATGGGTTATCGTTTTTGCATCACAATCACCTTGCACCTGACCGTTTGCGGGTGACAGCGAAAGCGGGCAATTCAATTTCTATGGCATTGAAAGAAAACGAAGAAATTGATCGCCCAGCGGCTGTGCGGCAAATTCCATCGCTGATTAAATCCTACCTGCGATTGGGGGGATTTGTCGGGCAGGGGGCCTTTGTTGATCGGGATTTCAACACTATTGATGTGTGTGTCATTTTAGATCGGGATCTGATCCCAGCCAAACAACGCCAGCAGCTGCAACATGGGGTGGCTGCGTGAGCACGTGGGACGATGGGACAACGCCTGAGGCCGCACCGATGAGGCTTGGGAATTGGGCGCTGGCGGGTGTTCGATTTGTGCTGATTGCTGTGGTGATCTTTGGGTTGATGGGGCCCATGGTTCTGGTGCGACTGCTAGGATTTTCACAAATATCACAAGGGATTGTGCGGCTGGCCTGCCAGTTGACGCTGCGGGTGATTGGATTGCGGGTACTGACCCAAGGCATGCCGATGACACAGCCTGGCGGGGTGGTTGCGAACCATTCGACTTGGCTGGATATTTTTGTGCTGAATGCGGTGCAACGGGTGTTGTTTGTGTCCAAAGCCGAGGTGGCGAAATGGCCCTTGATTGGTCTGATCGCGCGGTCGGTCGGAACCGTGTTTATCGAGCGTAAAGCAAGCCATGCAGCCAAACATCGTGATACGTTTCAGGCCCGATTGAATGATGGGTATCGATTGTTGTTTTTTCCCGAAGGGACCAGCACGGATGGTCGCCGTGTTTTGGGGTTTAAGCCCACACTTTTTGCGGCATTTTTTGCGCCAGACGTGCGGGAAATTGCGTACATCCAACCTGTTTCGGTTGCCTATTTCGCGCCTGAAAGCTGCGATCCACGTTATTACGGATGGTGGGGCGGAGCGGATTTTTTCTCTTCTTTTTTCAATGTATTAGGTCGTTACCGGCAGGGGCGTGTTGTGGTGACGTTCCACCCCGCGTTGGCGGTGAAGGATGTGGCGGATCGCAAGGTGATGGCGGCGCAAACGCAGGCGGCTGTTCAGAGCGGGTTAGCGGATGCGCTCAAGGTAGGATGACAGTGCGTCTTGTGGTGTTTCAGGGGCCGAGAATACCTCAGGTCCTAGGGCGAAAAAGTCTGTGACGGGAGCGAGTTTTTCTGCGGTTTCAAGGGTAATCGCGCCTTCGGCAACCACGGGAATTTCAATCATTTGCGACCACCATTCAAAGGTGTCAAAATCAACGGGATCGGTGGTGGACAGGGGATTTTCCGCAAGGGGGCCAAAAGACACGTAATCGGCCCCTGCTTCCCCAGCGGTGAGGCCGTAATGCCTTGAATTTTCACAAAAACTACCGATGATTGCATCGTCTTCGAGCAGTTTGCGCATGTCGCGAATTTGACGCGCCCCATCTGTAAGATGAACGCCATCCAGTCCGTGCGTGAGGGCGATTTTACCATGATTTTCAACAACTAAGGGGACTTCGCGGGCATGGCAGACCTCGCGCAAGTTGTCTGCGGCGCGGCCAATGTCATCTGCAGCTTCGGAGGCGCAGCGCAGACGGACGCAGGCGATGTCAAAGCCGTCGAGAAGGCTGCTGAGATCGTTGGAAAAGGCCGACAGTTCAAACTGTGGCGGGGTGATCAGATAAATTTGCGGATGTTCTGTATCAGCCATGATCGTGCCCTCAATGCGTTGCGATTTTCTAGCCGTTGAGTGGGCCACAGTCTAGTCGTTAACGGGCGTTTTGGAAAAAAGCAAACCACCCAGAAACAGGGGTCCCGCAGGTATGGGTGACGTGTGTGGGCGTTTGAGCGGATTACCGCAGCGCGCGGTGACGGAATGTTAAGAATGTGGTTTGTAATTTAATATTTGAACATTGTTCATAATTAATGTAAATTGAATTCGCCTAGTCGCAAAGGGTTATGAAATGTTTCCACTGTCAGACACGTTTGTTGAGCTTGCCGTTCTTTGCGCAATTTTCGCATTTTGCGCGTTCTGTGTTTTGCTGTTCGAACGGTTCAAGCCGATCTTGGCACTGCCGATGGTTTCGTTTGTGGGCTATGGCATTTGGGCGCTGTGGAGCACAGGTGGGGGATATGAAGGTTTGGGCGTCATGTTCCTGCTGCTTGAGTACTTTGGTGTTGGGATGCTGGGGGGCGCGTGGGCGTTGGCCATCCTTGGTGCATGCATTTTACCAGGGCGGCGCGGGATTGGGTTTGGCCCTATTGCGCAGAGTCTGTTCGTTATCGTCCCAGTGATTGCAGTGATCGGGTATGGTGCCATTGCGCAATACGTTCCGTCGTCCACATGTACCCAGAACGACATTGCCGTCCAGATTGGGCAGGACATTTATGTAATAGAGCGTCAGCATAAAACGCTGCTGCGGTTTCTTAAGAAGTCGGGGCAATCGCAGCTACGCTATTCTAATAGATCAAAAGACAAAGAGGATTTGATTGTGTTGTGTGCGTTGGCGGACCAAGGCCAAACACCCATTGTTGCGGATCAGATGTGGGTTACACCAGCATCGAAGATGGATATTGACGGACTGTCGCAGATGATGGTGGTGTCGCAATCAATGTTCACGCGGCCCCGATATGGAGGCACTGTTTCGTGGGTCGAGCGGGTTGAGGAACTGTCCCAAAGGCCTGAATTTGTCGGTGCTGGAAATAACGAAGGCGGGCATTTGTGCCGTAAATTTGTCCAAGCGAGCCGCGCGATGGTTCGGTGTCAGATTTGGTTTTTGCAGGATGCGGAAACGATTGTTATTGGCCATAGTGGACGGGTTGAAGCGGATCAGCACGACGCGGTGTTGACGGATCTGCAAACGGGTTTGGCAAAGCTTCGTACGGGTATGTTGAAGTAACGGATGCGGCCAAGACCGCATCCGCAATAATTCCTATCCCCGCAAGACAGATTTCCCAGCGTAGAGTGCCACATCGCCGAGCATTTCTTCGATACGGATCAGTTGGTTGTATTTTGCGAGCCGATCAGAGCGTGCGAGGGAGCCTGTTTTGATCTGACCACAGTTGGTGGCGACGGCCAAATCCGCGATGGTCGCGTCTTCGGTTTCACCTGAGCGGTGGGACATCACAGAGGTAAAGCCGTTGCGAGTGGCCATATCGACCGCTTCGAGAGTCTCGGTGAGCGTGCCGATTTGGTTCACCTTTACAAGGATCGAGTTGGCTGAGCCGTTGGCGATGCCCTGTTCCAAACGTTTGGTGTTTGTCACAAACAGATCGTCGCCCACGAGTTGGCAGCGGTCGCCGATTTTGTCTGTGAGGGATTTCCAGCCGTCCCAATCGTCTTCGTGCATGCCGTCCTCGATTGAGATGATCGGGTAGGTGTCCACGAGGTTGGCGAGGTAATCGGCGTTTTCGGCAGAGGAGAGTTTTTTGCCTTCACCTTTGTAGTTGTAGATGCCGTCTTCGTAATATTCAGAGGCCGCGCAATCGAGCGCGAGGTAGATGTCTTCGCCCGGTTTGTAGCCTGCTTTTTCGATGGATTTCATGATGAAATCGAGCGCATCCGTGGTGGAGTTGAGGTTCGGGGCAAAGCCGCCTTCATCACCCACACCTGTATTGTGGCCTGCGGCGGAGAGTTCTTTTTTCAAAGTGTGGAACACTTCAGCGCCCATGCGGATCGCTTCGCGGATGTTTTTCGCGGAGACGGGCATGATCATGAATTCTTGGATATCAATCGGGTTATCCGCGTGTTCGCCGCCGTTGATGATGTTCATCATTGGTACGGGCAACATGCGCGCGGATGTGCCGCCGATGTAGCGGTAGAGTGATTGGTTGAGCGAGCCAGCGGCAGCCTTGGCCACGGCCATAGACACGCCAAGGATGGCGTTTGCCCCGAGGCGGGATTTGTTTTCAGTGCCGTCGAGTTTCAGCATCACATTGTCGATCACCAATTGGCGTGTGGCGTCATAGCCGATCAGGGCTTCTGCGATTTCGCCGTTTACGGAATCGACCGCTTTCAACACGCCTTTGCCAAGGTAACGGTCTTTGTCGCCGTCGCGCAGTTCAACCGCTTCGTGTGCGCCTGTGGAAGCGCCCGATGGAACCGCAGCGCGGCCCCATGTGCCATCTTCCAATAGAACGTCAACTTCGACTGTTGGGTTGCCACGGCTGTCAAGGATTTCGCGGGCGGTGATTTCGATAATTGCAGGCATTGGGACCTCTTTTAAAAGCGTTGCTGTCGTTTAACGTGGTTAAGCGTCTGATTGAAGGGGTTGGGGCTTTATGTCTCGGGGGTGGGGGCTGTGCCGCCGCAAAAGCGACGAAAACTGGCCTAGGATTGGGTTTCAGTGGGTGTTTTTTGTTTTTGGCTTTCGCGCAGCCAGACGTAGAGCCCAGCTGCAACAATGATAGCGGCCCCGGACAGAATGCGTGGTGTCAGGGTTTCACCGAAGATTACTGCGGACAGGATGAAGGCAAAGACAATGCGCGAATACCGAAACGGTGCAACGGCAGACACATCGCCAATGCGCATGGCGGCGGTGACGGCGAAGTAGCCAACGCAGGCAAAGGTGATGAGCCCGACCAGCAAGATCCATGCCGTGGTGGTGGGAACGACCCAAGCATCGCCAAAAAACGCCAGCACTGCGGCCGCAGCGATAACGGCGGCAAAGCCCCATGTGGCTGCTTGCAGGTTTGGCACGTCTTTGGGGATAAAACGCGTGGCCAAATCCCGCCCTGCCAATCCTGTTACACCGACCAGCGCGAGGACAGCGCCTGCTGGATTTGCTTCGAGTAGGTTGGTGTCGGTGCCAGTGGGGTTCAGGATCACCAGCACACCGATGAGGCCAGCGAAAATCGCGGACCAGCGCCGCCAGCTGACATTTTCGCGTAATAGAATGGCCGCGCCGAGAGTGACGAGCAGAGGGGCCACTTGGAGGATGGAGGAGGCGACGGAGAAATCGAGCAGGGTCAGCGCCATGAGAAAGCCGCAGGTGGCGACGATTTCAGATATGGCGCGCGCCAGCACGGCAGGGTGATAGATGCGTGCCGAGACCAGCGGGATGCCTTTGGCTCGTGTGATGATGGCAAACACCGCTGTGCCCCCCACGCCGAGTGCCGCGAGGACTTGGGACGCGGGCAGGTGGGCGGAGGTGAGTTTGATAAAACTGTCAGCGGTGGCGAATGTGGCCATGGACAGCACCATCAACGCAATGGCGCGCAAGGTGTCAGAGGCGGGTGGGCGGCTCACTTTTTGTCCTTCGGGACGCCGTAAAGCTCCAGTTTGTGACCGCGCAGGGTGTAGCCGAGTTTGGCGGCGATGCGTTCTTGCAGTTCTTCGATTTCAGGATCGACGAATTCAATCACTTGGCCTGTGGTCAGATCAATCAGGTGGTCGTGGTGATCGCGCTCTGCGTCTTCGTAGCGGGCGCGGCCATCGCCAAATTCAAGCCGTTCCAGAATGCCGCTTTCTTCGAACAGTTTTACGGTGCGATAGACGGTGGCAATGGAAATGCTGGCGTCTTGTGCCGCGGCGCGGGCGTAGAGCTCTTCCACATCGGGGTGATCGGTGCTGTTTTGCAAGACCCGCGCAATCACACGCCGCTGCTCGGTCATACGCAGGCCCGCAGCCTCGCAGCGTTGAATGATGGTGGGTGTTGTGCGATCCATGTGGCGGTTTTAGCGGGTGAGCAGAAGGGTGCAAGTGGATAACGGTAACGGGGGTGGTGGTGTTTGTGTGCAGGCTTATCCTGCGAGGGTAATTTCCGCCAAATGTGGTGGTTTTGACCCTGAAACCAAAAAACGGGCAGATTGCTCTGCCCGCCGTTTTGGGTTGAAAATGTATTGAGACTATACCTTATTTTTGGGGCCCATGTACCAGTAGCTGCCTTTGCCTTTGTCAGATGTGCCTTTGAAAAATGTCCCATTGCCTTTCCATGACTGGCACACTTCTTTCTTTTGCCCATCGAGAACGCGGCAGAGATAGGACCCTTTCCATTTCCATGTGGCGCTGAATTTGCGACCGTTCCATTGCCCGCTATAAGTTCCATCTGCGTTGTAAGTCAGGTGGTTCTTTTTGGTGACCCACAGCTTTTTGCCCACAACTGATGACACGAAGTCACCAGATGTTTTGATTGGTTTCATAGATGCCTCTGCTGCGACGGCGCCGCGATTAAGACCCTCTGTGCGGGCCACTCGGGCATAGGATTTGGCAATCTTGTTGCCTGATTTTAGGTTTTTTGACGGGCCGTTTGGTCCGACAATCTGCCACCATTCGTTTTTACGTTCTGCTTTGGATTTATTGGAATGGTCGTTGACCCAAATAGACCCATCACTGGTCTGGAGGTGCCAGGTGCAATTGTCGCCTTTGGAATTTTTGTTCGGGCTCGCCTGACCGCCCTTGATGTAAAATACGGTTTTGCACAGATCGCCGTTCTTGGAGACTTTCCAAGTACCTTGTCCGATGCTCTTTTCCCAGACTTCCCGCATGGCCCCGTTTGCGGCGAAGTAGATGCCGCCTTTGGACCAAATCTGTGTTTTGCCCGCATAAAGCTGTTTGATTGTTGCTGCCGAAACCCGTTTGCCGTTTTTCGGTTTCGGATCCGCAAAAGCGGCCCCTGTTGACACGACTAGCGCCGCAGAAATGAGTGCTGATGAAACAAATTTTGAAATAGACATGAAGGCTCCTTTGAAAATCGCATGCTGCTGTTTTCAAAGGATCGCATTGACCTGAAAATTAGTAAAACTGGGATTGTGCCCGCTTACCCTATTTGGGGTACGTCGCTGCAATGAGTTGCATTGTCCGTCTAAACGGCTCTCCTTGAGTCAGGTGGCCCATGTTTGGAATTATGTTGGGTTTTGTGCCTGTCACGGTTTCGGCAAGGGCAATCAAGTCATCTTGGTGATGCACAACGTCATCTTCCCCATGCCAAAAGGTTTTAGGCATCAATAGAGCTTTGGCGCGATGCCAGGAAAAGTGGATCTGCGACAGGTAATCATATTTCATGGAGTCGATCGAATTGTGGATCGCAAACATCAGCCGTTCTGCGCGGGCATTTGATGCAAAGTCGGATTTTAGTTGCGCCTGATCGGGTGTGCTTTCGCCAAAGATACGTTTGAGTGTTTTTTCAACGCTGCTTTGTTTGCGGAGCCCCGACAAAATATGCCGTGCGGCCAGCAGCGCAAGGCCGCCGTTTCGTTTGAAATTACGGGTCAGGAAATCCCCAAAATAGGCGTCGCGTGTTTTGTTTTTTCCTGCGGAAAAACAGGTGGCCACGTAGTCAATTTCGGAAACGTAGTCTGGATATTTCCGTGCATATTCCGTGGCATATGCACCCGAAGACACCAAAGCGATCAGCGGGACAGCGTCTTCGGTTACGGTTTGTCGCAAGGCTTCAATGTCGTTTACGGCGGTGTCGCAGTGATCTTGCCATGACACTGAGCGTTCCTTTTGCACGCAAAGGCAGCCCGTACGGATTGGCCAAAGGGTGCGCCAACCCAGCGTGTGAAACAGGGCCACATCTTTGGCAGAGATGTTGGGGAACACCATGGAGTGTAAAACCATCACAGGTTTGCCTGTGAGGGGCCCGATATCAAGGTAGCGCACGGTATGTCCGTTTGCGTGATTTACGGTGCCGCATCGAATGCCACTGGGCAAAAAATCTTGATAGCTGCTCCACGTATCTTTGTGACCATCGAGCGTGCTGGTCAGGGTGTCTCGCAGGATCTGAAACTTGGTGCTGGACAGGCTGAACAATTCAATTTGGCTTTTCACGCCAAGTTTTTTGAAGATGCTTTGAAGTTGTTTGCGCCGTGTAGCGGTCGTTATGGCTGCTTTTGTTGCGCTGTCTTCTAAGCTGAGCCCAGCGGATAAATCCAACAAGAGGGTGAACTCTGCATCGGTCAAGACGCCGTCTGTCGAGGAGTTGAAAAGCGTGCGAATGGCGTCTGTAGACAGTTCAAACGCATCGTTCTGGGATGGGCGGACAATCGCAATTCTGTTTGCGCCACAAGATACGATGGGCCAATGATGGTCTGTCCGCAGGTCGGACATGGGTGTCAGCCAGACTGGGACGTCGTTCCACCACAACGCGGGAAGCCGATCCATATCACCAATTTGCGCGCTGAACTGACTGAGACCGTCGTGCGTGACGTCAATCGTTGACGAGAGAACGCTTAGGGCTTCGGAGTGTGAAAGGTCGTTCATGTATGAACCAAAAGGTGGAGTAGAGCGAAATAGATTGGTTGGACTATAGAGATGTGATCCTGGATTGCATAGGATTTACACGGATTGTCTCTTTTCCGACTTCACGTATAAGGATTTATAACAAATCAGGCTCCCGCCCCAATCGCCGTGCCAGTGGCGCGATCGTTAGGCCTTGGACGATGATGCTGAACAGGACCACGATGTAGGTCATCGTTAGCATGATGGGTTTCCATTCATTGTCGGGCAGGGTGAGGACGAGGGCGACGGAGATGCCGCCTTTTAGGCCGCCCCAGGTCATGATCGGGATCACGTCTTTGGGTTCGGATTTGAATGGTTTGAGGATCATGATCGGCACCACCACGGCGGCAAAGCGGGCGATGAGGGCGACGACGATGGCGAGCAAGCCGCCCCAGAGGGCTTCGATGTTGAAGGCAACGGCGAAGACTTCGACGCCGATCAGCAGGAACAACAGCGCGTTGAGGATTTCGTCTATCAAGGACCAGAACGCATCGAGGTATTTACGGGTTTCTTTGGACATGCCGTATTTCACGCCCACATCGCCGATGAACAGCCCAGCCACCACGGCCATGATCGGGCCTGACAGGTGCAGGTACACGGCGAGTTGGTAGCCGCCAAAGGCGAGGCCGAGGGAGAGCAGCACTTCGAGTGGGTAATCATCAATGCGGCGCATCACGGCGAATGTGAGGTAGCCAAGAATACCGCCAAGGGCCGCGCCGCCCAATGCTTCTTGGGCAAAAAGGCCAGCGACGGAGGCAAATGTTGCTTCGGACCCGCCGCCGCCATGGGACGCTACGTTGGCCGCAGGAAAGGCGAGGCCGACGAGGACGAGGAAGACGACGTATGCAACACCATCATTAAACAGGCTTTCGCCTGCGATTTTGGTTTCAAGGGATTTGCGTAAGTTTGCTTCGCGCAAGACACCCAGAACAGCCACGGGATCGGTTGGGGAAATCAGTGCGCCAAACACCAGTGCGATCAGCAATGGCATGCCCAGCGCGAAGGTGAAGGTAAAGCCGACAATGGCAGTGGAGAGGCCAACGCCGATGGTGGCCATGAGCATCACCACCCATGCCTGTTGGCGCAAATCGCCGAGTTTTACGTGCAATGCCCCCGCAAAAAGCAGCAGGCCGAGCATGCCTTCGAGCAAAGCGGTGGAGAATTCGAGGTCTTCGACAAACACTTTGATGGTGCCGCGCATGCCAAGGGCAGGGAAAAACGCATCGCCGAGCATGACGGCAAGGGAAGCCAGCAGCGCGACGACCAGAATGCCGATGGCAGAGGGCAGTTTGAAGAACAGGTAATTGATGGCTCCGAATACGCCCGCAAGGACAATAAGAAGGGACGCGATTTGGAGTTCGTTCATAAGATCCGCCTTAAATGTTTGGCGATCTATACCACCCGCATTTGGGATTGATCAATGCGCGATCCAAAATGCAAAACGGCCACACGGGGAGGACGTGTGGCCGTTCTTTTGGGCGTAAGTATAAGCTGTACGATCCGAGGGAGGGCGGAGCGCAGCGCGATACTTAGCCGTGCAAGCGAATGGTCATGCTTGCGTAATCAGGAATTTCCGAACGTGTGATGCCGATGGCTGCCAGTTGGTTGTTGTCCATACGGTTCATGGCTTGGGTCAGCTGCACGATTTGCGCGTGCTTGGAAGACAGGATCATTTTGTTGATGAATGCGTCCCAAACTGTGTTCACTGCGGACATCAGGGTTGTCAGAATAGGTGTGTTCTGTGCGATTGCATGAGCCATTTCGATCTTCCTTTTCTTTGCTGCACTGCAGAAATACGGTCGAATTGGGCCGCCTTCAAGAGATGCAAGTGAAAAGCCGCTATGCGTTTTTTGCAAGGTTACGCAGGGGAAAATGCGGTTGTTTAGGGATTGCTGCGTTGCAGCGTCAGAAACATGTATGGGTGCATATGTTCCAAACGTTTGGTGCGCAGCAGACGCGTGATGCCCAGCGCCTTGAGTGCTTTGCCAATGCCCCCCACAAAGGCCATGTTGTCGCGAAAGGTCTGATCCCAATTCAGCCGCTCGATGATGCGATCCGTGATATCGGGATCGATGGTTAGGCGCAGGTTGGTGTTGGGGATTTCCGCTTTTACGGCGGAGAGTTTCACAAAGTTGAGGCTGTCCCAGAGGCCAGGCATTTTGTATTTTTCTTCGACAAATGCGATGCGGTCCGCAAAGCGTTTTGCCATTTTCGCTTTGCCGCCAAAGGTGGGGCGGTTGAAATGCGGTTCAAAGGGAAAGTCGTAGTTTGGACACAGGATGATACAAGTGCCCATTGGAGCCAGCCAGTTTTGCACGGTGTGCAGAAAGTGCCGCCAATCGGGCAGGTGTTCGAATACATTGACCAGATAGATGAAATCATAAGGCGCATCGGGGTTGAAATTCTCGTACCCTGTTTTGTGGATGGTCATTCCACGGGTGCGCAAGAAATCTGTCAGTTCGGCCAAGCCCGAAAAGCCGTCGCCAAAGGGTTCGATCCCAGTGAAGTGCAAATCGGGACGGCGTTCTGAGAGCATGGCCATGAGGATACCGCCGCCGCAGCCGACCTCTAGCACGCGCGCACCTTGGGGGAGGGCATCGAGCGTTGGTTCGATGGAGCGATAGGCGAAGTTTGCGCCAGACACCCAAATATCTTGCATATGGAACTGGTGTTTTTCCAGCGCCTTGAGAATTTGGCTCATGACCGGTCGATCAGGTTGAGCGGTTTGAGCAGGCTGAGCTCATCAAAGTGGCCTTTGATTAACCACGCATAGGAGAATGCCCAGACGGCAACTGTTTCGGCCCAGAAGACAAGGGACCAATCGTCGACGTAGGTTTTGTAAGGGTCGATGCCCGATACTTTGACAACGGAAAAGCCAATGGCGAAAACCGCCGAGAGGATGATGATCCAGCCGCACCGCGTATAGGTTTTGCGCCGTGAGGGATTGTTGGTTTGCGCAAACCGAACGAAGCAGAATGCGGCCAAACACAAAAGGAACAGGATGGCGCAGACGTAATGGGCAAGGCTGGTGGCTTTGATGCCCATAATCGTTTGCGCGAAGGTGGTTTCCACTTGGTTCAGGGTCTCGTTGGGAAACAGCGCCACGCCAAAGGCCATGATCCCTGCAAATGTGGCCAGAAGGTTATCGGAAAACGGTTCCCCTTCTTTACGTTCGTAGCCTTGGTAGGACACCAGAAACACGCCGATGGTGATCAAGACCCCAACGTAAACGTCACGCAGGACCGTGTGATAGAAATCAGAGATAGAGGGTTCCAGTTCGGCCCGTGTGAGCAATGCGCCAAAGATAAGGACCAGTGGCAGCGCAAAGCCAAGATAGCCGAGCAGGCGGCGTACGCGATAAAAGCTTTCAGTGATTTCACGGACGTTGGCATCTGGTTTTGTCGGGATTTTAGGTGAAGGCATTGAGTTTTATCTGTTCTTAAAATGAAGGTTAAACGAAGTAGACCTGTTCTGATTTGTTTGTCAATTCTAGTGAAATTCACATCACTATTGCGCATGATGCCCTTAACCTATTAAGTAGAGTGTGCGTCGCGTATTTCCATGGCGCGTTGATTACGTATTTTAAAATAGGCGGGCTCGGACATTGGAGCAATCTAACACTCTTCGGAAACGTACCTTTAAATATATGAAAGCCGACAATCGCGTGGCGTTTGGGCATTTTGCGGTGTCGCTGGGTGCGTTCTTTGGGCTGTGGGGGCTGGGCATCGCGTTTTATGATGTGTTGGTTGTGCGGTTGGCGGTGATGACGCTTTTGGCGGGTGTGATCATTCGCATTTACATCACGCAGCATGATTGCGGCCATTACATGCACTTTTCGACCAAACGGATGAACATGGTGATCGGCACTTTGCTGAGTGCGATCACACTGAATTCGTTCAAGGCGATGATATACAATCACAATCGCCATCATGCGACGGTAGGGGATTTGGCCCATCGTGATGCACATGAGGTGATGACATGGACGTTGTCCGAATATGAAGCGGCCTCGCCGATGAAGCAGTTGGGGTATCGGGCGTTTCGTCACCCGTTTGTGCTGTTCGGCATTGGCGCACTGTTGGTATTTTTCGTGCGCTATCGGTTTCCAAAGAACGGTATTCGCTGTGGCGTTGGGGATGTAATCTTGCAAAACGCATTGATGTTCGGGCTGTGGGCTGCTGCCTATGCGGTGTTTGGCTGGCCTGGTGTTGTCGTGCTTGTTGGGTCCACGGCGATTGCTGCGTGTTTTGGGGTTTTGATCGTGTATCTGGGCCACAATTACGAGTTCACCTATTGGAAAGCGGATGAGGAGTACGATTTCCAACAGGCATCTTTGCAGGGATCAAGTGTTCTGGATTTGGGACCTGTGATGAATTTTGTCCTGTTTGATGCTGGCTTCCATGATCTTCATCATCTGAACGCGCGTATTCCCTGCTATAAACTGCGCGCATGTTATGCGGAATTGACGAACGATCTGACGCCCAATCGGATCACCTGGGACAAAGTGGTGCAGTGTATGGGCATGAAGTTGTGGGATGAAAAACAAGGCAAGATGGTTGGGTTTCCGCCGTCACGTCAGAACCCCGCGATTGCCCCTGCGGAGTGATTAGCCATTGTTGCCTATGCGGATGGCCCATAGGGTGGGCCTGACGCAAAAAGGGCAGAGCAATGGACCGCAAAGACAGAATTGACGCGCTGGGCGGTGTGCTGCTCGTTTCTATTTCATTCTTGTTGGGGCTGAACCAAGTTTTGGTGAAACTGGTTGGCGAAGGCATGCACCCTGCCATGCAAGCGGGTGTGCGATCTGCCTTTGCGATTGTACCTGTGCTGGCTTTGGCGGTGATATTGCGGCGGCGGTTGTCGATCACGGATGGCAGCCTGCCGTGGGGGATTCTGACAGGTGTGCTGTTTGCAGTGGAATTTCTGCTGATGTTTCTGGCGTTGGATTACACAACGGTCGCGCGGGTGTCGGTGCTGTTTTACACAATGCCCGTTTGGATGACGATTGCGGCGCATTTCCTGATCCCATCGGAACGTTTGACCCCTGTGCGAACATTGGGGTTGAGCGTGGCGATGGTTGGGGTTGTGGTGGCGATGTATGGGCGCGGCGAGGGGGAGAACCTGTTGCTGGGCGACATATTCTGCATCGCGGCGGCGATGATCTGGGCGGCTATTGGGTTGGTGGCGCGGTTGACCCCGATGAACAAATCCGTCCCAGAGATGCAGTTGCTGTATCAGTTGGTAGTGTCGGCGATTGTGCTGTTGCCCGTGTCCTATTTGATCGGAGATCAGGTGCGTGATTTGCGTATCGAACACTGGGGTATTTTGGTATTTCAAGCCGTCGTAGTGGTGGGCTTTGGCTTTCTGACGTGGTTTTGGGTTTTGTCGAAATACCCAGCCAGCGATATGGCGAGTTTTGGGTTTCTGGCCCCTGTGTTTGGAGTCTTGCTCGGCTGGTTGATGCTGGGCGAAGATTTGTCGGTTTGGATTATTGCAGCACTCATCTTGGTGAGCATTGGGATTGTTTTGATCAACCGCAAACCTAAGGAAAGCGCCGCAAGCTGAGGATGCCTGCGGCGCGGATATTTTTGGCCAGAAGAAGACTCTGGGTGGTTAATGAGCGGTTAAGGCAGGGTCGCGATGCGGTCTGTCAGCAGTTTGAAGAAACCATCAGCATCTATGTTGCGCACCCATGTGGCGTTATGAGGGCGGTCAGTGACACGCCACCAATCCGCCACGGTCGCCCCAAGGGTGAGGTCGGATTGGGTTTCGATGGTGACGTTGATGTGGCGGCTTTCAAACAGGGTTGGGTCCAGTAGGTAAGCGATGACGGTTGGATCGTGCAGTGGCGCACCTTCGGAGCCGTATTTTTCTTTGTCGTAGCGTTCGAAGAAATCGGTGAGTTCGGCCACGGCGGGGCCGCATCGGTTTGGCAAATTTCGAAAAGCTTCGACACGGGCGGGCAACACGAGGGCTTGGTGTGTGACATCAAGGGGGAGGACCGTGATGGGAAGGCCTGAGCGGAAGACGATATCTGCGGCGGTTGGATCGACATAGATGTTGAATTCGGCGGAAGGTGTGATGTTGCCGCCTTCGAAATAGCCACCGCCCATGAGCACGATTTCACGAATGTTTTTGGCAATGTCAGGCGCACGCGTCAGGGCCGTTGCGATATTGGTGAGCGGGCCAAGCGGGCAAAGTGTGACATCGGACGTGTTGCGCAGGGTTTCGATGAGGTAATCAACGGCGTGATCTGGTTGCAGCTGGATTTCAGGGTCGGGCAGGGTTGGCCCATCCAGGCCCGTGCGGCCATGTACATGTTCTGCTGTGACCAATTTGCGGTCCATCGGCTCGACGCAGCCTGCAAAGATGGGAACGTCTGTGTGACCCGACAGTTCAACAATTTTGCGGGTGTTGAGTTCAGTCAGCGGCAAAGGCACGTTGCCGGCCACCACAGTAATGCCAAGCACATCCAGTTCAGGCGAGGCGAGGGCGAGTAGAATGGCCACGGCATCGTCTTGGCCTGGGTCTGTGTCGATGATGATTTTGCGTGTTTCGGTCATTGCATGGTTCCTTTTCTTGGCCCCACGCTAATCGGTTTTTCGCAGAAGGGAAACCGACCCTAGTTTGGGGCGCAGGCAAGGCGGCCCTGAAGCGGATCTGGGCGCATGGCGCAATCGTTTAAGGTTTGCGGCACGGCATAAGTTGCCGTGCCAGAAAAGATGCAAGCACAGAGCATAAGACACCAGAGATTGGGTGATATTATTCGGTTTTGTCGAATCATGGCGTATCCTTTCATCATCTTAAATATCAAATTATTAATGTAAAACAATAATAAAATGACACAAAAGGAGATGGTTTCTGCGTTGATTGTGAATCTGGCCGTTTGTGGGAAAACCCGTTATGCCTTGCCTATGACAGATACTATTTTGATTGCTGTGGCGGCGTTTGCTGCCGGAATTTTGAACACAATTGCGGGGGGTGGATCGTTTTTAACCTTTCCTGCGTTGGTGTTTACGGGCGTGCCCCCCGTGGCGGCAAATGCCACAAGCGCAGTTGCGGTGTTTCCTGGCTATTTGGCGGGGGCGGTTGGGTTCAAAGATGAACTGGCGGCGTTTGATCGCAAACAAGCGCTGCGCCTGTCGGGGATTACACTGGCCGGTGGGTTGGTTGGGGCGCTGTTGTTGGTGGTTTCGAGCGATGGAGCGTTCAATTTTGTGGTGCCGTTTTTGCTGTTGGCGGCCACGTTGGTGTTTCTGTTTGGGGACCAGATACGGGACTATGCGGCGGCGAAATCCCGTTCTTTTGTGCCCTTTGGGGCGGTGGGTCTGTTTTTCGTGAGCCTGTATGGAGGGTATTTTAACGGAGGGTTGGGGATTGTGTTGCTGGCGCTGTTTTCCCTGTGGGGGATGGCGAACATTCACGAGATGAACGGGTTGAAAAACGGATTGTCGTTTGTGCTATCGGCGATTTCGGTGGCGGCTTTTGCGGTGAGTGGTTTGGTGGAATGGCCCCAAGCGATTGTGATGATGGTGGCGGCGACTGTGGGCGGATATGCCGGCGCGCCTGTGGCGCGGGTGCTGTCAAAAAATGTGGTGCGCTGGATCGTGATTGTCGTCGGCTTTGGCATGAGCGCCATCTTTTTCGCGAGGTTATTTGTATGAATCAGGCGTTGGCCCACACTGCTTTGGTTGTGCGCGACTATGGCGAGGCGATTGCCTTTTATGTGGATGTGCTGGGGTTTGATCTGATTGCGGATGAGTATCAGGCCGAGCAGGACAAACGCTGGGTCGTGGTGCGGCCCAAAGGGGATGGGCAGGCGGGGCTGGTGTTGGCGCGGGCATCCGATGACCACCAGGCCAAATGGATCGGGGATCAGGCCGGGGGGCGTGTGTTTTTGTTTCTGCGCACGGATGATTTTTGGCGGGATTATAAGCTTTATTGTGATCGCGGCGTGGAATTTGTGCGTGATCCTGTGGTGCAGCCCTATGGGACGGTAGCGGTTTTCAAGGATTTGTACGGCACGCTTTGGGATTTGGTTGAGTTTGCGGGCTGAGGATTTGGATATTTTTGGCCAGAAGAAGCGGGGGCGTAAGTGATGGTTGTGAAGCGGATTGTAGTGGATGTTGCCACGGCGGATGTGGCGGGGCTGCGCGACTTTTATGCTGAGGTGTTTGATCTGGATGTGGCGATGGATTTTGGCTGGATCGCGACCTTGAAAGGCGGAGTGGCTGCGCCGGTGCAGATCAGTGTGGCATCTGAGGGGGGATCGGGGACGCCTGTGCCTGATCTGTCGATTGAGGTGGATGATTTGGATGAGGTTTTAGAAAAGGTCAAAGCGCGTGGGATGCCGTTGGAATATGGGCCAGTGGATGAACCTTGGGGCGTGCGGCGGTTTTTTATGCGCGATCCTGCGGGGGTGTTGTTGAATGTGTTGGTGCATTTGTAGGCTGTTTACAAACAGCAAATTGAAAGTGTTAGGAAACTGCTTCGAAATATGGTAATAAATGGTTCAGAGTTTGATCGTATTAGAAAAAATTACTCATGAGCGAAGTCGTTCTTTCGGAAGCAATAACAAGTGTTTTGTCCTCTATTCGCACGCAAGTTGACGTAATTACTGCTCTTTCCTCTGGAGGCTTGGGAAGTATCATTTTTACTTGGGCGAGAGTTCTTGGGCTTTTTGAAGATGGAAATTTTAAGTCGTTTAAGAGCCCATTTCTTCTTGTAATCCCTGGCGCTCTTTTGCTGATCGCGGTGATATTGGGATATTTAGTAGGTGCACAAATTACTGGTTTTCTGACCGAGATTGCTAATGGTACTAGCGCTCAAGGCGACAAAATTATTGACGCTAGTGCATACTATTTCAGCAGCGTCTACAGTACATCGTTTGATTGGATGATGCTAATTCAACTCTTGGCTAGTTCAATTGGGATAATAATGATTGCTTGTTGGTTTGCGTGGAATGTTAAGAAAAAACAAACTGATATTGGAGACGAGAATGGTAAAAAGAAAAGTACTAGTTAGCTGCGTTTTTGCGGCCTACACTACGCTCGCTGTACCTGCTTTCGCAGAAACTGTTGACGAAATTATTAATGAATTTCAGAGAGGTGAATTACCCATCGAAAATTCTGCTTCGTCAATACTTCTTCCTTTTGCTTGGGAATGGGACGCAGTTTCATCTAAGGTCGTTGGACGTTCAAACTTAGCAAAGGGCGAAGCGTATCATGCACTTTCAACTAGTGATGAAGACTGGATGAAGGCGAGCATTCAAGCCCTTACAAGCAATGATAATGCAGTTGACTTTTTTAAAACCGACGAAACGATGGAAGCCTTCGATAAGACGTATCAAACTGCAGTTGATATTGGATCGTCTGTAGGGGGAATCTCGCGTGAAGATGCTTTACGATATTGGATCTTATCGCGAGCCGTTGCTGCTGGGCCAGAAGTTCTATCAGGGCTTCCTCAAGGTGAAATCTCTGTTCAATGGTGCCTGCCGCCCCTGATACGTTGCACGCCGCCTAAAGTATTGCCCAAAGATGAGTAGAACTACTCCGCAGTTTTCGCCCGATCCCAAAGCGCGTCCATTTCTGTAAGGTTGGATTGCGCTGGCGTTTTCCCGCCTGCCTCTAACGCGTCTTCGATGTATTCAAAGCGGCGTTGAAATTTGCGGTTGGCGGAGCGGAGGGCCTCTTCGGGGTCGATTTTGAGGTGTCTTGCGAGGTTGGCCATGACGAACATTAAATCGCCAAATTCTTCCACTTGTTTGTCGTGGGGGAGGGTGTCGCGGGCTTCGACCAGTTCAGCGGCTTCCTCCTTGATTTTATCCAAGACCTGCGCGGTTTCCGGCCAGTCAAAGCCGACGCGGGCGGCGCGTTTTTGGAGTTTTACCGCGCGGGTGAGGGCGGGTAAGTTTTTGGCGATGCCGTCGAGCGTGCGGGTTTTTACCGTGCCTTTTGCGGCGCGTTCGGCGGCTTTGATCTTTTCCCAGTCGGCTGTTTGTTGAGCGGCGGACTTATCACGGCTTTCATCCCCAAAGACGTGGGGGTGGCGGTGGATCATTTTTTCGGCGATGTTTTTGGTGACGGAGTCAAAGGTGAAATGGCCGTCTTCGCTGCCCATTTGAGTATAATAAACCACTTGGAGCAGGAGATCGCCAAGTTCGCCCTCTAGTTCGGCCATATTGTCTTGCTCGATGGCGTCGGCGACTTCGTAAGCCTCTTCAATTGTGTAGGGCACGATGGAGGCGTAGGTTTGTTCAATGTCCCATGGGCAGCCCGTTTCGGGGTCACGCAGGCGGGCCATGATTTCCAAGAGACGCGGCAAGCCGCCGTTTGGGTCGAGGCAGAGGGCGTCTGATTTGGCTTTACTCATGGCGTTGGCTTCCTGATAGTCCGTGCAAACTAAGGAGCATGAACCATGGCTGTGATCAACCGAATTGCGGAGTATTTTGACGAGATGAAGGGCTGGCGGCGGCATATTCATGCGCATCCTGAATTGGACATGGAGTGCCATGGGACGGCGGCGTTTGTTGTGGAGCGGCTGCGCGAATTTGGCGTGGATGAAATCCACGAGAAGATCGGTGTGAGCGGTGTTGTGGGAATCATCAACGGGCGCGGGGAAGGGCCAACCATTGGGTTGCGTGCGGATATGGATGCGTTGCCGATGCCAGAGGAAACAGGGCTGGAATATGCCAGCACGGTAGAGGGTGTGATGCACGCTTGCGGCCATGACGGGCACACGACGATGCTGCTGGGCGCGGCGAAATATCTAGCAGAGACGCGGAATTTTTCGGGGCGTGTGGCGTTGATCTTTCAGCCTGGCGAGGAAGGGTCCGGCGGGGGGCGGTATATGGTTGAGGACGGCTTGTTTGAGAAGTTCGGGATTTCGCAGATTTATGGCCAGCATTCCCTGCCAAATTCGCCTGTTGGGAATATTGAAACCTGCCCTGGGCCCTTACTGGCGGCGGCGGATGATTTTGAGATTCACATTACGGGATCAGGGGGGCATGCAGCGAGCCCGCATGAAACGGTGGACCCTGTGATGATCGCGGTGAACATGGCAACGAATTTGCAATCAATTGTGACGCGCAATGTGGACCCGATCAAAACCGTGGTTTTGTCGTTGACGCAAATTCATTCGGGGACAACGCATAATGTTGTGCCTGAAACCGCGATGCTGGGCGGGACGGTGCGCACGTTTGACAAGGAGGTTAAGGCGCTGGTGCTGGAGCGGATGACAGCAATTGTAGAACAGACGGCGGCGATGATGGGTGGAGACGCGCGGCTGGAGTATAATCACGGGTATCCTGCAACGATAAATGACGCGGCAGAGACAACGTTTGCCTGTGATGTGGCTGCGGAAATAGTGGGCGAGGACCGCGTTGTGCGCGATATGCCACCCACCATGGGGGCAGAAGATTTTTCCTATATGTTGGAGCAAACGCGGGGCAGCTATTTTTACATCGGCAACGGGGATACCGCGTATTTGCACCAAACCACCTATGATTTTGATGATGAGGCGAGCCCTGTTGGGGCATCCGTGTTTGCAAGGATTGTAGAGCGGGCGCAGCCTTTGGCGGAATAAATTTGTGCGCAGGCGGTTCTAACATCGCCTGCGCACGGCGCGGCCCCATTGGGGTGGAAACCGCGAAGGCCCAGCCTGCCAACGGTGGAATCGACATTTGGGCCAGAGCGACTCGCACACATAAAGTGAGTAAAAAGCGCGGTGTCTGCTTGAGTCTTTACAGACGAATGCGAGTCAACTTTGGGTAGTGTAATGGCAAATAGAGGCTATTGTAAACTTATTTTAGGTTGAGCGACTTTTTGCCGATGCCCTTTTAGAACGTTAATGAGGGACGTTGCATAAAACAGAACGCTGCGTGCTGAATTTGGGCTTTGTCCTTTTTGCGCTGCGGTACTACGTTTGGACCAACGAAAGATTTAAGGAGACGAATATGTCTGAGGATTATGTACCGCCGAAGGTTTGGACTTGGGACACGGAAAGTGGGGGCAAGTTTGCCAGCATTAACCGCCCGATAGCAGGACCAACATCGGAAAAAGAGCTGCCTGTGGGCAAACACCCATTGCAGCTGTATTCGCTGGCGACACCAAACGGGGTGAAGGTGACTGTGATGCTCGAAGAGTTGCTGGCGCTGGGCCATTCTGGTGCGGAATATGATGCGTGGCTGATTAACATCGGCGAAGGCGATCAATTTGGCAGCGGATTTGTGGATGTGAACCCAAATTCGAAAATTCCTGCGTTGATGGATCATTCTACAGAAACACCAACGCGTGTTTTTGAAAGTGCGTCGATCATGCTGTATCTGGCGGAGAAGTTTGGGGCATTCATCCCGAAAGACCCGACAGAGCGGGTTGAGACCATGTCTTGGTTGTTCTGGTTGATGGGCTCCGCGCCGTATCTGGGCGGTGGTTTTGGCCATTTCTACGCCTATGCACCAGAGAAGTTTGAATACGCGATCAACCGTTTTTCCATGGAGGCCAAGCGCCAGATGGATGTGCTGGATCGTCGTTTGGGCGAGGTGGAGTTTTTGGGCGGATCTGAATACTCCATCGCGGATATGGCCACATGGCCGTGGTATGGCGCGTTGGCGCAGGGCAAATTGTATGACGCCGGGGAGTTTTTGGATGTGAAGTCCTATAAAAACTTGCAGCGTTGGACAGATCAGATTGCGGAACGTCCTGCGGTGATCCGAGGGCGCATGGTGAACCGCGCCTTTGGACCGCTGGAAGAGCAATTGCGCGAGCGTCATGACGCGTCTGATTTTGACACCAAGACACAAGACAAGATCGAAGCTGCAGAAAGCTGATATCACAGACCTGTGGGGCAGGTGGAAATCTGCCCCATAAAGGACTACATCTGAGGCAACTCAATAGGAGATGTCAGATGTTCTTTTCTTCAAAACCCACCACTGTTCCTGCTGCGGCAGATTGTTTGCCAGGCCGAAGTGCGGCGATTCTTACGGCGGAGATGCATTTTGTGAATGGTCGCCCCCTGCAAGGGCCTGTGCCCCAAGGCATGGAGCAAGCCATGTTTGGTATGGGCTGTTTCTGGGGCGTGGAGCGGATGTTCTGGGGGCTGGACGGTGTTTGGGTTACCGCCGTTGGATATGCAGCGGGATCAACGCCTAATGCCACCTATGAAGAAGTCTGTTCTGGGGATACGGGCCACAATGAGGTGGTTTTGGTGACGTTTGATCCAAGCGTGATTTCCTATGAACAGTTGTTGCAGGTGTTTTGGGAAGGGCATGATCCAACCCAAGGGATGCGCCAAGGCAATGATCGTGGCACACAGTATCGTAGTGGGATTTACACATATTCTGATGCGCAAATGGACACCGCGAAAGCCACGCGAGAAGCATTTGCGCCGCGATTGCGCGAAAAAGGGTATGGGGCGATCACCACAGAGATTTTGCCCGCGCCGACGTTTTATTATGCCGAGGATTATCACCAGCAGTATTTGGCGAAAAATCCGTCGGGGTATTGCGGGATCGGGGGCACGGGTGTGACCTGTCCGATTGGGGTTGGTGTTTAAGTCGCCCGTCTTTTATTGAACTTAAAGCGCTCTCGGGCTTTGGGCTGAGGGCGCTTTGTTGTTTTATGCTGTGGAGCAAAACCCTGCTGCTAATTTAAGTGCGACTTTTAGCTTGTCCCAAGGGCCAAGCAATTGGTGTTCGAATTGTAAGACTGGTGTTTGTTGCGGTTTTGCCTTTGAGTATTTGAGGACCGAAGAAGCAGAGGGTTGGCTTGACCCTTGCGGTGCAGCGTTTTAAGCGGGGGCGAACCCAATGGAGCGTTTTTATGCCGACATTTACTGCCCTGACCACATTGAAAGACAAAACCAAGGCGCAGGCTTTGGCCGATGCCTGTGAGACTCTGATCCCAGAACCAACGGGTGTTGGGGTGTTTGAAGTGGAGGATGGGTCCAAAACCTGGGAAGTGGGCGTGTATTTCGTGGAAGCCCCTGACGAGGTTGGATTGGCGTTGTTGGCCGCGGCGCATGGAGCGAAACCGTTTGCGGTGTCTGAGCTGCCTGAAACCGATTGGGTGGCTGAAGTGAAACGCGAATTGGCACCGATCACGGCGGGGCGTTTTTTCCTGTATGGTAGCCATGATGCGGATAAAATTCCTGCCGATTGTGTGCCCTTGCTGATCGAGGCCGCGATGGCGTTTGGAACAGGGCACCATGGCACCACACAAGGCTGTTTGCAGGCGTTGCACAATCTGGCGGAAACGGGGTTTGTTGGCAAAAACGTTGTGGACGTGGGCTGTGGGACGGCGGTTTTGGCCATGGGCGCCGCAAAGATTTGGCCAGATGTGGTTTTGGCCAGCGATATTGACGAAGTGGCCACGGACACCGCAAGCGCCAATGTTGCCTGCAATGATCTGGAAGGCCGCATCGAGGTTGTGACCTGTGCTGGGTTTGATCACCCGCGCCTGCGTGAGAAAGCACCCTATGATCTGATCCTTGCCAATATCCTGAAGGGGCCACTGATTGCGCTGTCTGGGGATATGGGAGAAAGCTGTGCCAAAGATGGGTACGTCATTCTGTCGGGCATTTTGAACGAGCAAGCCGAAGACACAAAAGCCGCGTATCAGGCGCAGGGATTTGTGGAAGTGGAGCATTTGATTGTTGGCGAATGGTCAACACTGTGTCTGCAAAAGCAGGGCTAATTCGCCGTTTTTCCGCCCAATTTACTTAATATTTTATCTTCAGTGACTTGTACTTCTGCGTTTTGTCTTTGGCACTGCGCGGCGTGTGATTGCTGCGTGGCTCGCGTGTATGTGCGAGAAAGCGCCAGAAGTGCAAGTCGCCCGATCCCCTTTTGGGGATGGGGTGGATCAGATTGCAAAAGGAATTCGGAACATGCCGCCAAAGACCGAAGATTTGAAAACGTTCGAACAGCGCGTCCATCGGGTTGATCCAGAGTTTAAGCCGACGAAACGGTATAAGCTGAAAAAAGCTCTGGCTGGCAAGTTGCGTATGCCATGGCTCAAGATCGCGATGATCGCGGTGTTTTGTTACGGCACGCTAACCGTGGCCAAAGTTGTTATGGAGAACGAATTGGGCCCTGACGGGTTTGACCAACGTGTGGCCAATTTGGCCGAGGGGGATGATACAGCAAAGATCGCCGCAAAACTGTTGTGGCGTGATCCTGTTATGGCCTTTGTGCAGGACAAAGTTCTGTAACCCCACCTTTTATACTCAAGACACAAAAAAGACCGCAGTGGGAGGACTGCGGTCTTTTCTGTTTGCGCGGTGCTGATCTGGAGGGAGGGCCAGATCAGCGCCCGTTCGCGTATAAGGTGCGTGTCAACAGGGAGGAAAACCACGCACCTGTTTCGTCACTTCTTTAGAAGTGGGATGGCAGGTTGTCCAAATCTGCGCGGGACAGGCCAATGTCAGCCAGTTCACGGTCAGACAAAGCTGCCAGAATGTTTTGTGTTTTACGCTTTGCGTTCCAGTTGGAAACGGAAGCAACAACATTTTCGAACAGGTTAACAAAGTTCAATGTTGCGATGGCGCCGAAAGGAGCCGGACGGGTGTTTGGAGCAAGAGCCATGGTCGTATTCCTTAGTGGTGTGACGCAAGCGTCGTTTGTGTTTTTGACGCATCAGCGTCGGTTGTTGAGGATCATTTAGGAGGGAGGTTGACCAGTTTCAAATGTTGAATTTGCATACCCGAAATGAAGTTTTTGCATAGCTGGTTCAAGAGGGCGGAATTGGGCGATAATCAGTTGAAAAGCGACGAATAAATGAGATGATATGTCGTTTTCAAACTGCGTGTTGTGCCACATTATTTTTGCTGACCTAGGGGCATCTTTTGAGGAAAACTGGTGGGACCTCGTTGATTGAGGGATTTTCGCAACAGTCTGTGATCTGAGCAGAGGGGAATCGGACGTTTGTGAGGCTCCGGATGGGACGGAATTGCGGTTGTTGTCCGGCGTGCGGCAGAATCACATTCTGCGAAAACGGGTGGATTCCACGTTGTAGCGGGGCCGTGCAGGATTGGTATTGGTGGTGGCGTTGCCGTTTGTGATGGGGCCATTGGGGGGCTTTGTATGAAAGTTCGTAAACAAATCCTCAACGGTGACACGTCTGTTTGGACGTGTCGGCGTTAGGGATGTGTTAGGAAAATTGTCAAAGAACGTCGATTTCCGCTGACTTTTGTTCTCGTTTCGTGCTACTGAACGCAAAAGACCAAAGGGCAGGACAGGCATGCGGGTGATTGGAATTGATCCAGGGCTTCGAAACCTCGGATGGGGCATTGTTGATGTGGCGGGCAGCAAAGTTGCCCATGTGGGCAATGGTGTTTGCAAATCATCGAACAAGGGCGCGTTGGCGGATCGGTTGTTGGAATTGCACACACAATTGGACGCGGTTTTGCGGGAATATAAGCCAGATACGGCGGCGGTGGAGCAAACGTTTGTAAACAAAGACGGTGCTGGCACGCTGAAGCTGGGCCAAGCGCGGGGGATTTGTCTGTTGGTCCCTGCGCAACACGGGCTCTGCGTGGCGGAATATGCGCCAAATGCGGTGAAAAAGGTCGTGGTTGGTGTGGGTCATGCGGACAAAGGACAGGTGTTGCACATGGTAAAGATGCAGTTAAAGGGCGTGGAACCCGCAGGGCCAGATGCGGCGGACGCGTTGGCAATTGCGCTGTGTCATGCGCATCACGCGCGGTTTGCAGGGCGGCTTGACGCGGCTGTGGCAAAGGCGGGTGCGGCATGATTGGCAAGATAACAGGGCGCGTGGATTACAAGGCCGTCGATCATGTTTTGGTGGATGTGCAGGGCGTTGGGTATTTGGTGTATTGTTCGGAGCGCACATTAAGCGCTTTGCCCGCAAAGGGTGGTATTGTGGCGCTGTATACGGATTTGTTGGTGCGCGAGGACAATTTGCAGCTGTTCGGGTTTCTGACGCTTGGAGAGAAGGAGTGGCATCGGTTGCTGACCTCTGTTCAGGGGGTCGGGGCGAAGGTTGGTTTGGCCATTGCAGGAACGCTGGGTGTGGATGGTGTGAGCCGTGCGATCACCCTTGGGGATGTGGCGGCGGTGAAGGCCGCACCGGGTGTGGGGCCAAAATTGGCTCAACGGATTGTTGTAGAATTGAAAGATAAGGCCGCGTCTGTGATTGCCATGGGGGCGCAAGGGGCCGAAGTGGTTGAAGCGGATGATGATGTGGTTATTGACCCACCAATGACCACGCCTCCCGCAGCCCAAGGCAACGCGACCCCATCTTCGGGAGTTGCGGCCGCAGGCGCGCAGGCGGATGCCTTGTCTGCGTTGGTGAACCTTGGTTATGGGCACGGCGACGCGGCGAGTGCCGTAGCGAAAGCCTCTGGAGATATGCCAAGTGCGGACAGTGGGGCGTTGATTAAGGCGGCGCTGCGGTTGTTGGCGCCGAAGGGGTGATTTGATGAGGATGGATTTCGCCTTCGGCGAGGATATTTTTGGCCAGAAGAAGCCAAGACTTTGATTGGGTTTAACCAACTTTTGACCGACGTTGGCATTGACCCTGCCCAGTGCACTGTTTTGTTGCATTGTCCAGGCAATCCCGCAACCCGACGCAAGCTGCGATCCATGTTTGCAGTGCGCCGTGATTTGTTTGAGGTGTTTCAGAGCAGTCATTCACCACGCGCGAGCGAGACGCTTAGTCGACGTCGGTATAGTGCTGTTTTCATTGCAGATGAGTTGGGTGATTGTTTGTTTTGTGGTCTTTACGAAAACATGGGATCGCAACGTCGTGCTTCTGATGAATTGCGCCGATTGCCAGAGGTCGTTGAGATTAATCAGAATTTTGCCGTTCCTTGCGATTTTGGAGAGGAATATCCGCGATGGTTTGATTTGCGGCTCACGCAATATTTAACCGAGTATTGTGAGCGTTTGGTGATCGCACCCCTTTTAACGCCCGTTTACATTCGCCATGCGGAGAATCTTAATGCGCAGGTTGTCGCGCTACATCGCCACAGTATCTTGGACGCGGCGCTCGGTGACTGGAGGACTATCAATCTTTCTGGGCCCGAAGTGCGAGGTCTTGGACCTGCAGCGCAAGCCCAACTTCGCGAGTGGAGGGGGATTTATCATATTCTCCACCACCCATCGGGTCAGCGGTATGTTGGTTCTGCTTATGGGCAAAATAATTTGCTTGGCCGCTGGCAAACCCATGTTGCGCGAGATCACGGCGCTGCCGTGCGTTTGGCGGAGTTAAACCCAGCGGATTTCGTATTTTCAATTTTAGAGCGGGTGTCGCCAGATATGTTGCCTGAAGATGTGATTGCTTTAGAGATGAGTTGGATTAATCGTTTGCACACACGAGAGTTTGGGCTGAATACATGACTGAATTTGACGACACATCGGATGTGCGGGCGGCGGGGAAGCCTGAAGATTTTGATCGGGCGCTCAGGCCGCAATCGCTGGATGAGTTTACGGGGCAGGCGGAGGCGCGGGCCAATCTGAAGGTGTTCATCGAGAGCGCGAAGATGCGTGGCCAAGCCATGGATCATACATTGTTTTATGGGCCACCTGGGCTGGGCAAGACGACTTTGGCGCAGATTATCAGTAAGGAGTTGGGGGTGAATTTTCGGATGACCTCGGGTCCTGTGCTGGCCAAGGCGGGGGATTTGGCGGCGATCCTGACAAATTTGGATGAGCGGGATGTGTTGTTCATTGACGAAATTCATCGGCTGAACCCTGCGGTGGAAGAGGTGCTTTATCCTGCGCTTGAGGATTTCGAGCTGGATTTGGTGATTGGTGAAGGACCAGCGGCGCGGACGGTTCGGATTGATTTGCAACCCTTTACGCTGGTGGGGGCGACGACGCGGCTCGGGCTGTTGACGACGCCTTTGCGGGATCGGTTTGGAATCCCCACGCGGCTCGAGTTTTATACGGTGGCGGAGTTGTGTTCCATTGTGGAGCGTGGGGCACGGTTGATGGGGGCGAATGCCACACCTGATGGGGCGCTGGAGATAGCCAAACGGGCGCGGGGCACGCCGCGGATTGCGGGGCGGTTGCTGCGCCGTGTGGTGGATTTTGCGGTTGTTGAGAGTGATGGGACAGTGACGCAGGAATTGGCGGATCGCTCGCTCACGCGGCTTGGCGTGGATCATTTGGGGCTGGATAGCGCGGATCGGCGGTATTTGCGGATGATTGCGGAGAATTACGCGGGTGGCCCCGTGGGGGTGGAGACCATGTGCGCGGCGTTGAGCGAGGCGCGAGATGCGGTGGAGGAAGTGATTGAGCCGTATTTGTTGCAGCAGGGGTTGATCCAACGCACGCCGCGGGGGCGGATACTGGCGGCGAAGGCTTGGGCGCATTTGGGGCTGGATGCGCCGAAGCAGACAGGGGAGCAAGGGGAGATGTTTTGAGGATATTGGGGGAACGTTGACGAGGACAAAATGAAAAGTATTAGAAATGTTATTGTTTTTCTTATTTGTGCGAACATTTGGATGCCCGAAAAGGTATTGTCGCAGGAACACACAGTTCGAAGCGCCCTGACTTGTTTACATGATGTCACAGAAGTGACCGCGCTTGAGAAGGCGCAGGCGTGTTTTGAGATAGCTAGCACCGCTTGTTTTGTTATCGACCCATCTAAAACTGTCTTGCAAAGTAGCCTTGGTGAAGCAGCCTGCCATCGTGAAAACGTTTCAATTATCTTGGAGGAGATGAGGGCATTCGCGAATGACACTTCGGATGATGTTACGGAGATAATCAGATTCATTCGAAAAAGCTCCGTCGATCGGTCCGTCGCAGTGATAAACGCAGAGTGCGCGCATCATCGTGCGATTTTAGCGGGTGGACATAAGCCTTGGTTGAAAGCATTGACTGACGAAGAAACCGCGTCATTGGATCGTTCCGAGGGCTTGTGTCTTATGTCACATTATCTCGTCCATTATTGGCGGGTTGTTGTGTTAAACTTGGTGAAATAGGCAAAGCTGATTGCCCCAATCCAATCTGGCCCTTCAAAACCGGGAGCGAGGCGTCTAAATACCACCCATGATCAATATCGCTGAAAATCCCGCTCGTCTTTTTACGTCTCCCGACCAGACCTATCACTTTGCCCGTTGGGGGCGTCCTCTTGCGCCTGTGGTTTTTGGGGTGGGGGATGAAAGCTTGCCGCATTTGAAGGATGCGATTTCTATGACGGTGGGGATCACGGGGGCGCCTTTGGCGGAAACGGACCCAGAGCTGGGTGCGAACTTCATGTGGTTTTTCTGTCGTGAATGGGACGAGATGACGGGGATTCCGAACCTCGATAAACTTGTTCCGAATTTTGACGGAACCATTGCGGCGTTGAAGGCGCAGGAGGCGTCGCGGTATCGCACATTTGCGTTTGATAAAGACGGGGCCATTCAGCTGTGTGTTGTGATGATCCGCGTGGATGCTGCAACGGAAGCGTTGTCGTTGCAAACGCTCGGGACCAGCGAAACGTTTCAGTCGCTTTTGACGTTTTCCGAAACTGCGTTTGACGCACAATCCCCCATTGCAATGATCAAGGCGAACAATCTGTGCATCGTGAAACCTGAATATGCGGCGGTGGTACGGGCGGCCTATGATCCTGCCTTGCCCGCAGCGAGCGAGGACCCGTCACATGCGTTGCGGGTGTCCGCGCGGGCGATGAAGTTGCTGGCGGATATTGAAGATGAGGCATGAGTTTCATGTTCGGGTGTATTACGAGGACACGGACCTTGCGGGGATCGTGTATTACGCCAATTACCTGAAATTTATTGAACGGGCGCGCAGCACGATGGTGCGCGAAGCAGGGATCGACCAGAACTCCATGAAAGAAGGCGACGGGTTGGTTTTTGCGGTGCGCCACGTGGATGCGACCTATCTTAAACCTGCGAAAATGGATGATGAGTTGCGGATTGCTACAAAACTGCAACAATTATCGGGAGCGCAGTTGTTGTTTGAGCAAGATGTCTTCCGTGGTGATGAAATGCTGTTTTCATCAAAGATTACAGTGATTTGCATGAATGGCGCAGGCCGCGTGATCCGCCTGCCAGCAGAAATTCGCGCACAACTGGCGCTTTAACGCACATTTGACCGCTTAAGGCGCAAAGAAATGGTGTTTTTTCTGCGTCCAATGACTATATTTGCAGCTAACAAAAACGCCGCTGGCAAACAGCGGTATCAGGCAGCGTAAAATAAAGTCGGGCGGACATATGGAAACTGAAACACTCGCCGCAGTGCAAGAAGTCGATTTTTCGATGCTTGCGCTGTTCCTTCGTGCAACGATCACGGTGAAAATCGTGATGCTGATTTTGATCTTTGCCTCCGTTTGGAGTTGGGGGATCATTATTCAGAAGTTCATTAATTATCGAATTGCCAAGAAAGACAGCGATCAGTTTGATCGTGCGTTTTGGTCTGGTGATCCACTGGATGAGCTGTTTGATCGGTTGGGGCCAGAACCCAGGGGTGGCGCGGAGCGAATTTTCGCGGCTGGCATGACAGAATGGCGGCGGTCGCATCGCAGTGACGGCAATTTGATTGCAGGCGCACAGGCGCGGATTGATCGGTCCATGGATGTTGCGATCAATCGTGAAAGCGAAAAGTTGAACAATGGTCTGACATTCTTGGCCACCGTGGGGGCGATTGCGCCGTTTGTGGGGTTGTTCGGCACCGTTTGGGGGATCAAGCATTCGTTCGAGGAAATCGCCATCCAGCAAAATACGGATTTGGCGGTTGTAGCCCCTGGTATTGCCGAAGCATTGGTTGCAACGGCGCTTGGTCTGTTGGCAGCGATCCCAGCGGTTATTTTCTATAACAAGCTGAGCACAGATGCGGATCGGTTGATCAGCGGCTATGACAGTTTTGCCGACGAATTTGCGACCATTCTGTCGCGTCAGTTGGACAGCTGATATGGGACCAGTCATGGCAAGTGGTGGTGGCGGAGGGGGTCGTAAAGGCCGCCGCAGCCACGGGAAACGCAAACCGATGGCGGAAATCAACGTTACGCCATTTGTGGATGTGATGTTGGTGCTGTTGATCATCTTTATGGTCGCCGCGCCGTTGTTAACCGTGGGTGTGCCGATTGAGTTGCCCAAAACGGCAGCCACGTCCTTGCCTCAAGAACAAGAAGAGCCGTTGGCGTTGGCCGTGGCGGCGGATGGTACGCTGGTTCTGCAATCCGTGGAAATTGAACGCGAAACGCTGATCCCGAAACTGCGTGCCATTGCGGCAGAGCGGGAAGACGACAAGGTGTTTTTGCGTGCGGATGGATCGGTGCCGTATTCCACTGTGATGGAAATTATGGGCGCGTTGAATGCTGGCGGGTTTCGCAACATTGGCTTGGTTACCGATGGGGGTGGTCCACGGCTGGATGGAACTGATGCGAGCGTGGTGGAGTAGGGATCGGTCTTGGAGACAGGCACCAAAATATCACTGGGCGCGCATGGCGCATTGATTGGGTTAGCCGTTTTCGGTGGGCCCTTGTTCGATGCGGATGACAGCAAAGCGATTCAGATTTCCGAGGTGTCTATAATCTCGGCAGAGGCGTTTGATGGACTGATGTCCACCGCGCCCAATCCCAATGTGGACGAGCCCCAGCAATCTGAGTTGGCTCAGCCTGAGCCTGTGGTTGATGTGCCAATTGAAACCGAGCCTGTGGAAGACGTTGTTCAAGAGCCTGTTGAGCCAGAGGTGCAAGAAATTGCCGAGCCAGAGCCGACGCCCGAATTGGAAACAACCCCAGCAGAGCCAGAGGTTCCCGAAGGGGCAGTGACACAAGAGGCCACGGGCAGCGAAGTTGTGGCCCCTGATGCACGCGAAGCAGAGGTTGATCAAAGCGGGCAGGTGGACCCTGAGCGTTTGGCCTTGTTGCGGCCCAAAGCGCGCCCTGCGCCGCGCATTTCAGATGAGGTGGTGGAAAAGCCGCCAACAGATGCGGAACGCTCAGAAGAGACTGTGGAACAGACACAGCCAAGCGAAGAGCCCGCTGAGGTCAAGCCTGAAGAAACAGAAGAAGCGGCAAAGCCTGAAAGCACAACAGAGATTGTGACTGAGGCGGATGACGTTGATCCAGATTCTGCTGCGCCAGTGAAATCTGCGCGTCCCAAAGGGCGGCCTTCGGATATTGTGCAAAAGGCACAAGCCCGCAAGGCGGCAGCTGAAAAGGCCGCAGCGGACAAAATCGCTGCAGATAAAGCCGCGAAAGAAGCTGCGAAAAAGGCCGAAGCCGAAGCGATTGAGGCAGCGTTAAAAGCGGCGCAAGCCGAAGCATCCAAACCGAGTGGCCCGCCGCTGACAGGTCGTGAAAAGGGTGCGTTGGTGCTGGCGGTTCAAGAGTGTTGGAACCCGCCAATCGGCGTGCAAAACGCGGCTGATTTAAAGGTGACATTGCTGGTGGAATTGAACGAGCAAGGTCGGATTACAGATGGTCCCACATTGATTAGCCCGTCAGGCAGCCCACAAGGCGTTGTGAAACAAGCCTATGAGGCAGGGAGACGGGCGTTGATCCGATGTGCGCCTTACAGCTTGCCAAAAGACAAATATGAACAATGGCGTCAGATTGAAGTGACGTTTAATCCCCAGAACATGGTGGTGAGATGATGAAACAATTCCTGAAACTGATGATTGCGGCGGTGATGCTGGGTGTGCCAGCGCAGGCCCAAGAAAATGGGCCGCTGCGCATTGAGATCACCGAAGGCATCATTGAGCCGATGCCGATCGCGATCCCTGGGTTTGTGGCGGAAAACGCAGGTGCAGAAGCCTTTGCGCAACAGTTGACGCAAGTGGTGACGAGCGATTTGGTTGGCTCTGGCCTGTTTCGCAACATTGATCCAGCGGCCTATATCGGCAGTGTGACCAATTTCAACGCCCCTGTGTCCTTTCCGGATTGGAAGGCGATTAACGCGCAAGCCTTGATTACCGGCGCGGTGAGCCTGACAGATGACAATCAGATGGTGGTTAAGTTCCGTCTGTTTGATGTGTTTGGCCAGGAAACCCTGCTTGGATTGCAATTCGCTGCGAGTAGTCAGAGCTGGCGGCGGATGAGCCATAAAGTGGCGGATCAGGTTTATGCGCGTCTGACAGGGGAAGACCCGTATTTTGACAGCCGCGTTGTCTATATCGCGGAAGAAGGCCCGAAGAATGATCGGAAAAAGCGCCTTGCGGTGATGGATTATGACGGGGCGAACACGCGGTATTTGACGGGCAGTGATGATATCGTTCTGGCCCCACGGTTTTCGCCCAATGCCCGCGAGATTATTTACACCAGTTATGAAACAGGTGTGCCGCAAGTGTTTTTGATGAACGTTGATACGCTGTCACGCCGTGTTTTGGACAGTGAGCGCAACATGACCTTTGCACCGCGGTTTAGCCCAGATGGGCGCAAGGTTGTGATGTCGCTGTCCAGCGGCGCGAAATCGGATTTGTATTCGTTTGACATTGCCACAGGGCAAAAGACGCAGCTGACCAATACATCGGCCATTGATACCGCGCCGAGTTATTCCCCCGATGGCAGCCAGATTGTGTTCGAAAGTGACCGTGGTGGCGGACAGCAGATTTACGTGATGCCAGCCAATGGCGGACCAGCCCAGCGGATCAGCTTTGGCACAGGACGCTATGGGACACCAGTTTGGTCACCGCGTGGAGACATGATTGCGTTTACCAATATCAGCGGTGGGCGGTTCCATATTGGTGTGATGCGCACCGATGGCAGCCAAGAAAAGCTGCTGACGGGGTCGTTTCTGGATGAGGGGCCAACATGGTCCCCCAATGGCCGTGTGATTATGTTTTTCCGTGAAACACAGGGGTCGGATGGTGCGCCGAGCCTGTTTTCCGTGGATGTCACAGGACAGTTTTTAAAGAAGGTGGCAACGCCGACATTCGGGTCTGATCCCGCGTGGTCAGGGTTGCTGGAGTAAGGTTGATTCCCAATCGGGGGATTACCTGTTATAGAATGAATAAGCGCACAAGAGATGCGTTTCATGCGAAAGGATGAGCAGATGACAATAACAAAGATGGGTATGGCCTTGGCCTGTGTGCTGGCGCTGACGGCGTGTCAGGATTTCCGCAATAACGGTGCTGATGGCGCTGGTGGCAATGGGGTGAACGGTGTTGACCCGAACCTTGTGGGGGCGAATGACCCAACATCCGTTGCGTATTTCAACCAGACAATCGGAGACCGTGTTTTGTTCCAAGTGGATCAAAGCACGCTGACACCAGACGCCATTCAAACGCTGGACGGTCAGGCTGGTTGGTTGTTGGCCAACACAAGCTACACCACCACAATCGAAGGCCATGCCGATGAGCAGGGCACGCGGGAATACAACCTTGCGCTGGGGGCCCGTCGGGCCAATGCAGTGCGGGACTATTTGGTGAGCCGTGGTATTGCCGCCAATCGCATCGACATCGTGACATACGGTAAAGAACGCCCGTTGGCGGTGTGTTCCACCGAAGAATGCTGGTCTAAAAACCGCCGTGCGGTGACTTTGGTTGCGGCAGGCCTGTCGGGCTGATCACATTAGGTCCGCCGTTTGTGTGTAAGGCAAGCGGCGGATTTTGAGTATTTGGAGAACAAAGATGCGGGTTTTTATGCGAAACGCAGTGAGTGCCGTTTTGATGGCGGTGGTTTTGTCGCCGCTGGCCGCGCATGCGCAGGATGAGCAAACCTTGGCGGATATCCGTCAGGAGTTGGAGTTTGTTTACGCCGAGATCGTGAACCTGAAGCGGGAGTTGTCCACAACAGGCAGTGCGGCGCAGACCACAAACAATGGCCCTGCCTTGCAACGTATTGATGCGCTGGAAGCGGAGGTGCGCCGTATCACAGGTGCGATTGAACAGAAACAAAACTGGATCGAAACCATCGTGTCAGACGGGACAAACCGTGTGGGCGATTTGGAGTTTCGGTTGTGCGAATTGGAAGCGGGCTGTGATATCGGCAGTTTGGATCGCACTGCACCGCTGGGTGGGAAAATCCCGAACCGTCAGGGTGGCAGTGTAACGCAAACCCCAACCGTAAGCGCGACAGACACTGGTGCGGTTGATACATCTGGTGCGACGCAGAGCGAGAAGGTCACCTTTCAACGGGCGATGGCCGCGTTTCAAGCGGAAGATTTCGCCAGCGCAAGCAGCCAGTTTGATACGTTGGTGACCAATTTCCCAGGCGGCCCGCTGACGGGCGAGGCGCACTACTGGAAAGGGGCATCACAAGCTGGATTGGGCGATTGGGGCGCTGCGGCGCGCAGTTTCCTTGAGAGTTTCAGTGGGTCGCCGCAGGGGACCAAAGCGCCTGATGCGCTGTTCCGTCTGGGTATTTCACTGCGCGAATTGGGCCAGATCGAAGAGGCGTGTTTGATGCTGTCCGAAGTGCCAATCCGCTATCCTTCTGCGCCGATCTTGGCCGAGGCTGCGGCAGAACGTGATGCGCTTGGCTGTTCCTAAGACACACGGTTTGCGGGTGTGACCTGCGCCTTTTCGACATTTATGGAAGATGTGGCCGACGGCCCAATTGGTGTGGCCGTTTCTGGGGGCAGCGATTCGGTTGCTTTGTTGGTTTTGGCCGCAGATTGGGCGGTGCAACACGGTCGGACGGTTGCTGCGGTGACGGTGGATCATGGGTTGCGGAATGAGGCCGCGGATGAGGCCGAGGGTGTTGCAAGCCTGTGTGGATCGTTGGGCGTTGATCATACAATTTTGCGTTGGGATGGGCAGCACAGCGGCAACACCCAAGATGCGGCACGGCGGGCCCGCCATAATTTGATTGGCGCTTGGGCCAAGGAGCACCGTTTGGTGGCTGTGGCAACAGGGCATACGCGAGATGACCAAGCAGAAACGTTTCTGTTGCGCCTGAAGCGGGGCAGTGGGGTTGATGGGCTGTCAGGCATGGCCCCAGCGGTTGTTAAAGACGGTGTATTATGGTTGCGCCCATTGTTGCGAGAGCGGCGCGATGTATTGCGCGAGATGCTGTTGGAGCGTGGTCTGACGTGGGTGGATGATCCGAGCAATGAGGATGATCGCTTTGATCGGGTGAAAATACGTAAGGCATTGGCATTGCTGGCAGAAACAGGAATTGATGTGGATGTTTTGGCCGATACAACGGATCGGTTAAGGACGGCGCGAACTGCGTTAGAGCAGATGACATTTGATGCAGCACAGGCGGTGGTTGTTCCCCGTGACATTGGATCAGTGCGTTGGTCTGTTCATGAAGCCGGGAAACATTCTGAAGAGGTGCAGTTGCGATTGTTGGCCCATTGTTTGCGGTGGGTGGCGCATCGCGAGTATCGACCGAGATTGGCGGCATTGAAATTGGCTTTGGCGGCGGTGACGCAAGGGCGGGCGCATAGTTTGAGTGGGTGTTTGATGAGCGAGGCGCGGCAGGGAATCGTTGAGATTAGCCGCGAGGCGTCTGCGATCCCCCCTAGCGATGCCGCATCACAATCGTTTGATCATCGCTGGGACTGTGAGACAGCGGTCGGGGAGTGGCGCCCCTTGGGTGAGGCAGGATTGGCCAAATTTCCCCATTGGCGTGATACCGCCGAGCACAGAAATGCCCTGCTATCTTCGCCGTCTTTATGGTACATTAACGAATTGAAGTCGGCCCCTTTTGTGGATACACACGGGTCTTGCAAGTGCTGGCTCCGCGAGGGGCCTGAAAGTTTCTATTCGTCGATCCTGTCGCATTGAAACACGACGCTGGGAGCTTATATTCTCGGTAACACTTCGTTAAGAAATCTAGCGCGTAATGCGCCTTGAGGAGAACCGTTTTGGGAAATTCCAGAAATCTGGCTTTTTGGGTCGTTCTATTCCTGCTTATTTTTGCTTTGTTCCAAATGTTCAGCACGAGCGGCGGATCAAGCAATGAAGATCAGCTGACGTATTCTGAATTTGTGAAATCCGTTGAAGATGGCTCGGTTGCCGAGGTTCAGATGGACGGTGAGTTGATCACCATCACAAACAAAGATGGCAATAAATTCCAAACCATTCAGCCGCGCGCCGCGATGGAAAGCGACGAGCTGACCAATCAACTGATTGATGCAGGCGTGAATGTGAATGTGAAATCACAAGAGCAATCTGGCTTTTTATCTGCCATGTCTTTGTGGTTGCCGTTCCTTGTACTGATTGGTGTTTGGATCTTCTTTATGAACCGTATGCAAGGTGGCGGTCGCGGTGGTGCGATGGGCTTTGGGAAATCCAAGGCAAAGCTGCTGAACGAACGTCATGGGCGTGTCACGTTTGATGATGTGGCAGGTATCGACGAAGCCAAAGACGAGTTGGAAGAGATCGTCGAATTCCTGCGCGATCCGCAGAAGTTTAGCCGTCTTGGCGGTAAAATTCCAAAAGGCGCGCTGCTTGAGGGCCCTCCCGGTACAGGTAAAACATTGCTGGCGCGTGCGATTGCTGGCGAAGCGGGTGTGCCGTTCTTTACGATTTCAGGTTCTGACTTTGTTGAAATGTTCGTGGGTGTGGGTGCGTCCCGTGTGCGCGATATGTTTGAACAGGCGAAAAAGAATGCGCCGTGTATTCTGTTTATCGACGAAATCGACGCTGTGGGCCGCCATCGTGGTGCGGGTTACGGCGGGGGCAACGACGAGCGCGAGCAAACGTTGAACCAGTTGTTGGTTGAGATGGATGGTTTTGAAGCCAATGAAGGCGTGATCATCATCGCGGCGACCAACCGTAAGGATGTTCTGGACCCTGCGCTGTTGCGCCCTGGCCGTTTTGACCGCCAGGTTCAGGTTCCAAATCCAGACATCAAAGGCCGTAAGAAAATTTTGGATGTACACGCGCGCAAAACGCCGTTGGGTCCTGATGTGGATCTGCGCATTATTGCTCGCGGGACTCCTGGGTTTTCGGGTGCGGACCTTGCCAACCTTGTGAACGAGGCCGCATTGCGGGCTGCGCGCACCGGCAAGCGGTTTGTGACGATGGAAGATTTCGAACAGGCCAAAGACAAAGTGATGATGGGCGCAGAGCGTCGCTCCATGGTTTTGACCGATGACCAAAAAGAAAAAACAGCCTATCACGAAGCGGGCCACGCAATTGTGGGGATCACCCTGCCAAATTGCGATCCTGTCTACAAAGCGACGATCATCCCACGCGGTGGTGCGCTGGGTATGGTGATGAGCCTGCCAGAGATGGACAAATTGCAGCTGTTCAAGAACGAAGCCGAAGAACGCATTGCCATGACAATGGCAGGCAAAGCGGCGGAAATTTTGAAGTACGGCGAGGATTCCGTGTCCTCTGGCCCTGTGGGCGATATCATGCAGGCCAGCCATATGGCACGGTCGATGGTAATGCGGTACGGCATGTCTGATCTGGTTGGTAACATTGATTACCAAGAAGCTGCCGAAGGGTATCAAGCCAATGGCGGTGCAGGCGGGTTTTCGGTTTCTGCAGCGACAAAAGAGCTGATCGAAAGCGAAGTGAAGCGGATCATCGACGAAGGCTATGACCGTGCGTTCAAAATCCTGCAAGACAAGAACGAAGAGTTCGAACTGCTTGCGCAGGGTCTGTTGGAGTATGAAACGCTGACAGGTGAAGAGATTGAACGCGTTATCAAAGGTTTGCCGCCCGTGAATCCAGATGACGATTCAACAGGCAGCGATAGTGGCAATGCTCCAAGCGTTGCGGCCATTCCGAAAACCAAAAAGCCTAAGGCGACGCCAAAGGGTGATATGGAACCTGATCCCGCTTAATCGGTGGTCATCACAAGACGTGATGATATGCGACACAAATTGAAACGACCCGTGCATTGCGCGGGTCTTTTCTTTTGTGCGACTGTGGTTCCAAATTGATCAACCTGATTGGACCTTTCTATGCCTGCCCTTTTGCCTACAGAATACACATGCGAAATCGTATACCTTGGGCTTGTCAAAAGCCGAGAAGCTGCGCTGGCATCAGAGCCGTTGCGTGAGGCGTTTGCGAGTTATGCTGGGTTTGCGGGCGAGGATCATGGAGGGCTGACGCGTGCATCCTGTGTGCGGGTAAAGGACCAGTTTCCTGTGGGCACTGAAATCCGTAACGTGCGGCAGTTTTCGATTATCAGCGAAGAAGAAATGGCGTTGGCTGCCGTCGAAGTTGGCGTGGATGTGATACGCCCAGAATGGATGGGGGCGAGTATTATGGTGAAAGGGTTGCCAGATTTCACCCATGTCCCGCCATCCAGCCGATTACAGAATGCAGCGGGTACGACACTGGTGATTGATATGGAAAACCGCCCCTGTATGTATCCGGGAAAAGAGGCGTTGGAACCCCTTCATCCAGGCAAAGGAAAGTTGTTGAAATCGGCCTGTAAAGATCGGCGTGGTGTCACCGCATGGGTGGAACGCGAGGGGCCGTTGGCAGTGGGCGATTCCCTGACTTTGCATGTGCCAGATCAGCGGGCTTGGGCCCCACATCGGGCGTAACTGGCGCAATTTAACCATTTCATGGCGATTTTGATCATTGTGTGATCGAGAGCGGCGATAACGACTGGGAAATTGTCGTTTTTACCCGTGCTTTGGTGGCCTAAATTTGGGCATAGAACGGGCAGAGTATTCCATTGCACACCAAACCAACAGGGGTCTTGCCACATGGCTTATAAAACTGACATCGAAATCGCCCGCGAGGCAAAAAAGCGTCCGATCCAAGAAATCGGCGCGAAATTGAACATCAGCTCTGACGATCTGCTGCCATACGGCCACGACAAAGCTAAGGTCAGCCAAAGCCTGATCAACTCTGTTCAAGACAAAAAAGACGGTAAGCTGATCCTCGTGACAGCGATCAACCCAACACCAGCTGGTGAAGGTAAAACAACAACAACTGTTGGTTTGGGCGATGGCCTGAACGCAATTGGCAAAAACGCCTGTGTTTGTATCCGCGAAGCGTCCCTCGGCCCGAACTTCGGGATGAAGGGTGGCGCGGCAGGTGGCGGTTACGCCCAAGTTGTTCCGATGGAAGATATGAACCTGCACTTTACAGGTGACTTTCACGCGATCACATCTGCACACTCTTTGCTGTCCGCGATGATCGACAACCACATTTATTGGGGTAACGAGCTGGAAATCGACGTACGTCGTGTTCAGTGGAAGCGCGTTGTTGACATGAACGACCGTGCCCTGCGTCAGATCACTGCATCCCTTGGTGGCGTTGCAAACGGTTTCCCACGGGAAGCTGGCTTTGACATCACAGTGGCGTCTGAAGTTATGGCGATCTTGTGCTTGGCAAAAGACCTGAAAGACCTGCAAACACGTCTTGGTGACATGATCGTGGCGTATCGCCGTGACCGTTCCCCAGTGTTCGCACGCGACATCAAAGCCGATGGCGCGATGACTGTTCTGCTGAAAGACGCGATGCAGCCAAACCTTGTGCAGACACTGGAAAACAACCCAGCATTTGTACACGGTGGCCCATTTGCGAACATCGCACACGGCTGTAACTCTGTTATCGCAACAACAACTGCGCTGAAATTGGCGGATTACGTTGTGACAGAAGCTGGCTTTGGTGCTGATCTGGGTGCTGAGAAGTTCCTGAACATCAAGTGTCGCAAAGCAGGCCTGTCCCCTGATTGTGTGGTTCTGGTTGCAACTGTTCGTGCGATGAAAATGAACGGTGGCGTGGCCAAAGCGGATCTCGGCGAAGAAAATGTTGCGGCTGTTCAGGCAGGTTGCCCGAACTTGGGTCGTCACATTTCCAACCTGAAATCATTCGGTGTGCCTGTTGTGGTTGCGATCAACCACTTTGTGACAGACACTGAAGCCGAGGTTCAGGCGGTTAAAGACTACGTTGCGGATCACGGTTCCGAAGCAATCGTATCTCAGCACTGGGAATTCGGGTCCAAAGGCTCTGCTGATTTGGCGAAACGTGTTGCTGAAATCGCAGACAGCGGCCAATCACAGTTCTCTCCGATTTACCCAGATGAAATGGGTCTGTTTGAGAAAGTAGAGACAATCGCGAAACGCATCTACCATGCTGACGAAGTACTGGCGGACAAGAAAATCCGCGATCAGCTGAAGTTGTGGGAAGAGCAAGGTTACGGCCATTTGCCAGTATGTATGGCGAAAACACAGTACTCTTTCTCAACCGATCCAAACCTGCGCGGCGCGCCGACAGGCCATTCTGTTCCAGTGCGTGAAGTTCGCCTTAGCGCGGGTGCTGGGTTTGTTGTGGTTGTCTGTGGTGAAATCATGACCATGCCAGGTCTGCCACGGGTTCCATCCGCAGAAGCGATCCACCTGAACGACGACGGCCAAATCGAAGGTTTGTTCTAAGTCGTTAGACAGAATACGAAGGGGGCAGAGTTTGCCCCCTTTTTGCTATTAAGGAGAGATTTAAATGACAGGCAAAACGATTGACGGCAAAGCGTTTGCTGGCGACGTGCGCGCCCAAGTGGCAGAGCATGTAGAGCGTTTGAAAAAAGATCACGGCATCACACCTGGTTTGGCTGTGGTCTTGGTGGGTGAAGACCCGGCATCCGAAGTATATGTGGCTGCAAAGCACAAACAGACCGTTGAAGTGGGCATGGCATCGTTTGAGCATAAACTGCCCGCGGACGTGTCCGAAGAAGATCTGTTCGCACTGATTGATCAGTTGAACGAAGACCCGACAGTACACGGTATTCTGTGTCAGTTCCCTGTGCCGGATCATCTGAACGAGCGCCGTGTTGTGGCCCGTATTGATCCGAACAAAGACGTGGACGGCCTGAGCGTGGTAAACGCGGGTTTGCTTGCCAGCGGGGAGAAGGGCCTTGTGTCCTGTACGCCGCTTGGATGCTTGATGCTGTTGCGGGATCAGGTTGGCAACATGTCAGGTATGGATGCCGTTGTTGTGGGCCGTTCAAACCTGTTCGGCAAACCGATGGCGCAATTGTTGTTGGGTGAAAACTGCACGGTGACAATCGCGCATTCGCGGACCAAAGACCTCGCGGATGTGTGTCGCAAGGCAGATATCCTTGTGGCGGCTGTTGGTCGCGCAGAGATGGTTAAAGGCGAGTGGGTCAAACCAGGCGCGACGGTTATCGATGTGGGCATTACCCGCATTCCGCATCCAGACAAGCCAGGCAAAACAAAGCTGCTGGGCGATGTGGAATTTGCAACCGCAGCGGAAAATGCGGCGGCGATTACACCTGTTCCAGGTGGTGTGGGCCCGATGACCATTGCGTGCCTGTTGGCGAACACAGTTACAGCGTGCTGTCGGGCGCATGGGCTGGAAGAGCCGACAGGGCTGACAGTGTAAGCTGACCCGCAAACGCTGAAATGAAAACAAGGCGTCAGAGCAGCTCTGACGCCTTGTTTGTACTCGTACTCAATAACTCTTTTACCGTTGGATTGACTGCGCATATTCCTGCGCGAACTACTCGAAACGATCAATCCGTCGGGGCAGCATGTGTCCCGTGACTTTGACGTATGCTGCAAATGCAGCATTTCAAGTGTACACTAACGACTTTGTGAAGTGACCGTGTGAGGCTTTGGTGTTGGTAAGGCTTGTGATCCTGTCAAAACGGCCAAGGCTTGCGCGGAAAACAACGGATCGAAAGCAGGATCAGTTGATTTTAGTCCACCCGTGTAAGAGCCAAACGCTGGCAGGATGACGCGGTTTTCATCCAGCAGGAAACAAGGACGGGACAGGGTGCCTGCCTTTAGCTTTACACTGGATTTGGGGTGATAATGGCCCGAAACCTCGCCTGATGCGCCTGCGATGGCGATGTGGCGAAACCGCAGTGGGCCGGTTTCAAATTCTGCCAGATGGGTGCCACCGATGTTTACAGGACCCGCATCATGGTTGCCTTCGATCCAGATCCAGCGGCGTCCGCTCATCATTGTGGCGAGGGTTTGGTGATCTTCGTCGTTCAGCGCATCAAGAGCTTCGAGGTCGTCAAAACTGTCACCCAAACAAATGACCGTAACAGGGTCGAGCGCATTGACTGCGGTGGCCAATCGGGTGAGCGTATCTTTGTTTTCGTAAGGGGGCAGCAGTGCGCCGCCGCGCCGCGCCATCCGTTCGGATTTGCCAAGATGCAGGTCTGACACACACAGAAGTTTGCGATCTGCCCACCACAAGATACCCACGGAAAGGGCCGTGAGTTGAGCGGATTTCAGTGTGAACGAATAACCGTGCATGGGCGCACAAAACAGGAACATGATGGCGGGTGCAAGTTATAATCCTGCTTCGCGCATCAATTCTGCGGCTTGGATAGCGGCGACCTTTTCAACGGCGGCCCCTTTGATTGGGATTTTCCCAACTTCGAGCAGCATGGGGGCAGATAGGGGCGTTACATGCGGCGCTTTGACGTGATCAATGCGGGTTTGGATGCGGGTGAGCATTTCTTCGATCCGTCCGAAATCCACAAGGCCACGCATGGCCTCTTCGCGGGTGATTTGTAACAGCAGGTGATCAGGATCGTATTTCAAAAGCGTGTCATAGAGGATGTCAGAGGAAAACGTGGCTTGGCGTCCTGTTTTGCGGGTGCCAGGCAAGTTCTTTTCGATCAGACCTGCGATGGTGGCCACATTGCGAAAAGAGCGTTTCATCACGGCGTTTCCTGCGAGCCAACCATCCAGCCCGTCCCGTAAACCATCAGGGGACAAAAGCGTGGCGGGATCGGAGATTTCTTCGAGCCCCCAGATTAGTACGGCGTAATCTGTGGCAACGAAACCGATGGGGTTTAAACCTGCTTCTTCCATCCGGCGGGTGAGCAAAAGGCCGAGTGTTTGCAAGGCATTACGCCCCGCGAATCCATAAAAGCAGGTATAGGCCGTGTCATCGCGCCAGTAGCTTTCCACCAGCATTCGGCCTGGTTTCGGCATGGCAGAGATACGGTTTTGTGTGTCGAGCCAATCACGGGTGTGGGCGGGAAGGGCGGACCAGTCGCCCGTGTTCAGCAGATCAATCACGCGGGTCGATAGCAGCGTGGACGTGGCAAATTTTGTGCCCATGAAGACCGCGATTTTCGGGGCTTTGCGTCCCTTTGTGACCTGCACCGTCATTTCGCGCAGGCCTTCGTATCGGACCACCTGGCCGCCGATCAAAAATGTATCGCCTTGGGTGAGTGTGGCGGCAAAGCTTTCTTCGATTTCGCCAAGTGGGGCACCGCCGCGCCCGCGCCATTTTACCTTGAGCGTTTCGGTGTCCACAATTGTGCCGATATTCATGCGGATGGATCGTGTTGCGCGTGGATCGCGTAATTGCCACAGGCCATCGGGGTTTTGCATCAAACGCTGCCAGCGATCATAGGCGCGTAACGCGTACCCCCCTGTTGCGCAAAATTCGAGGCAGGCGTCAAATTCTGCGCGGCTGAGGGTGTAAAATGGGCCCGATTGGATGATTTCGTGGTACAGATCGGTTGCATCAAAGGGGCCAGCACACGCGCGGATTAAAATGTGTTGGCACAAAACATCGCGCGGGCCTTTGCCCCGTGGCTCACCGTCCAGATCGTTGTCGCGCACGGCTTCGAGCGCGGCTTGTGCTTCGATTACTTCGAACCTGTTTGATGGGACGATGATGGCGCGCGATGGGGCGTTATAGCGGTGATTGGAGCGCCCGATCCGTTGGACCAAACGTTTGATGTTTTTGGGGGCGCCCACTTGGATCACCAAATCCACATCGCCCCAATCAATGCCGAGATCAAGCGTGCCTGTACAGACAACGGCGCGCAGTGTGCCTGCAACCATGGCGGCTTCGACCTTGTCGCGGGCTTCGCGCGATAGGGAGCCGTGGTGCAAGGCGATGGGCATTTGCTCCTCGTTCGCGTCCCAAATGGCGCGGAAATACAATTCGGCTTGGGCGCGGGTGTTGATGAAAATCAGCGTGGTTTTAGCAGTTTTAACAAGGTCCAAAACCGCTCCCACAGAATAGGCGGCACCCGCACCAGACCATGGAGGTGGCTCTTGCGTGTGGAGAATTTTGATATCTGGTTCCGGGCCAGGATCGGCCAGAATAATGTCGCAAGGATCAGGATTGCGGGCGAGGAATTGGGCCAAGGCGGGCGGGTCTTCGACGGTGGCAGAAAGACCAACACGGCGCAGGTTTGGAGCGAGGGTTTGCAATCGCGAGAGGCACAGCATCAATTGATCGCCGCGTTTGCTTTCGGCGAGGGCGTGGATTTCATCCACCACAACCCGTTGTAAAGTCGCGAAAATTTTCGGTGCGTCTTCGTAGGACAACAGAAGGGCCAAGGATTCAGGTGTGGTTAACAGAATATGCGGCGGATCCGCCCGTTGGCGTTTTTTCTGTGTGGCGGTGGTGTCCCCCGTGCGATCCTCCACGCGGATGGGCAGATCTATTTCGTGGATCGGGGTCTGCAAATTTCGTTTGATGTCTGCCGCAAGGGCCTTGAGCGGGGACACATAAAGCGTGTGTAAACCCGCAGGGGGATCATCGGCCAGTTCGGTGAGTGTTGGTAGGAACCCTGCCAGTGTTTTGCCCCCGCCAGTGGGTGCAATCAGCAGGGTTGCGGGGGCCATGCTGCGATCAAGCAAGGTCTGCTGGTGGGGGTGAATGTCCCAGCCGTGCGCGGCAAACCAATCGGCAAATTTGGGGGGCAATTGCGACATGGATCAGAGGTAGCGTGTGGGGTGCGGGTTGGAAAGGGGCGCAGCGCGGGTTTCGTCAAATGCCGCTAAACACGCGGCTTGAGACTCGCAATGGTGCTGGCGATGAGTTCTGGCAAGGCGGTGTTGGCGCCATCAGGAGCGGCATCCAGCGCGCTTTCCACATCTTTTTTCAGAATGCCGATGGTATTGTCGTCGGTATATCCGTCGCGGGCAAATTCAATGGTGTTAAAGCCGCTGGCCAACCAGTTTTGCCCAGATGACGTGTGGATCAGGTTCAACAAAGCGGTTTCGTCAATATTTGCGGCATCTGCCCAATCAAGGATCAGGCGCGTCATGGCGGTATTGGATGCGGCCAAAAGATTGTTCAGCACCTTTGCGGCCATCCCTGACCCCGTATCGCCCATGTGATGGAAATGCTGGCCCATTGCCTGAAACAGCGGCATCAAATGTTCGATGTCTGCAACAGGGCCGCCGAGCATGAAGGAGAGCCGCGCCTGTTGTGCTGCGATTTGAGCGCCTGACATGGGGGCGTCGATCAGGGTGGCAGGCAGGCGGGATTTTAATGTAGTGATGTAGCGTGGCGACAGGGTTGAACAGATCACCACATGGGTCAGGTTTGGCAGATGTGCGATCAGGTTTTGGGTGCCAAATAGCAGGTCTTCGGTTTGAGCAATATCGCGCACAACGGAAATTAAAACGGTGGTGTCTTGCGGAATTTGGTCCACGATATCGGTGATGCCAGCGCCTGCTGGGTAGCTGTTGGGGGGGCGGACATCAAAACCAGTGGCTGTGCAGCCTGCCGTGCGCAGGGCGGCGAGCATGGGTTCCCCCATGCGCCCGCAGCCCGCGACAACAGTGTTAATGTTCGACAACGGATTCCGCGACGAACAAGTTGGCCCATGCGCGTTCTATCAAGTCGATTTCCATCTTATGCGGGCGTCCTTCATAATCGCAAATGGATTTCATTTGCGTCACAAGGAAGGGCGCGTGATAGGCGGCATAGGTGTTGTCCACTTGGGGATAAAGCTTTGAAAACAGGTGTATAAGGACCTGTTCGTCCAGTGGCATTTTCATCGCCTTTGCCACCAGTGCATAGATTTGAATCATTTCATCGCGGCTTGGTCTGTCCACCAGAACCTTGTAATAAATTCGCCGCAACGCCGCGCCGTCAAAGATTTCGGCGGGGTGGAAGTTGGTGGAAAAGATAACCAACGTGTCAAACGGCACGAGGAATTTTTCACCAGATTGCAGGGACAGAATGTCATCGCCGCCTTCCATTGGAACAATCCAACGGTTGATCAAGGCCTGCGGCGGTTCAGCTTGGCGGCCAAGGTCATCGACGATGAACACACCGCCCGTCGCCTTGAGCTGGAGCGGTGCTTGGTAGGTTTTTGAGTTGGCGTTGTAGTTCAGTTCCAACATAGACAACGTCAGTTCCCCGCCCGTGATAACAGAAGGGCGTTTGCACAGCACATAACGGTTATCAAATTGCAAACCTGTGCGGCGCAAAGAGTTGGGATCTGTTGAGCTTTCTTGGCCTTCGCCATGCACAATCGGATCGTAAACCGAGATGATCTGGCCTGAATATTCCAACACTTTGGGAACAAAGATTTTGTCACCGAGCGCATCACGAATGCCGTTTGAAATCGATGACTTCCCGTTGCCGGGAGGACCGTACATCAGAATGGATTTGCCTGAATTCACCGCTGGCCCAAGCTGCGTGAGCAGTCCATCCGGGATGATTAGGTGGCCCATGGATCCTTCGAGTGCGGATTGGGTAATGCCAACATCGGAAACGGATTGAAGTTTAACCTGCTCTTTGTAGTGATCGAGCGGGATTGGCAACGCGCCAAAATATTCGGATTGGCCAAGTGCGTCCAAAGCGCGGGCTTTGCCAGAATCCGTTAATTGATAACGCAATTCGGTGCCTTCGCGGCCCACAACTTCGATCAGGTTTTGGCTGCGGGCAAATTCGATCAGTTCCAGCGCAATTGGGCTTGAGCAACAGAGGTTGCTTTCCACTTCGCTGGGCAAAGATACGTTTTTGCGAAACATCGTTTTGATCAAGATGTCGCGTGCAAATACGGTGTTGAGGCCTGTTGCGGCAACCGTCATTGGGATCGCCGGAAGGTGCGGGGTTCGCGCCTGCATGTTCATGTGTTCACCACTGCTCTTTTTTCTTTGAATATACGCATTTTACGACCCTTCCCCTAACAAAAACTGTATTAGATTTTGCGGATTTGTTCGGTTTGATTTAGCTTGTCGAAAACTAGCAACAGCAGGTGGCGAAAGTGCGGCAAATATTTGGCTTTTGGTATGCGCTTTTCCTTGTGGGACTTTTATTCCTGCTGTCCTTGGCGCGGATGAATGACGGTGCGCTGTTGATCCTGAGCTTTGACGGTGATGCGATCCATATGGCGCAAATTGTTTTGCGTATGGTGGAGGGGCATATCCCACACGAGGATTTCCGCACGCCCCTTGGAGTAATGGCGTTTCTGCCAATGGTTTGGTTGGTGAATGCCGGGGCAGGTGTGGGTGCGGCATTTGCTTATGCCCCCGTATTCATAGGATTTGTCCTGTTGCCTGCAATTTACTGGGTGGGGATTAGTCGTCTTTCTCCAAGTGGGGCCATTGCATTTGGGGCCGTGGTTTTGGTCAGCCTGCTTGGATTGGTGCATGGAGGTACGGACGCGACGGTGGCGGCGTCCATGTATTATAACAATTGGTGCTGGGCTGTGGCGGCGGTGATTGCGGTGATGACCTGTTTGCCAAGCACGCGCGTGGCGCGATTAGCAACGGTGTTTGAGCCGATCATCCTTGGGTGTATGATGGGATTCTTGGTTTTGACCAAGGCCACGTTTGCGGTTTTCCTGCTGCCAGCGGTTGTTGTGGCGTTGTTGGCATCAGGGCAAATGCGGTTGGTGCTGAGCGCCGTTGGCGTAAGTGTGGTGTTCATGGGGGCGATGACCCTGCCGTTTGGGGTGATTGGATATTGGCAAGGATACATTGGTGATTTGCTGTTTGTGTCCCAATCCGCGGCGCGTGCGCAACCAGGTGACGCGATGGCGGTGATGGTGTTGCGACCTGCGCAAATTGTGGGTGTTCTGGGGTTGGTTGCCGGATTTGTTTTGCTGCGCCAAGCCCGCGACAGCATAGGGAGTTTGGTGTTCTTGCTGCTGGGCGTTGGCTGGATTTTGATTAGTCATCAAAATTGGCAAAACGATCCACATTGGTTGATTGTCGCGGGTTTGATTTTAATCGGGTTGGCGCGCGACGTTGTGATTTACAACCGATTTGGCTGGCCTGTTCAAACTGCTTTACGCACGGTGGCGGTCGTGTTTTTTGCAGCGGGTGTGCCATTGTGGGTGACGCAGCTGCAATCGTTGATGGTGCATAACGGGTTGAATGGGGCAGGGTTTTCGGCATCGTTGTCCGATCCGCGCCACGATGATTTGCGGTTTCGCGCTGTTGCTGGTGGGCCCTATTCGGTTGCGACGCCGCATTTGGGGTTGGTGGCAGAGCCGCGATCACCGCGTGTGTTTGAAGGTCTTGCCTTGCCAGACTGCCAGAAATCAAACGGGTTGGTGGCCGAATTGGTGCAAACGGGTGCGGCGCTTGATGGATTTTCGCAAACCCACGGGACGCAGGTTTTGTACGCGGATTGGGTGAATGCGTTGTGGTTGTTTTCAAAGACCGAGCCGCTGCAAGGGGGCGCGCCGTGGTATTACGGGGGCACCACAGGTTTTGAAAATGCGCAGTATTTGATTGTTCCAAAATGCCCGATGGGGCAGGCGGTGCGCGATTTGATCCTAACCGCGATTGAAAACAAGGACGGATTACAGCCCACGTTTGTGGACGAAACGCCGTTGTTTTTTCTGTATGAAATGGGGCGTTAACCTGCGTTTGCAGCCATCGCGAGATAGATCAGCAATGCAGATGACAGGGTGAGACCGTAGGGGAATTTCTTGGACACTTGCCACGATTTCCAACCAACAAGATGGGGCTGAAGTGGGGCGATGGCGCCAATGCCACGGTGCAAGACCACGGTAACTAAGGCCATTGCAGCCAATAACATCAAGAATTTAGTGGCGTCCTGCATGGCGATATAAGGGGCCATCGCGCCGATGAATTTACTGTCACCGCCGCCCATGTAGCCAAAATGGTTGAGCAAAAATCCAATGACCAGCATCAGCGCCCCTTGAGCAATGCGCAATGCGTAAAGTTCCCACGTGAAACCGCCCATGGCGATCATGCCAAGGCCCACAATGACAAAGGCGAAAAACAAACCAAGATTGGTTTTGTTATAGATTTTCATATGCCGCAAATCTGTCAGCGCTGCCCAAATGCAAAAGGGCAGAGCTGTCAGAAAGAGGATTGTGGGTGCGCTGAGGATCATGGGAAATCCTTAGCTTTTGATGGTGCGTTGCAAGGCTTCTAAGCTGCGAACGGCCTCTTCAAAGTGGCGCGGATGTGTGTCGATGGCGTCTTGCAAAAGGCCGCGACCGATGTCCGTGTCACCTTGTTTCACCGCGGATAGGCCCGCAGTGTACATCAGCTGTGCTTTTTCTTCTTCTGTCATTGGGACAACAGGCAAAGAGTAATTTTTCTGTGCGGCACGGGCCAAAACGAGGTTGTTTTTCGCGGTGAACAGCTTGCGATCATAGGTGATGGCTTCGACAAAGAGTTTTTCTGCGCCTTTGTAATCGCCGCGGGCCATTTTCGAATAGCCCCAGTTGTTCATCACATTGGATGGTTTTGTCGTCAGACCAGCAGCGATTTCATAAAAGCTGTCGGCTTTCTTCCACTTTTTCTGGCTGTCCGCGATCATCGCTTCGAGGCGATAGCGCTGGTATGTTTCAACGGTAGGGGGCACTTTGTTCAGCTGTTCGCTGGCCCCTTTCCAATCATTTGTACGGATCATGGCATCAGCCAGATCAATACGATCTTGATCGATGCTGCCCTTCATTTCCACGAGCTTTTCAAAGACAGGAACCGCCTCGGTGGCGCGTTTTGCGCGGACCAATGATTTGCCAAGACCGCGACGGAATTCGATGCGTTTGGGTTCTTTGGTGAGGGAACTGCGGAAATATTCAACGGCCTCGTTCGGGTCCGCAACGGTTAGCATGATGTCGTTAAGGTCGGTCGCATCAACAACATTTGTTGGATCCAGATCCTTTGCTTTGGATGCGTCGCCATTGTCTGCGCATGCGCCAAGTGCCAGCAAGCCAGCCATTGCGATTGCGCCCATAATTGGTTTGCCCATGGGTCTATTCCTGTACTGCTCTCATCATCCGGAGTTTGGTGTCGACAGAAGCAGATACCTGCCGTTGCCGCGCCTCACCAACTCGAATTTGTTGTTTTCATTAGGGTCTTTATACCCTTCTTTCTCTACAATAGCGATTGTTTTGGTCAAATTCTGCTTAATTTCATCAGAATTGCCATTATCCAGCCCATATGCGAGCTGAAAGACACGCTTTGCCTCGTGGTAGTTGCCTTCATTCTGCAAAAGCACGCCTAGATTGTTCCATGCGGGTACAAATTCGGGGTCTTTTTTAACGGCAATTTGCAACAGTTCTTTGGCGTGGGCCAAACGACCGAGCCGCAAGTTGGCGGAGCCAAGTGCGCTCAGCACATCGGCATTTAGGCCCAATTCGGCCGCAGCGCGGGTATACGCCTTGAGCGCCAATTCGTATTCGCCCGCCGCCATGAGGCGGTGGCCAACGATCAATCCGTCGACGGACTCCACACTGGCGTCCAAGCCAACGGGAGCGTCAACGATTGTGGTCGTGTCCGTGTTTGATCGTGTTGTCTGGCCTGCGCGTTCGCCACAGGCTGTGATTGTGCCAAGGAGCAAAACCGCAAGCGCGGTCTTGGTTTTATTTGCCTTGAACCATGTGAATGTAGATATCAAAGACCGCAGGTCCCACCATAATGACTAGAAGAGGAGGCACGGTGAACATCATTGTACACAGTGTCATTTTTGTGGGCAGCTTGTTTGCTTTTTCTTCGGCACGGGTCACGCGTTTGTCGCGCATTTCACCAGCGTAAACGCGCAGCGCTTCGCCAAGGGACGTACCAAAAGTTGCAGACTGGATCATAACCGTAACAAAAGCAGAAATGTCTTGGCAATCACAGCGTTCGGCCATGTCCCGCAGGACTTCTGGCCGATCTTTACCAGCGCGCATCTCGTTGGAGACGATGGTAAATTCTTCGGAGAGTGCAGGGGCACTCGGTTGGATTTCTTTGGCAACGCGTTGCACCGCCTGGTCAAGGGATTGGCCAGCTTCGATACATACGAGCATCAGGTCAAGCGCATCTGGAAAACCGTTGAGGATTTCCTCTTGGCGCGTGCCACGGCGTTTTTCGACCCAATAGATGGGCGTGTAATACCCTGCAAAACCTGGGCCGAGCGTTTGGATGGCCAACCATTTGATGTCGGACGTGCCGCCAGACAAAACAAATGTGTAAAGCGCGCCAATCAAAAGCCCCGCAATCCCAAGCACCAATTGCAACGCGTGGAAGGTACGAACAGCATCTTTGGTGCGATACCCTGCTTGGATCAATTTCATGCGGCGATCAGAGTATTCCTGCTGATCTTGGGGTTCGAGGTAGGCCGCAAATTTATCAAGGTTCGGCCCTTTTTTCTGCTCGCGCAGTTCCATTTTGGGCTGACCAGCGGCACGGGATACAGGCCCTTTTGAGACGGCGGAACCAGCAAGACGATCAAAGGGATCTTCTTTTTTGGCCAAAAAGATTGGCAGGGTCATGACGATAAAGAACACGCCCAAGACACCCATGGCGATCAGCGGGCCAGCAGGGCCCATCAGGTCGGTCAGATATGTGTTGATGTTGCTGATCATTTATCTGCTCCTACACCTTGATGTTAACCATGGCGCGCATGACAAAGAAGTTCACGGCAAGCATGGAGAACACGGCGATGGCGGCTGGCATATAGTATTCTGTTGGCTTAACCGCATCGTAGTAAGTTGGGTTTGTGATCTGCACCATGGCCAGCGCACCAAGGGGGAACGCGGACAGGAACATGCCAGACCATTTTGCCTCGGCCGTGATGGCGCCCACGCGGCGGAACAGTTTGAAACGGGCGCGGATAACTTTGGACAGACCGTCCAAAACTTCGGCCAAGTTACCACCTGCTTTGGCTTGGATCGCCACGGCAACCGTCAGAAAGCGCAAATCAGGGACATCAATGCGTTCTGCCATATTATGCAAGGCAGAGGCCACATCCGCACCATAGGCGGTTTCATCCACGATCATGCCAAATTCAGACCCGATTGGATCAGGCATTTCTTCGGATACGATGTTGATTGCATTGGCAAAAGGGTGACCAACGCGCAAGGACCGCACGATCAGGTCCACGGCGTCTGGCAGTTGTTCTTCGAACAGGGCCATGCGTTTTTTCGCTTTGCCGTTCAGCCAGAAATACACACCACCACCGCCGATGAGAATGGCCAGAATGACGCGCAAAACCAAACCCGTTGTGGTAAAATAGGTCAGGCCGCCAAATGCAATCGCAGCCACAAGGATCATCACGCCAAACAACATGGTTGGGGAAAAGGCGATGTTTGCCTGCTGGGCCTTATGGCTCAGGATCGACATAATCGGCAATTTCAACCCGCTGAGGTGTTGATCGCGTTCTTTGCGCAGAGCTTCGAAGACTTCTTCTTGGGCTTTGCCCTGTTCCATAAGCGCCAAACGGCGGTTTACGCGGCTGTTCAGCTTAATGGATTTGCCGAACATAACCAAATAGATGCCTTCGACGATCAGAACGACGCCGACAAACAAAAGACCGAAGATAATTGCCTGAGTTCCCATGATGATGGTTCCTTACTGCGCTGCTTCGCGTCGTTGAGAGTAAATGCTGGCGGGCAATTCATAGCCCCACTGTGCAAATCGTTCGGAGTAGAGCGAACGAAGACCTGTTGGTTGGAATTCGCCTTTGATTTTGCCGTCTTTGGCGGTGCCTTCGATTTCGTATTTGAAGATTTCCTGCAAAGAAATCACATCGCCTTCCATGCCTGCCACCTCTGTGATGGAGGTCATGCGGCGTGAACCGTCTTGCAAACGTTTGGCCTGCACGATCAAGTTCACCGCGGATGCGATTTGCGAACGCATGGCGCGCAGTGGCATTTCAACCCCTGTCATCGCGATCATGTTTTCCAAACGTGCCACTGCATCGCGGGCTGAGTTGGCGTGAATTGTGGTCATAGAACCATCGTGGCCTGTGTTCATGGCCTGAAGCATGTCGATCACTTCGTCGCCACGGGTTTCCCCCACGATGATGCGGTCAGGGCGCATCCGCAGAGCGTTTTTCAAACAATCGCGGGCATCAACGCCGCCTTTGCCTTCTACGTTTGGCGGGCGTGTTTCCATCCGCGCCAGGTGTTCCTGTTGCAGCTGCAATTCGGCAGTGTCTTCGATGGTGGCAACACGTTCGTCGTTGGCAATGAAAGAGGACAGCGCGTTGAGCGTGGTCGTTTTACCAGACCCTGTACCGCCAGACACGATGATGTTCAGACGACAGGCCACCGCAGCCTGCAAATAGGCGGCCATTTCATCGGTGAAGGCACCGAATTTCACCAAATCATCAATGCCAAGCTTGTCTTTCTTAAATTTCCGAATGGAAACAAGGGCGCCGTCAATGGCGATGGGCGGAACCATGGCGTTGAAACGGGAGCCATCAAGCAAACGCGCATCCACGTAAGGGTTTGATTCATCTACACGACGACCCACGGCGGAAACGATTTTGTCGATCACGCGTAGTAGGTGTTTATCATCACGGAACACAACCTTTGATAGGCTGAGCTTGCCGCCTTTTTCGATGAAGATCTGTTTTGGGCCGTTGATCAAGATATCGGCGATATCTTCGTCTTTCAGAAGCGGTTCAAGCGGGCCAAGACCCGTCACTTCGTCATACATTTCTGCGTTGAGGTTAACGCGTTCTTCTTTGGTGAGGACCATGCCCATTTCTTGCAGGCCATCGGCGCAAATGGCCGCGATTTCGCGGCGCAAATCCTGTTCTGATGCGGTTTCAATGGCGCCAAGGTTCAGGTTTTCAAGCAAACGGGTGTGCATATCCAAGCGGATATCCATCAGTTTTTGCGCCCGACGTTGTTCGCGCGATACTGGCTCTGCCTTAGCTGGAACAACCTTTTGTGGGGCTTTGGCCTCGCGCTTTGGGGCGGCTTTGGGCGCGGCGGATGGTGCGACATCCGCTTGGTTCAATTCCAAAGGTGGCTCTGAAGGAGCGGCCGGTTTGGAAGATGGTTTTTGATAGCGTTTGAACATGATGTACCCCGTTATTCTGCAGTGTCTTGCACAAGGTCGGATATTGTATTGGCGATCTTTAGAATCTCTTTACGCAGTGGATTTTTTGCTGCGAGTTCGGCCAAAGGAACGCCTTCGTCACCTGAATTTGCGACAGGTTTGCCGCCATCTGGCAGCTGATAGCGGAACTCAATCTCGAGGCTTTCGGCCATGCGTTTCACGCGGGTTTTGCCAGACATATCGGTGAATTTGGGCGCCCGATTGAGGGCGAATTGTACCTTTTCGTAAGGCAAGTCTTCGGCCTTGAGCGTGCGAACAAAACGCAAGCAGTTCTGGGCACTGCGCATATCCAATTCGAGGAAGGCAAAGTACAAATGCGCGGCTTCTAATACCACCTCTGACCAGCTGACCAAAGCAGTGGGAACATCAATGATAACAAAGTCATAGCTGGATTTTGCTTGTTCGATGATGTTTTCGATCCCATCGGGTTCAACAAACTCCAGCGGCAAAGCGTCATTGGGGGCTGACAGCACATCCAGACGATCGCGGTAAGACGCCATGGCCTGTTTCAGACCATCCGCATCAGCGGCAGCCGCGTCTGACAATAATTCGAACACCGCTTCGGTGCGTGGAACATCCAGAAAGGTTGAAACAGCGCCATATTGGAAATCAAAATCCAAAATACAAACTTTTTTACCTTCTTTTTCACCAATTTTCTGCAGCTCCCACGCCAGGTTAGCCGCGAATGTGGTTGTACCAACGCCACCCGCAAGGCCGTAGACGGGCAAAACGATCCCGCTGCGGGATGTGTCTGCTTGGGCTGTTGGCGCAGCAGGGGGAGCGGCCACAGGCTCTGGCACTTTGGAAATGCGTTCGATTGCATCGTGAAGTGCGCCCTCGGGAAGTGGGTAAGGGGCAAAGTCATCGGACCCCATGCGCATCAGTTGATGCAGCGCGACGGTGTCGAGTTCGTGCGGGATCAAAACGACTTTGATGTTTTGTTCTTGGGCGGTGCGGATCACGTTCGCAACAGGTGTAAGATCCTGTTCGTCCTGCTTATCAACGGCAACCGTGATGAATTTCAAGCCCGCGCCAATATCAGAGGTCAAGGCAGAGGCGGCGGCATCAAAGGTAAGGGCACCCCAGTTTTCACCAAACTCGGTTTCCATGTCTTCGATTAAAAGGTCAAAAGCTTCGATATCGCGTGCTACGGCGCATGCAATGATTTGGCCTGATTCCTCGTGTTCTGTCTCGGTACTCATACCTATAGTCCACCCAGATGCGGTATTTTCCGCTTTGTTTATTTGTGCCTAAGCACCTGCTCGTTTTCAGGAATGGCTTAGGAATGTGTTATTTTTAGGGTGATTACGGGCAATTTTTTGGATCAATTGCCCGCATCATTGTCACAGATTGTTACTCTTTAGAGTCTTCAATCACGTATGTGGTCGTGATGTATTTGTCGTACACTGTTTTTGCGTACTTCCCGTCGAGATCCGATGCGCGGCCTTTGCGTGCAAAGCCAGAGACTTCGGTCACTGTGCGGCGGTTTTCGCGATTTGGTGCTTCGGTCAGAACCAGAGGACGTGTTTCCCCGAAAGAGGACACGGCCTGAACTTTGCTGCGGCTGACGCCGAGGCTTACCAAATAGTTGACCGCTGCACGGGCGCGGCGCAGGCCGAGCCGTTTGTTCGCAGCATTAGAACCAACTTTGTCAGTGTGACCGTAAACGCGGAAAACGATTTGTGGATGCGCTTTGATCCACTGTGCCTGTTTGCGCAAGATATTGCGAGCCGTGGCATCTAACTCTGCGGAATTAAAAGCAAAATTGATGCGGGCTGGTGCTTCTGACGCAAATTTGCGCGTCAGGTTGGCAACATAGGCGCCGTTCAGTTGTCCTGTTTGCACGGCCACGTTTGTGGCTGTTGCGACACCCAGATCGTCTTCGAGGATTTCATGGCCTGCTTCGGGGCCAATATACGAAAACAGATTATCTGTGCTGGAACATGCTGTCACAGTGAGTGCGGCAACGGCGGCGGAGGTGATTGCAAGGGTTTTCATATCGCTTACTCCATCACATAGCCGTAAGAGCCGGTGAATTCCTGAGAGGAAACCGTTCCAGCGTCTTTGATGGCCTGTTTGTTTTTCCGTTTGCCAGATACATTGCCCAGAAGGAACAATTCGCTTTCGTTCGGGATGCGAACACGATCTGTTGGCAATGTGAGGCTGTCGCCATGCACAGGGGTCACAAGGTGAGGGGTCACGATGATGACCAGCTCGCTTTGCTCGCGCTGATAATTTGCACTGCGGAACAATGCGCCAAGTACTGGCACGTCACCAAGCCAAGGAACCTGTGAGTTTGCATCTGCAAAGTTGTCTTGCAGCAAGCCCGCAATGGCCATGGATTGACCGTCACGCATTTCCACAACTGTTTTTGCTTCTCTGCGAGAGAAAGACGGAATAGTTGTGCCACTGATCACGATGGTTTGTGATGTGTCGAGTGCGGAAACAGCGGTTTCGATGGTCAGGTTAATCAGATCGCCATCAACAACAACAGGCTTGAACACCAGTTCGATGCCGAATGGTTTATAGTCGATCTTAACGCCGTCACCATCCGCAACAGGGACGGGGAATTCGCCACCCGCCAGGAAACCTGCTTCGTTACCAGAGATGGCAACCAAGTTTGGTTCGGCCAATGTGCGCACCAAACCCTTTGTTTCAAGGGCTTCGAGCATCAAGTTGATTGCGAGATCACCCGAGGTGAAACCGATGGAAAACGCGCCTTGCTGTCCAGCGGTTGCAGCGGCCACGCCACCTGTACCACCCGGGTTTTGCAAGCGGCTGCCAACGCCAATTTGGCCAACAGGGTTGCCAGCGGCGCCTGTGATATCAACGCCGATAGAGGCGGACAGGTTTTTCGCCACGGAACGCTGCATTTCTGCGAAGCGCACCTTCAGCATAACTTGCTGAGAACCGCCAACTGTCATCAGATTGGTAACGCGTTCTGGTGCATAGCGCTGGGCCAGATCAAGTGCGCGATCCAGCTTTTGTTTGCCAGACACGCGGCCAGACAAAACGATACCGTCGTTCGCGGTACGCACTTCGATACGTTCGCGCGGAAGAATTTCACGCAGACGCTCTTTGAATTCTGCCAGATCAGGGGAGACCTGAACATCAACGTTTGTGATCAGGCGGCCGTCGGCTGCCAGCAACGTCAATGTTGTGCGTCCAGGTGCTTTGCCCAACACATAGATGGTGCGATCCGAAAGGGTCGCGATGTCTGCGATGCCAGGGTTGGCAACGGAAAGCTCTGCGAAGGGTTCGTCGGACTCCATCACGATTGCGCGGTTTACGGATACTTTGATGCTACTCGTTGTTGCGCCACGCATGATCTTGAGCACGTTCTGTGCTTCGACGGGGGGAGCTGTAAAGCCGATTGAGCATACGCCAATCAGGCCTGCTGTTAACAGGTTTAGTAGTTTCATGTGATCCTGCCTCTCTGAACCACTGCTGCATCGTTCCGGGTCTTTTTTGCCCGATTATTACTCCGAACAATGCGTCAGGTCGGATTTATTATCAAGATTCAATATATTAGAAGGGGGAGTTTATGTGGGTTCTAAGCCACAGTGGATATATGTAGTGGTTCAAGACACAAAAAAGGGCGCCGAAGCGCCCGATTTTGATTTCGTTCATTCTGGGATCAGTTGCTGCAAGGGATTGGAATTTCAATCACTTCAGCGCCTTTTCGCGTCTTAATTGTACAGATCTCTTTCTCTACAACTTTGATCTCTTCGCGGCCCAGCAAATCGTCCTTGGTGATCTCGATTTGCTCTGATGTGCTTTCGTCGTCAATGCCACGCAGGGATAGCAACAGCTTGCCCGTGGATTGCGCCTGAACCAATGCGCCGATGGTTTTTACATCTGCAGCCACGGTTACGGTGCGGGCAATCGTTGTTTGATTGCGTGAGCTGTCCGCCTGCTGATCAATGGCGATCAATTCAAGGCTGTTAAGGATCAGTTTCGTTACAGTGTCGCGGTCCGTGCGGCCTGTCCAATAAACGTCAACCTTGTCACCTGGGCGCAGGAAGCCAGACACACCAGATGCAACGTCCACACGGATGGCAAAGGCGCGCATCCCTTTTTTCAAGCGGGAAGACACGCCAGCGTCTTCGCCAATGCCCGTCACTTTGGAGGCCAAAATTGCTTCGCCTTTTTCCATGGTGCGGATGACTGTGCGGAATTCACCTTCTTCGATGTTGCCGATCAAATCTTCGATTTTGTCGAATGCGTTTTCTGGAACAGCTGCCACTGGAAACTCGACCGCTTTAACGTGCTCTTTGGTCAGAGCTGTGCCGTAGGGGAGTTCTTCGTTCGCGATGAAAACAGTGGCAAGATCAATCTTTTCGACCTTTACCTCTTTGTTTTTCAAGGCTGTTTCGTATTGGTTGAATCGTTCCATAGCAAGATAGACAGCGCCACCCGCGATCGCGATCCCCATGAAAAGTACCAGTGCAAAGATAATACGCATTTTCTTACCCGCTCTTTTGTCGAAGGAAAGCCCTTCGGTGAACCTGGACTAGGTTCGGTTAAACTCGTTGATCACCACAGTGTTGCGCCTCGGCGCTTTTGTTTGTTGCATCCTCTAGGTGGAACGCTTGATCATGGTGTTTTCACCAAAAAAACGCGAAGCGATCATGTGATCGTCGCGGCATGCAAGGGTTTTTTGGATTTGCTGCCGCTTTCGCGCGGTGTGAGCGAAGGGTTCGAAAACCCTTCGCCACTAGCATCATCAGCTTATGATACGGAAGTCGCAGAAAGCTGAGTGTTGATGTCGGAAGCCAAGTCTTCCATGCCGCCGCGGATCGCGGAAACAACTACGCCACCAACCAGAACCAAAGCTGCTGTCAGAACAACCCAGTCAACTGTTACTGCGCCGTCTTCGTCTTTTGTGAATTTAAAAAGTTTCATAGTGTGATCCTCCAAAGATCGCGTATCGATTAAGATACAGATGTTGCTGAAAGTTGTGTGTTGATGTCGGAAGCCAAGTCTTCCATGCCGCCGCGGATCGCGGAAACAACTACACCACCAACCAGAACCAGAGCGGCTGTCAGAACAACCCAATCTACAGTTACGGCGCCATCTTCGTCTTTGGTAAATTTAAACAGTTTCATTTTTGTACCCTCCAAGGTCACATTTGATTTTTCTAAGGCTTCGGCTTGTTTTGATTTGGACCTTCTCGTCAAAGTCCGTATCGCTTCGTCCTATGAGCAATAGTTATACGGGTAAATGTGACCGCATTTTGGCGCACAAACTTGGATTTTCATTCTTTGGTAACTTTTTCGCAGAAAATTTGTAAAACTGTTTTAAAACAAACGTTTGAGTGGTGATCTATTTTTGAAAAAACTTGAATCGACTTGTTTGCAACAGGCTTTTTGACAAAATCGCCACAGTTCAAACACACAATTTTCTAGCTTTACGTCCCAATTTTTGCGATTCCTGCTTTAACAAAAAGAAAAGAGCAGTGACTTGACCCGGTTTTCCACACCTTTTGCGGCCCTGGCCGTTGTTTGCCTTGCGCTTTCTGGTGGTTTTGCGCCTGAAATTGCGTCTGCCGAGATCGTATTCAAAAAAGCAAAGCCGAAAAAGAGCGGGGGATCGCGGATTAACATCCAGATTACGCCCGAGGAAGACTACTATAAGAACGAACACAAAAAGAAATTGGAGAAGAAAGCAGCTGGAGATGGGGATACTGCAGAACCTGCGGCCGATGTTGCAGGGGCCGATCAGGCGATAAAACCTGCTGATTTACAGGATTGGTTTTGGACCGCAAATTCGCCCTCTATTAAAGAAGCCAGTTCAGGGCGGTTGGATACGGCGATGAAAGCGCTGTCATCAAACCCATCCAAAGCTGCGAAATTTTCGGCCAATATCGGACAAATGCAAAAGCTGGCGGATGCCCATGGCGGCGATATTCTTTTGGCCACTTTGGGAAAAGACGTATCACCTGCGTTTGTGTTGGCTGTGATCGGGGTTGAATCGGGCGGACGTGCCGAGGCGGTGAGCAGTGCAGGGGCCGTTGGTTTGATGCAGTTGATCCCAGAAACCGCCACACGGTTTGGCGTAACAGACAGTACAGACCCGAGCCAGAACATCAAAGGGGGCACGGCCTATCTTGATTGGTTGCTTAAAGAATTCAAACGAGACCCGTTGCTGGCATTGGCTGGATACAATGCGGGTGAAGGGGCCGTGCGCAAACACAATGGGGTGCCGCCTTATGCGGAGACACGGGCCTATGTGCCCAAAGTTGTTGCGGCATGGCAAGTTGCACGCACCTTATGTATGACACCCCCAAAATACGTTACAGACGGATGCGTCTTTAGATCGAGCAAGAAAAAATGACTGAAAAACGCCCTCTCGCCGTGGATATCGACGGCACATTCCTCAAAACGGACATGCTGTTCGAAGGATTTTGGCTCGCACTGGGCAAACAGCCGATGAATACGCTGAAAACCGTGGCCCGCCATTGGACGGATCGTGCCCGATTGAAGCGGGAAATCACAGAACTGGCTGATGTGAACGTGGAACTGTTGCCTGTGAACCCTGACATTCAGGCCTATATGGAGCAGGCGCGCGAAGATGGTCGTGAAGTGATTTTCGCTTCGGCCAGTGATGAAAGCCTTGTTCAACGGTTGGCGGATCACCACGGGGTTGAAGGACAGCACATTGGATCGAATGGGGATGTGAACCTGAAGGGATCGGCCAAAGCGGTTGCGTTGAACGCGCGATTTGGCGAGGGCAACTATGCCTATGCGGGGGATCAACGGTTGGATTTGGCCGTTTGGAAATGCGCGGGTGAGGCAATTGTTGTTGGCCACCATCCAGGTGTGACGAAGCAATTGGAAGATGAAGGTGTTGAAGTTGTCCAACTGAAAAAGTCGTGGTCGCGACGGTCTTTGGCCAAAGGGTTGCGCCCGCATCAGTGGGTTAAGAACATTCTATTGTTGTTGCCTTTGATTGCGGCACATTCGCTCGATCCGATGGCGCTGTTGCGTGTTGTTCTGGCGATTGCTGCGTTTTCGGCAGCGGCGTCATCCATTTATGTGGTGAATGATCTGTTGGATTTAGAAGCGGATCGGCTGCACCCAAAAAAACGCTTCCGCCCATTGGCGGCGGGATCGGCGCGCATACCTGATGCGATGTTGACCTCTGTGGCGCTGGGTATTTTTGCGCTGGGGGTTGGATATATCATATCTTGGCCGCTATTTTGGGTGATCGCGCTCTATATGGCGTTGTCTTTGTCTTATTCTTTGAAACTGAAAAAGATGCGTTGGGTGGATATTGCAACGCTTGCGGGGCTTTATACGCTGCGCGTGATTGCGGGGGCGTTGGCGGCGCAGGTTGTGGCGTCCGGCTGGATGGTTGCGTTTATCTTTCCAACGTTTTTGGCGCTGGGCTGTGTGAAACGTCTTACCGAACTGACGCTGGCGAAATCAGATGGCAAAGTGCCAGGACGTGGATATCGCCGATCTGACCGTGAGGATTTGTTGAATGTGGCCGGGCTTGGCGTGTTCTTTTCGCTGGTAATTTTTCTGCTTTACACGTTTAGCGCCACGGCCGTGTCTTTGTACGACGACCTTTGGCTGCTGCGTTTGGCGATTATTCCGCTGGCGTTGTGGCAGATTCGGATGGTGATCTTGGGGTGGCAGGGCAAACAGGATTACGATCCGATTGTATTTGCCATGCGCGATAAGACAGGGATCATGATTATCACGGTGACCGTGCTGATCTTGTTCTATGCGTCAGGGTCAATTGTGTAAGCAATTTTTGGGGCGCTGCCCCAAACCCCGAGATATTTCTGCTCACAAGAAGATCACACCGACAGCTTTTTAAAGATCGGTTCGGGGATCGATTTGATGATTGCCATGATATAGCGCCAGAACCACGGCGTGTAGAGTGTGTTCTTTTTCTTTTCATGTGCAGTCCACAGATCATCTGCGATTTGATCAGGGGAGGCGACGAGGAACATGCCCTCAATCCCCCAGGTCATGGCGGTGTCTACAAAGCCCGGTTTCACGGTGACCACATGGCCGCCGGAGCGGTTAAGGCGGTTGCGCAAGCCTGATAGGTAGGTGTGAAAACCAGCCTTAGCTGACCCATAGGTGTAATTGCCAATGCGGCCGCGATCCCCCGCAACCGAACCGATACCCAGAACCGTGCCGCCTTTGCGCTCTTCCATGATCGGCGCGAGGCCGTGAAGGAAATTGGCAGGACCTGTGAAATTGTCTTGGATTGTGAAGTCACCGATGCTTGGGTCGGCGTCCACGTCATCCTGTGGGGCCATGGAACCGACGAATACGGCGGCATTGATGAGGCCTTCGTTCTTTTTCGCGGCCTTGTAGATGGCTGTGAAGGATTTTGGATCACGGGCGTCAAACACCACGGGCGTGGCAGATGCAGCACCCCGCGCGGTGCAATCAGATGCGGTGCGGGCCAAATCGTCTTTGTCACGGGCGGCCAAAACGACATGCGCGCCCATTGTGGCAGCCTTGCGAGCGAATGCGCGGCCCATGGAAGAGCTTGCGCCAAGGATGATCCATGTCTGTGTCATTTGCTGTCCCGAAGTTTAAGGCGACGCACGAGATCCGTTTTGAAACGGCCTTTTGGGTCTGCGGTTTTGACGGTTTTTTGCCAAGCGGCGAGTTCTGGGTACATGTGTTTGGCCTGTGCCGCTGTCGCAAGGCTGTCTTTGGCGAAATAGATGCGGCCACCAGCCTCGGCTGTCATGTCATTCAGCTTTTCCACCAACGCGACGGATTTTTTGGAGTTAGGGAAATCCAATGCGAGGGTGAAGCCTTCCATTGTGAAAGAGAGCGGGCCAGCGCGACCTGGTCCTGTGCGTTTGAGCACGGCAAGGGGGGAGGCGAGACCTGCATCTGCGATCAGACGGAGCATTTCGCGAAGCGTGCGTTCGGCGGTGTCGTCGGGCAGCACGCATTGGAATTGGTGAAAACCGCGTTTGCCGTAAAGCTTGTTCCAGTCGTGGATTTTGTCGAGCGGGAAGAAGAAATCCTCAAGGCTGCGCAACACGCCGCGGCCGGTTGCAGGGACACGGTTAAAATACATGCGGTTAAAGGCGCGTACTGTTGGTGGGGAGAGCGCGAAGCTCGGCGCGTTGAACGGCACTTTGCGCGATTTGCGCAATTTTGGGGCCATGTTGGATTTGGTGAGTTCTGCTTCTTCCAAGATGCCACGGCCAAGGGATTGGCCATTGGCGGTGCCGTCGATCCAGCCGACGCAATAGGTGGCTGTGGAGTCTTTGAGCATCTGCATGAATTCTGAAAGGTTGTTGGCGCGGCGTTCGTCCACTTGGATCAGGCGCGAAGAACATTCGGTGAGTTGCAGTTTGGCGGAAACGATAATGCCTGTTTGGCCAAGGCCGCCGAGGGTGGCTTCGAACAGTGCTTTGTTTTTCTTGGGTGATACAATTTTGGTTTTGCCGTCTGTGCCGATGAGTTCGATCGACAAAACGTGCTGGCCAAATGTGCCCACACCGTGGTGGTTTTTGCCGTGAACGTCATTGGCAATGCAGCCGCCGATGGTGGCGAACCCTGTGCCAGGCATAACCGCTGGCATCCAGCCCTGAGGGGCGAAGGTTTCGAGCATTTGGGTAATGGATACGCCTGCTTCGGCCTCTAGCACGCCTGTTTGGGCGTCAAAGCTGATAAAACGGTCGAGGCGGTTCATATCGACGGCTTTGCCATCTGTATTGATCGCGGCGTCACCATAGGAGCGTTGTGCGCCAATGGCAGGGGCGGGGGTATCGCCCGTAACATGCGCGATGCTGCTGGGTTTTTCTGGGCGGGCGATTTGGGCGGTTCCTGAGAGAACGCGGCCCCAGCCTGTGAGTGTGTCAGTTTTCCAGCTCATGTGCGGCCTCGTGCGGATGCGGCCTCGGCCACAGGGAAGAATAGAACGCCAAGGCCGATTGCAAACCACAGGGTGGTGATGCGAATGATGGCGGTGGCGGGTAGGGCGATTTCCAAGGGGATGCCTTGGATCGAGAGAAGGGCGAGCATGGCAGCTTCGGCACCACCAACGCCGCCCGGAAGGCCCGTAGCGCCGCCTGTCATCATAGAGAAGACAAAGATGCCGACGCAGGCCCAGACAGAGATTTCAGCCCCCATCCATGTGAGCAAGAGATAAAACGCGTAACCTTCGGCGAACCAGCCAATAAAGCCTAAGGCAAAGGCAGGCAGTGCGATTTTGGGGTTTGAGAAGGGTTTGAGTGACTGCGCGGCGCGGCGGGCGCGGGCGAAGAAGCGCGGCTTGCGGCCGATGAGTTTGTAAAGACGCGTGACGCACCAACGAAACAGGCTCGGGCGGGTGGCGACAATGGCGGCCAGAACGGCGATGATGGCCACGGGAATACCACCAGAAATGCCCCCTGCCATGACCAGCATAGCAGCGGCGAGCAGGAGGCCAGAGGAGGCGAGGTCGGCTGCACGATCAACGATCACGAGGGGGGCGGTGCGTTCCACGCTCGCCCCTGTTTCGCGGTTGATCCAGCGCACGCGCACCAGTTCCCCCAAGCGACCGGGTGTCATGGTCAAGGCGAAGCCGCCGAGGTAGTGGCGCAGTACTTGCCAGAGGCCAAGGTCCAGTCCGAGCGCGCGGCCATAGAGAAACCAGCGCACGGCGCGAAAGGTGTAGTTCACGAGGGACAGGGCCAGAAGGATGCCGATTTGGGTGGCCGTCAAGAGCGTGATCTGATGCCAGATGTCTTCGCCGGATGCGGTGAAGAACGCGAGCAGACCACAGGCGACAAAGATCGCGAGAACGATCAAGGTCGATCGGTAAGGGGACGCCGTTTGCATTGCGGATATCATTACTGTTGCCTCTGATGCGGTCTGTGCGCCGCGTTAGCACAGGGTTTAGGGGCAGAATTGGGCCAGAGTAAGGCAAGGCTGATGGCCCTTGTGTTGCATTTAGAACAACGGATTTACTTTGAAGGGGCGTGGTTCTGGGTTAGGTTTTTAGAAACACAGTCAGAGAAAAGGAAGCCAGCCATGTCAGATGCCCCGAAGATTGCCCAGAAAGCCCCTTATCCTGTGGAGGTAGAGGCAGGGAAGAACTACTTTTGGTGTTCTTGTGGGCAATCCGCCAATCAGCCGTTTTGCGATGGGTCGCATAAGGGTTCGGATTTCGCGCCAGTAAAGTTTGAAGCGACCGAGGATAAGCGCGTGTTCTTCTGTGGGTGCAAGAACGGCGGGAACGGTGTGCTGTGCGATGGGTCGCACAAGGCGCTTTGAAATTGAGCCAATATTGAAATTCCTGTCGTCTAGATAAGTTAATTTACTGAGGATTTGGATCGCAGATGATAGGTTGAAAAGAGTTTTGACTATGAGTGAGTATGTTTGGTGGATTAGCGCGCTTAGAGATTCAATAGACCCAAGAGATCACTTTGCTGACTGGGGCCCAGAATTAACTGAAAGTGAACACGTTGCTAAAGCCGCTCGCTTAGTGAAAGAGTTTTGGGAGCCACTTGATCGAGGTGAAATTCCCAAACGGGACCTCTTGGTTACGAAAAAGAGATGGATTGGTAGAGATTATCATCTTGAGGAAGCACTTGCGAAAGCAAAGACGGACGAGGGGCGCAGACTTCCAGCGGCTTTTTCGATGCAGTTAGCGAATCTTGGGTTGGCATTTTTCCAAAACTTGAATTTGCCCGATGCTCAATATTGGCCTATTGAGTTTTACGACGAAAATGAAACGCTGATAGCCGAACCGGCTGCTCTTTATGTGCCGGGAACAGTAAAGGATACTGTGAATTTTGAGGCTTCTGATTTTGTCAAAAGTATGCCTTATTTTCCGGGTAAAAAGGGAGCTGTTCTCAACCGTCTGAGGCACACCGAAGACCGGGTTACTCTTGACCGTTCAGCATTGAGCGGCGCCGAGGTCTGGGTAGAACCCCGCCTGCGCGGAGGGGTGTTTGTGTCGGCAAATATCCGAGACCGTATTCTGGCGGCTGGGTTAGGCGATGATTTCCGACTTATCCGCGCAAAGGTAATTTAAATTAGAGTTTTTCGGGAAGGGTTGATCCGTTTACTGCCCCTTCGATGAATAGCAGGTCGTTCAGATTTTTCGCGAAAGGCCTGAGACTACGCAATCTGACATTAAGATCAAAAAGGGGGCATTTGCCCCCAAATTGAATTGATATCTGACAGGATTAGTTGACCAGCTTGGCCTCGGTCACGGCGTCCACGTCGGCACGAGTGACGCCGTCTGCCAGTTCCACCAGTTCTAGGCCGCCATCTACCACGTCGAACACGCCCAAGTTGGTGATGATACGGTCCACGACGCCCTTGCCTGTGAGTGGCAGTGTGCATTCCTTGAGCAGCTTGCTTTCGCCGCGTTTGTTGGCGTGGTCCATGATGACCACAACGCGGCCAACGCCAGCGACCAAATCCATCGCGCCGCCCATACCTTTGACCAGTTTGCCTGGAATCATCCAGTTTGCCAGATCGCCGTTTTCGGCTACTTCCATCGCACCCAAGATCGCCATAGCAATTTTACCGCCACGGATCATGCCAAAGGACTGTGCGCTGTCGAAATAGGCGGTTTGGGGCAGTTCGGTGATGGTCTGCTTACCCGCGTTGATCAGGTCGGCATCGATGTTTTCCTCTGTCGGGAAAGGGCCCATGCCGAGCATACCGTTTTCGGATTGAAGGGTCACTTCGACGCCCTCGGGGATGTAGTTGGACACCAGCGTCGGAATACCGATGCCAAGGTTCACATACCAACCGTCTTGCAGTTCTTGTGCGGCCCGTTCGGCCATTTGATTACGATCCCAAGGCATTATGCGGCCCTCACTGTGCGTTGTTCGATGCGTTTTTCGTGTTCGCCTTGGATCAGGCGATGGACGTAGATCCCCGGCAGGTGAATTGTGTCTGGGTCGAGCGAGCCTGTTGGCACGATTTCTTCGACTTCGACAACACAGACCTTGCCGCACATGGCCGCAGGTGGGTTAAAGTTGCGGGCGGTCTTGCGGAACACAAGGTTGCCGGTTTCATCCGCTTTCCATGCTTTGACGATGGACAGGTCGGCAAAGATGCCTTCTTCCAAGATGTAGTCTTCGCCGTTGAACTGTTTCACTTCTTTGCCTTCGGCGATCACCGTGCCGACACCTGTTTTGGTGTAGAACCCAGGGATGCCACAGCCAGCGGAGCGCATGCGTTCGGCGAGCGTGCCTTGGGGGTTAAACTCCAGCTCCAGTTCGCCAGAGAGGTATTGGCGCATGAATTCGTCGTTTTCACCCACGTAGGAAGAAATCATCTTTTTGACCTGTCGGGTTTGCAAAAGCACACCCAAGCCAAAGTCGTCGACGCCCGCGTTGTTGGACGCGACTGTGAGGTCTTTGGTGCCTGCGTCTTTGATCGCAGAAATCAGGTTTTCGGGGATACCGCAGAGGCCGAAACCGCCTGCTGCGATGAGCATTCCGTCAAACAGCAAGCCATCCAAGGCTTCGGCTGCGGAGGTGTAGATTTTTCCCATTTGGGTCTCCTCGTTGCATTTGCAATGATGTTTACGCCGCGGCGCAGCAAAATTCAAGTTCGTGTTATTCGAAGCCGAAAGATGCGGCCATTTCCCCGATCAAAGTGGAGTGGAATGCCTGCATGCGCAGGTTGGGTTGGCGCACTTCTAGGGTGTCTGCCAATGGATCGGCGGCGGTGATGTTGCTGCCCGCCAGTTGCGAGATGATGGCATGGCCGCAGAAGGGGACGTAAGCCTCTGAATAGCCGCCTTCGTGGACCATGACGAGTTTGCCTTCGCAGAGGTCTGCCGCGGTTTCCATCAGCATGTCCGTCATCTGTGCAAAGCCGCGTGCGGACACCAACATATGGGCCAACGGATCAAATGGCCCCGCATCGAGACCGCAGGCAACGATGATGATGTCTGGTGCGAAATCGGTGAGGGCGGGGATCACGATCCGTTCCAGAGTTTCCACGTAGGCGGCATAGCCACATCCAGGGGGAAGAGGTACATTGATATTGTAGCCTTCGCCCACGCCAGAGCCGCGATCAGACACATCGCCTGTGTCGATGGGGTAGTTGTGTTCTTGGTGAATTGAAATGGTTAGAACATCGTCGCGGTCGTAGTAGATCGCCTCGGTTCCATTGCCGTGATGCACATCCCAATCAAGAATCGCGACCCGTTCTGCGCCGTGGTTCGCAAGGATTTCTTCGGTTCCGATTGCAATGTTGTTGAACAGGCAAAAGCCGTTTGGGAAATCGGGCAAACAGTGGTGACCAGGCGGACGGGACAAGGAATAGGCGTTGTCGTATGTGCCCGTCATTACGTCCACGATAGCCTGTGTCGCCATGCCCGCAGACAGGGCCGCGATTTCATAGCCGCCTTGGGCAAACGGCGTGCGCAGGCCGAGTTCGCCGCCGCCGTTATCTGACATTTCCTTAAACTGTTTAAGGTAGCTTTCGGGGTGGATACGGGTGAGTTGTTCGGTGGTGGCAGGGGCAGCGGATTGGACGTGCAACTGGTCCAGCAATCCTGTCACATCCATGAGGTTTTTCAGCCGACGTTTGGTTTCTGGATTTTCGGGCAGACCGTTTGGCGTGGGTTGCACCACATCGCTCACTTGCATGGTGAGCGCGTAGTTGCCCCCTGAATGCCAAAAGCATTTTTCGTCCCAGTAAAACCCTGTGCGCATGTTCGCCCTCGTTCGTTAAGAATCGCGGTTCAGTGTGGCAGGGGTGGCGGGTTAATCAATGGCAAAACCCGAAAGTCGGTTACGATTTATGCGCGAATGTATAGCTGCCCTCGGGTAGATTGAGCGCCGCCTGCAAGTCGCGTAACTGCGCCATAGACAGGCGCACGGTGTTGGTTTTATCCGTGCGTGGATCGTATTGTTCGACCGTTATGACGCTGGCGAACGCGGCAATGGTGACATCGTCTTGCAAAGGGGCTGCGCCGTCATCAATAAGGGTCACAATGGTGGCGTCAAAATCGTGTTCAATGGTAAACATGGTTTCAGCGTAGCGGGGGAGTTGCAGTGATACAAATTGAAAATGTGCTGACGGATCGCGGATCAAAATACGCGGTATCTGGCGGTGCGGTGGCGACCCGAAAAGAGGCCGAAGAGTTTGTTAAGGCGCTGAAGCGAAAAAAGAAGTTTGCGAAAGCGACCCATAACACGTGGGCCGTTGTTTTGCCTGATGGCACGCAGGTGAAGAACGATGATGGGGAAAGCGGTGCAGGCATGGTGATCCTGCGCATGTTGGAACGGGACGGGATTGAAGGAGAGGTTGTCGTGGTTACTCGCTGGTACGGGGGCGTACATCTGGGCGGGGATCGGTTCCGCCATGTGCAAACCTGTGTGCGGGCGTATCTGGATGCTAGACCCTGATCGGACGTATCAGTTTTGACACGCCCCAAGCGATCATGATGAACACGAAATTGGCCAGAGTTGAGGCCACATAAAACATCATGCGTCCGCCCAATTCCATATTGTTGAGAAACGGATAGGGCAGGCCTGCCGTAACGGTTCCGATTGGTTCATCGTTGAGTGGATGCAATACCAGCTCGGCCCAGGCGGGATATGCAATGCCAAGAAGAATGGCAGCGTAGAAGACTGGTTTCAAACGGGAAAACACGCCAAGGATCAAGAACGCATCGATCCACATCAGCACGGGGCCAAGGGCGTGGAGATAGTATTCTTTCCACCAAATCGTGCCCTCGGCCGGCGATACGTTCAACGGGTCCATGAGATACAGCCGCCAATATTGAATGACGACGGTCATGTTCATCACCACGACAAAGGAAACAAAGGCCTCCCAGCGCTGCGTGGTTTTGCCGTAGCTGAGGCGGAGCATTTGGCCCGCGACGATCATGTTAGCCGTGAGGGTCCAGATTGTGAGATAGCGAAATTGCCAGCCGAAAAATTCGGGGTCAAGGCCGCGGAATTGTTCCAGAAAATAGAACACGGTGAGCAAGAAAACGACGATGCGGAAGGTTTTGATCATGGGGCATCGTACCGAGGCTTTGAGGGCGGTGCAACGGGCGGTCGCCAAGGATGTTAAGGGAAGGTGAACCCAGACGCGTTGAGCACGACGCGTGTTGTAAGACGCGTCTTATATGACGCGTCATGATTCAGAATTTGTTAAGGTTTGCGCGTTTTGTCCATGGACTTGGCGGCGGTCCTGTGGGTGGCGCGCGCCTCAATCACGCTGTTGATTTCGATCCGTTGGGGTGGTGTTGCCAAGTGCTCAACGCCTGAACGGCTTTATCACAGGACGCGAACTTGCGTGCCCACGGGTGTGATTTCAAACAGCTCTTCCACCATGAAATTGAACAGCCCAATACAGCCAGAGGACGACCGTCGCCCGATTTTGCGTGTATCATGTGTGCCGTGGATCAAATAGGCAGGCCAATCCAGATACATGGCGCGCGTGCCAAGCGGATTGCCCACTGCGCCGCCTTCCATATGAACGGGCAAGGAAGGGTCCCGTTCGCGCATAGATGCGGTCGGGGTCCAGCTGGGATTGTGTTTCTTTCGCACGATCTTGGTCAGGCCGCGTTTTGTCAGCTCGTCCGTTTGTGGGACAGAGGTGGGATAAATGCGGTAATCGCCGTTTTCAGGGTTCCAATAATGCAACGCACGGGCATTGGTGTCACACAGAATGGTGACGCGATCAAAAGTGTCAAAATGATCCTGCCACTTCTGTGCCATGAAGCCAGAGGCATTGCGCTGCACCGTGTTGAGTTCGGCGCGCAACAGCGTTGGTGTGGCGAGCGTGGCGGCCGTGGCCGCAATGAATGTGCGTCGTGTTGTTTTGGTCATGATCCAATCCCCGAAACTGCTGCGCACCGCATATCAGAGCCGCGCGTGTGTTTGAAGAGATGGGGGCATAACAGTTGCGTTACAAGGGGTTTGCATGGGAACAGCCCGTTGGCGGGGTATTGGCACAAAGTCTGAGAAACGAAGGGGGGTTGTGGGGATGTTTGTTTGATCCGCGCGGCATAGGGGGGCTTGGGGCGGAGGACGGTGCGCAATGAATGCGCACCCTACGGATGGGGCTGCGTCGTTGCGGTGTTTTGGAACAAAACACGGGAAGCTGACCCATCGATGTGGCATGGGTTTGGGAACAAAACCTGAGAGCAATCCCCCATGGGAGGGTGCTTTGATGGAGGTGTGCTTGGTGCTGGGGAGTGGGACGCGCCCTCCTGGGGACAGGCGCGGGCCTTTTGTTAGCGCTATTGGTATTTTTTAATTGCTTTTACAATCAAGGTTCGAGGCAATCCCACATAGACATAAGGTCGTCGCTTGCCGGAATTTGACTTTGTGAGTGAAGAACGCGCTGTAGATTTTCAACTGAAATCACCGCTTGCTTATCGTCTAGAACTCGACAGATGTCATCGAATGTTTTTTTGTCAATTTCTTTGAAATTAAATAGCGATTTTGCAACTTCTTTTAGATCTTTAGGTAATGTTCCTTTGGAAGAAATATGACTTTTTCCTAGATAGCCTTTAGCAGCCAATTCTAACAGCAATCTCATCATAACCGCGATAGAGATTTTGTGTTTTTTAAAGTTCAAATGGTATTGTAACTGCTCCCATGACAATTTTAGTTTGCTTTGTCCTGAATGCCAATGAAAATGGTAGTTGATTTTTCTTGGTATCAACGTGTCTCTGGACTTTGGTGCTTTCCCACTGCCAGTGCTACTGTCATCATCATTCTCGTTTTCAGAGGCTTCGCTTTCACTATTTTCGGATGCGCCACTCTCCTCGCTTGATGTGCCAGTATCGTCACTGTTCTGATCATTTGACGAGTTGTCATCACTTTCAGGCAGTTCACTAGTTTCATTTGGGAGGTATCCTTGAGAAGCCAAAACATCCAAATAGTTATTTTTGTCTTCCGAGGTTAACAAGTCTTTCAATGTCAAATCACCAGACAGCATATCGTCGACTAATTTTAGTAAAAACCGAAGTGTATTCTCTTTAGTATTTTCAGACTTTAAGCGACCATCTTCGTATTCTGACAAGCCAACACGCTTTCTTCGGGCTTTAGTGTCTAGAATTTTGTCCAAGGTTGAGCGTTTGATCGAACTAGCTTGTTTGGGATACCCTTCGGAAACAAGGAAGTTTTCTACTTTTTGTGCCCAAGAATAATCGGATTTGACCTTGATTCTATTTGCATGGTTGGCTTTTTCACGGGTTCCCCAGTTGACTTGGCCTGCGCCGTTTTGAGTCCCGTTGTGTCTCAGACCGATTATTTCGTCGGCGACTTCTTCATCTTGTTCAATCTGACAAACTAAATTCAGCGACAACTCTTCAGAGCATTGGCTATTCAAAACTTCAAAAAAAGTTCTGAACTTTTCAGGAGCTTTGCTTGGTTGATGAATCAGTTTGACACAAGTTGTTCGCCGATTGCCGTCTTTTACGATGAACTTGTTGCCGTGTTTCAATACAAGAGGGCTGTCAAATACCCGCTTAGATTTTGCTATTCGTTTTGCAAGGTTCCTCATTTCTGTCGCTTTATTGGCAAATAGCCAATCAATAGCGCTCTCCTCGGAAAGGGTCGGCCCATGGCGATCGTTGTTGGGATTAATAATTAAGTCATTTATTGAAATACTTTTAAACTGCAAACGAACTATTCCTTGATAAGTAAACACTTTCCCCACAAATCATACTCGCTTGCTTCATCAACTTCAACGCTAACCAAATCGCCAGCGTTCAACCCTTCAAACCCTTCATCAATAAATAGGTTCCCGTCGATCTCGGGCGCATCGCTCATCGTGCGGCAGGTGGCTCCGTCGTGTTCTACGCTGTCTACGATGACTTGCATCGTGGTGCCGACTTTGGCTTCCAGTTTCGCCTCGGATATCGCTTGTGATTTTTCCATGAAGCGGTTCCAGCGGTCTTGTTTGACTTCGGCGTCCACGTGATCTGGCAGGGCGTTGCTGCGCGCGCCGTCTACGTTTTCGTATTGGAAGCAGCCGACGCGGTCTAACTGGGCTTCGTCTAGCCAATCAAGCAGGTGTTGGAACTCAGCCTCGGTCTCTCCTGGGTAGCCGACGATAAAGGTGGAGCGGAGCGTAATGTCGGGGCAAATCTCGCGCCATGCGGCGATTTCATCAAGGGTTTTGGCGCTCGCGGCGGGGCGGGCCATGCGTTTCAGCACGTCTGGATGCGAGTGCTGAAACGGGATGTCGAGGTAAGGCAGCAGGCCGTTTGACGGGTCCGCCATGATCGGGATCAGGTCGCGCACGAACGGGTAGGGGTAGACGTAGTGGAGGCGGACCCACAATTCATTTTGGGCGCCGAGCGTGCCAAGTTCGCGGGCCAGATCGGTGATGTGGGAGCGGACTTCGCCGTCTTTCCAAGGGTTCATATCGTGGCGGCGGTCGAGCCCGTAGGCGGAGGTGTCTTGGGAGATCACGAGGAGTTCTTTGACGCCTGCGTCCACCAGCTTTTCCGCTTCGCGCAGGATGGCGTGGGCAGGGCGAGAGGCGAGCCGTCCGCGCATATCTGGGATGATGCAGAATTTGCACTTGTGGTTACAGCCCTCGGAGATTTTCAGATAGCTGTAATGGCGCGGGGTCAACGAGACGTTTTGCGCGGGCAGCAGATCAACGAAAGGATCGGGGTTGGGCGGCACGGCAGTGTGAACGGCGTCCAGCACCTGTTCGTATTGATGCGGGCCCGTGACGGCAAGGATTTGCGGGTGATGTTCACGGATGTAATCGGGTTCCGCACCAAGGCAGCCTGTGACGATGACGCGACCATTGGCCGTGAGCGCTTCGCCGATGGCATCCAAGGATTCCGCTTTGGCGCTGTCGAGAAAGCCACAGGTGTTGACGATCACCGCTTCTGCACCGTCGTAGTCGGGACTGATGGCGTAGCCTTCGGCGCGCAATCGGGTGAGGATGCGCTCACTGTCCACCAGCGCCTTGGGGCAGCCGAGAGAGACCATGCCGATTTTTGGCTGATTTGGGCGGGCAGGCTCCGATATCTTGGCTTTCGGGGCGAGGTCAGGGCGGAGGTTTGGTGGATTTGTGCTCATGCCAGCGGGGTATAGGGGGTTTGGGCGCGGTTGGGAATTGGATATTTTTGGACAAAAGAAGACAACAACTCCGCTTTGAGAGCGATTGCTGAACAGGTGGATGTGATTGAGCCCGTGGAGGAGGCGGTTTGGCGCGCGACCACTGCGCTGCGCGCCCTGCCTGTTGGGGGTGTGTAAGTGACTTTAGCGGGCTGGAGATCGCCCTACCTGATATTAGCTATCAGTTTGTCACTCAAAAACCGCCATGCCAAGCCATTGGCAGATGAGGGCGGGGGTGTCTTTGCCTTCGATTTCGATGGTGAGGCCGTGTTCTTGCAGCAATTGAGTTTCAGATTTTTGCAGCACGGAGTTGAGCTTAAAGCGCCCACGGATGCGGTCCCCTGCGCAGACAGGTGACAGAAAGCGGACTTTGTTAAAGCCGTAGTTGATGCCCATGGTCTGGCCTTCGAATTTGTCGAAGGTTTCGATGGCGAATTTGGAGGCCATGGAGAGGGTCAAGAAGCCATGTGCGACGGTGCCGCCAAAGGGGGTTTCGGCGGCGGCGCGGACGGGATCAGTGTGAATCCATTGTGGATCATCGGTGATTTCGGCAAAAACATCGATGCGGTTTTGATCAATAGTCACCCATTCAGACAGGCCTGTTTCGGTGCCAATGCGAGCGGTTTGGGCGGCGAGCGCGGTTGCAATCATGTCAAATTCCCCGTTTCTGTTTTGATGGATTAGAGGCCAAGGCGGGCCGCGTGTCCACTTCGACGTGGCGTTTTTTGATGCAGCAGGCTTGAAGTTGGAGAGGCGAGCGGCAAGGATGGCGCCAAGACGTGGGGAGAGTTTCATGACGCCGTTTGTTTTTAACACCGCTGCGAGCATTCAATTTGGCGCGGGTAAGATTGCTGAATTGGGCCAAATGGCGCGTGCCACCATGGGCAGGCGTGTGATGCTGGTGAGTGATCCTGGCCTTGTGGAATTGGGAATGGTGGCCCAAGCGGTGGAAATATTGGAAAGCGCTGGGCTTGACGTGGTGGTGTTTCCTGATGTGCAAGCGGACCCGCCTGAGGCGATTATTCATTCTGCTGTGGAAATGGCACGGTTGGGTAAGGTTGAGGGGATCATCGGGCTTGGTGGCGGGTCATCGCTTGACGTGGCGAAATTGGTTGCGGTTTTGGCGTTGGGGAAGGAAACGCTGGCCGAAATTTATGGTGTGGGGAATGTGAAGGGGCCGCGTTTGCCGCTGATCCTTGTGCCCACGACAAGCGGAACAGGGTCCGAAGTGACGATGGTGTCGATTGTGACCACAGGCGCGAGCGAGAAAATGGGGGTGGTGTCCCCTGTGATCCTGCCAGATGTAGCAGTGCTTGATCCTGAGCTGACCTATGGTTTGCCCCCGCACATTACGGCAGCAACGGGAATTGATGCGATGGTGCATGCAATTGAGGCCTATGCCAGCGTGAGCCCGAACAACAATCCGATTTCGCGCAATCTGGCGTGCGAGGCATTGCGTTTGATGGGTGGGGCGTTGGAACGTGCAGTTCAGGATGGGGATGATCGGGATGCGCGGGCCGATATTTTATTGGGGTCAATGATTGCGGGGCAGGCGTTTGCCAATAGTCCGGTGGCTGCGGTTCATGCGCTCGCCTATCCGATTGGGGGGCACTACAAAGTGCCCCATGGGTTGTCCAATGCGTTGGTTCTGCCCCATGTTCTGCGTTTCAATGCGGTGACAGCGCCGACACCGTATGCGGAAATAGCCCCTTTTGTATTTCCCGAGATGGCGGGCATGGGCACGCAGGCAGCAGCGGCGGCGTTTGCCGAAGAAATGCAAGACTTGTCCAAGCGGTGCGGTTTGCAACAAGGCCTGCGCGAAGTGGGGATTGAGCGCGACGCGCTGCCGATGCTGGCGCGCGATGCGATGAACCAAACGCGGCTGTTGGTGAACAATCCGCGCGAAGTGGATGAAGCGGCGGCGTTGCAAATATACGAGGCGGCATACTGATGACACGGAAACCCCCAAGCACGCGCGATATGTACCCGTTGTTTCGATCCGTGCCGACACGTTGGCATGACAATGACATTTACGGGCATATGAACAACGGCATTCATTACCAGTTGTTTGATACGGTGATTAACGGCTGGATGATGGAAATGGGCGTGCTGAAGTTTAAGGCTGAGCATGCGTTCATCGTGGCGGAGACGGGATGTCGGTATCATGGGGATATCATGTATCCCGACGTGGTGAATGCTGGGATGCGGGTGTCAAAGCTGGGCGGTTCTTCGATTATCTGGGAAATCGGGTTGTTTCGTGGTGATGCCGAAGTGGCGGCGGCCGATGGCACATTTGTGCATGTGCATGTGATCCGCGAAGGGCATAAGCCGACGCCGATGCCTGAGGCAACGCGGGCGGTGTTTGAACCGTTGGTGGTTGCATGAAAAAGCTGACGTTCTGGTTTGAGTTTGCCTCGACTTATTCTTATTTGTCTGCTTTGCGGATTGAAGATGTGGCGGGCGCGGCAGGGGTTGCGGTGGAGTGGAAACCATTTTTGCTGGGGCCGATATTTGCAGCGCAAGGACTCACGGACTCGCCGTTCAATGTTTATCCCGTGAAGGGTGAATACATGTGGCGTGATATGGCGCGGGAGTGTGTGAAATATGGGCTGCCCGTGGCCAAACAACCAGATGTGTTTCCTGGGAATGGGTTGCTTGCAGCACGAGTGGCGACGCTGGGCGCTGGGCAGGACTGGCAGGCGGATTTTGTGCGCGGCGTTTATTTGGCGCAGTTTGTGGAGGGTAAGGCGCTGGCGGATGCGAGAACGTCTGTGGATGTGCTGGAGACGTTGGGCATTGATGGGGCCGCGGCTGTGGAACGCGCTATGACGGATCAGACCGTGAAGGATGCTTTAAAAGCCAACACAGCCGCGGCGCAGGATGCGGGTATCTTTGGCGCGCCGAGTTTCACCACGTCAGACGGAGAGGTGTTTTGGGGCAATGATCGGATGGATGATGCTATAGCATGGGCGGGGCAGCGATGAGCGGTGAACTGGATCTGGGCGCGTTGATGCGCGGTTTGAAAGGTACGTTAATTGACGGCGTTTTTGTCTTTGCGACGGTCAAACGCGTGCCAGAAGGATTGGCCACGCGAATGGTGTTTGAGGAAGCCGAAGGCACAACCGTGATTTGCCTGCGCGAAGAGGCAGAGGCCCATGGGATAGAGTTTGAATTTCCAAGCCGCATGATCACGCTGGACGTGCATTCGTCGCTAGAGGCCGTGGGATTTATGGCGGTGATCGCAACGGAACTGGCCAAAGAGGGTATGGGCGTGAACCCTGTGGCGGGGTTTTATCACGATCATATTTTTGTACCTGATGGGCGCGAAGTGGATGCGATGCGGGTGTTGGAACGGATCGCTGAAGAAGCGGTTAAAGCGTAGCGGTTTGGTCTTCGAGCAGTTTACCCCACGTGAAAATCTCAAAGCTTCTGTGAGCGGGAACGTAAAAGGGATCTTTTTGGATGAGGGTTTCGACGTCTGCTTTGGTATCCGCCTCAACAATCCATAAGGCGCCACAGAAAGCTTGGTTTGTGTCAGGTTTTAAACCGCCGCCGATCAAAAGTTCAGGGTGTGCTTTGGCAAAGGCCACATGCGCGTCGCGCAGGTCTTTGCGGGCTCTGATCGAGAGCATTTCTGCAGTGTCTTTGAAGATGACGGCCCAACGTGTCATGGGGAGGCTCCTGTTTTGGTTTAAAGGAGCTTAGGTGGCGAAGGTCGGCAGGGAATAGGGCCACGCCGCGCGGCGACGTAAGGCCAGATGAAGGTTAGCGCAGATACCGTGCTGGGGCGTAGGGTGTTAAGTCGATGTTTGGGGCATCGCCTGTGATCATTTGGGCGAGGATACGGCCTGTTTTGGGGCCAGCGGTGAGGCCAACGTGTTGGTGACCGAAGCCAGTAAAAATTCCCGTGTCCCCGATTTCACCAATCAGCGGGGTGCTGTTTGGAGTTGAAGGGCGGAAGCCCATCCATTCTTCGGTTTCCGAATATTCTAGGGCTGGGAACACTTCGGCGGCGTAACGTTTTAGGAGCTTGATGGGTTGCTTTGATGGGCCAGCATGGTGATCCCCAAGTTCAACCGTGCCCGCACAGCGTAGCCCCATATCCATCGGATTAACCGCGAATTTGCCCTTTGCGATCATCATTGGATCGTCGGGCATTTGTGACGGGTTTTTATAGATCACGTGATAGCCACGTTCGGTTTCAAGGGGGATGCTGAGACCGAGTTTGCGCATGAGGTCTTTGGACCAGATGCCAGCGGTGATGACGGCGTGGGTGCATTCAATGGGGCCTATGGCGGTTTCGATCTGTGTGATGCGACCGTTTGATTTGGTAAAATCTTGGACTTCGGCTTCAAGAAATTCGCCGCCTTGTGCGGTGAAATGGGCGACGACTTCGGTGATGTATTGCGCGGGGTTTGTTATGTGGCCTTGGCCTTCGAGCACTGCGAGGCAGCCTGTGGCAGGGCCAAGAATGGGTTCGGCATCTTGGACGTCTTTGCCCGTCAGCACAGTGGGCGTGAACCCCGCGTGGCGTTTCATGTCCCAGCTGTAGGCATCGTGTTTAAAATCCGCATGGGTTGGGTAGGCATAGGAGAATTTGGAATTGGTAATCCAGTGTTCCAGCGGGGTGTCACGTACCAGCGATTTGTGCTGATCCACCGCATCGGTGAGGATGGGAATTAAATTGTCGACCATGCGCTGAGCGTCCGCCGCGTTGGCATTGCTCATAAATTTCGCGATCCATGGCAGCATTTTGGGCAGGTGGGTCCATTTCAGGAACAATGGGCTGTTTGGGTTAATTAGGTATTTTGGCGTGTCTTTCCAAAGGCTTGGCGTGTTGACAGGGACCACGGCCCATTGCGCGATCAGGCCTGCGTTGCCGTAGGATGCACCCATACCAGGTTTGCCACGATCCATCAGGATCACGCGCTGGCCCGCCCGTTGCAGCCAGATGGCGGTGGAAACGCCCACCATTCCTGCACCGATGACGACGATTGGTTTTTGCATTTTTTCTGTCCCTGTTTGTGGGGACTATATCTGCGAAATTCGGTTTGTCAGCCCGTTGGTTTGGCAAAACGCGGATCAGCGGCGGCTGCGGTGGCGTCTGCGTCGAGCAGGGCTTTGCGCTGATCGAGAAACGTGTGGAAATGCGGGTGGGTGAAAATATAAAGGCGGCGGGCCATCATACAATCATAGGTCCAATCTGCGACCACATCTGCGTTGATGCCATTGGCGACAGCTTCGACCGCCATATGTTGTGCGGTGTCATCTGCATCAAAGCCAGAAGGGCGGTTTTTATAGGCATCTGCAATTCCTGTTTTTACCCAAGCGGGGCAAAGTATGGAAACGCCGATTTTTTCGCGTGCCAGTTCTTGGGCTAAAGTTTCGGAGTAGCCTACCACGGCGAATTTGGAGGCGTTGTAGGGCCCCATGCCTTCTGCTGCCAAGTGACCTGCCATCGAGGCGGTGTTGATGAAATATCCGCCTGTTCCCTGATCACGCAAGATGGGGAGGAAGGTTTCAACACCATGCACCACGCCCATAAGATTGATATCCATGACCCAGCGCCAATCTGATAGTGGCACGTTGCCAGGTTTGCCTGCGGTGGAGACACCTGCGTTATTGACGATGATATGAACCGCGCCAAAAGCTGCAAGCGTGGCGTCGGCAGCTGATTTGACCGAGGTTGGGTCGGCCACGTCGCAAACTACGGTGGCCGTAGTCCCGATGACTGTCTTTTGAGCGGCGGCCAACGCATCCGCATTGATATCGGCCATCATGACATTTGCACCTGCTGCGGTGAAGCGTTTGGCGAGTGCAAGGCCAATTCCCGAAGCGGCCCCTGTGATGAATGCGGTTTTGCCAGTGATGTCTGTCATGGGCTGCGTCCTTTGTTTGTGAAACCCTACGGCAAATCGGAGGTGAACGAGAAGCGTGCCGTTGCGTTCCCTGTCGCCAGTGTGCCTAATGATCTTTGACGAACGAAAGTAGCTTTGGGGTATTGGCCCCGGTCCCAAGGGCTGCGCGAGGAGGGTATCACATGCAACAAGCAGAGGATTTTCGGCGCGAAAGCCGCGTGTTGGCGGAGGTGTTGGAGCCGTTGGCAGAGGCGGATTTCTTTACGCCGACGCAGTTCAAAGGATGGACCATTGATGATGTGTTGGGGCATTTGCATATCTTTAACCATGCAGCCGCGCTCGCGCTGGACAGTGATGAGGCGTTTCACAGCTTTTTCGCGGATATGACCAAGGTGATGCAGGCGGGTGGATCAATGATTGATGCGCAGCGGCCGTGGATCGGCGACTTAAAGGGGCGAGCTTTGTTTGAGGCGTGGCGTGCCTTATCCGAAGACGTGGCGGATGGGTTTGCGAAGGCAGACCCGAAGGCGCGGTTGGCCTGGGCAGGGCCGAGCATGTCGGCGCGATCAAGCATCACAGCACGGCAGATGGAAACCTGGGCCCATGGGCATGAAGTGTTTGATGTGCTGGGCGTTACGCGTGTTGAGACGGATCGGATTAAAAATATCGTCGTGCTGGGGGTGAATACCTTTGGCTGGGCTTATGCTGTGCGCGGATTGGATGTGCCAAATGCGATGCCGTTTTTGGAACTGACCGCACCGAGCGGGGCGATTTGGAGGTTTGGGGAAGAAAGCGATGATCGTGTGGTGGGGTCTGCTGTTGGGTTTGCCCAAGCGGTGACGCAAACGCGGCATTGGACGGATACGAATTTGCAGTGCTTGGGTCACGGCGCGCGGGCCTGGATGGACATCGCACAGTGTTTTGCAGGTGGGGTTTCACCACCGCCGCTGGCGGGCACGCGGTTTGTGCAGGGGTAGACCATGAGCGATCAAAGCAAACGATTGCTAGTCCTGCTCGGCCTCGCTTTTGGGGCTTGTATCAGCAGTGGATTTGGGCGGTTTGCTTATGGATTGATCCTACCGTCGATGCAGACGGATTTGGCGTGGAGCTATAGTCAGGCTGGGTGGTTGAGTACGGTAAATGCCATTGGGTATTTGGCGGGGGCAGTGGCAACCGTGTGGCTGGTGGCGCGGTTTGCGCAAGAGCGGCTGTATGCGTGGGGGATTGTGCTGACCACAGTGACGTTGATCGCCAGTGGTCTGACGCGGGATTTTTGGTGGATGTCGTTGTGGCGGTTCGGCAGTGGGGCTTTTGCCGCCCCTGTGTTTATCGCGGTTGGGGCGTTGGCGAGCAATCTTTACGGCGCGGATCAAAAGAAAAACGCTATGGCCATTGCTTTGGCTTTTGGCGGGGGTGGGCTCGGCATGGTGATGAGCGCCTTGGCGTTTCCGCATTTCTTTGCCAGCCAAGGGGCCAGCGCGTGGCCCACCGCGTGGTTGGCGATGGGGGCTGTAAGCGTTTTGATGTTGCCCATCGGATTGTGGGCAGCGAGGCAGTTGAAAACCCCTGTGCGACAGGCCGAAGATGCACCGCCTGAACGGCTGTTGCCGATGGGATTTTCTATGGTGGCCTATTTCAGTTTTGCCGTGGGCTATATCGTGTATTTGACGTTCCTGAGCGCGTTTTTGAAAACGCTTGGGGCGAGCCCGTGGACGGTGAGTTTGGTCTGGTCCATCGTCGGCGTTGGAACCATTGCATCGAGTTTTGTGTGGCGCGGTGTGATCGGGCGGTATCGCAGTGGGCTGCCCATGGCTGTGACGTTGGGGTGTGTGGCCGTTGGCAGCGTGTTGCCTGTTGTGTTTCCAACGATGATTGGGTTGGTGGCTTCGTCCATTTTGTTCGGGCTGTCGGTGTTTATGCCGCCCACATCCATCACCAGTTTTATCCGCCAGAACAATCCACCTGACACGTGGGGGCGGTTGATGGGGATTTACACAGTGATTTTTGCGGTGGGGCAGTGCATTGGGCCGATTGCTGCGGGTGTGATCGGCGATGCGTTTGGCAATATCGGATATGGTTTGCTGGCCGCAGGGGCGATTTTGATGTTGGGCGCCGTGGTGGCTGGGTTTCAACGGGCGTTGGGATAGCGGCGGTCCCTTGCCATTTTAACGATTTGGGCCAATTGGTCGGCGTGGGGTTTGCCCATATATTTGAGGATGATTTACAGATGAGAACAGTTGGCGCGTTGGTTTTTCCAGGTTTTGAAACCTTGGATTATTTTGGGCCCATTGAAATGCTGGGTGGCATGGGGGAGCAGGTAAAAGTGGTGACGGTGGCAGAACGCCCCGAACCGGTTGCCAGCGTGCATGGGCAACGGATTGTAGTGGATGCAACGATTGCGCAAAGCGATGCGTATGATGTGTTGTTGATTCCTGGCGGTGATTCTGCGTTGGAGGAATGCATATCGGATGAGATGCTGAAGTGGATCAAAGATGTTTCGGCCAAGGCGGAGCGGGTTTTGGCCGTGTGTACGGGAACGATTATTCTGGGCATGTCGGGTGTTTTGGACGGGCGACGTGCGACGACGAATAAGATGGATTTCACGGCAACGGTCCACCACGCACCCAAGGTGGATTGGGTTAAAGAGGCACGGTGGGTGCGCGATGGTAAGTTTTACACGTCATCTGGGGTGTCGGCGGGCATGGATATGACACTGGCCGTTTTGGCGGACCTATATGGTATGGAAGTGGCCGAAATCATGGCCATCAGTTGTGAATATGAATGGCACAAAGATGCCAATCGCGATCCTTTCGCCAAATTAGCGGGTCTGGTTTAGACGGTTCTGCGCAGAGAATGTTGCACCAAGTTCTGTTTATTCAACCAAATCGTTGAATAAACTGATTGTCTCTGGAATCTGATAATTTTGAGGTTGTCAGTGTGTCGCAGTTTGAAATATGGCATTAAAACAGTAACTTAGCGTGCCTATAACTCGTTGACTCTGATCTAACCCCTGCTATTTTCCGCGCAACTGTCCAAAGCGGCGTTTTTGCGGCTGGAAAAGGAGGCCGACAGATGACTGATGGCCCTGACCCAGATCGATTGAACGCTCTTGAGGCGAAGCTTGCAGAGAAGCGACGGGCGAATGAGCCTGGACCTGTCGAAGAGCATCACCTGAGCCAAGCGCAAGCAGGTTGGCGGATGGTTACGGAGCTGGTGGCAGGATTGCTGTTGGGTTTCGGGTTGGGATACGGATTGGACGTCGCATTTGGGACCATGCCAGTTTTCCTGATCATTTTTACATTGCTGGGGTTTGCTGGCGGGGTTCGTGCGATGATGCGATCTGCCGAGGAAATCGCCAAAAAGAACGCGGAAACGCACGACTGATTAATTCGGAGCAAATGCTCCGCCCGAGATGAAGGACACGTATCGTGGCGACAGAAGAAGGTGGCTCAGGCCTCAACATTCACCCGATGGACCAATTCCTGATCAAGCCGCTGTTTGGTGACAGTGGTCTGGTTGGAACATTTACAATCACAAACGTGACGCTTTGGATGGCGTTGTCTGTGGTTTGTATTATCGTTCTGATGGTTTTGGGCACACGGGGCCGCGCGATTGTTCCATCCCGCAGTCAGTCCATTGCGGAAGTTCTGTACGGTTTCATCCACAAGATGATTGAAGATACAACAGGCAAAGACGGTTTGGCGTACTTCCCTTACATCTTTACCCTGTTCATCTTTATTCTTGTGGCGAACATCATTGGTCTGTTGCCAATGTCATTCACATCCACATCTCACATTGCGGTTACTGCAACTTTGGCGATGGCGGTGTTCTTGGCGGTGACTGCGATCGGCTTTGCCAAGAACGGTTTGGGGTTCTTGGGGATGTTCTGGGTATCCTCTGCGCCATTGGCTTTGCGTCCAATCCTCGCGCTGATCGAAATTATCTCTTACTTCGTGCGCCCTGTGAGCCACTCCATTCGTTTGGCAGGCAACATGATGGCGGGTCACGCAGTTATCAAAGTATTCGCGGGTTTCGCGGTTGTTACATGGATTGCGCCAGCATCCATTCTGGCGATCACAGCGATCTACGCGCTCGAAATGCTCGTTGTCTGTATTCAGGCATACGTGTTCACCATTCTGACTTGTGTGTATTTGAAAGATGCGCTGCATCCTTCCCACTAAGTCCGAGTAATCAATCTACGTCATTAAAATCTTAAGGAGAAGCACAATGGCAATCGAAGGTAACATCACAGAAATGGGTCAACTGATGGGCGCAGGCCTTGCATGTATCGGCATGGGCGGTGCGGCAATCGGTGTGGGCAACGTGGTAGGCAACTACTTGGCAGGCGCTCTGCGCAACCCATCTGCGGCTGCTGGCCAAACTGCGACGATGTTCATCGGTATCGCGTTTGCTGAAGCTTTGGGGATCTTCTCGTTCCTCGTTGCTTTGCTGCTGATGTTTGCTGTTTAAGACAAGCTGAATTGAGTGAGAGTGGGCCTGTGGCCTGCTCTCGGTTCTCTTGAATTAAACGGAGGTTGCTATGGCAACTGGAAACGAATTTGTGAGCGCATGTGTCCATCCCGAAACGGGTGGTGCCTTGGGTATGCCGCAGTTGTGTTTTGATTGGTATTCCAATCAAATCTTCTGGTTGGTTGTCACTATGGTTGTGGTCTTCTTGATCATGAGCCGTATCGCTCTGCCACGGATTGCTTCGGTTTTAGCCGAGCGTCATGGCGCGATTCAAAGCGATCTGGACAAAGCTGAGGCGATGAAAGCCCAAGCTGTTGAAGCAGAAAACGCCTACAATCAAGCGTTGGTCGATGCGCGTGCCCAAGCGGCCGAGATCGTTGCCGAAGCGCGTGCTGACATTCAGAAAGATCTGGATGCCGCCATCGCGAAAGCAGACGCAGAGATTGCAGCGAAGTCTGCCGAATCCGAAGTGGCGATCAAAGAGATCCGCGACAACGCAATGTCAGCCGTCAAAGATGTGGCGAACGACACAGCGGCAGAAATCGTAAAAGCGATTATGCCAGGTGCGGCGGATGCCAAAACAGTCAAAGCGGCAGTTGCTGCACGTTTGAAAGGATAAGGGCGATGAAAGTTCAATACATTCTTCCTGCGTTTGTTCTTGGTGCGACACCTGCTTTTGCGGCAAGCGGCCCATTCTTCAGCCTTGGCAACACAGACTTTGTTGTTGCCATTGCGTTTGTTCTGTTCATCGGTGTTTTGATTTATTTCAAAGTGCCTGGCATGATTGTTGGCTTGCTCGACAAGCGCGCTGAGGGGATCCAGTCCGAGTTGGACGAAGCCCGTGCATTGCGCGAAGAAGCACAGTCCATCTTGGCCACGTATGAGCGCAAGCAAAAAGAAGTGGCTGCGCAAGCAGAACAGATCGTGGCAAATGCCAAATCCGAAGCGCAAGCGGCAGCGGAACAAGCAAAAGAGGACATCAAAACCTCTATTGCGCGTCGTCTGCAAGCCGCTGAGGATCAGATCACATCTGCCCAAGCATCTGCGGTGAAAGAAGTACGCGATACGGCTGCATCCGTGGCTGTTGCTGCTGCGAGCGATGTGATCGCCAAAGGCATGACTGCGAAAGACGCAGGTAGCCTGATCGACGCCGCAATCGCGGACGTAGGCGATAAACTGCACTGAAACGGCAATGGTGCGCACTGACTGCGCTCCCTACATGAATTAAACCCCGTGGCCTAAATGGCTGCGGGGTTTTTCTTTGTCTTGACATGACACTTTTAGGTGTTATTAATTACGACACCTTTAGGTTTCATATGAGGAAAAAATGACAGCCCAAATAACAGACGCAACCGCCACGTTCAAAGCTTTGGGCGATCCGACGCGACAACAAATTTTATCCCTGTTGTGCGAACGGGAGATGACCATTGCAGAGGTTGCCGATCAGTTTGAGATGTCCCGCACAGGTGTAAAAAAGCATCTGACCCTGCTGGAGAAAGGCAGGTTGATCAAGGTGCGCGAACAGGGCCGCGAAAAGGTGAATGCGTTGAACCGGGAGGGATTTTCACAATTGGAAAGCTGGCTGAAATTCTTTGATCGGTTCTGGGACAACAAACTGGCCGCTTTGAAAGCCGCCGCAGAAAAGGACTTTAACGATGAATGAGACAGCAATTGAAAAGACAGTTTTCTTGGGTGTGCCGATTGAGGCCGCATGGGGATTTCTGACAGAAGCGAAAAAGCTGGAGCAGTGGTTTTTCAAAACGGATGCGGATTTTGAGGAAGGGGCGGAGTATACGCTTTACAGTCGTGAAGAAGAGGGCGCAAAGCGGTGCTGGGGCGAGGTGCTGGAAATGTCCGCGCCCAACCGTTTGCGCCAGTCGTTCACCATCGCGCCCCTTGGTGGTGTGATGACCGAGTTGCTGTGGGAGTTGAATGCGGTTGAAGGTGGGACGCGAATTAAGCTGACCCACACAGGCATCGAGGCAGCGGGTGAGGCGGCCTTTGGCTTAATGTCTGCGCTGGATGATGGGTGGGACAAGCACTTTGCCCATATGCGCGAGGCTGTGGCTGGATAAGGGCAGCGAAGATAAAGGCGGGCTGAAGCCCGCCCTACGGATGGATTGCCCCTGCAGCGCGCGTTGCGGGGTTTTTTCTTTGGATGTTTAGGCCAAGAAGAGTGGTTGGGATCGCACTTAAACCTCGACAATCTTCAGGGCGATTGGGGCGCTGGTGGTATCGCTGTTTTGGGCGATTGCGGCCAAAGCTTTGTCGACGTTGGACGGTTCGGTGGGGTGTGTGACGATCAAAACCGGAGCGCTGTCGCCTGTGTGGTTTTGTTGGCGCAGGCGGTCTATTGAAATGCCCGCATCACCCAGTGCTTTGGCGATGTTTGCAAGCACACCAGGTGCATCGCGCAGGCTCATGCGGATGTAATAGGCAGAGGGAGTAGTGGACTGCGCGGCGGGGGCGTTTGTGAGTTGTGCCGCTGGGATGCCAAAGGTTGGGATTGTGATGCCGCGCGCAATGTCCATCACATCGCCCATAACAGCGGAGGCAGTTGGCCCTTCGCCAGCACCTGCACCGCGTAAAACGATCTGGCCCACATTGTCGCCTTCGACCACGACCATGTTTGTGCCGCCTTCGAGCTGACCCAGAGGGGAGTTGTATGGGACGAGGCAAGGCTGCATGGTTTGCTCCAAACCCTTGTCTGTCATTTGCGATAGGCCGAGCAGCTTGATGCGGTATCCCATGTCTTTGGCTGCGGTAATGTCGTCGATGGAAATCTCGCCAATGCCTTGCAGTTGTGCAGAGGCGAAGTCCACTTGGGTGCCATAGGCAATGGAGGACAGCAGCACCAGTTTGTGCGCGGCGTCAATTCCACCCACATCGAGATTTGGGTCTGCTTCGAGATAGCCAAGCTGGTTGGCTTCTTCGAAGATATCAGCGTAGGGCAGGCCGGAATGTTCCATGCGCGTTAGGATATAGTTGCAGGTGCCGTTCATAACGCCCATAATCCGTTCGATCTTGTTCCCCGCGAGCCCTTCGGTGAGGGCTTTGATGATGGGGATGCCCCCTGCAACGGCTGCTTCGTAGCGCAAAGAGATGCCCGCAGTTTCGGCAGCAGAAGCCAGTGCGTGACCGTGATGCGCAAGAAGCGCCTTGTTGGCGGTTACCACATGTTTGCCTGCGGCGATGGCCGCTTCGACAGAGGCTTTGGCAGGGCCGTCTTCGCCGCCCATGAGTTCCACATACACATCCACATCGTCGCGTTTGGCCAGCGCAACGGGGTCGTCTTCCCATGCGTATGTGGACAGGTCGACACCACGGTCTTTGCTGCGCGACTGAGCGCAGACGGCGGTCACTTCGATTGATGTGCCAGAGCGTGCTGTGAGCAGCGCCGCATTTTGTTGTACGATCTTAATGACACCCGCGCCAACGGTTCCAAGGCCAGCAATGCCGAGACGAAGTGATTTGGTCATGGAAAGGCCCTTTTTAATGCAGCTTGGTTTGGCCGATGTGTTAAAGGAACAGCGCGGGGCGTGCAATGTGATTGGCGCTTTAACACGCGACTTTTAACCAGAGATAAATCGCTCGGGCGGTTAGCTTCACCGCTCACAAAAAGGGATGGGTTAATTTCCGACCTGTTGACGCAAGCGTGCCGCCCGTGCGCGCAACGCAACGGCCCGCGCAGCCAAACGATCTGCGTCTGTTTGGTTTTCTGTGGCTTCATCCGAAACAGATTGGCCCGCAGATTCGAGTTCGGCAGTAATGGCCAAATCTGGCCATTTAGCGCCAGAGACATCAGAAGCAGCTGGGTATTCGTAATCGCTGCGGTTGTCTTGGATTGAACACGCGCTCAAGGCAAACAGGGTTATGCTGGCAAAGATCAGGCGCATTTGGCGGCTCCGCAGGGGTGTATCCCGTTAATATGGGATTGCGCGGTGTCGGGCAATGGGGTTGTAATTAAACAGGTGTTCATTTCATTTGGGACTTAGCAGCAAAGGGACGCCGCATGGCACGCAAATCTGGTTCAAGTTCGCAAAAAACACGGCCCCTGGTGCGGGCGGCAGCGTTGCGCTTGTTTGCCCGCGATGGCTATGCTGCCGTCTCTATGCGCCAGATCGCGGCAGAGGTGGGTGTGCAGGCGGGGGCGCTGTATCGATATACCCCTGACAAACAAAGCCTGTTGTTCGAATTGATGCAGGTTCACATGGAAGAGTTGTTGGCGGCTTGGTCAGACGTGGCGGGTGATGGCAGTGGGCTTGAGCAGCTTGATAAGTTTGTGCGGTTTCACATCCACCATCATTTGGATCGCGTGGACGCAGTGTTCATTTCCTATATGGAACTGCGCAATCTGACCCCAGAGAATTTCGCCGTGATCGAAGGGTTGCGTGCGGACTATGAGCGGATATTAGAGCGCATCTTGCAAGATTGCGGTGTGACGCAGGATGACGGCAAGATGACCACACTCGCGGTTCTGGCGATGCTGACGGGAGTAAACACATGGTATCGCGACGGCGGGCGATTGGATCGTGCCGCCATCGCAGAAACCTATGTTGGAATGGTGCGCCGATTGATTAGGGCCAGTTAACACAGGGCCGGGCAAAATCCGCCGCACCCCTAAGGGTTTCGCGAATTTTCGCCAGACCTGTGTTATCTGCCCTTGAAATAGACCCCTATTCCTGCGGTCAGATGCCTTGTTCTGGCGAAAATTCGACTGAAACTGGAGAGATTTCGATAGTGTTAACAGGCCCTAGCGCAACTGGGTAAGACAATGGCGCAGTGGTTTGGACAACGGCTGTTCACAATATCCATCCGCTTTCATTGCTTCGGGCGGAAGATTAGAGCCACCGATCAGGATCAAAAGGTAGTCGTCTAACGGGGGTAGATGATCCTTTGCGTTGTCGCGAATTTTTTCGACGTCGGCGTTTACGACAGCGGTGAATACAGGAAAGCGGATTTGTCCTGAAGCCGCATCGGTGTATTCATCCATGTATTTGCTGGCGCCCCAACGGGCGTTGGTGGAAAAGTGGTAATCAAGTCCATTCAGGGCGCGGCGTTTGACGTTTCGCATTCCTTGGTCTGTTGCATCGCTGTCGCGCACACGGTTGTAGATGGCTTTCATCTCTTCAAGGATCATTGGCCATTCACTGGATTGCACCGTCGCCGAGAGGGACATCAAAGCGCGGTTTTTGCCAAGCTGTTCAAAATCTGCGGTTGGATTATAGGCTGCGCGGAGTTCTTGGCGGATGACGCGGAACATTTCTGATCCTTGATAAGCCCCCATGTAATCCATCAGCATATTGGCCCCGACGAAATCTTCTGCACCGTCAAATGTTTCGGATTTCACCAAAAACATCAGAGTTTCGCGGCTGGACGCGTCTGGGGCGAAAATCACGCCTTTGGGGAGGTCGGTAATTTTTGCTTTGGGTTGGTCCATGTCGGAGTTCTGGCGGGGCAGTTTGCGCAAGAAGGCAGTCACATCGCCCTGTACATCGCCCTCGTGGCGCACAACGATTTGGCTTGGCATACCAAACTGAAAGCTCAGGTTTGCGATGTCGGTTCCATCATCTTCTTCAGGGAATAGGATAAAGTCGCTTAGAACCCCTGTCACATTATCTGGACGACGGGTTTTTGTGGCGAGCAGCGGGCGTTGTTGCACGATCTGGCGGGCGTACCACTGCCGCGAAAAATTGGGACTGGTCATGAGGTCGGACATGTGTCCGATTGCCTCTGCAAAGCCATCAGACGGGGCCGAGAGGGTCAGCATGATATGATTGGGCAAAAGGGTAATGCCAAGATCGATGCCGTTGATTTCGCGATAGGTGTCTGCCTCAAACTCTGACATTTCGGACGTGGGGCCGCGGACAATTGTGGCGAGACCCGCATGGGTGGCTTCGATCCGATTTTCAGCCAAACTGTTGAGCGGCCACATCAGTGAAATTGCCGATAGCCCATTGGTTAACGGACGCAGGCTTGCGTATTTGGGAGAAATCTTGCTGGCCACCAATTCGGTTTGCGCGGCGAGTGGCGTTGCAAACAAGGCAAATGCGGCGAGGATCATGTGAATGCGTTTCATTTTAATCTTCCTTCGCTGCAAAGAGGATCGAAGTCGCGGAGGGTTCGATCAGTTTTTCAATGAAGCGCAGGACTTCGGCGTCTGTCGTGTCTTCGATCAGTTTCGCATATGTGCCTGGAGATATGGGCGGTAGCCCGTCAGAGGCCACGTTTTCCAAAAAGCGCAAGAAATCCTGTGAGCCACGGGCGGCTCCTTTGGCGTGGGCGGCATTACGTTTGCGGGCTGTGTCGATTTCTTCGGCCGTGACTGGTTTGTCCAACAAAGCATTGAAGGTGTTTTCAAATGTAGCCAAGGCCGTTTCAAAATCCACGCCAGGCATCGGTTCGATAAAGGTGTTCATTTCCGTATCGCCGTTTTTGGCCATAAAGAAATCTGTGCCGACGGATTGAAAATCAAAACGGTTGAACATTAAGGCTTCGCGGATACGGGATTGGAAAATCGAGACGCCGATAAAAAATTCGCCCTGCAAATCAATAGAGGTGTCCACCCAATCCAAATCAATGAATTTGGAATAAATGATGATGTTGTCCTGTAGGCGATCAGAGGACAGGCTTTCTTTGTGGCGCAGGTTTGGATCGGGCTTTTCGTTGAGCCACCATTTTTCGGGTGCGGTGGACTGTTCGGTGTCGCCAAAATACTCTTTCACCTTGGCAGCTGCTTGTTCGGGCGAAATTTTCCCCGATATCAAAACCATGACATTGGCTGGCGCATAGTGTTTTTTGTGAAATTCCAGCGCCGTTTGCAAGTTAAGGCGCGGCAGGTCCTCGATCATATTGTTGGCACGTCCGCGTTTTGACCCATAAAGGTTTTGCAGATTGATCCGGCGTAGCCAGCGAGTGGGGTATTGGCGTTCACGCAAAAGGGTTTCGCGTTCGACAATTTTGATTTCGCTTTCAAGGAAATCTTTGGGCAGAACAGGATCGTTCAATACGGCGCGGGACAGTTTCATCAGGCGGTCAATGTCGTTTGGTGCGCCAGAGTTGGTGTAGATGGTGGCGACCGAACTTGTCTTGGCAAACAGGTCTCGTGCGCGGGGCTCGCGCAGAACGTAAGTGTCTGCCGAAAACGCCGCGAGATGTTCAAGAAAGTGGGCCGTGCCGGAAACTTCGTCGTCATCATAAGATCCCGACAGCACAATGAGCTGCACATCAACGCGATTGAATGTGTCACGCGGCACAACATAAGCCGAGTGCAAACCACCGATATCTTTGAGCGGTATCACCTCTTGAGCGTGGGTGCTGATGGTCGTTGCAATAAGGATGAGGGCGGAGAGTATTCTGATCACGCGAAAGCCTGTTCTATGAGATTGATCCAATGCGGACCTGCAATAATATGGAGTAGAACGGTTTTGCGTCAAAGATGCAATTGGCAGCCTTGGGAGGGCGCCAAAAAGAAAGCCGCACCAGATGGCGCGGCTTTGCAGAAGTTTTGGGTGAAGGGCTTACATGCCTTCGTAGATTGGGAAGCGCCCGCAAAGATCGGCCACTTTGGCTTTGACAGCGGCTTCGACTGCGCCGTTGTTGTCTGGGCCGTTTGCGGCCAAGCCGTCCACCACTTCGACGATCAGATCACCGATTTCACGGAACTCTGCTTCGCCAAAGCCGCGGGTTGTGCCCGCCGGTGTGCCAAGGCGGATGCCTGAGGTCACGGTTGGTTTTTCTGGGTCAAACGGGATGCCGTTTTTGTTTGTTGTGATGTGGGCGCGGCCAAGGGCGGCGTCTGTGATGTTGCCAGTTACACCTTTGGGGCGCAGATCGACGAGCATCACGTGTGTGTCTGTGCCGCCAGTAACGATATCAAGACCACCTTTCATCAGCTGGTCTGCCAGAGCTTGGGCGTTTTTCACCACTTGTTGTTGGTAGGCTTTGAACTCTGGGCGCAAGGCTTCGCCAAAAGCAACGGCTTTGCCCGCGATAACGTGCATCAAGGGGCCGCCTTGGATGCCAGGGAAGATGGCAGAGTTGAATTTCTTGGCCAGTGCTTCGTCATTTGTGACGATCATGCCACCACGTGGGCCGCGCAGTGTTTTGTGCGTGGTTGTTGTGGCAACGTGGGCGTGTGGGAATGGGGACGGGTGAACGCCAGCCGCCACGAGGCCCGCAAAGTGGGCCATGTCCACGTGCAAGTATGCACCAACGCTGTCTGCGATTTCGCGCATTTTGGCAAAGTCGATTTGGCGTGGGATCGCAGAACCACCCGCGATGATCATTTTTGGCTGATGTTCGTTGGCCAATTCTTGGACTTGGTCATAATCCAAGAGGTTGTCTTGCTTGCGCACGCCGTATTGAACAGCGTTGAACCACTTGCCTGATTGGTTTGGCTTCGCGCCGTGTGTCAGGTGGCCCCCTGCGTCCAAAGACATGCCAAGGATTGTGTCGCCTGGTTGCAAGAGCGCCTGCATTACACCTTGGTTTGCTTGGGAACCCGAGTTTGGTTGCACGTTAGCAAATTCACAGTTGAACAGTTGTTTCGCACGCTCAATAGCGAGGTTTTCTGCCACATCAACGAACTGACACCCGCCGTAGTAGCGACGCCCAGGATAGCCTTCGGCATATTTGTTCGTCATCACCGACCCTTGGGCCTGCATAACGGCCTTGGATACAATGTTTTCGGATGCGATCAGTTCAATTTCGTCCCGTTGACGACCAAGTTCGTTAGTGATGGAGCCAAAAATCTCTGGGTCACGGGTGGATAGGTCTTCGGTGAAGAAGCCAGCGTCGCGTACGTTTGTCATAAGTGCATCCTGTTGTTGGAGGGCGATTGCCGCAGGGTATAATTGGTGCCGTCGGTTCCAGAAGTTCCAGATGCGACGGATTTGTATTCTTGGCGGACGGAATATGGGGAATCACTCCAAAAGCAAAGGTGCAAACTGTCGCAAATAAGCCGATTCTTTGTGTGCGATGGTATGCAATAAGCCAATTTTTTGAAGGATTTGGCCGAACCGACCCGCAGTTTCGCTTGCGCTGGTGGGGCTGTGCAGGGATGGTAACGCAAGACAATCAAAAAGGCGCAGGTGATGCGATTTAAAAAGATCAGTTTTTTGGCCAGCAAAGCCGAAATGGCCCAAGACGCCCGCGCGGCTTTGGTGCAGCGGTATGGGCATGTGTCCCCTGTGCAAGCGGATTTGATCGTCGCGTTGGGGGGGGATGGTTTTATGCTGTCCACTTTACACGAAACCCAAGGTCTGCGTGCGCCTGTTTACGGAATGAACCGTGGGACAGTTGGGTTTTTGATGAATGAATATTCCGAAGACGGGTTAGAGGATCGGCTGGCGCTGGCCGAGGAAACCGTGATCCATCCGCTGCGCATGACGGCACATGGTGTTGATGGCGAAGAACGCGAAGGTTTGGCCATCAACGAAGTATCTTTGCTGCGCAAAGGGCCCCAAGCGGCCAAACTGCGAATTTTGGTGGATGGCAAAGAGCGGCTGTCTGAGCTGGTGTGTGATGGGGCGCTGTTGGCAACCCCAGCGGGTTCAACCGCCTACAACTATTCTGCGCATGGTCCGATTTTACCCATCGGGGCGGAGATTTTGGCGCTGACGGCCGTTGCAGCGTTTCGCCCACGGCGCTGGCGTGGGGCTTTGTTGCCGATGCGTGCGAAAGTGCGAATCGAAGTGTTGGAATCAGATAAACGCCCTGTGCAAGCGGTGGCAGACAGTTTTGATGCCCGCGCTGTGGAATGGGTGGAAATCCAAAGCGCGCCAGATATTTCTCATCGGTTGCTGTTTGATCCAGAACACGGCTTGGAAGAGCGGTTGATCCGCGAGCAGTTTGTCTGACTTTGTGATCAAAGGCACAAAGGGCGTGGTACTGCGCCGCCTTTCGCCTGCAGATTTGGCGGCGTTTCAAGCCTATCGCCAAGACCCAGAAGTGGGTCGGTTTCAAGACTGGGACCGTATGGATGATGAAAAGGCCGCAGGGTTTTTACAGCACATGTCCAAAGCCGCGTTGTTTGTGAAAGGACAATGGTCTCAGATTGGTGTTGATTTGGACGGTGAGCTGATCGGGGACATGGGTGTTTTTGTCAGCGCGGATAAACCCGAAGCAGAGATTGGTGTGACATTGGCACAAGGTGCGCAAGGCAAAGGGCTGGCCGAGGCGGCTGTGCGGGCGTTGATTGGCTATCTGTTTGATGATCTTGGACTAGATCAGATTATTGCAGGTGCGCACAAAGACAATGCGCGATCCATTGCGTTGATGGAGCGGTTGGGCATGAGCTTTACGGCCGAGGTTGGGGACGATGTGGATTACGTTTTGCATCGCTCAGTTTAATCGGCCTGTTTAATTGTATGCTGCGCATGTGCTTGGGAGCTTTTGCTTGGGCAAAAGCGATTTTGGATATTTTAGTCGAAAGAAATGTGGGGATTATTGCATTTCGCGAAAGGCTGATGCGACGGTTTTTTAAGCGAAACGCTTTAGGGTAGGCTGAGTTTTGCCATTCTGCCGCCGTCGATTGTCCAGATTTGACCAGTGACAAAGGCAGCTTCGTCTGAGGCGAGCCAAGTGACAAGATTTGCAACCTCGCTCGGGGCACCCGTGCGACCGACGGGGTGAATGCCGCCGATTTTCTTGCGAAACTCTGCTGGGTCGCCCAAGCTTTCGATGAAGGCTGTGTTGAGATCGGTGTCGATCCAGCCTGGGGCCACGGCATTGCAGCGTATTCCATCTGGGCCATGATCAACCGCAATGGCGCGGGTCAGGCCATGCAGGCCTGCTTTTGAAGCGCAATAAGCAGGGTGGCGTGGGTTCGAGCCGAGCCCTTCGATGGAACCAATATTGACGATATTGCCAGCGGATTTGATCAGGTGGGGCAGGGCGGATTTGGTCAGTAAAAAGGGCGCGGTGAGGTTAACCTGAATGGTGTTGGCCCAGTCTTGTTCGCTGGTTTCAAGGGTGGTGCCTTCAATCATCAGGCCCGCGTTGTTGACAAGGATATCGAGTCTTCCTGTTCGCGCGATGATCTGGTCGATGACGTTTTGTGGTGCGGTTGGATCAAGGAAATCTGCGGTGATGCTGGTGTGGGTTGGGTCCGTGCCGCGCTGGGCGGTGAAGACTGTTGCGCCAAGGCCGGCGAACCTGTCTGCGGTGGCCGCGCCGATGCCACTGCGCCCGCCTGTGATAAGAACGATTTTTCCATTGAAGTCGATCATTTGACGGGTTTTCCTCCGTTTACCTCGAGGAGTGCGCCGCACATGTAGCGGGACTGATCCGAGGCGAGGAAGAGGATCACATCGGCGATGTCTTCAGGCTCGGCAATGCGGCCAAGGGGGACAGAGGCATTCAATTCTGCGATGGCTTTGTCAGGGTCCATGCCACGAATTTTGAAACCCGTGCGGATCATTGGAGTGTTGACCTCGTTTGGGCAGACGGCGTTGACGCGGATACCTTGATGAGCGTGGTCCATGCCGAGGCATTGGGTCATCGACGCGACGGCGGCTTTGGACATGACGTAGACGGGATGGTTCGGGCCAGGGTGAACGCCCCAGCAGGACGATGTGTTGACGATGGCACCGCCCCCAGTTGCGGCCATGATGGGAATAGCCGCGCGGCAGAGGCGGAACGGGGCCTCCACATTGATGGCCATGGTGCGGGCGAAATCGGTGTCAGTGGCTTGCGTGATGTCGCCCCGTGTGATGATGCCTGCGTTATTGATAAGGATGTCGAGGCCACCCAATACATCGGCAGCATGGGTTGGGAGAGCGTCGCAGAATGTGGCGTCCATCAGATCGCCGGTGATTGAATGATCCGCCACGCTGTCTTTGATATCGACACCAAGCACGGTTGCCCCAGCGGATTGGAAACGCCGTACAACGGCCTGCCCGATCCCGCCAGCGGCGCCGGTGAGTAACACGCGTTTGCCTTTTAAATCTGTCATCTGCGGCTCCTGCTACTCCCCAAAAGGTACATCCCGTTATACGGGGCGCAATGCCGAATGCGACGCGGGATGTCGGATTATTTTGAAAGTTTATACGCCGACTGGTCGATGGGGTAATAGGCTTCGATTGCGGCGGTTGCGATGACGCTGGCTGTTGTTCCATCGGCAGAGGGGATGTTTTGGCCGCCCTTGATTGCCGTGACCTGAGCGTTGCCACGCGGCAATTCCGCAGCAACACGCGCGGTGTCGAGCGCGTCTGGATCTTGAACACCGATGGTGACCTTAACCGTCATTTGTTTGTGGTCGAGGTTCAGTTCCGTGAACAAGGTGAGCGAGGAATGACGGATGGCATCATTCACGGCGCGGATCGCGGCTTTGGTGTAGTCTTGGCCGTAAAGGTCTGTGCCGATGCCTGTTTCAAGGATGATACGGTGATCCATTATGCAGGCTCCATATCAAAAGAAACGACGATTGCGGCGTTGGCGATGACGGTGTGATCCGTGTTGGTGGGTTTGGCGATATCAAGGCCGCCGTGAGAAGCCGTGATCGCGATTTGGCCGTAAGGAAACATGTCTTTGAGCGCGTCTGTGTCCACTTTATCAGGGTGTTGTACCGCGATGTCTACATCCACGATCATGGCTTCTTTGGGGAAGCCGAAAGCGGGTGCGACCGTTAATGAATTGCGCCAAAGTGCGTTTTGAATGGCGCGGCGGGCGGCGGCGGTATAGTCCATTCGGCGCAGTGATGTGCCGTGACCAATTTCTAGGGCAACGCGGGTTTTGGGCATGGGGTGGCCTTTTCTTTTGGTGCTGCGAGGTAACCTCAGCCCGAATGCGGATGCAAGAGCGGTGGATCAATTGTTTTCGCGCACGGATTAGGGTACATGTGAGTCTTGAATTTTTTGCGGAGTTATCATGGCGTTGAGCACAAATGAACAGGTGCGGTATTGGGGCATCGGTGCGGTGGTCTTTCTGCTGTGCCTTTGGGTGATGGGCAATGTGTTGTTGCCGTTCATCACGGGCATGGCGATTGCGTATTTTCTGGACCCTGTTGCGGATCGACTGGAAGCGGCGGGTTTGTCGCGCAGTGTGGCGACCACAGTGATTACGCTTGTGGCGGTGGTGGTCATCCTGATCTTACTGATTGTTTTGATCCCATTGCTGGTGCGCCAAACGGCGGGATTTGTGTCGGCGTTGCCTGAGTATGTGGCGCAACTGCAAACCTTTATCAAAGAACGCTTTCCTGAGGCTTTTAAAGAAGGGTCTGCAGTGTTGCAGGGGTTGAATTCCGTCATTGAATTTGTGCGCTCCAAGGGTGGGGATTTGGCAAATGCGTTGCTGGCGTCTGCGTTTACCATTGTGGATGTGGCCATTTTCATGGTCGTCGCCCCAGTCGTGGCATTTTACATGCTGCTCGATTGGGATCGTATGATCGCCACGATTGATGGCTGGATTCCGCGCGATCATTTGGAAACGGTGCGCGATTTGGCGCGGCAGGTGGACAATGTTCTGGCAGGATTCGTGCGTGGCCAATTGACGGTTTGCAGCATTTTGGGTGCATTTTATGCGGTGGCTTTGATGCTGGTCGGGCTACAATTTGGCGTGGTGGTTGGCCTGATTGCGGGACTGTTAACCTTTATCCCTTATGTGGGATCGATCATTGGGGGCGTGTTGTCCATCGGACTGGCGTTGTTTCAGTTTTGGGATGATCCGATTTGGATTGTCGCGGTTTTGGTGATCTTTGTGATTGGTCAGATGCTGGAAGGTAACTTTTTGACCCCGAAACTGGTTGGACGGTCCGTTGGGTTGCATCCTGTTTGGTTGATGTTTGCACTGTCTGCCTTTGGCAGCTTTTTGGGGTTCACAGGGATGCTGATTGCGGTTCCTGTTGCGGCCATGCTGGGCGTGTTCTTCCGATTTGGTGTAAGCCAATATTTGGACGGGCGATTGTACACGGGGATGTCGGGCCAGAAAGACAACGGCGATGGCTGAACAACTGGTGTTCGATCTGCCGGTTAAAACGGCGTTCGGACGGGATGATTTTTTCCGCTCTGCTGCGAACGAAGCGGCTGTGGCTGCTATCGAAAGCTGGCCCACTTGGCCCTTGGGTAAAATGGTTTTGGCTGGACCAGCGGGCGCGGGTAAATCCCATTTGGCACAGATTTGGGCCGAGATGGTTGAGGGATCGGTGATTGCAGCGAATGGCGACTGGGATGCACGCGATATCGGTGGCGCGGTGTGTGTGGAAAACGTGCATGCCATTGCTGGACAGCGCGCGCAGGAAGAACGGTTGTTTCACTTGCATAATATCCAAGCCCAACAGGAACGGCCGCTGTTGATGACAGGACAGGGCGTGCCAAGCGGTTGGGCCATTGGCCTGCCCGATCTGGCGAGCCGCATTCAGGGCAGCTTGCTCGTGCAATTGGGCGCGCCAGATGATAGGCTTTTGGCAGCGGTGTTTTTGAAACAATGCGCGGATCGGCAGTTGCAGGTGGAGCCAGGCGTTGTGGATTACATCCTGCGCCGCGCGGAGCGGTCCTTTGTCGGGATGCGCGATCTGGTGGGACAGATGGACCATCTGTCTTTGCAACGCAAAAAGCCAATTGGGCAGGGAATGGTGCGTGAAATTCTTGCGCAAATGGAGTTGGACACATGAAGGATAGCCCCGTGGTATCGTCACATATCGAGCCAGATTTTCTGCACAACCCAACACCAGAAGCGGTTGAAGTGCCCGAGTTGGATATCACCAGTTCCGCGCGGTTTTTTAATCGCGAGCTGAGCTGGCTCGCGTTTAACACCCGCGTTTTGGAAGAGGCGCAAAACCCGCGTTTGCCCCTGCTGGAACGGGTAAAAATGCTGTCGATTTCTGGTACGAACCTTGATGAATTTTACACCGTGCGTGTGGCAGGTCTGCGCGAAATGGTGCGCAATAATATTCAACGACCAGCCCTTGATGGGAAGACGCCCCAGCAGCAATTGGATGCCATTGATCTGGATGCCCGTTGTTTGATGCAAACCCAACAAGATGTCTGGGTCGATCTGATGGCCGAGATAAAGCGCGATGGGATTGATATTTTAACCCGTGATAAACTGTCAGAAGAGGATCGCGCGCATCTAAAACAAGTGTTTGTGGAACAGATTTTTCCGATCCTAACGCCGTTGGCCATTGATCCTGCGCATCCGTTTCCGTTTATCCCGAATACAGGTCTAACGTTGGCGTTGGAGTTGCGGCGCAAGAAAGACAAACGCGTTTTGCAATCTTTGCTGCCTATCCCCGCGCAGGTGCAGCGGTTTGTGGCGCTGCCAGATGGTTTGGCGGGCACACAACGGTTGATCATGCTCGAAGAGGTCTTGCTAGAGTTTTTGGATCAACTGTTTCCAGGCTATGGCATTGTTGGGCATTGTTCGTTCCGATTGCTACGCGACAGTGATTTAGAACTTGAAGACGAAGCTGAGGATTTGGTGCGCGAATTTGAAACCGCGCTGAAACGTCGTCGTCGAGGCGAAGTGATCCGCATGACTCTGTCCACAGGGGCACCGAGTGGGCTGACCAATGTGATCCTCGAGTCTTTGGGGCTTAAAAAATCTGATGTGATTGAAGTGGACGGTCTGCTGGGGGTTTCAGACCTTGCTGCGGTGATTTTGGACAGCCGTGCCGATCTGCAATGGCAGCGGTTTAAACCGCGTGTGCCAGAACGGGTGCAGGACTTTGAAGGGGATATTTTTGCGGCCATTCGCCAAAAAGATATGCTGCTACATCATCCTTACGAAACCTTTGACATCGTGGTGGAGTTTCTGCGCCAAGCAGCGCGCGATCCCGATGTGGTGGCGATCAAACAGACGCTGTATCGTACATCTAACGAAAGCCCGATTGTCGAGGCGTTGTGTGAGGCTGCGGAAAACGGAAAATCTGTGACCGCATTGGTGGAATTGAAAGCCCGATTTGATGAGGCCGCAAACATCCGTCAATCGCGGCGTTTGGAACGGGCAGGGGCGCATGTGGTTTACGGATTTATTGATCTAAAAACCCACGCGAAACTGTCCACTGTTGTGCGGCGCGAAGGCGATGCGCTGGTCACATACACACACTTTGGAACAGGGAATTATCATCCTATCACAGCCAAATTTTACACCGACCTTTCGTTTTTCACTTGTGATCGGGATTTAGGCCATGATGCGACGAAAGTGTTTAATTACATCTCTGGCTATGTGCAGCCAGAAGGGCTGAGTAAACTGTCCGTGTCGCCGCTGTATCTGAAAAATGATCTGCTGGGGATGATCCAAAACGAAGTGGATGCGGTGGCACAAGGAAAGCCTGGCACAATCTGGGCCAAGATGAACGCGCTGATTGATGGCGATGTGATTGATGCCCTTTATCGCGCGTCGCAGGCAGGTGTGAAAATTGATCTGGTTGTGCGTGGGATTTGCGGTTTGCGTCCCGGTATCAAGGGATTAAGCGACAATATCCGCGTAAAATCCATTGTTGGCAGGTTTTTGGAACATTCGCGGATTGTGTGCTTTGGCAATGGGTTTGGATTGCCTAGCAAAAACGCCAAAGTGTTCATGTCATCGGCCGATTGGATGGGGCGCAATTTGAAACGCCGCGTGGAATCGCTCGTGCCGATAACCAACAAAACTGTGCATGCCCAGATCATGAGCCAAATCATGGCTGCCAATCTGGCCGATCAGGTAAATTCTTGGGTGTTGCAGCCCGATGGCACTTATGTTCGCGACTTGGAAGGGGACGGATCAGCTTGGTTCAATTGCCACAAGTTTTTCATGGAAAATCCGTCGCTGTCTGGCCGTGGTTCGGTTGGCGCGAAAGATGTGCCAAAGTTGATGCACAGCAATGAAGGTTAACCCACCGTGCAAATAACAACAAAGTTTGCAGAACTGGAACGGGTTGGCGTGATTGATGTGGGGTCGAACTCTGTCCGTTTGGTGGTGTTTGACGGAGCAGCCCGCTCGCCTGCGTATTTTTTCAACGAAAAAATCCTGTGCGGGTTGGGGCGCGATATTTCGGAAACAGGTGTTTTGCATCCAGAAGGGCGGGCCCGTGCGCTGCGTGCGATGCAACGGTTCGCGGCTCTGGCGGCTAGTTTTGAGGTGCAATCCTTGCGGGCGGTGGCCACCGCAGCGGTGCGCGATGCAAGAGATGGGGGCGAGTTTTGTAAAGAGGTGTTGGCGCAAACAGGTATCAAGATTGATGTGATTGCGGGCAAAGACGAAGCGCGTCTTGCGGCCCAAGGCGTGTTGTTGGGTCGCCCCGAAGCCCATGGGCTTGTCAGTGATATTGGTGGGGCATCTATGGAATTGGCGGAACTGTCCAACGGGACGGTTGGCACGCAGGTGACATCGCCCCTTGCGCCGTTGCGTTTGGCGGATGTGAAAGGGGACGTGGATGCGCATATCCGCAGAGAATTAACCGCGTTGCGTAAGCAGATATCGGGCACATATGAAACGCTGTTCCTTGTGGGAGGATCGTATCGCGCCATTGCCAAAGTGGACATGATCCGACGGTCCTATCCGCTCGGTGTGTTGCATGAGTATGTGTTGGAGCCCGCACAGATGATCGAAACGCTCGATTGGATCAAATCTGCGAGCCCTGAAGACTTGGCCGCTTCGTCCACTTCGAGCGCAACGCGCATGGCGCTGGTGCCGATGGCCGCGCGAGTGTTGCGCCAGTTGCTGGATGTGTTTGGCCCAAGACGGATTTCTGTATCGAGCTATGGTCTGCGCGAGGGCATGTTGTTTGAGAAAATGCCGCCAGATGTGCGTGCCCGTGATCCGCTGATCGAAGCCTGTCGTGTGATGGAGCGGACTTCGGCGCGGTTTGTGGGGTTTGGAGCGCATTTGGCCGCGTGGGTTGCACCATTGTTGCCCGACGCGCCACGGCTGCAACGGTTGGTTTTGGCGGCTGGATTGCTGCATGATGTGAGTTGGCGATCCGATCCAAGTTCACGCGCGGAAGAGTGTTTCGACAACGCTATGCGAGGCAATTTGGGTGGACTTGACCATAAGGGGCGGGTGATGTTGGCGATGGCGCTGCTGCATCGATATCGCAAAAGCGGTAAAATCGAAAAATACAAAACGTTGCGCAGCGTTCTGAACGACGAAGAGCAAAAATCGGCACAGATCATTGGACAAGCAATGCGATTGGGGGCGTCCCTGGCAGGGGGGGATCCGCAGGTTTTGGCCCAATCGCAATTGACACAAAGTGATACCCACCTTGATCTGCGCCTTGGGCCACAGGCCGAGGCGTTCGGCGGTGAAGTGGTTGAGGCACGTTTGGCAGAGTTGGCCACTTCTATGGGGCGCGCTGCGCGGTCAGGCGCGTTATAAATCCTGTGCGTGATCGGCAGCCCATTGCGCACGTAGGGCCCTACTTTTTCCGATGAAATTGCCGCCTGGTTTGATTTTGGGCTGATTTGCGAGCCGATCAAGGCGGAAATGCCTGAAATTATTTCGCAATTCGCACCACGCAGGCATCACGATCACCTCTGAATAATAGATGATGGAAATGGGGCAAACGGTGCGATCTGTTTCTGTGCCGTCCGCATCGCGGTAGGTGATGCACAGTTTCTTTTCATCGCGAATGGCGCGGCGGATTTCGGATAGATCAATGCCATGAGGTTCGGCTGCGCCCCATGTGGAGGAAAACAAAGTCTCTGACAGCGGTGTTGCCTCGGCCAGTTTTTGGGCGGCGCGTTTGGCGGCCTTTTGTAGGGATTTATCCCCTGTGCGGGCAATCATGGATAGACCCACGGTGATGGCTTCGGCCTCTTCTACATCAAAATTCAGGGGAGGCAGATCATAGCCCCGCCGCATAATGTAACCGATGCCAGCGGCCCCTTCGATCGGCACGCGCATGGATTGTAGCGTGGCAATATCGCGGTAGATGGTGCGCGGTGTGACCTCACACTCGGTTGCTATTTGCGCAGCTGTCATGGGGTTTGCCGCGGACCGCAGGACTTGGATGATTTCGAACATACGGCTGGATCGGGGCATCGGGGATTTCCTTTTCTTGGGGATAGCATAGGACTCCTGACAACATGTTGTCAGTAGCGTTTCTGTACACTGGGGCCAAAGAAGGAGACCTGCATGGATCGGACCTATGTGATTGGCGTGATTTTGGTGACGATTTCGGCTGTGGTGTGGTCGAGTGCGGGGATTTTCACTCGCGGGGTCAGTGCGGATGCGTGGAGCGTGATTTTCTGGCGCGGCATTGCGGCAACGGGATTCACGCTGGCCTATATGGCGCTGCGTGGTGTGTTGCTGGCAGAGTTTCGTGGGCTGAACAAACCAACAGTTTTGGCGATTGTGTTGATGGCCTCGGGTACGGCAGCGTTTATTCCCGCATTTAAATTGTCGAGCGTGGCAAATGTCGCCTTGATCCGGGCCACAGCACCATTTGTGACGGCGGGTTTGTCGTGGCTGTTTTTGCGTGAAGCCCCAAGCCGCCGCGTGCTGATCGCGAGTTTTGCCACGCTGTTTGGGGTTGGCATCGTGGCAAAAGGCAGTGTGCAATCTGGGTTGTGGATTGGGGATTTGCTGGCGTTTTGGATGGCTTTGATGATGTCGGCCTCATTTGTTGTGTATCGCCGCTGGCCCAAGACCCCTGCCGCGCTGCCTTCGGCGGTTTCGGCAGCGGTTTTGGTTCCGATTGCGTGGTTTTTGACGGATGCGATGGCGGTTGTGCCCCATGAACGGTGGATCATCACGGCGTTTGGGGCGGTGTTTGCCACTGCTTCTGTGCTGATGATGGAAGGCGCGCGGCGCATTCCATCTGCGGAGGTGGCGTTGATTTCAGCACTAGAAACTCCTGTGGCGGTTCTGTTGGGGTTCGTGATTTTGGCCGAAACGCCGCCGATGATCACGGTGATCGGGGGGATGATTATCATGGCGGCTGTGATCTGGTCGCAATGGCGGGGCGTGACACGGTAGTTCGTGTTGCACCGCTGTTCGGTTTGGCCTAGAGGTTTTGGTGATCAAGAATTGGAGCCGACCCCATGCGCATGTCCCGTTATTTCCTGCCTGTGTTGAAAGAAGACCCTGCGGAAGCATCCATTGTAAGCCACCGTTATATGTTGCGGGCTGGCATGATCAAACAAGCGACTGCTGGGATTTATTCGTGGCTGCCGCTGGGGTTCAAAGTGCTGCGTAAGATCGAAGATATTGTGCATGAAGAACAGGCCAAGGCGGGGCATTTACCGATGTTGATGCCAACCATTCAATCCACAGATTTGTGGAAGGAAAGCGGTCGGTATGAGGCATTTGGCGAAGAAATGCTGCGGTTTAATGATCGTCACGAGCGTGAGATGTTGTTCACGCCAACCGCTGAAGAGCTGATCACAGATATTTTCCGCGCCCATGTCACATCTTACAAAGACATGCCGCTGACCATGTATCAGATTCAATGGAAGTTCCGCGATGAGCGCCGCCCTCGGTTTGGGGTGATGCGCGGGCGCGAATTCTACATGAAGGACGGCTATAACTTTGACCTGACCAAAGAAGACGCGCTGCATGCGTATAACCGCCATTTGGTAAGCTATCTGCGCACCTATGAGCGGATGGGCTTGCAGGCGATTCCGATGCGCGCGGACAGTGGCGCAATTGGTGGCGATGATACGCACGAATTTTTGGTGTTGGCCGAAACGGGCGAAAGCGAAGTGTTTTACGACAGCGCGGTTACAGAGCTGACGTTTGGGGACCGTGATATCGACTTTGATGACAAAGCACAGTGCCAAGCCATCATGGAAGAGTTCACCACCAAATACGCGCGTACCGATGAAACCCATGATGAAGCACTGTTTAACGAAGTGCCAGAAGAGCGCCGCAAATCGGCGCGTGGTATTGAGGTTGGCCAAATCTTTTATTTCGGGACGAAGTATTCCGATGCGATGAACGCCACGGTGCAGGGGCCTGATGGCAAACCTGTGGCGGTGCATATGGGCAGCCACGGCATTGGTGTGTCTCGACTGCTCGGCGCGATTATCGAAGCCAGCCACGATGACAAAGGGATCATTTGGCCCGAAGGCGTGACGCCGTATCATGTGGGCATTGTGAACCTGAAACAAGGTGACGAGGAAGCGGATGCTGCTTGCGAGGCGCTTTACAAAGAGTTTACCGCCGCTGGTTTGGAACCGCTTTATGATGATCGTAAAGAACGGGCGGGCGGCAAGTTCGCGACAATGGATTTGATCGGATTGCCTTGGCGCATTACAGTCGGTCCAAGAGGTTTGAAAAATGGTGTGGTCGAGCTCACTTCGCGTAAGACGGGGGATAGCGTTGAGATGACACCAGCAGAGGCAGTGGCCCGCGTCAAAGAGATTTACGCGAGCCTGTAAGCCAAATCACAGGCGGTCCGATGGGACGAGTTATCAATCTTTGCGGTGGGGCGGCCCTGTTGGTCGGTGCATCGCAGTTTCCCGAGTTTTCGCAGCAATACGTGCAGCGATTGGGCGGAGCGGTTGATGAATTGCGCCTTGTGGCTGCGGATTTTGACAAAAGCGCGACCAGCGTTGGCATGACCCGTGAAGAGGCTTTGGCGTCGATGACAGGCAATGATTTTCAAGTGGCGCGGCGCACGGATATGATACGCAGTTTCAAACGCCTATACCGATTGGAAAGCGATTTGATCGCGCTGGAAGGGGCCGATGCCTTTACCCGTTTGCGCCATGTGTTTCGATTTTCAGATAGCGGAATTGTGGCCCGCGCGTGGGCGGCATATCGCCCTGCCATACCAATTGATTTTGACGGCTTGATCTTTGCCCTTGGCGGGTTCTTCGCAGGATTTGGGCTGTTTGCAGGCCTTGGTCGGGTGTTTCGCCGCAACAAAACACCCGAAGTAAAACGACGGATAGAGGATGTTAATCCATGAGCACCACAGCCCCTTTTGCGCGGTTTGAATGGATGATCGCTTGGCGATACCTGCGCGCCAAACGCCGTGAAGGCGGCGTGTCCGTTATGACGTGGATTTCGTTGATCGGTATCACGCTGGCGGTGTTTGCGCTGATCGCAACTCTTGCGGTTCGTACAGGGTTTCGTGTGGAGTTCACCAACACCATTCTGGGCGCAAATGCCCATGCTTCGGTTTATGTGTCGCCTCATTTGGATGGGGACGGTCGCACGGTAACAACATTCAAAAATTATGATGAAACGGCAACGGAGCTCAAGGCAGTGCCTGGTGTTGTTCGCGCAGCCCCCATTGTGAACGGGCAAGTGATGGCATCGGCCAATGGGCGCAACACGGGAATTCAGGTGCTGGGCCAAAGATACGAGGATGTTTTGGGCATTCCGCTGGTTGTGGAGCCAGAAACGCAACTGGGCGAATTGAGCAATTTTGACAAAGGCGTTGCCATTGGCGTTGGCATTGCGCGGGAATTGAACCTTGCCCTTGGGGATAAAATCACGCTGATTTCACCTGATGGGATTAAAACGGTGGTTGGAACCAGCCCACGGGTTGGATCTTATGAAGTGGTTTATATCTTTGGTGTCGGGCGATGGGATATCGACAAAACACGGGTATATATGCCGCTGGCGGAGGCGCAGAGTTTCTTTAACCGTGATGGGCAAGTGGACGAGTTCGAAGTGATGATCGCTGATCCTGACAAGGTGGACGGTTTTGTCGATCAACTGACCCTTGCAGCGGGGCCAAATTCGCTGGTTTGGACGTGGAAGAATGCGTCTGGTGGGTTCCTCCGCGCGTTGGAAATGGAAGATAATATTATGTTTATCATCCTGTCTATTCTGGTGCTGATTGCGTCGATGAACATTGTATCGGGCCTGATTATGCTGGTGAAAAACAAGGGCCGTGATGTGGGTATTTTGCGCACGATGGGGCTGACGCAGGGGTCGATTTTGCGGGTGTTCTTTATCTGTGGTGCGTCCATTGGTTTGGTTGGCACGGCGATGGGCGTGATCCTTGGCTGTTTGTTCGCGATCTACATTGATCCGATCTTTGGCTTTGTGAACACAATTGCAGGGGGTGGCGTTTGGGACCCGTCCACGCGCTTGTTGTCGCATTTGCCTGCCAAATTGGAATTGGGTGATGTATTAAGCGCGGTCGTTCTGTCGCTGGGGCTGTCGTTTGGGATCACGTATTTCCCCGCACGCCGCGCGGCACGGATGAATCCTGTGGAGGCACTTCGCTATGAATGATGCGTTGAAATTAAGCGGGATCACCAAAGGCTATAACCTTGGGGCGCCGACCGAAGTGAAGGTGTTGAACGGTGTGGATTTCACACTGGCCGCGGGCGAGGTTGTGGCGATGGTTGCGCCCTCTGGTGCTGGGAAGTCGACGCTGCTGCATATTGCAGGGCTGCTTGATACCCCAGATACAGGATCGGTGGAGATCAGTGGCCAAGCGGTGGGATCGGGGGATCGGGCCCGCACGCGGCTGCGTCGTCAGGACGTTGGATTTGTGTATCAGTTCCACCATCTGTTGCAGGAGTTTACGGCGCTGGAAAATGTGGTGTTGCCGCAATTGGCCAATGGGGTTTCCCAGCGCGATGCGCAGGCTCATGCAGAACAATTGATGGAAACGGTCGGCCTGAAAGATCGCATTGGGCATCGTCCCGCAGAATTGTCAGGCGGGGAACAACAGCGCGTGGCGTTTTGCCGTGCCTTGGCCAATAAACCAGCGGTTTTGCTGGCGGATGAACCCACAGGAAACCTTGATCCAGGCACATCAGACACAGTGTTCGCGGCGTTGATGGCGTTGGTGCGTGCATCGGGGATGTCGGCGTTGATCGCGACTCATAACCTTGAACTGGCCGCACGCATGGATCGTATGGTGCGCCTTGATGCGGGTGTTTTGACAGCGGCGTAAGCCTTTCCAAAAAACAGAACGTTACGTTGCAGAGCAAAATGCGCTCGCCATTCTTGTGCGACAGGCGTAGGGGTGGGGCATGCAAGACAATGTTGTACGAGTATTAGACGCTGACAGTTTGCCCATGTGGCGGCGGCCTTGGGTGTTGCTGGGTGTTATGGCGTTTGTGATGCCGCTGGCGTTTTCCACGTGGATGGCGTTGTTGAACAATTTTGTAATTGAAGTCGCGAATTTTGATGGCAGCAACATTGGTTGGCTGCACTCTTTGCGCGAAATTCCAGGATTTTTGGCTATCGGGGTCATTTATGTGCTGTGGTACATCCGCGAGCAGGCGCTTGCGGTGATGTCTCTGTTGTTGCTGGCAATCACGGTGTCTGTGACCGCATGGTTTCCAACCTTCGGCGGGTTGTTGGTGACAACGCTGATCGGCTCCATTGGATTTCACTATTATGAGACTGTGAAAATGTCTCTGGAATTACAATGGATTAAGAAAGAACGCGCGCCACAAGTCCTTGGCTGGTATGTGGCCGTTGGATCGGGTGCGAGCCTGTTTGCTTATGGCTTTATCATGCTTGTTTGGAAAGTTTTGGGCTGGGATTACAACACGATCTATCTCGCGGGTGGTGGTTTGGCCTTATTGCTGACGCTGTTTTGCTGGTTCGCCTATCCCACCTTCGAAGCACCCGTAAAACAGCACACGCAGATGGTGTTTCGCGCCCGTTATTGGCTATATTATTCGCTGCAAGCGGCATCGGGCGCGCGGCGACAAATCTTTATGGTGTTTGCGGCCTTTATGATGGTGGAACGGTTCGGATTCGAAGTGCATGAAGTCACGGCGCTGTTCCTGATCAACTATGTGGCCAATATGATTTTTGCGCCCTTGATGGGCGCGTTTGTGTCCAAAGTGGGCGAGCGCAATGCGCTGGCGTTTGAATATATCGGGCTGATCATCGTGTTCTGTGCTTACGGTGGGATTTACATGTTTGGATGGGGTGTTGTGATTGCGGCGAGCCTGTACGTCATCGACCATTTGTTCTTTGCCTTGGCCTTTGCGCAAAAGACATATTTCCAAAAAATCGCGGACCCTGCGGATATTGCGCCTACGGCGGCGGTGGCGTTTACGATCAATCATATTGGTGCGGTTCTGTTGCCTGCGATGTTGGGGTATTTGTGGCTGATGTCACCTGCTGCAGTGTTCATTTTCGCAGCCAGTGTGGCGTGTATTTCGCTCGCTCTTGCGTTGATGATCCCGCGCCATCCGGTGCCTGGAAATGAAACTGTGTTTTCGCGCCGTTTCGCAGCGGAGCCGGGCGAATAATGGCCGCAATGGGCGACAAGGCGCGGTTCCTGTCAGGATCAACAATGCGCCATGTTGTGGTGATGACACTAACGGGGTCGCTTGGCCTTGTGTTTATGTTTCTGGTGGATGTGACGACCCTGTTTTGGGTCAGTTGGCTTGGCGATGAAGGGTTGGTTGCGGCTCTTGGCTTTGGCTGGACCATCCAGTTTTTCACCATTTCCACCGGCATTGGATTGATGATCGCAAGCATGGCGCTGGTGTCCAAATCCATCGGCCAAGGTAAGCTGGAGTTGGCACGGCAACAAACCACGTCGGCGGCACTTTATACCTTTGTGTTTCAATTGCTTACGGCGGGGATCGTGCTGGTGTTTCGGCGCGAAATTCTGGCCTTTGCAGGGGCTGAAGGACAAACGCTGGAAGATGCGGCACGGTTTTTGATGATCTCGGTTCCGAGCTTGCCGTTTATGGCGCTTGGTATGGTCGGTTCTGCCGTGTTGCGCTCTATTGGGGATGCTGTGCGATCCATGTCTGTGACTATGTCCGCTGGACTGGTGGCGATGGTGGTGGACCCGCTGTTTATCCTCGGTCTTGGTTGGGGGTTTGAAGGGGCTGCATGGGGCATCGTTGTGTCGCGTACAGTGTCGGCGATCCTGTCCATTTGGTTTGTGGTACGGATTCACGATATGGTAGGGCCCGTTTCGCGTGAGACGCTGCGCACCCTGTTTAAACCGTTTGTGGCCATCGCAATTCCAGCGGTGATGACGCAACTTTCCACACCATTTGGCAACTATATCTTAACCAAGGTGATCAGTGCTTATGGTGATGCAGCGGTTGCGGGTTGGGCCGTGGTCAGCCGCATCGCCGTGCTGGCGTTTGGGGGAATATTTTCCTTGTCTGGTGCCATTGGTGGGATCATTGGCCAGAACTTTGGTGCAGGGCAAATGGACCGCGTGAAGCAAACCTACAAAGACGCGCTGATCTTTTGCGCGATCTACACGGTGCTGTCTTGGGGGCTGTTGATCCTGCTGCGCGATCCAGTTGCAAATCTGTTCGGGCTCGAAGGTTTGTCACGTGATGTGTTCTTGGCGTTTATGCTGATCGGCGCAGGTGGGTATATGTTTGCGGGCGCGTTGTTTGTATCGAATGCTGCGTTTAACAATTTGGGCAAGCCGATCTATTCCACATTCTGCAATTGGTTCCGTGATGGTATCTTGATTTATCCCTGTTGCGTGCTGATGGGCCTGTGGTTGGCAGCACCGGGTGTTGTGTATGGGCAGGCATTGGCGGCGGTTTTGGCAGGGTCGGCAGCGATGATCTGGGGCTGGCGGTTTGTTGGGCGTTTGGCGGCCCGTTAACTTGTTTCTTTGGGTTTAAAACGCTAACTACAACGAAACATATTTCACAGGAGAACAACGATGTTGAAAGGTTTGGGCGGGCTTGGCGATATGGCCAAGATCATGAAGCAGGCGCAGGAAATGCAAGGCAAAATGGCCGATGCGCAGGCCAAGCTGGATGAAATGACAACCACAGGCGAAGCGGGCGCTGGCATGGTGACAGTCACTGTCACCGCCAAAGGGGATGTGAAAGGGATCGAGATTGATCCGTCCCTGTTTGTACCATCTGACAAAGAAGTTGTGGAAGATTTGATCGTTGCGGCGATCAAAGACGGGCAGGCCAAAGCCGCCCAAATGCAGAAAGACGAAATGGGCAAAATCACCGAAGGGCTGAACCTGCCCGAGGGGATGAAGCTGCCGTTTTGAGCAGCAATAACCAAGAAATCGACGCGCTGATTGCTTTGCTGGCGAAGTTGCCGGGCATGGGGCCAAGATCTGCGCGTCGGGCGGTTTTGCACCTGATCAAGAAACGCGCGTTGTTGCTAACACCACTGGCAGACGCCATGTTTGCTGTGGCCGCCACGGCACGCGAATGTGTGGTGTGTGGGAACATCGGCACGAGAGACCGTTGTGACGTTTGTGAGGACCAACGGCGCGGAAACGGGCAGATTTGTGTGGTCGAAGATGTGGCTGATTTGTGGGCCATGGAACGCACTGCGGTGTTCAAAGGACGCTATCATGTGTTGGGCGGGTCCCTGTCGGCCCTTGATGGGGTTGGGCCGGAAGAGTTGCGCATCCCATCGCTGATTTCACGGGTTCTGGCAGAAGAGGTTACAGAGGTGATCCTTGCGCTGAACGCCACGGTGGATGGGCAGACCACGGCGCATTACATTGCCGACCAGTTGGAAGAAGCGGGGGTCGCGGTCACGTCGCTCGCCCAAGGTGTGCCCATCGGCGGTGAGCTGGATTATCTGGATGACGGCACGATTTCAGCTGCGTTGAATGCACGGAAATCTGTTTAAAGACGGACGTTCAAGGCCGTGAGGCCGTGGAAATGGTATGTGTCTGCATATGTCGGTTGGTCGCGCAATTTCATGTTGGGGCAGCGGACAAATAAGGTTTTCAATGCGATTTGCATTTCCAATCTTGCGAGCGGTGCGCCAAGGCAGAAGTGAATGCCTGCGCCAAAGCTGACCAGTTTGTTAGGACTGCGGTTGGGTTGAAATTGGGCCGCATTTTCAAACACATCGTCGTCCCGATTTGCACTGGCAAGCAGGCAGGCAACGGTATCGCCCCGTTTGAAGTTTTGGCCAAACACGGTGCAATCTGATTTGGCATGGCGTTCAAACAAATGCAGGGGCGGATCGAACCGTAAGGTTTCCTCTAGGCTCGCATCTGTTGGTGCCGCATTATGTTCCAGCAGCACTTTGGCCCCGTTGGCGATGGCGTGAACTGTGGCTTCGTGGCCTGCGTTCAGCAGCAAGATGCAAGTGGTGGTAAGCTCTTCGGGTGAAAGTTTATCACCTAGTTCTGCGATCAGGGCTGTGATCAGATCATCTTTGGGCGCGGTTTTTCGCGCCGTTGCAATGTCATTGATGTAATCAGCAAAGGCGCGACTGGCGCTGGCGGCGGCGTCTTCGTCAGCGCGGGTGCGGCTGGCTTGATACATCGCCACCATCTTGTGGGACCAATCGAGGAGGAGGTGGGCGTCCTCTTCTGGGGCGCCGATTAGGCGGGCGATGATGGTGACGGGAATTGGGGTGCAAAATTCGGGCAGGAGATCGACGGTCGGGCCGAAGCTGTCGATCAGCGAATTGGCCAGCGTTTCGATTTCAGGGGCGAGGGATTTGATCCGCCGCGATGTGAACGCACGCATAACCTGAGCGCGCAGCCGTGTGTGGCGCGGGGCGTCAAGTTCCAGCATGGAATGGGCTTCGATATCCATAAATGGTTGGATGTGGGGTGGGATGGGTTTTGCAAATTCTGCAGGGACTTCGCGGCCCCAGTTTTTGTCGCGTAAGAAATGGTTCACAGCCGCGTGCGTGGTGGCGCAGGTGCGGTTGTAGTCTTCCCAAAAAATCAGATCCCCAGCGGCGCGGGCACGGTCGTAAAACGGGTAGGGGTTTTGAACGAATGCGGTGTCTGTTGGGGATTGGGACAGGGTTTTCATCGAGGTGCCTGTGTTGGCTGTGATGTTAGATTTTGGATATTTCCGGCCAGAAGAAGCAGGGGGGTGCGTCTGGTTTGTTGGGTTTGTGTGGGCCGCACCGTTTGTAAGGCGCGGCCCAATGCCGTTATTTTGCGGCAGTGATCATGATTTCAACTTTAAAACCAGGTGTCGCCAGATGCGCAGAACCCGCAGCGCGACCAGGTTCGTGGCCTTGGGGAACCCATGCGTCCCAGACAGCGTTCATTTCGGCAAAGTCGGACATGTCATCAAGCCAGATTTGCGCCATGAGGATTTTGGTTTTGTCAGAGCCGGCTTCGGCCAAGAGATCGTCGATTTGTTGCAAGATGCCTTGAGTTTGGGCGGTTACAGATTCCCCTTCGGCGGCCACTTGGCCTGCGAGATAAATTGTGTCACCGTGGATGACCATTTGGGACATACGACCGTTAGAGTGGGAACGTTGGATGTTGGACATGTGAAGTCTCCTTTGGATTGATTTGGGTGTGTTATATCGGTGAAAGTGTCGCCCTGCGAGCGGTTATGTGAGTGCTTGGGCCAATGTGGCGAGCGCGGTGATGGCGACAAACCCGAGCATGATCGGGCGCAAATTCCAATCTGACAGGCGATTGAACAGACGCGCACCGACCCAGACGCCGAGCATGAGGGCAGGCATGGCGAGGATGGCATAGGCGACGGTGGCCCATGTTATCAAGCCTACGGCCCAAAAGCTGAAGCAGGCCAAACCGATGAGCCCCCCTGCCAGACATACGATATTGGCGCGCGCCTGCTGAGACGGTGCGCCGCGTGCGAGGATTGCCGTTGCAAACACGGGACCAGCGATTGCGGTCATGCCTTGGGTCAACCCTGCAAACGCCCCTGCGAGATATGTGCCCGTCGGGGTGATAAAGGCGGCGAGGCGTTTTTGTTGGGCGATGACAACGAGCATGGCGAGCACGAGGATCGAGATAGCAATTTTGAGCGGTTGAGGGTCGATCATGCTGGCAAAAAATGCGCCCGTCGGGACAAAAATCACGAACATAGACAGCATCGGCAAAACCGCTTTGCGCTCTGCGTGTTTTAGCGCCCCGAAAACTAGGCCCAGTGCGACAGGAATTTCGATGATGACTTCGATCACGATGGCTTGGGCTGGGCCGTAAACATAGGCCAGCGCGGGCACAACGAGCAGGGCAGAGCCAAAGCCTGCAAAGCCGCGAAAAATACCTGCTAAGAAAACAATTAACCAAACAAGGATCAGCGTGCCGTCAATAATGATGGGCGTACCAAGAAAAGTGAAACCGCTAGCCAAGATGCGCTGTGGCCCCAAGGGCCTGTTCAAAGTCAGCGATCAAGTCGTCGATGTGTTCGATGCCGATAGAAATGCGCAACAGGTTGTCTGGGATGCCACTGTCTGGGCCTGCAACGGTGCGGCGGTGTTCGATGAGGCTTTCTACGCCGCCAAGAGATGTGGCGGGGATAAAGAGTTCGGTTTTCTTGGCCATCTCAAACGCGCGATTGTCTTTGCCATTGATCAGGATCGACATCATGCCCCCAAAGCCGTTGTGCATTTGGTTGGCGGCAACGTGATGGCTGGGATGAGTTGGCAGGCCTGGGTAGAGGACGGTTTCAATATCCCTATGCGCAGCAAAGTGTTTGGCGAAAGCCATGGCATTGCTGGAGCAGGCTGCATAGCGGATGTGGAGTGTGCGCAGGGAGCGGATCAGAAGCCATGCTTCGAAGGCAGGCAAGATTGTGCCTTGGAAGCTGCGCACGTTGCGGATTTCGTCCCAAATATGCAAATCGGTACGGGCGGATAAGACGCCTGCGGTGAAGTCGGAATGCCCGCCCATGTATTTGGTGGCGGAGTGGAAGGAGATGTCTGCGCCCAGATCGAGCGGTTTTTGCGTGCAGGGCGGGGCGGCGGTGCTGTCTACCATAAGAATTGCGCCTGCGGCGTGGGCCAATTCTGCGGCGGCAGCAATATCGGTGATGGACCAATCGCCATTGGCGGGGGTTTCGATCCAAACAAGTTTGGTTTTGCCAGGCTGGATTTGGTCTGCGAGCGCGTCGAGATCACCCGCAGGGAAGTGATCAAGGCTAATGACGCCCCGTGCTGCTTGGCGGTCAAGCCATTGCAGGCCAACGTGGTACATCATACCTTGCGCAACCACATGTGCTTGTGGCGGTAAGGCCTCCACCACGGCCACAGAGGCGGACATGCCAGAGTTAAACAAGAGGCTATCATCCGAACCTTCGAGCGCGGCGATGATCTCTTCTGCGTGCGTGGTCGTCGGGCCCGCATAGCGAGAGTAGATATAGCCTTCACGCAGATCGTAGTTTTCATCCCGCGCGAAGGTGGATGTTGCGAGCATTGGCGGCACAACGGAGCCCGTTGCTTCGTCGATGTGGCGCAGTGCTTGTGCCGCGAGTGTTTCAGGCGCGAGGCTGTTTTTCTTCACGGCTTATGCACCGCGATAGGGTTCAACGTATTGCAGCGCCATATCCCACGGGAAGAAAATCCATGTGTCTTGGGATACGCCAGTGATAAACGTGTCCACCATCGGTTCCCCTTCGGGTTTGGCGTAAACGGTGGCGAAGTGGGCGTTGGGGTACAATTTGCGCACCAATTCCAGCGTTTTGCCCGAATCCACCAGATCGTCGATGATCAGCACACCAGTGCCATCGCCCATCAACTCGCTATCTGGGGATTTGAGAACTTTTGCTTCGCGTCGTTCATTCGCGGCGCCACCGCCTGCGTGGTAGGACATGACGGAAATTGTATCGACGGTGCGGATATCCAATTCGCGGGAAACAATCATCGCAGGGGCCATGCCACCACGGGTGATCGCCACAACTGCACGCCAATCCCCATTGTCAGGGCCTTTTCCATCCAATCGCCAAGCCAATGCACGGCTGTCGCGGTGAATTTGATCCCAAGAGATGTGGAAGCCTTTTTCGTGGGGCAGACGGTTTTCGGACATGGCAGCAGAGACTCGCATTAAGAAATGTTGTGTGGCGTTGATACTATGGCGGGCGAGCGGTGGGAAGGGGGTTGAGTTTATCAATGGCGCGGGTTAAATGATGTTACGTTAGCGATAACGTAAATAGTAAACACGGAGTGCTAGATGACCTTAAACGCCACAATCAACGAAGTGACGGCGCGTATTTCTGCGCGGTCTGCCGAGGCACGATCCAAGTATCTAGCGCAAATGGCGGCGGCGCGGTCTGATGGACCAAAGCGGGCGCATTTGTCGTGCGGGAACCAAGCCCATGCTTATGCCCCAATGGAGGGAGACAAGGATGCGCTCGCCAAAGGGCGCGGCGCGAATGTGGGGATCATCACTGCTTATAACGATATGCTGTCGGCGCATCATCCGTTCGCAGCATATCCCGATCACATCAAGGATGCAGTGCGCGGTGTTGGAGCCACGGCGCAGGTGGCGGCGGGGGTTCCAGCTATGTGTGATGGGGTCACGCAGGGACAGGATGGAATGGAGCTGTCGTTGTTTTCACGCGATGCCATTGCGATGTCGGCGGCGATTGGTTTGTCGCACAATGTATTTGATTCAACAGTATACTTGGGTGTTTGCGATAAAATTGTTCCGGGACTGGTCATTGCGGCAGCGCGGTTTGGGCATCTGCCAGCGGTGTTTTTACCAGCGGGGCCTATGCCGTCTGGTATGGGCAACGATGAAAAGACGCAGGTGCGAAAGGATTTTGCCGAAGGAAAATGTGATCGCGACGCACTAATGGCGGCGGAAATGGCGAGCTATCATGGGGCGGGGACCTGCACGTTTTACGGCACAGCGAATACCAACCAGATGCTCATGGAGTTTATGGGGCTGCATTTGCCTGGCAGCAGTTTCGTGGCCCCAAACACGCCGCTGCGCGCAGCGCTGACCACCGAGGGTGCGAAGATTGCGGCAGGATTGTCTGATCTGGGCAATTCGTACACACCTGTCAGCGATATTCTGGACGAGAAAGCCTATGTGAACGGGATTGTCGGGCTGATGGCCACAGGTGGATCGACAAACCTGTTAATCCACCTCATCGCCATGGCACGGGCGAGCGGCGTGATCCTCGATTGGCAAGACTTTAAGGATATCGCAGATGTGGTGCCGCTGTTGACGCGGATTTATCCCAATGGGCTGGCGGATGTGAACCATTTCCATGCGGCGGGTGGCCTTGGGCTGGTGGTGCGCGAATTGCTAGGCGCTGGGCTGTTGCATGATGATACGCTGACGGTGGCGGGGCATGGGTTGGCGCATTACACAAAAGAGCCGAAATTGATTGATGGCGTGTTGGTTTGGGAAGAAGGCACGGATGTGTCTCTGAACGACAAGATTATCGCATCCGTAGAAGCGCCGTTTCAGGAAACCGGCGGGCTGTCAGCACTGACAGGGAACCTTGGGCACGGAGTGATGAAAACGTCGGCCGTTGCGCCAGAACGGCGCGTGATTTCTGCACCGTGCCGCGTGTTTCATGACCAAGCGTCCGTGGTGGCGGCGTTTCGGGCGGGGGAATTTGACAGTGATGTGGTTGTTGTCGTGCGCTATCAGGGGCCAAAGGCGAATGGGATGCCAGAGTTGCATGGACTGACGCCGTGTTTAACTGTGTTACAAGATCGCGGGATCAAGGTGGCGTTGGTCAGTGATGGGCGTATGTCGGGTGCCTCTGGCAAAGTGCCAGCGGCCATTCATGTGAGCCCAGAGGCGGTGGACAACGGGCCGATTGCGTTCTTGCAGGACGGGGATGTTGTGACGGTGGATGCCGAAGCGGGGATTCTGTCAGTTGATCCGAGCGTTTTGGAGCGGGAAGTCGTCCATCCAGAAATGTTCGACGCTGTTGGCGTGGGGCGTGAATTGTTTGCTGTGTTTCGTGACCGCACGGGTGCAGCCCGCGATGGTGCCAGCGTATTTGAATTTTAAAGGATAGAGCCATGATTACAGCGATTGAAGCAAGTAAACGGAATTTGGAGATATGCAGTTTGGCCCCCGTGGTGCCCGTGCTGGTGGTGGAAGATGTCAGTGCGGCGTTCGATCTGGGCAAGGCGTTGGTGGCGGGTGGATTGCCCGCACTTGAGGTCACATTGCGCACCGACGGAGCATTGCAAGCGATTGCCCAGATGGCCAAAGTGAACGGCGGTGTTGTGGGGGCAGGGACCTTGCTTACCCCTGAAGACGTGAAAAACGCTAAGGCCGCAGGCGCGCAGTTTGGTGTGTCCCCAGGGGCCACAGACGCTTTGATTGCAGCATGCGAAGCAGAAGGGTTACCGTTATTAGCAGGGGCAGCCACAGCCAGCGAGTCGATGAAGTTGCTGGAGCGCGGCTATTCTGTGCAGAAGTTTTTCCCCGCCGAGGTATCTGGCGGGGCCAAAGCGCTCGGTTCCTTAGCGTCACCTTTACCGCAAATTACGTTCTGTCCAACGGGTGGTGTTTCGCCAAAAAACGCAAATGATTACCTTGCGTTGTCGAATGTGCGTTGCGTTGGGGGATCTTGGGTCGCGCCAAAGGATTTGGTCGCAGCAAAGGATTGGGACGCGATTACGGTTTTGGCCAGAACCGCATCCCAGTTGTGATTATTTGCGGCCAGTGACCACGTCGATGTCAGGGGCGTCTTCGGCTTTCATGCCGACCACGTGATACCCTGCGTCAACGTGATGGTTTTCGCCTGTGACTCCAGAGGACAGATCAGAACACAAGTACATGCCTGATTTGCCCACGTCGTCTGTGGTCACGTTGCGGCGCAGCGGCGAATTCAGCTCGTTCCATTTCAGAATGTAGCGGAAATCGCCGATGCCTGATGCTGCTAAAGTTTTGATCGGGCCAGCGGACAGCGCATTCACGCGGATGTTTTTCGGACCGAGGTCCATGGCGAGGTATTTCACGGAGGCTTCTAAGCCAGCCTTAGCAATGCCCATGACGTTGTAGTGTGGCATGACCATTTCAGCGCCGTAATAGGTGAGTGTCAGAAGAGCACCACCATCTGGCATCATCTTTTCCGCACGCTGGGCCACAGCGGTGAAGGAATAAACGGAAATGTCCATTGTCATACGGAAGTTGTCTTGAGACGTGTCCACATACCGACCGCGCAATTCGTTTTTGTCAGAAAAGCCAATGGCGTGAACTACGAAGTCCAGCTTGCCCCATTTTTCTTGCAGGGTCGCGAAGAGCGCGTCGATGCTTTCGTTATTTGTCACATCGCATTCCAGCACCAGATCAGAGCCGATACTGTCTGCCAGCGGCTTAACGCGTTTGCCCAAAGCTTCGCCTTGGTATGAAAACGCAAGCTCTGCGCCTTGTTCGTGGCAGGCTTTCGCGATGCCCCAAGCGATGGATTTGTCGTTGGCGACACCCATAATGAGACCACGTTTGCCGTGCATAATTCCAGAATTCATTGCCCTGCTCCTTACCCGTCTTGAGGTTCCTATCGTTTACGCCAAGGCAGGTGAGGCTGCAAGAGTGGCTATTAAAATGTCCGATTTTGAGACTTTGAAAACAAAAGTGTATCTAAATTGTGAAAAATCTCACCCTTTCGTCACTAAACCCAAGGTTATTCCTAAGTTCTGCTTGATTTGGGACTCAAAATAATGTCGTGTAAACTCAGCCGACCGGGAACGGCTTTAAATACAGAGTACCGCAATGAAGCCGATAGAATTATCTTCGGACCGCGGCGGCGTTTTTGCAGGGGATGATCCTTTTGCAATCGCTAAGGCTTGGCTTGAAGAAGCGAAGTCGGCCGAGGTCAATGACCCGAACGCGATCGCATTGTCGACCGTTGACGCGAATGGCATGCCCAACGCGCGGATGGTGCTTTTGAAAGATATCGAAGACGCTGGGTTTGTGTTTTTTACCAACTACACGAGCGCAAAGGCAAGTGAGGTTGACGTTAACGGCAAGGCCGCATTCGTGATGCACTGGAAAACGCTACGTCGTCAAATCCGCGTGCGTGGGACGGTTTCCAAGGTGACGGCGGCGGAGTCCGATGCCTACTTCAAAACGCGAAGCGTGTTCAGCCGAGTGGGCGCATGGGCGAGCGATCAATCTTCGCCACTGGACAATCGGGGCGTTTTGGAAGAACAGGCGCAAAGAATGAGTGAAAAGTTGGGTGAAGACCCCGGACGCCCTCCGCATTGGGGTGGATATCGGATTTCACCCGTAGAGATCGAATTTTGGTGTGACGGCGCAAGCCGATTGCATGATCGGTTTGTGTGGCGCCGCGAAAGCGACAATACGGACTGGACAGTTGATAGACTCAACCCATAGTAGGAATGGCGGCCTATTCAAATAATCTATGCGGATTGGTCAAAGAGAAACGAAGTAGGGACGGTGAAAGCGGAAGCACATAAGAATTCTGTGTTTTTAACGTAAACGCATTGGGTGTTGTGCGGGCGCGTCGCGAGTGGAGCGAAAAATGGTATCGAAGACAGGCAGCGTAAAGTGGTTTGACAGTACCAAAGGGTTTGGTTTCGTCACAGATGACGAAGGCGGACGGGATATTTTGTTGCATGCAAATGTTTTGCGCAACTTTGGGCACAGCTCTGTCGTGGAAGACGCACGCATCAAAGTTGAGGTGGCCGAGAGCGCACGCGGTTTGCAAGCGGTCGAGATCCTTGAGCTGGAACTGCCTCAAGCGGATGAAAAAATTGTCCTCAAGGGGGTTCCTGAGCTGGGCTTTGATCTGTCGGCGTTGAAATCCGACGAACCGCTGACCCCTGCACGGGTTAAATGGTTCGATAAAATCAAAGGTTTTGGCTTTGTGAACCTATTTGGCGATTCCGCTGATGTGTTTGTTCATATGGAAGTGTTGCGTGCCTATGGCATGGCCGAACTGGTTCAAGGTGAAGCCGTATGTGTCCGCACCGCGGATGGTCCACGGGGGCGCATGGCCATTGAAATTCGGGCGTGGGATTATGCCGATGCTGAAGGGTAGCAGCGTTGCAGTTGCCCTTATGCTGCTGGCCAATGGAGCGGTGGCAAAATGTTCGGATGCGGTTGTTGATCTGCGTTGGGACGGCGGCAGCGCACGTTTTAATGTAGAAATCGCGGATGACGATATTGAACGCGGTCGTGGGCTGATGTTCCGCGAAAGCATGGGACGGTATAACGGGATGCTGTTCGTATACGACGCGCCGTCCACAGTTTCTTTCTGGATGAAGAACACGCTCATCCCGCTCGATATGATTTTCTTGGATCAACATGGTGTTGTGCAACGAGTTCATGAAAACGCCGTTCCCGGCAGCCTCGAGAGCATTCCTGGCGGAGACAACATTTTGGCGGTTCTGGAAGTGAACGGTGGCCAATCGCGCAAGTTGGGATTGGTGGAAGGGGCGCAAATGCGCCATCCTGCATTTAGTGACACAATGCCTGCTTGGGCCTGCGAATAGCCTGTAACCTATTTTATTTCGGTTGCAGGTCAGCCTTGCGCATTTTTGGGGTTTTCAAACCACGATACGCGGCGTATATCGCCACCACTGGTTCGGGGCGTGGCGCAGCCTGGTAGCGCACCTGTTTTGGGTACAGGGGGTCGTGAGTTCGAATCTCGCCGCCCCGACCAGTAAAATCTCTTCAAATCAAGAATCGTCTTTGAACCTGCGGTACTGCTGCGGTTTTAAAGTGTTTGCCGTTTTAGCCATTTAAACTGGATTCTGGGATAACGCGGTCCCAATTTTTGACATAGGTGGTGGAATGGCGGGGGTGCTTATCAACCAAAGCGATCCAGTTGAAACTTTTTTAAGTGCGTTTGATTCTGTGGATTGTTTGGGGATGAATCGGTGTCGGATTCAATTTTTTCTTTAATACGCCTTGGTTACCCGATTGGCCTTATGTGGCTCTGTTTGCGGTCGCTCGGTGGGGCGTCTTTCGGAACAATGGGTCAATGGAAAAATGGCCAATTTATTTAAAAATTTTCGTTGACGGATTCGTGACCATCGTACACTTTGTGCGGGCCTCAGATAAAAACCACAACATTTAGTGGATAAGCATAGAGGCAGGGAACGAAGGACACTAGGCAACGACCAAGTTTGGGATACACCAAACCACGATACCTGTGTCTGTACTGGAAATGTTATTAGCTCACGGGGCAGCCATGAAAATCGAACGCCGATTTACCAAAGAAAATCAAGACGCTTACGCGGACATCGAATTCCACAAAACAACATCAGAAATCCGTAACCCCGACGGGACAGTGGTTTTTTCGCTTGATGCGGTAGAGGTTCCCGTAAGCTGGAGCCAAGTGGCGGCGGACGTTATTGCGCAGAAGTATTTCCGCAAAGCAGGTTTGGCCGACAAATTAAAGCGCGTGAAGGAAAAGGGCGTTCCTGAGTTTTTGTGGCGGTCCGTTCCTGATGGCCCTTCAGCCAAAAAAGAATATGACGGGGAAACATCCTCTAAGCAGGTTTTTGATCGCCTTGCGGGCGCTTGGGCCTATTGGGGATGGAAAGGCGGTTTGTTTGACACAGAATCAGACGCCCGCGCTTATTTTGACGAGATGCGGTTCATGCTGGCCAACCAAATGGCTGCGCCGAACTCGCCACAATGGTTTAACACCGGTCTGCACTGGGCCTATGGCATCGATGGTCCGAGCCAAGGGCACCACTATGTTGATTACAAGACCGGCAAGCTGACCAAGTCGAAGTCAGCCTATGAGCATCCGCAGCCACATGCTTGTTTCATCCAATCGGTTAGTGACGATTTGGTGAACGAGGGTGGGATCATGGACCTTTGGGTTCGCGAAGCGCGTTTGTTCAAATACGGCTCTGGCACGGGTACTAACTTCTCCTCCCTGCGAAGTGCTTCTGAGCCACTTGGCGGCGGCGGCAAATCCTCTGGGCTTATGTCCTTCTTGAAGATTGGGGATAGAGCCGCCGGCGCAATTAAATCGGGTGGCACGACCCGTCGCGCGGCGAAGATGGTGATCTGTGATATGGATCACCCAGATATTAAAGACTTTATCAACTGGAAGGTTCGTGAAGAGCAGAAGGTTGCCTCCCTTGTGGCTGGCTCCAAGATGCACGAAGACAAGTTGAACGAAATCTTCGGTGCGATCCGCGCTTGGGATGGGTCCGAAGAGGGCGCGTTCGATCCAAAGGCAAATGCTGGCCTGAAAGCGGCGATCAAATCCGCCAAGAAAGCCCGCATTCCTGAAACATACGTGAACCGTGTGCTGCAATACGCAAAGCAAGGGTTCGACAGCATTGAGTTCCCGACGTATGACACAGATTGGGATTCAGAGGCTTACGGCACAGTCGCTGGCCAAAACTCCAACAACTCTGTTCGGGTGACCAACGCATTCTTGCAAGCGGTCAAAGACGACAAGCCGTGGGAGTTGCTGCGCCGCACAGACGGTGCCGTTCAAGAAACAGTTTCCGCACGTGAATTGTGGGAAGATATTGGTCACGCTGCGTGGGCCTGTGCCGATCCGGGTGTTCAGTATCACGACACAATCAACCAGTGGCACACATGTCCAGAAGACGGGCAGATCCGTGGCTCCAACCCATGTTCCGAATACATGTTCTTGGACGATACGGCCTGTAACTTGGCGTCTATGAACCTGTTGAAGTTTTACGCAGACGGTAAATTCGATGCAGGGGCTTACATGCATGCGTCCCGTTTGTGGACCATGACACTGGAAATTTCTGTGTTGATGGCGCAATTCCCATCGAAAGAGATCGCAGAGCTTTCTTACAAGTTCCGCACATTGGGTCTGGGCTATGCGAACATTGGCGGGTTGCTGATGAACATGGGCTATTCCTATGACTCTGAAGAAGGTCGCGCCATGTGTGGTGCGCTGACGGCGGTGATGACAGGTGTCTCTTACGCCACATCTGCCGAGATGGCGAAAGAGTTGGGCCCGTTCCCTGGGTATGAGAAGAACGCAAAGCACATGCTGCGCGTTATGCGCAACCACGCGCTAGCCGCTGAAGGTGCAACCGATGGGTATGATGCGCTTGACGTAAAGCCTGTTCCTTTGGACCATGCAAACAGCCCTGATCCTGAATTGTCCGAATTGTCCAAAACGGTTTGGCAGGAAGCAGTGGCTTTGGGTGAAAAGCACGGCTATCGCAACGCTCAGGTTTCTGTGATCGCGCCAACCGGCACAATCGGTCTGGTTATGGATTGTGACACAACAGGGATCGAACCTGACTTTGCGTTGGTGAAGTTCAAGAAGCTGGCCGGTGGTGGTTACTTTAAGATTATCAACCAATCTGTGCCTGCTGCGCTGACGACACTTGGGTATTCCACAAGCCAGATCGAAGAGGTTGTCTCTTATGCGGTTGGTCACGGGACCATGGGCAATGCGCCAGACATCAACCACACCACGTTAAAGGGTCACGGATTTGGCCAAGCCGAGATCGACAAGATCGAAGCGGCGCTGCCAACCGCATTCGACATCCGTTTTGTGTTCAACCAATGGACACTGGGCGCGGATTTCTGTTCTGGCACGCTCGGCATCCCTGCCGAAAAGCTGAACGACCCGTCCTTTGACCTGCTAACACATCTTGGCTTTACCAAGGCGCAAGTTGAAGCAGCGAACAACCATGTGTGTGGGACGATGACGCTGGAAGGGGCGCCTTTCTTGAAAGACGAGCATTTGTCCGTGTTCGATTGTGCCAATCCATGTGGTAAAATCGGCAAGCGGTTCTTGTCCGTAGACAGCCACATCACCATGATGGCCGCAGCTCAGTCGTTCATTTCTGGTGCGATTTCCAAAACGATCAACATGCCGTCTGATGCAACCATCGAAGACTGTCAGAAAGCCTATGAGCTGTCTTGGTCGCTCGGTGTGAAAGCAAATGCGCTGTATCGTGATGGGTCAAAACTGTCTCAGCCATTGTCTGCTGCGTTGATCGAAGATGACGAGGACGACATCGAAGAAGCCTTGCTCGAAGCGCCAAACGGTGAACGGGCTCAGGTTCTGGCCGAGAAGATCGTTGAAAAGGTTATCATCAAAGAAGTTGCACAAGAACGCAGCCGTCTGCCAGAGCGCCGCAAAGGGTACACGCAAAAGGCAACGGTTGGCGGACACAAAGTGTACCTGCGCACAGGCGAGTACGAAGACGGCAACCTTGGTGAAATCTTTATTGATATGCACAAAGAAGGGGCTGGCTTCCGCGCTATGATGAACAACTTTGCCATCGCGGTATCTGTTGGTCTGCAATACGGTGTGCCGCTGGATGAATTCGTCGATGCGTTCACATTCACACGGTTCGAACCAGCGGGCATGGTGCAGGGCAACGACAGCATCAAAAACGCAACGTCGATCCTTGATTACATCTTCCGTGAATTGGCTGTGTCCTATCTGGACCGCACCGATCTGGCGCATGTGAAACCTGCGGGCAATCACTTTGATGATTTGGGTCGCGGTGTCGAAGAAGGCTCCAGCAATGTACGCCCAGCCTCTGATGATGCGGTTGCGATGCTCAAGCAGGTTGTTTCCCCAGGATACCACCGTCATCGGATGCCACAGGAGTTGATGGTGTTGCAGGGTGGTGCGTCTACGGGCTTGTTTGGCGGCGCTGAAACAGCGGCTCCAGAGGCATCCTTGGGCGGCGGCTTTGCCGAAGCTCCTGCACCTGCACCCACAGCTGCGCCTTTGCAAATGGACGACCGTGCCAAAGCCAAGATGCAAGGCTATGAGGGCGATGCCTGCGGAGATTGCGGGAACTATACGCTGGTGCGCAACGGCACGTGTATGAAGTGCAACACCTGCGGCGCAACAAGCGGTTGTAGCTAAGACATTCAGATTAAAGGCGGGCCAAGGTCCGCCTTTAACGCCTTCAGGCCGCAGGCAACTAACCGAGCGGTAACAAGAAGAGCCTGAAAGTTGGACTTAAGGGGGGCATATTGCTCCCCTTCTTTTTTGGAAATTCCTGAATGATTCGGCACTGTTAACCATTATTCAGGCACAATCAGTGCCTTTGATTATCATTGTCGCACTCTCGGAAACAGTCTTCGCCCAAAACTGACAAATCATGGTAAATTTGAGGCAAATTTGGTCAAAATAGTGTCAAAGCGAAAACTCGCCTGTTAAGGTTGAACAGTGACATCAGCTGCTTGGTGTCGTGACTAACGGTAAAATGGCGCTGCAATTTACGGCAGGCCGAAACTTGGGTGTAACATGATTGAGATTATTCTTCTGTCCCTGTTGGGTAAGCGTTCGGTAAACCTGCTTAGGGATGGTTCGCTTTAGGATGATTCGTCTGATTATTGATCATCAAATTTATTTTGGATCCGCTCAATTCTAAACGCGGAAAACTCTGCAGGCAGGATGATTGCGCCCTCAATCGACAGGCTTGGAAGAATTAGGTGCGTTTCGATGATAGACAGTTTGGCTTGAGCCTCTTGCGCAGTGCTTTTAAATTCAATCAAATCAACCCATGATCCTGTCAGGCTGTGTAACCCCTCTAGAACAAACCGTTTTTTGTATGTGTTACTCATGGTTCAGCCTAATAGTAATGTGCGCTTGGGTGGTCGCCCAAATGGAACTCTTGTTAAATCCGTCCGATTGGTGTTGCCGCGGCAATTTAGACGAGATGCGGCAACACCGAGGGCAGTCAGGTTACAGCAATCGACAAAAGCGCAAAGACGCCATGCGCGATCAAAGCACCAAGAATGGCGCTTATTGCAAGGGCATACAGGATTTGTAGTTGGTCAGACATTTTATCAAAATACTCATCAAACTTGTTACAAAGCCTGTCTGACAAGAAAATGAGACCAAAAACGGGCGCTTGGGTGTTTTTTTAGGGGTGATAATGGGTAGCCGATTGTAAAAGGTTGGTGACCCATTCTCAAGATGGCATTTTTGGTGGTATGGTCAACTCGCTCGCTGTCGTCCAAAGCCACCCTAATCCAAGCGACATTACTCTCTTTCAATTTTAGATTGTTTGACAAAATTTGGCTTTTGAACGATGCCTAGTGCTTTCAAATATATGTTGGGGGCAACATGAAACGTACTATCATTATATCAACACTAGCTTTGCTTATGACAACGCCAAGTTTTGCAACAACTATCATAGCAAGCTGCTATCGGGGTCCGTCACATGAAGTAATATGGGACCATGCAAATCCCGTTTTTATTGAAACACTTGTTTTGGCAGGCCTGGAAAGACAATCGGCCGAAGTCATTGCTACGCATCTGTGCCGTGACCCCAAACTGGTCGGAAATCCTGATGGAATGCGGCGGGTGTTGAGTGGGCTAATGAACAGTTAAAGGTGCTTCCAGCACAATACTGTGGCATTTACACTTGAAAAGTACGTTCTGGTTCCTAAATGTGCATTAGTTCATATTAGCGAGTACTCAAATGTCATATCCAGTTTTAATGTTGTCTCAAAGTGCGTTGATCAATCATGGACTTGGGCCATCAGATGCAAAAGCATGTAACAACATGGTACGATTTGAAAGCCGAAGGAAAAAGACGCCGGTGATCAAGAATATTGGGTTGCGCTTTACGTTGGTCGAACAACGTTTAGCAAGCATGTACCTGATTCCTTCCACTGATATTTGGCCAAACCAAAATGAGCGTGTAAAACGTAAGCACTTGGAGAACCTGTTCCAGTAGGCGAACCCCTAGCTTCACCCCTTGTAGTTCCAAGGTAGCAGCTCATCAATTCTGTTGATCTTGTGGTTGGCGATGCGGGTTAGGACGTCTGTGAGCCACTCTTGGGGATCAACGTTGTTGAGCTTGGCGGTTTCCATGAGGGTATAGATGATGGCAGCTGACTGGCCCCCGCGTTCAGATCCCATGAACATGTAGTTTTTGCGGCCTATGGCAATGCCACGCATGGATCGTTCTGCTGTATTGTTGTCCAGCTCCAGAAAGCCATGATCCAAATAGTCACGCAGCCTCTTCATGCGGGTCAGTGCGTATCTGATTGCATTGGCCAATGGCGTTTTGCCCGATAGTTTGGGTAACTCGCCTTGCAGCCAGCTTTCCAGATCATCAAGAATAGGTTTTGCTTTTTGTTGTCGCAGTGCGACGCGCTGGCCTGGCGGTGAGCCGCGTGCTTCCTTCTCTACGGCATAGAGCTGGGCGATGCGCTGTATGGCCTCTTCAGCCACATGCGAGCCTTGGGACTTGAACACGTCTACAAACTTGCGTCTGATATGGGCCATGCAGGCCACTTCCTTGATCTGGCCAGAACGGTAAAGCTCTTCAAATCCTGCGTAGCCATCGGCATGCATCCAGCCTTGGTAACCTTTGAGATGTTCGCTTGGTCGGATACCTCTGCGGTCTAGCGTGAACTCATACCAAGCAGCTGGTGGGGTATCACTGGCCCAAGGGCGTTCGTCCCTGTCATAGGCCCAGAGGCGGGCTGTCTTTGTCTTGCCAATGCCTGGCGCCAGCATCTTCACGGGCGTATCATCGGCAAAGATGGCTTGGCCTGACAGAACGTGACGTTTGATGGCCATCGCCAGTGGTTCCAGCAACGCTGCGGATTTACCCACCCATCCCGCCAGTGTCGAACGATCAATGTCCAAGCCCTCACGGGCAAAGATTTGTGCCTGACGGTAGAGCGGCAAGTGATCCATGTATTTGCTGATCAACACATGGGCTAAGAACCCTGGGCCGGGAATGCCCTTCTCAATCGGGCGTGACGGCAGTGGTGCTTGGCTGATTGCCTCGCAACACTTACAGGCCACGCGGGGGCGGATGATCTGGTTCACGACAAAGCGTCCCGGGACGTATTCCAGCTCTTCTGTTGTATCGCGGGCCAACTCGCGCAGTGCACCTCCACACTCGGCGCAGTCATCACCGACAGAAAGAACCCGTTCCACGCGTGGCAGATGATCAGGCAGTGGTTTACGCTTGGGTTTGATCTTTGCATGCGCAGCAGGTTGCTCAGGCGGCGCATTGGGCGCGATCACAGCTTGAGCAACTTCTTCATCCTCAAGTCGCAATTGTAGCTGATCGATGCCCTCGGCCTTCGATCCAAAGCGGTGACTGTTCTGCCCTGCAACCTGATGGCGCAGCTTCTCAATAAGCAAGTCACGGTTCTTCAACTCGGCTAATAATCCAACGGTGAACTCGCGCAACTCTGTGGGTTCGGAGGGGATTATATCGGGTGCATCGGGCATGCGTTCCTATACTTGATGTGGTCAGCGTCGTGAATCCCTGAACGTACAAAAACCAACAAATATGCACCTATCCAACTTGCAATGGCCGCCACGTCTTCTGGGGCATGCGCCAGTCGATGCCTTCCAACAGCATTGATAATTGTGCGGGCGTTACACTGATCTTGCCGTCTTTTGCAGCAGGCCAAACAAAGCGGCCTTTCTCCAGCCGCTTGCTGAATAGACATGCGCCCTGTTGATCCCACCAAATGATCTTCAAAAGGTCACCCCGACGGCCACGGAACACAAACAGATGGCCCGAGTACGGGTCTTGTTCTAGGACGCTTGCCGCTTGCGATGCCAGTGTATAGAAGCCGCGCCGCATGTCCGTTACGCCAGCCGCAAGCCAAACCCGTGTATTACTAGGAACGGGGATCAAACGGCCAATCCTTCGACCAAACCCACAACCGCGCTCAGCGCTGTTGGCCCCTCAATCAAAACCCGTCGTCCATCCGACAACGTTAGATCAACGCGCGTCGCACAAAGAGCTGAAGCCGAAGGGGTAGTGACCATCCTATCTATCGGCTGAGCGCTCAGTTCAACTTCGACAGGCAGAAAAGCGTCTTCGGGGGGAGAGGTTATGTCCTCCGTGGGCGTTGCAAAGCGGGGATCCTTCATCCAGTTGTGAATCAAGTTTGCGTTCACTGCATAACGTCGTGCAACTTGCGCGACAGAAAAGCCCTCCGTTGCCGCTTGGCGGCAAATCTCTCGCTTCTCGTCATCCGACCAAAAGCGCTTCTTTCCTCGGCTCATAAAATGCCCCTAAGTGTCCATTCTCAATAGTGGACACTTAACTCATTCCCTCACTCTCCGTCAGAGCGGGTTCGCCAAACGCTTACCCTGTTGGGGCTGGGTGGCATTGCATTTGGTATTGATGAAATCGCGAACGATGACGATGACGACAACACAGCGCCTGCTGAGCGGTCTGGCGAAGAGTTCGTAGGGGACGACACAGCGCAGACATTCACAGGCACAGACGGTGACGATCTGGTCGATCTTGCTGGCGGTGACGATGTAGCTGATCTGGGCGCAGGGAACGACGAAGCTCGTTTGGGCGTTGGGTTTGACACAGCCTTTGGTGGTGACGGCAACGACAGCATCGACGGCGGGTTTGGCGAAGACAGCATCGACGGCGGCGCTGGCGATGACCGCCTTGACCTTGGCGAGCAAAGCGACATCGCAGATGGCGGTGACGGCGATGATCTGATCTTCGGTGAAGAAGGCGACGATGTTATCACTGGCGGCTTTGGCGAAGACCGCTTGTACGGTGAAGAAGGTAGCGACGACATCAGCGGCGGTGGCCAAGACGACCAAATCTTCGGCGGTCGCGGCGATGATGTTCTGCGCGGCAACAACGGATCAGACTCTGTTTCTGGCGGCATTGGTGATGACTTTGTCACTGGTAACGCGGGCGACGATTTGGTTTTTGGTAACGGTGGCGATGACTCGGTTATTGGCGGTATTGGTGATGACGTCGTTTTCGGTGGCAATGACACGGATACTGTTCGCGGCGATGCAGGTGACGATATCGTTTACGGCGGGTCCGGTGCTGACCTCGTTGGCGGCGGCGACGGCAACGACTTCTTGTTCGGCTCTGACCTTGACACAGAGGCCAGTGGCTTTGACGCGCTCCTTGACGACAACGAAATGGATCGTCTGTTCGGTGGTGCTGGCGAAGACAACATTCTGGTCCAACGTCAGGATATTGCCACGGGTGGTGATGATGCTGACACGTTTACGTTGGATGCGCGTGAGCTTGGTGATGCTTCTACGATCACTGATTTCGACTCCAGCGAGGACATGGTTGAGCTGTTGTTCCCAGCAAGCGAAGCTGATCCAACCATTACGATCCAAGAATTGCAGGACGATGCGGGTACTGTAATCGGGTCTACAGTTGTTGTGAACGGAACGGCGGTTTCCAATGTAACGACAAGCACACCTTTGACGGTGGCTGATGTTACGGTGGTCCGCGTCTAATCGCGACCTTGCAGACTTATGAATTTATTGCGGCGTGTCCTTCGGGGCGCGCCGCGATAGTATCAGGATGGCGACTAGGCCTGTGCCTGAAATCCACAGACTTGCGGCGCTAATCCCGATAAGGTTGGCCAACGCACCTATGACAAATGCGCCAAGCGCTGTGGCCCCAAGACCCACAACCACCCATATAGACATGACACGACCGCGCATATCGTCGGGCAGGTCTGCTTGGATCATGGATTGCATAGTGACGCCGAAATACGTGCCTGTGGCCCCTAGCATCGCGGCACAGAACAGGGCCAACGCCCAAATTTGCGTGGTTCCAAGAACAGCCATCGCCAAAAGCCCCACAATGGCAACCGAGACGTTGCCAAGGGACAAGGCGTTTCGGCCCGTGGATTTACGCCCCATTGCTTTGTAAATCGCGGCACACAGCGCACCACCGCCTACTGCAGAGCCGAGTTGGCCAAGCCCAACCGCCCCAAGGTTAAAGGACCCATCTGCGATGATCGGTAACACTTCGAGAACACCACGCAGGGCAACCGAGAATACTGCGGTTGTGGCCAGAACAGCCACAATCGTGCGCCGTTGACGGATATATCGCATGCCTTCCGCCATGGCAGTGACAAAGGGCTCGCCACCGTGCTTGGTGAGTTCGCGCGGGTGCAGGCGGAACAAGACGGCAAGGTTCGGCAGAAATAGCACCAACGTGACCAGCAGCGCCGTTGTTGTGCCCGTTAGATCAATGAGAACGCCGCCGATAGCCGGGCTGATCAATCGCGCGAGGTTAAAATTCAGCGCGGACAGAGCCACAACCGAGGACACATCTTCGGCCTTTACCAAACGCGGGGCCAGCGACAGGCGCACAGGGTGATGTGCCGCCGTCACTGTACCAATGGCCAAGGATATCAGGATCAAACTGAACGTCGCGACGTGTCCCGCAATTTGCAGCGCCAGCAGAACGGCAATGCAGGCGATCATGGCCAGATTGGTAGCATAGGCGGCCCGTTTGATATCGGAGCGATCCACCAAGACCCCAAAAAAAGGCCCGCCAAACAGCGTCGGCAGCAAAGAGCACGCGGCCACGATGCCAACGAATTGTGCTGAATGGGTCAGATCCCAGGCCAGCCAGCCAATGACAATACGGCTGATCCACAGGGCGTTGACGTTGGCAACCGCACCAAAAAAGTACAATCGAAATTCGGGGGACCGCAGGGCGACTAGGTTCATAGACGAACCCTAAGACAGGGTTCGACAGAGGAAAAGCGCAAAGCAGTCGCCACACAAATGACGGTGCGTTTGTTCCGCGTTAGGCGGCTGCCTTGCGGGCCTGCACCGTATGGAAAGCAATCACCGCCACGGCGGCAATTAGAGCAGGGACATGGAACATTGGATCGCTCATCATGATTACGGCGGCAATGGCCAATCGCGCCACAATTTCCCATGCAGGCATGGCCCGTTGGTCATAGGCGGCCAGAGCGCTCGCCAACAAATACAGCGCAAGGATTAGACGGGCAATCAACCACAGCAGGGCGCCTAGATAGAACTCACCATCATAGCCTGGCAGGTATTTGTCCGCATCGCCCGTTGCAGCAGGGTTCAGGATTGCAGGTTCGATCAGCAACAGCTCTGGGTACATGGCGAAAACAAACGGGATCACAAACATCACAATACCCGATTTCACAGCCGAGAACCCAGTGGCCATGGGTTCTGCTTTGGTGATTGTGGCCGCCGTAAAGGCCGCAATGGCCACAGGTGGCGTAATGGCCGAGGCGACCGCAAAGTAAAAAATGAACATGTTGGCGGTAAAGATCGACAGGCCAAGCCCTGCAAGCAATGGCCCCATCAACAACGCAACGTTGATATAGGCAGGCACCGCAGGCATCCCCATTCCAAGCAGAACCGCCAACGCCATCGTGGTGAACAATGCGATGAATTGGAACATCACCGAACCACCAGAGCCAAGGTTGAGCGATTGAAGGAAGCTCAACACATCAAGAGCGATAAATTTCGACAGACCAGTAAAGTTCAGGCAGAAGTCAATAATCGAAACAGCCAAAAACATCAGGTAGAGGGTCGAAATAAGAACGCCCGCACCTGACAACGCGTCGAGGATTTTCTTCGGAGTTTTGCGGACCTCTGGGTCGATAAACAGCAGCACCACCAAAAAAATCACGGCCCACCATCCAGCACTGCCTGCATCGCCAACGGAGTTTTGCACAATGCGCAAAAGCCACGGCAGATCAGTGGCACGGCATTTTTCGCCTTCGATGATGGTTTCAACGCCAATCAGCCAACCGATGGGGCCACAATCGATGTTTTCTTTTGACGTAAGCAACAAAACAAGGATCAGCAGGATTGGGCCAAAGATTTGCAAAAGGTGCAGTTTGTCTTTGCGATCCAGCACCATGTCTGGTGTTTTTTCGCCAATCGCCTCGATCCCTTGTTTGCGGGATTGGAACACTGCGGACAGGAACAGACAGAAGAAGTAGGCCACTGCTGGGATCGTCGCAGCGATAATCACCTCGCGGTAGGGAACCGCTGTCAGGGCTGCCAGAATAAACGCTGCAACGCCCATGACGGGCGGCATGATAGACCCGCCAGAAGAGGCAGCCGCCTCGACCCCGCCCGCAAAGACGCGGGAAAAGCCGCGTTTGATCATCATCGGGATGGTCAGAACACCCGTGGACAAAACGTTCACCACGGGGCCGCCCGAAATGGTGCCAAACATAGCGCTAGAAATAATCGCCGCATGTGCGGGGCCACCGCGCAGTTTGCGGGTCCAAAGGAATGCCAGTTTGATCAGGGATTGCCCCCCAGCGGAGGCCCCAAAAAGACCGCCCAATACGATGTAGGGGAAGACTGTGTTCATGATGATGTCGATAAATCGACCCAGTAGACCAGAAGCGGAATTCACAAGAACATCATGCACGCGGGGACGCCCATCCGTAAGCATGCGGGGTTCGCCGCCTAGTTTCGTCATCAAATATTTGTTGATGTCATCTGGCCCGTGGAAATACCAAACCAGCACAGTGACAATGGTGTAACCCGCGATCAGGATTGACACCATAACCAGTGGTAAGCCCCACACTTTGACGTTGTAAGCAAGGAACACGATCACAGCGACACCAACAATCAGCACAAGGAACCCACCCGTTGTGTTGATACATTGAGGGTCTTCTACGCTATCAGGGACGGGCAGGCCGTACAGCTCTGCAAATTCGCGTTCTTCGATCAAGCTTTTGGCGATCAGTTCGGCCCGTTCACCCGTGAATTGATCCACGATACACACGCTGTCGATTTCCATAAGATAAGTAATGGAAATAGCCGCGGCCGCCACTACAAGGGCCACATCCATAAACAGGCCAAAGTTGCGCCGCGCACTGCTGCGGTTGGCCCAATCTCGAAACATCGAGTGTTTTAACGCGACGATCAGCATCATCCAAAAGAAGATCAGCGGGTAAAAATACTCATACGGAAATTTGCGCACAACGACCCAATCAAGGCCCGTGATCGCGCGTGCGGCGTTGTCCATGCCAGGAATGCCAGGCATGGCGTTTAACATGCCGACCAAAACTAAGAATAGCGCCAGAAAGTAAACCAGTTTTGACGTTGGTTTGGGATCCTCAGCTGAGACTTTTGCTGCAACGTTTGGGTCTTGTGACATGGATTTTAGCCTTGCTTGGTAAAAAACAGGCCGCAAATTGTGCGGCCTGTTTTAAAGATCAAAGTTGAAAAGATTACTCTTTTGCGCAGTCGTCGATTTTGAAGCCTGCTTCTTCCCACGCAGCAACAGCGCCTGGGTGGTATTTGATTGGGTTGGCACCACACATGCCAGATTCCACAACATCCACGATGCCAAAGCCCGCGTTAGACGCGAAAGGTGCTTTTGCCTTCATTTCATCAAGGGTTTCGATGTGTGCTGTAACCAGTGCTTTGACCAGATCGAAATCCATGTCTTTGTGAACCACATCGCCACCGATTGTTGCCAAGCCACGGAATTTACCGTCTTCGGACACAACAGTCACACCGTTTGGTGCTTTCATATCAGCCACATCCATCACCCAAGGCGCAGAGCCTGGAGCACGGGTGTATTTTTGCCATGCTTCGGATTCGAACTTTTCTTTTGGCACTGACCAAATTGTCATATCACCAGCGGATAGAACGGTTGTGATACGCGTATCAGGAAATAGCATCGGCAAAACGGCGGCTTCTACGGAACCATCAGAAATGGTCTTTGGCGCTTGGCCCCAGTTGACCTGTACACCTTCGTAACCGTCGCCGTCTTTCAGCCCAGTAGTCAGTTGGATTACAGCGCGCGCGTTTGTCAGCGCAGCCCCGCGCGGCGGACCGTTCAGAATCTTGCGACCCTTGATGTCATCCCAGCCTTTGATGTTGTTTGAGTTGTACGCATAAAGCCCAAACACACCAAGAGTCATGGGATAAAGCGCGCGCAGATTGCCTGCCAGTTCCGCACCTTTTTCCGCACCCAGCTTGGAATAGGGGCCACGGCCTTTGGACATCAAAAACGGTAGGATATAAGGCGCAGATGCGATGTCGGTTTTGCCTTCAGCCACGTTTTGGATGGAGTTTGTCAGTGTTTGACCATCGGACAGCTGAATGTTTGCAATACCGCGTTTTGCAGCCACTTCGCCAAGGTGACTGATGCCAAGGTGAACCGAACCACCAGGGCTTGCGGTTTCAGCTGTCAGGTTAACCTGAGCAGATGCCGAAGTTGCCGCCAGTGCGGTTGCCGCAACGATGGCGGACAGTGAAAAGAATTTTGACATGGTTCCTCCCAGATGAATGTCGATGAGGAAGGATACCCTAAGTACAGAATCCCTCGCTGGCAGAGAGTGTAGCCAATAACCTTAGGGAATCTAGAGCTTATTGAGTGTCATAAATTAAATTAATTGCGTGGCTTAACCCGCCGCGTGGGTTCCGCCTGTGTCGGGTCTTCGGGCCACGGGTGGCGGGGATAGCGCCCGCGCATGTCTTTGCGCACGTCTGCATAACTGGTTGACCAGAAATTCGGTAAATCAGCGGTGGTTTGCACGGGACGGCGCGCAGGAGACAAAAGTTCAATCAACAACGGCAAGCGTTTAGGCCCAGCTGTGGGATGAGTGGTCATGCCAAAGAGTTCTTGCAACCGCACTGCAATTTTAGGTTGGGCCGCGCCATAATCAATCGGCAGTTTTGTTCCTGTCGGGGCTGTGATGCTTGCAGGGGCCAGTTGGTCGAGGGTTTGTTGTGCCTCCCAAGACAAGATGTTGCGCAGGATGGTCAGCAGGTCGAGCTTTTTCAGGCCGTCAGGGGCACGAATTCCTGTCAAATGCGGCTCGAGCCAATCGGTCAGTGTTTCAAGAAGCGCCGTATCGGAAAAATCTGGCAAAGCGTGGTCTTGCGCGCGCAGCCATTCAACGCGAGCGCGAAACAAAGTTGCGGCATCGGACCAAGGAAGACATTGCAACCCCAAGTCACGGATGCCGTCGCACATGGCGGCGTTTGACGCGTCGGGGGGACAGTCTTTCCAGTTTTGATCATCCAGCACCAACTGCCCAAACTGTGTGCGTTTGCGCGTCAGCACGCGGCGGTCCCTTTTGGACCATTCACAGATATTCACGTCTTCGAATTGATCGCCGTATACATTGGCGAGTTCGGCCTGCGTGATTGGCAAAGCGGCGCGAACCTTTGCTTCGCGCGCGTCCCCATCAAGATTCGTGGCAATGATTAGGCGGTTTGCCCCCGTGGGATCGTCGTCTCGAAAAACCGCACCTTTGCCACCAGACAATACAAATCGAGGCGCATCCCCTTTGCGCCGCAGCCCGATACGGTCAGGATAGGCAAGCGCAAGGGTTTCAGCGAGCGAGAGGCTGGACGGTGTGTGTTTCAGGCGTTTGGCTTCGTGTTTGATTGATTTGATTGTGCCCGCGTTGGTTTTGAACGGCCGTGTATTTGCAAAGGCGTGCGGGTCTTTGAGCGCTTCCAGTCGTAAGCTAAGATCGCTTGGCGCGGTGCGCGGCAGAGGATCGCGAGACTCGATTAACGCTGCCAGCAGCGGTGCATCCGGCCCGCCGTGTTCTAACATATGGGCAAGCCGCGGATGCAACGGGTGACGCGCCAGTGCGGTTCCATGCGGAGTAATGCGATTGTCAGCATCCAGCGCACCAAGGGACCGCAGCAACGCTTGGGCCTGCGCCACGTCTGCGTCACGCGGGTGATCGAGAAACGGCAGAGTCTGTGGGTCCGATGTGCCCCATGCGGCCAGTTCAAGGATCAGACTGGCGATATCCGCAGACAGAATTTCGGGCAAAGGGAAGGGGGCCAAGCCGCCTTCTTCGCCTTTGGTCCAAAGCTTGTAGCAAATGCCCTGTGCCACACGACCTGCGCGGCCCATACGCTGTGTGGCTTCGGCCTTGGTGACGCGGTCCGTGATCAGGCGCGACATGCCTGAGCCTGCATCAAATCGCGCGCGCCGTGCGCGGCCCCCATCCACCACAACGCGTACGTCTTGGATCGTCAGGGACGTTTCCGCGATGGAGGTGGCCAGCACAACTTTGCGGCCCTGTTTTTCAGGCAACACCGCGCGGCGTTGTTCAGCAAACGGCAAACCACCGTAAAGAGGGCGAAGAATGCAATCGGCGGGCAGGGCGTTTTGCAACACTGCTTCAGTGCGGCGGATTTCCCCTTCACCTGGCAAAAAGGCGAGAATGCCGCCTGTGGTTTCCTTTGCAGCTTGGGCGATCAGGTCGGCCATCGCGTTTTCAAACCGCGGTCCATGTGTGTTGGGTTTCGCCCAAGGTTTTGGCAGGTGGCGCGACTCCACGGGAAAAGAGCGCCCTTCTGATGTGACCATGGGCGCATCGCCGATGAGTTTTGCGACAGGCGCAGCGTCGAGCGTGGCGGACATAACAATCAGATGAAGGTCGGGGCGCAATGCCTCGCGGACTTCTAGTGTAAAGGCCAAACCTGTGTCTGATTGCAGGCTGCGTTCGTGAAATTCATCAAAGATGATGCAACCAATCCCCGTAAGTTCAGGATCGGATTGAATCATACGGGTCAGAATACCTTCGGTAATCACCTCGATTCGAGTTTCGGGCGATGATTTGCTGTCCCCGCGCATCCGATAACCCACGGTTTGACCTGCTGTTTCACCCAATGTTTCCGCCATGCGTTCCGCCGCAGCGCGTGCTGCAAGGCGGCGAGGTTCCAGCATCAGAATTTTACCGTCGATAAGGGTCTCTTCGATCAGGAACAGCGGCACGCGGGTGGTTTTACCTGCGCCCGGAGGCGCTTGTAGTACGGCCATTTTGGCTGTGCGCAGGGCATCCGCCAATGCTGGCAAGGCAGCCTCAATTGGGAGGCCGCTCATAGCGCATCACTTTCGCTTGGCGCGAAGGCTGCCAAAGGTGGTTTGGGTCGTGAACGACATAAGGCGAAACGTGTCTGCATCTGTGCGGGTGTACAGCAGCGAGAACGGAAAGTTGACCCTTTCTTGCATATCCTCAGGCGAAAAACCTGCAACGCGTGAATAGGTTCCTTTGCAGGTTGCGCTGTTGCCCATGATCGTTGCGGGGGCGAGGGTCAATTTGGACAACCGTCGCCCATCAAACATGTCGATCATCTGGTTACACAGGGTTTTGGATGTTTGATCGGAAAACACCGTTGCAGCGGCGGTCAACGGATCAATTACGCCCTTTTGGTCGGCTGGAGTGATGTCATAGGGGCGCTTTTCACGTTCAGGCAGATAAGAATCAACACTTGGGATGCCATCGGTGATGCGCATTTTGACTTGGCTGTTACGCGATCCTGTTTTTGTTTGTGCGGAATATCGGCGCGGTGAATAGGTGCCATTTCGGTGTGTGCCTGCGGATTGGCCCGCATACCCCACATCGCGGATGGTGCGCAACAAACTGGAGGGATTTAAGAGCCCTGACACCGAAAAGGCAGAGCCGTTAAGGCGGATATCGGTTCGGATATTGCCCGCTTTAATACCAGAAACATACAGGCTGAACTGGTGGACGGTTTGCTCTGCGTAGACGGGCAAGGCCAAGGTTATGGCGAACAAGGCGGGCAGGACGTGGCGCATGTTAGGCTCTCTTTTCGTCAAGTCTGGCTTCCCCCTTGGTTTAAGATTGATTAAGACTTCGGGGAAGAGTGGCGGCTCGCGATGGGCGATCCTTTGCCATCGTTAGAAAGCGGAGTGAAATCAATAGGATGCAAACAGATCAAAGCATGGTTGATGCAATCCTTGAGGGCAATCGGCGGATTTTGGCACGCGCGATCACGCTTGTAGAAAGCACACGGGACGATCATCGCGCCCAAGCAGTGCAGTTGGTGGATGCGCTCGGAAAATCTGGGCGCAGTGCCTTGCGCATTGGTCTGTCTGGTACGCCTGGTGTAGGGAAATCCACGTTTACCGAAAGTTTCGGCATGATGCTTGTGGAGCAGGGGCTCAAGGTGGCCGTTTTGGCTGTTGACCCGTCTTCGAAACGTTCAGGCGGATCGATTTTGGGGGACAAGACGCGGATGGACCGCCTGTCACGCCATCCAAATGCGTTTATTCGACCTAGCCCGTCCAGTGCAGCGCTCGGTGGTGTGGCGCGGCGCACGCGCGAGGCGATTTCGCTGTGCGAAGCCGCGGGGTTCGATGTGGTGTTGGTGGAAACCGTGGGCGTTGGACAATCCGAGGTGATGGTCGCAGATATGACCGATCTGTTCTTATTGCTGCTGGCTCCTGCGGGCGGCGATGAATTGCAAGGTGTGAAACGCGGCATCATGGAAATCGCCGATCTGATCCTGATCAACAAAGCGGACGGGGAATTGAAACCCCAGGCCCTGCGCACCTGTGCGGATTATGCTGGGGCGCTGCGATTGTTGCGTAAACGCGTGCAGGACCCCAAAGAGTTCCCCAAAGCCATGACGATTTCTGCCCTAGAAGAAGACGGACTGGCACAAGTGTGGTCTGAAATCGAGACACTTGTGAAATGGCGTCGTTCGGAAGGGCATTTTGCAGCGAATCGGGGACGCCAAGCCAAGGTTTGGTTCGAAGACGAAGTACGCCGTGGGGTTTTGGCTCAGCTGGAGCGGGATGAAACCTTGCAAAAATTGCAAGAAAATCTGCGCAAACAGGTAGCAGATGGGGTGCTAACACCTGATGCAGCTGCGGCAGATGTGCTTCAGGCGTTGAAATCGCGAAAATAGAGCGCGATTAGGGGGGCTTGCGCCCTTGACGTATAATTCAATCAGTCCTAAGAAGCGGCTCGGATTTCAAATGCAAGTGCGGGTTTCATCGCACGGCAAGAGAGTAAGGATATACGCGATGTCTCGTCGTTGTGAGTTTACAAACAAAGGCCCAATGTCTGGCAACAACGTCAGCCACGCCAAAAACCGGACCCGTCGTCGGTTCCTGCCTAACCTGAACGATGTGACGCTGATCAGCGAAACATTGGGTCGGTCTTTCAAATTCCGCATTTCTGCGGCTGCCCTGCGCACTGTTGATCACCGTGGTGGTCTGGACGCGTTCATGGCGAAAGCAAAAGACTCTGAGCTGTCCGATGCAGCTTTGAAAGTGAAAAAAGATATCGCAAAAGCACAAGCTGCGGCCTAACGTCCTCTTGTGATTTTGTCTTAGAAACGGCCTCTTTCAGGGGCCGTTTTCTTTTGGCATTTCGAAAATAATACAGGTGATAAAAATGCGTATCCTCGCTGCGTTGGGTGCGATTGCTGTGGCAATTGCGTTGGTGGTTTTTCTGTTCCTTGGCAAAGGGGGGGATGTAGTCAATCCAGAGGAACCGTTCAAAGTTGAAGACGCCTATGCTCGCGCCGTGGGCGCAAGCGCCATGGCAGGTGCGGCGTATATGGCGATTACCAATCAATCAGGCCAAGATGACGTGTTGATTGCCGCGAAAACAGATGCGTCCGCAATGGCAGAACTGCACACGCACATCGAAGATGGCGATGGCATCATGATGATGCGCCAGATCGAGGGCGGCATTCAATTGGCCGCTGGCGAAACAGTTGTGATGAAACGGGGTGGTGACCACGTGATGCTGATGGGGTTGAATGGTGCGCTTGATGCGGGTCAGACGTTGACCCTCACGCTGACCTTTGAAAAGGCGGGTGAAATTGTTGTGGACGTGCCTGTCGACAACAACCGTTAATTATTGGGGCAGATCGCCCGTTGCTTCGCGCCAATGACGGCGGCACAGGGACACATAAGTTTCGTTGCCGCCGATTTGAATTTGCGCCCCTTGGGTGATGACATCGCCGTTTTCGTCTTGGCGCACCACCATCGTAGCCTTTTTTCCGCAAAAACAAATCGTGCGCACTTCGCGCATTTCATCGGCCATAGCCAGCAATGCAGCCGATCCTGGAAACAGATGGCCCAAAAAATCAACTCGCAGGCCATAACACATGATGGGCACGCCCAGATCGTCCACAGCGCGGGCCAATTGCCAGACCTGACCCGCTGATAAGAACTGCGCCTCGTCGATAAACACGCAGGTCAGCGTGCTGCTTTTCATACGTTTTTCGATCATGTCAAACAGATCGCTTGATCCGTCAAATCCGTCAGCCTTGGCGGATATGCCGATGCGAGACCCGATTTCTCCTGCCCCTGCGCGATCGTCAAAACGGGCCGTAATGAGGTAGGTTTCCATCCCGCGTTCACGGTAGTTATGTGAGGCTTGCAACAACGCTGTGGATTTGCCAGCGTTCATGGTGGAGTAGTGGAAATAGAGTTTGGCCATGGGGCGACATTGGCGCGAGCAAGGCCGCAGTTCAAGAGATTCGTTTCCGTAGACTCAGCGGTTATGACAGGCAAACGATCTGGCGTTGAGGCGGCGATTTAATGGATCAAGCCAGAGTGGAACGGTTAAAATTAGAGCAATGTGTGTTTAGAAATTCCGTCTAGAAAAATAAAACCGTTCGCATAGGTTGTGGCGCCAGATTTGCAAAATGCAAAGATTTTGGCGTCACCTTGCCCTGTTCCCGCTTTGGATGAGTGATGTTGGCGCAGATCATCATCACATTTTGGTTATTAGATCAGGCAATGGAATTTGAGAGTCTAAAAGGGTTTGCCTTGGTCGGCGAAACTGAGTTTTTGTGCGATTGCTTCGCTCGATGTGCTAGTGAATTTACTGCAAGACGCTGAAATTAAATAATATTAGTGGATGAGTGATTCTGCGGGAAGCAATGTCTCTGTTCAAATGGACGCAATGAAAACACAATGTAGAACAAGAATTTGGCGATCTCGTCATGCTTTGAACTTAATTGACCTCAGGTAAGATTTCGAACCCGCCCCAAAATTGGTAAATTCTGCAATCGAATGAGGCGCTTGCAACTTTTAGTAGAGGAAATTGGCAATTTAGGATTGCATTCTCTCTGCCGCTGTGGTTTAAAGAGGTATACCGCCAAGTGAACAATCTCACAACGGCGCTCCGTCGGCTAGACCTTCGGCTTATCAGAAAATCGCGAAAATGCCGTCAGGCCAATCCGTTTAATGTGGAGCCGTTACCTATGCCTCATCCTGTCGATCTTCATGTTGGTACTAAAATCCGTTTGACCCGTGCGTCACGCGGAATCAGCCAACAACAACTCAGCGAAATGCTGAAGATCAGCTTCCAGCAATTGCAAAAATACGAACGCGGTATCAACCGCATCAGCGCCAGTCGTCTATGGGAAGTTTCCCAAGCGCTGGGCGTGAAGGTCTCTTACTTCTTTGACGGTGCAGATGGCGAAGAAGGCCAAGACATCGAAGAGATTTCAACACGCACAATAGAATTGGCAACGCAGATCAATCAAATCCCGAACGAGGCGGTGAAAAACCAAATCGTTGGATTGATCAAAGCGTGTACCTAACAGTTTTGGCAGGGCCGCCGATGGCCCCGCCGTTGTGACAAGGTTTGTAACGAGTGCTCTGAGGGTAGTACGAGTACTGAGTATTGGTGTACCAGCCCCGTTTAACAGAAATGTTAAACGGGGTTTGTTTTTTCAGGATCACGTTTACTGCGCTTCCTTGAGAGTTTTGATCACAGCCCCTGCAAAGGTGGTCACACCGTTTTTCTTAGCGATCTTTTTGTGATGTGCGTGCAGAGTTTTCGGGGACAGTCCAAGGGCCGTCGCCATTTCAGAATTACTTAACTCTGGATGGTCGATTTGCATTTGCAAGATTTTCGCCTGCATTTCAGAAAGAACAGGGTTTTCGCGCGGAACATGGGTCAGCAACTTGTGGGCGCTGTGCAGTTGTTGGGTCAATTTATCGGCTGCAAGGTACAGAACACCGCCAAGCTCTTCGAAGAGTTTTTGCGTTGGATGCGCCGAAGTTAAAATTACAGATGACCGCAAACTGTTTTTGCCCGTAAGCAAGACCACACCGTCAACCATCCCAAATTGTTGGAACAGGCTCTCTACACGTGATGCGTTTTGCACATCGCTGTTAGAGCCGGCACGAGCCTCTGCGAAAGTATAGCTTCGCGTCCAGGAGTGAATCGCCTTTGCAATCGGGCAATATTGGTCCAATTGCGCACCGTAATAGTGCTCAAGAAAACCATTCGCCATCCGTCCTTCCCAGTTTTCGATGTAATCGACATTCCACCGTTGGAACACCAAACCATTGAACCCAAGGCTCAGGATGATGTCCCGCGTGGTTTCGGGAGTTTCGGATTGCCAAAGCTGTTCAATTAGTGACGCAAAGTTGACACTCACGTATTTTTCCTCGTTTCGTCAAAGACTTCTGGTACCGCCATGATTGCTTGGCGCAGGGTCACCTCTTCCTGCGGTTCATCACGGTCAATTGTCAAGCGGATAGGGCGGTACGTGTGCCCATCCAGCTCCAAAGGCTCCTCGCCCGTTTCTTTGCCGCCATAGATCCGCCAAAAACGCATCAGCTTCGGATTTTCCACGATCCCGATAACGTTTTTCAGCCCCATCAAATCTGTATAATGACGCGCGCTGTTCATTAGAGCGCGAAAAATCCACGGATTGCGCTCACGGGCGTTTTTCAGGATCGCCATACGTTCCCAAATGATAGTGCCACCCTCTGTGCCAGAGACAATACGCATCCGCATTGTCGCGACGGGTTCGCCCTTCCAAAAGGCCAAAAGGTGGGCCGCGCAGAAATCGTTTCCGTCAAATTCAATCTCTTCGGACTCGCCGCCCTCGGCGACGAAAACTTCGCGCCTGATGTCATATGCTTGCTGCATTTCCTCCATGGTTTTTACCATAGAAACAGTTGTTTCCTTCGTTTGCATTATACTCTCCTACGTTGAGCGGTTCTGTAGAGTTAAAGCTAGCGTCTATTTTGGGATTTGGCTCGCATTTGTTTTAAATTGTTTACTTTTCTTTAAGGCTTTACAACCTAAAGTTTTAATCAATCATGCGTAAAAGCGTCTTGCGGGTAATTCCGCAAAACGCCTTTTATTGTACTTTTTCAGTAGGTTAGTATTCTTGCAGAGGGGCCACTTCGAGAGCGCCTTCGCGGATATTGCGAATCGCTCGTGCCGCTGCGTAACTGGCCGCTGCCGTCGTGTAATAGACGATCTTCCCATAAAGTGTGATCGACCGAATTTCACGGCTGTCCTCAATAGAGGCTGCACCTTCGGTTGTATTGAACACAAGATTGATGTCACCATCGCGCAGGCGGTCGACCACATTGGGTCGGCCTTCATAGACTTTGTTCACCGTCTCAGCTTCGATACCAGCGGCCTTTAAGAAACCCGCCGTACCGCGCGTGGCCACAATCTTGAAACCCTGATCGGTCAGGATTTGTGCGGCTTCGATCATCTGTGGCGTTTTGTCTTCGTTCTTGACCGACATGAACACGGACCCTTCCGAAGGCAGCGTGTGCCCTGCGCCCATCTGCGCCTTTAAGAAGGCACGTGCGAATGTTTTGTCCAATCCCATGACTTCGCCAGTGGAGCGCATTTCAGGGCCCAGCAACGTATCAACACCTGGGAAGCGGGCGAAAGGCATCACAGCCTCTTTCACTGCGTAGTGTTCTGTCTCTGGGGCTTTCAGATCAAACGCGGACAGCTTTTCACCTGCCATGATCCGCGCAGCGATCGCCGCAATGGGTGAGTTAACGGCTTTGGCCACAAAAGGAACTGTGCGCGATGCACGCGGGTTGACTTCGAGGATGAAAACCTCCCCGTCCTTGATCGCAAATTGCACGTTCATCAGACCAACCACGTTCAGGGCCAACGCGAGCTTTTCAGATTGCACCTTCAGTTCGGCAATGGTCGCTGCATCCAATGAATAGGGCGGTAAGGAACAGGCGCTGTCGCCAGAGTGGACGCCTGCCTCTTCGATGTGCTGCATGATGCCTGCCACATGCACGGTTTCACCGTCACACAGCGCGTCTACGTCCACTTCCACGGCCCCAGATAGGTAGCTATCGAGCAAGACAGGGCTGTCACCAGACACAACAACCGCTTCGTTGATGTAGCGTTCCAGTTGCGCATCATCGCGCACGATTTCCATGGCGCGACCGCCCAAAACGTAGGATGGGCGGATCACCAGCGGGTATTTCACGTCGGCGGCGATTTTGAACGCCTCTTCACCAGAATGGGCGATGCCGTTGTAAGGCTGCTTCAGGTTCAACCCTTCGAGCAGTTGCTGGAACCGTTCGCGGTCTTCGGCAAGGTCGATGGCGTCTGGCGTGGTGCCAAGGATTGGAATGCCTTCTTCTTCAAGCGCATTGGCCAGTTTCAGCGGGGTTTGTCCCCCAAACTGGACAATCACGCCGTGCAATTCGCCGTTTTCCCGTTCCACGCGCAGGATTTCCAGCACATGTTCCAGCGTCAGCGGTTCAAAATAGAGACGATCTGACGTGTCATAATCGGTGGACACGGTTTCGGGGTTACAGTTGACCATGATGGTTTCATAGCCCGCGTCTGTCAGCGCGTAACAGGCGTGACAACAGCAGTAATCGAACTCGATCCCTTGGCCGATGCGGTTCGGGCCACCACCAAGGATAACCACCTTTTTGCGATCTGTTGGGCGGGCTTCGCATTCCACTTCACCCATCGCATCCGCTTCGTAGGTGGAATACATGTAAGGTGTTTGCGCTTCGAATTCTGCCGCGCATGTGTCGATGCGTTTGAACACAGCCGTTACGCCTGCTTTGGTGCGTGTAATGCGGACATTGCGTTCTGATTTGCCTGACAAATGCGCCAGACGCGCATCGGTAAAGCCGTGGATCTTCAAGCGCCGCAAGGCCTTGGCATCCGTCGGAAGACCATTTGCGATGATGTCATGTTCCATGACAATAAGCTCGCGGATGCGGGATAGGAACCACGGATCAAAAGAGGTGATTTCGTTGATTTCATCGTCGGTAAAGCCAAACCGCATGGCCTGTGCGATGATGCGCAGTCGATCTGGTGTCTGCTGCGCCAGCGCACGGGTCACAGACTTATCAATCGCAGTTTGTGCAGCTTCGTCGCGGCCCCGTTGGATAAACGCAAGGGATCCGTTTGGATCGGGTTCTTGCACGTAGGTGTCTAGCGCGGGGCAACCGTCCACAACGATTTCGTCAAACCCTGACAGGCCTGTTTCCATCGACGCCAGCGCTTTTTGCATGCTTTCATGGATGGAGCGGCCGATAGACATAACTTCGCCGACGGATTTCATAGCAGTTGTCAGCGTTGCTTCGGAGCCTGGGAATTTTTCAAATGCAAAACGTGGGATTTTCGTGACGACATAGTCGATGGTCGGTTCGAACGATGCTGGTGTGACCTTTGTAATGTCATTGTCCAACTCATCCAACGTATAGCCCACAGCCAACTTCGCGGCGATCTTTGCGATTGGGAAACCTGTTGCCTTAGAAGCCAGTGCAGAGGAACGCGACACACGCGGGTTCATTTCAATCACGACCATACGGCCGTCAGCTGGGTTCACGGACCACTGTACGTTGGACCCACCCGTTTCCACGCCGATTTCGCGCAGAACGTTGATGCTATGCGTGCGCATCATTTGGTATTCTTTGTCTGTCAGCGTCAGCGCAGGGGCCACGGTGATGGAATCGCCCGTGTGAACGCCCATCGGGTCCACGTTTTCGATGGCACAGACGATAATGGCGTTATCCGCTTTGTCGCGGACCACTTCCATTTCGTATTCCTTCCACCCCAAAAGGCTCTCGTCGATCAGGATTTGGTTTACAGGTGACGCGTCGAGCCCGCTGGCGCAGATTTTCTCATAGTCATCACGGTTATAGGCGATACCGCCACCAGTGCCGCCCATGGTAAAGGCAGGGCGGATAATCGCAGGCAGGCCAACCTCTTCGAGGGCGGCAATACAGTCTTCCATGCTTTCGGCGATAGCCGCGCGTGGATTTTCGATGCCAAGACGATCCATGGCTTCGCGGAACAATTTGCGATCCTCTGCCATTTCGATGGCCTTGCGATCCGCGCCGATCAGCTCAATGTTCAACCGCTCCAGCGTGCCGTCTTCATCAAGGGCAAGCGCAGTGTTCAGACCCGTCTGCCCGCCCATTGTTGGCAACAAAACCAGTTTCTCGTCGGGGCGTGCGGCCAGTTCTTTTTCGATGATCTTGGCGACAACTTCAGGGGTAATCGGCTCGATATATGTGGCATCGGCCATGTTCGGGTCGGTCATGATCGTGGCAGGGTTGGAGTTCACTAGAACAACGCGATAGCCTTCTTCGCGCAGCGCCTTACAGGCTTGCGCACCAGAGTAATCAAACTCGCACGCCTGACCGATAATAATGGGGCCAGCCCCGATGATCATTACTGTATCAATATCGGTTCTTTTTGGCATGTCGGGCCCCAAGGCTTGGCCGCGTATCGTCATTGCGCGAGGGCGCAATGGATTCGGCAGCGATTGCAAATTGTCGTGGTTATAATCAGATGGGGCGGTGGTTCAAGGGGAATTGCTTGTGGTTTTCAGGCTAATTTGCGAAGAGCGATCACCAGATAAAGGAACGGGCGTTATGGCGGAAATTATTATGGTGCGCCACGGGCAGGCACAAACGGGCGCTAAGGACGAAGCGTCTTATGACAAACTGTCTGACCTTGGGCATCAACAGGCGGCTTGGTTGGGGGAATACTGGGCCGACAAAGGCGCGGTGGATCGCGTTTTGTCCGGCACCATGCGCCGCCAGATTGAAACAGGGCAGTCCATTGGATTGCACGGCGTTTCGTATCACCAAGATGCCCGATTGAACGAAATGGATTATTTTGGCCTTGCTGCGTTTTTGAAAGAACATGGGGGTGTACCCGTACCATCCAGCCAAGAAGAATTTCAAACCCATGTGCGTGATGTGCTTGGCGCATGGTCCCGCGCCGAAGTGGGGGACGAATTGGAAAGCTATGCTGACTTTCGCGGTCGGATTTTGGACTGCGTGCGCGAAGTGGCTGCACGCGATGATCGCACTGTAATCGTCAGTTCCACTGGGGTGATTGCCACATTAATAGCCGTGGCGCTTGATCTTGATATGGCGCGCAAGACGGATGTGTTTCTGAAGATTGCGCATACGTCTGTGCATCGGTTCGAAATCGTAGGCGATGATGTGCGGTTGATCCAGTTTTGTGCGACACCGCATCTGGATGCCCCTGAACGGGTCAGTCTGCGGACCCATATCTGACGGGTTTGACAGAAAAATCAGCGGATAAGACTTGTTTTTTGCTTTAATCGGATGATCTACGATCTGTAATGACACATAAACCTTACATATTGCTTGATTTCGGCCCTGACGGGCGTCCGCAAGTGTTTTCGCATCCTGACGATTTGATCGTGGCTTGGGAGCCTGACGAAGTGGCGCAAGCGTTTGAACAAATGCAGGCTGCCAAAGATGCGGGTAAGTGGCTGGCAGGGTTTGCAAGTTACGAACTTAGCTATGCGTTAGAACCAAAATTGGCGGCGCGCATACCAAAAGATCGCCGTTCACCGTTGATTTGCTTTGGGGTGTTTGATGGGCCCAACGAAGACGCGACAACAGCAAAACTGGCACAGATTGAGGCCGAACAGGACCGCGCTAAACTGAGCGCCCCAACGCCTGTCTGGGATGAACCGACTTACACAAAAGCGTTTGATCAAGTGGCCCAATACATTGCCAGCGGGGATTTTTACCAGACAAACCTGACATTTCCGATGCGCGCCACATGGAGCGGCACAGCCGAAGGATTGTTCGGCGCACTGAGCCGTGTGCAAGCCGTAAACTATGGTGGGATTGTGGATTTGGGGCAGGGGCCTGTTTTGGTGTCCCGCTCGCCCGAGTTGTTTTATCGCACCAATGCAAAAGGCGTGATTTCGACCCGCCCGATGAAGGGTACTGTGCCCCGCGGCAAGACCGAGGCCGAGGACGCGGAACTGAAGGCGTTTCTTGGCAGCGATGAAAAGAACCGAGCCGAAAACCTGATGATTGTGGATTTGCTGCGCAATGATATCAGCCGTGTGGCCGAGCTGGGCTCTGTCAAAGTGCCAGAACTGTTTACGGTGGAAAGTTATGCGACCGTGCATCAGATGACATCTTTGGTGCAGGCGCAAATGCGCGCAGAAGTAAGCATCGCAGAAATGTTCACAGCGCTGTTTCCATGTGGGTCGATCACAGGTGCGCCAAAAATTCGTGCGATGGAAGTCATCAACGATCTCGAAGAAGAGGCACGGGATATTTACTGCGGGTCCATTGGGTGGATCGGGCCAGACGGATCCTCTGCCTTTAATGTGGCCATTCGAACGCTATCTTTGGATGCGGACGGCACGGCGCGGCTGAATGTTGGCGGCGGCGTGGTTTACGACAGCACCGCACCTAGCGAATACGAGGAGGCCCTATGGAAAGCCCGCTACGCGACCTTGCTCCCGCAGACTTGGTGATCATCGAAACACTGGGCTACACGCCCAAAGACGGCTTTGCGCGGCTCGGGTTGCACATGGATCGCGCTGTACGCACTTGTGCGCAATTGGGTGTGCCGTTCAATCGCGGCGAAACGCTTTATGCGCTGGGCACGGCGGTGGATGCGCTGCCAGCACGGGTGCGCATGACCATTAATTTGGCAGGTGAAGTAGGCGTGACAACAGCTGAATTGACCCAGACGCCCGATGTTTGGGTTGTTGCGATCAGCGATCAGGTTTTGCGATCTGATGATCCGTGGCTTGGTGTGAAAACATCGCAGCGTAAATTGTATGATCAAACGCGGGCCGAATTGCCAAACGGTCTGGATGAATTGATTTTCATTAATGAAAACGGCCATTTGTGCGAAGGCACCATCACTAATCTGTTCGTTAAGCGTGGGGATGTATTGCACACACCGCCCCTATCAGCAGGGGTGTTGCCCGGGGTGTTGCGCCAAGATCTGCTCGACAATGGTGAAGCGGTTGAAGCCGATTTGACCGTTGCAGACTTGGCGGATGCAGAGGTGTTTGTCGGCAATTCCCTGCGGGGTTTGATCAAGGCGCAGATGATATGAAAACCATGCGCTGGGCCGAATTAATCCTGATGTTTGTGGGGGTGCCGTTCGTGCTTGCGGTTTTTTTGCCGCCACGTGCGCTCTATCCCGTGCTGGGCACTGGGGCAGTGGTTGGGATCATTCTGTTGCATTTCACCGCGGGGTTCCGTTGGCGGGACCTGATTGGCCCCGTGCGATTTTTGGAAACCCTGGCTTTGGGCGTTGTGACATTCGTGTCGGCAACGGCGCTGTGTTGGGTGATCCTGCCAGAGCGGTTGTGGTATATTCTGATCCATGCGCCACAGATCATGATTGGCATCGCGATTTTGTACCCTTTAATTCAGGTAATTCCCCAAGAACTGGTCTATCGCGCCTTGTTTTTTGAGCGTTATGGGCATCTGTTTGCGTCACAGCGGCAGGCGATTTTTGTAAACGCTGTGCTGTTTTCATTCGGGCATCTGATGTATTGGCATCCAGTGGTTTGGATTGCCACGTTCATTGGTAGCTTTCTGTTTTCACACGCCTATTTTCGCCCGCGCGGGTTTTTACAGGCCTGCGCATTGCATAGCATTGCTGGTGTGGCCATCTTTGCCAGCGGGTTGGGGTGGCTGTTTTACTCAGGCGGCAATGTCGCGCAATAATCACGTTTTGCGATAGACCAGCACGTTGGCCTGATCCTTGCCATGAGGGCTGTTCGGATCAGAAAATATCGGCACGGTTTCAAGCAATGGGGGGCTGATAAGCCCCTGCGACCGCATCGCATCCAATGCAGGGCCAAACCCTTTTGCCACATAATGTTGCGCGTTCACCCCAATGCAAAACAGTGCATTTGGTGCGGCCAAAGCCAGCAGGTTTTTCAGTGGATCAGGGCCCAAATGTCCATGAGTGAACGTGCCTGCTGAAACCACCGCGCCAAAAACTGCGGGGGGTGTGAACGGCGCGGTCAGATCAACAGTGTGCAATCCTGCATAAAGCCCCTTGCGGCGGGATTTTTCCAACATATCAGGGGAAATATCAAAACCGTGAATAATGTCTTTTGGCAGGTTCATCGCCTCTGCCACCAGTCCCGTTCCACAGCCGATATCGGCCACAGGGCGATCTGCAGGCTCTGCATGTTTGTGATAAAACTCTGCAATGACAGCAGGATAGATGTAACCAAGTTTTTTCGCGAACTCCGCATCATAGTGGTCGGCAAAGTCTTCGTAGTAGTCCAGATTGTCCTTTGGCGTTTCAATCGCGTAGGCCCCTTGGAGCAGTTCTGTCGGTGTTCGTTTTTTCATCATAGGGCGATGATTTTCCGTTGATCGCATTTTTGCAAGGATTCGCTGTGAAATCAGGGCAAAACGGGTGCAATGGCTTGACAATACGGCCCCAACACCGTCAATGCGCGGAAACCTAAACGACGCCAGAGGATATCCCCATGCACGCCTATCGCAGCCACACTTGTTCAGAGCTTACCGCAGCGAATGTTGGGGATAATGTGCGCCTGTCTGGCTGGGTGCATCGTGTGCGCGACCACGGTGGCATTTTGTTTATTGATTTGCGCGACCATTACGGCATGACGCAGGTGTTGGCCGACCCTGATAGCCCTGTGTTCAAAGACGTTGAGAAAGTCCGCTCGGAATGGGTGATCCGCATTGATGGCAACGTTATGGCCCGTGATCCAGAACTGGTGAACGACAAGCTGCCAACGGGCGAGGTTGAGGTGTTTATTCGCGATATCGAAGTGCTGGGCGAAGCAGCTGAACTGCCATTGCCTGTGTTTGGCGATCAGGAATACCCTGAAGAAACCCGCCTGAAATACCGCTTTATTGATCTGCGCCGCGAAAGCCTGCATGACAACATGATGCTGCGCTCTAAGGTGGTTTCCTCCATGCGTCGTCGTATGGAAGGGCAGGGGTTCAACGAATTCCAGACACCGATTATTACTGCATCTAGCCCAGAAGGGGCGCGGGATTTCCTCGTGCCGAGCCGTTTGCACCCTGGCAAGTTTTATGCGCTGCCTCAGGCTCCGCAGCAGTTTAAGCAGCTGATTATGGTTGCGGGCTTTGACAAATATTTCCAAATCGCCCCGTGTTTCCGTGACGAAGATCCTCGTGCGGATCGCTCCCCCACTGATTTTTATCAGCTGGATATGGAGATGTCCTTTGTGGAGCAGCAGGACGTTTTCGACACGATTGAACCTGTGTTGAAAGGCGTGATGGAAGAGTTTGGCGGCGGCCGTCCCGTGAACCAAGAGTGGCCGCAAATCAGTTATAAAGACGCGGCATTGTGGTATGGGTCGGACAAACCAGACCTGCGAAATCCTATTAAAATGCAGGTGGTTAGCGAGCATTTTGCGGGATCAGGGTTTAAGATTTTCGCAAGCCTGTTGGAGAATGAAGGCACGGAAGTGCGTGCCATTCCAGCGCCGACTGGCGGGTCACGTAAGTTCTGTGACCGTATGAACAAATTCGCCCAGCAAGAGGGTCTGCCGGGGATGGGGTACATCTTTTGGCGCGATCAGGGCGAAGGCATGGAAGCGGCGGGGCCATTGGCGAAGAACATCGGGCCAGAGCGGACGGAAGCGATCCGTCAGCAATTGGGGCTCGAAGTTGGGGATGCGGCGTTCTTCCTTGGCGGGAAACCATCCGCGTTTGAAGGCGTTGCAGGGCGTGCGCGCAATGTGATTGGCGAAGAGCTGGGGCTGACGAAAACGGACACGTTTGAGTTCTGCTGGATCGTTGATTTCCCGATGTACGAAAAAGACGAAGAAACGGGTGAAATCGATTTCAGCCACAACCCGTTTTCGATGCCGCAGGGCGGTATGGACGACCTTATGAATAAGGAACCGACCGAGATTTTGGGTTATCAGTATGACCTTGCGTGTAACGGCTATGAGCTGATTTCGGGTGCTGTGCGGAACCACAAGCCAGAGATCATGTATAAAGCGTTTGAACTGGCGGGTTATCCGAATGAAGAGGTGGACAAACGCTTTGGCGGGATGGTCAATGCGTTCACCTATGGTGCGCCGCCCCATGCAGGGTGTGCAACGGGTATCGACCGTTTGGTGATGCTGTTGGCTGATGAGCAAAACATCCGTCAGGTGATCATGTTCCCAATGAACCAGCGGGCAGAAGATTTGATGCTGGGCGGGCCGTCTGAACCGACAAACGAACAGCTGCGCGAATTGGGTTTGCGGGTCATTCCGCAAGAGGATTAACACATTCGTTAACGGGGGGATTGGAAGAAAAGCAAACCACCCAGCAACGTACCCGCAAACCACCCAGCTTTCGTGACGGGTTTTGCCAAAGGTTAAAGTGTTAACGGCGTTGCGTGTGAACCACGCAACGCCGTTTCTTTTTCAGTTTCGGGTGTCAGGCTAGCGGCGAGCGGCGCTGCAATTTAAGATTGAGTTAAACCACAAAGTCGACGAGATCATGACAGCAGAACCGACAACATTGGGCGAAAAGCTCGCGCAGCTTGCGCCCAAGGAACAGGCGCCTGTGATGGTGAAAATGCACCCGATACAACGGGTGGCAAATTGGGTATTTTTGGCCGTGTTCGGAGCGGCAATTTTTTGGTATTCTGTGCAGCCTGTTATGGACCTTTGGATCCTGCTTGGGGCCGTAGTGGTGTGGGTAGGTTTGGCGTGGTTGCTGTTTCGTCCCAAAACCGCGCAACGCAGTCGCGCTGCGGCTGTTGATCGCCATTTCCTGTTGGCGGGGGATCGTCAGGGGGTCATGGTTGATTTGAGTCTGCGCGAGAGAACAGCGGTGATAGACGGGAGCAATATCTATCACTTTGGCCACCAAAACCAATTGGATGCACAGGTTTTGGGTATGATTGCGGATCAGCTGCGTGCGCAAAAATTTCGCATTGTTTGTTTTTTCGACGCGAGCATTTTTTACACCTTATCCGAGCATGGCGCATTTTTAGACCGTGAGCCGCATTCATGGGACTTGCTGTGCGATATTTTCGGACTGAACCAACACGAGATTTATGTGGTGCCAAGCGGGGTGCAGGCGGACAAGTTCATCCTGAGTTGTTTGCGGCATTTACCAAAGGCAGTGGCTGTTACCAACGATCAGTTTCGGGATTACACCAAGACGTATTCGGATGTGATGAAGGGCGATGAGTGGCGCAAAGGGATTTTCATTTCAAAGAATGAAATCAAAATGCACAAACATCGGTTCAAAGAGCCACTTTTTCTGGCCTAGCTTTTAACATCCGACCCAATCGGTTTTTTCGGGTAGATGCCTTTGGGGTGCAGGATGACTTTGGTGTCCATGGCGGTACGGTTGTATAAATCGACCGCGTGCAGGTTCACCAATCGGGCGCAGCCGTTGGACACGTCTTTGCCGATTGTGTTGGGCTTGTTTGTGCCATGCAGGCGCAAAAAGCTGTCGCCGCCATTGGGGTAGAACAGGTAAAGCGCACGCGCGCCAAGGGGATTATTCGGGCCACCTGGCATGCCGTCTTCGAACCGTTTGTAGGATTTTGGGGATCGTTTGATCATATCCTGCGTCGGGGTCCAGCTGGGCCATTCTTTTTTGGCTTTCACATAAAACGTACCGCTTTCGTACAGGCCATCGCGGCCCACGCCCACATAGTACCGGATTGCCTTGTTCTTTTCGATGGTCAGGTACAGCGAATAATGATCGGGAACCACGTGGATTTCGTTTTCATTGCCACCTTTGATGCGCACCACTTTGGGTGCAAGGATATCGGGGATTGGCGGTTCCTTGGCGATGGTGCTGTCAAAGGCACGCGCAATGTTTGGTGCAAACAGGCCAGCGGCTGTTGCGGACACGATGAAGTCACGTCGTTTCATTATTGTTTTTCCCCTTAATAACTTTTGAAAAGCCTAGCGCATTGGCTGGAATTATTTAACCTCTTTTTCATCGCAATGTCGTGAGGATAGGGTATCAGAGGTAGGCGAGATTGCTTTGCGACTAAATCTGGAAGGGAAAGAGATGAGAATTGTTCGAACCATTGGCGTGGTCGCGGCAATATTCTGTGCCTTGGCAAGTGGTGCAATGGCGCAAACCGTGCAGGCCGGGTTCAACGATGAGGATATCACTTGGGTCGATTTCCAAAACGGTTTGGAACGCGCCCGATCAGAATGCAAACCTGTGTTTGTGCTGTTTCACACGGATTGGTGCCCCCATTGCAAACGGTATCGGGCCGCGTTCAAAGAACCTTCGATTGTGGAATTGTCCAAGGATTTCGTGTTTGTGATTGTGGATCGGGACCATGAGGAAGCGATCAATGATCGATATGCGCCAGAAGGTGGATATGTACCACGATCTGTGATGTTGAACGGGGCAGGGGTTTTGCAAACCCAAATTTCAGGGCCAAGAACGGATTACAAGTATTTCTTGGACCCTGATAATTACCGCGAACTGGAAGGGTTTTTGACCCGTGCAAAAGCAGAGTTTGATCCCGCACACTGCGATTTCAAACCTGTGTAGCTTGCGTGGATTTAAGGCGCGATGATTGGCTGGGCCTTTAGATCAGAATCGCGTGTTGGCACATCTTTAAAGGTTGAGCCGTGTTCAAACCAACTGCGCGGGGCGGCGGCGCCCCAGAGGGTTTGGCGTTGGGGGTCTTTGAGGTCCCAATTGATCGGTTCGTGATCGGGATCAACGGTTTGATAATCTGAACAATAGATTTCCGTGCGATGTCCATCAGGGCAGAGAATGTACAAGAAAAACGCGTTTGATATGCCGTGGCGGCCTGGTCCGCGTTCGATATTTGCAACGTAACCCGTAGTGGCCATCAGATCGAGCAGGTCGATAATGTTCAGCGGTGTGGGAACCCAGAAGGCCAGATGGTGCAGACGCGGGCCTGTTCCGTTGGTGAAGGCCACATCGTGAACGCCCCCTTTTCGGTGCATCCAAGCAGCCCAATTTCGGCCCGTTTCCGCATCAGACGTGTGTTCAGTGACGCGAAAGCCCATGTCGTTCCAGAACGCGATGGAGGCATCCACATCGGGAGAGAAATAGTTGAAATGGTCGATGCGCAGCGGTTTGACGCCATTGTAGAGTTTGTATTTCTGATGGATCGACGGCAGGCGTTCCATTTTGTGATAAAATTCAATCGGCATACCCATGTTATCGCGTGTGCGCAGGGTGCGGCCTTGGTGGGGGCGGGTGATCCATTCGGTGGGCAGGCCCTTTGATTTAAAAAAGGTTTCAGCGCGGTCGAGGTCTTCTTCGTCGTAGACTTTGAATCCGCAAACGTTCACGCAGGGTGTGTCGCCTTTCATCAGGATGACGCAATGGTGGCCGCGTTCTTCCATCGCACGCAAATAGATGTGGGTGGAATCTTCGTAGGTGATTTGTAGGCCGAGCGTGTCCACATAGAACGCTTTGGATTGCGCGAGGTCGGTGACAACCAGTTCGATGTGGGACAGGCGGATGATGTTGAAATCGGGATAGAGGTTTGGTGCGGGAAGAGCCATGTTCAGCCTCCGAGTTTTGGGATTTTGTGATCGGACATGGCAAAGGCGATGTTTTTGGTTTCCATGTAAAAATCAAAAGACCAATCGCCGCCGTCGCGGCCAATGCCACTGGCCTTAGCGCCGCCAAATGGGGCGGGCAGGTGGCGGGTGTTTTCGGAATTAACCCAGATCATACCTGCCTCTAGCGCATCGGAGAAGCGCAAGGCGCGGGTGACGTCGGAGGTCCAGATGTAGCCTGTGAGTCCGTATTCCGTGTCGTTCGCCATGTCGAGCGCGTGAGCTTCGTCCGTGAAAGGGATGGCCGTGAGGACGGGGCCGAAGATTTCTTCGCGTGCGATGCGCATGTCGTTGGTGGCGTTGGTAAACAGAGTTGGTGCGATGTAGCAGCCTTTGCCGAGGCCATCGGGTTTGAAACCGCCTGCGGCGATCGTTGCGCCTTCTTCGGTGGCCAGGTTGATATAGCTGTTCACCTTATCTTCATGCACGGGATGGATGAGGGGGCCGACGGTTGTGTTTGGATCAAGCGGATGGCCAACGGTGATGTTCTTGGCTTTTTTCGCGACTTTGGCGGTGAAATCGTCATAGATGCTTTCGTGCACTAACAAGCGCGAGCTGGAGGTACAGCGTTCGCCGTTGAGCGAATAGATCATGAACACGGCAGCGTCTGCAGCGCGTTCCAAGTCGGCGTCGGGAAAGACGATGACGGGGTTTTTGCCACCGAGTTCAAAGTGGAAGCGTTTGAGCGTGGCAGAGGCTTGGCGCATGATGTGGGAGCCTGTGGCCCCTTCACCGACAAAGCCTATGGCCTTGATCGCGGGGTGTTCGGTGAGGGCCTTACCTGCGTCTTCGCCCATGCCGTTTACGAGATTCCACACACCTGGTGGCAAGCCGGCCTCTTCGGCGATTTCGATGAGCAGGCGGGCGGTGAGGGGGGAGAATTCGGCGGGTTTGTGAACCACAGTGCAACCGCAGGCAATCGCGGGAGCGATTTTCCAAGTGGAGAGCATGAAGGGCGTGTTCCACGGGGTGATGATGCCAACGGGGCCAATGGGTTTGCGGCTGGTCACGTTGAGTTGGTTCGGGGCGTAAAGGGATTTGCCGTCGCGGGCTTCGACCGCCTTGTCGGCGAAAAAGCGAAAATTCACGGCGGAGCGGATCGCGGCCTTTGACATGAAGCGCAGGGCTTGGCCTGTGTCCATACATTCGGTGAAAGCGATTTCTTCGGCGCGGGCTTCGATGCCATCTGCGATGCGGTGCAGAATGGCGGCGCGGTCTTTGGGATCGGTTTCAGACCAGCCTTTGAATGCGGCAGCGGCGGCCTGTGCGGCCTTGTCGATATCAGAGGCTTTGCCGTGGGCGACTTCTGCCAATGGCTGTAAATCCACGGGGGAGATGGTTGTGAAGGTTTCACCATCATCTGCTGGCACAGCTTGCCCGTTGATGTGGTTTAACACGCCGTTTTGGGCAAAGCGGGCGAGGTATTTTTCGGCCCTTTTGAGATTGGTTTTCAAATCAGACATTTTTGATCTTTCACGTCTTTTGCGCACGAATGCGCGGATGAATGGCGTTTTTCTTCCAGCTGAAATCAGGGTCGATTTCGCGAATTTCCATGGTTAGAGCGAAGTGAGGTGTTTCAAACTGAGGGGCGAGGAAATCCGTTAATGCGGCCCAAATGTGATTTCCTGCCGCTTTTTTCGTATCTTCTGCGCGCCCTGCACCGATTGAAATAGTCAGATGGAGAAAGCCGTTTTGAGGTAACAGGTCCGCAACTGCATAAGCCGTTGATTTAAGGGCGCGAACCCGCAATGCGCCAAGTTCAAACATGCCTGTTTCCAAAGCAGCCGAGTGCAGGGCCACGCAAAGTTTTTCGTGGTTTATGACGCTGTCTAAATTGGCGGAGTATTCATAAGAAAGATGGGGCATGGGTCCTCATTAATGTTAACACGTTAATTACATTTGTTGCGCAACAGAGTCAATATCGCTGTTGAAATGGGCGTCTTGCGGTTTTGGTGTCTCTCCGTTTTTGAGTATGAGGCTGCGGCTCGCTCTCCCTCAGGTTATGCAGAAGGACTTGCTATTCCACTGAAAATCAATTTATTTAATGTGTTAAATGATTTCGGATGACCAAAGGGTATTGAAGTGACGGAGCAAACGACAAAGTCAGAAGAATTAGGGTTGATGCCCGTTGGCCGAACCCTTCCTATTTTGTTGGTCCGCGCCCGAGAAGTTTTGCTATCCCATTGGCGCGATGTGTTGACAGATATGGGGTTCACGGAACAACAGTGGCGCGTGTTGCGCGTTACAGCAGAGCTTGGCCCGCTTGATATCAGCAAACTGTCCGAAGAAACGGCCCTACATATGCCAAGTGTCACGCGGATTTTGCGCACGTTGGAAGAGGGCGGTTTTGTAAGCCGCCGCCGCGATGAAATGGACTCGCGGCGGTCTTGGATTGATGTGACCGACAAAACCCGCGAAAAAATGGCGCAAGCCGCGGTGCATTCGGATGTGATTTACAAAGAGATTGGCAGCAAGTTCGAAGCGGACAAGATGAACGATTTGATCAAGCTGCTGAATGAGTTCACCGAGATTCGCAAATAACAATTCTGCACGTTCGCTGTGTGATCTGTACTCTTGCACCAAACCGCGCTAGGTTCTGCGCAGTTAAAAAACTGTGGGCAAACCACACGAGCGGCAGGCCATCCATCCTATGACCAAGACATTGTTTCTGATCCGCGCTTTGCGATTTGATCCTGTTGCCGCGCAACTGGCTGATACATTGACTAAAGCAACGGGGCAAAAGGTTGTTTTTGTCTGTGATGAAAGCCGCGGTTCGACCGATACAGCAGGGTATGACAAGATTGCATTGACGCCCGGACGGTTGAAAACCCTTGGTTTGGCCAAAGCGCCTGATGATTGGGGCTGGTTTTGGGGCGATGTTTGTTATTACGCCGCTTTGGCGCGATATGCGGAATACGATTATTACTGTTTGATAGAGTCCGATGTGTTTCTGTCAAAAGATGCGGCGGCACAATTTGTGGATCGGTTAAGCCGCCAACACGAAGACGCATTGGCCGTGCGGTTGGGCCCAATGGACGCGCCACAAAAGTATTCCCGCCCGTTAGAGTTTTTAGGGCTCGACCCGAAATGGGGCTGTATTTTTCCTGTGAGCCGCGTGCATCGCAGCGTGATCAGATCCATGTTGAAGCTGCGGAAACGATCCATTGAGCAAACCCCGAACGGGCGATTGAACGACGAAGGTGTGTTGGTTGGTGCGATCCAAGAGGGGGGTTATAGCCATGCCGCGCTCGATCAGATTTTGCCTGATGTGTTTCGCCCCAAGACCTTTGACACCAATCCCCCCCATTTGTTCGAACCACTGATGGATGGGCCTGATCTGGGTCATGCGTTCCACCCTGTTGTACGTTTTGAAACGGTGATGGAGCGGATTGAAAACAAATACAAAAACTATGGTCGCCACAGGTTGCGTATGGTGCTGCGCGCAGCATCGCCCGACATGCGTGCAAAAATCGAAGCGGTGCTGGATTAAATCAGAAGTCTTCGCCGAAACCACAAAAGCCGCAGCGTGTTGCTGCGGCTTTTGTGGTTTCGAATTGGAGCGGGCGATGAGATTCGAACTCACGACCCTAACCTTGGCAAGGTTATGCTCTACCCCTGAGCTACGCCCGCGTCCTTTTCGTGAGGCCGTCTATAACGAGTTGGCAGCGCATAGGGCAAGGGGAAAATGCACATGAATTGCGAAAAAATTGGGTCTGGGTGATTATGCGTCTGGCATGGCATCCGCAGAGGGCTGTACATCGTCTTCTGCAAGATCGAAATCTTCGGAGTGGGCGATGATTCCGTCAGCGGTTAACAAGATCACGCCATAGGCGGCGGGTTCTGGTGTGGACAGCGACAGATCGGGGTTTTCCAGCGCGAGCGGCATCTGATGGCAGGTGCTTTTAACCACGGTGAAGCCGTGGCCATGCCAACTGCCTGAAATGGTGCGATGCACGTGGCCGCAGATGAAATGCACGTCCACGCCCGCGGATTTCAGAACCTCGGCCATGCGGGTATCATCGCGCATGCGGATTTGATCCATACCTGCGAAGCCGACTTTCATAGGGGGGTGATGAGCAAACAAAGCCACGTTTTGCCCCGCATCTTTGGCCTGTTGCAGCTGATCGGTGAGCCAAGCAAAGCGTTTGTCGCAATACTGGCCGAGATGCGCATAGCTGACGAAAGGGGGGCCGAATTGCGTATCAGTGGTCAGCACGCGGGTTGTGCCATAAACGAATGCGTCTTGGACAAAGCCGTTGTCATCTGTGCTGGCCCAGGGAAAGGCCGCCGTGAGGTTATCCCGTTGATCGTGATTGCCGCACATCAAAGTAACGGGAATAGGGCAATCGGCAATGATTTCGCCGACGCGGGCGTATTCTTCGGGTGTGCCAGAGTTTGTCAGGTCACCCATCAGAATCACACGTTCCGCATCAGGATGGTGAGCGATCGCATGGGCCAGCCCCCTTTTGAAGTTTTCAAATGGGTCGATTCCGATGATTGTCTGCCCTTCGGGCTTCATATGGATGTCGGTGAGGGCGAGGAGTTTGGTCATAGCTTTGGCTCTGTAAGGATGGGCCAAATATACGGTGCAATGGGCGGATTCCTAGCGGAATTTCCTGCGTTTCAAAGCAGATATCCTGATCGGCGTTATTGTTGGATGGTTTGTTCTTTGTTCACAGGTTTCGCTGAATTGACCGTTTTGCGCCGTTTGGGTGGAGTGGCTTTGCGATTTCGCTTTGGTTTTGACTTTGACACAATGCGCACGGTCGGTGGGGTTTGCGACAGATACCGTTTGTTCACCCATCCTGTAACGGCTTGACCGTCTTTGAGGCCTTCGACTTGAACCCAGTATGTGTTGCGCGACACCACGGTTACTTTTTCGGCAAATGGCAGTTTTTCCAAAACGGCAAAATCTGTGCTTGGCCCTGCGCGCAGGTTCAACAACGACGCGGCAATGTAGGCATCGTTTTCCGTGGCTTTTGCGGGGGCTCCTGCGAGGGTGAAAGTGACGTTTTCTGGCTGTTCCGCAAGATCGCCCTGCGCGCCCACTGGGGCAGGGACGCCAAGGGCGGATTTGCTGGGGGATTTGTCCCAATCGGACACGGCTGTGATGGTATTTGAGAGGACAGTTTTAACCGAACCGCCGTCTGGCGCATTCATGTAGATAGCTGCGGCAAAGGCAACGCTTAGGACAAAAACTGCTCTGAAAATACCGTACAAGACACCCCCCAGTCGTTGCTTTCAGGCTAACGACTGGAAAATGATTCGACCAGAGGTGGTGAAAATACGGGCGGTTATTCGAACTCTACCAGCAAATCCTTGGCGTCCACTTGGCTGCCTGCGGGGGCGTGAACGGCCTTAATCGTACCGTCTGTTTCTGCATGGATGCCTGTTTCCATTTTCATCGCTTCAATCGTCAAAAGCATGTCGCCAGACTTTACCTTTTGGCCAGCGGCCACGACGACGGAAGAAATCACGCCCGGCATCGGGGCGCCGATGTGGGCGGAATTGCCTGCTTCGGCTTTGGGGCGTTTGGCGGTGCTGGCGGCGACTTTGCGGTCTGTTACGCGAATGGTGCGGGGTTGACCGTTCAGTTCAAAGAACACACGGGCTTCGCCGTTTTCATCTGTTTCGCCAATGGCTTGCAGGCGGATTTCCAGCGTTTTACCGGGGTCGATTTCGGCGCTGATCTGTTCGGATGGTTCCATACCGTAGAAAAAGGTTTTCGTCGGCAGGGTGCGAACGGGGCCATAGGTGCGGTGGCGGCCCATGTAATCAAGGAAGACTTTGGGGTACATCAGGTAGCCATTGAGATCTTCGCCATCCACGTCGAAACCCTCGAGCGTTTCTGACAGCTCTGCGCGTGTTGCATCTAGGTCGATGGGTTCCATATGCGCCCCAGGCCGTGTGGTGGCAGGTGTGTCGCCCTTGAGAATTTTCGACTGGATTTTGGTCGGGAAACCACCCGGAGGCTGGCCCAGATTGCCGCGCATCATATCAACCACGCTATCGGGGAAGGCCACGTCGGTTTTGGGGTTTTCCACGTCATCGCGTGTCAGGTTTTGGGACACCATCATCAGGGCCATGTCCCCGACCACTTTGGACGATGGGGTCACCTTAACAATGTCGCCGAACATTTGGTTCACGTCGGCGTAGGTTTGGGCCACTTCGTGCCAGCGATCCTCTAACCCCAAAGAGCGTGCTTGTGCCTTGAGGTTGGTGAATTGGCCGCCGGGCATTTCATGCAGGTAAACCTCGGATGCGGGGGCTGCGAGGCCGCTTTCAAAAGCAGCATATTGGCTGCGCACGCCTTCCCAGTAATCCGAGATTTCGCGCACGGCTGTCATGTCGAGCCCCGTATCACGGTCAGTGTGGCGCAAGCCTTCGACGATGGAACCAAGACAGGGTTGCGAAGTGCCGCCCGAAAACGCGTCCATGGCGGCGTCCACGGCATCGACGCCTGCTTCTGCTGCGGCAAGGATGGTTGCGCCTGCGATGCCTGATGTGTCGTGCGTGTGGAAATGAATCGGCAAGCCGACTTCCTCTTTCAGGGCCTTAACCAGCACACGGGCGGCAGCGGGTTTCAAAAGACCAGCCATGTCTTTCAGGCCGATTAGATGCGCACCTGCGGCTTTCAGCTCTTTGCCCATGTTTGTGTAGTAATTCAGGTCATATTTGGCGCGATTGGGGTCCAAAATATCGCCTGTGTAACAAATTGTGCCTTCGCAGAGTTTGCCGTTTTCAACCACGGCATCCATAGCGACACGCATATTTTCAACCCAGTTGAGGCTGTCGAAGACGCGGAATACATCGACGCCCGTTTCCGCCGCTTGGCGCACAAATTCCTGTACCACATTGTCGGGATAGTTGGTGTAGCCCACGCCGTTGGAGGCGCGAAGGAGCATCTGCGTCATCAGGTTTGGCATCTTGGCCCGCAGGTCGCGCAGGCGCTGCCACGGGCATTCTTGCAAGAAGCGGTATGCTACATCGAATGTCGCGCCGCCCCAGCATTCCACAGAGAAAAGTTGTGGCAGGTTGTGCGCGTAGGCATCAGCCACTTTGATCATATCGTGGCTACGCATACGGGTGGCGAGCAAGGATTGGTGCCCGTCGCGCATGGTGGTGTCTGTTAGCAGAAGTTGTTTCTGATCTGCCATCCAATCGATCACAGCTTCAGGGCCTTTGGATTCGAGCAGGTTTCGCGTCCCTGCCGCAGGCGCGTCGGCGCGAAGTTTCGGAGCCTTTGGGGCCTTGGCGGTCGCTGCTGGTTTTGGGCGACCTTCGACATCTGGGTGGCCGTTCACGGTGATATCGGCCACGTAGGTGAGGATTTTGGTGGCGCGGTCACGGCGCTTTTTAAAGCGGAACAGTTCGGGCGTCGTGTCGATGAATTTTGTGGTGTAGCTGTTGTCGAGGAAGGTTTCGTGTTTCAGCAGGTTTTCCACAAAAGCAATGTTGGTGGACACACCGCGGATACGGAATTCGCGCAAGGCGCGGTCCATGCGGGCGATGGCCTCGGATGGCGTTGGCGCCCATGCGGTGACTTTTTCCAATAGTGAATCATAGTATCGGGTGATGACCGCGCCTGAATAGGCGGTGCCGCCATCAAGACGGATACCCATGCCTGTGGCCCCGCGATAGGCGGTGATGCGGCCATAATCAGGGATAAAGTTGTTTTGCGGGTCTTCGGTTGTAACACGGCACTGCATGGCGTGGCCGCGTAGTTGAATATCCGCTTGGGAGGCAACGCCTGTGGCCTCTGCCAGTGTGGCGCCTTCGGCGATGCGGATTTGGGAGCGGACGATGTCGATGCCTGTGACTTCTTCGGTGACGGTGTGTTCCACTTGGACGCGGGGGTTCACCTCGATGAAGAAAAATTCTTCGGTGTCCATATCCATGAGGAATTCGACAGTGCCAGCACATTCGTATCCCACGTGAGCACAGATTTTGCGGCCCAAGGCGCACAAGGTTTCGCGCTGTTCTTGGGACAGGTATGGGGCGGGGGCGCGTTCCACGACCTTTTGGTTGCGGCGTTGGACGGAGCAATCTCGTTCCCAAAGGTGATAGATTTCACCGTGGCTATCGCCGAGGATTTGCACCTCTACGTGGCGGGCGCGTTGGACGAGGCGTTCGAGGTAGCCTTCGCCGTTGCCAAAGGCGGCTTCGGCTTCGCGGCGGCCTTCGAGCACTTTTTCTTCGAGCTCGTCTGGGGACATGATCGGGCGCATTCCGCGACCACCACCGCCCCAAGACGCCTTGAGCATAAAGGGATAGCCCACTTCGGCGGCCATTTTATGCACTTGATCCATATCGTCGGGCAAAACTTCGGTGGCAGGAACAACGGGAACGCCAGCCTCAATCGCGACGCGGCGCGCGGAGGCTTTGTCGCCCAATTGGCGCATTGTTTCGGCTTTGGGGCCGATGAACGTAAGGCCTGCGTCCGTGCAGGCATCTACGAAATCTGGGTTTTCGGACAGCAGGCCATAGCCTGGATGCACCGCGTCTGCGCCAGACATTTTGGCAACGCGAATGATTTCTTCGATGGAGAGATAGGCGGCGACAGGGCCAAGACCTTCGCCGATTTTATAGGCCTCATCTGCCTTAAATCGGTGTAGACCGAGTTTATCCTCCTCCGCATAAACTGCGACCGTTCGCTTGCCCATTTCATTGGCAGCCCGCATGATACGGATGGCGATTTCACCACGGTTTGCAATTAGGATTTTGGAGAAGTTTTTCATAAATCACGGTCCTTAAGGTGGTGAGTTTCCGTAGGGGTAGCGCCAGTTACATTTTGTTACAATCGGCAATTGCTGCAGTGCAGTAAATGCGACAGGTTTAACGTTAACCGCGAAATGAAGGGAAAGAACATTTTGCGAACATAGACTTTATCTTGTTTCAGGATCGGGTTAGGTAAGAAACCATGAGCAGTTGGGAAGAATCAGACGCCTTTGAAGCGGCGGCCAATATTCCGTTGTCGCAGCGCGCCATGGGCGTGCGGCCTGCGCCCTATTTGGATGGGCTGAACCCAGCACAACGCGAAGCGGTGGAGCAGTTGGATGGCCCTGTTTTGATGTTGGCAGGGGCGGGCACGGGCAAGACCAAGGCGCTGACCACGCGCATTGTGCATTTGATGAACACAGGGCGGGTGCAGCCGAATGAGATTTTGGCGGTGACGTTCACGAACAAAGCTGCGCGGGAAATGAAGAACCGTGTGGGTGGTATGCTCGGCGAGATGGTGGAGGGGATGCCGTGGCTCGGCACGTTCCATAGTCTGAGCGTAAAGCTGTTGCGGCGGCATGCGGAATTGGTTGGGTTAAAATCGAATTTCACGATTTTGGATACGGACGATCAGATCAGACTGCTGAAACAGTTGATCCAAGCAGAGCATATTGATGACAAACGTTGGCCTGCGCGAATGTTGGCGGGGTTGATTGACGGGTGGAAGAACCGTGCGTTGACGCCTGATAAGGTTCCTGCGTCTGACGCAGCGGCGTTCAATCACAAAGGCAGTGATCTGTATGAGGCGTATCAGGAACGGTTGAAGGTGCTGAACGCCTGCGATTTTGGCGATCTGCTGCTGCATGTGGTGACGATTTTTCAGAAATACCCAGATGTGTTGGCGAAGTATCAGCAGTGGTTCAAATACATTTTGGTGGACGAGTATCAGGACACCAACGTGGCGCAGTATATGTGGCTGCGGTTATTGGCGGCGGATCACAAGAACATTTGTTGCGTCGGCGATGACGACCAGTCGATTTATGGCTGGCGCGGGGCCGAGGTGGGCAACATTCTGCGGTTTGAGAAAGACTTTCCGGGCGCGAAAACGGTGCGGTTGGAGCAGAATTATCGCTCGACCAAGCATATTCTGGGCGCTGCCAGTGGTGTGATTGCTGGGAATGAAACGCGTTTGGGTAAGACGCTGTTTACGGACCGCGATGACGGCGAAAAGGTGCGCCTGATCGGGCATTGGGACGGGGAGGAAGAGGCGCGCTGGATCGGTGAAGAAATCGAGGCGTTTCAAAGCGGGACACGCGGGCACGACCCGATAAACCCAGAAAACATGGCGATTTTGGTTCGCGCGTCCCATCAGATGCGGGCGTTTGAGGATCGGTTTTTGACCATTGGCTTGCCGTACCGTGTGATTGGCGGACCACGGTTTTATGAACGGATGGAAATTCGCGATGCGATGGCCTATTTCCGTGTCGCCGTAAGCTCGGATGACAGTTTGGCGTTTGAGCGGATCGTGAACACGCCGCGTCGTGGGGTGGGCGACAAGGCCATTCAAACGATCAATCAGGTGGCGCGGGAAAACGGCGTTTCCATGATCGAAGGCGCTCGGATTGCGGTGCAATCGGGGGCGTTGAAGGGCAAAGCGCTGTCTGGAGTGCGTGAGTTGGTGGCGGGGTTTGATCGCTGGTCTGGGCTGATCCATCAGGACAAACTGAGCCACATCGAAATTGCCGAACAGATTTTGGATGAATCTGGCTACACTGATCACTGGAAAAACGACAAAACGCCCGAAGCGCCTGGACGGTTGGAGAACCTGAAAGAACTGGTCAAAGCGTTGGAATTGTTTGAAAATATGCAAGGGTTTTTGGAGCACGTCAGCCTTATCATGGACAATGAACAGGACGATGGGCAGCCCAAGGTTTCGATCATGACGTTGCACGCGGCCAAGGGTTTGGAATTTCCCGTGGTGTTTTTGCCCGGCTGGGAAGATGGTTTGTTTCCATCGCAACGGTCCATGGATGAAAGCGGGCTGAAGGGGATCGAGGAAGAACGGCGACTGGCCTATGTGGGGATCACGCGGGCCGAGGAGTTTTGCACGATTTCATTTGCATCCAATCGGTTGGTGTTTGGGCAGTGGCAATCATCCATGCCAAGCCGTTTCATTGACGAACTGCCAGAACAGCATGTGGATGTGTTAACACCGCCCGGGCTTTATGGTGGGAATTTTGGCGCTGCGGCCAGCAGTCACACGTCTGAAGGTGCGTCCAAGGGCTCTGATTTGATGGACAAGGCGAGCCGTGCGGATGCGTATAACTCACCTGGTTGGCGGCGGATGCAGGCGCGATCTGCGCAGCGCGGGATGAGCCAACCGCGGGAAGGCGCGAACCTGACTATTGATAGTCAGGCTGTGTCTTCGTTTGGCCTTGGGGATCGGGTGTTTCACCAGAAATTCGGCTATGGCGCGGTGATCGGGATCGAAGGCGACAAGCTGGAAATCTCGTTCGATAAGGCGGGCGTGAAAAAGGTCGTTGGCAGTTTTGTAACCGCCCCTGACGATCTGCCGTTTTAACCTAGCGTGCCGCGAAACATCTGCCAATGGGTGCGGATGGATGGCATGAATATCAGCAAAAAGCCGAGCAAGACAAAGCAGGCGATCATAGCGGGGATCCACAATACCGCACAGACCAACCCGACGAATCCTGCGATTTTAATGGCCCTGTCACGATCAAAAAATCGCATCATGGTCAGGAAAAACAATTTCCCGCCATCCAGCGGTTGCACTGGGATCATATTGAGGCAGAACAGGAAAAAATTGATGCTGTAAAACCAGTAAACGTATTTCCCAAGCCAATAAAAACTGCTTTCGATCACAAACGGATAGGCCAAGCCGAAGATGGCCCACAAAGCGAGATTTACGATGGGGCCCATGGCCACGACGAATTCTTCTTCGGCACGTGGCAGGACGCGATACCCTTCGCAAAAGCCACCGCCGCCGTAAATCATCACCCGTTTGACGCTGTGGCCTTGGACCAATGTGCCCCATGCGTGGCCAAATTCGTGCAGGAAAATCGCCAGAAGGATCAGCAGGAAATAGATGATGTTATCAAGTTGGATGCCATTTTGCGGTTGGATGAAAATAAAGGCGAGCAAGAAAATAGATGCGCCGATTTCAACAGGAACCCCAAAAGGGCCGCGAAATGTGAAAATGGGGGTGTCGTTTGTAAACACGGGAGAGCCTGCTCTTAAATTTGTTTTCCTATGAGTATGGGAAATAAAACTGTGCGGCTATGCGTGAATTGGAGAAAGTTATCTGTTGTGGTGTCTGGGACGCAAGAAAAAGGGTGCCAAGCGGTTTGCAAGGCACCCTTTCGTTTGCAAGCAGACGGCAGCTAACTGTAAAACAATTAGGCGCCGTAAACAGCTTCCATGGCGACTGATTTAATGGCGCTGCGGTTCAAGCCCAGATCGTCCAGTTCTTTTGAAGACAGGTTGTTCAGCTCGGACACTGTTTTGCGATACGCACGGTATTGAACGGCAGCTTCGATGGCGCTGAATACAGGTGTGAACAGGTTTGAGAGGGCAGGTACGGCAGTTGTGTTTGTTGCGAATGTAGACATGGGTCAGGTCCTTTTGTCTGTGTGTCGTTTTCTGCTGCTGAATGTATGGGTTCTGGAAAAATTGAGTAGGCAGATATTGGTCAAAACCGATATGCGCTGGATGCATGGGTCGGGGCGTGATGCTGGGCCTGAGCATAAAAAAACGACGGTGCGAGGGAGGCGCACCGTCGTTAAAAATAAGATTGCGTCAACAGGGAGGAAAAGCGCAATCTGGTATTTCAGCCCAATTCGGCTGCTTGCTAGGGCTACATTCAAGGGACAGCCCGCTTTCGCGGTAGGGGAGGAACTGCTTGTCCATGTTTGCCGAAGCGTTGAGACTAATTTAGGCTGCGGTGCAGCATTGGAGTAGTCAGGTTTTTTGCAATTCCGCTATGCGTTTTTTGCATGGCTTGCGGGGTTAATCCAAAGCTTTGTCAGAAGGGCAAAAGGCTTTGCTGTCTTTTTCTGGCTGCGCGTTAGGGCAAAAAAGTTGTTTGTTTTCAACGCGAAAATTAGAGATAGCCTGTTGGCCTGTTTCAGATGTGATCCAATCCGCGAAGCGCCGAGCTGACTCGACGTCCACATGGGGATGACGTGTTGGATTTACCAAAATGAGACCATAGGGATTGCGCAACACTGGTTGCCCTTGAAACAGAATCTGTAGATTTTGGGTGTTCCCAAAGGACAGCCACGTGCCTCGATCTGACATCAAATAGGCATCCGTTGCGGCCGCCATGTTCAATGCGGCCCCCATACCTGCGCCGATTTCACGATACCAGGCGCCATTTGGGGACAGGCCCGCATCACGCCACATTTCCTGTTCTTTCTTATGGGTCCCACTGTCATCTCCGCGCGAAATAAACAGGGGGGTGGTTTTGGCGAGTCTCTGAAAGACATCTTTCACGCTGGTGGCGTTTGCCACATCCGCGGGATCAGAGGCGGGGCCAATAATGACAAAGTCATTGTACATAACATCGCGTCGATCAATGCCGAACCCTTCCGTCACAAAGGCGTCTTCGGAGGGGCGGTGATGTACCAAGAGCGCATCCGCATCGCCGTTTTCCGCGATTTTAATGGCTTGGCCTGTGCCAACGGCAACCACATTGACGCGAATGCCTGTGTCGGCTTCGAATTGAGGCAGTAGATACCGATAAAGCCCTGAATTTTGCGTCGAAGTGGTCGAGGCCAGCGTGATGGCGTTTTCCGCGAGCGACATGGACCCGCAGAGCATGAGTGCCAAAATGGATCCGATAAAGGAGGTGCTAATTTTCATAAAAGCTGGCCTTGCAGGAAGTGAACGGCGTCGTCGCTTTTTGGCTGTGAAAAGAAGTCTTTGGCAAGAGCGTTTTCGCGCAAACGCCCGTTTGTGAAAAACAAAACGCGGTGGGCCATGCGACGGGTTTGGACCAAATCGTGATGGGCCATGAGAATAGGCGTGGAGCGTGCCACATCAGAGATGATGGCTTCCATGTCTTGGGTTGCGGCGGGGTCGAGGCCCGCAAAGGGCTCATCGAGCAGCAAAACTTCGGGATCAGCAACCAGTGCGCGTGCAAGGTTCATGCGGCGCAGTTCACCGCCTGATAATGTGGCGGCAGGGGTATTGGCGCGATCAGACAGGCGGGCGCGGTGCAAGGCCGCGTCGATTTTGGCTTTGCGGTCAGCGCGCGCGATGCCGTGGGATTGTAAGGCAAAGTCGATGTTGGCCTGTACCGTGCGGCGCAGCACGACAGGCGTTTGCAGCATATAGCCTCGGGTTGCACGGTTCTGATCGGCGGTGATACCACCCCATTGCACAACGCCATCTGACAGGGTTAGTGTGCCGTGGCAGGCCGCCAGAAACAGCGATTTTCCTGCGCCGTTGGGCCCAAGCACGGCTGTGATTCCAATCAGGGACTGATCAAACGTGATCGGCCCGAGCAGGACGTCGTCCCCTGATGATACCGTTAGATTTTCCAAAGAAAGCTGCATTATTGGCGGACCATCTGATATTTTTCACCCATTCGGGCGATGGTGTGGGTCAACAGGTTTACTGAAAAGGCGATGACCAACAAAACGATGCCAAGGGCAAGCGCCAGTTGCAGGTTCCCTTTGGAGGTTTCCAGCGCGATGGTTGTGGTCATCACACGGGTCAGTCCATTGATGTTGCCCCCCACGATGATGACAGCGCCCACTTCGGCCAAGGCGCGACCAAACCCTGCGAGGATGGCAACGGACACGGCAAAACGCGCATCCCAGATGATCGTGCGAATGCGCAAGCTGCGGGGCGTGTCGAGTGCATTAAACAGGCTGATGTATTCGCGGTTGAGCGGTTGCACCGCTTGGTGAGTGAGCGACAGAATGATTGGGAAAATCAAAATGGTTTGCGCGATGATCATGGCCGTTGGCGTGAACAACAAGCCTAGATCGCCAAGCGGACCAGAGCGCGACAACAAAAGGTAAACCGCAAGGCCCACCACCACAGGGGGCAGGGCCATAAAGGCGCTGGAGATTACCAACAACAGACGGCGCCCCGGAAATTGTAGGATAGCGAGTGCAGCCCCTGCGGGGATTGCGAATAAGGCTGCAATCAGCGTGGCAGACAAGGACACCCGCAACGACAATGCGATGATGGTCATCAGGTCTTTGTCACCTGATAGGATCAGACCAATGGCAGTTGTGAAAATTTCCATGGGTTTTGTCTGCGCTTGCGGCGCTTCGCCTCTTGCCCTTTTGTGCGTGATGGACAAGTTAAGGCCTGAGCGCGGTGGAGCGCAACCTCGGATCAAGGAAATCGTCACATGGCACTTACCCAAGCGGAAATTCTCGACGCGTTGAAGGTTTTGAAATTGCAAGATGGCCGCGATGTGGTGGAAGCGGATTTTGTCCGCGCCCTGAGCATCGACGGTGCAACAGTGCGATTTGTGCTGGAGGTTCCGCCAGAGCTGGGCCCGCAGATGGAGCCTGTGCGCCAAGCGGCCGAACAGATTGTAAGCCGCATGGATGGTGTGGAGAAGGCGAGTGTGTTGCTCACCGCCCATGGCCCAGCCCCCAAAGCGCCTGAACCGCCGCAACTGAAAATTGGTGGACACCCAAAGCCAAGCGCAGAGCAAGCCCCTGTTGCGGGTGTTGATCGCATTTTGGCCATTGCATCTGGTAAGGGCGGTGTTGGTAAATCCACAGTGTCGAGCAATCTGGCGGTGGCGCTGGCGAAACAGGGGCGGCGTGTTGGTCTGCTTGATGCAGATATCTATGGGCCGAGCCAGCCGCGTATGATGGGTGTGAGCAAGCGGCCATCTTCGCCTGACGGAAAGACGATTATCCCGCTGAAAGCGCATGGTGTGACCATGATGTCGATTGGCCTGATGCTGGAAGAGGACCAAGCGGTTGTTTGGCGCGGGCCCATGTTGATGGGAGCCTTGCAGCAAATGCTGGGGCAGGTGGAATGGGGCGAGTTGGACGTGCTGATCGTTGATTTGCCGCCAGGCACGGGGGATGTGCAATTGACGCTGGCACAGAAATCCAAAGTGACAGGCGCGATTGTTGTATCGACACCGCAGGATGTGGCGCTTTTGGATGCGCGCAAGGCGCTCAACATGTTTGAAAAGACCAAGACGCCCGTTTTGGGGATGATTGAAAACATGTCGATGTATGTCTGTCCAAGCTGTGGCCACGAGGCGCATTTGTTCGGGCATGGCGGGGCCAAAGAGGAGGCCGACCGGTTGGGTTTGCCCTTCCTTGGGGCGATTCCTTTGGAATTGGATATTCGTTTGGCAGGGGATTCTGGCACACCGATTGCCGCCACAGACAGCCCTGTGGCCGAGGCATACGCCGATATTGCGCGGCGTTTGGTGGGCGGTGGACTGGCCTAACGCATGAAACAGGTGTTTAGCTGGCAATAAGCAACCCAATTGCCCCCTTGTTGGGTTGACAGGTTGGCTGGGTGATGTAGAAGGCCAATTCGAGATTTCGCAGCACTGCCTGCACAGGAGACATGACATGGCTAAGCCTACCACAATTAAAATCCGCCTGAATTCCACAGCGGACACTGGTCATTTCTATGTGACCAAGAAAAACTCGCGTACAATGACTGAAAAAATGGTTGTTCGTAAATACGACCCTGTTGCACGCAAGCACGTTGAATACAAAGAAGGCAAGATCAAGTAATCTGATCTGCTCGATTTGAGAAAAGAAGCCGCGAAGTCGTTCGCGGCTTTTTTCGTTTCATGGGGTGGATGCGCGTGATGCGAAAGAAAGAGGCGACCCCGGGAGAGCCGCCTCAATCAAAAAAATAAATAGGTACTTAAATAAAACGACACCGCGTCGTTACCCTAACGTAAACAATTCAGGGCTGAGTCGCCCGTGAATAGTTCGTTAAAAATTGTGAGTAGATTGTGAAAATCCGCAAAATTCGTCGCTGAAACGAAAAAGGCTGGCAAAAGCCAGCCTTGGATTTCAGATTCAGCGTGAATTACGCAACGTTATGCACGTTCGGAATATTCCATTGTTTCGGTGCTCACGACGATTTTTTCGTCTTGGTTCACGAACGGAGGCACCATGACGCGCACGCCATTGTCCAGTACCGCAGGCTTGAAGCTGTTGGCAGCGGTCTGGCCTTTTACTGCGGGTTCGGTTTCCACCACTGTGCAGGTAACCTTCTGGGGTAGGGAAGCGGAGAGGGCTTCGGACTCGTGGTATTCAATTTGAATGGTCATACCATCCTGCAAAAACGGACGGCGGTCGCCCAGAATATCGGCGGGCAGTTCGATTTGATCGTAGGTTTCCAGATCCATAAACACCAACATTCCGTCTGTTTCATACAGGAATTGTTGATCTTTTTGATCCAAACGCACTTTTTCTACCTTATCGGCAGAACGGAAACGTTCGTTCAATTTGGACCCGTTGCGCAGGTTCTTCATTTCCACTTGTGCAAAGGCACCGCCCTTGCCAGGCTTCACGTGATCCACCTTTACGGCGACCCAGAGACCTGCGTTGTGTTCCAGAATATTCCCTGGCCGAATCTCGTTGCCGTTAATTTTTGGCATGAATTTTACCCTTCGCGCGGTTGAATTTTTCGTCGTTTTGTTCTATATGTATTCCTAATGCTCAATACAACCCACACCACGGTTCAGCTTACGCGCCACACAGGTATGCAAAAATTGCATGGCTCCCCTGCGTTTCAAGCCCTATCGAATCGCCGCAAAGTTGCCATATTGCGCTGACTGCCACAAAAACAAAAAGTAAAGAGGACGTGATGTTCGATTACGTTGATGAGACTGCTATCAACAACGACCAAGGTAAACGCTCGCAAAAGTTGTTTGCTGCTGTTGTACTCGCTGCACTGGATGATGCCATTGCAGACGACAAAAAATACGGAAATGGCGTAGATTCCATTGCACGCTGGGCGCGGTCACGCGACGGGCGTGAGGTGTTGATGTGCGCAGGGATTGAACCCACAGAGCGTTGTGTCAAAGGCATGATGGAATTTGTGGGTCGCGGTGTGCGCACATCTGTTGCGCTGAGCCGTGAAGAAAGCGAACGGCAGCAGGCTGCCAAAGCGGCCTAAACCTGTTCGGTATTGTTAAAAAAACGCCCTGCCTCGCGGGGCGTTTTTTTATGGGTGCTCGGTGTTATCTGCGACGGCGCACAACGGGAATGGTTGTGGGGGCGTTGGTTGGGGGATGGGGTGGATGCCCTTCGGTTCGTTGCCAGAACCTGTTGGCCCCATGAGACACCCAATAGGGCAAAGCGATCAAAAGACCCGCACCAAAGCCGCCAATATGCGCCCAATAGGCAACACCGCCGCCTGTGCTGGGTGTTGAAAGACCACCGAATATTTGCATTCCAAACCAACCACATAAAACGATCCACGCGGGCAGGGTGAAGGTTTTGAAGAAGATAATAAAGATGATGATAATATCGACGCGTGCTTTGGGATAGAGCAACAGATACCCGCCGAGCACCCCTGCGATGGCCCCCGATGCGCCCACCACGGGCACGCTAGATGTGGGATCCGCGATGATTTGGATGGCGGATGCGGCGAGGCCACAAAATAGGTAGAACAGTAAAAACCGGACGTGGCCAAAGGCGTCTTCGATATTGTCGCCAAAGATATAAAGAAACAGCACATTCCCGATCAGGTGCATCCAGCCGCCGTGTAAAAACATGCCCGTGAGCAGGGTCATCAGGTCTTGGCCAGCAACGATTTCTGCGGGAACAATGGCCCAAGTGTCCCAAAACCCGCCTAAAGCATGTGGATCGGTGCTGAGCGCGGGATAATAGGCCAGAAACACCACAATGTTGATGAACAGCAGCGCATAGGTGACATACGGCGTGTTGCGAGAGGGGTTGTGATCGCGGATCGGAAACATCAGTTATCCGTTTGCCGCGATAAGACCGCCAATAATACCCGCAACGATCAGACCAGCGATCACAGCGATGGCAATTTTGACCTTGGAATACGGACGTTCCCCGCGCACCGCGCCCGTTTGGCCGTTCACCACAAACCGATAGGTGGTGCCGCGATATTTATAGGCGGCCATCCAGACGGGCAGCAGGATGTGTTTAAAGGTCACATCGGATACATCTGTGTCGATGTGATTGACCTGCGGCACATCGCCGCCGATATCGAATTTCACATCGCGTAGGATCATGCGGTCCATCACATCGCGGGCTTCGTCAAACCCGTCATCAAGGGGCACGGTGTAGCCTTCGGCGCGTAGCCCTGCGAGGTATTGTGGATTGTAGGGTTCAAGTGCTGAAAGGTCCCAAGGGGCAAGCGCATCAGTGTAGGATTTTGGCAAAGACCGCGATCCTAGCACCAAAACATCATCAAAGAACCGTGCAACGCGACCCCGCGCGGGGGTCCAACGGGTTTTTCGCACTTGGCGGTTTTCGACCACGGATTTGCCGTCACGCTGCACGCGCACCTGTTCTGTGACATAATAATAATCGCCCCGTGCCCCCGAATAGCGCGATTTTGTATCTGCGTCATAGGTCCAGTAGGGGACGTAAATCCCTTGCATGGCGCGTCCTTTGCGCGCGTATTCTTGCAAGCCGTTTGGCGCAAACCACAAGGAGCCGAGCCAATCGGTCATTTGGCGCCGTGCATTTGGTTCTGACAGGGCAAAGGGGACCAATGCGCGGGGTTTGATTTGGCGTTCTGCCCCTGTGTCCGTGACCACTGGGGTGGCGCAGAACGGGCACTCTGACGCATGGGTTTTGGCATCAAATTCCACATGTGCGCCGCAATTTTCGCAAGTGATCGTGCGGATTTGCGCGGTTTCGGATTTTGGCAGCTCTTCGCGCAGGGCCTGTTTGAAATCCAATTCCTTAATTGCGCTGGCTTTGGTGACGGCACCAATGGGATCCACTGCGCCGCAGTGTTCGCACAGCAATTGATCCGTGCCAGGTTCAAACCGCATGTCAGACCCGCAGGTGTTGCAAGGGAATTTATGTTCGATGGGGGCAGCGTCCATTTGGGTCAAAGCCATTTGTGAAAGGTTTTGGGAACCATGATGCGCAAGGCGTTGTCGCGCAAGTAAAAGTGACGCCAAATGTGGAACACGGCGTGACCTGCGATGATAACGGCAAGCGTGTAAAACTGGATAATGTGAAAATCGCCCACCAGCTCATTCATGTGTTTCCAGCCCATTGGTGGAGCGATGGGCAAAAAGCCCCCCGCCTTCAGCAGTACAGAAGAGGTGAGGCCGAGCAGAAAGCCCGTGAAACCAACGCAAAACAAGCCCCAGATAATGGTTTTGTGCATGATCGTGTGGGTTTTGCGCGCCCAAGGGGCCAGTTTGGGGCCAGGACGGCCCGCCAAGCCACGCCGCATCATATCGGCGGTCCATAGGATTGAAATGCTGACAAAAAACAGGGCGAGGTTGGAATGGATTTTGAACGCGAGGCGGCCCATGGGGACCACGTCTTCGGGCTGCATGACGACGAACCAGATTAAAAGGGGCAGCATGATCCAATGGACCCACTTTAGTATGGTGCGGCGGTGGGGCCATTTGGACTGCAAAGTGTGAAAGGCTGCCCGCATGGGCGCTTACGCGGCAGGTGGTGGGGGCGGCATCACTGTAAACAGTTGGGCCAGCTCCATCACATCGGCGGCCCGTTTCCAGCCATCTTGGCCAGCAGTCCAGACATGCGTTTCGCGCGTCAGCGACCCATCGGCGGCCATACGACCAAGGCTGGCGCGGGAAAACGGACCATTGGTTTCGCCGTTTACAGCCGTGTGCCAGACCTTTTCAACGGGTGGCGGTGGAGGAGCCATTGTCTGGGGTTGCACGGGGCGATGGCCCCAGGGTCCTTGGTTCATTTGCTGCGCCATGGCCATGCCCATACCAGCGCCCATACCTGCGGCCATAGACCCGCCAGCGGCGCTGTCAGGGTTGCTCATGGCTTCGGCGGCGGAGTACTTCATGAACTGGTCAAGATCGCCCGCGAGCCCCATTGATGTCCGTTTATCAAGCGCCTCTTCAACCTTTGGCGGCAGTGAGATGTTTTCGATATAGAGGTTAGGCAGTGCGAGCCCGTATTCCGCCAATGCCGGTTCGATTTTGGAGGCCAAAAGTTTGCCCAGATCAATGGTGTTTGCAGCCATATCCAATACAGGAATACCCGAACCAGCGATGGCCGCAGAAAATTGCGATGTGATGATATTGCGGATTTGATAGCTGATTTCATCCATGGTGAATTCGCCATCTGTGCCAACGATTTCCTGCAAGAATTTCGCAGGATCGGCCACTTTGATTTCATAGGTGCCATAGGCGCGGATACGCACGGGGCCGAACTCTGGATCGCGGCAGATCACAGGGTTTTTGGTGCCCCATTTCAGATCGGTAAACCGCGTTGTGTTCACATAGTAAATTTCCGATTTGAACGGGCTTTCAAAGCCGTGATCCCAATATTGTAGGGTGGTCATGATCGGCATGTTGTTGGTTTCAAGCATGTAAAGGCCAGGGGCGAATACATCGGCCAATTGGCCTTCGTGGACCATAACGGCGGCTTGGCCTTCGCGAACGGTCAGTTTGGCCCCGTATTTGATTTCGTGGCCTTCGCGTTCGAACCGCCACACCATCGTGTCGCGCGTGTCATCCGTCCAATGGATCACGTCGATAAATTCACCAGTCAAAAAATCTAAAATACCCATCGGGACCTCCGTTTTAAATTCTGTTCGATTTTAATGCGTCTTCGGCCACAGCGCGCAGCAAGGGGCGGGCGCGCTCAGGGGTCATGCCCACGCGCAGGCGTGGATCGTAGAGCATTTTTAGTAGGATTTCGTCGTGTTTGGTCAGCAAGGCAAATTCTTCGTCGTCGTTAAAGATAGACGGGCGGATATTGGGATCGTCGTTGGCCAGACCAAGGGCTTGGGTCATTTCTTCTTGGATGCAGGAGCGGCGCATGATGTCGCTGTGTTCTGCTTTTACCAGAACAACCGCGCCTGAATAATCTGTTGGGCTGTCCGCGTTTGACAGGGCATAGGCCACGCAAAAGATGTTGCGCGGGCTGGTTTCGATTTCGCGCACGATGGATGGCAACAGTTGCGGTGTGTCTGCGGACAGTTGCAATGGTACGGTGCGTTGTTCATCCCGGTTCAAGAACAACATAACAAAGTTGGCGTTTTTCAAACTTGTAACGCGAATGTTGAGCCCAGTCAGGGCGGCCAAACGCGCCGCAAACGAGCTGACCATTTTTGTATCTTTGGCCCGTTGGCCGGGTGTTACAGAGTCGCCAAAATGCAAGCCAATCCGCACAGGTTTTTGCCAGCGCCGCAGATAGGATGAGGTTTGCTCTTCGATAAAGACGCCTTCTTCGTTGGTGTATTCATCATAAAGCGCGACCCGTTCGAAATTGCGCACCAGATCAGCCGTGGTAAAGGGCGCATCCGCAGGGCTGTGTTCTTGGCGCAATTTGCCTTGGGCCAAAAGACGGGCTTGCACGGATGCGTAATAGGATTTGATCCGTGTGCTTTCCTCGGAAGGGGAGGGTTTGGCAACCACGGGTTTTGGTTTTGGCACGGGGTCGGGTTTGGGTGCGACGCGGACTTCGTCACACCCAATCAAAAGCAGCGATAAGACCAGAAAAATGCGGCCAAATATCATATCAGCAATCGCCCCCGTGGTGCGTTAGGCGTGGTTTAGGCGCCTGTGCTGGTTCCAATGTTGTCGCCTGTGCCTGTTGATTTGGCTTTGGCGGCTGACAGTGTTTTCTTCAACTCGTCTTCCATGTGCAACAGCTCTTTTTCGGCATCGGCACGTTTCGCCTTACCTTCATCCGCAATAGCCAAGCTCTCTTCGATGGTGTCGATAAGATATTGGTTGGCTTTTTTGATGCTTTCGATATCGAACACGCCACGCTCCATCTGCTTGCGCACCTCGCGGTTGGCTTCTTGCAGGTTGGCGGCGTTGGATTCCAGCAACTCGTTGGTCAGATCGTTGGCCTGTTTTACAACTTCGGCCGCTTCGCGTGAGCGATGGATTGTTACGGCTTGGGCCAGTTGGGTTTCCCACAGGGGCACGGTGTTCACGAGTGTTGAATTGATCTTGGTCACCAGTGATTTGTCGTTTTCCTGTACCAAACGAATGGACGGCAGGGATTGCATGGTCACCTGACGTGTCAGTTTAAGGTCATGCACGCGGCGTTCCAGATCATCACGGGCAGCCCGCAGATCGCGCAGTTCCTGCGCCTTGATCACGCCTTTGTCTTTTGGCGCTTTTTCAACTTCTTTTTCTTTGGCAGGGATGGTCTTTGCATCCAGTTCTTTCAGCTTTTCCTCACCCGCTGCGATGTAAAGCGCGAGTTCGTCGTAAAACGCGAGGGTTTTGCCATAGAGCTTATCAAGGGACTTGATGTCTTTGAGCAGCACATGTTCGTGTTCCAGCAGTTCATCCGTGATGCGGTCGATCTGGCCTTGAACATCCTCATACCGCGCCATGAATTTTGCAACGGGCGCAGCGCGACCAAGCAGGCGTTCCCACCAGCTCAGCTTGCGGTTGGGGTTCAACTCATCAATGGAAAAGCCGCGGATGGACGTGACCATGTTGCGAAGCGATTCACCTGCGGGGCCAACGTCTTTGTTGCGCACACCTGACAGCATTTCTTGGGAGATTTCTTGCAGTTCGGCCTGCGCCTTGGAACCAAATTCGATGATGGACTGGGTGTTGTCCATGTCGATTTCATCCATGCGGGATTTGATGGATTTTTGCAGGTCAGGCGTTACCTCGGACACAACAATTAAGTCGCCTTTGGGTTCGGGCAGAACCACCGCGTTGATTTCTTCTACTTCTTTCAAAGCGCCTTCGGCCTTGGTGCGGATATCGGACATTGATGTCTCCTGTTATCTGGCCTTCAGGCCTTCTTGTTTCAGTCGGTCGCGAAGAACCTCGATTTCTACATCAAGGTCGGTTCGGTTATCCAGCATCATGGTTTCACGCTGGGTATTAAAGCTGGCTTCCAGATCGGTAAGCAAGGATTCGTATTTGGTTTTGGCATCAGCATCGCGGCGTTTGCTGTATAGATCGGCAAATTTGATCGTCGCATCGCGCGCGCCCATCAAATAAACGCCCAAGAATTTACGCGCCCCTGACAGATCGCGGGGATCGTCTTCGACGGCGCGGAACATTTCGCGCACGGATGTGGCAAGAGTTTCAACACGCGATTCAATGCGGCGGTCACCGATGCGGCGCGATGCAGCGATGGTTTCGGATAAGATGCCTTCGGCTTTGTCTACAGCTTTGGCCACCCGTTCGGTTTCAAATTCGGACATGCCTTCCATGCCCTTTTTGCGCATCGGATCAAATCCAAAGCTGAAAGCGTGGGCGGCCATGGCGATGAGGGCAAAAACAAGCGCGGCCATCATGCCATCGCCAGTGGCAAAAGCCCCAGCGATGAAGACCCCGAGCCCTGTTAAACCATTGGCGAATAATTTGCGCGGTATGGCAGGGGGGCGAGCCACTTTGCGCTCGTTGTAGGCGGCTTCGGCGATCAATCCGTCCCGCAACAGCCAAGCGGCCAGCAGCAAGATCACAAGGGCGCCGAATTCCACCAGCATTCCTGTGGCATCCCCACGGCGCATTTCGCCAATGCCCGAAAACAACAATGGCATTGGGGCGATAAACAGGAACTTTGATCGAAAACTGGAATTCACAACCCGACGTCCGCGAAATTTGTTCGTCGGGAGGGGCGGTGTTGGGACCGCATTGTTTGGGCTTCCGTCTGGGCTGTGCTGCCCACCAAATCGCTGCGCCATCAGGACAAAGATCCCCAGCTGCCAAACGACACGGTAAATATGGTTACGACCAGAACGATATATGAAATCCACTGCAAAGTTGGTGCAGACACGGTATCCCCCAAGACAAAGACATTTTGCCAATTCTGCCCCAATATAAGGGCCCAGATGCGCGGATACTAGGGTTTACCAGCGGATTTTGTGTATCCACCCAGTAAACCCAATATCTTTTCGGCAATATCCTGCTTTTGGCTATTTGGTTTAGTGGCCGTCAGGTTTGCGTTCATGGCTGAGTTTGCGCTGATAGCCCGTTTGCACAACTTCAACCAAAACCAGCACAACAACCGAGAAATAGAAGGTCGTCTTGGACATTGGCAACAAAGCATAGCCAAAGATTTTGATCTGCAAATCATCGTCGTGCATGGCGTGAGCCGCAGCTGGGCCTGCTTCGCCGAGCAAGACCACACCAACGATCAAAAGGATAAACAGGCCCAAAACTTCGTACATGCGGTTCTTTTGCAAGAAGGTCGTGACGCCATCGGCCAGAACCAGCATCGCGATGCCAGAGGTAATGATCGCAATGGCAAGCACGGGGAAGACATCGGTGATCGCGAGGGCAGACAAGATACTGTCAAAGGAGAAGATCAAGTTCATCAGGACAATCAGCATCACCACTTGGCGCGCCGATTTACCTGATTTGTTTTCCACATCATGGCCCAGCTCGTGAATTGTCAGCATGTGCGTGATCTCTTTGAACGCCGTATACATGATGAAAATACCGCCAAAAATGAACACCACGGTTGAGAAGTTTACACCGCCTGTAATCACACCTGGATAATCAAAGATATAAAACGGGTCTTTGAGCGCGTCGATCAACTGGATCATTGTGAAGAGCAATACAATGCGCAGGGCCACGGCGATAATGATCCCCCAGAACCGAACCCGTGCCTGATATTCCTTGGGTGCGCGTTGGCTTTCGATTGAAATGTAGAGCAAGTTGTCAAAGCCCAAAACGGCCTGCAAAAAGATCAACACACCAAGGTTGGCGAGATTTTCAATTGTCAGTAAGTCAGCCATCGCGCGAAGTCCCCTTTTCGATTGCCATTTGCGGGGCATTTAGCCCAAGACGGCCCATAAGAGCAAGCAGATGTCATCTAACACGTTAGAATCGCGCTAATCTTTCTGTTTTGTGGGAATCGGTCATTCCGATAGGCTGAGGTTACGTTGGGTCAATGGTTTTTGTGCCTTCCAGCCGCACTCTAAGCTTTGGCGCCCCGATTGACCCCGCGCGAAGACTGGCGCAATTTCGCGTCCGTTTAATGCGAAGGGAATACGATTATGCCCAAAGGTGTGGTCAAGTGGTTCAATGCCGACAAGGGGTACGGTTTTATTGAGCCAGAAGGTGGTGGAAACGATATTTTCGTCCACATTTCAGAAGTTCAACAAGCAGGATTGCAAACGCTTGAAAACGATCAAGCGATTGAATTTGAAATGATCGACGGTATGGGTGGCCGTCAGATGGCGGGTAAGCTGTCCGTCGGCGAATAGGCTTAGCGACGGGTATTGCGTGGCTTTGACGGGGCCGCATTGCGCGGTTTTCTCGATACCTTTCGGGACGATTTTTTGACGGCATGTGATGCTGGCGGCTCGATCCCAAGCTGATCGCGCAGCACTTTGCCGCGCACTTCTTCCACTTCGCCTGATTTCAGGGTTTTGAGCTGAAATGGGCCATAGGACACGCGGATCAAACGGTTCACGGTCAGGCCAACCGTTTCAACAGCGCGTCGGATTTCGCGGTTTTTGCCTTCGCGCAGGGCAATGGTCAGCCAGGCGTTCGCGCCTTGCTGTTTGTCGATGCTGATTTGCATCGGTTGAAACCGTTCACCGTCCACTGTTACGCCTTGGCGCAAAGGATTAATGCTTTCATCCGTTGGATTGCCTTTGACCCGCACGCGATATTTGCGCACCCACCCCGTAGAGGGCAGTTCCAGTTTGCGTTTCAGTTCCCCATCATTGGTCAGCAGGAGCAACCCTTCGGAATTAAGATCAAGCCGACCTACGGACATAACACGGGGCAGGGTGTCTGGAAGGTCGTCAAACACGGTTTTGCGTCCCTTTTCATCCCGATCCGTTGTCACCAATCCCAAGGGTTTGTTGTAAAGCCAAACTTTGGCGGGCTGTTTTTCCCCAACGGGTTTGCCATCCACGGTGATGTCGTCTTTGTCGGACACTTTGATCGCAGGTGTGGTCAGGGGTTGGCCGTTCAGCGTGATCCGCCCTGCATCAATCATACGTTCGATTTCACGGCGCGAGGCAACGCCTGCGCGGGACAAATACTTGGCGATGCGTTCGCCGTCACTTGGGAGTTTGTTGGTCATGGGGTTGCTATAGGGGGGAATGGTGTGCTTGTCCAAGGGAAGCGGGCTGTTTAAGCAGAGTTATGGAATTTACGTCTTATATGGATCAGGCACTGGATCAGGCGCGTGCGGCCGCTGATCGTGGCGAAGTGCCTGTGGGTGCGGTTGTGGTGCGCGATGGCGTGGTGCTGGCCGCTGCTGGCAATCAAACGCGGGAACTGAATGATCCAACGGCCCATGCGGAAATCCTTGCCATTCGCGCGTCCTGTGCTGCGCTGGGCGTGGAGCGCCTGTCAGGGGCGGATTTATATGTGACGCTGGAACCGTGCCCTATGTGCGCCGCAGCCATATCAAATGCCCGCATCGCGCGGGTGTATTACGGGGCGGGGGATCCGAAATCGGGTGGCGTGGCGCAAGGTCCGCGTGTGTTTGATCATCCGCAATGCCATCACGTGCCAGAGGTTTATGATGGATTGAAAGAGTCAGAAGCGTCTGCGCTGTTGGTGCAGTTTTTTGCGGATCGGCGATAGCTGGGGCGCTGCCCCAGACCCCGAGATATTTATGCTCAAAAGAAGCGGGGCATAGGGTTGTCTTGGCTCGGCCGTGGCGGTAGATGCTGTGGTTGAAAATAAGTGTTTAACCCGAAGAGGGAACATCCATGTCGATTGACAAAGAAACAGCGCGCCGTGTGGCGCATTTGGCCCGCATCGAAGTGGCCGATGATCAGCTTGAAAACCTTGCGGGGGAGTTGAACGGCATTCTGGGCTTTATGGAGCAGTTGAACGAAGTGGATGTTGAAGGTGTGGAGCCTATGACATCTGTCACGCCCATGCGTCTGCCGCGCCGTGAAGATGTTGTGACCGACGGGGATCAACAGGCGGCGGTTTTGGCCAATGCGCCCGATGCCCGCGAAGGATTTTTTGCTGTTCCCAAAGTGGTGGAGTAAGATCATGAGCACGCTAAACACACTGACCATTGCAGATGCACGTGACAAACTGCGCGCCAAAGAGATTTCTTCGGTCGAACTGACCGAGGCGTGTAACGCGGCGGTGGCAGCGTCTGATCCGCTGAATGCGTATTCTGTAAAAACACCTGAACTGGCGCTTGAGCAAGCGGCGGCGGCGGATGCGCGCATTGCAGCAGGGGACGCGCCTGATATGTGTGGCATTCCGTTGGGGATCAAAGATTTGTTCTGCACCAAAGGTGTGGAGTCCCAAGCCGCATCAAACATTCTGGGCGGGTTTAAGCCAGAATATGAAAGCACAGTAACCACCAAGTTGTGGGATGCAGGTGCGGTGATGCTCGGCAAATTGAATATGGATGAATTTGCCATGGGATCGTCAAACGAGACGTCTGCCTATGGTCCTGTGACCAGTCCTTGGCGGCGTGAAGGGTCTGACGCGGCGCTGACACCTGGTGGATCATCGGGTGGGTCTGCGGCGGCGGTTTCTGCGGATTTGTGCTTGGCGGCAACTGGAACGGATACGGGTGGGTCCATCCGTCAGCCAGCTGCGTTCACAGGTATTGTTGGGGTGAAGCCGACCTATGGCCGCGTGTCACGCTGGGGTGTGATTGCCTTTGCGTCTTCGCTCGATCAGGCGGGGCCGATGACTAAAACCGTGCGGGACAGTGCGATTTTCCTGAATGCAATTTCGGGCCATGACGCGAAGGACAGTACATCCGCCAACCTGCAAGTGCCAGATTTTGAAGCGGCGCTGACGGGGGACATTCGCGGTAAAAAGATCGGTATCCCGAAAGAATACCGTTTGGATGGCATGCCAGGTGAGATTGAAAAGCTGTGGTCTCAAGGGGCAGATATGCTGCGCGATGCGGGCGCGGAAATTGTAGATGTGTCCTTGCCGCACACGAAATATGCGTTGCCTGCCTATTATGTTTTGGCTCCTGCGGAGGCGTCTTCAAACCTGGCCCGCTATGATGGGGTGAAATACGGCCACCGCGCGACGCTGGAAGCGGGTGAAGGCATTCACGAGATGTACGCACGCACCCGCGCCGAAGGGTTTGGTGCAGAGGTTCAGCGCCGTGTGATGATTGGGGCCTATGTTTTGTCCGCTGGTTTTTACGATGCTTATTATCGCAAGGCACAGCGGGTGCGCACATTGATCAAGAAAGACTTTGAAGATGTGTATGCCACAGGTGTGGATGCGATTTTGACACCTGCTACGCCATCTGCGGCCTTTGGCTTGGGCGAAATGGCGGATGTTGATCCTGTGAAAATGTATTTGAACGATGTGTTCACGGTAACGGTGAACCTGGCAGGTTTGCCAGGTGTCTCGGTTCCTGCGGGATTGGATGCGCAGGGTTTGCCGCTCGGTTTGCAATTGATTGGTAAGCCGTGGGAAGAGGCCGATATGCTGAACACCGCCTATGCGTTGGAGCAATCCGCAGGATTTGTTTCCAAGGCTGAAAAATGGTGGTAAACACTTAAAAAACAACCCAAGGGGTGCAGTATGCGGGTCTTATTAACAGCAGTTGCGGTGTGTGGCGTTCTTACAGCCTGTGCCGCGCCACAAGCGCCAAACGATCAGGATCAGTATTTCGATAATATCACACCTGATCCTTCTGCTTTGCAGGCGGAAAACAATCGCCTGCGCTCGGCTGAGACGGGCACGGCCACAGCGCAAACGGTGACGCTGCCCAGTGATACGGCCACCGACACGGTGGTGACGGAAAACGCTGAGATTTCGCGCACCCAAGATTTTAAAGTTGTGACGGAAAAAGAGACCATTGCATCTGACGCGGCCAAATTGGCGGCGTTGAAAGAATCCTATACCGTGATTGAGCCCGAAGCGTTGCCAACGCGCAAAGGCAGCCGTGTGAACTTAGCTGCTTATGCGTTGTCACAAAAACATGCGGTTGGGACGAAAAAGTTCCGCCGGTTCAGCCTCGGTTCTACAGGGTGTTCGCGCTATCGCAAAGATCCAGATGCGGCGCAAATCGCGTTTCTGGAAGCCGGTGGTCCAGCAAAAGATCGCAAACGTTTGGATGGGGATGGCGACGGGTTTGCCTGTGATTGGAACCCGGAAACCTATCGCAGTTTGCTGCAAAACGTTGAGGCCACGCCAGTGGTAAGCGAAACACCCGCATCTGACAGCTAATGTCATCATCGCCTAATTGTGGTCCGCGCAAACACGGGCTGCCCCCTGATATGGTTGTGTTGCACTATACCGCCATGGAAACGGCCGAGGCCGCCATTGAGCGATTGTGTGATCCTGCGGCAGAAGTATCCGCCCATTATGTAATTGCCGAGGATGGCGCGGTCACTCAGTTGGTGGCGGATGGTGATCGAGCATGGCATGCAGGCGCTGGGCAATGGGGCTGGGTCACGGATGTGAATTCTCACTCTATCGGGTTTGAACTGGCCAATCAGGGACCAGACAGCGATGCGCCGCAGTTTCCAGACGCTCAGATGGCCGCGTTGGAGCGGGAATTGGCACGGGTGATGCGGACCTTTGATATTCCGCCAGAACGGGTGATTGGCCATTCGGATATGGCTCCAGGGCGCAAAGTTGATCCTGGCCCATATTTCGATTGGAAGCGGTTGGCTGGTAAAGGGTTGTCGGTTTGGGTGCATTCCGCCGCGCCCGCCACAGATAAAGTACATCGCAGTGCGTTTCGCACGGCGGCGTTTTATTTTGGCTATCGCCCTGCGGATCAATCCGATGAAAGCTGGCAGATCGTGTTGGATGCGTTTCGGCTGCGGTTTCGGCCAGATGGGGCAGGGCCGCTTGATGCGGTGGATGTGGGGATTATCACGCGGTTGGCGGAAAAATGGCCCTGTCAGCCCGTTGACCCGGGCATGCCCATCGAAGTACAGACGTGACTGCGTGGATGGCTGGACGGCCGCACTTGTAAGAGTGAGGAAAGTCCGGACTCCAAAGAACAACGGCGGCGGGTAACGCCCGCCCGGGGCAACCCGAGGGAAAGCGCCACAGAGAACAGACTGCCCGCGCGTGCGCAGGTAACGGTGAAACGGTGGGGTAAGAGCCCACCGCGGTGGTGGTAACATCACTGGCATGGCAAGCCCCGCTGGGAGCAAGACCAAATAGGGATCGCGTGGGCGCAAGCCCGAGGATGTTCTTTCCTCAGCAGATCCGGGTTGGTTGCAAGAGCCTGTTGGCAACAACAGGCCCAGATGAATGGTCGTCTAGGGGCGCAAGCCTTGGACAAAATCCGGCTTACAGGTCATCCACGCTTATTCTTTTTCGCTACATGGGAATTGGTGGGACGAATGTATGAGATTCTATATTTGGTGCGACAGGCGAGATAATTCGCGGTTCTGATAGACAGATTCGAATCAATTTTCCGACTAAAAAGCCTGTGTTCTTAATATGTTCTCATGCTGTCTTAATGCCTCTGGGATTTTATGGGAAAATTACGGGAATTTTTTACGACACTACATATTGTGTGTATTTTTCTGTGAGGAACAATTTAAGCCAAATTTTGCCGAAAATTGTGGATTATTGCGCTGACCCATTGCGCCGCTTGGTAAATATTTCCAATAAATCCCATAAAAAACACTTTCTTTCCATGATTTCCCATGTAATACCTGTTCTCACGATGAAGTTGGGATCATAAGAGGCATCAAGACCTCGCAAATGACCAAGTCAGGTTTCATACAGGCGCCCAGCAGCATCAAATTAGAGATCCGACGTGGGTTGCGAGCAGACACCCCCCCCAAGGTGGCACCACAGTTGGACATCCCTTTACGGGACGAGGGCGGAGGATCAAGCAGTGGCAGCAGCTTGATCCTCCGTTTCCATTTTAAGGCCCCAAAAATCTGGGGTGACGAGGATAAAAAGGAGCACCCTTCGTGGCGCGACGGTTCAGAGGTGAAAGTACCCACAAAGTGGATGCTAAGGGCAGGGTGTCTATCCCAGCCCCGTTTCGCCGCGTGCTGGAAGAAGGTGATCCTGATTGGACCGATGGTCTGAACCCGAACATGGTTTTGGTGTATGGCGGCAAGTCGCGCAATTACATCGAAGGATACACTATGAAATCTATGGACGAAGTGGACGAGCAAATCGCCGCTTTGCCCCGTGGCTCCCGCCGCCGCCGTGCATTAGAGCACATGTTTTCTGGTCAATCGGTGCAGTTGAACGTGGATGAAACAGGCCGTTTGGTTTTGTCCCCTAAACTGCGTGAAAAAATCGGTATCACATCCGAAGCCATCTTTGTTGCCACGGGCGACACGTTTCAGATTTGGGAACCGAGCGCCTATGACGCACATGTTGCTGCGATCGAAGACTGGTTGGAAGAGGAAGTGGATGATTTCGATCCGCTAACCCTGCTTGATGAACCATCATCGGACAGTGCTGAGGGGTAAGCGCGGTATGGAACAGGTTGCACAAACTACTTCCCCGCATATCCCTGTTTTGTTGGACCCCATTTTGGATGCTGTATCACCTGTGTCTGGCCGTTGGGTTGATGGCACATTTGGGGCGGGCGGATATACACGGGCCTTGTTGGATGCGGGTGCGACGACTGTTTTTGCCATTGATCGGGATCCCGAAGTGTTTGAACGGGCCAAAACGTGGTCGGGTGAATACGGTGATCGGCTGCAATTGGTCGAAGGCACTTTTGGGCAGATGGATGCCTTGCTCGATGGTCCGATGGACGGTGTGGTGCTGGATATCGGTGTGTCGTCCATGCAGATAGATCAGGCAGAGCGCGGTTTTTCGTTTCAAAAAGATGGTCCGCTCGACATGCGGATGAGCCAATCAGGCCAATCGGCGGCGGATGTTGTGAACCATGCGTCCGAGGCGGAATTGGCCGATATTCTGTTTCAATACGGGGAAGAGCGCGCATCGCGCCGCATCGCCAAAGCGATGGTGGATGCGCGAAAAATTGCGCCCGTGTTAACCACGTCTCAGCTGGTGGATATCATCGAAAAAACCCTGCCAAAATCAAAACCAGGCATGGCGCATCCCGCAACGCGGTCTTTTCAAGCGTTGCGCATTGCGGTGAATGATGAGCTGGGTCAATTGGTGCGCGGGCTTTATGCAGCCGAGGCCATTTTGGCCGCGGGTGGTGTGCTGGCAGTGGTGACGTTCCATTCCTTAGAGGATCGGATTGTGAAGCGGTTTTTGGCCGCGCGATCAGGGTCCAAACCCAAGGGCAACCGTTGGGCGCCCGAAGAGGCGCGCGATGATCCGCAGTTTGAGTTGATGGGGCGCAAGGCCATTTCGGCGCGCGATGATGAGTTAGCGGCAAATCCGCGTGCGCGGTCGGCCAAGTTACGTGTGGCGCGTCGTACTGAAGCGCCAGTGGGAGAGGTGGATTTTGGCGGGTTAGGTTTGCCAAAATTGAGTTTGAAGAGTGTAAGTCAATGAAAACATTTCTTTATATCTTTTGTGGAGCCATCGTGATCAGCGTGGCCTATTGGGCCTACAAAGAGAATTATCGCACCCAAGCCAGCTTGCGCCGTGTCGCGGATTTGCAGCAACAAATCGCGGCGGAGCGTGAGGCAATTTCTGTACTGACAGCGGAATGGGCGTATTTGAACCGCCCTGAACGTTTGCGCGATTTGGTTGATTTGAACTATGATGAATTGGGCCTGCTGCCATTAATGCCAGAGCATTTTGCCGAGGTGGAGTTGGTGTCTTATCCGCAGGTCACAATCGAACCGAATGAAATATCCGATCCTGTTTCCACCAGTGGCCGCACCGCGGGCCCAGATAAGGAGTTCCCATAATGCGAACGCCCCTGCGCCCCCTTGCTCGTGTATTGGACGCCCGTGAAAAAGGGGAAAACCCTGATGTGATCGAGGCCGAAGAACGGGCCATTCGCAATGTGAAGGTGCAAATGAAAATGCGCCGTCGCGCCGAAAGCCGTTTGCTGGTTTTGGGTGTGTTCTTTTTCGCCGCGTTTTTGGTGGTGGGTGCGCGTATGGCCACATTGGCGGCCACGGAACCGCGTGAACCAGTTTCCACGGCGTCGATCCCGCAGATTGCCAACCAGCGGGCCGATATTATTGATCGCAACGGCGAAGTTTTGGCAACGAACCTTGCCACTACGGCGCTTTATGCGCAGCCGCCTTTGATGGTGGATCCTGCTGCAGCTGCCGAAGGATTGGCGCAAATTTTCCCCGATCTGGATTTGGAAAAGCTGCGCAAGGATTTCAGCGGTAAACGCAAATTCCTGTGGATCAAAAAGAAAATTAGCCCTGAGCAACAACAGCTTGTTCACGATTTGGGTGAGCCAGGTCTGTTGTTTGGCCCGCGCGAAATGCGGTTGTATCCAAATGGTAAACTGGCGGCCCACATTCTGGGGGGAGCAAGTTTTGGCAAAGAAGGCGTAAACGCCGCTGAAGTGATCGGTATTGCTGGGGTGGAGCGGTATTTTGATGAATCCCTGCGCGATCCAGCCCGTGAAGGCGAACCGCTGCAATTGTCCATCGACATGACCGCCCAATCGGCCATGCGCGATGTTCTGGCCGGAGGGGTGAAGCTGATGAGCGCCAAAGGTGCTGGTGCGATCCTGATGGACATTCACACAGGTGAAATTCTGTCCATGGCGTCCTTACCAGACTTTGACCCCAACAACCGCCCACAGGTTTTGACCCAAGGGGATCAGTCCGATAGCCCGCTGTTCAACCGCGCGAGCCAAGGGGTGTATGAGCTGGGCTCGACCTTCAAGATTTTTCAAGCGGGGATTAACCTTGATCTGGGGCTGGTGAATGAAAACACCATGGTGGATACCAAAGGCCCGTTGAAATGGGGCAAATTCAAAATTCGCGATTTCCATGATTACGGCAAACAACTGTCTGTGACCGATGTGATGGTGAAGTCATCCAACATCGGAACCGCCCGTATGGCGTTGGCCGCTGGGGCTGGCGCGCAGCAAGAAATGCTTGAAAAACTTGGGTTTTTTGAAGCGGTTCCCGTTGAATTGGGCGAAGCACGCAAAACGAAACCATTGTTGCCCAAACGTTGGTCAGAGATTTCGACCATGACCATTTCTTATGGCCACGGCATTGCAGCCACGCCGCTGCACCTTGCCACGGCCTATGCCACGATGGGTAACGGTGGGTATAAGGTGAAGCCGACTTTGATCAAACAAGACGGTGTTCAAGCGGACCGCGAACAGATCATTTCGAAGGGCACGTCCGAAAAGTTGGTGAAAATGCTGCGCGCCGTTGTGACACGGGGTACGGCGAGTTTTGGCGAAGTGAAAGGGTATGAAGTTGCGGGTAAAACCGGTTCTGCGGACAAACCAAAACCAAGTGGTGGGTATTACGAAGACAAAGTGATTTCCACATTTGCCAGCGTATTCCCTGCAAGTGATCCAAAATATGTTTTGGTGGTTACCTTGGATGAGCCTTCCATTATGGCCCACGGTGAAGAGCGCCGCACCGCAGGTTGGACCGCTGTGCCTGTTTCCGCCGAAATTATTGCGCGGTTGATGCCAATCCTTGGGTTGCGCCCAAATGTTGCGTCTGCGGGCAATGTCCAATACACGGCGGCAAGAAACTAACCACACCATACGCACGGGGGCGCGCGACGTGATGACCAACAGGACGCTACAAACGCTGGGCCTTACGGCGACTCACGGGGTGATCGGCGATCCCGTTATTTCTGGAATTTGTGTAGACAGCCGCCACTGTAAACAAGGTGATCTGTTTGCCGCAATGCCAGGGGCTGCGGTGCATGGTGGAGAGTTTGTGCAATATGCCCTGCGCATGGGGGCTGCGGCGATTTTAACGGATGCTGTCGGGTTTGATCTGGCCACTGCTGATGTGGGTGAGATTTCTGTTCCTGTCGTGGTGACCACCGACCCGCGCCGTGATTTGGCGCTTGCTTCGGCGCGGTGCTATGCGGGCCAGCCAGCCCATATGGTGGCGGTGACGGGGACCAACGGCAAAACCTCTGTTGCGAACTTTACACGGCAAATATGGGAGCTGCTGGGTCTGTCTGCGGTGAATTTTGGCACCACGGGGGTCGAAGGGGCCTATGCGGCGGCCATGAGCCATACAACACCCGAGCCTGTCACCCTGCACAAGTTGTTAAAAACGCTCAAAGGCGAAGGTATCACCCATGCGGCGATGGAAGCATCCTCCCACGGGTTAGAGCAGCGTCGTTTGGATGGGGTTTACCTGACAGCGGGTGCGTTTACGAATTTCACCCAAGATCATTTGGATTATCACGAAACATTTGATGCCTATTTCAACGCAAAAGCGGGGTTGTTCACGCGGGTTTTGCCCCCCGAAGGATCGGCTGTCATCAATATTGACGATCCTAAGGGCGCGGTTCTGGTGGACGTTGCGCTGTCGCGGGGCCAAGACGTTATTACGCTTGGCACTGGGCAGGGGGATTTGCAGATCCTTGGCATACGGTTTGATGCAACGGGCCAAGAGGTGCGGTTTTCATGGCGTGGTGAAGTGAACACGGCACGGCTGAACCTGATCGGTGGGTTTCAGGCACAAAATGTGCTGACAGCGGCGGCGCTGGCCATTGCATGTGGGGCGCAGAGCGCGGATGTGTTCCGGTGCCTACCTGAATTACGTACGGTTCCAGGCCGTATGCAATTGGCCGCAACGCGCAAAAATGGCGCGTCGGTGTTTGTAGATTATGCCCATACGCCAGATGCGTTGGAAACCGCGCTGAAGGCGATGCGGCCCCATGTTTTGGGGCGTTTGCTGGTTGTGTTTGGCGCAGGTGGGGATCGGGATAAAGGCAAACGGCCCTTGATGGGCGCGGCTGCACGCGATCACAGCGATGTGGCCTTTGTGACGGATGACAACCCACGATCCGAAGACCCAGACGTGATCCGCAAGATGATTTTGGCTGAGTGCCCCGAGGCCAGTGAGATTGGTGATCGGGCGCAGGCCATTTTGACGGCCGTGGATGCGCTTCAGCCAGGGGATGCGTTGTTGATTGCGGGTAAAGGCCACGAAACGGGACAGACCGTTGGCGATGATGTGCTGCCATTTGACGATGTAGAACAGGCCAGCGTTGCGGTTCATGCGCTGGATGGATTGGGCGCATAGGTGGGCGATATGAGTATTTTATGGACAAAAGAGGACGCGGTGGCGGCCACGGGCGGCGAGGCGTTTGGGGATTGGTCCGTAAACGGTGTGTCCATTGATACGCGCGAGTTGGAACAGGGCGATTTGTTTGTAGCACTGAAAGATGTGCGCGATGGTCATGATTTTGTAGCCCAAGCCCTGCAATCAGGCGCGGGTGCGGCGTTGGTATCGCACAGACCCGAAGGTGTGGACGCTGATGCGCCTTTGTTGGTTGTGCCCGATGTGTTGGAAGGTCTTGTCGCCCTTGGGCGGGCGGCACGGGAGCGCACGAAGGCCAAAGTGATTGGCGTGACGGGCTCTGTTGGTAAAACTGGCACCAAAGAAATGTTGCGGGCGGCATTGCAGGTACAAGGCAAGGTCCATGCGGCGGTGCGCAGTTTTAACAATCATTGGGGGGTTCCTTTGACCTTGGCGCGGATGCCAGCGGACACGGATTTTGCAGTGATTGAAATTGGCATGAACCACCCTGGTGAAATTGCACCTCTGGCCCGTATGGCAGAGTTGGATGTGGCAGTGATCACCACAGTGGCCGCTGTGCATATGGAAGCCTTTGACGGTGTGGAGCAGATTGCCGTGGAAAAAGCCGCCATTTTTGAAGGGCTTAGTGCGGATGGAACCGCCGTAATCAATGCAGATATTCCAACGTTTCCGATCCTTCAATCCACGCGGGGCAGCGGCAAAACCGTTTTGTTTGGGAAGTCGGATGACGCAGATATTCGACTAATCCAGTCGAACACCACCGATCAGGGCTCGGCCGTCGAAGCAAATATGCAAGGCGAACCAATCCTGTTCAAAATCGGCGCACCGGGCGCGCATTTGGCTATGAATGCTTTGGCGGTTTTGGGCGCTGTTGATGCCGCAGGCGGGGATGTGGCGCAGGCCATGCTGGCACTTGCCAATTGGCAGGCCCCATCTGGGCGGGGACAACGGTTTATGGTGGAACTGGGCGATACCGGCGGCCATGTGGAACTGATTGATGAGAGTTACAATGCCAACCCCACGTCAATGGAAGCGGCGCTTGACGTTTTAGCCAGCGCCACACCTGCGCAAGAGGGCGGGCGGCGTATTGCGTTTTTGGGCGATATGCTGGAGCTGGGTCCAGATGAACTGGCGTTTCATGCAGGGTTGGCAGACTGCGCCGCGATGGACGCGGTGAGTTTGGTTCATACCAGTGGGGCGCGGATGGCGGCCTTGCACAAGGCACTGCCGGATCACAAACGTGGCCAGCATTTTGAAACAGCAGACCAGATGGCGGATTGTGTGAACAGGCTGCTGGATTCTGGTGACGTTGCCATGGTAAAGGGCTCGCTAGGGTCAAAAGTCGGACAAGTGGTCACGGCAATCAAAAATCTGGGTCAAACCAGCGCGAAATAGGGGCACGACCGTTATGTTATATTTTCTAAGCCAATACGGGGACGGTGGGGATTTTTTCAACCTGTTCCGATACATCACATTTCGAGCAGGTGGTGCGTTTTTCACAGCTTTGGTGCTCAGCTTTATGTTTGGTCAGCCGCTGATTAACTCTTTGAAAAAATGGCAGAAAAAGGGGCAGCCCATTCGTGAAGACGGCCCTGAAACGCATATCATTGCCAAGGCAGGAACCCCGACGATGGGTGGCATGTTGATCCTTGGTACGATGTTGATCAGCACGCTGTTGTGGGCGCGCACGGACAATGGGTATGTTTGGACGGTTTTGTTGGTGACGATGGGTTTTGCGCTGATTGGGTTTTTGGATGACTACCTGAAAGTTACAAAACAAACCGTAGCGGGGTTTTCCAGTAAAGCGCGATTGGCGCTTGGCTTTATGATTGCGCTGATTGCAGCGATTTATGTGTCCACGTTGCACACGGAGGAGCTGTCGCAACAGGTGGCGTTGCCTGTGTTTAAAGATGCTTTGCTGAACCTTGGCCTGTTCTATTTCCCATTTGCTATGATCACCATTGTTGGGGCTGCAAATGCGGTGAACCTGACAGATGGGCTGGATGGGTTGGCGATTATGCCTGTGATGATTTGTGCGGCCACGCTTGGCGTGATTGCTTATGTGGTGGGGCGTACGGATTTCACCGAATATCTGGATGTACATTACGTGGCCGGTACGGGGGAATTGCTGGTGTTTACTTCTGCCATTATTGGCGGGGGGCTTGGCTTTCTTTGGTATAATGCGCCCCCTGCGGCGGTGTTCATGGGCGATACAGGATCGCTCGCGCTTGGCGGCGCGCTTGGGGCGATTGCGGTTTCGATCAAGCATGAAATTGTGCTTGGCATCGTTGGCGGATTGTTTGTTGTAGAGGCCCTGTCAGTGATCATTCAGGTGCTGTATTTCAAAAAAACAGGCAAGCGCGTGTTTCTGATGGCGCCGATCCATCACCACTTTGAAAAGCGGGGCTGGGGCGAGGCGCAGATCGTTATTCGGTTCTGGATCATTTCACTGATCCTGGCGCTGATTGGTTTGGCGACGTTGAAAATCCGCTGATATGGCTGGGGATTTTGCATCCCCAGACCCCTGCAGGATATTTTGAAAACAAAAAGGCGGGATGGCCTGAAGGACGTTTGAGATGATTCCAGTACGTGGATATGACGGACATTCGGTGGCGGTTTTGGGGCTGGGACGGTCTGGTCTGGCCACGGCACGAGCGTTAAAGGCGGGCGGAGCCCTGCCAGTGTGTTGGGATGACAATGTTGCAGCGCAAGAAGCCGCACAAGCCGAAGGGTTTCTGGTTGCCGATCTGCACAAAGACAAAAATTGGGAAGGGATCAGTTGCTTGATTACCTCTCCTGGTATCCCGCATCTCTATCCTGACCCGCACCCCGTAATCGTGAAAGCATGGGAAAACGGGGCTGTTGTTGACAACGACATTGGGTTGTTTTTCCGCAGCTATGGCACGCCCGAATGGGACGAATTTGATGTGCTGCCCCGTGTGGTCTGCGTGACGGGGTCAAACGGTAAATCCACCACAACGGCGTTGATCCACCATGTGCTGGAAGAGGCGGGGCGCGATGTGCAGATGGGGGGCAACATTGGGCGCGGTGTGCTTGATCTGGAACCCGCTTCGGATGGGCAAATCACAGTTTTGGAACTGTCGTCCTATCAAACGGAACTGGCGCGGTCCCTTGGGCCTGATATTGCGGTGTTTATGAACCTGTCCCCTGATCATTTGGATCGCCATGGGGGCATGGGCGGTTATTTCGCAGCCAAGGCGCGGTTGTTTACGGCGGGTGGGCCTGACCGATCCATCATCGGGGTGGACGAGGTTGAAGGCCAGTATTTGGCGGCGCAGTTGCGTGAAACGCAAGGGTCGGGTGAACCGGTTATTCGTATGTCTTCAGGACGCAAACTGCAGGGCGATGGCTGGTCGGTTTTTGTGCGCAAAGGATTTTTGGCGGAGTGGCGCAAGGGGCGGCAGGTTGCGTCCATTGATTTGCGCGATATTCGTGGATTGCCAGGCGCGCACAATCATCAGAATGCCTGTGCCGCTTATGCGGTCTGTCGTTCCATCGGGTTGGCCCCGCGACTGGTTGAGACGCATTTGCGCAGCTATCCAGGATTGCCGCATCGATGCCAGATTATTGCTGAAAAAGACGGCGTTTTGTTTGTGAATGACAGCAAAGCGACCAATGCGGATGCGGCGGCTAAGGCCTTGGGCGCGTTCAAGAATATCCACTGGATTGCAGGGGGTGAACCCAAAGCGGGTGGTATTGCTGACCTGTTCCCGCTGTTTGATCGCGTAAAGCGGGCGTATTTGATTGGTGCGGCGGCGGATACGTTTGCGGCGCAGTTGGGGGGCACGGATTACGTGGTGTCTGGAGAACTGGACATGGCTGTGGCAGCGGCCGCAGCGGCGGCGCAAAAGGGTGATGTAGTTTTGCTCGCCCCTGCCTGTGCGTCTTTTGATCAGTTTGCCAGTTTTGAAGCCCGCGGCGATGCGTTTGTCGCCGCGGTGAATGCGCTTTAGTCGTCCGCTTTTTTCGCAGTAGCTTTTTTAGGCGCTGCCTTCTTTTTCGCCGCTGGCTTTTTGGCGGCTGGTTTCTTTGCTGCGGCCTTTTTCTTGGGCGCGGCTTTCTTTTTCGGGGCAGCCTTCTTTTTCTTGCCTTTGGCGGCGGCTTTTGCGTCCACCAGAGCGACCGCTTCTTCGAGCGTCACTGCTTTTGGGTCAAGTTCCTTTGGCAGAGTCGCGTTGATCTTTTCCCATTTCACATAGGGACCATAGCGCCCGTCCATAACGTTGATTGCGCCGCCCTCTTGGGGGTGTTCACCGAGTTCTTTAAGCGGTTCTGCCGCCTGACCGCGCCCGCCACCTTTGGCGAGTTTTTCGGCGATCAATTCGATGGCACGGTTCATGCCAACTACAAACACCTCTTCTGGGTCTTTCATGTTGGCATAGATTTTGCGCGCGGTTTTCTTGCCTTCTTCGAGCGGCATTTGCCACATCACATAAGGGCCAAAACGGCCAATGGCGGCGGTAACTTCGCCCCCGTCTGGGTGATCGCCCACCTTGCGTGGCAAAGACAAGAGTTTGAGCGCAAGTTCAAGATCGACGTTTTCCAACTCCGTGCCTTTGGGGATTGAGGCGCGGGGTGGTTTTGGCTCATCGTCGGTGGTGTTGCGGCGCTGCACGTATGGGCCAAAGCGGCCTGAACGCAGTGTGATCGGATCGCCATTTTCATCTTCGCCAAGGAGTTTGCCATCTGGGCCTGCGATATCACCCCCTTCAAACTCGCCTGACAAGGGGCGGGTGTAACGGCATTCTGGATAGTTTGAACAGCCGATGAAGGCGCCGCCAGAGCGCGCCGTGCGCATGGACAAACGGCCATTGCCACAGTTTTTACAGATGCGCGGGTCAGAGCCGTCTTCGTTGGCAGGGAAGATGTGTGGGGCCAGAACTTCGTTAATTTTTTCCAACACTTCGGTGATGCGCAGATCGGCGGTTTCGCCAATCGCAGCAGAGAAATCACGCCAGAACCGAGACAAAACGGCCTTATAATCTTCGCGACCACCTGAAATATCGTCGAGTTCTTCTTCCAGTTTTGCGGTGAAGTTATAGCCGACATATTGGCGGAAATAGTTTTCCAAAAACGCAATCACAAGGCGGCCTTTGTCCTCGGGGATTAGGCGGTTCTTTTCCTTGCGGACGTATTCGCGGGTTTGGATTGTGGTGACGATGCTGGCATAGGTGGATGGGCGACCGATGCCCAACTCTTCCATGCGTTTTACCAGTGTCGCCTCGGTATAACGGGGCGGGGGCTGAGTGTGGTGTTGTTCGGGGCTGACGGATTTTTTATCCATCGCTTCCCCTTCGGCCACCTGCGGCAGACGCTTATCGTCGTCATCCACAACCTGATCGTCGCGGCCTTCTTCATAGACACGCAAAAACCCGTCAAACAGGACAACCTGACCTGTGGAGCGCATCACAACTTGGCCATCGCTGGACCCGATATCAACTGTTGTGCGTTCCATTTTGGCAGCCGCCATTTGCGAGGCAATCGTGCGTTTCCAAATCAGATCATAGAGCTTGCGTTGATCCGCTTCTAGCCGTGACAAGCTGTCGGGCGTGACGTCCATGTCAGTGGGACGAATACATTCGTGGGCTTCTTGGGCGTTCTTGGCCTTGTTTTTGTAAACACGGGGTTTTTCTGGAACGTACTTTGCGCCGTAAAGCGATGTGATCGTGCTGCGTGCGGCGGTCACGGCCTCTGGGGCCATGTCGATGCCATCGGTCCGCATATAGGTGATGTAGCCTGCTTCGTAGAGGCGTTGCGCGGTGCTCATGGCTTGGCGTGCGCCCATGCCAAATTTGCGGCTGGCTTCTTGTTGCAGGGTTGATGTCATGAACGGTGGCGACGGGTTGCGCGCGGCTGGTTTTGCTTCGACACTGGTGACGGAGAGGTCGCGCGAATTGATCGCAGCAACGGCCAGTTCAGCCGCTTCGGATGTTTCGATGTCGAATTTATCGAGCTTTTTGCCGCCGAGCACAGTCAGACGGGATTCGAATTCTTGGCCACGCGGGGTCGTTAGGATGGTTTTGACGGTCCAGTATTCGCGTGGTTTGAACGCTTCGATTTCCATTTCGCGTTCAACGATGATGCGCAGGGACACAGATTGCACGCGGCCCGCAGATTTCGCACCGGGCAGTTTGCGCCACAAAACGGGTGAGAGTTTGAACCCAACAAGATAATCAAGAGCGCGGCGCGCGAGGTATGCTTCGACCAGTTCCATGTCCACGGCACGTGGGTTTTGCATGGCGGTGGTCACCGCGTCTTTGGTGATCGCGTTGAACACGACCCGTTCGACCTTGGTCGATTTTTTAATGGCTTTGCGTTTTTTAAGGGCTTCTTCCAGATGCCAAGAAATAGCTTCACCTTCGCGATCAGGGTCGGTTGCGAGGATCAGTTCATCGTCGCCTTTAAGGGCGTCAACGATGGCACGAATGTGCTTTTGGCTGTCACTTGCGACCTCCCATTTCATTTCGAAATCGTTTTCGGTGTCCACCGATCCGTCTTTTGGTGGCAGGTCCCGAACGTGTCCGTAAGATGCTAAAACGGTAAAGTCGTCGCCCAAATATTTGTTTATTGTCTTGGCCTTAGCCGGGGACTCGACGACAACTACTGGCATTATATTTCCTGTGAATCACTGCATTACATTGGCCGCAAAGGGCGTGCGGAAAATGTGTTGTTGCGGTAGGCAATGTCAATGGGGTGTTCGAAATTGGTTTGCAAACGGGCAATTTAATTTTCTGCAGATCACCCCGCGAGTGCCAGCATTCCGCCTGGATGGCGCTGGATTTTCCCTTCCAATTCTAACGTGGTGAGGTGGGGTGTGATTTGCGCGGCGGGCAGACCAACATCGCGGATCAAGCTGTCTTCAGCTACGGCCGTGGGGCCAAGCAGAGAGAGGATTTTTGTGGCCACTTGATCGGGCGGAGTGAGCGGTAAGCGGGGTTGTTTGGGCTGTGCGCGTGGTTGAGGTTCGGGCCGTGCGATGCTGTCGATCACGTCTTGGGCAGAGCGCACCAGTGTGGCGCCATCGCGGATCAAGGCATTGCACCCTGCCGCCCGTGGGTCCATCGGACTGCCAGGAACAGCCATAACATCACGACCCAAATCAGATGCGTCCCGTGCCGTGATCAGCGAGCCAGAGCGAATGGCCCCTTCGACCACCAGCGTGGCCTGCGCGAGCCCTGCAATGATGCGGTTGCGTTGAGGGAAATGGCGCGCTTGGGGAATTAGCCCAAGGGGGTTTTCGGACAGGCGTAATCCTTTGGATGCGATATCGTCATGTAGGGCCGCGTTTTCGCGCGGGTAAACCACATCGACACCGCCTGCTTGTACTGCGATTGTCCCTGTTTTCAACGCCGCTTTATGGGCGGCGGCGTCGATACCACAGGCGAGACCAGACACGATGGTGAACCCTGCTTGCCCAAGATCGCTGACAATTTTGCGGGTCATCCGTGTACCAAGGCTGGAGGCGTTGCGGGCACCGACCACGGCAATGGCGGGTCGTTTTACCAGCTCCAAATCTCCCATCACCCAGAGAACGGGCGGGGGATCAGGAATGTGGCGCAGGATTTCAGGGTATGTGGGATCGGCATAACAGATCAGTTGCAAACCCATCGCGGTGCCGTTGGTAAATTCGTCGTACGCGGCCTTGTGGGAAAAACTGGCGTAGTCTTTGACCCCAGCATCACGGGCGATTTGGGGCAAAGCGTCGAGCGATTTTTCCGCTGTTCCATGTTCACTTAGAAGGCGAAAAAAGGTGGCAGGGCCAACGCGGCGGGATCGGATCAGGCGCAGCCAGTTAAGCCTGTCTGTCTGTGTCAGGGGTTGGTTCTGTGGAATCGTTAACGATGTGTTCATCCTGCGAAGCTGCCACGTCTTGGTTAACGGGTGGTGAATCATCGGATGGCTCTGCGCGGCGTTCGTCTGTTTTTGTAACTTTGCTTGTATCGAGCTTCGCAGATTTTTTCGAACCAGTTACGGAATTTGCCGCAGTTTGACCCTGCATGTGGGCCATGCCTGGCTGTGGAAAGGGATTCACCGCGCGGCTGATACCATAGGCATTGGGGGGTGTTACCACATTATTCTTTACCAGCTCTGAATAGACGCGGGTTGCCACGGATGGGTCCAACTTTAGCAAGCGTTGCAACATGGCGGGTGAGGCATTGTTGTGAACCCGCGTGATAAAGCTGGCCCAAAGATAAGGTTGATCCATCGAAGCTGCCGCAGCGGTGGGAGCCATGCCGGCCAGTGCTTTTGCCGGAATCATCGGCAAGGCGGCAGTCGCGGCAAGATTGGTGAGAAAAGTGCGTCGCTTCATGGGATTAAAGCTCCTTTGTCATGACGATACAGTCCAGCGGGAAAGGGCCATCAAGCGTATCTACGTTGACTGTTTGCAGGCCTTCGTTCTGCCATCCCATTTTTTCATAAAAGGCCCGAGCGCGCGGGTTTTGCGCAATCACATCTAGGCGGGCTTGGTCGTGACCAGCAGCTTTGATCGCGTCACACCCCGCAGAGATTAGGGCGGATGCTGTACCCGTGCCTCGGCCATCTGGGGAAACGTACATCTGGTATATCTCGTTGTTTTTTATGGCACAAAACCCGATTGGAGCACCGATGGGGCCCGACACAAGAGTGGTTTCCAGCATATCCACCAGACGGATATGAAAACTGTCGCGGGTGCGCATTTCGACCAGTTCTTTTGGTACGTGCGCTGCATGGGATTCCACCCAGCCATTGAACCAGATTTCGGTCAGGGCATCGTGGTCTTCGGGCTGTGCTGCGCGAATTTCGGGTGTGTCAGTCATGGTTTTTCTGCCCTTCTTCACCTGCTGTTTGTTCTGTGAGTGTGGGCGGTTAAAATCCCGCTGTCCAAAGGTTTTTGCGGGTTGCTTTGCCAAAAGATCCGGGTGCGCGTGACCTGTTGAAGTCAGCACATTTTCCGCAACCAGTTGAGAATGAATGGTTTTTGCCAGCGCCTTATCCGCCTTAAAGAACGGCGCGAGCATGTCGGGCGTGCAACGATTGTGCATGCGGGTCATGTAATCTGCCCAGAAATAGGCAGATGCAGGGGCCGCACCTGTGGGGGTCGTGGCCAGAGACGCGGCGGGCAATGCAGGTGTTGCAAAGAGGGCCGCGAGGCTTTGTGTAAATTGTCGTCTGTTCATGGGGGGTATATGGGGGTTGGATTTCCAGTTGCGAGTCGTTCGCAGAAAATATCACGGGTTTGTGAGGTGTTAACGAATGCGGGTTTGCGGGCGCCGAAGCCGCCCGCAAACATACCAGAAACCCGCCAGATTTTGCTTACACAGTGAAAAGGTTAATTTTAGCGCGCAACGGCGTGGCGGAGGCGCTCGAATGTGTTGATGAGGCTGAGGTAAAGCCAGAACACCAACGCGTGGATTGCGCCGAGGCTGCACATTAGGATCAGGTAGTCTGTTTGAAGAAAGCTGCGAAAGTTGAAGCCGCCAAAAAAGGTGAAGGCAAAGATCATATATGCAAATGGGCCGAGCAGGCCGCCTGCCAATGTTGTGGGGATCAGGCCGTTGATCCCTTGTCGGGTCAAATGCACGAATGCCAGCGCGAGGAGGGCAAAGCCTGCCCAGCTGGCAATAAATGATGCGCCGCCTGTGAACAGAAAGTCAGCGAAATAGCCTGTTTGGTGGTCGGACAGAGCATCGGTGAGGATAAACAAAAGCGGCGTGCCGATATACGCGGCAAAGCAGGCCAGTGTGATTTGCCCGACGGTTGGCGTGAGCGATGTTCGTAGCCGAAGAAGTGGGGTGAACATGGGTGATCCTTTCGCAAGTTGTGCGTTTGGATAGCGCGTAATTTGCGAAGAGGATCGGCAGGAGGTGTGCAGGAGTTGTGCAGTTTGTTAGGTCAGGCCGTGGAGTGTGCCATTGCGTTTGCGCACGCAAAGCCAACGCAGGAAGAGTGCATAGGCAAACCCATAGATTGCGCCACAGATCAGCAGTTGTGTGGTGACTGCTGCACCGATGCCATCGTCTGAAAAGACATCCACTAGGACAGGCGAAAGAAACAGGCTGAAGGCCCAAGTCATTGCCATGCCGCAAAGCATCATCGGCAAGAGGCCGTCAAATCGCAGGCGGCGCAGGATAAAATGGCACAGGGCCAAGCCCAGCACCACCAACCATCCAAACAGAAACGATAAAAGGCCGATGGTCGAGAAGATGTAAAGCCAGTCCACAAACCCTTGGACGCGTTCCGTGCCCCCCAAAAGGGACGCTGCGCCCAATTCGACGCCCATGACGATGAAAATTAACACGATTGACCCGCCCATGATCGCGACAAAGGCCCACAAAGAGGCCAGAAACGTGGATTGTTTTGTTAAGAATGGGCGCAAGTCAGAATGAATTGAGAACATGGAACGGCTTTCTAGAATAAGTTGATCTAGAGCCGTTGTGACTAGAGATTGTGGTCTTTTTGCGGTCAGGGGGCGATTTTTTGTGTCAGCCACTGAAGGATGAGCCAAAACCCCGCTGCATGGGCCGCGCCGATAATGGCGAAGTAGATGAAAGGGGCTCCACTGAACAAGACGTAGGCTTCGCGGGTGAGGCCGAAAGGACCAAGCGCGAGGGGCAAAACGGCCAAACCGCCGAGAGCCGTGCCGATGATGAGGGTCGGGACAAAGCCCGCGCACGCGAAGCGGTGTTGGATGGCATGGATCGGCAATAGGAGCAGGAAACCTGCCCAATTCAAATTGTAGGACAGGGCAAAGGCAAAGATGAGGGGCGCGATTGCTTCGATCAATGATTGGGGGAGCGAATAGGACGGGCTGTTCGCGGCGTAGATGAGCAGATTGCCGTAGAGATCAAAAGCGAGGGGCGGGTCGATGATCAATTCAACAATCAAGGCGCTGCTGAGACATTGTGCAACGCCCAAGATTGGGAGTGCGATGCCGCAAGCGATGGCCGCGAGGATCATGCGAACGGTAAGCGAGGTGGGTTTGAGTAGTGTTAGGAGGGTGTGTATCATTGTGTGCCTCTGACATTTGGGTCAGAGGCACTGTAGTTGGGGGGAGGTGCAGGGTATTAGGGCAATCCGTGCAGGGTTTGTGCAGTTACACCTGCGATCCGCCTACCGTCAGCCCGCCGATCATCAGGGTTGGTTGGCCCACGCCCACGGGGACCCATTGGCCCTGTTTGCCGCAATTGCCCATGCCCGGATCAAGGGCCATGTCGTTGCCAATGGCGCGGATGTGTTTGAGGGCAGTTGCTCCGTCACCGATGAGCGTGGCGCCTTTGACGGGTGCGCCGATGACACCGTTTTTCACGCGGTAAGCTTCTGTGCAAGAAAACACGAATTTGCCGTTGGTGATGTCCACTTGGCCGCCGCCAAAGCCGACGGCGTAGATGCCGTCTTTGAGGTCGGCGACGATGTCGGTTGGCTCTGTGTCGCCGCCAAGCATGTAAGTGTTGGTCATGCGAGGCATGGGGGCGTGGGCATAGCTTTCGCGCCGACCGTTGCCTGTTGGGTCTACGCCCATGAGGCGGGCGTTTTGCCGATCTTGCATGTAGCCCACGAGGATGCCGTCTTCGATCAGGGTGTTTTTGCCGCTTTGCGTGCCCTCATCATCAAAAGAGATGGAGCCGCGACGATCAGGTATGGTGCCGTCATCCAGCACCGTGACGCCTTTGGCGGCGATTTGTTTGCCCATAAGCCCCGCAAAGGCAGTGGTTTTCTTGCGGTTGAAATCGCCTTCTAGCCCGTGACCAATGGCTTCGTGTAACAAGATGCCAGGCCAGCCAGGCCCAAGGACCACGTCGAATGTGCCTGCGGGGGCGGGCTCTGCATCAAGGTTGACGAGGGCAACGCGCAGGGCTTCGCGGGCGTTGGCCTGCCAGTTTGCGGGATCGAGCAGGCTGGTCAAGCCATAGCGGCCGCCGCCCCCTGATGTGCCGCTTTCACGGCGGCCATCTTGATCAACGATGACAGAGACATTTACGCGAGTCATGGGGCGCACATCGCGAACGCGGGTGCCTTCTGGGCGCAGGATCTCTATTTCTTGCAAAGAGGCAGAGATGGAGGCGGTGACTTGGACGACGCGAGGATCAAGGGCGCGGGTGAAGGCGTCTATTTCGCGCAAAGTATCCACTTTGACGTTGAATTCGGCGTCGGCCATTGGGTCCGCGTCCATGTAAAGACGTTGATTTGTGGCTTGGGGGGCAGGGGCCATAACACCGCCGCCAGAACCAACGGCAAGACGGGCGGTTTCAGCGGCCCGTTTTAGCGCGGCTTCGGTCAGTTCGGTGGAATGGGCATAGCCCGTTGTTTCCCCTTTGACGGCGCGCAGGCCAAACCCTTCGGCCGCGTCATAGCTGGCGGTTTTGAGGCGATTGTCGTCAAATAGCAGGGATTCGGAGCGCCGCCGTTCTAAGAACAGTTCGCCGTCATCTGCCCCGTCTGTGGCGTTGCGCAGGATTTTAAGTGCGGCATTTTCGTCAATTTGCGTATCGAACGGACGAAATGGGCTTTGATCGGTGGCCAAAGGGGCGATTCCTTCTATTTGAGGGGTGTGCGAGCGAAAATGCCACGGTATGCGGCAAATAGAACGCTTGTCCTTTAGCCCTTAATATTGTTTTTAGGGCGCAGTAGACAACAGGGGATTCTGGTGTGCGTTTTGCATGCCATGCCCAAGCGGCGCAACCGCCGCAGTAAGATAGGAATGGATCATATGCGAGCTGTGACCACATTTAACAAAATTGGTGTGACGCTAGCGGGCCTGATGGCTTCGGGTGCGGCATTTGCACAAGACGAAGTTTTGCCAGCTTTGGAAACTAAGGGTATCCCTGTTCAGGATGGCATTGGGTTCCAAGCACCAGCCACTGAATTGATGCGTGACGTGATCTGGTTGGACACGTTCTTGCTGTGGATCATCACAATCATTTCCGTGTTTGTTACGATCCTGCTGTTGATTTGTCTCTTCAAGTTCAACGAGAAGCGCAACAAAACACCAGCAACGTTTACACATAACTCCGCTTTGGAGGTTGCTTGGACTGTTGTTCCGATCATTATCCTTATCGCGATTATCCCACCGTCCCTGACATTGTTGTTCAAACAGCAGGAAATTCCTGAAGCGGACGTGACCATCAAAGCAACAGGCAACCAGTGGTACTGGACCCATGAATATGTGGATCATGATTTCGGGTTTGACAGCTTTATGTTGGCCAAAGACGAACTGGCGGACGCGGGTTACGAACAGGACGAGTATCTGTTGGCAACTGATACAGCGGTAGTTGTACCAACAGGCAAGACCATTGTTGTTCAGGTTACTGGGTCCGATGTGATCCACGCTTGGACCATCCCAGCGTTCGGCGTGAAGCAAGACGCGGTACCGGGCCGTTTGGCGCAGCTGTGGTTCGAAGTCGATGAAGGCAAAGAAGGTATTTACTTTGGCCAGTGCTCAGAGCTGTGCGGTAAAGACCACTCTTACATGCCGATCACTGTGAAAGCCGTGTCCCAAGCGGACTACGACGCCTGGTTGGCCGCAGCCAAGGCGGAATACGCCGAAGGCCCAGCAACAGTGAAAGTTGCTGACGCGAACATGACCAAAGTACTGGAAAACGAAGCAGCAAACTAAGCTGCTTCGTCCCCAATCCGAAAGCCAATGGACGATCCCATGAGCGACGCAACTGCAAATGATTATGGCGATGACAGCCAGTTCGAAGACTACTTCGCACTGCTGAAGCCACGTGTCATGTCGTTGGTGGTGTTCACGGCGGCGGTTGGGTTGTTGGTGGCCCCTGTTGGGGTCAACCCTGTGATTGGGTTTGCATCCATTCTGTTTATCGCATTGGGCGCTGGTGCATCTGGTGCGCTGAACATGTGGTGGGATGCCGATATCGACGCGATCATGAAGCGCACAGTGAAACGCCCTGTGCCTGATGGGCGCGTGACACCCAAGAATGCAATGATCGTCGGCTTGTGGTTGTCTGTGATTGCTGTTGGCATGCTCGCGCTGACGGCAAACTGGTTTGCTGCGGCGCTGTTGGCGTTCACCATCTTCTTTTACGCGGTGATTTACACCATGTGGCTGAAACGCTGGACCCCGCAAAACATCGTGATTGGTGGCGCGGCTGGTGCGTTCCCTCCGATGGTGGGGTGGGCCGTGGCGACAGGTGGCGTGTCTGTTGAAAGCGTGGCGATGTTCATGCTGATCTTTATCTGGACACCGCCGCATTTCTGGGCGCTGAGCCTGTTTATGAATGATGATTACACCAAAGCAGGCGTGCCGATGCTGACCGTGACCCATGGCACACGCGTGACGCGCAACAACATTCTTGGCTATACGGTTGTGTTGTTTGTTGTGGCCATTGCCACAGCCTTTACAGGCATTGGTGGACCGATTTATCTGGCAACGGCCCTGATCCTGAATGTGATGTTCCTGATGGGTGCGGTGAAGTTGTGGAAGCGCACGGATGCTGATGCGGATGGGGATGAATACGGTGCAGAGCGTAAGTTTTTCCGCCTGTCGCTGGTGTATCTGTTCGCGAGCTTTGCTGCCCTGTTGGGCGATGCGGCGCTACGCAAATTTGATTTGCTGAACGCATGGCCGGTGGTGATCTGATGGCGATTAAAGCGGAACATCCTTTGCATGGGCGGCGCAAGCGATCCAACATGTTGTTGGGCGTTGTGCTGGGTGGTTTTGTCGCCTTGGTCTTTGCCATTACAGTTGCGAAGATGATGAACGGGCACAGCATGGAAGCGTTCGATCACACGACACGCTATAGTATTGAGCCGAAAACAGACACAAACGAAGGGGCAAGCGAATGAGCAATCAGGCAAAACCGCAAAACCGTTCCTTGGTGTTTAAACTGGTCACTTTGGTGTCTTGTATGCTGGCTTTGTCGTTTGCGTCTGTGCCGCTGTATGACTGGTTTTGCCGCGTGACTGGGTGGGGTGGGGTGACGAACGTTGCATCTGGCCCAAGTGCAACCGTGTTGGATCAGACCGTAAACATCCGCTTTGACGGATCGCTAGAACGCGGCATGCCATGGACGTTCAAGCCCGTTGTGCGCGAAATGGAAATCAAGATCGGGGAAACAGGATTGGCGTTTTATGAGGCGCATAATCCAACAGATAAACCGATTGCTGGCACAGCCAGTTTCAACGTGTACCCGTATTCAACGGGGACATATTTCAACAAGATTGCCTGTTTCTGTTTTGAAATGCAGGTGCTGCAACCAGGTGAAACTGTGCAGATGCCCGTGACTTTCTTTGTTGACCCTGACATGTTGAACGATAAAGAAGCAAAATACGCAAAGACGATTACATTGAGCTATACGTTCCATGTGACGGATTTGCCCGAAGACGAAGTATCCGCGTTGTCTGACGACACGGATGCGCAAGTAAACTAAGAAGAATGCGATAATAGGGACGAACCACCATGGCGCATGAAAAAAACCACGACTACCACATTTTGCCGCCGAGCATCTGGCCGCTGTTTGGCGCGTTGAGCGCATTTGTTCTGCTGTCTGGCGGGATCTGGTACATGAAAGACCACTCCATGCCATGGATGCTGTTGATCGGCTTTGTCATGGTGCTTTACACCATGTTTGCTTGGTGGTCCGAGGTTGTAGATGAATCCCATGTTGGCGATCACACACCGGTTGTTGTGATCGGTCTGCGGTATGGAGTGATCATGTTCATCATGTCCGAAGCCATGTTCTTTGTGGCGTGGTTCTGGTCCTTCTTTAAGCATGCACTGTATCCGATGGGCCCAGATAGCCCAGCCATTGATGGTGTTTGGCCACCTGCAGGGATTGAAACCTTTGACCCATGGCATTTGCCGCTGATCAACACACTGATCCTGTTGTGTTCTGGCTGTTTGGCCACTTGGGCGCACCATGCGATTGCACATGACAACGACCGTGAAGGCCTCAAAAAGGGTCTGTGGGGCGCGGTGATCTTGGGCGTCATCTTTACGATTTTCCAAGCCTATGAGTACAGCCACGCGGCGTTTGGCTTTGCTGGAAACATTTATGGCGCGAACTTCTTTATGGCGACGGGTTTCCACGGTTTCCACGTTGTGATCGGGACTATCTTCCTCGCGGTGTGTCTGATCCGTGCCTACAAAGGCCACTTTACACCAGAGCGTCATGTTGGGTTCGAAGCGGCTGCTTGGTACTGGCACTTTGTGGATGTGGTTTGGTTGTTCTTGTTTGCAGCCGTGTACATCTGGGGTGGCTAAGGCCAGCCGCCTGTCACGGTTCTGACAGGGATAAGAGTTTAGGGGAGCGCGGGCTGAAGGGTTCGCGCTTTTCCTTTTGCGGGGCTGCATTTGGTGGCCGCATCTGATTTGAGTATTTGGAGACCAAAGAAACATGACTGTTCGAATGATCTTGCCGCTGTTGTTTGGTGTTGTGGGCGTTGCAGTTTTGTTGTGGCTGGGGTTTTGGCAGCTGGATCGGTTGGCGTGGAAAGAAGAGCGTCTGGCCGTGATTGCGGCCAAGATAGCCGCAACGCCCGAGCCGTTGATTGACCATTTCAAATCTACCGCGCCAAAATCTGAAACGAATTACACGCGGGTAAAATTCGAAGGCGTGCTGACCGACAAAGAGGCGCATGTTTTGACATCGGTGAAGTATTCAGGCCCTGGCAGCCAATCAGGACCTGGGTTTCGGGTGCTAAAAGAGGTGGTTTGGAACGGTAAGAACTTTCTGCTTGATCTGGGGTTTGTGCCAGAGGCGCAAAAGAACGATCCGCGGGCCACGGGACCCGTGCGGGTGATTGGCAACATCCTTGACCCTGATGATTATGATGCTTCGTTCACCCCTGACCCCGATTTGGAGGCGAACATCTGGTTCGCGCGGTATTTGCCACAGATGGCCCAAGAGCTGGAGGTTCTGCCGTTTATGGTGGTGGTGGAACAGGCAGAGGTGCTTAAAGATGACGTTTGGGTTCCATTTGATGACGTAACCCCGTTGCCCGTGTCGGTGAATATCCCTAATGATCACCGCGAGTATGCAATCACGTGGTTCTCACTTGCGTTCGTGTGGTTCGGGATGACCTGTTACCTGTTGTGGCGCATTCGGCAAAAAACGGTTTAAGCGATGAAATATATCTCTACTCGTGGGCAAGCGCCCGAGCTGACATTTGAAGAGGCGATGCTGACAGGGTTGGCGCGCGATGGCGGGTTGTATGTGCCGTCCGAGTGGCCAACGTTAAGCCGCGAACAGATTGCTGGGTTTGCGGGTAAACCCTACGCGGATGTGGCGTTTGAGGTGATGAAGCCGTTTGTGGGCGATACGTTCACGGATGCGGAGTTCCGCGAGATTATCGGCAAAGCCTATAGCAGCTTTGCGCATGATGCAGTGTGTCCCGTGAAGCAATTGGATAGCAATCATTTCCTGCTTGAGCTGTTCCACGGGCCGACGCTGGCGTTCAAAGATGTGGCGATGCAGTTGATTGGTCAGATGTTTGAAGTGGCGCTGAAGCGCAGTGGCAAGCGGGTGACGATTGTTGGGGCCACATCGGGGGATACTGGGTCTGCGGCGATTGAAGCGTTTCGAGGCTTGGACGCGGTGGATGTGTTTATCATGTACCCCCATGGCCGCGTGAGTGAGGTGCAGCGGCGCCAGATGACAACGCCTGTAGAAGACAACGTTCATGCGCTGGCGGTCGATGGGGATTTTGATACCTGTCAGGCGTTGCTGAAAGACATGTTCAACGATTTTGAGTTCCGCGATGGTGTGAAGCTGGCGGGTGTGAATTCCATCAACTGGGCGCGGGTTTTGGCGCAGGTGGTGTATTATTTCACGTCTGCCATTGCCATTGGTGCGCCTGAGCGGAAGGTTTCGTTTTCTGTACCGACGGGGAATTTTGGTGATGTGTTTGCAGGCTATGTGGCGAAACGCATGGGGTTGCCGATTGAACGATTGGTGATTGCGACGAACCAGAATGACATCCTGCATCGCACGTTACAGACGGGGGATCACACCAAGACGGGTGTGGAGCCGTCGATCAGCCCGTCGATGGATATTCAGGTGTCGTCAAACTATGAACGGTTGGTGTTTGATCTGTATGACCGCGAAGGCAGTGCGGTGGCGCAGTTGTTTGAGCAGTTGAAAGATGTTGGATCGTTCAAACTGTCCCAAGGGGCGCTGAGCCGAATGGCGGATGAGTTTGAATCTGGGCGGGTGGCCGAGGATGAAACATCTGCGGCGATTGCGGATTTCCACAAGCGCACAGGCGAAGTGTTGTGCCCGCATTCTGCTATTGGGGCCAAGATTGGCGATGAGATGGTTGGCGATGTGGCGATGATTACGCTCGCCACCGCGCATCCTGCCAAGTTTCCAGCTGCTGTAGAAGCCGCCTGTGGGGTGAACCCACCCCTGCCACCGCATATGGCGGATTTGTTTGAACGGGATGAGCGCGTCACGCGCGTTGCGGGTGATTTGGCGGCAGTAGAGGCCGTTATTCGAGAAGGAATACGTGGTTGAGCGTACAGATACACACATTATCCAACGGGTTTCGCGTTGTAACGGAACATATGCCAGGGCTGAAATCAGCAAGCCTTGGGATCTGGGTTGGGGCCGGTGGCCGGCACGAGCGGCCAGAGCAAAACGGCATCGCGCACTTCCTTGAACATATGGCGTTTAAGGGTACGAAAAAGCGGAATGCGTTGCAGATTGCCGAGGCGATTGAAGATGTGGGTGGGTACATCAACGCCTACACCAGTCGCGAGATGACGGCCTATTACGTGCGCGTGCTGGAGCCTGATGTGCCGCTGGCTATGGATGTGATTAGCGATATTGTGCTGAATTCTGTGTTTGATCCTGCGGAAGTGGAAATCGAGCGCGGTGTGATCCTGTCTGAGATTGGGCAATCGCTCGACACGCCAGACGATGTGATTTTCGATTGGCTGCAAGAGGTGTCTTATCCTGATCAACCGCTGGGGCGGACGATTTTGGGACCCGAGGAGCGGGTTCGGTCGTTCACGCGCGACGATTTGCAGGCGTTTGTGGCCGAACAATACACGCCCGATCAGATGGTTTTGTCGGCGGCGGGTGCGGTGGATCACGATCAACTGGTGAAAATGGCCGAAGCCGCGTTTGGCGGATTGCAGCGGCGCGATGCGCGGGTTTTGCAGCCCGCCCTTTACAGTGGTGGAGAGCATCGGGTGGTAAAAGATCTGGAGCAGGCGCATTTTGCCATGGCGTTTGAAACGGCGAGTTATCGCGATGATGAGATTTACACGGCGCAGGTGTTTTCACTGGCGCTGGGTGGTGGCATGTCGTCCCGCTTGTTCCAAGAGGTGCGGGAAAAACGTGGGCTGTGTTACACGATTTATGCGCAAGCGGGGGCCTATGCCGATACGGGCAGTCTGACCATTTATGCCGGCACGTCTGGAACAGATGTGGCGGAATTGTCCACACTGTGCATTGATGAATTGCGCCGTGCGGCGGATGACATGTCAGAGGCCGAGGTGAACCGCGCGCGCGTTCAGATGAAAGCGGGCATGTTAATGGGGCTGGAAAGCCCATCGTCGCGCTGTGAACGGTTGGCGCGGATGGTGATGATTTGGGGGCGTGTTCCATCGCTTGATGAAGTTGTGGCCAAGATTGACAATGTGAACACAAGCGGCGTGGCGGAGTATGCGGCGCGGTTGTGTGCCAAAGGTATGCCGTCGCTCGCACTTTACGGGCCAGTTTCTGAAGCCCCTGACGTTGGCATTTTGGCGGAGCGTTTGGCCGCGTAAATCGTGACATTGCGTTTTGAACATGTGTCCCTTTCGATAGAGGGGCGGGCGGTAATTGGGCCCATTTCACTGTCCCTGAGCGAGCGGCGCATTGGCGTTGTTGGCGTGAACGGTGCAGGGAAATCCAGTTTTATGCGGTTGATGGCAGGGTTGGTGAAGCCCGATGTGGGCCGTGTATTGCTGGATGGGGCAGATGTTTATGCGGATCGCAAAGCGGCACTGCGCGGCATTGGGGTGATTTTTCAAAACCCAGATCATCAAATTTTATTTCCCACTGTGATCGAAGAAATGGCGTTTGGATTGCAGCAGATGGGCGCGGATAAAGCATCGGCGCAGGACCAGGCCCGTGCGGTATTGCGGGATCATGGACGAGATACGTGGGCAGAGCGGAATTGTCACACGCTGTCAGGGGGGCAGCGGCATTTTCTGTGCCTTATGGCCGTGCTGGCGATGGCACCGTCAATGATTGTGTTTGATGAACCCTACGCAGGGCTGGATATCCCAACATCGGCGCAGTTACATCGCGCGATTGAAGCTCTGGATCAGCAAGTGGTGATGATTACGCATGATCCCCGATTGCTCGATGGGTTTGATCGGGTGATTTGGCTGGATGCTGGCAACATCGCTCAGGATGGGCCACCTGCGGAAGTGTTGCCTGTATTTGAACGCGAAATGGCGCGGCGGGCAGCATGTTAGCCCTTTCGATTGAACAGCACAGTTGGGCGCATCGCGTGCCTGTGGGGTGGAAGTTGGCTGCCCTGTTTTGTGCTACTGCGCTGGTGTTTCCACTAACGGATTTGCGCTTGTTGATGGGCTGTGTGGCATTGGCCATCGCGCTATACCTGAGTTTGGGGCGTGCAGCGCTGATGATAGGGGTGGCGGCGTTAAAACCTGTTTGGTGGTTTGTGGTTATTATCGCCCTTTATCATGGAGTTATCGGTGATTTCTCCCGCGGCATGGTGATTGTTGTCAAAATGATCGCGCTGCTGGGGCTGGCAAATTTTGTGACGATGACCAGCCGATTGAGCGACATGATGGATTGGGTGATTTGGGCGCTGGCCCCGTTGCGATTGGTAGGCGTGAAGCCCGAGCGAATTGCGCTTGCTTTTGCCTTGGTGATCCGCTTTATTCCCAGCCTGAACCAACGCGCAAGCGTGTTGCAAGAGGCATGGCGGGCGCGGGCAAAACGGCGTTTGGGCCTGCGGATTGTGGCACCTTTGGTGATATCGGCGCTGGATGATGGGGAAACAACGGCCGAGGCGCTGCGCGCGCGTGGTGGTGTGGAATAAAGGACCAAATTCATGGAACGAAATATCGTTTTTATCGCAGTTTTTGCAGCACTGATTGCCGCGCTAGGGCTGTTGCCTAAAATCACATTAGCAAGCGGCATTCCGATCACGGCGCAAACTATGGGGATTATGCTGGCGGGGACCGTTTTGGGCGCACGTAATGGCGCACTGTCCGTGCTGTTGTTCTTGGGTCTTGTGGCTATTGGTTTGCCGTTGCTGGCAGGCGGGCGCGGTGGATTGGGCGTGTTCACAACCCCTTGGGCTGGTTTTTTGTTTGGGTGGCCCATTGCAGCGTTTGTGACTGGGGCTGTCATGCGTGCCACGTGCGCAATGCCCGTGAGTTTGGCGGCGGTTTTCGCCTCAGTGGTTGGCGGCATCGGATCGCTGTATCTGATCGCAGTGCCGTATTACATGGTGATGACGGGTACGGGATTGATGGGTGGAATTGCCACTGCGATGGTGCCGTTTTTGCCAGGTGACTTTGCCAAAGCGATTGTGGCGGGTTTGATCACGGCTGCGATTTTCCGCGCGCGCCCTGCGGTTTTGATGTCCCGTTAAACCCGCAACAACAGGGCGCTGCCGATGCCGCCAGCGGCGGCGATGGCGGCGATGCCTGTGCCGCCATTTTGCAATTCGTAAAACAGGCGCACGGCGTTAATGGCCCCAGATGCGCCGATAGGGTGGCCCCGTGCCAACGCACCGCCCCCACGATTCATAGTTGCGGGATCAAGCTGTGCGCCGCGTTGGCAGGCGATGGCTTGCACGGCGTAGGCTTCCATAATTTCAGAAGTGCTTAGATCATTTGGGGTGAGGTTTGCCGATTGCAGCGTGTGTTTGATCGCAGCGACTGGGGCTGTGGCGGGCGTTTCAGGGGCTGCGCCAAGGGTGATCCCGCCGACGACTTCTGCGGGGTTTGCACCAGTACAACGGGCAGCGGTTTCTGCATCCACAATCAGGACAAAGGCGGCGGCGTCTGCTTTGATTGCGGTGTTTGCCGCTGTGAGCATACCTGTGATCGGCGTGGCGCGGGCAGTGGTTTTTGTGGTGAGATTGCGGGTGAAGGCATCGGTGGTGAGCCCTGCGGTTGGGACGATTTCACGGCTTAAATCGAAGGCGCGGGCTTTGGCGTGGCTTTCGATAGCAAAGGCGTCTTGTTCATCGCGCGTGATCCCGAGGGTTTGGGCCAATTGCGCGGCGCTGTCATGTAGATCTGGATCGCGGTTTGGCCATGGGGTGAAGGGCGGTCGGTCGTATGGTTCTGGGCCGTTTGGGGATTTACGGGCCCGTATCGGACGCATGGAATGGCTTTCGGCGCCTCCTGCCAGAACGGCGCGGGCGGCGCCAGATTGCACCATACGTGCGCCAAGCAGAATGGCATCAAGGCCACCGGCACATTGGCGATCTATGCTGAGACCTGCGATGGTTTCGGGCAGACCTGCGGCAAGTGCGGCCAATCGAGCAGGGTTACCGCCGCCATAAAGCGCGTTCGCAAGGATCACGTCTTCTGGTGGGATTGGGCAGTGGTCAATGCAGGCCTGTAGCACTGGTGCGGCGAGGTCATGGAGCGAGATATCCGCGAACGCGCCACCTTCTGGGGCAACGGGTGTGCGATAGGCGGCGATGATATAGGCAGGTTTCATGACACCCCCTTTGACAAGCTGGGGTAATCGGTTTTGCCAGAAGACAAGGTGGGAAGGCTTGGTACGGTGCGCTGGGTTTTGAGCAGCGGATGTTTTGGAACGTCTGTGGTCGTGAACCCGTGCAGGACATGACCGCGCAAGGGATCGGGCAGGGCGATCACCGCGGCGTTTTTTGCGCCTGACTGTATCAGTTGGGATTCGATGTCATCAAGGGACACGGATTGATCCGCGATGGTAACGATGCGATCTATGCGCCCCTTCAGGGTGAGAAAACCGTCAGTGTTTAAGGAACCAAGTTCGCCCACTGTAAGCCAATCGCCCCGCCAAACAGTGTGGGGGGCAGAGCCTTGCGCGTAATGGTCAAACAACATAGGAGAGCGCACCCAGACTTGGCCAGTTTGATCGGCGGGACACAGTGCGCCGCTGGGGGTTCGGATTTCGATTTCTGCCCCTGGGAAGGCTGTGCCAACGGAGCCAGTCGGAGCAGATGGCGAGGCGAGGGTGATAAAGCTTGTTTCTGCCGCGCCGTAAAATCGTGTGACCGTGGCGTTGGGAAAACGGGATGCCACATGGGCCTGAGTTGCGATATCCATTGGGCCACCGCCAACAATAACATGATTTACGCTGTGTACCGTCGTGCGGATCGTACGCAGTTGTGTGGGCGTTGCGTAAAGATGGGTTATGGCATGTGATCCGAGATCGCTGCCGCCAATCAAGTGCATTTTCGCGCCAGTGACCAATGCTTCGACCGTAGCGTAGAGAGTGAGGGAATGCGACAAATCCCCAACACTCGCCACCTGTGATGCGGGGGTGAGGGACAGATGCGATTGAAGGATGCGAATGGAGTGAAGCCAGCTGTTGGTGGATCGGCGGATCAGTTTGGGCGCACCCGTTGTGCCGCCTGTGCGGGTGAAAAATGCTCCTGCCGTATCTGGCGCAGTGTTGGCAGCGCCGATGACGGGGGACTGGCCTTTTGCAATAGCGTTAAAGAATCCAGCCAGTGCGATGTGCGGCGTGTCAGGATCATTTGTGCGTGCCGCGGGGATGTCAGTCGCCAATCGTGCGGTGGTGGTGCCCGATTTATCGCGTAACGTTGCAAGGGGATGCCAAGTGAAGCTGTTCATGGGCGCGGTGTACTTCGGTGCTGCGAAAGGCTCAAGCGGTGACGGTCTATGGTAGGCCAATGAAGTGTAAAAACGGTTTTAAACTGGGCGCGAGTGATTTAAGAGCAACCCGACCCAGATCAGAGGAGTGTCCCGCATGTTTTCCAACAGCTTTACCGACAAAGAGACTATGGCCGAATTGGCGGCGAAAATGTTGCTGGAAATTGAGGCGGTGAAGTTTCGCGCGGATGAACCTTATACGTTTGCTTCCGGGCTCGCGTCCCCTGTGTACATTGATTGCCGCAAGCTGATTTCTTACCCTGCAATTCGTCAGGCGCTGATGGACTTCGCGGTGGCCACACTGTACCGCGATGTTGGGTTTGACCAGTTTGATGCGGCTGCGGGCGGCGAAACGGCAGGTATTCCGTTTGCGGCGTGGATTGCAGACCGGATGAACCTGCCCATGCAATATGTACGCAAAAAGCCCAAAGGATATGGGCGCGATGCACAGATTGAAGGGGATATTTCCGAAGGCCAGCGCGTGTTGTTGGTGGAAGATTTGACCACCGATGGCGGTTCAAAGTTGCGCTTTGCCGAGGCAATCCGCAAAGCAGGCGCACATTGTGATCACACATTGGTGGTGTTCTATTACGACATCTTTAAGAATACCCATGAAATGCTGGCCGAGAATGGGCTGAAACTGCATTACCTCGTCACTTGGTGGGATGTTCTGAAGGTGGCCCGCGCTGAGGGTAAATTTGATGCGGCCACGCTCGATCAAGTGGAGGCGTTTTTGAATGCGCCGCTGGAATGGTCCAAAGCAAATGGCGGTGTTTATGAGCTGCCGTCAGCGGGTTAAGCGCCGATTCACCCCTTGGTACGAGAGCATTTTCCCCGCGCGGTGAAGTCGTCGTGAAATCCAAGTGGTTTCGCGTAAATCAGCAAAAGGTTTTTCTTTTTTAAGAATGTGCCTTTGTATTGCATTATTACTTCATCGCCCGATGAACTGCGCAAACGCCCCGTTTTCCATATGAAAATGGCCCGTTTGTCTGTGTTCACGCGCAACGGAACCGTGGGGGCCGTTTTGGCCGAATGGAGCGTATACGGATCGGCAACCGTTACGCTTTTTTGTGCTACGTCCAATTCAAATTGAACCGACTCTGGAACCCAGCCGTTGGTTTGTTTGGCATTGATTTTACAAAAATAAGACTGAGCCTGCGCAACGGTTGGCAGAGCCAAACAGATCAGGATTGCGGTGGTTTTAAGGGCGGTGGAATTGGCGAAAGTCATTATTGTAGGATCATTTTTCTCAATCATAGATGAAAAAGCTTAGGGCGCTATACCTCCTAGCACAAGGAGAAGTTGAATGTTTCGCAAGTGCCAAGAAAACTGTGGATAACGCGATGATTTCTGGGGATGACTTTGGAAAAGTCCAAAGTTTTTCTTTACATGAGGCCCAATAACGCACACCATATATTGTAAGGAAAGCGGGATTAACCCGTAAACCTTGTGACGGCCCCTAGTGGTGGGGCCTGCAAGAGCAGACAGTTGAGGGCAGCAACATGGCAAGCGTTGAGCAGTATCTTGAGGCATCCGACCTCCATCCGATAGACGTGGTTGAAACTCTGGCCGAGCATTATGACTGGGCGTTTGATCGGGTAGGCGAAGATCAAATCGCGATGGCCATTGAAGGGGCGTGGCGTACCTATTCCATCACGTTGGCGTGGTCCGCCTATGATGAAACGCTGCGAATGATTTGCACCTTTGAAATGGACCCACCCGAAGACCGATTGCCGATACTTTACGAGGCTATGAACCTTGCCAATGATAAATGTTGGGCCGGGGCGTTTTCCCTGTGGAAAGAACAGCGTTTGATGGTCTATCGCTATGGCTTGATGTTGGGTGGCGGCCAGATGGCAGTTCCTGAGCAGATTGACCAAATGCTGAGCGCCGCAGTTGTGGCCTGTGAGCGGTTTTATCCCGCGTTTCAATTGGTAGCATGGGGCAATGAGGCCGCGGAACCCGCGCTCGAAATTGCGATGTCAGAGGCCTATGGCCGCGCCTGATCCGGGCTAGTAGTCGTAGCCTGCGTATCGATTTGGTTTGTCCGCATCCGCGTCTTTGCCAATAAAGGATGCCCAGACTCCCCCTGGCCGCCAAATCCCATCCATTTGCGCCTGTTGCGTGTCTGGATCCAATCCCAATCCTTCGGCGGCGTAGCGATAAAAGAATGCTGAAACCCGCGCGTTATAGATGCAGTGTACGTGCAGTTTTTCCCCAGCATGAGCCTGAAGCGCGGCGACAAAATCTGTGAAATTGGTTTGTGTTGGTGCATCGAAGTCCACAGGGATGTAGGTGTAGCCAAGGCCAAGGTCCGCCAATGTTGCAGGTTCATCATCAAGCGCACCCTTGTTGTGGTGGGGGCCAAGATTGATCACATGCGTCACCCCTAGGGACTTGAGAGAGGCAAATTGTTCTTCGCTCGGTTGGCCAGAAGTGGTGATCCGTGGCGAGAGGATGCGAAAATTCAATATTTCGGTGTTGTGGGTCATGCGCGGGTCTTTGGGCTGAATTTGAGGATGGCTGGAAACCGTAGGAATGCAAAGGAAACCTTGGCTTTGGGGGGGATTCCTTAACAGAGTGTGAATCATGACGCGTCATACAACACGCGTCATAGACAACGCTTCTTAAACAACGCGTCGTGCATGACGCGTCTGAGTTAACGATTTGATAAGGTATTGTTTGGAAAGAGCCTCCGCGGCTGTTTCCAACGCATGTTCCATCGGGGCAGCGGGTTGATTTCCCTTTTGTCATCGCGCAGGGTCGCGGTCGCAACAGGCGCAGATTTTGGAGGAATATCATGTCTTTGGATCGGGTGAACAGCGGCGGCTTGGTGCTGCTTGGCTGTGGCAAAATGGGATCGGCCATGCTGCAAGGCTGGTTGGCTCAAGGGGTAGACCCGAAGGCGGTGGCGATTTTGGACCCGAACCCATCCGACTGGGTCCGTGGATTGCAACAGGAAGGTGTCGCGTTAAACGGAGATCTGCCAAAGGCCCCCGCTGTGTGTATCGTTGCGGTCAAGCCGCAAATGATGGGCGATGCCTTGCCCAGATTGCAAGCGCTTGGCAATGGAACCACCGTATTTATTTCTGTGGCTGCGGGCACGCCGATGTCTGCATTTGAAGCGGTGCTCGGTGCGCAAACCCCGATTATTCGCGCCATGCCAAACACCCCTGCAGCGGTTGGCAAAGGGATTACGGCGCTGATCGGAAACACTCTGATCAGCGAGGCGGATATGACAATGGCTGAAGGATTGTTGCAGGCGGTTGGGCAAACCGTGCGTTTGGATGAAGAAGGGCAGATGGATGCGGTCACCGGTGTGTCTGGATCAGGTCCTGCCTATGTGTTTCATCTGATCGAAACACTGGCAGCAGCAGGTGCGGCGCAGGGATTGCCAGAACCTTTGGCAATGAAATTGGCCAAGGCCACGGTTGCTGGTGCGGGCGTTTTGGCAGAGCAAGCAGATGAAAACCCAAGCCAGTTGCGCATCAATGTGACGTCTCCTGCGGGGACAACGGCGGCCGCCCTTGAGGTGTTGATGGATGCACAAAACGGTTTCCCTGCCCTTTTAAAACGCGGTGTAAAAGCCGCAACAGATCGAAGCAGGGAATTGGGCACATGAGTGATGACATCACATTTGACGACTTTCTAAAGGTTGATATCCGCGTCGGAACCGTGGTTCAGGCCGAGCCTTTTCCCGAGGCGCGCAAACCTGCAATCAAGCTTTGGGTCGATTTTGGCGACGAACTTGGCGTGAAAAAGTCATCTGCCCAGATCACCAAGCATTACACTGTAGAGAGCTTGATCGGGCGTCAGGTGATGGCGGTGGTAAACTTTCCACCCCGTCAAATCGGGCCGATGAAGTCAGAGATTTTGGTGCTGGGCTTGTCCGATTCTGAAGGGGGGATTGTATTGCTGCATCCTGATCAGGATGTGCCCAATGGGGGGCGGATGCACTGATGTGCGGCCATTGACGTTGAGTATTTAAGGACGAAGAAACATGAGCGGATTACCCACAGTTTACATCACGCGGCCTTTGCCAGATGCGGTTCTTGAAGAGGCGCGCAATCATTTTGATGTGACGGTGCGCACGCAAACCCTGCCCATGTCGGATGCAGAAACGGCGGCAGCTTTGGCGGGGTATGATGCGGTTTTGCCAACATTGGGCGATCCTTTGTCGGCGGGGGCCTTTGGCGGAACCATCCGTGCCAAGATGTTGGGGAATTTCGGCGTGGGTTATAACCACATTGATGTGGCCGCAGCGCAAAAGGCGGGCATGGTGGTGTCAAACACGCCAGGTGCCGTTACAGATGCCACTGCGGATATTGCAGTTTTGCTGATGTTGATGACGGCACGCCGCGCATCCATCGGCGAAGCAGCCGTGCGTGATGGCACTTGGGAAGGCTGGTATCCAACGCAATTCCTTGGGTTGCATGTGTCGGGCAAAACGCTGGGCGTGATTGGCATGGGGCGGATTGGCAAAGCGATTGCAAAGCGGTGTCATTATGGGTTTGGCATGGATGTGGTGTTTTACAACCGCTCCCGCGTGGCCGATTGCGGCGTTCCCGCGCGGCAATTGGATACAATCGCCGAAGTGATGTCTGCGGCGGATGTTGTGTCGCTCTCTGTACCTGGTGGCCCGGCGAACCATCATATGATCGGCGCGGCGGAGTTGGCGGCGATGCGCCCGCATGGGGTTTTGGTGAATACGGCACGCGGTGATGTGGTGGATGAGGCTGCGTTGATTGCCGCGCTGCAAAGCGGAGCGATTGGGGGAGCTGGGCTGGATGTGTACGAAAATGAGCCGTCCGTGCCAGAGGCGTTGCGTGCATTACAGAATGTGAGTTTGCTGCCCCATCTTGGTACGGCTGCATTGGAAGTGCGGGTCGGTATGGGCTTGATGGCCGTTGAAAACCTGCGAGCGTTTTTCGCGGGGGAAGATGTGCCAAACGCGGTTAATCCTTAGTAAGGGTCCCGCGATAGGCCGCGATAAGCCCTGTAAGAGGTGTCTTAAACTGTACATCAAAGGTGAATTTGCCCTCTGGGGCAGATTCATAGCTGCGCCCTTGCGGCAAAAGCGCGGTAGGGAGCGGTAGGCCAAAAAACGCCCAGCGGCGTGGGACCAAATCCAGTTCACCGTTTTTTAAAACCAGTGCGAGGGACACCGTGATCGGGCCAAACCGTTCGGTCAACAGGTGGGCGTTGCGTCCGTGGCCTTCTGCTTGGATGGAATGGAATGTTTGACCGCCGAAATTACGTTCCCATTTTTCGGTTCCGTTTTGTGGCGTGAAGGTGACGGTGACGGGGACGTCGCGGCCCGCTTTGGGCAATCTTAAAATCCATGCGGCCAGTTTGGCGAGTGGATTTGACCCTCGGGTCACTGTAGCGGTGCCAGACCATGACTTAATGCCCTTTGGTGTATGCAAATCTCGCAGGGGAGCTGGTAGCTCGTCAAAAGCGGGACCAAGGATGCGATGATAAAGCGGTGCAGTCTCGTGCAGTGTTTCACGGATGCCAGTGGTGATGCTACGACGGGTAAACAGTGCATCGTAGTCGGAAAGTTCGAGGGCATGGGTGGCCGCGCGGGCCCCAGTGGGTGGGAATTTCCCCTTTACCATATTGCGAATGATCGACTCGATCGCCATGGACGGGATCAAAGGGCCATCGTCCCCTTCGGCCAGTAGGTTCCAAGTGCGTTCGACTGGGCCACTGGGTCCTGTGCCTGTGACGCGCACGAACATGCCGCCACGATGTTCACCGAATTTCATCAGGTTCAGGATTTTGTAAAACAGGGGCGCCGCTGAAACGAGGTTTGGCAAGAGCCCACGACCGCGAACTTTGGCAAGGAGATTGAGCATACGATGTAGGATTTCAGGCACAGGTCCCGCGCCCATCCAGATGCTATCGAGGTTGGGATAATCAGGGGGGATGACCTGAAGGTCTGGCACATCCACAAGCGAAAAGTGGATGTTGTAAAGTGGCAGTTCACCAGGGGGCGCGATGGTGGTGCGTCGGCTTTCGGTGAGCCCTTTTGCGGTGGTGCGCGCGCCGTTTCGTGTTAGCGCAATGGGATGCCCTGCGTATCCAACAACCGCGCGCATAACGTTGAGCCCGATCCCTGCATAAGGGGAAGGCGCAATGCCACCAGTGATGGTTTCAACGGTGATGTCCTTGGCCAGTTCGCGCACCACAGCGGCGGTGAGGACAGGGAAAGAAGAGACACCAGAGAGGGCGAAAACCCCGGCGGTTTTGGCCTGTTCATTCAGCGTTGAGAGGCCCGCGACAAAGTCGGACGCATCGGCGAAATCCACGTAAGGCACACCGTGTTCGATTGCGGCGCGGGCCACAAAATAACGATCATCGCCGTAGTTTTGAAACGGACCCGACGCATCGACAATCAAATCAGGTGTGTCGATGCGTAGGTGCTGTGCGATATCTGCCCGATCAAGAAGGACCGGCGTGAGTTTCGATGCCCCTTGGTACGCGTCACAAAATGCCTGTGCTTTGGTCAAGGAACGCCCTGCGATCAGAAGGGAAAGCTCGGGCAAATCCGCAAGCAGTTGTACCAATCGCCCGCCAAAAACGCCGTATCCGCCGAGGATGAGGATTTTCATAGAACTCCCCTTTCAAAAGCAGATTACGCAGATCATATCGTGCAGACGATAGGGCGTTTGGGCGCAGGGTTGAATGATGGGCCATTGAAAAGGCTGGGAAATTTGAATTGAGACCCTGCAAATATGAAGCGTCTAAAAAAGCGTCATATATGAAGCTTCTATTTTAAGCGTCTAAAATGCAGGGTGTTCAAACGGCTTGGCGGCCCTGCACATTACACGATCTAAAGCATCCTGCCAAAAACTTGAATCATTCCCGTAATGCCACCTTTGGCAGGATGCTCAGTGTTGGTTCGCTGCCTTGTCGCGGGCCGTAACAACTGCGTGGCTCGGGATTAACGTTTGGTGCTATTGCGTTGTTGGCTTAAAACCTCTTCCACCCAAGTGGGGACCAGTTGCGTGGCGGGGCCTGTGCGGCTTTCGTCAAATGCACCAGAGCTGGTTTCCAGATTCAGTTCCAGCGTTCGCAGGCCTAGCGCGTTGGCCGATTGCACAAAGCCAGCGGCAGGATAAACCGTGCCAGATGTCCCGATGGAAACAAATAAATCGGCGGTGCGAAGTTTGCTTTCAATGCTATTCATACCTTGGGGGATTTCGCCAAACCATACGATATCGGGGCGCGTGGACGGGGCCGTGCATTTGGGGCAGGGATCTGTGGTGTGCATTTCTGTGGGTGCAGGCCATGTGTGGCCACAGGCCGAACACGTGGCACGATTGAGCGCACCGTGCATGTGCAGCACGTTTTGGCTTCCACCCCGTTCGTGCAGATCATCGACATTCTGGGTGACTATCAGCACGTCACCCGTGTGTTGACGTTCAAGTTTGGCCAGTGCGCGGTGTGCGGCGTTTGGCTCTGCCTGTGCCGCATTTGCGCGACGGGCGTTGTAAAACCGATGCACCAAATCAGGATCAGCGGCGAAGCCTTCGGGGGTTGCCACTTGTTCGATGGGGTATTGTTCCCAAAGCCCGCCTGCATCGCGGAACGTGCCGATGCCGCTTTCGGCGGAAATGCCTGCGCCAGTGAGGATGACTATGCTCATTGTTTGGGCCTGTGTGTATGTGTGGGAAAAGGAGTGTCTAATGACCTACCGTATTCAATTTGTCTGTCTTGGCAACATATGCCGATCCCCCACTGCCGAAGGCGTCATGCGTGGATTGGTAACGCAGGCTGGCGCGGATATTGAGGTAGAGAGTGCGGGGACCAGCGGGTGGCACAATGGCAAGCTGCCAGATGCACGCTCCATGGCAGAGGCAAAGCGGCGAGGGTATGATTTGTCGTCGCAGCGGTCATCTCAGGTGAGCCAGGCGGATTTCGACAGGTTTGATCTGATCATCGGTATGGATCATTCCAACATGGCAAATTTACGCGCCATTGCGCCTTGTGGGGCCAAGGCCGAGATGAAGATGTTGTTGGATTACTTACCCGAACAGCCGCTGCGCGAGGTGCCCGATCCCTATTACGAAGACGGGTTTGATCAGGTGTTTGATCTGATCGAAGCGGCTTGTCGTGCGGTGTTGGCGGATGTAACCGCTAAAGAATAAGGCCGAGCGCGAGGCCGATGACGCCCAAAAGATGGGACAAGATCGTCAGCATCATGCCACCGGCACGAAAGACGAGCGGTTTTTTTTCGCCAAAAAAGTGGATCGCGTGGGCGATGCGGCCCAGAACCAATAAGGCGGCCAAAACCATGGCCGTCGGGGCAGAGTTCATCGCTTCGTTCAAGCCAATTAGGATCAGGCCCAATGGGATTTGTTCGGCTGCGTTCGCATGGCCGCGTATCTTTTTGGCCAAAACAGGATCGCCATTGTCCCCCATTGCGATGCGTTCCTTGCCGCGCTGGAGGCCGATCTGAAAGGTCATAAAGATATACATCGCTCCAAGAATAACAGCGGCAGCGGCGGTCACGTTCAGGGGAAAGTCAGACATATGTGTTTCCTTTGCAGATACAAAAAAGCCGGGGTCGAGCCCCGGCTTTTCTTAAGATGTGTTGGCTTATTCTTGATTGCCGAACAGCTGTAGCAACATCATGAACATGTTGATGAAGTTCAGATACAAGCTGAGCGCACCCATGATGGCGGATTTGCCAAGCCATTCTGTGTCGCCGTGGTGGGCGTGAACAAGGTAAGTGTTTTTGATGTTTTGCGTGTCATAGGCGGTGAGGCCAGCAAACACGAGCACACCAATGATGTTCACAGCAAAAGCCAAGCCATCAGACTGCATCCAGATGTTGAGGATGGACACACCGATGATGCCGATCAGGCCCATAAACAGGAAGCTGCCCCAACCAGAAAGATCTTTCTTGGTGGTGTAGCCCCAAAGGCTGATGGAGGCGAACATGATCGTTGTTGCAAAGAAGATCTGTGCGATTGTGATTTCAGCGAAGACTGCGAAAATCCAAGAGATCGACAAGCCCATGACGGCCGCAAAGGCCCAGAACACGATTTGTGCTGTGCCCATGGACATGCGGTTGATCATGGCAGAAAGGCCAAACACAAAAGCAAGCGGTGCGAACATGATAATCCAGCGGATCGGGCTAGAGTACATGGCCTGAAGCATGCCTGTTGAGAAAATTGCGGTTTCTTCGCCGTTGATCGCGCGGGCAAAGTCTGTGCCCACGAAGTAAGCGACGATACCTGTGATGAACATGGCCACGGACATCAGCCCGTAAACTTTGTTCATGTGCGCGCGCAGCCCAGCGTCGATCTGGGTGGCATCGACACCCACACCTGCATTTGCGCGGCGGACTGTCTCGTATTGTGCCATTTGGTTTTCTCCTTGAAAAAACAGTTAAAACGACAGCCGAACAATTGCCCGACTGTTTCACTAATGAATATCGGCGTGTTCGACCATTTTTTCAAGGTTTTTCGTTGGATTTTCGCGAAACATTTTCCGAAACAAATCTTAACGCAGCCAATGGGTTGGAACGTCCCAAAAGGCGCGATTTGCTTCGTCTTGGGCCTCTGTTGGGGTGCGCCCAATGTCATTTAGACGTTCTGGGGGCAGGTTTTTGAGCGCATGGCGTTCCTGTGCCACGCGTAACATGGCACGCAGTTTGCGTGTGGGGCCTTTCGCGGGGGTTAGACTGCGCAAAATACCAAGAGTCGCGGAAGAAAACATAAGATCGTCCTTTCAGTTTGGCGATGCAAAATGAGTTTCGCATCAAATTTCTTGATATTGGTGTGACACAGGGGTATTCATTTGAAAAACGAATGTTTGTGAAGTTTTACATCAAGGAGCGTGATATGGCGCGAAATCTGGATTTAACCGCATTACGCAGTTTCGTGGCTGTGGCGGACACAGGCGGGGTCACACGGGCGGCGGCGCAGTTACACCTGACGCAATCGGCGGTGTCGATGCAGCTCAAGCGGTTGGAGGAAAGTTTGGGGCAAAGCCTGCTCGACCGATCCAATCGCAGTGTCACGCCAACGGCCCAGGGAGAGTTGTTGTTGAGTTATGGGCGGCGGTTGCTGGCGCTCAATGACGAAGTTTGGACCCGCATGACCGATCAAAAGTTCCAAGGGGAAGTAATCTTTGGCGTACCACATGATATTGTGTACCCGCATATTCCGATGGTTTTGAAGAAATTCTCAAAGGCGTATCCGCGGGTGAAGGTGAACCTCGTGTCGTCTTTCACCTCTGAATTAAAGGCGATGTTCGCCGCAGGGGATTGTGATGTGGTTCTGACCACGGAAACAGGCCGCGATGAGGGGGCGATCAAGCTGACGGATTTGGATCTGGTCTGGTACGGCGCCCCCAATGGCACCGCGTGGAAGGAACGCCCGCTGCGTGTGGCATCGGAAAAACAGTGTATCTTTCGGGCCATTTCGCTCAAGGCGCTGGATGATGCCAATATTGATTGGGAAATGGGTGTGGATACCAGTTCGTCCATGACGGTCGAAGCATCCCTGAGCGCAGATTTGGCAGTTCATGCACGGTTAAAAGGGACGGGGGCGCAGTATCTTGAAGAAATCGACCATGGGGGCGCTTTGCCCGAATTGCCAAAATTTCAGGTCAATATGATGGTGGCTCCCACATCCCAAAGCCTGATTGCGTCTGAATTGGCTGAAATGGTACGAGCGGCCTATTGCAAAGATGTAGACCGCGTGTCGGACGTGCGCTTGGCGGGGTAACGTGGGCTGATCTGGGCGAGCTCGCACGGGCAAAAGGAGCCATCTGTGGTGCAGATAATACAGACAGACCTGCCAAAAGATGCCTTGTTGGCGCGGTATGCGGAGCAGGGGCACACGGATTGTTTTGCTGCCGATGTGGGGCGCGATGTGGTGTTTGCGGACTTTGTTGAAGGGTTTTACACCAGTTGGTTGTTTAAGGTGGAGCGGGTCATCCTTCGGCTGGCAAACCATCCATCGATAGATGCTGAGGCCGTGGAATTGGCGGCGGGTACGCGCGAACAATTTGCGGCGTGGACTGTCGAGGACCGCGTGTCGGATCAGATTTTGATGTGCGATATAAGCGGGCGCACGCGATCTTGGCTGATGGTGGAACCGAGGGGTGGTGGCACGCGGCTGTATTTCGGATCGGCGGTGGTTCCAGATCAAAAAACAGGAAGGATGGGTTTCCTGTTCCGCGCTTTGATGGGGTTTCACAAACTGTATTCGATTTTGTTGCTAAAGACGGCCGCGCGCAATTTGTGAGCCGTGGGGTCACGGTTGGCATTCCACGGATCGGGGATTAACCTAAACTAACCTAACCTGATCGCAACGCAGGACGCCACAATGCTCCAGTTTTCGCTTCTCGATCTGTCGCCAATTCCCGAGGGAAAGACCGAGGCAGATGCTTTGGCCAATACAGTGAAATTGGCGCAGGCGGCGGAGCGGTTTGGCTATCATCGGTATTGGATGGCGGAGCATCACAACATGCCAGGCATCGCCAGTGCAGCCACATCTGTGGTGATCGGGCATGTGGCGGGGGCGACAAACACCATTCGTGTGGGGGCTGGTGGGATCATGCTGCCCAATCATGCGCCGTTGGTGATTGCAGAACAATTTGGCACGCTGGCCACGCTGTATCCTGATCGTATTGATCTGGGGCTTGGGCGAGCGCCTGGTACGGATATGGCCACCGCGCGGGCTCTGCGCCGTCATATGGCCCCAGAAGACAGCTTTCCCCAAGATGTGGCAGAGCTGATCGGATATTTCGGTGACTCGGACGGGGCGCGGGTGCAGGCGATTCCGGGGCGTGGGACGCATGTGCCAGTGTGGATTTTGGGATCAAGCCTGTATGGAGCGCAATTGGCAGCACATTTGGGGCTGCCCTATGCGTTTGCATCGCATTTTGCCCCTGCCATGCTGGAAGAAGCTGCCGAGATTTATCGGCGGTCTTTTCAACCGTCAGATTGGTTGGCACAGCCTTATTTCATGATGGCGGCAGGGGTTTGTGCCGCAGATACGGATGAAGAGGCGGTGCGGTTGCGGTCCTCTCAATTACTGGCGTTTGCGCGGTTGCGTACGGGCGTGCCTGGCAAGTTGCCTTTGCCCGTTGACGATATTGCTGAACACGTTCCAGCCCATGTGCTGGCAGGGGTCAATCAGGCGCTGGGTTGTTCGGCCACAGGATCAAGAGACACCGTGGCCGCACAATTGGCGCAGTTGGTCGATGCGTTTCAGCCAGATGAATTAATGGTAACTGGTATGATCCATGATCCACGCGCACGGGTGCGATCGTTTGAGATTGCGGGGGAGGTGTTGAAGGAGATGGTTGTGGGCGGATGAGGTCTGGAAGGCCGGACAACAAAGGGCGCGAGCTTGTTGACGAACGCCGTAGGGAGCAAAGACGATGTTTGCATTCTTCGCGCTTGTCGTCAGTCTTAAAATGACGGAACCTATTGGTTTAAAGAGAAAACGGATTCAATGTAGTTATGATCGTTCGACTGGCCAAAGAACAAGATCGCAAAAAGTGGGATGCTCTGTTCGAATCCTACTGTGAGTTTGGCGGAGGCGAACAGAAATCTGAAACGAATTATGGCGCCAGGGCAGTTTATGATCGGCACGCCACGAAAAGTAATTGGATCACCTACCACCTGAACACTTGAGCACCGTTACTTCGGTCGCCAAGCGGGCTTTCGTTCATTCCTCCTCGTCATTCCACCGTCACCACAACCTTACCCGTTGCTTTGCGGGTGCGCAGCAGATCTAGCGCTTCGTTGGCTTGATCGAGCGGTAGGACGTTGCTGACGTGGGGTTTGATTTTGCCTGCTTCGTGCCAGTCCAAAAGGGTGGCGAGGCTGTCGCCGAGGACTCTGGGGTTCACGCGTGAGTAGCCGCCCCAGTAATAGCCGATGACTGTCAGGTTTTTGACGAGTAGGTGATTGGCGGGGATTTGGGGCACGGTGCCAGAGGCAAAGCCAAGGGGGATCAAGCGGCCATCGGGGTTGGTGGCCCGCATCGCGGCGGTGAACTGATCGCCGCCCACGGGATCATAGACCACATCCGCGCCGCCAAGCGCTTTGACCGTGGTGCGAATGTCATCGGTTTCCGAATTGATGAGATGATCCGCGCCTGCCTGTTTCGCGATGTCGAGTTTTTCCGCGTTGCGGGCCACGGCGATGACTTCGGCGCCCATGAGTTTCCCAAGCTCAACGGCGGTCAGGCCAACGCCGCCTGATGCACCAAGCACCAATAGGCGTTCACCCGCTTGCATGCGTGCGCGGTAATCAAGCGCGAGGTGAGCTGTGCCATATCCCACAGGAAAGGCCGCTGCGTCGATCATGTCCATGCTGTCTGGGATCGGCAGACAGATATCGGCAGGAATCGCGGCATAGTCTGCTATTCCACCAAATCCTGTATAAGAAATGACCCGCTGACCAACGGAAAGATTGGTCACATCCGAACCGATTTTTTCGATTGTGCCCGACAATTCCATCCCCAGCGTAAAAGGCAGGGGTGGTTTTTCCTGATATGTGCCCTTGAGCAGCAACAGATCGCCAAAATTCAACGCACAGGCGGCCACGCGCACAAGCATCTGATCCGCACCAATATCAGGGGTGGGAATGGTTTGAAGGCTGAGAGGTTGGCCGTGTTCGGTCACTTGCATGGCACGCATTGGAAGGGTCCTTTGTGGGGTTTTCTTAAGGGTCGGCTTTGCTGTTGGCGAAGATGATCGTCAATATTGCAAATATTGAGACTTTATTTTGAGTTTATTTGAATGTTTCTTTGCAAAATGCAAAAATCCGTCAGTGAAATGCAAAAAAATGTCGAACATGTTAAATAACCACCTTTAGATTGTAGGGGAAATGCGATAGGCCTCTTTAGATTAATATCTGTTCGCATTTTCGTACCCGTACGTTCCGTCTGAACTTTGTATGGTCCTATAGCATTCAACAGTACGAATTCTAAAGAGGGACGGGCCCATTTTGTGCCCAAGAAATACGGCTGAGGGGCCGAGCAAGGGAGGAAGACATGAAACATCCAGTGGATATTCATGTGGGAAAGCGCGTGAGACACCGCCGTTGGATGCTGGGCGTCACGCAACAGCAGCTGGGCGATAGTGTTGGCATTAAGTTCCAGCAAATTCAAAAGTACGAAACAGGCATGAACCGCGTCAGCGCATCACGCCTGTGGGACATTGCAGAGGCATTGGATGTGCCTGTCAGCTTTTTCTTTGAAGGATTTGCAAAAGACGACGCAGACACCGAAAGCGTCGTGGCAGATGTAACCGCAAGCAAAGCCCAAGGGGATTTGCTGTCTGACAAAGAAGCGTTGGATTTGGTGCGGTCCTATTACGCTATTCCAGAAAACCAACGGCGCAAGCTGTTTGATCTGGCCCGCGTGCTGAGCGCATCTGATTGATCTGAGCCAGCGAATATGAAACATCGGTTGGGTGATCCCAACCGATGAGGCTTTTCGTGACTCAGAACGCCCCCTTGTCCCAAGACTTGCAAACTGAACTCTTGTCTGTGGCTCATGCCATGGCCGATGCGGCGCGCCCCATTGCGATGCAGTATTTCCGCGCAGATGGGCAGGGCATTGAAAACAAGCTAAAGGGCGATTTTGATCCTGTCACGGTGGCCGATCGGGCCATTGAGCGGGCCATGCGCGATATTTTGGCGGCGCGTCGCCCTGATGACGCGATTCTGGGTGAAGAATACGGTCAAAGTGAAGGCAGCAGCGGGCTCACGTGGGTGTTGGACCCGATTGACGGCACGCGGGGGTACATTTCTGGCACGCCCACTTGGGGTGTTTTGATTGCCGTGGGTGGGGCCGCTGGACCGCAGATCGGGATGATTGATCAGCCGTTTATTCAAGAGCGGTTTGTGGGCGCGCCTGAAGGGGCCAGTTGGCATTTCCGCGAACAGATTAGGCCGTTGGCTGTGCGCTCTTGTGCGGACCTCGCGTCGGCGATTTTGTTCACAACCTTTCCCGAAGTGGGCACGCAAAGCGAACGAGACGCGTTTGAGCGGGTGCGCGACTGTGTGCAGCTGACGCGGTATGGCACGGATTGTTATGCCTATGGTTTGGTGGCTGCGGGGCAGGTGGATTTGGTGATTGAGGCGGGATTAAATGCCTATGACATCCAAGGGCCCATGGCTGTGGTCGAAGCGGCCGGAGGTATTGTCACCGATTGGGAAGGCGGGCCCGTTCACGAGGGTGGGCGTGTTATTGCAGCGGGCGATGCACTGATGCACGCCGCCGCACTAGAACTGCTCAAGGGCTGTGATTAGGGCTGAATACCGCCCCAAATGTTTAGTGTTTCCAAGGAAATGGCCCCTGTCACGATAATCGCGACAAGAGCGGCCCAAATCACCAACGACGCCGCAGTAACGATCAATGCACGTTTGCCCAATTGTGGGTTTGCGGGGGCGGATGGGGATGTGCCAGGCACCACATCGCCTTTTTCTTCTTGGCTCGGTTGATAGAGCGGAAGGACCACAAACAGGGTCATAAACCAGACAACAGCAAATAGGACGAGAGCGGCTCCGATGGTCATTAGACTTGCTCCAACTCTACCAGAGTGCCTGTGAAATCTTTGGGGTGCAGGAACAAGACAGGTTTGCCATGCGCGCCGATTTTTGGTTCGCCAGTTCCAAGCACGCGTGCGCCTGATGCCTGCAATTTGTCACGGGCGGCGATGATATCGTCGACTTCGTAACAAATGTGGTGGATGCAACCTGATGGGTTTTTGTCCAAAAACCCTTGGATCGGGGAGTTTTCACCGAGCGGATAGAGCAGTTCGATTTTGGTGTTGGGCAGTTCGATAAACACCACTGTAACGCCGTGATCTGGTTCGTCTTGGGGTGGATTGACCTTGGCGCCAAGCGTATCGCGGTATTGTGCGCTGGCGGCCTCAAGGTCTGGAACGGCGATGGCAACGTGATTTAAGCGACCGATCATGGCGGGCTCCTTTGTCTGTGTTTGGCCTTGATATGGCGCGAGACAACCCGTTTGGCAACGTGACAAAGGGTGACACCGTGTAGAAACGGATTTTGAATCGCGCGAAACAGCGTTTTAAAACAAATCTTGTTAAAATAGCGGCTTGTTAGGAACCTGTTAGGGTTGTTGTCGTTGCATGAAAGTCTCGCACTCGCTCAGGGAATCAGTTCATGCCACTAGAGACAGACCCTTTTTCTGCCCCCATTTCCAAACGCCGCCCGTTGTTGGGCATTACAATTCTGTTGATCGAAGACAGTCGATTTTGTTCCGAAGCGGTTCGATTGATGACCATGCGCAGCGGGGCGCGGTTGCGCCGTGCGGATTGCGTGCGATCCGCCCATAAACATCTGGCCATGTATCGCCCTGATTTGGTGATTGTTGATCTGGGATTGCCCGATGGCAATGGGTTTGAATTGATCGCAGAACTTGTGGATCAAGATCTGTCCGTATTGGCGATCAGCGGAACCGTTTCCGAAGACACCCGCGCAAAAGTTATGGCGGTTGGGGCGGTGGGGTTTCTGCCAAAGCCCATTGGAAACATGAAACAATTTCAAGATGTCATCCTCGCGAGCCTACAAGGAACCGCCAGTGTTCCAGGCTTTGTGCCGTCGGTTGTGGATGCTGCGCCCGATTTGGATCAACAGGCGCTGTTGGATGATCTGGATCACATTCGCGATGTATTGGAAGAGGCATTGCCGAACGCCGACATGAGCAAAGTGACCTATTGCGCCCAATTTGTCGCCAGCATTGCGCGCACGGCGCAGGATCAAGAATTGATCAATGGTGCGGCGGCGTTTTTTCAAAACATGGAACAGGGCACTGCCACGATGCGCACGGGTAAAACCATGCTGGATTTGGTTCAAAAACGACTGGCGCGCATGCCACGCACGGTCACGGGTCGATCAAACGTTGCCTAAAGCCGCCGTTTGATTTCCCGTTCAAAGACAAAGAGCGACGAAACTTTGGTCATGGTGTCGGTTTAAGGATGGTTCTTTGAAGCAGAATCGCCGTTAATACGGCCCATGAAAACCGTAGAAAATCATCTGCGCGGCATTGGTATGCCTGCGCAAACAGGTTTGGCCGAAGGCGATATTACCGCTGATGCCAGCCTCGTCACTGCCTTGTTGGCCCATTGTCCCGTTCACGCGAAAACACCTTTGGTGGATTGTCCTGAACTGGCGGCGGACCTGGGTATCAAATCGCTGCATATCAAAGATGAACGCAATCGCATGCAGGTTGGCAGTTTCAAGGCGCTTGGCGCGGCATTTTCCATTGCCAAAGCGGCCCATAAGAAAATTGGCGATGCGATTGCTGATCCTGCGGTGGCGAAAACGGCCTTGAACGGCACCGTTTTTGTGACTTCGAGCGCGGGCAACCATGGTGTATCCGTTGCTGCTGGGGCCAATGTGTTTGGGGCCAAAGCGGTCATTTACCTGTCCGTGCATGTGCCATCTGGGTTTGCGGATCGGTTGCGGGCCATGGGCGCGCAGGTGGAAATTGCAGGTGATGATTACGAGGCCAGTATGGCCGCGGCTATGCAAGCCGCCGTCGACAACGGCTGGACCTTGCTGTCTGACAGCACATGGGTCGAAGACACCACAGGGCGCGATATCATGGAAGGGTATCTCGCGTTGTGTGAAGAAATGATCGACCAATACGGCGACGCGCCAAGCCATATGTTTTTACAAGCGGGTGTCGGTGGTTTGGCCTCTGCTGCGGCGGTGGCCGCACGCAAAGCTTGGGGGGATGGGCCGCATATCACGGTGGTGGAACCCACAGCCGCCCCTGCGTTGCAGGCCAGTATTGAGCAGGAAAAACCAGCCCTTACCGTTGGTCCGCCGTCTAATATGGGCCGTTTGGATTGCAAAGAACCATCCCATTTGGCACTGAAGGCGCTGGCGCGGGATGCAGATGCGTTTTTGACCCTGGATGACGATTACGTTGCCACGGAAATAGCGCGATTAGCGCCGTTTGATCTGGCCACCTCCCCATCGGGGGGGGCTGGGTTTGCGGCAACCGTTGCAATGGCAAGTGAACTGGGACCAGATGCACGGGTTCTCTTGGTGCTGTCAGAAGGCCCATCGGATGACTGATTTTCCTGCCGCAGAGTTTGGGGCGCGTCTCGCGCGTGCCCAAGCCGCGATGGCGGCGCAGGGGTTTGATGCGCTGTTGCTGAACACCGAAGCCGAAGTGCGGTATTTCACGGGATTTCGCAGCCTGTTTTGGCAAAGCCCGACGCGACCTTGGTTTGTGATTGTACCCCAATCGGGTGAGCTGATCGCGGTGATCCCGTCCATTGGGGCCGAATTGATGGGGCGGATGTGGGTAAATGACATCCGCACATGGCCCAGCCCACGGGGGGAAGACGAAGGTGTCAGCCTGTTGATCGAGGCGCTGGGCGGTTTTGATCGCATCGGTGTGCCGATGGGGGAAGAGGCGAGCCTGCGCATGAGCCTGACAGATTTTCGCAATGTCGAAGCGGGGATAAAAGGGCGGTTTGAAGATTGTTCGAGCCTGATCAAAGCCCTGCGCACGGTGAAATCCGCTGCGGAAATCGACGTGCATCGCAAGATTTGCCGTATCGGTTCGAACGCCTTTGCGCGGTTGCCCGATGTGGCGGGCGCAGGTGATCCGCTGGCCGAGGTGTTTCGCAAGTTTAAAATAACGCTGCTGGAAGAGGGGGCAGAGGATGTGCCTTATCTTGTCGGGGGCGCAGGTCAGGGCGGATATGGCGATGTGATTTCGCCGCCCGATTATACGCCGCTGGTGGACGGGGATGTGTTGATGCTTGACACAGGGTCCACGCTGCAGGGGTATTTCTGCGATTTTGACCGCAATTTCGCGGTTGGCCATGCCGTGCCTGACGCGCAAGCAGCGCACCAAAAATTGTGGGATGCGACCGAAGCAGGGCTTGAGGCCGCGCGGCCAGGTGTGACCTGTTCTGAATTGTTCACTGCCATGTCCAAGGTTCTGGGCGGGGCGTCAGATATCGGGCGGATCGGACATGGTTTGGGGATGCAGTTGACGGAATGGCCGTCCATCGCGGCCCATGACCATACGGAACTAAAAGCGGGGATGGTGATGACCTTGGAGCCATCTTTGATGATTGATGAGACGCGCATGATGGTGGTGGAGGAAAACATTCTGATCACCGAGGGTGCGCCCGAACTGCTGACCACGCGGGTCAGCCGAGATTTGGTGGTGATCTGATGGCACAGGCGTTTGAAACGGACACAGGGTTTGGCGGCGCTGGGCCGCTGGGGTTAATTGTGTTGACCACAGATGAAACGATGGAGCCTGAACTGGCGTCTGTTTTTGGACCAAGTCGCGTTCCTGTCTATCACAGCCGCATCCATTTTGAGGAAGAGGTCAGCCCAGAAACGCTCGGCCAGATGGAACAGGATTTGCCTGCCTCTGCGGGGATGCTGTCGCAAAATGTGGCGTTTGGGGCGATTGGTTATGGCTGTACGTCAGGTGCGACGGTGATCGGGCCTGAAAAGATTGCGCGCCTTGTGAACGGGGTGCATGCGGATGTGCCTGTGACAAATCCGATTTCGGCGGTGGTGGCCGCGTGTCGTGCGCTCCATGCGAAAAAGATCGGGTTTTTGACACCCTATGTGGCGGATGTTTCGGCGATGATGCGGCAGTTGTTGGAACGTGAAGGGTTTGAAATCGCCGATTTCCTGTCGTTTGAAGAAGGCCGCGACAGCGTTGTGGCGCGGATTTCCGAAGCATCCACCTTGGACGCGATCAAAAAGGTCGGGGCGAGCGATTGCGATGTGGTGTTTGCGTCCTGCACGAACCTGCGCGCCTTTGGGATCATCGAAGAGGCCGAAGCGGCCATAGGCAAGCCCGTGATATCAAGCAATTCGGCGCTGGCGTGGCATATGGCAAAACTGGCGGGCAAAGAGGTGCGCGGGCCTGGTCGACTATTTGCGGTTTAGGGGCGTGTTGCTGGGGCGGGTTTTGGATATTTGGACCAAGAAAAAGGCGTGATAGGCGCGATTACCCGTGCCTTTGCGCATTTCGCGGGTTTTCCTTGGGCGCGGCCGAGGCTAGATAGTCCTGAACATTAAATTTTCGGGACGACGACCATGCCGATGGAAAAGAATTTTGATGCCGCGCGTGCGGAAGCTGCCATTTTTAAGAAATGGGAGGATGCTGGCGCGTTTCGGGCGGGAGCGAACAAATCCCGTGATGAAAGTTTCACGATTATGATCCCGCCGCCCAATGTGACGGGGGCGCTGCATGTGGGCCATGCGTTTAACAACACGCTGCAAGATATCATGGTGCGCTGGCATCGGATGCGTGGCTTTGACACGCTGTGGCAGCCAGGCCAGGACCACGCGGGGATTGCCACACAGTTGCAGGTGGAAAAGCAACTGGCGGCAGACCAATTGCCCACTCGGGCTGAGATGGGACGCGAGGCGTTTCTTGAGAAGGTTTGGGCGTGGAAAGAGGAAAAAGGCGGCACGATTATTTCTCAGCTGAAACGCCTTGGGGCGTCTGCGGATTGGGAGCGCAATGCGTTCACTATGGATGAGAATTTCCATGATGCGGTGCTGAAGGTGTTTGTAGACCTATATAACAAAGGTCTGATTTATCGCGGCAAACGGCTGGTGAACTGGGACCCGCATTTTGAGACGGCGATTTCTGATCTTGAGGTGGAGAACATAGAGATCGACGGGCATATGTGGCACTTTAAATACCCGTTGGCGGGGGGTGAAACCTATGAATACGTGGAAAAAGACGAGGACGGGAATGAGACCCTGCGCGAAACGCGGGATTACATTTCCATTGCCACCACGCGGCCTGAAACCATGCTCGGCGATGGGGCGGTAGCGGTTTACACCAAGGATGAACGTTATGCGCCATTGGTTGGCAAGCTGTGCGAAATTCCTGTTGGGCCGAAAGAACATCGCCGTTTGATCCCGATTATTGTGGATGAGTATCCTGATCCTGATTTTGGGTCTGGCGCGGTGAAGATCACGGGCGCGCATGACGCGAATGATTATGGCGTGGCGAAGCGCAATAACATTCCGCTCTATCGGTTGATGGATACCAAGGCGCAGATGCGTGATGATGGTGGCCCCTATGCGGAAGCGGCGGCTAAGGCTAAGGCGATTGCTGAGGGCGCGGAATTTACCGAAGCTGAGGTTGAGCAGATCAATCTGGTGCCTGATGCGTACCGCGGAATGGATCGGTTTGAGGCGCGCAAGGCGGTGATCGCGGACATTGATGCCGAAGGCTTGATGATCGAAGTGGAAGACAAGAAGATCATGCAGCCGTTTTGTGATCGCTCCAAGGTCGTGATGGAGCCGATGCTGACGGACCAGTGGTATGTGGATGCGGCCAAGCTGGCGGTGCCTGCGCTCGAAAAAGTGAAGGACGGGACCGTTCGGATTCTGCCCGAGCGGGACACGAAGGTGTATTACCACTGGATGGAGAACATCGAGCCGTGGTGTATCTCGCGCCAGTTGTGGTGGGGACATCAGATACCGGTTTGGTATGGGCCTGCACTGACCCGACTTGAAGGCGGTGGGTGGCAACATGACTACGGTAATCCAGTTATGTTTTGTGCGCCATCGTTCGAAGAAGCGGTTTCTCAGGCAAAGACAAAGTATCAAGCGAGCGGTCAGAAGTTCGAAATCGTTGGAGAAGCAGTAGATTGGGTCGACTCACAAGAGAAGAGTCTTTTAGCCACGGATAGCACCTCTCGCTTTTTCCTTTGGCGCGACCCTGACGTCCTCGACACATGGTTCTCTTCTGGTCTTTGGCCTATCGGGACGCTCGGTTGGCCGAATGAGACTGAGGAGCTGGAGCGATATTTCCCGACCTCTACGCTGATCACGGGTGCGGATATTCTGTTCTTCTGGGTGGCGCGGATGATGATGATGCAGTTGGAGGTGGTCGACGAAGTTCCGTTTGATACCATCTACTTGCACAGCCTCGTGCGCGACGAGAAGGGCGTGAAAATGTCCAAGACGCTGGGCAATGTTGTGGATCCGCTGGATTTGGTGGATGAGTTTGGCGCGGATGCGTTGCGCTTTACCATGACGTCTATGGCGGCGCTGGGTGGGACGTTGAAGCTGTCTAAGGATCGTGTGAAGGGGAACCGCAATTTCGGCACCAAGCTGTGGAACGCTGCGCGGTTTGCGGAGTTTAATGAGGCGTCCCCTGTTGAGGGGTTCGACCCTGCATCCGTTGAGCAGACGTTGAACAAATGGATCGTGGGCGAGACCGCTAAAGTGCGTGAAGTGGTTGATACGGCGTTGGAACAGTATCGGTTTAATGACGCGGCCAACGGGCTTTATGCTTTTGTTTGGGGCAAGGTTTGCGATTGGTATGTGGAGCTGTCCAAGCCGTTGTTGCAGGGCGATGATGCGGCGGCGGTGGCCGAAACCAAGGCGACGTTGTCTTGGGTTTTGGACCAGTGTTTGATCCTGCTGCACCCGATCATGCCATTCATCACCGAACAACTGTGGGGTGATATTGCAGAGCGTCAGAAGATGCTGATCCATGCGGATTGGCCGACCTATGGCGCCGAGCTGGTAGATGCGGATGCGGACCGCGAAATGAATTGGGTTGTGAGCCTGATTGAGCAAATCCGATCTGTTCGCACTGAAATGCGCGTGAATGCTGGGGCGAAAATTCCGATGGTTCAGTTGGCGTTGGATGATGCTGGCAAGGGCGCGATGGAACGCAATCTGCCGATGATCATGCGTCTGGGGCGAATTGAAGCTGTCACCACAGCGGATGAAGCACCAAAGGGGGCTGTTACCTTGCCAGTGGAAGGTGGGTCGTTCTGCCTGCCGTTGGCCGATGTGATCGACATCGAAGAGGAAAAGGCCCGTCTGCAGAAAGGTATGGACAAGCTGACCAAAGAAATCGGTGGGCTGACAGGCAAGCTGGCGAATGAAAAGTTTGTGGCCAATGCGCCCGAAGCCGTGGTTGCAGAGAACCGCGAACGATTGGAAGCGGCTGGGGTTGAGCTGGATACGCTCAAGGCGGCGTTTGATCGGGTTGCTGCGCTGGGGTAATTCCAATCCGAATTGATTTAAAGAGGCGCTTTCGAGCGCCTTTTTTTGTTTTGGGACTGCTCAAAAAAAAGCCCCAGCACAAGGCTGGGGTGAAAGTGGGCTGCGAGCAGTCATGCAGCCGAGGCAGGGGTGGGACGAGCAGGTCCCACCGGACAAAACTTAGGTCAGGTTCGGGTCCCGTGGGACCAAGGCGCCAGAGTGCGGGTCAAAGCGCAGTGTTAGGATAGGACGGCCATCTTCGACTGGGGCCGCGTGGATCATGTTGTACTCGCGCAGATCGAGGACCGTTTTAGGGCGATGCAAACGCTTTGAGTGGTTCAGGTACTCGGTGGATTTGATCGGTGTCATTTCAATGTTCCTTGTCAGTTGGTGACACAATATATGGTATGTGGCAAAATTATGACGACAAGGGGTTGTGGGTAACATTTTTGAGATATCACATAAGTTATTGAAAATAAACAATTTTAATGTGAAATTAAATTATTTACCTTGATAAGCGTACATCTTGTGGGTGTGTAACGCGATTTGAAAAGACACCACTAGGGTGACTATTTGTTATGTTAACTGTCTGATTTGGCGGTGAGAATTGACCGAAATTTCTGCCGATTCCTAGCGCACCAACTTATCAATGGCCCGCATTCCGCCGAGCGCCTTGTCGTAAACCAGCGTCAAAATGCGACGCGGGGCGGGGGATTTCGCAACCTGTGGAATGGCACGCACGGATGCCACCGCGGCGGTGGTTGCAAGAAATGTTCGACGTGTGAGCATGATGGCCCCCTTTGATGCTTGTAACAGAGATGGGGAGTGGTGGCCCGATTTCAAGGTTTGCTGCCTCTTGAAGGGGCGCAACGGATGGTGTTGAAAGGGGCTAAGAGCATTGCAAAAGGAACATAGAATGGCAGGACCCGTGTACACAGATTTGGTGGCAGGATTGCCTGCGACCGTGCCATTTGTTGGCCCAGAAACGCAGGAACGGGCCCGTGGGCGCGGGTTTTCTGCGCGCTTGGGGGCCAATGAGAATGTGTTTGGGCCAAGTCCTTTGGCGATTGCGGCCATGGCGGATGCAGCGGCAGATGTATGGCAATACGGCGATCCAGAGAATTTCGACCTGAAGCAGGCGCTGGCGACCCATCATCGAGTCGGCATGGAAAACATCGTTGTGGGCGAAGGCATTGACGGTTTGCTGGGCTATCTGTGCCGCATGGTGGTAGAGCCGGGCGTAAAGGTTGTGACGTCTGAAGGGGCCTATCCCACATTCAATTTTCACGTGGCCGGGTTTGGCGGCGAGCTGGTAACAGTACCCTATGACGGAGATTACGAAGATCCCGTGGCGGTGATGCAAAAAGCCGCCCAAGTGGGTGCGCGGTTGGTGTATTTGGCCAATCCTGACAATCCCATGGGCACGGTGCATTCTGCCGAGGTGATCGAAGCGGCAATTGCGGCAGTCCCTGACGGGTGTTTGTTTGTTCTGGATGAGGCCTATGTCGAATTTGCGCCTGATGGTCATGCGCCCAAGCTGGATATTGATGATCCGCGTGTGATCCGAATGCGCACGTTTTCAAAGGCCTATGGCATGGCGGGAACGCGTGTGGGCTATGCCATTGGGCATGAGGACGTGATCACAGGTTTTAACAAAATCCGCAATCATTTTGGTGTGTCGCGGATCAGCCAAGCGGGCGCGTTGGCGGCGTTAAAAGATCAGGCGCATCTGCGCAATACAGTGGCCGCTGTGGCCGCTGGCCGTAAGCGAATTGCAATGATCGCCGAAGAACAAGGATTGTCTGTTGTGCCGTCCGCGACCAATTTTGTTGCGATTGATTGCGGGCAGGACGGTGTCTTTGCCAAGGCGGTTCTGGATCAGTTGATTGCACGCGACATTTTTGTGCGTATGCCATTTGTGGAACCGCAAAACAGGTGCATTCGGGTGTCGGTCGGCCAGCAGGCGGATTTATCCTTGCTTGAGCTGCAATTCCCACTGGCGCTTGAAGCGGCGTCTGAAGGCTAGGTTATAAGATCGTCGTGAGCATCGCGAGCGCGGCGATTTCCGCGATTTGCTGACAACCGCCGAGCACATCGCCTGTGTACCCTTCAATGCGCCGCCATGCGAGCCAGCACAGCGGCAGACAGGCAAGGATCATCACAATCAGCATAGGAAGAGCCAAGAGGCCAATGCTGATGACACACAGAATAACGGTGAGCAGGGTTGCTATAATGGCAATAGGAGCCGTGACGAGCCCAACAGTAGCCGCGAGCCCGTCTGGCCGTGACAGGGGCATACCGTACATCACCAAAACCATTGGCAGGCGCGATGCCGTGCCAACTGCCACAAAAGCCCACAGCCAATCCACCGTAATCACCGCATCATACCCCGACCAGCGGGCCAGCAGCGTTACACCCAGTGCCGCCGCACCAAAAGCACCGATGCGGCTGTCCTTCATAATCTCGAGCCGTTTTTTCAATGTGGTGCCGCCACCAAGCCCATCTGCACAATCAGATAGTCCATCTTCGTGCAATGCACCTGTCAGCAGCATCAACGTGCCAAGCGCCACAGCCGCAGCGATTCCCGTTTGCACGCCAAAGGCCGCAAGAGACAAGGCAATGACACCCGCAATAAGCCCGAGAACCGCACCCACAAAGGGATAGGCCCAAGCGGCCCGCGCAGCCCGTTCGCCCGTTTTGGCGTGATCGACGGGCAGGGGCAGGCGGGTCAACAGAGTAAATGCAGCAGGGATGTCGATGGGTTGTACATCTAATTGGGTCAGCCAGTTCTTTGTTTTATCCATAATCTGTCCCTTTTGGCGCCAATGGTTGGCTTGTGTCGTGCAAGGTGCAAAAGCCTTCGCGAATCTGATTTCCCTGCTTTGAATTTATGGGTAAAGACGGGGTCAAACAATGATACTTCTGTGCCCGAACGCGCGCACAGTCAAAGGGACACCGACCATGACACAGCCATTTTCGAGCCTGAGCGATTTTGAAGCCATTTTAAAGACCGCTGCGGGGCCAGATGAACAGGCATTGGGCGCGGCTGAGGCCCGCAATGGCCAGTTAACAAAACCTCCAGGGGCGCTCGGTCGTCTGGAAGATATTGCCATTTGGTATGCGGGCTGGCGCGGGGAAGCTGCGCCTAAGATCACGTCTCCGCAGGTCGTTGTGTTTGCTGGAAATCATGGAGTAGCGGCACGTGGTGTTTCTGCCTTTCCAGCCGAGGTAACCGCGCAAATGGTGCTGAACTTTCAACACGGTGGTGCTGCGATTAACCAATTGTGTGAAACCTTTGGCGCCACGTTGGATGTAATTGCGCTTGATCTTGACTCACCAACGGCGGATTTCACGGCGGGCGCAGCGATGGGCGAGGACGACGTCGTAGCGGCACTGTTGGCAGGCTGGAACGCGGTAAAGCCAGATGCGGATTTGCTGGTGGCGGGTGAAATGGGCATTGGCAACACCACATCAGCGGCGGCGATTTGCCATGCACTTTATGGGGGCGAGGCCGAAGACTGGGTTGGTCGCGGCACAGGCGTTGATGATGCAGGGCTGGCGCTAAAGGCCAGGGTTGTACGCGAAGGTTTGGCCGCCAATCCAGAAGCTGAAAACAATGGCTTGCAGGCGTTGCGCTGTTTGGGTGGGCGCGAATTGGCAGCCATGGCTGGAGCGGTAGCTGCGGCGCGGCATCATGGCATCCCCGTTGTGATAGATGGGTTTATTTGCACCGCGGCGGTGGCTTGTTTGGAGGTCGCACAAATAGGTGCGCTCGATCACGCCGTGGCTGGGCATCAATCCCATGAAGCCGCTCACGCGCGGGTTTTGGCTGCCATCGGCAAGGAGCCGATTTTGTCGCTCGGCCTGCGGTTGGGCGAAGGATCGGGCGGGGCGTTGGCCATTGGTGTGATGAAGGCGGCGCTGGCCTGTCATTCTGGCATGGCCACTTTTGCCGAAGCAGGCGTGTCTGAGGGATAATTCCATAGACCCTAGTCAGAGTTTATTAAGGTTGACACCCTAAAGTCAGCGCAAACGTCTTTGTTTGGGCTGTATCCCGTTTCATTGAAACAGAACGGCCCGTCACATGGTGCGCGGGGCTCGGGCCCTGCGCAACAGCAGCGCGAAGGGCCTTTGGTGAACCAAACAAGCAAAAAACGATACGATACTTTGAAAAAGTTTGACGCGGCCTATGCGCCGGCCGGGATGTTGCGCCGATATGCAAAGGCGCGCAGTGGCACGATTTGGATGCGAGTGTGTGTTGTCGGCGCGGCTTGTTTGCTCTTGGCGATTGCGGCGTCACCGTTGACATCTTTGCTGGTGGCGTTGGTGGCGGTTCCGTTGGATTTCGTGGAATATTGGGTGCTGCGTAAATGGTTGAAACGGGATGTTTTTGATCAAAAAATTGTTGGGCGCAGCATAATAATTGCTAGTTTTGTGCAATCCATTGGCATTGGGTGCGGGCTGTTTTTGACTGGCATTTACTCCAATGAAATGCGTTTGCTGGCTTGGACCGTGTTGATGGGTGCGGTGATCAATTCCATGCTTTTGGCTCAATATCACCGCCCTTCGCATCATCTGCGAATTGTCGGGCTGAGCGGCTTTGCTGGCGCGGTTTTGGTGCAGTCTTGGATGATTGGTAACATATCGCTAGTGATGATGGTGTCAGAGGCTGCGATGCTTGCCGCGATAGGGGGGATGTTGTGGGGGTTGTTTACACATTTGGCCCATCGCGAGCAGCGAATGCGCCATGCAGAACGGGCGTTGCTGAGCCGATCTGAATATGCCGAACGGTTGGCGTTGGTGGCCAAACACGCATCTGATTCCATCATCCTGATGGATGCCGCTTTGAACATAAAATGGGTTAACCCGCAGTTTACCAATGTAACGGGCTATGCTCCCGAAGATGCCATTGGGCGCACGCCTGCACAGCTGTTGAACCATCCAGATACCTCGCCTAAAGCGATCCAAAAATTGGTCGAGGCGGGGCGCAATAAACGACCCGTGCGGCTGCGTATTTTGAACCGCACCAAAGACAATCGGGCCATATGGGTGGAAACCCACCAAACACCTGTGATTGATTCAAACGGCTCTATCGAGGCATTTATTGCGGTTGAACGGGATGTCAGTGATGTGGTGGCGCGAGAAAATCAATTGCGTGTGGCCCTGCTCGCGGCAGAAGATGCGGATCGCGAAAAGACCGCTTTTCTTTCGCGTATGAGCCATGAGTTGCGCACCCCTGCCAATGGTATTTTAGGGGGGATTGAGATGTTGCAAGAAACATCATTTGATCTCAAGCAGACCGAAGCGCTTGATATCATTGACGCTTCTGCGCACCGCTTGATGAGTCTGGTAGACAATATCGTTACAATTGCAGGCACGCAAAGCAACAGTATCGAAACCCAGTTTGAAGACATCGACGTGGATGAAATTGTTGGTTCGGTGCTGGGTAAATATCAGATGATCGCGGGGGAAAAAGGGATTGATATGATCGCAAACGTGACCGAAACGGCGCGGGTCACACTGCGCACGGACCCTTCGTTTGTGCATGGAATCTTGGATCGGCTGGTCAGCAATGCGGTGAAATTTACCGCCAAAGGATCCGTGACACTTAAGGCTTGGGTGGAACAGGACAATTGGCTGCACATCGCGGTGGAAGACACCGGCGTTGGGATACCCGATGAAAAAATTGGTGAAATATTCAAACCGTTTGAGCAAGTGGACGAGGCAGACACGCGCAATTTCGATGGTGCGGGGTTGGGGCTGGCAACGGCTAAAAATCTGGCCACATTGTTGGGCGGCCGTATTGTGTTTCGCCAAGGATCGAACGGTGGCAGCCGATTTAAGCTAAAGATTCCAGTGTTTGTGGATCAGGAGCGCCCCCATCGATCCCGGTACGTGCCGAAATTGAATGAGCAAACTACGGCTGTGGTCATGACGGGAGAGCCATTGGTTGATGGCGTTGAGTGTGCGGTCCCTAAAAAAGGGGTCGTCCCATCAATCAAGGAAGCACCCGCACCGCAAATGCGACTGCTGGTGGCAGAGGACAATCGCACCAATCGTTTGTTGATCAAATCCATGTTGAAAAACGCGGGTCACGCCATTGAATTTGCACAGGACGGGGTGGAAGCCGTTGAGCGATATGTTGAAAACCGCCCTGATTTTGTGCTGATGGACCTGAGTATGCCGAACAAAAACGGGTTTGACGCAACACGTGAAATTCGCGCCCTAGAAGCCAAAGACAGCCTGCGCCGATGCCCGATTGTGGCGGTGACCGCGAATGTCACCGAAGCCGACCGGCGCAAGTGTTTTGATGCGGGCATGGACGCGTTTCTGCCAAAACCGTTGAAAAAGGCACTGCTGTTGGAAACCATTGGCACGGTATCTGCCTGAAGCTGGTGATTTTGGCTCATGCCTTTCGCAGTGTCGCATGAAAGAGAGTTGACAGTATCGCCGCTTTCGCGATTTATTAGTGTGCAAACGATCTTTCGCCAGAGTCTGTATGTATCTTCAGCCAACATCTCTCGATCAAGCGGTGCGCGATGCCCAGACGAAGGGTGTGAAAATATTGGCGGGCGGGACAGATTTTTATCCCAGCCACGGCGATGTATTACCTGATTTCCCCATTCTTGACATAACTCGAATTGAAGAGCTGGCAGGGATCGCGAAAACTCCAAATGGGTGGCGGATCGGGGCGACCACAACGTGGAGCCAAATCGTTCATGCGGACCTGCCCCCTGTATTTGACGGGCTGAAACTGGCGGCACGGGAAGTTGGCTCTGTTCAAATTCAGAATGCAGGCACGATTGCGGGAAACCTGTGCAATGCAAGCCCTGCTGCGGATGGGGTGCCGGCACTCTCAACGCTGGATGCGCGTGTGGAACTGGCGGGGCCCGACGGCACGCGTCTTTTGCCGCTTGATCGGTTTTTAAGGGGCGTGCGCCAAACTGATTTACGACTTGGCGAAATTTTGACCGCGATTCACATTCCTGATCTGGGCGATGCGGTGTCGAGCTTTCTCAAACTTGGCAGTCGCAGCTATTTGGTGATCTCCATAGCGATGGTGGCTGTTGTTTTGCGCATAGAAAACGGATGCGTCGCAGATGCGCGCGTGGCCGTTGGAGCCTGCGCCCCCATCGCACAGCGGTTGCATCTGCTTGAGGCGGATTTGATCGGAATGAGTGAGGCAAATGGCGTTGTCCAGCCCCTGCATTTAAACGGGTTAACGCCCCTCACAGATGTGCGCGGATCGGCGGAGTACAGGCTCGACGTGGTGGTGACTTTGATTGAACGTGCGATACATGCGGCGCTGGAGTCGGCATAATGGATGGTTCGGGCGTACCCTTGATCCGATTTGTGTTAAACGGTGAAGATGTGTCCTTTGACGCCCCAACAGGGGAACGTTTGTCGGCCAGTTTGCGCGAACGATGCGGCGCAAAAGACGTTAAAATCGGATGCAACGCGGGGGATTGCGGAGCTTGTACCGTGCTTGTGGATGGGGCGCCAACCTGTGCGTGTTTGATGGCCAGCGCACAGGCATCTGGCCGAACTGTGGAAACCGTGTCGGGCCTGCGCAACGGCGATGAAGGCAAAGCACTGGCCGAGGCTTTTCAAAATCACGGTGCTGCGCAATGTGGGATTTGTACTCCTGGTATGATCGTGTCTGCCGTGGCTTGGATGCGCTCTGGTGTCGGGCGTGCCGAAGACGCGCTTGGCGGCGTATTGTGCCGCTGCACGGGGTACCGCAAGATTTTGGATGCGGTAAACGAAGCCGCCCAAGGCGGGGCGCCTGCTTTGAACGGATCGGGCGAAATGGGCAGCGCGATCCGCCGATTGGACGGCGCGGATAAGGTTTCAGGATCCGAAAAATTCGGTGACGATGTTGCTGGGCGAAATGCGGCTGTGGTGCATGTGGTGCGCGCGCCATTTGCGCGTGCTGGTTTTCGTTTTGGCGATTTAGAAGGATTTCGCACCAATACCGATGGGATTTTGGCGGTCCTAACGGCGGCGGACGTGAAAGGGCGAAATTGTTTTGGAGTGATCCCGCCTTTTGCCGATCAACCAGTCTTTGCCGTGGATGAAACACGATTTCGCGGGGAAGCGGTGGCCGCCGTTGTCGGTACAGCTGATGCCATTGCGCGGTTTAATGACAGTGAGTTTCCAATCACTTGGGAGGAACTGCCAAGCGTCACAGACCCCGTAAAAGCCATGCAATCAGACGCACCAAACCTGCATTCGGGGCGCAAAAACAACGTGATGATCAAAGGATTTGTTGAATGTGGCAACAGCGATGCTGCACTAAAAAATGCCGCCCATCGCGTGTCTGGCAGCTTTGAAACGGGGTTTGTGGAACACGCCTATATCGAACCCGAAGCTGGGTTTGCCGACAGTGTTGACGGCCGCGTTGAGGTGCATGCCTGCACGCAAGCTCCAGTGATGGACCTCGAGAGCCTTGAAGACATTCTTGGCATGGATCGCAGCCAAATTCGGGTGGTGCCAACTGGGGTGGGTGGCGGTTTTGGCTCAAAGCTCGACCTTTCGGTTCAGCCGTATTTGGCGTTAGCGGCCTTGGCCGTGCAGGGACCTGTGCGGATCAATTATTCGCGCCGCGAAAGCATGCAAAGCACCACAAAACGGCATCCTGCGACCATGCGCGTTGAAATCGGCGCGGATGCGGATGGAATGGTTTCGGGAATGCGGTTTGATGGGATTTTCAACACAGGCGCCTATGCGTCATGGGGGCCCACGGTGGCAAATCGCGTGCCGGTCCATGCCTCTGGCCCGTATGTGGTGCGGGATTACCGCGCAGAGGCGGTGGGCGTACATACCCATTGCCCACCAAGTGGTGCGTTTCGCGGGTTTGGCGTGCCACAGGCCGCGATTGCGCAGGAGGTTTTGTTCGATGAGCTGGCTGCCAAATGTGGGATTGATCCGCTGGAATTCAGAGTTCGAAATGCGCTGAAAAACGGTGTGCCGACAGTTTGTGGGCAGGTTTTTGACCAAGGAGTCGGCATTGGCGCGTGTTTTGAGGCGTTGCGAAAGCCATGGCACGATGCGCTGGCCGAGGTGGCAACATTCAACGAAACCGCGAGTAATGTGCGGCGCGGTGTTGGCATCGCGGCGGGATGGTATGGATGTGGGAATACGTCTTTGCCCAATCCATCGACGATCAAAGCGGGTGTGCGAAAAGATGGTACATTTGTGCTGCATCAAGGGGCAATGGATATTGGGCAGGGGGCAAATACCGTTATTTCTCAGATATTTGCGCAGGCGTTTGGCTGTGATGTGCATCGATTGGAATTGATTGGCGCAGACACGGATGTGACGCCAGATGCGGGAAAAACCAGTGCATCGCGCCAGACGTTTGTGTCTGGCAATGCAGCGCGGTTATCAGGGCTCGCCTTGCGGGCAGAGATTTTGCGGCACTGCAATATGGACAGCGCGACAGCACGTATTGCGGCAGGTGACGGTGTGGTTTTGGTTTCTGATGGTTCAATGGTGAACGAAATACCACTCGCATCGCTGACCATGGACACAGATGGATATGTGTTTCGGGCCGAAGAAACCTATGATCCACCGACCAAACCGCTCGACGAAAATGGTCAAGGTGTTCCTTATGCGCAATTTGGCTATGCGGCCCATCTGGCGGTTGTTGATGTGGATATGGATCTGGGCACGGTGACACCTGTTCGTTTTGTTGCGGCCCATGACGTGGGTCATGCGGTCAACCCGATGTTGGTTGAGGGGCAAGTTCATGGGGGCATTGCGCAAGGGCTCGGTATGGCATTGATGGAAGAGTATTTTCCAGGCCGAACCGAGAATTTGCATGACTACCTGATCCCGACAATTGGGGACATCCCCCCCATTGAAACGGTGATTGTAGAAGAGCCAGATGCGCACGGTCCTTATGGCGCAAAAGGGTTGGGAGAGCATGTTTTGATCCCAACAGCGCCCGCATTGATGAACGCGATTAACAATGCGGCGGGGGTTCAGATGCGGCGCGTGCCTGTCACACCGTCGCGATTGCGCGCGGCAATTCTGGAGGCGCAAAATGGCTGATCGGCCCGAAAAAATCCGCTGTGATGCCTGCCCTGTGCTGTGCTTTATTGCCGAGGGGCGAACGGGTGCTTGCGATCGTTATGCCAATCACGGCGGAGATTTGGTGCGGCTCGACCCGTTGACCGTGATCGAAAATGGTGGTCCCGCTGTGCCCTTTATGGGTGCGGATTGGGATGGAGATATCGTACAGGGGCATCGCCCGTTTGTGACGGCGATTGGGGCGGGTACCACCTATCCTGATTACAAACCTGCCCCGTTTATTGTGTCCGCTGAAACCCGTGGTGTGGACATGGTCACGGTCGTAACCGAAGGAATTTTCAGCTATTGCGGCGTGAAAGTGAAGATCGACACGGACCGCCATATCGGCGAAGAGCGCGCCATTGTCCGTGCAAACGGAGAGGCCATTGGCCATGTCATGACATCCGAATATGGCAGCAAAATGCTGTCCCTCGGTGGTGTAGATCACCTGACAGGTGGGTCCAAAAAGGAAGGGCGGGTCACTTGTGATGCTTTGTTGTCTTTGTGCAATTGTGAACCTGTTGAATTAACGATTGACGATGGTGCAGTCGTAATTGTGCAAGCTGGGAAAGCCCCTGTGATTGACGGCGCGCGTGAAAACTTGATGCGAGTGGGCTGTGGCTCGGCGGCGATTGGTATGTTCGCGGCACAGTGGAAAGGCCACGCAGATGAGGTGATCGTGGTAGATGATCACATCACTGGCGTTCTGTCGGAACATCAGGCGGGCGTATTGTTGGACATCCCGCCAAGTGGCATTCGTGTGGTCGGGCGCAGATCGACGCCAGGGCGATATTTTCAGGTGGCAGAACCAGGCACGGGGTGGGGCGGAACAGATATCGAAGACCCGCTGAAAGTGATCAAATCTATCAATCCAAAGGTGGCTTGGCCGGGATTGCGGTTGTTCATGGTGTCCACAACGGGTGAGCAGTGGGCCTATTTCGAACTCGATACCGATTTGGTGCCCCAAGTGGCAGAACCCTCTGCAGAATTGCGTGCGAGTGCAGAACGGGTTGCGGAGAATTGCGAGCCATCGGTGTGTTCGGTGGTGTTCATGGGTGGCGCGGGCGGGTCTTTGCGCGCAGGGGTGACAGAGAATCCGGTGAAACTGACACGATCCGTGCGCGAAACGTTAACGCAAGTGACCATTGGCGGTGCGGATGCGTATTTGTGGCCAGGGGGTGGGATCACCGTGATGGCAGATGTAACGCAAATGCCATCAAACGCGTTTGGGTATGTGCCAACCCCTGCGCTGGTCGCCCCCATAGAATTCACCATGCGTCGCGAGGATTACGCGGCGCTTGGCGGGTTTATTGATGAAATTCGGGATGTGGATGACATTCTGAACGGGCAAGAACGCCGTGTTGGCGCAAAGGCTGCTGAATGATTGCCGCGCGGATTTCTGGTGGGCGGTTGCATTTGCAGCATGGGCCGATTGACCTGATTATCGGGGCGGACGGTGCGCGCGAGGCTGCTTTCGCGGCGGCAGAGGCGCGGTTTTCAACTGTTTTACAAGAATTGGTGGCGGAATTGCCCCTTTTGCGCACAGCCATGCCCGTTGCGCCCAAAGGCGATGTGGCACGGCGGATGGCACAGGCAGCATCAGGCCATATGGGGTTCGTGACCCCGATGGCAGCGGTGGCTGGTGCGGTGGCGGATGAAGTTTTGTCGGCCATGAAACCATTCGATATATCAAAGGCTTATGTGAACAACGGTGGGGACCTCGCCATACATCTTGACCATGGACGCTTTGACGTTGGAGTGGCGGGGTTGGACGCGACAGCGCTGGGGAAAATGACGATCCAAGCGGGCGACGGCATTGGGGGCATTGCCACAAGTGGGCGCGGAGGGCGCAGCTTGTCCCTAGGGATTGCCGATAGCGTTACGGTTTTGGCGAAAACGGCTGCTGCGGCGGATGTGGCGGCGACTTTGATCGCAAATGCGGTGAATGTTGATGCACCGCAAGTGGAACGCTGCAAGGCCTGTGAACTGGATCCTGATAGCGATTTAGGGGAGCAATTGGTTGTCACAGGTTGTGGTGATTTAACGTTAAACCAAATTGACACAGCCTTGAACGCGGGGGAGGCATTTGCGAAAAACTTGGTTCGGTCCAAGCGTATCCAATCTGCCTTTATTGTGTTGCAGGGGCAATCTCGTGTTTTTGGAACAAAGGAGTTGGCCCATGCCTGATGTGGTGGTTCGAAAAATCGTAACTGTGGTCGAAGAGATTCACCACGAGTTTGGCCCAATCCCCGAGCTGCCTTTGCGCAGAGCGGCTGCGATTGCGGTGATTAAAAACCCCTACGCCGGTGCCTACCATACTGATATCGCGGAGTTTATGGAGGATTTGAAGCCTTTGGGCTTGCAAATGGCACAAAAGGGGTTGGAGGCACTGGGCGATGAACCGTCTGCCGTTGAAGGCTATGGGAAAGGGTCCATTGTCGGCGTTGATGGGGAATTGGAGCATGGGGCGTTGTGGCATGTTCCAGGCGGCTATGCGATGCGCGAACTGCTTGGTAATGCGGCGGCGATTGTGCCGTCGACCAAGAAAGTTGGCGCGGTTGGCACGCGGTTGGATGTGCCGATTACCCACATCAACGCAAGTTATGTGCGCAGCCATTTTGACGCCATGGAAATCGGTTTGAACGATGCACCGCGCGCTGATGAACTGCTGTTTATTTTGGTGATGAGCACGGGGCCGCGCATTCATGCGCGTGTCGGTGGTTTGGCCGCAAAAGATGTTGAAGGAAAGGATGGTCTGCGATGAGTGCAAAGATCAGAAAGACCGCCGTTTGGGTGGAAGAAACGCACATGGAAATGGGCAAAACCATTGATCCAAACACCCGCAAAGCGGTGGCTGTCGCCGTGATCGAAAACCCGTTTACGGGCCAATATGTTGAGGATTTAGAACCGCTTATGGAAATTGGCGCTGAGCTGGGAGCCCTGCTGGGGGATAAATGCGTTGCAGCGCTTGGGATCAAACCCGAACAGGCCGAAAGTTACGGAAAGGCGGCGATGGTGGGCGAAAACGGAGAGTTGGAACATGCGGCTGCGATCCTGCATCCACAACTGGGTGCGCCGTTGCGAAAAGCGGTGGAAAAGGGCGCGGCGCTGGTTCCGTCATCCAAGAAAATGGGTGGACCAGGGCAGGATTTGGATGTGCCGCTGGGCCACAAGGATGCTGCCTATGTGCGCAGCCATTTTGACGGAATCGAAGTGCGGATGAACGATGCACCGCGCCGCAATGAAATCCTTGTGGCGGTGGCAGTCACTGACAGCGGGCGCCCGCTGCCGCGTGTGGGCGGACTGACGCACCAAGACGCCGAGGGCAAGGATGGGTTGCGTTGATGAGCTATCGGCTGGATGAACAGGTCGGATATATTCTGCGTTTGGCGAGCCAGCGCCACGCGACCATTTTCAACAAACATTCTGAGCTGGGTCTGACGCCAACGCAGTTTTCTGCACTGGTGCGCGTGGCAGAAATGGGCAGTTGTTCGCAAAACCTGCTTGGGCGGCGCACGGCGATGGACGTGGCCACCATTAAAGGGGTGGTTACGAGGCTGAAAGCAAAGGGTTTTGTTGCGCTGGGAGCGGATCCTGGGGATAAGCGACGCACGGTGGTTTCTTTGACCCCAAAAGGGCAGGAAATGATCGAAGACTTGCATAAATTTGGCCAAGCTGTAACGGATGAGACGCTGGCCCCCTTGACGGCGGACGAGCGCAGGGTTTTTCTGGATATGCTGACGCGGTTGACGTGACGCCGCGCGTAAGGAGTGCGCTTATGGCCGAAGAGTTTCCGCTGACATCGACCCATTGGGGTGTTTACCGATCCGAAGTGCAGGACGGTAAGTTGGTTAAGCTGCACAATTTCGAAGATGACGACGACCCAAGCCCGATTGGCAACGGAATCGTTGATGCACTTGATGCGCCGAGCCGGGTTACCGCTCCAATGGTGCGCAAATCGTGGTTGGAAAATGGTCCGGGGTCCCGTGGTGATCTGCGTGGCAAAGATGCTTTTGTCGAAGTGACATGGGATGAAGTGAACCGTTTGGTGGCCGATGAATTGCGCCGTGTGCGCAAGGATTTTGGCAATAAGGCGATTTATGCGGGGTCTTATGGGTGGGCATCGGCAGGGCGGTTTCACCATGCGCAAACCCAAATGAAGCGGTTTTTGAACTGCATCGGGGGGTATACGTCATCCAAGAACACTTATTCCTTTGCGGCGGCCGAGGTGATTGTGCCCCATGTTTTGGGAAATTATCGCGATAACATGAACCGCACCACCAGTTGGCGTTCCGTTGCAGCAGAGGGTGAATTGGTTGTGGCTTTTGGCGGAATTCCCGTGAAAAACGGCCAGATCGAAGCAGGTGGAACAGGCCGCCACGTACAACGCGAAGGCCTGCACATGGCGCGGGATGCTGGCGTCGAATTTGTAAATATCAGCCCACTGCGATCCGATATGGAAGCGGAATTGGATGCGGAATGGTGGGCGGCACGGCCCACATCTGATGTGGCAATCATGTTGGGCATGGCCCATACGATTTACACCGAAGGGCTGCATGATACAGCGTTTTTGCGCGATTATTGCAGCGGTTTTGATCGGTTTGTGCCGTATCTAATCGGGGAGTCAGACGGGCAGCCTAAAGATGCGGATTGGGCGAGCGCATTGTCGGAGATTCCAGCGAATGATATTCGCAATCTGGCCCGTAAGATGGCCCGCAAACGCAGTATCGTTTCTGTCAGCTGGTCGCTGACGCGCAGCCATCACGGCGAGCAGCCTTTTTGGATGGCAATTACCTTGGCTGCGATGCTGGGTCAGATCGGGCTGGAAGGCGGTGGCGTGGCGTTTGGCTTTAGTGCTGAGAACTCCATCGGGAGCGATGCGCATCTGACCCCGATTGAAGAATTACCGAAGGGCAGAAACGGCGTGGGGGATTATATCCCTGTGGCCCGTGTTGCAGAATTATTGGAAAATCCAGGTGGAAAACACCATTATGACGGTGAAACCTTGCAGTATCCTGACATTAAGGTGGTTTGGTGGTCTGGCGGGAACCCGTATCACCACCATCAGGATTTGAACCGTTTGGCCCGTGCGTGGGAAAAGCCAGACACTATTATCGTGAATGATTGGTGTTGGACGGCGACGGCGAAACGGGCGGATATTGTGCTGCCTGTGACAACACATGTGGAGCGTGAAGACCTGCAACTGGCACAGCGTGATCCCTATATTGTGGCGATGAAAAAGGTGGTGGAACCGCCTAAAGATGTGCGCAACGATCATCAGATATTCAAAGGAATTGCCGCCGAACTCGGGGCCGAAGAAGACTTCACGCAAGGCCGTTCTGAAGAGGAATGGTTGCGCTGGATGTGGGACAAAACGCGGCAAAACCCAGAGGCCGAGGGTTTGGGTTTGCCCGATTGGGACGAACTGCAAAAGATGGGGTGGTATAAGACGCCAAAGCAGGAAAAACCAACGGTGATGTTGCGGGCGTTTCGTGAGGACCCATTGGCAAACCCTTTGGGCACGCCATCGGGCAAGATCGAGATTTATTCCGATGTTGTTGCAGGGTTTGGCTACGACGATTGCCCCGGTCATGCGGTCTGGCGCGTGCCTTATGAATGGCTTGGGGATGTGGGCGACCATCCGTTGCATATGATTAGCAACCAACCCCGCAACAAACTGCATTCGCAGTTGGATCAGGGCAATGTGTCTGCTGCGGGCAAGATCAAGGATCGCGAACCTGTGGTATTGCATCCCAAAGATGCGCAATCCCGTGGGATTTCTGATGGGGACGCGGTAAAGGTGTTTAACGCGCGCGGTGCCGCGTTGGGCGTCGCAGTTGTTTCAGACGAAGTGCGCAGCGGCGTGATTGTCATGTCCACAGGGGCATGGTGGGATCCAGATGAAAACGGCATGTGCCGGCACGGAAACCCGAATGCGTTGACGCGAGATGTGGGAACATCGCAGTTGGGGCAGGGACCAACTGCCCATTCCTGTCTTGTGGATGTAGAAAAGTTTAATGCTGAACTACCTCGTGTGCGGGCCTTCGACCCCCCTGAAATCATTTGGAGAGAGTGATGACACCCGGCAAAGCGTTTTTAACCCCAGAGGAAATACGCAGCTTTAACGGGCGGTCAGATTGGTGGGGGCTTTGGCTGGTTGTGCATTGCTGGGGTGTGATTGCATTGGCGTTGGCGGGCTTTGCCTTTTGGCCGAATGTTCTAACGTTTATTCTTGCGGTTATGGTAATTGGATCGCGTCAATTGGGTTTGGCCATTTTGATGCACGAGGCGGCCCATGTGGCGTTGTTCAAAACGCGAACATACAATGAATTTGCGGGGGAATGGCTGTGCGGGCGGCCCATTCTGGCAGATGTGTTTGAATATCGCCGCTATCATTTACAGCACCACCAGCACACGCAAACGGATAAAGACCCTGATCTGAACTTGTCACGTCCATTTCCCACGACAAAGGCCAGCATGTGGCGCAAAGTGTGGCGGGATATTTCTGGGCAAACGGGTTTCAAACAGCGTTCTCAGCAGGTCATGATGGCGTTTAAGCTGGCGGGTGACACAGATGATGTGAACGCGGATGATCTCGCGCAGGCGTTTTCAGGGCCTGTTTTGGGCCGCGCGATCATCGCAAATGCCGTGATTTTTGCGATCATGTGGGCGGTTGGTGCATGGTGGTGGTGGTTTGCGTTCTGGATGCTGCCACTGTTGACGTGGTTTCAATTGGTTTTGCGCATTCGCAATATTGCCGAACACGGGGTGGTGGAGTTTTCAAACGATCCCTTACGCAATGTGCGCACCACACAGGCGGGGCCGATCATGCGGCTGTTCTTGGCGCCTTATTACGTGAATTACCATCTGGAACATCATTTGATCATGCATGTGCCGTGTCGTCATTTGCCCCGATTGCATCAGTTGATGATTGAAAAGGGGCACGGGGATGCCATGCGAATTGGGCGCAGTTACTGGGATGTGATCAAACTGGCGGCGTCAAAACCTGCGTGAGCGGATCAGTTGTGTGAGTCTTTCGTGCAACGTTGCAGATTTTCGATTTTCTTGCCTGTTGTTTGACGCGTCTTCGTCTTTCATTGTGATCTTGTCCGATTAAGAGACACATAACAAAAAATTGGTCCGGACCTGATACAGGAACAGAGACCAACAAGACGAGGCAGAAATGACACAAAACCCTTATGCGCAGTTGCCTGCGCACAAGTTTTGGCGAACAGGTGTATCCCAAGTAGGTGTTTCTGAGTACGAGAGTTTTTGGCGTTCAAAGTGGGATCTTCCTGAAAACGCAAGATTTAGCACCTATGGATCGTGCTTTGCACAACACATCAGCCGTGAACTCCGCGAACGTAAAATGGATTGGGTGAACACAGAACGTGCGCCCGCCCGCACGCCGCCCCCTGTGGCGCAGGCGTATAACTATGGTGTGTTTTCATCACGCACGGGTAACATTTATACAACGCGGCAATTGCTGATGTGGTTGGTCTTGGCCAACGATCCATCCCAATGTGCATTGATCGAAACATGGGAACAGGACGGGCGCTTTTACGACAGTCTGCGCCCTGCCATTGAACCCGATGTGCCCTGGCACTGTGGCAGGTTCGTTTGATGCGAATGTGCATGTGTTTAAAAACTATCGCTACCCCGAAATTGTGGCCGACTTTGACCATGCGCTAGTGATGATGCAAGGCATGAACCCAGACATCAATGTGTTGCTAACTGTGTCCCCCGTGCCGTTGACAGCGACCGCGTCCGACGATCATGTTCTGGCCGCGACAACCTATTCAAAATCGGTGCTGCGTTCGGTTGCAGGGGATTTGGCTCACGGCCATGACTGCGTGGATTATTTCCCATCTTACGAGGTTATTTCCGGAACCCCGACCAAGGGCATGTTTTACGAACAAAACTTACGATCTGTGGCACGTGAAGGCGTGGATGTGGTGATGGGATATTTCTTTGGCGGGTTGCGGCTCGGCCAAGACGCCGTTGAACGTGTGGATGATGTGGCCGCGCGTATTGATGCGATGATCGAACAGGAAGAAGCGGACGAATTGGTCTGTGAAGAAATGGCGTTGGAGTTGTCAAATGCAAGCTGAGGTTTTGATTATTGGCGACAGCCACACCGACACACTGGCGCGCGGCTGTGAGCGTTTGGGCATAGAATACCACCATGTGCGGGCCAGTGGTGGCGCGTGGTTTGAGGGCAAATATGCTTTTCATCCTGGCCGTGGGTTGATTGCACAACCCGGCCCACCGAAGAAAAAACTGAACGCCGTCAAAGAACAGATGGGTGTTGATAACATCTTTGATGCGGGATTGCCTGTGATTGCGTCCTTTGGGTTTAACATGGGGATGCTGATGTCAGCGGTTTCGGCGTTTGACCATGGTATTGCTGCGGCAGATGGCAGTTGCGGAGAAAACGCGCAAACGGTTTTGTCGCGCGGATTTGCGCAGCAATATATTGAGGCGAGCAACGGTAAAAACTTTCGTATTATCAAGAATATAGCGAAAGTAGCAGATTTAACGATGGTGGTGCCACCACGGGCCGATGCACGGCACAATCGGTTGCAATTTGTTGAGCTGATCTGTGATCGGATGGTGCAATTGGGCGCGGATGTGTTTGACCCAAGCGTGATGATCACAAAAGATATGACCACGGCGCTTGATCGCAAATGGCTAAACGAAGACGGCGTTCACGCCTGTCCAGACTATGGTGAATTGGCCGTAAAGACCCTTTTGGACCACGGCGTGTTTGGGCAAAAAAAAGCGGCCGCGTAAGGCGAGGTAATTGCCCACAGGCCCCAATGATGGCAATGGGGCGGCGGCGTGAAACGCCCCCCTATGCCTGACTGTTGTGTTGCCTTTGGAATGGTTTCCAAAACGGGGTTAACGTTTGTAGGCTTTCATGGCGTCTGTCACCGCATCAAGGGACTGGATTGCGCCAGATTGCAGGTATTCCATCGCCTTGAGCGATGCGTTGTGCGCCTCGATGCTTGACCCTGCAACACAGTCTTCAATCACACGGCAAAAATAATCGGATTGATGGGCATCAACAAACGTATAATGCACGCAAACATCTGTAAGCCCGCCAACAAGGATAAGTGTTTCCGCCTTTAACCCTTTGAGAAGTATTTCAAAATCAGTTCCAAAGAAGGCAGAGTAACGGCGTTTTCGGATCAGAAAATCATCGGGACGAAAATCCATCTCTTTGACAGCGATGGCGGTTTTGGGATTGTCTTCAAGGCAATGAATGTCTTCGTCCCCGTCCAGTTCGCGGCCAAAATCAACGAGGCTTGGGTGATGCACCTCTTGAATGAAGATCACGGGGATATCGGCAGCGCGGGCCGCATCAATGGCTTTGCGGGCCTCTAACATGCGGTCTTTGTAGCCAGGCATATTGTCGATGCTGCGCACTGCGCTGTCGTCGATAAAGGTCGAGGCCTGAATGTCGATGACGATTAAGGCGGCGCGACCTTCGATCAGGGCGCGTTTTGGGGTGTTTGCGTTTGCCATTGTGTGTCGGTCCTGATTGTGAGGCTAGGGGGTTCACACCCCCAGATCGCAGTGGGAAATATTGAAAACAAAAAAGTTGTTTCAGTTTTTTAACCTTAGGAAGGTGATGTCACAACTTCTGGTATGCGGTTTGCAGGGGGCGTGTTGCGCGACCGTCCGCTGGTGACTTTGCCGTCGATGATGGTCATGCCAACACCAGGCAGATTACCGAGTTGGATGCTTTCCAGAATGTTTTTGCCAGGTGCGTGCTGCGCTTGATCCATCAGCACAAAATCCGCGGCTTTGCCGACCTCGAGTAGTCCTGTGTCCAATTCTCGGCGGCGTCCTGTGTTGCCATTGGCAAAGCAAAAGGCGGTTTCTGCGGCGACATTTCCAAGGCTTGAGAGCATGGCCACCATGCGCAAAATGCCAAGGGGTTGCACACCTGATCCTGCAGGGCCATCAGTGCCAAGGATGACTTGGTCGAGTTTGCCCAATTCGCGTGCGGTGTTGAGCGTGAGCAGAGCAGCGCGTTCGTTGCCGTTATGGACGATTTCAAGCGCCGCCGTGCAGTTTTCGCACAGGCAAACGATTTGATCGTCAGGCAGGGCCGAGTGCCCACCATTGATGTGGCCAACAACATCTGTACCCGTTTCAAGCACCATATCCGCGTCGATCAAGCCTGAGCCAGGGATGGACGGGCCGCCCGTGTGGATCGTGGATTGGATGCCGTATTTGCGCGCCCAGCCAACCATTTCTTGGGCGGTTTTGCCGTCTTTCACGGTGCCAAGGCCCACTTCACCAAGCAGTTTCACGCCCGCATCGGCCAAGTCTTTGAAATCCTGTTCGACCATGCCGTGTTCGATCACGGGCGCACCAGCGTGGACTTTCATACCTGAGGGGCGGAAATTTTCGTACCAACGCTGTGCTGCGATGGCCATCGCTTTTAGGCCGACAATGTCTTTCGGGCGGCCTGGCATGTGGACTTCGCCAGCGGAAATAAGGGTTGTGACACCGCCGTTCAGCGTTGAATCGATCCAGTGGAGCTGCTGTTGGCGTGGGGTGTAATCGCCCACGACCGGGTGAATGTGACTGTCGATCAAACCAGGGGCGCAGGTCACACCCATGGCATCAATCAGTGTGTCGGCTTGGTCGATATCCATATCCTTGCCATAGCCGATTTCCGTGATCTTTCCGTCCATTGCGATAATGCAATCCGCATCCGCGATAGGGGCCTCGATTTTGCCCGAAAGCATCAGGCCGATGTTTTTGATCACGGTTTTTGTCATCTTAGGCTCCTGAGGCGCGGAAAAGTTCAAAGGTCAACGTGTCGCCGCACAGCTCTGGATCAAAATGTGCGGTGGGTTCACCAGCGGCGGCCATTAACCCGCATTTGTGCCACCGAGCGACCCGTTTGGCCGCAGGTTTGGCGCGCGCATCGCCCAATTCAGCATAGGTGTCTGCGATGGCAGGGGCCACCATGCCTATGCCAAATCGCGCGTCATAGCTGTTGATCTCCAAAAGCGTCTTTTCAAGTTTTTCCAACGCGGTTTGATAATGATTGAGAGCGGTTTTCGCATCGCCCGCATCGCGTGCTTCATGGCCTTTGATCACATCGGCACGGATGGCATCCAGCAGGGCTTTGTCGCGCACTTGTTCGGGGGTGGGGTCGTAAATGCTCAGCCGTTTGATTTTAATGGGTTCATCATTTACGGATTCGCTTGGAATTTCAAAAACCACCCTTGGGGCGGCTTTGGGCTTTGGCTCTGTTGTTTCGCCGTCAGATTGCGCGAAGCTGGCTGTGGGAAGTGCAAGAAATACTGCGGAAACGGTGGAAAAAGTGACTTTTTTGAGCATGTTACACTCCTAAATAGCGGTGTAGTTTTTCTGGTTCCGCCCGCAAGTCTGCGGTGTCGGTTGTTTCCAGACTACGGCCATTTTCGACAAATACAACTTGATCGGCGATATTTAGAACCGCATCGACGCGCTGTTCCACAAGGACCACAGCAAGGTTCTGTGCCTTCATCTTCAGCACCACATCGCGGATGAGATCAATCATAGACGGTTGTAAGCCTTCGGTTGGTTCATCAAGCAGCAGGACAGATGGTTTGATCGCCAGCGCACGGGCCATGGCGAGCATTTGTTGTTCCCCCCCTGACAGAGTATCCGCCTGTTGTTTCAAACGATCCCGCAGACGGGGAAACAAGGTGAGGAGCTCTTCGCGCACATCCGATTTGTTGGGCGTGTGCAAAAGGCCCACATCAAGGTTCTGCGCCACAGTGAGTTCGGAAAACAGGCGGCGGCCTTGGGGAACATAGGCGATGCCGTTTTGCGAGATTTTGTGCGGAGGGATAGTGGACAGGTCAGTGCCGTTGAGGGTGATTTGCCCTGATGTGAGCGGCAGCAAACCCATAATGGTTTTCAGCGTTGTGGTTTTGCCCGCGCCATTGCGCCCCATGATGCAGGTGATTTCGCCCGCATTGGCGGTAAGCGAAAGGTCAAAGAGGACCTGCACCGCGCCATAACCCGATTGGATGTGAGAGAGGCTAAGCATGACCCGTCCCCAAATACGCCTCTTGCACGGTTGCATTGGCGCGGATTTCGGACGGGGTGCCGTTGGCAAGCACCATGCCTTGATCCAACACAGTGATGTATTCCGCCACGGCCATGACGACATTCATGTTGTGCTCGATCAGCAGGATCGTCGTTTCTGCATCCATGGATTTGATCAGCTGATTGAAATCTTCAACCTCGGATTCCGCTAGCCCTTGGGTGGGTTCATCTAGGATAAACAGGCGGGGGTCTTGGGCCAGTCCCATGCCGATTTCAAGGATGCGTTGGTGGCCGTAGGACAGATCGCTGGCCAATTGGTCGGCGCGATCTGTGATGTTCAGGCGTTGCAACACTTCGTCAGTTTTCGATTGGACGGCGCGTTTGTTGCGGCCCAATCGCCGCCGCGCGGCGAGGTTGATGTTTTCGCGTACTGGCAAGCCAGGAAAAACCGATGTGATTTGAAAGGTATAAGCCATGCCAGCGCGGATGCGTTCGTGGGCGGGCAGGGTGGTGATGTCTGTGCCATCAAAGATAACGCTGCCGCGTGAGGCAGGAATGCGGCCGCAGACCATGCCGACGAATGTGGATTTTCCTGCACCATTTGGGCCGATGATCGCACGGGTTTGGCCCGCTGGTAGATCGAAATCCACGTCTGTGTTGGCGGCAACACCTGCGTAGGTTTTGGTCAGGCCACGGGTAGACAAGATCATGGCAGCCACCCCGCGTATTTGTTGCGCAGAGTGCCCACAATGCCGTGGGGCAGAAACAGGGTGACAAGCACAAGCACCACGCCGACAACGATTAGGTAAGCGGTGGTTTGGCCCGAGGCATAGTCGATGAGATAGGTCATAAACAGCACGCCGATGAACGGACCTGTGGTTGTGCCCGCTCCGCCAACCAAGACCCAAAGGAGCGGTAGGATCGAGAATTGAACGGTGGCGAAAGTGGCCCCTGTGTTTCCAAACAATAGGGCGTAAGCACCGCCGCTTGCGCCTGAGATAACGCCAGACAGGATCACCGCCTTGAGCTTGATCGCGGTGACATTGTAGCCAAGCATTTTGGCGCGTTCCTCATTTTCGCGGATGGCGATGAGGGTGCGCCCAAACGGCGAGCGGATGAAGTAAGCGAGCAAGAGGAGCGTGGCGGAGAAAAGGATGAGCGCGGTGTAGTAGCGAATTGTCTGGTCTGTTAGGTCAAGGCCCATCAATTGGCGGGTGGCTTGTTGCAGGGCAAAGCCTTCGTCGCCACGGGTATATGTGCCGAAATAAAGGATGGTGAGGTAGCCTGCTTGCGCAAACATCAGCGTGACGATCATAAAGGCCACCCCGCTCGTGCGCAGGACCAGAAAGCCGATCACTGTGGCCACAACCGCCGAAGCGAGGAGTGCGGCAAGGAATGCAGGGGCAGGGGTCCACCCGCCTAAGTGCATCGTCAGGCCGAGGCCGTACATACCCGCGGAAAAAAACAGCGCATGGCCAAGCGAAAGGAGCCCTGTGTAGCCAAACAGGATGTTGTATCCCATGGCATAGATCGCCAATACCATAACCCGCGCGAGGTTACCTGAGTGGTATTGGGGCAGGATCATAAAGGCGATGGCGAGGATCGCTAGAAGGCCATAATGCAGTGCGTGTGTTTTTGTGGTGTTCGTCATGCGGTGGACTTCCCCATCAACCCCGTAGGTCGGAACACAAGCACAGTAGCCACCAACAATGTGGCAAAGATTTTCGCCAGTGTGGGCGTGAAGAATACCGAAATGATGCTGTCTGCCATGCCGATCAGGATCGCGGCGATGATGGTTCCAGGCAAGGAGCCTAGGCCGCCGATAATCACGACGATGAAAGCGAGGAGCAGCGGGTCATGACCCATAAGGTAATAGGCCTGTTGAATGGGAACGACGAGAACCGCACCAACGGCGGCAAGCCCTGCGCCAAGGCCAAAGACAACGGAATAGACGGTTTTGACGGGGATGCCAAAGGCCTGAGCCATATCGCTGTCTTGTTGGGTAGCGCGCATAATAAGCCCTGCTTTGGAGCGTGTGATCGCAAGCCAAAGCGTGATCAGGATAACGCTGGCGGCAACGATAACAAACAGTTTGTAAGAGGTGATCGACAGACCCCACGGATAATAAAACTCCAGCCCTTTATCGCTCCATTCAAACCACGGCAGTGCGATGCGGGTATTAAACGGCGGTTCAACGGGGCGCGGGTTGGGGCCAAAGGTCATCAGCGTGGTTTGTTGCAGGATGTAAAGCGTGCCAATGGTGGCCACGATGGTGCGTTCTGGATCGTAATTAATACGGCGCAGAATCAGCCGATCCACACCTGCGGCAAGCGATCCAACGAGCAAGGGGGCGACGATGATCGCCGCCACAAATCCAAGCGCGGGATTACCCCCAAGCGCGGTGGCGATGTACCAAGCCAGCACCGCACCCACCATGTAAAATTCGCCATGGGCCACGTTCACCACGCGCATCACGCCAAACACAATGGAGAGGCCCATCGCGGTGAGTGCGAGAACCGCAGCCGTGACGCCGCCTTCCAAGATAGCCAGCAAAAGGTGGGGGCCGAAATCCATGATTTAACTTTTCATGTGGAGTTAAAAAGGCCCACCGCACGGGGAGAAACATGCGGTGGGCTTGGCAGCATCACCCGCAGATTAGAAGCTCTGCGTGGTGTAATCGACTTCGTCTTCGTACATCGTATCTTCGATGGACGTAGTATGAGCGAGGGCCAGTTTTCCGCCTTCAACCTTGGAAATATATTGATGCCCAAAGGTCTGGTGCGTTTTGCCATTGAAGATTTTTGCACCCTGAGGGTGGTCATCAGATAGGTCCATATTGGACATAGATTCCACGGCCTCAATCAAGGCTTGGCGGTCGCCCGCGCCTTTGTAATCGGCCATTTCCATGCCGCGTTTGACGATGTTGAGTGTTTCCCAGCAGCCAAACATATGAGCATATGTGGATACGTCCTTGGAATCAGAAACAGAGGCACCGTTTTCGTCGACGCCGACCGCTTTGCGGTAGTTGGCATCAAAATCGTGGTTGGTGTCTTGGGCATAGCGTGGGTTGCCTTCCCAGAAGTAGGTGCCTTCGAGGAATTCGAGGCCGGGGGAGGCGATATCGACCGCTTCCAAGCTGTCGATGAAGCCAAAGATTTCTGGTTTGCTTGGGCCAAAGAATTCGCCCATTTCCTTTACAAACGTCAGAACGGCAGGGCCGACCATGACATGGTAAATCACATCGGTATTACGCGGGATTTTCGGGAAATATTTGGTAAACGACGTTTCGGTGGGGGGGATCGCGATTTTTGCAACGACTTCGCCGCCCTGAGCTTCGATTGCTGCAGAAAAGTAATCGCGGTGATCATGGCCAAAGGCAAAGTCAGGATAGATCATCGTGACCTTCTTGCCCAGATTTTCCGCCACAAACGGCGCCATGGCCTGTACCTGTGATTTCACGTCCGTGATGCCAGGCTGCATGGTCCAGCGATTGAGCGCGCCAGACGCCACATGGTGGCCTTCTGAAACAACAAAATACGGCATTTTCAATTCCCCTGCACGAGGCGCAGAGCCGTAAACCACGTGGGAAAACAATGTACCAAAGGCGATGTCGGTGTTGTGTTGTGTTGCGAATTTCTCAACAACTTCGGCACCGCGTTTCGGATCCGTTCCATCGTCCTCGGAAATCACCTCAACAGGGCGTCCGTTGATGCCGCCCATGTCGTTGATGCGTTTGACGGCGGCTTGCGTGGTGCGATCATACCAACGGCCGTAGGACGCGCCGATGCCCGTGCGGTGAACCTGAAAACCGATTTTAATAGGTTCAGAGCTTTGCGCTTGGGCATATCGGCCCAGAAGGGGTGTGCTGGCCAATGCTGCGGCCCCAGTGCCAAGCAGTTTGCGGCGGGTGAGAGTTGGCTTAATCAGTTTTGTCATTGTGACCTCCCGAGTCGGCTGCTGATCGCTGCTTTTTCTGAAGTTTGTATGTGTGCTAACAATTTGTCTACTTTTTTTTCGCCAAACTGGAAACTGTGATGGGGCCGTAGCGTCATGCTAGCCTGTTGTTTTAATGCGGATTAGCCTGATCGATATGAGGATCAATCAAAGATGACAACGCAACGGCGTGATCTGCGGCGGGGGGCCACAATTTGGGGCGGCGCGGTGTTCCTCGTCTGTGTTTTGCCGCTAATTTTTTCGTCTAACAGCGCAATTCTTGTTTTGACCCAGATGGCAATTACTATTGTCTTTGCAATGTCTTACAACATGGTTCTGGGGCAAGCTGGATTGCTGAGCTTTGGTCATGCGGTTTACATGGGCGTGGGTGGTTTTGCCGCTGTGCATGTGATGAACGGGGCGCTGGGCAGTGCGGTGTATCTGCCGATTTTACCCTTGTTTGGCGGGTTGTTTTCCCTTGGCGTTGCAACGGTGATCGGCGGGTTTTCGACTCGGCGTGGCGGCACATCTTTTGCGATGATTTCCCTTGGTGTGGTGGAGTTGGTGGCATCCTTCTCCATCATCGTCGTGGCTTTCTTTCGCGGTGGTGGCATGTTGTGGGACCGTACAGACGGGCCGCAGATCCTCGGGTTGGATTTTGCGCAACACCTAGACGTGTATTTTCTGGTGACAGGCTGGATGCTGATCAGTGTGGCGGCCATGTATGTGTTCACCCAAACCCCTATGGGGCGGCTGGCAAATGCAGTGCGCGACAATCCTGAACGCGTTGAATTTGTGGGGTATTCAGCAAGATGGGTGCGGTTTATTTCGTTTTGCGGGGCTGGATTTTTTGCAGGGGTCGCAGGGGCGCTTTCTGCCATTGCTTTTGAAATTGCCAGTGCAGAAAACCTGACGGTTCAGGCCTCTGGCACCATTTTGTTGATTACGTTTCTGGGCGGCATTGGCGTGTTTTATGGTCCGATTTTAGGGGCCATTGTGTTCACGCTGTTGCAAACCGTTCTTAGCCTGCACACAGACTTATGGGAGCTGTATGTGGGCGTGTTGTTCTTGGCCACGGTGATGTATTTTCCAGGTGGGTTGGCGGGGCTGTTGGCTTTGCACTTGTTGCCTGTTCGACTTGGTAAAATGGGAATGTTGTGGGGGCCATACCTGCGCGTTTTGCTGCCATCGGGGATTGGCGTGTTAGGCTGCGCCGCGTTTGCAGAGATGCTCTATCATTCGCAGAAATCAATCGTAGATGGCAGTGAAATGCCGCTGTTTGGGATGGTGGTTGATACGGATCACTTTCTGCCGTGGGCGGGTGCCTGTGGTGTTGCAATCCTTGGAATAGCGGTGGCACGGCGGCAACGACCGATCCTCGCGGATGCGTGGAATAGGGCGACAATTGTGGATTAAGCACCTTTGGGTGTGGCAAGCAACCACAAGCCCAAAACCGTGTAGCCAATCATGAAAACCGACAAGGGAATTTGGCTGATCAACACGCCACGCCGCGTTGAAAAATAATCTGCGGCCACGCGATGGGACAGCAGGATCGCGATGATGTGGCCGATGACAATTGCTCCTGCTTGGGTAAGGAAAATTACCCGCTGTGTGGCCAGTGTGTTGAAAAATCCAGTGGTGACATAAAATTGGCCAAGCCCAAGGAAATCCGCCCCTGTTTGCCATGGATCGGACAAAGCTTTGACGGTGTATTGAATGTCTACAAGGAGGCTCGGTAAAAAATGGGCAAAGTGGTACACGAAGGCAATGGGCAGGATGGTCAACGCTTGCCGGCAAAACATTTCGCTGCGGTGTGATGCAGGGGTGGTCAGGTATATCAGGCCGTAAAACAACGCAATCAACAGCAGATTTGCCGCCAGCAACCCTGCGATTGTTTCCCCAATGATGGCGGATCGTCCTGGAAATTCCAGCGGGTTCAGGCCCAACTGCGCCAGCCAGAAAAACGTTTCGTTAAAACCATCAAATGTCCCTGTGCCAAGCAGAGTAAGCGAAAACAGCGCGAGTGTGATGGGTGGTGTTTTGGCGGCCACAATGCGCCAGCCCGGAAAGCCGAAATGAAACCGTTCATCGCGGCCAAAGGCGGAAATCTGTGCAAGTAGAGCCAGAAACACGGTGATAAATTCGCCCCGTTTCAGCCAATCCCGCCCAAAGATCACCATCATCAAAAACGTGAAAATCCAATAAAGGCTGCCAAGGATCGCAAGCTGGATCGGATCCGTGGCCGCGGGGTTGGAAATGCCGAAGGCGTTGAAAGCAAACAGCAACCAGATTGCGGGCCAATACCCCAAACTGGTGGGCAGTTTGGCGGGTGGGTCTCCATCCCCCATCAGCACAGAATAGAGCCCCGCCCACGGGTTCACCCAATCCCAAAGTTGGCCAAACTTGCCACAGAAAATCACGAATAGGATCCAAAACAGGGTCCAGGTTGTAAGCGACATCAGGTTTGCCAACGGATCACTCGGCCCAAACAGACCGATCCAAATGAGGCAAGCGAAGATCATGCTCGACACAAGGCTTGGCAAAACGGTGAAGGGGGCTGGGGCACGACCAAAGGTCAGCGGCGTGAACAATCGGGTCAGTTGTCCATGATTAAGCCCTGCAGCAAGCAGGATCGTAACAACCACCGCGATTGCGCCTGCGGTGATGTAAATTTCTGTTGGTAACAACAGGATCAACCCTTGAGAGCCTGCATGGGCGAGGACCAAGGTGGGCAGCAAAAACAACAAAAGAGTACAGAGCGCGCGCATCATGGGGCGACGTTAGGGGAGTTTGCCTGCGATTTGAAAGGTAAAAACGATGGATGGTGTTTTGCATCTGACCACGCGGCTTGCGCAGCGCATATTCTGTGTTACGGATTTCAAAGTAATTTCTGAAAGGACTCGACATGGCACAGGGGCTCTATCCAAAACAGGCAAAGCGGTCTTCTTATGACGTGGTCATTGTGGGCGGGGCCATGTACGGTGCGTCTGTGTCGTGGTGGCTGACCGATTGTGCGGGGTTTGATGGCACAATTTTGGTGATAGAACGGGACGCGAGTTACGCGTTTTCCTCCACCGCGCACACCAACAGCTGTATTCGCCAGCAATTCAGCGCACCGATCAACATTAAAGTGTCTCAATTTGGGGCCGAGTTTATTAAAAATTTTCGCAGTTTTATGGGCGGGGATGAGCGCGTGCCCGACATCCTGCTGCAAAGCTATGGCTATATGTACATGGCCAATACCGAGGCTTTTGCGAACACTTTGCGCGATGTGCAGGTTATTCAACAGGCCGAAGGGGCTGGGACTAAGTTTTGGTCGCGCGACGAAATTGCTGCCGCCTATCCGTTTTACAATCTGGATGGGATTATTGGAGCCAACCACAATTTGGTGGATGAAGGGTATTTCGATGGGGGCACGATTTTTGATTGGTGGAAACGATCAGGGCGCGAGCGGGGTGTGGAATACATCGAAAACGAAGTGGTTTCGATGCAGAAAAACGCCGCTGGCACGGCGGTGGACAGTGTAACCTTGAAATCTGGCGAGGTAATTTCTTGTGGCACGGTCGTGAACGCATCAGGGCCGCGCGCGGCCCGTACCGCAGCGATGGTTGGCGTTCCTCTGCCCGTTGAGCCGCGCAAAAGGTACACTTATATTTTTGATGCGGAAAAACCGCTCGATCAGGATTTACCCCTTACGATTGATCCAAATGGGGTGCATATGCGCACCGATGGGGCCTATTATCTGGCGGGGGGCGGTGCGGATGAACACACCGAGGAGGCCGCAGACTATGATGATTTTGAGCAGGACCATTCCTTGTGGGAATCAAAATTCTGGCCTGCCATCGCCAACAGAATTCCGCAGTTCGAAGCCATCAAGTTGGTGAATTCGTGGGCAGGGCACTACGCCTATAACCTGCTGGATCAAAACGCCATCATCGGGCGGCACACAAAGATTGATAACTTTGTATTTGTGAACGGGTTTTCTGGCCATGGCTTCCAGCAATCCCCCGCCATGGGGCGCGGCGTGGCCGAATTGATCGCCTATGGCGAATATCGGTCCTTGGATTTGACGCCCTTTGAATACAAACGGATCGAAGACAACGCGGCGTTTTTGGAAAAAGCCGTGATCTAGGGCAGGGTAGAACTGCTTTACAATCCCTATGTGTCGTGCGTTACTAGGTCAGTCTTTCTGACACATCTTATCATCGTTTGTACCCTGTTGGACAGGGAGGGGCGACTTGGCTGGAGGGTTTGGCATGCAGATTTTTATCAATGGGTTTGGGCGTATTGGGCGCACGTTGATGCGCCAGCTGATGACGGATGCGCATAAAGATATTGAAATCGTTGGGATAAATGACATCGCGGCGCTTGATATGTGTGCATATTTGCTGCGTTACGATTCCGTTTTTGGGCCGTTTCCACAGTCAGTTGAAATGGCCGAGGGGGCGATTGTGATTGCGGGTCGGCGCATTCCTTTCACATCTGAACGGGATATTTCGCGGTTAAACTTGTCAGGCGTTGACGTGGTTTTAGAATGTGCAGGCACGGCGCAAACACGTGATGTGGCGGAGCGGGGGCTACAGGCAGGAGCCAAAGCGGTGTTGATTTCTGGCCCATCTGCAGCAGCGGATAAAACCGTTGTGCTCGGGGCGAACGAGCAGATTTTGGGGGATGCCAAGATCGTGTCGAACGCCTCTTGCACCACCAACGCCATTGCCCCGTTGTTACAGGTGCTTGAAGGCCATTGGGGTGTGGCGCGTGCGCATATCACCACGATCCATTGTTATACGGGCAGCCAACCCACCGTTGATGCGCCCGCAGCGAGTTTTGCGCGCAGCCGCGCGGCGGGGGTGTCGATGGTTCCCACAAGCACCAGCGCAGCACAGCAGATTTTTGGGGTGCTGCCTGCGTTTTCTGATCGCTTGAGCATCGCAGCCGTGCGCGTGCCAGTGATCAGCGTGTCCGCCGTTGACGCGGTGGTTCAGCTGAAAACGCCGCTGGCAGACCCTGTTGAAACAATAGCGCGCGCCATTGCAGAGCGATCCGACGTGATTGGGGTGACGGATGATCCCGTTGTGTCCACCGATATGCGCGGGCGGCCTGAGAGCCTGATCCTTGCGGCGTTAGAAAGTCAAATTGTCGGGGCCAATCAAATCAGGCTGTATGGTTGGTATGACAATGAATGGGGGTTTTCCGCACGAATGATCGACATGGCAAGGCTGATAGCAAAACGGAAGTGATGCCTGAGAGCGAACGCTCATTCAGTTTGACATGTTCAGTTGGTCCGTGTCGGTCAAGGCAAGCCATAAATCCATACACTGACGTTCGATCGTTTCGAGGTCTTTTACAGGGTCAACATCAGGGTGTTCGATTGACGTGCGCAGCAACTGTGTATCCTGCAGGATTTTGGCGATCCGCGGTTGCAGGGTATGTGCGTAATTCGCAACGATCACTTCGGTTAAATTGTCCACATTTTCGCGCCAGCGCCCTTCGTCAGAGTTTTTGAACCCTGATTTTTCAATGGCGGTTTGCACCTTGGATTTCAGCTCCCCCGCAGACAGATCAGATTTGGTCACATAATCTTTGCAACCCGTTTTCATGGCCTCAACCGCGATGGTGGATCGGTCATCCCCAGTAATCATGATCGTAGCAGCATTGGCGTTTTTGGGATGACGTTGGATCAGTTTCAGCGCGTCCAAACCCGTGCCATAAGTCAGGTTATAGTCGATCAGAACCACATCAAATTCCATCGCATCCAAACACTGTTTGAGCGATTTGAGCGTGTCAGCCTCGTTCAGAACAAATGGAAGACCAGCCATGTTGAACAGCCGGCGGATTTTGGCGCGGTCGAATTTGTCATCGTCCAAAATCAGCGCATTGATTGTGTTGTTGGTGGGAATACTCACTGCATTTGAACTGTTGGTTTGGATCGCACTCATCAGAAATCACCTCTGTTTAAACACCATTTGGCCAAGCAAACTGAGGCCATAGGGACGCCGAATTTCACACACCGCGTGCCACCCCTTCATGCCGTTCCCCGCGTTGCGTTATGTCTTGGATGACAGAACTGTGCCGCAAAAACGTTAACGAGGCCTTAACTTGCGCATTATTCGCCGTGGCCCCAACGAGGTATTCCCTTAAATTCATTGAAAATTCCGCCTAAATGGCGGCGTTGGTTTGAGGCCGATGGGCACGATCCATTAACTTGGCAGCTCGACAACTTTGGAAAACGCGTCAATCATATCGAGCGCTTTGACAAAGCTGTCACCGAGATCGTCTTTGACGATGTACCCTGCGATATTGTTGGAATAGGCAGCGGCCACATCTGTTGGGGCGTCTGACGTGGATAAAACAAAGATGACAGCGCGGTGAAGACGGCTGTCTTTGCGGACTTCTTCAAGAAATTCAAAGCCGTTCATACGGGGCATGTTCAGGTCTAAAATAACAAGAAATGGGGGCAGAAATTCCCGTTCGCCCTGTTCACCGCGCAAGATTTCCAATCCTTCTAAACCGTCCTTGGCCACCGCAATCGGATTGACGATTTTGAGCTTTTTGATTGCCCGTTTGACCGCCATCACGCTGACCATATCATCGTCAATGATCAGAAACTTAACGGCGGTTAAATCTTTGGGGTCTTGCATGGCTGGCTCCTTGGCGCGGGTTAGGCAGCGGTTTTAAGATCAGTGCGAATGATGGAACGTTTTGGCAGGTCGAATACAAAAGTGGCTCCGCGCCCCGTAGTGGGATCAGAATGCAGTTCGATGGTGCCATCATAGTGTTCAACAGATTTACGAATGATTGACAGGCCCAGCCCCGATCCTTCGACTTCGTCCCGCGGTTTGAGCGTTTCAAACAGGCCAAACACGCGGTCTTGAAATTCTGCTGGGATGCCTGGACCATCATCTGTCACGGATATCTGGATGCGGTTTTGTTCAATTCCCGCATGCACGGTAATCGAGCCCGTTTTCTGGTCATGATGTTTGACGCTGTTGCTGATCAGGTTCAACAGAATTTGCCGCAATGGCGTGGCGTAGGTCAGTACTTTGTCAGGGGTGCCAGTATAGGTGACATTAAAATTGCCCTCTGGATCGACAAAATCTGCAATCTCTTGCACCACGTCTTTGATAGACAGGTGAATAAGGTCTTTTTCCTCTTGGCCGACGCGGGAATATTCCAGCAAATCGGACAGCAAAGCATTCAGCCGTTCCACCCGATTTTTCAACAGCGCCATATTGGCCGCGCCGTCTTCGGAAAAGACGTTTTCGTCGTCTTCCAATGTCCATTCCAATAAGTCCTGAATGGCACGAAGCGGGGAGCGTAGATCATGGGCCGCCGCATAGGCAAATTTTTCCAGCTCTTGATTGGACCGATGCAATTCGGTCGCGTTCACCTTAAACACATCCAGCGCTTCGGCGATCGCGGCAAGTTCGTCTTTGCCTTGAACTTGCACATCGTATTGCGTGTTGCCCTCTGCAATAGAGGTCACAGCTTTGGTCAGGCGGGCCATGCGTTGGCTGATTTGGCGTTCAAGAATAACCAGTGTCGCGCTGCCGATGACGACAAAGGAAATGAACAGCGTGAACGCCATGCCGATGATCAAGGTGCGGGCGGATTTTGATAAATCGGTCCGCGCCGCAGACAATTGCTGGCCTGCATTTGCATTCAACAGTGCAGATAAATCGGAAATCTGGCGGATCGGCGCGTCTTGGGCCAGCAAAAGCGCATCTAAACGGTCTTGCTCGGCTTTCTTTTCATAAACCTCTTGAACCAATCCGTTTTCAGAAAACAGGGTGCTGCGCAAATCTGACAAAGAGCGTGCAAGGGCAAGACGCGACGGGTTTTGGGGCAATTGCCCTGTCAAAACAACGATGTTTCGCAAATCAAAGCGCAGCGTTTGCACATTGGTTTCGATTGCACGGCGCGAGTCGAGGTTTTGCAACGTGTCTGCCTTGGCCAACAGCGCATCAACCTGCAGTGTTATGGCAGTGATTGTATTGGCAATGGCCAGATCATTGCTGATGTTGCGCAACAAAAATGCCCCCTGTTGATCCGTGGTGCGTTCGGCCTGTGCCATGGTGTTTTCGGTGCGCTGAGCGGCTTCAAAACTTAGGGTTTCCAGATCGGAACGCATGGTTTCACGCAAGCGATTTAACTGGTCCGTTAGGGCTGCAAGATGCCCTGCATGCAACAAATTGGCCTTTTTTGCAGCGATGCTTTGTTCAGCACCTTGGTCAATCTCTTGCAACGCGGTCGCCATGGCACGACTGTCATCGGGGGACAAATCTGTTTTCGCCATTTTTGCAATTGTTTCGCGCAGTTTAATCAAGGTTGTTTCAAGGTTTGATTGAAACGGCGCAAGGTCCGCCAATGACTTTGCCGTGTTCGCGCGTTGGAGCAAAAGAAGCATGTTCTTCAACTCTCGCTCGGTGGTTTCGGTCAACAGAAACACCCCAACAGCAGATTGGGTGAGGTCCGCAACAGAGCGATTGAGCGTGCGCATCTGGTACATAACAACAGCCATTTGAGCGATTAGCACGCAAATGATAATGCAAAACGTGATGCGCAACCGTGGCACAATGCCCGAAGAGATCAGCTGAAAACCTTGCCGCACGTCAAATCACCCGCCCAAATTTCCCTAAAAGTTGAGTATTACTGAAGCGTTAAGGTTTGGTTAATTGTCTTGGGTCATAGATTGCGGATGATTTCCCAAGGGCTGCTCTCATGATCAAACGCAGGGTGAACGTGTATCACATGCCCCAAAATATGCCACGTCGCCGCGTTTTGGGTGCGCTGGCCGCTTGTGTTGCTTTGCCGTTCACAGGGGGGGGCACACGGGCCACGACACCCCCTGATTTCGAACAAAAGATTGCGGATCGCGTGCGGCACTTGGCAGGAGAGTCTGCGCCACAGTTGCGAATATTGCTGCCCAACGGGGCAGGGGGAAACGTGTGGCCAGTGATCCAGAAATTTGTGGATATGACTGGGGTTGCGGTCACAGTCAAAGAAACTCCTGTAGATGATATTAACACTGAATTGCTGTTGGATTCGTTTAGCCAAGCCAAGCGGTTTGATGTGGCTCTGCCTGCCACCTTTGGCCTGCCAGATTTGGCCTCTGCAGGGGCGATATTACCGATCACGGCGTTTGCCAACATTTATGAACCTGCGGGATTTCGGGATGATATCCTGTATGGTGTCGGCGACAAGTTTGACGAAGAAATCTATGGATTTCAAACGGATGGCGATGCCTATGTGATGTTTTATCACAAAGAATGGTTACAAGATGAAACCGAACAGGCGCGGTATGCGGATCGTTTCGGGGCCCCGTTATCCCGCCCAGACACTTGGGGCGAATTGGATCAGCAAATGGCATTTTTCAACCGCCCCGACGATGGGATGTGGGGGGGCTTGTTGTTTCGCACGCCTGCCTATGTTGCGTGGGAATGGTGGGCACGCTTTCATGCCAAAGGGGTTTGGCCGTTTTCAACAGACATGGAGCCACAAATCGCAACAGATGCGGGGGTGGAAGCACTCGAAGATATGGTGCGGGCCAGTGCGCATTTATGCCCCGACAGCACACGCCTTGGGCTGTTTGAAAACTGGGAACGGTTCGCGCGCGGGGATGTGTATTGCAACATTGGATGGGGCGGATCACAAAAGTATTTCAACGGGTCCAAATCTCAGATGCGCGACAATATGGTTTTTGGCCCCTTACCTGGTGGGCAGGTTGACGGGCAACCGCTGGCTACGCCATATTTCAACTGGGGGTGGAATTACGTTGTAACCCGCAACAGCCCGTTGCCAGAAATATCGTATTTGTTTGCGTTGTTTGCCTCGACCCCGTCTATGTCCACGCTCGCGGTGCGCCAGACCGATGGGTATTTCGATCCGTTTCGCCCCGAACATTACGAAGATGCTGGCATTCAAGCGGCGTATTCCAAGGCGTTTCTCAAAGTGCATCGTCATAGCATGGAAAACGCGATCCCCGATTTGTACCTCCAAAACCAGGGCGAATATTTCCGTGCCTTGGGGGATTGGGTGCAACGGGCCCTGCGCCAAGAGGTATCTCCAAAAGTTGCGATGGAACGCGCGGCCATGCGCTGGCGGCTGATTACAAACCGGTCGGACAAAACCAAACAGAAAAAACGCTGGGCGGAGTTGCGCCAAAAATACCCAAAAAATACGCGTAAACTGTTGAAAGATATTACCTAATACATGGATCACGAAGGAGAGCCAAATGGACGGACAGATGGAGCCGAAATCCGACAATTTTGACGAGTTTATCTATGTTCTGAGCCATGATGTACGGGCCTCCGTTCGCGCCTTGGCCGAAATCCCGCAATGGATCAGCGAAGATTTAGAAGCCGAAGGTCAGTCTATTCCAGAGGCTGTAAGCGAATACTTGGGATTGATGAAAACCCATGCAAGGCGAGTGGATCAGATGCTGCTCGATCTGCTGACCTACTCACGGGTCGGGCGCAAACAAGACATCAAGGAAGTGATCCTGTCAGAGGCGTGGCAAAAAGCTGTGCGCTTGTGTCATGTGCCCGACGGGTTTGAATTGGATGTAGCCTTCGAGCATGAAACACTCTGGATGGGAACCCGTGATTGCGAAGTGATGTTGGTGGCGCTGCTGTCAAACGCGATAAAGCACCATACTGGGCCAAACGGGCGCTTTGCTATTCGCTCTGTGGGGGAAGGGGTGCGCGTGGCGCTGCATGTGTCTGACGATGGTCCTGGCATTCCTGAAAACCAGCGCACACGCGTGTTCGAGGTGATGAAAACACTGCGTCCTCGCGATGATGTGGAAGGCAGTGGCATGGGCCTGCCCACGGTGCAAAAGATTGTTGAGTTTTATGGCGGTGAATTGGCGTGGACCCCACCTGACACGGGCCATGGCACAGGATTTACGTTGTATTTCCCGATGTGAGCCGCCCGTTACAGGCGCGTCGTCATTTTGTAATCACGGGCAAAATACAGCCGTGCGAATGTGACACTGACATCGGCGAGCCATGTGGTGCGTTCCACCGTAAACAGGGCCGCATTCACGGGTGCGCCCAAAAACGCGGCGATATCTTCGGTGGCATTGGTGGCGGAAAATTCCAAATTGCCATCCGTAAACGGCACTTCTTGCACCAACCATTCATTGGGGCCAATATCTTTAAACGCATAGCTTTCGGCCTGTGGAACTGCGGCAAGGTTGATCCAACGATCTTCGAACTGATAAGGCGTGTTGCCTTGGTAATGCATACATTTCAGGTGCAAAACGGATGCGGACTCTGGTAAATCCAATCGGGATCGCAGCCAGTTTGGGGCGGGCAGGACATGCCGTTCCACAAGATCATACCGATAGGGCGCACCCGTATCTTCGATTTCGGTGCGAATGATTGGAATGGCAAATTGCGCCCGCCGTGTAGGCGAGGATTTCACCCGCGTGCCCGCTTTGCGTTTGCGTTCTAATATACCCTCATCCACCAGTTCGCGCATGGCACGGCTGACGGTGGCACGCGCACAACCAAAGCTTTCAGCCAGATCAATTTCCCCTGGAAGCAATGTGCCAGGTGTCCATACATTGCTGCGGATTTGGTGCAGGATGTGGTCTTTAATATCCTGATACCCTGTGCGCATCAGACGTCCCTAATCCGCGATGTCAGGTCTTTGATCGCATGTCTGTAACGCTCAAGGATGGCGTCTTCCTGAATGTGACGGCCCTTCTGAACATTGTGGCGTCCCGCGGACCATACATCGGTGACAACACTGTCGTTTGCGCCAAACACCAACCCGTCAAACAGTTGAGACGGGGGCAAGGCACAGAGGCGTTGGTCATTACTGTTGATCGCCACAAGATCAGCGAGTTTACCAACCGCGATTTCGCCATTGTTTCTGGCGAGCGCCTGCGCACCGCCTTTAGCGGCTTGGGTATACAGCGTTGTGCCCGTTGATCCGCCTTCTGGGGCTAAAACATTGCGCGCTCGGTGGTGGAGCCGTTGGGAATATTCAAACAAACGCAGCTCTTCCGTTAGCGAAATATTCACGTTGCTGTCGGTGCCCACCCCAAACGCACCGCCCGCGTTTAGATAGGACTTTCCGTTGAAAATACCGTCGCCTAGGTTTGCTTCTGTCACAGGGCAAAGTCCCGCCACCGCGCCGCTGTGAGCCATGGCGGTGGTTTCTGCATCGCTCATGTGGGTGGCGTGGATCAGGCACCAGCGGTCGTTTACATCCGCATGATCCAGCAGCCATTCAACAGGGCGCGCCCCAAGCGTGGCCTGAACGGCGTCAACTTCGGCGGTTTGCTCTGCAATGTGAATGTGGATAGGCCCGTCAGGCGTTTGGCCGAGGATTTGGGCAAGGTCCGCAGGGGTCGTGGCACGCAGGGAATGGGGCGCGATGCCGACCGCTGTGTCATTGGGCATGTCACGGACCAGTGTTTTACAACGGTCCACCAGCGCGGCAAATTCATCAACAGAATTGCCAAACCGCAATTGCCCCCCAGCCAATGGTTTGCCGCCAATATCCCCGTAGGAATACAGTACCGGCAGATGGGTCAGGCCAATCCCCGTGTCTTGCGCGGCTTTTATGATACGCGAAGACAGTTCGGCTGGGTCATCGTATTTCGTGCCCCCAGCCGCGTTGTGGATATAGTGAAACTCCCCAACCGCCGCATAACCTGCTTTTTGCATTTCCATAAACGCGAGTGCCGCAATTGCACTGATGTGATCTGGGGTCAGATGGTCCAGAAACGCATACATCAGCGTGCGCCAGGTCCAAAAACTTTCGCGGCCTTTTTCACGAAATTCGGTCATACCCGCCATGGCCCGCTGAAAGCTGTGACTGTGCAGATTGGACAAGGCAGGCAGCAGGGTGTCGACACGGGTGTCACCCGTTTGCGGCGTTGCGTTTGATGCAATCGCAGTGATCTCAGTGCCGTCAAGGGTCAGTCGCACATCATTTGACCACCCATCGGAAAGATAGGCGCGGGAAGCAAAAATATTCATCAGCGTCACTTTTTATGTATAGACATAATATTAATAAGACCATACGAAATGGAGAGCAAGAGAGAATCCTATCGGAGGCCGTTGTGACCCAAACCCTTTTGAAAAACTGCCGTATTGCGACAATGGCCGTGGGCGACGCTGCCTATGGATTGGATGGTTCGGATGCCTTGGTGATGGACGGTGAACAAATCGCATGGGTCGGGGTCGTGGCCGATCTGCCTGCACAATATGCGGATATTGAAGCGGTTGATCTGGGCGGGCGTTTGGTGACGCCCGCGTTGATTGATTGCCACACGCATTTGGTGTTTGGCGGCCATCGTGCGATGGAATTTGAAATGCGCTTGAATGGCGCGTCCTACGAAGAAGTGGCCCGCGCTGGGGGTGGAATTGTGTCCACTGTTTCTGCCACACGCGAGGCAAGCGAGGCGGAATTGGTGCGCGGCGCGTTGCCACGGTTAGACGCGCTGATTGCAGAGGGTGTGTCCACGGTAGAAGTGAAATCGGGATATGGTTTGGATGTGGAAACCGAGCTGCGCATGTTGCGTGCGGCTCGTGCGTTGGCAGAACAACGCGACGTGACCATCAAAACCAGCTTTTTGGGTGCCCATGCGGTGCCTGCCGAATATACTGGCCGCGATGATGCGTTCATTGAAGAGGTGTGCATTCCCGCCCTGCACGCCGCGCACGCCGAAGGTTTGGTGGATGCGGTAGATGCGTTTTGTGAAGGCATCGCGTTTCAGCCAGATCAGGTGGCGCGGGTGTTTGATGTGGCGGTGGATTTGGGCTTGCCTGTGAAAATCCATGCAGATCAATTGTCCAACCTTGGTGGGGCCAAAATGGCAGCAGGGTATAAGGCGCTGTCAGCAGATCATATCGAATATCTGGACGAAGCAGGCGTGGCCGCGATTGCAGCATCGGGCACTGTGGCGGTCATTTTGCCTGGTGCGTTTTATACCCTACGCGAAGAACAGGCACCGCCCATCGAATTGCTGCGCAAACATGGGGTGCCGATGGCGGTTGCTACGGATGCGAACCCTGGATCATCACCGATGACGTCTTTGTTGCTGGCCATGAACATGGCGTCCACCCTGTTTCGGGTAACCTGCGAAGAGGCATTGGCTGGCACGACACGGGTTGCGGCCCAAGCGCTGGGCCTGACAGATCGCGGCGTGATCGCGGCTGGGCTTCGTGCGGATTTGGCAGTTTGGGACGCGGAAACACCAGCTGAACTGGTGTATCGCATTGGGTTTAACCCACTACATAAACGTATTGTCGGAGGTGCGCTATGAGCGTGATGGAATTAACGCCAGGGGCTGTGACGCTGGCTGACTTGGCAACTGTTCTGCGCGAAGAGCGTGCGGTCACACTCGATCCAGCGTGCAAGCCAGCGGTCGAAGCGGCAGCAGCGCGCATCGCGCAGGCGGCAGCAGGGGACGCGGCGGTGTATGGGGTGAACACAGGGTTTGGCAAACTGGCCAGCCTGAAAATCGCACCCGAAGATACCGCCACATTGCAGCGCAATTTGATCCTGTCCCATTGCTGTGGTGTGGGAGAGCCGATTTCACGGGCCCATGCGCGGTTGATTATGGTTTTGAAACTGCTGGCGCTTGGGCGTGGTGCATCTGGCGTGCGGTGGGAGTTGATTGCCCTTTTGCAAGACATGCTGGCACGTGGCGTGACACCTGTGATCCCATCGCAAGGTTCGGTCGGCGCTTCGGGTGATTTGGCACCGCTTGCTCATATGACAGCGGTTCTGATCGGCGAGGGTGAGGCAGAATTTGAAGGCAAGGTGATGTCAGGTGCAGCGGCGCTTAATGCGGCGGGTCTAACGCCAGTGCCACTCGGCCCCAAAGAAGGTTTGGCCTTTATTAACGGCACGCAATTTTCCACGGCTTTTGCCCTGTCTGGTCTGTTTGGGGCATGGGATGCAGCACAAGCGGCGTTGATCACATCGGCCCTGTCTACAGATGCGATCATGGGCTCAACGGCACCGTTGCAGCCTGAAATCCACGATCTGCGCGGCCATCGTGGCCAGATAGAAGCCGCCACAACAATGCGGACACTTTTGGATGGATCGGAAATTCGCGAAAGTCATCGCGAAGGGGACAGCCGTGTGCAAGACCCGTATTGCATTCGCTGTCAGCCTCAAGTGACAGGAGCGGCGATGGATATCCTGCGCCAAGCGGCCATGACCCTGCAAATCGAAGCCAATGCCGCAACGGACAACCCTTTGGTTCTGACCGATGCGGATATGATCGTATCAGGGGGCAATTTCCATGCGGAACCCGTTGGTTTTGCAGCGGATATGATTGCGCTGGCGGTGTCTGAAATTGGCGCAATATCGCAGCGACGCATTGCGTTGATGGTGGACCCAACGCTCAGTTTTGATCTGCCGCCGTTTCTGACACCAGAACCTGGGTTGAACTCTGGCCTTATGATTGCAGAGGTGACAACCGCGGCCTTGATGTCTGAAAACAAACATCTGGCAAACCCCTGTGTGACCGACAGCACGCCCACATCCGCAAACCAAGAAGACCATGTCAGCATGGCCGCCCATGGGGCGTTCCGATTGCAAAAAATGCTGGGCAATCTGCATGGAATTTTGGGTGTGGAACTGCTGTGCGCGGCCCAAGGGATCGAATTCCGCGCACCGTTGACCACAAGTGGGCCAATGGCCGCCAGTATCGCACGGCTGCGCAAAGATGTGGCGCGTTTGCAAGAGGATCGCTATTTGGCCCCAGATATTGCGGCAGCCTCTGAACTGGTTGCTTCCGGCGCGATGATCAAAGCAGTGAACGTTGAAATGCCCCAGTTGTGGGCCTGAATTGGACAAGAGGATTTGACAGATGAACGATCGTAAAAACACCCGCGATGTATTTCCGCCAACAGGGCCGGACCTGAACGCGAAAAGCTGGCTGACCGAAGCCCCTTTGCGCATGTTGATGAACAACCTGCATCCAGATGTGGCTGAAAACCCGCATGAATTGGTGGTGTACGGCGGCATTGGCCGCGCGGCGCGGACATGGTCTGACTTTGATGCGATGGTGGCCACGCTGAAAGACTTGGATGCGGATGAAACCATGATCGTGCAATCTGGGCGGCCAGTTGCAGTGATTAAAACCCACACCGATGCCCCGCGCGTGTTGATCGCAAACTCTAACCTCGTGCCCCATTGGGCTACATGGGATCACTTTAACGAGTTGGATAAAAAAGGGTTGGCCATGTATGGCCAAATGACAGCGGGATCGTGGATTTACATCGGCTCGCAAGGCATTGTGCAAGGCACATACGAAACCTTTGTCGAAGCAGGGCGCCAGCATTACGATGGGGATCTGACGGGTAAATGGATTCTGACAGGTGGTCTGGGCGGCATGGGTGGCGCACAGCCATTGGCAGCGGTGATGGCAGGGGCATGCTGTTTGGCGGTTGAATGTAATCCTGAAAGCATCGATTTCCGTCTGCGCACGAAATACGTGGATGAGCGGGCCGATACTTTGGATGAAGCGCTCGCCATGATCGACAAATGGACCAAAGCGGGCGAAGCAAAATCTGTCGGCCTGCTCGGCAATGCGGCGGATATCTTCCCTGAACTGGTGAAACGCGGTGTGCGCCCTGATATCGTGACCGATCAAACATCAGCGCACGATCCGATCAACGGGTACTTGCCACAAGGGTGGAGCATGGCGCAGTGGCGTGAAAAGCGCGAAAGTGATCCCAAAGCGGTGGAACAGGCTGCGCGGGCATCCATGAAAGTGCATGTGAAAGCCATGGTGGATTTCTGGAATGCTGGTGTGCCAACGCTCGATTACGGCAACAACATTCGCCAAGTTGCTCTGGAAGAAGGGCTGGAAAATGCCTTTGCTTTCCCTGGCTTTGTGCCTGCCTACATCCGACCTTTGTTCTGTCGGGGGATTGGTCCGTTCCGTTGGGCCGCGCTGTCTGGCGACCCGGAAGATATTTATAAGACGGACCAAAAAGTGAAGGAATTGGTGGACGACCCGCATCTGCACAACTGGCTGGATATGGCGCGTGAGCGGATCAGTTTCCAAGGTTTGCCTGCGCGTATTTGTTGGGTTGGTTTGGGGGTGCGCCACAAGCTCGGCCTTGCCTTTAACGAAATGGTTAAGAACGGCGAACTGTCCGCACCTGTTGTGATTGGCCGCGATCATTTGGACAGTGGGTCGGTTGCATCGCCAAACCGTGAAACTGAATCCATGAAAGACGGCTCTGACGCCGTATCCGATTGGCCGCTGTTGAACGCGATGATCAATACAGCATCGGGGGCCACATGGGTTTCCCTGCATCACGGGGGCGGGGTCGGTATGGGCTTTAGCCAGCACGCAGGTATGGTGATCTGCGCCGATGGCACGGATGAGGCCGCGGCGCGGTTGGAACGAGTTCTGTGGAACGATCCCGCATCTGGTGTGTGGCGTCATGCGGATGCAGGCTATGAAGAGGCGGTGGCCTGCGCGCGTGAACAAGGGCTGCGTTTGCCGACGATCTTGGGGAATTAAGGCAAAAGCTGAGGGGTGTTTGCAAATATAGCCTTGTGTTTCACAAGGCTATGGCGTGCGATGCCTCTCACAACCTTAACAAATTCCTAACTCAGACGCGTCATACGAGACGCGTGTTAAACGACGCGTCTAGGTTAAGGGTTTGTTTACTATTCCAACAAACCGACAAAAAAAACGGCGCTGAACCTCAGCGCCGTTTTTCATTGTTTTACGAAGTGATGAAACGCCCTACAGGCCCCACTTCTCCGCTGTTTTTTCAAAGAACCCTTGGGTCTTTTTCAATTCAATCCAGCTGTTCACATAATTGATCCAAACCTGATCGGTCTGTGGCAACAGCATCGCAATTGGTGTTGGCGCGCGCGCTGCATCAACGTTCACCTGACCCACATTTGGGAACTTGGACGTCAGTGTGGAGCCTTCGATGTTGGATGTTACAAACACATCCGCACGGCCAGACAGCACTTCTTGATAGCCACGAGCAGGGGCCTCAACCACAACGATTTCTGCATTCGGGAACCATTCGCGCACCAGTTTTTCAAACGTTGTGCCAAGAGTTGTGGCCACTTTGACGTCTGCTTGGTTGATGCTGTCCCATCCGTTGAAACGATCCGCTTTGTCAGAGGTCGTGAAAGGCAGAATTTCCACAGAAATATAGCTTGAGGAATACCCCGCCGCTTTCAGGCGTGCCGGGCTGATAGAAGCAGACCCTGTCATGTGATAGTTGCCCGCTACAACACCGTTCACCAGTGTTTTCCAGTCTGTGGCTACAAACTCCAGTTCAACACCCATGTCGGTGGCCAATTGGGTCATCACGTCAATATCGTAACCCTTGTATTTGTTTGTGGCGGGGTCGCGCACTGACATAGGGTTCCAATCGCCTGTTGTGCCAACTTTCAAAACGCCATTGCTTAAAATATCGTTTAGCGCCGATTGAGCGGTGGCAGGTGCCCCCATCAGAGCCGTCGCAGCCGCGAGCGCGAGGCCCAGTTTTTTCAAAATACGCATGATTTCTCCTAGTTTTCGCGCGGTCAGCCAGATAGGTCTGTGGTGGCGCGAGTTGTTTCCCTTACAGGTTAGGGCTCAAAAGCTAATGTATTTGAGCAGATGTTCAAGGAGCTATTCTGGATGAGTAACGCCAACGCGATTGAGATTAAGGGCCTGAATAAATGGTACGGCGATTACCAAGCACTGCGCGACATCGATTTGACCGTGGCCCACGGAGAGCGTGTGGTCGTTTGCGGGCCGTCTGGTTCGGGGAAATCCACACTGATCCGATGTGTAAATTCGCTTGAGGAGAAAGACACTGGCACCATCATGGTGGACGGCATTGAAATGGTTGACAATCAATCCATCGACGCAATCCGATCCGAAGTGGGTATGGTGTTTCAACAGTTCAATTTGTTTCCCCATCTGACGATTTTGCAAAACCTGACCCTTGGCCCGATCAAAGCACGGGGCATGTCACGCGCTCAAGCCGAAGAACGGGCAATGCAATACCTTGAACGGGTGCGCATCCCAGATCAGGCCCACAAAAAACCAAATGAACTGTCAGGCGGGCAACAACAGCGTGTGGCCATTGCACGGTCTTTGTGCATGGAGCCAAAGATCATGCTGTTTGACGAACCCACATCCGCGCTTGATCCTGAAATGATCTCAGAGGTGCTCGATGTGATTGTTGATCTGGCCGAAGACGGAATGACCATGGTTGTGGTGACCCATGAAATGGGGTTTGCCCGCAAAGCAGCGGATCGCATGATCTTTATGGACGAGGGGGCCATCGTTGAAACGGGCCCACCTGACACGTTTTTCGAAGCACCGAAATCAGAGCGGTGCAAACAATTCCTCAGCCAGATTTTACAGCACTAAGGACGACGTGATGCAGACTAAAACCGTTCTTTTATGCGTTTCGCTTTTGGCACTGACGGGGTGTTCGGCCAGCGGCAACTGGGGCTGGTATGTGATCGACCCAACCACGCAATCGGGCTACAACAACATCCGATTTTTGCTCAACGGATTTGGTGCCACAATTCTGCTGTCGATCATCGCCGCAGTTTTGTCGATGGTCATTGGGCTTCTGGTGGCGTTGCCAGGCATGTCTGCCAATCGTTGGATTCGCCTGCCATCGCGTGTGTACATCGAATTTGTTCGCGCTATTCCTCTGTTGCCGATGTTATTCTGGGTGTTTTACGGCCTGCCTGTTGTGCTGAAATCCTTTGGTATCAACGTCAGCATTGATGCGTTTTGGGGGGCAATCATCACGCTTGCCATTTCGGACAGCGCCTTTACCGCCGAAATCTACCGATCTGGCATTCAATCCATCAACAAAGGCCAGACCGAAGCGGCCAAAACAGTAGGCCTGAATTACGCTCAGACCATGCGCTATGTGATCTTGCCCCAAGCGATCAAACGCATTCTGCCGCCCTTGGCGAACCAATTTATCTATATCGTGAAAATGTCCGCCTTTGCGTCCGTGATCGGGATGCAGGAATTGACCCGCCGCGCAAACGAGTTGGTGGTGACAGAATATCGCCCGCTTGAAATTTATACCCTGCTGATCCTTGAATACCTCGTGCTTGTGCTGATCATCAGCTCAGGCGTGCGGTGGCTGGAACGCAAAATGGGATCAGATGAAAGCAAATAACAGGAGGCCACGACATGAGCTGGACCAAATTTTTCAATGAAACAGTTGGGCGCATTGGCGCGTTGCAAAAAGAAACCCCAGAGATGTTCAAAGGGTTCAACACAATGTCCGCCGCGGCCAAAAAGAACGGTGTGCTAAGCGAGCAAACCAAAGAGTTAATCGCGCTTGGTATCGCCATTTCAACCCGCTGTGACAGCTGTATTGCCTTTCACGTGAAATCCCTCGTGCGACTAAAACTGACGCGTGAAGAATTATGCGAAGCCTTGGAAATGATCGGTTACATGGGGGGTGGACCGTCGATCGCATATGGGGCTAAGGCCTTGGAAGCATACGACGAATTTACCAACGGATAGGTTGCTGGGCGCGAAAGGCCAAAACACGCATGTTGATGGGGCTGCTGAAAGATGGGTTTTGGTTGGCTGCGCTGCGGATTGCAGGGGCGGTTTTGTCCTTTGGTATGACGGTTCTTTTGACCCGCGTTCTCGATATCGCGGCCTTTGGGGCTTATGCCTATGCTTTGGCGTTAATCATTTTCGGGCAGGTTTTTATCACCAATGGCTGGGGCACGATGCTGGTGAAATATGCCTCCCAAAGCCATCAAAGCGGCGCGTGGTCCCAAACGCGATCCATCGCGCATCTGGGGGGGCGTTTGTCTTTGTGTTATACGGGCGCACTGGCGGGGGTGGCCGTCATTTTCTGGCTTGTCCCAGCGCAAATTTTTCCCATTAATCTAAGCTTAATTGGGGTCGCAGCCGTCTTGCTTTCGATCCTGATTAGCCAAAACGCCGCGCTGCGCATTGCGATTTTGCGTGGTTTGAATCGCCCCGTACTGTCACAACTTACCGAAACCATTGTACGGCCAATCTTGATTTGCCTGCTGATTTTCGGTGGGCTGGTCTGGTTGCCAAGCATCACACTTGACGCGGCCCTCGTGATTTATTGCATCGCGACTTTCATCAGCTATGGGATCGGACTGTGGCTGTTGAACCGTGTTACCCCGCCCGCGCTGACATCGGCGCGTGTCAACCTACAGCCCAAGGTTTGGATTCCTCAAAGCCTGCCGTTTGTAGGCAGCGCAACCCTGACGTTGGGATTGGTGTATGTGGATATCCTCGTTCTTGGATTTTTCGCAGACTTAGAACAGGTTGGGCAATATCGGCTGGCTGGTCAGATCGCCATTCTATCGAGCCTGGCTTACGCCGCGCTGAACATGATTGCGAACCAGCGATTTGCCTTTTTCCACAAAGCAGACGATTGGCGCAGCATTGCACAGACAGCGCGCACTTTGGCGCGGATTTCCTTTGTTGTGTCTTTGATTTTGCCCATCTTTTTTTATGTGGCAGGGCCTTCGCTGATCGCGTTGATTTTTGGAGCGCAATATAAGCCCGCATTTGGCCCGATGATGGTTTTGTTCGCGTTGCCTGTGATCAACAGCTTTTTTGGGATGCCACGCGCACTTTTGATGATGGTAGGGCAGCAAAAACGCGAACTGATTTTGACAGGGTTTGCCATTGCGCTGAATCTGTTCTTGTGCCTGATCTTGATCCCGAAATTCGGCATTTGGGGCGCATCAGTCGCCGTTGTCTGCGCCACTTTCATCTGGTGCGCCGCCCTGTGGTATCAAGCGCTGCGCACTTTGAACGTGGACACCAGCGTCATGGGGATGTTGACGCATTCGCAGGCTAAGCGAAACGTTACACGGTGACGCTTAGGCTCTGCTCAACACCAGCAAGTGTAAAAGCGCGTTCAAAAACATGGCTTTGAATTATGGTCGGATCAGTTTGGCAATCATGAAGGAGGCGGTCACGATCCAAAACGGTGGAAAGGCTGCGTGATTCAGCAATGAGATCCGTTAGTTGGCGCTTGTTGTGTTCGCGGAAATTCTGGGATTGCCAATTGAATCCTTGTTTGTCTGATCGCCATTGTGTCGGAAGTTCGTGGAAATGCGAAAATGCCCTTCGCAATTCCATCTTATTAAAATTGCCTTGAAATTTATGCGCGTACCCTGTGTTGCAATACGCAGAAAGACGAAAATCCATCAAAGGGCTGCGGGCTTCAAGTCCAAAGGACATGGCATTCCGATCGTTTTGCCAGAGCCAATCGCTCATTCTGCCACCGATTAAGTCTTGTGCTAACGCTTCGTCAAAAGACAGACGTCCATCGGCAAGTGGACATCCCGAAGACGCAGTTTTCTTATGAGCATATTTCAAAACTGAGGGCGGAACATACTGGGACGGGGGCTGTATCATCTGTTTAAATGCCCGCGCAATACGGCGCCAATCAGAACCGTTTGAGCGCAAGAACGAGCCAATCCATGGCAGATTTCCAGACTTTAGCGCGGCCCGCAAAGCAAGCGGAAACTGTCTGTCCCAGTACCCGCCAAACACTTCGTCCCCCCCCGTTCCATCCAAGACCACTTTACAATCTGTTTCGGCAATAGCTCTGTACATTGCGGACATGGACATCATGCCATGATTGGCGAAGGGAGCTTCTTGATTTTTGCAAAGGTGTAAAAACTGATCAAATGCAGTTTTGTCCGTTTCAATTTTGATCGTCTTGGCTGACAATCCTAACTGATCGACACAGGCCTGTGCGTACTGCGCGTCTTCGGTTTTACCGCTGTCGCCAATAAAACAGGTCACATTATCCATCATATCTTGAGCGTGTAGAATTGACAGGATCAAGCTGCTGTCGATGCCACCAGACAACAACAGGCTCACAGGGCGATCCGACACCATGCGAGACACAACCGCATCCACCAATAGATCAGGCAAATGTGCAGGCTTAAGATCAGATTGTGCAACATGCTCGGTCATATCGAAATAGGGGACCGTCTCAAAATGCCATTCCCCAAGATCAAGCTCCAAAGAATGCGAGGGCTTTAGTTGTGAAATACCAACGTAAGGGGTTCTTTCTTCGTGCAGAAGCGTACTCTCAAAATGAAGAAAACTGTTTAAATAGCTGTGATCAAATCGAAGCGCCGATTTGCTTGCCAATGCGACAGCCTGACAGGTTGAAGCGGCGACAAATTGTTGATCGTTCTTGGTGAAAAAGAAGGGTTTTTTGCCGAAACGATCTCGGGCAGCAAGTATTTTGCTTTTTTGTTTATCCGCATGAACAAAGGCCCATTGACCGTTCAAGCGTTTCAAAGCATCGCGCCCTACGGTTTCGATCAGCGAGCATAAAAGCTCCGTATCACCTGTCGTTGCAAACTGATGACCTGCCGCAGTAAGTTCAGATTTCAGCGCCTGAAAGTTAAACACTTCCCCGTTGTAAACCATAATACTCTTAGCGGTTTTATAGGGTTGGTTCGCACGTGGGTTGGGATCAAGAATAGAAAGGCGCGCGTGGCCCATTCCGATACTAACCTGGCCACCTGGAACGTTCAGCGTTTCGATGTGGTAATCGACAGCATCTGGTCCACGATGCACCAATGCCTCCATTGCCGTTTGCAATTCTGCTAGTGTAACGGGCGCATTCCTGCGAACGATGGTGACAAAACCACACATGATACTCACAAAATAGTAACCTCTTCTTTGTCATTACTTTAAGTGCGCAAAAAATCAAATTGGAAATCAATGGCCTGCGCTGCCTGTTTGAAGGCGGGATTAGAGCGCTTCGCGAAAAACCTGAGACATAAGCCTTTCGCGAAACGCATAACAACGCATGTGCTACGCTGACGGATTTCAATGCTCGGAAAAAATGGAGGCGAGTACCGGAATCGAACCGGTGTACACGGATTTGCAATCCAATGTTTTATCGTTATTTGACAGGCTATTAGGTGGAAATAGGTATCACGACAAATCCAGAACTATCGGCGAACATGATACCGGTAAAATCGGGGGCATTCCTGCGGTTCTGACGCCGGTTTGGGGCGCTCAATGAGCCGCCATAGCTTTGATCCTGACATCGCCGCACTGGTAGGGCTGAACGCAGCGGTGATTTTCCAGAATATCACCTTCTGGATCGAGAAGAACCAAGCCAACCGGCGCAATTTGCGGGATGGGCGCTATTGGACCTACAACTCAATCTCCGCCTTCGCCGAGTTGTTCCCGTATTTGACAGAAAAACAGATCCGCACGGCGTTGGATAAGCTGATCAAATCAGAGCTGATCCTGAAGGGGAGCTTCAGCGATGATCGTTATGATCGAACATGCTGGTACGCGTTGGGCGATTGCATTTGCCCAAATGGGCAGATCGAGTGGGCCAAAGGGGAAAATGATACATTTGCCCCTGAGGGCAAGCCGTCTGCCCCTGAGGGCAAATCCTATAAGAACAGATATAAACCAAATATAAATCCATATCCTTCGCGCGGGGTGGTGGATGATGAAGCTGAGAAAATCTTGGCGGCATATCCCGAGGATCGCATCCGCCGGAGAGCGGATTGCTTGTTGGCGATCCGGGAGATCCTGACGAGTGGTATCACTGCTGCCGATCTGATCGAGGCTGTTCAATCCTATGCCAGTGAAAGCGCGGGTTTCACCCGTTCCAAGGTTTGCTTTTCGGACAATTGGTTCAGCTCTGAGCGTTGGCAGCGGTATGTCTGCGATGCCCAGATACAGCGTGAGGCCGCGAAAGCCAAAGAGGCCGAGGCGCTGAAAGGGCTGGCGGTTTGGATCGCAGATCGCAGCCCGCTTTGTCGGCATATTTCGCCCAGCCAAATCACGGCGCTTTTGGCGGCTGAACTGGTGACGCCGTTGCAAATTCAGGCGGCAGGGCTTGGCTGATGGGGAAAACAGAACCGTCTTCAGTGCAAAGAGCAAGGCGACCCATGTCATACGCTGGCGCATCTGACACGGGACCTTGCGAGGGGTGGCAAGCCTCCCCTTCGAACCCCACCGGCGGGGGCAAGCCCCACGCCAAAGCAGCCCTGACCGAGACATTTGTCTTTCGGTGCAACGCGGCTGAAAAGGCAGAACTACGCGCCAAGGCTGAGGCGGCTGGCGTTCCCGCTGCGACCCTCTTGCGTGAGGCGCTTGGCCTGACGGAGGCGCGCCGCCGCAAGCCAATGCCACGCGTCGATCCGGCCTTGAGGCTGGCGGTCGGGCGCATCGGCGGTAACCTTAACCAGATCGCTCGGGCTACGAACCGAGCTTTGCTGGCGGGGCGAATAGAGCTCGACACGCTGGCCCTCGCGCGTCAGCTCGTGGTGATCGAACGTCAGCTTGCCCAGCTCCTCGATGAGGTGCGGCAATGCTGATCAAGTTCTTTCCCAATGGCAAAGGCGTGGGGGCCGGTCCTGTCGGCTATCTGATCGCGGATGAGGTGCTGGCCTATGATGACAACCGCGACCTGATCCGCGATGCCGATGGCCAGCCCCAGACAGTCACGCGGCATCCGCTGCCGGAGGTTTTGCGGGGCAATCCTGATCGCACCGAGGCGCTGATTGACGCCAGCAACAATCAATGGACCTATCGCGCGGGTGTCATCAGCTTTGCTATTGAGGACGCACCGACTGAGACCCAGCAGCTCGAAGTCATGGACGCCTTCGAAGGGCTGGCCTTTGCGGGAATGGACCCTGAGCAATATGATATGCTCTGGGTCCGCCATACCCACGAAGATCGCGTTGAGCTGCATTTTTGTACGCCTCGGCTGGAACTGACCACAGGCAACAGTCTGAACATTGCACCACCCGGCTATCAGAATGCCTATGACAGCCTGCGTGACCTGATGAACAAGACTCACGGCTGGGCCGATCCGATGGATTTGGAGCGCACCCAAGAGGTGCAGGTGGTGGCTGAGGCTCCAACTCGTGCGCAGGGCCGCGATGAGTTGCATGACTGGATTCTTGATCAGATCAGCATTGGCAGCATCACTGACCGTGCCAGCATGGTCGATGCTCTGACAGATGCGGGCTTCGATATTCCCCGCGCCAGCAAAAACTACATCACCGCCAAAGACCCGGAAACCGGCGAACGCTGGCGGCTGAAAGGAGAGATTTTCAATGAAAACTGGCAAGCCACCCCGGCTGAGCGAGAAATTGAACGCGGATCTGGACTTGATCCGACAGGAACATGCCACCTTGATGAATTCTCAATTGGAGATCTTCAGGACCGATTTCAGCGACATTGCGACAAGCGCGCTGAATACAATCGAGACCGATATCCGCTATTTTCTGAGCGACAGCAGGAGCGAATTGCAGAGGCGCAGCGAGACGATCCGGCGTTGGCTGACGATATCGCCTTGGGTGATCGCAGGGCTGATCTTGGTGTGGATCACCTCGACCGTGGCGGTGAGCTGGCTCTGGATGACCTTTTTGACGCGTTCGGAGCTGACGGAACTGGGCCTGACACGGATCGAACAGGCGGGGCAGATTTGGCTGACGCTGGATCCCGATCAGACCGAAATGAAAACCTGCACGATGGCGGGAACACCGATCATCTGCATCGAAATCAGGGGGCAATAAATGACGACACCCCTGACAGCCTTGGAACGCGATTTGCTCGCCTGCGTCGAGCGGTTGGTGACGGCCTGCGAAACCTCAGCGCAGGAATTGCGCGCCTTGGAAGCACGCTCGACGAACGGGATCGAGAGCAAAGTGAATGGGTTGGCGCATTGCGTGGCGCTGCTGATGAAATCGCATCTCTTGTCGGTCGCCACATTGGCCGACTTGCTGACAGAGGAGCAGACCTACGAGACGCTTCAAGAGGGCTTAGAGGCCAGCTTGAAGTTAGCGAAACGCGCCGAACAACGGCTGAACGAGACCTGAATGAACAAGAGCGCGGCCATAGTCATGGCCTTTGAAACGAAAGGAAAATAGATGAGTTTACCCTTTGATCACTTTACCATGTCCTACGGGCAGTCCCGCGACTATGGCATCGATTACCGAACGTTTGAAAAGGTGGCATGTTTGCCCGAAGGCGTTCCGTTGATGGCCCTTGCAGGGGTTTGGGGTGACTACAGCAACATCCGTTGTCTGTTCATCGACGAGGAAGGCAACGGGTATTGTCGAAATATCAGTGGCAGAGGTGGTGAATATATCATCCGAGAACTGGGCCTGAACGCCAAGGATCTAAAAGTGGGGCAGATGGTCATGTCAGTAGCGCCGCCACCGCAGCTATGATTTGTGTCATATAATGTTGAAATTTTAGCTTTGGAGGGCTATGTGAATGGCAGTAAAGGGATGGTCTAACCGTCCGAATATTAGGCCAGCTATGGCCTGCCTTTTGATTTCTTGGCTATGTGCAGAGCGTTAAAACTGGGAAGTCGAGCGCGCGGCGTTAATTGACAGGTAACGCATTTGAACCTATATTCCTCCCCATAAGGATACCAGATCGACTGTGAGGTTCCTTCCGCAACGCAAGTTGTCCAACTGGAATAGTGGATAAGGCCTAGGCCGAAGAGAGCGTCGAGATAGCCAAGGAGTTGCCTGCAAAGGTGGCTCCTTCGGTCGTTCTAGCGCCTGAAATATTTGACCTTTTTGCCTTTGAGCGCCTGACCGATGACGACTGCAATTTTCACTTTCTGACCGTTTTCTGGCTGCGGTCGATGGTGGGCGCTTTCGACAAACAGGCGCAGTTTGTGCCGGATGCCGTCGAATCTGCCCTTGTGGGGGCGAAGCGTGAAAAAGGCGGTGTAGGCCGTTCCATCACCCAACATCATCGTGGCGTTATATGTGCCATAATTTCGGTCTGATGGCGTAAGGTAAAGGCGGTTTTGCGGCAAGGTTCCAAGCAGTTCCGCCAGATCCGTTGAGGCCGCAAACCGATGCGGGCAAAATACGCGAGGGCGTATGCCGTCCATGATTTGCACCTGGCCCGCGTGTTCTGCGGTTTCAAAGGCTCTGGTCCAGCAATGGCAGGAATATTCGACAAGAATATTAACCCGGTCGCCCTTGGGCAAATCGACCGTCAATATATGTGGTGTGAGGTGAGCGACATGTAGGCGGGTGCTGTCGATCACCTGCGGCGTTACCGCCACGCCGCTGGTGTCGGTCAGGGTGCCGTCAGCCGCCACAAGATGCCGCGTCATATGTTGGCCTCAAGACGCTTGGCTTCAGTGGCTATGCGCGCGCGGAAATAGTAGATGCGGAATTCGGAAGATTTGTTCATGGGGTGCTTGTGCGGTAGGAACCTTATTCTGGATGGGAGCGGGAATATGCGTGGAGAGCCGTTTTGCAATTCAACGGAAACGCCACCCACATTTTTTTTATAGGAATGTGGAGGCGTTTCCATAAATTGATTTTTGGTCAGGTTCCCAACAGATGTGCTAGCTCAACAATCTCTGCGGCATCTGCGCCAGTGGAAACACGATTGCCGAACATTTGCCCAATGACAGCCCGTAGGCCTTCGACATCGTTAGATTGCACAGCTTCGATTCCAGCTTGAATAAGGCGTTCATGAAGCTCGGGATCCACTGCTAGTGTATGCTCCTCAGCTAGTTGTTTGAAGATGGCGATCAGGAAGTCCGGGGTTTCAGAAAGAACCTTCATGCGGATGCCCTGCATTTCGTCCAAAGAACGGCGTGCAGCGTCATAATTTTTCTCACGAATCTCACGGCGGGCGGAAACAAGCAATTTGTCATGGCGTTCTGCATCGACGCCCTGAGCATTATCGCGAAGCTCATCAAAAGAGGTTTCTGCCTTGGATACTTCTTCAGTAAGAACCCTTTCTTCATTCTCAGGGGCCATTTTCAGCAGTGCGATATCTTGTCTGATCTTACGCGCTTCTTCTGCTACGGAACGATGTGTGTCAGCATCTACAGAAGTGGAAAGTGCAGAATGTTGGCGCTCAATACGCTTCCTAATGTTACCACTGGGATCGGCATTTTCATCCAAGGTACCATCCAGATCTTCCAAGTCGCCTTCCGCGCGAGCCAGCATGGTTGCCGCCAGCTCTGCGCCGCGCTCTCCATCGTACGGGATACCGCCATCGGCTGAACGGTATAGGTTGGTGGCATCGACAACGCGCCCCAGAGAAGGAAGTTCCACGGCAAAGCTCAGGGTGCCATTGTCACTCATTTGCCAATCAATGACAAAATCATCACCACGATTAATCCGTTCCCCGCGCTCAAGTTCGTCACGACAGCTCAGATGAAAGTTTCCTATGTGCAGATTATGTTCCGGCGTGTCTATTTCCTCGACCATGTCGTAAAATTCCACGGCGATAAAATCATCTTCTCCACCGGTCAGTGTTTTGCCCGCACGGAAAGATTTTTTACCCCGTGCAGGCAAGGCAGTTCCTTTTTTGACAAGTACTTCTAGTTTATTGCGCTCATACCCAACGAGGCCGTGCTGAACCTTAACAGCCAGCGTATAGGTCATCGGAACACTTGCTGCGCTTGCCTGGGATTTGCTGATTACGATTTCGCGGGATGCATCTGGCACCGTCTTTCCATGCGGATCAAATACCGTAATCTTGAAACGGTTGTCACCATCTTTCCGGGCGGTAACGTTGATGCTGAGCGGGCCAGAAAGGGGAATGCGTCCAGTAGAAGAGCCTTCTTCATCCAAAATTTCCACCTCATGCCCCGCCGGCATATCTGGTGCAGGTTTGAGACGGACTTTTGCTGTTTCGCTCGAGACGCGGGACTTATAATCGATTGCCAAAGAAACACTGCCTGTCACAGTTTCTTTTTGCTTGCCACTTTTTTGGGAGGAGCTTTCTCCATCCCATTCGCGGCTTTCGGCAAAAATGGCAGCTCCTGTTGCGACTGCGGTCATAGGGTCAAGGCCTCTTTCAACCCTAATAGCTAATTCGGCCTCTAGCATGTCCCAAATAACAGGCATCTTAGAGGGGCCGCCAATTGGAACGATTTTTGAAATGTCTTCGTTCCTGTACCCATTGTCAGATATGATCTTTCGGCACAGATCAATTGATTCATCCACTCGGTCTCTGATTAAATCGTTGATTTGGTTGCGGGTAAGATCAATCGAAACATAGATTTCCTCTCCGTCTTCGTCGGTCATTCTAATTTCATCTTCGGTGGCGAAAACGGACGTAGTTGGCGAGGCTGAGAGAAGAATTTTCGCTTTTTCAACAGCATGCTTACACATTGTCGAAAGGTGGTTGTATTTTTCATGGCGTTGAAAGTCTGTCGGAAGGGAAAAGTTTTCCAATAGCCATGGGCGTACAATGCTATCAAAAATTATCCGATCAAAATCACGCCCGCCCAGCATGTTGATCCCTTCATGAGCGATAACGTTTACAACACCTGCGGTACTCATCACGAGTGCGAGGTCAAAAGTACCCCCGCCGAGATCATAGACGAGGAAGACGCCATCTTTTTGCTTACTGTGAGAGATTGCCGCGAGGGCGGCCGCTACGGGTTCTTGTAGCAAACTAACTTGCTCCAGCCCCGCCAATCGTGCAGCAGCAATCGTATCTTCACTTTGCATCTGATTGAACGCGGCTGGCGTTGTGATAACAACCCCTTCAATATCTTGGCCACCGGCTTCGGTCATCGCTTGCCCGACCAGTGCTTTGATTATTTCCGCGCTACATTCAACCGGTGTCCACGTTTGCCCTGCAAAGGTAACGGGGTTTTTTGTTCCCATTGAACGTTTGAACCCGGCAGCAACATTTTTGGGAGCTGACAAAAGGCGGTCATACGCAGACTTACCGATGAAACGGTGTCCGCGTTTGTCGAGATATATCACACTGGGCAGTACATCCGTGCCATCCGCTGTTTTGAATAGGCGCGTCGATCCATCCATATGGCCGACAACTGCTGAGTTTGAGGTTCCAAGATCAATGCCGAGATACAATTTTCATTCCTTTTCATTTTTTACGGGCTGGACGAGAATACGACCCAACCTGATTATTTTCATGTCTGCCAAAATCGCGGGTTCGATCGTTTTGGAAACGATCAACTCAACGTCATCAGCGTAGTCGCCAGCATTGTCAGCAGAAGCGGCGATCCCATCATGAAACGCTTCGCCATCGAAATCGACAACTTTGACCCCGAGCTGGTTACTCAGAAGGGAAAGCTGCCGGTCGGAAAAGGTCAACTGAGCACGCAGCCTGCGCGCCTCTTTTTCTGGCATTGCTTCAACAGCTTTGAGGGTTGTTTTCGTCAATTTCCAGTAGTCGACGCAAAGCTGTGATACAGCTTCCATTTTGTGTTCAAAATCCAGTTCATCACTCATGATTTTTCCAATTTGCGTTTTGGAGATTCAAAATTACCCACCAAAAATTATCAAAAGCAGGATGATGCCGCCAATGACGACCCAATATCCAATTTTCTCATTTTTCTTCTGAGTGATCTTTTCCTTAAGTTGGACCAGCTCCAGCTTGTCATTACCCCTTGCGTATACAAGCATTTCATCGACGACTCGCGACATCCCAGAAACGTTTCCCCTGTTTCTTTCAAGCTCTTCCATTTTCCAGTTGCGATGCAAAACAGCGCGTTCTTCGTCAAGCTTTTCCCGAACTTCGGCAGACGGTGCAGCACGTGTGAAATGTATCAGGCCATTGATAATTCCAAATGCTGTTTCTGGGTCGTTACGTTCGTTGTTTATGAACAGCGCTAAGTCTCTGATAATGAGGAACGCAACAGTGTGATCACCCGGTTGTGATGTAGCTGAAACAAGCGCGGAATAGATATCAGTAACAGGCCCCCGCCGTGCCGTGGAAAAGCTGCTTTTTGCAAGATCTCGTTTTACTTTAGGCAGTTGACTTTTAGCCGCTTCACAGGCCGCGACCAAAGGCTCCAATTGTTCGCTTTGCTGTTTTTGCTCAACCAGTGTTTCCAACTGTGCAACATCGCCTCGCAAAACTTCGGCTACGGATTCAAGCTCTGGAAATGTGTGCAGTAGCGCTGCGGATAAGCGCTTTGCGTGATCATACTCGCCACGTTCGTTTGCCAAGGTTAGGCAGAGCTGCCGGAGCTTTTCATATACTCTCTTCGAGCGCCCTTCTTCATGCCCTTGTTGTTGTTCATAAACTTGGACAGGTTGATTTATTTCATCCCATTTGACCAGAAGTTCAGAAGCTGCATCGACAATAATGTTTAGATTAGCGCCCTCTTGTTCAGCACTTTTTATGACGTCGTCAATTTGATTGTTGAGCGTTGCCAAATCCGGTTCGCTCAATAGATCATATTGCCGAACAAACTGCGCTAGAAATGGGCTTGATGGGTCTCGATTGACCTCATACTCAACAATCTGATCCATGGTTTCGCCGGGCTTTTCTAGGGCCCACACGCCAATAGCAGCGGTTTTGGCCTGCATGGTCATTAACCGCCGCAAGGCCCCTTCAAGTTGGGCTGTGTCTATATTCGGAAAGCCCGCCTTTGAGCGATTTTCATTGAGGAAATCGAGCGTTTCGGAAATATCAACTTCCTCCCATGTTTTGATCAACTTGTGAAAGACATCATTGCTCCCTCTGGAGAACTGAGTGAGGTGAGAAAGAATGTTGCTTTTGGCAAGTTCGGGAAGATGTTCTGTCGCGCCAAACAGATTGGAATAATCCCCCGAAACCATCAGGGCGGTGATACTTGATATCTGCTCATCGCTCAGCTCCGGCAACCAAGAAATCTCCATTTCCAGCCTGGCAAGAGGTGCCAGAAGATTTTGCTGGGCGCGCTGAATTTGCGGCAAAGAAAATGTTTCTTCAAACTCGGCATCGTCAGCTAAGTCTGTGACTTCTGGGTGTGATGATGTGTAGTTAGCTTTCAAAATATGAAAGGCATTCTCAAGAATACTTTGTGTTTGGTTGTCCATTTTGTTTCTTATCGGTTTGTCAAAAAATTCTAAGCTCTTTGTGGCGATGCTTCATGAGTGTTCGCACTAAACGATGCCCGATCAAAATTCCGATCGGACCTGCTGCAACCAAAAGCAAGTAAAGGGAGCGCGAAACATCCCATGTTGTTTGGCCAGAAGTCGCGATTAAACCCGTTGCGCCAACGATCAATGAGACACCACCGGCAATGGCAAGTCTGCGGGCGAATTGGAAAATCTCCCGATCACATAGGTCGAGTTCCGATTCCTGGCTGTTATAATTGACGTCTGTCATATTCGTTCTCGCAATTCATAAGGTATCGAAATATTTTTTTGCCAGATCCGTTTCTGGCTCTCCGGTTTGCGCTGCTTGGTCAGCGACATAACCGATGATCTTGGACAGCTTTTCAATCGGAAGGTTCGTCCCCCTCTCGCTGTCCTCTGCAAGCACGGCATATGACGCTCTTTCAGCAAGATCCGGGCTGTCGCCTTTTTTGACCTTCCCACGTCCAGCGAGAAGCCATTCCAAGCTTACGTTAAATGAATCACAGATCGTAATGGCTGCGGCTGCGGGCAGGTCACGCTTTTCCTGCTCATAGTTTTTATAGGTCCTATCTGTCACCTCGATGGCTGCGGCCATGACCTGCTGTGTAAGGTCATTTGCCTTGCGAACCTCGCGCAACCGCAGGCCTATTCCTGACAATTCTGTTGACAACAGGTGATTCCGTTCATTATTGGTGAAAATAATTTCACTTTGCTGCGATTTGTTTTCTTTTGTTCACTTTGCAGAGCTGCTTCCTGAAACACAACAAAAAGGTGAATTGTGACCAAAACTCTCGAAACACCCAAAGAACTGGCCGAGCGTGTCGGGCTGCCTGTCACCAACATTCGGTATCTGATCCGCGAGGATATGCTGGATCATATTTTCACCGCCCCCGGCAAACGTAACCCCAAGATCCCGAACGGTGCGTGGGAGAGGTATATTGCGCAGTTTACGGTCAAGGCGCAGGTAAAGGGGGCGGGATCATGAGGCCGAAGACCCCGCTCATGGCCAGTGAAACCACCGCCGCGCGCCTGCTGGATCTGGGGGCAAAGCAGTTCAGATATTTGGTGGATGAAGGGTATTTGCCGAAAGGGTATGAAATCGCCCCCGGCGTCGTGCGTTGGGACACAGATACGTTGAAGCAGATCTCAAATGGTGAGGTTGGTGAAGTTCAGGGATCAATTGAATGGTGATCCGGCGCAAGAAATACCTGTGGCGGCATTCGTCCGGTCGCTGGTATGTGCGCAAATGCGTCAACGGCAAGATGATCTATCTTGGGCGCATCACGGCGGAGGAAGGCACCGCCGATTTTGACCACCAGTATTGGGAAATCGTGAGTGGCAAGAGGGCGGAGGTGAAAACCTCATGGACCGCACTGATTGCCGCTATGCGCGAAACCGACAAATGGGCAGGCTTCTCGCCCCGGTATCGCAAGGATTTGGAACCTGTTTTTGAATATTTGACCGAGAAAATTGGCAAGGCGGACGTAGCTCGTCTGACACAAGCTGATATTTACGATGCGATGGAAAAGAACCGGCACCGGGTTCGGTTCGCGAATTACATCCCGACCGCGATCAGCATGTTGTCCAAGCTGGCGATCCGCAAACGGTGGCGCAGGGACAATCCCGCGATTGATATCGAACCGCTCAAAGTTCCGAAGGCGCGCAAAAAGCCGCATATCCCTTGGGCCGATTGGGCGGTGGAGAAGATGCGGGAGGAAGGGAAGCCACTGCCTCTTCTGATTTTCGAGATTGGCGTGGGCAGTGTGCAGCGCCCCGGTGATTGGGTGGATTTCCAGTGGGGCGATTATGATGGCGAAACTCTGAAGCTGCGCCAGAACAAAACCGGCAAACCTTTGTTGTTGCCGTGCACTGAGGCGTTGAAGAAAGCCTTGGATCAGGCGAAGGCCGAGCTGGGATTCGCCCCGCATCCTTCACGGCACATCCTGACGCGCGCAGATGGTTCTGCGATGGATTATCACGCGATGGCGCGGGTAATGGTGCGAGAGCGTAAGCGGCTGGGCCTGATGGACTTTGATCAACACGCGTTGCGCTATCGGGGTGTGATGGAACTGGCGTGGGCTGGCTGCACCGACGACGAGATTGCCAGCTTCAGCGGCCATACATCCAAAGCCATGATCATCAAATATGCAGGCGAAGCGCGGCAAATCATGCGAGCGCGTCAGGCGGCAGCAAAGCGCAAATGACCCCGAACAGAACAGGCACAGAACGTGAAACTGATACTAGAGGTGATACCCAATGAGCAGAAAAATCCATAACACATTGATTTTATTGGAGGCGAGTACCGGAATCGAACCGGTGTACACGGATTTGCAATCCGCTGCGTCACCACTCCGCCAACTCGCCGCCGTATGGTGTGGTTTGGCTATAGCAATGGCAAAAAGGGGTGGCAAGGGGAAGTTAGGCTTGGGGTTTGAAAAGCGCTATGGACGCGGACCAGTGGGTCGTTGACATGCCTTAACTGCCAAAGCCCATGATCAGGTTGAACACCACAAATGGCGCGATGGTCAATAAGGCTGCGCTCATCAAAACGGCGCGGGGGAACGGTGTTGGAAAGCGCCGCCACAAGACGCCGAGCAAAACACAGACCAGCAATATTTCGATAACTGAAAAGATATCGCCGTGGTGGTTCGGGTCCCAATAGCTCACAGGGCTTTCGAATTTCCACATGGTAAAGGGCCAGAAATGGGCGCGTGCATCATCCACATGCAGGGGAAAATCACATAGCAGATGGATAAATGCGGCCCCCGTTAGGGCAATCATCCAGTTGTTTTTCAGCCAAAGCGCAAAACCGAGCAAAACACCCCAAACAACAAAGGAATTGTCGATGGCAAAAACCTTCTGCCAATAGTCCGAATAATACAGGTCGCGAAAAATCTCATTTGTTGACGTATTTAGAACAAACCTGTGCCAAAAGAACATAAAATAAAGGGAAAAATCTGGTATAAACCCACCGATGAGGGCAGCCGTTGTCACTTTGCGTTGCATCGGCTTGGCAAAGAGCGCGGCGGCCAGTATCAGGTGAGTTGGTGTGTTCATCGGGGTATGCGCCTGCTGGGTGCAATTGAGTATAGGGTGTGGGATGGCGAAGTCCATTATGATCCAAGGTGCTGGATCAAACGTTGGGAAATCCATGATTGTTGCTGGGCTGTGCCGCGCTTTTGTGCGCCGCGGCCTTAAGGTGCTGCCATTTAAACCCCAAAACATGAGCAACAATGCCGCTGTGACGGCGGATGGGGGCGAAATTGGCCGCGCACAGGCCTTGCAGGCACGGGCGTGTAACGTGCAGGCCCACACAGATATGAACCCCGTTTTGCTGAAACCTGAAACCGAAACTGGGGCGCAGGTGGTGGTGCAGGGCAATCGCGTCGCCACGGTAAAGGCACGTGAATACGGCAAAATGAAATCCACACTGATGCCCAAGGTGCTGGACAGTTTTCACCGCCTCGCGGCGCATTGCGATATTGTTCTGGTCGAAGGGGCAGGCAGCCCCGCCGAAGTGAACCTGCGTGAAGGGGACATCGCGAATATGGGGTTCGCACGGGCCGCAGAAATTCCTGTTTTGCTCACGGGGGATATTGATCGGGGCGGGGTGCTGGCCCAATTGGTGGGAACGCATGTGCTGATGGAACCCGAAGATGATGCGCTGATCAAAGGGTTTTTGATCAACAAATTTCGCGGCGATGTCAGCCTGTTTGACGAAGGTTTGCAGGTCGCAGTGGAACATACAGGCTGGCATGCGCTCGGCGTTTTGCCGTGGTTCGCGGATGCTGGGAAACTGCCAGCCGAGGATGCGACAGACTTGGGGGGCGGGGGCAATGGTGCGTTTAAAATCGCCGTGCCACGGCTGTCGCGCATTGCAAACTTTGATGATCTTGACCCGTTAAAGCTGGAACCTGGTGTCAGCGTTGTGATGGTGCAACCGGGCGAACGCATTCCTGCGGATGCAGGGTTGATCCTGATCCCAGGCAGCAAATCCACCATTGGCGATCTGGCATTTCTAAGCGCGCAGGGCTGGGATGCGGATATCCTAAGCCATGTGGAGCGGGGCAAACCCGTGTTGGGAATTTGCGGCGGGTATCAAATGCTTGGCTCTGTGATCAAAGACCCTGAAGGCATCGAGGGCCCAGCGGGGCAGGTCCAAGGGCTGGGGCTGTTAGAGGTGGAAACCACCATGACACCGCAAAAGACCCTAACCGAAGTGGACGGTGTGGAATTAGCGTCAGGCGCAGCTGTGGAAGGCTATGAAATCCATATTGGCCGCACACAGGGTCCAGATTGCCTGCGTCCGTGGTTGCAGATCGAAGGCGTGGATGAAGGCGCAACAAGCAAGAACGGCCTTGTGCAAGGCTGTTACGTCCACGGCGTCTTTGCATCAGATGCGTTTCGCAGTGCCTATCTGTCACGGCTGGGGGTAGAGCCGAGCGACTTGGTGTTTGACGATCTGATTGATGAAACGCTCGACGCGTTGGCGGACCACATCGAAGAGCATTTGGATGTGGAAATGATTTGGGCGCTGGCGGCAGAAGTTGCCCCGCCGCCAGCGGCTTAACCTTAAACTTTATTCAAAGTCGCGCGATGCTAGGGCGCGGTGAATCTCGCGGCGCACCAGTTTGCGCACATTGCGTGTGATCCGATCGCCCAGTTCACCCTGCAACTCAGACCGCACCATATCCGACACCATTTCACGAAGGGTTTCTTCGTCTAGGAATGTGTCGTCTTCGGTGTAATCAAGCGGCTCTTCATAAGCCGCCGTCCCCATAGAAGGCGTGGGCTCGGGCTCGGGTTCTGGTGCGCGCAGCGGCGGCTCGCGGTTCACGATGGTGTCGCGTACGATGTCCTCTGCTTCAACTTCGGTGTCGTCCGCCTCGATTTCGTCTTCAAGGCTGGCTTCAACGGCATCCACGGCTTGCACCGCTTTCATGAATTCTGGCTCTGGCGGAACGTCGTCCAAGTCGGCCTCAAAGGGGCTGTCGCTTGGAAAAGAAATATCCTCTGCAACCGCGTCCAATGTGGCTTCAACCTCGGCTTCTACGACATCTTCGGCCGCATCAACGGTGTCATCCACAGATGGCGCGGCGGACAAGTTTGCGGTTAATGGCGGCTCAGCACGCGCGAAGTCTTTCATAGACAAGTGCAGGGCGGACATCATTTCAGATGTGGCATCGGTGCTAACGTCTTCGGATTCATCTTGGGCAACGTCTTCCACCATCTCTGCGAAAAACGCGGACTCTTGCCCTGCGTCAGATGGAATGTCTTCTATGTCTTGCACATCTACATTTTGTGCCACGTTGGATTGCGCGTCTTCGACGGCTTCGGACATGACAAGAGATTCGATATCGGCGATCCGTTGTTCCAATTCCGCCGCAGCGGAGGAAGGTTCTTCGGTTTCTGGGACCCGCAAAGAGGGGGTCAGGACCAGCTTATCGCGCTCCATGTCGTTGCTCTGTTGCAACAAACTTGGGTCTGTTTGATCGGTGTTTTCACCCGCAGTTTCCGCGTCTGAAGCTGTTCTCGCTTCTTCTGACACCAACCGACGAATGGATGACAAGACGTCCTCGACGTCCATTTTTCTGCCTGTTTCGGACATTTGTCCACTCCTATTGCCTCAGCGCGGAGTTTACTCAGAATCGCATCTTCGGGCAACTGTTCTAAAAGATCAGTCGCCTTTTCTTTTTTTCAGCTTGTCGAAAAGTTTTATGCGCTTCTCGCCCAGAATGCCCAATTGCTTATTGGTTACCGCGCGGGCGTTAACGTCTGGGTTATAGATTGGCACACCCAAATTCAGGTGCTGCGCGGTCAACAAACCCATTTCAGAAAGGACCTGATACTGTGCCACATATTGATCGCGAATGGCGTTCACCAATTGGGATCGCGCAGACAGCAGTTCTTGTTCCGCGTCCAAAGCGTCAAGCGTTGTCCGTGCGCCCAACTTGGCCTCTTCCGTTACCCCTTCAAAGGCAACTTGCGCGGCACGGACCTGTTCACGGTTGGATTTAATCGACGCACTGGCGGTTTTCCAACCCACCCAAGCATCGCGCAAACCTTGGCGGGTGATATAGCCAGATTGCTGCACGTTCGTCAGAGCCTGTTGGTACAACGCCACATCGCGGCGGCGGTCACTGTCCAAACGCCCGCCTTGATAGATGTTGATTGTGCCTGTGATAGAGGCCGTCACATCATCGGTGGTCAAACCGTTTCTGCTAAAGTCGCTGCCAAATGTGTAATCCACCTGACCGTTAATTTGCGGATCGCGGTTTTTAAACGTGGATTTAGCAGTCAGTTCAGCCGCCTTCGCGTTAAACTGCGCTTGCATCACGCGGGGGTGTTTTTTGATGGCAACCGCTTCGGCCTTTTCCAATGTATTGGGCAGCTTTGGCGCAGCAGGCGGATTGCGAAGGTTGCGTGGTGGCACACCCACAACCGCCGTGTAAGCGTTTTCGGAACGGGCTAAATTGCCACGATTGGTTTCCAACTGTGACAAGGCGGCAGCCAGCCTTGCTTCGGCCTGAGACACATCGGTACGGGTCACTTCGCCCACTTCGAAACGGTCTTTGGCGGCACGCACCTGCTCACGCAAAACCCGCACGTTGTTTTGGGCCAGTCGCACAAATTGCTGGTCCCGGCGAACATCCAAAAAGGATTGAACGGTCGACAGCAAAACGGCCTGTTCCACCTGCAACAACGCTTGACGTGCGGCCAGCACACTCATGCGGGCGGCTTCGATGTTCAGGCGATCTGCGCCGCCATCGAACAGTTGAATGGTCAACCGTGTGTTATGGGTCCATTGACCACTTGGATCACGAAACGCGCTTAGCCTGTTTAACTGTGCGGCGCGTCTCACTTGGATCGTTTGTGTCAGTGTGGGCAAAAGCGCAGATCGCGCTGCAATCACGCTTTCATCCGTGGCACGCAGGGCATATTGCTGCGCCAAAATCTGCGGGTTGGTCTGATAGGCGAGCACCAGCGCGTCTGCCAAAGTGGTGGCAGCTGCGGGCAGGGACAGGGCAGCAAATGCAATGGCAGCGCCCGTGGTCTTTAGAAATCTAATCATCCGCGTGTCCCCAAGAACTGTGATTGGTGTGGCATCCGTATGAACGCCACGTCCGATTAGCCAAATGTGAATTCAGCTTCTTTTTCAAACCCTGGCAGTGTGGGTGCTGCAGCAGAAAACGCACCGCGCCAGTCCATTCCGTTTTCGCGTTTCAGGCCGATTTTGCATTGGCCCATACCGCCTGTTTGACGAATGGCCACGATACGCCCGCCAACCTTAAGCTGGTCTAAAATGGCAGCTGGGATCGTTTCAGCGGCCCCTTGCAACACAATCACGCAATAAGGGCCGTGTTTCGCCGCTCCTTTGGCCAGTTCACCATGAACGACCATGGCGTTGTCCGCACCGTTCGCAGCCAACAATTCAGCGGCTTCGTTGGCCATCGCCTCGTCAGGTTCAACACCAACCACGGCTTCGGCCATTTTTGCCATCACCGCGGATGAATATCCGTACCCACAACCCAGATCGAGAACCAGTTCATCAGGTTGGATGTTCACAGCATCGAGCATTTTGGCAAATGTACGAGCATCCAGAATCACGCGTGAGCGATCCAGCGCGATATGCTCGCCCATGTAGGCGACAGATCGTTTGGCCGCTGGCACAAATTCTTCGCGTGGAACGGTCAAAAGCGCATCGATAATTGGGTATTTGGTCACGTCTGACGGGCGAACCTGACAATCAACCATTGTTGTGCGTGCTGCGGAAAAATCCATCATAGCAGGACCTTTGAATCATGTTTGTAAGCAGTTTGTACTTCTCTGCCATAATGCACGCTGCGCTGCAACGCCATAGGCCGCAAATTGCCGCGTTTATAGGGGTGATACGGATGACTGTGTGGTTTCCGTCGCGGGTGCGGACAATGGGATCGCACTGCCTGTGCTGGAATGCATGTATTCAAACGGTTTTTCGCCCTGCTTGCGTTGGGTGCGCAGCAAAAAGAATTTTCCAATACCTGCGCGCGATCCCACCATCGGTGCGCTTGCATCTGTTGGGAACCGCGATTGCCATCCTTTAGGCAGGCGCAGCCCATGTTTTTCGGCGTTTTCCCCCATCCAAATCAATGGAATGTTGGATAATTTGCGCGATGCGGGGTATTTCCAGACATGCCCGCCGATATCGGCATGGGCCCCTGTGAACCAGACTTGTTCCAAATGCCCCTGCCAGCCAGGGTCCACATCCCACAACACAGGGCGATAGGCCGTGCGATCTTCGTCGAGCGCCAATGCCTGATATCCAGATTTCACAGGCTCTGAGATATTGGTGGAATGAAACTCTGTTGCCATAGGGGCCAGATAGGTCAGGATCGGATAGGGCAGGCCAAGTGCTTTGACCGTGTCCCACACCCCAATCATTTCGATGGTCGTTGTGTCGTGACAATGGATAGATCGAAACGTACTTCGCGCCGCAGGACTGGCCTGCGATTCATAAAGCTGGAACGCAAATTGCAGTTTGTCCTTGGTGGCATTGTGACAGCGCAACAGACCCACCGTGCCAATCATTCCAGAAATGGAGCGCACCGCATAAGCCCCACGGGAAAAACCAAACAGATAAATCTTGTCGCCGGGGTTATAATTCTCGGCCAGTTGGGCATAACCGTCAAAGATCACCTGATTGATGCCCCAGCCCGAGGCAATCGTGACCCAGTTCCAAAACCCATGCCCTTGAATGCCAGGATGGTACCACAGCGTGCCGTCTTCGGGCCGATGCACCTCGCGCAGCAGTTTGTACAAAATCCCTGCGTTGGTTTCTTCGTTTTCGCTCAGGCGACTTTGTGTGCCGTCGATGATCAGAATATGGGCCCGCGGTGGGCGGCTGTGATCCGGGGGCGGGCGATCCCGATCCACCCGCGAAAGGGAGGATTTTAGCCGCGCGGTAAAGCGCCGCCATAGGGATTGGCGGTCGCTACTCATTTAGCCTCTTGCAGCCATGTCCACATCCGTAACGGCGTCACTGGCATGTCCACGTGATGAATGCCCTTGTCCCAAACCGCATCCTGCACGGCGTTCATCACCGCAGCAAGCGCACCAACCGTTCCTGCCTCGCCACAGCCTTTCATGCCAATTTCATTGGCCGTAGACGGAATCAGCTCTGCATGAAAATCCATCATCGGAACATCGCTGGCGCGGGGCATGCCGTAATCCATGAAGCTGCCCGTCAGCAGTTGGCCCATTTCATCGTAAACCGTGTGTTCTGTGATGGCTTGGCCAATGCCTTGGACCACACCGCCATGCACCTGCCCTTCGGCCAGCAACGGGTTAATCAGCAGACCAAAGTCATCGACCACAGTATATTTCACCACCTGCGTGTGGCCTGTCTGTTCGTCGATTTCCACCTCGCAGTAATGCGCCCCATTGGGGTAACTGCGCCCGGGCAGATCGTATTCAACGGAATGGTCGAGCAGATCATCCATGCCCTTTTCACGCGCCTTTTCAACCACTTGAGGCAGGGTAATTCTGCGATCCGTCCCAACAATGTTAAACGCGCCATTTGCAAAATCCATGTCATCGGCGCTCACTTCCAACGCGTGACTGGCCAGCGGTTTCAGTGTATCAATCACCAAATCAGAGGTCTTGAAAATGGAATTGCCCTGCATGGTCACAGACCGCGATCCCCCCGTGCCACCCCCAACAGGAATGGCATCGCTGTCCCCTTGAATGATGTTCACTTTCGCGGGATCCCAACCCGTCTTTTCGCACACCAATTGGGTGTATGCGGTTTCATGCCCTTGGCCGTTTGATTGTGTCCCCACATACAGGTTCATTACTTCATCGCCCGCAAATTCAATCCGTGTGGTTTCCTGCGGCGCGCCAAGGATGGATTCGATATAAAAGCACAGCCCCAATCCACGGATTTTCCCGTTCTTGGCGCTTTCGGCTTTGCGGGCATCAAACCCAGCGATATCCGCTTCGGCTTCTGCACGGGTCAATACTTTGTCAAAATCTCCCGTGTCATACAGTTCCCCTGCAAGCGAGGTGTAGGGCATCTGATCGGCGCGGATGAAATTCTTGCGCCGCAACTGGGATTGATCCATCCCAAACTGACGTGCGGCATGATCCATCAGCCGTTCAATCACATAAATCGCTTCGGGCCGCCCCGCACCGCGATAAGCATCGACGGGGGTCGTGTTGGTATAAACACCTTTGACCCCGAAAAAACCCTGCTGCACATCGTAAACCCCTGGAAACACCTTTTGGGCCAAGGTGGATTGGATGTTTTGCCCAAACCCACTGGAATAGGCGCCTAGGTTTGAAATGGAATTGATCCGAATGGCAATCAGCTTGTGATCCGCATCAAACGCGCCTTCGGCGAGCGTGGTCAAATCGCGACAGGCGTTGTCAGACAGCATTGCTTCGGATCGGTCCGGGTTCCAGCGCACTGGCTGGCCGAGTATTTTGGCCGCGAAAACCGCCATCATATATTCAGGGTAGGCATGCACCTTCATGCCAAACCCACCGCCCACATCAGGGTTGGTCACACGCACATTCTCTGCATCCACCTTAAACGCGCCAGCGATGGTGCGTTTCAGCCCCCAAACCCCTTGGCCCGAAAAACACAAATGCAGCTTATCGCCCTCGGCCTCTGCATAACAGGTGCGCGGTTCCATCGAATTGCAAATCACGCGGTTATGGACGATATCAAGACTGACCGTATGCGCCGCTGATTCAAACACCGCATCCGTGGCCGTCTCATCCCCGAACCCCCAGTCATAGGCAAGGTTATTGGGCGCTTCAGGGTGTAATTCTTCGCCGCCAAACGCCAGGTCCATCGTTGTGGGAAGATCATCGTAGTCTACCCAGATCAATTCCGCCGCATCGCGGGCCTGTTGCAGGGTTTCGGCCACCACCATGGCCACGGCTTCGCCCACAAAGCGCACCCGATTGCTGGCCAAAACTGGGCGATGTGGAATGGGCGCTGTCGTTCCATCGCGATTTTCCACAGGGATGCCTGACATTTTGTTGTCCATGACCCCTTCAAAATCTGCCGCCGTGTAAACCGCATGCACCCCATCGGCGGCCTTTGCTTCGTCCACATCAATGCTCGTGATGTCCGCATGGGCTACTTGGCTACGTACCACATACATATGCAACGCGCCTTCTGGTGCGATATCGTCGGTATAGCGCCCATGGCCTGTCACCAATCGCACATCTTCAACACGGGCAGCAGGTTGTGAAATTCCAAATTTTGCAGCGGGGATATTCATGTTGCGTCCTAAACACTGAGCTTTCCGCTAGGGTATTGCAATCTGAGCAGAGGTCCAGATCAAACGCCACGCAATTTCCCGTGTAATACGCAAAAAACGAACAAATTAGGGTCGGTTTTGGTTCGACAGACTGGCTCAGATTGGGCAGGGTAATAGCTCTAAACGAAGGACAAATGATGGACCACGTCAGCTTTACCGCCATGAAAGACGGCACCAAGGAAGATTACGAATTCCTGACGGAACATGAAACGGAATACACCAAAGGCACGGCAGATCGGCTGCTGCACGCGCTAGAGCATTTGGACGAAGGCCTCTCTGGGTATAAAATCACCCGTCTTGGCCATTCCGTTCAATCCGCCACCCGCGCGTGGCGCGATGGTGCGGATATCGACTGGATCGTTTCCGCGTTGCTGCACGACATCGGGGATATCTTTGCGCCCTATAACCACGATGAATATGCCGCCACGATCCTTAAACCTTTCGTGCGTGAACAATGCCGCTGGGTGGTGGAAACCCACGGGGATTTCCAGATGATTTATTATGGGGATAAAATCGAAGGCGGCGACCAACACAAACGCGACCGCCACAAAGGCCACCGCTTTTTCAACGATTGCGCCGAATTTTGCGAACGTTGGGATCAATCCAGTTTTGATCCCGAATACGACACACTGCCGCTCGATTTCTTTCGCGATATGGTGCGCGAAGTTTTTGCCCGCGATCCCTATGATCCTGCGGTCATGAGCGCGGCAGCACAGCCGTTAACAGATGCAAAACGCGCGGCAGAGCGCGCGGCCTAGCACCTTCTTTTATCCAAAAATATCCCCGCCGGAGGCTCCCAAACTTCCGGCAGGATCCTTAGCTCACAAAAAATGACGCGCAATCTCAGCGCTCGCCGCGTCAAGCGCACCAGACCCATGCTGGATGTTCATCGCTTTAAGCCCTGCATCAATTGTGCCAAGGGCTCCCATTAGCATCACAGGGTTTAAATGCCCCATATGCCCAATGCGCATGGCATTGTTCCAACCAGGCTGCCCAGGTTCTGCCAAACCCAACCCGATCCCCAGCGTTAGCCCAGCCTGATGTTCGCACCATTCACGCAAACGCCCGCATTCGTCATTCTGCGACAACACCGTTGTCACCGCTTGGGATCGTTTAGCAGGGTCTTTAATGTTCAATTCCAAACATCCCCATGCCTCAACTGCGGCCCAAACCGCACGGGACATGGTTAAATGGCGTGCCCACGCGGCCTCGATTCCTTCTTCATGCACAAGGATATTCAGCGCCTCGCGCAGTCCATACAGATGATGGGTCGGGGCTGTGCCGCAGAAATGCTGGTAATAGGCTTGGGGATTGGCGCGGGGATGCCAATCCCAATAGGGCGTTTTTAAATCCGCTTGGGCCTGCGCGGCGGCGGCCTTGTCGTTGAAAAACACAAATGACATGCCCGCAGGGGTCATGAGCCCTTTTTGACAGCCCGTCACCATCACATCGACGCCCCAGGCATCCATTTCAAACCGATCACAGCCCAAAGAGGCGATGCAATCTACCAAAAACAGGGCAGGGTGGTCCGCCGCATCGATGGCTTTGCGCAATGCGGGAATGTCGTTCTGCACCGACGTGGACGTATCTGTTTGCACGGTAAAGACGGCTTTAATCTTGTGGTTTGTATCTTCTTGCAAAGCTTTGGTCACAGCGGCGGGGTCCGCATCCGAGGTCGTGCCAAAATCCAGAATTTGGGTTTCAACACCCATGCCATTGGCCATTTCTCCCCAGCCTTCGCCAAAGCGGCCTGTGACCAGAACCAAAATCGTATCGCCTTTGGAACAGGTGTTGGCAATCGCGGCTTCCCACGCGCCATGCCCGTTTGAAATGTAAATTGCAGCGTTATGTTTGGTTTGTGCCACAGTTTTCAGATCAGGAAACAGGCTGTGCGTCAGGTCGATCAACTCGCCTTCATAAATGTTGGGGGATGGGCGGTGCATTGCGGCCATCACCCGTTCTGGCATGACCGAAGGGCCAGGAATGGAGAGCTGTTCGCGACCAAATTTCAGCGACATGTGGCACACTTTCATGAGAATTCGATGCCCAAGACCTAGACCCGCACGTCAAGAAGGTCAAAAGCAATTTCAGGTTATCATAGACAGGGGGGCGCAACATGGTACAAGGTCGGCCCCACTGGCCCTGCGGCTGTCATTTTAGAAGGCTTTAATGAGCGCATCTGAAACACCACGTTTGAACGCCCGTCAGGCCTATGGCCGATTGTGGCGTGATTGGCTCGCTCCATATTGGCCTGCGATGCTTTTGGCCCTGTTTTTTATGGTGATTGTGGCCTTTGCCACCGCTGGCTATGCCAAATTTATGGAATGGGTCATCGCCGCTCTGGAAACAGAAAATTTCACTGTCACATGGTGGGGGCCCGTTGGCATTATCGCGCTGACCTTTACCAAAGGACTGGGGCACTATTTGCAACAAGTGGTGCAAAATCGTGTGCTGAGTCGTGTTCAAGCCGAGATGCAAAAGCATATGTTCGATCGGCTGGTTTACATGGATTTGGCCCATCTTTTGGCCGAAGCCCCCGCTGCTTTGGCTGCTCGTTTTTCTGCAGATATCGAACTGGTGCGCCAAGCCTCGATCCTTGTGTTTGGCTCGGTGCGCGATGTTTTGACCTTGATCGCCGCAATTGTGGTGATGCTCTCTATTGATTGGGCCATGGCCATTGGGTTGGTGTTGGTCTTTGCACTGGCATTTGGCCCCATTGGAATCGCAGGCGCGCGCATTCGCCGAATTGCTGCAGAAACGCAGGGCGAAATCGCCCATATGACCGAAAACGTGAATGAAGGCCTGTCTGGCATTCGGATGGTGCGGACGTATCAGCTCGAAGAATGGCTTAAAGGATCATCAAACGGAGTGTTTGATAAACTTTATGGTTTGCGCGTGTCTTTGGTGAAATGGCAGGCGCTGATTACCCCGATGATCGAAGTTCTGGCAGGGGTCGCGATTGCCGTTTTGTTGTTCCTTGTGGCGTGGCGTTTGCAATCAGGGGCCATTGAACTGGCTGGGTTTATTGGCCTGATCACGGCGCTCGGCGTGGCGACAAACCCTGCGCGTAAACTTGGTGGCGCCTATGCTGTTGGTCTGCAAGGGATGGCGGCGCTTGAACGGGTTTATGCGCTTTATGATGCCGAAAATGACATTTCCGATGGGGACTTCGTTTATGAAAATGGCGCGCGTCCTAAAGGGGATATCGCATTCAAAAACGTCAGCTTTGTTTATCCTGATGGATATGCAGCCCTGCATGATATCAATCTGAACATCAAAGCGGGCAAAACATATGCTTTTGTCGGGCGCTCTGGCGCGGGGAAATCCACGATTTTCAACCTGCTGCCGCGTTTGTTTGACGCCACGCAAGGGCAGATCAGCATTGATGGCCGCGATATCACCCAGCACACGCTGTCATCCCTGCGCGATCAAATTTCGGTGGTATCCCAAGACAGCGTTCTGCTGACAGGCACGGTTCTGGAAAACATCGGTTTTGGCCGCGAAGGGGCTAACAAAGACGCCTGCATCGCCGCCGCCAAGGCCGCCGCAGCGGATGAGTTCATTACCGCGCTGCCCAAAGGCTATGAAACACACATCGACCCAACGAAAGCCAGCTTTTCAGGGGGGGAACGCCAACGCCTGTCCATTGCGCGCGCGATTTTGCGCGATGCGCCGATCCTGATGCTCGACGAGCCAACATCCGCTCTTGATGCCCAATCCGAAGCCGCCATTCGAACAGCACTCGATACACTGTCCAAGGATCGCACAACACTGGTGATTGCGCACCGCTTGGCCACGATTATGGATGCAGATCAGATTGTGGTGATGGATCACGGGCGCATTATTGACCAAGGCACGCACGAAGAATTGCTGGCGCGCGGCGGCATATACACCGAGCTTTATAACCTGCAATTCGACATGAAAGCCGAAAATAGAGATGGCCAGCGGGCGCGATCCTTTGCAGGCTCAAATCGGCGGCGTGGATTGATGGAAATGTTCGGGCGTTTCATGGGGTTTGGCAACCCGACAGATCCGCTTTAGGAATTGTTCACAGGCCCTAGTATTTCTTTGCAAGGGTTTCGGGGGACGCCCCCAGCAGATATTTGCCCAGCGTCAGCAGGTTCTTACTGCCACGTTTCAGGTATCCGTCCTGTTCATATTTCGCGGCGCTTGTTGTGGCTGTCGCAGGCAGTTGCACCAACTGGCGGCGTAATTTGCGCACCAAGGCCACATCTTCCATCAACGGGATATCTGGGTAGCCCCCAACGGAGCCGTAAAGCGAGGTCGAAATCAGCAAACCCTGATCCCCATATGGCAGCCCAAACAGGCGCGAGCGCAAATTGGCCCAACCCGCCGTGCGCTTGGCCGCCGGCGATGGGCTGTCAAAGGCCAGCTGAAAATACCCAGCCTTTTGCGATGTTGTAATGTGGTGGCGCACCACGCGCGGCCAATCCGCGGATAACTCCGTGTCAGCATGTACAATCAGCATCCACGGCGTTTTCACACTGCGCGCCGCAGTGGCCAGCTGCGTCCCACGCCCTGGATCACTGTCCACCAAACGCGCCCCAACATCATCCGCGATCTGCGCCGTGTCGTCCGTTGATCCTCCATCGGCAAACACCAGCTCCCCGATCAAACCAGCATCCACCCCGTGATACAGGCTCGCAAGCGTTGGCCCGAGCATCGGGGCCGCGTTCAGCGTGGGCAGAATAACAGTTAACGGTGCGGGCATTGGGGCGCTGGCCTTTGATGGGTTCAAGGTCTACATATCGGATCAAACGCCCAAGGGCGAGCAAGAGTATAAGGCGGCAAAATGGAACGCACGGTTTTACGGTTGTCTGGGTCCGATACCCATAAATTTCTAAACGATTTGGTCACAAATGATCTGTCAGGGCTGAAAGACGGGCTTGTTTATGCAGCGATTTTAACGCCGCAAGGCAAGTATCTGTTTGATTTCTTTTTGGCCACTGACGGGGATGCCATTCTGCTGGATGTTGCGGCGGCACGGGCGCAAGCGCTGGCACAGCGACTGACTATGTACAAACTGCGTGCGGATGTAACCATCGAAGACAGCGGCTTGCATGTGCATCGCGGTTTAGGGGCGGCACCTGATGGTGCTCTGGCGGACCCACGCCACGCTGCGCTCGGGTGGCGCATGTTTGCAGATGTGGCCCAGCAAGGGGATAACGTGGATTGGGATGCCATTCGCGTGGCGCACTGTATCCCCGAAACGGGTGTGGAACTTATTGCGGATGGATCGTTCATTCTGGAATGTGGGTTTGAACGGTTGAACGGTGTTGATTTTCGCAAAGGCTGTTATGTGGGCCAAGAGGTAACGGCGCGCATGAAACACAAAACTGAACTGCGCAAGGGACTGGTGCGTGTTGATGTGGACGGTTCTGCGGACGTGGGAACAGAGATTATGGCCAATGACAAAGTGGCGGGCACACTGTTCACACAGGCGAACGGTCAGGGCATCGCCTATCTGCGGTTTGATCGGGCAAACGGTGAGATGCGCGCAGGGAGGGCCGCAATCACCTGGTCCAAAGACTAACCAAACCCTAACGTCGACACGTCTATTTGGACGTGTCGACGTTAGGGAATTGTTAAGATTTATGACACGGGGACGCCGTGCAGCGACTGCGACACTTATTCAAAATTTCAGCTAAATCTAAACGGCTTAGTCGTTGCGGACCAGTTTGCAGAAGCGATCAAAAACCTGTTCGTTGGCGGCAATAACAGTGCCGTCATCAATCGGGTTGCTACCCTTTTCCATACTGTCGATCAGGCCACCGGCCTCTTTTACCAACAACAAACCAGCAGCCATATCCCAAGGTTTCAGGTTGCGCTCCCAAAACCCGTCGTACCGACCCGCAGCCGTATACGCCAGATCGAGCGATGCTGCACCCCAACGGCGCACACCCGCACAACCGGGCAGGATACGGGCCAAATCTGCCAGTGTTTCTGGCAGATCAGACCGTCCCGCAAACGGCAAGCCCGTTGCAAAAATCATCTGAATCATGTCGCGGCGGCCAGACACCCGCAGACGACGATCGTTCATCCACGCACCAGCGCCTTTTTCAGCGGCAAACAATTCTTCCCCTGCAGGGTTAAACACCACGGCGGCAACGATTTCGCCTTTGTGCTCCAGCGCAATGGAAATCGCCCAATGGGGCAGGCCGTGCAAAAAGTTGGTTGTCCCATCCAGCGGATCCACGATCCAGCGCCGTGTGGGGTCATCCCCAGCAATCTCTTTGCTTTCTTCTGCCAACCAGCCGTAATTCGGGCGGGCTTCCATCAGCTCTTCTTTCAGAATCTCTTCGGCTTTCAGGTCCGCTTTGGACACGAAATCACCAGGACCCTTGGTGCTGACTTGCAGGTTTTCCACCTCGCCAAAGTCGCGCATCAAAGAGCGGCCAGCGCGACGCGCGGCTTTGATCATAATATTAATATTTGCAGACATTTGCGACATGGGAGCAGTCCTGTAGCTGGGGTTGGCTGCTCTTTATGCCGCTGCGTGCAGGATGCCAAGCAAATTTTAATCGTTGGCCTGTCTGTCGCGCGTGATCATCACAAAATCGCGCATATAGCCGTTGTCCACCTCACTGGATCGGATCGCCGCATACAACCGCCGCGTTAACCCATTCGGCGTCAGCGGTTTGGCCACAAAATCATGCCCGTATTTTTCCTCTGCAATCACCCAATCTGGCAAAACTGCCACCCCACGGCCAGAGGCAACAAGCAGCATGATAACTGCGGTCAATTCAACCTGGCGCAAGGATTTGGGTTCCACGCGGGCAGGGGTCAGCAGCTCGGTAAACACATCAAGGCGTGTTTTATCAACGGGGTACGTGATCAGCGCCTCATCGCGAAAATCTTCCGCCTCAACAAAGGATTTCTCTGCCAGCGGATGGTTTCGGGCGCAGACAAATGTGGGTGCGTAATCCAACAGCGGGATAAATTCGACCCCGTCCAAATCTTCGGGATCGGCGGAAATCACCAAATCCACCTCTTCACGCTGCAAAGCGGGCAAGGCATCAAACGCAAGCCCTGGGCGAATATCCACATCCACATTGGGCCAGGTTTTGCGAAATTCTTCAAGCACGGGAAACAGCCATTCAAAACACGCGTGACATTCAATGGCAATGTGCATGCGGCCTGCTTTGCCTGCAATCAGATCGGCAAAGTCATCTTCTAAGGCGTCAATTTGGGGCAGCACTTTTTCTGCGAGTTTCAACAGCTTATGCCCTGCTTTGGACAGTTTCAGCGGCTTTGACCGGCGCAAGAACAGCTCCATCCCGACCTGTTCTTCCAAGGCTTTAATCTGATGGGATAGGGCGGATTGCGTAACATTCAAAACCTCGGCCGCGCGGGCTAGGCCGCCTTGCTCGTGAATGGCGCGGATGGAGCGCAGATGGCGAAATTCAAGATACATGATGGGCTCAATATGAATGGTTCGCGTATTTATTATTAGAATTATGAATTTGATTCAATCATATTTCTGGTGTCCTTGGACAGGGCAAACCATGAAAGAGACCCGCCATGCCCCGTGACTTCGATTTATCCTTTGAATTTTTCCCACCCAAGTCTTTGGACGCCAGCTTTCGTCTGTGGGCAGCGGTAGAAACCTTGCAGGTATTTTCCCCCGATTTCATGTCCATCACATATGGTGCGGGCGGCTCCACACGGGATCTGACCTGTTCTGCGGCGGGTGTGATCGCAAAAAACTACGGTGTGCCTGTGGCAGGGCACCTGACTTGTGTGAATGCCAGCACAGACGAAACCCTGTCCGTGGCACGGGCCTATGCGGCCAAAGGCATTCGGCGCATCGTTGCACTGCGCGGTGATGGAACGGGCCCAAATGGCCAGTTTTCCCCTCATGCGGATGGATTTGCAGGTTCGGTTGACCTGATCGCGGCGCTCAAATCTCTTGGAGATTTTGACATCACGGTCGCGGCTTATCCCAATCGCCACCCAGATGCAGGGTCTGACACAGCAGATGTGGATCATCTAAAGGCCAAATTCGATGCTGGGGCGGATCGCGCCATCACACAATTTTTCTTTGAGTCAGAGGATTTCCTGCGCTTTCGCGATAAATGCGCGGCGGCAGGCATTCACCAACCGATTGTGCCTGGCGTTCTGCCTATCGAAAATTGGGCCAAAGCCCGTAAGTTTGCGAAAGGCTGCGCCATCCCAATCCCATCTTGGTTGGAAGAAGGCTTTCGTCATGCCAAGGCTGCGGATACCGAACGCCTGTTCGCAACGGCTCTTTGCACAGAATTGTGTGACGACCTGCTGCGCGAAGGGGTGACGGGGCTGCATTTTTACACGCTTAACGATCCAACACTCAGCGCAGATGTGTGTCGCGCCCTTGGCAGAACGCCGCGTCATTTGGCTCTGCAAGCCACCGCTTGATCCTTGAAGGATAAGGGCGCTTGGCCGTAGGCTCTGGCAAAGACCAAAATGCCGGAGCCAACTCATGCGTGATCTAAAACCTGCCAAATCCCCTGCGGACTTCCCAAAGCCCGAAGACGTGGCAAATTGGACAGGATTGGAATACCTGCAAAAAACCCTCACAGGCGAAGTGGCCGCACCCCCCATCGCGGGCCTGATGAATTTCCGACTGGAAAGCATCGAAGAGGGCCGCGCGGTGTTTCGCGGTATCCCAAAATTTGAATCCGCCAATCCGATGGGAACCACCCACGGCGGCTGGTACGGCGCGATCCTCGACAGTGTTATGGCTTGCGCCATCATGTCGAAAATCGGCAAGGGCCAAAGCTATACAACCTTGGAATACAAGGTAAATATCGTGCGCCCCGTGCCCGAAGGCATGGAGGTTGAAGCCGTGAGCGTGGCAGGGCATGTGGGGCGATCCACAGGTGTGGCAGATGCCGAAATGCGTGGTCTGAAAGATGGTAAATTATATGCCACGGCTTCGACAACCTGCATGCGCGTCGTGTGACGCGGTTTTTGGAATTTGGATATTTTTAGCCAAAAGAAGATACGGACAGTGCATCAATCCGCAGGAAACGCCCCTAGATCAATCAGCGTTTCTGTGAGCATGGATTTTAGCGTGTCGTCCAATGTTGGACTGCACACATAAGGCAGGCCTTTGCGCGCTTGGGTCCAGCCGATGACGCGTACATTTTTTGCAGCTTCATCAAACCGTTGCACCAAATCCCATGTGCGGCAATCAATGGCCGCGATGTCGGCTTCGCCATCTGCCACCATCTGTACGGAATGACGGTGGCTGCCAGAATGCAGCCCCTTGCCATAAAACGCTTTGCGCTCCCCGGTTTGTGCGGTCACATCAGCGGTGATGCTCAGATATCCAGACAAAGACACCCGATCGTTAAACGCCAGCCGCTTGCCGACCATCGCGTCAAGGGGCAGGGTTGGGGCTCCGTCACGCGGGGGAATCACATTTGTCCCGCGCCCCGTAGCAATAATGGCAGAGCGATAAAGCGGACCCATCCCCCCAGTATAGGCCGAAAAATCAGGTTGCGCCAAAATATGCAAGTCAGGGGCCACACCACAGGATATCGGCCCCCAGCAGGTTTGGGAAAACATCAGGCGTGGATGCCGCAACAGCGCATCTGTCTCTTCTTCTGTAGTGGGGCGGTGGAAATCCACCAACGGGTCTGCCCCGCGTTTGCGCAACCCATCAAGGATCGCATGCCACAGCGTATCTGTGTCCTCCCGTATTTCGGGCAGGTCATACATGGGCAATGCAGCGCGGTAGCGGGTCACTCGGTCTCCTTACTCCGATGCCAAGCCGGATGGGCGACAGGTTCTTTGGCAATTAGAGCATAGGATTGGAACAATTTCCAGTAATTGGGGAAAACATACCCGTGATTGAGCGCCAACCAGCGTTCGCGATCCTGCGCGTACAAACGTGGAAGATCATACCATGGGGCCGTTGGGTTTTGGTGGTGAACCAAGTGTAAGTTGTTGTTCAGAAAAAGAAAGCTTAGGGGCGAGCGTTCTACAATCAGGGTGCGCCCTTCGGGGGTTTCATGCCACTGGTGTTCGGCAAATGTGCGCAAGGAAATGATCGCCGCGCCACCGTAACAGGCGGTCACAAGATAAAGCCAAAGCGGAATTTCAAACACATACACGACGCAAAAGATCACGGGTACAAGCCCGATCAGGTGTAAAATCCATGCGCGAATGACAGCAAAGTCACCGCGCAACATGGCCCGGCTATCGCCCAATATCAGCGCCACCGTTGACATAATCGGCCCTAAGATCAGTCGTCCAACTAAGGTGTTTGACAAGCCCAGCAGTCCTTTGAACCAGCGCGGAAAGGACTCATAGACATAAAGCGCACGATAATAGCTTTCGGGATCGTCAAACGGATCCGTCAGGCGATCATCAGCGTGATGGTTAAGGTGCATTTTACGATAACGATGAAACGGCCAAATCAACCCGACATTCATAAACACCAGCGCAGCATTCAGGCGCGCGTTTCGGGTGGGGTGGCCGTGGATCACCTCATGCACCAATGAGGAATGCAGCGCGTTCAGCACCGCCATGCCAAAGAGGGCGAGCGTGGCAGACAAAGGGAACACAAACATACCAGTCGCAAACCACATGCCATAAGTTGCCACAATCAAGGCAAGCGTTGGCCATTCAATTCGCAAAGTGTTGGGTTTCATGGTGTCTTTCGATGATGCGGGCAGGTGAAATGTCGCCCTGCATGGGCTCAAAAAACGCGAATATGTCGATTGAAGCAACCGAATTTGCGACGTTTCTTGTCGAAACGCGGACGAAACGGGGATTAATCGTTGTCCGACAATCCCGCACCAGCCCCTGCCAGTCGGGATGCCTCGGTCGCGGGAGCATAGGTTTTATGCTCCCACGTACCCAGCCGCGCCCAAGCCTCTGCCGGGGCCGCACGTCGGTCAACTGGGGTCAGGCGATCTCCCATAGGGGCATCTTTGTGGCGCAGCATGGCAACAGGGCCATCCATGCACGGCGTGTCGCAGTACATGGCTTCTGCTGTGGCGAAATACGTGCCTGTACCGATGGTCAGTTGGATGGTGTTTTGTGTGATTTTGCCCAGTTCCGCCGCAAAAGACAGCAACAGGATCGGGCTTTGCACGGTTTCAAATGTGATGGCGCGGTTAAATGGCGCATCACACAGCCGCGTGCCAATATAGATCGGGCAGGTGTCTGGGTCGCCGTGATCGAGCAGATCAGCCAGCGCGGAGATGCTGTCTATGCCGTGGTCCCACAGCCACGCCGTGGCGCGGCCTGCTTCATCGGCCAAGCCCCAGCTGTAACCAGCACCTTTGGCCGCTTTGCGCCCCGTGGCGGTGATTTCGCTTAAGGACGGGATCATGATGGCAGCGCAGGATAGAACCAGTCATCGGCCGCATTGGCCAAATCTTGGGGGTAGGGGGCGCCAGCAAACATATTGATCCGAACCCAGCGATCAGAACGGGGATCAAAGTGTTTAGCCCCGAAAAACGACAGTTTGAACCGCAGCATATCAATGGGCAACATTTTCGCGCAAATCGTGTTGTCGCGAATCTCCGCATAGGGATATTTCGCCGCAATCTGCACACGCCGCGCCGCATGACGATGTTCAGGATAGGCCAGTAGGATTTCGGCGATTGTCACGTCTTTGTCTTTGCTTTCAAGGCATTGAGCAAAGCGGAATACATCGCGCAACGGGCTGAGCGGTTGCTCATAATCGGCGATGTCGTCTTCTTCGAACCGTTCGCCCAAACGGGGCTCCAGTTTTTCTTCAGACACGTACCAAACGCGGGCGTTGTGGCTGTTTTCGTCCCAATCGAGCGTGTCCGCCCAGCCGTAAATCTGTTCGATCTGTGCCAGCACATCGCCTGCTTTCACATCGCCTTTGATGCGGAAATCAAGGGATTCGTCGGCGGACATGCAATCAGACAATTCATCGACGAATTCGGGATGGCATTCGATCAGCAGCGACACCACCAATTCGCAGCCCTCTTCGGACAGGTTTTCTTCACCCCAACAATAAATTGCGTCCCAAGACACAATCGGACCTGCATTCAGAAATCCGTGCAGCGCATCCAAATCACTGCGCAACGCCGCGAGCTTTTCGATCTGTAGCGGGTGTTCAGAATGCCAGAGCTGCCAATTCAAATCCGCGCGTATCACCAAATCAGCAAAGCGGGCTTGATCATCTTGCGTGAACGACGTCAGTGTGCGCACACGAGACAGGGCTTCTTCTTTGCTGGCCACCCAATTGTTCAGCAAAATCGGGTGGTTTAAAATGAACGGAGCCATGCCAAGGCCCGTGGAGTTGCCGATGCCAAATTGTCTGCGCATATTAGGGTCAATCGGAACAGCTGTATCGCCGCCTTTGGCGCGAGCCATATGCTCTACAAGGTCCATCACGAAGGTTCGCGTCAAATACACCGACAACATTTCAGATTGAAACGGCGCGGTGAATTCGGGCCGATCCGCGATGTCTTGGCGATCCGCCGCGCCAAACTTACCAGACCCGTAAACGGCGGTGGTGCGCATCAAATAGCCCACATCATTAACCATCTGTGCATCAGGCTGTTCGCCGTTTGCAAGGCGATCCACCACATGGGCCCACAGGCGCACAGAACGGTTGGCGCGGCTCAGGGATAGCTCGCTTTGTGAAATACGGCCCGCTTCTTGCAAAGGTACGTTTTGTGATAGTCTTTGCACATCATCTGCCGTTGGAATGCCATCAAACAGCGTAAATGTGCAGTCCCATGCCTCCGCAATCACGCGATCCGAACGCAGTTCTGCGGGTAAATCATGGGCAAAGGCCACTAACGAGTAAGCCCGTGTCGGAGTGTGCGCTGTGTACACTGCATGGCCCACGCCGTTGCCATCAATGTTGAATTCTGTGGGCTCAACACGCCAATTTTCGCGCTGCATACGCCGCATCAAAATCCGCATGAACGACAGACGATGCGCATGGGCCGATCCCATACGCGACAGTTTCATCACTTGGGAGGCAGGGCGCAGCGGAATTTTATGGACGTGGGTTTCTTCCATCATAGGCCTCTCTAGTTTTTCGGGGCGAAGTTTTCACAGAAAAAGCGGTGCCAGTTGTCCCCCATGATTCCGTCAACTTCGGCGGTGTTCATGCCTGTGGCCTTTAACCCGTCACGAATGTTGCCAAAATCGCGGTTGTCGTTGAACCAGCTTGGCATTGGCGGAAAGCCTGCGTTGTCTTTGCTGCCTTCGCCATAGTCGATTTCCTTGGACCAGCGACCCACGCGCATCCATTCAACCACGCTGTCAGGCTGATCTTGACACAGGTCTGATCCCAGCCCCAGATGCTCCGCTCCGTATTTTTCCGCCGTGCGCGCGATCATTTCGCAAAACTCTTGCAAGCTGCAATCGCCTTTGCCCTTCAAATGATGCGGATACATGGAAAAGCCGAGCATCCCGCCGTTTTCTGTCACCGCGCGGATCACCTCTTCGCGTTTGTTACGCAGGGCGGGTTGCCATTCATGGGGATTGGCATGAGATACAACGATGGGTCGCTCTGAAATATCAGCCGCCTCAATGGTGGACCGATCTGCCGAATGGGACATATCCACAACCAGACCCACGCGGTTCATTTCCTTGATAACCTGTTTGCCCATACGAGTGATGCCCGGGTCTTCGGCTTCGTAACAGCCAGTGGCGAGCAGGGATTGGTTGTTATAGGTCAGCTGCATAAATCGCGCACCCAGCGTGTGCAGGATTTCCACCAGATCAATGTCGTCTTCAATCGGGGCAGGGTTTTGAAACCCAAAAAAGATCGCTGTGCGGCCTGTTTTGCGTGCCAGTTCAACATCCGATCCCCACAAACCCTTAAAGATCAGGTCAGGGTACTGCTGAAACCAGCGATTCCATTGTTCCATGTTCAACACGGTTTCACGGAAATTCTCGTGATAAGAAATGGTCACATGCACGGCATCGACACCGCCTTCGCGCATTTGGCGAAAAACTTTTTCAGACCAGTTGGCATATTGCAGACCGTCGATAAGAAAGGGCATGGCAGGCTCCAGAATATATTCATCCTGTTGTGCCGATTGCGCCTCGCTCTGTAAATAAGTTATGCGCGGGTATGCGCGTCCACGACCCGTTGCAATATCGGAGCATAGTGCCAGAAATCAGGCGTAGAAACCGCAGGATCTTTGCCCAAATCATCCCAGATACGCACCCGTAAGATATTGTCCAGATTGGGATTTTTAGCAAATTCCGCCACTTCGGCCTCGCTCATTGGCCCCCCTTGCAGGTTCAGTGTGTGAACGCTCGCATCGGACAGTTTGCTAAAATATTCAACATCGGTTGAGCAAAGATACCGTTTCGCCGCAACATGGTGGCGCACGCAATCCGTAACAATGCTTGGAAAGAACGGCGCAAGCACGGCCGCGCCCGCTTCGTCATGGTGATTGTCGATCCCCTGTTCCAGCGCGTCATCAGGAAACTCGTTGGTGTAATGGCCGATATCATGCAGCAAGGCCGCTGCGATAATCGCATCCCCTGCGCTGGCTTGCTCGGCCAGTTGTGCGCCCTGCAACATGTGTTGGGACATGGTCACGTCTTCGCCAAGGTAACTTTCTGCCCCGCGCCGTTCAAAAATATCGCCAAGGAAATCCACGATAGTGTCTGCGCTCAACTGGCTCACGTCAGGGCGGCTCATTGGGCGGCCTCCACCCGCCGCTCCATGGCAGCAAGCGTCGATAGCAGGCCATCTTTATCGGCATAACATCCCTGCAACCATCGGCTGCCTTCGCCCGAATACCCCAAACGCGCGTGCATCACACGGGTGTTGTCCACGATGAAGCTCTCCCCTGGTTCCAGCTTGAAACTCACCGCCATATCAGGATCGTCGATGATTTCCGCAAACTGGCGATAGGCGGCATAATACGCCTGCATCTGTTCAAACGGCACATCCACGATGGGCGCAGCGGATCGGTTGTTAAACCGCACGCCCACGATCTGCCCATCGGGGGACAATTCAATCATCGGGCGGCGCGATTGCAGGCACACACCATCTTCGCCCGCGTATTCAAACCGCGCGGGATAGCCTGACAACAGATCAAAGCCCGAAGGATTGGCCTCGCGCAGCCGTTCGGCGGCGCGAAATCCATCCACAACCATGGACTCTCCCCCCTCTGCAGAATTTTCAAGGCAATACAGGATTTGCAACGTGGGCACAGGATCACGATAGGGATTGTCCGTATGCGCTTGCAGGCCCAGCCCGGTAAAGGCCAGATTGGTTGGGTTCACTTCTGTGCGCACCTCAAACCATTTGCCGTAGTTCGTTTCGCGGATATAGCCAAACAGTTCTGCCACTTGCAGCAATGCGCCGCTTTCCGCCGCGCCCCCGGTCAGCTTGGCAAACCCGTATCGACGCACATGGGCCAACCATGACTGCAACGCCCCGCGATTGCTTTGCAGATCAGGCAAATGCCCGACAGGCACATCGGATTGCAAGGATTTATCCCATGTTTCAACATGCTGGGGCAGGGCAAAGTCATCGCCGCAATCGCGATCATACGCATTGTCGCGCAGCCACTCGGCTGGGAATTGCACGGTTTTGCCTTCGGGCGCGAAGGTCACTTCAATCCCGTCTTTGCTGGCCGAAGCCATGGTTATCTGCACATCCGCAGGAATATCGCTCAACGTGATCAACCTTTGCCCATTGCCCGCAGACCGCGTTTCTGGGTCCAGGGCATTGTCACGCAGCCAAATGGCGTGAAACCGATGCTGCGCGCCATCGCCAAACTGAACCGTTAGGTAATCGCCTTTTGCAGAAACTGTGACTGTATCGACCATGGTATCCTCTGTGCAGCTATACCAAAAGACTATGACACGCCAATGCGCTGGCCTGTCTGTTACCGACATCCTACTATGCCTGTTTGCGACATGGCCTGTGCCTTTGCGAGCTGTAACCGTTCATCACAATCGGTATACATTTGTATACAATGCTCTTTTCAAGCCTGAAAACATACGTTAGAGACAGGGCAAATTCGCGAATCTTCGCAGACTTGGCGCGGCGCGGTTGCCTCAAAGCACACAGCCGCCCCACGCCAGCGCATAACCCAGAGAAGGACACAGGATGGCAGACGCAAACACCCCCGATATCGTATACACAAAGGTGGACGAGGCCCCAGAATTGGCCAGCGCGTCGCTGTTGCCGATTATTCAACGTTTCGCCGCTGCGGCGGGCGTGTCTGTTGGGACCAAAGACATCTCGCTTGCGGGGCGCATCCTGTCAAAATTCCCCGATTTCCTGCAAGAGGATCAGCGCATTTCTGATGATTTGGCAGAACTGGGCGAATTGGTGAAAACACCAGATGCCAATGTGATCAAACTGCCAAACATCTCTGCATCCGTGCCCCAATTGGTGGCTGCAGTAGAAGAGCTGCAATCACAGGGCTTCGCGATTCCAGATTACCCAGAAACACCGTCCACAGACGCCGAAAAAGAAATCCGCGCACGCTATGACACGCTCAAAGGGTCTGCGGTGAACCCTGTGCTGCGCGAAGGCAACTCTGATCGTCGTGCCGCCACCGCGGTAAAGAAATTTGCGCAAAACAACCCTCACCGTATGGGTGATTGGTCCGCAAACAGCAAAACGCGTGTGGCGTCCATGGACGGCAATGATTTCTTTTCCAACGAAACATCTGCCACCTTGGCAAGCGAGGCCACGGCTAAAATCGTTTTGGAAACAGCCTCTGGTGAAACCGTCTTGAAAGACGCGGTATCCTATCCTGCTGGTACGGTCGTGGATGCCACATTCATGGGTGCTGCTGCGCTGGATGCCTTTCTGGCGTCCGAAATTGAAAAGACCAAGGCCGAAGGCGTGCTGTTTTCCCTGCACATGAAGGCCACGATGATGAAGGTGTCCGACCCAATTATCTTTGGTCACGCGGTCAAAGCATGGCTCGCCCCTGTGTTCGAAGCACATGGCGACAAATTGACAGAACTGGGCGTGAACCCGAACCAAGGGCTCGGCACATTGCTGGAACGTGTTGAAAGCGACGCAGACATCATGGCCGCGATTGACGCAGTCACGGCAACGCGCCCCCCGATGTATATGGTGAATTCCGACACAGGCATTACCAACTTGCATGTGCCCTCTGACGTTATCATCGACGCCTCCATGCCCGCATTGATCCGCAATGGCGGCAAGGGCTGGGGCCCATCTGGTGAAGAAGCAGACACCGTTTGTGTGATCCCAGATAACTCTTACGCACCCGTCTACGACGAAGCCATCGAGTTTTTCAAAGCCAACGGCAAACTGAACCCGGCCACCGCTGGCACAGTGCAAAACCTCGGCCTGATGGCACAAAAAGCGCAGGAATACGGCTCCCACCCAACCACCTTTGAAATTCCCGAAGATGGCACTGTGAAGATGATCCTGACCGATGGCACAGTCCTGCACGAACATAAGGTGCAAAAGGGGGATATCTGGCGTTCTGCCTCTGCGCGCAAAGCCCCGATTGAAGACTGGGTCAATCTGGCCATTGAACGGCAACGTTTGACAGGGTTCCGATCCATCTTCTGGCTCGATGAAAACCGCGCACACGATGCGCAATTGATCGCCTATGTGAAACCAATCTTAGAAGCCAAAGGCGTGGCAGATAAGTTCGAAATCATGGCCCCACGCGAGGCAACCCGCGCCTCCCTTGAAACCATCACCAAAGGCGAAAACACCATTGCCATCACTGGCAATGTGTTGCGCGACTACCTGACTGATCTGTTCCCAATCTTGGAATTGGCCACATCTGCCAAAATGCTGTCCATCGTAAAATTGATGCAAGGCGGCGGCCTGTTTGAAACAGGCGCGGGCGGGTCTGCACCAAAGCATGTGCAACAGCTGCAATCGGAAAACCACCTGCGCTGGGACAGCCTGGGCGAGTTCTGTGCGCTCGGCGAAAGCTTTAAGTTCTTGGGCGAAACCAAAGGCAACGCGCGGGCGAAAATCCTTGGCGATGCGGTCGAAGATGCAACACAAGGCATTCTTGACAATGATCGCTCCCCCAGCCGCAAAGTGGGCGAGCCTGACAACCGCGACAGCCATTATTGGTTTGCCCGGTATTGGGCAGACGCTTTGGCACAACAAACGCTGGATGCCGAATTGGCTGCGGAATTCGTTCCAATCGCACAGGCCCTTGCCGATAGCGAAGGGGCAATCTTGGCTGAACTGGCCGCTGTTCAAGGGGCTCCTGCCGACACGGGTGGCTACTACCACGCTGTTCCCGCCAAACGCGACGCGGTGATGCGCCCAAGCGCAACATTGAACGCGATTATCGGCTAACACACCGAAACTTCGAATTAATCGGGCGGTCCTTTTCAGGCCGCCCGTTTTTGTATGTATTGCCAAGAATGGGGAAAACGCTCAGGCTTGGTTTGCGATTCCTTTTTGAAAAGTCATCCCGTGCTGCATCGAATTTTAATGTTTATGACGTGTTTTGTTTTGGTCTCTTGTGGCCAAGACAATCGGTTGGCCGAAACACCAAACGTCTTGCTGCCTGTTGCACAATACCCCGACAAAAACCTACCAGACGCGCTTAAAACCACGCAGCCAACGATTTACTATATGACGGATCGTGAACCGTCCGAAAACATCAAAGCCAAGGTTCCTTATTCGCACGAGCGTTCCGCCTCAATGGCGCTGGGCCGCCAAAAACTGCAATTCGGCGAAGACTTGGACTGGGGCGAGTTGCGATTGCTTTCTGTTTTGCGTCATAAAACTGTTGTTCCTGTGCGGGCGATTGCATCAGATGAGCTGGTCCGCTTTCCCCCAACACCCATTCCGTTCGTTTCCAAGGGCGGGCGCACGATCCCCGATCCTGTCATTGCGCGCAGTTACGCCACCGCCGAAGATGCCTTTCGGCGCGAAATCCGCCAAGCATTGCGCATCACGCCAGATGGTGAGGTTTTGGTGTACATCCACGGTGTAAACAATGATTTCTCTCGTGGGGCAGGGACCATTGCAAACCTATGGCATTTTTCTGGGCGTCAGGCCGTTCCAATCGTTTACACTTGGCCTGCCGCAACTCCAGGGCTGGTGGGGTATTTCAGTGATCGCGAAAGCAGCATTTTTTCGATCTTTCACTTCAAACAGTTCCTCACACTGCTGGCAAAAATGCCCGAAGTGAAAAAGATCAACATCGTCGCCCACAGTCAGGGCACGGCGCTGACGACCTCGGCCTTACGTGAATTGATCATCGCGGAACGGGCCGCAGGGCGGAACCCGAAACGGTCTTTGAAAATCGAAACGCTGATCCTTGCCGCCCCTGATCTTAACTACGAAGTGTTTGGTCAAAGGTTTTTGGCAGAACGGTTCAACGATGCGTTCAAACAGGTCACGATTTACACGTCCTCTAACGACTATGCGCTTGGTATCGCACAGTTTTTGTTCCGCGGCGTGCGGGTTGGGCGTGTAACCTATGATGACCTCGACAGCATCGAACGGCGCGTGCTGGAAGGGGCTCCGAACATCCACATCATCAACGTAGAAGCCGTGGTCGGGCGCGACAGCCACAGTTACTTTCACAACAATCCCGATGTGCTCTCTGACATCGTGATTTCTTTGCGCACGGGGCTGCCTCCTGGTGGCGAGGAACGCCCGCTGGAGTTCCAGAAAGGCAATTTCTGGAACCTCCATGCTGGTTATCCATTTGATCGTCCAAAAACAGTTTTCGAGTTAGAGCGCCCCGACCCCTAGAACGGCAAACCTAAACCGTGCAAAGGGTTGACCATTCCTTGGGATTTGGGGTCTATGTTCCAAAAACACAGAGGTAAGCAGAATGATCAAACTCACACTCGAAAACGGCAAAACCATCATGGTTGGCGTGAAATCCCTACAGGCGGTTATCACAGGCGCAACAGGCTCTGGCGCGTTGATCGTTCTGGGCGGCGGCGTCATGTACGATGTGCGTGAAAGCCCGGCAACCATCGCAGAAATGTTCGAAGAATACGAACGCCGCGTGGGCTAACCCCACGCGACACGCGCTTTACGATCTGGGCAAAGCCATGTCTGGGTCATACAGACACGACCCATCAATGATCGTGGCCGCTTGTGGCACGCCTATCACCTCCACCGACAGTCCATCCGTCACGTCGGGGTTCACAAACGCCATAGCGATGTTTTTACCCACGCGATGTCCCCAATCGGCAGATGTAATCGTACCAACCACCTTGCCGTCTTTCACAACACTTGCCCCAGGATGGGCAGGGGCATCTGAACACTCAATGGTCATCGTTACAAATTTCTGCCGCGGCCCATCTGCCTGCATCTTCATCAACGCGTCTTTGCCGATGAACTCTTTGCCCATATCCACAAAACGATCCAGATCCGATTCAAACGGATTGAACTCCGTAATCAAATCCGCCTTCCAATGCCGAAACCCTTTTTCAAGCCGCATAGATTCGACCGCACGGGCCCCAAACAGGTGAATCCCATGCGGTGTCCCCGCCGCTTGCAACGCGAGGTAGGCCGCATAAAGCTGGTTGTTGGGCATATGAATTTCATAGGCCAATTCCCCTGAAAAACTCACTGCCATGACAATGGCAGGGGCGATGCCGATAAACGCTTCCCGCACAGACAACCACGGAAACGCCTCTTTCGACCAATCCCCACGGGATGCAGCAGCCAGCACATCGCGCGATTTTGGCCCCGCCAGCAATAGGATCGTGTGATCGTTCGTCAGACTTTGCACCTCAACATCTTCATCCGCACCGATGTTCTGCGTTAGCCAATCCATATCGTGATATTCTGATGCTGCCGCTGACCCGTACCAAATGCGCCCATCAGGCAGGTTCGCAATTGTCGCCTCCCCTTTGATATTGCCGTGGTGGTTCAACAAATACCCGAGTCCCACACGGCCCGCTTTCTGCGTCATTTTTGAACAGAACATCCGATCAATGAACCCGCGTACGTCATCCCCAGACAACGCAAAACGGTTGAAACCATTCACTTCTGTCAGGCCAACACCCGTCTGCACAGCTTTTACATCACGGGCCACCACATCAAAGGCTTCGTTGAAATAAAACCCGTGGGTCTCGTGAAAATCCGCACTTGGCTGAATGTAATCAAGCCGCTCCCACCCATTCACCACCGTAAATTCTGCGCCTTCAGCGGCCAAAATCGGCGTCAAAGGCGTGGTTTTCGCAGGCCGCCCAGCAGGACGATGTTCATGTGGGAAGTGGAAACGGAATTCGTTCTGATAATCCTCAATCGCCTTCAGCGCGGTCAGTTCCACATTGGCGTGGCCAGTGAAACGGCGCGGATCAATGCACCACGTGTCGTAACAGGCTTCACCATGCACAATCTGTTGGGCCAGCAGCCAACCATGGCCACCCCCTTCGCCCACACCGGCCCGCAAGCCAATGATGCAAAACGCATTCCGTTTGCCTGGGATCGGCCCCACCAGAGGCGCACCGTCAATGGTGTAGGTGATCGGCCCGTTCACAACCGTATGAATCCCCGCCTCCATCAGGGCAGGCATCCGCGCAAACGCGCCTTCCAACACATCCGTCACACGGTCCAAATCATCTGGACACAGCGCATTCACAAACTTTGGATCAATTCCATCCATGCCCCATGTTTTGCACTCCTGCTCATAAAACCCGAGCAACAGGCCGTTCTTTTCCTGACGACAGTAATAATCCGAAATCGGACAGCGCAGCAGGGGCATCCGATGGCCCGCATCGCGGATCGCAGGGATTTCTTCGGTCAGAAAATACTGATGTTCCATCGACGCCACGGGGTGATGCACACCCATCATCGCGCCCACTTCGTTCACACGATACCCACCTGCGTTCACAACCACTTCGCATGTGATATCGCCCTTTTCTGTGTGGACTGTCCAACTGTCATCCTTGTGCTGCGTCAGCCCAATCACCGGCGTATGGCGATACACTTCCGCCCCTGCTTTGCGCGCGCGCCGCGCCAGTGCTTGGCACAATTGCGCAGGATCAATGTCCCCATCGAGCGGATCCCACAATCCCCCCACCAGATTGTCCGTCGAAATCAACGGATGACGCCGCGCACATTCCTTTGCATCAATTACTTCGAAATTCACATCCATGCCCTTGGCCATGCTCGCAAATTGCGCATACCCATCCATCTGCGCCTGCGTATTGGCCAACCGAATACCCCCATCCCCGTGGTGATAATTGATCGGATACTCAGGATCATTCGCCAAGTCATTGTAAAGGTTGATCGAATGCGTTTTCAGCCCCACCATCGTCTGGTTCATGCCAAAGTTCGTCACCTGTGCTGCTGAATGCCACGTGGTCCCGGATGTCAGCTCATCCCGTTCGATCAAAACCACATCGGTCCAACCTTCTTGGGTCAGATGGTAAATCGTAGAACAGCCAGCAATGCCGCCGCCAATTACAACGGCGCGTGTGTGGGTTTTCATGGGGAACCTCGTTTCTAAAATCCTGCCGATATCTGCATCGAGCCGATCAAACCCGTCAAGGCAACGCCCTTGTTTTCGATTTTCTGTAGGGTTTGCGTTTTTGTTTGTGAAACTGCGCTAGGGATGGGAAAAGGGGGACAATAAATTGAAAGGCTGCCCTATGTCCCATCTGACCGTCGTCCATCATCCGCTTGTGCAACACAAACTGTCGCTCATGCGCCGCGTGGAAACGCCATCCAACCAGTTCCGCCAACTCCTTCGCGAAATCAGCCACCTTCTGGCCTATGAGGTGACACGGGATTTGCCCATGACAACCCGTGAAATCGAAACGCCTCTTCAAAAGATGGATGCGCCTGTGCTTGACGGCAAAAAACTCGCGCTTGTGTCCATCTTGCGGGCAGGCAACGGTTTGCTGGATGGCGTTCTGGAACTAATCCCCTCCGCGCGTGTTGGATTTGTCGGTCTGTATCGTGACGAGGAAACGCTCAAACCCGTGCAGTATTACTTTAAAGCGCCCGAAGGCATGAATGAACGCGTTGTCATCGCGGTTGACCCCATGCTCGCCACGGGCAATTCCTCTGTGGCGGCCATTGATTTGTTGAAAAAAGCAGGGGCAACAAACATCAAATTCCTCTGCCTGCTGGCCGCCCCTGAAGGGGTCGCACGCATGAAAGACGCCCATCCTGATGTGCAGATCGTCACCGCATCCTTGGATGAGAAACTGAACGATCTTGGCTATATCGTACCTGGCTTGGGCGATGCAGGGGATCGGATGTACGGCACGAAATAACCGCCAAATTTGCATTTGGACCCAATCCGCCGCTAAACTCGTGCCTAAAGGAGCCTTCCATGTCCCGCACTGTAACCATTGCCAATCTGCAAACGCGCCCAATGCCTGACTTCGATACGGCCTTGAACGAGGCTCTGACCCTTGCACAAAAAGCAGTCTCTGATGGTGCGGAACTGTTGTGCTTGCCCGAATATTGCGGCGGGCTCAAAACCGATGGCGCCGCCTTCGCACCGCCCCACGCTTCCGAAGCGGAACACCCTGTTATCAACGGCCTTCGCGACTTTGCAGCGAAAAAGGGCGTGGATATCCTGATCGGCTCCGTTGCGGTCTCAGGGCAGGGGGCCAAGTTCAACAACCGTGGACTTTATGTCGATAAATCAGGTGAAATCCTCAGCCGCTATGACAAAATTTTCCTCTTTGATGTGAACCTGTCCGAAACGCAAATCTACCGCGAAAGCGATCGTGTGGAACCGGGCGATCAAGCGGTCGTGGCCAACACCCGCTTTGGCCGTATAGGTCATTCCATCTGCTATGATTTACGCTTTGCGCAGCTCTACCGCGATCTGGCACAGGCCGGGGCCGAAATCCTGTTTTGCCCTGCGGCCTTTGCCGTCCCAACCGGGCAGGCCCACTGGCATGTGTTGAACCGATCTCGCGCCATTGAAAACGGCGCTTTCATGATTTCCCCTTGCGCCCATGGCGCGGTGGATGGGGGCGGGGCCAGCTATGGTCACTCGCTGATCGTAAACCCTTGGGGTGAAGTTTTAGCAGACGGAGGCGATGCCGCTGGCGTTTCCATGGCCACAATCGACCTTGATTTGGTGGCCGCCACGCGCAAACGCATCGCGAGCCTGCAACACGACCGCCCTTACACGCTCTCGCAAAATGAGCCTGTGAGCACCGCTGCAGAATAAAAACAGCCCCACACTTCTTCTGGCCAAAAATATCCAAAGAAAAAGCCCCGCCAAACAGCGGGGCTTTTCAATTCTAACGCAAACTGGGCTTAGGCCAGTGTGGAATCGATCTCTTTACAGGCTGCAACCAACCCTTTGACCGCATCCACAGATTTGTCGAACATGGCTTTTTCGTCTTTGTTCAACTCGATCTCTACAACTTTTTCGATACCGCCTGCGCCGATAACGGTTGGAACGCCCACATACATGCCGTCCAAACCATAGGCACCGTCCACATTTGCCGCACACGGCAGCACGCGCTTTTGGTCTTTCAGATAGGCTTCGGCCATTTCAATGGCGGATGCAGCTGGCGCATAGAACGCAGACCCAGTTTTCAACAAGCCAACGATTTCCGCGCCACCATCACGGGTGCGCTGTACGATCGCGTCGAGTTTTTCCTGTGTGGTCCAGCCCATCTTCACCATGTCAGGCAATGGGATACCAGCCACTGTGGAATAGCGTGTCAGCGGAACCATAGTGTCCCCATGACCGCCCAAAACAAAGGCCGTGACGTCTTTCACAGACACTTCAAATTCATCGGCAAGGAAGTGGCGGAACCGCGCGCTGTCCAAAATGCCCGCCATGCCGCAGATTTTGTTCTTTGGCATGCCAGAAAATTCACGCAACGCCCAAACCATCGCATCAAGCGGGTTTGTGATACAGATCACAAACGCATTTGGCGCGTGCTTGGCGATACCTTCGCCAACAGATTTCATAACTTTCAGGTTGATGCCGAGCAGATCATCACGGCTCATGCCTGGCTTACGCGCCACACCTGCGGTTACGATACACACATCCGCGTCTGCGATATCTGCGTAATCTGTTGTGCCTGACATAGCGGCGTCAAACCCGTCAACGGGTGCGCTTTCTGCGATGTCCAATGCTTTGCCCTGCGGCGTGCCGTCTGCGATATCGAACAAAACAACATCGCCCAGTTCTTTCAACGCTGCCAAATGGGCCAATGTGCCACCGATTTGGCCTGCACCGATCAAAGCAATTTTCGCTCTTGCCATGTCTTCAACTCCTGTCATGTGAAACTCGCCCGCTTGCTACCCCCAAAGCCGTAGCAGGGCAAGGCGCATTTCAGACAGTCGGCGTGGTTGTGCTGAACCCGAATTCAACAAGCCTTTGAACCCAAAGCCTTTTCCCCGCTGTACTGTGAAATTTGGCAGACAGGTTTGGCTGTAATATAGTATGCAATTGCATACAATTACGTCACAAAATGAGGAATCACCCAAAAACACCGCGAAAGTGTCCCGCGCGGTGTTTTCGGATTTTGCGTCTTGCTGGGGGTACTAGGACTCCCGTTCATCCCATGCGAAACAAAACAACCGCGTAGACCTAGGCTTTGTCGCCCTTGTGAACAACAGCCGCTTCAACAGGTTCATAGGCATTGCCTGCCGCCATCAGACAGGTCATGCCATTGGGCAATGTGATTACTATGGTCCATGTACCGCTCTCGGCATTGGCATATGTTTCCACCACCCCGTTGTTTGCCGACAATCCCACAGACTGGCGGGATTCACCGTATTTTGTTTCCAACCGCTCAATCACGCGGGCGCGCTCTGCGCAGCTGGCCTGTTGAGCTTGGGCTGCTTGCGTGGCCAGAATGACACCGCCAAAGCCCAAGGAAAGTGCAAAGAATAGATTTTGCATCGGTTTTCTCCGTCTAAAAGACGAGGTGGCGAGACCGGCCATCGGTCAAAAGATCTGCGCTCACATCGTGAACAGTTGCGCCAAAGGTCTGCTTCCGATTGTGTAAAGGCGGCCAACCAGCCGGCCTTCGTCACCCATGGCGATGTGTGACCAGCCTGTCACGAACTCCCCAAAAAATGGTTAACGCCACGACCGCTCTGCGCGTCAGGGCCGTATCCATCAGGCAATGTGCAAAATTTCCGCAACGATATCGCCCGCGCAACGTTGCGCTTTGGCGCCATCTGTGTTTGATCCTATGCGCAACCGATCAACACCAAAGATAAGGCCGCATCATGGATCCGACCAACCGCCCCTTCCGTTCGCTTTTGTACATTCCAGGGTCTAAAACCCGCGCATTGGAAAAAGCACAAACCCTGGCAACGGACGGCATCATCTTCGATCTAGAAGATGCGGTGGCCGTTGATATGAAAGCAGATGCCCGCACATACGTTGCAGATGCGTTGCGTGACCTTGATTACGGAAACCGCGCTTTGATGGTGCGGGTCAACGGATTTGAAACGGATTGGTGCATGGACGATCTGAACGTCATCATGGACGCCAGCCCAGAAGCCATCCTCTTGCCCAAAGTGAACTCTGGCGCAGATGTGAAAAAGCTCGAAGCCATTTTGGATGATCACCCAAAGTGCAAAAACACCGCCATTTGGGCCATGATGGAAAGTCCACTGTCCATCCTGAACGCCCAAGACATCGCCAGTGCCTCCAAACGCATGAAGGGTATGGTGCTGGGGTCTAACGACCTGATCAAAGACCTGTTCGCCAAACACACCCAAGACCGCGAAGCCTTAATCACGTCGATGGGCATGTGCCTGCTGGCCGCCCGCGCTTATGGTTTGGTCTGTGTGGACGGGGTCCATAACGCGTTCCGCGACCAAGACGGCTTACGTATTTCCTGTATGCAGGGCCGCAATATCGGATTTGACGGTAAATCGCTTATTCACCCAGATCAGCTTTATGTGGCGAACGACATTTATCGCCCCTCCAAGGGTGAAATTGATCTGGCCAAACGTCAAATGGCCGCCTTTGAAGAAGCAGAAGCCTCTGGCAAGGGTATTGCGGTGCTTGATGGTCAAATTGTTGAGAATTTGCACATCGTTTCCGCTCGTGCTTTGCTTGCCAAAGCCGAGGCAATCGCTGCCTCTGAAAACTAAGGGGACTCTATGACACTGCTGCTGATTGGTTTGGGCGTTTGGACGCTCGTTCATTTCTGGAAACGCCTGTCGCCGAATACGCGCGCGGCTTTGGATGCAACGATGGGGCAGGGCCCCGCAAAAGGCGTGATCGCGCTTTTGCTCGTAGCCTCCATTGTGATGATGGTGCTGGGCTACCGCGCTGCGGAAAACCTGCATGTCTACACACCTATTGCCGGCATAGGCCACTTAAATAACCTCCTGATGCTGTTCTCGGTTATGTTGCTCGGCATGGGCAGCTCCAAAGGCAAAATGCGCTCATGGTTTCGCCATCCCATGTTGATGGGCGTCATCGTTTGGGCGGGGGCGCATTTACTGGTGAACGGCGATCTGGCGTCTGTGGTTCTGTTTGGGGGCATGGCGCTTTGGGCGCTGGTGCAAATGGCTTTAATCAATCGCGCTGTCCCCGTTTGGGACCGCCCCACCGCTGGGCCAATTTCAGGCGACATTCGCCTTATCATTATTGGCCTCGTTCTCTTTACCATCATCGCTGCCATCCACATCTGGCTAGGCCGCAATCCATTCTTGGGGACATATCCATGATCGTTTACCGCCTGATTACCGAAGACGACACATCGCAATTTTGCCACCGCGTGACCGAAGCTCTGTCCAAAGGCTGGTCGCTGCACGGCTCACCCTCTTATGCCTTTGATGGAGCCAACGGCGTAATGCGCTGCGCTCAGGCTGTCACCAAAGAAGCTGATGTTGAATACTCTAAAGATATGAAGTTGGGACAAGTATAATGGTCAAAACCAATCCGGGCCGCTTTTTCGAAGACTACACCGTCGGCGAAACCATCCAACATGCCGTGCCTCGTACGGTTTCAGGCGGTGAACGGGCGCTGTATCACGCGCTTTATCCCGCACGCCATGCGCTCTATTCCTCTGATGAATTTGCCAAAGCCTCTGGATTGCCAACGGCCCCCCTTGATGATCTGGCAGGCTTTCACGTGGTGTTTGGTAAAACCGTCCCTGATGTATCGCTGAACGCGCTGGCCAATCTTGGCTATGCCGAAGGGAAGTTCCTCAAACCCATCTACGCAGGGGATACCCTGCGCACCACATCCAAAGTCATCGGCCTGAAACAAAACTCCAATGGCAAATCTGGCGTGGTTTGGGTGCATTCTAAAGGCTTCAATCAAAACGACGATGTGGTCATCGACTACAAACGCTGGGTCATGGTGCGCAAACAGGATATGGACGCGCCCGCCCCAGAAACCGTGATCCCAGAATTGGCGAGCGTGATTGATCCGCAAGATCTCACGATCCCAGCAGGGCTCGATTTCACCAAATACGATTTCGCACTGGCAGGGGAACCGCACCGCGCCGCCGACTACAACGTGGGTGAAAAGATCAACCACGTGGACGGCGTCACAATCGAAGAAGCCGAACATATGATCGCCACACGCCTGTGGCAGAACACCGCCAAAGTGCATTTTGACACCTCCGCACGCCCCGATGGCACACGCCTTATCTATGGCGGTCATGTTATTTCCATGGCGCGGACGTTGTCTTTTAACGGCCTTGCCAATGCGCAAATGATTGCAGGCATCAACGCAGGCGCACATGTAAACCCTTGCCTTTCAGGCGATACGGTTCGCGCGTGGTCCGAAGTTTTGGACAAAGCGGATACAGACGCCCCCGGCGTCACAGCCCTGCGCTTACGCCTTGTGGCCACCAAAGGGGACAGCGCAAACATGGAACTGCGTGGCGAAGATGGCCGCTATCTGCCAGAGGTGCTTCTGGACCTCGACTATTGGGTGTTGATGCCGAGTTAAGCGCTTTGGATATTTAAGAAACAAAAAGGTGTAAAAGCGCGCGCCTCCTTTGCATCTTTTTGTTTTCAAAATATCCGCGCCGCAGGCATCCATCCCTTGCCCTGTGCGCCGAATTGCGATCACATGCGCGTATGACTGACCCCATCGTTGATCCGACCCAAATTGTCACCGCCGAAATCCTCGTGCCGTGTGATGATATTCGTATTGAAATGCCCTATTTTCAAAAGGCGCTGGGCTTTCGTCTGGATAAGATATTCCCCGCAGATGATCCAGCGGTTGCCATTCTATCAGGGCACGGCGTGCGGCTGCGGCTGGATCGGGATGCAGATGCGGCCCCTGTGGCATTGCGCTTTGCCTGTACGGATCCGAGTCTTCTGGCCCAAGGTCAAACAGACTTCAAAACGCCTTCGGGCAACACAGTTATCGCATTTCAGCATAACCCGCCCGTGTTCCAACCAGAAACACAACATGCCTTTGCCGTGCGGCGCCTCGCGGACGAAGCCCCATGGGTGATCGGGCGGGCAGGGATGCTTTATCGTGATTTGGTGCCAGATCGTCTGGGCGGTTCCATCATCGCCAGCCATATTCGCATCCCCGATGGTGGCCCTGTACCCGACATGGTGCATTACCACACGATTGGGTTTCAGCTGATCTATTGCTATCGCGGTTGGGTGCGGCTGGTATACGAAGATCAGGGGCCAGAGTTCATCCTGAATGCGGGCGATTGTGTCATTCAACCCCCAGAAATCCGCCACCGCGTGTTAGAAGCTTCCGACAACGTGGAAGTAGTGGAAATCGGCGTGCCCGCAGATCACGAAACCACCATTGAACACGACATGCAGCTGCCCAATGACACGGTGAACCCTGATCGCGTATTCTCGGGTCAGAAATTCGTGCGCCACCAATTGAAAGACGCATCTTGGCACCCTTGGCGCATCGCGGGGTTCGATCACCGAGACACAGGCATTTGTGATGGAACACAAGGGGTCGCAAGCGTACAGGTGGCGCGGTTCAACGGCCAGATACCCAAACCCACACAGCACGACAGCGACATCCTGTTTACCTTCGTGCTCGAAGGGGAAATGACCCTTACGGGCCAAGGCGACCCCCCTCGCAAACTTGCCCCAGGTGACGCATTTGTTGTGCCGCCCCATTTCACCACCACCTACAGCGAATGCTCGCCAGATTTGGAACTGCTCGAAGTATCCCTCCCAGGGCGGTTTGAAACCGTCGAGGTGTAAAGCATGAGTTTTGTGATCACGTATTTTTTCGGCGTGATCACAAATGATGCAATTTCCAGAAAATCGCGACGATTTGCGCTTTTGTGATTGCAAAATATTACGCGTTTCTCTGGGCAGTGGCCCTATTTATTGGTACACAATCGCTGACAAGCTGACCAAAGAGGGACCGTATGGCAGATGTGAACCGCGGCAATCGCCCGCTCTCACCCCACCTATCGATCTATCGCATGGCGATAACGATGCTGGTGTCGATTATGAACAGGATCACAGGTGCTGGTATGGCGCTGGCAGCGATCCTGATTGTGTGGTGGCTTATGGCCGCGGCGTCTGGGGCTGATTACTACGCCACAGTGAACGGCTTTCTCACCTCTTGGTTTGGCCTTTTGATCCTTGTGGGCTCGCTCTGGGCGCTCTGGTTCCACTTCTTGGGTGGCTTGCGCCATTTGTTCATGGATTTCGGGCTCGGCTATGAAATCAAAACCGTAAACATGACCGGATGGATCGTGCTGATTGGCAGCTTCGTGCTGACCGCGCTCAGCCTGATCTGCATCGTTTAAGGGGACTTTAGATATGTCTTACAAAACTGACCTTGGTCGCGTTATGGGGCTCGGCTCCGCACGCGAAGGTGTACATGAGTGGTGGTCATCCCGCGTGTTGTCTGTGGCGCTTATCCCGCTAACCATCCTGTTCCTCTGCTTTGTGGCTCCACTGATTGGCGAAGATCACGCAACCGTAGTGGCTGCTTTTCAGAACCCATTCAAAGCCATCGTTGTGATCCTGTTCCTGTTGATCGCGTTCAAACATCTGGCTGACGGGTTGAAAGAAATCATCGTGGACTATGTGCATGGGAAGGCAACTTTGCCGATCCTGTTGGTGACAACACGTTTGACCTGTTATTTCTTCGGTGCCGCTGGTGCGTTTGCCGTTGCCAAAATCGCCTTTGCTGGCTGATCGGAGACTGAATAAATGTCCGCTTACGAATATGTAGATCACACTTATGATGTTGTTGTTGTCGGCGCTGGTGGCGCTGGGCTGCGTGCCACGCTTGGCATGGCCGAACAGGGTCTGAAAACCGCCTGTATCTCCAAGGTGTTCCCAACACGGTCTCACACTGTTGCGGCCCAAGGGGGCATCGCGGCGTCCCTGTCGAACATGGGTCCAGACAATTGGCAATGGCACCTATATGACACGGTCAAAGGTTCCGATTGGCTCGGCGACACAGATGCGATGGAATATCTGGCGCGTGAAGCCCCAAAGGCGGTTTACGAGCTTGATCACTACGGGGTGCCGTTTTCACGCACCGAAGAGGGCAAGATTTACCAACGCCCATTTGGCGGCCACACCACCGAATTTGGCGAAGGCCCGCCCGTACAACGCACCTGCGCCGCTGCAGACCGGACAGGTCACGCGATCCTGCACACGCTGTACGGCCAATCCCTGAAAAACAACGCGGAATTCTTTATCGAATACTTCGCGCTTGATCTGATCATGACCGACGATGGCGAATGCCAAGGTGTGATCTGCTGGAAACTCGACGACGGCACAATCCATCGGTTCAACGCAAAAATGGTTGTTCTGGCCACGGGTGGCTATGGCCGCGCCTATTTCAGCGCCACATCCGCGCACACCTGCACAGGTGACGGCGGAGGCATGGTGGCCCGTCAGGGCTTGCCGCTGCAAGACATGGAATTCGTGCAATTCCACCCCACAGGTATTTACGGCTCAGGCTGTTTGATTACCGAAGGGGCACGTGGGGAAGGGGGCTATCTCACCAACTCCGAAGGCGAACGTTTCATGGAACGCTATGCGCCAACGTACAAAGACCTCGCATCCCGTGATGTTGTATCCCGCTGTATGACCATGGAAATCCGCGAAGGGCGCGGAATTGGGGCTGAAGGGGATCACATCCACCTGCACCTCAACCACCTGCCACCCGAAGCCTTGGCCGAACGTCTGCCTGGTATTTCCGAATCCGCGCGTATCTTTGCGGGTGTGGACGTGACCAAAGAGCCGATCCCTGTGCTGCCAACTGTGCATTACAATATGGGCGGCATTCCAACAAACTATTGGGGCGAGGTGCTCGATCCAACGGCAAAAGACCACGACAAGATTTTCCCGGGCCTGATGGCTGTGGGCGAAGCAGGCTGTGCCTCCGTTCATGGGGCAAACCGTCTTGGCTCCAACTCGCTCATCGACCTTGTGGTGTTTGGCCGCGCAGCCGCGATCAAAGCGGGTGAAATCGTTGATCCAAAATCCGCAAACCGCGACCTGAACATGGCAAGCGTTGAGGCCGCGATGGATCGTTTTGATGCAACCCGCAACGCATCAGGCAGCACAACAACGGCTGACCTGCGCTTGGAAATGCAAAAAAACATGCAGGCAGATGCAGCAGTGTTCCGCACCGATAAAACGTTGGCAGAAGGCCTCGAAAAGATGAAAGGTGTTGCAGCCAAACTTGATGACATCTCTGTCACAGACCGCTCCATGGTTTGGAACACAGACCTAATGGAAACGCTGGAACTGCAAAACCTGATGCCAAATGCGTTGGCCACCATTGCAGGGGCGGAAGCCCGCAAAGAAAGTCGTGGCGCACACGCACACGAAGATTACCCAGATCGCGACGATAAAAAGTGGCGCAAACACACGCTCGCTCGTGTGGATGGAAACAAGGTAAAGCTGACGTACCGAGATGTTCACATCGATCCTCTGACCGCAGAAAAGGACGGCGGAATCGAGCTGAAAAAGATCGCACCAAAGGCACGTGTCTACTAATCGCGCTTGGTTCGCTAAGATAGGGTGAAACACACACGCTCAAGCGTGAGAAAGAAGGACAGATGATTAAAAAATCGCTTACTTTTCTTGCCCTTGGCTTGGGTGTGTCCTTTGCAACGGCACCGCTTGCTGCGCAGAAAATCCCCGTTTCAGCGGCCATTGCACAATGCAAGGACCAGGCCAGATGGGACCAAAACGAAGTGATGGATGGCGGAACAGACCCCATCCAACATGCGCGTGGCAAATCCCATTTCCGCAGCTGTGTGTTTGCCAAGTCTGGTAAATACCCGCCCACTGAACGCAAATCAGGCATTACCATATCTGGGTCCGCCCGCATCGGTATCGTTGTCAAAAAATAAGGAGCAGAAGAATGAAATCATCTCGAATCCTAAAAGGCGCAGCAACGCTAACTTTGGCACTCGGTTTATTGCCCGTCGCGGTTGAGGCCCGAAATCAACTCACGTTGGACCAAGCCGTTCAAAAATGCACAGATCGCGCCATTCAATATGGCCGCAAACCCTATGGGCCCTTCGCAGACAGCCCACCCGATTACAAAGTGCAAACACAGTACCGCGCCTGCGTGTATGCCAATTCTGGGCAATATCCCACGGCTAAGGTGAAATACCGCGATTCCATTCTGACTTTGCTGCGGGATGCGTTTTGATGCGTGTTGCACTGGCACTCATCCCCTTGTCCGTCGGTCTGATGGCCTGCGAACCGCAGCCAACAGGAACCCCACGCATGTCCGCGGCCGAAGCGGAGGTGCATTGCACCCAACAGGCTGAACGATATGCAAACAAACCCTTGTTGATTGCGGATGAAAACGGGGTTGTGCAAGTGGGCCTACAAGCCGAACTGCCAGACAGCTTCATGGTCACCGACTTTTACAAACGGTGTTTCTTTGCCAACGCGAAACGGCGTCCCACATCCATCCCTAAATTGCCAGCATTTGGATAAAACACAGAATGGCAAAGGCGGCGTACAAGAACATCAAAATCATTTGGCACATGGGGTTCCAGAAAACGGGAACCACCAGTTTCCAATCCATTCTGCGCCGCAATTACGACCAATTGAGCGAAGAAATTGCCGTGTTTCCCAAACGCAAATGGACCCGCGCGGTGCAAGAGGCAGGTTTGGCCTTTTGGGCTGACCCCAATGCCAAAACGAAAAAGGCGCTGGAACAGGCCGCACAAGACATTCGCGCGGTCATCCGTGATGCAGAACGCACCTGTGGTGTGGTGTCTGATGAAAACATCATCGGCCTTGAACTTTATGACGACAAAGGTGGCATGATCGACATGGCCGCCGCCATTCTGCCCATTCTGGAAAAGGCCTGCGCACCCGCCACTTGTGAATTTGTGTTTTATACACGCGACTTTGATGGCTGGTTTAAAAGCGCCTATAATCAAGTGGTTAAACAGCTGCGTTGCCGTGCGGACTTTGACACTTGGGTGGCCAACGCCCCGTTTTCAACGGATTGGCAGGACCATCACGAACGCCTTTCCAGCGTTGTTGAATCCGATGTGCATTTTCGCGATATGAAACAGGATGCAGCCGATGACTTGCCTATTGGCGGCTATATTCTCCAGCTCGCAGGATTTGACGATGAAACACTGCGCAACTTGAATAAACCCGTGGGCCGCAACGAAAGCCTGTCTCCGGGCGCGCTCGGTTTCATGCTCGAATTGAACCGCTCCCATATGCACGACAACGGTCTTGATATCGTGCGCCGCAAAATGCTCAAAAATCCGGACGCGTTCACATGATGGCCCCCAAAACACTCATCGCGGCGGCGCTTGTCCTCGTAACAGCCTCTTGTGACACCGCCCAAGAAGCCGTGACCAAAGGCACACGCGATACCGCCAAAACCGTGGTCAACCAAGTGGTTGAAACGCGGTTTCCGGGCGTGAACGCTGCGCCCATCACAGACTGCATCATCGACAACGCATCGGTGAGTGAAATTCTGACCATTGCCAAAGCCTCGGTTGTTGGCATTCAACAAGATACGGTCGATACTGTGGTCGGTATCAGCCAAAGACCTGAAACAGCGGCGTGCATCGCCAAAAACAGCCTGAAATTGCTGGGCTAAAGGGAATAAAACTATGGTAGAACTCGCACTTCCAAAGAACTCTCGCATGACTGTCGGGAAAACATGGCCCAAACCAGAAGGCGCGACAAACGTGCGCGTGTTCAAGATTTATCGCTTTAACCCTGATACGGGTGAAAACCCGCGCGTGGACACTTATCACGTGGATATGGACACCTGTGGCCCGATGGTTCTGGATGCGCTGATCAAGATCAAAAACGAAATTGATCCAACACTCACCTTCCGCCGCTCCTGTCGCGAAGGCATTTGCGGATCGTGCGCCATGAACATCGACGGCATCAATACGCTGGCCTGTATCTACGGCATGGACGAAGTAAAGGGTGAGGTGAAAATCTATCCCCTGCCACACATGCCTGTGGTTAAGGACCTGATCCCAGACTTAACGCATTTCTATGCCCAGCACGCCTCCATCATGCCGTGGCTTGAAACCAAAACCAACCGCCCGCAAAAAGAATGGCGTCAGTCGATTGAGGATCGCAAGAAGCTCGACGGTCTGTATGAATGCGTGATGTGTGCGTCCTGCTCCGCATCTTGCCCATCTTACTGGTGGAATGGTGACAAATACCTCGGCCCAGCGGCGCTCTTGCACGCTTACCGTTGGATCATCGATTCACGGGATGAAGCCACGGGCGAGCGTTTGGATGATCTGCACGATCCGTTCAAACTATACCGCTGTCACACCATCATGAACTGCGCACAGACCTGCCCCAAGGGATTGAATCCTGCCAAAGCGATTGCAGAAATCAAGAAGATGATGGTCGAACGCACCATGTAAGACGTTCAAACGCAACGATAAAAGGCGTCGCATCTGCGGCGCCTTTTTTGTTTAAATACTGGTTTTTGCTGCCTCGGCCCATGACTGAACGGCGGCCTGATCGCTGCCACCGATCAGCAGATAAGCATATCCATCCGCTTTCCAACTCGCCGCAGCCAAACCGTTCATGGTTCGGGTTTCGACTGCTTCCTCTGTGGCGGAGTCCAATTTAATCACACACAGCGCCATTGGTTCCCCTGCGCCATTCACATAGGCGATTTGGATCAGCGGTTTGCCGTTGTAACCCAAAACCTGCGCACGTTTAAAATCAAGCCCGTCAATGGCTTGTACGCCCGTCAGGTCTTGTCCCACAACATCTGACACATTGGCCAATTGGGCCTGCCCGCTGGCCGCATCTGGAGAGGCAATCGCCAAAGTCGTCGGCACATAAAGCGCCTGATAACTGGCCGCCGCTTGCATCCAACTCAATGGTTTTTCTTGTTTATCAATGGAATACCCGCCAAACGCACCAAGCCCAAAGGCAAAAACCACCGCAGCCGCAGCCGCCAAGCCACCCCAGCGCCGCGCAGGGGCCATGGCCACAATATTCGGTTCCACGGCAGGGTTGATCGTTGGAACATCGATTAACGGCATCGCAGGGGCTTGGTCCATAAATGCGTCGAGCCCAGACTTCAAAGCACCCATTGGGACATCAAGAGCCGCCAAACGATCGTTCAGCGCAGGGTCAGACCCGAGCGCCGTTTCAATCGCTTTGACCAGCGCATCATCCGCTTCGCCGTCTAAAAACGCCGTAAGGTCTTCGTCTGTGAAATGCGGTGCATCTGTCATGTTTTCTCTCCCTCGATGTCCGAGGTTCGCGCTGCGATTGTCTTTCGGGCCGCGGCAAGACGGCTCATGATTGTGCCGATCGGAATCTCTAACATCTCCGCGGCTTCCTTGTAACTATACCCTTCAACATAAACCAACACCACGGTAACGCGCTGTGCTTCGGGAAGGGCCATCACAAAACGTAACACCTCAGCAGCCAAAATATTCGTTTCTGTGGACGGTTTTTCATCAATCAGGTCAAAATCTTCAACGGGAACCAAACCCCCACCGCGCCGCACGGCGTTTGCCCGTAAGTCGTTCAGCCATGTGCGCTGCGCAATCCGAAAAACCCAGCGGTCTAAATGGGTGCCCGCCTGAAATTGATCTGCCTTTTCAATGGCTTTGACCATAGCCGCTTGTGCCAAATCTCCCCCAGTATCGCGATTGCCGGCCAATGAAACGCAATAGCGCCAAAGGCGGGGATAAATTGCAGGCAGCCCATCGCGCACAGTTTTTTCATGGTCTGAAAGTCGAAGCATCGAATAAAATTGTCCTTTGCAGTGTTAAAGGGTCGATGGTGCTTTGATGTAAAGCCGCGAAAAAGTGTATCAGAGGTTCAACTGTGCAGTTTTCGGGGTCTTTCCCCAAAAGTCAAAGCATCATCACCCGAATGTTATGGAAATTCATGCCGTTGCGTCCAAAACCTCTGCAATGGCTGGTTTTTCCGTGCCCCTCGCGATAGCGTTTTGCAAATGTCGGAGGCACAGATGATCCAAACTTACAAAACAGATGTCTTGATCATTGGCGGCGGGCTCGCTGGGCTTGTGGCGGCCCACAAAGCGGCAGAGCGGGGCCGTAAAGTTATGATCCTTGATCAAGAAGGCGAACAATCTTTGGGTGGGCAGGCGTTTTGGTCACTGGGTGGTCTGTGCATGATCGACACGCCTGAACAGCGGCGCATGAAAATCCAAGACAGCCACGCGCTTGCAAAACAAGACTGGTACGGATCAGCACAATTTGACCGCGCAGAGGATGCTAATCCCAAAGCCTTTGCCGATGCTTATCTCGATTTTGCAGCAGGGGAAATGCGCCCTTGGTTACATAGCATCGGCATGCGCTGGTTCCCCGTTGTGGGCTGGGCGGAACGGGGCGGGGGCATGGCTCACGGGCACGGCAATTCGGTCCCACGCTTCCATCTGACATGGGGCACTGGCCCGGGTGTTGTGGCCCCATTTGAACGCTTGGTGCGCGAAGCGGCCAGCAAGGGGCAAGTTGAATTTGGTTTCCGCCACCGCGTCACGGGCATTGATTTAAAAGAAAAAACCGTCACGGGTGAAATACTGGAACCCACCAATGCAGAACGGGGTCAATCTACATCGCGTACCGTTGTCGGCGATTTCACCGCCAGCGCAGAAAGCATTGTCATCACTTCAGGCGGCATTGGCGGCGATCATGACGAGGTGCGCAAGCTGTGGCCCACAGATCGTCTTGGCCCCGCGCCCAAACGTATGGTGGCGGGTGTGCCTGACTATGTGGATGGTCAAATGCAACGCCTGACCAAAGCCGCGGGCGGAGGCACGATCAACGAAGACCGCATGTGGCATTACTGCGAAGGGGTGCAAAACTGGGATCCGATCTGGCCCAACCACGGCATTCGCATCCTGCCTGGTCCGTCATCTTTGTGGTTTGATGCGCTCGGCAATCGGATGGAAGCTCCTTACCTGCCCGGGTTTGACACGCTTGGCACGCTCAAACGCATCCTGTCTACTGGCCATGAACACAGCTGGTTTATTCTTACCCAAAAGATCATCGAAAAAGAATTCGCCCTGTCAGGATCTGAACAAAACCCCGATTTCACCTCTGGCAAATGGATTGAGGTGCTGAAATCCCGTCTTGGCAAAGGGGCCACGGCACCCGTCGAAGCCTTCAAAAAACATGGCGAAGATTTCGTGGTGCGCGACACGTTGGAACAATTGGTCGAGGGCATGAACCAAATCACCCCTGATACGCCGCTCAATCTGGATCATATCCGTGATCAGATTGTTGCGCGGGATCGGGAAATGACCAATACTTTCACCAAAGATGCGCAAGTCACGGCCATCCACGGCGCACGGAATTATCGCGGAGATAAGTTGATCCGCACCGCCAAACCGCATGAGATTTTGGACCCGACAGCGGGGCCATTGATCGCGGTGCGCCTGAACGTGCTGACCCGAAAATCTCTTGGTGGATTGCATACCAACCTCAAATCCCAACTGCTCGATGATAAGGGCGAAGTGATCGAAGGCATCTATGCTGCGGGGGAAGTTTGCGGCTTTGGCGGCGGCGGCTATCACGGCTATAACGCGCTCGAAGGGACGTTTTTGGGCGGTTGTATCTTCTCGGGCAAAATCGCGGGCGAAAACGCCTAAACCATGAACAAACCTTTAACGCCGACACGTCCAAATGGACGTGTCGGCGTTCAGAATTCATTTACCGATAAATCTTGCTTGGCCGCGGGTCCACATACCCGCGCAGCCGATCCGCAGCATTGCGGGCAAACTTCAACAGCATCTTTTTGCGCCGCGCAGCTGCCAATTTATGTTCTGGGGCAGGGCGGATAATCTCTGCGTCATAGGCATCCGCGATGATCAGACCCGTATCCTGAGGGAGTAATTCCGTCGGAAAATCAGGAGGCACAGCCCAGAAAAATCGATCACACCAGTCCAGATACCCCTGCCATTTATTGTCTGACATGAAATCGGCGCGGCTGGATTTGCATTCTACCACCCAGATTTCCGATTTCGGCCCCAGTGCCATCAAGTCCACACGCAAGCCAGACGTGGGCACAAATTCCTCTAGGCAGATAAAATTGTGCTGACGCAAATGTCGTGCAGTGCCACGGGCGATCAATTGACCAGCTTGCAAAGGGGGTAAAGAATCCATAACCAAAGTATGAACAAAAAGTGAACATATCGTCAAGCCCAGCTGCCCTTGTTCTTTGCCCCCCAACGCCCTAAGTGTGGGGCAGGCGGGTTCTGCCCTTCTCGTGCCGAAGTTCTATTCCATTGGCCAATAAGTTCCTTGAGGGAGCTGGCTCTGCGACTGACCCTGGTCTATCGTATCCGGCGCCCACCTGTTAAATCAGGCTCTTGGGGATACACACACTTCGACGGCTGTGCTGCGAATGCGGTTTAGTGGTCCCGCCGCTTTTCACCTTTGATTTATCGTTTTTGACTGGCGATTTCGCCTTCGGCGAGGATATTTAAGCTCAAAAGAAAAAGGGGGCGGTATGTCTATTGCAAAGAAAAAAACCGAGGCACGGACCAAAGCGTTCGCGGCGCGCAAGGCCGTGTTTGACACAGGGTTGGATCAGGATGCCAACCGCAACTTGATCGGGCAATTGGCGCTGTACCGTGATGCGCAGATCATTTCCGCCTATATGCCGATCCGCACCGAAGTCTCCCCCATTGCAACAATGACAATCCTACATGGACAAGACAAACGCATTTGCGTGCCTGTGATCCAAGGAAACGGCCAACCGCTGTTGTTCCAAGAATGGACCCCTGATGTAGAAATGATCGACGGGCCCTTCGGTGCCTCTGTGCCTGCCAGTGGTGAATTTCTGGAACCCGATGTGCTGATCACGCCGTTGCTGGCGTTTGATCGCAAAGGATATCGTTTGGGATATGGTGGTGGGTTTTATGATCGCAGTTTTGCGGAACTCTCTGCCAAAAAACCGGTGATCGGCGTCGGCTTTGCCTATTCCGCGCAAGAGGTAAAACGCGTGCCGACCGAAAAAACGGATCATCGTCTAAACGCGATTGTCACCGAAGCGGATGTGATCCGTCTTTAATCACCGCTTGATCGTTTTGGCGGGGCGGCGTATCGCTGGCCTATGAAGATATTGTTTCTAGGCGATGTGATGGGCCGCGCTGGACGCCGTGCCATTACCGAACGACTCCCCAAACTGCGGGCCGAGTGGAAGCTCGATTTCGTTGTGGTGAATGCAGAAAATTCCACCAGCGGCATGGGGCTCAATCGGGCCCATGCGAAACTGCTGCTTGATGCGGGGGCGGATTGCCTCACGCTCGGGGATCATGCGTTTGATCAAAAGGAAATGCTGACCTTTATCGAACAGGAACCGCGCATCATTCGCCCGCTGAACTATGCCAACACACCCGCACCCGGCAAAGGCGCACGTATGTTCACCGCGCAAAATGGGCGCAAAGTGTTTGTGGCACAGGCCCTTGGCCAAGTGTTCATGAAGAAACCCTTCGCCGATCCGTTTTCCGCCCTTGATGCGGCGCTCAAATCTGCCCCGCGTGGCGGTATGGCCGATGCGGTGATTGTAGATTTCCACGCTGAGGTGACATCCGAAAAGATGGGCATGGGCCACTGGCTCGATGGGCGCGCATCCCTTGTGGTTGGCACGCACACGCATGTGCCCACATCCGATACAATGATCCTGCCAAAAGGCACGGCGTTTCAATCCGATGCAGGCATGTGTGGAGATTATCATTCCGTCATTGGCATGGAAAAAACCGAACCCCTGCGCCGCTTTGTAACGGGCATGGTCAAGGAACGTTTCACCCCCGCCAATGGCGAGGCAACCCTGTCAGGTGTTTATGTGGAAACCGATGATCGCACAGGGGCCGCCACCAAGGTTATTCCTGTGCGCAATGGCGGCCAATTGGCCCAAAGCGGCCCCACCTAATGACCCGCCTGTTACCCGTTCTGTGCCTGATTGGCATGGGTATTGCTTGGGGGCTGTCGATGCCAATGACCAAACTGGCGGTCAGCACAGGGCATGGCCATTTTGGCATTATCGTCTGGCAACTGGTTCTTGTGGCACTGTTGATGCTCGTACCGCTCGTGATGCGGCGTGGCCGCCCCAAAGTTGGATTGCGTCACCTGCGCTTGCTGATTTTCGTCGCGTTCTTTGGCACAATGATCCCCAATTCCATGTCCTATATCGCCGCCGCGGAACTGCCCTCAGGGGTTATGGCGATCATTATGTCCCTTATTCCTATGTCTTCTTTGCCCATAGCCCTGATCTGGGGGCTGGAACGGTTTGATTGGGTGCGCTTGTGCGGATTGATCTTTGGCGCCGTGGCCATGGTGGTTCTGATCGGCCCAAGCACCAGCCTACCAAATCCGGCCGCTGCGCCGTTCGTTCTGGTCGCTGCCCTGTCCACAATTTGCTACGGGATCGAAGGAAACTACGTGGCGAAATTTGGTCTAGGTGGCTTAGATGTGGTGCAGGTTCTGTTTTACTCCTCTCTTGTGGGGCTCATCATTATCACACCTGTGGCCCTGATGACGGGGCAGTATTACAATCCAATCCCAATTTTCGGCCTGCCTGAAAAGGCGCTGATTGTTTCTTCTGTTGGTCACGGTATCGCCTATGCCTGTTACATCTGGCTTGTGGGCCGCACGGGCCCCGTGTTTGCGGCGCAAGTGTCTTATATCGTGACAATTGCTGGGGTCGTTTTGTCGATGATCCTGCTCGGAGAGCGGTATTCTGGCTATATTTGGCTGGCACTGGCTTTGGTCCTGATTGGCTTGTTTTTGGTCCAACCCAAAACACAAGAGCAAGATCAGGCCAAAGAACGGGCCAAAGAACAGGGTTGAGGCCGCGACCCACCTGCGGCACAGTTAATCGAATTCAGTAGGGGACCCGAATGCTGGCAGATGTAATCCCACAGGCAACCCACGCGTGGCTGTCCCTTGGCGTTGTGGCCGTGATGTTCACGCTGTTTATCCGCGAAAGCTATCCCACCGAGGTGGTCGCCATTGGCGGTGTGGCGTTTCTGCTGTTTTCGGGGGTTCTGCCCTATGACACGGCGCTAACAGTGTTCTCAAACCCCGCACCTTGGACCATTGCCGCCATGTTTATTCTGTCAGGGGCTTTGGTGCGCACGGGCGCGCTTTACTCCCTGTCCACTTGGGTCACAACGGCGGGGGAAAAGAACCCTAAAACCGTCATGGCGGGGCTTGCGGTGTTTACCGTTGTGGCCAGTGCTTTTATGAACAACACACCAGTGGTGGTTGTCCTGATCCCCGTGGCGCTGCAATTGGCCCGAATGATGGGACTCAAGGCGTCTAAACTCCTGATCCCGCTCAGCTATATGGCGATTTTTGGCGGCATGCTGACCCTGATTGGCACCTCCACCAATCTGCTGGTGGATGGTGTTGCCCGCGCCAACGGGCTTCAGGCGTTTACCCTGTTCGAAGTCACTCCCATGGCCGCAATCCTAGCGGTTTACGGCGCGATTTACCTCATTATCTTTGCCCCGCGCTTGTTGCCAGATCGCGAAACCATGGCCGAAATGCTGCGCGATAAATCCTCCATGAAATTCATCACCGAAGTGGTGATCCCAGAAGACAGCGCGCTCATCGGCGAAACCCCCTTCGCGGTCGAAGCGTTCAAACGGGATGGGGGCCGTGTGATGGATGTGCTACGCAACGACAACACAATGCGCTTTCAATTCCCCAATGTAGTTTTGGAAGCAGGGGACCGCGTGGTCCTGCGCACCCGCATCACCGAACTGCTCGGTCTAAAGGAAAACAAAGAAGTCATCCTCGCTGACAAAGTTTCCCACCGCGAAACCACCACGGTCGAGGCGCTGATCACGCCCGGCTGTCGCATGATCGGACGGCGCATTTCCGCATTAAACCTGCGCCGCCGTTTCGGCGTTTACCCAATGGCGGTGCATCGCAGAAACCAAAACTTAGGCCGCGAAGTGGGCGAAATTGTCCTGCAAGTGGGCGATACGCTGCTGCTCGAAGGAGCACCAAAAGACATCCAAACACTGGCCACAGAAATGGAACTGATCGACCTCGCCATGCCAGAGGCCCGCCCATTCCGTCGTGCTTTTGCCCCTATTGTAATCCTGTCCCTAGCAGGTGTTGTGATCCTATCGGCCCTTGGCGTTGCGCCCATTTTTGCCCTTGGCCTCGTTGGTGTGGCCATTGTGCTGTTCACCAAATGTATCGACGCGGACGAAGCCTTCGCCTCCGTCGACGGACGCCTGCTTGCGCTCATCTTCTCCATGCTTGGCATCGGCGCGGCTTTGCAACAATCAGGGGCGGTTGCCCTCATAGCAAACGCCGTTGCGCCCATGTTGCATGGCCTGCCACCGTTCTTTGTAATCTGGGCGATTTACCTGCTCACTTCGGTCCTCACAGAACTGGTCAGTAACAACGCCGTCGCCGTGGTTGTCACTCCCATCGCCATCGCGCTCGGTGCACAGCTTGGCATGGACCCACGCCCCCTCGTCATTGCCGTCATGGTCGCCGCCTCTGCCAGCTTCGCCACGCCCATCGGCTATCAAACTAACACATTGGTCTATTCCCCAGGCGGCTACGCGTTCACGGATTTCATGAAGATCGGCATCCCCCTGAACATCACAGTTGGGATATTGGCGAGTGCGCTTATTCCGCTGTTCTGGGAGTTGTGACCGCCAAAAGGGCGCAAGCTACGTAGCGATCCGTAGGGTGCGCATTCATTGCGCACCAACCCCATCACAGCGGCCAAAACACCAAAATCGCAGGAATGCTCACCGCCACAATCAACACCTCAAGCGGCAACCCCGTGCGCCAGTAATCCCCGAACTTGTATCCCCCAGGCCCAAGGATCAGCGTGTTGTTCTTATGACCAATCGGTGTGAGGAACGCACAACTCGCCGCCACGGCCACAGCCATCAAAAACGGATCCGCGTTCACGCCCAAACTCTCCGCCATCTTGATCCCCACAGGGGCGGCCACAATGGTCGTTGCCGTGTTGTTCAGCACATCAGACAGCGTCATCGTCACAACCATCAGCACCGTCAGAATGGCCCAAGCCGGCATCCCTTCGGTCAGCCCAATAAGCGATCCCGCGATCAACTCTGTCCCGCCCGATTTTTCCAGCGCCACACCCAGCGGGATCATAGAGCCCAAAAGCACCACAACGGGCCACTCAATATGCGTATACACCTCGGCCAGCGGCACAATCCGTGTCAACGTAAACAGCGCCACAACCACACCCAGCGCCACAGGCAAATAAACCAGCCCAAAACTCGCCGCGACAACAGCAGCCGCAAAAATCCCAATGGCCAGCCACGTCTTTTCGTCCTGTGTTACGGTCAAACCCCGCTCTACCAACGGCAAACATCCGAGCCAATCCACCACCTGATTTTGCGTTTCACTTGGTGTCAGCAACAACAAAATATCGCCCGCCAGAATTTTCGTGCGCCGCACCTGCGACTTAATCGGCTTACCGCCGCGTGAAATCCCCATCAGGATCGTATTCTGTCGCCAATTCAGCCCAATCGTCACCGCATCTTTGCCCACGATACGGCTGGTTTCTGTCACAACCACTTCTGTCAGGCCGACCCCTTCGCCCGCTGCTTTCAGGTTCTCTTCGCGCTTTTCATCTGCGAAATCCAACTTGAACGTGGTGCGAAACTCATCAAGCGCCTCAGGGGTTGCTTCCAACACCAAAGCATCATGAGCAATCAATTTGCGATTGCGCGCATTGCCATACAGTCGCCGCCCATCACGGATCACACCTACGATGGCCACATCGGCTTTCTCGGCTTCTTCGGCCAAATCCGACGGTTTTTTGCCAATCAATTTGCTCTCGCTTGGCACCGTCAACTCAGCCACGTAATTCGCATTGTCCAGCAACTTATCCACGGGAGAATCTGCTTCTCCTTGTGGGATCAACCGCCACCCGATGGTCGATACAAACAACAAACCAGCAAGCGCTGCGACCAACCCCACTGGGGCGAAATCAAACATTTTAAACGCTTCGCCCATGGAATCTTCGCGAATGGTTGCAATGATAATGTTGGGCGGCGTGCCAATCATCGTCACCATCCCGCCTAAAATCGTCGCAAAACTCAGCGGCATCAGCGACAGCCCCGCCGCCCGCTTTGCCTTTTTTGCTGTTTGCAAATCCACAGGCATCAATAATGCCAGCGCGGCCACATTGTTCATAAAGGCGGACAGGATCGCACCCACACCGCCCATGATTGCAATATGCGCACCAAGCCCACGTGAACTGTCCACCAAAGCCCGCGTGATCAGCCCAACCGCGCCTGAATTCACCAATCCTGCGGACACAATCAGCACCAGCGCCACCACCAATGTGGCAGGATGCCCAAACCCCGAAAACGCGTCTTTGCTTTCAACCACACCCGCCAGAACGCCAATCAACAGCGCCCCAAATGCGACAAGGTCATAGCGATACCGCCCCCACAAAAGAAGGGCAAACACGCCCCCGAAAATCACGAATAGGATAATTTGATCTGTTGTCATGTCTTTGGTCTAGCGAACCCTGCGCAAAACGTCACCCCAAACTTCTTTTGGCTAAAAATATCCGCGCCGCAGGCAATCCGCCGCGCAGCGGCTCATTTCGTCCCGCGCAGCGGGTCAAGTGATAAACAAAACGGGCAGGGCAGACAGCACCAGCAACACCGCCATACAGATATTGAACGCCCGCAACCACTTCGGTCTGTTCAGAATACGGCGAATTTGCTGTCCCATCACGGTCCACACGCTGACACTTGGCAGGTTGATCGCGCCAAACACCGCCGCCACGACCAAAATCGATGGCACGGTTTGCCCCGGCGCATAAGCGGTAATCGCGGTCAACGCCATAGACCAGGCCTTAGGATTCACCCACTGAAACAGCGCCGCTTGAATAAACGTCATGGGCGTGCCCGATGCCTCGCCTTGTTTGGGCGGTGCAGCATTGGCAATCTTCCATGCCAACCACAAAAGGTAGACCACAGAAAACACTTTCAGAATGGTGTAGGATATCGGAAACGCATCAAACAGCCCGATCAACCCCAGCCCAACCAGCACAATCATCACCGTAAACCCGATCCCAATGCCCAGCATATGCGGAATTGTGCGCCAAAACCCGAAATTCGCACCCGATGCCATAAGCATCAGGTTATTCGGGCCGGGGGTGATAGAGGATACGAGCGCAAAGCCCATAAGTGCGGTAAGAAGTTCATAAGGCATAAGGTATCTTTGCGCGGATTGCGCGAAATGGAATTGCGTTATTGCAGGATTTACGGTTATTTTCACAACATATGGCGAAAACAGATCAAATAAACGATCAAATATTGCGTGAACTTGGGCGTGATGGGCGGATCAGCAATATCGAACTGGCCGACCGCGTTGGCCTGTCACCCTCTGCCTGTCTGCGCCGTGTGCAGGATTTGGAACGCTCTGGCGTTATCACAGGGTATCGCGCGGTGGTGGATCCTGTGGCGCGCGGCGCAGGGTTTATTGCCTATATGACCGTCGGTCTCTCGGATCACACAAAAGAAGCGCAAGAAGCCTTTGAACGGGCCATTGCGCGCTTTGATGAGGTTCGCGAATGCCACAACATCACGGGCGCGGTTGAATATCTGTTGCGCATCGAAGCCGCAGATTTGGCCAACTTCAAACTGTTTCACACAGAAAAGCTCGGCATGCTCCCCCAAGTGCGCCAAATTGTGACCCATGTGGTCATGGGCTCGCCCAAGGATGAACGGGGATAGCTGTCTTGCCCCGCTGACCGCTTGCAACTATAGACAACGCGACGAAACTATTACGACGGAGGCTCCCATGGCAGGCCATTCCAAATGGGCAAACATTCAGCATCGCAAAGGGCGCCAGGACGCCGCCCGCTCCAAGCTGTTTTCAAAGCTGGCAAAAGAAATTACCGTTGCTGCGAAAATGGGCGATCCTGATCCAGAAAAGAACCCGCGCCTGCGTTTGGCCGTGAAAGAGGCCAAGGGCAAATCCGTGCCCAAAGACGTAATCGAACGGGCCATCAACAAAGCCTCCGCTGGCGAAGGCGACGACTATGAAGAAATCCGCTACGAAGGTTACGGCCCGAACGGTGTGGCCGTGATTGTCGAAGCGATGACCGACAACAAAAACCGCACTGCCTCCACCGTGCGCTCCACCTTCACAAAATCTGGCGGCAACCTCGCTGAGACGGGTGCCGTGTCCTTTATGTTCGAACGCAAAGGTTTTGTCGCGTACCCCGCCGAAGTTGGCGATGCAGACACTGTTTTTGAAGCGGCGATCGAAGCAGGTGCCGAAGACGTGGAAAGCACAGAAGAAGGCCACGAGATTTACTGCGAATTTACCGATCTAAACGATGTGTCCAACGCCCTTGAGGCAACGCTTGGTGAATCTGAATCCTCCAAACTGATCTGGAAACCGACCACCACAACCGAGTTGGATTTGGAAGGCGCAGAAAAACTCATGCGCCTGATCAACGCGCTCGAAGATGACGATGATGTACAGACCGTGACAGCCAACTTTGAAATCTCAGACGAGGTTATGGCGCAGCTGTAATTTTGAGTATTTGAAGACCAAAGAAAAGAGCCGTTGGGATGATCCAGCGGCTCTTTTTTGTTATTTAAAAGAGAGTTTCCTCAATTTCTGCCAAAACGTTGTGCGTCGTTTGGGCGGTTTTGGGATACGAACTTTCATACGCATCTTATTCACCACTCACGTAATCAGACAGCAACTTTTCGTTCTTGGCTTCTTCGATGCGGTTGATTTTGTCTTGGCGGTTCATGTCGTCAAAACGGTATTTCACCACGTTAATCAGGGAAATCGACAGCATCAGGATGCCCATGCCCCAATAGCCTTTGGTGGAGAAATCCACAGGCGCGTACCACAGCGAGCCACACATCATGGCATAGGCGATGATCACCGCTGCAAGGTTCAGGTAAACATAAAGCTGTGTTGAAGACATTTGGTTGTTCATTTTTCCGGTTCTTTCTTTTGATATTTGATAGGTTGGAGGAGGGGGTTAAGATTTCAGTTTCGCCAGCACATCGGCCGCCGTTGTTTTGGTTGGATCACCACAGCCAGATGCGCCAAGGCGGTCTTCCAGCGTGCGATTGTTAAGGTCATCGTCCAGCTCTTCATAAATATCGGCGAGCGGCTCTTCGTGTTCCGTGCCTAAGATGCTGTCGATCAAATCCTGCGCTTCTTTTGCAGGGGCATTGGGAAGGGCGCTGGCCACTCGGCGGGTGGCGTTTTGTTCAGCGCGGATCGCTTTGGCCGAAATCGCCCCTTGGCGCAGGTCCACAAGACGGCGTTGCGCCTTTTCCACGCGCAACCGCAGCGTTGTGATTTTTTGGTCGAGCCGTGCCACAGTTTCGCGCCGCCGCACCAATTCGTTTTCCATATCTGCTACGGCACCCGCGGTTTCAGTGGCCAAATCCGTCAGCTTTTTGTCCAGCGCCGCTTTGGCCCGTTCCATCAGATCGGCAATACGTTTTTCCAGCGCCTTGGTTTGCTTTTCCTCGGCACGGTGCCGTTGGATCAAAGCGGCCAGCGACCCCTTGGCGGCATTCAGGCCTGCTTCGGTTTCTGCAATTTTCTGATCAATCAGGTCGAGCGCATAGATATCGCGAACCCGTTTTTCTTCTTGCACAGAAACACCTGCGAAAAGTGTTTTAAACGTCTGAAACATGTTTTTCTCCATTTCATGAACGATGTTCACAAATTGAATACGAAAACACATCGTGGCGATCAAGTAAAAACTTGAACAATGTTCATATTTTTGCTTAAGACGCTGTTTTTAAACGGAAGAAAATGCAGAAATCACAATTTCAATTGCATCTGCCACTTCGGTTTCCCCTACGCCAGACGGGCGATTTTGCACCGAAAGCAGAATCACACCGTGGATGGCCGAAAAAATTGTGCGCGTGCGCAGGCTCAGCTCTGTCTCGCTCAGATGGGGTTGTAACTGGGCCAAAGGTTTCGAAATATGTCCCATCAAACGGCGTAGGGCCGCGCGATACCAATCAGGGATGTCATCAGGGTCCGCGAGATCGGATGCAAACAGCGCCGTCCACGTGTGATGGTTCTTGGTGGCAAAGTGGTGATACGCATGGCTCAGCTTTAACATCTGGTCTTTGGGGGGCAGGGCATCCGCACCTGACATCACCTCGTCCAGTTGCGCATCCATGCTGCGAAACACTTCGGCTTTGGCGTAAAACACCAATTCATCCAAATCCGCAAAGATGTTGTAAATCGCCCCAAGCGCACAGCCCGCATCCGTGGCCAAATCGCGCGCGCGCAGCGACGCTATGCCACCCGCTTTAATTCGGGTCAGCGCAGAGTTCAGCAGCTTTTCTCGCAACGCTGCCCGTTTCTGTTCTCGAATACCTGCCATAACGGCCCTTACATCACATCTGTTGAACTGCGTTCATTATGCGGCAAGCAGGGCCAGTCTGGCAAGCGTTCAGGCGTTTCTAAAGAATACCCCGATAATGGGTCGCGCTGCGAACATCGACGCCAGCATCGCCACCATAAAGATCAGGCCTCCTGTGCCGCCAAACGACAACGATGCAAACGCAGGGCCAGGGCAAAACCCAGACAGCCCCCAACCCATGCCAAACAGAACACCTCCAAGGGCCAAACGCGTATCAATGGTGGTGGACGGTGGGGCAGGCAGTGGCCCACCCAAAATCGCGGCTTCACGGTTTGCCGCGACGCGCCACGCGAAAAACATCGGCACAATCGCGCCACCCATCACAAACATCAGGGTCGGATCCCATGCGCCAAACAGATCCAGAAACCCCTGAACCCGCGCGGTATCTGTCATGCCAGACACCACCAGACCCGCGCCAAACAGACCGCCACACAGCAAAGAAGTCAAAATACGCATCACAACACCCCCATGCTGCGTGCAGCGATAATCACCAAAACGCCCGCGCCGATATAGATGCAGGTGGCAACGATACTGCGCACCGAAAGGCGTGACATGCCACAGACTCCGTGACCTGATGTACAGCCAGATCCGAGCCGCGTCCCCAACCCCACCAAAACACCTGCCACGATCAACAATGGAATGTTGGATGTGACGTTGGTCGCGGGCATGTCCATAAACAGACTGGCCAGCGCAGGCACACCAATCACGCCCCCAACAAACGCCGCACGTTCCCAAAACGCCGAACCTGCGGTTCCGTCCATAAGGCTGCCCGCAATACCAGAAGCGCCCATAATGCGCCCGTTCACCAACAAATAAATCGCCGCCGCAGCCCCGATCATCAGGCCGCCGATCAGCCCGTGTATCCAAGAAATTTCCATGACTAACTCCTGTCTTTCGCGCCTGTTTTACCCTGTTTACACCCAAAGGCCAGCCACCTACCCGACGTGGCGTCAGTTTGGCGCGGTATACCACGGAGTCCCCAAAAGCCCGTTTTTCCCTTGAAAAAAAGGGTATTACCCTACGATCTGGGCGCATTGACGCATGTACACGGTCGCGAATCCTGATACCAATTCGTCCTAGATGTATAAATCTGTGGCGATTCCACCTATTCGGGGTGGTCCTCGCGCACAACGCTTGAACAAAGGAGGTTTGTCATGCGCATCGGGACTCCCAAAGAGCTCTTTGAAGGCGAAGCACGGGTCGCAATGACCCCAGACTCAGCCGTACAACTACAAAAACTAGGTTACGAATGTGTAATCGAAACAGGGGCAGGCGCGGCTGCGCGGTTCTCTGATGCGGATTACAAAGCGGTGGGCGTAGAGGTCGTGAAAACGGGCGCTGCCCTTTATAAATCGGCCGACATCATCGCCAAGGTGCGCCCGCCAGAGGATGTTGAAATCCGTCGCCTGCAAAAAGGCCAAACGCTGATTTCGTTCTTTTATCCGGGACAGAACGAAAAACTGATGAACGCGGCCAACAAAAAGGGCGCGCATGTAATTGCGATGGACATGGTTCCGCGCATTTCCCGTGCCCAAAAAATGGACGCGCTTAGCTCCATGGCCAACATCGCAGGCTATCGCTCGGTGATCGAAGCAGGCAACAACTTTGGCCGCTTCTTTACGGGTCAGGTGACCGCTGCGGGTAAAGTACCCCCTGCCAAAGTGCTGGTTGTCGGCGCGGGCGTTGCAGGTCTTGCGGCAATCGGCGCCGCCACATCCCTAGGCGCACAGGTCTATGCCTTTGACGTGCGACCCGAAGTGGCCGAGCAAATCGAATCCATGGGCGCAGAATTTGTGTACCTTGAATTTGACGAAGACCAAACAGACGGCGCGGAAACAGGCGGCTATGCGGCCCCGTCTTCCCCAGAATTCCGCGAAGCCCAGCTTGCGAAATTCCGTGAATTGGCACCAGACATGGATATCGTCATCACAACTGCCCTGATCCCGGGCCGCGATGCCCCTGTTCTCTGGACCGCTGACATGGTGGAACTGCAAAAGGCAGGCTCTGTTATCGTCGATCTTGCGGCCGAACGAGGCGGCAACTGCGAACTCACTGTGATGGACGAAAAAATCGTGTCTGATAACGGCGTGACTGTCATCGGCTACACCGATTTCCCATCTCGCATGGCGGCGCAATCCTCTTCGCTTTATGCCACCAACATTCGCCACATGATGACGGATCTGACACCTGAAAAAGACGGTGTTGTGAACCACAATATGGAAGACGACGTCATTCGCGGGGCCACGGCCACCTTTGAAGGCGCCATCACCTTCCCACCGCCTCCGCCCAAAGTGGCGGCCATTGCGGCCAAACCCAAAGAGGTCGTGCCAGAGTTGACCCCCGAAGAAGTACGCGCAAACGAAGTGGCGGCCTTTAAAAAGGAAACCACCACGCAGGTTGGCCTGTTGGTCGTCGGCGCGGCGCTGCTTTTGGGCGTTGGCCTCGTAGCCCCAGCCAGCTTTATGCAGCACTTCATCGTGTTTGTTTTGTCGGTGTTTGTCGGCTTCCAAGTCATCTGGAACGTCAGCCATTCGCTGCACACACCGCTCATGGCGGTCACGAATGCGATTTCATCCATCATCATCTTGGGTGCATTGATGCAAATTGGATCGGGGTCCTTCCTCGTCATCCTGCTCGCTGCGTTGTCTGTCTTTATGGCGGGGATCAACATCTTTGGCGGCTTCCTCGTAACACGGCGTATGCTCGCCATGTTCCAGAAATCTTAAGGGGGCCTGCACAATGGAATTTGGTTTTACAACAGCGGCCTACGTCGTTTCAGCAATCCTCTTCATCCTGTCCTTGGGCGGGCTGTCTGGCCAAGAAAGCGCAAAACGCGCGGTGTGGTATGGGATCTTTGGCATGGGCCTTGCGATCTTTGCCACGATCATTGGGCCTGGCTCGGGTCTGTGGCTTTTGTCCCTGATCCTCATCGCAGGGGGCGGGGCCATCGGCTATGTGGTCGCCACCCGTGTCCAGATGACAGAAATGCCCCAGCTTGTGGCCGCGATGCACTCGCTCGTTGGTCTGGCTGCGGTGTTCGTGGGATTCATTGCCCATATAGAAATGGGCAATGTGGCCGCTGGTGGCGACAATGCCTCTGGTATCTTTGCGGGCCTCATCGCCAAAAAATCTGCTGTCGAGCTGGCAATCCTGCGTGTTGAGCTGTTCTTGGGCATCTTTATCGGCGCGGTCACTTTCACAGGCTCTGTGATTGCTTATGGCAAATTGGCAGGCAAAGTTTCCTCCGCCGCCGAAAAGCTGCCGGGGGGTCACTTGCTCAATATCGCAGCCGCTGCAATCTCTGTGCTGACGCTGGTTTGGTACTTTAACACAGGCGGTTTCTTCCCGCTGTTCATCATGACGTTGGCCGCCCTGTTTATCGGCTACCACCTCATCATGGGCATCGGTGGCGCGGATATGCCCGTGGTTGTCTCTATGCTCAACAGCTACTCAGGCTGGGCGGCAGCGGCCATTGGTTTCTCGCTCGGCAACGACCTTCTGATCGTCGTGGGTGCGCTGGTCGGCTCTTCTGGTGCGATCCTGTCCTACATCATGTGTAAGGCGATGAACCGTTCCTTTGTATCCGTGATTTTGGGCGGCTTTGGTGGCCCAGCAGGGGAACAAATGGCCGTCGAAGGCGAACAAGTGGCCACCGATGTGGCAACTGTCGCCGCACAGCTGAACGACGCGAAATCCGTTGTGATCGTGCCAGGCTATGGCATGGCAGTGGCCCAAGCCCAACAAGCCGTGAGCGAGCTGACACAGCGTCTGCGCGCACGCGGCTGTAATGTGCGCTTTGCCATTCACCCCGTTGCAGGGCGTTTGCCGGGCCACATGAACGTTTTGCTGGCAGAGGCCAAAGTGCCCTACGACATCGTACTGGAAATGGACGAAATCAACGATGATTTCCCAGATACAGACGTGGTGATCGTGATTGGCTCCAACGACATCGTGAACCCAGCGGCCCAAGACGACCCGAACAGCCCCATCGCAGGGATGCCTGTTTTGGAAGTTTGGAACGCGGAAACGGTTATCGTGTCCAAACGCGGGCAGGGGACAGGGTATTCGGGCATCGAAAACCCGCTGTTCTTTAAGGAAAACACCCGCATGCTTTACGGTGACGCCAAAGACAGTGTGAACGCGCTGCTGGCACAAGTTAAGTAAAGCTCTGCTTCAAAACACCAAACGCCCGCCGCGCACGCAGCGGGCGTTTTTGTTTGTGTTGACAGACAAGTCCCTCTTGCGCCCCAATGGGCCTTTAAGCAGCGAGGCCAAATGCAAACAGATGTAGAAACAGCGGTAATCGGCGGCGGCATCGTCGGGGCATCCGTTTTGTACTGGCTTGCCAAATTGGGCATGACGGACACCGTGCTGATTGAACGGCGCGAATTGACCTCTGGCTCGACATGGCACGCAGCAGGGAACACCACATATTTTGGCCCTTATCCGGCCATGACACGGCTGTTCGCAGGCTCCATCCGAACCTATCAAATGGCCGAAGCCGAAAGCGATCATTCTATCGGCTTCCACCAAACAGGCAGCCTCCGCTTAGCCGCTACAGAAAAAGAACTGGCCCAGTTTCACCGCTTCAAAAACACGTATGCTGATCTTGGCATTCCCTATCACATTCGCACCCCGTCCGAGGTGGCAGCACTCCACCCGTATCTCGATACCTCTGCAATCTATGGCGCGGCCCACACGCCTACAGATGGGCACGTAGACCCTACAGGGGCAACCTATGCCTGCGCCAATGCAGCCCGCGCGATGGGGGCCGCCATTGAACGCCATCGCCCTGTAACAGGGCTAAAGCCTACCGCAGATCACTGGGTGGTCGAAACCGAAAAAGGCGCAATCACTGCCAAAAATGTTGTCATCGCCGCATCGTTTTGGGCCCGCGAATTGCTTGCGCCCCTTGGCATAAATGTTCCGCTATATGCAACGCAACATCACGAATTGATCACAGAACCCCTTGCAGGATTGGATACGCGCGACACCGAACTCCCCGCAGTGCGCGACAGCTACGCCTCGTGCAATGTGCGTCAAGAAGGGCAGGGCCTGCTCGTTGGAATTTATGAATCAGATCCGAAATTCTGGGGCCTCGATGGCATCCCCAAAGACTTCGCCGAGGACCTGTTCCCCCCAGAAGTCGACAGGCTGATGCCGCACCTTGAACGGGTCATCGAACGAATGCCTGCCTTTGGCGAGCTTGGCATTAAAACCGTCAACAACGGCCCATTTTGTTTCACACCTGATGGCCTGCCGATGCTTGGCCCTCTACCAGACCACTCGGGTTTGTGGATGGCATCAGGGTTTAATGTCGGAATCGGTACAGGCGGCGGCAGCGGTGAATATCTCGCCCATTGGATGGTCAATGGCCAGCCGCATATTGACCTGCCAGCCGTTCACGCAGATCGGTTTGGCAATGATATCTCGCAAGCACAGGCCATAACCGCCATCCAATCGGTTTACGCCCGCGGCTATACACTGCCAGATGCCATTTAAGGTAGGTGGGGTCTGCTGACCCTACTGCTCGGGAAAGATATCATCCCAAGAGGTTTCCAAACACGCGATTACGACCCATGCGACCAGCGCACCCATCGTCATTCCAATCATTAAGCTCATACTGCTAACCTTTATCTCACGCGCTCTGCGGCGCGGTTTGTCAGAAAATCCGACAATAATGTGTCAGGATTAAGGCTACGGCCCAAATAGTTAAGATTTTAAGAACAGGGCAGGGACTTCAAAGAACAACAGATGCGATTTACAGGTCTCGAATGCCCGGGATTTTTATTGATTGACCAGTCAATTAAAATAACGAATAGTCCACCCTCAAAACCAAAATGAGTCTCCCAATGCCTAAAATCGGAATGGAACCCATCCGCCGCAAAGCCCTAATCGACGCCACGATTGCCGAAATCGGGCAGGCGGGATCATTGGATGTGACAGTGGGACAAATCGCCAAACGGGCTGGCATGTCCTCTGGCCTTGCGCATCATTACTTTGGGGGCAAGGAACAAATCCTGCTCGCGGCCATGCGCCAAATCCTTACCAATCTGCAGCTGCGCGTGCGCACCAGCCTGCAAAACGCCGAAACACCCTTGCAACGCATCCATGCCATCATCGCCGCCAACTTGGATGCTGGCAATTTCGAACCCGATGTGGTGGCCTCTTGGCTGACGTTTTATGTGCAATCGCAAAACTCTGCAGAGGCACAACGCCTTCTGCAGGTATACGCACGCCGCTTGCATTCCAATCTGGTGGTGAACCTTTCGGCTCTGATGGACAAATCTCACGCTGAACACACGGCCCGTGGGCTGGGTGCCATGATCGACGGCATTTATATCCGCCACGCGCTCGAACACTCCGCCCCAAATCACGACCAAGCGGTCGCCATGGTGCGCGATTACCTCGACCTTCAACTTGCTAAGGGAACAGCAAAATGACCAAGCCAAACATCCTCATCATCATGGTCGATCAGTTGAACGGAACGCTGTTTCCCGATGGCCCCGCCGATTGGCTGCACGCGCCAAATCTGAAAAAGCTCGCGGCGAAATCTACTCGCTTTGGCCTCACATACACCGCATCCCCGCTCTGCGCCCCTGGCCGCGCGTCGTTTATGTCGGGTCAATTGCCCTCGCGGACACGGGTTTACGACAACGCCGCCGAATTTGCCTCTGATATCCCCACCTACGCGCATCATTTGCGCCGCGCAGGCTATCAAACCTGCCTCTCTGGCAAAATGCACTTCGTTGGTCCCGATCAAATGCACGGGTTCGAAGAACGCCTCACCACCGATATTTACCCTGCCGATTTCGGCTGGACACCTGACTACCGCAAACCGGGTGAACGCATCGACTGGTGGTATCACAACATGGGCTCCGTCACGGGCGCAGGGGTGGCGGAGATTTCCAACCAAATGGAATATGATGACGAAGTGGCCTATCACGCCACGCGCAAAATCTATGACCTGTCGCGGGGCAAAGATGACCGCCCGTGGTGCCTGACTGTGTCCTTCACACACCCCCACGACCCCTATGTGGCGCGCAAAAAATACTGGGACTTGTACGAGGATTGCGACCACCTGCTGCCCACCGTGCCAGCGATGGACTACGACGACCATGACAGCCATTCCAAACGCATATTTGACGCCAACGACTGGCGCAACTTCGACATTACGGAAGAGGACATCAAACGCTCCCGACGCGCCTATTTTGCCAACATTTCCTACCTCGATGACAAAGTTGGCGAACTGCTCGAAGCCTTGGAGGGCACGCGCCAAGAGGCCACAATCCTCTTCGTTTCAGACCATGGCGATATGCTCGGTGAACGCGGCCTTTGGTTCAAAATGACCTTCTTTGAAGGCTCCGCCCGCGTCCCGCTTATGATCTCTGATCCCAACATGGAACCGGGCCTCGTCACCGCCCCAGTCAGCACCATCGACGTCACCCCAACTCTCGCTGAATTGGCAGGCGTCAGCCTTGACGAAGTGGCCCCATGGACCGAAGGCGAAAGCCTTGTTCACTTGGGTCAAGGCGGTGAACGCACATCCCCAGTCGCGATGGAATACGCTGCCGAAGCGTCTTATTCCCCGCTTGTTTCCCTGCGCTACGGCAAATGGAAATACACCCGCTGTAATCTGGATGCGGACCAACTTTTCGACTTGGATGCGGACCCACACGAGTTGACAAACCTCGCTGCGGAACCCGCCCACGCGGGCACGCTGCAAACCCTCAAGGCAAAATCCGAAGCCCGCTGGGACCTCGATACGTTCGATGCCCAAGTCCGCGAAAGCCAAGCCCGCCGCTGGGTGGTGTATGAGGCGCTGCGCAACGGCGACTACTACCCGTGGGATTACCAACCCTTGCAAAAAGCCTCCGAACGCTACATGCGCAACAACATGGATTTGAACACAGTCGAGGAAGTGGCACGCTTCCCACGCGGCGAATAGGAATACCTAAAATGACTGCCGATTACATCATAATCGGCGCAGGCTCTGCGGGCTGCGCCATGGCTTACCGTCTGTCCGAAGACGGCAAAAATAAAGTTCTCGTCGTGGAATACGGGGGCACCGACTGGGGTCCACTCATCCAGATGCCAGGGGCGCTCAGTTACCCCATGAACATGAAACGCTACGATTGGGGCTATGCCTCTGAACCAGAACCCCACCTTGATGGTCGTCGCTTGGCCGCCCCACGGGGCAAGGTGATCGGCGGGTCCTCTTCGATCAACGGCATGGTCTATGTGCGCGGTCACGCCCGCGATTACGATCATTGGGCCGAAAGCGGCGCAACTGGCTGGTCAGGCGCTGATGTGCTGCCCTATTTCAAACGCCAAGAAAACTGGCATCCCTCGGGTCACGGTGGAGACAGGTCGGTGCGGGGCAAAGATGGCCCTTTGCACGTGAAACGCGGCACCCGTGAAAACCCGCTGAACAAAGCCTTCGTCAAAGCAGGCAAACAGGCAGGGTATCAAGTCACCAAAGACTACAACGGCATCCAGCAAGAAGGTTTTGGTCCCATGGATCAAACCGTCCACAAAGGCGTGCGCTGGTCTGCCGCTAATGCCTATTTGAAACCCGCATTGAAACGGGACAACGTCGAACTCGTGTCAGGCCACGCCAATCGTGTAATCATCGAAAATGGCCGTGCTACAGGTGTTGAAATCACCCAAGGCTCTAAAACCAAAGTCCTCAACGCCAAACGCGAGGTGATCATCGCCGCCTCCGCCTTCAACTCCCCCGCAATCCTCATGCGCTCTGGCATCGGCCCCGCTGCCCACCTGCGCGAACACGGTATCGATGTGGTCGCAGACCGCGCAGGGGTGGGGCAAAACTTGATGGATCATTTGGAGCTGTACATCCAAGTGAAATCCACCAAACCCATCACGCTCTATCGCTATTGGAACCTGCTTGGCAAAGCTTATGTGGGTGCGAAATGGCTGTTCACAGGGCAGGGACCAGGCGCGTCAAACCAGTTCGAAAGCGCCGCGTTCATCCGATCCCGCGCAGGTGTGGACTACCCCGATATCCAATACCATTTCCTACCCATCGCCGTGCGCTATGACGGCCAAGCTGCCGCCGAAGGCCACGGGTTCCAAGCCCACGTTGGCCCCATGCGATCTGAGTCCCGCGGTTCCGTCACGCTCAACTCCGCTGATCCAATGGACGCGCCAAAAATCCTGTTCAACTACATGTCAAAAGACCAAGATTGGCAAGATTTCCGCACCTGCATCCGCCTCACACGCGAGATTTTCGGCCAAGACGCGTTCAAACCGTTCTATGGCGGCGAAATCCAACCGGGTGAGGCCGTGCAATCTGACGAAGACCTCAACGCATTCATCAAAGAACACGTGGAAAGCGCCTATCACCCCTGCGGCACCTGCAAAATGGGCGCAGCCGATGATCCAATGGCGGTTGTTGACCCAGAATGCCGCGTGATCGGCGTCGAAGGCCTGCGCGTTGCCGACAGCTCCATCTTCCCGCGCATCACCAACGGCAACCTGAACGGCCCGTCGATCATGGTGGGCGAAAAAGCTTCTGATCACATCCTCGGCAAAGACCCATTGCCCGCATCAAACATGGAACCGTGGGTGCATCCAAACTGGGAAACAGAACAGCGGTAACTTGACTTAACGTCAGTTCTCTCGCACGATCTTCAAATTATTTAAAGTATTTTGGAGGCGTGTGATGGCGAACACCAAGAAAACTGCGCTTGAAGTTCATGGGATTAAAGAACCGCGAGACAAGAAACTCGCTTTAGTTGTTCACGGTATCGGCGAACAGAACCCAGGTGAAACAATCGAAGCCCTTGTTGGCGGCCTCGTCGGGGCCACCAATCAGCCCGTCACCACAGACATGCGGCTGATGCGTGAAACCGATGTCGACCATTTGTTGGACACCGAGAAAGCTAAAGCAGAGCACGAAAAAGCCATAGCGGCACAAGGAGATGTTCCTTCGGCACCACCGCCTGCGCCTGAACCAAAGGCACAGCGTAACTTCGTTCAATATCCCTGTCACATCCATCGAATTGAAGGCACCACGAAGGACTATGTTTTCGCAGAGGTTTTTTGGGGTGACATTTCACGCGGGGCCGACGGCACTGTGCGTGGTGTTCTGGATCTCTTTGAACTGGTTATGGGGCTGGGTCATATTGTGCGTGCCAATGCCGCTGAAATCTACGACAGCCCAAAGTTTCCACCCAGATTTCTGGCAAATGGGTTCGTGTATCTGTTACATGGTCCGCTGCCCGCGTTGAACTTCGTTTTTGCTATCGGCATCGTGTTATTGTTTGGCCTGCAATACCTGCAAACCATTGTCCCGATCTACTTTGATCCCGCGCATATTACAGTGTTTTGCACAATTGTGCTGTTGCTGTTGATTCACAAATTCAGCGCCGATGAAAAACGCAGTTACCTATATCAGACGTTTCACAGTTGGCTTTTTTACATGGCCATCATCATGTGTGCTGTGTTCAGTGTCACTGTGATATCCATTCTCGTGTCGCCCGCGTTTTTCGAAAGCTATGCCCGCATTCCAACGCAATATTTGATCACAGACGGTGGCTTTGTCATCGACAATCTGGATGTCTGGTACTCCGCTATCTTTGTAAACATGCTCGCGGTCTTTGGCGGCTTGTGCCTTTCGCTAGTAGTCGTGAACGCAACGTGGGAGGTTGTCCGCCGCGCTTACAAGTCGTTCCGAAAATGGCTCATGACACGTCAAGGCAAAGAAACACCGTCGGAACCCGAGAAAGCTCTGTATCCGCAGGCCAGCGTTTTAATGATCACAGTTTGGATGCTCATGGTCTCAATCCTCTGGGTCATTGGCTCGCGCACATTGATCGAAATTGTAAATCGCAGTGGAGTTTCCGATGAGGCAATTAATAAAGAATTGCTGGAAACCTATATGTCGCTCGCCATGCAGTTGGGTGTAGCAGCCATGTGCGCGCTGCTCGTTATCATACTCTCGGCCATCATGGTTCACCTTCGGAGATCGAATTGGGTCAAAGCCGAAAACAAAGGCCCAGAGCAAGAACACAGTGTGCCGCGTTTGATCGTGAACCCCACAATTCTGCTCGGATTAACTCTTGCTCTCGTGGTGCTGACCTACGGGGCAACTCTTGCCGCAATAGAGCAGTTCAGCTGGCTCTTAGGCGAAAGTGAAAGTGATTCTCGCACGTACTTCGGCGGAGTATTTATTGTCAGCGCTCTCGGAATTGCGGCTGTTTACAGCAAATTTGGCGGCACAATTTCAATGGGGATCGGCGTGGCAAAAGACATTGTTGTCTACTTTGTGCGACGCCCCAACGACAAAACCAAGGTTGAGCGGAACCCTGACGACAAAACCGACCCCAACAATTATGTAAACGAATACCCGCTGCGTCAACGTATTCAAAACCGTTTTGTGGATACACTGATCCGCCTGATCGAGATTGAAAAACCAACCGAGATTCTCATCATTTCCCACAGTCAGGGGACAGTTATCGCGCTCGAAGCATTGCGGGGTGGACGATTGAACAAAATCCTCACAGATCATGGCTTACCTGAAATCTCACCAGAACTGGTTACCATGGGCTCTCCGACAGACCATCTCTACGGCTTTTATTTCAGCAAAACATTTTCGGTGCAAAGTGCTGATGAAAACATGGACGTAGAAACTGGTATCAGCAAGTGGACCAATATTTACCGATCAGATGATTTTGTCGGCACCACTGTCGCAGGTCGGCAAAACACATTCCCGCACAATGAAAAGGTGCTGCCAAACGGTCATACAAACTATTGGACAGATGAATTGGTCCTGAAAAAGCTCGTAAAACACGCCCTACCAGAACTCAATTCGCCTGCGGAAATCCAACAAATGTCGCAGGCAAACCAAATTGAAAATCTTTACTAGGGCTTGTGGGCTTTCAACAGACCGACAGGTGATTTGCGCCAAACGCGAAAGGCTAAATTGGGTCTGCATTTGCACTTGCAAGACCGTGCCGAGATCGCTAAACCCGCCCCCACGGACAGGTGGCCGAGTGGTCGAAGGCGCACGCCTGGAAAGTGTGTAGGCGGGGAACCGTCTCCAGGGTTCGAATCCCTGTCTGTCCGCCATCACCCCTAAATCCAGTTCTAAAACGGCTTTTAGCCCGCGAAAGCCCGTTGTTTTTCAGGGGCTTTGCGGGCCTGAATCAAGTCACTTTGTGTGACACTCGGCGGACGTGAAACTCAATCTTCATCTTCAACGAACACCGCGGAATAAATCGCATATCCGCCCCCGCATAAACCCAATCCGATCAACAGCACGCCAGAAGGCGTCATGCCGATGGTTTCGATAAGCCAGTTTTGAATGCTCATGAACAATCGGCCTTTGCGGCCTCCCACAACCATCGGGTCATTGATCCACAGAAAATAGCCAATCAAAACAAAGGCCGCACCAAACGCAAATCCTGCAAGGGTGCTCAAAAGTCTATGTAGCATTGTTAATCCAGTTCTTCTTTGTGTTAAATGTTTGCCGCACCGAAAGGCTGCGGCGGTGGTTAATCCATTTCGTGCTTACCAATGCGGGGCAGGGGGGCAGCACAAACCAAACCCGCACCCTCTGCCCGTTAATTGCGTCTTTCACCTTCTTGACGGCAAATTTCATCGCCCCGCTCGATTGTCATACCTGCAGGCACATGTGTTGCGCGGTCCCAAAGCACATGGCGCTGCGTATAAAGCTGACAGGTGACAACACCCTGCTCAGTGGTCACCGCAACCGGAGCCGTTTCATAGGCGGATTGGTCGACACAAGCTGCTGTTCCCAAAAGGGCAGCCACAGCGGTCAAACGGGTCAATGGTGCAATCATAAAAGGGTCCTTTGAAATTGCGCGCTTCACCACATCGCATCAAAACAAGCGTAAAGAGCGGCGCCGATGGCGGTTCCAATAAAAAAGCCGACGGTGAATGTGATCATGGATTTGCGTCCTTTGAGCGGTGAATTTGTTTGCCTGTGTGATCCGTCGACGTCTTGTCACTTGGGCGCATCTCGCCCCACGATCTGTAATGGTCCAACAGGGCGAGCCCGACAGCACCCGCCACCCCGCCCGAAGCGCATCCCAAGGCAAAATCGATCATGATGGCACATGCTGATCACGCGATGCAGCCACCCATGCTGGCGGTGCGCTATTGCTTTGCTCAAACGCAGACCAGCTGATATCGACACCGGCAAGTTTCGTGTCTTGCCAGGTGTGGGCGGTCACAACAAATCCCGTTACCGCGGCATCGCTCACACGAAGTTTCAAGCGCAGGTTTTGCGCGTGGGATGCGTCCACCCCCATCAGGTTAACCTGTACCAACGGCACACGACGCAGCGGTTTGGTAAAGGCGATGAACACATTCAAATGCCGGTCTCCATCCCCATTCCACATGAAATCATCTGGGTTTACATGGCGGAACAATTCCCCTTGTCCCAAAACCAATGTGGTTTGCGCAGACAAAGAAATTCGGTGCTGAACATGCAATTGGCGGTGCGTCACAGCACGCAACGATTTGGGGGTAAACGGGTGTATATCTGAAATCGGCTCTGACATCGTTTCCTCTTAATTTCTGTGGGCCCGCGACGAAGCTAGGTTTGGGGGTAAGCGATCGTCGCGGGCGCACTGTCGGAAGTTCGCCTAAAGCGATGGAGGGGTCGCCAAGAAACGCGCAAAGCGAGTAAGCCCACCAATGAACTCCCGACACCCCACCCCTAAACGGCGTGAAGAAGGGCCTGCACTTCATAGTTCCGCAGAACCTGACGCGCAGTTTGTGGTAATTGGGTTCCAGCCCGATCAAGCTCTGGAAACAGCATCTTGATCTCCTGTCGGCTGGCATAAGACAGCGCATCAAAGCTCTGCTTACCCAGATGCAAACTCTCGGCCATGGCCCCTTCGGCATAGATGATCTCGTGATTGTCAAAAAGGATGTGGAAATACTCCACCGCGCCGCCTTCGATGATGCGCACCGAGCAATCATTGACCAAGGATTTTGCGGGCACGAACACCTCGTGCTCGCCAAACATCAGCTCGGCCTTGGCCCCGCGCAACACCATACGATGCTGCTGAGAAACCCAAAGATCACGGTCATTCTCCAGCGCACCCGCACGGATGCGAACCGGCGCACAAGCCCCTCTTGCAGACCGTTTAGCAGACCCAATCCACCGCACTGTCTGGGGCCCGTGATCCAAGGTCTCAACCCGCGATCCAACCCGCAAATTTTCAACCAGAACATCCCCGCCAGGCGTAAGAATATGCGTCCCACGGGCAAAGCAGGGGACAATGTCTGAATAAGAAACTTCCCCCCAAGAGAAATCTTCATTGTGCGGCGGGTTCCGACTGTTAACCGTCGGTAGCCAGTCAATTGTATCTCCAGGGCTAACTGGCGTGGTGAAAACCCAGCCAAGCGCATCTGACACGCTTTGAGGTGATGCAGATCCCGTCGTCAGCAGAAAGGCTCTTCCAAATTCACCTGTGGTGTCATTGTAGATTTCGATGCTGAAAAACCCCTGAATAGGAGTCGATGTACCGTCGATAACTTGTTGTGAGTTATCAACGAACGAGCCATTCTAAGCGCCAGGGTCAGTGTCGTTTATGAAGGCATCGTCGTCCAAAATATCGACAACGTTAAATGAGCCAACCGTCGATGTGCCTGACACATTGTACATCGCGGATTCGCCCGTATAGCTCCAAAATGGATTGACTGTCGGGGCATACACATGGACCGAATAAACTGGCATTATAATCCCCCTCCGCATGCGCTGAGTGGGCTTAGATGACAGTGCGCACCCCAAGGTGCCGAATTGACAGATTTATTGAGGATAATTTTCGAAAGAAAATTCGTCTCCCCACCGCAGAAAAAGACCCTGGGCATACATTTACTCCATTATACGCAGCGAGACCCCGTTCAGAGTCCCCGCTGTCTGCACCGAATTTCGGCACATTGTTCCACCTTGCCCGTGCAAAGCATCTGTCTGTCGCTCCAACAGACGGCTCAGCCCCTCACCCCCGATTTCGAAACAGTCGCAATCACGCGGCTGCAAAAGTCGGACTAGAACTGTGATAGGATGCGGATTTACTGTGGTCTTTGATAATGTCGTGCAATTTCAGATAATTACGCGGAATTGTCGTCAAACTGATTAAAATTGCCTGAAATAAATTTCCGCACGATTTGCGCAAAAATAACCTTTCCAAGGCTCATTCTTATTCGCGAATTGCACTGCGCAAATTTGAGGAAACTCTGACCTTCTTCGCGCAAATTTGGTGTAAAATTTCAGGTTTTCACGACAAATCGCCCTGCTTTGAAACGATTTTTATTAATTTTGCGCAGGAGTTGAATAGATGTAAGCTGAGTGGGATCGATATAAAATTGGGGAGCAAAGACATCGTGTTCGGCGAATCAATTGCACAACAATTCGCAATTCAATTTCGACGGTTGTACCTTGAAACGATCAGCTCGGGTGACATTGACGCAAAGACCGCGTGGCGGCTGGCCAACTATGTGAACTTTGCCCTTTGGACATCCCGCGAGGCTGTGACAACAAGCATAATGGTGCTTGGCGTATTCTTTGTTGCTATGCCACTCGGAAGCGAGGTTTTGCCCCTTGCGACACGCCTCATGTACTTTGCCTTCACCGCTGTAACGATGTTCGCTGGCCTGTTTGTTGTGCTGATCCCGTTGCACTTTCTGCGCATTAAAAAGCTCATCAGCAGCAAGGTGTCCCTTGGGTTGGCCGCACTCTTTGGCGTGTTGTTTTCCTCGGCTTGCTTCGTTTTCTGGCGGGATCTGCTGAACTTGAACCTTGGATTTACCTTTACTGAGATCGCATTGCGAATTTCGCCGCTCATCCTTGTGACCTTTGGTGTTGGCTTTGCGATTTCCCCGTACACAAGCAACCGTCTTATGCGGCGTCATAACCTGACCAGCCTAACCAGCCTCATCAATGAAAAGAAACGCGGGCAGTTGATCTCTATTTCCGCACAAGATCACTATGTTGCCATCACAACCTCAACCGGCACAGACCTCACTCGGATGACATTGGCCGCCGCAATTGCCCTTGTGGAACCTGGGATCGGTTTGCAAATACATCGTTCTCATTGGATTGCGATTTCAGCCATCAAAACAGTGAATGAACAAAACCGAACCGTAGAGCTGATCAACGGCGAAATCCTTCCCATTTCGGCACAGCATTTGCCAAACCTCACGCTAGAAATCAGCCGCAAGGATTCCTATTCGCAACAGGAACTGTTGTTCGCACGTGACATCGCCGAAGTGGACATCCTGACGAAAATGCTCAAATCCAACCAGGATGCACGGGCCGATCTCGACAAAATGTTCCTCGAAGTCTTTCAGGGCAAGCCGTTGAACGAAATGCAACGTCTGCGCCAAGCCTTTCAAATCTATCGGGTCAGCATGACCGCGCCCGTTTTCATCTTGATGCAGTTGGCGTTGTTTTGTGGTCTGGCATTCATGGGCACCTACGGTCTTTATGATCTTGCGTGGTATCAACCGCCAATATTCTGGACGTTAGGATACCTGTTATGCTGGATTGTAACGATCCCAACCCATGTCTTGGTATGGTACACGGATCTAAAATACGGCTCCAATGGATGGCTTGGTATTTTTCTGCACACAGTGACCGAAGGCACATTGGCCAGCGCAGTCCTTTATGGTCTGGCTTATGTATTATTCGGTCCCGTGATGGTGCCTTATCTGGTGTTTTTGCTCAGCACCTATGTGTTGCACACCTTCCACGCCCCTGTGCTGCATATCTGCGTGCGCGAACATCAATCCTTTTCCTCTTGGAAAAAGGCACTCAATATCCCGCCCATTCTTCTTCACATGCCCTACGAAACCCGTGGCGAAATCGTGTCGGTCTCGGCAGAAAGCCGTGCAGTGAGCGTTAAGACCACCTCAGGCAAGTCGATTGTGAAGAAAAAATTTGCCGATGCGATCACTCTGCTGGGCGAACGGCAAGGCATTCAAACCCACAGATCACACTGGGTTGCCACTGACTTCATCAAAGCCCGCCGCGTCGATGGCACCTCAAATTACGTGGAACTGACGACTGGAGAACTGGTTCCCTTGGCGGCTGCGAACATCGCTAAGGTGGATGCGCTCCTGCGGTCCGCGGCCTAGCACCCCCTGAAACATCGAAGGCCCGCGATCCGATAATACCAATGCAAGTTTCGCGTTCACTTTCCTTCATTCAAAACAATCTCAGGCACATTATGCGCGTTTGGCGACATTGCTAGCGCAACACGGATAAGGCCCAGCCTACGATAGGTTGTGTGGCACGTCATTCTTTGACACCCACACGGACCTTTGGCCGCGACTAAAAGAAACGGTCCAACCCCAAAGGTTTCAACTGAAGCAGATGCACCCCTAACGGGTGCTTGGACGCTCTACCATTGCACAGAGCGGCACAAATGATGGGACCATAAATATGGCTAACGCAACTTTGACAAATGAACTGATGAACACTCTCACGGGCAACGTCATTACGGGTACAGAAAACAATGACATCATTGATGGCGTAGGAGAGGGCGTATCTTCTGGCGCTGACACGATATCAGGATTGGGTGGACGCGACCTCCTCAACGGGCAAGACGGGGACGATATTATCTATGGCGGCGATGGTGCGGACACGATTTTAGGCGAGCAGGGGAATGATCGTCTTTCAGGCGGCCGTGGCAAAGATGCGATCTATGGTGGTGGCGGCAACGACACGATTTCTGGCGACCGTGGGCACGATGATCTGTTTGGTGGTACAGGCGATGACCTTATCTTTGGCGGGGCAGGGCGCGACACCATGGATGGCGGCGAAGGCAATGACGTTTTAAGCGGCGGGCGCGGACGAGACGTCATCCTCGGCGCTGATGGCGAAGATGTTATTTTCGGCGGCGGCGGCGCGGACACTCTGTATGGCGGAACTGGCGCTGATACAATCGAAGGCGGCGGCGGTGATGATGTCATCTACGGAGGCTTCTCGGATCCCTTTGGCAATCCACAATCCACGCCTGACATCCTAACGGGCGGCGCAGGCGACGACACGTTTGTGTTCTTCCACAATGATGGGAATACGGTCATCACCGATTATTCAGACGGTGACAGCATCGTCTTTGGTGCCGATATTTTCTCGCACGTCTTTTTCTTTGAAGAAACAGACGGTGACACATTCGTTTACTACGACACCCCTGGTTCGCCAACTTACATCCGCGTCGAAGGCGTGACGGGTCTGACCATAGAAGATTTCGTTTTTCTTTGATCTGATTGGCAGGACGTGCAGACAGGGCGCCTTAAGCGCCCTGTCATCGCGGTGACTACTTTAAACTAAACCAAACGAGCATTCAGTCTGGCAGCCCTCACGTAAAACGTGTGTTTTAATGATATGCCGCCCCAATCGTCCATTTTTTAACCTGATAAGAGATTACTGGATTGTTTTTGATTCACTTTCCATCAACGGTCTGTCCATTGCAAAATGGAAAAGGATTCACCGTTGGCTTATACGTTCAATGCCCCCGAAATTTTCGACTCTTTCGCATCCCAAGCCAATTCGATCCTTGGATTGTCTGGCGGACTTGGTTCGTTACATGCGTTTGATTTTCAAAACGTGGGAGGTTTCCCCTATGTCGGGACTGTTCTCAATGCAGGCGCTTTCAACGCGGCAACATACGATTGGATAAGCGGCAGTTTGGCTGAAGGCTGTCGACCTTATGAAATGAGCGGGACGCGCTTTGCACAGATATATTGCAGCGCACTGCAAAACATCGAATGGTCTTTGTCGAATGCAGACTATGCCGCGCTCAACACCGCCCAGACCAATGCCGCGTCAAGTCAGTCTGCTTTGATCTCAACTTGGTACAGTGCCTTCGGCCCCATCAGCACTGGCTCCAACCCCATCGATAAAATTTTACAAATTATCGTTTCTGAATGGGCCAGCGATCCTACCACACTTGAGGCTATTCAACAGGCTCCAAACGTGCACGCAGTGCTTAATCGCATTCCGATGATGGGGGCGCAGATAATGCCACTATTGATCAACTGGCTGAACGCGCTTGGGTCTGCCGTCTCGCTACAAAGCGAACTTACAAAAAACCAAATCGACCTGATAAACGCAATCGATGCGGTGCAAAGTCCGTCCAAAAAGAACAATGCGACTTTGCTCAGCAATCGGGAATACGCTCCGACCTTTCATTTAACGCCGCAAGTTTCCGAAATACGATCAACCCTCGAAAGCTCCAATGAGTCCGTTGCGATAAAAATGCTGGTCAATGGAACAAAAAAAGGGCGTGATCCAAATTTCACACTCTTGGGAGACAGCCAAACACCCATTAATGGAAATCTTCTATCGCTCGATGTGGGCGGGAATGCCGACTATTTCTCAGACGTAATTGCAAACGAAAATGCCGAGATAACTGTGGTCGCTGATTTCTCTGGCGTCAGCCTTGTAAATGTTATGCCTGCTCGCGCAGGTGAGGAAAACGGAGGCTGGTTTTGGCTGGATCCGATTATTCAAGCGGAGCGCAACCATCGCGATGACGTGTCGGGGTTCAAATGGCTGTCCAACATGTATCCTAATCTACTTGGTCCCGATATGTTGCTTGGCTATGCCAGCGGGATCGCAATCGCAAATGCTCCAACCATTTCGATTTCTGTGCGCAGCTCTGACTTTTTGACCATTGCGGAAACGATGCAAAACACGGGCTTTTGCAAAGTTCGCTTTTTGGGCCAAGAGGTAAAAAATGACACAAACGATGAATGTTCTATTCGGGTGCAAACCGATACCTCTTCGCAAACCACAAACATCACACTTCGCCCGCCCAGCGAATTGGGTGAACCAACAAGCGCGGGTTCTTTGGCATGGGTCATGGGAATCCAACCGACCTATCCCGAGCGGTAACACCACGTTCACTTTATAAAAAAAGCCGCGCAGTCCTCCCAAACTGCGCGGCTGTCCTGCACCATGTGCAGGCGCTTACTCTGACTGTGTCGAAGACAAGCGCGGAACCAGCGCTTTGACCAAGTCTTTCATATGCAATTCGCCCACTGGCGTGTCGCCGTCCATCACGCGGTAATGTTGCGTTGTATCCCCACCAGACCGCGCAATCAGCGTTTCCAGATTGTCGCGAATGTCCACATCCCCAGCAAACTTGGTCCCTGTGAGCGGCTCCATCACCGACTTCACTCGCAACACACGGGCACGGTTAATGTCGGACACGAAATCCTCGATATACGGGTCGTTGGGCTCCATCAGGATGCCTTGCGGCTCCCCTTGTTGCACAATCGCACCGTCTTTCAGGATCACGAGGTGATCCGCCAGCTTCAACGCTTCGTCCAAATCATGGGTGATGAACACGATGGTTTTGTGCAGCTCTTCTTGCAACTCCAACAACAGGTTTTGCATGTCAGTCCGGATCAGCGGATCAAGTGCTGAAAACGCCTCATCCATCAGCATAATGTCCGTGTTCGCGGTCAACGCACGGGCAATCCCTACACGTTGCTGCATCCCACCAGACAGTTGCACAGGATAGCGATCCTCATACCCGTTCAATCCAACCCGCGCGAGCCATTTGGTCGCCTCCGCCTCGCGTTCGGCCTTATCCACGCCGCGCACTTCCAGCGGCATCGCCGCGTTGGACAAAACCGTGCGATGGGGCAAAAGCGCGAACTTTTGGAACACCATCGACATCTTTTCCTGACGCAAATCGCGCAAGCCTGACTCAGACAGTTTCATCACGTCTTCGCCATCCACAAGGATCTCCCCTGCAGTCGGGTCAATCAGACGGTTCAAATGGCGGATCAGCGTCGATTTACCCGACCCAGACAACCCCATCACAACCGTGATTTCGCCAGCTTGCATATCCACATTGATGTCTTGCAAACCCAATACATGCGCGTGCTGGGCCAGCAATTCCTCTTTGCCCATACCACCTTTAACGTGGTGCAGGACCTCTTTGTCCTTCGCGCCAAAGATTTTATAGAGACCGCGCAGGCGGACTTTTGGTTCTTGTGCCATGATAAGCCCCTTAGTGTTTGACGCGGGTCATATCGACCCGTGACAGCGCGGCCTTTGACACGCGGTCCAAAATAACAGCCAGCAGAACGATCCCGATGCCCGCAACAATACCGACACCCAGTTCAAGGTTCCGAATACCGCGCAGCACGTTCACACCCAATCCAGGCGCAGACACCAACGATGCAATCACAACCATCGCCAAGGACATCATGATCGTCTGGTTGATCCCCGCCATGATGTTGGGCAACGCCAATGGCAGCTCCACACCAATCAGTTTTTGACGGGAATTCATCCCAAACGCATTGGCGGCCTCAATCACGTCTTGGTCCACAAGGCGAATACCAAGGTCTGTCAAACGGATCACAGGCACAATTGCGTAAAGAATAATCGCAATCCCATAGAGCTTTGATTCCGTGACCGAAAACAAAAAGATCAGCGGGATCAAATACACAAAGGTCGGCAAGGTTTGCAGCAGGTCAAGGATCGGCACGATCGACCTTTGCAATCGGTCAGACTTTGACATGGCAATCCCAATGGGCACCCCGAGCAGGATCGAAATCCCCGTACAGACAAAGATAATCGACAGCGTTTGCATCGCCACGTCATAGTGATCCACCAAACCCAGCAGCATAATGGACGCAAAAACAAAGATCGTCACAGGCTTGGAGCGCGACGCATACCAAGAAATCGCCACCAGAATAGGCACCATGATAAACCACGGCGTTGCCGCGAAAATCCACAAAGCCCCGTCCAACAACCAGCTTAGCGGCTGGGTGATCGGGTCGAGAACTGTTTTCAGGCTCGGCTTTGCGGCCAAGAACCCGTTTTCAATGCCCTTCGTCACATCGCGCGACTGAATAACATTCGAACAGCTTTCGTTTAAATTATCGAGTGATGGGAACGGAAAAAATTCCCCTTTTTGTTCTTTACCAGAACTCTTGGCCAGCAAATCAGCCATGGACATAGGCGCAGAGGATTCACCACCGCCACACCAGTCTTTCAGCCCCAATGCGTTAAAAAGCCCGTCATAAAAGGCCATAAGGTATCCCCCTCATTGAAAAGGCCTCCCCGTCGTTCAGTGCGGGAAGGCCTGTTTTTCGTCTTAGTTGTTCAAAAGCGCGGCAAGTTTGCCTTTTGCTTCGTCGTTGAGCCATGAACCCCAAACATCTGGGTTGTTGCTCAAGAAGTGAACAGCCGCTTCATCGTAAGATGCGTTGTTGTCCAAACGCCATGCCAACACTTCGCCCATTTGCGCGTTTGTGAAGGATACGTTTGACAGCAGTTCAACGATTTCTGGGTTTTCTTTTGCAAAAGTACCAGACACAGCCGTTGCAACTTTCGCCGCTGGATACGCAGAGAATTTTGGCTCCGCACAATCCACATCACCGTTACAGGCGTGCGCTTCTGCGTTGTACTCAGGCACTTCTACGCGCACCATTGGGTATTTCCCCAATACCGCTGTTGGGGCCCAGTAATACCCGAACCAAGGCGCTTTTTCCGCATAAGCAGCCGCGATGGAAGTTTGCAGTGTTTCACCAGAACCATGCTGGAAACGCTCAAGGCCAGAGCCTTCGATGCCAGCCGCTTTCAGGTTGTTGTTGTTGATGATGTCACAAGCCCAACCTGATGGGCAGTCGTGGAATTTACCACCAACGGCCGCTGGGTTCGCCATGATGCCTTCCCATGTGGTCAGCTCTGGATTGGATTCAGCCAAATACTGTGGGATCCACCATGCTTCAACACCGCCATCAGACAGAACATTTGCAACTTCAACCAGTTTCCCTTCGTCAACCAGTGGCTGGTAAGACGGTGTAGAGTTGGCCCAAACTTCGGTTAGAATGTCAGGCTCACCGGTTTCCGCCAAAGATGTCAGCGCAGGAACAGTTGATGACGGAACTTTCTGAACTGTACAGCCGTAGCCTTGTTCCATCAGGAATGTCGCAACCGCTGTGACAACAGCAGAGGACGCCCAATCCATTTCAGTGATCGACACTTCGCCGCAATCTGCATAAGCCGCAGTCGCACCAAATGTCATCGTCGCAGCAACCGCTGCACCCGTTAGAATTTTCTTCATTATTTTCTCCCTATTCACACCCCGCCCGAAAGCGGCGGGGCTGATGCCGAAAAAGAACACAGAATGACTGAGAATAGAAGTGAAAAACGACATGTTTTGTCTGAACGCGACATGGAATAATATTATTCTCAAGTTGAATGGATTTGGATCACGCAAACTCAATTTCGCGTGGAAAATCCACCCATTCGCCAAAATTTGTCCGAAACTTCGTGTGTGTTCATCCAGATCGGGCGCAAGTTGCGACTCAGCTGTATGGTTCGCAGCGGGCAGGGCGCCATGCCCACCGCTTTACTACGTGTCACACCAACCGCATTCCGCCTCAACGGGACAGCCATCATACAAAAGGGCGGCCCAACTGGACCGCCCCCAAAAAATCGTGTTTCAATTGCTCTTAGTTCAAGCGAGAAGCAACATTATCAGCAAAACCGTCAATCATCGCGCGATAAAACACTTCGCTGCTGACCGTGACCAACTCTGAATCCGTACCCTCCGGGTAAAACGCACTCGCCTGCTCCGCAGACACACTCAGAGAGTAGACCTCGTCATTCTGCATCCCTGGCACAAAGATGTTCACATCCCCAGCGAGCTTCGCATCGGCAATGTTCAGTGCTTCTTCAAGGCTGTTGGCCAACGCTACGGTGTCGATGTCGATCATAACACGCGCGCCGTCTTGGTCCAATTGGTCGCCCAATCGTTCAACAATGGCGGCGTTCAAATCCAACGCTACGTTTTTCCAAACCACGGCCCCTTTCAGATTTTCAATGGCGGCGGTGTCTACGGCCACCTGTACTTTTTGAACGTCCTCATCTGCAACCGCGGCTGTCGTCATCAACAATGTTGTGGCTGTCAGGGCGGCTGTAAGTGTACGTTTCATGGTACTCCTCTTTCGGTTGTATTGATATGAGATAGAGATAAAGGGCGAACGCGCTTGATCAGCCGTTCACTGTCTTTTGGATCGCTTCGCCAGTGTTTTCAATGTCTTGGCCAAGGCCGTCGACAGTTTCACAAGCGCCCAAAGCAAGGGCAGCTCCGATCAGAAGAATTGCGCGTTTCATGATACTCCTTTGCTGTAACTTCATTGCTTGAGCCCAATGACCTAGAACGATAGCAAAGAATTTCAAGGAATGCCGAATTCCGCCTTCACAGCTTGGGTATGCTGCCCCAAATCAGGAACCGCATTTTTTGTGCCGTGTTTTGAGCGCACGGGCAGGGCGGCCATCTCCACGTGTGCCCCACCAATCACCCCTTGCGCATTTTTCAAAAACGGATGCTCGGACAAATCTGCCACGTCATTCAGTTTTGCATTGGCAATCCGCGCCGTGTCCAAGGCCGCCACCACATCGCCTTGAGACATTTTGGCAAACACAGCATTTACAATATCATCCAGCACCGCTCGATTTGCATACCGATCAGGGTTCTGTTCAAATCGGCTGTCTGTGGCCAAATCTGGCTGCCCTAATACCTGATCGCAAAATGCCGCGAACTCACGATTGTTCTGGATCGACAGCAACACCTGCTTGCCATCCCCACACGTAAACACCCCATATGGGGCCACAAAACTGTGCTGCAATCCAGATCGTTTCGGAGCGCCGCCCGTATAGCGATGTTGCAACAACGGCATATTCATCCAATCGGCCACCACATCAAACATCGACAGTTTGATATCCATGCCACGCCCCGTAATCCCGCGTTTGATCAAAGCCCGCAACACCGCGGAATAGGCCGTCAGCCCCGTCGACAAATCCGTCACCGACACGCCAACACGGCTCGGCTGCTCTGGTGTGCCCGTGACCGAACACACCCCCGTTTCCCCCTGCACCAGAAAATCATACGCCTTCTTTTGCGCCGCATCCCCGTCCTCGCCATATCCTGACAGTGTTACAGAAATCAGCCCAGCATTTTCAGCCCGCAAATCCTCCCCTGACAGCCCCATCCGCGCCACCGCGCCGGGTGCCAGATTGCTCACAAACACATCTGCTTTGCGCAGCATGGCCCGCATCACACCCAGATCATCCGCGTTCTTCAAATCCAAACACGCGCTTTCTTTGCCACGGTTCAACCACGCGAAAATCGCGCTCTGCCCATCCGCCCCCGCGTCATACCCCCGCGCGAAATCCCCATCTGGCCGCTCCACCTTAATCACGCGCGCCCCTGCATCTGCCAGCAGCAACCCACAATAGGGGGCCGCCACCGCCTGTTCCAAAGATACAACCAACAGGCCGTCCAATTCATCGCCTAATTCTTCCATGCACAAACCCTAGACCAATCCGTTTCACACTGTCACCATGCCTCAAACACAAGGGAGCCCGAAAATGTCCGATCTCTGGAAACTGTCCGCCACCGAAATCGCCACCAAAGTCCGCACTAAGGAAATCTCCGCCACCGAAGTCACGCAATCCCACCTCGATCGCATTGACGCGGTGAACCCTACGCTCAACGCAATTGTCCAGCATATGCCAGAAGAGGCGCTATCCGCCGCCGCCGCCGTAGACGCCAAGATCGCAAAGGGTGAAGATGCAGGCCCCATGGCAGGCGTTCCCGTCACCATCAAAGTCAACATCGACCAAAAGGGCCACGCCACTACCAACGGCCTCAAACTCCTCAAAGACCTGATCGCGACCGAGGATTCCCCCATCGTCTCCAACATGCGCAAGGCGGGCGCGGTCATCGTGGGTCGCACCAATACGCCCGCGTTTTCCCTGCGCTGGTTCACCAAAAACGACCTGCACGGCCAAACCTTGAACCCACACGGGGCAGGGATCACGCCCGGCGGTTCCTCTGGTGGCGCATCCTCTTCCGTTGCCTCTGGTATGGCCCCTGTTGGCCACGGGACAGACATCGGCGGTTCCATCCGCTACCCCGCCTACGCCTCTGGCTTGCATGGATTGCGCCCAACGCTGGGCCGCTTACCCGCCTACAACCCATCGGGCGCAGACCGCCACATCGGCGGACAAATGATGGCTGTCGGCGGCCCGCTCACCCGCACGATGGACGATCTAGACCTGTCTTTCCGCGCCATGGCTGCTGAAGACCTGCGCGACCCATGGTGGACCCCAGCGCCCATTGACCAAGGCAATTTCTCGCGCCGCGCGGCCCTTTGCATTCGCCCCGATGGTATGGACGTTCACCCAGAAATCGAAACAGCCCTGCGCAATGCGGCCGATATCCTCGCCGCCGCAGGCTGGGAAATCGACGAGGTCGAAACCCCACCCCTGCAACCCGCTGCTGACATAAACGCCCAACTCTGGCTCGCCGAAATGCGCATGGGCGTCGATAAACTGGTCGCAAAAGAAAACGAACCCGACAGCAAACACGTGTTCGAAGTCATGCAATCCCTCTCTGCCCCCGTCGACCAAGCAGGCCTGCTAAACGCCTTGCAAGGCCGCATCACCCACCTGCGCGACTGGCAGTTGTTCCTGCAAAAACACTCCGTTCTTTTGTGCCCCATTTCAGCCGAACTCCCCTTCGATCAACAATCCGATGTCGAAAGCGCGGACCGCTTTAAAGAAATCATGCGCGCCCAACTCACCCAACTCGGCCTCCCCGCGCTGGGCCTCCCAGGCCTCGCCGTTGCCACGGGCTCAGCAGCAGGCAAACCCATGGGCGTCCAACTCATCGCCCGCCGCTTCCGCGAAGATATCCTCATCAGCGCTGGGCGAGACATCGAAGCAGCATTTCCCGCCGTTCTACCAATCGACCCAAAGCCCTAAGCTGCTCTGCTACGCTACGTCCAACCTTGGCGGCTCGTCTGTTCCTCGCTAGCCTTTGCTCAACTTAACAAACAGGAGTCCCCACATGTCCGCGAAACACGTTGCCCTCGCATCCCGCCCCAAAAGCTGGCCCACGCTCGACAACTTCAACTTTGAGGATAAAGCCCTCCCAGACATCGGCGCTGGCGAAGTCTCCTTGCGCACCATCTGGCTGTCGCTTGATCCTTACATGCGCGGCCGCATGAACGATGCGAAATCCTACGCCGATCCCGTCCCAATCGGCGGCACCATGGAAGGCGGCGCCATTTCCGAAGTCATGGCCTCCAACAACGAAAAATTTGCCGTCGGCGATATTGTCGTCGCGCGCACAGGCTGGGCCAGCCACGCTGTATCTGATGGCTCTGACATTCGCAAAGTTGACCCAACCATCGCGCCCCTGTCAGCCTACCTTGGCGTGCTCGGAATGCCGGGTATGACCGCGTGGATCGGCCTTAATGAAATCGGCGAAATGAAAGCAGGCGAAACCGTCCTCATTTCTGCGGCTACAGGTGCCGTTGGCGGTCTTGCAGGTCAACTCGCCAAAGCAAAAGGCTGCAAAGTCATTGGCGTTGCAGGGGGTGCCGACAAATGCGCCTACGCGGAAAAGGAACTCGGTTTCGACGTCTGCCTCGATCACAAAGCCCACGCTGACGGCCATTCGTTAGGCAAGGCAATGCGCGAAGCCGCCCCGCAAGGCATTGATCTCTATTTCGAAAATGTCGGCAGCAAAACCACCGAAGCCGCCATCGCCAATATGAACATGTTTGGCCGCATCGCCATTTGCGGCATGATCGCATGGTACAACGGCGACAACGTGGCCGATGCCCAACCACTCCCCGCGGTCTGGTCCTCGATCCTCGTGAAACGCCTGCGCGTGCAGGGCTTCCTCTTCCCCGATCACGAAGCGGTCGCTGGCAAATTCTTCAAAGAAGTGGCCCCAATGGTTGCCAGCGGCCAAGTCAAATTCCGCGAAACGGTGACGGAAGGCTTGGAAAACGCGCCAAAGGCGTTCCTCGAACTGCTTGAAGGCAAGAACTTTGGCAAACAACTCGTCCGCGTTGGCGACGATCCTTAACGTGGGAAGGTGCGCGGTCCCCTGACCACCACCGCTTCTTTCGTTAACAAAACCTGAATGCCGACACGTCCATTTGAACGTGTCGGCATTCATTCTTTATTCACAGTTTTGGACGCTTCTCTTCACGAACCAAGATCAGGACGGATCAGCCCCAACGCGCACCATTCGTTTGCCGCGATTGTCCCCAGAAAGCAGCCCAATCAATGCCTTAGGCGCATTCTCAAGCCCCTCCACAATATCCTCAGGCACTTTAATCGCCCCTGACGCGACCCAGTTTTGTAATGCGCGCAGAGCCTTTTCATCGTCCTTGGCAAAATCCATCACGATAAACCCCTCCATGCGCAGCCGCTTCACCACCACCATACCTGGCAGGTTGCGCGGCCCGTTCGGTGTGCTGGCGTCATACTGGCTCACCGCCCCACAGCACACGATACGGCCCCGTTCATTCATGCGAAACAGAACGGTTTCCAGCACCGCACCGCCTACGTTATCGAAATACACATCAATCCCCGCAGGGCAGGCCCCCTTTAACGTCTTGCTCCACGCTGGATCGCGGTAATCAACACAGGCGTCAAAGCCCAGCTCGTCCACAACCCAGCCACATTTTTCTGGACCACCTGCAATGCCAACCACGTGACAGCCCATCGCCTTGGCAATCTGGCCCACATACACACCAACAGACCCCGCCGCCGCCGAAACAACCACCGTTTCCCCTGGCACGGGTCGCCCCACAGACACCAACCCATGAAACGCCGTCTTCCCCGCAATCCCAAACACCGACATCAGATGCGAAAGCTGGGGCACGCGGGGCATTTTTGCCGCCTTTCGGGCCGAAATCACGGCGTAATCAGCCCAAACGCTTTCAGCGAACACAATGTCCCCCGCAGCCAGCCGTGGTGATTTGCTCTCCATCACTTCACACAAGGCCCCCGTGTGCATCGCATCACCCGCCTCAATCGCCTCGCGATAAGTTGCGCCCTGCATCCACGCGCGGTTCGCTGCATCAATGGACATCAGAATCGTGCGCACCAGAACCTCGCCATCTTGCAGCGCCGGCAATTCCGCTTCCGACATTTCGAAATGATCCCCGAACAGCGCCCCTTTGGGCAGCTCCTTTACGATGACTTGACGTGTGCGCATGTCTTACTTCCCCTTAAACTCAGGCGTTTTTTTCATCATGAACGCCATGGCCGCATTAGCGAAATCTTCAGTGTGCAAGGCGCGCACCATACGATCTCCTTCTTGATCCATGGTGGTTTTCAAATCCGCCACAACCGCCAAATTTAGGTTCTCTTTCATGTACTTATGCGCAATCGGTGCGCCCTTTGCGATCTCCGCCGCCATCTGTTGCGCGGCATCTCGCAAATCGCCCGCGGGCACAACGCGGTTAAAAAGACCAAGGGTCTGCCCTTCTTCTGCCGTGATGCGGCGGTTGGTGTAATATACCTCTTTCGCGCGGCCAGATCCGATCAGATTGGTCAAATACCAACTGCCACCAAAATCCCCTGATGCGCCAATCGCCCCAAAAGCAGGGGCCAAAAACGCGCTGTCCGCAGCAATCCGCAAATCACAGGCGAGTGCCAACGACATGCCAGCCCCCGCCGCAGGGCCTGGCAAGGCCGCAATCGTTGGCTTGGAAAATTCATAAAGCGCCAATGAGGACGCCTCTTGCGCCTCGCGCAGACCTGCGATTTTTTCATCCATGGTCAGTTTTGCGGCAGGGCCGATCTTCTTGCCCATATTCGCAATATCCCCCCCCGAACAAAACCCTTCACCAGCGCCCGTCAGCACCAACACCCGCACATCATCATCCGCGTCCAAATCCTTGAGCATCTGCGCCAGTGCGGGCATCATCTCCGCCCCCATCGCATTGCGCTTTTCAGGGCGGTTCAGCGTCAGCGTTGCCACATGATCCGTCACCGAACACAGCAATTCTTGCGTGCCCGTATCTACATCTCTTGTCATTCAGATATCTCCCCAATGTTTCATCGCAGCGGTCGCAATCGGCCCGCCCCATTCTTGCACAAAATGCCCCGCATCAGCCACTTTCATCGGCTCAGGGCATCCTTTTATGACACTTTTCAACCATTCCATCACAGGTGGCCCCAGCACAGGGTCTTGCATGCCAATGGCCATAAAGCTCTCACCCGCCCAGTCATTCTGATAGAAGTTCAGCGCGGCTTTTGATGTGTTTACACCCTCCATATCAGGGTCCGTCATCACCATATCAGGAAACCGCCGCACGCCCGCCTTATAGGTCACATCAGGAAAAGGCGCACCGTAAGCCGCGGCCTCTGCTTCGCTCAAAATCGGGGTGGATCGCGCCATCAGCGCAGCAATATCCATGTCAGGATTGGCCTTATTATAGGCCCGCCAATCATTAAACCCTTTGCCCGCAGGCGTGCCAATCGCCAGCGCGGTGTTCATAACCAACAGCCGCGAAATTCGATCAGGCATCGCGTGGGGCATGGTTAATCCCAGCACACCACCCCAATCCTGCACCACCAGCGTGATATTTTTCAAATCCAGCGCCTGAACAAACGCAATCATCATGTCACGGTGGAAATGAAACCGATAAACATCATCCGCCATGGGTTTGTCAGACCGTCCAAACCCCAACCAATCAGGGGCAATCACCCGTGCCCCCGATGCAGCAAACTCTGGGATCATTTTTCGATAGAGATAAGACCATGTTGGCTGCCCATGCAGGCACAAAAACACCCGCTCCGCATCTTTGGGCCCCTCATCCACATAATGGACGCGCAGACCTTCATACCCCGCCAAATCGTCGACGTAATGGGGTGCAAAATCCCAATCAGGCAGTTCCCTAAATCGGTCATCGGGGGTGCGAAGCACATCCATATCCTGTCTCCAAATTGACGGCAGCGGGCAACTGTGAAAGCCTAGGGATAGAATTGCAAATCTGTCAATCAAGGGCCTGTCACGACGTGGCGGCATGCTAGGAAACTTATGACGAAAAAATACTATCAACACCGTTTCGAAGTGCCAAAAGGCGCAGTGGACGTGATCTTTATTCGTCACGGGGAAACCATTCCTGCGATCCCGGGTGAATCCTTTCCGCTCAAGGACGGGCAGGGCGATCCTCCTTTACATGAACGGGGCGAAGCTCAGGCCTTGGCCGTGGCGGAACGCCTGAAAGACGAACACTTCGATGCGCTCTACGTCACCTCTCTGCAACGCACCCATCAAACCATGGCCCCTTTGGCGGCCCACAAAGGCATAACACCCATCATCGAACCTGACTTGCGCGAAATCTGGCTTGGCGATTGGGATGGCGGCCTCTACCGCATCAAATCCGCCGAAGGCGCACCAGAATTTCTAAAAGCAAAGGCCGAACACGAATGGGGCCACATTCCAGGGGCTGAAACCACAGCAGAGCTGCACGAACGGGTCGAACGGGGCCTCTGGCGCCTGCTCGAAAACCACGCGGATCAGCGGATCGCCTTTTGCGTCCACGGCGGCGTCATCGGCGCGATTATGTCCATTGCCACAGGATGTAAGCCATTTGGGCTGATCGGCGCGGCGAATGGGTCGATCCACAACGTTGTGTTAACGAAAGATCGGTTCTTTGTGCGGAGTTTCAACGACTGCAACCATTTGTAACAAAGAACGCGCTCAGCTAGTAAGCTCTCACCGCCCCCGACCTGATCGGGGGCCTCTCTCTGGTTCATTAGCAGGTTCCCGATCGAGTCGGGGACGTTTCAAATGACGTAACTAACTCACCCCACCTCAATCACAACCTTCCCCAGAACCTTCCGATCCTCCAGCATCTTCAACGCATCTGCCGCGTCCTCCAAAGGAAATCGTGCGGAAATCTGCGGCTTAATCAGCCCCTTACCCCACCACTCAAACAGCTCCGCCAAATTCGCCTGATGCACATCGGGCTCCATCCGCGTGAATGCGCCCCAGAACACGCCCACCACCTGACAGTTCTTCAACAGCGTCAGGTTCAGCGGCAATTTCGGTATCCCCGCAGGGAAGCCAATCACAAGGAACCGACCTTCCCAAGCCAGTGCGCGCACCGCAGGTTCTGCATAATTGCCACCCACCGCGTCATAAACAACGTTTACACCGCCTGGCCCCGCCACTTCCTTAATCGCGCCCGAAAACGCCTTCTGCGCATCGCGGTCCATTTCGCGGGGATAGATAATCGTCTCATCCGCCCCCAAACCCTTACAAAATGCCGCCTTTTCCTCAGACGACACCGCCGCGATCACTTTCGCGCCCATGGCTTTGCCCAGCTCAATCGCCGCGGCCCCCACGCCACCAGCGGCCCCAAGGATCAGCAAGGTCTCGCCCTCTTTCAACTGCGCACGCTGTTTCAGCGCATAATGCGACGTCCCATAGGTCAGAATGAAACAAGACGCCTGATCATAAGGCATGTCATCAGGGATCGGCACGACACCCGATTTATGCGCCACCACATGCGTGGCAAACCCATTAAACCCCGGTACCGCCAACACACGTTGCCCCACGCTCAAATGCGTCACGCCCTCACCAACGGCCTCAATATCCCCCGCAACTTCGCCCCCTGGCGCAAACGGGCGCGGTGGCTTCATCTGGTACAAATCGCGAATGATCAGTGTGTCAGGAAAATTCACCCCCGCCGCGCGCACACGGATCACCACTTCGCCCTTTTTCGGGTTTGGTGTTTCGGCCTCCGTCATCACGAGCGCATCTGGCCCACCCACGTCTACACTCATCATCGCTCGCATATCTGCACTCCCAATTCTAAAATGACGTTACATCACCACCCACGATTGGGGGGTGCCCGCGTCTTGTCAACGCACAAGTGGAATGTAATTCTGCACAGCGGAACATGACGCTGCGTTTTGGGAGGAACCGATGCCATTTGATACGACCAGCATGGATACATTCCGTGCGGACATCCGCACATGGCTTGCCGAAAACTGCCCCGACGGCGTGCGCGACGGCGACATGACCCAAGATGCAATCTGCTGGGGTGGCAAGAATTTCAAATTCGAATCTGATGACCAAAAGCAGTGGATGGAGGTGTGCGCCGCAAATGGCCTCACATGCCCAACATGGCCCGTTGAATATGGCGGGGGTGGCTTCACCCGCGACCAAGAAAAGGTCTGGCTCGAAGAGTTAGAGGCCATTGACGCCCGCATGCCGCTCCTCTCCTTCGGCATTTGGATGCTCGGCCCTGCGCTCTTGCACTTCGGCTCCCATGAACAAAAACTCCACTACCTCCCACCGATCTGCCGCGGCGAAATCCGCTGGTGCCAAGGCTACTCTGAACCAGGTGCAGGCTCTGATCTGGCAAACGTGCAATCCAAAGGCGAAGACAAAGGCGACCATTGGCTCGTCAACGGCCAAAAGGTCTGGACCTCCTACGCGGATAAGGCGGATTGGATATTCGCGCTCATCCGCACCGATTCCGATGCCCCGAAACACAAAGGCATTTCGTTCCTGCTGTTCGACATGCACGGCGGCGGCGTCACCACACGCCCGATCAAGCTCATCTCTGGCGCTTCGCCCTTTTGCGAAACCTTCTTTGACGATGTGAAAGTCCCCAAAGACCAGATCGTCGGCGAAGAAAACAAAGGCTGGGATGTTGCGAAATATCTCCTGACCCACGAACGCGAAATGATCTCTGGATCTGGCTCTTCACGTGGGGCAGGGCGCTCGCTCGGCAAAGTTTTGTCAGACGCAAACAACGGCGCCATGGACGCCACCCTGCGGGCCGAAGCCATGGCGGTAGATATCGAAGAAATGGCCGTCGAACTCACGATTGAACGCTACAAAGACCAAGCCGCAGGCGGCCAAGGAGTCGGCGATGCCTCTGCCATGCTGAAATACGCCGGCACGGAACTCAACAAACGCAAACACGAGTTGTTCATGTCCGCAGGCGGCTCTACCGCGCTCGAATGGGACGGTGCCACAGGCTCACTGCCCGCCGACTGGCTGCGCACCAAGGCCAACTCAATCGAGGGCGGCACATCCGAAGTCATGCTCTCAATCCTCTCAAAACGCGTTCTTGGGCTACCAGGGTAAGGGACTGAAATCATGGCAAACTTAACCCTCACCGAAGACGAAACCATGCTAGTGGACAGCGCGCGCGGCTTTCTGGACAGCGCATCGCCCGTCGAAAAATTCCGCGAACTGCGCGATGCAGGCAAAGCCTATAACCCCGAAATTTGGAAACAAATGGCTGATCTCGGCTGGACAGGCGTTCTGGTCCCCGAAGATCAGGGCGGCATCGACATGGGGCATACAGCGGCCAACTTGCTCGCCACTGAAATGGGCAAAACCCTTGTGTCTAGTCCCTTCATTTCCACCGCCGTCATGGCCGCCACCGCCCTGCGCCAAGTCTCCGACAATCCCCGCGCAGCCGAGGCATTAAACCAAATCGCAGCAGGCGAAATCACCTACGGCCTTGCCATCGACGAAGGTCCAAAGCATTCGCCTGATTGCACCATGATGGAAGCCAAAAAAGTCGGCAACGGGTTTGAACTCTCAGGCGATAAAACCTTCGTTGTGGACGGTGCAAACGCGGACCGCTTGCTCGTCCTTGCGCGCACTGGCGACGGCGACGCGCTCACCCTGTTCGATATCCCAGCGGATCGCGCAGGCATCACCCGTACCACACAAAACATGATCGATGCACGGGATTCCGCCGCTATCAACTTCGACAAAGTCGAAGCCACAGGCGAAGACATCATCGGCTCCGTCGACAACGCCATGGACGTGCTGAAACCTGCGCTCAACGCGGGTGCGGCAGCCTTATCCGCTGAAATGATCGGCTTGTCCTCTGGCGCCTTCGGCATGACCGTTGGCTACCTGCAAGAACGCAAACAATTCGGCATCGTCATCGGCCAATTTCAGGCGCTGCAACACCGCGCCGCACACCTGTGGTCCGAAATCGAAGTCACGGCCTCCACCATCCTGAACGCTGGCCGCATGCTCGACGAAGACCCAGAAAACGCAGAACTTGCCGTGTCCCTTGCCAAAGCACGGGCCTCGCAAACCGCGAAACTCGCGGTCGTGGAAGGCGTGCAAATGCACGGCGGCATCGGCATGACCGACGCATTCGACATGGGCTTTTTCATGAAACGCGCCCGCGTTGCACAGGAATGGTTGGGTGATTACGGCTATCACGCGGAGAAGATTGCGACGGCCAAAGGATATTAACAAAGGGCAGCGCTAACCTCGGGTGGCGCGAATGCGCCTCCCATGGGGGAGGTCGGCGCAGCCCGGCTTTGCCGGGCAAAAAGACACAGATAAGGACCACATGAATGACCATCGAATTTAACAACCAAGTCGCCATCGTCACAGGTGCAGGCATCGGCCTTGGTCGCGAACATGCGCTGGGCCTCGCCAAGCGCGGCGCAAAGGTCGTTGTCAACGATCTGGGTGCAGCCCAAGACGGGCAGGGCCAATCCACCTCCGCCGCTGACAGTGTGGTTGCTGAAATCATCGCCATGGGTGGCGAAGCCATGGCGCACGGCGCAGATGTTTCGAACGAATCCCAAGTCAAAGACATGGTTCAACAAACCATGGACAAATGGGGCCGTATCGACATCCTGATCAACAACGCAGGCATCCTACGGGACAAGACCTTCGCCAAGATGAGCCTCGATGACTTCAAAAAAGTCGTCGATGTACACCTGATCGGTACGGCCACTGTGACCCACACCGTTTGGCCGATCATGCGCGAACAAGGCTATGGCCGCATCGTTCTAACGGCCTCCAGTTCGGGTCTCTACGGCAACTTCGGCCAATCCAACTATGGCGCGGCCAAAGCCGCCATGATGGGCTTGATGAACGTGCTGCATCTGGAAGGCGCGCGCGACAACATCCGCGTCAACGTCCTCGCCCCCACCGCCACAACCCGCATGACCGAAGAGCTGTTTTCGCCCGAAGTGGGCGAACTCCTCGACCCTGCCACCATCACACCAGGCGTTCTTTACCTCGTGTCCGAAAACGCCCCATCGCGGGTGATCATGGGCGCAGGCGGCGGCTCTTTCGCGCAAACCCGCGTCTATGAGACCAAGGGCATCACCCTTGCAGGCGACGACATTACCCCCGAAAACGTGGCCGCCCAATGGGATCAAATCACTGATCCGGACGGCCAAGAAATCCTCACCCAAGCCTTTGAACAAACAGGTAAATACGCCAAAAACGCTGCCCAATTGGCTGGCGTCAAACTCGAAAAGTAAAGGAATACATCATGCGTGACGCAGTCATCGTTTCAACCGCTCGGACCCCAATCGGCAAAGCCTACCGCGGCGCTTTCAACGCCACACCTGGCCAACAACTCGCGGGCCACGCGGTTGAACACGCCGTAAAACGCGCAGGTATCGAAGGGGCTGAAGTGGACGATCTCATTATGGGTGCCGCGATCCAGCAAGGCTCCACAGGCACCAACGTCGCCCGCCAAGCCGCCATCCGCGCAGGCCTCGGCGTCACGGTTCCGGGCATGTCGCTCGATCGTCAGTGTGCCTCTGGCATGATGGCCATCGCCACGGCGGCCAAGCAAGTGATCACCGACAACATGGATATCGTTGTGGGCGGCGGTGTTGAATCCGTGTCCACCGTGCAAGGCCCCAAAATGTTTGTTGAGGGCGACCCGTGGATGAAAGAAAACCAGCCCGACATGTACATGTCCATGCTCGAAACCGCCGAAACCGTGGCCGCCCGCTACGGCGTCACCCGCGAAGACCAAGACGCCTACGCCGCTCAATCCCAAGAGCGCACGCATCTGGCCCAACAGGCAGGCGCGTTCGACGATGAAATCGTGCCCATGACCTCTGTTATGAAGGTGATGAACAAAGAAACCAAAGAAGTCACAGAACACGAAGTCACTCTTGAAAAAGACGAAGGCAACCGCCCAGGCACCACAGCAGAATCCCTCGCAGGATTGCAGCCTGTGTTCAAAGACGGCCTCGTCATCAAAGAAGGCAAGTTCATCACCGCTGGCAACGCGTCCCAACTGTCTGACGGCGCATCTGCATCTGTCGTGATGGAAGCCAAAGTCGCCGAGAAAAAGGGCTTGCAGCCGCTTGGCCGCTACGTTGGCATGATGGCCGCTGGCTTGAAGCCTGATGAAATGGGCATCGGTCCAATCTACGCCGTGCCAAAACTGCTCAAGGCGCATGGGTTGACTGTGGATGATATCGACCTCTGGGAATTCAACGAAGCCTTCGCCGTTCAGGTGTTGCATTCCGCCCGCACCATCGGCATCCCGAACGAGCTGATGAATGTGAACGGCGGCGCAATTTCCATCGGCCACCCCTACGGCATGTCAGGGGCCCGCATGGTCGGCCACGCCCTGATCGAAGGCAAACGCCGCAACGCCAAATACGTCGTTTGCACCATGTGTGTCGGCGGCGGCATGGGCGCTGCTGGTTTGTTTGAAGTCCTTTAAGGGTTAATTGGCGGGGTGAACCCCGCCCTACCCAAAACCGTAGGGCGGGGTTCACCCCGCCTTTCACTCCTGAAGAAAGACGCCAAAATGACCCGCCCATGGAACGCCACACACCCCGACGCCCACCTGCCCAAAGCCCTCCAAGGCCTGCGCATCCCTGCCGTCGGCTCCCCCTTGTTCATCATCTCGGTCCCCGCACTTGTAATCGCGCAGTGCAAGGCAGGCATCATCGGCTCTTTCCCCGCGCTCAACGCCCGCGAAGGTGAAGGCGAACACCCACTGCTTGACACATGGCTCACCCAGATCAAAGAAGAACTGGACGCTCACAACCAAGCCAACCCGGACACCCCCGCTGCACCCTATGCCGTGAACCAAATCGTTCACCGCTCCAACGGTCGGCTGGAACGGGATATTGAAATCTGTGTAAAACATGAAGTCCCCGTCTGGATCACATCCCTTGGCGCACGGGTCGAAGTCAACGAAGCCGCCCATTCCTGCGGCGGCATCGTCCTGCACGACATCATCAACAATTTCTTCGCCAAAAAGGCGATTGAAAAGGGCGCAGACGGCCTCATCGCTGTGGCCGCAGGGGCAGGGGGCCACGCTGGCCCACAATCCCCCTTCGCCCTCATCCAAGAAATCCGCGAATGGTTTGACGGCCCACTGTTGCTGTCAGGCTCCATCGCCACGGGCAAAGCGGTGCTCGCCGCGCAAGCCATGGGCGCAGACATGGGCTACATCGGCTCCCCTTTCATCGCGACCAAGGAAGCAAACGCAGTTGAGGGGTACAAAGACGCCATCGTTGACGGCTCCGCTTCCGATATTGTCACCTCCAGCCTGTTCACAGGTGTTTCAGGCAACTACCTTCGCCCGTCGATTGAGGCTGCGGGCATGGACCCCGACAATCTACCAAGCGCTGACAGTTCATCCATGAACTTTTCCTCAGGCTCTTCAAAACCCAAAGCATGGAAAGAAATCTGGGGCGCAGGGCAAGGCATCGGCGCGGTCAAATCTGTTGAACCCGCTGGCGCGCTCGTGGATCGTATCGCCTCCGAATACCACGCCGCCTTGGCGAAACTCTCTGCATAAGTGGCTGAACTCCTTGTCATACGCCACGGCCAAGCCTCTTTTGGGGCTGCCAACTATGACAAACTCTCTGACCTCGGCCATGTGCAATCCCAACTGGTGGGCGAGGCCCTCAAAACACGCGGTTGGACCCCTGACCGCGTGGTCATCGGTGGCCAAGTCCGCCACCGCGAAACGCTGGAAGGCATGGGCTACACGGACGGCGAAATCGAGGTGGACGCAGGCTTTAACGAATACGATTTCCACGATCTGCTTCACGCCCGTTATGATGGCAACGTGCCCGACCTCATCCTTGGGGATCGCAAAACCCACTTTCGCTCCTTGCGCGAAACCGTCTTTGAATGGCAGGCAGGCGGCCTGCCAAACGCAAACGAGAGCTGGCTTGATTTCACCACCCGTATCGAATCTGCCCTGACCAAAGCCACCCGCGAAGGCGCTGAGAAAATACTCGTCGTCTCCTCAGGCGGCGTGATTGGCCAAATCACTGCAAATACCGTGGGCGGCCCTGCCAAAATGATGATGACCTTGAATTTGCAGATAAAAAACACGGGCCTAACAAAGTTCATTGTTTCAGGCCCCAAACGGTTCTTACACGAATTCAACGCCACCCCGCATCTGGATGTGCCAGAACACGCGGATAAGCTCACCTACAGTTAGGGGACTAAAATGACCGACGATACCCAAACCCTAGATGCCCCGCGCGTGGCCGCCTACCTCTCGGACAAAATCGAAGGGTTTTCTGGCCCCATCGAGGTCGAAAAATTCCAAGTCGGCCAATCCAACCCCACCTTTTTGTTGCGCACCCCTGCCAAAAACTACGTCCTGCGCCGCAAACCCCCAGGCGTTCTCCTGAAATCCGCCCACGCCGTAGACCGCGAGTTTCGCGTGCAATCTGCACTCGCAGGCACCGACGTCCCCGTCGCGAAAATGCACCACCTGTGCGAAGACGACGATGTGATCGGCTCCATGTTCTACGTCATGGACGCCATTGACGGGCGCAACCACACGCTGCCCACCATGCCCGATGTGGACAACACCCGCCGCGGTGCCGTCATTGACGAAATGAACCGCGTCCTTGCCGCACTGCATGACGTGAACATCGACGATGTGGGGCTGTCCGACTACGGCGCACCTGGCAATTACTACGAACGCCAAATCGGTCGCTGGACCAAACAATACCGCGCGTCTGAAACCGTAGACGTCCCTGCGATGAACGAACTCATGGAACGCCTTGTCGAACAAATGCCCGCAGACGATGGCCAGCGCACTCTCGTACACGGCGATTATCGCATCGACAACATGATGTTCGAACATGACGGCCCGAAATGCCTTGCGGTGCTCGATTGGGAACTTTCCACCACAGGTCACCCCTACGCCGATCTCGCTGCTGTCATCATGCAATGGCAAATGCCCGCCAACAAAGAGGGCCGTGGCTTCGCAGGCATCGACCGCCATGAAATCGGCGTGCCAACCGACGCAGAGTTCATCGCCGCCTATTGTGAACGGCGCGGCATCGGACCGATTGACAACTTCGGCTTCTACCTCGCCTTCAACTTTTTCCGCATGACGGGCATTATCCAAGGCGTGCTAAAACGCGCCCTCGACGGCAACGCCTCCAATCCCGAACGCGGCATCCAGATGGGCCAATACGTGCCTGTCTTTGCCAACGCGGGCCTGCAAGCGCTGAACAAAGGGTAGGGGCATGGGTAACGTTCATCTCGTCCCAGACATCGAAGAAGACAAGGATCGCAATTTTGTCACGGCTCTGGCCCGTGGCCTCGATGTGTTGCGCTGTTTTCGCCCACATGAAGCGCTGCTCAGCAATTCTGAAATCGCCGCGCGCACGGGCCTGCCAAAACCCACTGTATCGCGCCTGCTTCATACACTGTGCAAACTCGATTACCTTACGTGTGACGAGGCCACAGGCAACTATCGCTTGTCCTCTGGTGTCCTCACACTCGGATTTGGTGTCATCGCAGGCATGGAAATCGCGGACCGCGCCAAAGACATTTTGTTAGAGTTACGCGACGGCCCTAACAGTTACATCACCGCTGCCGTGGCTCAGGCCCATATGACAGACGCGGTCTATATCGCCGTAGAACGCTCCCGCGAAGACATCTCGCTCGCCATTACAATCGGCGCACGCTTGCCGCTGTTCTTTTCTGCCATTGGCCGCGCCAATTTGGTGGCCATGTCCGACGCGGACCTAGAAACCGCCTTTGACTACGGCGCCAAACTTCTGCCCGACAGCTTTGCCGCGCAAAAAGCCAGCTATGCCAGCGCCAAAGCAGAATATGCTCAAAAAGGATACTGCTCCTCCTTTGGGGATTGGCGCAAAGACGTTCATGGCATCGCCGTGCCGATCAAAACCCTCGATGGGCGCGTCTTTGCCATCAACGCGGGCGGCCCCGCCATCAACGTAAAACAGAAACAGCTTGAAACGGTCTATGCCCCGCGCTTGATCGCGGCGGCCAAAACGCTCAGTTTACAACCATGACCGACACCAAAGACCTGCTCGAAGACCCTTATGAATATCAAAAACTAATCGGGTTTGATATTGTGGAATGGGAACAAGACCACGCCAAACTGCACCTGCAACTGGCCACCAAACATGGTAACCGCTATGGCATCCCGCATGGGGGCATCCACGCCACTTTGCTTGACACCTGCATGGGGTTCGCAGGCTGCTACACAGGGGATCGCGAAACTCCACAACTGGCCATGACCCTGTCGCTCACCGTGCAATACCTATCCCGCCCCAAAGGCACGCTTTTGATCGCCACAGGCAGAAAAACAGGCGGCGGGCGCAAAACATTCTTTGCCGAAGGGGACATCACTGATGACACAGGCGAGTTGATTGCGAAAGGAACGGGGACCTTTCGTTACAGAAGCTAATTGCTTCTTTCGAGCAAAAATATCCCGGGGTTTGGGGCAGCGCCCCAAGACCTAGCTATCCCGCTCCGCAATCAAATCCGCGAAATGCCCTAATAGTTTATGCTTCAAAATCTTACCCGTTGCCGCCGCAGGATAGGCGTCCACCACAAACACATGGCTTGGCACTTTATACGCCACCAACCTATCCTTCAGCCACGCCTTCAGCGCGTCTTCCCCCACATCGCCCGTCACCTTCACAAATGCCAGTATTTCTTCGTTGCCGGGCACCTGCCGTCCAATCACCGCCACTTGATACACGTTCGGGTGCTTTGACAGCATCGCTTCTATTTCAGGCGGATACACATTGAACCCAGACCGAATAATCAGCTCCTTGCTGCGCCCCACCACATGCAACCCACCGCCTTCATCAAACCGCCCAAGGTCGCCCGTGCGGAAAAAACCATCCTTCGTCATCACTTCGGCGGTTTTGTCTGGCGCACGATAATACCCGCGCATCACATTGTCGCCGCGCACTTGGATTTCGCCAACCCCGTCTTTGTTTGGTTCCCATATCCGCACATCAATCCAGTCATAAGGCACGCCAACCCCCACATCCTCGCGTGGATGATCATTGTGCGTGCTGGAAATCGACGGGGAAGTTTCAGTCATCCCATACCCATTGTTCAGCGGCAGCCCAAACACCTTTTCCACCCGCGCTTTAAGCCCAGGGTCGAGCGGCGCACCCCCCGTCACCAAATTCACCAAACTAGGTGCGTTCAAATCCTCACCCGCTTCGTCCAAATGCTGCATAATCGCCGCAAACATCTGAGGCACAGCAGGGAACCGCGTGGCACCCCCGCGCAACATCGACAGCACCTTTGGCACGTCAAAGCGTGGCACAAACTCCAGCGATGCACCTGCCGTCATGGCGGGCAGAAACACAGAACTCAGCGCGTAAATATGCGTGCCGGGTAATACGCCAACCACACGATCCTCTGGAACCAAACGGTTGAATTGCGCCGAATACCCGGAACAAAACAACAGGTTCTTATGGGTCAGCATCACACCCTTGGGCGCGCTTGTCGTGCCAGTGGTGTACAGCAACACCGCCACTTGATTGTCATCCGCATCTACGGGTTCCACGTCCACATCGCGCACCTTGGTGGCCCAAACCGCACCACTGGCCAGCGCCCCGATCTTTGTTGCCTCCATCCGCGCTGCGTGATCCCGTGCGGGGGCGGATACATCATGCGTAAACACCACACAGCGCGGTGTTGCATGGGCCTCGATTGCCGCTATTTCATCTGCAGATTGGCGTGCATTCACAAGGATCAGCCACGCATTCAACGCACTGGCCGCAAAAACCATGGCCGCAAACAGCACGGAATTTTCTGAAACCAGCACCACGCGATCCCCGCCGCGCACACCGTGATTTTTTAAAATCGCGGCCAGCGCGGACACCTCCAGGCGCAGGTCGCCATAACTCACGCGCGTACCGTCATGGTCAATCAACGCAAGGGCGTCACTGGGTTTGCCATCCAAAATCTGATGCAATCTGTCCATGCTAATCCCTTTGTCTCGGCGTCATATTGATATGCAAAACTGTGAAACAAAATTCCGCACTGCGAAAGGGTGCAAATTTAGGCAAACCGCCAGATCGGGGCATAGCGCGGAATTATGACCCTACGTCACAAAACGCCGCACCCTTGACTTATACCCTCAATATGCAAGTCTTTTCCCATGCTTAAACCGCGACTGCTGTGGTTTAGTTCACATTCTGGGAGGAATACTAATGATCAAAAAGACCAAGCTCGGCATTGCCGTCACACTCGCAGCCACGCTCTCCGCGTCTGTTGCTTTTGCTGAAACGATTAAGATTGCTTTCGTTGACCCACTGTCAGGTCCGTTTGCAACAACAGGGACAAACGGCGCAGCTGAATGGGAATTCGCTGCTGAAGAACTCGTGAACAAAAAAGGTGGTGTTCTGGGCGGCAAAAAATTTGAAGTCGTCACATTCGACAACAAAATGTCCGGTAAAGAATCCCTGATCCAAGTGCAGGTCGCCATCGACCAAGGCATCCGCTACATCGCGCAGGGCAACTCCTCTGGTATCGCAGCGGCGATCACAGATGCGGTTAACAAACACAACCGCCGTAACCCTGATGACCGCGTTCTGTTCCTGAACTATTCTGCGGTTGATCCGGTTCTGACAAACGACAAATGTAACTTCTGGCACTTCCGCTTTGATGCAAACGCAGACATTAAAATGGACGCTTTGACAGATGTCATGGCGGCGCGCGACGACCTGAAAAAGGTTTATCTGATCGGCCAAGACTACTCATTTGGTAAGGCGGTTGCCGCCGCTGCAGAGCGCGACATTGCCAAGAAACGTCCAGACGTTGAAATCGTTGGCAACGAACTTCACCCAATCGGCAAAGTAAAAGACTTCACACCTTACGCACGTAAGATTGTGGCCTCTGGTGCGGATTCCGTTATCACAGGGAACTGGGGCTCCGATATGGTTGGCCTTGGTAAAGCCATCATCGAAGCAGGTTTTGAAGGCCAGATTTACACCTACTACGCCGCATCAAACGGGATCACGCGTACATTTGGTGAAGACGGCAAAGGCCACTTGAACCTCGTACACGAAGGCCAACTTAACCCTGCACCGTCTGATCGTGCATCTGCCTATGTTGACGCTTTCGAAGCAAAATACCCAGACCACGACATTTCACAGGCGCGTATCGCAAACGCTGTTGAAATGTTGGCAAAAGCAATCGAAATCGCAGGCACTGCGGATGATGTTGTTCCTGTTGCCTACGCGCTCGAAGGTATGGAGCATGACAGCATCTGGGGCGGCAAAGTCTTCATGCGCCCAGACGATCACCAAGCCATTCAAAACGTTCACATCGGTGCGCACACGAATGAAAACATTCGTCACCCGCTCGATAACTCTGAATATGGCTTGTTGGACACAACAACAGTTGAAATGGCTGCAATGGACAGCCCGACAACTTGTAAAATGAAACGCCCATAAGCGGCTCATTTCTATCCCGCCGCGGTGCGTCTGCGGCGGGACGTCCTCATCTTTGATAAATTGACACGTTCTACCGAGGGGTATTGGCATGGACCTGATACTTGTGAATCTAATTGATGGGCTGGTCTTTGGCCTTTTGCTCTTCATGCTCTCAAGCGGCTTGACGCTGATCTTCTCAATGATGGGCGTTCTCAACTTCGCCCACGCCAGCTTTTATATGCTGGGCGCTTATTTCGGGTATCAGATTTCCACGGTTCTCGGCATTGGCTTTATCGGTGGCTTGATCGTTGCACCGATTATCGTTGGTGTCGCAGGGGCCGCGATTGAACGCTACGGCCTGCGCCGCGTCCACCAATACGGCCACGTGCCAGAATTGATCTTCACCTTCGGCCTCGCGCTGCTGATCCAAGAGGTGGTGAAACTGTTCTGGGGTCAAAACCAAATCCCATATTTCGAGCCAACCTACCTTGATTTCGCTTTGTTCTCCGTGGGGGACAATGCTATCAAAGCCTACAAAGTGTTCATGATCTTTATCTCTCTGACTATCTTTGGCGGCCTTCTCTACATCCTCACTAAAACCCGCATCGGTATGATCATTCAGGCCGCACTCAGCTATCCTAAAACAGTCGAAGCCTTGGGCCATAACGTGCCCTTCGTCTTCATGGGCGTCTTTGGGGTAGGGACGGCGCTTGCAGGGGTCGCTGGTGTTATTGCTGGTCCCGCCCTTGGCACATTCCCTGGCATGGCCTTCACCCTTGGCTCTATCGTGTTCGTGACAATCGTTGTAGGTGGCCTCGGCTCGCTCTGGGGCGCCCTCGTCGCATCGCTTCTGATCGGCTGGATGACCACATTCGCGGCCAGCTACAACATCAAGATGTCCGACATTCTCGAAGGCATTGGCCTCACCAAACCCGAAGTGATGTCCGACAGCATGTTCCAAGATCTATGGACCCTGACATTGCCGCAAATCGGCCCGATCCTTCCTTACCTCTTGATGGTGCTGATCCTCGTGTTCCGCCCACAAGGTCTGCTCGGAAAGCGTGAATCATGAGCACTGCAAGCACAAACACCCGCACGTACGGCGCAATCACTTTTGGCACGCTGGTGCCATGGATCATTGGTGCAATCGTTCTTCTGGTCCTGCCCATGCTGCTCGGCGGGCGCAGCCAGCTGACAATCATGTCACAAATGTCGATCATGGTGGTCTTCGCGCTCGCGTATAACATGCTCTTGGGGCAGGGCGGTATGCTCTCCTTTGGACATGCGGTGTATACAGGCATGGGCGCATTCCTCTGCCTACACGTGATGAACTCCAGCTTCTTTGGCTCAATTCCACTGCCCGTGCTGCCGCTGATCGGCGGTCTGTTCGGCCTTGGCATCGCCATGATCATCGGCAGTTTCTCCACCCGATCCGCAGGCACGGTCTTTGCCATGATCTCGCTTGGCATTGGTGAACTGATGGCGGCCTGTGTGCTAATCATCGTTGTATTCTTTGGCGGTGAAGAAGGCATCTCTGGCTACCGCGACGAAGGCTTGCCGTTCTTCGGCTTTGAATTCATCAGCCAACTCGAAGTCTTCTACCTCATCGCTTTCTGGCTCTTTGTCTCTGCGGCACTGATGTACTTGTTCTCTCGCACACCTGTGGGCCGTATGGCCAACGCAGTACGCGACAATCCAGAACGGGCACAGTTCTTGGGCTACTCCGCCCGTTGGGTGCGCTTTGTGTCCTTCTCCGCCTCTGGCTTTTTCTGCGGTATCGCGGGCGGCCTCTCGGCGATCCTGTTTGAAATTGCTACTGAAACTGACCTCAACGTTACGGCCTCAGGCACAATCTTGTTGATCGTGTTCTTGGGCGGTGTCGGCTTTTTCTGGGGGCCAATTATCGGCGCAGTTGTGTTTATCCTGCTGCAAACCGTGCTGGGGCTGCAAACCCACCTTTGGGAACTTTATGTCGGCGTGATCTTCGTTGGCATGGTGATGTTCTTTCCAGGGGGCCTTGCGGGCATCATCATGGCGCACGGTGTGGCCATGTCACTTGGCAAGCTGAACCTGCTGATCAGGCCATACCTCACCTGCGTTTTGCCAGCCATCATTGGCGTCCTTGGCCTGTGCGGTTTGATCGAAATGATCTTCCACACCCGTGAAGCGCCGACAGGCGAAACTGAAATGACCCTGTTCTGGACCCCCATCGACACCCACCACATCTGGGCGTGGCTCATCTTTGGTGCCATCGCGGCAGGCGGTATCTTAATCGCCCGCCACCAAGCACCTGTGCTCAAAGAAGCATGGAACCAAGCCAATACAATTGATGGAGAGCCGTCATGACGACACCTGCTCTTGAACTGGACGATCTGCGCAAATCTTTTGGCTCTGCCGAAATTATTCGCGGGCTGAACCTAAAGGTCGAAAAAGGCGAACGCCACGCGATCATCGGGCCGAATGGGGCGGGGAAATCCACCATGTTCAACCTGATCACGGGCCGCTTCCCACAAACATCGGGCCACGTGCGTTTGCACGGCACGGACCTCGCAGGGCTGCAACCGTTTCAGATCAACCGCCTTGGCCTGTCTCGATCTTTCCAGATCACCAACATCTTTCCAAACATGACCGTGTTTGAAAACGTTCGTTGCTCGCTCTTGTGGTCCATGGGATTCAAATATTCCTTCTGGAATATGGTCTCGCGCAACCGCGCCCTCAACGAAGGCGCCGAGGAAATCTTAGAACAAATCAACCTCACCAACCGCCGCGATCTACCAGCGGGGGTCTTGTCCTATGCTGAACAACGGGCGCTTGAAATCGGCATCACCATCGCAGGTGGGGCCGATGTGATTATGCTCGACGAACCAACAGCGGGCATGTCCAACACCGAAACCGATTACATCGTGGACCTGATCCAAAAAGTCACCGAAGACAAAACCCTGATCGTTGTAGAACACGACATGGGCGTGGTCTTTGGCCTCGCGGATCGCATCTCGGTTCTGGTCTATGGGGAAATCATCGCCACGGGCACACCCGAAGCCGTCCGCGCCGATCAAAAAGTCCAAGAAGCCTACCTTGGCGCCGCTCTGGAGGAAGAACACTAATGTTAGAAGTCAAAGACCTCCACGCCTACTACGGCAAGTCCCACATCCTTCAGGGTGTAAACCTCAACGTTCAAGAAGGCGAAATCGTCGCTCTTTTGGGCCGCAACGGGGTAGGGCGCTCCACAACCTGTAAGGCCATCATGGGCGAAGTGCCCCCACAAGGCTCGGTCATGTTCAAAGGGCAAGAACTTGCAGGCAAAAAAGCCTTTGAAATCGCCAACATCGGATTGGGCTACGTCCCCGAAAACCGCGATATCTTTCCAGGGCTCACAACGCGCCAAAACCTGATCCTCGGCCTCAAGCCAGGGCAAAAGGACGAAGATGGCCGCTGGTCCATGCAAAACATGTTCGACATGTTTTCCAACCTCAAAGAACGCGCCGATGTCGAAGCATCCGTTCTCTCTGGCGGGGAACAGCAAATGCTGACCATGTGTCGAACTTTGATCGGTGATCCGGAATTCATCATGATTGATGAGCCCACCGAAGGTCTGTCACCCCAAATGACTCAACGCGTGGCCGAACTGTTGCAAGAAATTGCCAAACGCAAAGTTGCGACCCTTCTGGTGGAACAAAAACTCTCCATCGCTATGGACATCGCCGACCGCGTGTATGTGATGGGCCACGGCCAAGTAGTGTTCGAAGGTACGCCACAAGAGCTCAAAGATCGCGACGACGTGCGCAAAGAATGGCTCGAAGTATAATAACCAGTTAACGGCCTTCGTGGCCGTTAACCTCTTCGTTAAAATTTTTCAGTCCAGATTGGCAACACGTTACCCATACCTAGGGGACCCCTGTTTCTGGGTGGTTTGCTTTTCCGTTTACGCCTTGGTAACGCTTCGCCATTAACCGTGGTTAACGATCCACTCAATCATCTCATCCAAACAGTCTTTGCCAAAAAACGGTTCGTCTTTGTAAAACATCATCGGCGCCCCAAAGGCCCCTCTATCCACTGCCGCTTGCGTGGTGGCAAACAGGGCGTCCTTTGCCTCTGGTGATTGGATGCCCGTCATAATCTCCGCAGCTGGTAGGCCTGCGTTTTCCAACGTCTTTTCAATGACTTCCAGATCGCCCATGTTCAAACCATGCTGCCAAACCGCGTCAAAACACAGATCCACATACTGCATGAAATAGGGTTTATCCTGCGCAAATATAGCACCACGCATCACAGGTGTTGTCATCACAGGGAAATGGGGATTGAACTGAAACGGAATATCGTATTTTTCAATAAACCGCGCCATCACACGGCGCTGATATTCTATCTTGCCTTGAACCCCCTCAAATTGAACCAATGGTGGCGTATTTTTCGTTATCCGAAAAATTCCACCAAGCAAAACAGGCACATAGGCCGCTTTGGCCCCGCTGCGCGCCTCAATCTGATCCATGATCTTATGAACCAAATACACATTCGGACTGGCAAAATCATAGATGAAATCAAAGGTCTTCACGGGGTTTCCTTTCGCCAAATTTACCCAACCCTAAAAACCCGATTGTCGCTCTGTCAAACACTCCGCAGCGTTACTTGGACAATGGTCCAAAAAGCCAAAGAAACCTGCTTACTTCCCCAAAAATTTGCGTAAACTAAACCAAATTTTAACGGAGAGATGCTATGCAAGGCCTCATGATGAATCGCCCGCTTCGGGTGAACGAAATTCTAACTTTCGCGGCAGAGGTTCATGGCGACAGCGAAGTCGTCTCTGTCACAGTCGAAGGCGGCATCCACCGCACCACGTACCGCGATATTGAAAAACGCACGCGTCAGCTCGCAAATGTGCTGAAAAAACTTGGCGTTGATCACGGGGATCGCGTCGCGACATTGGCGTGGAACGGCTATCGCCATCTGGAATTGTACTACGGCATTGCGGGGATCGGTGCGGTGTGCCACACGATTAACCCGCGTCTATCTGCGGAACAAATGATCTACATCGTGAACCATGCCGAAGACAAAGTCATCTTCGTTGATTTGACTTTTATCCCTATTCTCAATGCGTTACAGGCACAATTGCCCAAAGACTTGATTTATGTGGCAATGACAGACCGGGCGCACATGCCTGAAACCGATATCCCCAATCTGCTCTGCTACGAAGACCTGATGGATGCAGAAACCTCCGATTTCGATTGGCCCGAGTTCGATGAAAACACCGCCTGTGGTTTGTGCTACACCTCTGGCACTACGGGCAATCCAAAGGGGGCATTATACTCCCACCGCTCCACTGTTTTGCACGCCATGATGGGCGTCATTTCTCTGCAAACCTGCCTGCGGCCGGGCAAACGCATCCTGCCTGTTGTCCCACTATTCCACGTCAACGCATGGGGCCTACCCTACGCCGCACCGCTATCAGGTGCCTCCCTTATTTTTCCGGGGGCTGCCCTTGATGGCCCAAGCGTGCATAAGTTGATGGAAGACGAGCAGGTCTTTTCCGCATGGGGCGTGCCAACCGTTTGGATGGGTCTGCTCGGCGAAATTAAGGCAAAAGGCGGTAAGCCAAGCGCCTTTGGCGAGGTCATCATCGGTGGTTCTGCCGCACCACGGCCTATGATTGAAGCCTTTGAAAACATGGATGTTTCCGTATGCCACGCATGGGGTATGACCGAAATGAGCCCCATCGGAACCGTGGGCGTTTTGAATCTTGAACAGGAAAAACTGCCCCTTCAAGACCGCATTGATCTTAAGGCAAAACAGGGCCGCCGCGTGTTCGGCGTGGACCTGAAAATTGTCGATGAAGACGGCAATCGCATGCCCCACGATGGGGTGGCCCAAGGCGAATTATTCGTGCGTGGCAACGCCATCGTGTCAGGCTATTTCAAGAACGAAGAGGCCAGCAAATCCTCCGTTGACGCAGAGGGTTGGTTTGGCACAGGCGACGTGGCCAAAATAGAACCGAACGGCATGCTGACCATCACCGACCGCGCCAAGGACCTGATTAAATCAGGGGGTGAATGGATCAGCTCCATCGACGTTGAAAACATGGCCATGGCCCATGAAAACGTGGCCAATTGCGCCGTTATCGCCATCCCCGACAAAAAATGGGACGAACGCCCCTTGCTGATCGTTGTCCCCACCGAGGGCGCGCAGCGGGATGCCGAACCCATATTGGACTTGCTGTCTCAGAACCTAGCAAAATGGCAGGTGCCAGATGAGGTCGTGTTTGTGGATGATTTGCCCCTTACGGCGACGGGCAAAGTGTCAAAACTCACGTTGCGCCAGCGCCACAATGATGGGACCTTAATGGGATGAGCCGTGCAGATTTCACACTCGAAAACCTTGGCGGTGGTATCGCCCGAATAATGCTGCATCGCGCGCCGGTGAACGCGCTCACGCCTTCATTTTTGGACGGTTTGTCAGATGCTTACGACCAGATCGCCAATGATCCAGACGTGCGGGCCGTCATCCTTGCCAGCGGGCAAAAGGTGCTGTCTGGTGGGCTTGATTTAAAGGCAGCGCAAGGGTTCAGTCAGGCAGATGAATGGGACATAGTGCGTGGTCTCAACCAAAGTTTTGCCAAACTTTACGCATTGCCAAAACCCACCATTTGCGCGGTAAACGGTGCGGCGATTGCAGGTGGTTTTTTCTTTGTTCTGGGCAGCGATTATCGCATCGGTGACACCCGCGCCAGTGTCGGATTGGCCGAAGTGCGCGTCGGCGCGACACTCCCCGCTGGGCCCGAAGCGATTGCCAAAGCAGAGCTGCATCCCAATGACCTGCGCAAACTGCTGTTGAACGGGGAACCTTACAACGCGGAACAGGCTTTAGCGGCAGGCATTCTCGATGCTGTGGTAGAACCAGACGCATTGATGGAAACGGCGTTGAAAGCTGCAGAAAAATACGCGGCCTTGCCCCCCAAAACCTACGCCGTGGCAAAATCACAGCTGCGTCGTGATACGGTGCAGGCCATTGAAACGGCAATGAAAAACGGCGCAAACACGCCCGAAGGTGGATGGTTTTCCGATGAAACCAAACCTGCCATGCAGGCCATGGTTGGCCCAGCCTAAAACGGAAAGTAATCTGATGACTCAACGCACGCTTACCTTTGACACGAACCGTTTGAATCGTATTGCCACATGGATGGACAGCTACGTGGCAGATCGAAAGTTTGCGGGGTCATCCGTGTTGATCAACCGAAATGGGCAAGAGGCATATTTCAACGCAACAGGTTTGCGCGATGTCGAAAATAGCCTGCCGTTTGAACGTGATACCGTGGCGCGTATTTATTCCATGACCAAACCGATTACATCCGTTGCGATCATGATGCTGGTGGAACGCGGTTTGTTCCATATTGATGCGCCGCTTTCGGATTTTGTGCCCGAATTTGCGCAGTGCCACGCGTTGATTGACGGAGCCACGGCAATCGATCAAACCGAACCCGCGCCTTGCCCCACAATTCAACAGCTTTTGACCCACACCAGCGGGCTGAGTTATCCGTTTAATCCAGGTGTCTTGCCCAAAGCGATGGAAGAAAAAGACCTTATTTTCAAAGGTCAACAAGGTCCGCTCGCCGATGTGGTGCGCGAACTGGCGAGCCTGCCGCTGGCGTTTCAGCCAGGTACCCGCTGGGAATATTCCGTATCCACGGATGTGCTAGGCCGCGTGGTCGAAGTGGTCAGCGGCCAGCCGCTCGATCTGTTTTTCCAAGACCATATTTTCGATCCCCTTGATATGAATGACACCGCGTTTTCCATTGCGTCTGACAAGCTGGATCGTTTTGCGAGTCTTTACACCCCGCTTGAAGGCAACGCGATGGCGCTGAATTCTGCCAAATCGGGTGGTGAAACCCTGCGGCTTGTGGACAGCGCGGCCAAAACACCCTTTGCCAACACGGAAACCTTTTCAGGGGGTGGTGGATTGGTGGGCACCATCGACGATTACATGCGGTTTTGCGAAATGATCCGCCAAGGTGGCATGTTGGATCAACAACGTCTGTTATCGCCATTAACCGTTGATTTTATGCGTAAAAACCATCTGCCCGGCGACATTGCTGACATGGGGCCAAGCAGTTTTGCCGAACAACCGATGGAAGGCATGGGCTTTGGTTTGGGTGGGTCAGTCGTGCGCAATCCCGGCCGTGTTGGCTGCCCTGCAAGTATCGGAGATTTCAGCTGGGGTGGTATGGCATCGACCTTTTTCTGGATTGATCCCGTGCTCGACATGTCAGTGGTGTTTTTCACTCAACTTTCCCCCAGCAGCAGCTATCCCGCCCGTCCGCAGCTCAAGGCGCTGGTGCATGGAGCATTGGTCTGATGGGGCAGGCGCGCCCCATTGTGTGGCAACCTTCGGCCGAACGCGCAGCACAATCGCGCATGGCAGCTTACATTGATTGGTTGGCGCAAAACCGCGACCTGACTTTCGCGGATTATCCTGCACTGTGGGACTGGAGTGTCACCGAGATAGAGGCGTTTTGGGAAACCATTTGCCAGTTTTTCGATATTCCAATGTCGAAACCTTACACATCGGTTTTAAAGAAACGGGTGATGCCAGGGGCGGACTGGTTTGATGGCGCTGCGTTAAACTACATTGATGCCATTTCGCGGTACGCAGTTGCCCATCCGCAAGACATCGCGCTGATTTCGCAATCTGAAACTTTCGGGCGCAGCGAATTGACTTGGGGTGCATTGCACCAACAAATTTCCAGTGTCGCCAGCCACTTAACGGATATGGGTGTTGAAAAAGGGGATCGGGTGGTGGCGGTTTTGCCCAACACGCCCGCGTCCATAATCGCCTGTTTGGCCACGGCGAGCCTTGGGGCGATTTGGTCGCTTTGCGCGCCTGATATGGGGCACACGGCCATCGTGGATCGGTTTTCGCAGATCGAACCAAAAGTGCTTATCACCCAAGACAGCTATGTTCATGGGGGGAAAACCGTCGATCGCTCGGACGTGATCAAAGTGGTCGCTGACAGCCTGCCGACCGTAACCCATCACATCGAGATTTCGGCGAAAGCTGGAATAACTTGGGCTGAGTTGCTGCACAGGGATGTTCCGCTTACCCCGTTACAAGTGCCATTCAGTCATCCTCTTTGGGTGGTTTATTCTTCGGGGACAACAGGCAATCCAAAACCGATTGTTCACGGCCACGGCGGCGTTTTATTAGAGGCCGCAAAACAATCATTGCACCAAGACCTAAAGGCGGGCGAACGCTTTTGCTGGCTCACATCATCGGGCTGGATCATGTGGAATGTGCAACTTGCAGCGTTGGCGCAGGGCATGACCGTGTGTATGTTCGACGGAGCGCCCAACCACCCAGATTGGTCCGCTGTGTGGGATTTTGCGTCCAAGGAACGGCTGAATTATTTTGGTGCAGGGGCGGCGTTTTTCGCCAGTTGCGGCAAAGAGGGTATCACACCGGCGAAGGATTGCGATCTGTCAGCGCTGCATTCGCTTGGCTCGACGGGATCGCCATTAAGCGAAGATGCCTATGATTGGATTTACAGCGCGGTAAAGCCCGACATCTGGCTTGCGCCAATTTCTGGGGGAACCGATTTTGCAGGCGCATTCGTGTGCGGCAATCCCATGTTGCCCGTGCGCAAAGGCGAAATGCAAGCCCGTGCCTTGGGTAATGCCGTGCGGGCCTTTGATGTGGACGGAAATGAGGTGATTGGTGAGGTCGGCGAATTGGTTTGCACCGAACCTTTGCCGTCCATGCCCTTGTTTTTCTGGGGGGATACGGACGGATCACGGCTGCATGACAGCTATTTTGATACCTATCCAAATGTGTGGCGGCATGGAGATTGGATCGAAATTACCTCTGAGGGCGGGTCGGTGATTTATGGGCGATCCGATGCCACGATCAACCGCAAAGGCCTGCGGCTCGGCTCCAGTGAAATTTATCAGGCGGTGGAGGGACTGGACGTTGTTCTCGACAGTCTGGTGATTGATCTGGAGTTTCTGGGCCGTGACAGTTTTATGCCCTTGTTTGTGGTTTTGCGCGATGGTCATAGGTTGGATGACACGCTAAAAGCGCAGATCAACGCGGCCATCAAAAGAGATGTTTCAGCGCGGTTTCAACCGAATGAAATTATCCAAGTGGCTGAAATTCCACGCACTTTGTCGGGGAAAAAGCTTGAGGTGCCTGTGAAAAAACTTCTTCTAGGGGGGGATCCTGCCAAAGTGGTTAATCGCGACAGCATGGCCAACCCAGACAGTTTCGACACCTTCATCGCCTATGCGGCAGAAAGACAAACCTGATGTCCGACGAATTGGCAGAACTGCTCAATATCCTTGAAATTGAACAGCTAGAAGTAGACCTGTTTCGTGGCATTGGCGGGGGCGGGGAAACCACCGTTCGCATTTTTGGGGGGCAGGTGATCGCGCAGGCGCTGGCGGCCGCGTATAAAACCGTAGACGCGCGTTTGTGCCATTCGCTCCATGCCTATTTCATTCGGGCTGGTGATCCGTCCATTCCAGTTATTTACCAAGTGGACCGCGCCCGTGATGGGGGCAGTTTCACCACCCGCCGCGTGGTGGCCGTGCAGCACGGGAAGCAAATCCTCAACATGTCTGCATCGTTTCACGTGGATGAAGACGGCTGGGGTCATCAACACACGATGCCAGATGTGAAAGGCCCAGATGGCCTGCAATCCCGCGCCGAACAACGCGAGGAAAACAAAGATCGCATTCCCGAAAAATACCGCAAAGATTTCTTGCGCAAGCGCCCCATCGAAATCCGCGAAGTGGCTCCGCAAGATTGGTTCAACCCCGTAAAAGCCAGCGATGAAAACAATTTATGGTTCCGCGTACCAGGGGCAGGTGGAGCGGATGCAAAGATGCAGCATTGCTTGCTCGCTTACGCATCTGACATGAACCTACTCGGTTCGTCTTTGCGACCCCACGGCGCATCTTTTTTTAAAGGGCAGGTGATGACAGCCAGCCTCGATCACGCCATGTGGTTCCATAAACCCGTGAACTTTGACGACTGGCATTTGTATTCTATGGACAGCCCGTTCACAGGCGGTGCGCGAGGATTTAATCGTGGTACGATTTACACGCAAAGTGGTGAATTGGTGGCGAGCGTTGCGCAAGAAGGGCTCGTTCGGCCTATCAACAAAGACAAAAAATCATGAAATCTTGGATCGCAGAGGCCGCCAGTCGCGATGATTGGTTGGCGTTAACAATAGAAGAGCCCATCGCGCCTGACATGGAAATTGTCGATCCGCATCATCATTTATGGAACCGTGATGGCACAGCGTACGAAGTGAACGGGCTATGGTCTGACACGGGGGCAGGCCATAAAGTTGTGCAAACCGTGTTCATCGAATGCGGATCGTTTTATTACAAAGACGTGGAAGAGGGTTTCGCACCTGTTGGCGAAACCGCCTATGTTGCGGGGCAGGCGGCACTGGCGGCGCGAAGCCCAGAAAAAGCACAGATCGCGGGTATTGTGGCCCATGCAGATTTGCGGCGTGAAAACCTATCCGAGGTCTTGGATGCTCATGCGGCCGTGGGCGGTGCGCTGTTCAAAGGTATTCGCCACGCGCTGGCCTGGGATGATGATCCTTCGGCGTTTAAAATTCAATCCCGTGGGGTTGGCGGCCTTGCACACGATCCTGACTTTCGCCGTGGATTGCGCCTGTTGGGGGAACGTGGCCTGACCTATGACACATGGCATTACCACCATCAAAACAAAGACTTCATCGCACTGGCAAAAGCGGTGCCAGAAACAACACTTGTGCTCGATCATTTTGGAACGCCGCTTGGTGTTGGGCAGTTTGAGGGTAAGCGGGACGAGATTTTCGCCGCTTGGAAAGATGATGTGGCAGCGCTTGCAGACTGCCCAAATGTGGTGGCCAAACTGGGGGGAATGGCGATGCCCGACAATGGCTATGGCTGGCATGAATGGGATCGGCCTATCGGGTCGGAAGAATTTGTAGAAGCACAAGCCCCTTGGTATCACCACATGATCGCGTGTTTTGGCGCGGATCGCTGCATGTTCGAAAGCAACTTTCCTGTGGATCGTGCGTCGATCAGCTATGGCGTGCTGTGGAATGGGCTCAAAAAAATTGCGGCGGATTACCCGCCGCAAGATCAAATGATGATGTTTTCAGGCACGTCCCGAAGGGTTTACGGCCTGCCGTCCTAGGGTTTACTCGAACCCACCGTATTTGCGGTTCAATTTGCGCATACCGCCGATCCAACGGTCATAATTCGACGCTTTGATCTGCATGTAATCCAGCACTTCAGGGTGGGGCAGAACAAGGAACGTTTCATCCCGAATGGTCTGAACACAGGCCTCGGCCACGGGTTCGGGTTCCATCATCCCGTCAATGGCCGCCACGTGGTCTTCGTGGCCTTTGGTCATTTCCGTGCGCACCGCTTGGGGGCAGAGAACCGAAACTTTGATCCCGTCATCGCCATGTGTCATGGCGAGCCATTCCGCCAGACCGACAGCCGCATGTTTTGTAACGCCGTAAGGGGCCGAGCCCACTTGATTGAGCAGGCCCGCAGCGGACGAGGTGTTAAGCAGATAGCCTCCACCGCGCTCCTTCATGCGTGGGATCAAGTGACGGGCGGCATACACATGGGACATGACGTTCACATCCCAAATGGTTTGCCATTCGTCATTGGTGCAGTCTACACCGCCTGCCACGGAAATACCGGCGTTGGAACAGAACAGATCAATAGGGCCTTGTTCTGCTTCGGTTTTTTCGATCAAGGCTTTTATCTCATCTTCTTTGCCAACGTTGAGTTGATGTGCAATGCCGCCCATTTCTGCGGCTGTTTCTGCGGCCCCGTCGCCGTTCATATCCGCGCAGACCACGCATTTCGCACCCTCAGCTGCAAAACGAATGGCCATGGCTTTGCCAATACCGCTGGCCGCCCCTGTGACGACGATGATTTTGTCCTTCAGTTCCATATCAGCCTCCTGACCACATGGCTGAGCCACCGCACACTGTATGGGCTTGCCCAGTGATGTAACGGCTGGCGTCAGACCCGAGGAACACGGCAATGCCTTTCAGATCATCGGGCTCACCGAAACGACCAAGCGGAATGCGGGCCTCTTGCTTGGCGGCCTTGGGATTGTCCCAAAGCGCCTTCGCAAAGTCGGTTTTGATCACGGCGGGGTTGATGCCGTTCACGCGAATGCCTTGCGGCCCATATTCCATTGCCAGATTGCGGATCACACCCATCAACGCCAGTTTGGACACGCAATAAGTGCCGATGGCATCGGATGCATGGAACGCCCCCACAGAGGAGGTAAACATCATGGAACCGCCGCCTTGCTCCACCATTTGGCCATGCACTTCACGGGCCAGCCACAGTTGCGACTGCACATTGGCGGACATGATTTTTTCATAAGCATCATCAGGGATGTCGTGGGTTGGGCCATAGTGGACATTCACTCCTGCGTTGCCCACCAGCACGTTAATAGCGCCAACACGATCTTTGGTTTGTGCAACAAGATCAGCCAATTGCGCCTTTTCGCCGATGTTGGATGCAATGCCGATGGCGCAATCGCGCCCTGCGGCTTCGTTGATTTGGGCTGCCGCTTCGTCCAACTCGTTTTGTTTGCGCGACGAGATCACGACATTCGCACCGTGTTCCGCCAATGCGGTTGCCATGGACAGGCCCATCCCTTTGGATGCGCCTGTGACAAGGGCAGTTTTGCCCGAAAGATCAAAAAGTGCTGACATGATTACGGCCCCGCAAACTTGCCGCCCTGCGCAGTGGGGGCGCGGCGTTCGTTAGAGTTTTGGAATGTTTGCACTTCGGCACGGGCCACAACGTGGTGGTGAACCTCATCTGGACCATCGGCAAAGCGCAAAGTGCGCTGTCCAGCGTACATGTCGGACAGGGGGAACCATTGGGAAATACCCGCCGCACCATGCACCTGCATGGATTGGTCGATGATCTGGCAGACCTTTTCGGGCACCATTGCTTTGACCGCAGACACCCAGATGCGGGCCTCTTTGTTGCCCAGAACATCCATTGCACGTGCGGCCTTTAGGACCATCAGGCGCATGGCCTCGATTTCGATGCGGGCACGGGACACAGTTTCCATGTTTTTGCCCAGATCAATGATCTTTTTGCCAAAGGCCACACGGTTGATCGAGCGATCAAGCATCATATCAAGGGCGCGTTCGGCCTGACCGATAGAGCGCATGCAGTGGTGGATACGGCCTGGGCCAAGGCGCACTTGGCTGATTTCAAAGCCGCGCCCTTCGCCGAGCAGCATGTTGGATTCTGGAACGCGCACGTTGGTGAACCGGATGTGCATATGGCCGTGGGGCGCATCATCATGCCCAAACACGTGCATCGGGCCGAGGATTTCAACACCAGGTGTGTCGATGGGCACAAGGATCTGGCTTTGCTGTTTGAAGGTTTCTGCCTCAGGTGAGGTTTTCACCATTGTAATCATAATCTTACAACGGGGATCACCGGCGCCAGAGATATAGAATTTCTCGCCATTGATGACCCATTCGCCGTTTTCCAGCACGGCAGAAGTGGAGATATTTTTTGCATCAGAAGAGGCCACATTCGGCTCAGTCATCGCATAGGCGGAACGAATTTCGCCAGCGAGCAAAGGTTTCAACCACTTCTCTTTCTGCTCTGGCGTGCCGATGCGTTCCAGCACTTCCATATTGCCCGTATCGGGGGCAGAACAGTTCATGGTTTCAGAGGCCAGTGGGTTCTTGCCCAGTTCGGCGGCGATATAGGCATAATCAAGGTTCGACAGCCCTTCGCCCGTTTCCGCGTCTGGCAGGAAGAAGTTCCAGAGACCGCTTTCCCGTGCTTTTACTTTGGCGGTTTCAAGCAGTTCCAATTGACCCGGCGCATAAGACCATCGGTCTGCTCGGCCTTCCCCAAGTTTGTAAAACTCCTCGGTGATTGGATCGACGTTGTCACGAATGTGCGCGATCACCGCATCCAGCAGCGGTTGCGCTTTTTCGGACATGGCGAGCTGATTAAGTTCAGCGTTGTGAATTCCCATAGACATGGTGGTGTTTCCTTTTGTTATTTGTTGACCCAGTTGGGTTTGCGTTTCTCGACAAAGGCGCTGACGCCTTCTTTGAAGTCTTCGGTTTTCATCAAATCCGCGATCACCTCGCGGGAATATTCGTTGCTGGCTTTCATGCCTTCAGTCACGTTCAATGCGTTCAAAACACGTTTGGTTGCTTTTACAGATGACGGTGACACAGACGCGATCTCTTGCGCCTTTGCCATGGCGGCATCCATCAGCTCCGCGTGGGGCACCACTTGGTTCACCATGCCAAGAGCGAGCGCCTCAGCCGTATCCACTTTGCGGCCTGTGTACATGATTTCTTGCGCCGCCAACCGCCCGATATAGCGGGACAGGCGTTGCACGCCTGATGCAGCGGCAAAAAAGCCGACTTTGACTTCGGGCAAGGCGAATGTTGCCTGATCTGATGCGATGATAATGTCGCAGGATAGGGCGGTTTCAAAGCCGCCACCCATTGCAAACCCATTGACCGCCGCAATGATCGGTTTTTCCAGATCAAAACGAGAGGACAGGCCAGCAAAGCCTTTGGTCGTTGTGGCCTGTGCGCCCCCTTGGGCGGTCCATTTCAGATCATTGCCTGCGGTGAAAGCTTTGTCGCCTGCACCCGTCAGAACGGCGACCCACTGGTCTTCGCTGGACGCAAATTTATCCCAACAATCGGACATTTCATCGTGCATGGGGCCGTGGACGGCGTTGTAGACCTCTGGTCGGTTCATGGTGACTTTCAGGACATTGCCGACCTGTTCGGTGGTGATAAATTCATACGCCATTATGCGCCTCCGTTCGTTTTTAATCCGCCAGTGTCGATTTCTGTGAACTTGCCGCCCGTCGCGGCCAATTCACGGAGCAATTGGGCCGGTTCGCAGGATGGATCCTCTTGCGCCAGCTCTTCCATTTTTGCCAAGACCGCTGCCGCACCCACGGTGTCACCGTAAAACATCGGCCCGCCTTTGTCCGCAGGCCAACCGTAGCCGTTAATCCAAACCACATCTATGTCACTTGGGCGTTGGGCCTTGTTTTCTTCGAGGATTTTCACCGCCTCATTAATCATTGGGTAGATGCAAGCCTCAACAATATCTTCAGCAGGCATAGAGGTGGGTTCAGCCCCCGTAATATCGCGAATGACCTTGGCGGCCACGTCAGACGGCGTGTGGTTGCGGTTCTCGTCATAGTCATAGAACCCCGCTTTCGTCTTTTGCCCGCGACGATCCATTTCGCACAGTGCATCGCGGATCGGGTTGGCGGTTTTCGCACCTTTGGACCAGCCGATATCGAGGCCAGCGAGGTCGGACATTTGAAACGGCCCCATGCGAAAGCCAAAAGCGTTTAGCGCAGCATCTACGTCCCACGGCATGACACCTTGGTTCAGAAGGCGGTTGGCCTGACCTTGGCGGGCAAACAAAATGCGGTTGCCCACAAAGCCTGGGCAAACGCCTACAAGCGTAGCCACTTTGCCGATGGTTTTGGCGAGCGTCATGCACGTGGCGACAACATCATCCGCCGTGTGATCTGCGCGAACAATTTCAAGCAATTTCATCACGTTGGCAGGAGAAAAGAAATGCAGCCCAATCACATCTTCGGGGCGGTTTGTAACGCTGGCGATTTCGTCAATATCCAGTGCCGATGTATTGGTGGCGAGGATCGCCCCTTGTTTCATCACACGGTCGAGCGTTGTAAAAATCTCTTTCTTTACATCCATGTTTTCGAACACGGCTTCGATCACCAAATCACAATCGGAAAGGTCTTCGATGTTGAGCGTGCCAACAAACCGTGACATGCGTTCATCGACTTCTTCCATCGGGAAACGGCCTCGTTTGGCGGAGCGTTCATAGTTGCCACGCACCACACCAAGCCCGCGATCAAGCGCTTCTTGCTGGGTCTCCACAATCTTTACCGTCATGCCTGCGTTGACGAAATTCATCGAAATCCCGCCGCCCATTGTGCCTGCACCAATGACGCCCACAGTTTTGATGGGGCGGTGAGGTGTGTTTTCGGGCAGGTTCGGAACCTTCCACGCGAGGGTCCCTGCGGTTTCAAGATAGGATGCGACGTCTGTCATGTTTTATCCTTTGCTAAGCAGTTGTGTTGCAGCACACGGCGGTCGATTTTGTCGGTTGCGCCGCGTGGAAGCGGGGTATCCAGAAACCAGAAATGGTCTGGAATTTTGAAATGTGCGATGTGGTCTTTGAGAAATGATCGCAGCGTTTCAGCGTCTGCTATTTCCCCAGTGTTTAGCGTGATGCCAACGCCCACGGTTTCGCCAAGACGTTCATCAGGCACGGAAAAGGCGCCCGCTTCCAGAACCGCAGGGTGTTTGTGTAACGCGCCTTCCACATCCAGACAGGCGATGTTTTCGCCGCCTCGAATGATGATGTTTTTCTTGCGATCCACGATGGTGACGTAGCCATCCGCGTCGATTGTCGCAAGGTCGCCCGTGCGCAACCAACCGTCTTGAAACACCTCGGCCGTGGCATCGGGTTTGTTCAAATAACAGCGCATGTTTGCGGGGCTTTTAACGGTTAATTCACCGATGTCCCCCATCGGAGCTTCGGTCCCGTTGTCATCCAAAATTTTAAGGTCTTGGACGGGGGGCAGCAGTCGCCCCGCCGCGGCAGGCTTGTCCACATAATCAGGCCCTGCAATACCAAGGCCAACTGCGTTGGTTTCGGTCATGCCCCAACCAGAAGCCACAGTCGCTTTTGGAAACGCGTTTTGCAACTGCCCCACCTGTGCGGCGGGGCGTTTTGCGCCACCTGCGCCGACATATTGCAACCCGTTCAAAGAACGGCCCATGCGTTTCGCGGCCTGCATCAGATCGGCGGATTGTGTCGGGACACCCAAGAAACGGGTGATGTTTTCCCGTTCAATGGTGTCCACTGCCTCCGCTGCGTCCCATTTGTGCAGCAGCACCAGTTTGGAGCCCAGCGGCAGGCTTAACAACAACATCGGGTGGGTGGCTGTGACGTGGAACAAAGGGGTGACGATTAAAATGGCTTGTGGACCAGGATCGGGGGCGGGGGGATCGTTTGGATCGGCCATTAAGCCTGGCAAAAGCATCGACATGGCCCAAGTGTAGACTGCAGAGATGGCACCGCGATGGGTTTGCACCACACCTTTGGGATGACCTGTCGTGCCCGAGGAATACATCACGGCCATATCATCGTCAGTGTGGATGTCGGCGTCGGGCCAATCCGTATCAGGCGCATTCGCCAGATAATCACCGTAGCTGCCCCCAGAGGTCGGCGCATCGCGCAGTCCTACCATACGGGGCGCTTTGCCACCGAGGGCCGCAATGCGTTCAAATCTGGGACCGTCCGCAAAGACGAGCATCGCGGCGCTGTCAGTCAGGGCGTATTCTAGCTCTTCACTTGTCCACCACGCATTGAGAAACACCACCACCGCGCCAAGGCTGGTGATTGCCATCATCAAAATTGGCAGTTCAGGGTAGTTGCGCATGGCCAGCGCCACACGGTCGCCTTGTTGAACGCCAAGCTCTGCCTGCAACAAATGGGCCATTTTTCGAACATCTGCGCAAAACGCATCATAACTCCAACGCTCATCGCGATAGACAAGGTATTCGTTTTGCCCGTCTCCATGTGCTGGACGCGAGGCTTGAAGCAGCGCACGCAAATGGGATGGAGCATTTTTGAAAGTGCGGTAGTTCACCCCACGAATGTTGGCTGTGGTCAGTTCAAACCGTGGATCGGTTGACGTTAAGTGCGCAGACGCTTCGGCCAGTGTCATACCTGTCATGGCATGATCCCGTACGCGGACGATGTACACATCTTTATCGTCATGGGTCCTCCGTAAGCGGAGCCCCAGCAGATCGGTTGCCCCACTTCAACAGGTCATAACATGACAGGCCGCATTGCAAGTCCCTTGCTGAAATGTCGCAGCGTAACGAACTAATCGCAAAGGGGCTACGCACAGGATTCCGCGCATTTGCCATATTCTCGTCGTTTTCATGCTTGCGGCCCGTGGCGAGTGAAGGCAGTGTCAATTCAAACGGGTTGGTCGCATTTTGGTGGGATCGGCCCAAAGCTGTTTTGGGGCCGTCTGGCCCAATTTTTGGAGGAACAATGCAGTATCATACACCCAGCAGTTTTGATGATGCGGTTGCGATTGCAAAAGATGCGGAAGGCGTGACACGCTTTCTGGCAGGGGGCACAGATGTGCTCGTGCAATTGCGGGCGGATATCGTCACGCCAGATGTTTTGATTGATGTGAAAAAGATCGACGGTGTGTCCGAAATCGCCCGCGAAGGCGATGGTTGGCGCATTGGCGTGGCCGTCACGGGCGCGGAAATGACTGAGCACGACACGCTGGGGCGCGAATGGCCAGGTGTGGTTGAAGCGATGGATTTGGTCGGCTCTACTCAAATCCAAGGCCGTGCCACGCTGACGGGGAACCTGTGCAACGGTTCACCGGCGGCTGACAGTGTTCCTGCGATGGTGGCTGCGGGTGCTTCTGTGTCTGTCACAGGGCCGAATGGGTCCCGCACTGTTGCAGTGGAAGACATTCCAACGGCCCCTGGCAAGACCAGCCTTGAAAAAGGTGAATTGATCACGGCGGTGCATTTGCCCGCGCGTGGGTCCAATGCGGGGGATGCGTATTTGCGGTTTATTCCACGCACCGAGATGGACATTGCCGTTGTTGGATGTGGCGTTAGCCTGCGGTTGGACGGCAAAAAGATCGTCGAGGCGCGTGTGGCGCTGGGCGCAGTGGCTCCCACGGTTCTGTTAGTGGAGGAGGCGGCAAATGCCATCATCGGCACAGAGCTGGATGACGCTGCACTTGAGGCACTGGCTGCAGCGGCATCTGCTGCGTGCAACCCGATTACCGATAAACGCGGAACCGTTGAGTTCCGTACACAGGTGGCAGGCGTGCTCGCACGTCGCGCCGCAAAAATTGCATACGACCACGCGGAGGCTGCATCATGATCCACGTAAATACTAAAGTTAATGGCGACGAGGTGGAGTTTCTGTGTGATCCACGGGAAACCTTGCTCGATGCGTTGCGCGATCAGTTGAACCTGACAGGCGCGAAAGAGGGCTGTGGCACGGGCGATTGTGGAGCGTGTTCCGTCACGCTTGATGGCCGTTTGGTCTGTTCCTGCCTTGTGCTGGGTGCAGAAGCCGAAGGCAAAGAAATCGGAACAGTAGAGGGCATTGCCAATGGCGAAGAATTGCACCCTTTGCAGGAGAAGTTCATTGAACATGCGGCGTTGCAGTGCGGAATTTGCACACCAGGCATATTGGTGGCGACGAAATCCCTGCTGGAAAAGCACCCCGATCCAACCGAAACACAAGTTCGGTATTGGCTGGCAGGCAACCTCTGCCGCTGTACAGGCTATGACAAAATCATCCGCGCGGTTATGGAAACTGCCGCTGACCTGAGAAAGGCGTCTTAAAATGGCTTTTGATGATGTAAAAACTGAGAATTTCAAAGTTGTCGGCACACGGGTGAAACGCCCAGACGGCATGGACAAAGTAACAGGCAAAGCAAAGTTTGGTGCCGATGTTGTGGCGCCGGGCATGTTGCATGCGGCCATCGTTCGCTCGCCCCACGCCCATGCGCGGATTGTAAAGATCGACACGTCCAAGGCAGAGGCGCTGAAAGGTGTAAAATCTGTCGTGACGCGTGCGGATTTTGCCGAAGGTCTGACAGGCGGCACGCTCGACGTTTTGGAAAACGTTATGGCGGGTGAGAAGGCGCTATATGATGGGCATGCGGTTGCCGCCGTTGCTGCTACGTCTGCGCTGATTGCACGCGATGCGGTGAAACTGGTGGAGGTGGAATACGAGGTTTTGCCCCATGTCACTGATGTGGACAAAGCCATGGCGGCAGATGCGCCGGTGATCCGTGCAGGTGTTGCTGATAAATCTGTTCCTGCGGGCATGCACGAAAACGTTGTGCGCTATCACGAAAGTGGGCACGGCGATGTTGAGGCAGGATTTGCCGAAGCGGATTTGGTGATCGAAGACAGCTTCAAAACCGAAGCCACGCATCAGGGGTATATTGAACCCCACGCCTGTTTGGCGTCCATGGGCGATGGCAATGGCGATTTGTGGTGCTGTACCCAAGGGCATTGGAACGTGCAGAAACTCTGCGCGGCGATGTTGGGGTTGGAGCAATCCCAACTGCGTGTGACTGCGTCTGAAATCGGTGGCGGATTTGGCGGTAAAACGGCGGTGTTTATCGAACCCGTTGCGCTGGCGCTGTCGCGCAAAACCAACCGTCCTGTGAAGCTGGTGATGAGCCGCTCTGAGGTGTTCCGTGCGACTGGCCCAACATCGTCAACGTCTATGGACGTAAAGATCGGCATGAAGAAAGACGGCACGATCACCGCCGCCGAAGGTACGTTCCGTTTGCAAGGGGGCGCGTTCCCTGGTGCGCCGATGGAATTCACCGCGATGTGTGCATTTGCGCCTTACAATATCGCGAATGTGAAGCAGATCGGCTATGACGTGCTGGCGAACCGTCCAAAACAGGCGGCGTATCGTGCGCCTGGATCTCCAATGGCGGCCTTCGCGGTTGAGAGCGTTGTGAACGAGCTGTGTGATAAGCTGGGTCTTGATCGTTTGGAGGTCCGTCTGAAAAACGCATCGAAACAAGGCACTAAGGCGAGTTTTGGCCCCACATGGGATCGTATTGGTCTGGTGGAAACGCTGGAAGCAGCGCAAGCACATCCGCACTATGCGGCTCCGTTGAAAGAAGGCCAAGGCCGCGGTATTTCCTGCGGATTCTGGTTCAACCACGGTGGCGAAACATCGGTCACGCTGGCCTTGTCCGAAGACGGCACGGTGCAGCTTTCTGTTGGGACACCCGATATCGGTGGATCGCGCGCATCTATGGCGCAGATGGCCGCTGAAGAATTGGGTATTCCGTACGAGAACATCCGCACGACAATCGCAGATACGGCGACGCTTGGGTATAACGAAGTGTCCCATGGCTCACGTGTGACCTATGCGTCAGGTCTTGCCACGATTAAGGCCGCCCGCGATGCTGTGAAAAAGCTGAAGGGGCGTGCGGCTGCCAAATGGGGCATCGACGAAGATGCGGTTGTTTGGGAAGACGGCTGTGCCAAACCTGCTGGCCCGAACGCAGGGGAATTCGATCCACTGCCAATTGAAAAGCTGACAGCGAAAATGGGCAGCACGGGCGGACCAATCGTTGGCCACTTTGAAGCCACGCCAGAAGGGGCGGGTGTTTCGTTCGCAACGCACATCGTTGATGCGGAAGTGGATAAGGAAACGGGCCAAACCAAGGTCGTGCGCTACACCGTGATCCAAGACGCGGGTAAGGCGATCAATCCTGCCTATGTAGAAGGTCAGTTCCAAGGTGGCGCAGCCCAAGGTATTGGCTGGGCGTTGAACGAGGAGTACATTTACGGTGAAGACGGGCGTTTGCAGAACTCGGTTTTCCTTGATTACCGAATTCCTGTGGCGTCTGATTTGCCGATGATCGACACGGTGATTGTGGAAGTTCCAAACCCCGGCCATCCTTATGGTGTGCGCGGTGTTGGGGAAACATCCATTTGCCCACCATTGGCAGCGATTGCCAATGCGGTGTCCAACGCGGCTGGGGTTCAGTTGAAAGAGCTGCCCATGTCGCCACCACGTATTCTGGCCGCGCTCGCGGAACAGGCGAAGGGCTAACTGTGGTTGCAGTGAACCTCTGGTCCGGCTTGCGCGCCTTTGCTGATGGCAAAGACGTGGTTGAGGTGGATGCTAAAAACGTTGGCGAGGTCCTAGAGGGCCTCGTCAAAGCCCATCCAGGACTGGAACATGTGATCGAAGCAGGGGTTTCTGTCGCTGTGGATGGCAAAGTTATCGCAAGCGGCCTGACCAATGAGGTAAAGCCTGACAGCGAAGTTTATTTGATGCAGCAACTTAAGGGCGGTTAAGGAACAGTTTAATTTGATCCGCCACCCATTCGGGGTGCTGATGAATGATCCAGTGATCGGCATCTTCGCGCTCCACCACCGTTAGATCATCGCAATAGTCTTTCAGTCCATCGCGGGTTTCTGGTTTGAGCGCAGTATCCCCGAGTCCCCAGAGCAAAAGATGCGGCATGCGGATGCGCAGCGCTTCAGCGTCCCATTGAGGCAGTTGATCGGCGGGGATCGGTTCGCCCGGTTTGGCCACCTTTAACGGCGTTGCGCGATACCAGTTGACCATGCCTCGTACCCCAGCCGCGTCGCTCCACGCGGCGCGGTAACCTGCTTGTTTTTCCGCCGTGAGCCAATCCATATTCATATGTTTGCTGAACATGCCGAACATGCGCTCAAAATCATTGGCGGCGAGCGCGTTTTCTGAACCATCTTTGCGCAGCCATTCGACATATTGGCTGGCTTCTGCCTGCGGACCCCCTGACGCCAAGCCCTCTTGAAATGGGGCAGGGTGAACGCCATTGGCAATGACCAGTTTTTCCATTTTGTTGGGCGCGCGCATGGCACAAGCATAAGCGACCGATGCGCCCCAGTCGTGGCCGAGCAATGCAGCGGCTTTGCCATTCCCAAACATATCAATCATGGCCAATACATCAGCCGCGAGGTGTTTGGTGGCATAATCCGCCACAGCGCCACCGCGCCACGATCCGCCATATCCGCGTTGATCGGGGGCAACGCAGTAATACTCATCGGCCAAATGGGGCAGCACATCCGCCCAAGCGCCGCAGTATTCGGGAAAGCCGTGCAGGAATAACAGCAAGGGCGCAGATGAGTCGCCCGCTGTGATCGCATGAAATGGTTTGTCGTTGATTTGAAAGTTTATGTGCTGCATCGCGGTTCCCGAGTTTGGGACAGCTTAGGCCGCCGATTTTGCGATTTCCAGACATCCAAGCAATGCCGCAGCGTCATCGGTGATCAGAGATACAGGGATGGAATTTACTGTCGGGGCCATTGTGTGATCTTTGCCCAAGCCCTTGATAAGTGCATCATGAGCAGGGGTTTCAAACATCCCACGAACCACGCTGCCCGCCAAATAGACCCCATGCCGCGGTAGGTAGTGAAGGGATAATTCATAGATTAGTTCTGCCAACAGCGCGCCATAAACGCGGCTCGTGTTTTGGGCAGGATGACCGTCGGTTTTCGCAGCGTTGGAAATGGCGATCCCGTCCAAGTCTTCGCCTGTGGCCAGTTTGTGGAGTTTTTGCAAGCCACGCCCTGACAAGTAGTCCTCTATCGTGTCGGCAGGATTGCAGGTGTGCCCAAAGGCATCCTGTAAGATTTGGGCCATTGGCAAGGTGAGGGCGGAATGGCCGATCTCTGCCGCAACGGAGGTTGTTCCGATCAGGGCAGACGCATTTACACCTGTTCCCAGTCCAATCACCAAAGACTGGTCGCCGTTTTGCGGGGAAGCGGCCTTCCATATCTGAGTATGGGGCTCAGACAGGGCAGGAATTGTTCGGGCCAAAGCACCCATATCATTGACCAAAGACACATGTTCACAACCGATCATTTTGGCAAGCAATCGCGCGTCAAAAGACCAGCAATGATTGGTCAATTTGGCGGTTGGGCCGCTTACAGGTCCAGCAACGGCGATGCAGGCTGCGGTGATCTTTACGCCCTGATGATCTGCGAGAAATCGGTTCAATGCGGTTTTGAAATCGTCGATTTCTGCATTTCGATACCGCGTTAGGGTCGCAGTTGAAATGCCATCCCCATTGCCCAGTGCAATGCGCGTGTTGGTGCCGCCGATATCAGCGACAAGATAGACCGCGCCTGACATATTAGCTGGCCTGTGCATCGGGTGTTTTCTTGCCCAGAATAATCATGGAAAGGATTTCGTCTTCGGTCACATCTTCGACTCGTTCTGTGCCGATCATTTGGCCGTTTTTCATCACTGAAACACGATCACAGAGTTCCATCATTTCGCGGGTGTCATGGCTGATCAAGAAAATCCCAAGGCCCTGTTTTTTCAACTCGCCAATCAGTTCGGCAACCATGGCTGTTTCATGAACCCCAAGGGCGGCAGTTGGTTCGTCCATGATCAGGATTTTCGCGTTGAAATACACCGCACGGGCGATGGCGACCGATTGGCGTTGCCCGCCTGACAAAGCGGACACAGGTTCTTTGAGCTTTTTAAAGTTGGGATTCAGCCGTGCCATAATCTTGCGCGTTTCGGCTTCCATCTGGCTGTCATCGACAAACCCAAGCGGAGTGGTGAGTTCGCGCCCCAAAAACAGGTTGCTGGCCGCATCCAGATTGTCGGCAAGGGCCAGTGTTTGATAAATGGTTTCGATGTTGTGATCGCGGGCGTCTTTGGGGCTGTTGATCGTGGCTTTCTTGCCGCTGATCCAGATTTCACCGCTGTCCATCTTGTAAGCACCTGACAGCATTTTGATCAGTGTGGATTTTCCTGCACCATTGTGCCCGAGTAGGCCAACCACTTCGCCTGGGTAAAGATCAATGCTGACGTGATCGACTGCACGCACCCCGCCAAAGGCGATGGAGACATCTTTCATTTGAACCAGAGGTGTCGTCATTATTTCACTCCTGCGCGTTTGCGGTACTGAATATCGACCCAGACCGCGAAGATCAGAACGCCGCCCACAACGATGTTTTGCAAAGGTGCGTCAACACCCACCATAGCCATGCCAGATTGTAAGGATTGCATGATCAACGCCCCGAGGATCGCGCCATAGATGGTGCCGACACCGCCAGCGAGAGCTGTGCCGCCAATGACGGCGGCGGCGATTACGCGCAATTCGTCCAGCGTGCCAAGGTCGTTGGAATGGTTTGCCAAACGGCTGGACGCGACCACAGCAGAGAGAGCACATAACGCCCCCATCAGGGCAAAAATTTTGACCGTCAACATGCGTGTGTTGATGCCTGACAATTCGGCCGCGTCAGGGTTGCCGCCTGCGGCAAAGATATAGCGCCCAAAACGGGTGCGCCGTGCGATGATGGTCATGCCAATGGCAATGGCGATCAGCAGGAACACGGAAATCGGAACGCCGTAGGCATCCGTGAACCCTTCGGGCATGACTTCGCCTCGGGCCTCAAACAGGCGTTCAAGACGGCGAGTTGGAATTTGGTAAGAATTCATGATCCACACAAACCCAAGGATGGCAGCGGAAATGATTGCGGCCATTGTGGCCTCGGCCCAAGCGGGCTTTACGATAAAGCCATGGCGCAGTTTTGCCGCGCGGCCGCGGTAAAGCATAAACACGGACACGGCGACGGCAAGCAGGCCAAACGCCCAAGATAAGGACACGCCAAGGGTGCCGTTGATGCCGCCAAACGTCATAAAGGTTTTATCAAGGGGGCCAATGGTTTGACCGCCTGTCTGATACCAGCCCACATTGCGCCAGATCAGAAAACCGCCGAGTGTTACAATGAACGCTGGGATACCTTGGTAGCCGATCAGCCAGCCGTTTGCCGCTCCGATGGCCGTTCCGATCAATAGGCCAACGCCAATGGTGATCCAAGGAATAGCCCAATGGCCGAGGTCAAAGCCGAGTGTTGAGGGAAGGATATGAACCTGCGTCATAGCCATAGCGGCAGAACAAGTGGCAAGGATTGCCCCCACGGACAGGTCGATGTGGCGGGTGACAATCACAAACACCATACCTGTTGCCATGATGGCGACGGAGACTGTTTGAATTGTCAGGTTAAAGATGTTGCGTGGTGTGAGAAACCGACCTTCTGTCAGGACGTTGAACACAATGCAGACAAGGACAAAGGCGCCGATCATTCCCAAAAGACGTGTGTCCAATTCCAATGCTTGAAACAAAGATCGCTTTGCTGGGGTCGGGTTTTGTGCAGTTTGATCAGACATTGATACACTCCATGAATGTCTGGGTGACGGTATCACGCACAGAAGGATTGCTCGAATAAAAAGTGAAAGGGGGCGGGGGCTCTGGCCCAAGAATGCTTGGGCCAGAGAGATGTGTTTAGTTACAAGGTGCTGGGCCGTTGGACACGCCTTGACACAGTTTGTCTTTGGCGATCCAGCCTGCATCCACAACTGCAGAGAGGTTGTCTTTGGTCACAGGAACAGGAGCCAAGAACACGGCTGTCATTTCTGTGCCTGCTGGGGATGTCCAAGACTGTGCATTTGCAACATCTGCCATTGCTGTGCCACCAGCCAGGGCAACTGCGATTTCGCCAGCTGCTTTGCCAAGTTCACGTGCGTCTTTCCAAACGGACACTGTTTGTGTGCCCAAAGCAACGCGGTTCAATGCAGCGTGGTCGCCATCTTGGCCTGACACAGGAATGCCTTCCATGCCTTGCGCGGTCAGGGCAGCAACAACACCACCAGCTGTACCGTCGTTAGAGGCGACAACAGCGTCCACGTTGTTGTCTTGCGCGGTCAGGATTTGTTCCATGTTGCGCTGCGCGTTTGCTGGCAACCAACCATCGGTATAGGCTTCGGCAACGATTTTGATATCGCCCGCATCAATCGCGGCTTGGATAACTTCTTGTTGGCCACCGCGCAGGAAGTCTGCGTTTGGATCCGTGGGGGAGCCTTTGATCATCACGTAGTTGCCTTTTGGCTGAGCGGCCAGAACAGCACGGGCCTGCATGCGGCCAACTTCGACGTTGTCAAAGGTCAGGTAGAAGGCACGCGGGTCTTCGATCAGGCGGTCGTAGCCAACAACTGGAATACCTTCGTCAGATGCTGCTTGAACCGCTGGGCCAATCGCGGCGCTGTCTTGTGCCAGAATGATAATGGCGTCGACGCCTTGAGCGATCAGGCTTTCAACGTCTGACAGCTGTTTAGAAGCAGAAGATTGCGCATCTGCGGAAACGTATTTCGCGCCAGCAGCTTCCAAAGCGCCTTTGATGGCAGCTTCGTCGGTTTTCCAGCGTTCTTCCTGAAAGTTGGACCAGCTTACGCCAACGGTGAGTTCTTGCGCATAGGACATTGTCCCGAATGCGACGGTTGCGACAGCCGCAAGTGCAGCGGTAAATTTTTTCATGGTGTCCTCCCAATGTGACTTTGATGTGCGCGATTCTAGGTTGAACGGCACCCACGGATAAAGTGTTAGCAGTTTTAATTTGAAAATCAAATTAAATAAGATAAATATGCTAACAGCTTTGTTTTGAACGTAATTTCGCCTTTTCAATTGGGAAAGCCGCAGTAGGATGAAAGCTATGGCAGGACAACAACGCACATATGGTCGACGCACACTGCTGGCTGCGATTCGAAAAAGCAGCCCGATCGCACGTATTGATCTGGCCGAGGCCACAGGCATTAGCCGCGCAACCGTTACCACCGTCACAGCCGAGCTGATGCGTGCGGGATTGATTGCAGAGGTTGCCCAAGAAAGCGATAATTCTGGGCGGGGACGACCGCGGGTTGATTTGAAGATTGACGGAACCGCGCATCTGATTGCAGGGATCAAAGTTGCTAACCGCGCGTTGTCGCTTGTGTTGATAGATTTTGAAGGCAACGAACAGGCTGCAGTTGAATTTCCCTTTCCCGAACAAGTGTTTAAACCCATTGCTTTGGCGCAAATTCTGAAAGGTGGATTGACCGAACTGATGGCAAAAGTAGACCGATCTGTTTCGGATTTGTCAGGGGTCGGTATCGGTATTTCGGGTATTGTTGACGTGCAGCGGGGGCTTGTCCATTGGTCGCCATCTTTGTCTGAGCGTAATGTTCATCTGCGCACTGTGGTCGAAGACACGCTGAATGTGCCTGTGTTTTTAGACAATGACGCGAACTTGGTGGCCATGGCGGAAAAGCAGTTTGGCGTTGGACGGCAGGCCAAGGATTTCATCGTGGTCACTGTTGAAAGCGGCGTTGGCATGGGCATCGTCATTGATCACAATATCTATCGAGGCACGCGGGGGTGTGGGGCGGAATTTGGCCATACCAAAGTGCATTTGGACGGGGCGCTGTGTCGCTGTGGTCAGCGCGGCTGTCTCGAAGCCTATGTGGCCGATTATGCGTTGCTGCGCGAAGCTCAGCTTTTGGGGAATGGCGGAGAAGCTGGAACGCCCGAGCAAACAATCGAAACCCTTTTAAAACGGGCGCAAGACGGCGATCCGATTGCCACCAATATTGTGAACCGCGCTGGGCGTATGTTTGCCCTTGGGCTGGCCAATATCGTTAACATCTTCGATCCTCAGTTGATCATCCTTGCCGGTGAGCGCATGCAGTTCGATCATCTTTATGCCGAAGAGGTGTTGGACAGCATCAAGTCTTCTATCGTGCAGGTGGATCAATCGCCACCTGATGTGGTGATCCACAAATGGGACGCGTTGATGTGGGCAAAGGGAGCTGCGGCCTATGCGCTGGAAGGGGTGGAGGAAGCCGCTGTGGCGCAACTGACGGCTCAAGATGTTTAGGGTCGTTGCTGTTACGAGCTTGCTAGCTGCCCCGATCCATGCGCAAACGCCGAAGTTCGTTCCAGTGGACGTGCCCGTGCATGAATACAATGGCGGTTGGGAACATTTTGTGGGCGGCGGTGTCGCGGTGTTTGATTGCAATGACGACGATCTGCCCGATCTTTACGCCGCTGGGGGCGCAAATGCCGCGATGTTGCTGCGGAACATTTCGACGCCACAGGGGGATGTGGCGTTTGTAGATGCCACGCCTGATCTGCTTGCGCTAACTTCGGTAATTGGGGCCTATCCGATCAATCTGAACAATGATGCGCATATGGATTTGATCATCCTGCGCGTTGGCCCGAATATCGTGCGGCTGGGGCAGGGTGATTGCCAATTCGCGGCGACAGATGCTTTTGATGAAATGGCAGGCAGCGGTTGGACCACGGCATTTTCGGCCAGTTGGGAGCAAGGGCAAAGCCTGCCCACGCTGGCTTTTGGCAATTACGTGGATCGCGATGACCCTGATGGCCCGTTCGGGGCGTGTGATAGCAGTTATTTGTATCGCCCGACTGAAGGCGGCTATGGCAAAGCTCTGCCACTGACCCCCAGCTTTTGCCCGTTGTCGATGCTGTTTAGCGATTGGGGCAGGACAGGGCGCAGGGATTTACGGATCAGCAACGACCGACACTATTACGTGCAAGGGGGACAGGAACAGCTGTGGGCCATGGAACCAATACCACGTCTTTATGGCCCATCGGACGGTTGGGCCGACCATCAGCTTTGGGGCATGGGCATTGCCAGCCGAGATATCACAGGTGATGGCCTGCCAGAGGTGATGATGACCTCTATGGGGGATCAACGGTTACAAATGCGCGACATGGCGCAAAGCGGGCCAGCGTTTCTGGATGCGCCTTATGATCTTGGGACGACGGCGCATCGGCCTTACACAGGTGGGGATGGACGGCCGTCAACGGGGTGGCATGTTGAATTTGGGGACGTGAACAACGACGGGCGTGATGATATTTTCATCGCAAAAGGCAATGTGGAACAAATGCCAGGCTTGGCGATGAAGGACCCGAATAATCTGTTGGTGCAGAACAGTGATGGAACCTTTGTTGAAGGCGGTACACAGGCCGGTTTGGCCAGCTTGCATCGCGGTCGGGGGGCGGCCTTGGCGGATTTAAACGGCGATGGCCTGTTGGAGGTGGTGATTGTGAACCGTCGCGCACCGATGGAGGTGTTTCAAAACACAACGTCGGAGGCGGGCAATTGGGTTTCGTTTGACTTGCATCAAGGTGGGGCCAACCAGAATGCCATTGGGGCATGGATCGAAGTTGATATTGGCGGGCGCATTATGGCCCGAGAGGTGACTGTGGGCGGGGGACATGCAGGGGGGCAGATCGGGCCGCAGCATTTCGGCCTGGGGCAAGTTGAAAAAGCACGGGTGCGGGTGATTTGGCCAGATCAAACCGTCAGCGATTGGCGCGATGTGTCAGCAGGGCACGTGTTTGACGTGATCCGCACCGGAAACTCCATCGATTTTCGCAATTAGCGTTGCACGGGCAATCCGCTTGGCACCGTTTCAGGGATCCCCAATCGTCCTTTTAGGGCGGTTTCATCATCCAATGTTCTCAAAAACGCGATAAGGGATGTGATGTCGTTTTGGCTTAATGGTGTGCGGGGCAGGGTAATGGCTGTGGCAATTTCTGACATATGGCGTGCATCTTCTAAAGCAGCGAAATCGTTCTTGGCTTTGAAGTCGGGAAAAACCACCTGCGTGCGGTCATAGGTTTTCAGCGTCTGTGTCGCATCTGCATGATGGGTGATGACAGCTTCTAGCGTTTTGTATGCCCCTGAATGGCCATAAGGTGCGGTATGGGTAACATTGCGCAGGCTCGGTGTGCGAAAGGCAAAGGCGTCTTTTGATTGCCCTGTCACCCGAAGGCGACCTTCGTCTTTGGTGTGGCGTTCAAATCGCGCTGCTTTGCCGGGGCCAATTTGGGGTATGCCAATGGCGTGAAACTTGTGGTCGGTTTGGAACTGGCCGCTGTGACACACAGAACAGCCGGCGGAGCCATAGAACAGGTTGAGGCCCGTTTCTTCGTGGATAGACAGCGTTTCCTTGCCACGCAAGAACTGATCAAAACGGCTGTTGTCCGCGCGCCATTCGAAGGCCATGAACGCGGCGATTGCGTTTGAGATATCTGCGAAATGAAGTGGTTTTTCAGCGGGCAAAAACGCGCCAAACCTTTGTTCATACTCAGGAATATCCGCGACGCGTTGGGCCAGAATATCCCATGCGCCGCCAGGACCAGTGAAAAAGCCTTGGCGAATGGCCTGTGCCACATCGTTTTCTGAATAATGCCCTGCCATTTCATCTGGGGACAAAACGGGGAACATGGTTTGTGCCGACAAAACCCCGTCAAATCCGCCTTCCATGTCCGCGCCAAGTGGGGTGCGAAACCCGCTGGGTTCAGCTGTGTCGGCTTCTAACCTGCCATCGTGGAACAAAACCGAAAACTCTGCCGCGCCAAGATTGAACAGGGCAGGTGAGTTGCGCGGAATGCGCTGTTCTGGTTGGTTGTTCTGGTCGATCCGACGATCAGGACCGAGGCCAATCCCCCCATCCCCAAGCCCCAAAGAAACCCCATCTGACGTCGCAAATCGCGGATGATGACAGGTGGCACAGGACACGGTTTTGTTGCCGCTGAGGATCGGATCATAGAACAGCAATTGGCCCAAGCGCACTTGGTCCATGTTGGGTTCAGGAAACAGGGCATCGGGTTTGGGCATTGTGTCCGCAACCGCGCCCTGTGCGATCAGCGTCAGGAGGACGAAGACAATGCGTTTCATGCGCGATCCTCATCGCGCAAGGTAAGCGTGATTGTGTTGCGATAGGGCGCATCTGGCGTCACCACGATGGGCGGAAAGTCAGGGCGGTTCACTGCGTTGGGATAACCTTGGGGTTCGATGCAGATACCTGAAAACATATCGTGGACCTGTGAGCCAAAGGGCGGCGCATTGGGAGTGAGTTTTCCTGCCGTGTAGATTTGAGCCCCCACTTGATCGGTGGTCATATCCAAATGCGTTACATTGTTGCGCAGTGAAATGGTGCTGGTAGGGGCATCAAAGCAATAATGTGCATCAAGGGTTTGGTGCTGCGCTTTCTCCAGCTTGCGCGGCTTTGTGAAATCCAAAGGACCACCTGAAACAGAGTGCGATGCGGTTGGTATCCCGTGGGTATCGGCGTCCAAAATTTGGCTGGAGGGGATATGCACGTGATGCCCTTCGACTGTACCAGACCCTTGCAGGTTGTAATAATTGTGCTGGGTCATATTGATCGGAGTTGGGGCATCCACCTGGGCCGTCATGTCATAGGTCAATGTGTTTTTGTGTAGTGAAACCATGACGGTGAACCACACATTTGCAGGGAAGCCTTGATCGCCATCTTTTGAGTGTAACGTGAATTGCACTGCATCCGCACCGTCTTTTTCCATTGCCCAAATCTGGTGTGATATTCCGTTTTGGCCGCCATGCAGAGTATTGCCACTTTCATTCGCGCTTACATGATGCACTTTGCCATTCAACGTGAACCTTGCACCGGCAATGCGGTTTGCCACCCGTCCGACGATGGCACCGAAGTAAGGCGGGTTGTTCAGATAAGATTGCGCATCGCGGTAGCCCAACACCGCAGATCGGTCAGGACGCCACGGCGCCAAACGCCAGCTTTGCGTGATACAGCCAAGGTTCAACAGCGCCACTTGGGCATAAGTGTTTTCCAAAAGGGCCGTTTCAATTTGGGGCATGCGTCACAACTAAACGAATTTGTTTACAAGGTTTTCAAGGATTTCTTGGCGTCCAGATTTTGGCTTTGGCCCAGCATCCTGTGCCACAACATCGGCGAAAATCGCGTCAAAGTCACTGTTCAACATGGCCTGTGCTGCTGGTGTGTCCCAACCTGCATAGCGTGCGGTCAACGCATCATCCAAACCGCCGTCTTCGATCAAGGCTACCGCTGCCTTTAGGCCGCGGGCGCAAACGTCCATTGCCCCCACATGAGCGGCGACCAAGTCCTGTGGATCGAGGGATTGCCGGCGCAGTTTGGCATCAAAGTTCGTGCCACCTGTGCCCAAACCACCCGCTTTGAGGATGTGATAATAGGCCAGCGCCACTTCTGGGACAGAGTTCGGGAATTGATCCGTATCCCAACCTGATTGATAATCGTTGCGGTTCATGTCGATGGACCCCAGCACGCCTAGGGCTGCTGCTGTTGCAATTTCATGTTCAAAGCTGTGCCCTGCAAGGATCGCATGGCCCTGTTCAAGGTTCAGCTTTACCTCTTTTTCCAGTCCATATTTTTGCAAAAACCCATAACAGGTAGCGGCATCGTAATCGTATTGGTGCTTTGAAGGCTCTTGTGGTTTGGGTTCGACCAAAATCGTGCCTTTGAAACCGATCTTGTGTTTGTATTCCACCACCATATTCAAGAACCGTCCCATGTGATCCAACTCCCGGCTCATGTCGGTGTTGAGCAATGTTTCATAGCCTTCGCGCCCGCCCCACAGCACATAGTTTTCACCGTTTAACCGATGTGTGGCGTCCATGCAGGTTTTCACTGTGGCTGCGGAATAGGCAAACACATCAGGGTCGGGATTGGTTGATGCGCCTGACATCCAGCGCCGATGGCTGAACATATTGGCCGTGCCCCATAACAGGCCTAAATTGCGGTGTTCGAGCTTTTCTTCGAAATAGTCGATAATCTCTTCAAAATTGCGCAGGCTTTGGGCAAAGCTGTCGCCTTCGGGGCGGATATCTGCATCGTGCCAGCAAAAATAGGGCTGACCCAGCAGATCAAACAATTCAAATGCCACATCCGCTTTGAGCTTGGCGCGCTCCATCGTGCCATGGGGAAACCACGGGCGATCAAAGGTTGGGCCGCCAAAGGGATCGCCCCCTTCCCACGCCAGCGAATGCCAATAGGCCAGTGCAAAGCGCAGATGATCCTTCATCGGTTTGCCCATGATCTGTTCGTCAGGATTGTAATGGGCGAAATCAAATGGGCCTGCCTCCGCACCTTTAAAAGTGGCAGGGGACATGTCGCCGAAGAAACCTGTGGTCATTGGGAAAGCCTTTTTAACGTGGGATACAAAGAAGTGTAGTTGGCATAAGCCGCATCAAAAGCGGGTTTTAGGGAGAGATCGGGTTCGATTGTTCGATCAATTTGTGGGGGTGTCATAATGCTGTGCGGAGATGCGCCTGTTGCACCGCAAAGTGCTAGGCGGGCCGCACCCATGGCTGCGCCAAACTCTTGGCCTTTGGGCACATTGAGGCGGGTGTCCAAAACTGTGGCGACCACGCGCAACCAGTATTCAGACTGCGCGCCGCCGCCAATGGCAAACACTTCTTCCAATATGGTGCCTGTTTCGCGCAACGCTTCTTGGCAATCGCGCAGCGCAAAGGCGACCCCTTCGAACACTGCTTGCACCATTTGGGCTGGTGTGGTCGACGTGCTGAGGCCTGTGAAAGACCCGCGCACGGCACTGTCATTGTGGGGTGTGCGTTCGCCAGACAGATATGGTGTGAACATCGCCGAGGACGGCGCTTGCAAAGTGTCAGGCAGCAGTTCTGACAACTCTTCTGGCGTTCGCCTGAGGAGCGTTGCCAGCCAATTCAGGCTGTTGGTGGCCGACAGGATGACGCCCATCTGATACCAAGTGTCTGGAACTGCGTGACAAAATGTGTGAACGGCTGATGCTGGCAGGGGCGTGCAAGTGGATTGCCCCGCCAGTAAAACGCCCGATGTGCCAAGGGATACAAACCCTTGTCCATCTGACAGCGCCCCGATCCCGCAGGCCGCGGCAGCATTGTCCGCCGCCCCAGCAATGACCTTCGTGTTCGGGTTTATGCCGAGGTCTTTGGCAACCACTTTGCGCAGGTTGCCAACCACATCTGTGCCTTCCAGAACCTTTGGCATTTGATCCATGCGCATTCCAGATTGCTCTACAAGCGGAGCCGACCAATTTCGGGACCGCAAATCAAGCCAGCTGGTTCCCGCAGCATCAGACATGTCAGAAACCAATTGCCCCGTGAGCCAGAAGCTCAAATAGTCTTTGGGCAACAACACGGTGGCGGTTTTGGCGAAAATATCAGGTTCATTGTCTTTGACCCATGCCAATTTGGGCGCAGTAAAACCTGGAAACACGATATTGCCAGAGATTTCACGAAAGTCAGGGTGGTCGTCCAAAACGGCGGCTTGTTCGTGGCTGCGTGTGTCATTCCACAAAATGCAGGGGCGCAAGACATTGCCCCGATCGTCAAGTAGGGTTGCCCCGTGCATGTGACCCGCCGTTGCAATACCTGCAAGAGCAGACATTTCGGTTTTGTGTGTTTGTATCAAGCGAGCAAACACATATTTGCAGGCTTTGATCCAAGCTTCGGGGTTTTGCTCTGACCAGCCATCATGAGGGTGATCTGAGCCATAGTGTGCCTCTGCGCTCGTGATCGGATTGCCTTGGCTATCCACCAGCAAGGCGCGCAAACCCGATGTGCCGAGATCAAGTCCCAGAAATGTTGCGTTGGAATCTGTCATAGGCGTAATTAGGCAGTATTTAATTTAGTTGTCAAATTAAAACAAAATGGCCGAATGCGTTTCCCTGCAAATAGGGGTCGTAACATGACAGTAGAGAAGGTAAGCCTGTACCATGTTTGATCCAACCATATTGCTGGTGGCCAGTCTGGCGTTTCTTTTGGCAGGGGCTATCAAAGGTGTGGCTGGGCTTGGGTTGCCGACTGCCGCCATTGCGGGGATGACCTTGGTGCTGGAGCCGCGTGTGGCCATTGCCATTGTTTTGTTTCCTATGTTGGTTCTGAATTGTTGGCAATGGATCAGCACTGGGCAATTGCTGCGATCTGCACGGCAATATGCGCCTTTTGCGATAGTCCTGTTTGTCTGCGTTGCGGCGACAACTTTTTCAACAAAAGACGTTCCAGAACAAATGCTTATGATCCTACTTGGGGTCGTTATTGCCCTATTTGTCTTTGTCAGTTGGAGTGGACGCTTGCCCGAGCTGCCCTTGAAATATGATTTGTGGGGGCAGGTGGGCTTTGCTGTTGTTGCAGGTGTTATCGGGGGGATGACGTCGGCTTGGGCCGCGCCGATGGGCATGTATCTGAATATGCGCGACACACAGAAACAAGAATTCATTCGCGCGAGCGGTTTCCTGATTACTGTGGGCAGCTTGCCGTTGATTTTCGCATACGCACGGCTTGGGTTTATGACGGGGCCATTGGCGTTAACGTCATTGGTCATGATTGTACCAGCGATGGTTGGATTTGGTCTGGGGGCTTTGGTTCGCAATCGGTTGTCACAGGAAATTTTCAGAAATGTCGTGCTGGTTGTGTTCCTTTTGCTGGCCCTGAACCTGATCCGCCGCGCGGTTTTTGTGGGATGATGTCCAGCAACATTTGTTTGCCATAGTTGGCTGTCGGCGCTTACACTGCGGCCAATCCTGAAAACTCAGACGGAGCCTGAAATGACCGTTTCTATCGCGCCAAACATGTCCCAATCGCCCGAGGTTGAGGCGTTTTTTGAGCCGCAGACCAACACGATTTCTTATATCGTTACAGATCCAGACACCAAAGCCTGTGCGATTATCGACAGTGTGATGGACATCGACTATGCGGCGGGACGTTTGACCAGTGATAGCGCAGATGCTCTGATTTCATTTATTGAAAACAATGAATTAACGTTAGATTGGATTATCGAAACGCACGTTCATGCAGATCATTTATCCGCCGCGCCTTACATCCAAGAGCGTTTGGGCGGCAAAACGGGCATCGGCGCGCGGATTATGGAAGTGCAGGAAACATTCGGCAAAATCTTTAACGAAGGGACAGAGTTTCAGCGCGATGGGTCCCAATTTGATGCTTTGTTCGAGGATGGTGACACCTATCAGATCGGGTCGCTCGACGCCTTTGTGATGGCAACGCCGGGCCATACACCCGCGTGTATGGCGCATATCGTTGGAGATGCGGCCTTTACGGGCGATACATTGTTTATGCCAGACGGTGGTTCGGCGCGGGCGGATTTTCCAGGTGGGGATGCAGGCCAGCTTTATGACAGCATCCAACGCCTTTTGACCCTTCCAGATGACATGCGATTGTTCATTTGCCACGACTATGGTCCGAATGGCCGCGCGATTGCATGGGAAACAACGGTGCGGGAAGAAAAGACCACCAACATCCACCTGAAAGATGGTCAAACCCGTGAAGACTTCGTTGCATTGCGCGAAACCCGTGATGCCACATTGGCCATGCCAAAGCTGATTATTCCATCTTTGCAGGTGAATATGCGGGCAGGCGAAATGCCCACAGATGACAAGGGCAATGCGCAGCTAAAGGTGCCGATTAACGGGCTTTAATCCTTGGTGTAATTCGCAGGTGCAGGGCCGCGGTATTTTTCGGTGTATTCTTCGGGCATTTCGGTTCCGTCATACATGAAAGGTAAGATGCCACGGCGCAGAGATTTGCCGCGCATGTTCAAAATGTCATCGTCCGATTTCGTCACGCGCTGGGACATCCGTAGGCCCCATTCGTGCAAATGAGCATAAAGCTTATCGCGAATTTCGCTGTGGTCCGCGCTATCGCCCAGATCGTAAAACTCTTCAGGATCGCTGTGCAGATCAAACAACATGGGCGTAAAGCCTGCCGCGCAGTGCATGAGTTTGTATCGCCCATCAAACACCATAAACAGGCGGGCGTCTTTTGGCTCGAGCCCCAGTTTGGCTGCTTGAGGAGTCGCGGAAAAATCGAACTCGGAAATGGCATATTCGCGCCAATCAGGTGTTTCTGCATGCAGCCAAGGGATCAAGGAACGTCCTTCGATAATGTGGCTTGGCACTTTTCCCCCTGCGGCTTCTACAAAGGTGGCCGCAAGATCGATACTTTCAACGAGTGCATCACAGGTGGTGCCACGCGTTGCATCCGCTGCGGATCGCGGATCATAGATGATCATGGGCACTTTGACGGATTGTTCGTGGAACAGGTCTTTTTCCCCCAACCAGTGATCGCCTAAATAATCGCCGTGATCTGACGTTAGAACGATCATGGTGTCGTCGATTTTGCCTGTAGTTTCCAAATGATCGAGCAGGCGACCCAACTGATCATCGCACTGTTTGATCAATCCCATATAGGCGGGGATCACTTTGGCACGGACCTCATCGCGCTTAAACGCGCTGGCGATTTTGTTTTCCATATATGCGCCGAAAACGGGATGGGGGTTGTGCTGCTCTGCTTCGTGCCGCAAGGGCGCTGGTACATGATTGGCCCCGTACATGTTGTGATAGGGCGCTGGAACAATATAAGGCCAGTGGGGTTTGATGTAAGATACATGAGCCATCCACGGGCCATCTGCTTGGTCCACAAATCGGATGGTTTCAGATGTCAGCCACGGTGTTTCACTGTCTTCTTCGCGGATGTTTGCGGCCTTGTCGGCGTTGCGAAACATCCAGCCGCTGGCGATTTGTTCATCGGTAATACCCGCATTGGCGAAATCGGCCCAAGGGTTTTCACTCGGGTAGCCCTTTGACTTTAGGTATTCGTTGTAAGGTGATCTTTTTTCGTCATAAAACCCGTCCGGACCTTGGGCCCATAGCCCATCGTCACGGCACCAATCATCAAAGCCGCATTCGGCCTGACGGGCGCCAATCTGGGTATCTGGTGACAAGCCAAGGCGTGCCATGCCTTCGGCGTCGGCTTTCATATGAGTTTTGCCAATGATCCAACTGTTCATGCCCAATTTACGCAGGTGATCGCCCATAGTTTGTTCACCCACACGCAGTGGATATCCATTCCACTGCGCCCCATGAGACGCGGCATAACGGCCTGTGTAAAACGACATGCGGCTGGCTCCGCAAATCGGCGATTGCACATAGGCATTGGTGAACCGAACGCCCATATCCGCCACCCGATCAAAGTTTGGCGTGTGCAAATGGGGGTGTCCTGCGCAGCTGAGGTAATCGAACCGCAACTGATCGTACATGATGAATAGAATGTTCATGGGGCACCTCCGCTGGCGCACATCTAAAAGAGAACTCCGATTAGGGGCAAGCTGTTAATCTGTTAACGACGTAACGTGTGTGTCATTAAAATTATCATTGTATACAATTCGTATTTTTTCTAAAGCAGTGGTAATGGAGGAATCACAAATCATATGACAGAAGTCGTGAAGTCGAAGAAATCCACGCTTTATGATGCCTTGAAAGCAGCCGTTTTAACGCTGGAATTGCGTCCAGGCGAGGATTTGGACGAGGCGCGACTATCCGACGAGTTTCATCTGTCTCGCACACCCTTGCGCGAGGTGTTTCGTCAATTGGCAGGGGAAGGTTATCTCGATCTACGCGAAAATCGGGGTGCGCGGGTGTCCGAGATGACCCATACCACGTTACGCGATTTCTTTCTAACGGCCCCGATGATTTACGGTGCGGTTCTGCGGTTGGCTGCCAAAAACGCTACGCCAACACAGATCACGGACTTGGAGAACGCACAGGTGGCGTTTAAAGCGGCGTTGCGCAGTGGCACATCCGCAGATCGCGCCATTGCCAACAATCGGTTTCATGAAATCACGGGGGACATGGCGGACAATGTCTATCTGTTGCCGAGTTTTCACCGATTGTTAATTGATCATTCGCGTATTTCCATGACGTTTTATCGCCCACAAGACGCATCAATGGCGGACAATGTGGCGGCAGCATCTGATCAGCATGATCAGATTATCACAGCCATTAAGCAAGCAGATGAAGCCGCAGCGGCGCAGTTGGCCATTGATCACTGGAACCTATCGCGCGACCAGATCGAATTTTTTGTAATGCCTGCGGGCCTTGATGTGCCACTGGGTGCAGCGCCCAAAACCGCCATAGTATGAGGATAACATGACCCCTATATTCAAATTCGAAGGGATCTATACCCCCGTTGTAACCCCGTTCCACGAAGATCGGAGCATCAACTTTGAGGCGTTGGCCGACGTGGTGGAAAACCTGATCGACAAGGGTGTTCATGGGCTGATTTCTGGTGGGTCTACAGGGGAAAACTATGCCATGACCGTTGCAGAACGGATCGAGGTGGCAAAGTTCACTTATGATCAAACCAAAAGACGTGTGCCGCTGATCATAGGCACAGGTGCAATGCTGACGGCTGACAGTATGGCCCTTGCGATGGCTGGCAAAGATATGGGAGCGGAGGCATTGTTGGTGGCCACACCGCCATATGCCGTGCCAACGGAACGGGAAAACGCACTAAACGCGCTGGCGATTGATAAGGCGGCGGATTTGCCGATCATGCTTTACAACTATCCGGGCCGCATGGGCGTGAATATGGGCGAGGAATTCTTGGATCGCGTGGGACGATCCCGCAATTTTTGCGCCATCAAGGAAAGCTCGGGCGATATCAACCGTGTGCATCTGTTGGCACGGGATTACCCGCATATTCAGATGTCGTGCGGGATGGATGACCAAGCCTTGGAATTCTTTGCATGGGGCGCGCGCAGCTGGGTCTGTGGCGGGTCCAACTTTTTGCCCGAGGAGCATGTTGCGCTGTATAACGCCTGTGCCGTTGAAGGGGATTTTGACAAAGGGCGGCGCATTATGTCGGCCATGATGCCCCTGATGCGTGTGTTAGAGCAGGGGGGTAAGTTCGTTCAAACCATCAAATACGGCGTTACCCACGCAGGCATTAACACGGGCGCAATTCGCCCACCCCTGAAAGGGTTGAACAAAGACGACAAACGCGCGCTGGAACAGGTTGTTCGCGTTCTTAAATCCACAATCGCACAAATCCAAGCGGAGGGTTGATCCATGACCTTGCTCACCACCGAAGAATACACCGCCCTTGCCGCAGGCCTTGATCTGTCCACCAATGCCTATATCGACGGGGGATATCGTCCCGCAATTTCTGGTAAAACGTTTGAAACGGTAAACCCTGCCACGGGTGAAAAACTTGCGGATATTGCGGCTTGCGGGGTCGAAGACGTGGATTTCGCCGTGGCAAAGGCCCGCGAAGCATTTGATGATGGACGTTGGTCGCGGATGCACCCATCAGCACGCAAAGACATCTTGATCCGGTTTTGCAAATTGCTGACCCGCAATGCCCGTGAGCTTGCGGTAATGGAAAGCATCGACAGTGGCAAAACCATTCTGGATTGCGAAACCGTGGACATCCCTGAAACCATCCACTGTATCAAATGGCACGCAGAGGCGATTGACAAAATCTATGACCAAGTGGCCCCTGCGAGCGACGATCACATTGCGATGATTGTGCGCGAACCGATTGGGGTTGTGGGCCTTGTTCTGCCGTGGAATTTCCCGCTGTTGATGCTGGCGTGGAAGATTGGCCCTGCCTTGGCGGCGGGCTGTTCTGTGGTAGTGAAACCTGCGATGGAAACGTCGTTAACCGCCTTGCGCGTTGCTGAATTGGCGACGGAGGCTGGCCTCCCGCGCGGCGTTTTAAACGTGGTCCCAGGGGGCGGCGCAGACGTGGGCGAACCCATCGGGCGGCACATGGACATCGACATGGTGTCGTTCACGGGATCAACGGCAACGGGCAAGCGGTTCCTGACCTATGCCGCAGAAAGCAACGCCAAAGAAGTGGTGTTGGAAATGGGGGGCAAAAACCCTTGCGTCGTGTTGGATGATGCTGAAAACCTCGATCTGGTGGCGCAACATGTGGTGAATGGCGCGTTTTGGAATATGGGGGAAAATTGTTCCGCCGTGTCGCGATTGATTGTTCATAAAGATATCAAAGACGCGCTGTTGGATCGGATCAAAGATCACGCGAAACATTGGAATATTGGCAATCCGCTTGATCCTGAAATTCGTGTTGGCGCGTTGGTTTCGGCGGCACATTTTAACAAAGTTTGCGGATATTTAGACGGCGCGCCGACTCCCGTAATCGGCGGCAAATCCCATGACAGTGCGTTTGTGGAACCGACGATTTTTGAAGTGGACGCAACGGACAAACGCGCCACAGACGAAATCTTTGGTCCCGTGTTGTCTGTTATCACTGTGGACAGTTTTGATCAGGCCATCAGCATCGCCAATGACACGGATTATGGTCTGTGCGCGTCGATTTTCACCGCCAACACGAAACGCGCCATTCGTGGGGCGCGGATGTTGCGCGCGGGTACGGTAACAATCAACAGTTTTGGTGAAGGGGATATCGCCACGCCCTTTGGCGGGTACAAGCAATCGGGCTTTGGGGGGCGGGACAATTCCATCCACGCCCACGATCAATATACGCAGTTGAAAACCATCTGGATTGATCTGGCCGACGATATGGACGAGGCGGTGGATTGAGCGCGTATCAGGCCAAACGCACCCCACGTTTTAACAGCCCTGCCGCGTGGCGTGACATTCTGAACCCACCTGCGCCAAGCGAACCGTTGGCGGGTGATCATACCGCCGATTTTGTTGTTATCGGGGGCGGTTTTGCAGGATTGTCTGCAGCACGGCGGCTGCGCCAATTACAGCCGAGCAGCACGATTGTTGTGTTAGATGCGCTGGCGATTGCTGAAGGTAGCGCTGGGCGAAACTCTGGCTTTATGATTGATCTGCCCCATGATTTGGCGTCCGAAGATTACGCAGGGCAGGGCGCGGCGGCGGATCAGGTCTTAACTGGACTGAACCGCCACGCGATCCGTTTTGCACAGGATGCAGTTGCTGAGTTTGATATCAACCGTGCCTTTGCGGATCCCGTAGGCAAAGTGAATGGCGCAGCCAGCGAGGCAGGACATGCCCATAACGAAAGTTATGCCGCGCATCTGGCCAGTTTGGGCGAGGTGTTTGAAAAACTTGATGCCAAAGACATGCAGGCCATGACGGGCAGCGATTATTACACCTCTGGCCTCTACACCCCTGGCACACTGATGCTGCAACCTGCAGGTTATGTGCTTGGTGTGGCGGCTGGGTTGCGTGCGCAAGGGGTGCAGATTTGGGAAAACAGCGCCGTTGTGGGATTTCAAAAGCAAGGGCAGTCGTGGTGTGTTCAAACTGCGCACGGGCGTGTTTCAACACCGCAGATCATCCTTGCCAACAACGGGCATTTAGAAAGCTTCGGGGTGGCACGGGGCCATTTGATGCAGTTGTTTTTATACGCGTCCATGACGCCAGAATTATCTGCCGATGATCTGAAATCACTTGGCGGGCAGCCCCGTTGGGGGATCACGCCGTCTGATCCAATGGGCACTACGATGCGGCGCATTGATACCGCGCAAGGGGGCAATCGGATTGTCACCCGTACCTGCGCGACGGTACGTCAAACGATGGAGGTTTCGGCGAGCGATGTGCGCCGTGCGGCGCGCGTGCAACGCCGTAAATTTGATGCGCGATTCCCAAAACTGGCGGGCGTGCAAATGCAATACGAATGGGCGGGGCATTTATGTCTGTCTCTGAACGGCGTGTCTGTGACAGGTGTTATCGAAGACGGGGTGATTTCTGCTTGCGTCCAAAACGGCCTTGGCACTGCACGGGGCACATTAACAGGGATCGCAGCGGCAGAACTGGCCTGTGGGCAAAACAGCGACAGTACACGGTATTTCACTGAGGAAGATAAGCCAAAGAAACTGCCACCCCAACCCTTTGCGCAATTCGGCGCGAACGCCTATCTGCGCTGGAAAGAGCATCAGGCGCGCGCTGAATAGGCGTTTAGTAACCCTGATTTAACGCATCCGCTGCAGGAATTTCCCGCTCACGCCGCGCGATATAGTCTAGCAGTTCTTCGTTTTTGGCAGGGTCAAGCGTTGGTTCTTCATACTCTTTCAACAGCTTTTTGGCGTGGTTCAAGGCGCGTTCAGTGATTTCAACGCTGCCCTCGGCGGCCCATTGTTCGATTGAATTGTTGTCAAACATGTCAGGCATGAAAAACGCGTCTCGGAAATTGTCTTGCGTGTGCTGGTGTCCCAGATAATGCCCGCCCGGTCCGATGTCAGAAACGGCGGACAGCGCCGTGTCAAAGTCATCCCATTTCGGCCCTTCGGCCATGCGATAGGCCATGGCGCATTGTTCCGCATCGACAATAAATTTTGCAACAGAACAGTGCATTCCTGCTTCGTTCCAGCCCGCCGAATGCCAAATGTAATTTGCGCCCGCGTGCATGACCGCAGATAGGGTTGTCGCGCTTTCATATCCCGCCTGCGCGTCAAAGGTTTTTGCCCCGCCAAGCGTGTTTGAGGTGCGCCACGGCACGCCATAAAACCGCGCCATTTGGCCAATCATAAAGTTCATCAGCGAAATTTCGGGTGTGCCCGCCATAGGGGCCCCTGATTTCATTGAAACGGTAGACAGGTAATGCCCATAAATCGCGGGTGCGCCACGGCGGATCACTTGGGTATAGGCCAGCGCGGACAGGGCTTCGGCGTTTAATTGTGCCACTGTCGCGGGGACAGAAGCAGGGGTATTGGCCCCGCCCAAAACGAACGGCGAACACAAAACGGGTTGATTGCGTTTGCAAAACGCCCGCATGGCCCCCAGCATGGTTTCATCCCAGACCAGCGGTGAATTTCCGTTGCAATTGCCCGTTACAACGGGGTGCGTATCGATGAAATCATCCCCAAATAGGATACCGCACATGTCCATCACGTCTTCGGCGTTTTTTGGGCTGGTGGTCATACCCATGAATGTTTTGTCGGAATGTTTCATCGACGAATACGTGATGCGCAAATGCCGTTGACTGATCGGGTGATCGTAAGGTTCAACGATGTGATGGGCCGAAGAATGCAGGGATGGCATCATGTGGCTAAGTTTGTGGAACATCGACAGATCTTCCATCAATGGATTGCGCCGCACGTCATCCAAATCGCGCAGGTAAGGGGCGCCTGTCATAGGCACAAAAATTGCATTACGACCGCCAAGGGCCACATTCTTTTTGGGGTCCCTTGCATGATAGGTGAAGGTTTCGGGAATTGTTGAAATCAGATCGCGGACCAAGGCGCGATCAAGGTACACGGTGTCCTCAACGACTTTGGCCCCCGCTTTGCGCCAATCCTCAAGCGCGATATCATCGCGAAACACCACACCCACGTTTTCAAGGATATCCATCGACGCCGCGTCGATCTGTTCTACCTGTGCGCCGTCCATCACTTCGCACAAGGGTAAGGCGTTTCGAAGACCCTTGAGCATTTCGAAATCAGGTGCCGTGCGCAGGGCACGCCGCGCACTGCGGCCACCTGAACGGGTTCTTGGCGAGGCGTCGGACATGATGAAACTCCCGTGTATTTCCATCATCTTATGCGATTCTATCCCTGTCCGTTTTCCTAAAACCGAAGTACGGATGGAAACCCTTGTCGTTTACAGGCAAAGGTTGGCTTTTGGGCGCGGTGTTGTTACCAAACTGCATGATAAAAACCGCAAATATCGCTGGCGCTGGGCTTGGAGGATTAACCGCTGCCATTGCATTGGCACGGCGCGGTGTTCGCGTGCAAATCTATGAACAAAGCCCTGTTTTGGACGCGGTGGGTGCGGGCATTCAACTGAGCCCCAATGCAGTGAAAGTGTTGCGCGCGCTTGAGATCGAGCCATCTCTGCGCCCTTTCGCGTTCGAGCCTGAAAACGCGGTTATTCGCAACGGGGGCACAGGGGCGAAATATGTTTCACTCCCCTTAAAGGGCGCGGCAGAGCAAAAGTATGGTGCGCCCTATTTGCATATTCATCGCGCAGATTTGCATCGTGTTTTGGTGGAACATGCTGAAGATCTGGGTGTGAGTATCGCATTGAACCAGCGTATGACGGGATACAATGAAGCAGGTTTTCACGGTGTAGCAACGGCGGATATTTCCATTGCGGCGGATGGGGTGAAATCCCCACATGCAACGCAAATGAACGAGAACCAACCTGCCAGATTTACGGGCCAAGTGGCGTGGCGTGGTGTGATTGATGCCGCACAACTGCCCCCAAATACCATTCCACCAGACGCGACAGTTTGGACGGGATCGGGCCAGCATATTGTCACCTATTACCTGCGCGCTGGGTCTTTGGTGAATTTTGTCGCCGTTGAAGAACGCACGGACTGGCAAGACGCCAGTTGGACCACAGCGGGCGATGTCACCGAACTGCGCCGTGTGTTTTCAGGGTGGCATCCGCGTATTGAAACGCTGTTGAGGGCGGTGTCGGACGTGAATATTTGGGCGCTTTATGACAAACCCGAATTAACGCGTTGGTCCGATGGTCCCGTTGTTTTGCTGGGGGATTCCTGCCACCCAACACTGCCGTTTTTGGCACAAGGGGCCGCAATGGCGATGGAGGATGCGTTTGTTTTGTCAGACTGCCTTGCGCAGGCTTCTGATCCCCAAGCGGCCTTTCGAAGCTATGAAGCAGCACGCAAACCCCGCACAACGCTGTTGCAGCAAAAGGCGCGGGCCAATGCGGATTTGTTTCACAGAGGAGGGCCGTTTGGGGGGCAGTTGTCGCTGGCAAAACTGAACGTGGCTCGAATGTTGCCTGCGGGTTTGGCAGCACGGCCATTTGATGGGATTTACGCCTACGACGTGACGCAGATCAAAACCTAGGGTGTTTCAAACAGCTGAAACATTGCTTCGGCTGTTTTGTCAAAATCGTATTCAACCACCCAATCCCAATCCCGCGCAGCGCCATCACTGACAAGTGCGGACGGCCAACTGCCAATCAATGCGACCATTTTTTCATCGGGGGCAAAACTGCAATCAAAGGTTTGATAACGTTGGCGTAATTTTTCGACAATATCTGTCGCGCGAACGGTGTAGCCATGTAAATTGTAAACAGGCTGGGCCAAACGTTCAGCATCGGCCTGTGCAATTTCAACGATGCTGCGCGTCACATCGTCTAGGAATAAAGCGGACATGGCGGTGTCTGGTTCGATGGGAAAGGTAAAAGGCGCACCAGTCGCCGCAGCCTTAAACGCGTTGGATGCAAATGCGGTTAGCGCGGCATCTGGGGCGAAGGGTGACAGCACGAAAGGAAACCGCAAACAGCGAAAATCAAGGCCCTGTTTCTGTTTTAGATACACTCCCATACGTTCGACGGCGACTTTAGTGGCACCATAAATATTTTCAGGCCATTGTTCGGCGGCTTCGGGCAAGGGATCGGGCAGGTTCGGCCCATAGGTTGCCACGGTGGAGGCAAAGAAAAACGGTCCAACGCCAAATTCCAGCGCCAACCGCATCAAAGTGACGGAGCCCGTGGCGTTCACATCCCATGCAGCAATCGGGTCCGCTTCGCTGCTGCCTGACAGCATCGAAGCCAAGTGGAACACTGCTTGTGGTTTATGTTCTTCGAAAATACGGCGCAAAAGATCGTGATCCCGCATGTCGCCGAGTATTTCGGCATGGCGTTTGGCCGTGGCCTCGCTTTGGGTGTGAGGCAAGTCAAAGCTGATCACTTTTACCCCTTGGGATTCTAGGCGGGCGGCAACCAATTGGCCAAGATTTCCGTTCCCGCCAGTGATCAAAGCTGTGTTAAACGTCATGCCTGCGGCCCCTCTATCCAGATTCGTTACTAGGACAGTGTCGTCGCATTGCATTGGGAATGGCAATCACTTCAATTGTTCGGCCACTGCTTTGCAAATTGCGCCGTGTTGTAAGCGAAAGAATTTCTTCGCGGATCGTTTGTTTGGATGAAACGGGTCTTTGACTTTGCCCGACTTATGGCGGCGAAAATGCTGGCGTACCCCTTGGTTCAGTTTAATTGTTTCAGGGGTAAACCCATCGACAAAACTGCACCGATTGCCCGTTTCTGCAAAGGCTGCTTTCAGGTTTTCTTGCGCTTTGTGACGTTGTTTTACTGTCTTTTTGTAATAGGTCGGCGCAGTGGTCATATACACACACGGAATATGCGGCGGTAAGTGCGCGATTGCGGCTTTCACATCGGCAAGGGCTGCTTCTTTGTTGTTGGCCCATGTGCGCGATGAATTGCCAAGAAAGGTTAAAAACAGCAATTTGGGATCGTAATAGTCGGGGCGAAACATGGTTTCAAACGCGGACTGTTTTGCTTTGCAAAACTGATAGTTTTTCCCCTGACCAATTTGCGCATAAATATTATCACTGCGATTTATGATGCCAAAGGTGCCTGCGTTCACTTTCCATTTTGGGTCGACTGTGCAAATTGGGCGCTTGCCTGATCTTGTGCGTTTGGTCCATGTGCCAAGCGAGGTGGAGCGCACACCGATAATGGCAACGGATTGCCCGCCTAATTTGTCGGTCGTCTTATCCTTGAACCCGCACAGATCGCTGAGGTTTTCAAAGAAGTCGAGAAAGCTTGGCCCCGATCCGAACGGAATTTGGCTATCGCCCAGCACCAAAATATCTGGGGATTTGAAGCTGTTGCCGATTTTGTCTTCTTTTGCCGACCCCGTGGATAGGCTGAGGAACAACGCTATCACGGTTAGGGCGGTTTTGGGGAACAGGGTCACAATATATCTCGGTCGTAGGATTCCTTGTGCTGTTACAACCAACCGCGATCCGAAGCAAAATGATTATTTTGTGATCATCCTTTGATGTCAGAACGCTCAATTTCATGTGAGGCGGTCTAGGCGGTGCGCTGTCTTTCTGTATGAATGGTGTCGAACTCAACAACAGGATGATCCCATGAAACGCCTTCTTCCCCTTGCTTTTGCTGCTCTGACCCTTCCAACATTGGCTTTTGCTGGTCCGCAATACGTGGATGAAACGGGTTTCGCAGTATCTGGCCATGATGTTGTGGCGTATTTTACTTTGGAACAAAACGCAGTGGGCCAAGCTCAGCCAGCACCCGTGAAAGGAAAGTCATCTATCACGGCAGAATACAATGGTGCCACCTGGGCGTTTTCATCCGAAGCCAATCGCGATGCGTTTGTGGCCAATCCCGAAGCGTATATTCCCCAGTATAATGGCCATTGTGCGTACGGCGTATCCAAAGGGGGCAAAGTCCCTGCGAACCCCGAGTTGTGGCGTATTGTGGATGGTAAATTGTATTTGAACGTGACCAAAGATGTGGTGGGTTTCTGGGAAGAAGATATTTCAGGCAATCTGAAAATCTCTGAAGCCAAATGGCCAAAATTGGAGCCGCGCGATGCGTCCACACGGACCATTCCGTTTTATTCCTCAAATGCGCCTATCACGAACTAAGGGTTGAAAACCTGTGCCTTTTCAAAAAGTAACACGCCGTGTCGTCGTTTTGTCGTTGGCGGGTTTTGCTGCGACGCCGCTTATGGCGGAAACCACAGCGGAGCTAATCGCGCAAAAGAAGTTGTCCGTAGAAGACGCCCATGACCTCGCGCTCGAAGGGGCGATCACGCTGGTAGATATCCGTCGACCAGATGAATGGGCCCTTACAGGTGTGGGGGTCGGTGCCAAGCCTCTTGATATGCGGCGCAAAGATTTTGTGGCGCAACTCGATGGTTTGGTTGGTGGTGACAGGTCGCAGCCCATTGCCGTGATGTGCGCGCGAGGTGTCCGATCGAAATGGCTATCTCGGCAATTGGAAATCGCAGGTTTTACCCAAATCATTGACGTGCCCGAAGGTATGCTTGGCTCACGTGCGGGGCCTGGTTGGCTGCGCACTGGTCTGCCCGTAGTGAAATAAATGAGCGTGCGCGGTATTTTTGCAGCCATGGTGGGCTGTCTTGCGTCGGTTGTTCCACACATTGCCGTGGCCGATTGCGCAGGGCAGGCGGGGTCTTGCACCGTTGCGATGGGCAGTTACGAAATCGCGTTGCCTGAAACCCCTGAAAACGCGCCCGTTTTTGTGTATTTGCATGGCTATGGCGGCACCGGTATGGGGGCGTTGCGCCAATCTCATATCACGCGCGTTCTTGTAGATCGTGGCTATGCGGTTTTGGCCCCGAACGCTCTGAAACGCGGTGGCACGGGTCCCACAAGCTGGAGCTTTCATCCCGAACGGCCCAAGGCACGGGATGAAGGCGCTTTTTTCGCCCAAGCCATTGATGATGCGGTTGCACGGTTCGGTTTGGATCGGGATCGCGCAGTTTTGGCAGGCTTTTCCATCGGCGGTTCGATGACCCACTATGTGGCCTGCGAAACCCCTGATTTATTTGCCGCCTACGCCCCTGTTGCTGGCAGCTTTTGGCGACCTCACCCGATTGAATGCGCGGGGTCTGTGCGTCTGTTGCACACCCATGGGTGGCGCGATGGCACGTTTCCTCTTGAGGGGCGGATCGTGGGCAGCGGTTTCACGCAAGGGGACGCATTCGTCACCAACAGCATTTGGCGCGCGGCGAATGACTGCCCTCAGCCCCGTGCGCGTAAATTTGAAAATACTGGGCCATTCATGCGCCGCAGTTGGACAGAATGTGCCGCTGGAACGGCGCTCGAATTCGCGTTGTTTGATGGGGGGCATGTTGTCCCAAACGGTTGGGCTGATTTGGCGGCTGATTGGTTCGAAGCCTTGCCACGGCGCTGAAACACCCGTCACCTGTTTGTGAGGGCTCCCAAACGCGCATTGCTTGATGGTGACTTGCATGGCAGGAACGGATCAAAACAAATCCAAGCGCGGAATATCCTATGCCCAGCACAAAACGCACCGTTGATTACCTTGCCGAGCGCCTGTTCGAAGCAGGCTGCCGCCGCGCCTATGGCATGCCTGGGGGTGAAGTTTTGACCCTTGTGAATGCCTTAGCCAAAGCGGGCATCGAATTTGTTCTGGTCAAACACGAAAACAGCGCCGCGTTTATGGCCGAAGGAGATTATCACCGCACAGGGGCACCTGGAATTTTGGTGGCAACCCTTGGGCCTGGTGCGATGAATGGGGTGAATGCCATTGCCAACGCTTTGCAAGACCGCGTGCCGATGATTGTGCTCACGGGCTGTGTGGATGCAGACGAGGCGCAAACATACACCCACCAAGTGATGGACCACAGCGCCGTGTTTTCGGCCATCACCAAGCAAAGCTTTCGTCTGACAGTGGACAGCTGTGACATCATCGCGGATCGTGCGGTTAATTTGGCAACCGATCCCCGTCTTGGCCCTGTGCATATTGATGTGCCGATTGCCGTGGCCAATGCCACTGTGTCTTTGCCCAAATTGCGCCGCCGCAGCCGATCAACCATTGTTGTCCCAACAGTGGGTCCTGATCTGGATCAAGCCCGTGATTGGGTTGCCACGGCGAAACGCCCTGTAATGATTGTGGGCGTTGATGCAATGAACGACGGCGCGGGTGCGGATATTAAAACGTTTTGTGAAACCCATTCTGTACCCTTTATTACAACGTACAAGGCCAAGGGGATTGTGAAAGAAACACATCCTTTGTGTTTGGGTGGGGCAGGGCTGTCGCCTTTGGCTGATCAGCAATTGTTGCCGTTTGTGCGTGCGGCGGATTTGATCCTCCTTGCGGGCTATGATCCGATTGAAATGCGGCCCGGTTGGCGCGAAGTATGGGACCCAAACCAGACCAATGTGATTGATATATCTTCGGTAGCGAACGACCATTACATGCACCAATCGAGCCTGAGTTTCGTGGCAGATACAGGGGCAACGCTGAGCGCTTTGTTAGGGAATGCGGGGCAATCCACGTGGCCAGACGGGGAAATAGCTGCGGTAAAAGCGGCGCTTGCTGGGGCTTTTCCTGAAGACGAGGCATGGGGTCCAGCTGCGATTATTGACGAGTGCCGACAGGTGATGCCAGAAAACACGTTGGCGACGGCTGACAGTGGGGCGCATCGGATTTTACTGTCGCAAATGTGGCCTTGTTATGAGCCGCGTGGATTGATGCAATCCTCTGCATTTTGCACCATGGGGTGTGCGGTTCCTTTGGCCATGGGCGCGAAAATCGCGTCACCTGATCGCCCCGTTGTGTCCTTTTCAGGGGATGCAGGTTTTTTGATGGTGGCGGGGGAATTGGCCACGGCCAAGGAACTGGAGATTAAGCCGATTTTTGTGGTGTTTGTGGACGCAAGCCTTGCACTGATTGAATTGAAGCAACGTCAAAATCAGATGCAGAATCAGGGTGTTGATTTTGGGCACCATGACTTTGCGGCCATTGGGCAAGCCTTTGGCGGCGTTGGTGTTTCCGTTTCTTCTCGGGCTGCCTTGCGGGACGCGTTAAAAGCTGCGCAATCCGCCGATACATTTACGGTTATTGCTGCGCAGATTGACCGTGGTGCGTATGACGGCCGTATCTAACACGAATTTGGCAGCGTTTTTCGCGATTTAGGCTGTTTTTGAGACCACTTGAAACACGGGCGATCAAATGCGCGTTATCTCGTGCAACTGTGCATTTGTTCTGCGTGCGATCCAGTCTAACCACAACTGGAACATGCGAGGACGCACCATGCAAACTGATATCTTTGGCAATACCCTTTCTTTGACGAATGCCGCAACGCGGGATGAGTGGGATAAGATGCAGTTGGGGTTTTTGGCACATGCTGCAATTACGCCCATGCATCTGGCCGCCGTTCTTGAGGCAGAGCCAAACTTTGCCATGGGCCACGCCACCAAAGGGTTGTTTTATTTGATGCTGGGGCGTCGTGAACTGATCCAGACGGCACGCGAAGCTTACGCGGCGGCGCAAGCGGCGCTAAAATCTGTGCCAGCCACCACGCGCGAGCATAAATTTGTGTTTGCGCTGGGTCATTGGTTGCAAAAACGCCCCAAAGCGGCGCAGCAGTGTATGGAAGAGGTTCTCTTGCTGGCGCCTCAAGACGCACTGGCCATGAAAATCAGCCACGCCATTTCCTTTATCCTTGGCGACAGCCAGGCCATGCGTACCTCGATCGAAGCGGTGATGCCATCTTATGATGAAAGCCACGCGGCTTATGGATACATTCACGGCTGTCATGCTTTTGCGCTGGAAGAAACGGGCGAATACGCTTTGGCCGAAGCCGCTGGCATCAAAGGAATGGAATACGCTCCAGATGATGCGTGGGGTTTGCATGCTGTGGCGCATGTTTATGACATGACGGCGAATGCGAAAAGCGGGCTGGAATGGTTGTCTGGGCGCGAAAACGCATGGGCCCATTGCAACAACTTTCGCTACCACGTGTGGTGGCACAAAGCGCTGATGCACTTGGACCAAGGGCAGGTGGATCAGGTGTTTGCCTTGTATGACAATGAAATTCGCAAGGACAAAACAGACGATTACCGCGATATTTCAAATGCCACATCTTTGCTGAGCCGTATGGAACTCGAAGGCATTGATGTTGGGGATCGCTGGGAAGAACTGGCGGATATTTCTGAAAACCGCACCAAAGACGGCTGTCTGATTTTTGCCGATCTACACTATATGCTCGCCCTTGTGGGGGGGGACCGCGACAGCGCTATTCAATCCATGATGCAACGGTTGAACACAGACGCAAATGATACTTCAAACGAGATCAACCAAGCCATGGCCGATCCAGGCTTGGCCGCTGCTGCGGGATTAGAGGCCTTTGGTGAAGCCAACTACGAAGCTGCGTTTCAAAACCTCGCCAAAGCGCGCACAAACCTGCAAATGGCTGGAGGCAGCCACGCCCAGCGGGATGTGTTTGAACGCTTGACCATTGATGCGGGTATTCGTGGCGGGTTCCTGCGCGAAGCAAAAGACATTTTAAACGAACGTAAATCCCGTCGTGGCGGAACCGAAGATCAATACGCCGCAGCGCGGTTTAAGTTGATTTCCGCCAGTTTAAATGGGGGCGGCACTGGACAACACGTCGCTGCTGAATAAAACCGCAGCCTGCCCTTTTGATTTCGGAAGTCCCATTATGCCCTCGTCCACAGCATCTATCGCCACACCGACACAGCGCGACCCACGGCTTGATTTTTATCGCGGCATTGCGATGTTCATCATTCTTGTGGCCCACACGCCCGGTAACTTTTTGACCTTGTGGATTCCTGCGCGTTTTGGATTTTCTGATGCGACCGAAATTTTTGTGTTTTGTTCTGGCATGGCATCGGCCATCGCGTTTGGCAAAGCGTTTGAGCATCGAGGCTGGTTCTTAGGTACGGCGCGCGTCGCATTTCGAGTGTGGCAAGTGTACTGGGCGCACATCGCGGTGTTCTTTGTAATCGCGGTTTTAATGGCCACGCTGAACAGCACAGAATTGTTCAAAAAGGATTACATTGGTTCGTTGAACCTGTGGCCGTTTTTCAAAGACCCCGTACCACAGTTAATGGGTTTGATGACCCTGACGTATGTGCCGAATTATTTCGACATTCTGCCTATGTACATCGCCATTTTGGCCATGATGCCCATCGTAGTGGGCCTTAAGAACATGCACGGCGCCTTGGCCGTTGTGTTTGTGCTGGTTGTATGGCTCGGCGCGAATATGGGATATTTGGCTATGCCTGCCGAACCATGGAGCGAGCGCACGTGGTTCTTTAATCCTTTCGGCTGGCAGTTGGTATTTTTCACAGGCTTTGCCCTAATGTCTGGCTGGCTGCCACAACCGCCTTTGAACAAATGGTTGGTGGCCTTGGCCATTCTGGTCGTGCTGGCCACGGTGCCTTTTGCCTATTTCCGCATTTTGCGGGCCGTGCCAGATCTGAAAGCCATTGCGGGGGATATTCGTTTTCTGACCACAAAAACCGAATTTGGACTGTTCCGTTACCTGCACTTTTTGGCATTGGCTTATCTTGGTTGGGCTGCCGCTGGTGAGGGGGGTAAACGTTTGATCGCCACTGGTCACAGCATTTTTGCGAAAATCTGGCGTGTGGTGTTGAAGATCATCATGAAGGTTGGACAACAATCGCTGGCTGTTTTCGTATTTTCCATGGTTTTGGCGCGGCTGATCGGTTTTGCCTTTGATCAAACATCTCGGGGCACGTGGACGGTTGTTTTTGGCAATTTGATCGGCTTTGCCTTGATCACCGGCGTGGCCTACCTTGCCGCATGGTTCAAATCGCAGCCGTGGCGCGCGCGGCCTGCAAAATGAACTCATTCTCGCCCATCATACAAAGCATCGCATCACAGCGGATTGGGGATGAAACCCTTGGCATTACTGGGCATATGTGGATGCCTGATACTGCACCGCTCCATATGCCGACACAGAATTTTGCGCAGCCGTTTGCCGGGCCACGTGTGACGCCACCGCGCACACCTAAATCTGTATGGGTGCGGCGCGCTGCAACGCTAATTCCCGCTGTTGCCGCCACTTTTGCGGTAACGGGCTATCTGGCCAGTGTGTTGTCTGTGGGCGGGCTGAGTGTGCTGGAAATAATCTGGCTTGCACTGATCTTTTCCACGTTTATTTGGATCGCCTTTACATTTGTGTCGGCTCTTGCTGGCATGGCAGTGGCCCTTAAAAAGCCACAGGCTCACGACCAATCCTCCGACATTGGGTCAGCATTGCGCGTTGCTGTTCTGTCCCCGATTTATAACGAAAGCCCATCTCACGTGTTTGGCAATGTGGCGGCAATGATGGCCCAGCTGCGCAATACGGCGTCGCGACATTCCTATGCGTTCTTTTTGCTGAGCGACACAACAGACCCGGACATCGCCGCCCTAGAGGAAGAAGCAATGTTGCATCTGCGGGCGCAGATGTCTTTTGATGTGCCAATTTACTATCGTCGCCGCACAGAAAATCTGGATCGTAAAACGGGCAACCTGGCTCAGTGGATCACGCATTGGGGTGGGGCCTATGATGCGATGTTGGTTCTGGATGCCGATAGTGTCATGGATGCCAGCGCGGTTGTGTCGTTAAGCGATGATTTGGCCGCTGACCCAACGCTCGGCTTAGTGCAAACCTGCCCGCGACTATTTGGATCACACACGGTATTTGGGTGTATGCAGCAATTTTCAAGCGCCGCTTTTGGCCTGTTTCCAGCATTGGGAGAGGCTTTTTGGTCCCACCGCGAAGCAAATTATCACGGGCACAATGCTATCGTGCGAACCCGAGCTTTTGCGCAATGTGCTGGCTTGCCATACTTAAAGGATCGCAAGGGCAAAACCACGCTGATCTTTTCCCATGACTTTGTCGAAGCGGCCCTTTTGCGCCGTGCGGGATGGGGTGTGAAAATGCGTCCAACCCTTGATCCGACGTATGAGGAAACGCCAACTACGCTGATTGATTACATCTTGCGGGATCGGCGCTGGTGCCAAGGCAATATGCAGCATCTTCGCATTATGTGGGCCAAGGGCTTGCACCCCGTGTCGCGTTTTCATCTTGGGATTAATGCGCTGACCTACCTGATGTCACCTTTGTGGTTTGGGCTGATCACGATTGGCGCGTTGCTGGGCACATCTGCGGGTGGCGGCGTGTTGGCGTTTGTGACTGGGCGGTCAGCGGACAGCTATATCAACTTTGCCCTGTTCAATGGGTCTGGGCTTTGGGTGCTGGGGCTGGTGTATTTCATGTTGATCGCGCCAAAACTGGCTGGGGCCGCGGCCGTTTTGTGTGATACCGCCAAGGCAGACGTCTTTCAGGGGCGTGTCACCTTTTCCAAAGGTGCGTTGATGGAGCTTCTCGGTTCTATGGCGGTGGCGCCCGTTTTGATGGTGCAGCAAACCAAGGCGATTGTTGGGATTTTGACGGGGCGACATGAAAATTGGGGCCCGCAAAAACGCTATGGGGCGCGATATGATCTGCGTACGATCCTGCGATTCCATGTGGTTGAAACCGTTCTAGGTGCTGTTTTGATGGTTGGGATATTGGGCGGGGCTGTGTCCCTTTGGCTGTTGCCCATCGCGATCAGCCTTGTGGGCGCACCTGTGTTGTCCGCTGTGAGTGGGATGAACCTGCGGGGCACAAAAACAAAGCTGTTTTTCACCCCGTTCGAAGCGCAAGTTCCCCCCATCATTAGCGCCGCATCACATCACCAAAAGCAGATTGCGAACAATCCCTATCAGTTGGTGGTGCAGAAGGTTGCGGCTGAATAGAGCGGCTGCTTAACGTGTTAAGCAGTTTTTGATCTGTTCAGCCAAGCCCTTGATCACATTCAGATAAAGGGCTGATCCTGTTTCATAAGACGCGCCCAATGGGTCTAGTTCGGCACGTTTGACGTCCGTACCTTCCACGACTGTGTTGACCAGTTTTTCGCTAAATTGTGCTTCGGTGAAAACGCAAGCCACGTTATGTTCCTGTAACACGGCCTGGATTTGCGACAGACGCGCAGGGCTGGGTTGGCTCGCGTCATTCAGCACAATGGACCCGACAGCCGACAGATTAAAGCGGCTTTCAAAATACTGATAGGCATCATGAAAGACGACAAAGCTCTGATCGTGAAGCGGCTTTAAGTCATCTGCGATTTTTGCAGATGTTTGCAGAATCTGCGCACGGGTTGAATTGGCATTTGCTTTGTATCTTTCCGCATTTTCGGGGTCTTGGGCCGCCAAAGTGTCCGCAATCAGATCAACCCATGCCACCGCGTTTTGCGGGTCTAACCAAGCGTGTGGATCGACGCCATCATGGTCGTGCCCATCATGGCCGTGCTCGCCATGATCTGCATGATCGCTGTGATCTTCATGGTCTGCGTGGTCATCATGATTTTGATGCGTGCCATGGTCTGCGTGATCCTCATGATCATCGGCTTCGACCATGTCCTCTAATTCGCGAAATGCGCGGGTCGTGGTTGCTTTATGATCAAGCAACGCGATTTTTGTGGCGGAATTTGCTAAATTTTCAAGCGGTTGTTCTAACCAAGGGGTCAGCTCTGTCCCGATCCAAAACACAAGATCCGCACCCTGCAACGCGGCGGCCTGTGAAGGGCGCATGGAATAGCTGTGGGGTGATGCGCTGGCTGGGATTACCAGATCAGGCGTTCCAACACCCTCCATCACTTGGGCAACCAAAGAATGAACAGGCGGAATGTCTGTTACGACACGCGGTGTTTCTGCAAATGCAGGACTGGCGCACAATGCAACAGAGGCGAGGAGGCGGGCCATGGAAGGAGTGTAATAGTATAACATATCGACTTGTTAGATGTTATCTTATAACATATCAAGGTCTAAACGAAACGGACCTCACACAATGACCACGATCGGTTTTGAAACCCACGATCACACGGCATGTATCAAAGGCAATATTGCCAAAGTGGATGCGCAATGCGCCAAAGCAGGGTTGCAATTAACCCCCGTGCGCCGCCGTGTTTTGGAAATCTTGCTGCAAGAGCATCGTGCCATGGGGGCTTATGATCTGCTCGACTTGCTGCGCGACGAAGGGCTAGGCTCACAGCCGCCTGTGGTGTACCGCGCCCTTGATTTCTTGGTTAGCAACGGGTTCGCCCATAAAATTGAACGTCTGAATGCGTTTGTGGCCTGTACCGATCCCACGACGGATCATGCGCCAACTTTTCTGGTGTGTCGCAGTTGCGCCATCGTAGCTGAAACCCATACAGAGCTTGAAACTGGGTCTCTTGCACGCACGGCTGCGGCCGCAGGGTTCAAGGTGGAACGCACAGTCCTAGAAGCTGAAGGGCTCTGCCCAAATTGTCAGGACACATCCGCATGACCCCATTGATTACGGCCACGCATTTGTCCGTGGCGCTTGGCGGGGCAGAGGTTCTGCACGGTGTTGATCTTACTTTGTCGCCTGGTGAAATTGTAACTGTGGTGGGTCCGAATGGGTCTGGTAAATCCACACTTTTGCGCGCCATCATTGGGGCTGTTCCCCTGAGCCATGGCAGCATTGCGGTAAAACCAAACCTACGCGTTGGATATGTGCCACAAAAGCTGCATATCGACCCGACGCTGCCTTTAACCGTTGAACGGTTTCTAAGGCTGCCAAAGCCTGTGCCCAAAACAGACATCAAATCGGCCCTGCACACAGCAGGCGTTCAGGATTTACAGCACCGCCAAATGGCACGGCTGTCAGGGGGACAGTTTCAACGGGTGCTTTTGGCCCGCGCGTTGCTGACAAAACCTGAATTGTTGATCTTGGACGAGGCAACACAAGGACTCGATCAATCGGGATCAGCAGCGTTTTATGCCCAGATCGAAAGCATTCGAACGCAACTGGGGTGCGCCGTGCTGATGGTGAGCCATGAATTGCACGTTGTGATGGCAGCCTCTGATCGGGTGATTTGTTTAAACGGCCATGTGTGTTGCGAAGGGGCCCCAGAACATGTGGCGAGCGCCCCTGAGTATCGCGCATTGTTTGGGTCTGGCACGCAAGGGGCACTGGCGCTTTATCGTCATGAACACAATCACAGCCATGATCATGACCATCATCACGATCACGAGGCCGCAGAATGACCTTTTTTGATAGCTTTCTTGTGCGCGCCGCTCTTGCAGGATTGGGCGTGGCCTTGGCCGCCGCACCGCTTGGATGCTTTGTTGTCTGGCGGCGGATGGCGTATTTTGGCGATGCCACAGCCCATGCCGCAATCCTTGGCGTGGCGCTGGCCTTGGCGCTAAACCTGTCCGTAATGGTGGGTGTGTTGGTCGTGGTCTTGATCGCCGCAACCGTTGTTTCAACACTCAGCAACCGTGGGTATGCGCTCGACACTTTGCTTGGGGTAATGGCCCATTCCGCACTGGCCATTGGTTTGGTCGCAGTGTCGTTTTTGTCAGGCGTGCGCATTGATCTTATGGCGTATTTGTTCGGTGATATCCTTGCGGTGGGCAAGCTGGATTTGGTTGTAATTTGGGCGGGGGCAGCATTGGTTTTGGCGCTTGTAGCGTGGCGGTGGTCTGCACTTCTGACCACCACGTTGAACGCGGATTTAGCCCATGCCTCGGGTATTGACCCGAAACGCGAGCAGATCATCCTTACCATCGCACTTGCCATTGTGATTGCGGTCGCAATCAAGGTTGTTGGTGTGTTACTGATTGCATCTCTTTTGATTATTCCCGCCGCCGCAGCCCGCCCGTTTGCGCGAACACCCGAACATATGGCGATATTTGCGATGGCGGTCGGCGCGGTGTCCGCCCTTGGCGGGCTCTTCCTCGCCTTTCAGTTTGACACGCCCACAGGGCCAACGATTGTGTGTCTGGCAACAGCATGCTTTGCCGTTTCTGCGGTTTTAGGCGGCGCAAGAGCAAGATAAGGAACAGGGTCATGGCACATATTTGGGTTCGCGCGGAACAACGCGCGTTTGAACAACGGGTTGGGATCACGCCGGCAGGGGCGGCAAAGCTGCTGGCAGCAGGTCACACAGTGACAGTGGAACAATCTGATGCGCGGGCCATTCCTATTGCGGGCTACGCGGATGCTGGCTGTGAAATTGTACCTGAACATAGTTGGGTTGATGCGCCGTCTGGTGCAATTGTTTTCGGGTTGAAAGAGTTGGATGAGGCGGGTCCAGATCTGCGCCACCGCCACATTATGTTTGGCCATGCGTACAAAGGGCAGGCAGATGGGCCCACCTTGTTGGGGCGGTTCAAACGGGGCGGTGGCACGCTTTATGATTTGGAATATCTCACACTGGAAAATGGCCGCCGTATCGCCGCTTTTGGTTATTGGGCGGGGTTTGCTGGGGCGGCTGTTGGGGTGATGGCATGGCAGGCGCAGCAAGAGGATGCAAATCTCGGCTCCGTTGGGGTGTTTCATTCCAAAGATGCCTTGATCGCAGACCTGCAATCCCGCCTTAAATCCTGTGACACGGGTGAGTTATCTGCAATTATCATTGGGGCCAAAGGCCGTGTTGGGTCGGGTGCAACGGCGCTTTTGCACGCCCTTGGTGTCACGCCAACAGAGTGGGATATGGATGAAACCGCACATGGCGGACCATTCCCTGAAATTCTGAACCACACGCTGTTTGTAAATTGCATCCTCGCAGGGCCAAGCGTGCCCGTTTTTGTACCAAAATCAGCGGTTCCTGAACCCAAATCACTGCGGGTCATTGCGGATGTGTCTTGCGATCCAAACAGCAGCTACAATCCCATCCCGATCTATGATCGCTCCACCACATTTGCCGATCCTTTGGTGCGCGTGGCGGATACGCCAACCCTTTTGGATGTTATGGCTATCGACAACCTGCCATCCATGCTGCCCGTTGAAAGCAGCGAAGACTACGCCGATCAATTGCTGCCCTATCTAATGACCCTTGATGATATTGACGTTGGCGTCTGGGGCAGGGCAGCGGCTATCTTTACGGATCACGTAAATCGATTGTGAAACGGGCTGGCCTTTGGGTCATATCCCTGCCTAAACTGCCTCAACCGTTTACAAAAGGCAGAGGTCCCATGCGTAATCTTGAACGTCCCGGTCGCTCCCCCGTCCATACGCCAAACGGCATGGCGGCAACGTCGCATCCGCTGGCCAGTCAAACCGCGATTGAGGTGCTGAAATCAGGGGGCAACGCCATGGATGCCGCCGTTGCAGCCTGTGCTGTTCAGTGTGTGGTGGAGCCCGGCTCCACAGGCATTGGCGGGGATAATTTCTGCCTTTATGCGCCAAACGGAACAGATCAGGTTGTGGGCTTCAACGGCTCTGGCAAAGCACCTGCCGCCGCCACGATTGATTACTTTGAATCTCAAGGAATTAGTGAATTCGACCGCCGTTCACCCCATTCCGTCACAATTCCAGGGGCGGTGGATGCGTGGTCGCAATTGCTGTCCGATCATGGGCGCATGACCTTGGGCGAGGTGTTGCAACCTGCCATCGCCTATGCCCGCGATGGGTATCCGATTTCATCGCGTGTGCATGCGGATTGGACAGCGAGCAAAGCTCTGTTGGCCGCAGAGGATAGCACCGCAGCGATTTTCTTGCCAAATGGTGAAGTCCCCAAGGTAGGGCAAATGCACCATCAAAAGGCGCTGGCAGAAACGATGCAATCTATTGCAGACAATGGCCGCGATGCGTTTTACCGCGGCAAAGTTGCCAACGATATTGTGGAATACTTACAGGGCAAAGGCGGCCTACATACCGTCGATGATTTTGCCGCAACCAAAGGCGAATATGTAACGCCAATCACCACTGAATACCACGGCCATACGGTGCATGAATGCCCGCCAAACGGGCAAGGCTTGTTTGCACTGTTGCTGTTAAATGTGATGAGCGGCTTTGATGCAGGGGCAGATGGGCCAATCACCACCAAACGCCTGCATCAAGAGCTGGAAGCCTGTCGTTTGGCCTATCGCGCCCGCAATGCCTATCTGGCTGATCCTGCGTTTTCGGATGTTCCGATTGATGAAATCCTGTCCGCCGACTACGCCGCTGCGATGCGTGCGCAGATCAACATGGCCAAGGCAACGATACCGCCTGCGGATATTCCGCTGACCCGTCACGAAGACACGGTTTACCTGACCGTTGTGGACAAAGATCGCAACGCGGTCAGCTTTATCAATACATTGTTCCACGGCTGGGGGTCTGGGCTGACGGAACCCAATTCGGGCGTTGTGCTGCAAAACCGTGGCCATGGGTTTTCGTTGGAACGCGGCCACCCTAACTGCATTGATGGGGGCAAGCGCCCGCTGCACACGATTATTCCGGGTATGGTTACGAAAGGGGGCAAGGCGGTGATGCCGTTTGGTGTGATGGGCGGCGAATATCAGGCCTTTGGCCATATGCAGTTCTTGAGCCGATATTTTGATTATGGCTTGGACATCCAAGAGGCGATGGACGCACCGCGCATGATGGTTGACCCTGACACGGGTGAAGTGGAAATTGAGACAGCCGTGCCCCAAGAAATGCGGGCTGAATTGGCTGCAATGGGACATTCCATCGTCGAACCAGCCCGTCCCGTTGGTGGATCACAGGCCATCTGGATCGACTGGGAGCAAGGCGTGCTGACAGGCGGCTCTGATCCCCGTAAAGATGGCTGTGCAATCGGCTACTAATAATTAAAAATTATCACATCTATCGCTTATTCTAACTTAAACTAATGGCGAAGATTTGGTATTCAAACCCCAACCGAGGGTCACTGCGGCCTTCGCGACAATCAAACTCAAGACAGGAGAGTTCCATGGACGGATCACCCATCGAAGGCGGCAAATGCCCCGTAATGCACGGCGCACAAAACGCAACAGGCAGCACAGCCAACCAACATTGGTGGCCAAACGCGCTGAACCTTAAGCCATTGCACCAAAATTCGGAAAAATCCGATCCGTTGAACCCCGATTTTGACTATGCAGAGGCGCTGAAATCGCTCGATGTTGAAGCATTGCGCAAAGACCTGACAGACGTGATGACCGACAGCCAGCCGTGGTGGCCTGCCGATTATGGTCACTATGGCCCGTTCTTCATCCGCATGTCATGGCACGCAGCTGGCACATACCGTGTGGGCGATGGCCGCGGTGGTGCGGGCACAGGTGCGCAACGGTTCGCGCCGCTCAACAGCTGGCCAGACAACGTGAACCTCGACAAAGCACGCCTTTTGCTGTGGCCGATCAAAAAGAAATATGGCCAAGCGCTGTCTTGGGCTGATTTGCTGGTCTACACAGGCACAGTTGCACTGGAATCCATGGGGTTCAAAACCGCTGGCTTTGCATTTGGCCGCCCAGACATTTGGGAGCCAGAAGAAGACATCTATTGGGGTCCAGAAGGTGTTTGGCTGGAAGACGAGCGATACTCTGGTGATCGCGAGTTGGAAGGCAACCTTGGCGCAGTTCAAATGGGTCTGATCTATGTGAACCCAGAAGGGCCAAACGGCAATCCTGATCCAATGGCCTCTGCCCGTGATATCCGCGAAACATTTGGCCGTATGGCGATGAACGACGAAGAAACAGTCGCGCTCGTTGCAGGTGGTCATACATTCGGCAAGGCACACGGCGCAGGCGACCCTGACAAATACGTTGGTCCAGAGCCAGAAGGGGCTGACATCACGGCTCAGGGTCTGGGCTGGCAGTCTACATTTGGTCCAGGTCACGGTGAACATACGATCTCCTCCGGCATCGAAGGCGCATGGTCACAAACACCAACCACATGGGACAACAACTATTTTGACGTTCTGTTCGGGTTCGAATGGGAACTGACGAAATCCCCAGCTGGTGCAAACCAGTGGATTCCGGCAAATGGTGCAGGCGCAGGCTCTGTTCCAGATGCACACAACCCAGAAAAATCATGGGCGCCGATGATGACAACCGCCGATTTGGCCCTGCGCGTTGATCCTGCGTATGAAAAAATCTCGCGTCGGTTCCACGAAAACCCAGACCAATTCGCCGAGGCATTTGCCAAAGCGTGGTACAAGCTGACCCACCGCGATATGGGGCCAAAAGCCCGCTATCACGGGCCACTGGTCCCAGCGACCGAAGAGCTGTGGCAAGACCCACTGCCAGCTTCAAACGGTGCGCCATCTGACGCGGATGTGGCTGCGGCTAAGGCGGCGATTGCAGGCTCTGGCCTGTCTGTTTCTCAACTGGTGTCCACCGCTTGGGCCTCTGCTGCGTCTTATCGCGGATCAGACATGCGCGGTGGTGCAAACGGCGCGCGGGTGCGTCTTGATCCTGCCAAAAACTGGGAGGTGAACAACCCTGCGGAACTGGCCAAAGTGCTTGGCGTTTTGGAAGGGCTCGACACCAATCTGTCTTTGGCCGATCTGATCGTGCTGGCGGGTAACGTTGGTGTTGAAATGGCGGCGAAAAACGCAGGCGCATCGGTTGATGTCCCATTTGCGGGTGGTCGGACAGATGCCACGCAGGACCAAACGGATGTAGAAAGCTACAGCCATCTGGAGCCACGTGCAGACGGTTTCCGCAACTACTACTCCAGCCGTGCCATTGGTAAGCCTGCTGAAATGCTGGTTGATAAGGCACAGTTGTTGGGTCTGACAGCGCCTGAAATGACCGTTCTTGTGGGTGGTTTGCGCATGCTTGGCACCAACACAGATGGATCAGATCATGGCGTTTTCTCCAAACAGTCTGATACTCTCAGCAATGATTTCTTTGTAAATCTGCTCGACCTGATGACCGAATGGAAACCAGCGGACGGTTCTGACAACCTGTTCGAAGGGCGCGATCGTGCAACGGGTGATCTGAAATGGACAGCCACAACCGTGGATCTCGTGTTCGGCTCTAACTCGCAACTGCGTGCCTTGTCCGAAGTCTATGCGTCTGACGATGCAAAAGACGCGTTCATTGCCGATTTCGTAGCGGCTTGGACCAAGGTTATGAACAACGATCGTTTCGATCTGGCCTGAACCATAATCACTTAAATTCGAAAAGCGCCTCAATCCTTGGGGCGCTTTTTGCGTTTCTGGGGCTTATAAACCCAGCATGTCCTTTGTCATCAGCGCAGACATGCCCCCATCAATGGTAATGTCATTGCCTTTGATCCAATTGCTTTCGGGTGAGGCAAGAAACACGATTACATCTGCCACTTCTTCGGGCAAACCCGCACGGCCAACGCGGGCGATATTAGCGGCCACTTTATCGCCAAAGGCGGTTTTGAAATCATCGAGGATACCCGTGCTGACCGCAGCAGGACTCACGCTGTTGATCCGCAATCCCTTTTCCAACAAGGCTTCGGTTTGTGCCATGGACCAAACAATCGCCGCCTCTTTTGAAAGGTTATAGGCCCGTGTCGCATCCATATTCTGATCGGCCACAAAGGCCGCCAAACTGTCACGGTCGGTGGACATCAGGGCTTTGACCTGATCCATATTATCCCGCCAAAATTGGCCAGCACGCGATGCCGTTGTCACCAGTGATCCGCCCGATTTGATGTGGGGTAAAACAGCATTGGTAAAGGTCACCATGCCCGTGAAATTAACCGCCAGCACCTTTTCCGCCATGCCATCGCGGGGCGGGATGCCGGCATTGTTAATCAGGCAGTCAAACTCGCCCGACAGTTCAGAAACCGCGTTTGAAATTGACGCCAAATCGCTCATGTCGATCTTGATCCATTGATCCACGCCGCGTGGTTCCGCGATATCGACAGCCACAATTTCATCCCCGCGGGATTTGAGCTTTTGCACCACTGCGGCCCCTATTCCTGTGGCTGCACCGCTGATTAAAACTCTCATGGGTTTTCCTTTGTCGCTGACACGACCCCGCCGATCAGGTTCGTATTTAACAGTTTTTCGCCCAATGTGGCACGAGGTTCCGCAATTTGTGCCAAAGCCTCTTGATCCCGTTCCGATTGATCCCGCGCGTACTGAACCGCTTCTGTGGCGGAAATTGCCCGAAATCGCAGGGCATCCCCTGCGCGAAGCTGCGTCAGGCGATCCACATCTCGCGACACCACCGTCGCAATCTTTGGATACCCGCCCGTGGTTTGATGATCTGCCAATAAAACCGTTGGAACTCCGTCTCCCGACACTTGCACAGACCCGCGCACGATTGGTTCTGACGGGATCGACAGTGCGTTCAGCAGCGACAGTGTTGGCCCAGTCAGGCGAACGCCCATCCGATCATAAGCATCCGTCAGGGCGTAAGACTGCGATGTGAATAATTGCACAGATGCAGGGTCAAAGTGTTGATCCTGTGGGCCAATCACCACATGCACGTCTGATGCGGGTTTCGCGCAGGCAGGGCACGTGTATTGCCCCTCGCGTCGTTCCCGTGCCTCCGCATCTTTGACAGAAAACTCCATACCTGCCTGCAACGCACCTGCGCCAAACCCAGACATGGAATGGGTGGCCGTGGCCCCAAGCCAGGTATCCACTTCGATTTGCCCAGCAAACGCGACATAGGCCCAACTGCCCCATGATCCTGCGCGCAGGGTGATTTTATCTCCGCGTAGCACCCGCTGCGCGATCCAGCCTTCGTTTTGCGCCGCGCCGCAAATCACGGAAAACCCGCCACCTGCCGCTGCAAAGGTGGTTTCGCCTTCGATACATTCAAGGATTAGGCCGCCAAGTGACACTTCAATCGCGGTTTCATTTGTCCGATTGCCCACCATCGTTTGCGCCGCGCCATGCGCAAACCGATCCATAGGCCCAGAGGGGGACACACCAAAGCGCAGATGCCCAATGCGACCTGAATCTTGGAATGACACCAATGGCCCCGCAAAAACAACTTTGAACCGCGCCTGTGTCATGGGTGCTGCATCTCGGTTGGTAAGGCATCGCGCGCGATGCGCTCAAACACCACACTGTCGCCCACATTGAACAGAAAGGGATTGTCAGGATCGTCTTTCATAATCTCAATCGGGGAGCGACCGATGATAGACCAGCCCGTGGGCATGACCACAGTTGTAATCAAACATTGCGGCCCTGCGATCATCACACGTCCCGTTGGAACACCGCGTGTGGCGGATGGTTTGCGCGGCACTTGGATCATGTCAGGCAGGCCCGAAAGATACGCATACCCAGGCGCAAATCCATACATAGAAACGCGGAGCTTGGCCCCCAGATGGGCCGCAATCACCGCGTCAATGGAGTGCCCCGTAGCCTTTGCAACAGCAATCAGATCGGGGCAAAGCTCTGTATCGTAACACACGGGTACGACATGTGTTTTCGCATTTCCGTCATCCTGTTCAGGAATCGGAAATAACCTGCGAATGGCCGTTTCCACTTGCCCGTGATCGGTGATCAATGGATCAAACATCACCAGCAGGTTCACCAGTGCGGGCACGGTTTCAACAACCCCCGAAATCCCCGCCGCTGCAATGCTATGATCGAGCGCAACAACCTGACGGTTCAGCGCATCATCAACTTCGGTGCCAAATTCAATAAGCACCGCGCGATCTGCAACGGGTTTGAACGTGGGGTGTCCCATTATTTGTCCAAAAAACTGCGGATTGATATGCCCGCCGCTGTCAGGCGTTCGCGTATTTCTGCCGCCATGGCCACCGCGCTTGGGCTGTCGCCGTGAACGCAAATGGAATGGGCATCAAGGTGGATGGGATCCCCGTCAATGACAGGCATCAAGCCTGTTTCTAACATCGCCAGCAACCGTTCTGCGGCCTCGGTAGGATCATGGATCATGGCGCCGTCTTGGCCACGCGGAACCAGTTGCCCGTTCGATAAATACCCCCGATCTGCGAATATTTCCGAATAAACAGGATGGTTAGTTTCCTTGGCCACCCGTTCTACTTGCGTGCCAGAAATTGCCAAGATCGGTAAAGTAGGATCAAGCGTGTGAATGGCCTCGACCATCGCCCGCGCCACCGTTTCATCCGCCGCTGCCAAATTTGCCAGCGCCCCATGCGCCTTTACATAGGCAACATCTGTACCAGCCAGTTTTGACATGGCCTGCAACGCCCCGATCTGCGCCACCACCATATTGGCGATTTGTGCAGGGTCCATCGGAATAACACGACGTCCAAACCCTTCGCGATCATTATAGCCTGGGTGCGCACCAACGCTGACACCGTTTTCCTTGGCCAATGTCAGAGTTTTGAACATGGTTTCAGGATCGCTGGCATGGCCGCCACAGGCAATGTTTGCACTTGTGACAAGGGACAGCATTTTGTCATCTGCCCCCATGGTCCACGGACCAAAACTCTCTCCAAGGTCGGAATTCAAATCAATGCGTTTGATGGGTGCGTTCATAGGATTGGCCGATCACGTGGGACTGTTGTTTGTGTATTTGTGAAAGATGCACGCCCCCTTGCCAAGGGCGAATGCAACTTTTGCACGGACTCTCGACTTGTTTGCGCATATGGCTTCTGGCTAGATGTCGGGGTCCCATGCGAAAGACAACCAATGCCTGAAGATTATTCCGATTTACGTGATGCCGTTGCCAAACTTTGTGCCAAATACGACGGCACGTATTGGCGCGACTTGGATCGCACCATGACCTATCCCACCGCGTTTGTGGATGATTTGACGAAATCGGGATGGTTGTCTGTGTTGATTCCTGAAGAATACGGCGGTGCTGGGCTGCCCTTATCTGCCGCCGCCGCCGTGTTAGAAGAAATGCAGGCCCAAGGCTGCAATGGCGGGGCCTGTCATGCGCAGATGTACACAATGGGCACGTTGTTGCGGCACGGATCGGCGGAGCAAAAACGAACCTACCTGCCCGATATTGCATCAGGGGCGTTGCGTTTACAGGCCTTTGGCGTGACCGAACCCACATCGGGAACAGATACAGGGGCCCTTAAAACCACAGCGGTGCGTGATGGGGATGACTATGTGATTAACGGCCAGAAAATCTGGACCAGCCGTGCGGAACATTCCGATTTGATGCTTTTGCTGGCGCGTACAACGCCGCTATCGGATGGTATGAAAAAAACCGCAGGCCTATCGGTGATCCTTGTGGATATGCGCAGTGCAAAAGGCAACGGCCTGACCATTCGCCCAATCCGCACTATGATGAACCACGCCACCACCGAAGTGTTTTTTGACAATCTGCGTGTGCCTGCGACCAATCTGATCGGGGAAGAGGGCAAAGGGTTTAAATACATCCTTACGGGCATGAACGCGGAACGGATTTTGATCGCGGCGGAATGTGTGGGGGACGCGAAATGGTTTATCGAAAAGGCCAAGTCTTATGCAATTGAACGCGAAGTGTTCGGGCGACCTATTGGTCAGAACCAAGGCATCCAATTCCCTATCGCCAAAGCCTACGCCAATATGCGCGCGGCAGAGTTGATGGTGAAAGAAGCGTTGCGTCTGTATGAAAGCGGCGAAAACCCGGGGGCAGAGGCAAACATGGCCAAAATGCTCGCGGCAGACGCGTCTTTTGAAGCGGCAAACATGTGCATCCAAACGCACGGCGGTTTTGGCTTTGCCGAAGAATACGACATCGAACGCAAATTCCGTGAGACGCGGCTTTATCAAACCGCACCAATTTCAACGAATCTGATTCTGTCTTATTTGGCCGAACACATCTTGGGATTGCCCCGTTCTTATTAGGAAATTTTATTTCCACCTAAAAAAGTCGGAAATATTTAGCCGATAAATTCACTCAGGTATTGTCAGGGGAAAATTCCTCTGCTACTCGCAATACATCGGGATCAAAGGAGACACCCAATGTATCGCTCATTTATTGCTGCCGTAAGCGCAGTCACAATGCTTGGCACCACCGCACAAGCTGATGAAATCACAGTATATTCTTACCGTCAGCCAGAGCTGATTAAGCCGTTGTTTGACGCATTCACTGCTGAAACTGGCATTGATGTAAACGTGTCCTTCCTGAAAAAGGGCATGATTGAAAAGCTGCAAGCCGAAGGGGATCGTTCCCCCGCTGACCTGATCATGACCGTCGATATTTCCCGCCTGAACGGTGTGGTCGAAGCAGGCGTGACACAGCCCGTGTTCTCTGACGTGATCAACGCCAACATCCCTGCGGAATTCCGTGACCCTGATGGCCAGTGGTTTGGCCTGACGTCCCGCGCACGCATTGTTTACGCCTCCAAAGACCGCGTGGCAGATGGCGAAGTCACCACATACGAAGACCTCGCATCCGACAAATGGAAAGGGCGCATTTGTATCCGCTCTGGCACAAACGCTTACAACCTCGCGCTCACATCTGCGGTGATCGCGCATCACGGCGAAGAAGATGCCAAAGCATGGTTGAATGGCGTCAAAGGTAACTTGGCCCGCAAACCATCTGGCAACGACCGTGGCCAGGTTAAAGCGATCCACGCTGGCGAATGCGATATCTCTGTGGGCAACACCTATTACATGAAAAAGATGCTCGAAAACGAAGAGCAGGTTGCATGGGCCGACAGCGTGCGCATCGTGTTCCCGAAATTTGAAAACGGCGGCACACACGTAAACCTGTCTGGCATGGCGCTGACCAAAGCAGCCCCAAACAAAGACGATGCGATTAAGCTGATGGAATGGCTGACAGGGGATGCAGCTCAAGCCATCTATGCCGAGCAAAACGGTGAATACCCGCTGAAAGATGGGGCCGAAACTTCCGAATTGGTGGCCAGCTGGGGTGCGTTCACTCCAGATGACAAGGCTTTGATTGATCTGGCAAAACTGCGCCCAACAGCGTTGAAAATCACCGAACAAGTTGCATTCGACGAATAATCCCAAAGTCGAATGTTACGCCCCCGAAATCCATAGGGTTTCGGGGGCTTTTTTGTTGTGGCATCGCGTTTGTAAACACCAACCGCTGGCTTGGGACGCCCCGTGATAGCTTTGGTTTACAACTTGCGCATAGTGTTCGTCGTCACATGCGGGAACACAACTTGACCCACGCCTTGCAAGTTGAACAGCATCAAAATCGTCTGACTGTATTGCAGTTGCGTATACGTTCGCCCTGCATCAAAACTTTCCAACCAATAATTGGCAAAATACCGATCGACGGCGGCGTGTTTCTGTTCAAACGGGATGTTCGTCACCGCATATCCTGGCAGATTGGTATCAACGGCCAGTTCGATATAGCTAGATGGTGGGTCTGCCAAAATTGCTTCCACCAAGGGGGCATTTGGATTTTTGGTATAGGCCACATTTGGGTTTTGATAATCAGATGGGTTGTCCAGTTTTGTGAGGTATGGCGAAGTGTTCACACCTGATGGGAACGTATAGGGTGCAGGCGGAATTGTTGGTGCGCCATAAGCCGGGCCAGGGGCCACATACCGCCCGCCCGCAAGGATCGAGTTGCCATGGGGAACAGAGATTTGTTTGACCAAATTGTACACGGTTTGCGGCGCACGGGATGACGGTTCTACAGCAGGGCCATAAGGGCCGATGTTTTGCTGTTTGCCGGTCATGTAAAGCCATGATCCGTTTTCAGCATGAACCAATTTGTCCTTGTCTGGGCCTTCTGCAAAATAGACGCGCTGTTCATAAAACAGGGTATTGGCCACCTGCGTTCCCAAACCACCACGGTTTGGTGCAGTGCCGTGAATAGCCGTAAATGTGATCTCTTCGTAATAGCTGAAATTCTTTAGAATGTAGCCGTACGGGGAATACGGCTGGCTCTGGGGTAGGGGCATCAAGTTGTAAGAATAGGGGTTGTCTGGTCCACCTTTTCCCCCTCTGCTCAACGATTGGTTGGTCCATGTGCCAACCAAATGTTCAAGCGGTCCAAGCGAAGTAGTTGGCTCTGGTGGGTTTGCTTGTGGTGGCTCGTGAACCAATGGGTGGGACAGATCAGGGGGTGTTACTTTTGCTGCCATTTTGCATCTTCCTCATTGAAATTAAACATTTAAATCGAAACCTTCGCCAAGCTTAAATCTATCTTGGATCGAATCACTTTTAACGTGATCATCTTATGCGAAAGTCAAAAAATGAAAGTGATATTTTTTGAAAACCCAAAATAGAGCAATCATTCTTCAAAGTAATTCGGATCAAATTTATTGACAGATAGGTCTTTGTTCTGCCTATAGTTGAGTCGCTGCACCTTTTACTTGACAGCAACTTTACCAACACTGCCGGTTTGGGCAGATTTTTGTCTTTTATTGAGAGGAATATTTGATGGCTGATACCAAAGAACTTGAAATTGCAATTGAGGAGGTGAATTCGGCGGTAACGCGTCTGAAGGCAGAAGCTGCCAATCACGGCGTTCCCGTCTGTTTTTGCCAACCTTGTGTGGGGCCGCAACCCTTGTGTGTTCCATGTAACTACTGCGTGCAGTGCGTCCAATGTGCTGGGCCACAACCGCTTTGTGTGCCGTGCACCAACTGCACACCATGTCAACTTTGCGTTCAGTGCTCTCCTTGCACGCCTTGTTCGCCATGCACCCCATGTACGCCGTGCAGCTCTGGCCCTGGTCCAGTTGCGTTCTGCGAACAGTGCAGCACAGGTCCAGCGTGGCCGTGCATCATTACGCTTTGTGTGATGTGTGAACCACCGTCTGTAAAATGCGCAGAATGCGTGTCCTGTCTCTATTGCGAGCAGTGCGCGAACTGTTTGCATTGCGACAAGTGCGAGAAATGTTTGCATTGCGCTAAGTGCAAGTAGCGAACATACTAAGTTGAGAAACGACCCAGCCAATCAACCTGATTGGCTGGGTCACCGATCCGCCCTTCGATATTGCCGAAGGGATTTTTATGAAAGAAATTGAATGTCTCGAATACGGCTCAGCCCTGCGGCCAGCATTTCCCCAACTGGGACGGGGGTTATCCTCAACTCTGATCTTGGAACCTTCCAGTTAAAAGGCGCAGATCTAAGCGTTTTCATTGAAAAAATGATCCCCCTTTTGGATGGGTCCAAATCCCGTGAGGATATCGCCGCCAGTATTGAAGGCTATTCAGATGCGAGCGTTTTACAATTGCTGGCCATGCTCGAAGAACGCGGTTTGCTGGAACCCGCCCCTGACGATGCCACAGAATTCGGGCCACAGGAACGTATGGCCAAAGTCCTGCCAGATGGGTTTATGGGCAAACTAGCTGATGCCAAGGTGCTGATTGTGGGGCTTGAGCCTTGGGGGGCCATCGCCGCCATTGAACTGGCCGCAACTGGCGTTGGTGCGCTGCATATGCTTGATGATCGCACCGTCACAGCCGAAGATTTACTGTGCATTCATGATCTAAAAAAAGACCATGTCGGCCAAGCGCGAAAGGATGCCTTGGCCAATTTGTTACAATCGGGAACATCGCAGATCACTGCTGCGGATATTGTCCTTGGTGAAGATGGCGCCTTGATCCTTGATGACGCGCAGTATGATTTGATTATTACAGGTTTAAACGCCGATGATCACCGTGTTTTGCGGGCGGTCACCGCCTATGCAGATAAGAACAATATCACCACACTGCACGGTCATCTTGATGGGCAAGAAGCATGGATTGGCCCTGTCATTACGCCAGGCAACTCAGGATGTTGGGAATGCTATCGTTTGCGCAAATTGGCCCATGCACAAAACACGCAAGCCAGCCATGATTTTGATAACTCCCGTTTGGCGCAACGCCCCGATGCACGGGGCCGCGCGATGCTGGCCCCAATGGCGCCAATGGTTGGGCAGTTGCTTGCCGTTGATGCGCTGCGTCTTTTGGGATTGAACGAAGGCTCACATCCTGCGGGCAGTTTCCGTGTCCATGACATGTTCACGGGCAAGGCGGAAACACACAGCTTTGTCCCCATGCCGTGGTGCGATGTCTGCGGCGGCGCGGCCAAAGCGGTCGACGCCGTAGAACCAGATTTACGCGACCCACAGGTCCATGCCTTAAGCCTTGTTCACGATGGCGACGCGTTGCGAGATCTGTTGAAAGGTTGGATTGATCCAAGGGCAGGTGTGCTCAAGGATCTTACCCTTTACGCTTCTGGCCAAGATACCAAGCAACCCCGCACGGCTGGGGCCAATCTGGTTGGGTTTACAACAGGCAATCCTCAAACGGCAGCTGGTCCGATGGTAGGCTCTGGCAAAGCATTAACGGACATGAGCGCACAAATTGGCGCGGTGGGCGAAGCAATTGAACGCTATTCTGCGTCTCGCTATGTCAAAGACGCGCTGCGCTATGCTCCGATTGATGAACTGGATGGGGATGTTGTCGATCCTGCAAACCTGCCGCTTTACAACAAAAAACAATACCAATCCGATCACTTTCCCTGCACGCCATGGGACCCGAAACAACCCATTCACTGGGCAAAAGGTGAATGGATAGGTGGGGGTGAAGTTTGGGTTCCAGCATTGCCCACTTATTTCAACTTTTTCGTCCCGCATAATGAACATTTCTGTCAGGTGTCTTCCAATGGATTGGCTGCAGGGGGCGATAAACGGGATGCTGCTGTGCGGGCCTGTTATGAACTTTTGGAACGCGACAGCTTTATGCTCAGTTGGTTTGCGCAATTGCCCGCCCGCCGCTTGATTGTCGATCAGGATCTTGATCCCGAATTGCAGAAAGTCAAAGCGCAGATCGAAGCCAAAGGCGTCGAGATCGAGTTTTGGGTTATGAACGACATGGGAACTGGCATTCCGACAGTTGTCTGTCTTGGTCTCGGGGACGGAGACACATGGGGCGGCACAACGCTTGGTTTGTCTTGCCATGCCGATATCCGCGTTGCCGCCCAAAAAGCACTGTTGGAACAAGCGCACTTTGGGCCGTATTTGGCTCGGATCATGAAAGAAGAGAAAATTCCACGTAAACCCGAAGACGTGCGCAGTTTAGAAGATCATGCGCTTTACTACGTACCAAAAAGCAAGCGCAAAGCTTTTGAATTTATGCGCTCGGACGATGATCCAATTCTCTACAGCGAAACCGCAGACTTTGGCCCCGCCGAAGGCGAAGACGCCTATGATTACCTTGCAAAACAGCTGAAGGCGGCAGATTTGAAAATTGCTGCCGTTGACGTTACTTCGCCAGACGTGATGCTCAGCCCGTTTCGCGTGGCCCGCGCGGTTGGGGAATACGTGCAGCCAATCCACTTTGGCTATCACATGCGCCCGATGGTTAATCCGCGTCTGCAAAAACTGCTCGAAGGGCGCGAAATCAACCCTAATCCGCACCCAATCGCATGAAGTACGCAATCCTTTGCGGCACAGTTTATGGTGCCAATTACGTCCCCGCACTTCAGGCCGAGGACTCGCCGATCCGATTGGGTGGCATCGTCTCGCGTGGCAGTGAACGGTCTGTTCAAATGGCCCGTGCGCTGGGCGTTCCCCATTCCACCTCCCTGTCTGAAGTCAGCGATAAGCAGGCGGATGTGGTTATCGTCGCGGTATCAGGTGATGCTGGTGTTTCGCTCAGCAAAGAAGCGTTGCGCCGTGGATTTGATGTTTTGGCTGAACACCCTTGGGAGCCAGAACATGTCAGCGAACTGACCGCATTGGCACAAGAAACAGGGCGTGCGTTTCACATCAACGGACATTGGGCCGATCAGGAAAACGCGCTGGCCTTTATTCACGGATGTCACGCTGCGGCACAATCCTCTTCCGCGGTTTTTGCCAACCTTATTACCAACCCGCGCACGCTGTATTCTGGGCTTGATCTGTTGCACCGCGCCATTGGGGCAACGGATTTGGACAGCTTTGTTCGGATTGACCCCATAACTGACAATCCACCGTTTGTTTTGATGCAAGGCGTGGCGGGCTCGACGCAAGTCACCATTCAATACCAAACCTACACCAGTCTGGTTGACGATGGCACGGCGGCACTTGCCAACCACCATTTTGTGATCGGTTATCCACACGGACATCTGACTTTGGCCGAAACCAGTTCACCAGCGCTCTGGGTTCCAGATATGACGCAGCTTTATACTGCTGGTTCACAAGGGCAGGCACAGCCATCTGCCACGTTCTTTCCGCAAGATACTGCGCCAACGGTTGGTGCGTTCAATCACGAACATCGCGTGGCGGCTAATCGCTTTGCTTTGGAACGGATTTTGGGCCACGCCGCAACGGGTGATTGCCCCCCAGAACAAAGTGCAGAACATCATCAATCGGTTGCAAACACGTGGCGTCGCCTGATGAATTTGGGTGGTGAAATTTCTTACGTGGGTGGATGATTTTCTGTGCTGCAAAGTAAATCGAAATAAAAAAATTATAAATTTGATTCATTTTGTTGATCTACGACTTAAACGATGTAAGATCGAACGCGACTCCACCAATGGCTGTGTATTTTGGCCGAAGTGAATTATTGTATTCAACCCATTCAAAAGGACCCTAATAAATGGATTTGTCGTCGCTTGATCACATCGCCAAAGAATTTAAACTGTCCCACGCGGAAAAGGTTATGGTGCATTTCATCAATCATACCATGACGCGAGACGCGGCCCTAACGCGATTGAAAGCAGACCTTCAGGCGGCAATTTCTGTCGAATTGGCAACGATCCCGATCTACCTTTACACGTATTATTCGCTGCAGCGGACCAATAAGTCGGGCGAAAACATGGACGAAGCACAAATCTTCGCCAACAAAGCCGCAGGGGTGATCATGTCAGTGGCCGTCGAGGAAATGCTGCACATGTCCTTGTCGAGCAATATTTTTTATGCGCTCACGGGCACACCGCCACAGTTGTATATGAATGCGCCACAAACCTATCCTGCGATGCTGCCGCACCATAATCCTGTGGGGCCTCCGGGGCCGAATGGCGGAACAGATACACATATTCCGCTTGGTGGGTTTGGATTTGAAACCATGTGGCATTTCCTTCAAATTGAATATCCAGAATTTCCAACCAACGACACGCCTTGGGAGCCGAGTTCTTGTGCGGTGGAAAACGAGGTCGCAAAAGCGCGTAGTTATTTGCATGAACACGGCTGGCCTGCGGACGAAAACTGGAATTCTATTGGGCAATTCTACAGTTTTATCCGCTGTCTGATCGCATCTGATCATGTCACGGATGAGGATTTCTTAAACGGGGACAACGCCCAACAAATTCAGCATTACAACTATGCGCCCAATAACATTGATACGCTGAACCCCAGCGGTGTTTTCAATCCATGGAAACCCGCCCCCAAAGCCGAATGGACCAAAGCTGATGCCGAAGCGACAGGTCAGGCCGAGCCTAGCTTTATGGGGGATGATGTGACGGGTGCGGCGAACGTGGCCGAATATTCTAACGCTCCTGACAGCCATGAGGGCGAATTTGAACTGATCACAGTTCACAGCCGCAAGGATGCCATCACAGCGCTTGAAACCATTTGCGAGCAGGGCGAAGGCTATTCCGATCCTGGTGGCGCAGAAGGCGCAACGGATGATCCCAGCAAAGACGAGGACAGTCACTTTTTTAAATTTCTGACCCTGCAAGCTCAGCTTAAGGAGTTTGAGGACACCAAAGAACAGCTTCCAGAATGGATGGAAAGCAGTATCGCCGCCATGGAGGCACTGGAAAAAGAACAGGGTGCCTTTTCGAAATGGGAACGCAGCGACCTGATCAAGAAAGGCGTGTTGGTTGATTATCCCAACAACCCAGTCAGCGCGCAGTATCCCAAGCATCTGGCCGCACTGAATGATTTCAATTCTGGTCTGTTCCAATACATGCTTATTATGTCTGAAACCCTGTATTTGGTGCCTGCCGGTGCCAATTCTGGGTCGTCAGGGCTGGTCGAAAATCAAAAGTGGTTTTTCAACGTTGGCCTGCATCGTTCCATGATTTGGGTCATGGATAAATGGGTCAAATTCATGCGTGGGTTTGAAATCTCTCAAGGCCCGCACAAGGGAAAATACCTTGCCCCATCGTTTGAAAATCTAAGCCTTGGAAACCGCGAAACTGCGTTTGAAGCGCTAAAAGCGCTGGGTGAAAAAGCCCGTGTTGCATCCAAGGAACTTGGCAATACGGACGGTGATTACATCATCACGCAGGCACTGTCTTTGATGGATGGAGCAGAGTCTATGCACCTGCCCGATGTTGCACCATACTGGCAAAAGAAGAAGGGAAACTAAGATGGCAAACTGGTCCACACCCAAACCCGCAGAGGAACCTGGTCAACCCGTTCCTGCGGACAGCCCGTACACAAAGGCCAACGGCGTGCCGCCTTTTGAATGGAAATCCACCCAAGCGTCCAAAACCACCGGGGACGCCGCGCCAACGCTTCCAGCGCATTTGCCGCTTCACGCCTGTATGGGTTTGAACCACTGCGCAGGATCAGATCGCTATGGCTTAACAGGGCCAAATGGCGATGATCCAAATAGCTGCGCAGGGCAGGGGTATTGCGCCACTACAGCGGATCACACGTGTCACACCAAAAACAATTGTGCCAATCAGGGGGGCTGCGGTCTGTATGGCTGGGGGCCCGATATGAACCATCCGGGCGTGAACGAATGTCGCTCGATGGGGTCCTGTGCCACGCCAATCAATGCTGAACGGTTCACCACATCAGGAGCAAACAAAGGCCAAAGCGTTTGGGTCCGTGCCCGTGAAGTCTTTGAAAAAGCATGGCAGGAAAAACATCGGGCCGAGGTTGCCGCGAAAGTGGAATCTGGCGCTGTGGAAACGCCGTCTGGCACCGTTCCAGAAAAACTCGGCCCTGTTCCTGCACCGTTTTCTGGCACAGGTCCAAGTTACCTTTGGATTTCGGATGACAACAAAAACCGCCCTGCAATGACCTCTTGTGGGTCCAGCGGTTTGTCTGGCGCAGGCGGCTGCGGATGACGCCACACACTGGCATCCGCGATTTGCCGCGCCTTGGCCTCGGTCTTGGGCTGCGCAACACGCATTTTGAACACATCGTTTCGGATTGGCCCGCTGTGGATTGGTTCGAAGCGATTTCAGAAAACTTCATGGATTCAGGTGGCAGGCCACGCGATATCATTCGCAAAGTCGCAAATCGCTATCCCGTGGTGTTGCATGGCGTGTCTATGTCCATCGGCAGCACAGACCCATTGGACATGACCTATTTGTCTCGCCTGCGCGATCTCGCAGGCGAGGTGCAGCCACAATGGATATCAGATCATCTGTGCTGGACAGGGGTTATGGGGTTGAACAGTCATGATTTGTTACCTGTTCCGCTCAATGACGACACGCTCAAACACATCGCTGCGCGGGTTCACAAGGTACAGGATTTTTTGGATCGTCCTTTGATCCTTGAAAACCCATCCACCTATGTCGGTTTTCAAAACTCCACGTTGGAAGAACCTGATTTCCTCAGAGAATTGGCACATCAAACTGGGTGCGGCTTGCTGCTAGATGTGAACAACGTATACGTCAGTTGTTTTAACGCAGACACGGACCCGCATGAATACTTGGCCCGTTTTCCCTGCGAACACGTTGTGCAAATGCACCTTGCAGGTCATTCTCACTGTGGCACGCATATCATCGACACCCACGATCAACCTGTCCGACCCGAGGTGTGGGATCTCTATTCCATCGCCTACCAAAAAACCAACGGCGCATCGACCCTGCTGGAATGGGATGGCAACATTCCAAGCTTTGAAGAGTGCCACGCTGAACTGCTGAAGTCGAAGGCATATATGGACGGACATGTGCCCGCAATTGCAGACGGGCCCGCACCCGCCACCCCGCAATCCGTATCCAACCCTGTCGATTTCCTCGTGCACTCCGTAATGGCGCACACCGATGGGCAGCGATGACGGGGTTTGCGCTCAATGATATCCAAAAATGGATGCAAGCGGCGTTGCTGTCGCCTGAAACCACATCTAGAAGCGAGGCAAGCACACGCCTTACAACCTCTGCCAGATTGTCCCCCGCCGAAGGTTTGGCGATTTATCAACGCAGTTATGCCCTGCGTATCGCGGCCTGTATGCGAGAACAATTTCCGGCCCTGTGCCACGCTTTGGGTGCGGAATTGTTCAACGATTTTGTCGCCGAGTACATTTGCGCGGCCCCACCAGAAAGCTACACGCTGTATGATCTAGGGCGCCGCTTTCCTGCTTTTTTACAAAGCAACCGCCCTGATGCGTCGGGGGGTACTGTCGAACCATGGTTCGATTTCATGGTGGATTTGGCCGCGTTTGAACGTTTGGTGTTTACGGTGTTTGATTGCGATGGCGTTGAAGATGCGGTTTTGGCCACAGTTGATACGCCGCTGGAAAATTTGCGCATTCAGCCGAGCCTGCGCATCGGGCAATATCGGTATCCTGTGGCGTGGTACTATCATCAAATTCGCGACGAGGCCGACCCGCAAATCCCAAATGCAGAACACAGCAGTGTCGCAATTTTGCGTAAAGATTATCAAACCACCACATTTCCAATTGCCCCGGCCCATGCGATTTTTCTGCAATCTATGTGCGATGGCGCGTCCATAGACCAAAGCTTGGACACAGTGGCGCACGCGTTAAATATAGATCCCAAACAAGTGAAAACCTCTTGGGACGAAACACCCGAAGTTTTGCTCGGCTGGATCAAAATGGGTGTTTTCGTAGACAGACCCTAGGTCTTGGCCACCGCTATAATCCAGTCACGCACCAGTTTCGCGTTGTCTGACAAAGGTTTCCCCTGCGACCACACCAGATAAATCCCGTTTCCCGTTGTCCACGCCCAATCCTTTCGCGCAACCAGCAACTCTCGGTCCAATAGGTTGCGCACGATGTGATCCCAGCCAAAGGCAAAACCTTCACCCGCCACCGCCGCCTGTAACACCAACGCATAATCATTTAACCGCAACCCTGCCCGAATATCACGATCATGAATGCCGTGATGGGAAAACCACTGTGCCCAGGTAGGCCGTTCACGCACAGGTTCTTCCAGATGGATCAGCCGTTCGTTCATCAGATTGGGAATGGATCGCAAGTTCTTTGCCGCTGCCATGACACGCGGATTGGCCACGGGATAAATGATTTCTTCGGCAATCATAACGCTGTGGTATCCAGGCCAGTTTCCATTGCCCAGACGTATGGCAAGGCTGATGTTTTCTGCATCCAAATCGGGTTCGCGATCACTGCTTTGCAGACGCAGATCAATTTCGGGATGCGTTGCATGTAAATCCGCCATACGCGGCATCATCCAGTAATAGGAAAAAGCGGAAGACGTGCTGAGTGTCACATGTTCACTCAACCCCATATGCCGCACTTCTTGCGCGGTTGTGCGAATATCTGACAGGCCACGTGAAACCCCTGCAAACATACGCTCCCCAGCCGCTGTCAATGTAACACGCCGATGGGACCGTTGAAACAACTGCACTCCCAACGCTTGTTCCAATTGCTTGATTGCCGCGCTAACGGATGGTTGTTGCATGTTCATTTCATCTGCAGCTTTGGTAAACGACCCAAGACGTGCCGCCGCTTCAAACACAATCAGGTTGCGGGGAGAGTGGATAAGAGACCAAATATCTTGCATAGCCCATGTCTATCCAAAGCATAGATTTTTTCAAGGGTTACGAAGGGCTGCGTCTCGGTTATGGCTCGACCCGTAAGCGAAAGGGTTAAATATGGTCAGACGCGCACGCACCGCCCGCAGATCGGCAAATGACACTACGGGTGTTCCGCCATCCCCCTACATCAAACGGGTGCTGCCTCACTTCGATCCGCTGAACGAAGACCAGTTGGTGAAGATCGAAGCCCAAGTTGATTGGCTGTTGGAAAACATCGGAATTGCCTTTCGGGACGACCCTGTTGCACTAGATATCTGGCGCAAGGCGGGCGTCACGCCCACTGGCCCACATGGAGACCTGATCAAGGCCGATGCCAAATGGATCCGCGAATTGGTGGCCTTGGCCCCAAGTGAGTTCACTCAGCTGGCCCGCAATCCTGAACGTTCGGTTGTGATTGGTGGGGACAATCAAGTGTTTGCCCCAATCTATGGCGCGCCGTTTGTGCGGGACCTTGAAGGGGGACGCCGATACGGAACCATGGCGGATTTCGAAAAACTGGTGCAACTGACCTATATGCACCCAAATCTGCATCACGGTGGTTTTGTGGTGACCGAACCCACCGACGTACCCGTTTCCAAACGTCACCTTGATATGGTGTACGCCCATATGACCCTATCCGACAAACCCCACCTTGGGGCCATCACCGAGAAAAGTCGCGCCCAAGACAGCGTGGATATGGTGGAAATCCTGTTTGGGGCAGACACGCTCGACAACAATGTTTGCATTATGGCCAACGTCAATTCCAATTCACCTTTGTTGGTGGATCGCGTGGTGACAGAAGCGATCCAAGTCTATTCGTCGCGTGGCCAAGCGATGGTGGTGACACCGTTTATCCTAACGGGGGCTATGGGCCCTGTGTCCACGGCGGCCAGCGTGGCCCAAGCCATTGCCGAAGCCATGATGACCTGCGCCTTTGCCCAATTGGTACGCCCCGGTGCGCCGTTTGTGATGGGGAATTTCTTGTCGTCCATGTCGTTAAAATCGGGCGCGCCCACGTTTGGCATGCCTGAACCCGTTATGTCGAATTACGCAATTGGCCAATTGGCAAGGCGTTTGGGCCTGCCATTGCGTTGTGGCGGCTCGCTCACAGCGTCCAAGGTCGAAGATGCCCAAGCCGCCTATGAAAGCGCGGACAGCATGCACTCCACCATGTTGGCAGGTTCGAATTACACGCTGCATTCTGCAGGTTGGCTTGAAGGGGGATTGGCTACGGGTTTTGAGAAATTGATCATGGATGCAGATCGTTTGGGCAGTTATCAAAAATTGCTCGGCGTGGGGCTTGAAACCGATGAAAACGCCTTTGCCCGTGACGCCTATGAAGAAGTCGAACCTGGAGGGCACTTTTTGGGCTCTGGCCATACCATGCGCAACTATCAAGATGCGTTTTATGACGCCACGCTCAGCGACAGTGAAAACGTTGAAAGCTGGGAAGAGGGTGGGTCCAAAGACATGCGGATGCGCGCGCATGCCAAGTGGAATGACATGCTAAACCAGTACACACCGCCCCCCATAGACGCCGCCAAGAAAGACGAACTCGCCGCTTATGTGGCAAAGCGCAAAGAACAACTGCCAGACGCGTGGTACTAACCACACGCGCTGCCCGAACTCTATCACAAAGGACGCATCATGACCGATACTTTGGCCCAATCCACGCTCAACATACAGACCGATACATCAGGGCAGGGCAAACCACTGCCCAGCCACGTTAAATGTGCCATCATCGGCGGTGGGGTCGTTGGGTGTTCAATTCTATTCCACCTTGCAAAATTTGGTTGGAAAGACACGATCCTGCTGGAACGGGATGAATTGACCAGCGGCTCCAGTTGGCACGCAGCGGGACAAATTCACACCATTTCATCTGACCCGAACATCAGTCGTCTGCAATCCTATACCATTGGTTTGTATAAAGAAATCGAAGAGCTGTCTGGCCAATCCGTAGGTTTGCACATGACGGGTGGCTTTTACCTCGCCTCCAATAAAACTTGGCATGACTATCTGAAACGGGAACGATCCAAAGCACGTTATATGGGGCTGCACCAAGAATGGATCGACCTTAAGGAACTGGCTGAAAAGCACCCGCTGATTGATCCAAAACACTATTATGCGGCGTTGTGGGATGACCAAGACGGCGATTTGGATCCCTCTGGCACGACCTATGCGTTTGCTAAGGCTGCCCGCACGTTTGGGGCGCAGTATTTCACGCACACACCTGTCACCGCCACTACACAACGCCCCGATGGCCTGTGGGAGGTCACAACCAGCCGTGGCACAGTGATTGCCGAACATGTTGTCAACTGCGGTGGTCTGTGGGCGCGTGAAGTGGGGCATATGGCGGGGCTGAACATCCCCGTGCAACCCATGGAACACCACTATCTGTTGACCGAGCGTATTGATGCGGTGGCCAATCACCCCGAACGCCTGCCCGCGGGTATTGATTACGAGGCAAACATTTATTTCCGTCAAGAACGCGATGGTCTGTTGCTCGGCACATACGAGGCAAAGGGCACAGCTTGGAAAGTAGGTGGAACGCCGATGGATTTCGGGCACGAACTGTTGCAACCGAACCTCGATCAAATCGCAGATCGGCTGGAATTTGCATTCGAACGGGTTCCAGTGCTGGGCGAAGTTGGCATTCGCCAAACCATCAACGGCCCGTTCACTTTTGGTCCTGATGGCAACCCAATGATCGGCCCTGTTCCAGGGATGCACAATTATTGGTGCGCAGTTGGGGTTATGGCGGGGTTCTGTCAGGGGGGCGGTGTTGGCCTTACCATGGCGGAATGGATGATCGACGGGGAACCGAGCATTGATGTCTGGGCTATGGATGTTGCACGATTTGGCGATTGGGCGACCCCTGATTGGGGCACAGTGAAATCTACCGAAAACTACGAACGTCGCTTCGTGATGACCTTCCCGAATGAAACCTTGCCAAAAGGGCGCAAACAACAAACAACTGCCCTTTATGATCGCTTAACGGCAAAAGGTGCCCGCATGGGTCAAGCCTTTGGTTTGGAACATGTTTTGTGGTTTGGCGACAATCCCGATGACGCATGGGAAGACCCCACATTTGAACGCAACCGCAGCCATGATTACGTGGCCCGTGAATGCGATGCCGTGCGCAATGGCGTGGCAGGGATCGAGGTGGCGAATTTCGCAAAACACGTGATCAAAGGCGCAGGTGCGCGCGCATGGCTCGATCAAACCATGGCGGGATATGTGCCAAAACCGGGCCGTATGACCCTGTCACCGATGCTTACTGAAAAGGGGCGTCTGTATGGGGATTTAACCATCGCCTGTCTGGCAGACGATCACTTTATGCTGTTCGGGTCAGGGTCCATGCAAGATGCACACACGCGGTTCTGGGCCAAAACATTGCCCGCCGACGTGACCCATGAAAACCAAACTGCCGATTGGCACGGCATTGCCATTTCAGGCCCAAAATCACGGGAACTGTTATCCCGTATCACCCGCGATGACGTAAGTGCCGAAGCCTTCAAATTCCGCGACACACGCCAGACTTTTGTCGGTGGGGTGCCAGTGATCCTCAATCGGATCAGTTTCTCTGGTGAATTGGGATATGAGATTTATTGCCGCCCGCAATACCTACTGAAACTCAGCGAAGCCATCGAAGAAGCGGGGGCAGACCTTGATTATCGCTGGTACGGCAACCGTGCGCTCATGTCCCTGCGCCTTGAAAAAGGTTGGGGCGCTTGGGGGCTCGAATTCCGTCCAGATTTCAACGCGCTTGAATCGGGCATGGACGTGTTCATAAACTGGAAGAAAGATTTCGTCGGCAAGGCGGCAACCGAAGCCGCAAAAGACGCAGGCATAACCCGCAAACTGGTGACATTGACCATCGACACTCCCATTGACGTCACACTAGACGAAGCGGTGCTGAAAGACGGCGCAGCCGTGGGCTATATCACGTCAGGCGGCTACGCGCACAGCGTGCAAAAATCCATGGCCATGGCCTATGTCAGCGCAGAAAACAGTGCGGCAGGCACACTGCTCGACGTGGAAATCTTAGGCGAGATGTACAAAGCCGAGGTCCAAGGCCAACCGCTTTATGATCCAACAGGGGCAAAAATGCGGGGATGATTGTCCACAGGCCCTAAATGTCGAGGGTGATTTCTTGCACTGCAACGTCACCCGTTTCCCCATCCAAAACCCGCTGAATCAATGGGTAAAGTAAATCCAGCGGTCCTTGCGCGTGCGGCGGGCGACCCGCCGCATCCCAGTTTGCCGTGGCATCCGCCATTATCTTCAAATCCTGTTTAATCACAATCCGCATCAAGGGGACAAACAGCGCCGCCTTGAGCCAGCCCAAGCCGCCTTGCCGTGGCCCCGTCATCACCGCAAACCCACGCAAATGCGTGTCGTCTTCACGCGTGAAGTATAATGTGGTGACAAGGTTCAAACCGTTTTTGCCCCAATATTCCAAACTCACCACGCCAGGGCGGTAAAATCGGCTGATTGCGTAACTGCGCTGGCGTTCCAACAAGCGTGATAACAGCCCGTTTGATTGTTCCTCTCCACTGTAACGCAACACCAATTCGCCTGACTCAATACCTGCAATCAGCGTCACGCGGTTGGTTGGCCCGCCACCGCCACGAATAATACCCTTATGGACAAACAACGTGTGGATGGGGTCGAGTACATTTTCAACGGCATCGGCCACAGTTGCATGCGCGTGGCTTTGCAAAATGCGGCTGACTTTTGGCTGATCGTCCCAAACAGGCCCGCGAATGTCGCCTGCGGCTTGCGCATCGTGAGTGATAAAGATCAACCCATGCGCTTCACGGGCGCTCCATGCCCGCACGCGCCGATTGCTGGGGGCACCCTCTGCTAAGGGAATATGGGTGCAAATACCTGTGCCATCAAACCGCCACCCGTGATAGGGGCATTCAATGGAACCTCCAACCACGCGCCCACCTGATAGAGATGCCGACCGATGGGGGCAGCGATCCTGAATGGCAGCAATGCCATCTTTGGTGCGAAAAACCGCTAGCTTTTCACCCTCAAACATCACCTGAACAGGTTTTTTGCGCAGCTTTTTTGCACGCAACACAGGATGCCAATGAACGTTCGTCATGTCGCAATCCGCCCCGCACGAATGTCATAAATGATGGCCCGATCCGCTGCGGTAAGACGGCTCGACATATCCTCATCCAGTTGCAGCGCATCAAAGGGCAGGGGCAGGGGGTTCATGAACACTCGTTCTACAAATCTCGCGTTTGGCCGTGCTGCTTTCATCACACCGCGCCACGCATCGGCATAGGTGTCAGGAGTGGTGTAAGACCCAAAATCGGACAAAGAAAACCCGTCCGCCTCAACCGTTTCATCCAATTCATGCAGGCCCGCCAATCGGATGTCCAACCGATCCAACCGCGCGCGCACCGTGTCGTAATTCTCTGCCAACAAATGCAAAGGCAATGCAGACGGTAAGGCCGAAGTGCCCCGCAAGATCAGCGAAGCAAAATCGCTCTCGCGAAACAGAAACGTGTTTGACGCGCGGTTGAACGCCCCCGCCAACCTCTGTTCTACTTGATCTGGGCTTGGTAAAAACGCTCCACCTGGTTCGCCAATCACCCGTGTCCAAACCCATGGTCGCCCCAGCATCCGAATAGACGAGCGCCATATCCAATCATCAAACTTTTGCGCCCAAATGCGTCCCTGTGTTTCCACATCAGGTGCGTCGAAAAGGGCTTCAATCTGTCGCCCACGGATCAGCCGCGTGCCTTTGGCCCCGAAGCGCAACACCCGTTCCCACAGGCCAGCATACCAAACGCCACGCTTGATCATCTTCAGCCGTGCATCCCAATACTGGGCGTCTTCAACGCTTAGCGCCGTGCGTACCCTTTGCCACAATGCCATACGATCCCCGGATGTGATCCCAAGAAAGGCCAGCAATTCCCCATGATCCAATTGGCCAATGGCCGCAATTTTCAAACGCAACAATGCGTTTTGCGCGGGGTTCATATCAATCGCCACTACAGTTTTGGCATCTGACAATAGCATATCAAGGGGGCGTGTGCCCGATCCTGTTATGCACACCAGCCGTCCGCTTGTGCCTGCCAACCCCGCCAATTCGCTGCGCCCATCTTCGTTGGATGACGCGAAGTTTAAGTTTTCGAAAAAGCTCATGATTGCTCGCTCCAGCGGTTTTCTACTCGGCGTAATTTGCGCCCAAGGTCGAGGGTAAGTGGATCCCGTTTAACACGCACATCCACATTAAGCCCTCGCTTGTAAAATACATTTTGTAATGCAGTTTGCGCGGCATCCACATCTTGGGGCGAACAGTCTGGTTTTAACACCAAAGTCACGCCAGATTTGGCGTCTCGTACCACTCGAAAATCATCAATGGCGCGCGCAGCATCCAGCACAGCATTGCGCAAGATATCAGGTGTAATCAGCGTGGTATCAAACAAAAACACATCATCCATACGCCCCACGACCTCATCCACCACCTGCAAAGGGGAGCCGCAGGTACAGGGTGTATCCGACAGGCGCAACAGATCATTCATCCGATAGCGCGCCATGATTTGAAACGATCTGCGAAACCCCGTAATTATGGGCGAAACCAGCCCATGGCCCACATCTTCAAACTCGAAATACGTGGCATCCTCAGCCAGATGCAGTGACCCATGCGCACAGCTCACGCCCAGCAACCCTTCGGTGGCCATATAAATCTGACCAAGCGGGTGATTGAAAAAGCCTTCAATCACGGTTTTGTCCATCGGGTCGAGCGTCTCTGCCCCCGCGTAAATCCTGCGTGGCGACAGCTTCGCCGATATATCCGCGAAGTGGCGCAGCACCCGTGGCGGTGCGATGATTGTGGTAGGCGCGAACGCCTCTAATGCCTTCAACCAAACCTCGGGCCCTTCGCGCAAATCAAAGAACTTCAATTGCATCCGCCCCGCCTTATTTGCCCCGTCATACAAAGCAGAGGATTGGGGCAGGATCACAGCAACCCGTTCGGAGCGCAGTAAAAAAGCGGGGATAGTTTTGGCCAAAATGGACCCAAGCCAGCGATATCGTTCTTCTGCGGTCACTGCATAAAGCGCGCGGTTGCCCGATGTTCCTGTTGATGCGCCAATGCTGACCCCATCAACGTCTCCACCCCCAGCAAAGGCGTCCCATCCCTGCGCAGCGGTGATCCTGCTCAGATTAAAGTCTTCAAACCGGTCCATAACTGTGGCTTTGTCGATCACTGGCAGGGCATCCAATCGAGGTGTTTCAGTCGCGTAAAACGCCACACGACCCAAATCGTTCTGCAACCAATGGTCCAGTTTGCGCTGCTGCCATTTCGCAAATGCAGGGCGCGACATGCGCGCCACCCGCAAAGCAGAGACATAGGCGCCAAGAGCCGACATAATTTGCTTCATTTGGGGTATTCCAAATCATATCGGGTCACATCAGGATCATGGCACAGCAGAACCGTACCACCCGCATCGGCAAAGGCTGCGACCCGTGCCGTGCTTTCCATGTGGGCTGCGCGATCCTCAGCCACCAAACTGGCGGGAAAGCGGGGTGACCTGCTATGCAGCGCCGATGTCACCCATTGTGTATCCGTGGCATATAGTAAGGGGCGATCTTCGCCATTAAAGCACAGGCCGAAATGCCCCTCCGCGTGGCCTGGCAATTCAACAGCCAAAACGCTTTGATCCCCGAAAATATCCCGCGCTGGGCCCAACCCAAGGGGCGCATCCACCGTCGGCTTTTGCGCTGTATCGTCCAACCGTTCCGTCATATCTGCTGGCAGCAATTCAGGGAAAATGCCTCGGTGCATGTTGGCCCAATGGCTCCGCCCCATCACAGTGGCATAGGTGGCCGCATCCGCAATCAACCGCGCCTGTGGAAATCGCGCTAGACAAGACACGTGATCCACATGGAAATGCGTTATGATCACCGCCGTTACATCATCAGGTGTATACCCCAAACGTGCCAGCGCGGTGGTCGGGTTACCCTCTGGCAATAATTCGGGTTTAAGCGCCCAAGCATAGGCGCGCAAACTGCGTGAGCGCCCAAGCGCAGTGATGGATTCCGCACTATAGCCCGCATCAATCAACACAATGCCTTCGGGCCGTTCAAGGATACCAACCCGCACGCGCAAAGGCAGAAACTCCTGCCAGCGACCGCCGCGCAGAACCAATCGCTCCCGTGTTGAAACGGTTGCCGTATTCGTAAACTTCGGCGTCATGTGGCCCATCCTGCAAAAGTTTCATCCAGCCCCTGATCGAACCGTATCTGCGGTGACCAGCCCAGCCTGTCACGCGCCTTTTCAATGTTGAGGCTTTGACGATAGGCAAATAGCCCAAGCGCATAGGGCGTAACACGGGGCTCGCGCCCCCACGGGGTCATACGACTGGCCACATCCAATACATGCGCAGCCACTTTGGCAGGGCTCAGTGGAACAGCACGCCAGCGGATGGAAATACCAGCACGCACCGCTGCTCGTTCCACAATGTCGCGCACGGGCAATTGTTCGCCCCCTGATATATTGAACACTTCGCCTTGCACGTCAGAACCTGCTTGTAATGCCGCCTCAATCGCGCGAACAACATCGCTGACATGGGTCAAATCAATCGCCGCCACACCGCCGCGTAAAATTGGCAACGGCCCTCGTTTTGCCGCCGCCAGTAAACGCGGCAACAGGGCTGTATCCCCAGCTCCATAAATCCCACGCGGGCGCAGGCTTACAGGCCCCACGTCAGGCTGACGTAACACCATCGTTTCCGCAATTGCCTTTGTCGCACCATACGCATTGATCGGGCGGGGCAGGGGCATGGTTTCGGCCACATTTTCCTGATCCCGCATGGCAAAATACACGGTGGGTGATGCAATATTTACAAATCGGCGAACACCCAACGCCTGCGCCAATCGCAACGCGGACTCTGTGCCGATCACATTGGCCCGATGAAACGCGGCATATGCACCCCAAGGGGAAGACAAGGCTGCGCAATGCACCATCGCATCCACGCGACCAATATCGCGCGGCAACGGCAGATGCAGCTGGCTCAAATCCATTGCCAAAGTTGAAGCACCCATGTCGGCCAATGCCGCCAGCTGCGCCGTATTCCGGCCAAGGCCAACCACGTCATACCCCTTTGTCAAAAGGACGCGGCACAGCTCTCCCCCAAGAAATCCCGTGGCTCCAGTTACCAAAACACGCATATCACACCACAATCGCCATGCCGCCAAAGCTCACGCCAGCAGAGGTTCCAAGCAGTAAAACACGCATTCCATCGCTGATCCGCCCGTCGCGGCGCGCAATATCAAGCGCAGTCGGGATCGAGGCGGCAACTTGGTTGCCAAAATCAGCGGCGATATTCACCACTTTGTCCGATGCCAATCCTGTGGCTTTCACCATATGTTCGAGCGCAAGAGGGCTGGCCTGGTGGGGCACAATCAGATCAACATCCTTTTCGGACCAGCCAGACATCTGCAACAAATCTTGGACAAATGCAGGGAAATGGCGGTGGGTCAGTTTAAACAACGCTGCGCCATCCATGCGAAAATACGCGTTTTCCGCAAAGGCTTTGGGATCCGAATGATAATTGATGCGCGTCCCTCCCGCCACAATACTGCTGGCTTCATAGCCAGAAGGATAGGTGCGCATCAACCGACCACAGATCGCCGCGCTTTGGGGCTCAGACGCGGTTACAACCGCCGCTGCAGCCCCATCACCGAACAAAGCAGCCACATCGGGTTGATTGGCCCACGGCAAAGCACGAGACGCCACTTCGGAAGACACGATCAACACCGTATTCGCATGGCCAAGCGCGATACGCGCCGCCGCAATATCCAATGCAGTCACAAAACTCAGGCAGGTCGAATTGATATCATGAGCCTCTGCCGACCCTTCTATCAGGTCCAAACCACGCATGATCAAAGGGGCTGTGGTGGGTAATGCCTGATACGGCAATCCGGATGCCCCCAAAACCAAATCAATCTCGTCTTTATCAATGCCAGCATCCGAGATTGCTCGGGTGGCGGCCTCAACGGCCAAATCAATTTGCGTTTCATCTTTGCAAACCCATCGTGCGCCGACACCTGACATGGATTCAATCTGCCCCAACTCAAAGCCAAGGTCGCGATCAATATCTTCGGACAATAGGCGTGTTTTAGGCAGCGCATGGCCCGTGCCTAAAATGCGAATGGATAGGGGGGAAATCGCCAAAACTGAGACTCCAAATTAATAACTTGAACAATGTTCATAATAAAGGATCACGAAACCGTCAAGTCAAAGTTTGACTGTCATATGAATAAGCAACGGGAGCGTTGACACATTTGTTGTTTAAAGGGGGCCACACACAGCCTGAGGCAAGCCGACCTTACGGAGCGAAAAGTTGAGTGAACTGCGAGCAGTTAACGCAAATGCAGCCGAACAAATTCTTCCGCATCTGCATCCAACAACGCATCGCGAATTTCTTCGGGTTTGGGCTCGTTTTCCAGCCAATCCAACGCGATTTCATCTGTAAATTCGCTGTTGCGCGTGTAGCGAATTTCTTTGCTTTTGTCCTGCTCGACAGGGGGCACAGACAAAAGACTGCCATCTTGGATTTTCTCGAAAATTACTTCGTGCGCACTGCGAACGGACGCCATGGTGAACTCAAAACTGTCACTGTACAGTTTGGGCTCAGGCCGCACATGGTACAGCATTCCGCCCGTATCCAAACCCTTCGCCAGCAAATGCAAGGTTGCGCCAACATACTGTGGATTGCCGTCTTTACAGGCCCAAAAGTTACAGGCTGCACCGCGATACCACGGGGACATGCCCATATGAATGTTGACTGTGCGTTTCGACATCAGGAAATCAATAAGCCAGCCTCTGATCCAGCTGCCGCCAAACACAATATACAGGTCAGCATCAAGTGCCGTGCCAAACTGTTCCTTAGACATGTGGTTCAGGTCGCCAGATCGCAACGGGATCAAGTTGATATTGCTCAGGCTGTGATCTTTGGTGGCAAACACCTTTTCTTCCGCTTCCAAAACCCGCGAGAAATACCTCTGCATTGGCTCGGATTTGTTGTAAAAATCCTGAACCTTTCCTGGAAAGACGGACAAGGTTTCCATTACCACATGCAGATCGTTTGTGACCTCTTGCAACCGCTTAATGAAATGCAAATGGCGTGTTTGGTTCGATGTAAAAACGGTTACCTTCACAGGATGTTCCTTACTAAATTGGCGTGATCTTCGCGTGGAATTTCCAGCGGGGATTTGATTTCACGTTGTGTGATCGTGGATCGAAACCCAACAGTGACCCCAAGCTCGCGTAAAACTGCCAGCGTTGTCGCGTCATAATGGCCGCAAGGGTGCGACATAGTTATCGGTGCTTGGCCCGTAATATTTTGCAAAATCTCATGGTTGGTTCCATATTCTTCGGCCTGCTTTTCTTTGGTTAAATGGGTCATAACCATGGGATGCGTATGGCTGTGCAACCCGATGGCATTGCCTTGGTCGCTCAAATCACGGATCATTGCAGAAGACATCAAAAGCAATTCTGTACGCTCGGCAAACGGATAGTTTGCAGCGGCCATCATGCGATCCATAATCACATCGTATTTTTTGGGCCCAAGAACGTAATCCCGTACATAACGATAAACTTTGTCGTTATAGGTAAAGAAAGCGCAATCGCCCAAGAAACCCTTTTCAATGGCAGCATGTGCCGGATCAAACGCCTGTTCATTGTCGGCTTTGACCGCCTCAAAAAACGACGCGTAAAAGGCTTCCATGTCGTCGAAAAACACATTGCGAAAATCGCGGTAAAATTCGAGCTTTGTGACATCTGGCAAATGCAAATTCGTATAACAAAAGAAAAAACCACGCAAATCATGAGCCTGCATCACAGGCCATGCAACGTCATATTGGCACCGCAGGCTGTCATCGAAAGTCAGCGCCGTTTCTGTATCCTTCAACGTGCCATTTAACGCTTTTTCAATGTAATCATTGGGCTCAAGGAAGGTCTTCCCTTGGCGTTTGGTGGCGTTAATCAAATCATCAAAGACCTCAGCAGAAATTGACCCCTGACCCACAGGATGAATTTCGTCGTGAAAATGATGATACATTTGTGCGAAATGCATATTTTTTCCTTCTTTGTCGGGCAAACTGATCACTGCCCAGAACGAAACCAAAGCCGTTTAATGCTGTTCTCTTGGCTTCGTATACGTTCTGATCTGCGAAGGCCAACCGTTAATTAACGGATAAGACACACGGGCGGTCCAGAAAATACTCGGATGTAAAAGGGTCATTGGGTGTCGCGTGAAAACTAAAAAAGGTCTACCCGATCCTGCTGCGGTGCCATTCTTTAACGCGTTTAAGTGCCCCAACCACCAAATCCGCCCATTATTCGGCGATGTCTTCTGCCCATAATTCAGGTTTCTCGGTAATGAAACGCTGCATCAAATCCACGCAATCCGCATCATTGGCGACAATGACTTCCACCCCTTTGGAACGCAGGAAATCCTCGTTTCCGCCAAAGTTGGTGTTTTCGCCAATTACAACCCGAGGAATGCCGAATTGCAGAATTGTGCCCGTACACATCATGCAAGGACTGAGCGAAGTATATAGCGTAGTATCGCGATACGTCTTTTGACGCCCGGCCTTGCGCAGTGCGTCCATTTCACCATGCGCAATCGGATCGCCTTTTTGAACGCGTTGATTGCGCCCTTGAGACACGACCGCGCCGCCTCGCGCCAATACGGATCCGATTGGGCAGCCCCCTTCGTTATACCCTGCAAGCGCCTCTTCGTAGGCCACGCGCAGCAACTTGGTGTCTTCTGAGGTCATCATGTCAGGGTCCTTTCGTCAGGATCGGCGCATCATAGTAAGGCAGGTGTTCCACACTCGGATGCCACATTCCTTCTTTTTGCAGCTTGTCCATATGATCGGCAATTTCGTCCAACGTTGCAAACCAAACATCTTTTTCCAGCTTGGTTTTTTCGATCCAAGCTTCCACCTGTTTCCAGCGTGCCAGTCGTCCCGTCAAAAACGGATGGATAATCAGCATAAAGAACCCGCCAGCATCATACTGGGCGTCGAATTCTTCCCAAAAACCCGCCAAACCTTGGGACGGGCCGCGCACTGGCATCATATATCCGATTTCATCGTAATGGGCGAACTGTGGCCAATCATCGGTGCCCCAATGGACCGGCATTTCGTAAAGCGCGCCTTTGGCCGTTTGTACCTGATAGGGGATATCATCTGCCATCATCGAACTGTCGTATCGCATGTTGTGCTCGATCATCAGATCAACCACCTCATCCGTGATGTTATAAACGGGCGCACGATATCCCCGTGGCGCTTGCCCGCAAATCCGCTGATGCACATCTAATGTGCGTTCAAACCACTCTCGCTGGCTGCCACGGGTTTTTATTGGGTCTTCGTGTAAATATCCGTGATGCCCTATCTCATGACCCGCTTTTAGTATTGAGTCCGCCACATCGGGATAGGTTTCCAAGCACCAGCCAGGGATGAAAAATGATTGTTTCAGCTCTAACCGTTTGTATGTGTCGAGTATGCGCGGCAAGGCAACCAATGGCCCATATCGCCCCATAGAAATGGGATACAACCGGTCTCTGCTGTCTTCTGGCTTTGCGATATGGATCAGGCTATCCGCATCCATATCAAACGTGATTGCAACCGCACATTTGGCGCCATTGGGCCAAGGGATTGGGTTTCGGATCACGAGGCCACCTTACATTTCCGCCAGCAAATGGGCGCTTTTTGCATCCCAGCTTAGCCAGATGTCTTGGCTTGGCTGCAAATCAAACTTGGAAAGTTCGCGTTCTTGCATCTGCACTTTAAACTCGTGTCCGCTTTCGTCTTCTAAAAACAGGGTAACCATGGAGCCGACGAATTCTTCGGAAATCAGCTTACACCGCACGATGTTTTCGGCTGTTGGTTTATCCCACGACAAATGCACCAAGTCCGCAGAAATCACAAAGGTCGCATCTTGACCTTGGCTCAGACTCTTCCCTTCAGAATCCAGTGTGAAAACACCAGATGGCGTTTCAATATGCGCGGTTGTATCTGCGATCTTAGACACCGTGCCTGACAGGATGTTATTGCGCCCGACGAACTCTGCGACGAATTGGTTCTGCGGTGCGCGGTAGATGTCTTTGGGAGTTCCAACTTGCGCAATCTCGCCGTTGCCCATGATGACAACACGATCCGCCATTGCAAAAGCCTCTGACTGGGAGTGGGTGACATACACAAAGGTAATGCCCAACTCTTTTTGCAGCTGCACCAATACCGCCTGCATACGAATTACCAAATGCGCATCAAGCGCGGACAAAGGTTCGTCCAACAACAGGATTTTGGGTTCCAGCACCAAAGAGCGAGCCAAGGCCACCCGTTGTTTCTGTCCACCAGACAACGTTGATACGTTGCGATTTTCAAATTCCAAGATGCCAAGCTTTTCTAGCCAGACAAGCGCACGTTTCTTACGCTCTTCTTTGTCGACCCCGCGCATTTTGAGCCCGAACTCAACGTTTTCGCGCGCGGTCAAAAAAGGGAATAGGGCCAAGGACTGCCATACAAGGGGCGTGTCGCGTTTATGCGGCTCCACATCGTTCATGACTTGGCCGTTCATGCGAATTTCACCGATTGATGGTGCTTCTAGCCCCGCCAGCATCCGCAGCGTCGTGGTTTTGCCACAGCCAGATGGGCCCATGATTGCCAGAAACTCACCCTCATAAATATCGAGGTTGATTTCTTTAACCGCCACAAAAGTCCCAAAGTGCTTTTGGACTTTATCAATGACAACAAGAGGTTCGGACATGTTTAGGTGCCTTTCATTTGGCGGCTAACAAAAAAGACTTGCGCCAAGATAACGAGGGTCATGGAGATCAAGAATACAAACGTACCGATGGCGTTGACTTGAGGGTCGATGTTGCCCTGAACAATTTCAAGAATTGCCACTGGCAGCGTTTTGTTCAGCCCTGAGACAAACCACGACACGGCAAATTCATCGAACGATACCGCCGCGGACAAACACAGCGCAGAGATGATCGACGGTTTGCAAAACGGAATAATGACATAACGCATTGTGGCCCATTCGGTCCCGCCAAGATTCCAGGACGCAGATTCAAGATCAGGGTCCATCTGGTTCAAACGCAACCGAATGACCGCCATCGCAAAGGGGGCGCACAAAACGCTATGGGCAAGGATGATGGACCACAGCTGTCCTGACATCCCGATTTTTGACAACCACGCCAGCATGGCCAGCGCCATGATGATCAATGGAATGGTCGGGGGCAACAGGATCAGAGCAAGGTAAGGCCCTTTGAATTTGAAATTATACCGATAATCGGAATAGGCCGTACAAAACCCCAAAATAGTTGCAATCACAGCGGTGGAGCTGGACACGATCAAACTGTTCAATGCCGCCTGCCAGATGTCAGGGTCGTTTAGAACCTTCACGTACCACTGTGTCGAAAACTCACCCAAAGGAATGGTCGGAAACCGCTGCGAGTTGAACGAAAAGACAACGCTAAAGAAGATCGGCGCGAATACGAATACGAAAATCAGTATTACGTAAATCGACAAAGAGAAATTTAAGGCGCGATTGGATTTCATCTGCTTGCTTTCTTACGATAGGCCAGCGCAATGCCTGCGAATGCGACAGCAAACAGCGTTACCATCATCATAATCGCAACCACCGCGGCGCGTGGCCACTGCTGGCCAGATTTCGTTGTGTCCAAGATCAGGATCGGCAGCGTCGGTTCCTGTGATCCACCCAGATAGAAGGGGGCCACAAAGTCGCCGAACGACAGGATAAAGCAAAAGATGGCCGCTACGATCAAACCAGTTTTTGACAGCGGAATAATGACACGCCAGATGGTGGCCAGCGGTTTACACCCAAGGTTCCGCGCAGCCTCGATCAAGGTTTTGTCGATGTTCGCCATGGTCACGGTTTGCAAAATTACAACCAAGGGCAAAGTCAGCGTCATATACCCGACCAGCGTCCCAAAGTTTGTGTTCAACATAGTGTATGGACCAAGCCCGAGGTACGACAACAGCGCATTCACAACGCCTTGTTCAGACAGAATAACGAACCACGAAAATGTTCTGACCAGATAGCTGGTAAAAAAGGGAATAATCAAAAGAAAAATGGCCCAGCGGCGTGTGGTTTCACTGGCTTTAAAGGCAAGCGTGAACGCGGCAGGGAAGGCCAGACACATGGCCAGAATCGTCGAAAATGTCGCGATCATAACCGTGTAGAAGTAACTGTCCCAAAAGTAGTTTCGCGACAGCATCTTTGACCAATTCACGAATTCAAACGCTTCGGTCATACGATAGTTCTTCACAAGGAAAAACGACATCGCGATCATGAAAACTACGGGGCCAACAAAGAACAGCATCTGCCAGATAATGATCGGCAAACGCCACGTCAGCGCGTAAATGTTTATCTTTCGGGCAGGTTTAGTGGACATTCAACTATTGGCTCCAAAAAAGGTGGGCGGCAAAACATCCGCCCACCTGTGTTAGGTTTTTACATCAGGAGTTTTTGTACTCTGACCAATAGTCGTTCCAATCTTCCAAAGACTGCTGCTTTGGAATGTCGCGGTAGTGGATGCGACCTTCGTTGATCAACGCGATTGGATCATTGGACATGCCGTCCATCTGATGAGACCGCTTCGCCTCTTTCGGATCCGCTTCGATCAATGCGGCACGACCGCCTTTGGTCACACAGAAACCAGGGTAGGCTGCCATTTGCGCAGACTTCACCTGACCTGCTGGAGACAGCATGTACTGGATGAATTTGTTCACGATGTCAGCTTTGTCGCTGCCTTTGCCGATGGAATAGCTTTCAGTGAACTGAATGCCGCCTTCTTTCGGGATAACAGAACCAACAGGCGCGCCATCTTTTTCCAGAACACCTGTGATCCAGTCACCAATGCCGCACATAGCGAGCATTTCACCGTTTTTCAGGCCGTTGAATGTGCCGCCGTAGTCAAAGAAACCACCAACTTGCGGGCGCAAGCTCGATGTTGTTTCCTGAACCGCAGACCATGCTGCGTCGTCCAAATCCCACAGACCTGCACCATTGCCGTTATAAAGGCTCATCATGCCCAAAGTGGGCAAGTGCCAGTCAAAGTGACCAACTTTACCCGCAATTTCGGGCTTCCAGAAGCAAGAGTAGCTTTGTGCTTCTTCTTCGGAAATCGCGTTCTTGTTGTAGGATACGCCCAAGTGCCCACCACGAACCATCATGGAGTACAGTTTGTCATCGGCCCAGTGACCTGGGAACTTTGTAAAGTCTTCGTGCAGCATATCGTCAAACGGATAATCCGCAGGGTTCAGCTCTTCGATGTAACCCGCTGCGTTCAACTGCTGAACGAATTCGCCATCAGACAGAATGACGTCATATGTGCCAGGAGGCGACTGCGCGATCAGCGCCATCATGTTGTCGCCGCCCGCGTAATATTTCGGTACAAACTTAACGTTGTTTGCCGCTTCAAACTCCCCAACGACATCCTGTTCACCATGCCCGTACCATGCCAGCATGTTAATCTCGGTGGTTGACGCCCATGCGCGACCCACAAATGGGGCGGTCAGCGCAACCGCACTCGCACCCGTCAACACCTGACGGCGCGTTGGCACACCAAGCACTTTGGTTTTTACATCTTTTGTCATTCTTAATCTCCCTGTTGCAGCGCGGCCCTTAGCAACGAAACAATCGTTTTACGTATGCGAACGCTGGCCAAGCGCCCTGAGTGAAAGAATGCTATTGGAAGAAAATCACGATTGGAAATTTATGGTTTATATGGCGGCATTAAGAATCTTAATGCTATTTTGCAGGGGTGGCAGATCGCTTCACAAATGTCTGTTCAATCTGGTCAATGATCGTATAACCAGCCGAGCCAATCTGCGCCTGACGCGCGAATAGTCCAATGTGCAAAGGCTCTAACGTCGGCAATCCATCTGCGGCGGATAAACTGCGAATGCCTTGTTTTAGCGTGGGTTCTGTGAGGCAGGAAAATCCCAATCCGTCATTAATCGCTTTTTGCAGCGCGCCAATCCCGGGACTAGAAAATGCAATGCGCCATTGTAACCCCGCCAGCTTCAGCGCGGTGGTCATTCGGTCCCGATAAACACAGCCATGCGGGTGTACCACCAAAGGAATCGCAGTGTTTTTTGGCAGATCAAAACCTGCGGGCCCAACCCATGTGGGTTCTTCCTGCCAGTGTTGGAACAAAAACTGCTGATCGTCCCCTTCAAACAAGGCAACAGCAATATCGATTTCGTTTTTATGCAACAATTCCAAAAGGTTCTTGGACAGATCACATCGGATTTCAATATGCAGGGTCGGGTTGTCTTTGATGACTTTGGTCAACTTGGATTGCAGCAGATCAACCGCATAATCCACGGGCAGCCCAATGCGGACCAGAGTGCCTTTGGTCGGTGGTTCAAAATGTGCAATCGCCAGATCATTCAATCGCAATATCTGCCGCGCATATACCGCCAGTGACTCACCTTGTTCTGTCAGCGATACTTCTTTGCCCACCCGCACAATCAACTTGTGGCCAACAAGCCGTTCCAAACGCTGTACCTGCAATGTGATCGCCGGCTGCGTGCGCCCCAAAATATCGGCCGCGCGGGTAAAGCCCTCAACCTCTACAACGGTCACAAAGGTGCGCAAAAGATCAGTGGGAAGGTTCGTAATTCTCATCAGAACACTATAAATAAATGATATGACAAAGGAAGCATGATTTAGATTTAATATCAAATGGCCTAAAACTCAAACGAGCGGCCGCTGAACAATTCAGGGCCGCTCGTAAAACGCGTAAGTGACGTAATTTACACTTACTTTGGAAACGCCATTTCTGGCTTATAGGTCTTAAAGCTCTCTAGGTATTGAGCATTAGCCTGATCTTGCCATTTGGTGTTCTGTTGAATGGCTGTAACGCATTTGTATTTCTTGCGATACTCAGCCGTGTTTTCATTGTCTTCCATGACAACCGCAACCATGCCTGCAACAATGCCGCCTTGCTGTTCAACCAACTGAACAGCGCCGTGCATTGTGCCGCCGGTTTCGACCCACTGATCCACCAAAAGGACCCGTGTGCCGGGGGCATAGGCAGGATAACGCATTTCCATGCTTTGAGTCTGACCAGAATAGTTTGTCATCGCTGCGCTGTCTGTATCAACGCACAGTTTGCCCGCTTTGCGGATAGGCAGGAACCCACAGCCGATCCGCGTGGCAATGCCAGACGCCAATACGAAACCCATAGCATCCAAACCTGCGACCACGTCCACCTCGTCTGGGTTAATTTCTGCGCACAAATCATCCAACAGATCGTGGAACGCATCGCCGTTGATGTAGATTGATGTTGGGTCCAACCACGCGAACTTATCGCCCTTCGTGTTTGGGGCCATAATCGAAAAGTACCAGCGATCGTCTCTTGGGCCTTTATCAATAGTCATAATTTCCGCTCCTTAGCTTTGAATTACAGTCATAAGTTTTTGCAGGCGGGCAGGGTCGATATTGTAGAAATCCCCATCAAAATTAATCCCTGTTGCCACCATGAATAGGTCAACATCCGCTGCATAATCGTGTGCGTTTTCTGGCGTAATACCAGATGCGAGCCCCAAGGCGGTATCGCCGCAGTTTTCACGAAATGTCTTGATCTTGCCCACATCTGCTGCATGCCCCGTTGCCACGCCAGACGTGACAACGATGTCCATATGATCGCAGGCCAACTGGGCGCTATATCCATAAGTGCTCGGATCAGTTTCGCGCTGCTTTTTAAAAGCCGTCCCACCAATATAAAGCCCGTTCCACCCGCTGGCATCCCGTGCGGCCGTAATGCGCTGTGCATCCTCTTGGTCGTCTTCGGCGCGCCGCTCGTCTATACAGGCATCATCCGCCCAATAGCCGTCCACCTGCACGCCATCCGCTTGCAACTCTCCCAAAATTGGAAAAGCGAACTCGCCAGTCACTGCAAGAAAATTCACGCCAATCCAATAGTCAGGATAAGCGGCGCGAATGCTACGAATGATCGGAACCAGTTTTTCTTTTTCAAAATCGTGGTTGATCAAAAAGACGCCAGGGCAACCACCGGCGATGGCCGCATCAATGTTCCGCGCGGCTTGATCGTGATCCAAAACGTGAATAACGGGCAGGACGATTGGGTCTTTGCTTCCAAATTTCGTGTGAAATTCGTCTCGTTTCATCTCGTGTCTTTCCTGCACTTCAAGGTCTGCGTATAGCCTAGAGACAATCCCAACATGAGAAAAATTTATTATTCTAATAAACGCATAAGTGCGAAAAATAGCTTTCAAAACTAAAACGCCACTGCTTCAGCAATGCGCCCTATAAGGGGCAAGGCATCAACAGTGGCGTAAAACTGAATGACGTTGATTTAGCTTTCGGGCGCTAACACGAAATCATGAACCACCTCGTAATACGGACCCGTCTGATTTGCTGCTTTGATTTGTTCGGCATCTTCGATCAACTCGAATTTGGCGAGCAAGCTTTCTTTCACCCCGAACACAGCATCTGATCCGATATATTCGTCATCAGGATCAAAGATATGCGTCACCAGTTCTTCGTACCCGTCGGCACTTACGATGTAATGCAAATGCGCAGGGCGGAAGGGGTGGCGGCCCATATTGCCCAACAGTTTCCCAACAGGCCCATCATCAGGGATTGGATAAAACCGTGGTTTCGCACCCCAAAAGGTGTAGGTGCCATCCGATCCTGTGCGAAACACACCGCGCAGATTGAAATCAGGCTGAATGCCTTTTTGCTGCACGTCATAGAACCCATCATCATTGGTTTGCCAAACATCAATCTTGGCCCCAGAAATCGGTTCGCCTTTGGTGTTCAAAATGCGGCCCTTGATCAACATCGGCGCACCTTTGCCATCCAAACAGATATTGGCTCCCATGGGCAACTCTGGCGCGTCTGGAATGTGAAACGGCCCCAAAACTGTGGATTCTGATGCGCCGCTTGGTTTGCGATTGTTGATTGCATCTACCAGCATCGACACGCCCAGAATGTCGCTCAGCAGAATGTATTCCTGGCGCCAGTCATCCGATTTGTGGCCTGTTTCGGTCAAAAATTTAATCGCCGTCAGCCATTCTTCTTGTGTGGGTTCAATTTCCTTCACCGCTGCGTGCATGTGTTTGACGATCGCCGCCATAACTTCTGCCAGACGTGGATCGGTGTCAGGGCCAATTTGCCCCGTCACAACCTCTGCGGAGTTTTCTTCGGTGAAATACCCTTGATTTCGCGTGGTCATATCCATCTCCTATCGCGACAAAACGGCTGTCAGTACGCGGGTTAATTCTGCGGTGGCATCCTCGGCCATTGTATCTGTGCGCCAACACACATGCTGGTCAGGACGGGTAAGAATGCAACCAGAGTCTCCGATCTCATTGGCACGGGACCAATCGCCCGTGTGATCCACATACTGTTGTCTTGGACCAATGATATGGGCTTGCAAATTGATCCCCAGCTGTTCGGCCACGCTTTGGGCCGCTTCTGCCCAGGCTTTGCCACCCAGCCCAGTAAAGAGCGTAAACGCACCACCGCCTGCTAAATCAAGTGTGGAGTGTTTACCACCCTGCGCATCAAAGAGCCACGCATGGGGCAGGCGCGCGCCTGGCCACGTTGTCGGCTGGTAATGCAAATCAGAATCGAGCGTGAAATCAGGCTCGATCTGACCATCTGTCACAGCAGCGCTCGATGAATAGCGTTGGTTCATTTCAACACCGTGCGCGTCGAATTCGTATTTCTTAAACGCAATGGCCGCGTTTAACGCATCGCGCTGAGCCTCAGCCTCTTGTGAGGAGCCACAGCGGGCATCCATGTTGGCCTTAATGGCTTCGATGTCCGTTCCCCCCGTCATGCCAAGTGCTTCGAAAATGGGGCCAAATTCGCCAATGGATTGGTTTGCGCGGGTAACGATCTGTTTTGCCACAGGGGCGCGTTCTTCGCTATAGGTGTCAAGCAGCGCTTCACCCGCTTGCCCCCGACACACAGCCGCCAGTTTCCACGCAAGGTTATAGGCATCCTGAATGGATGTATTAGACCCCAAACCATTTGACGGCGGATGACGGTGCGCCGCATCACCCATGATGAACACACGGCCTTTGGACAATTGCGTGGCATAGCTGTCGTTCACCGTCCAGGTGTTTGCGTTGATCAGCTCAATTTCCAACTCTGGATCACCCACCAATTGACGTGCCACATCTGTGGCCATGGCTTCGTCTACCACAGGGGCAGGTTCGTTGATATCATATCCCCAAACGATCAGCCATTCATTCCAAGGGCGGATCATGCGCACCAACCCCATGCCAATCCCGCCAACGTTTGCGCCGGGCTGCATCACCCAATACAAAACAGATGGGCGATGCGCTACATATTGGGACAGGTCCGCGCGGAAATAGATGTTCATGGACCCGCCCACGCCCATTTTCCCTTCAAAAGGCAGGTTTTCATTCTCTGCAACCATTGAATTGCCACCATCCGCACCAATCAGATATTTGGAACGAATGGTCAGTTCTTGCCCCGTCATGCGGTCCAAACAAGTGGTCGTCACGCCATCTGCATCTTGCACATGGCTTTTGTATTCTGTGCTCATCCGCGCCCGCGTGCCACGCTTACAGGCGGTTTTGAACAGGATCGGCTCCATAAAAGTCTGCGGCAAATCATTCATGAACGATGGCGAAGACAGTAAATGCTCCGCTTTCGAAAGCGGATGCGTCCCCCAAGATTTCATCCGCCCGATTTCTTCTCCAGCCAGGCTTTCGCAAAAGACGTTTTCGCCCATCAAATCCTGTTCTGTGGCGTTCAGATAAACCTCGTCTTCCACGTCACGGCCCAAATCACGCAGCACTTCCATTGTGCGTTGATTGGTGATGTGTGCCCGCGGTGTGTTGGCCAACCAGTGATAGCGGTTGATGACGACATTCTCGATGCCATAGGTCGAAAGCAGTGCTGCACAGGCAGAGCCCGCTGGACCCGTCCCAATGATCAAAACTTCGGTTGTGATATCTGCCATGTTCATTCCTTTGTAGATGGTGTTTTGCCGCCCACCAAAGTGCGGCGAATAGGGAAAAGTTGAATGCCCGTGCGTTCTGAAAACAGCCCCCAAAGACCACGAGGGGCCACAAGCATTATTAGAATGGCGAGCACGCCCAGTGTCAGCAAATACCAGCTGCCAAAATCGGCGAGCATGGATTGCAATGCAAAGAAGATAAGCACGCCGATGATTGGGCCTTCAATTGTGCCGATCCCACCGATCACCACAATGAAAATCACATAGGCCGTCCAATCGGTTACGCTAAAGGCTGCATCAGGGCTGATCCGCGCTTTTTGCATGTAAATCAGGCCCCCAGCGACCCCTGTGCCAAAGGCGGATGTCAGAAACACAATCCATTTCATGCGGCTAGCATCCACACCCACAGATTGCGCCGCATCCACGTTGTCACGCACCGCCGCCAACGCAAGACCACGTCGCGTGCGCAGCAGCCAGTAAATTCCGCCAATCGTCGCCAATGTCAGCACCAACGCCAGCCAATAGGCCAAAACATCACGCGATGCAGCAGATCGCAGGCCCAGACCATCCTGAATCAGGTCAACAAACCACATGTCTTTCGTGGCTGAACGGGGCAGGGAGGTCCCCGTGCCACCGCCCAGCGTTTTCCACTGAGCGACCAGCAAACGCACCACTTCTGCGATGACCCATGTGCCAATGGCGAAATAGGCTCCATTCAGACGAAACGCAAAAAACGCGGTGGGCACGGCAATGATTAATGCCGCCACGCCCGCCAGCAGGATGGAGGGAACGGGGTCAAGCCCCCAAAGGATCACCGCCCCAAACAGCGCATAAGCCCCCATCCCCACGAATGCTTGCTGCCCGATGCTCACCAATCCGCCATAACCAGCCAACAGGTTCCAAAACTGCGCCAGAATCAACATTGTCAGGATAAAGAACATGTCTTGAATGGTTCCTCGTCCCGCGAACAAGGGCAGGGCAAACAGCACAAGGATCATGCCGATGCCAAAAAACGCAGCAATCCGCGACGCGGGTGTTTGTGTCGTTACACGATAGGCCATCAGTCATTCGCCCTTGGAAACAGGCCACGTGGGCGCACCAGAAGCACCAATAAAAACGCAATATGGCCGGACAGGATTTGCCATTCAGGATTGATCGCAGCCCCCATCGTTTGCGCCACACCGATAATGATCCCCCCCAGCAAAGTGCCCCATAACGACCCAAGGCCGCCAATAATCACCGCCTGAAACGCGTAAATCAAACGCGCTGGGCCGATGTTTGGATCAAAGTTCGCCCGCAATCCCAGATACAGGGCCGCAATTGTGACAATGACCAGCGCGATACCCGTGGCCGTGGCAAAGATGTTCGCAGGCTTGATGCCCATCAAACTGGCCGTCGTCGGGTCATCAGATGTGGCGCGAAATGCACGGCCAAGTTCGGTGCGGTAAAACAACTGGTTCAACGCCACAATGACCAAAATCGCAGAACCGAACGTTAACAACGGCATCGCCCCAAGGGAAATAGGTCCAGCCTGTATAGATGCAGTGGTGAGCGCACTAGTGGGCAATCGTTGGCTGTCTGCCGAAAACGTTTCCAGCAGCGCGTTTTGCAAGGCAATGGACAGGCCAAACGTCACCAAAAGGGGCGGCAGAATGTCATCGCCCAACGTGCGGTTCAGCAGAAATTTCTGCAACGCCCATCCGATAAAAAACATCACAGGCATGGCCACCACAGCGGCTACAAAAGGTGGCAAGCCAAGCAGCGTGACAAGCAGCAAAATCAGATAAGCCCCCATCACAATCAAATCCCCATGGGCAAGGTTTACCAGCCGCATGATCCCAAACACAAGGCTCAGCCCCGCTGCGAACAAAGCATAAAGCCCACCAAGCAAAATGCCTTGGATAATTGTATCAACCCAAATCAATGTCCCGCTCCGAAATAGGCATCATGAATGGCGTCACGGCTCAGTTCGTTGGGCGTGCCCGAAAGGGTGACGCGGCCCTCCATCATGCAATACACCCGATCTGCAACCGCCATTGCCTGCGCAATATCTTGCTCCACAACGATCAACGAAGCACCCGCCGCTTTGATCGCTGGCACGGCTTTGTAGATATCTTTGATCACGACAGGGGCCAGCCCAAGACTGATTTCATCGCACAACAAAACGCGCGGATTGCTCATCAAGGCGCGCCCAATCGCAACCATTTGTTGTTGTCCGCCAGACAAGGCCGTTCCTGCCGAATGCCGCCGCTCTCGCAGGATCGGGAACAGGTCATAAACCGTGTCGAGCGTCCAATGCCCTGCAATCTTGCGCCCGTAGGTTCCGATCAACAGATTTTCTTCTACGCTCAGGGACGGGAACAATTTACGCCCCTCTGGCACCATGGCCACGCCGTGCGCCATGATTTCGTCAGATGGCGTTGCGCCAATTGCCTTGCCGTCAAACTGGATCGCCTCTGCGCCATTGCTCAAAACACCCGCGATGGATCGCATCAGTGTGGTTTTCCCCGCGCCATTTGCGCCAATGATTGCAATGGTTTCCGCTTCGGCCAATTCAATATCCACGCCGAACAAGGCTTGGAAATCCCCGTAATACGCCGTCAAATCATGTGTTTGTAACAGGGCCATCAGACATCGATTCCCAAATAGATTTCACGCACTTCTTTACTGGCCATAATCTCTTCTGGATCGCCAAGTCCAATGACCTTGCCAAAATCCAAAACCAACAAACGTTCAACCACAGAGGTCAGCGCATGCAACACATGTTCAATCCAAATGATCGTCACACCCTGCGCATGAATATCTTTTATTGTTCCAATCAACGCCTGACATTCGCCTTCTGTCAGCCCTCCCGCAATTTCGTCAAGCAGCAGCAATTTGGGCTGCGTTGCCATAGCGCGGGCCAATTCTAACCGTTTGCGCTCCAACAGCGAAAGCTGCCCCGCAACAGTATTTGCACGTTTGATCAGCTCGGTACGCTCCAGCACATCGACGCAATCTTCGTGAACTGCCGCTTCGGACATATTGCGCCCGTGTGTCGCCGCCACCAAAAGGTTTTCATATACCGTGAGTTTTTCAAAAGGTTGCGGGATCTGAAAAGACCGCCCAATACCCGTCAGGCATCGCTCCATCGCAGACACTTTGGTCACGTCGCGCCCTTCAAAATGGATGCTGCCACTGTCCGCCTTTAGGTTGCCCGTAATCAAGTTGAACAACGTGGATTTCCCAGCACCGTTTGGCCCGATAATCCCGAGCGCCTGGCCCTGAGGCACGTCAAAACTGGCTTCATCAGCCACTTTGAGCGCTCCAAAGCTTTTGGACACAGAATTAAGAGACAGAATAGGCATTCGGTTTCCAGCGGTTAAACGGGGTAAAGTGCGCAAGGTTCCCCCTGCGCACCGATTTATTTAGGAAATAACTTCCATTTTACCGCCAGTCGGAATGTTCGGATGATCGCTGTTTTCAACGATCACCAGATCATAACCGCCACCGTCTTTCAGGCGCCATTGCCCGCCAACCAACGGCGTTTTGGCCACGTTTTGGGTGGCAAACGGTGGCAACCCTGCGCCATCGAACGCGATGCGACCGACCATGGATGATAGTTGCGTCGCGGCAATGGCTGATGTCACGGCATCAACATCACGGCTGTCTTCCACGCGGCCCATCACATCCGCAGCCATTTCAAACAACGCATGCACAAAGCCAATGGGCTGGGTCCACTGCTTGCTGGTCGCCGCTGTGTACGCATTTGCCAAAACCCCTGCGGATTGGCCTGTCAGCGAAGACTTGAATGGATGGGACGGGGACCACCAAACCTCGGAACTGAGGTTGTGGCCTTGATCCCCTAATACTTCCACCGCTTGCGGAAACAGGATCGCTTTGCCAATGCTGGCCGCTTTTGGAGTGAATCCTTGCTGTTTGGCCTGCGTCCAGAAGGTTGTGAAATCAGGCGGGATCGGAACGCCTGTCACAATATCACAATTCGCCGCTTTGAACGCGTTGATCTGGGCGCTGAAGTCATCAGTCAGGTTCTGATATCGCCCCGTATCTGTCAGCGTGTACCCTTGCGCGGCCAACACTGGCGGAAAGCCAACATTTGGATCGCCCCAGGCATTGCCATCCCCATCATTCGGGAAAATCGCACCAACCGATTTATTGGTCTCCAACTGGTTCCACATGGCGGTGAACACGGAAATCACATCCTCCAACCCCCAAAAGAAATGAAAGCTGAAATCAAACGGTTGCCAGCTGCTCGGATCGCCAGGGTTGCCTTGCTGGCCAATGAAATAGGGTTGCCACGGGGCCACTGTCGAAATCACAGGGATTTCCTCGGCTTCACAGGTTGTCGCCACAGGGTTTGTTGTTTCGGGGGTGGAAGCCACCAACATCATGTCGATCTCATCGTCGATAATCAGCTCTTTTGCCACCTCTGCCGCGCGGTTTGGGTTGGATTGGCTGTCTTTGACGATAACCTCGAAATTTGCACCCGCTTCAGATTTCAGAAACCCATCAATGATGAAATTGTCTGCCTCTGAAAACGCTGCCAAGGGCCCAGATTGCGGGCTAACATAGCCCAAACGAATTTTCGCACCTTGTGCAAGGGCAGGGGCTGCAAGCGAACCTGCGGCAAGGGTTAAGCCCGATGCAGCACTGGTTTGGAGTAGTTTGCGGCGTGTAATCATGATGTCCTCCCTGACGTCAATTTGATTTATGGTATCGGTTGGTCGCCAGACCACGCCGCCTGCAACAGCAAACGGATGTCTGAACGGGTGACTGGATGTGGGTTTGGATAAGGTTTGGTCGTGGCAAGTTCCGCCGCACGATTCAGATCGCTTTCTTTCAGACCCAATTCTTTCAACGCCAATGGCGCGTTTAGCTTTTGGGCAAAGGCGTGCAGGGCCAAACCGGCATTCTCGCCGCCCAAAAGATCACAAATCGGCTGCAATTCGTCGCGTGCAGACCGCGCGTTATAGGCAATGGCATGCGGCAAAATAATCGCATGAGTTTGCGCATGGGGCAGATCAAACGACCCGCCCAAAGTATGGCACAGCTTGTGGTGCAACGACATGCCAACTTGCCCCAAAACCGTCCCACAGGCCCAAGCGCCACGTTGCGTTGCTTCGCGCGCGGCTAAATCTGTTGGGTTGACCAAAACCTCTGGCAGTTCTTCACTGAATGCGCGCAACCCATCAATGGCCATGGCTGTGGTTTCGCCCGTGCGGTTTGTTGCATAAAGAGCCTCCGCCGCATGGGCCATGGCATTCAACGCAGACGTAACTGTCATTGGTAAGGGCAGGGACGTCACCAGCTCTGGATCATATAAAATGACCTCTGGCAGAACACTTGGATGAGACAGCGTCGTCTTCTCGCCGTTCTCCGTTTGGCCAAGGATTGGCGTGGCTTCGCTGCCTGCATAGGTGGTTGGAATGGTGATTTGGGGCAGGTCACTGCGATACGCAATCGCTTTGCCAAGCCCAATGGTTGATCCGCCACCAATGGCCACCACACAGTCGGCTTTGGTTTCGTTTACATGGGCCATGGCTGCTTCGGTCACGCGCACAGGGGTGTGCATTTCGGCCTTGCAAAACACACCAGCAGCCAACGGTCCGAGCAATTCTGCCATTTCAAACGCTGCATCATTCTGCTCTGGCGTTGACAAAACCAGCGCCTGTGACGCGCCAAGACGGCGCACTTCGTCGGCGATGGTTTTTCTAATCGATGATCCAAACTGAACGCGAACAGCGGGCGTTGTTTGGGCGTTTGGATGGGGCATCCGGTTCCTCAGCGGCAGCTTCCAGATCAACTTACATCACTAAAAATGAACGGTTGATCCAAATATACGCATTTAATATAACATTAAGTTATGAAAATAGACCCCAATCACCTCCAAATTCTGTCAGCAATCATTGAATCAGGCGGTTTGAGCGAAGGAGCCGCCGCCCTTAACAAATCGCAACCCAGCGTATCGCGCACGGTTGCAGCACTAGAGGCACGGTTAGGGTTTCGCCTGTTTGAAAAGGGTAAACGGCCCTTGCGCCCCACCGAACTGTGCCTGTCATTGGCGGAACAAGGCCGCATCATCGCCCAAGCGGGGGAACGGGCAGGGCAGGCAGTCAACCAGTATTCAGGGGGTAAATCGGGCATGGCGCGCATCGCAGGCACGCCGATCTTTATGGATGGTGTGATTGCCAATATGATTGCGTCGTTTCAGGGGGCCTTTCCTCAAGTTACATTCCAACAGAGCTATGGATATCTTGATGATCTTGCAGAACAACTGAACGCGGGCCGTATCGACCTTGCCATTTGTCCTGTGCGCCCTGATGCCGTGCCTGAAAACCTAACATTTAAACCTTTGCTACGGGGACGAAATGTTATTGCCTGTTCGCCAGCGCACCCTTTGGCGCGCAAGTCTGCATTTAACCTCGAAGACATTTCCACTTTTCCGTGGATCGCGCCGCCCGCAGGCAGCCCGCTCTACGCTGATTTGCGTGCCGCGCTCGACACCATCGGCATTTCCGATTTCCGAGTGAGTTTTACCGGCGGTTCTCTTGCCTCAATCCTCAGCATCATTGCTGGCTCAGATTCCCTAACCGTTTTGCCCTATTCGGTTGTGTTCATGCAAAGTCACACCAACCTTGTCACGACGCTTCCGGTCAAACTGGAACATCCTGAACGCGCGCTCGGCCTTGTTTGGCACAAGGATCGCCCCATGCGCCCTGCGGTATCGCGGTTCCGTCGTTATCTTGAACACGAGTTTCAGGGCCTCGCCAACCAAATTGAACAAAAGGGCCGTGCCGCCGTTTGGCGGTCTTAAATCGTGATTCCGCCATCCACGCCAATGATTTGGCCTGTAATGTTGGACGCAAACGGGGAACACAAAAACACTGCCAGCGCTGCAATATCCTCTGGGCTTTGTGGTCGACCCATGGGCACAAGGTCGCGAATGCGCCCATCAAACACCTCTTGTGCTGTGCCCCCTTGCGCCCCGTCGGACGCAATAGCCATCACTTCGCCCAAATCCTCCCACAAAGGGGACCAAACGAAGCCTGGGGCAATAGCATTGACGCTGACCTTATCCTTAGCAAATTGCCGCGCCAGCACGCGGGTCAATCCATTGGCTGCAGATTTGGATACGGAGTAGGGCGGCATAAACGGGGCCGCGATAACGCCCGTGATCGACGTTACATTCACAATGTGGCCCTCACGTGCAATCAACCCATCGCGCAAAGCGCCCGCCCAAAAGGCGGCCCCTTTCACATTGGTTGCAAAGGTGCGATCCCAATCTTCTTCTGTATTGTCTGTAAACGGCTGGCCCGGACGTGACACCACTCCAGCATTGTTTACCAAATATCGCGGTGCGCCCATTTCGGTCGAAATGCGCTTGGCCGTTTCCACAACGCCTGCCTCATCCGCCACATCACAGGCGTATCCAGTGCCGCCAACTGCCTGCGCAACCCGCTGCGCCGCAGTGCCATCGATATCAACCACAGCCACCTGCGCCCCTGCTTGCGACAGCATCTCTGTCATGGCTGCGCCAATCCCGTTTCCGCCACCCGTCACAACGGCGACACCGTCCAAGGTTACACGCATCAGAAAAAGATCCCCAACGATTTCTGCGTCAAAACCGCATGATCCAGAATGATGGTCCGATCCACAATCTTCCAATCCGTGTCTTCATCGGCCCGCAACACATCCTTGCGTGTACCTGAAAACACCTCTTGATCCGTTTCCATGTGGGATCGGTAAATCAAAAACTTGGACGTCACGTGGGTAAGCCCGTCCTCTTGCCCGTCAACTTCAACGTTCGACACCATATGGTTCGTTCGCCCTGGTGGCGTTTCCGCCCATGCCCGCCCCGTAGCAAGGCGTTTCACACGGTTGCGCATGCTTTCAAAATCATCTTCAAAATGCGCAAGATGCCCACGTTCGGTCAGTTCAGACCCGATGCCCCGCCCAATACGATTAGACACAATCGGCATCCAATAACGCAAATCAGGAGCCATTAACCCGATCCATTTGTCAAACTCCAGATCGTCCAAATACCGTGCTTCGCGGCTGTAAAACTGGGTTATCGAAAACCAGATGTCTATGTTTCGGCTCATGCTGTTGCCCCCTGTACAACGGGTGCATCCCCGTCCATCAAGTGCGCCCACCGCGCATACAACTGGCGCTGGTTAATTTCGTTCTGAAATCCAGCCACGCGGCCCCGCATATCGGGGTGAATGGATGTCGGGTCTTCGATTTCATGGTCCATACCCATGGATAAGTTTTGCGTGAACTGTCGCCCCACATATCCACGGCTCGACAACGTCGATTGCACCCAGTTGTCCACATCGTCCTGTTCCCATGTACCCGACGTGCCGTGCCGTTGCAGATCATGAATGCGCACCATGTCACGGTGATCCTGGTCTGCCTTTTTGTCCACAAAACACCACGACCAGCCCTCGGTTTCATTCACACCACGTGGGTGCCAGACCCGCATATTCCCAGATTGCCAAAGCATCGAAAAATTCGGGAAAATGGACGCGTGCATCGGGCTGAGGTGCATACCGCGCAAATCCCCTAAACGCGCGTGTGTTTCAGGAAAACGATCCTGTTCATAGGCCAAAAACTCTGGCAGGGCCATTTCATAAACCTGTTCTTCGTTTTCTGCCCAGCGGGCCCCAAACCCATGTCCGTTGCCTGCATTGATCTGAAATCCCTCATAGCCATAGCCCTTTTTGCGCCGTGGCATGCCTTCAAATCCGCTCTCCCACGCAGAACCGTGGCTGACAGGGCCGTGGTAGCTGTCGCCGATAAAGTTATCGACGGGGAACTTCCAATTGCATTTGATCCGCCACTTATGGGTTCCGGGCAAAAACACGATTCCGCCTTCCCGCCGATCCACCGCCATATCCAAATACCACGCCATATCGCCAAGGTAATCCTCAAGCGATGGGGCAGAGGCATCAAACGTGGCAAAAATCATGCCCTTATAGCTGTCGATCTGGGCCACAGGAACCAACCCGTGGCTCTCCATATCCAGCTTTTCATGATAGACTTGTTTGTATCCAGGCACAGTTTTCAAATTGCCATTGTTGGCAAAGGTCCAACCGTGAAACGGACAGGTGAACATGCGTTGATTGCCACTGTCCGCACGGCACACCCGATTGCCACGATGTCGGCACATATTCAAAAACGCCCCGATCTGGCCACCCGAATGGCGCGTCACAATCACGGGGTCCTCGCCCATGTAAGCTGTGAAGAAATCATTTTCCTCTGGCAGTTGAGTTTCATGCCCAAGAAACAGCCAGCACCGCGCAAAAATCTGTTTCAACTCCTGCTGGTAAATCGCAGGGTCAGAAAAAATGCTCCGATTGATTTCACCCTTTGTCAGATCAATCAAATGATCAAAATGCGGATGTGCGCCCTGTTCCAAATCTTGGCTCCTTCGCTCTGGTGACGTGCTTTTTGCCAGTATGTCTTGTCTCAAGGACACGTGCCAAGCGGAAATTTGTCCCAATAATTTGTGATATTCCTCGCGCCCGTGGCACGATCAAATGAAATCGGTTCTTGCATCTCTACAGACACATTGGTTCAAAAGGCTATTCCAGCGACGGCTGAAGCAATGGATCACTGTGCGAAATTCTTGTGTGGCACATCCACACAACGCGCTTTGCTCCAAAGACGGGGAAGAATGCGATGAACGTATTATGGATTATGTGTGACCAACTGCGGTGGGATTATCTCAGCTGTTATGGGCATCCGCGTTTGCATACGCCCAACATTGATGCGCTTGCCAAGCGGGGCGTTCGATATGATCGTGCCTATGTACAATCCCCCGTGTGCGGTGCGTCACGTATGTCGAGCTATACGGGGCGCTATGTTCATGCCCATGGGGCCAGCTGGAACTTTGTGCCTATCAAAGCAGGGGAAATGACCATTGGCGATTATTTGCGCCCAATGGGGGTACGCTCCGTTCTGATCGGCAAAACCCATATGCGGGCTGATGCGATGGGCATGTCTCGGCTGGGCATTGATCCAACCAGCCCAATCGGTGTGCGCATTTCTGAATGCGGTTTTGACCCGTTTGAACGGGATGATGGTATCCACCCCTATTCGGGGCACGAACCCAATCCCCGCTACAATGATTATGCGCGCGAACAGGGCTTGGACGCCAAAAATCCGTGGGAAGAATATGCAAACGCGGCAGAAGGCGATGATGGCGATCTTTTATCTGGGTGGTTCCTGAAATACGCCGACCGCCCTGCGCGTGTTCCCGACCCATTGTCAGAAACACCCTACATCACCACACGCGCGATGGATTTTATCGACGATGCGATTGAAAATCACTCAGACCAGCCATGGGTGGCCCATGTCAGTTACATCAAACCACACTGGCCCTATATCGTTCCTGAACCTTACGCCAGCATGTATGGCCCCGATGACGTGCCACCCGCCAATCGGAGCGAAGCAGAACGCGAAGACGCGCACCCGATTTTTGAAGCTTTCATGGACCGCCGCGTCAGCAAATCTTTCTCGCGCGATGACGTGCGTGAAAGGGTCATTCCCGCTTATATGGGCCTGATCAAACAGATCGACGATCAAATGGGTCGCTTGTTTAAACACCTCGAAGATCGCGGCATTGCGGACGACACTATGATCGTGTTCACGTCTGATCACGGGGATTATCTGGGCGATCACTGGATGGGCGAAAAAGACCTGTTCCACGAAGAATCTCTGCGCATCCCCTTAATCATCTATGACCCCTCGTCAAAGGCGGATGCAACGCGCGGAACTCTAAATACGGATTTGGTCGAAGCAATTGATCTGGCGCCAACATTTCTGGAACTGTTCGACGGCACGCCCGTTCCACACATCATGGATGGGCATTCCCTCATGGATACGCTGCATGGCACGCGCAAAAAAGACCCGCGCCGCTATGTGATTTCGGAATACGACTACTCGTTTATTGAACCGCGCATTTCGCTGGATATGTCCGCTCGGGACTGCTGGTTGCGGATGATTTTTGATGGACGATACAAATATATCCATGCGGAAAAATTCCGCCCCATGCTTTATGATTTACAAGAAGACCCAAATGAACTGATCGATCTGGGCGATGATCCTGCCTACAGCGACATTCGCGCAGACCTGCACGAAGCCCTTTTTGAATGGGCCCGCAAACCCCGGCAACGCAACACGATTGCGGATGGCGCCATTGAAGGAACCGATATTCAAGATCGTATCGGGGAAAACGGTATCCTTATTGGGTATTGGGACGAAGAAGAGCTGAAAGACGCGATCAAAAATAAGTGGGGCAAACGACTGGCCAATGCCAATCCGCTGCTTGCCCCAACCCTAAATAAACTGCTGCGGCGCAACCAAGATAAGGAAAAGACATGAGCCTTAAACCCGGTATCCAACGCAAAGGCGAAGGCATTGATGGTGTCCATTGGAACATCATGGGACAAGTCTACACACCCAAATCCGTCACCGAAGATTGCTTCAGCTGGCACGCACTGCTGCCCCCTGAAACCTTTGTCCCCCCACATATCCATCCCACACAAGACGAATACATCCATGTGCTGTCTGGTGAACTAGATCTGGTTCTGGATGGCGAACACGTACACGCAAACACTGGGGATTTGGTCTGTATGCCCCGCGGCATCCCGCATGGTATTTTTAACAACACAGGCCACAACGTGAACTGCGTGTTCTGGGTGACGCCAACTGGTAAGTTGGTTGATCTGTTTCGCAAACTGCACAACATGTCTCGCCCAGACGAGGTCGTCGCCGTATCGCCAAATTACGAAGTGAATTTTTTGCCACCTCAACGGGCTGCTGACATCTTGGGGATGAAGTAACTCCTAACGAGGATGCACCATTTAACCGAGCCACTGTATCTACCTTGGCTTCCATCTATTGCCCTAAAACCGTGATCGGTTTTTCGGGACTGCGTTAGGAAACACTATGCTCGACCCTATCCAAGACTGGGATGACGCCTTTGCCAACATGGCGCATATTGCTGGATCAGAAAAACTGCCTCAAATGTGGACAGATCGCGCCGCCGCGTATCGCAGCGGAGGGGTGAAGATTGATGAAGATGTGCCTTATGGCGAACATCCCCGCGAAAAATTTGATCTGATCTGGCCAGACGGCACGCCAAAAGGATTGGTTGTGTTTATCCATGGCGGTTTTTGGATGCGCCTCGACAAATCCTTCTGGACCGACTTTGCCGAAGGCGCTCGCGCCAATGGCTGGGCGGTCTGTATGCCAAGCTACACCTTGGCCCCAGATGCCCGCATCAGCCATATGACAACCCAAATCGCCCGTGCGATTTCATGCGCCGCCGCCCAAGTTGCGGGCCCAATCCGGATCACAGGCCATTCCGCAGGGGGCCACCTGGCCAGCAGAATGATCTGCGATGACACGCCCTTGGACGCAGATGTTTTATCGCGGATCCAAGCCGTGCAATCCATCAGCGGCCTGCACGACCTCCGCCCATTGATGCACACGGCTATGAATGACGTGCTGCATCTGGACGAGGAGGAGGCCAAACTTGAAAGCGCAGCCTTGCATCGCCCTGTACGCGCCGTTCCTTATTGCTGTTATGTTGGGGGCGGGGAACGTCCAGAATTCATCCGACAATCAAAACTAATGGCGCAGATGTGGCAGGGGTTGGATATGCCAGCCCGCTGTGTCATCGACGGGGATCACAACCACTTCACGGTGATCGAAGGGCTCTGCCAGCCAGACAGCGCTATTACATTGAATTTGCTTGGAAAAGACTAGCTCCGGTGGATAATCACTTCGCCCTCGCAGCGCGAGATGATTGCCCATAGGCCCTAGGCAATATCGTCATTTTCATGCAGCGTGAACACCCGGTCAGGGTTTAACAGGTTCTTTGGGTCGAGCGCCCGTTTCATCCTACGCATTAACGCCATCTCTGCATCCGTGCGGTTTTGCCCGAGGTAACCCTTTTTCAACAGGCCAATTCCATGCTCCGCAGAAATGGACCCGCCAACCTCTGCCACATATCCATAAACGATGTCTTGAATTTGGTCGCGAGGTTGGGGGCCGTCATCGGTGGTTTTGGCAACCAGATGCAGATTCCCATCCGCCAAATGCCCCCCGATATACAGACGCACATTCCCTAATGCGGCTTGCAATCGCCTCAGCAATTCGTCTTCTAGGGTCTTCATATCATCCACGGCCAAACTGATATCAAATCCAACCGCTGGCTGTTGTTTGCCCATGGCTTCGGCCATGCCATCACGCACATCCCACAGCGCTGCAATTTCTGCATGTGATCGGGACACAACCGCATCCACGATCAAACCCCGCTCCATCGCCTGCTCCAAACAGGTTTCAAACTTGTCGTTATCCGTGGTCGGGTCCGACCCCATCATTTCCACCAACACATAAAACCCATGGCCCGCAGGGACGGGAGCTTTGACGCTCGCAACTTCGCGCAGGATCGCGTCATAGGTTTTCGACCAAACCACCTCAAACGCGCTCAAATCCGCACCAAGCCCCGCACGCATGTGAATCATCAAATCGGAGACGGCATCAAAACGATCCACCGCGCAAAACGCCACAACCTGCGTTTTTGGCTTTGGATACAGTCTCAAGGTTGCACGGGTGATCAGGCCAAGCGTGCCCTCACTGCCGATAAACATCTGCTTTAGGTCATAGCCCGTGTTGTTTTTTAAATACCCGTTTAAACTGTTGATCACCGTGCCATCGGCCAAAACAGCCTCCAACCCAAGGGTAAGGTCTCGTGTCATCCCGTAACGGATCACCCGATTTCCCCCCGCATTGGTGGACAGGTTGCCTCCAATTGTGGCCGACCCACGCGCTCCCAAATCCAGCGGATACACCATGTCCACAGCGTCCGCAGCCTCTTGAATGGTTTGTAACGCCACACCTGCCTGAACGGTGATCGTGCCTGCCTTGGGATCAATCTGCTCAATCTGGTTCATCCGCTCCAGCGAAACGGCAAATTCACCGTGCTGTGGCCGCGCACCCACCACTAAACCAGTCAGTCCTCCTTGCACCACAATCGGTTGCGTAGCGGCAAAACACTGGGACATCGCGCGTGACAATTCATCCGTAGAGGCTGGACGCATCACCACAGCGGGGCGCACATCACCAACACCGCGCGGATCGGTGTGATAGCGCGGATCAACATTCTCACCGATCAACAGCCCCGCATCCCCCAGAACGCTGCGCAGCTTTGAAATGAGTTGTGTGTCCAAGGGCTGCATCAAATCAATCCGCCTTGCGATAGATTGCGCCGCGCGCCCGCACGGGATCAAGCAGTGACAGATCGTTTGGTTCCTGTTCGTAACCATGAGGAAACGGCGCGCGCACCTCAATATCCAGCGCCCTCATAACCCGATCATCTCGGTAATAGCATTGTGCCACCAGAACCTGAATCATCTCGGCTTCGGTAGGGAAGGCATCCCGAAACGCCAATGCCCTTTGCAAGGTCACATCATGACCGCTGGTTAACGACGCCAATGCACCTGCCAATCTATCCCGCAAAGCGGCACCACTCGTCAAAATATCGCGAAAAATTACAGGATCGCTCGCACTTGGTTGATTATAATCTTTGCTGGCAGGGATGATATGGCCCACCAACGCCCGCAACGCGTTTTGCTCCTCAACGGAAAAGATGTTCATTTCTTCGGTGCTCATCTCGATCTCTCTCAATCAAACAAATTGGCAAGACGCTGTTTCATTTGATCTGCAATATACAGCGCCAGCGCCTGCAAGGTGCTCGTCGGGTTTACCCCGCCGCTGGTCACAAAAATACTGCCATCAACGATAAACAGATTGCGCACATCATGGGATCGCCCCCACGGATTCACAACTGATTGGGCGGGGTCCTTGCCCATCCGCGCTGTACCCAATTGATGCCACCCTGCCAGTTCAATTGGTGCTGCGGTTTCCACATGCCGCGCACCCGCGCTTTGCATCACCTCTGTCCCGCGCTCAATCGCATGGGCCATCATGGCTTTGCTGTTCTCGCTCAACGTATAGGAAATGCGCGGGGCAGGGATGCCGTTGCTGTCGGTCAGTTCAGGGTCGAGCGTGACGCAATTATGTTCTTCTGGCAGGTCTTCACAGATGGCAAACAGGCTTGTGACCCGATCTTGTAAACTGCGAAATGCGGCGTGGTGATCCGCGCCCCAAGGGATCACTCCCCACCCCATGCCCGCCATTGCCGTTCCTACAGGCCCCATGCCGCGCGATGTTTCAAACGTATAGCCGCGTACAAACCCACGGGTAGAATCGGTTTCGTAAAACTGCTGGCTCAGAATGCTTTTGTGTGGTCCGTTGTGCCCGTCTAGAGGGTCGTCGAACACGCCCTGAATACTGGCATAAGGATGAAACATCAGGTTCTTTCCCACCAAACCACTGCTGTTGGCCAGTCCATCAGGAAACAGTTTCGATGTGGAGTTTAACAGCAACCGTGGCGTGCCAATCCCATTGCTGGCTATCACCACCACATGAGCCGCCTGAAATTGTTCCACCCCGTTTTCATCAAAATACACCACGCCCGTCGCCATGCCGTCATCGCCAACCGACACTTCACGCACGCGGCATCCTGTGCGCAATTCCACACCCTTGCGCTGCGCCTCTGGCCAATAGGTGATATCCACAGACCCTTTCGCCCCCTGCGCACAGCCGCTGATACAGGCGCCCAGATTGATGCACTTGGCCCGACCCTCGTACTCTTTTGTGGCAATCGCCAAATCACAAGGCCACCAATGCCAGCCCCGCGCGTTGAACGCTTCACCGAGCTTGCGTCCAGATCGCCCCATCGGGGCTGGGGGCATCGGGGGTGACTTACCTTCTGGATAGGCAGGATCACCCGCCAAACCCGACACCCCCATCATGGTGTCATTCTCTGCGAAGAACGGTTCTAGAGTGGCGTAATCCACAGGCCAATCATCCGCGACCCCGTCCAAGCTGCGCAGTTTAAAATCCGATGGATGAAAACGCGGGAAATGCGCCGCGTATAAAACCGTACCACCTCCCACGCCGTTGAAATTGCTCACCTTGATTGGGGAAGCATCATCATTGATCGGGTAATCCGCGGCCGAATTGCGCTGGTTTGGACTCAACGCGAAATCTCCTAATCGGCGAGCTTCCCAATCTCGACCCGTGGTTGGAAACTGTTCAGGGTTCGGCGTTCCCCCTTGTTCAAAGCACACAATCCGCATCCGCGTATCGGCAAGGCTCCAGGCCACCGCCGCGCCCGACGCCCCTGCGCCGATAATCAAAACGTCCACTGAATCTTGTGCCATACTGGTCCCTCACGGCCCTTTAGCCACCCCCATCATGACGGCACTTAGACTGCACTGTCAAAATAAATGCCCCAGATAGATCCGCAAAATACGTAAGGTTCATTACCTGAACTTTGAACATTTGAATTGATGTTGCGATACCGACTTTGATAGTGTCCAATAGGATTTCCGCACAAAAACAAGACGAAAGACCCAACATTGGCCAACCAAGACACCGATACAGGCTGGAAGCTCAACTCTGAAACAGTTGCCGGCGTTTTTAAAGCAACTGTGCAAAACGCCCCCAACGCGCCTTATTGCAAAAGCACTGATTGCGCACTGACCTATGGACAGGCGGCAGGGGCGATACAAACGCTGGCGGATGAATTGCGCCCAAATGTGCAAGGTCGGCCTGTTGCTATTATTCTCCCGAATTCCAGCGCGTTCTTCATTGCCTATTTTGCGATCCTTTTTGCAGGGGGAAAACCCGCTTTGATCAATCACGGGCATCCCGAAGCCACGTTGACGAAACTGCTCAGCGATTTGAACGCTGCCGTAGTGATATCAGATCGCAACCTCGGCGGAACGCGCACACGAATTTTGCAAGATGCGGACCTTCAGGGCATGATTAAACCTGTTGATCTCGACGCGCTTGTTGATGAAGGCACGGCACAAGACATCGCCGCCATTCTGTATTCAGGCGGCACGACTGGTTTGCCAAAACAGGTGCCCCATACCAATGCGTCGATTGTGGCAACAATGGAACTCGGCGATTGGGGCTGGCGCACTGCAGAGGCGGAAATCTGGCTCCCTGTGGCTCCGTTTACGCATATTTATGGCTTTCTGATGGGCCTGACCAATCCGATCATCAATGCAGGCGCAGTTGTGATCCCTGAACGGTTTCAACCAGATTTGATCGTAGACATGTTGCTCGAAGAAAACGTTACGATTTTTGGTGGCGGCCCCCCAGCAATTTACCAAGGGATTATGGCGTCGACCAAATTCGCATCAACAAAGTTCCCGAATTTGCGCATCTGCCCAGGGGGTGGGGCGCCGTTCCCGCTGGATGTCCATCGCCGCTGGGAAGCCGCCACAGGCCTGAAAATCTACGAAGGCTATGGCATGACCGAAATCGCACCAATTTCGATCAATACTGAAGCCTACGGTGTAAAGCCCGGCTCGGCTGGCAAAGCCGTGCCTGGCTCCGTGATCGAAATCGTTGATCTGGAAACAGGCGACACGGTTTTGCCCACGGGGGAAGCGGGGGAAATCCGCACCAAAGGGCCACATATGATGACAGGCTATACGGGCAACCCCGAAGAAACGGCAATCGCTCTACGCCACGGCTATGTCTACACGGGTGATATCGGCACGCTCGATGACGAAGGCTTCCTCACGATCACGGATCGCAAAAAGAACGTCATTTTTGTGGGTGGTTTCAATGTCTTCCCCCGCGAAGTGGAAGAGTTGTTGCTCACCCATCCCGCCATTTCAGGGGCCTGCGTTGTTGCAAAAGCAGACGAGCGCAAAGGCGAATTGCCCGTAGCCTTTGTCACGCTGCGCTCGGACGCAAACCCTAGCGAAATCGCCGCGTTCTGCGACGAGAATCTCATCGCCTACAAACGTCCGACGGCAGTCAATATCCTGCCCGAAATGCCGCTGACCGCGGCAGGCAAGGTGGATCGCGCAAAACTGCAAAACAGCCTCAAGGTCGAAGGGTAACACGCAATGGAACCCAGAATCGAAAAGATCAAAAACGGTCTTGCGCTACCTGCTATTTGTGCGCCTATGTTTCTTGTGTCCAACCCAGAAACCGTGATCGCTGCGTGCAAAGCAGGTGTTATGGGCTCTTTCCCAGGTCCCAATGCCCGCACCAGCGATGATCTGCGCAATTGGTTGACCCAAATCACTCAAAACATCGGCCCTGATGATGCGCCTTGGGCGTTTAATATGATCACCCACACCAGCTATGGCCGCTTTGACGAAGAGATCGCGCTGGTTGAAGAATTCAAACCTGACTTGGTTATCACGGCATTGGGTGGCCCACACCGCGTAACGCAACAGGTTCACAATTACGGCGGTCTGGTTTTTGCCGATGTAACATCCCCAAAATTCGCCCGCAAAGCGCTCGACAAAGGGGCAGATGGTTTGGTTTTGGTCTGTTCAGGGGCAGGGGGGCACACAGGCGAATACGCCATGTTGCCTTTTGTCGAAGAAGTCCGCAGCTTTTTCGATGGACCATTGATCGTTGGTGGTGGCATCGGCACAGGCCGCGCCATTCGCGCGGTTGAAAACCTTGGCGTGGATTTCGCCTATCTCGGCACACGGTTTCTGGCCACACAGGAAACCATGATCAATCAAGCCTACCGCGAAATGGTTTGGAACAGCACGATGGAAGACCTTATCGCATCCCGCGCGATAACAGGAGCGCTTGGAAATTGGATGCGCGGCAGCATCGAAGCCGCGGGGATTTCGATTGAAGATATGCAAAACGCTGCCAAATTGGATTTCTCGGGCGACATGCACGAAGGATCAAAAGCATGGAAACATGTCTGGAGCGCGGGACAAGGGGTTGGCGCAATCACCCAGCCTGAAACCATCGCAGACGTTGTCGCCACTCTCATCGCAGAGTACACTCAAGCCGTTGCGGATCAACGCAATGGCAGTCGCTATCTGTAAAATTAGCCAAAGACGGATCGAAGAAAATGAGCATCAGCACCGAAGAAACGGCCATCATCACATCCATTTTGCAACATACTGAAGATGGTACGACGGATATGCAGCCCGAACTGATGCGCAATCCTGTCACCACCTACACAGACCCTGATGTGCTGGCCCGCGAGGTTGAAACGCTGTTTCGCAAGTTTCCGATTATTCTGGGCCACAGCGAACAACTGCCCGAAGCAGGTTCCTATTTCACCAACGATGATCTTGGCCTGCCCATTCTGGTCACGCGCAACAACGAAGGCGAGGTCAAAGCCTTCATGAACGTCTGCCGCCATCGCGGCGCCCGCCTCACAGACAGCGAATGCGGGAAATCCAGAACCTTTTCTTGCCCCTATCACAAATGGACATACGATCTGAACGGCAACCTGCGCGGCTTGCCACAGGCTGCAGGGTTTGGCGATATCGACAAAAAGGCGCTGGGCCTTGTGGCACTTCCTGCTTTTGAACGATTTGGCCTGATCTGGGTGCGTCCTTCTGTTGGCGATGCCCCACTGGATCTGGATGCTTGGATCGCCCCAATGGCCGAACAGTTGTCCTCACTCGGCCTTGAAAACCACACGATTTTCAAATCTTGGTCGTTGGACCGCAAAATGAACTGGCATTTGGCGCTCGAAGGGTTCCAAGAATCCTACCATTTCTGCGGCGCGCACGAACACACCGCCTGTTCCGCTTACCTCGACAATCAAAGTGTGTGGACAGATAAATACCCCCACGTGCGCCATTCTGTGCCTTTGCCAACAGTTGTGGAACTGAAAGACAAAGCGCCCGAAGACTGGGTGCATCGCCCCTATTTCATGACGCAAAATTACGTGTTTCCCTGTAATTACGTGCAGGTCATGACGGATCATGTCTACATTCACACGATCATCCCAACGGGCGTGGATACCTGTATCTTCAAATGTATGATGCTGATCCCCGAAGCCCCGCAAACTGAAAAAGCGCAGAACTATTGGGAAAAGAATTACAACGTTATTCGCACCGTCTTTAACGAAGATTTTGAAATCGGCGAGAACATCCAAAAGGGGTTAAGCACAGGGGCAAACACTGAATTCCTGTTTGGTCGCTATGAAATTGGCCTGCACCTTGGAACCAAAGCCATTCATGATGCTCTGGAAGGGCGATTAACAGCCTAACCCATGCCTTAAAACGCCTCTGCCGCCGTGCGCAATGCCTCTAAAAAGGCGGCACTGGCGGGGGACAGGGATTCAGCCCCTCGATGGGACACACCAACCGATCCCGCTCCAAACGGCACGTCCCAATCAATCCGCGTTAACAACCCGTTCTCCAGATCAAGCGATGGCACATGTTCTGGCATCAGGCCGATAAATTCATGCGCGCGCAGCAATGCGCGATTGGTCAGAAACGAAACGGATTCTATCGCGATGGCGGGGGCATATTGATCCTGCTTGATGAAATACTGATCCACTTGCCGCCGCAAGGTGGTTTCAACAGGGGGCAAAATCCAAGTTGATGGCTTCAAATCATCAAAGGTTACACCCGTTTTTCCCGCCAAAGGATGCTGCGGACCAGCGACCGCTAGCACCTTTTCACTAAACAGCTTTTCCTGCACGATTTTTGACCGGTGCCGCAGGTTTGGCAGTCGGCCCAACACCATGTCGATCTCCCCTGACAGCAAGGCAGGCATCAACGCATCATTTGTGCCTTCGATCACCTTGACCATCACATTGGGTCGTGTGCGCAACACTGTTTCAATCGCTTGTGGCAACAATGACGAAGACGCCGCCAGCAACGTGCCAATCACCACCCGCCCACTGTTGCCTTGGTTCAGATCATCCAATTCCTGCGCCGCGTGGGACACTTGCGCAAAGATCAGCTTTCCATGACGAATAAGGGATTCTCCAAAAACCGTGGGAATCGCGCCGCGGTTGGTGCGGCGAAACAATTTAACCTCAAAATCTAGCTCCAGCTCTTGGATCATCTTTGTCGCCGCTGGCTGTGAAATCCCCAAATCTGCCGCCGCACTCTGGATATTGCCGTGTTGCCCAACTGCGATCAGCAATCGTAACTGACGCAGCTTCAGCCGTGTTAACGCGCGTTCGACAATGCGGGAATGTTGGTTTGCCATCCGTTAATCCTAAACTGAAATCGCCGCACGTTCGCGCAGAACACTGGCAACCACGCTCATCGCCGCCAGCGCCGAACTGCGCGGATTGTCGGGCAGGGGGTTGCCTTGGATTTGAAAGCTAAAGCTGCCAAAAGCACCCCTTGCATGGATTTCGTGAATATTGGCCGTGACCGCTGGGTCCGCCAACAGCCGAACTTTGGTTTGATCAAATCCCGTGCCTGCCATCGCCACCGCCGCTGCCACATTGGCGTTCTTTGGGTATTCCAGCGCTGCCTGTCGGGCGGTTCCTGAAAAATGCTCTGTGGCCGTTGTCAGCGCGGCAAGGTCCAACTTGCCCTCAGCAGGGGACCCTTTCCACCCCATCGGCGGTTTGCGCCCCACATATGTGACCTCATCCAGCCCGCCGACCCGCGCACTTTGCAAACAATCGAGCGCCCCAATAGCACCACTTGCCAGCACCAAACGCGCACCACTCGACTGGGCCGCGCGTTCTAGGGTATCCAGTAAATCAGGATCCGCCAACGCCCCCACAGACACAGTAACCAAATCAAATCCACGCTGCAAAACAGCGGGCCCATGTTCGACCAATGCCGAGTGCCCCGCACAATCAATCACCAAATCCAGATCAGATGGCAAATCATTCACCGATGCTACTTTTTGTGCCGCCGCCCCTTCATTCAGTCGCGCCGCGCGAACCAGCGTCACCACAGGTGCCAATCCTAGCCCAGACAAGGTTTCGCGGACATATTGCCCAATTGCGCCTTCGCCGATCAGTCCAATTTTCATTCACAGAGTCCTTTTTTCGTCATCATTATCTGAATTGGTTTCCATTGGATATACCATTTACGAATATCCAAATTGGCACGATTGCGCTGGATTTTATGCCCGCACTTTGGTGTTAACCACGCAAAGTCCGCGATATTTGCGGCCCATCAGGGGAAACGCCATGAAATACGAAAAACACCAAGCCAAAGAATATTCACGTGACACAATGCGCGGAATTTGGGCCGCTGCGTTGAACCCCTTTGACGATCAGCACAATTTTGACGAGGCAGGCTTGCGCAAAAACATCCGCCACTGGATTGATGATCTGGGCATTCAAGGATTGTTTGTTGCGGGCAAACAGGGCGAATTCTGGTCCATGTCTTTGCAGGAGCGCAAAAACAACATGACCATCGCCGCCAATGAATGCGGCGACAAAGCGGGCACGATCATGTCCATCTCGGATCAAAACGTAGAAACCGTTCTGGAATTGGGTCGCCACGCACAGGACTGCGGCGCGGACTATGTTGTTGTCCATGCACCCATGCTCAGCTTTTGTCATGACCGCGATGAGGTTTTGTACAACTATTACAAATACCTATGTGATCGTTTGGACATCGGTATCGCCATGTGGAGCCACCCCGACAGTGGTTACTTGATGGAGCCTGAAACTTGCGCACGGATCGCAGAACTGCCAAACATCATGGCCGTGAAATACTCCGTACCGCGCGACATGTACAAACGCTTGACCGAAATGGCAGGGGACAAAATTCTGGTCTCCACATCCGCTGAACCCGATTGGCTGGACAATATAGAAGAGCTGGGATGGCAGTTGTACCTGTGTTCTTCGCCGCCCTATCAAATTCAAACCGCAAATGATTTGCGCATGCACGAATACACTGAATTGGCTTTTGCTGGGAAATTCGATCAAGCGCGTAAGGTTCGCGACAGCCTTGACCCCGTACGAGACGCCATTTTGCGCTCAAAACCAGCGGGTAAACCAACGGCTCACGGCAAATACTGGCAAACGCTGCTGGGGCAGGTGGGCGGCACAGTGCGCCATCCAATGCTAGAACTGACAGAGGCCGAAAAATCCGACGTGCGCGCCGCCTTTGAAACCTGTGGACTAAAGCTTTGATCGCTGATTTGGCTATTCACTTTCCAAATAGCCAAATTTAGCAATATTGTTTGCAATTATAACCATTGCTGGCGACACTTTGGATAAAACGGAGGTTTCCATGTCACGACTCGCAGCATTCAATTTTCAAAAGTGGATTGATGAGCATCGCCACTTGCTCAAGCCACCTGTTGGCAATCAGCAAATCTGGGAAGATGCGGATTTGATGGTTACAGTTGTGGGCGGGCCGAACAAACGCACCGATTACCACGACGACCCTGTTGAAGAGTTCTTTTACCAACTCGAAGGCGACATGGTGCTGAAGCTCTATGACGGGAAAGAGTTTTATGATGTGCCGATCCGCGAAGGCGAGATCTTTTTGCTGCCGCCGCACGTGCGTCATTCCCCGCAGCGCCCCCAAGAAGGCTCTATCGGTCTGGTGATCGAACCCAAACGCCAAAAAGGCGAATTTGACGCCATCGAATGGTATTGCTTTGAGTGCAGCTCGTTGGTGTACCGAGCTGAAATGCAATTGACCTCTATCGTCAAAGACCTCCCGCCCGTGTACGAAAAATTCTACGCCTCCGAAGAAGATCGTACATGCCCAAATTGCGGCGTTGTCCATCCTGGCAAAGAACCCCCAGAAGGCTGGGTCACGCTTTAACGACGCCCGCGGCGGCACCACAGCAGAACAACAGTTAACACAGACAAGAATTGAGCGACCCGATGACAGATTTCAACAAAACCCGCGCCATGTTCGATCTGCCAGAAGGGCTGATCTACTTGAATGGCAACTCGCTTGGCCCCATGCCCAAAGCGGCCCCTGATGCGATGAATTCCTTTTTGATGGATGAATGGCGCACGGAGCTGATCCGCGGCTGGAACACCAAAGATTGGTTCATGCAAACCAACACCTTGGGGGATCGGGTCGGCAAATTGATCGGCGCACCTGCTGGCACAACGGTGGTCAGCGACACACTTTCAATTAAAGTGTTTCAAGCGGTGTCTTCGGCCCTGTCGATGGTGCCAGACCGCAAGGTGATCCTGTCTGATAACGGCAACTTCCCCACAGACCTCTACATGGTCCAAGGGCTGATGAAGCTTAAAGACAAGGGCTATTCCCTGCAAATTCCAGAACCAGAACAGGTGATGGACGCGATCAACGATCAGGTCGCCGTGGTCATGCTGACCGAAGTGGATTACCGCACAGGCCGCAAACACGACATGAAAGCCATCATCGACAAAGCGCATTCCGTCGGCGCGGTGGTTGTTTGGGACCTAGCCCATTCCATCGGTGCTGTTCCTGTAGACGTTGGCGGCACGAACGTCGATTTCGCGGTTGGCTGTACTTATAAATACCTCAATGCAGGTCCAGGGGCACCCGCCTTTATCTATGTGGCAGAACGTCTGCTGGCTGATGTGGAACCTGCCTTGTCTGGTTGGTACGGCCACGAAGCACCTTTTGCTTTTGACACAGAGTTCCGCCCCATGCCGAACAAGATCGACCGTATGCGCATCGGCACACCATCCATTGCGGCGTTTTCATTGTTGGCAGCTGCGCTCGACGTTTGGGATCATGTGGACATGAATGACATGCGCGCAAAATCCATCGAACTCTCCGAACTGATGATCGCCGAGGTTGAAAAACGCTGCAAAGGCGTAACCTTCGCAGGCCCACGCAATGCAGAACAACGTGGCGCGCACGTGGCTTTCCGCTTTGAACACAGCTATCCGCTGATGCAGGCCATGATCGCCAATGGTGTGATCGGCGATTACCGCGAACCAGACGTCATGCGCTTTGGCATCACGCCGCTGTTCATCGGCCGCGATGATATCCTCAAGGCCGTGGATACAATGGAAAAAATCTTGAACGGAGGCATCTGGAAACAGGATAAGTTCCAGCACCGGTCCCGCGTCACCTAAACCAACGCCAGCAGCCCAAACAGAAAGACCACAGCGTGACCAAGCAAAAGCCAAACATCTTGTTCATCATGTGCGATCAACTTCGGTTTGATTATCTGGGGTGCTATGGGCACCCCACGCTGCGCACGCCGAACATCGACGCTTTGGCAGGGCAGGGCGTTCGCTTCACCAACGCCTATGTGCAATCTCCCGTCTGTGGCCCCAGCCGGATGAGCGCCTACACAGGCCGCTATTCCCGCAGTCACGGCTCCACTTGGAATTCCTTTCCCTTGCGTCTTGGGGAAATGGGCATCGGCGATCATCTGCGCCCCTTGGGTATTCGAACCGCGCTTTGTGGCAAAAGCCACGTAGTGGCAGATACCGCTGGCATGGCCCGCGCGGGCATTGATCCTAATTCTGAAACGGGCAAACTGGTGGCTCAGGGTGGCTTTGAATTGTGGGATCGGCTCGACGGGGTTCACCCCGCCAAGGGGCGCGCACCGTCCCATTACAATGATTACCTGCGCAACAAAGGCATGAATGGCGACAGCCCATGGGAAAGCTGGGCAAATGCCCCCGAAGGCGACGATGGCGAGGCTTTGTCCGCATGGCACATGACCCATGCAAACCGCCCCGCCAAATGCCCCGAAGAAGACAGCGAAACTGCTTATACCACCGACCGCGCCATCGAATTTATTGATGATGCGGGGGATGATCCGTGGTGCCTGCACCTCAGCTACATCAAACCTCATTGGCCCTATGTGGCCTCCGCGCCGTATCACGATATGTACAGCGCAGATGACATTCTGCCTGTCAAGCGATCCGAACAGGAACGCACGGATGCCCACCCATTCATGGCGGCCATCCAAAACTCCCGCGTTTGCACCGTGTTCAACAAATCCGAAGTGCGCGAGCGGGTTATCCCCGTTTACATGGGCTTAATCTCCCAAATCGACGATCATATCGGCCGCCTGCGCGATCACTTGCAGGCCATTGGGCAGGACAAAAACACTCTTATCGTGTTCACATCGGATCATGGGGACTATTTGGGCGATCATTGGCTCGGCGAAAAGGACCTCTACCACGACTGTTCCGTCAAAGTCCCACTGATTGTCATGGACCCGTCAGACCAAAGCGATGCAACACGCGGCACAGTCAATGACACGCTGGTCGAAGCCATCGACCTGCTGCCAACTTTTATCGAATATTGCGGTGGCGAGGTTCCAAACCACATCGTCGAAGGCCACTCCCTCATGCCAATTTTGCAAGGCGAGGACCACCCCTTACGCGATTACATCATATCCGAATACGATTTTTCCACCCGCATGGCTCGGCTTGATCTTGATCTGCCTGTATCCGATTGCCGCACACAAATGGTGTATGATGGCCGATACAAGCTGATCCATATCGAAGGCATGCGTCCCATACTCTATGATCTGAAATCCGACCCCGACGAATTCAACGATATCGGCGCGGATCCCGCATCAGAACCCATCATCGCTCGCCTCAAAGCTCACCTTTTGGACTGGGCTTTAAAGCACCACACACGCGTAACCATGTCAGATACGGCTATCAAAGCAGAGTTCGGCTCAGAAGCCCGCGCAGGTATCTATATCGGCGTCTGGGACGACGCGGACGAGGCTGAAATCCACCAAGTTGGCCACCTGAATTACTAACAAAAAAGACACCCAAACCACAGATATCCAAGTTTGCGATAGCTGTATTTGCCCATTCTGGTTGAACGCACTGTACGGCGAATGCCACATTCAGCCAACCACAAAACTGCGAGGACTCACATGCACGCTTATCCTGATCTACACCTGTATATTGATGGCAAATGGCGCAAAACAGCGGAAGATATGCCCGTTGTGAACCCCGCCACAGAACAAGAAATCGGGCGTTTGCCCGTTGCTGGATTGTCCGACCTGCAAGATGCGGTTGCAGCGGCGGAAAAGGGATTTGAAATCTGGCGCAACACAGCCCCTCGGGATCGTGCAGATGTGTTGATGCGTGCAGCGGCATTGTTACGGGAACGCCAAGAAGAAATCGCACAATCCATAACCGCAGAACACGGCAAACCGCTCACTCAAGCCCGCCTAGAAGTCATTCGCGGATGCGAGTTCTTTGAATGGGACGCAGGCGAAGCCACGCGTCTTTATGGGCGTGTTATCCCATCTGCAACGGGCACAAAATACACAGTTCATCATCGTCCCCTTGGCGTTGTTGCTGGATTGTCCCCGTGGAATTTCCCCATGAGCCAACCCGCCCGTAAAATCGCAGGGGCCATTGCCTCAGGCTGCTCTATTATTCTCAAAGCCGCCGAAGAAACACCTGCAGGGGCCATGCACATTGTCAAAGCCTTCCACGATGCTGGTCTGCCCGATGGTGTGTTGAATCTCGTGTTCGGCAAACCCGCCATGATCTCGGATTATCTGATCCGCCAAGAATCCGTGCGTCTTGTGGCCTTTACAGGCTCCACCGCCATTGGCCGACAACTTACAACGCTGGCTTCTGAACATATGACACCCGTTCTGATGGAACTCGGCGGGCACGCACCCGTTATTGTCTGCGAAGACACCGATGTCCAAAAGGCCGCGATCAGTGGTGCAGTACGCAAAATGCGCAACGCAGGGCAGGTGTGTACCTCACCAACACGGTTCTTTGTGCATGAAAACATCTTTGATGAATACGTCAAAACCTTCGTCGAACGGGCCGCCGCCACCGTGGTTGGGGATGGCACAACAGAGGGTACTGAAATGGGCCCGCTCGCCAATGATCGCCGCGTCCCAATGCTCACCGAATTGGTTGAGGACGCCCGCAGCAAAGGCGCCACTGTTGCAACGGGTGGGGCAGGGATGGACGGTGCGGGCTACTTCTTCCAGCCCACAGTGCTGACAAATGTTCCAGACAACGCCCGCGTGATGCAGGAAGAACCCTTTGGCCCACTCGCTGTGATAAACCCCGTGTCCTCACTGGAAGAAGCCATCGAAAAAGCCAACTCCGTGCCGTTCGGCCTCGCGGCCTACGGGTTCACCAATCGCGCCGATTACATTGATCAAATGTCTGAAGGTATCGAAGCGGGTAACGTGTCCTTCAACACACTCGAAGCCTCTTTGCCTGAAACACCTTTTGGCGGGGTAAAGTCCAGTGGCTATGGCCGCGAAGGCGGAACCGAAGGGCTGCACAACTATACCTACGTGAAGAATATCTCTCACAGCATGGACATCGTGTAAGGGCCAAAGCGTCACAGAATTGCGGCTGTTCTTAGGGCGCAGAGTTTGCGAAACTCTTCGCAAAGGAATCGCATCATTATGGGTCAGCCCGAAATCACAATCATCGGCGGTGGGGTCGTAGGCCTGTCCGTTGCACTGGGCTTGCTCCAAGCGGGCCATCGTGTGCGCGTTCTTGATGGTGCCGACAGCGATGCGCGCGCCTCCCAAGGCAATTTCGGTCTGGTCTGGGGACAGGGCAAAGGTTGGGATTTTGCCCCATACGCAAATTGGACAGTCGACGCATTGGCCGCTTGGCCCGCCTTTTCCAAAACTCTGAAAGAGCTTTCAGGTCTGGATGTGGCGCTTGATCAATCCGGCGGGTTCGAATTTTTCACCGATCAGCGTGAAATGGACGAATTCTCTGCGATGCTGAACACACAACAGGCCCATGTGGGCGAACGTTTCAGCCACGAAGTCTTGGATGGTGATGATCTGCGCAGCCAAATGTCTGGAATTGGTCCAAATGTGGTTGGGGCCACGTTTTCCCGTATGGATGGTCATGTGAACCCACTGCGGTTCTTGCGCGCCTTGCGCGTGGCAGTCACCAAACTTGGCGGGCAGATCACCTCTGATGCGCATGTGGCCAAGATTGCGGCGCACCAGCAAGGTGGGTTTGATCTTACTTTGACGAACGATGATAAGTTGGGCGCGGACAAAGTATTGCTTTGTGCGGGGTTAGGAGCAATGACCCTTGCCAGCGATCTGGGCTTTCGCACAAAAATCCGCCCACAACGGGGTGAATTGCTAATCACAGAAAAACTCGGTGAACGCTTGCCTTTTATTTCCAGCACCGTTCGGCAAGTGGACGAAGGCGGAGTCCAAATCGGCGGAACCAAAGCGGACGCGGGCATGGATGACAGTGAAACACTGGATGTTATGGCAGGTTTGGCCCGCCATGCGGTTGATGTGTTTCCCGCCTTGGCATCTGTTCGTGTGATCCGCGCGTGGGGCGCGCTGCGTGTGATGTCACCCGATGGATACCCCGTTTATGCCCAATCGACACAGCACCCTGGTGCCTATCTTATCACCTGTCACAGCGGCGTAACGCTTGCGTCCATGCACGCATCACGCTTGGTCGATTGGATCGACGAAACATCCTCTGCCCCCAATCTGGAGCCATTCGATGAACATCGCTTCGCGCTTTAATGTTCTGCCCGACGATAGGCAAACTGTGCAATTCACCCTTGATGGCGAAATCGTCACGGCAAAACAGGGCATATCACTGGCCGCCGCTTTGCTGGCGCAATCGGGAACGGCCAGCCGCCAAACGGTCAACGGGGCAGGGCGCACGGCGTTCTGCATGATGGGCGTATGTTTTGATTGCATGGTGAACGTTGATGGCGTGCCTAACACGCAGGCCTGCATGGTCACCGTGCGCGACGGAATGCGTGTGACCCGCCAGATTGGGTTGCGCCCCCTAGAAGGGTCCAACGATGTCTGAATGTGATCTTGTTATCATTGGCGCTGGACCCGCTGGTATGGCCGCCGCACAAACTGCCGCCCAAGGGGGGCTGTCGGTGGTCGTTCTTGATGAACAACCGCGTGCTGGGGGGCAAATCTATCGTAATGTCGGTGAAAATCGATCGAAGCACGCTTGGCTTGGCAAAGACTATTCTGCGGGCGCGCATATGGTGGATGGATTGGATCATCCCAAGATCACAACCCATTTTGGGGCAACTGTTTGGCGACTGGAACAGGGGCATCGTGTGGTTTGGTCCCAAAACGGGATCAGTCATATCACATCTACTCCGCACGTTTTTTTGGCAGGGGGCGCACAAGAACGCCCCCTGCCATTTCCGGGCTGGACCTTGCCAGGCGTGATGCCCGCAGGGGCGGCGCAAATCCTGATGAAAACCGCAGGTATGTTGCCAAAAGATGCGGTTCTGGCGGGCTCCGGCCCGCTGTTGTATCTGATCGCGGCCCAGATGATCGACGCAGGAACCCCGCCCAAAGCCTTGGTTGAAACGCAAACCCCGCGCATGATGCTCAACGCCATCCCACATCTGCCACGCGCAGTGTTTGGCCTTTCCATCATGATCAAAGGGCTCGGATTGATCCGCAAAATTCAACGCGCAGGCGTGCCACGATACAAATCCGCGTCAGGGTTCAACGCAGCGGCCAATACCGATGGATCAATCGCGTTCTCATTCACACACAAAGGCCGCAACAAAACCCTAAACACCGACCTCGTTTTGACACACCAAGGGGTCATTCCGTCTACCCATATAAGTCGATCCACAGGCGTAACGCACCGTTGGAATGCGGCTCAAGTTGCGTTTGAACCAACCACGGATATCTGGGGGGAAACCAACGTGTCTGGCCTACATGTTGCAGGGGATGGCGCAGGTATCGGCGGCGCGCAGGCGGCCGCTGCCGCAGGACAGCTTGCGGCTTTGAACATTCTGCACAAACACGGTCGACTCAGCGCCGATGCCCGTACGCAAAAAGCCACATCTGCGCGCGCTACGTTGTTTCGTGCGCGCGCGATCCGCCCCTTTTTGGATGCGGCCTACGCCCCCCCAGCCGAGGTCCTTTCTCCGCCAGATGAAACCATCGTCTGCCGTTGCGAAGAAAAAACTGCAGGTGAAATCCGCCAAGGTATTGATGAAGGCGTGACGGGCCACCGCCAAATCAAAACGTCATTGCGCACGGGGATGGGCCCCTGCCAAGGACGCATGTGCGATGCCACCGTCCGCGGTATCTTAATCGCCAGCGCAGGTCCGAACGCCGATCCTATCGCCCCACCCAGAGCTCGCACGCCAATTAAACCCGTCACCCTTGGTGAACTCGCCGCAATGGCTGCAGGGCCAGATCAATCCAGCTAAACCGCGCCCTTTTCCTCGGTTTCGATCAATCCGTCTGATGTGGCTTAAAGAGTCGTGAAAAAATCGGTGCACCAAGGATCACCACAAAAATCCGCAGCAGGTGATGGGCCACAACAAAGGTCATATCCGCCCCAACGATCAGTGCCAAAACCACCAACTCCGCTTGCCCACCGGGTGCTAAGGCCAAAACGCTCTCCATCGGTGGTGCGAGGTCAAAATAATGGACAAATTCCACAAAAATCAGCGTCAGAATGATTAAGATGACGCAAAACCCAAGGCCTGCCAGCACATCTTTGCGGATTTCCGCACCCGTAATGTTAACGTATTTAACACCAATGGTGATGGCGATGAAAAACTGTGCCATCCACACAGCTTCGGCCGGGGGACGGTGATCCAAAACACCGCTCAACGCGGCCATGGCCGTCAAAACCAGCGGACCCAGAATAGATGCCCCAAACATGCCGACCCGTTTTGCGACCTGCCACCCCACCAGCCCACACACAATCATGATCCCAACCTGATCAATCGGGATAGACCCAGCCGCAGCCCCGGGTGGCTTGGATAAATCCGCCTGCCACACCACCCGCAGCAGAACAGGCAGGGCGATGATGATTACCAACACCCGCGTTGCATGGATCAATGACATGGCACGAACATTTCCACCCGCTTCTTCGCCAAACGTCAGCATATCCTGCAACCCACCTGGCATGGCGGCGTAATAACTCGTGGCCCAGTCATAGCCCCAAAGGCGCTGGAAATAGGGCACGCCAATCAATCCAATCAGAAAAACCATCATCGGGACCAAAATAAGCGTCGACCACAGCCCGACTATGTCCTGCAAAAACGCAACCGTCACTGTTGCCCCAACTGCAACGCCCAGAATGGTGCGCATCGCCTCGTTTAAGGGCTTTACCGCACGCAGTTGAACACCAAGCAACGCCGCAATCAGACACGACACCATCGGCCCGAATAGCCAAGGCAAAGGCGCGTTAACGAATAGGAAAACCAACGCACCAACCAAACCAATAACAAAGGTTGCCAAGTGATATCGCGCCATCACAAATTTCCCGATTGATCCATCCCATCTTCGATAGGCGTGCTGGCAAAAGGAAACAAGGCGCACCCAAGCCAAATATGCAGCGCACAAACAGTCGGTCGTGTTCAGCGGCAACCGATGTGACCCTTACAGGTCAGCCGCACAAAAAACGCGTCCGCCCTGAACCGTTCCCCATACGCGAACATCTTTCAGGTTCTCACCGCCAATTTCGGTGGGATCATCTTCCAACACCGCAAAATCGGCGTTTTTACCCACTTCAATCGACCCGACCTCATGATCCATATGCAAGGTGTAAGCCGCGCCGATTGTAATGGCATAGAGCGCCTCGTTGACATCAATCTTTTCATGGTCCCCTTGGACCCGACCCGATGCGGTTCTCCGATTGACCGCACACCATGCGGTAAACAACGGACCAAGCGGGGTGATTGGCGCGTCTGAATGGATCGACATAGGAACATTGGAATTGAGCGCGGTGCGACACGCGTTCATGCGCATGGCGCGTTCTGGTCCCACAGTCAGACGGTAATGTTCATCTCCCCAATAAAAATGGTGATTGGCAAACAGGTTCACGCACATGCCCAGCGTGTTCATGCGCCGAAACTGTGCTGCATCTGCCAATTGGCAGTGTTGCAAGGTAAAGCGATGATCAGGGTGTGGGGTGTCTCTCAGGGCAGGGGCAATCGTATCCAGCACCATTTCGGTGGCTTCATCGCCATTGGTATGCGTATGCACCTGAATATCCGCCGCTAAAGCCAGTCGATACAGCTCCGCCAACTGCTCTGGCGCGGTATACCACAGCCCGTTTGGTGCACCGTTGTGATACCCTGGCCAACGCATCCGCGCTGAAAACCCTTGGATCGAGCCATCGGCAAACGCTTTGATACGCCCCAACCGCAACCGATCAGATGACATATCACGCAGTTCCACCGCGCGGGCCACGGTGTCCTTCGCTGTGGCCCCCATAAACGCTTTTAACGGAACAACACAGGCGGGGAATTTATCGTCGTTCGTGACCCTAAGCATCGCCGCAACCCCATCGGGTTCCAGACGGGCCGCCAAATCCGTAACGGTCGTCACCCCAGTGCGCACACACAGTCTCGCAAAATCCCACAATCCGTCTTCATCGCCGTCCGCTTTGGTGCGATCATACCCAACCAGCGCCGCAACGGGAGTCATCACCTCTGGGCTGAACAATTCACCCGTTGGCAACCCATCGTCCCCCAACGGAATGCCAGGATGATTTAGCCCTGTCTTTAAATAACCGCCCAGTTCTAACGCACGGGTATTTGCGTTCATGATATGGCCTGACGCATGTAAAACCCCAATGGGCCGCGTGGTTGAAACCCGATCCAGATCAGCCCGCGTAACGCGCACATTGTCCATATAAATCGGATCAAGTGACCAGCCAAACAAAGGGGCTTCTGGATCATCTAGTTTGGCATCGGCCTCTTTGAGGCGGTCCAAGACAACATCCATTGTCTGCGCACCAGCCCATGTTTTGCCACTTGGATCCGTGCGATCAAAATAACCGCAATACACATGCCGCCAAAACGTTCCCTCGGCTTTGTGGGCGTGGCCTTCCACCAATCCAGGCATCAGGATTTTATCTGCAAAGGTCTCATCCAGCCGATAATTCCCCCATGTTTCCAATTCAGCCAGATCACCAACAGCCAGGATTTTCCCATCCCGAACCGCAACATGGCTCGCGGTTGGGCGGCTCGGGTTCATCGTGATAATCTTACGGGCGGAATAAATTGTTGTGTCAGTCATGGGGTAACTCTCATTTAAAGACGTCAATTCAAAGCAGGTTAAGGCAGGCTAAGCTGCCGCGCGTGTTTCGTAAAACAGTTTTAACTGTTCTGTATGTACTTTGACGCTGGGGCTGAATTTGAGAACAGCGCACGCGCCAGTTCGCACTGCGCGTCAGTTCATCCCACTGGTTTATATGAATCCCTTACCCAACCCGCGCCTTACGTCCACAAGCCGCTTTATTATTCCGCATGTGGATTTTAAAACACGTCCATGTCCGCAAGTTCACACCGCACCAGCAACGACAAGGAACGCGCATGCTTCGCCCTCAAAACGGTTTTGAAACACTGACCACACCCGCCCTTGTGCTAGATGCTGCCAAGATGGAGCGTAACATCAACCGTCTCAACGCACATGCCACTAACTTGGGCGTCACACTGCGGCCTCATCTTAAAACCGCCAAATCTGTGGAAATCGCAAAACAGCTCACAGGGGGCATTAACGGCCCCATCACTGTGTCCACCTTGGCCGAGGCCGAAACGTTTCATCGCGCAGGACACACCGATATCTTATATGCCGTGGGTATCGCCCCGCAAAAATTGCCCCGTGTACAGGCATTGCGAGCGCAGGGCTGTGACCTCGTGGTGATCCTAGACAATACTGCCCAAGCCACTGCGGTTGCGGATGCGGGTGTCCCTGCATTGATCGAAATCGACTGCGATGGTCATCGTGGCGGAGTGCTTTGTGATGATCCAACATTGATCGACATAGGCAACATCTTGGCGGCCAAAGGCGTCTTGCGCGGTGTCATGACCCATGCAGGCGAAAGCTATACGGTACGCGGCAATGATGCCCATGCCAAATTTGCCGAACTGGAACGCAGTGCAACAGTACGCGCCGCAGAAAACCTGCGGGCTGCAGGATTGCCTTGTCCAGTTGTCAGCGTTGGCTCCACGCCCACGGCCCACGCCGCGCAGGATCTGACAGGGGTGACCGAATTGCGCGCAGGCGTTTATATGTTCTTCGATCTTGTTATGGCGGGTATTGATGTCTGCCAGATCGACGATATCGCGCTTAGCGTCTTAACCACCGTTATTGGGCATCAGCCTGCCAAGGGTTGGGTGATGGTGGATGCTGGCTGGATGGCAACCTCGCGGGATCGGGGCACGGCGCATCAAGACGTGGATCAAGGGTATGGCATTGTCTGTTATGCCCAAGGGCAGGTGATACCGGATTTGATTGTCAGCAGCGCCAATCAGGAACATGGTATTCTTTCGCTTCGGCCTCAGTCCGACAAACCCATGCCGGACCTTCCTGTTGGCACACTTTTGCGCATCCTGCCCAACCACGCCTGCGCAACAGCGGCCCAGCACGACAGATATTCCGTTGTTCCCGCCGATGGGGGGGCGCTGCAAACTTGGCATCGGTTTGGCGGCTGGTAAGGGTACACCAAACTGCAATCATGAAAATCATTCCCAAACCGCATTAGAATGGACCAAACATTGGAAATCTCAGGCGACCAACTCGAAAGCGTAGCATGTGTTCGGTACGGCGCTTAAAACATCCCAAGACCGCTTTGAAAGCTCAAGGTGGACACATGTTTTGAGTTTAATAGGTTAAAAATCTGCGATAAGAATTCCTAAAGCTGGAAGTTTACCTAAGGATACTCACAATGTTTCTGAAAAACGCATGGTATGTTGCCGCTTGGGACCATGAAATCACCCGCGATTTGCAGCAAATCGTTGTTTTGGGTGAAAAAATCTGCGTTTTTCGAACAGAAGAAGGCGAATTGGTCGGGCTCGAAGACGCCTGTCCCCATCGCAAACTGCCGCTATCCAAAGGTCGCATCAAAGGGGACACGGTGGAATGTGGCTACCACGGGCTGACGTTTGATTGCGCGGGTCAATGTGTTTGGTCCCCTGGCAATGGGCGCATCCCGTCAAATGCCAAGGTGCACGCTTATCCGCTGCATGAAAAATACGGTCTCGTCTGGATTTGGATGGGCAATCCAGCGCTGGCCGACCCGTCTGAGATTTTCGAAATTGAAAACTTCGACAATCCCGAATGGGGCATCAATCGCGGTGACGCGATGGAGCTGAATTGCAATTATTTGCTCATGTGTGACAATCTTTTGGACCCAACCCACGTTGCTTGGGTCCACCAAAGCAGCTTTGCCGCAGACGCCACCAAAGACACACCGCTGCGCATTTCAAAAACTGACGAAGGCATCATCGTCCATCGTTGGATGATGGATCATGAGCCTGCTCCGTTTTACAAAAAAATTGTCGAATTTGAAGGCAACTGTGATCGGCTCCAACACTACGAAGTGCGCTATCCTTCCCACGCGCTGATCAAAGCAGTCTTTACCCCAGCAGGGACGGGCGGCCCCGAAGGACCACTGCACGAAAAGACCTTCATTATGGACAGCTACAACTTTATGACGCCCACCAACGAAGGCCAAACGCGGTACTATTGGTTCCAGCTGCGCAATATACGCCCAGATGATGAAGCCTTGTCCAAAATGATGACCGAAGACGTTCAGCACGCCTTTGAAGAAGATCGCGCCGTTCTGAACGAAGTGCAAAAAGGCATGACAGAAAAGCGCACGCCTCACATTGATTTGCCTATCGACGGCGGCCAACTTCGCTTTCGGCGTCAATTGCAGGCCATGATCAACGAAGAACAACAAGTCGATCAACAAATGGCCGAATAAGCGTTCCCTCGGATCAGATTTGCTCTTGGTGCCGCACTGCCAATTTCGAACATCACAGAGAGCATACACTGGAATTGCGCCTGCCCATTGTCGTGCAGGCGCTCAACGCACACCACACAACGCACTGAAAACACACAGTTAAGCATGGCGAACACGCCATCAATTCAGTCTCTGAAAAAGGAGTTGGCTGTGCACACGCGTCACAAAACGCCGCTATGCTTTCTGCTTCATTCAGTTCAGCGCCCGAACGATCCCATTCATTGCAGCCTTGCTGAGAAAACAAATAGGTGACGCGTACTTTGGCATGCGACAGTATTTCAACCTGTGTCTTGTCACTGGCTTATCTCATTCAATTGCGTTCGAAAAATGTAACGATCTGCTGCGTTGCTTCATGGCGATCAGCGCGGCGCACAAGCGATGCGCGGGCTCTATCAATGATGTCGCGTGGCATGTCTTTTTCCATTTCATCAACCAAGGCCGCAATGAAACCATCTGTCATTTCGGGATGGTACTGTGTGGTTAAGACATGGCCTCCAATCGTGAACCCCGCGATAGGGCAACCTGGCGTTGTCGCGGAGACCTCCGCCCCTTTTGGCAAGGTCATCACCTGTTCTTTGTGCGCCCCATAGATCAGTAAAGATGTGTCTGCATTAATTGTGGTCTCCACAGTTCCCAACACCCAACCGCCAGGATTGTAGCCAATCGTCCCACCCAAGGCTGCAGCAATCGCCTGATGGCCAAAACACGCGCCGTACATTGGTTTCTTTTTCGCGGCGATATCGCGAATCAATTCCGCCAGCTGATCAATCCAACCGTCGCCGTCGCGCACTGACGCAGGGCTGCCTGTGATAATAAAGCCATCAAAGCCACTGATGTCGTTTGGGAAAACGCCGTCCTTCACCGTGAAAATCTCAAACGTCCAGTCTGGGCGGGCTTCGTTGAGCAATATCTGGAATTTTTCGCCGTCTCGCGGATGATCGTCAGCGAAAGGTGTTTCGTCGGTATTTGTCATCAAGATGGCGAGGTGCATGAGAAATTCCTTTACACATTTGCGATACTCTATAAATATATTTATAAGCATAGCAACTATATGGTGCGGCAGACATGACGATTTGGATTCCCACTGATGACGGGCACGCAGACCTGACCGACCACGACGCATTCACCAACGGCGCGCCGCACAACACGTTTGCGCGTCTGCGGCGCGATGACCCGATGCATTGGACGGAATGGGATGGCGGCAAGGGGTTTTGGTCCGTAACGCGCCACGCTGATATTCTTGAGTTGAATCGCCAAAGCGACTTGCTGTCATCAGCGCAGGGAATTCGGATCGAAGACCAATCACAAGAAGAATATATGGCGCGCCGCACGTTCCAGGAAACCGACCCACCCGAACATATGTCCACGCGGGTCAAAGTTGCCAAAGCGTTCTCCAAACAAGTTATCTCAGGCTTCGAGGATGATATCCGCAACCTTTGCGCTGATATCTTAGACAGCGCGCTTCAGGCGGGCACGTTTGACGCCACCAAAATGATCGCACGCGAATTGCCCATGCGGATGTTGGGCCGTATTCTAGGGACACCCGAAGAAGACCTGTCGTGGCTTGTCGACAAGGGTGACGCTCTCATGGCCAACACGGACCCCGATTTCACCGATCACGTGATGGATAAGCTTGAAACAGATGAATACCGCCTGATGCCGTTCAACTCCCCCGCAGGCGCCGAACTGTATGAATACGCAGACACCTTGATGGAACGCAAAGCGGCGGCTGGTGATACCAGCGGCATTTTACACATGATGCGCCAGCCCGGGCCTGATGGGAAATGCATCAACGAGCGTGAGTTCAAGAACTTCTTCTGTCTGCTCGTTGCCGCAGGCAATGACACAACGCGCTATTCGCTCGCCGCTGGCATTCACGCACTTTGCCAACAGCCCGAACTTTTGGGACAAATCAAAGAGGGTTCGGTTCTTGATACGGCACCCGATGAAATCATCCGTTGGGCGTCGCCTGCCTCGTATTTCCGACGCACCGCGACCCGTGATTTCAACATGCACGGAAAGACAATCAAAGCAGGCGACAAGGTTGTCTATTGGTTTATCTCTGCCAACCGTGACGAAGCCGCGTTCGATGATCCGTTTCGCGTAGATCTTGCGCGAACACCGAACAAGCATCTGGCGTTTGGACAAGGTGGTCCCCATGTTTGTCTCGGCATGTGGCTTGCGCGCCTCGAAGTGCGCATTTTGTTTCAAGAACTTGCCAAGCGCATCAAATCTATCGAACCGGCTGGAAAAGCAAAGTTTTTGCGGTCCAATTTCGTGGGCGGGATCAAAAACCTGCCAGTCACAGTCCAACTTACGTAAGGAAAACCAAATGACCGATCGCCTGCGCGCAGTTTTTTGCGACCATCTTAGCCTGATCCGTGGAAAATATTTGCCTGCTTCAAAAATTGGGAACAACGAAACGAATTTTTGCCGTTCGACTTACGGTGTCCACTTCGACAAGGATTTGTTGCCGTCGCCAGGTTCAATGATGATGGAAGGGCTGCCCGATATGGAACTGCGCTGGAACGCGAATGACATTCGTGACAGCTGGCAGGACGGCACCAAAATTGTTATCGGCGATCTGTACGGCATGGATGGCACGCCGCTACCGATGTGCGGACGTGGCGCATTAAAACGTGCGGTCGCTGCATGGGTTCAAGATGGCCTGACGCCCATGATTGGGATCGAACTTGAGGCATTTGCGTTTCAAAAAGATGCGAACGGCAATTTGGTACCTTACGATGCACCGGGCGCTATGGTGTACGGCACTGGCCCTGGCACTGATCCGCTTGGTTTCAATGATGCGATCTGGGAAGCCGCCGAAAAGCTCGGGTTCCGCTTGGACATGATTACGGCGGAATACGATGCGCCGCAGTTTGAATACACGCTGACGTTCGACAACGCGCTAAAGGCCGTGGACGACATAGTACTGTTCCGCCAAATGGCCCGTGAAATCGCATTGGGCTTTGGCATCATCCTGACGTTTTTGCCCAAACCAATTGCCGAAGCTGGCGGATCGGGCATGCACATCAATTTCTCCTTCCAAGACGCGGACGGCAACAACGCCTTGCCTAAAGACGGCAAAAGCGGCCCCGATCATCTAAGTGACTTGGCCAAAGCCTGTATCGCGGGTCTGGTGCATCACCACAAAGGTCTTGCAGGATTGCTGGCCCCCACCGCGAATTCTTACAAGCGCCTGCAACCTGCCAGCCTGTCGGGGTATTGGCAAAACTGGGGTGGCGACCACCGAAACGTGACCACGCGCGTGTCTGAAGAAGGTGGCGCCAAAACTCGTCTTGAACACCGCATGGCTGATGCATCTGCTAACCCCTACACAGCTGTTGCTGCCGTTTTACAAGCCGCACGGCTTGGCCTCACAAATGGGTACGACTTACCCGCGCACGAAACGGGTGACGGGTTTGAAGTGACTGACGCCACAACAGGCGTTGCAACCGATTTGAACGCTGCGATGGAAGACCTTGAAGCAGACACAGCCCTGCGCGCTGCGGTCGGTGAAACACTCGTAGACAATCAGATCTTCATGCGTCGGGCAGAGGTCGAAAAGACAGCTGATCTTGACGATGTCGCGTTGCGTGATTTTTACATTCACTACATCTAAAGGCAGCCCCATGAACGTAACTTGGACCCTCCCCGATGGCAGCACAAAAACCGCAATAGTTGCCGAAGGCACGAACCTGATGGAAGCGGCTGTTGCCAATAACATCCCAAACGTCGTCGGCGAATGCGGTGGCTGTTTGTCTTGTGCAACCTGCCACATCATAGTGGACCCAGACTGGGCCGTAAAAGCCGGTGAAGTCGGCGATTTTGAAGATGCCATGCTGGACACAACCGAGGCAGAACGCGGCGAAAACAGCCGCTTGTCTTGCCAGATCACAATGTCGCCCGACCTTGATGGGATAAAGCTCATCGTGCCTGTTCCTGAATGAATAACCCGCAAAAATCAGTGACGGAAACAATCTTGCATCAGATCGACACTGGGGCTCTGAACCCTGGTGATCTAATCGATGAAGACGCGCTGATTGAAACGCTTGGAATCTCGCGCACGCCACTGCGTGAAGCCCTCATCAAGCTAGAAGCACACGGGCTGATTCAACGCCAGCCCCGCAAAGGGGCCTATGTTTTTAGACCAACGATTGAGGAATTTCTTGGCATTCTTGAAGTTCACGCAGGACTTGAAGGGCAAGCAGCTGGGCTTGCGGCACGGCGCCTTTCTGCCGCAAGTGGCAACGCGATAGAAGCCGCAGTGGCAGCGTGTAAGGCCCACTCTGATGCAAAAGCTGACGGTGATCCCAACGGGTATTATCAGCTGAATCTAACGTTTCATGCTGCGATCGTTGACGCTGCGGGCAATCCGTTTCTAACCGATCTAGTCAAGTCGAATGCCCGTAAACTGATGGCCTATTACCGCGCGCGCTATCAGTACAAGGGCACCATAGCGACATCGGCACAAGAACACGCCGACATTGCACAGCTGATTCTTGACCGCCAAAGCGCCGAAGCTGAAGCCGCGATGCAAACCCATGTTCAATTTGGCCACGTCACCGCAATGGATTTGCTGACAGCGCTTAGCTAGAGACGTGAAAATAACTGAAAACAGTCTTTGACGCTTAACCGAAATAAGATTGTATATAAGACACGGTGTCATTGTTTGTGCCGTCTCAACCAAACACTTTGGTAATCGGACCCTCGATGCGGGTGCGAAAATAGAGTCACGGCCTGCTTTTAACTAATTAAAATTGAAACTTCTCTGATTTAGATTTTTAACCCAAAAACAAGCGTTTGGAAATTTTAGTGCAGCACACCTATTTTATGATATCCTGTCCCAAAATAGATAAATGAGGTTAACAGTGCGGATATTATTGGCAGATGATCATGAGCTTGTGCGCGAAACCATCGCCGCGTTTCTGGAGAATGAGGACGGGTTCACGGTTGTTCAATCCAAAGATTTGACAGAGGTGGAACGGGCGATTGGATCCCATGATGCGTTTGATCTTATTTTGCTGGATTACGAGATGCCTGGGATGAACGGTCTCGATGGCATGCATAAAATTATTGAACGCGTGAAACCAAAGCCAGTGGCGCTGATTTCTGGTTCAGCTAACAAAGTGATAGCGCAACACGCACTGGATCAAGGAGCTGCTGGTTTCTTGCCCAAGACTATGGCGGCGGCATCATTGGTGAACGCAGTGAAATTCATGACCATGGGGGAAAAATACGCGCCAGTGGATTTCATGACCAAGGAAGATGAAGTTCAGCGCCACCCATTGCAGGACGTGTTGTCAGAACGGGAAATGCAGGTTCTGGATGGCCTTACCCGCGGACTATCGAATAAGGAAATTGCGCGTGAAGTGGACTTGCAAGAAGTTACGATCAAATTGCACGTGAAAACACTGTGCCGCAAATTGGAAGCCAAAAACCGTACCCACGCGGCGATGATAGCGAAAGAGGCAGGTCTTTTCTAACCTGCCTCCGCCCGAGATTTACAATTGGAGACCGTCACAGACCTGAGTGTAAAAATCTGTGCCCAAGTCATTGTGATCAATCAAAGTGACCGACAGTGTTCCGATATCAATTGTCACACTGTGATCGGCGTTCTGGATCACATGATCGGCGATCCACTCGGCTTCCGTTTGGTCCTGTTCGATCAAAGACAGCTTTCTGAAGTCCAACCGATCGTTTTCGGTGCCATCTCTGGTGAAGTCATGGATCACATCAGCTCGGCCATCCCTGTCTGCGCTGTTGAACACAAACCAATCTGAATCGGCGCCGCCGTAAACTGCGTCATGGCCGCTGCCCATCAGGATCTTGTCACGGCCAGAACCTGCATAAATCAAATCATCGCCTTTGGATGCGTTGATGTAGTCACTGCCAGACCCGCCATAGATATGATCATCTCCAGACCCACCATAGAGTTTGTCTTTGTCACTGCCTCCGAACAAGAAGTCGTCACCAGTACCACCCTTGAGGATGTCGCGTGCAGCTTCGCCTGACAATTCGTCCGAACCTGAACCACCGTCAAGCGTATCAACTCCACTGCCGCCTGTCAGATCATCATTGCCACTTCCGCCAAATAGCTGATTGGTACCAGATGATGCGTTCAGGGTATCATTGCCAGTGCTGCCATAGAGCAGATCATCGCCAGCATCGCCGATCAATTCATCATCGCCAAGACCGCCATACAACAGGTCATTGCCAAGCCCCCCGTTCAGAAGGTCACTTTCGGAGCCACCGCGAAGGTCGTCAGCATCTGCACCACCAAAAAGACTGTCAGTGCCTGATCCACCGATCAACGCGTCAGAGCCTTCGCCGCCATACAATACATCGCGTTCCGATCCGCCTGCCAGTACATCATCACCGTGGCCGCCGTTCAGAGTATCAAAACCCGAACCACCGTTCAGACTGTCCTGACCCACACCGCCAAACAACTCGTCATGACCAGCGGACCCATGCAACTCATCGTTGCCTTGGCCACCGTAAAGCACATCATCATCAGCTCGCATAAGGGTGCCAAGATGATCGAAGCGATTACCGTCTTCGTCGTACCAATCGTTCACTACCGGCGTGTTTTGATCGGAGTTGCCGCCAAACAATCTGTCGTCGCCGGTGCCGCCGACAATTCGGTCATTGTCGCTTTGACCCGCTACTACGTCATCGCCCAAGCCACCGTAAATTTCATCTGAGCCTCCGCCCGTTTCAACGGTATCGTTGTAGGTGTTTTCGCCATCGGGTGTCACAGTCAACGTGGGTTGTCTGATGAGGACGGATGCAACCGTGTCCACATCGGCAAAGGGATCAATGGCCCGCGGATCCGCAGTTCCGTCATTTGACGAAGACCGTGGGCTGCTGGCCACCAATTCGAGATAAGTCACCCCTGTCTGAGGATCCGTGATCACGCGGTATATCCCACCGGACGAAGGTGTGGCATCATTCATGTCATGATCACCGCTGTTTCCAGCCACATAAAGATTGCCATCCGCATCATAAATGGCGGCACCAAAAGTGATCGCTGGCATACCGTCGTGCATCACACCGTCAATGAGCGTGCCGATGACCTGTGTGGTGGTGAACACGGGCTCACCGCCAGACTCCACACCAGAAATGTCGATAGTGTAAAGCAGACCTGGTTCACCTTCGGCAGAAGGGCGCGTAACGCCGGAAAAGCACTGGGTTGCAGGATCAAATGCAACATCCCAAAGTTGGTCAGTAATCATGTTCGCTGGGAACTTGAACGTCTTTGTGGCCACAACGTCATTGGCATCAACGTTGTCGACATCAATCATCGTTATGCGATCCATACTGGAATGGAAGGCCCAAAGGTTTCCGTCTGAATCAAAATCCCCAGTCCATGACCGGTATGGGGTTTCGCCAATGCGGTAACTGGCGCCTGTGGCGTCCAGCATCACAAGATCGGATTGCGAAATTGGGTTGCCGAGGCTGTCGACGCCGTCACGCACAGCAATACCGTAAATCATATTGTCTTGTGTGTTATAGCCGACAGCATTGACCGTCACGGTCGCATCAACGCCCGCTTGGGAATATGTTTCTGTGGCTGGGTCAAACACTTGCAAAGTGCCGTTCATAACCTGATAGATGTTGGCTTGGCCTTCTGCAAACGCGCTAACCTCGACTGTGGTCCCGCCAATTTCCATTTGCGAGGCATAGTAAAAAATCGGACCATCTGTGTTGATTTCAGGACCCGAAGGCTCTGGCGCATCGATGGAACGGAAGGTCAATTCTCCGAGGCCATCAATCCCTGCAAATGTCAGAGTTTCGGCGCTGAATGTGGCGCTGTTGGTGTCGAAACTGCCAATCACTTCGCCGTTCCAAAGAACCTCAACAGCGCCGCTGACGGTACCTGATCCATAGTTCGTCGCTAGATCAAACGAAATGGAGTATACTTCTCCTGCTTGGGTTTGAACCGACTGGCTCATACTGGTGTGACCGTTCGCTTCTTCAGTGACCGTCCAAGCGCCAGTTTCACCGTACTGTGCGAAACTGGTTGCAATGTCAGAGCCTGACAGCAAGTTGTCACTTACGAAGTCACCGTGAACAACATCCTCGCCGTTTTGAGTAGTGATTTGATCATCACCTGACAAGCCGATGACCAGATTATTGTCGTTGGTGCCGTCGATTTGCTCGGACACGTGTGTGCCGAGCAAGACGGTTTGTGCCTCATATTGGGACATGTTTTTTCCTTTAGGTTGGGGGGGGTAGGAATCAGTTACCAACCGATTCCGTTGTATTGCGTGTTTGAAATTGGGGTTTCGAGGATGCGCACCACATCAATCACTGGGGTGTTCCCTGCGTTTTGCACCATTTTTCGGTAGGTGTCGTTGTTGTGTGTGACGATCAGGGCGTCTGCTTCGGCCACAACATCGGAAACATCGCTGCGCATCATGTTTGGCAGATCATTGGCAAGGGCCTGCAATCCAGGGCTGCCGTGGCGCACATAGGCCAACTGACCCTCCAGCGGTGTGTGTGGCGTGATGGCTGGATCGTGAATGGACACTGAAACGCCTTCTTCATTCAGCGCGGCAATCACTTCCAAGATCGGGCTTTCGCGAAGATCGTCTGTGCCTGGTTTGAACGCGAGGCCCAGAATACCTACCTTTTTTGCACCTGTTTTGCGGGTCATTTCGAGGGCCCGTTCAATGTGCTTTTGGTTGGACACACCCAGACTTTGGATCATTGGCAAATCCACTCCTTGTTCTTTGGCAATATGGGCCACTGCGCGGACTTCTTTGGGCAGGCAAGATCCGCCAAACGCAAAGCCAGGTTTCAGATAGTAAGGGGATAGGTTTAGTTTGGTGTCCTGAACGAACACATCCATGACATCGTGGCTGTCAACACCCAAGGGTTTGCAAAGGCGACCCACTTCGTTGGCGAAACAAACCTTAGTTGCGTGCCAGACGTTATCCACATATTTGACCATCTCGGCGGTTTCGATGCTGGTGACAATCGGGGCCTCGTCCACGGCTTCGTAAACACGAGTCAGGATATTGGCACTGCGTTCATCGTTGGCACCGATGACTGTTTTAGGCGGGGCATAAAAATCATCAACGGCGACGCCTTCGCGCAAAAATTCTGGGTTGAAGCACACACCAAAATCAGCACCGGCCTTAAGACCAGAGACTTCTTCAATAATAGGTGCCATGAACCCCATGGTTACGCCTGGCGGAATGGAACACCGCATGACGACCACATGGAAATCAGATTTGCGTTTCAGGCCGGCACCGATCGCGCGGGCGGCGGCGTCGATGTAGCTGTGATCGCACCCTCCGTCCGCGGCTGTTGGGGTGCCGACCGAAACAAATGTGATGTCTGTGTCGACCACGGCCTGTTCGAGGTTGTCTGTGGCAAAGACCAGACCGTTTTCAACACCATCACCCAGCAGTCGTTCCAGGTCTTTTTCGTGGATCGGTGCTTTGCCAGAGGCGATGCTATCCACTTTTGAAGGATCAATATCGACCCCAATGACACGATGTCCAAGAGCCGAAAGGCAAGCCGTTGATACAGCCCCCACATAGCCAAGACCAACCACACTGATGGAGGGTTTTTCTTCGATAACGCGCAGCATGGCGGTGTTGGTTGAGTGCATGTAGTTTGGGTTAATGTCGAGCATGTCTTTGTTCCTTCACTGGTGACTGAAGGTGTTCTAACTATTTGATTTCAAATTATCTTTCCCTCCACCGTATAGCGCGAGTAAAGTTGGTATGGTGCGACTATCCTTTGGCATAGCTTTTGTTTGGGGGGCGAATCGGCCGCGTTTGTCCGCAAAAAAGCGGCGCCCGAAGACGCCGCTGAAGGTGGTGTGAGAGTGCTTGTTATTTGCGGGGCGTGCCCCTTGGTTTATGCCGCTTTGTCACGTGCGTAGATGTCTTCATAACGCACGATGTCATCCTCTCCGAGATAGGCACCGGTTTGCACTTCGATCAGGTGCAATTCCACTTTGCCTGGGTTTTCCAGCCGGTGAATTGCACCAAGCGGGATGTAGACTGACTGGTTTTCGGACACCAGTTTCACACTGTCATCCACTGTCACATTTGCCGAGCCTGCAACCACAATCCAATGTTCGGAGCGATGTACATGAGATTGCAGTGAAAGGGCCGCGCCTGGTTTCACGACAATGCGTTTAACCTGAAAGCGTTCGCCCAATGACAGGGTTTCGAAGTATCCCCAAGGGCGATGATCCTTGGGGAAACACTCGGCCTGTTTTGCCTGCTTTGCCTTGAGCCGTGTAAAGGGCGGCGCAATATTGGACCACGGTAGCGCCGCCAAAGTGGCGGTGCGGGCGGCGAAAAAGTCGTCCACTTTTTGCCTGAACTGTCTGAGCAGGGAGGGCTGGAGGATTTACACCGTGGAAGTCTATTTGCAGGTGCGCCGCGCGCATTTTGATGAGGGGCGCAGTCAGCGCTCGATTGCTCGGGATTTTGGTTTGGCGCGTGGCACAGTGAGGAAGATGTGCGCCTATCCTGTGCCGCCGGGCTATCAGCGCGTTCAGGATATTCGGCGCCCCAAGCTTGACGGTTTCACCGACAAGATCGATCAGTGGCTTCTTGAAGATCTGGATCGCCCGAAGAAGCAGCGCCATACGGTGAAGCGGATCCATGAGCGTCTTCGCGAAGAAGAAGGGTTCACGGGCGGGTATACGACGGTGAAGGACTACGTTCGCGCGCACCGCCGTGTCTCGCGTGAGATGTTCATTCCGCTGTCGCACCCGCCGGGTCATGGTCAAGCTGATTTTGGCGAAGCGGTTGCGGTGATCGGCGGGGTCGAGCAGAAGCTGCACTTCTTTGCCTTTGATCTGCCCCATAGCGATGCCTGCTACATCCGGGCCTATCCTGCGGCCACGTCGGAGGCTTGGATGGACGGACACGTTCATGCCTTTGCGTTCTTCGGCGCGGTGCCGCTGTCGGTGGTTTACGACAATGACAGCTGCCTGGTTGCGAAGATCGAGGCGGATGGCCGCCGTCGCCGGACACAGATGTTCACCGAGATGCTGTCGCATTACCTGTTTGACGACCGTTACGGCCGTCCGGGCAAGGGCAATGACAAGGGGAATGTGGAAGGCCTGGTTGGCTGGTCGCGGCGCAACATGATGGTGCCGCTGCCGGAGTTCCCTGACATCGAGAGCTTCAACGTGTGGCTGGAAGAGCAATGCCGCAAGCGGCAGTCGGCCATCCTGCATGGGCACACGGAGACCATTGACGAACGGCTGCAACGCGACCTTGCGGCAATGCGGTCCTTGCCATCCGCACCCTATGAGGCCTGTGCCAAGGCCACCGGTCGCGTGAGTTCACAATCCCTGGTGCGCTATAAGACGAATGACTACTCGGTGCCCAGCACCTACGGCTTCCGGGATGTGACGATCCGGGCCTTTGTGGATGTGGTTGAGATCGGCTGTGGCGGCGCGATCATCGCGCGCCATCCTCGTTGCTATGAACGCGAGCAAATGGTCTTCAACCCGGTGCATTATTTTGCCCTGTTGGAGCGCAAGCCCGGCGCGCTGGATCAAGCTGCGCCCCTGGCCAATTGGGAGATGCCAGAGGAACTGCAAACCCTGCGCCGCCTGATGGAAGCGCGCCAAGCCCGGCAGGGACGGCGGGAGTTTGTTCAGGTTCTGCGGCTCTTGGAAAGCTTTGAGCTTCCGGTTCTGTGCGCGGCGGTACGCGTGGCGTTGCAAAAGCGGGCCATAGCCTTTGATGCGATCAAACATCTTGCACTGTGTCAGGTCGAGCGCCGACCCGCCCGGCTTGATCTGTCGCTCTACCCCTATCTTCCGAGAGCGGAGGTCTCGACGACCAAGCCGTCCAGCTACATGGCGCTCCTGTCGGAGGGCGCGGTATGAACGATACCCCCGATATCCTGCTGGGCCATCACCTCAAGAAGCTCAAGCTGCCCACCATTTTGCGTGAGTATGAGAAGGTGGCTCGCCAATGCGCTGCCGAAGGGTTGGATCATATCCAGTTCTTGCTCCGCCTGATCGAACAGGAACTGATCGACCGCGAGCGGCGCATGGTGGAGCGCCGGATCAAAGCCGCAAAGTTCCCCGCGCCGAAGAACCTGGACAGCTTCGACTTCAAGGCAATCCCGGCTCTCAACAAGGTGCAGGTGCTGGACCTGGCCCGCTGCGGCTGGATCGAGCGCCGGGAGAATGTCATTGCTCTGGGACCCTCTGGTACGGGCAAAACCCATGTCGCCCTCGGTCTTGGACTGGCGGCCTGCCAAAAGGGATTGCCCGTGCGCTTCATCACCGCCGCCGCGCTCGTGCACGAACTGATCGAAGCACGCGACGAGAAACGCCTCCTGCGTCTGCAAAAACAGATGTTGGCCCCAAAGCTGCTGATCATCGACGAACTGGGCTTCGTGCCCCTCAGCAAAACCGGCGCGGAACTGCTCTTCGAGCTGATCTCGCAGCGCTATGAGCGATCCTCGACCCTGATCACCAGCAATCTGCCCTTTGAGGAATGGACCGAGACCTTCGGCTCAGAACGCCTCACCGGCGCGCTACTCGACAGACTGACCCACCATGTCTCCATCCTGGAGATGAATGGCGAAAGCTACCGCCTCGCACAGAGCCGGAAAACCACCAAAAAATCCTGAAAAGAAATTGCCCCTGACGGGGCAATGCGCTCGGGAACCCGCTTGCTTTGTGACGAGCCGCTGGTTCCCGGGCGCACGCCCAATCCCAGCCCTCTCACTACACCCCGAATGGCTCACTTTTACGCCGCCCTACTGGCCCAGTTTTGCTCCGCCCTTGACACGCAACGAGCACAGAACACATCGCCACCAAGCCAAAACCTGATTTTTTCTTTCTACATTGAGCCAACATCATCAATCCTCACACCGATTTGTTGGCTCAGATTTAAGTGATGTGTTTTGCATAATCAGGTTTGCAAAGGGTCAGTTAGCCTCGAAATTGATTAGAGGTCTTGTCCTTTCGTATAGGATGCATCCTAGCCAATCGTTTTTGTTTTTTGCTTTTGCCCCGAGTCTTGCAACTTAATGGGCAGGCAAGAGCAAATGCTTCATTGCGTCGCCAACTTGAACAGATAGCAGGTGGTAAAATTGTGGCTGAAACAACTCCTACGGTGGCCACTACGGGAGCTCATCAGGTCAGAGATTGGAACGGGCGAACCTAACAAGTGGAAGTTGTAAACGATGGCTTTGTTATGGACGGGAAGCCCCGGAAGTCTTTGTCCGCCATCGCTGAACACATCACAGGGACGAACTGGTCAGGCCCTAGGTTCTTCGGATTAACGAATACGGGGGCTGAGCGCTGATAATGAACAAGATCCGCTGCGCAAACGTGGCGTGGAAACCAAAATAATAATAGTGGATGCACCCAAAGGAATTGATGAAGCCCTCATCCAAAACACTGCCAAAGCAGACTCAAGGTATGGCTTGGTCAAACAAGGCCAAACGTTCAAACAGGTTGCTCGATCTCAGAATACCTCATCCAACCGCATTCAAAAGATGATCGGCCTAGCATGCCTTGCGCCTGACGTTCTGCGACAAGTGATGGAGGGCAAACATCCGCTTGGCTTCACATCTGATTGGGCGATGCGTTGCGCTATTCCGTCGGATTGGACAGAGCTACGCGCGCTCTTCGCGACTCTCTAAATATCGTCAAACACGTACCATGGACCGCCGAAATGGCGTTCTGAGAATTTGCAGTAATTAGGCAGGGAATAGGGGACACATTGCGGTTTCAGCAATAAAATTCTTCGCACAATCTTCTGATAACAAGCAGTTAACTTGCGTGTACTCAGCACCATCTCGATTTCTGAAAGTGTTTGGCTGGGACGGTAGGATTCGAACCTACAATCTGCGCTACCAAAAAGCGTTGCCCTGCCATTAGGCCACGTCCCAACTGACGGTGTATTTAGCGATCCATTTCTGATGCTGCAAGTCAAAAATAGCACAAAATTCGGTTGTCATTAAAGCCAACCAACCCTATGCCCGAATTATGAAGCATTGGGACGTTTGTATCATCGGGGCAGGGGCCGCTGGCTTGATGTGCGCCATCGAATCGGGCCGTCGCGGCCGCAGTGTTCTGCTGCTTGATCATTCGGCCAAGCCTGCCGAAAAAATCCGCATCTCGGGCGGTGGCCGCTGCAACTTTACAAACCTCGACATTCAGCCAGATCGATTTTTGTCGCAAAACCCCCATTTCGCTAAATCCGCACTAAAACGCTACACGCAGTATGATTTCATCGACATGGTGGCTCAACACGGCATCCCGTATCACGAAAAAACACTGGGCCAATTGTTTTGCGATACCTCCGCCAAAGACATTATCACCATGTTATTGACCGAGGCCCGTCAGGCGGGCGTTGAAATTCGCATGAACACGGGCGTTGATACCATCGAAAAATCCGACCGCTTCCAACTGTCTCTGCCAAACGGCTCGATCACTGCAGATGCGCTTGTGATTGCAACAGGGGGCAAATCCATTCCCAAAATGGGCGCAACTGGCTGGGGCTATCACATCGCCACACAATTTGGTCTGCCGTTGATAGAAACCCGCCCCGCGCTCGTGCCCCTTACATTCGCAGAACAAGACCTCGAAAAAACCAAACCCCTCTCAGGGATTAGTGTGACAGCATCTGTGCGCAACACAGATGCCAGCTTTGATGAAGGCCTCTTGTTCACCCATCGCGGTCTGTCTGGCCCCTCTATCCTGCAAATCTCGTCCTATTGGCGCGAAGGGCAGGGGATCGGGGTCAACCTCGCCACAGGTCAAGACACATTCGCCACGCTAAAATCCCAACGCCAAACCGCTGGGCGTGGCTCCATTGCCAAAGCATTGTCCCAAATTGTCCCCGCCCGCCTTGCGGATCAGATCGCACAGGATGTGGCTCTCAAGGGCAATCTGGCGGATCAATCAGACAAAGCCCTACAAACCCTGCACGACCGCGTCCATGACTGGCAGATCAAACCTGTCGGTTCCGAAGGCTACCGCACGGCAGAGGTCACACTCGGCGGCGTTGATACAAACGCGCTCGACGCGAAAACCATGATGGCAAAAACTGTGCCTGGCTTGTTTTTCATCGGCGAAGTGGTGGATGTCACAGGCTGGCTCGGCGGCTACAATTTTCAATGGGCCTGGTCATCAGGGTGGGCCGCTGGTCAAGCCGTTTGATTATTCCTCAGGTGCGGCCTCTGTCAGCAAATCCTCGTTGCTCAGCGCATTGCGCTCTTCTTCGATGATGTGATCCAGCGCCTCATCCGCTTTCACATCCTCCAAAACAACCGCTTCCTTCTTCGGCTTTTTCTTCTTTTTCACCGATTTCGTTTCGATCGCCCCCTGCGTGGCCAACCGATACGTGGGCTCTGGCATCTCTACCCCAGCCTGTTCCAGCGCCAATTTCACCGCTTCAATTGCTTGCCCCTTGGCCAGTGCCAATGACGTGTCACGCTGGTTCACCCAGCCCGCGCAACGCAGGGTAATGGTGCTATCTCCTAACCCCTGAACCCATGCGTTGGCTGCTGGCGTGTCAATCACAAATGGGAGGTCATTAAGCGCGTTCAAGGCCACTTCGCGCGCTGACGTTAGGTCAGTATCTCCTGCCACTCCAAAATCAATCAGAAACCGCCGCTCCGCATTGCGCGTGTAATTCACGATACGGCTTTTGAACACGGTCGAATTAGGAATGCGTATGTGGTTGCCATCAAAAGACAAAAGGATCGTCGCGCGGCTTGTCAGGCGGATAACCATGCCTTCATCCCCGTTGATTTCAATGCTGTCATTGGGGCGAAATGGCTGACGAATGGACAGCATGATAGAGGCGATAAAATTCTCCACCGTGTCGCGCACCGCAAAACCAATGGCCAAACCGATAATCCCCGCAGCCCCCAGAATGGTCGATAGCAGCGCCGTCGCGTTCAGGATATCCAGCGCGACAACCAAACCCGCGATGATAAAGCCAAGGCGCAAGATCTGGCGGTAAATGTCCGCAATAAACATGTTGGGTGCGATACGATCCCAAGGCTGTTTGAACCGTGTTATTAAGAACCCAAACGCCGCAACCAATGCAAAAGCAGCAAAGGCCACCAACAACAGCGGCAAATAGGCGATCATACGTGCCATTCGGTCCACAAACCGATCCATCAACGGATCGAGCCGCTCCACCAAATCCGTGCTTTCCGTGACTTGGTTTTCCACCGCAACAACACCTTCGACGCGGCCAACCAACCCTTCTAATTCGGGGATAGAAGCCGCATTCAATGTGGTCCCGCGCAGCACAACGATGCCATTGCTCACGGTTACAGTGACATCTTTGTAATCTTCCAGCTCTTCCAAAATCTCACGAATACGCACCGCAATCGCCGCATCATTTTCGGCGCTATCTTCCACAGATATTTTGCTGGTGGGCTGGTCCGTTTCGGTTTGCGCCGCCATAGGTAGGGCGAAAACGCACAGCAAACTCAGGATCAAAAAGAAACGCATCGTGGCCTCAAAAAATCAAATTACGCGCCAAACTCGCCCGAATGCGGGGGCAGAGTCAAACGCGCATCTGTTTCTTCAGAGCCAAAATATCCTGGGGGCAAGGGGCGAAGCCCCAAATGCCATCAGATCGTCTGGTCGTAGTCGCCCACAGCGTCCTCGGTGCGAATAACCGCATCCACATCGGCAAAGATCGCCCGCATTTCCGCATCGCTTTCAGGGCTCTCACACACGACAACCAAATTCGGTGTGTTCGATGATGCACGCACCAATCCCCAGCCTCCGTTATCGAGCATCACACGCGCCCCGTTCACGGTCACAACATCTGTGATTTTGCGTCCGCCGAGGCTGCCGCCGTCTTTGCCAAGCTGAACCAGTTTTTCAACCAGCCGTTCCAGCACATCATATTTTTCCAAGTCAGAACAATAAGGTGACATGGTCGGTGTGGCATAGGTCACGGGCAGTGCTTTGCGCAAATCTGCCATCGACATGTCGGGATTACGATCAAGCAGTTTACACATCTCAACCGCAACGCGCATGCCGCAATCATATCCACGGCCTACAGGCTCGGCCAAGAAATAGTGGCCGGACTTTTCAAACCCTGCCAGCGCACCCAATTCATGAACGCGGCGTTTCATATGCGAATGCCCCGTCTTCCAGTAATCTGCCTTTGCACCCAATCGCTTTAGCTCTGGGTCACTTGCAAACAGGCCTGTGGATTTCACATCCGCCACAAAGGTTGAATTTGGGTACAGCTTTGACAAATCTCGCGCCATGATGACACCGACTTTATCTGCGAAAATCTCTTCGCCTTCATTGTCGACAACGCCGCACCGATCCCCATCCCCATCAAACCCCAGCGCCAAATCCGCGCCGCTGTTTTTTACAGATGCAGACATATCATGCAGCATTTCCATGGCTTCAGGGTTCGGATTGTAATTCGGGAAGGTGTAATCCAACTGGTTATGGCTTGGCACGACCTCAACACCAATCCGCTCCAAAATTTCGGGAGCAAAGGCGCTCGCGGTGCCATTCCCTGTGGCGCACACAACGCGCAGTTTGCGCGACATTTTGAAATCACCACATAAATCGTCGATATAGGCCTCACGCACACCTTCAACGAACTCATAGCCTCCGCCTGAACGGGCCACTTGTTCTCCGTTCAAGACGATATCGCGCAACCGTCCCATTTCATCTGGGCCATGGGTCAATGGGCGCTGAAAGCCCATCTTTACACCTGTCCACCCATTTGGATTGTGGCTGGCTGTCACCATAGCCACAGCAGGGGCATCCAGATGAAACTGCGAAAAATACGCCATAGGCGATAGGGCAGGGCCGATGTCTTTCACATGAATACCTGCCTGCATCAGGCCTAGCATCAACGCGTTCTTCACCGTCAGCGAATATTCGCGGTAATCGTTGCCAACGGCAATCACAGGCTCAATGCCTGCCTCGTGCATCTGCGTGCCAAGCCCCATGCCAAGCGCTGTAATGCCCGGCAGGTTGATATCATCGGGATATTTCCAACGGGCATCATACTCACGAAACCCCGTTGGTGTAATCATTGCATCGCGCAGAAATTCCCACGTGTTCTGTGACACGCTTGCGGCTGGTTTCGTCATTATTTTACTCCGGTCTACAACTTTACAAAACGATGGGGTTGGCCTTGGCCAACTGATCAATTTTCATCAGTGTTTCAATCAGCTCTGCCATGTTTTCCAAACGGATCATGTTGGGTCCATCACAGGGGGCATTGTCTGGGTCTTGGTGGGTTTCCGTAAACACTGCACCCACGCCCACGGCCACCGCCGCGCGGGCCAAAACGGGCGCATATTCGCGCTGTCCACCAGAGGCGCTTCCCAAACCACCTGGTTGTGCCACAGCATGGGTCGCATCCATCACAACGGGATATCCCGTCTTCGCCATTTCAGGCAGGGATTGCATATCCACAACCAAACGGTTGTACCCAAAACTCGCGCCACGCTCTGTCAGCAAAATGCGTTTGTTGCCTGTGCTTTCGATCTTCGCGACAACATTTGGCATGTCCCATGGGGCCAAAAACTGCCCTTTTTTAACGTTAATCGCAGCACCGGTTTTCCCTGCGGCCAACAACAAAGACGTTTGCCGACACAAAAATGCAGGAATCTGCATCACATCCACTGCATCTGCCACGGGGTCACATTGTTCTTTTTCGTGAATGTCCGTCAAAACGGGCACACCAATGGTGTCGCGCACACCTTGCAGAACCTTCAACCCCGCATCCAAACCCAAGGCAGGTTTCGCATTCAACGATGTGCGGTTGGCTTTATCAAAGGATCCTTTGAAAATGTAACCCGCACCAACTGCGGCGCAGGCCTCTTTCAAGGTCCCCGCAATCATCTGCGCGTGATCCGCACTTTCCAACTGGCATGGCCCAGCGATAAGCGTCAGCGGCTGATCATTGCCAACAGTGATGTTTCCGATGTCGAAGTTATGCATGTTATGTCGTTACCTGTTCTCGAAGGATGCTCACTCTCAAAGACAGCATAAGGTAGATGCCTGCAAAAATCACAATTGCAAGAAGCGTGTTCTCAAAAGATCGCGGATAGGTCGCTTTATCTGGGGTCACTGGGCTCACACCCATGGAAATATACCGCGTCTGACGTTGCGCTTCGACCCGTGCGCTTTCGAGGTTTTGCAACGCCGTGGCAACCAATTGCTGGCGCACCAACAATTTGCCTTCTGCTTTGCGCAGATCGGCGTTGATTTGAATGATCGATTCACCCGTGCTTGTGGCTTGCGAAATCTTCGCCCGTTGTTCTTGGATTTTGCCTTTCAACAGCTCAATATCGCTCTCCAGAACACTCACTTTGGTGCGGTTGGGGCGCGTGTTGTTCAATAAACGGCTCAGTTCAAGCTCTTTTTCAGTGATCTGCGTCTCAAGCGAGCTGATCTGCGCCGAAATAATCGCGTTTTCGCCTTCCGCACTCAGCGTTTCACTTTTGGTTTGCAGCTCGGCCACCTCGTCAAACGCTTCTTCCATCTTCACTTCAGCGGAATCGTAAATCTCTTGCGCGCCTTTCATTTGGTCATTGCGCAAACGTTCTGTCAGCTGATCCACCCGTTCTTCAGCATAGGCGATCAACGTGGCCGACAACTTTTGCGATGATTCAGGCGAAGGCGTAATTACCTCCATCTTGATCACACCTTCTGTGGGATCAAACCCGATAATTACCCGTTTTTTATAGATTTTATAGGCTTCTTCATTCGTGGCTTCTGGATCCAAGCGTTGCAAGACATCCACATTTTCATCTTGGAACAGATCGCGAAAGCCCGGACCCTCATCCAACCGCAACATCGCATCTCGCGATGTCAGATAACCCTGTACGGTGATGCTGTCTGTAACCGTTTCCAAAGGCGAGCCTGAGAACAAACCAGCCGCCCCGGCAGCACCAGGCGCATCTGCGCTTTGGATCACAAACTCGGAATAGGTCGCGTACATCGGTGTCGCAACCTTGTAAAAATAATAACCAGCTATCAGGCTAGGCAGCATGACGTAACAGGCCAGCTTAACCATCAAAATGGCAAGGCGACGCCGCCGCCGCTTTACCAAACCCCGTTGGATTTTGCGCACTTCACGTTCGCGGCTGTCGTCGTCAATCACTTGGGGTTTGTGATCGGACACTGGATTTTTGCGTACCGTTGCGGGCAGGGCCGCATTCGCACTCGGTTCCTGCCCTTCAGCAGGGACGGGGGCCAGCACACTGCCGATTTCCTGTTTGGCAAACGGGTCAATGCCCTGACGGCGTAACAAACGCACCGCATCTAAATCAGATGTTGGCGACAGATTGTGTCGCTGCGCCATGCGCCGTGCAATGCGCAATTGCCGCCCTGTCAGGTTTTCTTGCTTGATCAGCTCGATTTCTTCACGCGGTGTCAGTTGTGGCTGCTCAGGGGCCGTTTGTTGCGCCTTTGCCTTTGGTTCACCTTCAGCTGCGGCACGGCGCGGTTGTGGCTGTGCCTGCTGCGTTGCGTCTGGTTGCGCCGCATCACCAGCGGCTTGGCCGCCGCCACGTAAAATCCGAAGGGTCTTATTGCTATTGGGCATAATTATAAACCTGCTTCGCCTCTTCTAATGTGTCGTACATGGTCAAGCGTCCATTGCGCAGCACCGCTGCGGAATGGCAAAACTTTTCCAGAATGTCGGTTTGGTGGGAAACAATCACCACCGTTGAACTTTTCAGCCGCTCGCGCAAAACCGAACCTGCTTTGCGATTGAACTCTGCATCTGTGGATTGCGGCATACCTTCGTCGATCAGGTAAATATCAAACTCCAGCGCCAACAGCATCGCCAACATAAACCGCGCCTTCATCCCACGCGAATAAGTGGCGATGGGCATCTCAAAGTACTCGTCCAGCCCACAGATATAACGACAGAAACTTTCCACGTAGTCAGGATCAAGCCCATAAAGCCGCGCAATATAACGCGAATTTTCAACCGCATTCAGCTTCGGGAGCACCCCACCCATATAGCCAAGCGGGAAAGATATCCGCGCTGTGCGTACAATTTCGCCCTCATCAGGCTTTTCCAAACCTGACATCATATTGATCAACGTTGTCTTACCAGTGCCGTTTGGCGCAAGGATACCAACCGATCCACCAACGTTAATACGAAACGACGCCTGATCCAAAATGACCTTGCGCTGGGTGCCCGTCCAAAAGGACTTACTCACGTTTCTAAACTCAATCATCGGGGATGCCTCTGATATCCTCAAATTGCGGCGCTTTTTGCGCTTCTGCTGGCACGGGTCTGCTCATGTGCCTCTTTCCCGCTAATATGCGCCTCAGTTGGTCGGAATTGCAATAAAATATGGTTAACGAATTCGATATATCACCCCTAGCGTTGCAAAAACGGCATGGCTTTGCCGAAATTTGCGATGGGCAGAGTTCAAAATCCGCGTGCAAAAGCATGAAATTGCGGTTTTCCTAACCATTCCCCGTTGCTATAGTCTTCGCGAACGAAGACTCTAACACTGGGGCCGCCCCTTGCGCACGATCCTGTCAGCACTGACCCTTTTTGCGCTTTGGCTCTTAATGTCGGGCATATACAAACCTTTGGTGGTTTGGCTCGGGCTTGCCAGTGCAATCATCGCAGTCTTGGTGGTACGCCGCATGGACATCGTGGATGGTCACCGCCTGTCGATACCTCTCAAGCCATTGAAATTCATCACCTACTTAGGCTGGTTGATGAAAGAAATCGCCGTATCCAACATCGCCGTGACGAAATTGATCCTCTCACAGAAAATGGGCCTGCGGCAGCACTTATTTCGCGTTCCAAATACGCAACGATCCGAACTGGCTGCCACCGTGTATGCCAATTCCATCACTCTAACGCCTGGCACAATCACCGTCGAAATCGACAGCGAAGCATTCTGGGTTCACGCCGCATCCTTTGATGACGCTACCCATGATGCGCTTGCGGATATGGATGCACGTGTTTCAGCAATCGAAACGGGGCGCAGATAATGTTTTTAACCGCTGCTATCGCCCTTTTTGTGTCCATGGCTTTGTTGCTTGTGCGTCTCTACGCAGGGCCAATCGTGTATGACCGCGTGTTGGCTGCCAATTTGTTTGGCACGCTCACAGTGCTGTTCATCGCGGTACTAGGGTTTCTCACAGGCCGCCCTGATTTCCTTGATATCGCGCTGCTCTATGCGCTGATCAACTTTGTCGGAACCATCGCAATCCTGAAATTCTTCCGCTACCGCGCCCTTGGGGACATTCCGCAGATCGAACGGGGGCGCAAATGACCCTGTTTATCGAAATTCTGTCTTGGGCCTGTATTCTGGGCGGAAGTTTTTTCATGCTGGTGTCAGCCATTGGCATCTTGCGGTTCCCTGATTTCTGGGCGCGGGTCCATGCGGCCTCTGTTGGGGAAAGCGGTGGCATGATCCTTTTGGTGTTCGGAATGTGCCTGCAATCGGGCCTCACGCTAATCACCGTGAAACTCATCGCCATTGGCATCTTTTTGTTCATCACGGGCCCAACCGCCACCCACGCCATTGCCAACGCGGCACTGGTCACGGGCTGGCGCCCTGAAACAGGCGAAGGGCTCACACCCGAAGACGGCGTTCCTTACGCGGATGCAGACACTTCCATAGGGCAGGGCGAATGACTGAAACCCTGATCAATGTCATTCTCTTCACGATGCTCGTGACAACCGCTTTTGCGATCCTGCGCATGCGCCGCTTGTTCGCCGTTGTTATGCTCTCTGGCGTCTTTTCTCTGCTAACGGCGATGCTATTCGTCACGCTTGATGCTGTTGATGTGGCCTTTACCGAAGCCGCCGTAGGCGCAGGCATTTCTACCGTCCTGATGCTCGGCACAATCGCGCTCACATCGCGCGGAACCAAGGCACCCACGCGCTCAAACACGTTGCCGCTGCTACTGGTTTTGCTCACGGGTTCTGTCCTCGTTTACGGCACGCTTGATATGCCGACGTTTGGCGATCCAAATGCCCCTGCGCAAACCCACCTTGCGCCGCATTACCTGAACGAAAGCATTACAGAAATCGACGTTCCGAATGTGGTCACTAGCATTCTGGCCAGCTATCGTGGCTTTGACACTCTTGGCGAAACCGCAGTGGTCTTTGCTGCTGGCATCGGGGTTCTTTTGATCCTGTCGGGCCTGCGCCGTCGTCGCCAAGACGAAGAGGAGGAGGAAAGCTAATGCAACACCACCTCATCCTGCGCGTTGTAACCAAATTGCTGGTCGGGACCATTATCCTCTTTGCATTCTATGTGCAATTCCACGGGGATTTTTCTCCAGGTGGCGGGTTCCAAGCTGGCGTCATCATGGCTGTGGCCTTTATCCTTTATGGGCTCGTTTTCGGCCTTGAAAAAGTGCAAGAAGTCTTTCCCCCATGGCTCGTTCACAAACTGGTGGCGCTCGGTGTGTTGGTCTATGCAGGAACAGGGGTTTGGAACATGGTCTTGGGCTATGAATTCCTGCACTATGGCTCCTTTGATCCTCACCACATGTCCCACGGCCAGCACACAGGCATCATCTGGGTCGAAGCCGGGGTCGGCATCACCGTAACAGGGGTGATGATTGCCATTTATTATGCCTTTGCGGGCCGTCCGCCGCGTCTTGGCGATGATGATTGGTAGGACGCGATGAATACAGAACTCTTCACACTCGAATTTGTGCTTGGCCACGTCAATTATTGGCTGTTCATCGTCCTGATGATGACAGGCTTTTATATCGTCGTGTCCCGCGGCAACTACGTTAAGAAAATCGTCGGCCTCAATATCTTTCAAGTGGCCGTTTTCATGCTCTACATCTCAATCGGCAAGGTCTCGGGTGGCACTGCGCCAATCTTCCCGACCAACAGCCAAGGCAAGATCAAAGTGGATCCAGAAATCGTCTACTCCAATCCATTGCCACATGTGCTGATCCTCACCGCGATTGTCGTGGGCGTGGCCACCACATCGCTCGGCCTTGCGCTGATTGTGCGCATCCGCGAAGAATACGACACCATCGAAGAAGACGATATCTTGGACATCGAAGCGGCCATGGCCACTGCCGAAAACGAAGAGCACGGCTCCGCAATGGGAGGCCGCGCATAATGGCCAGCGCAGCAGAGGTTCACCACACAGCGCTTACGCTCAAGGATCACTTGCCCATCCTGCAAGTGCTCATCCCCTTTTGCACGGCCCCCTTGATCGTGTTTTTTGGTGCAAGATCATTGGCTTGGCCCATGGCCTTCATCGCATCTGTGCTGTCACTTGTGATCGCAACGATGTTGCTGATCCAAGTCTCTGATGGCAGCCAAATCAGCTATCATTTGGGCGGGTGGGCGCCACCTGTCGGTATCGAATACCGTGTGGATGCAGCCAACGCCTTTGTTCTGTTTCTGATCGCGGCCACCGCCACAGTGGTGCTTCCGTTTGCGCTCAAATCCGTGGCGCATGAAATTCCACGCAAAAATCACACGCTGTTTTACGCCTGTTTCATGCTCTGCGTCACCGGCCTGATGGGCGTGGTGATTACGGGTGACGCATTCAACGTGTTCGTCTTCCTCGAAATCTCATCCCTGTCCACCTACGTTCTGGTGTCCCAAGGCTCGCACCGCGACAAACGCGCGCTGACGGCGGCCTATGATTACCTGATCATGGGCACCATCGGCGCCACGTTCTTTGTGATTGGTATCGGGCTGTTGTACATGACCACAGGCACGCTCAACATGGCCGATATGGCGGATCGATTGGTCGGGCAGGGTGGCAATCGCACGGTCCAAGCGGCCTTTGCCTTCATCGTTGTTGGAATGGGTCTAAAGGTGGCGATGTACCCGCTGCACCTTTGGTTGCCTGCGGCGTATAATTACGCCCCGTCTGCTGTCACTACATTCCTCGCGGCTACGGCAACGAAAGCAGCGATTTACGTGATCCTGCGCTTCATGTTCACTGTGTTCCAGCCTGATTTCGTGTTCGACACCCAGATCCTTATCTGGATCATCGGCCCGCTTGCACTCCTTGCGATGTTCGCCGCCAGCCTGATTGCGGTGTTTCAGACGAACTTTAAACGGATGCTGGCTTATTCTTCTATCGCCCAAATCGGCTATATGATGCTCGGCGTTGCCATGTTCTCCACGACTGGCCTCACCGCCACGATGGTGCATCTGTTCAACCACGGCATCACCAAGGCGGTTCTTTTTATGGGCGTTGGTGCATTGGTACTGCGTGCTGGCACAACCTTTTACGACCGCATCGCGGGCATGGGCCGCGTGATGCCGCTTACAGGCGCTGCAATCGTCGTAGGTGGGTTGTCCCTCATCGGTGTTCCAGGAACCGCTGGCTTCATCTCCAAATGGGTCCTTGTCCAAGCTGCCTTTGAACAAAATCTCTGGTGGCTTGCCTTGATTATCGTTGCCTCATCACTCCTCGCCGTTCTTTACGTTTGGCGCGTCGTCGAAGCACTCTATCTGCAAGCGCCGCATCCAGATGCTACCCATGCAGAAGCCCCGATGCTTATGGTCGTGCCCATGTGGATTGCCGCGCTTGCTTGCCTTTATTTCGGCTTTGACACAGACTTCATCCTTGCTGCGGCGCGCACCGCCGCCGAAGGCCTCATGTCTGGCTCCGCTGGCATGTCCGAAATCTCATCCGCAGCCGCCGCTGCGACAGATCATTAAGGGCAGGGCGCATGGAACTATCAACCCTCATATTTGCCTCGCTGATCCTGCCAACGCTGGCCATGTTCACAAACCTGATCTTTGCGAAACAGGCCAATCTGCGCGACACGATCACCTTTGCTGCTGCCCTTGCAACATTCGCCGCCGTTGTCGCCATCGCCTTGCAGGTGGGGAACGCAACAACACCGCAAATCGCCCTGTTCGAAGTGTTCCCGAATGTTCCGGTGGCCTTCAACGTGGAACCCCTTGGCTTGTTGTTTGCACTCGTCGCTAGCGGCCTCTGGATCGTGACCCACATCTACGCTATCGGCTACATGCGCGGAAACAATGAAAAACATCACGCGCGTTTCTTCGGTTGTTTCGCAGGCGCAATCGCTGCCGCCCTCGGCATCGCGTGGTCGTCAAACATGTTCACGCTGTTCCTCTACTACGAAATTCTAACGATCAGCACCTATCCATTGGTGGTTCACAAAGGCACACCAGAGGCCATCCGCGGCGCGCGCACCTACCTCGGCATCTTGCTCGGCACGTCTATCGCCCTGCAACTCACCGCCGTGATCTGGACCTACGCCGTGGCCAATACGCTCGATTTCCAACTGGGCGGTATCCTGCGCGACAGCACACTCGCTCCCGCACTCGTCCCGGTCTTGCTCGCCCTTTACGCTTTTGGCATCGGCAAGGCTGCCCTCATGCCGTTCCACCGCTGGCTCCCTGCCGCGATGGTTGCCCCCACACCCGTCTCCGCTCTCCTTCACGCCGTAGCGGTCGTTAAAGCGGGCGTCTTTACGATGCTCAAAGTGGGCATCTATATCTTCGGCATCGACTTTCTGTCTGAAACAGGCGCATCCGAATGGCTCATGTGGCTCGCCGCGTACACCATAATCGCGTCGTCCGTCATTGCAATGCAGCAAGACAACCTCAAGAAACGCCTCGCCTATTCCACAGTGTCCCAGCTCAGCTACATCACTCTGGGCATGGCCCTTGCCACACAAATGGGTGCGCTCGGCGGTGGCCTCCACATTGCTATGCACGCCATGGGCAAAATCACACTCTTTATGTGCGCAGGGGCAATTTATGTGGCCACCCACAAAACCGAAATCAGCCAAATGACGGGCTTAGGGCGCACCATGCCCATCACCTTCGCCGCCTTCGGCATCGGCGCGCTCAGCATCATCGGGCTGCCACCGCTCGGTGGGTCATGGTCGAAATGGTATCTGATGGTTGGGGCCGCAGACGCGCAACAACAAATCATGATCGCCGTTTTGATGCTGTCGTCCTTGCTCAACGTGGCTTATCTGCTGCCCGTCATCGGCCGTGGCTTTTATCGCGATGATGACGCCAATCCTTATACGGGCATGCGAGAAGCGCCCCTGTTTTGTTGGCTCCCCCCAGCACTCACCGCTTTTGGTTGCCTCGTCCTGTTCTTCACGGCAGGCCACATTATCGACTTCCTGATGCCCATCACCGGAGGTGGATCATGACCAACCTGCCAAACCCGACTGAAACCCAAGAAACCTACGCAAGACGGCTCGAAAAAGACGGTGAGCGGGAATACACAATCCGCAAAGCGCTGCGCGACCATTTCGACCTTGCCATCGAAGACGTGATTGCCATTTGTGGCGATCTGCCCACGGCACGGAACCGCGAAATCCGCAACCTGCGCACGCGCTTTCCCGATCTAAACGAAAATCGCTTCGCGTGGAAAATCTCTAAAACCCTCACCATTCCCAAAGAAGACGCGCTCACATGGTCCCAAACCATCCTCGCGGCCGAAGGGCAGGGCTGACATGGCACAAACCAAACACGACAGCGACGAATTCGAAATCGTCGAAACGGACCCCGCGAAACTCCCCGCCTTGGGCCGCGCCATGCTGTTTCTCGATAAGAAAAAGAACGTGGACCGCATCGTTTACGGCCTCTACGCCGTCTGCGCACTGCTGGTCATCGCCGACATCGCCTACAAAAAGAAAACCTATTTCTCAATTGAGTACTTCTTCGGCTTTTACGGTTGGTACGGCTTCATCATGTGCGCTCTTTTGGTGGTCTGTGCCAAAGCAATGCGCCGCGTCCTCATGCGCGATGAAACCTACTACGCCCCATACGACGTAGAATCCGAAGACTACCCCGAAGACCAACTGGACAGGAGCAGCATCCATGATTGATGTGGTCCCCCCGTTCATCGTCTACATCCTCGGCGCATTCGTCGTGGCCAACACGCCTGCTGGCGTGTTGCGTTCGGCTGTTCTCTGCTTGATCCCGCTGATCGGCGGTGCGTTGGTCTGGAACCTCGACATCGGCGTCTATGGCCAGATCAACGCCTATGGCCTCGATCTTGTCCTGCTGCGTGTCGATAAACTCTCTATCATCTTCGCGCTGATCTTCTCACTCGCGGGTTTCCTCGCCATGCTCTACGCGTGGCACATCAAGGACACGATCCAACAAGTCGCAGCCCTGTTATACTCAGGCTCCGCCATCGGCGCCGTCTTCGCAGGCGACCTCATCACGCTGTTTGTGTTCTGGGAAGGCACAGCCATCGCCAGCGTTTTCCTGATCTGGGCACGGCGTTCAGAAGGGGCCTATCACACGGGCATGCGCTACCTGATTATGCAGATCGCCTCTGGCGTGATCCTGATTGCAGGCACGGCGCTGCATTACCGCGACACAGGTTCCATCGCGTTCGATCAAATGACCCTCGGCTCGCTTGGTACATGGCTGATTTTCCTCGCCTTCGGCATCAAATGCGCCTTTCCACTGCTGCATAACTGGCTCCAAGACGCATACCCAGCCGCCACCGTCACAGGCACCGTGGTCCTCTCGGCCTTCACCACCAAACTCGCCGTCTACGCCCTCGCGCGCACTTTCCCAGGTACGGAACTCCTGATCTACATCGGCGCGGTGATGACTCTCTTCCCGATCTTCTACGCGGTTATCGAAAACGACCTGCGCCGCGTCCTAGCCTATTCCCTCAACAACCAACTCGGTTTCATGGTCGTCGGCGTCGGCATCGGCACCGAACTCGCGCTCAACGGCACCGCCGCCCACGCCTTCGCACATATCCTTTACAAAGCGCTCCTCTTCATGTCTGTCGGCGCAGTCCTGTTCCGCACAGGCACCGCCAAAGGCTCCGACCTCGGAGGCCTTTACAAAACCATGCCGCTCACCATGATTTTCTGCGTCATTGGCGCGGCTTCGATCTCGGCCTTCCCGCTCTTCTCGGGCTTCGTCTCCAAATCCCTGATCCTGTCCGCCGCAGGCAAGGAACACTACTGGGTCATCTGGGCCATTCTGCTGTTCGCCTCCGCAGGGGTGTTCCACCACTCTGGCATCAAGATCCCGTATTTCGTCTTTTTTGCGCATGACAGCGGCAAGCGCCCGAAAGAGGCCCCGTGGAACATGCTCCTCGCCATGTTCATCACATCCGCGCTGTGTATCGGCATCGGCTCATACCCCGCACCGCTCTACGCGCTGCTGCCGTACGACATCAAATACGAACCCTACACCACCAGCCACGTGATCACCCAGTTGCAACTGCTGTTCTTCTCGGCCCTTGCGTTCACAGTCCTCATGCGCACAGGCATCTACCCGCCAGAACTGCGCTCCGTGAACCTAGACAGCGACTGGACCTACCGCCGCGCCGCGCCTGCGTTTTTGCGCTGGCTCACATGGGCGGTATCCTCGCTCTGGACTGGCGCAAAGGCTCTCGGCCTCAAAGAGTTCTGGCGCATCACCGAAGGCCTCTACAAAACCCACGGCCCCGAAGGCCGCATGGCCCGCGTCTGGCCGACGGGGAGTATGGTGCTGTGGCTGGCGGTGATACTAGCTGCAGCGTTGTTGGTGAATTTTATTTGAGTAATGGCAGTGGACACCAACCAAACCCGCCGCACAATATTCCTTTGAAAGGAGCTGTGTTCATTTCAAAAATTACCGAAGAGGAGGTGTCGTTTTGAAGAAATAGTAACTGATCGCTGTTTTGAGTGGTTAACAAGAGCCCAGAAGATAGTCGTCGAACTAATTTGTATTCAGAAGGCTCGATGTCATCGGCGCCCTTTTGGATTAAAACATCAGGTAAGTTGGAACGGTCCCCAAATCGGATTTTGTGAGCATCGTTATATCCCATAGAAGCGAAAGTTACGATTGTTATGATTAGTAGCCATACGGTCATGAACGTAACCCGGTCCGAATGGGCCAAAGCCGGAAAAATTATGATATTAGCAAAAATCAAAAGGCTGCTTAGCGCCAGTGACATAAACCCTATTTGAGCTGGCAACCCAAACAATAGATATATCGTGGCAGAAAAAAATACTGTGTATTTTATGAGCGTGAATGGGACGTCAGCTAGAATTTTTTTAGGCCTACTCATATCGCTGGGTTGCGCACTTTCTTGCGATGAACCAACCCAAAAACCCAATAGCAATAATGGAATTGCTGGAAGTATCTTTAATGCACTGGCTTCAATAATGTCTGATAGCGTCAAAATTTGGCGCAGTTCGATGTTGAGCGAAAAAAAGTATGCACTTTCATAACAAAGTGCGAAGACAAAACCGAGAACGGGTAAGAGGGGTAGCTCTTTAACAATTTCTTCGGCGGTTGTATCGTTTTTGGTTTGTTCGGTGTTCAATTGGCTTCCATCTTCAAATTATAGTGATTCACAAAAGGTCACCTTACTTACTTTTGCGAGATCTGCAAAACTGTCCAAAAAATACTAATAAATGATAGCTGATTTAATCAAATCTGTTGCTGCCAAATTGTAGGATTTGATGACGAATTAGCCTTAATCTTCACAAATTCCTTCAACAACGTCAGCACCATTGACATAAATAAAACGTCAGCCATTCTGCCCTAACGCACACCACCACGCGTCTGGGAGGACACACAATGAACTGGCAAGACATCTTCGCAACCCGCATGGGCCGCATGAAGGCCTCCGAAATCCGCGAGCTTCTCAAGCTCCTCGACCAACCAGACATCATCTCCTTCGCAGGCGGCATCCCCGATCCCGCGCTTTTCCCACAGGCCGAATTCAAAGCCGCGCTCAACGACATATTCGCAAGCGGGCAGGGCACCGACGCCCTGCAATACTCCGTGTCTGAGGGCTACAAACCCTTGCGCGACTGGATCGCCACCCAAATGGCCGCCCTTGGTATCCCGTGCGGCGCGGACAACATCCTCATCACCTCAGGCTCTCAACAGGCGCTCGATTACTTGGGCAAACTCATGCTCTCCAAAAACGACACCGCCCTCGTAAACTGGCCCACTTACCTCGGCGCACTTGGCGCATTCAACGCCTACGAGCCGCAGTTTGACCAGATCAGCGCCAACTCCAACCGCTCCGCCACCGACTACGTCCAAACCGCCGCCTCTCACGGCGGCCAAGCCAAGTTTGCCTATATGTCCGTCGATTTCGCCAACCCCACGGGTGAAACCATGGACCGCCGCGCGCGCCTCTCCATGCTCGACCTTGCCAATGAGTTGGACATCGCCATCGTCGAGGACGCCGCCTACCAATCCCTGCGCTATGATGGTGAGGCAATCCCCCCAATCCTCGCCCTCGAAATCGAACGCACAGGCAGCATTGAAGACTGCCGCACCATCTATTGCGGCAGCTTCTCCAAAACCCTCGCCCCAGGCTTGCGCGTCGGCTGGGTCTGCGCCGCGAAATCTGTGATCCAACCGCTTGTCCTGATGAAACAGGCCGCCGATCTGCATTCCTCCACCATCAACCAAATCGCAATCCATAAGGTGGCGAGTACAGGATTCGACGCCCAAATCGAAAAAATCCGCGCCACCTACAGCCAACGCCGCGACCACATGCTTAACGCGTTAACAACCCACATGCCCAAAGGCGTTACATGGACCAAACCCGAAGGTGGCATGTTCATCTGGGTGACACTGCCGCCGCACCTCGATGGCGCAAAGCTGCTCGCACAATCTCTTAAAACCCAAAAAGTCGCCTTCGTCCCCGGCCGCGCCTTCTTCGCAGACGGCTCGAGCGGCAACACCCTGCGCCTCAGCTTTTCTTGCGCGGATGAAGACACAATTAACACAGGCATCAACCGCCTTGGCCAGTTGTTGCAGTCTGTCGTCTAAGCTCAATCGTTAACAAAACTCTAACCCTGACGCGTCTTATACGACGCGCCAGGGTTTACCCTTTGTTCATTCTCTCCGAGAAAAAGAGCAGGGCGCTTACGCCCAAGCCGCCCAGCTTAGCCCAGCCACCAACGCCCCGATAAACCCAAGGCTTAGATAGGCCAGAAACACCCTCGGTTTCACCAGCGCCCAGACCGCAATTGCCGCAGGGATACAGCTCACAGAGCCCGCCAGCATAAACGACATCGCCGCTCCTTGGCTCATCCCTTGCTCAACCAGACCAGCCACCAGCGGCGCCGCAGCATAGCCGTTCAGATACGCAGGTCCACCGACCAACGCCCCCAGAACAATCGGGCCGAGCCCTTCTCCCCCCAGCACACTTGCGATCCATTCCGCAGGGGCAAATCGAACCATCAGCGATTCAACAACATAGGCTAAGGTAAGCCATTTAAACAAGAAAAACGCATTTTGCCACGCGGTGCTCAGAAATGTCTGCACCCGTTCACTCTCGCTCCAGAATGCCCAAACAGGTTTGCCCGTGAACGGGTTCGTGCCACACCCACAGCCCCCCGCATTGGCATCCTCGCGCAGCGGGTTCGCAAACAACGCGGTCCGCCCCAGCGCCATAACGCTAAACCCGCCAAGCAATCCAAACCCCACCGTTGCAATGGTTTTTGCCACCGCGAAATCCACACCGAGAGCGCTTGACGTAATGATAAACATCGGCGGGTCCATAATGGGGGACGCCAGCCAAAACGCCATTACGGCGGCCAATGGAACCCCCATCGCCAACAATGCGGCCACAAAGGGGATCACTTCACAACTGCAAAACGGTGCGAGCCCCCCAACCATCGACGCCAAAATCACCATGCGCACAGGCGAGCCTTTAAACGCCTCTGCCACAATCCCTTCGGCCCCTGTCGCCTTAAGATAAGCGACCATAAACACCGCAAAGCCAATAAATATCCCTGTGGACCCCAGCGCCTTACCTGTGGCCGTTACCACACCCACTAGCTCCGCAGGCACCAGCGCCGCCACGCCCAACAGCATCGCGCCAATCATCAACCAAACACGGTCGATCTTCCAACCGCGCCCTTCAACATCTACCGTATGATCAACCATGAGAATGCTCCGTATCAGGCGCGTCAGCGCAACAGTTTTTCAAGATAAAATTCGACAGGGCCGTGGTCATGTCATAAGCAACGGACGAACAAATAATGCTGCGCCCTTCCTTTTTCTGTTCCACCAGCCCCGCATGGACCAAAAACCGCAGGTGATGGTTCAACGTGGAGCCAGGCACACCTGTGCGTTTGCCCAACTCCCCCATCGACAGCCCCTTCGTGCCCGCCCGCACCAGCGTTTGCAGCACGCTCAAGCGTTGCTCTGATCCAAGCGCAGCAAAGGCTTGCGCGGCGTCTTCCAGACTAATGTCCATGTTCGAATCCTGTTTCATGCTTCAATATTTCTAGAATTATCGAAATGAGTCAATCTATATTTCCAGAAATATGGAAATAACCTCACCTTTCCCCAAATTCCATTCCCTGATAAACGGCGTCTCATGTCTCGTTTTGCAGATCATATCGCCAATATTCGGGCTTGTCGGCTGTGCGCAGATCGCTTTGCGCAAACCCACACCGCGCATGAACCGCGCCCCGTTGCATGGCTCTCTCAAACTGCCAAACTCATGATCATCGGCCAAGCCCCCGGCGCGCGCGTCCACGACTCTGGTCGCCCCTTCACTGATCCGTCAGGGGACCGCTTGCGCGATTGGTTGGGGGTGGATGAACACACATTCTACGACCAATCCAAACTTGCCATTTTTCCCATGGCCTTTTGTTTTCCGGGATACAACGCCAAAGGTTCCGATCTACCACCACCAAAAATCTGCGCCCAAACATGGCGTGAGACCACACTGCAAATGATGCCGCAGGTTGAACTCACGCTACTGATCGGCGGTTATGCCCAAACATGGCACCTTAAAACCAAAAACGTCACCCAGACCGTGCAGAACTGGCGCGACTACGGCCCAAATGTCATTCCACTGCCACATCCCAGCTGGCGCAACACGGGTTGGATCAAGAAAAACCCATGGTTTGAAACCGATCTTCTGCCCCACCTTAAATCCAGAATAGAAGCCCTGATATGACCCCTCTCGACACTGCCCAAGCCGCCATGGACGCCGCGCCCGAAGACACCACAAAACGCATGGCGTTTTACGAACGTGTGGCTGACAGCGAGTTGTTTCTCGTGCTTGAAACGGAACCCACTGACGACAAAATCCAACCCGCATTGTTCCCCGTCGAAGATGAACACTACGCCCTGGTCTTTGACAGCGAAAGCCGCATGACCGAATTCACCCAGAACCCCACGCCGTTTCTGTCTATGGCAGGCCGCCAAATCACTGCCATGCTTGCGGGTCAAAATATCGGCCTTGGCCTCAATCTTGCCGTCGCCCCATCCTCCATGCTGCTCCCCGCCAGCGCAGTGACGTGGCTCCACGAAACCCTCGGCACCGCTCCCGAAGCAGCCGAGGCAACCCCCAGCGCGATTTACCCCCCAGGCCAGCTTCCAGAAACGCTTATCACCGCGCTAGATACTAAACTCGCCACCATGACGGGTCTTGCCAAATTCGCCTATCTCGCTGAAATCGAATACGAAAACCGCCCACGCACGCATGTGATGGCCTTCATTGATGCCATCCCAGATGCCGAACCTGCCATCGCCGCCGCCATGTCCGAAGCCCTCACATTCTCAGGGATTGAAGCAGGCAGCCTCGATGTGATTTTCCTCTCTGCCACCCATCAACTCAGCGCCGCACTCGCCAAAAATGGCCTGCGCTTTGATCTGCCACAACCAGCGGAACCCACCACGCAAACGATAACGGCTCCAGGATCAAACCCCGACAAACCACCCATCCTACGCTAAAAATCGATGACCCACTCAGAGCCTTTTTCTTGGCCTAAATATCCAAGTCCCGCGCTCAATATTTTAGTGCAGGATCCACCAGATACAAAACCGGCTCGCCGCGCACAACTCGCGCAATATTCGCCGCCGCCACCGCGCTTGATGTGGGAACACGGGTTTCAGACGCGATATGCGGCGTCACCAAAACACTCGGTTCTGCCCAATAGGGATGGCCACGGGGCAAGGGCTCCTCGCGAAACACGTCCAGAGTCGCCCCTGACAGCTTCCCAGACCGCAATCCAGCCAACAGGGCGTCATCGTCGATCAACTCTCCACGGCCGGGATTGATGATCGCCGCACCGTCTTTCATGGCCGCCACTGCATCTGCACCAATGATCCCATCCGTCGCGGGTGTCGCGGGCATCAAGGTCACCACAATGTCCGCTTGCCCCAATACGTGGTGCAACCCATCATCTCCCGCAAAACAGTCTATTGGGGCGTCTGTTTTCAACGTGCGGCTCCACCCCAGCACGTTAAACCCGTAATCCCGCGCCGCAACGGCACAGGTCATGCCCAATTCTCCAATGCCCAGAAACGCAACCGTGCGCTGCGATGGCAGGGGCGGGGCCACATCCGTTAACCATTCTTCTGCCTGAACAAACGCATCCGTGTGCAAGTGATGGCGCAGGATATGCCCCATTACATAATCAATCATCCCTTGCGTCATGCCAGGGTCCACCATCCGTGCTAGCGGCTGGGTCAACGTCTTGTTGCGCAACAGTTTATCGGGCCCCGCCCAAAGGCTCTGGATCAGTTTCAAATTGGAATAAACGCTCAGATCATCATCATCGCGCAAGGGCGCATAGATCAGATAATCCACGGTTTCTGGTGCATCTGTTTCCTGCACCAAATTAACCTCAATCCCCAACTTTGCGAACTCCGCCTCCAGCACAGGTTGATATTGCGGCCACAGCGCATCGCGGGCCGAAAACAAAACGTTAATCATCTGGGAATCCTATCGTGGGCGGTGAACATGGGCACTTTGTACCAGCCCAAACGCGATCAGCAACACCATCATCGCCGATCCCCCATAACTCACCAGCGGTAAGGGAACCCCGACAACAGGGGCCAACCCCATAACCATTGACATATTGACCGCAAAATAGAAAAAGAACGTGGTTCCAACCCCAATGGTCACCAACGATCCATACCTATCTCGATTGGCCAGTGCGGACACGTAACAGAACAACAGGATCAGTCCATAAAGCCCCAGCAGAACAATCCCGCCGACAAACCCAAACTCCTCACCCAATGTGGTAAAAATGAAATCCGTGTGTTTTTCAGGCAAAAAGTTCAACCGCTGCTGCGTGCCTTGCATAAACCCACGCCCCGTCATCCCGCCAGACCCCAGCGCAATTTTTGACTGCGTGATGTGATAGCCTGATCCCAGCGGATCGCTTGACGGATCAATAAAGGTTTCAATCCGCTTATATTGATAGTCTTTGAGCAGCTGATATTCCGTCCCTTTGGACGTAAACACCCCCGTCACCAACAGCGTCACCGACAGAATAGCAGCCAGAAAATACCCCCAATGGACCCCCGCGATAAACATCATGATCGCGCCGCCCATAATGATTAGCAACGCGGTCCCCAAATCAGGCTGTCCCAACACTAAAAATGCAGGCAATAGGATCACGGCAATGGGAATAAGCACCCAAAGCGGATGGGAAATGCGCCGTTCTTCCAGCCAATCATAATAAAACGCCAACGCCATCACGACGCCGATTTTCATCAATTCTGACGGTTGCAGGGTCATAAAACCCAGATCAATCCACCGCTGCGCCCCCCCGCGCGTTTCCCCGATATAGGGCACCGCCAACAACAGCGCGATCCCAACGATATAGGCGACAATACTGATTTCGCGCCAAAAACTGATGGGCACAAAAGCCATGAACACCATGACACCCGCCCCCAGACAGAACCGAATGATCTGTGGCTCGGCCCAGCGTTCGATATCCCCGCCAGATACGGAATACAGCATCAAGAAACCGGTGCTGGCCACCGCCGTCAGCAACAACGCCAAAGGCCAGTTGAAATACAGCACTTTGGACAACCCTGTTGGCACAGAATGGGATGACACGTTCATATAGCTCATGCTTTGTCATCCTTGATCGGACGCCCCGCGCGAACATCCGTGGGCAACGCGCGATAGCCGTTGTCTTCCCCCAGCTCCAGCGCCTTTTGCATGATATCACGCGCAATCGGCGCGGCTGCCTTGGACCCGCCACCGCCGTGTTCTACAACCACTGAAATGGCAAACCGTGGATTGTCCGCAGGGGCATAGGCCACAAACAACGCATGATCGCGCCGTTCCCACGGCAAATCCTCATTGCGGATCACGCCGCGTGCGCGCTCTTCTTTGGTGATAAACCGCACCTGTGACGTGCCGGTTTTCCCCGCCATCTTCCAATCTTTTCGTTTGATCGCAGATCCCGCCGCTGTGCCGCCACGCTCATTCACCACGGCAAACATGGCCTTTTGCACGGCTTCAATGTGGTCGGGATCAATATCCAATGGCTCACGCCCCTTTACGGGCTGTGGGCGGTTATCAATGGCATTCACCAATCGGGGCGAAATTTGTGTCCCTGTCCCCAACCGCGCGGCCATCACCGCCAGTTGCATGGGCGAAGACAGCACAAATCCCTGTCCAATCGACGCATTCAACGTATCCCCGATCACCCACTCCGCATCTTTGCGGGCTTTTTTCCATGCCTTTGTGGGGGCCGATCCCTCGCGCACCGCGGGCAGCTCCAGATCGTGCTTCACACCCAGACCCAGCTGCTTTGCCATGGCCGAGATGTTTTCAATCCCCACCTTCTGCGCCACTTCGTAATAATACACATCACAGGATTGCTTCAGGCTGTCATGCAGCCCCATACGCCCGTGACCACCGCGCCGCCAGCAATGGAACCGCCGATTATAAAGCTCAATATATCCATTACAGCGTACTTTTTCGTTGGGGGTCATAAAGCCCCCCTTCAACGCGGCCAGCGCCGTTACCATCTTGAACGTCGATCCGGGGGGATACGTCCCCGTGATCGCCTTGTTCAGCATGGGTTTGTATTTGTTTTCATTCAGCTCTTTAAAGTCGGCTACAGAAATCCCGCGCACGAATTTGTTGGGGTCGAAACTGGGCGCAGAGGCAATGGTCAACAAATCCCCGTTGCGCACATCCATAACCACAGCAGACGCGCTGTCATCTCCCAACCGTTCCAACGCATATTTCTGCAATCGGTGATCAATGGTCAGCTGAACATTGACGCCAGCTTTGCTTTCTTCACGGCCCAAAACGCGCATCACACGACCGATTGAATTGACTTCAATCCGTTTCACACCTGCCTTGCCGCGCAGGGGTTTCTCAATCTGCTTTTCAATACCGTTCTTACCGATCTGAAACCGCGGGATCAGCAGCAACGGATCATCATCATCTGTTCGGCTCAGATCATAGTCGGAAACGGGGCCAACAAACCCCATTATGTGCGCAAAATCATCAGCTTGCGGATAGATCCTATAGTGCCCTAACTCGGGCGAAATTCCTGGCAGCGCGGGTGCATTGGCACTCACGGCGGCGATGTGTTCCCAATCCAAATCCTGCGCCACAGTTACAGGAACAAATCCGCGCCGCTTGCGCATTTCTTCTAACGCCAGCGCGATATCTTCGTCCGTGATTGGGACAATCGTGGCCAAACGGCGCAATACGGCTTCGGGGTCATCGGCCTGTTCGCGTACCATTTCGATCTTATAGTTCGGTTCGTTATACGCCAGCGGCTTGCCCAATCGATCAAACACCAATCCGCGCACAGGTGGGATCAGGCGAATGTTCACACGGTTTTCTTCGGCAAGCAGGCGAAACGATTGGTTCTGCTCCACCGAAATACGCCGCATCTGCCAGCCAAGCGTGCCGATCACGCCCGCCTGCATCCCTGCCAACACAATGGCACGGCGCGTCAGCATTTGGCGCAAGCGTCCTGGTTTTTGTGGGCGTCTCATAACCGTTTACCCCAAGCATCCGTTACACCCGGTCTGGGCTTTGTGATTCCCATCGCGTATTTCATCACGCCCACTGTAACAGGGTAGGCGATCACTGTGAAAAGGATAAGCAGCACCTGTTCCACCAATCGGGGCGCACTGGATAATGTCAGCAGCAACAACACGTGTTGAACCAACGTCACCGCAACGAAAATTGTGGCCATCCACAACCATTCCAATCCGAAAATATACTCGCGAAAGGCTTGGATATTGCCGCGCACAACCTCGGACCCCATCACAATCAAAAGAGTGGCCAAACCAAGGGGCGCTTGGGTCAGAATATCGCGCATGAAAAACACCGCAAATATGGACCAGATCGGCACATATTCGGGCCGACGAACGATCAAAGCCATTGTAATACAATAGAAAATATCAGGGACGGGCAGGGAGCCCGCGCTCAGATCGAAAGGGATGATCGCCCATAAAATGAACACCATCCCAACCAGCACAAAGCTTAGCCGATACATCCACAAACGCAGGGGCGATGTGTCTTCCATCACTCACTCACTTGCACTTGTCCAGGCAAGGTCGGCCCCACCAATCTCCCTGGTTCGGAAATCGGTGCAGCGGGCAAATGGCGAATGATGCGCAGGAATTCCAATCGGCGATAATCTGCCGCCAATTTCACCCGCAACCGCCCATCATTGGTGATAACAACCGCACCCACCAACAAATCGGTTGGAAACACGCCGCCATCCCCCGTGGTAAACACACGATCCCCTGCACGAACCTGATCCACACCGTCCAAAAACTCCAACGGTGGAAACGCCGTATTGTCCCCTGCCAAAATGGCTTTGCGCCCCGATGGCGTCACCTCTACGGGAATGCGGCTCGAACTATCTGTAACAAATAAAACCCGCGAACTGTCTTTGCCCACACCCGAAATGCGCCCCACAAGACCCAGCCCATCCATGGCCGCCCATCCATCAACCACGCCATCATGGCGACCAATGTTGATCAGGGCCGATTGCCGAAACGGGCTGCCGCTGTCTGTCATCACCACACCCGTGGTATAGGTCAGCTTGGGGTTCAGCTGCACATTGTTCAAATCCAACAACTTTGCGTTTTTCTGTTCCAATTGCCGCGCTGCTTCTTGAAACTGTTTCATTCGCTGCAATTCACGGCGAAGCTCTTGGTTTTGCTGATAAATCCGCGAATAGCTTTGTGCATCGGCAATCATATTGGATACATGCGCAACAGGGGCCAGCACCCATTCCAAATTGGGCACAACCTTGTCAATAACGGCCATACGAAACCGCTCTGCTCGGGGGTTATCAATGCGCCAGATCAGGAACATCGCGAACAGAAACACCAACAGCACAGACACCAAAACACGCCGCACAACGCGGCGGAAATGGACCTCACTGTCGTTCTGTACGGCCATTGAATGCTTTCATCGGTTCACAGCTTGGCGCGAAAGGCGTTAGCTATCGAAATCAATAACATGAAGCAGCTGTTTTTCATACTCCAGCGACTTACCCGTGCCGAGCGCCACACAATTCAGGCTCTCATCCGCCACCGAAATGGCCAGACCCGTCTGCTCGCGCAGCGCCAAATCCAATTCGCCCAACAACGCACCGCCACCCGTTAGCATCACACCGCGATCCACAATATCCGCGGCCAAATCGGGCGGTGTGGATTCAAGCGCGGTCATCACCGCTTCGCAAATCTGTTGTACAGGCTCGGCCAACGCATCGGCCACTTGCGCCTGTGTAATCTCTGTTTCTTTGGGCACACCATTCAACAGGTCGCGCCCCCGAATTTCCAATGCTGTCCCACGTCCATCTTCTGGCATACGCGCTGTGCCGATAGATGTCTTGATCCGCTCCGCCGTGCTTTCCCCCACCAAAAGGTTCTGCTGACGACGTAAATAAGAAATAATCGCTTCGTCCATACGGTCGCCGCCCACACGCACGGACCGCGCATACACAATATCACCCAGCGACATCACAGCCACCTCGGTGGTTCCGCCGCCAATATCCACAACCATGCTGCCCGTTGGATCGGTAATCGGCATACCCGCCCCAATAGCCGCTGCAATCGGTTCTGCAATCAGGCCAGCCTTGCGCGCACCCGCAGACAAAACAGATTGGCGAATGGCGCGCTTTTCAACAGGGGTCGCCCCGTGTGGAACACAGACAATCACACGGGGTTTTGTCAGCGTGGAACGTTTGTGAACTTTGCGGATGAAATGTTTGATCATCTCTTCGGCAACATCAAAATCCGCGATAACCCCATCGCGCATTGGGCGGATCGCCTCGATTGATCCAGGTGTTCGCCCCAGCATCAATTTCGCATCTTCACCAAACGCCAGCGCCTTTTTCACGCCGTCCTTGATGGTATAGGCCACAACAGACGGCTCGTTCAAAACGATGCCCTTGCCTTTGACGTAAACAAGCGTGTTCGCCGTTCCCAAATCAATGGCCATGTCAGCCGAAAAAATACCAGATAAACTTCCAAACATGTGCGGCCGCCTTTGCTTGCACGAAATGACCGCACCCATCTGCGGTTAGAGGCTCGCTTATAGCGGCTCCACCGCGTTCTGGTAAAGATACTGCATACACAAAATAGGCATTTTCCCGCTATTCATACGTTGTATATGTGTGGTTATGCTGGACAAAATTATACATATCGAACATATGCAAAAACCACCGAAAATTTTTCAACGGTCAAACGCAGAATCATCTCTGGTAGAATTGCTGTGATTTTTCAACAGAAAATCCCACTAAAAAAACGGGCCGCAAACGCCGCCCGTTTTAATATTTCTGTCCGTTGATTGTGGCTTAGGATACGTCTTTATAAGACACCTCTGCCACATCGCCACCGGCCTTTTCACGGCGCACCAACAGCTTGTTCAGCGCGTTCACATAGGCTTTGCAACTGGCCACAACCGTATCCGTATCCGCCGAAGACCCAACGGCGATTTTGCCATTTTCTTCCATGCGAACGGACACCGTTGCCTGCGCGTCTGTGCCTTCTGTTACGGCGGCCACATTGTACAACTGCAATCGTGCATCATGTTTGAACAACGCCTTTACCGCGTTAAACGTGGCATCCACAGGGCCATCGCCTGTGGCCGTCACGCTTTGATCCACACCATCAATGGTCAGGGTCAAATCCGCTTCTTGTGGCCCATGTGTTCCACACACCACCCGCAAAGACCGCACCTTAATACGATCATGCTCGGCATTCGTTGTTTCATCAGACATCAACGCGATCAGATCGTCGTCAAACACTTCCTTCTTACGATCTGCCAGCGCCTTGAACCGCACAAACACGTCTTTCAATTGATTGTCAGCCAACTCATAGCCGAGGTCTTTCAACTTAGCGCGCAACGCTGCACGGCCTGAATGTTTGCCCAGAACCAAATTGGTTTCTGCCAAACCCACATCTTCGGGGCGCATAATTTCAAATGTTTCGGCGTTCTTCAGCATCCCATCTTGGTGAATGCCGCTTTCATGCGCAAAGGCATTTTTACCCACAATGGCCTTATTGAACTGCACTGCAAATCCAGAAACAGACGCAACACGGCGGCTGATGTTCATGATCTTTGTGCTGTCGATCTTCGTTTGATAGGGCATGATGTCATTGCGCACTTTCAGCGCCATCACCACTTCTTCCAGCGCCGTATTCCCCGCACGTTCCCCCAAACCGTTGATCGTGCATTCAACCTGCCGCGCACCCGCTTCAACGGCGGCCAGCGAATTTGCCGTTGCCATGCCCAAATCGTTGTGGCAGTGCGTCGCGAACACAATCTCATCCGCACCTGGTACATTTTCGATAAGCATACGGATCAATTCCGCACTTTCACGTGGCGCCGTGTACCCAACAGTATCAGGAATGTTGATTGTCGTTGCCCCGGCCTTGATCGCGGTTTCCACCACGCGGCACAGGTAATCGTCTTCGGTGCGGGTCGCATCCATGGGCGACCACTGCACATTGTCACACAGGTTCCGCGCATGGCTCACCGTGTCATGAATCCGCACGACCATCTCGTCTTGCGTCAGATTGGGAATCGCGCGGTGCAAGGGGCTTGTGCCAATAAACGTGTGAATGCGCGGGCGGCGTGCGTGTTTTACAGCCTCCCAACAGCGGTCAATATCACGAAAATCAGCCCGCGCCAGACCACAGATCACAGAGTTTTGGGATTGCCGCGCGATTTCACTCACCGCGTTGAAATCCCCCTCAGATGCAATGGGAAAGCCCGCTTCGATGATGTCCACGCCCATCTCGTCGAGCATTTGGGCAATTTCCAACTTTTCGGTGTGGCTCATGGTGGCACCGGGCGATTGCTCGCCATCGCGCAATGTGGTGTCAAAAATCAAGACGTGGTCTTGTTTGGCTGTATCGGTCATGGTTCTGGTCTCTTTTTGGGACTTAGCTGTGTTCGATTTGCAATTAAGGCAAAATCTTTCAAAAGGGGTTAGGTGTCAGCGCGGATTGGTCTCACCCCTGAGCGCACGCGCCGGACCCCGACACGCTCAGAGGCGGCTAAGTAGGAGGAGCAGCGCAGCAGCAATCGCGGCCTGTGGGGCCATCGGATTGGGGATATGTGCGCTGTGTCTCATACCGCCTTTATACGCGGTTTTTTCCCCTTGAAAAGACCCCGTGTGCTTCACGCCAAAATCCTGTCCCAATTGCCCCTAATGTAATGGCCTTCTGTGCAAAGAAATTTCATTCCCTCTTGTGTCGCCGCACCAGCCCCTTACGATGTAGGGATGACAACCCAATCGGCCCTTGGCCCTTCTTCACGCGTATTGATTATCGGTGCATCTGGCGGCATTGGCCAAGCCTGCGCCATTGCGGCTGGCAATATCTGTGGCATGATGAATGTGACCATGCTGTCACGGGCCGCTGACGATTTTGACATCACGGATGAAACCTCGGTGGCAGAACACCTTGGTCAGCTTGATGGCCCCTTTGATGCCATCCTGATCGCCACAGGCGGGCTCGAAGTAGATGGCTTTGCCCCAGAAAAATCTTTGCGCAGCATTCAATCCGCCGCGTTTGAGGCTCAATTCGCGCTCAATGCCATTGGCCCAGCGCTTGTGTTCAAACATGTGTCGCGCCTTTTGCCCAAAGATCGACCCGCGCTGATTGCGGCGCTGTCGGCGCGGGTTGGCTCCATTGGGGACAATCAACTGGGCGGCTGGATCAGTTATCGCGCCGCAAAGGCTGCGCTAAACCAAATCATTCGCACCGCATCTATCGAACTTACCCGTTCGCATCCGTTGTCCACTTGTGTCGCCATTCATCCGGGCACGGTGCGCACGCCCCTTACCGAAAAATATGTGGGCAACAATCCCGCTGTTGCCCCGGCTACGGCGGGACAAAACATTCTGGATGTGCTGTCAAACCTTCGCCCATCTGACACGGGCCAATTCTTTGATTGGCAGGGGGTGCCCGTCGAATGGTAAGTAGAGCCTTTCGCTAACCTCCAGCGGCACGCTGCGCTTTGGTGTTTTGGAAAAACACACGCCCAGTTTTCACAGGTTTGGGTTTATCTGGCACAGTAAAGAACCCACGCGGTGGCCGCTTTCGGCTGAAATTGCGCAGTTTCGCGGAATATTCATCCACTTTCACCGCACGGCGTTTGCGCGATGCAACAATGCTCAGCACCCGTTCGGCTTGCAACACGTCCAAAGAAAAGAAATCCGTCATCATGCCCGCTGTCATCACCCGCTTAAATTCAGGATCGTCCGTGTTTGTTGCCCCAAACGGCCAATGCTGAAACTTACGCTCCGTGTCTCGCATCACCGCCCGGATTTTCACCGTATCATGCAAACGGCTGTCGGTGATCCGCGCCATGGTGGCATCCACTTTATCCTCAGGCCCTTCCAGCACTTGAAAAATCCGCTTTTGGTTTGAAAACATAAAACTTGTAATGCCATCCGCTAAATTGCGCTGCACACATCGTTTTTGCAGACTGAGCAATGTGATCGGGCCAAATCGGCTTATGGCGCGGCTTTCATAGAATACTCTGTTTAACATATCATGCCTTCCTGACCCCTCTAAACCGACCCTAGAGCGTCAGGGTAAACGGGGTGTAAACATTCCAAGGCAATATTGTGTTAATTCCAGCGCGCTTCTAAGGCCTCGATCGCCGCAATTCGATCTTCGGTCTTGGGATGGCTCATCAACCACGCCAGCGGTTGACCAGAGGCCCCAACCAAGGCTTCCAACTTTTCAAACAGCGTTTTTTGGGGGGCGACGCCCACACCGATCTTGGTCAACAGCGCCGCCGCATAGGCATCCGCTTCATATTCGTCTTGTCGCGACAACCGCGCCGCCAACATGCTCGCCAATATCCCCGCCAGCCACGGCCCAACCCCTGGAATAATGCGCCCAAGGATCATGCCAAGCGCCACGCGCACCGCATTCTGCCCCGAAAAATCAATCATCCGTCTGCGCGAATGCCCCAGCGCCACATGCCCCAATTCATGGGCAATCACGCTGGCCATTTCTTCCACCGAAACCTCACCCGCTGTGTATTTTTTGAAAAAACCGCGTGTGATGAAAATCCGCCCATCAGGGGCTGCCAATCCATTCACAGGTTCAATTTCATAAATATGAACCTTCACCTGATCCAGATCGAGCGCCTCTGCCATTCGATCACACATGCCCCGCAACTTGGGATCCGCCAATTCTGTTGACTTCGCATCCAACTCTGCACGGGTGCGCCAGACCGAAAACCGATAGTAAACCACGCCATAAAGCAGCGCGAGCAATATAGGAGCAACCTTCAACATAAATCACATATGGGGCAGGGCAGGCAGTTGGGCAACGGCTCCCTGTTTCTTTTGTCGAAAAATACTCAAACGTCCCAGGCTACGCACAGGCTCAACGGCCCTCGAAACGCCCACCCCTCGAAAACAGGCTCTTCCACAACACGCATTCCTCGCAATCGCGCAAATAACATCGGCAGGGCCACCTCGGCAATCAACACACGGCTCGCCGCCGCACCCGCACAAAAATGCGGCCCCGCACCAAAGGCGATGGCGCGGCCTGTGTCCCGCATCACGTCAAAGCGATCGGGCGCATCAAATTCCGCCTCATCTCGATTTGCGGACCCGAACATAAAAAATACCCGTTCATCAGGCTCAAACGTCACACCCTTATACGCGAATGCCTGATCCACGCGCCGCGGCGACATGCCAATAGGTGAAATCCACCGCGCATATTCCTCAAACACCGCCCGCCACGTGGTAGCCCCTCGCTCTACTGCACCCAATTGATCTGGATGGGACACCATCGCCCAGACAGCCCCCGCAATTGCATCACGTGGTTCGTTTTGCCCCCCCGAAATCGCCAGCTTCACATTTGCCCTGACACTCTCCTCTGGCAGTCCCGCTTGCATTTGCACTGACAACAGGCTCTTATCAGGGGCCGCACGCAGTGCATCTAGCCGCGCATCAATATGGCGATCAATACTGGCGGTACAGTCTTTGCAATGGGCCTCAATGGCCGCATCCCCCGCGTAATTCGCAATCCCGTCAATCATCCCCTGGCTAACGCGATCCATCTCTTCGGGCGACATATTAGTTAACCCTGTTATCACCTGCAACGCTGCCCCAGATAGGGGCATAGCGTATTCAGCCACCAAATCCGCCTCACCACGATCCGCAATGCCATTCAACAAACGCGCCGCCGCTGTCTCAAACGCGCCCTTCCAGTGATCCATCACCGTGCGCGGGGATAGCGCAGGAAACACCGCCCGCCGTTCCGCCATATGCGCATCCCCATCCTTGCGCATCATGTTTTGGCCCATTAGCACATCCATCAATCCACCGGGCTGACGGCTGGAAAACACCTCAATATTCTTTTCACACACAAAAATATCCGCACGCTGCGTGAACAGCGTCGCGCCCAATTGTGGCACAAAGTGAATACCACCATCTGCCCGCATCTTCGCCAAATCGGGGTAGGGGTCCGCCTTAAACGCTTGTGCGTCAATTTCGTAAAAAGGGGCGTTTGACATGGGGCCTCATAAGGTCGTTAACACATTAAGAACCTGCTGAGTGCCGAAATCAACTACAAATCATCGCCCTCAGGCAACTGCTCCAACAACGCCCGCTCATTCGACCATGGGTTCAAATCCACGGCCCGCTGCAAATAGATCCGCGCCAGCGCAGGTCGCGCAGTGCGAAAATAAATCAGCCCCAGCCCAGACAACGCCCCAAAGTGTTGTGGCTCCAACTCCAGCGTTTTCTTCAACAACGCCTCGGACCGCGCATTTTGACCGCGCAGGTAGTAGGCAAAGGCCAGCTGGTTGTACCCTTCCGCATAGGTCGAACAATACCCCACCAACTCCGTCAGCACATCCACCGCCGTGATCAAATCCCCAATCCGAATGGCCCCCATGCCACCATTGAGCATCTCTTGCGCCGTGTCATTGGGGGCCGCGCGGTAATAGGCCCACATGGCATCCACCGCCGCTTGACCCTTCGCCATCGTATCCGAGGTACGCATGGTCTCGATCAATGCCGCACGTTCCGCAGATCGGTCAGGCATCACAGGACACAGCGCAAGGGCAGGGGAGGTCAGCAGGCAAAAGGCAGGGATCAAAACGCGTTTCATGCCCTAGAATGGAGCGCGTCCGATTAATCTGTCAAGAAATCACGCTTTATAAAGCTGCCGCACATCCGTAATCCCCGTCTGCGCCATCCCGATCGACAGCTCATCCGTGAACACATCCCACAACTGCGCGAGGCCTGCTTCACCACCCGCCGCAATGGCAAACTGCAAGGACCGCCCAAAGAACGCGAAATCCGCGCCACTATACAGCGCCTTCAACACATCCTCGCCAGACCGCAATCCACTGTCAAAGAACAACGGAAAATCATCCCCCACCGCCGCCCGTATCTCAGGCAGCACCGCAATCGGCGCAGGCGCACTCTCCAACTGCCGCGCCCCGTGGCTCGACACTTGGATCGCATCCACCCCCTCGGCCTTCAGCCGCACCGCATCCTCCACATCCAGAACGCCCTTCACCACCAGATTGCCAGGCCACATATCCCGCAACTGTTTCAGCGTGTCCCAAGTGGCCTTTGCACGGCTTTCGGTGCGATCAAACTCATACCCATCCATCAGGAAATTCGCCATCTGCGGCTTGCCTGCGAACAGTGAGGTCAGCGACCAACGCGGATGCAGGGCGAAATCCACAAACTGCTTTGGCCCGATCTTAAACGGCATCTTAAACCCATGCCGCAACTCCCGCGGCCGCCGCCCCACCTCGGGCACGTCCACCGTGACGACCAAAGTCTCATACCCACAGGCTTTCGCCCGCTCCACCAGCTTAAACGTTCCCGTGCCATCCCCGCTGAAATAAAGCTGAAACCAAGCGTTCCCCTCAGACACCTCAAGGATCTCCTCCATCGGCGTTGACGCCACGGTAGACACCCCATGCGGAACCGAATGCTTCGCCGCCAATCGCGCCAACATCAAATCCGCCCCTGGCCCAGACAAATTACACATCCCCATCGGCGCAATGCCAAACGGCATAGCAGTGGTTTTCCCAAAGAGGCTCACCGACGTATCCCGCACCGAAACATCCCGCAGGATTTTCGGCTGCAACGTCACCGCATCGAGCGCAGCCCGAGCCCGATCCGCTCCAACCTCAGACCCCGCCGCCCCATCGATGTAATCAAACACCATCCAAGGCAAACGGCGCTTGGCCAATCGACGCGCGTCAGCGGCGGAATGGATGTGGGATGCAGATGTCATGGCGTGATGCCGCTCCAAAATCGTAAAGAGGTGATCCTCTATAGGCAGCAACTCACACCAGACCCACGGCCATAATGCAAGGTTAACGATATGCGAAAGGAGGTTTTAGGTCGTATGGATCGGGGCAATTGCGGGCCCATTGCAGGCTGCTGACCACCCCATTCAAACAAAAACGTGCAGCCAAACAGGGTCTGGCTGCACGCAATTTCAAGTGATTACTGGATTAGGACGTTTTGCAACGCACGTGGTAAATAACACCACCGAGCAATGCGCCGATGATCCACGCGTAACCGCCCAGTTGACCCAAGAACGGCACCCAAACAGTCGCAACCGAAAAGACAGCCGCAATCACAAAGGCAATCACCGCGTTATCATGCCAGCCGTTGCCATAGTGATATGCACCACCATCCATGTTATAAAGGTCATCCACATTCAACTGCTGCTTTTTCACGATGTAATAGTCAACGATCAGGATACCGAACAGCGGGGCCAATGTGGCGCCCAGTGTGTTCACAAACCCGCTGATGCCAATCTGGCTAATCACCGCTGTCCACAAACCACCAATCACCAGTGCAAAAGCAGAGGTAATCAAACCCGCGTTGCGAAAGCTCATCTTGGTAGGGGCCAAGTTGGCAATGCCGTTGACCGCAGGGATAAAGTTCGCAACCAAGTTGATACCGATTGTCGCCGCAAGGAACGTCAGCGCCGCAATAATGCTCAGCACAACGCTATCCGCTTTTTCCACGATCTCGGTTGGGTTGATGATGGCTTCGCCGTAAACAACTGCCGCACCTGCTGTGGTCAACAACGCCAAAGCAGAAAACAGGATCATGTTCAGCGGCAGACCTGTCAGGTTGCCTTTCGTCATGGCTGCTTTGTCTTTGGCATAGCGTGAAAAGTCGCTGAAGTTGATCATAACCGCAGAGAAATACGCAACCATTGTCCCAAAGATGGCAATAAACCCTGTGAACTCAGTGCCCCAGGTTCCTTCTGGATTGGCGAAAATCGTACGGGCTGATGACAGCAATTGACCGTCTGATTTGATCCAAAGCACCACAACCAAAGCGATCATAACCGCATAAACAAAGGGCCCAGCAAAGTTCAAAAACCGCTCAACCCAGCCCATGCCGCGCCAGAAGATGAAGATGTGAATGGCCCAAACGATCAGGAACGACAGCCAACCCACAGGTGTAATACCGAGGATCTCAGTGCCCCCTGAGGACCCTGTCAGCGCATTGATCAACAGCGTCAGCGCCGTGGAGGCAAAGTAAACCTGCACACCATACCAGAAAATCGCCACAACAGCGCGCAGAACCGCTGGCAATTTTGATCCGGCCGTCCCCATGCTGGCCCGTGCAAAAACAGGGTAGGGGATGCCATATTTTTCACCCGCAGCCCCGGAAAGGTTCACCATATACATCACGAAAAGTCCAGACAGGACCAAAGCGGCAAAGGCGGTCCAACCGCTCACGCCGAATGAAATAAACAGCGATGCCACCAACGAGTAGCCAAAGAGAGATTGGACATCGTTTGCCCAAACATTAAAGATTCCGAACCAGCCCCACGACTTTTCGTCGCTTGTCACTGGTCTCAGTGCATTTTGATCATCCATTTTCGTGTCCCCGATAGATGAACCTATTAAACTGCAATCTCGACCCAGTGTCTAAAGGAGCAGCCCAATAGATTTGTTGCTAAGTATTCTAACAATAGCACAATAATATTCCCAATAGGAATAAAAATTTCTTATAATGATATTTATGTCGCTCTTTGAGACGGTAAAACACACCAAAACCCGCCTGAGTTGTGTGATGCGCGTTGGAACAGACTGCCCATCCCCAACGGCGCATTCCCAAACGGACCTGTGGTGGCTTTGCCAAAGAGATCACCAGAAATGTTGCAACCCGTTCCCACCTCGGACTCCGCTACCCTCTAAATGTATTCAAACACCATCTGAGGCAGACAACAACGTGCAGCGGCGGCAGAATGAATATGTTTCGCCGATGTCTTAACTAACACGGCTCCGCCAAAGTTCGAACGGCTGTAGCCCTTATATTCCCAATCAAACGACAGTCCCAAAGACGGATTGAAAAGTTAACGGGAAGCGATAGCGGGTCTTGGGATAAATTGGTTTCTTTTGCGATGTTGTTGGGTAATTCAGCTTGTTTGATCACTTTTTGTTCTGGCAAATTCTCCTGATAGGTGAAATATTAGTCAACAATGACGCATTGATTGAGAGAAGATGAACACAACTGAAAAATGCAATCGGTTAGAGGATGAGTTTTTTGCGTATTTAATCGGCCAAAAAACAGCTGGTTTGCTAGTTTTCGATTTTTACCCCTCTGACAAATGTCAAATCTTCAAAAAGAAGAAATACTACTGCAGCGAAAGGCAGGGTGACATTGAATTTGATGTCGTAATTGAGATTCGCCGCGAAGTCTCCTCGAAGCCACACCTGACGGTAGTTTTTGAGTGCAAAAATCAAAGTGCCAATATCCAAGAACGTGATGTTACGGATTTTTCAGATAAGCTTCATCGGGTTTTTGGTAACGGAGTAAAAGGTGTTTTGGTTGTTTCTGGCAAACTTCAATCTGGCGCACGAAACATCGTCGACAAAAGAAAGATTGGGATCATAAAATTTGAAGAACAGGGGTTCGAAGTTGTAGCAGATCGAAGGGGTAGAACTTTCGCGGAAGGAAGTATTTTAGAACAGCAAATCTTTGAAACTGGAAATGAAGACAAAGCACTTAAGTTTGCGGCTTATGTCAATGGCAAGTGTGTCAGCTCGCCCGCGAAGTTATTGTTAGAACTTGATCCCTCTTATTCACCGGAAACTGAAAGCAAACTCGCAAAATCAGTGCCATCTATTTCCAACCACGACATTACTTCCCGCGCAAAGACGCTTCTAAATAAGATTGGATACTCTGCTGGACCGGTAAACCTAAGTGATGCTTGTGAATACTTAGGGGTTAATTTGGTGTACACTGCGCGAACTGTCGTGGATCCTAGGGGAAACAAGGTGCTTGGGTCAGCTAACTTTGACCGCAATGAAATCCATATCAATGATAGTGAGACAGAATTTAGAGAAAGGTTCACGCTTGGCCACGAGATAGGGCATTTTTATTTAGGACATGGTGAATTTCTTCGTTCTGAAGCCACTATCCAAAAGGACCTTTTCGTTCAATTCAGCCAGAAGGCCACGAATTTACAAAGGCTGGAAACCCAAGCAAACAAATTCTCTTCGGCGCTTCTTCTTCCCGAAGACGAGTTCGCCTTGCAGTTAGCCGTTCGAAGAAATCAACTTGGCATTCAAGATCGGGGTCATGGTTACCTGTTTGTTGACGATCAACCTTGTAACTACTCACCCTACAACCAACTCCTTACAGACATTTCCGAATACTTCAAAATATCCAAGCAAGTCATTGAGATAAGATTAAAAAGTCACGGACTATTGAACGATCAACGATACAATGCTCAGAGACTTGCCTCCATTATAAGTGCTTAAAGCAAATCCCTCAACGCCCCAACTCCTTCATCGCCGCCTCAATCCCCTTGATCGTCATCGGGAACATCCGCTGTTGGAATATCTCCTGCATCATCACAGTGGAATGCGTATACTGCCAATATTGTTCCTTCACAGGATTGATCCAAACCGATCCGGGCCACTGTTCCTGCGCGCGCTCTAACCAGACCTGACCCGGCTCCTCGTTCCAGTGCTCGTTCGCACCGCCTTTATACACAATCTCATAAGGGCTCATCGCCGCGTCCCCCACAAAAATACATTTGTAATCAGAGCCATAGGTCCGCAGCACATCCCACGTCGGCGTCTGCTCCATCCAGCGCCGTTTGTTGTCTTTCCATACGCCCTCGTACAAGCAGTTGTGAAAGTAAAAATACTCCAGATGTTTGAACTCGGTCTTGGCCGCTGAAAACAGCTCCTCAATCATCTTGATATACGGGTCCATGGACCCGCCCACGTCCAAGAACAACAGCACCTTCACCGCATTGCGCCGCTCTGGCCGTGTCACCACATCCAGATAGCCATTCTCGGCCGTCTGGCGAATGGTGCCGTTCAAATCCAGCTCGTCATCCGCGCCAGATCGCGCCCATTTGCGCAGCCGTTTCAGCGCCACCTTGATGTTGCGCGTGCCCAGTTCCACATTGTCATCAAGGTTCTTGAAATCCCGCTTGTCCCAAACCTTGGTCGCCTTCTGATGGCGGCTCTTATCCTGCCCAATGCGCACACCCTCAGGATTGTATCCATAGGCTCCAAACGGCGATGTCCCCGCCGTGCCAATCCACTTATTGCCGCCCTGATGCCGCTTTTCCTGCTCCTTCAAACGCTCTTTCAGCGTTTCCATCAGCTTTTCAAACCCGCCAAGGCTTTCAATCTCGGCCATTTCTTCTTCGGACAGGTGCTTTTCCGCCAGTTTGGTCAGCCAGTCCTCAGGAACATCCACCGCGTTCAGAATGTCGCCCACGTCAAGGTTTTCCATGCCCTTGAACACGTCCGCAAACACCAGATCGAACTTATCCAGATTGCGCTCATCCTTTACCATCGTGGCTCGCGCCAGATAGTAGAACGCCTCTACGTCATAGATCACCATGCCCGTTTTCACCGCTTCCAGAAACGACAAATACTCGCGCAAACTCACAGGTATTTTCGCGGCTCTCAGCGCTTCAAAGAAACGTAAAAACATCTCAGACCCAACCCTGCCAATCAGCAATAACGGTTAACACCAGCACAATCAGGAAAAACGCCAGCCCGTGGATAAATCCGTATTGCACCAGATCAAGGGTCTTGCCGCCCATCTTGCGCGCGCGCCACCACCCGATCAACGCACCGATAAAAAACGCAGGAACTGCAAACATGGATTAACCCTCACCTTCGGGAAGTTTTGGAATAAGACCAGCGATAATTTTTAGCCGATCCTTGATTTCTTTGGTTTCATACACACCGTATTGACCCCACCCAATGGCCTCTTGGCGCAGGGCTTTGGCTTCGGATGCGCGACCACCGTGTTCGTAAATTTCCGCCTTCATGGCCAATAGGCTGAACAGCAACCGCCCATTTTGCGCGGTTTTTGCGGCCACAATAGAGGGCTCGATATACTGCAAGGCTTGCGTCAAATCCCCTGCGGACACAGACAGGGATGCCATCTGCAACGCCGCCTGCGCTGTGTGAATATCAAACGGCCCAAACGCCTGCACGAAATTGGCATAAGCACGGGCATAATCCCCTGCCGCAGTGCGCGGATCATGGGCTGCGTTGACACGGGCCCGCGCGTAAAAACTGAACCCCAAGCGGTGATCGGTGATGCCCGCTTGGCGGGCCACATTCACCGCGCGGGTCGCGGCGGCCACACGGCCAGACGGCGACCCCCGTGACCCAAGAGCGGTTTCAATGGCCTTCGTCCACGCATCAGGGGTTTCCTGCAGCTGGCGCGGTGTTAAACTAACCCCTTTCGGGTTCATACGGCGCAACAGTGCGGGCAAAACCGCCGCCACCTCATGTTTCGCCATACCAGACCGCAGTTCTGGGGCGTAAAACAAGCGCAGCATCAGCATGTCATAAGACGTCAGCACAATGTGGAAATTGTCGTCATTGTAAACGCTGTCAGGCACACGATACAGATCGTTCAGTGGTCCAAGCGCCTGTGCCAATTCCTCGTGTAAACAGTCCCGCGCGTCTTGGGGAGACACATCGCTTGGCATGAAAATCGCCGCCCGTTTGCGTTCTGTCAGCGATGTCCAATCCGAACGGCGGCTAAACCGACTTTTGCGAAATTCGTCCCAACTGCCCATGCGCGGCACAACAATACAGGCCGCATTCGGGGCCACACGGTGCAATTTACGCTGTGGGATCAGTTCGATGACAATATTGGCGGATGTCGGTGATGCCACGCGATTGATTGGCACTGTGCCCTCATTGCGCAATCGCGTCAGCAAACGATCCAAATCGCGGCTCACCACCTGGCGCTTGGCATTCACCAACGCCACGGTGACATTGCCTTCAAACCGCGAAAAACGGGCCAGCGTTTGCCCGCTTTCCAGCGCAAAAGCGTAATCAATGAACTCTTCAAAAATATCCGCATTGGACCGTGCCACACCACGCGGCGCAGAGTCTGCTGCAAACAGCCTCATCGCTGGCAATTCCACATCAGGCGCCGTACGCTTTGACACAGGGGCCTGTGTGCTGGAACACCCAGCCAACAGAAGGGCCACGACCCCTGCGGCGAAACTCTTAAATCCGATCATATTTGATACTTCACAAACGGGCTCAACGTCGCCACCCCGTCATAGAGCTTGCGCGCCACCGCATTGTCCTCGGCCGTCAGCCACCAAACCTGTTCGCAGTTGTTGTCCTTAGCATGGGCCACAACCGCATTAATCATGGCCTTGCCTGCACCCGTGCCACGCACATCTGGCCGAACGTATAAATCATTCAGATAAATACGATTTTTAGGTCCCCAGAAAAACCGATGATACAGAAAATTCACAATCCCAACGCCCCCGTGCTCAGGCGTTTCGGCCACCATAGCGAACATCTGCTCGTCAGGATCATGGATGCGCCGCCATGTTTCTGCATACACATCCTCATCCCGCGCCGTTTCGTAAAACGCCAAGTAATCCCGCCACAGATCACGCCAAACGGCTTCATCTTCGGCGGTCACATATCGAACCGTTGTCGCCATGGGATTTATCTATTCCCACGGGCCATAAAGGCCAGCCGTTCGAACAAATGCACATCCTGTTCGTTCTTCAACAACGCCCCATGCAACTTGGGCAGGGCATCTTTGCCGTCCCGTTTCATGTCCGCTGGATCCAAATCCTCAACCAGCAGCAACTTCAGCCAATCCAACACTTCAGACGTGCTTGGTTTTTTCTTCAAACCAGGGGTCTCACGGATTTCATAAAACTGGGTAAGCGCCTCAGCCACCAACTCAGGCTTAATGCCTGGAAAATGCACATCCACAATCTGTTTCATGGTGTCTGAGTCCGGGAAACGGATGTAATGGAAAAAACACCGCCGCAAAAACGCATCGGGCAGCTCTTTTTCGTTGTTAGATGTGATGATCACAATAGGGCGCTGCTTGGCTTTGATGGTTTCACCTGTCTCATAGACGTGGAATTCCATCTTATCCAACTCTTGCAACAGATCATTGGGGAATTCGATGTCCGCCTTGTCAATCTCGTCGATCAACAGAACCAACCGCTCATCTGCTTCAAACGCCTGCCACAGCTTACCCTTTTTGATGTAGTTTTTTACATCATGCACGCGCTCTTCGCCCAGCTGACTGTCGCGCAAACGTGAAACCGCATCATATTCGTACAAACCCTGCTGTGCTTTGGTGGTGGATTTGATGTTCCATTCCAAAATCGGCAGGTCCAGCGCCTTGGCCACTTGCAACGCCAGCTCTGTTTTACCTGTCCCAGGCTCGCCCTTCACCAAAAGGGGGCGTTGCAACGCAATCGCCGCGTTTACTGCCACCGTCAGATCATCGGTGGAAACATACTGTTTAGTGCCTTCAAACTTCATTTTATTCCGCGCCCTTGCTAATTTAGGCGCAATCTACTCATCGCGTTACAATGCTGCAAGTCGTGTATCAACTGGGGGTGACATTACCCTACGACTCGGATACATCAGGCGCAAATCAAAGCGATTAGTTCTAACGTACGCGGTGTTCCACAGACGCAACTCTGACCAAAAGTGGTGATTTTGCAAACGTCGCATTCCGTTAAGGCTCATCGCTTCATTGGGTGAAATGCGTAATGTCACAGACAGCGAATTCTAGGGAGAAGCAGGTGAAAGCCGAAGTCATTCTTGATGCCGATTACCGTCCGGCCGAAGACGAACCATTTATGAATGATCGTCAAACTGAATATTTCCGTCGCAAGCTTTTGGCGTGGAAAGCGGACTTGATGTCCGACAGCAAAGACACCATCGAAGGTATGCAAGAAGGCGCGCGCAACATCCCTGATGTGGCCGACCGCGCCTCCGAAGAAACCGATCGTGCTCTCGAACTGCGCACACGGGATCGGGCCCGCAAATTGGTTGCCAAAATCGAAAGCGCATTGCGCCGCATCGAAGATGGCTCTTATGGCTATTGTGATGACACAGGCGAACCAATTTCACTCAAACGTTTGGACGCCCGCCCAATCGCGACCCTTTCGCTTGAGGCACAAGAACGTCACGAACGCAAAGAGCGCGTCCACCGCGACGACTAATCGGGTTTCAGAAAGTCGTAAAAATCGTGCGGCGAACATCATGTTCGAGCGAAGCGAGAGGCAATGATTTCGTCTCAACATGGCTCTGAAAACCGACAGGCCGACAATGGCCCGTTTCAAATTCATAAGCCGACACAGAAATGTGTCGGCTTTTTATTTGTCTCTGACGTAAAATGCGGGCAGGGGTGTTGCGTCAAACCTTAACGCCAGAAATAAACACACAACCCATACCCACGGGACCCCAGTTTCTGGGTGGTTTGCTTTTTTCTGAAATCGCGATTTTCGCCAAACCTTAACGCATCGTTCGCACGGCATCTTTGCGTGCAAATGGCTTCATCTGATCGCCAAATTCATCCACAAATGCGCGCACCCGATCAGGATCATGTTTGGACAGGCTGCGCAGCCACCAGCTGATGGATTTTTGAATAAACCATTCAGGATCAGTGACATAGCTTGCGGCCCAGCCCAAAATACGGTCCCGCGCCACTAGTTCTTCGTCCTTTGGATTGTTCGATTTCGTATAGGGCAGGGTGATCACCAACGCCGCACGGCGCACCCAAAGGCTCTCATGGGTGGTCCATGCCTCCACCTCATCCAGCCGTTTTTCGTTCAAATACAACCGTCTAGCCCCCGCGCCACAGGCATGGTCCGCGACCGCCCAAGCATCAAACGTGGGCACCCATCGACAGATTTCGGCCCAGACAGCTTCATCAGGATTGATCCGCGCTTGGGTCAGTAATTTCGCCGCAACGACCTTGGCCTCAAACACATCAGAATCCCACAAAAACGCTGCAATCTCAACGCGTTGTGGAATATCCGTTTCTTTGCGCCAGGCCTTATACAGCGTATCTAACTGAGGATTGGAAACGCCGACATACGGGCGTTCAACCTTGTGATAGGCGGCCATTTCACCCGCTTTCACAGGATCGCCCAAGGCCATCACCTGATCAAGCGCATCTTGCGGGGTCATTCCACCGTCACCGACTTGGCCAAGTTACGCGGCTGATCCACATCCGTGCCTTTGTAAACCGCTGTATGATAAGCTAAAAGTTGCGCTGGCACTGCATAAACAATCGGGGCCAAGAACGTGTGAACCGACGGCATCACAATGGTCTGCCACGTGCCATCACCTGCTTCTTTTGCGCCTTTTGCATCGGTCACAAGGATAATTTTCCCGCCCCGCGCCATAACTTCCTGCATATTTGATACGGTCTTATCAAATAATTCATCACTTGGTGCCATAACCACCACCGGCATGTTTTCATCCACCAGTGCAATCGGCCCGTGCTTTAATTCGCCAGACGCATAGCCTTCGGCATGGATGTAACTGATTTCTTTCAGTTTTAACGCACCTTCCAGCGCCAACGGGAACATGGAACCACGTCCCAAAAACAGCGCATCGCGCGAATGAACCAATTCGGAACAGGTGGCTTTGATCGCATCTTCTTGGGCCAATGCCATGTTCAAAACACCGGGCAATCCGTTTAGCGCGGCAACCAATTCCGCTTCGCCCGCTGCATCAAGCGTTCCACGTTCACGGGCCGCTTTTACCGCCAATGCGGCCAGAACGGTCAACTGACAGGTAAACGCTTTGGTTGATGCCACGCCAATTTCCACACCCGCCAAAATCGGCAGGGACACATCCGCTTCCCGTGAGATAGAGCTTTCAGGCACATTCACAATCGCCACGGTTTTATCAACGTTTTCAAAGCAATAGCGCAAAGCGGCCAAGGTATCTGCTGTCTCACCTGACTGGCTCACAAAAAACGCAAACGAATTTTGCGTCAGGGGCGGCTCGCGATAACGGAACTCAGACGCAATATCCAATTCCACAGGCAAACGCGCGATTTGCTCAAACCAATATTTCGCCACATGACAGGCCAAATACGCCGTGCCACAGGCCACCATTGTCAGCTTGTCGATCTTGGAAAAATCCAAATCGACCTCTGGCAGCAGAATTTCTTTATCATTGGCGTGTACATATTGTTTCACAGCTTCGGCCAAAACCGTTGGCTGTTCGGCAATTTCTTTGGCCATGTAGTGTTTGAACATGCCTTTATCCGCAGAAATCGCGCCATGCGAAATCTCGCGCATCTCACGGTTCGCGAGCGAACCCATGCCGTCCGTAATCTCAAGCGAGGTTCGCGTGATGACCGCGAAATCACCTTCCTCAAGATAGGTCACTTTGTTTGTCATCGGTGCAAGCGCAAGCGCATCAGACCCGACAAACATCTCACCTTCCCCATGCCCAATCGCCAAAGGGGAGCCCTTGCGCGCCGCCACCAAGAGGTCTTCATGGCCATCAAACAAGAAACACAGCGCATAGGCTCCATCAAGTCGTGCAACCGTTTGCCGCGCGGCTTCGATTGGTTCAATCCCTTGTTTTAAAAAGCTTTCGCACAGCTTTACAACGGTTTCCGTGTCCGTTTCCGTTTCAAAAGTGCCCCCTTTTGCAGCCAATTCTTCGCGCAGCTCGCGGTAATTTTCGATGATCCCGTTATGCACAACTGCCACGTCACCTGCTCGGTGCGGGTGCGCATTTTGTACATTCGGCGCCCCATGCGTTGCCCACCGCGTATGCCCGATACCTGCTTTGCCACGGATGGGTTCATGCACCAGCTTATCTGACAGGTTCACCAGCTTGCCCACCGCACGGCGGCGTTCCAACTTGCCCTCATGCACCGTGGCAATACCCGCACTGTCATAGCCGCGATATTCCAACCGTTTCAGCCCATCCACAAGAATCGGCGCTGCTTCGTGATTGCCAAGAATGCCTACAATACCGCACATATTATTTATCCTTATTTTTGGCGGCCTTGGCCGCTTTTAGCCGGTTCATCAGGCGCAAAGCCAATCCCGGTTTGTTTGCTTGTTTTGCCCGCGAAATTGCCATCGCTTCATCTGGCACATCTTCAGTGATAACCGAACCTGACCCTGTCATCGCATCATCGCCAACGCGCACGGGGGCCACCAGTGCGGTATTTGATCCAATAAACGCTCTCTTGCCAATGACCGTTTTGTGTTTGAACACCCCGTCATAGTTGCAAGTGATTGTTCCCGCACCAATATTCGCCGCATCACCCACATCCGCATCACCCACATAAGACAGGTGATTAACCTTGGCCCCTTCGCCAATCGTGGCCGATTTGATTTCCACAAAATTGCCAACCCGCGCGCCATTGCCGATTTCAGCACCTGGGCGCAGACGGGCATAAGGGCCAACCACGGCCTCTTGGCTCACATGACAGCCTTCCAAATGGGAAAACGCGCGGATCAACGCACCGCTTTCCACTGTGACCGCAGGGCCAAACACAACATTCGCCTCGATCACCGCATCCCGCCCCACATGCGTGTCATAGGCAAAGAACACGGTGCCAGGGGCGTGCATCGTGACGCCGTTTTCCAACACCTCGGCACGCACACGCGCTTGAAACGCTGCATCCGCCGCCGCCAAATCACTGCGGGAATTCACGCCCATGGTTTCCGCTTCGGAACAGGTGATCGCAGCACAACCATCGCCCTTATCACGTGCCAGCTCAACGATGTCGGTCAGGTAATATTCCCTGCTCGCGTTGTCATTGCCAACCGCGTCGATCAGGGCGAACAACTCGGCCCGATCTGCGCAGATTACCCCTGAATTACAAAGCGTTATGGCGAGTTGTTCAGGTGTCGCATCCTTCGCTTCAACAATGGCGTCAAGTCCACCATCGGCATCCGTTACCAACCGTCCGTAACGTCCAGGTTCAGCCGCTTCAAACCCTAGAACAACCACGCTTGATCCGTTTGATCGCGCGTCCAACATGCGGCGCAACGTGTCTTCTTGGATGAACGGCGTGTCTCCATACAGAACCACCACATCCCCATCAAAATCCGTCAGGGCATCGGCAGCTTGTTGCACTGCATGGGCTGTACCCAACTGCTCGCTTTGTGTCACGATCACCGCGTCAGGATCATAGGCTTGCGCCGCAGCGCCAACCGCTTCGCCGCCGTGACCTGTGACCACGACAATGCGTTCAGCCTCGATGGATTGGGCCGACTGCATCGCATGCACCAACAAAGGCGCATGAGCCACGTGATGCAGCACTTTGGGAAGATTAGATTTCATACGGCTGCCTTGACCGGCTGCCAAAATTACCACTGCGACAGGCATTTTGTCCCCTGCGTTATTCTATTTTGGCTCTGATAGCCTGAAAAACACATTACAGAAAGCCCCGCGACCTCAAGAAGTCTTTCATTGCGTTACAGCCTGTGGCAACAGGTTCAAAAAGGGGCAGTATATGAAATCCGTAATTTTTGATCTCGACGGCACTTTGGCCGACACCAGCGCCGACCTTATCGCGGCGGCAAACGCATGTTTTGATGGGATGGGGCAGGGTAAGCCGCTTGACCCCGTGGCAGATGCGTTGACTGCGTTTCACGGTGGCCGCGCGATGCTGCGGTTGGGGTATGAACGGATCCGCACGGATTGGACCGAAGACATGGTGGATGCGCAATACCCTGTTTTGCTGGATTATTACGCGGATCATATCGCGGATCACACCACGCTTTATCCAGGTGTTGTCCCCGCGCTGAAAGAACTGCAGCGGCGTGGGTATCTTCTTGGGATTTGCACCAATAAACCCGAAGGTCTGGCTGAAACGCTCATGGCAGAACTTGGCATTCGCGATATGTTTGGGGCGCTTTTGGGGGCTGATACGTTGCCCGTGCGCAAGCCCAATCCCGAACATTTGTGGGAAACCATCCGCCGCGTTGGGGGCGATTTAAAACGCTCCGCCTTAATCGGGGACACGGACAATGATCGTTCAGCGGCAAGAAACGCAGGCGTTCCGAGCGTTCTTGTATCGTTTGGCCCATCGGGTGAGGCGATCAAGGCACTCAAACCCGAAGCCCTGCTCGATCACTACGATGACCTGCCTGATCTTATGGATCGTTTGATTTCCTGAAACAGCAGGTCCAGCTTTGCTGAAGGTCCTACGGCGGGCTTGAACAGACCGTTCGTTTCCGTCTTCTATCCCTCCAAACGAACTGAAAGATTGCGCCGTGACACAAAATTTCACTGGGAACTTCACTCAACAAGAACCCCTGCCAGAAGAGGCGATTGAAGCCGCCGTTGCGGTGATGCGCCACGGGCGTTTGCACCGCTACAATCTGTCTGATGGCGAAGCAGGAGAAACCGCGCTGTTGGAGCAGGAATTTGCTGCATACACTGGTGCGAAGTATTGTGTTGCTGTCGCTTCGGGCGGCTATGCGCTTGCTGCCGCTTTGCGGGCCGCAGGGGCCAAGGCAGGTGATACGGTTCTGACAAATGCCTTCACGCTGGCCCCCGTTCCGGGCGCAATCGCCAATGCGGGGTGTGAACCCGTGTTTGTTGAGGTGACGGACGCCTTGGTCATGGATTTGAAAGATTTGCAGGTCAAGATCACCAGCAGCGGTGCGAAATTCCTGATGCTTTCCCACATGCGCGGCCATTTGGTGGACATGGATGCGCTGATGCAAATCTGCAATGCAGCAGATGTTAAGGTGATCGAAGACTGCGCCCACACGATGGGGGCGTCTTGGGATGGCGTGCCAAGTGGTCGCCACGGTGTTGCGGGATGTTATTCGACGCAAACCTTTAAGCACCTCAACTCGGGTGAGGGTGGACTGCTCATCACGGATGATGCTGATTTGGCTGCCCGCGCGATTATGTTGTCTGGCTCATATATGCTGTTTGAACGCAACGGGGCAGGGCCAGAAAAAGAGGTGTTCGATCAAATCAAACTCGAAACCCCCAATTGTTCGGGCCGAATGGACAACCTGCGTGCTGCCATTTTGCGCCCTCAGCTGCGCAATTTAGATGCACAATGCCAAGCGTGGAACGACCGTTATAAACGGGTGGAGAACGGATTGCGCAATGCCACGGGCATTCAAGTGATCGAGCGACCCGAGAAAGAACAGTATGTGATGTCGTCTTTCCAATTTCTGTGCCCCGACTTGTCGAATGCGCAGATGATCGACGTGCAGAAACGTACAGCAAACCGTGGCGTGGAATTGAAATGGTTTGGTGCAGACAGCCCTGTTGGTTTCACCTCGCGCCATGACAGTTGGAAATACGTTGCGGCGCAAAACCTGCCTGAAACCGACCGTATTCTTGCGGGCCTATTTGATATGCGTTTGCCCCTGACCTTCACCCTTGAAGACTGCGATCTGCTGGCCACCATTATCCGCGAAGAAGTGGGCGCGGTGTATCAAACAGGCTGACGCTTTAGACTCGACATTGCGGATTCTCAGCGTATTATGTGAACAAGTGTTCAATTAATGCGCAAGGGAGCCCGCCATGTTCACCTCTTCCATGAATTTTGCCTGTGGCGAAGATATCGAAGCCTTGCGTGATATGGTCCATCGCTGGGCGCAGGATCGCGTTGCCCCGATGGCTGCTGAGATCGATTCTTCAAATGAATTCCCCATGGAATTGTGGAAAGAAATGGGCGAATTGGGCCTGCTGGGCGTTACGGTAGACGAAGAATTCGGCGGTGCGAATATGGGGTATTTGGCGCATACCATTGTCGTTGAGGAAATCGCCCGCGCCTCCGCCTCCGTTTCCCTGTCCTACGGGGCTCATTCCAACCTGTGCGTCAACCAAATCGCGTTGAACGGCAATAAAGAGCAGAAAGAGAAATACCTCCCGCGGCTAATCTCGGGCGATCATGTGGGTGCTTTGGCAATGTCCGAAGCAGGCGCTGGGTCGGATGTGGTGTCGATGAAGCTGAAAGCAGAAAAGAAAAACGGCTATTACACGCTCAACGGCACAAAATACTGGATCACCAACGGGCCAGATGCCGACACTCTGGTGGTCTATGCAAAAACGGACCCAGAGGCTGGCCCACGCGGCATGACCGCATTTCTAATCGAAAAAGAAATGACTGGCTTCACCACTTCCGCCCATTTCGACAAACTCGGCATGCGTGGGTCCAACACCGCCGAATTGGTATTTGATAATGTCGAAGTGCCCTTCGAAAACGTCCTTGGAGAAGAAGGCAAAGGCGTTAACGTCCTCATGTCGGGCCTCGATTACGAACGGGTCGTTCTGTCAGGCATCGGCGTTGGCATCATGCACTCCATCCTTGACCACATCATGCCCTATATGGTGGAGCGCAAACAATTCGGCCAAAGCGTTGGCAACTTCCAACTGATGCAGGGCAAAATCGCCGATATCTACACCAACATGAACTCTGCGCGCGCCTATGTTTACGCCGTGGCAAGCGCATGTGATCGGGGCGAAGTTACCCGCCAAGACGCCTCTGCTTGCGTGCTTTATTCATCCGAAAAGGCGATGGAAATGGCGGTTCAAGGCGTTCAGGCCATGGGCGGTGCCGGCTTCTTGAACGATAGCCCGTTGTCACGGATCATGCGCGATGCCAAACTGATGGAAATCGGGGCCGGCACATCGGAAATTCGTCGGATGCTGACAGGCCGCGAACTTATGAAATTACAGGGGGCATAATGCCTATTACACGCACTTTCATCGCTGCCAGCATTGCTGGTTGCACGGCCTTTGCCAGCGCCGCACAGGCCTCAGAAACTGAAACACGCCAGACCCAAACCGTGGCCTGCCTGTCCAAAATGGACAATGGCACCACATGGGAACAGTGCCGCACGATGATGTTCGAGCCCTGCGCGGAACTTGAACTCGGCAGCGCACCGCATTTGGCCTGTCTCAAATCTGAAAAAGCTGACTGGCGCGTGCATCTTGATGCCAACATCACCAAGTTAAACAGCAGCTTGTCCATGGACGGCGCGGCTCAGTTAACCGAGCTTCTGGTGTCTTGGAATGATTATTTGGGCAAGAAATGCAGCGCCGTTGCGGAATCGCGCAAAGGGGCTGGCCAAGAAGCGGCCTATGTGGGCTGCGAGATCAGTGAATACGCAGGGGTTGCTGCAGAGTTTGACACCTGCCTGTCAGGCAAATCCTTGCAACCCTATTGTAAATTTCAGCAATAAATCGGGGCCAGCGTGAAACTTAAATCCACGATCAACCCAGACAGCCCAGAAGCTCAAGAACGCCGATCCGCCCACGCAGCGGCCCTTGCGCCTGTGTCTAAGGCGGCCCGTTTGGCCGCAGAAGGGGGCGGCGAACGGTCCCGCGAACGGCACCTGTCGCGCGGGAAAATGTTGCCGCGCGAACGTGTGGCGAACCTGCTCGATGCGGGCTCTCCGTTTCTGGAAATCGGGGCGACGGCGGCGCATGGTTTATACGACGGCGCGGCCCCATGCGCAGGCGTCATTGCTGGCGTTGGCCGTGTGAACGGCCGCCAAGTCATGGTGGTCTGCAATGATGCCACAGTCAAAGGCGGCACCTATTATCCGCTGACCGTGAAAAAGCACCTTCGCGCGCAAGAGATTGCCGAGGAAAACCACCTGCCATGCGTCTATCTGGTAGATAGCGGCGGTGCGAACCTGCCCAATCAGGATGAGGTTTTCCCCGACCGCGATCACTTTGGTCGCATCTTCTTTAACCAAGCGAATATGAGCGCCAAGGGCATCCCCCAAATCGCTGTAGTGATGGGGTCGTGTACCGCAGGCGGCGCCTACGTGCCTGCCATGTCAGACGTTTCAATCATCGTTAAGGAACAAGGCACCATCTTCCTTGCTGGCCCACCTTTGGTAAAGGCCGCAACAGGCGAAGTGATCAGTGCCGAAGAACTCGGTGGTGGTGATGTGCATACACGCCTGTCAGGTGTGGCGGATTATCTGGCGGATGATGATGCCCACGCCTTGGAACTGGCCCGTACTGCGGTGGCAAACCTTGGGCCGCCAAACCCTGCCGCACTCGCGCTAAAAGACGCGGCTGAACCTGATTTACCTACCGAAGACATCCTTGCTGTTGTCCCTGCCGATCTGAAAACCCCCTATGACATTCGCGAAGTGATCGCCCGCATCGTGGATGGCTCTGAATTTGATGAATTCAAAGCCCGTTTTGGCACAACACTCATCTGCGGATTTGCCCATATCGAAGGCATGCCATGCGGCATCATCGCCAACAACGGCATCCTTTTTTCAGAAAGCGCCCAGAAGGGTGCGCATTTCGTCGAGCTGTGCTCGCAACGTAAAATACCCCTGATTTTTCTGCAGAATATTACGGGCTTTATGGTCGGCCAGAAGGCCGAAGCCGAAGGCATTGCCCGCCATGGTGCGAAACTCGTGACCGCTGTTGCCACAACAGCTGTTCCAAAAATCACAGTTGTGGTTGGGGGCTCTTTCGGGGCTGGCAACTACGGCATGGCAGGGCGGGCCTATTCCCCCCGTTTCATGTGGTCTTGGCCCAATTCGCGCATTTCTGTGATGGGCGGCGAACAGGCCGCGGGCGTGCTTGCGACCGTCACCCGCGACGGCAAAGAGCGGCGCGGAGAAACATGGTCCGCCGAAGAAGAAGCCGCCTTCAAACAGCCAACACTCGACATGTTCGAAGAACAAAGCCACCCGCTCTATGCCTCCGCCCGCCTCTGGGATGACGGCATCATAGACCCGCGCGACACTCGCGCTGTGCTGGCTCTATCGCTCCAAGCCTGTTTGGATAAACCCATTGAGGACACGCAGTTTGGCGTGTTTCGGATGTGATTGTGGCTGGTTTAGGATCGCGAATGAACTCTGCATGGTCTGGATGGACCTTGCCTAAGATGACCAAAGATGCTGAGATTGACATCTATTTGGTCCATGCCAGCGCCGATCCAGAAGACTATTTCTTCTTATTTGACTTCGAAAATTTCGTCGAAAAATCAAAGGGTGGAGCATTCGTTCGCCCAAAATTACGCGTGTATGCAGGGAGATCAGATTTTGGGCGCCTCGTTTTTGCCCGACAATTCCGTCAAGTCTTCGCAACAGAATTTGATTCCATGCGTAGTGCCTTAGCTAACAAAAACAAGAAACAAGGTTGGCTCAGTTGGAGTACGCCTTTCAATCTAGCCACAGATCTCATCAGCGGGTTTGTCGCGAACGTAGTTTTGGCTCTAGCGCTGTCCGTTGGGCGAAAACTACTCGGAGATTTTTCCTTGCCAAAAGTGTTCAAAGGCAAATCTGCTGAATCGAAGCTTCAAAACGAAATTGATGAAACCAAAGATCGCGTTGAAAAAGCACTGATGCACATTGACGTCGTTTTGCATCCTGAATTGCTGAAACACGCAGAGACCTATGGAAGAGTCCCCAGTTTAGAGGGGCTCGACCCAGACGCATGGCCGTTGCCCGCATACGTTAGAACGCATTTGACACAACCCGTAAGTAGCTCTTGGTGGTAGATCATGTTCCATAAAATCCTAATCGCCAATCGTGGGGAAATTGCCTGCCGTGTGATCGACACCTGCCGCCAGATGGGCGTGGCCACGGTGGCTGTGTATTCTGACGCAGATGCCAATGCGCGGCATGTGGCCATGGCGGATGAAGCCGTGCGGCTGGGTCCAGCACCCGTGGCCGAAAGCTACCTCAAGGGCGATGCGATTATTCAGGCGGCCCTAGATACAGGGGCGCAAGCGGTTCATCCGGGCTATGGCTTTCTGTCTGAAAATCCTGAGTTTGCCCAAGCCCTCGCCGATGCGGGTCTTGTTTTTATTGGCCCGAGCGCGGAAGCGATCCGTGCGATGGGTCTGAAAGATGCGGCTAAGGCGTTGATGGAACAAGCGGATGTACCGGTTGTCCCTGGCTACCACGGTGCGGATCAGGGTGATGCACTGTTGGCAGAGGAAGCTGCGAAAATTGGATACCCTGTGCTTATCAAAGCCGTGGCAGGGGGCGGGGGCAAAGGCATGCGTTTGGTCGAAAATGCCAAAGACTTTGCTCAAGAACTCGCCTCGGCCCGATCCGAGGCCGCCACGGCATTTGGCAATTCCGACGTGCTGGTTGAGAAGTTCATCACCAATCCACGCCACATCGAAATTCAGGTGTTTGGGGATACGCACGGCAATGCGGTGCATTTGTTTGAGCGCGATTGCTCCCTGCAACGCCGCCATCAAAAAGTGATCGAAGAAGCGCCCGCGCCCGATATGCCAGAAGAGGTTCGCGCGGCTATGGGCAAGGCGGCTGTTCGCGCGGCCAAGGCCATTGGATACGCGGGGGCTGGCACCATTGAATTTATTGTCGATGGATCTGGCCCGCTGCGCACGGATGGGTTTTGGTTTATGGAAATGAACACCCGTTTGCAGGTGGAACACCCTGTTACGGAAGCGATCACTGGCCAAGACCTTGTAGAATGGCAATTGCGTGTGGCCAATGGCGAGCCGCTGCCAAAAACACAAGATGCGCTGTCCATCAACGGCTGGGCGTTTGAAGCGCGGATTTATGCAGAAGATGCTGCCAAGGGATTTTTACCCTCCATCGGCACGCTCACCCATCTGACCTTCCCGTCATCCGCACGGGCGGACACGGGCGTGCGAACAGGGGATGCGATCACACCTCATTACGATCCTATGATTGCCAAACTGGTGGTTCATGGTCCCACGCGCGAGGTGGCGCTGGGCAAACTGACCACAACGTTGTCCCAGACCGAAGTGGCAGGTTGCACCACAAACATCGGCTTTTTGCGGGCTTTGTCCCAACACGAAGGGTTTGCCAAAGGTGAGGTGGACACTGGCTTGATCGCACGTGACCAAGACGCTCTGGTGGCCGAAATTCCGCCCACGGCTGAAGATTGGGCGCTGGCGGCTATTTTTATGGCGAGATTGGATAAACCTGCTCCGCATCAGGGGTTTTCCCTTTGGACCCCCCTGAAACGCAGCCTCCACATTCAGTGCAAAGACGAAACGCGTGTTGTCACAATAGAAGCCACTGGCACCGGCGGCTTTACGGTAACGGTGGATGACACGACGATTTCGGTTTTCAATGAGGCAACCGTTAAACTGAACGGCCGCAAACCTGCCTGTAATGCGGTGATGCACGGGGGCGGTGTAAGCCTGTTTGGTCCGCGCACCTTGCATTTTAATGCCGTTGATCTGTTGGATCGCGCCGCAAGCGAAGATGGCGGTGCAGGGGGCATTATTGCTCCAATGCCCGGCGCGATTAAAGAAGTAATGGTTGTCGAAGGGCAGGCTGTGGCGCAAGGGGACACATTGTTGATCCTCGAAGCGATGAAGATGGAACACCGCCTTACTGCGCCGTTTGATGGCACGGTTGTCGCACTGAACGCGGTGGCTGGTGGACAGGTGGCAGATGGGACAGTGCTGGCACAAATCGAAAGCGATGCAGAATGAACGCGCGCGCCGAAGTGTTTGAAGTCGGCCCAAGGGACGGGCTGCAAAACGAAAAGGCCATGATCCCAACGGATGCAAAAGTAGAGATGGTGAATCAGCTGTCCGCGTGTGGTTTTCGCCGAATCGAGGTGGCGAGCTTTGTTTCGCCCAAATGGGTGCCGCAAATGGCCGACAGTGCGGATGTTTTGGCGCAGATTGACCGCGTGACAGGCTGTTCCTACGCCGCTCTTACCCCAAACATGCGTGGTTTTGACGGTGCTGTCGCTGCCAAGGCCGATGAAATCGCAATTTTTGCTTCGGCGTCCGAAGGGTTTAGTCAAGCCAACATCAACTGCAGCATAGAAGAGAGCATTCAGCGGTTCGAAGATGTGATCGCCGCAGCGAAACAGGCTGATATTCCTGTGCGCGGCTATATTTCTTGTGTCACGGATTGCCCCTATGATGGACCAACAGCGCCTGCACGTGTGGCCGAAGTGGCGGCAAAGCTGAACGCGCTGGGCTGTTATGAAATCAGCCTTGGGGACACCATTGGGCAAGGGACACCAAAGACCATTTCGGCCATGCTAAATGCTGTTCTATCTGAGGTGCCCGTGCAAAAACTGGCTGGGCATTATCACGATACGGCAAACCTTGCCCTTGATAACATTCGCGCTTCTTTGGATCTTGGGGTGCGGGTGTTTGATGCTTCGGTTGGCGGCCTCGGGGGCTGCCCTTACGCGCCTGGCGCATCTGGCAATGTGGCAAGCGAAGCGGTGGTTGCGTTGCTGCACAATGCAGGGTTTGAAACGGGCGTGGATTTGGCCGCGCTTGAACAAGTCGCGACCTTTGCCAAAACATTACGGAGTTGACGATGTTTGACACAATTACCGTACAAACGGATGAACGCGGCGTGGCCCATCTAACTTTGGCACGGGCAGACAAACACAATGCCATGAATGCGCAAATGATTGGGGAATTGACCCGCGCGGCGAAGATGCTCGGCGAGGATGACGCTGTGCGGGTTGTCGTGCTTGACGCGCTGGGCAAAAGCTTTTGCGCAGGCGGCGATCTTGGCTGGATGAAAGACCAGATGGCTGCGAGCCCAACGGAACGGGCTGCAGGGGCGCGGGAATTGGCGACTATGCTTGGGGCGCTTAACACATTGCCAAAACCGCTGATCGGGCGCGTGCAAGGGCAGGCGTTTGGCGGCGGGATTGGGATGATGTCTGTCTGTGATATCGCGATTGGGGTGAAGGACCTGAAATTTGGCCTCACCGAAACACGTCTTGGCCTGATTCCAGCGACGATTTCCCCATATGTGATCAAACGCATGGGCGAGGCCAAGGCGCGCCGCGTGATGATGTCTGCTCGGATTTTTGACAGTGCAGAAGCAGTTGAATTGGGGCTATTGGCCCGCGCGGTGTCTGCCGATGAACTTGATGAAGCGATTGAGGCAGAGGTGAAGCCCTACCTCAATGTTGCCCCACGCGCAGTGGCGAAAACCAAACGGCTAATTCGCGGGCAGGGGGGGGACATCACGCAGGCCCAGATAGATGCCAGCATCGACGCTTTGGTTGAAGCATGGGAAGACACCGAGGCAAAGGACGGCATCAATGCCTTCTTCGCCAAAGAAAAACCGCCTTGGGTTGGGTGATCAGACCGCGTTAACCGGCGTTGCGCAGCTCGGTCAGATCCCGTTGCCAGCTCAGCGGGATTTCCCTATCAAACATGTCGCGTACAAAGGTGTAGTGGGGCTCCAACCGCGCCACTATATCCGCACGCAGCTTTGGTTGTAGCGGCATTTTGATCGACACATTCCGCTTTTTAGAAAACTCGCCCGCGTGTGGTGCGACACCCAAAAATGCACAAATCTTATCCACTGCTTCCTGCGTGAACAAATGTTCAAAAAACTCGAAATGCAGGTTTTCAGGTGCAAACACGGCCTGCAGGTTTTGAATTGTGTTTACGTAATCCAAACGATCCTGATACACTTGTTTATCAAAAGACGCGTCGATTTTCTGTTCCATCTCCTCCAGCGTTTCCGCCTCTTCGGAAAACCGAATTTGCGACCACAACCGATCCGCTGGGTTGCGCATTAGATAGATGATTTTCACTTCGGGATACTGGGATTTAATCAGCGCCAGTTCATCGCGTGATAATTTGCAATACGCTGGCGAAATTTCCCCAAATGCCGAGTGATCTTCGACCCGATCTTCGAAATAGGCTGTGTATTTTTCAATATCGCCCCGCATGGTCAGGCGGTCTTGCAATGCGGAAATCAGGTTGAATGTGGACAGACTGGTTGATCCATTTGCCCGCAATCGCGCAATGCGTTTTTCAAAGGCGGAATTGGGCCATTTTGCTTTTGATGTGCGGTTGCCCCAGAAATGCATTTCCTTCAGCGCCGACATATAAACATCGGGATGATCCGCCAAATAGCGCGAAAGCCATGTGGTGCCCGATTTTTGCGCCCCGACACCAAGGAACATGGTCTTGCCAGCTAAGGGAGAAGAAGGATCAATCAAGGCACTGTGCTTTGCTCATTTTCGTTGCGCCAAATTAGGCAACTGCGCCCGCTCAAACAAGCGCAATTGTGGATTTTGAAACCAAACACGCCGCCTTGGTACAATAGTTTGTGGTTCTAACGCGTTTTAGGGTCTTGGATTGGTTGACCTTCGCTAAGGGCAGGGATAGTTAAACACTGCCGAAAGCTTCAATTCCGCGAAGGAGTCGCCATTGGAAGACCTGCTCAGAGAATATCTGCCAATCTTGGTGTTTATTGGGATCGCAGTGGCCTTGGGCCTCGTGTTGATCCTTGCGGCGGTAATCGTCGCTGTACGCAACCCTGATGCGGAAAAAACATCTGCTTACGAATGTGGCTTTAACGCCTTTGACGATGCGCGGATGAAATTTGACGTGCGTTTCTACCTCGTCTCGATCCTATTTATCATTTTCGATTTGGAAGTGGCCTTCCTTTTCCCTTGGGCGGCATCGTTCAAGGACGTGGGCGTGCTTGGTTTTTGGTCGATGATGGTGTTCTTGGCCGTTCTCACAATCGGCTTTGCTTATGAGTGGAAAAAAGGAGCGTTGGAATGGGAGTAGTCACTTCACCCAACACCGCAGGTGCGGACCGCGAGGTTGCAACCCGCGCTCTGAATAATGAATTGCAGGACAAGGGCTTTTTGCTCACGTCCACAGAAGACATCATCAACTGGGCCCGTACGGGTTCGCTGCACTGGATGACATTCGGTCTTGCTTGTTGCGCCGTTGAAATGATGCACACGGCGATGCCGCGGTATGATATGGAACGGTTCGGGACAGCGCCACGTGCCTCCCCCCGGCAATCCGATCTGATGATTGTTGCGGGCACATTGACCAACAAAATGGCCCCCGCACTGCGCAAAGTGTATGACCAAATGCCAGAGCCGCGCTACGTGATCTCTATGGGGTCCTGTGCAAACGGTGGCGGCTACTACCACTACAGCTATTCCGTGGTGCGTGGCTGTGATCGCATCGTGCCCGTTGATATCTATGTGCCAGGTTGCCCACCATCCGCCGAGGCGCTGTTGTACGGTATCCTGCAACTGCAACGCAAAATTCGTCGTACTGGTACGATTGTCCGCTAAGACAAAAGGAAGACGCCCACATGTCAGAGGCTCTTACAGAACTGGGAACATCGCTGGCGGCCAACCGCTCTGATGCGGTGATTGCAACCGAAGTGAACCCGATGGGCGAACTGGTTGTGCAGGTGTCCCCATCTGCACTGCCTGATTTCGTTGAATACATCAAAACGGCCCGTGATGCGCGGTTTTCCAGCCTCGTGGATATCACGGCGGTGGATTACCCAAGCCGTGAAAAACGGTTCGAAGTGGTTTACCATTTCCTGTCCATGTACACGAACCAGCGTATTCGCATCAAAGCGTCCATCCACGAAGACGAAGTGATTCCATCCATCACGTCGATTCATCCTTCTGCCGATTGGTTTGAACGCGAAGTGTTTGATATGTACGGTATCATGTTCTCGGGCCACCCAGACCTACGCCGCATCTTGACGGACTATGGCTTCCGTGGATATCCGCTGCGCAAAGACTTCCCGACCACGGGCTACACTCAGTTGCGCTACGACGAAGTTGAAAAGCGCGTTGTGTACGAACCCGTGTCCTTGGTCCAAGAATACCGCCAGTTTGATTTCATGTCCCCATGGGAGGGCGCGGAATACATCCTGCCGGGTGATGAGAAAGAGGAGGCTGCGAAGTAGATGGCTGACGGAACTTTCAATGACGTCCAGACGGGCGAACAGCGTATTCGGAACTTTAACATCAACTTTGGTCCGCAGCACCCTGCAGCCCACGGTGTTTTGCGCCTTGTGCTCGAACTTGACGGTGAAATCGTAGAACGCTGCGACCCGCACATCGGTCTGTTGCACCGTGGCACAGAAAAGCTGATGGAAAGCCGCACCTATCTGCAAAACCTGCCGTACTTTGATCGGCTGGACTATGTGGCCCCCATGAACCAAGAACATGCTTGGTGTTTGGCCATCGAAAAGATGACAGGCACAGAAGTACCGCGCCGTGCGAGCCTGATCCGTGTGCTGTACTCTGAAATTGGCCGCATTCTGAACCACATCTTGAACGTGACCACGCAAGCAATGGACGTTGGCGCGTTGACGCCGCCGCTTTGGGGTTTTGAAGAGCGTGAAAAGCTGATGGTGTTTTACGAGCGTGCCTGTGGAGCGCGTCTGCACGCGGCCTATTTCCGCCCCGGTGGTGTTCATCAAGATTTGCCGCAAGACCTGATCGACGACATTGAACAGTGGGCGAAAGAATTCCCCGCTGTGATGGATGACATCGACGGTTTGCTGACAGAAAACCGCATCTTCAAGCAACGCAACGTAGATATCGCTGTTGTGTCAGAACAAGAAGCGCTCGATTGGGGTTTTTCTGGCGTGATGGTACGTGGCTCTGGCATGGCATGGGACCTGCGCCGTTCGCAGCCTTATGAATGCTATGACGAAATGGACTTCCAAATCCCTGTGGGCACCAACGGCGATTGCTATGATCGCTACCTGTGCCGCATGCAGGAAATGCGCGAAAGTCTGAAGATCATTCATCAGTGTATCGACAAGCTGAACACCGAAGGGCCGGGCGATGTGCTGGCACGGGGCAAAATCACGCCGCCTAAGCGCGGTGAGATGAAAACCTCGATGGAAGCCCTAATCCACCACTTCAAACTCTACACCGAAGGGTTCCACGTTCCCGAAGGCGAAGTTTACGCCTGTGTGGAAGCCCCCAAAGGCGAGTTTGGCGTCTATCTGGTGTCAGATGGATCGAACAAACCCTATAAATCAAAAATCCGCGCCCCGGGGTATTTGCACCTTGCCGCGATGGATCACGTGGCCAAAGGCCACCAACTGGCCGACGTGGCCGCGATTATCGGCACGATGGATGTCGTATTCGGAGAGATTGACCGCTAATGTTACGCCGCCTACATCACGAACAACCTGACAGCTTTGCTTTCACGCCCATGAACCAAAAATGGGCCGAAGGGCAGTTGACGAAATACCCAGAGGGGCGTCAGGCCTCTGCTGTGATCCCACTGCTGTGGCGCGCGCAGGAACAAGAGGGTTGGATTTCCAAACCCGCGCTTGAAACTGTGGCTGACATGCTTGGCATGGCGTATATCCGCGTGCTCGAGGTGGCGACTTTCTACTTTATGTTCCAACTGCAACCCGTTGGTTCTGTTGCGCATATTCAGGTTTGTGGCACAACGTCCTGTATGATCTGTGGTGCAGAAGACCTGATCGGTGTGTGCAAAGACAAGATCGCCAAAAACGCCCACGCCATCTCCGAAGATGGCAAGTTCAGCTGGGAAGAAGTGGAATGTCTGGGTGCCTGCGCCAACGCGCCGATGGTGCAGATCGGCAAAGACTTTTACGAAGATCTGACAGCCGAACGCTTTGCCGAAATCATTGATGAATTTGCCGCTGGCAAGGTTCCAACGCCTGGCCCGCAAAACGGCCGTTTCGCGGCTGAACCGCTTGGTGGTGTGACAACTCTGAAAGAATGGGAAGCTAACCGCAAAGAGTATAACGGGTCCGTGTCTCGTGCCGTTGATATCGGGGACACTGTGAAACGCATTCAAGGGGATGAAGTTCCAATCCTGACACCGTGGGTGACCTCGGGCAAGGCTGCAGCCAAGCCAAAGAAACCCGTTGCCAAGAAAGCGGCCAAAGCACCCGTCGGTGCCGCAGGTAAAAAGGCTTCCGTTGTGGCCGCTGAAAGCAAGGCCAAGCCAAAATCAACGAAAGCTGCTGCAAAGGCTCCTGCAAAAGCAAAGGTGTCCGCACAGGATACTGCCAAAGCTGTCGCTGAAAAGAAGCCACGCACAATGAAAGCCCCGCGCAAAGCAGGAGCCGATGACTTGAAACTGATTTCAGGTGTTGGGCCAAAGCTGGAAGGTGTGCTAAACGATCTGGGCTTTTATCATTTTGATCAAATCGCGAAATGGACCGCTGCCGAAGTGGCATGGGTTGATGAGCGGTTGAAATTCAAAGGGCGCATTGAGCGTGACAATTGGATGGATCAAGCATCGACGCTGGCCGCAGGGGGCGAAACAGCGTTTTCAAAGAAGGCGTCCAAGTAAAAGGGCGGCTCCAACAAGGGGACTAGAAAATGGCGAATGAACAAAACGAGGGATTTTTTTCCTGTAACAACGTGTGCTGGCTGATTGGGCTGGTTGTTGGTGTATTGATTGCATGGGGTTTGATTAGCGCAACAGGAATGGGGACGTTCTGGGCGATTGTTGTTGGCATCCTTGCAATGGTTGGCACCTATTGGTTGTTGTCTGGCCTGTTCTGTTCAGACGCTGAAGCAGGGGCATCTGCTTCGGACGCCGCATCCGGTTCTGGTTCATCCGCTGCATCCAGTGCCGCGACAACCACAACGGCATCCGCCGCGACTTCATCTGCAACAACAGCACCGTCTGGCACCGCTGACGCCGCCGCGGCAACACCTGCTGCCGCTCTAGCGAGCGCTGGCGCTGCCACAGCTGCAGCATCCGCACCCGTTGCAGCCGCGTCGACCCCAGTTGCAGACGCGAAACCTGCAGCGAAAAAGCCAGCGGCCAAGAAAGCACCGGCGAAAAAGACTGCGGCTAAATCCACATCCAGCGCGTCCACATCCGCAGAGGCAAAGCCAGCTGCCAAGAAAACCGCCGCCAAAAAGCCAGCGACGAAATCCGCGGCTGCGACGAAAGCCAAGTCTGCTACGGCCACGAAAGCAAAAGCCACGACTGGCGCCAAAGCAAAGGCCGCACCAGCCACCAAAGCAAAATCTGCGACGGCATCAAAGGCCAAGGCAACAGACGCCAAGGCACCAGCCGCAAAGAAAGCCGCTGCGCCAAAAGCTGCGAAAGCCTCAGCAACTCCAGCCGCCGCCGCAAAATTGCCATCGGGTATGGTTGCTGCAAAAGATGGCAAGCCAGCCCTGTATAAAAAGGCCCCGAAAAACGCTGACGATCTGAAAATGATCAAAGGTGTTGGGCCAGGTTTGGAAAAAACACTCAACGACTTGGGCATTTATACGTTTGCACAAGTGTCCGAGTGGAAAGCAAAAGACATTGCTTGGGTTGATGACAACCTGAAATTCAAGGGTCGCATCAAACGCGACGGTTGGGTCAAGCAGTGTAAAACACTCGCGAAAGGCGGAGCCACAGAGTTCTCTAAGCGGGTAAAAGGTGGCGACGTTTACTAAACGCGCCATATGAAAGGACAAGTGATTGGCCCCGAAACATCCTGATCCCGCCCCAGATCTTGCATCTCGGCAAATACGGATCGCATCCATCGTCATTATCGTGACTATGGTTGTTTGGATGGGGGCCAGTTTCATCGGTGGTCAGATCGGATTGCCAACGCGTTACGCGTTTTTGATTGATCTAGCCGCACTTGCCGCGTTCTTTTGGGCGTTGGTGAATTTGTATCAAGCATGGCGTAAGCGCCAGACAATGAAGGATTGAGCGATGCTCGCTGATCAGGACCGCATTTTTACAAACATCTACGGTATGCACGACCGCACGCTGAAAGGCGCGCAAAAGCGTGGCCATTGGGATGGCACGGCCAAGATCATTAAGAATGGTCGCGATTGGATCATCGACGAGATGAAAAAATCTGGCCTGCGCGGGCGTGGCGGGGCAGGGTTCCCGACAGGTTTGAAATGGTCCTTTATGCCAAAGGAATCTGACGGTCGCCCGTCCTATCTGGTTGTGAATGCGGATGAGTCCGAGCCGGGCACGTGCAAAGACCGCGAAATCATGCGCCATGATCCGCACACGCTGATCGAAGGCTGCTTGATCGCGTCTTTCGCCATGAACGCGAACGCGTGTTACATCTATATTCGCGGGGAGTTCATTCGCGAGCGTGAAGCCCTGCAAGCCGCCATTGACGAGGCTTACGACGCAGGCCTTTTGGGTAAGAATGCTGCAAAATCTGGTTGGGATTTCGATCTCTATCTGGCCCACGGTGCGGGTGCGTATATCTGTGGTGAGGAAACAGCTCTTCTTGAAAGTCTTGAAGGCAAAAAAGGCATGCCACGCATGAAGCCACCGTTCCCAGCGGGTGCGGGTCTGTATGGCTGCCCGACAACTGTGAATAACGTGGAATCCATTGCCGTTGTGCCAACAATTCTGCGCCGTGGCGCGGATTGGTTCACCAGCTTTGGTCGTCCGAACAATGCTGGCACGAAATTGTTCGCCTTTTCTGGCCATGTGAACCACCCCTGTGTGGTGGAAGACGCTATGTCCACTCCATTGCGTGAGTTGATTGATCGTCACTGCGGCGGTGTTCGCGGCGGTTGGGACAACCTGAAAGCGGTTATTCCGGGCGGAGCCTCTGTGCCGCTGCTGCCAAAAGACATGTGTGACGAAGCCATCATGGATTTCGACTGGCTGCGCGAACAACGCTCTGGTCTTGGCACAGCGGCCGTGATCGTGATGGATCAATCCACCGATGTGATCAAAGCGATCTGGCGTTTGTCTGCGTTTTACAAACATGAAAGCTGTGGTCAGTGTACGCCATGTCGCGAAGGCACGGGCTGGATGATGCGTGTGATGGATCGTTTGGTCAAAGGCGAGGCAGAAGTTGAAGAAATCGACATGCTGCTCGACGTGACCAAACAGGTTGAAGGCCACACCATTTGTGCGCTTGGCGATGCAGCCGCTTGGCCGATCCAAGGTTTGATCCGTCACTTCCGCGATGAGATCGAAGACCGCATCAAACACAAACGCACTGGCCGCGTCAGCGCGGTTGCGGCGGAATAATCCAATCCATGACACATGAATTTCAGCTTGCCGAGTTCAATTTCGGCACGCTGAAATACGATTGGGATGATCCGCGTGTGGCGGATTTTCAAAACAACCTTGATTTGGTAAATGGCTTAGCCGCCAAGTCCGATGGTTTTATCTGGCGTATGCTTGATGATGAAATGGAAGCAGCGCAAACCGATGTGCAGGGTGTTTTCGCTAATCCGCGCACCGCATCCACACTGTCGGTTTGGCGCGATGTCGAAAGCTTATCGGCATTTGTTTGGAAAACTATTCACAAACGGTTTTATGATCGCAAAGGCGAATGGTTCGATCCGCAAGGCAACGGAAATTTTGTTATGTGGTGGGTGCCCAAAGGCCATAGACCAAGCATTTCCGAAGCAATGGCACGATTCAAACATTTGGAAACACATGGCGATAGCGATCATGCCTTTGGTTGGGATTACGCCAGAAAAACCTGATATTTCAGGGCTGAAACACGTCGTGAGCCTGCGTGTTATTGCATAACATCGGGCAGGGTCCCATCTTCCAATCAACAACGACCCTAAGGTCAAACTGATACAGGAGATGATCATGCGCCTGCTTATGATCGCAACATTGAGCCTTACTCTTGCCACCGCTGCCATGGCAAAACCGCCGCTTCGTGACGTGCAACATATCAATGATGGGTTGCTTTATGTTGGGCTCGCCGATGAAATTCGCAAAAACTGTTCCAGCATTTCTGGGCGTATTTTTAAGGGCGTTGCCAGACTGCGAGCGATTCATAAATCGGCGGTAGAGATGGGATATACAAAGGCTGAGATTGAAACATTCGTGGACAGTCGTGCAGAAAAGAACCGCCTAAAGGCCCGTGGACGCGCTTATTTGAAGGCAAATGGCGCAAGTTTGTCTAAGCCTGCGACTATGTGTGCATTGGGTCGAAAAGAGATCGCCGCGAACAGCGCAATTGGTACTTTGCTTTACGAAAATTAACCAAGCAAAACACTCAGATAATGCCATTTCTGGTAGGAACTCTCTGATTCCAGGGGCCATACCCTTTGAATTGGAAATTAGTACACTTTTTGCCACCAAAAACGCGTTTCTTTGGTTGAGGCCAGCGCCATCCTACGGTAATTGACCGAGAGGTGGTTTTTGACCGCCAACCATCGAAGACAAGCCCAGAGCGACCTTCGCTCGACTTGGGAGGCGGCATGACCGATTTGCGCAAAATCATCATCGACGATACCGAAGTAGAAGTGGAAGGCGCGATGACGCTGATCCAAGCCTGCGAAGTTGCTGGCGTGGAAATCCCTCGTTTCTGTTATCACGAACGTCTGTCGATTGCGGGCAACTGCCGTATGTGTCTGGTCGAAGTTGTCGGCGGCCCGCCAAAGCCTGCCGCAAGCTGTGCGATGCAGGTGCGTGATTTGCGCCCTGGCCCAGAAGGACAACCACCAGTCGTTAAGACAAAGTCACCCATGGTGAAAAAGGCCCGTGAAGGGGTCATGGAATTTTTGCTGATCAACCATCCGCTCGACTGTCCAATCTGCGATCAGGGCGGTGAGTGCGATTTGCAGGATCAAGCGATGGCCTACGGCGTCGATTTCTCTAGGTTCCGCGAACCAAAGCGGGCGGTTGATGATCTCGACCTTGGTCCGCTGGTTGATACGCAAATGACGCGGTGCATTTCCTGCACGCGGTGTGTGCGGTTTACCTCCGAGGTGGCTGGTATCACGCAGATGGGCCAAACGGGCCGTGGTGAAGATGCGGAAATCACAACCTACCTCAGCCAAACGCTCGATTCCGAGTTGCAGGGCAATATCATTGATTTGTGCCCAGTGGGCGCGCTGACATCCAAGCCTTATGCGTTTACCGCGCGGCCTTGGGAGTTGAAGAAAACAGAAACCATTGACGTTATGGATGCGCTTGGGTCCAACATTCGTGTGGATACAAAAGGCCGCGAAGTGATGCGGATTATGCCGCGCAACCACGATGGCGTGAACGAAGAGTGGCTGTCAGATAAATCCCGTTTTGTTTGGGATGGTCTGCGCCGTCAGCGTTTGGACAAGCCTTACGTTCGAGTGAACGGAAAGTTGTCTCCTGCCACATGGGGCGAAGCCTTTGCGGCAATCAAAACAGCAGTTGAAGGCAAGCAAGTTGCAGGTCTGATCGGTGATCTGGTCAGCACTGAGGCTGTCTTCGCGTTGCAGAATTTGATCGGTTCCTTGGGTGGTCAAGTGGAATGCCGCGTAGATGGTGCGAAGTTGCCCGCGGGCAATCGGTCCGCCTATGTGGGCACAGCAACTATCGAAGACATCGACACCGCGGAAATGATCCAACTCATCGGCACCAATCCACGGGCCGAAGCACCTGTGTTGAACGCCCGTTTGCGCAAAGCTTGGATCAACGGTGCGGATATCGGCCTGGTGGGCGAAGCGGTCGATCTGACCTATGATTATGCGCATATGGGTGCGGACAAATCCGATCTGGATGCGCTGGTTGCCAAAGACTTTGGCGCGGTGAAAGAGAAAAACTCTGTCGTTATTGTTGGGCAGGGCGCGTTGCAAGGTGCGGATGGCGCTGCTGTTTTGGCTGCTGCGATGACACTGGCCGAAAAGACGAACAGCAAATTCATGGTTCTCCACACTGCGGCTGGTCGTGTTGGCGCGATGGATTTGGGCTGTGTGTCTGACGGGGATGCAGATACGCTCGTTACAGGGGCGGATGTTGTGTTCAACCTTGGCTCTGATGAAACGACCATCGCAGATGGCCCGTTTGTAATTTATCAGGGCAGCCACGGGGATCGCGGGGCGCACCGCGCGGATGTGATCCTGCCAGCGGCCGCCTATACCGAAGAATCGGGCATTTTTGTTAACACCGAAGGTCGCCCGCAAATGACGGCACGTGCTGGGTTTGCGCCTGGGGATGCGCGGGAAAACTGGGCTATTCTGCGGGCTTTGTCTGCGGAACTGGGCCAGACGCTGCCGTTTGACAGCCTGTCCGCGCTGCGTGCGGCAATGTTTGCGCAAGTGCCACATCTGGGCGCAATTGATCAGTTGCCAGAAAACGACTGGACGCCGATCAAAGGTAAAGCCTTGAAAAAAGGCGCTCTGACGAACGCAATTTCTGAACATTATCAAACGAACCCGATTGCCCGCGCCAGCCAAGTTATGGCCGAACTGGCAGCAAACGCAGCGAGCCGCAAAGCGGCGAAACTGGCAGCGGAGTAATTTGTGAAGATGGCAACCCTGATAACCACATGCGCGGCACTGGCTGCTTGCACACCGACCAAAGGGCCGGTTGTGGATCAGGGTGCGTTCATGCCTGAATACGGGACCATCACGACCAAATTGCTGGATGGGGATCTCGTCAGTTTCGATGTGGAAATGACGGGTGCTCGCAATGATGATGATGTTTTGGCATTCAACGATTGCGCTGCGGCGCAATATGCGTTGATCCGTGGTGCTGGGTTTGTGCGCCGCGTGCGCAACGACGTAACGCGCAAGCGTGATGTTTGGATGGGAACAGGAATTTATACGCTGTCAGAGGGTCATCCTGGCGGCGTTGTTTCAATTGACGCAGAAGTCACGGCAGCTGAATGCCGTGCCAACAATATTCCGACGGTTTAGAGGCGGCTCATGGACGGATTTTTTGCAACGAACCTTGGCACACTGGTGATTATCATCGCGCAGTGTTTGCTGGTTACCGCGTTTGTCATGGTCAGCTTGCTGTTCCTTGTGTACGGGGATCGTAAAATTTGGGGCGCAGTGCAAATGCGGCGCGGCCCGAACGTGGTTGGCCCATGGGGTCTGCTACAAACAGTGGCCGATGCGGCGAAATACATCTTTAAAGAGGTGCTGATCCCAGCAGGGGCGGATAAAACCGTCTTCTTGATGGCACCCTTGCTGTCGTTCATTCTCGCTCTGATCGCATGGGCGGTTATTCCGTTTTCCGAAGACATGGTTCTGGCGAACCTGAACGTTGCGGTCCTCTACATCTTTGCGATTGGCTCGCTTGAAGTTTACGGCGTGATTATGGGCGGTTGGGCGTCAAACTCCAAATATCCGTTCCTTGGTTCTTTGCGCTCTGCCGCGCAGATGATCTCTTACGAGGTGTCCATCGGCTTTATCATCATCGGTATTATCATTTCCACGGGTTCCCTGAGCCTCGTTGATATCGTAAAAGCGCAAGAGGGCGGTTGGGGCCTGTTCAACTGGTACTGGTTGCCCCATTTCCCAATGGTATTCCTGTTCTTTATCAGTGCGTTGGCTGAAACGAACCGTCCACCGTTTGACCTTCCCGAAGCGGAATCAGAATTGGTTGCGGGCTATCAAGTAGAATATTCATCCACACCGTTCCTGTTGTTCATGGCGGGCGAATACATCGCGATTTGGCTGATGTGCGCACTGACTTCGATCTTCTTCTTTGGCGGTTGGTTGTCCCCAATTCCAGGATTGCCAGACGGCGCATTGTGGCTCGTGTTGAAGATGGCATTCTTCTTCTTCCTCTTCGCCATGGTAAAGGCCATCGTGCCGCGCTACCGCTATGACCAACTGATGCGGATTGGTTGGAAAGTGTTCTTGCCGCTCTCGCTCATCTGGGTGGTTGTGGTGTCCATTCTGGCATTCACAGATGGCGACGAACGGAACCTTGGCGGCCTGTGGGCACGCTGGGAAGTGGAGGCATCAGAATAATGGCTTTTGATTACGCTCGCGCGACGAAATATTTCCTGCTGCAAGATTTCTGGCAGGGTATGAAGCTGGGTCTCAAATACTTTGTGAAGCCCAAGGCCACGCTGAACTACCCACATGAAAAAGGGCCTTTGTCTCCGCGTTTCCGCGGCGAACACGCGCTGCGCCGCTATCCAAACGGCGAAGAACGCTGCATCGCCTGTAAATTGTGCGAAGCGATCTGTCCTGCACAGGCGATCACCATTGATGCGGAGCCGCGTGACGACGGCTCTCGCCGCACCACGCGCTATGACATCGACATGACGAAATGTATCTATTGCGGTTTTTGCCAAGAGGCTTGCCCAGTGGACGCCATCGTCGAAGGACCAAATTTCGAATTCGCCACCGAAACCCGCGAAGAGCTGTTTTATGACAAGGAAAAACTCCTGTCCAACGGCGACCGTTGGGAGGCAGAAATCGCCCGCAACATCGAAATGGACGCACCGTACCGATGAGCGATTTTTCTAAAATGTTCGAAGGCTTCATGAAGCAAGGTCAAGACATGGCCGAGCAGATGGGCAAAGAATTTGCCAAGAACCAAGCGGAGTGGTTGGGCAAAGCCAAAGGCATGATGCCCGAGGGCATGGCTGACATGGCGCAAGGTATGGTTGGCGATGGCATTGACGCAAAAACACGTGCATTGGCCACCGTTGCGGGTCTGACGGCCAAAGGCGCAGAAGACACCGCCGCGATCACAACAGCAATTCATGCGGCCACGGCTGCTGGCGCGTCAAAGCGCGAAGTCACTGAAACTATTCTACAAATGACAGCCATTGGCGCCGTTACGGGTGTTTCAAAGGCAATGATGGCGGCCATGGCTGCCTTCTCCACAGATGGGGGGTCCGTATGACCGTCACAGCAATGGCATTTTACCTTTTCGCAATCACAGGGGTGGGCGCTGGCCTGCTCGTTGTGTTGGCGCGCAATCCAGTCCACTCGGTTTTGTGGCTGATCCTTGCGTTCTTTTCCGCTGCTGGCCTGTTTGTGCTGATGGGTGCAGAGTTCGTCGCCATGCTGCTGGCCATTGTGTACGTGGGCGCGGTTGCGGTGTTGTTCCTGTTCGTTGTGATGATGCTCGATGTGGATTTCGCCGAACTTAAGGGCGGGATGCAGCGCTACATGCCGCTGGGCCTGTTGATTGGGTTGATCCTGTTGATCGAACTGGGCTTGGTTTACGGCCATTGGAATATGTCGGATGCCGCCGCTGGTTTGCGCCAATCCCCAACGCCCCCAATCGAAGAAACACATAACACGCTTGCACTGGGTCAGTTGATCTACACGGATTACATCTACCTGTTCCAAGCTTCTGGCTTGATCCTGTTGGTGGCCATGATCGGCGCAATCGTTCTGACACTGCGTCACCGCGAAGATGTGAAACGCCAAAACGTCATGCAGCAAATGCACCGCGACCCAGCGATTGCGATGGAGCTGAAAGACGTAAAACCAGGGCAGGGGCTTTAATCATGATCACCCTAGAACACTACCTTACTGTCGCAGCGATGCTGTTTGTGATCGGCATTTTCGGCATCTTTTTGAACCGCAAAAACGTGATCGTTATTCTGATGTCGATTGAGCTGATGCTCTTGGCTGTGAATATCAATCTTGTGGCATTCTCTGTGCATCTGGGCGACCTTGTGGGCCAGATTTTCACGTTGTTTGTGCTGACCGTTGCCGCCGCCGAGGCTGCGATTGGTTTGGCAATTCTTGTCTGTTTCTTCCGCAACCGTGGTACAATCGCGGTGGAAGATGTGAATGTGATGAAGGGGTAGATTTTACTCATGGAAACAATTCTCCTCTTTTCCCCACTGGTGGGCGCGCTGATTTGCGGGTTCGGGTGGAAGTTCATCGGCGAAACGGCGGCCACTTATGTGGCAACCGGGTTCCTGATGTTGGCGGCGGCGCTGTCTTGGGTCATTTTCTTTACCTATGACGCGAACAATGGTGTGGATGTGATCCCGCTGTTCCGCTTTATCGAAAGCGGATCACTGTCCACGGATTGGGCCATACGGATTGATCGCCTGACTGCGATTATGTTGATTGTTATCAACACCGTATCCGCTCTCGTCCATATGTACTCACTGGGTTACATGGCCCATGACGATCAGTTCAAAGAAGGCGAAAGCTATCGCCCGCGTTTCTTTGCTTATTTGTCGTTCTTCACATTCGCCATGCTGATGCTGGTGACATCTGACAACCTGTTGCAGATGTTCTTTGGTTGGGAAGGTGTGGGCGTTGCGTCATACCTGCTGATTGGCTTTTACTATCGCAAACCGTCTGCGAACGCAGCGAATATCAAAGCCTTTGTTGTGAACCGCGTGGGGGACTTTGGCTTTGCGCTTGGTATCTTTGGTCTGTTCCTGATGACCGACAGCATCAACTTTAGTGAGGTTCTTGACCCCAAGGCGGCAAAGGATCTGTCAAAAGAGACTTTCCAATTCCTCAGCTGGGAAGTGAATGCGCTTGAAACCATCACGTTCCTGCTGTTCGTCGGCGCGATGGGTAAATCCGCGCAGTTGATGTTGCACACATGGTTGCCAGACGCGATGGAAGGGCCGACACCTGTGTCCGCGCTGATCCACGCCGCGACCATGGTTACGGCTGGTGTGTTCATGGTGTGTCGTCTGTCACCCCTGATGGAATACGCGGTTTGGACGCCAAACTTTATCGTCTTTATCGGTGCCACAACTGCGTTTTTTGCTGCCACTGTTGGCCTCGTTCAAAACGACATCAAACGCGTGATTGCCTATTCTACATGTTCGCAGCTTGGTTATATGTTTGTGGCCGCTGGTGTTGGCGCGTATCCCGTAGCGATGTTCCACTTGCTGACGCACGCGTTCTTTAAGGCGATGTTGTTCCTTGGGGCAGGGTCCGTCATTCATGCCATGCACCATGAACAAGATATGCGTAATTACGGCAATCTGCGTAAGAAAATCCCTTATACCTTTGCGGCCATGATGATCGGTACATTGGCCATCACGGGTGTTGGTATTCCGCTCACTGGCTGGATTGGCTTTGCCGGTTTTGCATCAAAAGACGCCATCATCGAGAGCGCCTTTGCGGGTGGCACTGGTGTCGCAACGTATGCCTTCATCATGTTGGTCATCGCTGCGGTGTTCACCAGCTTTTATTCTTGGCGTCTGATCTTCATGACGTTTTATGGCGAAGAGCGGGGCGATCATCACACCCATGAACACGCCCACGAAAGCCCGATGGTTATGGTTCTTCCACTGGCTGTTTTGGCGGTTGGTGCGATCTTTGCAGGGATGTTCTGGTACGAAGATTTCTTTGGCAAAGTGAAGCACATCGAAGAATGGTTTGGTGCATCCATCTACATGAACCACGACACAAACCACGTGATCCACGATGCGCACTATGTGCCGACTTGGGTCAAGGTAAGCCCGTTTGTGGCCATGCTGATCGGGTTTATCGTGTCTTGGATGTTCTACATCAAAAACACAGCGCTGCCTCAGAAACTGGCCGCACAACAAAGCCACCTGTATCGGTTCTTGCTGAACAAATGGTACTTTGACGAGCTGTATGACACGATCTTTGTACGCCCTGCAAAATGGCTCGGCACATTCTTGTGGAAACGCGGAGATGGGGCTGTCATTGACGGTGCGCTCAATGGGTTGGCCATGACAATCGTGCCTTGGTTCACGCGTCTGGCTGGACGTGCGCAATCTGGCTATCTGTTCCACTATGCTTTCGCGATGTTCGTGGGATTGGCCGCTATTATTACATGGTTCGCAATCGGTGGAGGTTCACACTGATGGATAATCTTCTTTCTGTCGTCACCTTCCTGCCGTTGCTGGGGGCCATCATCCTTGCGGTGTTCCTGCGTGGAACAGATGCGGCTGCGCAAAAGAACGCCAAGTTGGTGGCATTGGTTGTCACAATTGCAACCTTCATCATTTCCATTGCGATCTACACGCAGTTTGATCCCAACAACACGGGCTTTCAGCTGGTTGAAGAATACGAATGGTTCGGCGGCCTAACGTATAAACTGGGCGTTGACGGTATTTCGGTGCTGTTCGTTCTACTGACTACATTCCTGATGCCGATTGTGATTGGCGCCTGCTGGTTGGTGACGGATCGCGTCAAAGAGTACATGATCCTGTTCCTAATCCTTGAAACGTTGATGATCGCAGTGTTCTGTGCGCTTGATCTGATCCTGTTCTATGTGGTGTTCGAGGCAGGTCTGATCCCGATGTTCCTTATTGTGGGCATTTGGGGGGGACAAAACCGCATCTATGCGGCGTTCAAGTTCTTCCTCTACACACTGTTCGGCTCCGTTTTGATGCTGGTTGCGATGCTTGCCATGTGGTGGGATGCAGGTACGACGGATATTCCGACATTGCTGAACCACACCTTCGCATCAGAATCATTCTCAATCGCGGGTGTAACAGTAGTGGGCGGTATGCAAACGCTGCTGTTCCTTGCTTTCTTTGCCAGCTTTGCGGTGAAGATGCCGATGTGGCCTGTTCACACATGGTTGCCAGATGCACACGTGCAGGCCCCGACAGCGGGTTCCGTGGTGCTGGCGGCGATCCTGTTGAAAATGGGCGGCTATGGCTTCTTGCGGTTCAGCTTACCGATGTTCCCGGTGGCCGCCGATGCGCTCGCGACCTTTGTGATGACCTTGTCTGTGATTGCCATTATCTACACCTCCCTTGTGGCGATGATGCAGGAAGACATGAAAAAGCTGATTGCCTATTCATCTGTGGCGCACATGGGTTTTGTAACCATGGGGATTTTCACACTGAACCAACAGGGCCTTGATGGCGCGATTTTCCAAATGATCAGCCACGGCTTTATCTCGGGGGCATTGTTCCTCGGGGTTGGGGTGATCTATGATCGGATGCACACCCGCGATATTGATGCCTATGGCGGCCTTGTGGTGCGTATGCCTGCCTATGCGCTGGTGTTTATGCTGTTCACCATGGCCAATGTTGGTTTGCCTGGCACGTCTGGTTTTGTTGGGGAATTCCTGACACTGACCGCCGCGTTTAAGGCGAACACTTGGATCGCCTTTGGGGCCACAACGGGTGTGATCCTATCTGCGGCTTATGCGCTTTGGCTTTATCGTCGGGTTGTCTTTGGCGACCTGATCAAAGAAAGCCTGAAAGGCATCACCGACATGGATCGCCGCGAACGCCTGATGATGGCGCCGCTGGTGGTGATGACTTTGCTGCTTGGGATTTATCCCGCGTTGGTGCTTGATCTGATCGGCCCATCGGTATCCGCACTCGTCGAACACGTACAATCTGCAACGCCTGAAACTGTGACAGCCGCAGTTTCCAAGGCCAGCCACTAACGGAGCGGGAAGACATGATTTCCAGCGACCTTAATATCGTTCTGCCAGAGGTTATCCTCGCGGTGTTTTCCATGGCGGCCCTAATGTTCGCCGTCTATACCAAAAAAGACGACACAGCGCCTGTGGTCACATGGGCCACGGCAGGGGTGATGATCGCTCTTGGCCTGTGGATCGCGTTTTCACCAATGGAAAACCGCACCGCGTTTAACGGTGCGTTTGTGGATGATGGATTTTCCCGCTTTGCCAAAGTTCTGATGCTTTGGGCCAGCGCGATTATGCTTTTGCTGAGCCAAGATTACCTGCGCCGCAACGACATGTTCAAATTTGAATACCCAATCCTGATCGCGCTGGCGACGATTGGTATGATGATGATGGTATCCGCAGGGGACTTGATGGCGCTTTACATGGGGTTGGAACTGCAATCCCTTTCGCTTTACGTCATTGCGGCCTTCCGCCGTGACAGCCTGAAATCCACCGAAGCGGGCCTGAAGTACTTTGTTCTTGGGGCGCTGTCCTCTGGTATGCTGCTTTATGGTGCGTCCTTTGTGTATGGTTACACAGGAACGACCAACTTTGCGGGCATCGCGTCTACCATCAAATCTGACGGGCTAGAACTCGGCATGATCTTTGGTCTGGTGTTCTTGTGTGTTGGGATGGCGTTCAAAATCTCTGCTGCGCCATTCCACATGTGGACCCCAGATGTATACGAAGGGTCCCCAACACCTGTAACGGCGTTTTTTGCCACTGCGCCAAAGGTTGCGGCAGCTGGCCTGTTCGCCCGCGTGATGTTTGATGCCTTTGGCGGCGCACAAGGGGATTGGACCCAGATCGTGGCTTTCCTGTCGCTGGTGTCCATGTTCTTGGGTGCCGTTGCGGCCATTGGCCAAACCAACATCAAACGTTTGATGGCCTACTCTTCGATTGCCCATATGGGGTTTGCCCTTATGGGTTTGGCCGCTGGTACGGAAGAAGGCGTCAAAGCGCTACTGATCTATATGGCCATCTATGTGGTAATGAATATCGGTACATTTGCGTTCATTCTGAACATGGAAAAAGATGGCCGTGCGGTGACTGACATTCGCAGTCTTGGCATGTACTCTAAGCAGTCTCTTGGCAAAGCGGCGGCGTTGACGGCGTTGTTGTTCTCCCTTGCAGGTATCCCGCCGCTGGTGGGGTTTGTGGGCAAGTTGTTCGTGTTGCAGGCCGCGGTTGAGGCAGGCATGGCATGGCTTGCCATTGCTGGTGTGATCGCCTCTGTGATTGGCGCGTTCTACTACTTGCGTGTGATCTATTACATTTGGTTTGGTGAAGACGCAGAAGGCATCGATGGTCGTATGCCGAGCCTGCACTACGTAACCCTGATGGGATCAGCGGCGTTAATGCTGCTTGGGATCATCAACCTGTTCGGACTTGAAGGATATGCAGCTGCGGCTGCTGCGTCCTTGCTGCAATAATGCAAGATTGGCCCTTGGGCACACAACGGTTCGTCTTTGACACCATCGACAGCACCATGGCCGAGGCCAGACGGCAAGCCCCTGCAATTGCGGGGGCTGCTTGGTTCTTGGCACATGAACAGACCGCAGGAACAGGGCGGCGGGGCAGGGCGTGGGATAGCCAAAAGGGCAACTTTGCGGCCTCTTTGCTGATCCGCCCCAACACGACACCCGATCAACTGGCGCTGCGCAGCTTTGTGGCGGCCCTTGCGCTCTATGATACACTGGTTGCGCTTACAGGACGCGAAGAAGTGTTCACGTTGAAGTGGCCAAACGATGTGCTGCTGCGCGGTGGCAAACTGGCGGGTATCCTGCTGGAAACGCTCAACGATGGGCAGGGGCATCCCGCTCTGATCATTGGGATTGGCGTGAACCTCGCCAACATGCCGTCCCCATCCAAGCTGGAAGAGCGCGCAATCGGCCCGCAATCTTTGGCGCAAAGCCTTGGGGTAAAAGTGTCCCCTGAAACGGTTCTCGATACATTGGCAGTGCGATTTGACCATTGGGAACACCAACTCGCCACCTATGGCTTTGGCCCTATTCGCACCGCGTGGCTGGCCCATGCGGCGAATATCGGCAAAACGATCACTGCGCGGATGGGGGATAGGAGTATCACGGGCACGTTTAAGACTGTGGACGAAACAGGCGCACTTAGACTACAAGCGCCAGATGGTCTGCACGTGATCACCGCTGCAGACATTTCATTCTAAGGGCCGCCGTTTTATGCTTCTTGCCATCGACGTTGGAAATACAAACACCGTTTTTGCCATTTATGATGGGCAATCCTTTTTGGCCGAATGGCGCTGCGCGACTGAACATGCGCGCACTGCAGATCAGTATTATGTGTGGCTGCGCAACTTGATGCAGCTGAATAATATTCCAAGTGAAATCGACCGCGTGGTGATTTCATCTGTTGTACCCCAAGTGGTGTTTAATTTGCGGGTGTTAAGCGACAAATATTTCGATTGCCGTCCTGTTGTGGTGGGCAAACCAGAAACTGAGCTGGGTGTGCCAGTACGTGTTGATGAAGGCACGTTGGTGGGCGCGGATCGGCTGGTAAATACGGTTGGTGCTTATGATCGGTATGGCGGTGATTTGATCGTTGTGGATTTTGGCACGGCCACAACGTTTGATGTGGTCGATCAAGACGGAGCTTATATCGGCGGCGTCATTTCACCCGGGGTGAACTTGTCGATCAAAGCCCTTCACGAGGCCGCTGCCGCACTGCCTCATATTGATGTGTCCATGCCAGATAATGTGATTGGCACCAACACGTTGGTGTGTATGCAGGCAGGGGTATTTTGGGGCTATATCGGCCTGATCGAAGGGGTCTGTAAAAAGATCCGCGAAGAACATCCGCGCCCGATGAAGGTGATCGGGACTGGGGGGCTTGCGGGGCTTTTTGAACGTGGAACAACCCTATTTGACACTATTGATGGCGATCTAACACTGCACGGGCTTGTCCTGATTGCTGAAAAAAACAAAGGCGAATAAATGAGCAATTCCAAACGGTTGATTTTCCTCCCACTGGGTGGCGCGGGCGAAATCGGGATGAACATGTACCTCTATGGGTATGGTGCGCCAGACAAAGAACGGTTCATTTTGGTGGATGTGGGCGTGACGTTTCCATCCATGGACGGAACGCCAGGTGTGGATTTGATCATGCCTGACGCCGCCTTTATCGAAGCGCGCGCGGATCGGCTTGATGGGATATTCATCACCCATGCGCACGAAGATCACATCGGCGCGCTTGGGCATTTGTACAGCCGTCTGGCTGCGCCCATTTTTACGCGCAAATTTACAGGTGCGGTGGCGCGGGCCAAGATGGAAGATCACGGCCAAGACATTGACCGTATCGAAGTTATGGAAGCCTGGCCCGAGCAGGTCACGCTCGGTGATTTTAAAGTCGGCTTTATGCCTGTTTCCCACTCCATTCCCGAAGCATCGGGTTTGGTGATCGACAGCCCCGCAGGACGCGTGGTTCACACGGGCGATTTTAAACTTGATCCTGATCCGATCGTGGGGGAAGCGTATAACCCCGCACTTTACCGTGAAATTGCCAAAGATGGCGTTCAGGCGTTGGTGTGTGACAGCACAAATGTGTTTTCCAAACACGCGGGTAAATCGGAATCTGGTTTGCGTCCGCATATCGCGAACATGATGAAAGACGCCTCGGGCATGGTCGTGGCCACAACTTTTGCATCCAATGTTGCGCGGTTGAAAACGCTGGCACAGGCGGCGGTGGATTCTGGACGATCTGTGGTGGTGCTGGGCCGATCCATGAAAAAGATGCTGGGCTACGCCAATTTTGCAGGCTTGATCGACGATTTTCCCCCTATTGTGGATGTTGAGGACGCTCATGACATTCCGCGTGAAAATCTGATGCTTTTGGTGACTGGCAGCCAAGGCGAACGCCGTGCGGCATCGGCGCAGTTGGCCAATGGCAAGTATCTGGGCATGACCATGCGCGAAGGGGATACCTTTCTGTTTTCCAGCAAAACCATTCCTGGAAACGAAGTGGGTGTTGGTCGTATCATCAATGCCTACAGCGAAATGGGTGTGAATGTGGTGGATGAATCCGCAGGGCATTATCATGTGTCAGGCCACGCCAACCGCCCTGATCTGGAAGAAATCCACGGCATTTTTAAACCGAAAATGCTAATCCCAATGCACGGCGAACACCGCCATTTGCGGGCCCATGCTGATCTTGCAGCAGAACGGAATATTCCTTCTGTCATCGCGTCAAACGGGGCGATTGTGAACCTGTCAGGGGACACGCCTGACATTGAAAGCCACATTGAAACGGGCCGCATTTACCTTGATGGCTCCCGTTTGATTGGGGCCTATGACGGGGTTGTTTTGGAACGGATGCGCATGGCACTGCGTGGGGCTGTTGTTGTTAGTTTGTTGTTTGAAGACAACGCCTTAATCGGTGAAAGCTGGGCCGAAGTGTTGGGCCTGCCTGACACGGGCGCAATGGAACCAGCATTGCAAGAAGCCTTGGAACGCAGCATTGACGAAGAATTGGTCACTGCGAAAAAAGCCACGCTGATGAGCGATGACGAGGTAGAGCGCCTTGTGACGCGCACTGTGTCGCGGGTGTGTAAGGATTTGATCGGCAAAAAGCCGGTTGTCAAAGTTTTGATCAACCGGCTTGTAGATTAACAGCGTAGGCTTAGGTCGCGGACTCGTCAGATGCTGGCGTTTCCGCGTTTTCTTCCAAGTCTGTTTGCGTATTTTGCGCGTCTGCTTCGTCTTTTTTGCGACGTGTGGCGCGTTTGATTTCAAACGAGCGCATCATGAATGCGGGGACGTGATCGCCCATTCCAACCACTTTATTGCGACCGTCTGAACGGTTGGACCCACGTTGATTTCCTTTGTTTGACGGTTCGCGTTTTTCCTGTGGCTCTTTGGCAGGTTGCTCGGCCTTTGGCTCGCGCGGTTTGCGCGGCGTACGTTCGCGCTTTGGCTTGTCTTCTTTGGTGTCGGCCGCGTCTGATGGTCCTGCGGCGGGGCCGTTCGGGGGATCCATGCGGTCGATCTGTTTCTTGACCAATTCTTCGATTTTATCGAGGTGTTTTTGTTCAAACGGCAGCACCAAAGTGATCGCCTTACCATCACGGCCCGCACGACCCGTACGACCAATACGGTGAACGTAGTCTTCGGCGTGGATTGGCACATCAAAGTTGACCACGTGACTGACTGCTGGCACGTCTAATCCACGGGCGGCCACATCGGATGCCACGAGGATTTTCAAATCCCCAGCGCGGAACCCGTCGAGGGTTTTTGTGCGCAAAGCTTGATCCAAGTCTCCATGAATAGCGCCAGCATCAAACCCATGTTTTTTAAGGGATTTCGCGACAATATCGACTTCGGATTTTCGGTTGCAAAAAATGATACCGTTGCTGAGCGTGTCGCCTTCCATCTTCAGGATATCGCGCAGGAGGGCGCGTTTTTCTTTGCCCTCTTTGCTGCGATGCGACGCTTTAAACATGCAGACTTTCTGTGTGATGTTTTCAGATGTTGTGGCCTGTCGCGCCACTTCGACGCGTTCTGGATTTTGCAGAAATTCCTGTGTGATGCGGGTGATTTCTGGGGCCATGGTGGCCGAAAAGAACAGCGTTTGGCGTGTGAATGGCGTGAGTTTGAAGATGCGTTCGATATCGGGGATGAACCCCATGTCGAGCATGCGGTCTGCCTCGTCAACCACCATGATTTGAACGCCTGTCAGCATAAGTTTGCCACGTTCGAAATGGTCGAGCAAACGGCCAGGAGTTGCGATCAAAACGTCAACACCACGGTCGATCAGTTTGTCCTGTTCCTTGAAGCTGACGCCGCCGATCAACAGGGCCATCGTGAGTTTCAAGTGCTTTGCATAAATCTCAAAGTTTTCAGCAACTTGCGCGGCAAGTTCACGGGTTGGGCAAAGCACCAAAGAACGTGGCATGCGGGCGCGGGCGCGACCCTTGGCCAGTTTGGTGATCATTGGCAGTGTAAAGCTGGCAGTTTTGCCAGTGCCTGTTTGTGCGATACCAAGAACATCACGACCGTTCAGGGCGTGCGGGATTGCAGCTGCTTGGATAGGAGTTGGGCTTTCGTACCCAGCTTCGCTAATGGCCTTGAGAACTTTGGCGTCCAAGTCCAGATCAGTAAATTTTGTCATTCGAGCCTGTTTGTTACGGCGTTAAAAGGTGCCGCAAGGTAAAGGCGGCCGGAGCCCCGTATTGGGCTCTTTCATCTGAGCTTTGACATAGCGATTTCTGCTGGGGTGTCAATCAACTGGCCTTAAAAATAAGGCCAATGCGCGGATTTCCTGCGATTGTGTCCAATTTAGAAACAATCTGAGCCGCAGGGCGTCCGCGCAAAGGTTAATAAAACCTAAAGCTGAACATCTCGAGTGGCGTCCAGCGACAATTCGGGGAAATCCCGTTCCACACGGTCGATATCCCATTGTAGCCGCGTCATATAGACGGGGTAGCCATCGTGATCGGCGGCCATGTGGCCTTTGTTGGTGTTAACAAAGGCGTCTACCTTGTCTTTTGGGCCAGACAGCCAGCGCGCGGAGGTGAACTGTGTGGGTTCAAACCGCACGGGGATGCCATATTCTAGTTCAATGCGTGAGGCCAGAACCTCAAACTGCAACGCGCCGACGACGCCGACGATCCAGCCTGCACCGATCATCGGTTTAAACAGTTTTGCGGCCCCTTCTTCGGCAAACTGTGTGAGCGCCTTATCCAGATGCTTGGCTTTCATCGGGTCGGTGGCACGCACGGATTGCAACAATTCAGGCGCAAAAGAGGGGATACCAGCAAAACGTAAAGATTCCCCTTCCGTGAGCGCATCTCCAATCCGCAACTGCCCATGGTTTGGAATGCCGATGATATCGCCCGCCCAAGCTTCCTCAGCCAGTTCCCGATCCGAGGCGAGGAACAGCATTGGGGATGCAATGGCCATCGGTTTTTTGGTGCGCACGTGGGTCAGTTTCATGCCGCGTTTAAAGTGGCCAGAACACAAACGCACGAATGCAATGCGGTCGCGGTGCTTTGGATCCATGTTGGCTTGGACCTTGAAAACAAAGCCAGAAACCTTTTTCTCATCTGGAGAAACTTGGCGATCCCCAGCAGGGCGGACCTGTGGTTTTGGGCCGTAAGTGCCGATGCCGTCCATCAGTTCCTGAACACCAAAAGAGTTGATGGCGGAGCCGAACCAAATGGGGGTCATCGTGCCATCGAGGAAGGCTTGGTGATCCAGTTCAGGCAGCAATTCGCGGGCCATTTCCAGTTCTTCCAAGAACTTTTCCAAAAGGTGTTCTGGAACATGCTGCGCCAGTTTCGGGTCGTCTAGGCCATTGATTTCAATGGATTCGGCAACCACGTTGCGATCCCCGCGATCCATCAGCTCAAGGCGATCATTGAGCATGTCGTAACAGCCCATGAATTCTTTGCCCACGCCAATGGGCCAACTGGCGGGCGTTACGTCAATGGCGAGGTTTTCTTGAATTTCGTCAATGATTTCAAACGTGTCGCGGCTCTCGCGGTCCATTTTGTTACAAAAGGTCAGGATCGGCATGTCGCGCAGGCGGCAGACCTCAAACAGTTTTTGGGTTTGGGATTCAACGCCCTTTGCGCCGTCGATGACCATGATGGCGGCGTCCACAGCGGTGAGGGTGCGATAGGTGTCTTCGGAAAAGTCCGAGTGGCCAGGTGTGTCCACAAGGTTGAACCAGAAGTTTTTGAATTCAAACGACATTGCGGAGGCAGAGACAGAGATGCCGCGGTCTTTTTCCATCTGCATAAAGTCGGAGCGTGTGCGCCGTGCTTCGCCTTTGGCACGCACCTGACCCGCCATTTGAATGGCCCCCCCGTAGAGGAGGAATTTTTCGGTCAGCGTGGTTTTACCCGCGTCTGGGTGAGAGATAATCGCGAAGGTGCGGCGACGGTCAATTTCCGGCGGCAACACGGGTTGATTTGAAACGGTGTCTAACATGTGCGTGCGTATAGTTAAGGTTTGGGGGAAGGGCAAGAAATTGCGAAAAGCAAACCACCCAGAAACAGGGGTCCCGTAGGTATGGGTGCGGTGTTTTTTTCTGCGGTTAACCTTTGTTGCTTAGGGTGTTTGCTTTGAATTAACACTTTGAGGTCATCATGGTTACGAAAGCACAAGAAACCGCGCGGGCTGATTTGGTTGCGGAACTGAAAACGTTGCAGGAAAGTTTTTACGATGACTGGATGACGGGATCCTTACCCGAAATTTGGAATGAGATTCCACAGTTGCATCCGATGCGCCCAAACAAGGTGAAGGTCACTCTGTCGCTGGATGAAGATATGATTAAGTGGTTTCGCAAACTTGGACGTGGATATCAGGCGCGGATCAATTCCATTTTGCGGGTTTATTGGCAGGCTTTGTTGTCAGGGCAGATCAAAGCGCATTGGGACGCAGAGGCGATTGCCCCAAAAGAACACAGCCTGTTGGAACGGCTGTTGAAAGAAAAGATTAAAGAGGTGCGTGCGAGGAAGATTAAAGGGGTTTCTGAGGCGGATTTGAACGCCATGGAACAAGAGTTGACCGAGAGTTTGCGCATGGTGCGCGCGGTCCATGGCGGTGCCAAAGGGTAAGCGTTAAATCACGCCGCGCTCTTTCAGATTTTTCTTGCGGCTGCGTGAAACTGGAACGTTAAATCCATCGGCCATGACCAAAACGGTTTTTTGGTTTTCTGTTTTGACTTTGGCGATTTCGTCGAAGCGAACCCAATGGGAGCGATGGACCTGCGCACCGTGTTCAGTGTCGAGCATGTTGACCGCATCAGAAAAGCGCATGTGCAACAGATGCATGCCTGTTTCTGTATGGGCCTCGATATAGTGGTCCGACATTGCGAGGCGGATGAGACGTTTGCCCGCGTTGGGCCCAAGGTTTGCCATGAAGGGGCAATCTTCGGCAGACTTCTTAGAATGAGAGCTGGTGGTTGGGCTGGCCGATTGAATCGGTTCTGACGGAACGGTTTGTGTTTGGTCGTCTTTTATGGGGTTCTTTGTGAGGTGTTCTTTTATTTTGGATTCAACAAGAACGCTCGTGCTCCACATGATGACATAGATGATGGCGCTGATGGAAACGATGATTGTGAAGATGACCAGCGGGTGGGGCAGTTCGCTTTGTGGAAACAGGCCTGTAATGGTGAACCAAACGATCAGGAAATAGGTTGGTGCGAAGATGGCGGCACCAACCGAGCTTTGATACCAGAAAGGTTTTTCTTCGAACCAGACCTGCGCCAAAACGCCAAAGAAGATGGATGAGATGCTGGAAGAGAAAACGATCCAACCCCAAAATGCGAGGCGGAAGCCGATGGCATAAGCGTCGTAGGTGTTGAATGGACCGATGGAGGCGACGATGATGGAACCGAAGGTACAGACAATCAAATTGATTGGATGCAAGATGCGCGCTTTGTAAGCGGTCCAAAACTTTGGCCAGAACGAGAGTTCTGAAGATGTGGGTTCTTGGGTCATCGCGGCGTCGGTCAGTAATTGAGAAAAATACACAAAAGTTACTGGGTGGCCGTAGTGGCAGAAAAATCCTGTTTGGTAAATAGAGCGTGTGGCGCTTTTTGGAAAATAACCTAAGGTTTTTATCAACTCCACCAAGGGTAGTTGGTGTTGTTTTTTTGTCAAAAAGCGACATGCAGTTCACGAAACTGGCCATACCATTCACGAAAACCGCGTTGTTTTGAAACGGATTTGATTTCAGACAAGGGTACCTTCTATGGCGACGTAGTAGGGGGGGCGCTGGCCCGTAGTATGTGAGTTGCGTAATTGGTAAAATCGGCCGGCGCCTCTGTCGCTTCGCTTTCGGGCTTTGGACATTGTTTTTCGTTTTTGGTGGGTGTCGACGGGTCGACACAAAAATGCACCCTACGTTGGGTGCATTCTGTTGTGTGGTCTTTGGACGCGCGTGTGTGACGCGTGATTATTCGAAAGGTTCGAGCACCCGGTGTCCTGGTGACACCTCGCGGTAGCGCGAAGGCCCTGGGTTATACGTGATCGGGTGGATCGGGCTGGGGATCGGTTTGAAGTTCAGCTCTTTGTCGATCTGTTTGTTGCGCGGATCAGGGCGAGGCACGGCAGAGAGCAGCGTGCGCGTGTATTCGTGTTGTGGGTTTTCAAAGATCGCCGCCCGTGGGCCAATTTCAACGATCCGACCGAGGTACATGACCGCCACTTGGTGGGAGACCCGTTCAACCACGGCCATGTCATGCGAGATGAACAGATAGCTGAGTTCAAGTTCGGATTGCAGTTCCATCATAAGGTTCAGCACTTGCGCTTGAACGGACACGTCTAGCGCCGAAACGGCCTCGTCTGCGACGATGAGTTTAGGGTTGAGGGCAAGGGCACGTGCGATGGCCACGCGCTGTCGCTGACCCCCCGAAAATTCGTGTGGATAGCGATCAAGGAAGGTGTCGGGCAGGCCGCAGCGGCGGAACAGTTCTTTGGCGCGGTCGCGCATTTCAGAGCCTTTGCCAATGCCGTAATTGATCATGGGTTCGATCACTTGATCCACTACCTTGCGGGTTGGATTGAGCGAGGCAAACGGGTCTTGGAAGATCATCTGCATGTTGCGGCGGGCTTCGTGCAGGTCTTTTTTCGACATGCCAAGGACATCGACGCCGTTAATGATGACTTGACCAGAGTTTGGTTCTTCGAGGCGCAAAACGGAGCGGCCCGCGGATGATTTGCCGCAGCCTGACTCCCCCACAAGCGAGAGGGTTTCCCCGCGTTTGATCGAAAAGGAAACGTCTTCGACGGCGTGTACATTGGCCACGGTGCGCCGCATCATGCCGCCTTTGACGGGGTAGCGGGTGATGAGGTTTTTCACCTCGAGCAGGGTTTCAATGCCAGGTACAATCGGTTGCGGATTGCTGGTGGCTTCTTCGCCCATGATGGCCATGGGTTCGGGGTACTCTTTGCCAGTCATTTCACCGAGTTTGGGCACAGCGGCCAAAAGGGCGCGCGTGTAATCCTGTTTCGGGTTTTCAAAGATTTCGGTGACTGGGCCTTCTTCGACGAGGTTGCCACGGTACATCACAACCACGCGATCTGCCATTTGTGCCACGACCGCCATGTCGTGGGTGATGAACATTACGGCGGTGCCTGTTTCTTTTTTCAGGCGGTTAATCAGCGAGAGGATTTCGGCCTGAATGGTCACATCAAGGGCGGTTGTGGGTTCATCGGCGATCAACAGGCGCGGTTCGCAAGCCAAGGCCATGGCGATCATCACGCGCTGGCGCATCCCGCCAGAAAGTTCGTGGGGGTATTGCGTCAGGCGGCGTTCAGGTTCTGGGATGCGCACGCGGCGCAACAGTTCAAGCGCGCGGTCTTCGGCGTCTTGTTTGTTGAGGTTTTTGTGAACGCGCAACCCTTCGGTCAATTGACGGCCCACGGTGAACACGGGGTTGAGAGAGGTCATCGGTTCCTGAAAGATCATACCGATTTGGTTGCCGCGGATGGTGCGCATGAGGCTGTCTTCGGCCTCGGCCAGATTTTGGACGTTGCCGTCTGAGTCTGCGAAATTCAACTCGCCCGAGGCGATTTTACCGCCGCCAAATTCCACCAGACGCATGAGGGAAAGCGAGGACACCGATTTCCCTGAACCAGATTCGCCCACCACACAAACGGTTTCGCCTGCGTTGATATGGAAAGAAACGTCTTCGACGCCCACGACAACACCTGCATTTGTTTGAAATTCAACGCGCAGGTTTTCGAACGAGACGAGTGGCTGGCCATCAGGCATAGGTGGTCCCCCCTTGGGATTTGTTTTGCCAAGGAGTTTGGGCAGCTAGGGCGGGGGAGTCAAATGATTTAGAAGCTTTGCCCCCGTCAATTCCTGAGGGAATTCATGATTATTTTGAGGGGATTATGATGCGTTTGCGAATTCCTTAACAAAACCTAAACCATGACGCGTCATATAAGACGCGTCTAACAGCACGCGTCTTAGACAACGCGTCTGGGTTAACTGTTGGTTTATCAGTGGCTTTGCCTGTGTTTTGCAACGTGTTCGAAGACGGAATGCAGGGCAGGTTGGCGCCTTAAAACGCGAGTGCGAGGGTTTTGCCACGGGCCTGTGCGGCGCGGAATTGTTTAGCAACTGCACGCACTGCTTGTTTGCGCTGCGGATGGAGCGGATGGCGGCGAAAGCGGCTGTTGCTTGAGGGCAGGCGGTCCAGCAAGTTGATTGCTTTGTCAGGCGTGTAGCCCGCTTGCATCATCAGGATTGTGCCTGCTTTGTCTGCCTCCAGTTCGAATTTACGCGAAAACGAAATCAGCGCGTTTTCTGCGGCTGTGACGGCCGCTTTTTGAACATCGCCGCCTGCTTTTTTTGCGGCTTTGGCGCTTTGGATGGCGCTGCGCAAGATTTCCCGTTGGCCCCGTTCAATGTGATTGCCGATCTGGTGGGCCATTTCGTGCCCCAAAACCATGGCCATTTCGTTGTCATCGCGCAGAAATTGCAACATGGCGGAGTTGAATACAATGATTGGGCGGCCCGCAGCGGAGCGGGTGAATTTGGCGTCCGGCGGGGTGCCCGGTTCATTGCGCACAATTAGGCGAAACCTGCATTTGGCCGTGGCGTTGGATTTGAATTCAGCGCGGCAGGCCTGACGGGCCACAGGCAAGAGGCGTTTGCTGACCCGATCAAAAGAGGCTTTGCCATCTTTGGATGAACGGGACAGTTGCACGGATGGCGTGGTTTTTGCGTCGGTCGAGGACGGGCGCTTTTCTTCCACAGGGGTGGTGTTTTCGGTACAGGCGGCCAGAAAAATCAGGACAGCAGGCAAAACGAGAGAGCGAAGGATCATCTGGGGCGTGTTCTTTGAAAGCGATACTGGAGCATTGCCCCAGACTTAGTGTGTTCCTAGGGTGTTGGAAACAGCGGATGAGGAGATTCGAGAATGGATTTAGGAATTAAAGGCAAAACGGCGATTGTTTGCGCAGGGTCCAAGGGTTTGGGCTTTGGCTGTGCCGACGCCTTGGCGCAGGCGGGCGTGAATTTGGTGATCAACGCGCGATCCGAGGGACCGTTGAACGATGCGGCGGATCAGTTGCGTGCCCATGGTGTTGATGTCACCGCTGTGGCGGCGGACATTACGACAGAGGCGGGGCAAAAGGCGGTTTTGGAGGCTGCTGGCCGCGTTGATATTTTGGTGAATAACGCTGGTGGGCCGCCCCCTGGCATGTGGTCTGACTGGGATCGGGAGGATTTCATCAAGGCGCTGGATGCCAATATGTTAACGCCCATTGCCATGATGAAAGCCTGTTTGCCCGCCATGATGGATCAGGGATGGGGGCGCGTGGTCAACATCACCTCGCAATCTGTGAAATCGCCGATTCCTGTGTTGGGGCTTTCGAATTCGGCCCGTGCTGGTTTGACAGGCTATGTGGCGGGGACCGCGCGGCAGGTTGCGCCAAGTGGGGTGACGATCAACAACCTACAACCCGGTATTCACGCCACAGATCGGGCGGTGTCGCTCGACACGGGGGTGGCCGAACAGCAAGGGATTTCTATGGATGAAGCCAAAGCGGCGCGGTGTGAAACCATCCCAGCGCGGCGCTATGGAACGGCGGCGGAATTCGGGGCCACGTGTGCGTTCCTGTGTTCGCAACACGCCGGGTTTATTGTGGGGCAGAATATCCTGCTCGACGGTGGGGCGGTAAATTCCACGATGTAAGCTGACACGGTTTGTCAGTGGCGCGTTATAGGGTCCGACTGCGTGTGAGGCGCGGTCGGATTTTGAGTATTTGGAGACCAAAGAATGGCAGAAGAACGGTATAGCCTGAAGGATGCTTTGTTTAACGCAGAGAAGGTTGCGTATTTGGGGCAGCAGTTCGGGGCGGCGGATGCGCGGTTTGATGCGGCTGGATTTGAGCGCGATGTGATGGCCGAGATGCTGCCTCTGGAATTGAAGGCGCGGATGGATTTGATTGCGCGGGTGTTGGCGCAGTATTTGCCTGATGATTTTCATGCGGCGGCGGATGTGATTGAGGCGGCTTTGCCAGAGCCGCTCGATCCCACAAAAACGGATGATGATTTTGGGGATTTCATTTTCGGCCCGCTTGGGACCTTTGTGCAAAATCAGGGGATCGCGCATTTCACGCGGTCGATGGCCCTGTTGAAAGAGATCACCAAGCGGTTTTCGATGGAATATGCCATTCGACCGTTTTTGAATGCCTATCCCGATCAGACCCGAGCGGAGTTGGCGGAGTGGGCGTTTGACGAGAATTACCATGTGCGTCGTTTGGTGAGTGAAGGCACACGGCCAAAATTGCCTTGGGGCATGAAGATTGGGTTGGATGTGCGCGATGCGATCCCGTTTCTGGACACACTGCACAGTGATAAAACGCGCTATGTGACGCGGTCCGTGGCGAACCATTTAAACGATATTGCCAAGACGGATCCTGCGCTGGTGATTGAAACTTTGCGGCGCTGGCGTGTTCAGGGGGAGCAGGGGGCCAAGGAGCTCGACTGGATCACGCGTCATGCGTTGCGCACGTTGATCAAGCAGGGGCATCCTGACGCGATGGAATTGCTGGGGTATGGGCCTGATCCTGCGATTGAGGTTGGTGCGGTCGTGTTGGGCGCGAAACATGTGGCCATTGGCGATGTGTTGGCCTTTGACGTAGAGATCGTGGCGCGGGATGCGGCAAAGCTGCTGGTGGATTACGCGGTGGAGTTTGTAAAAGCGGACGGATCGCGCAAGCCCAAGGTGTTTAAGCTGAAACAGGTGGCGCTAAAGGCAGGGGAGCGGGTGGTTTTGAAAAAGCGACATCGGTTCAAAGGGGATGCCACGACCTTTCGATTGTATCCCGGGACCACACGGATTGTTTTGCAGATCAATGGCGTGGCGCGGAGCGAAGCCACGTTCGACCTGATAGAATAGGTCGCGGAAAGATGCTTGCCGCGTGGCGGTTGCGCTGATATCTGAGCGAAAGCGTAAGGAATAACAGCGGAGCGCCCCTTGGCCGCCCAGGACACCCCTCGATTGGAATTGCAGAGCATTTCGCACCGGTTTGGTGGCGAAACTGCCGTTAATGGCGTGTCGTTGCAATTGCGCGCAGGGGAGGTGATTTGCCTGCTTGGACCGTCTGGTTGCGGGAAATCCACCACGCTGCGTATTGCAGCAGGGGTGGAACAGCAGGATGCGGGCGCGGTTTTGGTGGATGGGCAATTGGTGTCGGATGGCACGCATCATATGCCCCCCGAAGTGCGGTCCATCGGATTGATGTTTCAAGATTTCGCACTGTTTCCGCATTTGGATGTGGCGCAAAATATTGGCTTTGGGCTGAGCGGATCAAAACAGGATCGTGCGGCGCGGGTGCGCGAAATGTTAGAGCGTGTGGACCTGCAAGGATATGATCGCAAATATCCCCATGAATTGTCTGGCGGTGAGCAACAGCGTGTGGCACTGGCCCGTGCAGTTGCGCCGCGTCCGCGTGTGTTGTTGATGGATGAGCCGTTTTCGGGGCTGGATGATCGGCTGCGCGATGAGGTGCGGGATCGCACGTTAGAATTGTTGAAAGATGAGGGCACGGCGGTGTTGCTGGTGACCCATGAACCGCAAGAAGCCATGCGCATGGCCGATCAAATCGCATTGATGCGGGACGGGCGGATCGTGCAGCAAGGCGCGCCATATAACATATTCAATGCCCCTGTAGACCGCGAGGCGGCAGCGTTCTTTTCTGACATTAATATCGTGTCAGGGGTTGTGAAAAACGCGCTGACGGAAACCCCATTTGGGCAATTTCTGGTGCCAGGGGCCGTGGATGGGACCGAGGTTGAGATCATTATCCGCCCCCAGCATTTGCGGTTGGATTTTGATCGCAAAGGGCGCGGGCCGAATCCAACGGTGCAAGAGGGCACACCTGCAAAAGGCAAGGTGACACGGGCGCGGTATTTGGGCAGCCATTCGCTGGTGGAATTTGAAATGGATTATGATGGATCACGGCTGCATGTGACTGTACCTGGTGTATTCTTGCCAGAGTTGGGCCGTGTTTTATGGCTGTCCATGCGACGGGATCGGTGTTTCGTTTTCCCTAAGACGTAAAAATTGTGAAATTCCAGTGAGTAAAGTGTAAAAAATTGAACGGCGTTCAATTTTATTTTCAAACAGTGCCTCGCATCACACTTTTGGACGGATCGTTGATCTAGGGTCGGCTTACGATTGATTTTGGAGATTGTAATGTCAGATCATTTTAGCAGTGTGCGCGACCTTATGAGCATCTTTGATTTATCCCTGATTTGTAACGGGATTGGTGTGCTGGGTTTCATCGTTTATTTGGCGTCTTATACTTTGGTAACGTTTCAGCGGATCGACAGCAGGGGCATGTTGTTTTTCACGCTGAACACAACGGCGGCGACGTTTGTATTGATCAGCCTGACACAGAACTTCAATTTGGCTTCGGCGTTGATCCAAGTTGTTTGGATCGGGCTTGGGGTTATTGCAATCGTGACACGTTTGTCGCGGCCCGCTGCGGCAAGCTGAGACCTGCGCCCAGACCTTGCATTTTCGGGGTCTGGGGCAGGACAATCCCCCAAATGGCGCGATCTGTTGGAAAAATTCTCCCATTTTCACGCGATTGCGACCGTTTGGGGTTTGAACCTCTGGGAAAAATCCATAAGTGTATGCGGTGATAGTTATAGCGCGTGATGTTCACGCCACGTTGGGAGACACCTTATGACACTTACACCGATGTTTATTCAAAATATTGGCCTGCCTGGCATCTTGTTGATTGCTGTGGTTGTGCTGGTTCTGTTCGGTCGTGGTAAAATCTCATCTTTGATGGGCGAAGTGGGCAAAGGCATCACATCGTTCAAAAAGGGGGTGAATGAAGGCAAAGAAGAGCTGGAAGCCGCGGCGATGGAAGACGCCAAAGACGTGACACCTGAAAAAGACAAATCATAATCGATTTTTCTGGATCGCGGGTCTAAGCGGAGCGCATTCATGTTTAATATCGGCATGCCTGAAATGGCGGTGATCGGCGTTGTGGCGTTGATTGTTGTTGGGCCAAAGGATTTGCCACAAATGTTCCGCAAGGTGGGACAGTTTGTGGGCAAGGCCCGTGGTATGGCACGTGATTTCCAACGTGCGATGGAACAGGCCGCAGATGACAGTGGCGTTGGTGATGTGGCGGCAGATGTGAAACGGGCCGCGTCGATGAAAAATCTGGGTCTGGATGACATCAAGACCACGATGAATGATTACAAGTCCAGCTTTGAGCCCAAAAAGGTTGATGCGGCGCGCGAACACGCCGCCCGTGTTGCCGCCGCAAAAGAAGCGAATGAAGCAGCAGGGCAGTGGCCCCCTGAAGGTGTTGACGTTGTCGAAAACTCGGAAGTTGTAGACGAAACGCCAAAGCCAGCGGCCAAGAAAGCGGCAGCGAAAAAGCCAGCGACGAAAAAGACGGCTGCGAAGAAACCTGCGGCGAAGAAAACGGCTGCCAAGAAACCTGCAGCGAAGAAAACGGCGGCAGCGAAAAAGCCAGCTGCGAAAAAGCCAGCGGCCAAGACGAGTAAAACATGAGCAACGTTGATGAAGTTGAAAACAGCGCCGCGCCCCTGATCGAACATCTGGCGGAGCTGCGCACGCGGCTGTTGTACTGTGTGTATGCGCTGTTGGCGGCTGTTTTGATTGTGTTCTTTTTTGCCGATCCGCTGCTTGATTTCCTTGTGCGGCCCTTGGCCAAGATTTTGGTGGAATATGGACAGGATGCGACCCTGATCTTTACCGCGCCGCAGGAAAAATTCTTTGCGTTTTTCCGCATTTCCTTCATCGGCGGGTTTATGTTGGCCTTTCCTGTGATTGCGTTTCAGCTGTGGCGGTTTGTGGCCCCCGGACTTTATAAAAATGAGCAAGGTGCGTTTCTGCCCTTTATTATTGCGTCGCCTTTGCTGTTTCTGCTGGGCGCGAGTTTCGCCCATTACGTGGTAACGCCGCTGGCCATGCGGTTCTTTGTAGGATTTGCGGATATTATACCGTTGGTGTCGGAATTTGTGGCAGGGGGGGACGATGATGTTTTGCCCACTGACCCAAGCGAAGTGAAAACGGTTATTCTGCCGTCGATCAAGGAAAGCCTTGATTTAACGCTGAAATTTATCTTTGCCTTTGGCATTTGTTTCCAGTTGCCTGTGCTGTTGACCCTGATGGGGATGGCAGGTTTGGTGAGTTCCGAAGGGCTGCGCAATACGCGGAAATATGCGGTTGTGGGCATTTTGGTTTTGGCCGCAGTGGTGACGCCCCCTGATGTGATTACACAGGTGATTTTGTTCAGTGTGGTTTACATGCTGTATGAAATTTCCATCTGGTTGGTGATCATGGTGGAGCGCAAACAAGAGGCCAAATTGCGTGCCGAAGGGTATTATGACGATGAAGATGCGTCTGAGACCACAGGCAAGCACCCAGAGGAATTGTGATGTTTGAGGATGCGCTGACGCGCATTGCAGAGGCGCTGGAACGGATTTCGCCAGCACCTTTGGCTGCCCCTGATTTTGGCGCAGCGGATGCCTTTGTGTGGCATGTGTCCCCTGATCGGTTGGAACCTGTGGCCCATGTGAACCGTGTGGATATTGGTTTGCTGGTTGGGATTGATCGGTCGCGCGATACTTTGATGGACAATACGTTGATGTTTGCGCGGGGCTTGCCTGCGAATAACGTTTTGTTGTGGGGTGCGCGGGGCATGGGGAAATCATCGCTGGTGAAGGCGGCCCATGCAGAGGCAAATGCGCAAGTGGGCGGTTTGAAGCTGGTAGAAGTGCAGCGCGAAGATTTGCCGAGCATTGGGCGGTTGTTGAACGTGTTGCGCAGCGCGCACGATCAGCGGTTTTTGCTGTTTTGCGATGATCTTTCGTTTGGCCATGATGATGCCCATTACAAATCGTTAAAGGCGGTTTTAGATGGGGGGATCGAAGGGCGGCCTGCAAATGTGGTGTTTTATGCCACGTCAAACCGCCGCCATTTGATGCCGCGTGATATGATTGAAAATGAACGCTCCACTGCGATTAACCCTGCTGAGGCGGTTGAAGAGAAGGTTTCGCTGTCTGATCGGTTTGGTCTGTGGCTCGGCTTTCATCCGTGTAATCAGGATGATTATCTGGCGATGATCCGTGGGTATTGTGATGCCCATGGGGTTGAGATTTCGGATGATGATCTGCGGGCCGAAGCCATTGAGTGGCAGGCCACGCGGGGGAACCGTTCTGGGCGTGTGGCTTGGCAATACTTTACCGACTTGGCCGCGCGTCGTGGGATTGTGGTTTCCAGTTAGGTTTTCGGCTCGTTTTGCTGCGCAAAGCCGACCGTTTGGCAATACTTCACTGATCTTGCTGCGCGTCGTAGGATTGTGGTTTCCGCTTAAGGGGCGCTGCCCCTTGGACCCCGGGATATTTTTGCTCAAAAGAAGCGGCTTTGTTTAAAGCGCGATGATGATGAGGTAGGCGGCGTAGGCGGAATAGCTGGCGACGAGCAGAGGGCCTTTGAAGCGGCGCGGGCCCGGGCGGGTCATGCATAAAAGCAAAATCAGCGTCATGGCGATGAGGATCGCGATGTCGACCCAGAGGTAGCCGCGGTAGGTAAAGCTGCTGATCACGCCTGAAAGCCCGAGGATGCCAAGGATGTTAAAGATTTGGCTGCCTGCAATGTTGCCAAGGATCAGGTTCGGGCGTTTGATCCGCGCGGCGGCGATGCAAGAGGAGACCTCTGGCAAGGAGCCACCTGCGGCGATGACGGTGGCGCCGATCACGGCTTCGGGGATGCCAATGAATTGCGATAGGTTTACGGCGTATTCCACGGCGAGGTCAGAAAAGAACGCCATGGCCGCAGCACCGCCGACGACCAATAGGATGGCAAGGGCGAGCGGCGTGTTCACATCGAAATCTTCGTCATCTTCCCCATCAGAGGTGGTGAGCGTGCGATACATAAAATAGGCAAAAGCGGCGAGCAGGCCCCACGCAAAGGGAGCGGATACAGAAGCGAGCGACAGGTTCGTGGTGACAAATGTGTTGATCAGCAATGCAATCGCACCAAACAGGCCCAGTATCACGGTTTTGGTGTATTCAGGACGCGCCTTTTCAAAGCGCATCAACATGCCAGCGATGCCAATGCCAAGACCCACATTCACAATATTGGAGCCGATGATGTTGGAAATAACGATATCGCCTGCTTCGCCCAGAACAGCCGAGACGTTGATGGCCACTTCGGGGGCTGATGTGCCAACGGCCACAATAACAGAGCCGACGATGAATTCAGGAACGGACAGGCGGTGAGCAATGGCCACGGCCCCTTTGACGAAAAAGCCAGCGGACACAACAACGATGCCAAGGCAAATGGGGAGCGCAATGGCGAGAAAGAGTATTGAGTCGCTCACGTAAATGTCCCTTTTCAACTGTCCCCAAGGCGGAGGTAGTCTGCCCATCCCTTTGGTGCAAGGGGTGGGTATTGGTTTTTGGGACTATCCGTGAAAATTGGTCAAAATTTGATCAAGTCTAGCGGTCTTTGAGTTTGGGGTTGAGTGCGTCGTTCAGCCCGTCGCCCACCAAAGAAATGCACAGCACGGTAATGAAGATCGCCACACCTGGGATGGTGACGGTGTAGCCTGCATCTAGGATGTATTGGCGGTTGGAGCCGATGATTTGACCCCATGACACGACGTTTGGATCCGTGAGGCCGAGGAAAGAGAGGCCTGCTTCGAACAGGATGGCGCTGCCGACCATAAGAGCGGATTGCACGATGATCGGGGGCAGGGCGTTGGGCAGGATCACGGAGAACATGATTTTCAATGGTCGTGTGCCAGACGCGCGGGAGGCCATGACGAATTCCAACTCGCGGATGCGCAGGAATTCGGATCGGGTGATACGGGCCACGGCTGTCCATGAGACAACGCCGATGGCAACGGTAATCATGGGCAAAGATGCGCCAAAGAGGGCCACAATGACCATGGAAAACAAGAGGGTTGGCAACACTTGGAAGAATTCGGTGATGCGCATGAGAACTTCTTCCACCCAGCCGCGATAAAAGCCTGCGAGAGCGCCAACGGACACGCCGATGACGACGGACATAAAGGCGGCGGAGACACCGATGATGATGGAGACGCGTGCGCCGTTGATGATGCCCGCCATAAGATCGCGGCCAAGGTAGTCTGTGCCAAGCAGATAGCCGTCTACCCCTGGGGGAGAGAAGGGCGCCCAGACCATTTCAAACGGGTCGATGCCGTAGAGGGTTGGGCCAAAGATGGCACCAAAGACGATCAGGCTGAGGACAACCAACCCTCCAAGAGCAGCGTAGTTTCGGCGGAAACGACCCCATGCTTCGCCCCATGGGGATTGAGATTTGGTGGTGGTGTTGACGGAAAGATCGCTCATCCTTTGCCTCCGATCCGTGGGTCCACGAGTTTTTGTGCAAGGTCCGTGAGAAGATTGCCAATGATGACCACAAGGGCAGAGAAGAACAGGATGCCGAGGATCGTTGGCGTGTCGCGGGCCAGAATGGATGTAAAGGCAAGTGTACCAAGGCCCGGCCAAGAGAAGACGGCTTCGACCAGAACAGCGCCAGAGATCACGGCAGAGAATTGCAGACCTGCGAGTGTAATAACAGGGGAGAGCGCGTTTTTAAGAGCATGTTGGTAGACGACAGTGCCGTGCGGCATGCCTTTGGCATAGGCGGTGCGCACGTAATCGGTGCGCAGTTGTTCAAGCATGGTGGCGCGGGTGAGGCGCGAATAGAGCGCAAGGAACACAGAGGCGAGGGTAATCATAGGCAGGATGAGGTGAACAAGCACGTCCCATGATTTGACCCAGAAGCCGCCTTCGATTGTCACATCGCGCATACCTGCAACGGGGAACCATTGGAATTGCAGTGAAAAGCCGATGAGCAGCAGGATGCCTGTCCAGAACACAGGGGCGGAGTAGCCAAAGAGCGCGATGAAGGTCACAAAGTGGCTGGTGAGACCGTTTGGTTTTTGCGCTGAGATGACGCCAAGTAGAACGCCAATTAGAAGCGCGAGGATTTGGGCGGAGAACACCAGAAGGAGTGTTGCGGGGATGCGTTGCAAAATGAGTTCGGTGACGGGTTCACGGTAATAAAATGAGTAGCCGAGGTTCCCTTGGAGCACGTTGCCGATATAGCGGCCAAGCTGCACGAGGAAGGGTTGATCAAGGCCATATTCGGCGCGGATTGCGGCGAGCACTTCGGCGTCAGCTCCGCCGTTGGCTTGCGCGATTGTGTCGGCCACATCGCCGGGCGCTAGGTGCATCATAGAAAAGTTGAGCACCAAGACGGCAAGCAACAGGATGATGGCATAGGCCACGCGGACGATGAGGGTTTGTAAGAAATTCACGGGGAGGCAGCCCTTGTGTATTTAATGCACGTGTTGGCAATTGCGCGGCGAGAGGTCCCGCCGCGCAAAGATATTTATTTCAAGTAGGTCATGTCGATTGGCGTGGATGTACCCCAGATGCCGATCGGTGGATTGCCCACTTTTTCTGTATTGTAAACAGTGTGATACGGCAGTGTGTTCGTATGGTACACTGGCAGTTCATCCGCGATGATCGCTTGGAATTCTGCATAGAGTTCTTTGCGTTTTGCATCATCGGTTTCAACCGCAGCCATGGCCATCAGTTCGTCCACGCGGGCGTTGGAATAGCCCTGAGTGTTGGACCAAACGCCCTTTTGGATGTTGGATGAATCGTATGTGCGGTGAACGCCGATCACTGGATCGCCCCAGTTGAATACGGTGTCCCAAGACATATCAAAGTCGCCTGTGCCCATCTTTTTCGCCCATGTTGGGAAGTCAGCGGAGGAGACCACTTCGACGTCGATGTTGACCTTTTTTAGGGCCGCTTTGACGTATTCGACTTGTGGTTTCACACCTGGCCAACCGAAATCAATGGTCAGAGACATGCGAGAGCCGTCTTTGACTGGATAGCCTGCTTCATCAAGCAATGCTGCGGATTTTTCCAGATCGAGGTCATAGCCATCTTGCGCCGCATAGAACGGGCTGTCTGGGTGGATACCTGTTGTGGAATCTGCGGCGGTGCCTTGCATCAGTGCTTTGTGGATGAAGTTTTTGTCCACTGCATAGGCAATCGCTTTGCGCACACGCACGTCGGCCAACGGGCCTTTGGTTGTGTTCATGGCCAGCCAATCAAGCGGACCAATCGCGCCGTAGCCGTCTGGTGTCACTGTCAAGCTGTCCACACCTTTGAGGCGGTTGATAATGCGGGGCAGGGATTCGAACGCGCCCATGTGCAATTCGCCGTTTTCATAGGCAATGGCGCGGGCTGCTGGATCGGTGATGATCCGCATAACGATTTTATCAAGGTATGGGCGGCCGTCGATGAAGAAGTCATCAAAGCGTTCTAGAATGACGTGTTCGCCGTTCTTGAATTCCACCAGTTTGAACGGGCCAGAGCCGACAACGTTTTCGTTGTTGCGCGGGTGAGCTTTGACGTCTGTGATTTCACCGTCGCCGTAGATGTGTTTTGGGATGATGGACATCAACTGGCCAGACATCGCCAGCATCAATGCTGGGTGTGGTTTGGACAGTTTCAGAACAGCGGTGTGTGCGTCTGGTGTTTCCACAGATTCCACAGGAGCGAACATGGATTTGAACGGGTGGTTCGCTTTGATCACCTCAACCGAAAACGCCACGTCTTCGGATGTGAGCGGTGTGCCATCGTGGAATTTTGCATTTTTCACGAGGTTCAACGTGACGGTCAGGCCGTCTTCGGATGTTTCCCATGTTTCCGCCAGATAGGGCTGTGGTTCCCAGTTTTCGTCGTAGCGCAGCGGGGAGGCGAACAGCTGTGCGCCTGGAAAGCCCGTCACGATGCCAGATTGCACGGCAGAGTTCAGATTGCGCACGTTGGAGCCGAGCACGGTGACAAGTGTGCCGCCTTTTTTAGGTTCGTCGGCATGTGCCGCTGTTGCGACCATGGATGCGAGCGCGGTAGCTGTCATCAGGCCTTTGAAAATGTGTCTCATGAGACAAGTCCTTCTGTTGGTTAACGTGTTTATTGTTTTTATGGTTCGAGCCTACGCTGAGTATTTCCGCAACGACAAGGAAAATTTCTTATGAGTCACAATTTTTTACGCAGGGGAAAGAAAGCAATTGAGGTGCTGATGGAATGCGGCTTAGAGTTTCGTTAACTTGTGAAGAAGGATGCCTGCCATGACTGCGACCACCATATATTCCGCCAAAAAGATCATCACAATGAACCCAAGTCGCCCAGAGGCGAGCCATGTTGCGGTGCGCGATGGCCGTATTTTGGCGGTTGGGGATTTGGCAGAATTGGAAACTTGGGGGGATTACATGCTTGATGAGCGGTTCGCTGATAAAGTGTTGATGCCCGGTTTTGTAGAGGGACATGCGCACACAATGGAAGGCACGTTGTGGCGCTATGTGTATTGCGGTTTCTTTGATCGGATGGACCCCGATGGCAAATCTTGGGATGGATTGAAATCCATTGAGGCGGTGTTGGATCGCCTGAAAGAGGCGGAAGCCAAGATGGATGACCCTGATGCGCCTTTGTCTGGCTGGTCGCTTGATCCGATTTACCTGGATAACAAACGGGTGACGCGGCAAGATTTGGACAGTGTGTCATCCACGCGGCCTATTGGGGTATTGCACGCATCAGGGCATATTTTGAACGTGAACTCCAAGGCGCTAGAGCTGGCGGGGCTGTTGAAAACGGGGATCAATCATCCCGGAATGCCGCTGGGGGCAGATGGCATTCCCACAGGGGAGTTGTATGGCCCTGATACGATGACACCCGTTGGGGAGCATGTGGGTTTCAATCGGTCGCTGACGGACAGTGACGAGCAAGGGTTGCGCGATTTTGGCAAGTTGTGTGTGCGTACGGGTGTGACCACGATCACGGATTTGGCGGCCCGATTGGAAGATGACAGTGTGGAGGCCATGCTGCGTGTGACAGGCGAGCCGCAATACCCTGCGCGGGTTGTTCCGTTGAAGTTTTTCATGGGGGCCACGGCGCAAGAAACGGTGGATCGGGTGTTGGCGTTAAAGGAAAAGGCGACGGATATGTGTCGTCTTGGGCGCATCAAGGCCGTGGCGGATGGATCGATTCAAGGGTTTTCGGCGCGGATGCGTTGGCCTGGGTATCACAACGGTGCGCCAAACGGGCTGTGGTATACCGCGCCTGAGCAATTGGCAGAATTGTACCGTGCCGCGTTGAAGGCAGATGTGCAGGTGCATACGCACACGAACGGGGATGAAGCCACAGAGATGGTTCTGGAAACGTTGGAGCCAGCGTTGCGTGAGGTGCCCCATCCCGATCACCGCTTTACCTTGCAGCACTGTCAGTTGGCGGACGCAGCGCAGTTTCGCAAGATGAAGGCGCTGAATATGTGTGTGAACCTGTTTGCCAATCACCACTTTTACTGGGGAGATGAACATTACCGTTTGACCGTGGGACCAGAACGGGCGCTGCGCATGAACGCCTGTCGCACGGCGCTTGATACAGGGGTTCCCATAGCGATTCATTCGGATGCGCCTGTGACACCGCTCGGGCCATTGTTTACGGCATGGGCCGCGGTGAACCGCATTACGGCATCTGGGCGCACGCAAGGAGAGCATGAAAAGATTGCAATAGATGAGGCGCTTTGGGCGATTACGCTAGGGGCGGCCTATACGTTGCATATGGATGATGAAGTGGGGTCCATTGAAAGCGGCAAGAAGGCGGATTTTGCGGTGCTTGAGTCCGATCCACGAGAGGCATCGGGGGATGCGTTGAAGGAGATTTCTGTCTGGGGGACGGTCCAAGGGGGGCGTGTGTTCGCGGCGGCCGATCTGTGATTCCTGTAACGGTTATTGGCGGCTACCTTGGCGCGGGTAAAACAACGCTGGTGAACCATTTGTTGCGCAATGCAAATGGGGTTCGCCTCGCCGTACTGGTGAATGAATTTGGCGAGCTGGCCATTGATGAAGATCTGATCGAAGCGCAAGACGATGATGTGATTTCCATTGCGGGGGGCTGTGTGTGTTGTTCCTTTGGCAGTGATCTGACTGCGGCGTTGGCAGATATGGCGGCGATGGAGCCAAAACCCGATCATGTGTTGATTGAAAGCAGTGGTGTGGCGATCCCGTCGTCCATCGTGAACTCGCTGGTGTTTCTGCCTGCGTTTCGATCCGATGGGATTGTGATATTGGCGGATGCGGAAACGGTGCAGAAATCGGCACGGGACAAGTATATGGGGGATACGGTGACGCGTCAGATTTCAGATGCGGATATTATCCTGCTCAACAAAGTGGATCTCGTTTCTAAAGCCGCTCTGGATGCCACGCGGATGTGGTTGCAGGTGCAAAACCGTGATGTGCGGATTGTGGAAAGTACGCAGAGTGTTGTGCCCCCTGAAACTGTGCTCGACAGCTTTATCGGGCGCGCGCGGTCTGGTGGGGAACATTTCGAAGCGGCGCATTTGGATATGCTGACCTTGATGCCACAAAGGGCAGTTGATGCCGATGCGTTGGCGGCGGCCTTGGCGGATGAAGGCGCTGGGCTGGTGCGGGCCAAAGGGTTTGTGACGCGCAGTGACGGGCGTAAGGCGCTGATCCAAGTGGTGGGGAGGCGGTTTGAGGTGAGCGATGCGAGCGCGGAGAAGGCGGACGGTGTTGTTTGCCTAGGCTTTAAGGATGTAATGTCACGCGATGTGTTGGAGGCGCTGGTCATTGATGTTTGAAACAATTCTCAGCACGGTTCGGCTGACAAGTCTTTTGGTGTGTCTGCTATTATCGGGGAAGAATGCAATTGCTCAGTCAGGCGGTGAAACAAACAATCAGGACATAATTAATTTTTTTGAACAGCAATGTCTTGATCCATTGCAAGACTATGTTGGGTCGAATGTAGAAGACCTGTATCGTTTTACCCAAGAGGAAACTGACCAGCTGACACAAAGTCTGAATATTCAGGGCAAGGAATGGAAGGTTTGGTCGCCCAAAGGCGGGTCACATGTTTTGATCCTGAAAGATGCGAACACGCCGCTTCCTTGCACAGTGGCAAATTTCAAAGTCGAAGCGGAGGATATGCGAGTTGTCTGGGAGACGCTTGCATCTGCACAAGGATTTCGCAGTGAAAGTGGCACCAACTGGCCAGTCGCAAAATCCGAAGAAAAAGTGATCCGCCTTTCTTGGGATGGACTGAAGCATGTCATAGGGTCAGATTTTTTGCTGGTGTCGGCGAGATTCCTCGGTCCGAGAGATGAAGCGATAGTTGTTCTGACTGGGATGCGTCTTGAGAAATCAAACTTTACGTGCGCGTTTTTCCCTGAAAACTGCTGAAATTAGATTAAGCCTTTACTAGAACCAGATCAAAATCGACGCGGACGTCATCTTGATCAACCGAGCCAGACAGGGCGCAACCGTCGGGTAAGCTGTTGGCGGGCATGTCTTTGGTCACGTTTCGCATGGGCGGCTCCTTTGTCCTGTGTGGGATGGTGGTGTGCAATGTCCTGCGCGGCATAGACCATTTCGCGGACCGTGACGCGCAGTCGTTTGGGCAAAGCATTGGCAAAGTGGGGTAGGCGATTGTAGGCTGATAACAGGCCAAGGGAGACAGTCAATGGACCATTTTGACGTGCTGATAATCGGGGCTGGGATTTCTGGCATTGATGCGGCGCATCATTTGAATACGTTGCGCCCCAATGACAGCTATGCCCTGATCGAGAGCAAATCCGCCATTGGGGGGACTTGGCGCACGCACACCTATCCTGGAATTCGATCAGACAGTGATTTGTTTACGTTTGGTTTTGCGTGGAAGCCGTGGATGGGCGTGCCTGTGGCCACCGCACCAGAGATTTTGAAGTATCTGGAAGAGGCTGTCGATGAAATCGGCATCCGCGACAAGATACGGTTTAACACAAAGGTCATCAGCGCGGATTGGGACAGTGCGGCGCAGCACTGGCGGGTTGAGGTTGAGGACGACAGTGGAGCCCACACGCTGACGGCAGGGTTTTTGTGGACCTGTTCGGGATATTACGATCACGCCAAAGGCTATATGCCGCGCTGGGCGGGGATGGAAGATTTTGCGGGGGAGTTGGTGCATCCGCAAACGTGGCCAGATGGGTTAGACACCGAGGGCAAACGGGTTGTTTTAATCGGTTCGGGGGCCACGGCGGCGACGATTTTACCCGCGCTGGCGGGGAAGGCGGCATCTTTGACCATGTTGCAACGGTCGCCGACCTATTACATGGCGCGCCCTCAGGTGGATGAGTTTACCAAAACGCTGAGCGCGCTGGGCCTGCCAGATGAGTGGTATCACGAGATTATGCGGCGGCGGTTCCTGTATGAAAGCGAGGATTTCGTGCGGCGCACGCGGGTGGAGCCAGAGGTGGTGAAAGAAGAAATGATCGGGGTGGCGCGGGACCATTTGGGGCCTGACTATGATGTAGAGACCCATTTCACACCGCGATATATGCCATGGAAACAACGGGTTGCCCGCATTCCTGATGGGGATTTGTTTGCCGCCATTCGACAGGGACAGGTGGAGGTGGTGACCGACGAGATTGAGCGGTTCACGGCCAATGGTTTGGTGTTGAAATCGGGCCAGGTGTTGGAGGCGGATATTGTGATTTCGGCCACGGGATTGAACCTGAAAATGTTTGGCGATGTGGTTTTGAAAGTAGACGGGCAGGGGGTTGATCCCGCGCAGACGTTCACCCATCGGGGCATCATGTTTTCAGGGCTGCCGAATTTGGCCAATGTGTTTGGATATTTTCGCACGGCGTGGACCATGCGTGTGGGGTTGGTTTCGGAATATGTGTGTCGCATGCTCGATCATTTGGAGACGGAAGGATATGCGTCTGTCACGCCAAAACTGCGCGATGAAGATGCGGATATGGCCGTGCGTCCATGGATTGATCCAGAGGATTTCAATGCGGGTTATGTAATGCGCAGTTTGGATATGATGCCACGCCAAGGAGACAAACAGCCGTGGGTGATGACACAGGATTTTTACAAAGATCGGGTGGATTTGCCTGCTGCAGATTTCGATGATGGGACGCTGGAGTTTGCGGGCAGGGGGTGAAATCCGAAGCTTTTAACGTATCCGTGGGTGATGTCGGCGGCGGACCATTGTGTAAACGAACCTTTAACGCCGACACGTCCAAATAGACGTGTCGGCGTTTAGGATTTGTTAAGAAAGATTTTTGTGAGAAAGGCTTTGATCGTTATAAGTTTGCGCGGTCCGCGACGCATAGGTGTATCGCAAACCGCTGTTGATTAGGACGCGCGTGCTTCGGTTTTGCCCATAACATTTGCGATGGTTTGGCCGATGACGGCCGGGTTTTCTGCCACAGTCACCCCCACAGCGGAAAGGATTTCCACCTTTTCCGAGGCGCTTTCGCCAAAGGCAGAGATGATCGCGCCTGCGTGGCCCATGGTGCGGCCCTTGGGTGCGGTGAGGCCCGCAACATAGGCGACAACAGGTTTGGTGACATGATCGCGGATGTAGGCGGCGGCTTCTGCTTCTTGGGGGCCGCCGATTTCACCAATCAGGCAGATCACATCGGTTTCGTCATCGTTTTCAAAGCGTTGCAAGATGTCTTTGAAAGAGGAACCGTTGATGGGGTCGCCGCCAATGCCCACGCTGGTGGACACGCCGATCCCCAAGTCTTTGAGCTGGGCCGCCGCTTCGTACCCGAGTGTCCCTGATCGGCCGATGATGCCCACATTGCCAGGCAGGAAGATGTGGCCTGGCATAATGCCGAGCATGGCTTTGCCGGGGCTGATTGTGCCTGCGCAGTTTGGGCCTGTAAGAACCATGCGCGATTCCTTTGGGTAGCGCATCATGTAGCGTTTCACGCGGATCATGTCCCCCGCTGGGATACCATCGGTGATACAGACACAATGGCGGATACCTGCATCGGCGGCTTCCATAATGCTGTCTGCCGCAAAGGGAGGCGGGACAAACACGAGAGAGGCTTCGGCCCCTGTTGCGGCCACTGCTTCTTTGACGGTGTCAAACACGGGCACGCCTTCGACGGATTCGCCGCCTTTGCCGGGAACCACGCCGCCCACGACCTTGGTGCCGTAGTTCAGCATGTCTTGGGTGTGGAACCGCGCCATCTTACCTGTGATGCCTTGGACGATAACCTTTGTATCGTTGTCTAAGAGAATGCTCATTTCGCCACCTTTAACTGAGTTCCGAGTGTCGTATCGTTTTGCCATGCCCCGACGGCGCGTTCGGCTGCTTCCATCAAAGTGTTCGCGCGAATGATGGGCAGGCCGCTTTGGGCGAGGATTTTTTGGCCCTCTTCGACGTTGTTTCCTGCCAGACGGACGATTACGGGCACGTCCACTTGCACATCTTTCAAGGCCTGTACGACCCCATCGGCCACCCAGTCGCAGCGGTTGATGCCTGCGAAAATATTGACCAAGACTGCTTGGACATTTTGATCTGACATGACCAAACGGAAGGCTTTGGCCACGCGTTCGGGTGTGGCACCGCCCCCGATATCGAGGAAGTTCGCAGGTTCACCCCCTGCGAGCATGATGGTGTCCATCGTGGCCATAGCAAGGCCAGCGCCGTTGACGATACAGCCAATTTTGCCATCAAGCCCCACATACGACAGACCGCGATCCGCTGCGCGGCTTTCACGAGGGTCTTCCTGGCTTTTGTCGCGCAGTTCGCTGATTTGAGGGTGACGGAACAGGGCGTTGTCATCAAAGGTCATTTTTGCATCAAGTGCGATAACGCGGTCGTCACCTGTAACAACCAGCGGGTTGATTTCCACCATCGTCGCATCAAGATCGGTGAAAGCGCGGTAACACCCCTGAAGGGTGCGCACCATTTGCGGGATTAGCCCAGGTGCGATGCCAAGGTTAAAGGCGATTTCGCGGGCTTGGAAGTTTTGCAAGCCAACTGCGGGTTCCACAGTGGAACGCACGATGCTGTCTGGCTTGGATGCGGAGATTTCTTCGATTTCCATGCCGCCTTCGGCGCTGGCAACGATCATCACACGTTGGCTGGAGCGGTCCATCACAAAGCCGAGGTAATATTCCTGTTCAATTGGCACAGCTCCTTCGACGTAGACGCGGTAGATGCCTTTGCCTTCGGGGCCTGTTTGATGTGTGACCAGTTTTTTGCCGAACATATCTTCGCAGGCGGCTTCGATTTCATGTTCATTTGCGCAGAGTTTGACCCCACCTGCTTTGCCGCGACCGCCTGCGTGAATTTGGGCCTTTACGATCCATTTTTCACCGCCAAGTTCGCGGGCGCGGTAGGCGGCTTGTTCTGGACTGTAGGCGAGTGCGCCCGGAGGCACAGCAACGCCAAAGTTCGATAACAGCTCTTTGGCCTGATATTCGTGGATGTCCATTTGGCTCTCCTGTTTTAAGCGGCCACTGACACGCCGTAGCGTGAATCAAGCAAGGCGTTGATGGCGTCTTGGTCCACTTCGCCGCCCAGATCGCGGATGGCTTGCCCGAACCGATTGATGATTTCGGTGATGGCGTGGCGGTTCAACTGGTTCAGAATGCCGATGCGCACTTGGACAGGGGCGCTGAGGGTTGGCCAGATGCCAAAGTTTTGCGCACGGCAGTGTTGCACCAGTTCCATCTCGCGGCCCGCCATGCTGGGCGGGAGGTTGAGCACGACAAGGCTTGTCATGTTTGATGTGACTTCACAGCCCATCAACTCCACGGCTTCGCGCAGGACGTTTTCATGGGTTTGATAGGATTTGGCACGGGCTGTGACGCCCTGTTCAAGAGTAAGGCGCAAGGCTTCGTGGAAGGCTGCCACGGCATAGCCCGAGTGGGTGCGGTGATAGGTGCCTTGTGCCACGTCTTCGCCATCAATGATGCCCCAGTGGCGGGCTTCGAAGATGGGGTGATTGGCGTATGTGGCCGCGCCCGTTGTTTTTAATTCGGTGATAAAGCGATCCGTAAAGGACACGGGCGCATAGGTGAGGGGCAGGCAACAGATGCCCTTTTGCGGGCAGGAAGCCCAACCCACCACACCAGGAAAATCATCAATGCGGAAATCTTCGACCCCAAGGGAAGAGACCGCGTCGATGAGGCCCATTGCACCGTGTGCTTCGCAGGCGTCGGAAAATCCTTGCAGATCGTTGATGCGGCCAGACCCTGTTTCCCAATGCGCCATGAAAGCCCATTTTGGTTTATGCGCCGCAAGGGCTGCGTCCACCATTTCGCGGGTAACGGATTGGCCGTGGGGCACGTCAATCACTGTGACGCTGGCAGCATCTGGGTTGAGGCTGTCTTTGGCCAGTTCTTCGGCGGTGGCCGCTTTGATCCGAATGGTCAGACCGTCGATGCCCGAAAACGTGCCGTTGTTAAACGCAACAACCTTGTCGCCTGGGCGAATGGCGGAAAACATCATATCAAGAGCGGACCAACCGGTGCCAGCAACGCCGAATGTGTAGGTGTTTTGAGTTCCCCAAACGGCGCGCAGCATGTGTTTTGCTTCGACCATGCCCCGCAGCACATCGGGTTGCATGTGATCAGCAACGCCAGCGGCGGCAAATCTTGCCAGCACCCGCGCATCGGTGTTTCCAGGCCCTGGACCCGCTGCCAGTGTTTCGGGGATTTCGAGTTGAGGGAAGAGTGTTGCCGTCATGGGGTCTCTTTCGTGTTCGAGGTTTCGATTGCTTGAGGGCAGCAGACCCCGCATTGCTAAATAGGACAACACACTCTATTACTGCTTTTGGGTAGCTTTATGGGTGGGTAAAATACCACCCATTTGTGTGAGTATTCGACGGTATACCGTAATCTGTCCCATACTTATGGGTAGTTTATTGGGATTTTGTTTCTAAAAACAAAAGGATAGTGAAATGGATCGTCCTATTGAGATCATGCTCGCGGATGCAAACCCGTTGGTTTTGTCGGCCATGTCCGAACTTTTTGAACGGGATGCGCGATTCTCTTTGGTGGCCACCTCTGCCACGGCGGAGGGGTTTCTGGGCATGGTGATGCGGTTGAAGGTTGATGTGGGGGTGATTGACTGGAATTTGCCTGCGTTGGGCGGGGGGAAGCTGATCGAAGTTCTGCGCGAACAAGACAACGCGCCACGGTTTGTCGTGTACGGGGAGAATGCCAAGAACTTGCCACGGTTGGCTATGACGGCAGGGGCGGCAGGGTTTGCGCCGCGATCTGCGGATGGAACCGCGTTGCTGAACACCTGCGCCGATGTGGCGGCGGGCAAGATGGTATTTCCGTTCATTGATGTGCGCGAATTACAGACCGATCCGATGCAAAGTCTGAGCCGCAAAGAGCGGGTGATGTTAGAGGCGCTGTCCAAGGGTTTGACGAACCGAGAATTGTCCAAGGAATTGGGCATTTCCACGAACACAGTAAAGTTCCATTTGTCGAACATGTATGACAAGCTTTCGGTGAAAAATCGCGCCCAAGCGATTGCGTTTTACTACGGGTCAAAACAGACCTTGAACGACCCGTAATTGGCGCGTTTTGGTATACAAAAGTACGCCCAAAAAAATCTTGACTTAGAGAATTTTTGCCCGCTTTTCTGGCCGCTATGCAAATCATGCAGCACAACCAGGAGCGTTAAAACATGTCTTTCCACCCCATCGAACAAGCCCCAGGGCGCCTTAACCGCAGCGAGTTGGCCGTACCAGGATCACAGCCGCAAATGTTTGAAAAAGCAGCAGAATCTGATGTTGATGTGATCTTTCTTGATATGGAAGATGCGGTCGCGCCAGACGAAAAAGAGCAAGCCCGCAAAAACATCATCAAAGCGTTGAATGAAATTGACTGGGGCACCAAAACCATGTCGATCCGCATCAACGGGCTCGACACACATTACATGTATCGCGATGTTGTGGACGTGGTTGAGCAGGCTGGCGAGCGGCTGGATCTGATCATGATTCCGAAGGTTGGAACAGCGGCAGATGTCTATGCAGTGGACATGATGGTGACCCAGATTGAGGACGCCAAAGGGTACACAAAACGCATTGGTTTTGAACACATCATTGAGACCGCTTTGGGCATGCAAAATGTGAACGAAATTGCAGGGGCTTCCAAGCGCAATGAGAGCCTGCATTTTGGGGTTGCGGATTACGCCGCGAGCATGCGCGCACGCACCACGGTTATCGGCGGTGTGAACGAACATTATTCGGTGCTGACAGACCCAGCAGAAGACGGGTCACGCCAAGTGCATTGGGGCGACATGTGGCATTCTGCGCTGGCCAATATGGTGGTGGCTGCGCGGGCGAATGGATTGCGTCCGATTGATGGGCCGTTTGGTGATTTTTCCGATCCGGAAGGGTACAAAGCGGCAGCCTATCGTGCGGCGGTTTTGGGGTGTGAAGGCAAATGGGCGATTCACCCAAGCCAAATCGCGCTGGCCAATGAGGTGATGAGCCCGTCAGAAGCCGAAGTGACCAAAGCGAACCGTATTCTGGAAGCTATGGCAGAGGCGGAAGCGGCAGGCAAAGGGGCGGTATCGCTCGATGGTCGTTTGATTGACTATGCGTCCATCCGCCAAGCAGAAGTTTTGGTCCAAAAAGCCAAGCAAATCGCGGCTTAAGCTTTAAAATTCATACTTGCGGGCTTTGGCTCGCAAGTATGCACACAGGGTTAAACGCACGATATGCGAAACCCGAAATTTTCTGAACTTTGGGAAATTGGTGGAGCCTAGGAGGATCGAACTCCTGACCTCTTCGCTGCCAGCGAAGCGCTCTCCCAGCTGAGCTAAGGCCCCACATGTGCGGTTGCACGCACGGTGTTTAGGAAGTCCCGCCTGACCTTGCAAGCGGAAAATCCAAAAAATTAACTATCGTCGTCGTCGCTTGTTGCAACGTCTGCGATTTCTTCGAGCGGAACTGTGTCGTCGTCGTCATCATCCAACACGTCATCGCCCAGATCCACATCCACATCAGCGTCATCATCGTCGAGTACATCGAGATCGTCGCCGTCTTCGGCTTCGGTCGCTTTCTTGATGGCGGATTTATCTTCTTTGTCGGCCATTGTGGTTTTGGATTTATCCGAAACGAAATGGGACAGTGGATATTCTTTACCGGTGTACGGGCTGACGATTGGGTCTTTGCCCAGATCATAAAAACGTTTGCCTGTTTCAGGGCAGACGCGTTTTACACCCCATTCTTCTTTTGGCATTGAGAACCCCTTGGGTTGACTGATTTCTCGAGTATCGCCGCCAATTGCCATAGGGGACGAGGGTTGTCAAAGGCTGAATGGGACTTTTTTGACGCAGTGGTTTTGTATTGCCGTTTTTTGTGGCCACGGTAAGGATGCGAGCATGGCAGAAACCTTGGACATTGGCGATCCTCCAATCCGTGTTTTGATTAAGAAATCGGCGCGCGCGCGGCGGTTTTCTTTGCGCATTTCCAATGTGGATGGAGCGGTGAGCTTGACCATGCCAAAACGGGCCGCGCTGCGGGATGCGGTGGCATTTGCACAAGATCACGACGGGTGGATGCGCAAGCATTTGGGAAAGCGGCCCGATCAGATTGTGCCAACCTTTGGCGGTAGCATACTGTTGGACGGTGTGGATGTGCCCATCACGCTTGGAACAGGGCGCAAGGTGCAGTTTGAGGCGGGTGTTCTCTATGTGCCTGGAACCGGGGCGCAGGTGCCTGCAAAGCTGCGGGCGTTTTACAAAACACTGGCGCGGGATCGGTTGGCCGAAGCATCAGAGCGGTATGCTGGATTGGTGGGGCGGAGATTTTCGCGCATTACCTTGCGCGATACGCGGTCCCGTTGGGGTTCTTGTACCAGTGATGGCAACTTGATGTATTCTTGGCGTCTGATTATGGCCCCGCGTGCGGTGCAGGACTATGTGGCGGCCCATGAGGTGTGCCATCTGGTAGAGATGAACCATTCTGATGCTTATTGGCGGCAGGTGGCGGCGGTGTTTCCAGATTATAAGGCGCAGCGGAGTTGGCTGAAACGCAACGGCCAGCAGCTGCATCGGTATCAGTTTTAACGTTGACTTGCCGCGCTGATGTGATCACAAAAGCCGCATGATCCGACCAGACCGCATTGCAAGCAGTGAAACCAGTGTACCAACCCACGAACGGGTGTTTCGGGCGCTGCGCGCGCGCATCATGCACGGGGAAATCGTTCCAGGCCAAGCCATGACCATTCGTGGCATTGCAGAGGAATTTGACGTGTCGATGACCCCCGCACGCGAGGCCGTGCGGCGATTGACGGCGGAAGGGGCCTTGTCCATGTCGAAAACGGGGCGGGTGACGGCCCCTTTGTTAAGCACAGATCGGATTGAAGAGCTGGCCTCCATTCGGGCGTTGTTGGAGCCAGAGTTGGCGGCACGGGCCCAGCCAAGGGCGCATATGGCGTTGATAGAGCGTTTGCAGAACATCAACACCACCATTGAACAAACCATCGTTAAAAATGACGCGGTGGGGTATATCCGCGCCAATCTGGAGTTTCACCGCACATTGTATTTACGCGCGCAAGCGCCTGCCATGCTGGCCATGGTGGAAACTGTTTGGTTGCAGATGGGCCCAACCATGTCTGCGCTTTATGCGCGGTTGCAGCGGCCCAATGCGGCGAGCAACCATCGCATGGCGATTGAAGCATTGCGTGCAGGGGATGAACCGGGGCTGAAAGTGGCCATTCGCGCGGATGTGACCCAAGGGCTGCGGATGTTGGGGAATTAACGAGCGACTACGCTTTGGATTTTGTTGCTTTCGGATCCTCGTCGACCACATGTTCATCGGGAAACCCATCGAGCAGCGTGGCATAGCGCATGCGGGCATCTGTGATTTGGCTGTATGAGCCAACGAGTTCCCGCACGGGTGATGACAGGCGTTCGAGGCCTGTGACAAAGGCGAGGATGACGCCCACTTCCATTTGGCCATTGATCGCCAGATAGCCGCCGTAAGTGATAACCCCAAAGGGCCCGAGTGCGATGAGGATGTTGTTGATCGTCTTCATCACGTTCTTGGTTAGGATAAAGCGGGTGCGCAATGACAGGATGGTTTCAACGAGGCTGGTGAACCGTTCCGGGGGGGCTGCGCGTAAGATATCGTCTTCGGGGGTGTCGACGATAAAGTTACCGAGTTTGCGCACTTCAAGCGCTTTTTTCTGGGCCAAACGGTTCATGATGCTTTGCATGTAAGGCACGATAAACAGTTGCGGTGTGTAAAGAGCCACGCCGATAGAAGCGACGAGTGGTTCCACATAGAACATGTAGCCGAGGATTGAGACGAGCGTGCCTATTTCAAACAGCGGACCGGAAATGGCAGACCCTGCAAAAGCGCCGAGTTTTTCCACCTCTGACGACATCATGGAGACCACCGCGCCTTCGTCCACTTCGTTTTCAAGCGCTTCGCGGCTGTCTGGGGCGTGGGTGTAGATGGAGTAGTAGACCGAATAGCGCAGTTTGCGCACGATATTGGCCGAGATGATTTCGCGCTGATACCGCATGGCGAATTTGAGCGCGGCGGCAAGAAACAATGCGCCAAGGTACAGCATGCCAAGCCAGATCAGGAGGTCGAAATCTTTGCCCGCCACCGCGTCATCGAGCATGCGGCGTTGCAGTTCAAGCGGGATGGGGGCGAGGGGGAGAAGAGAGAGTGTGAGCAGGATCACCACCACCTGTTGCCATTTCGAACGCTCGAAAATGTAGCGGTAAACGGATAATGGCATTTTGCGGCTGGGCATTGGATCGGCTTTGTATTGCTAAGGTTTGCGCGAGCCTAAGGTGGACGGTGTCTGCTGCAAAGGGGGAATTGGATATTTGCACCAAGAAAAAGGGCAGACGGGCGTTATCCTGTGAGAACAGAGATCACGAGGTTGGTGGCGGAGAGGGCAAGGAGGATGTTGATGAGTTTGCTAAATCCAGCGTTGCCCATGCGTTCAAAGATGCGCACGCCGATGCTGGCGGCCAACAGGGTTAGCGGTAATGCGATGAGCGCGGTGTAAAAGAATTGTTTATCAAGATAGCCCCAAGCGGCGAAGAGGATCAGTGACAGGATGCCCATTGAGAGGTTAAACGCCTGAAACACGCCGCGTTTTTCTTGTTTTGTCCAGCCAAAGAGCCCAGACCAGATGGTTGTGACCACGCCAGATAGGGCGGAGATGCCGCCAAAGATACCGCCGATAAAGCCTGCGATAATGTGAAAGCGTTCTGCGGATTTCGGCAGGGAAAAGCGGGATTGCAGGGTGAGGACGTAGATAAGATTGATGAGGATCAAGCTCGCCACAAAGAGTTTGAACGTGGGCAGTGGAATCAAGGGTAGGATCGCGATGCCGATGGGAACGCCTGCTAAGCCGCCAAGGGTGAGCGGGCGCGCACGTTTAACATCAATCATGCGCCAGATGCGGGGCAGGGTGAAAAGCTGGCTGGCCGTCATGCAGACCGCCATGAGGGGAACGACGCTGGTGGGGGGCAGGATCAGCAGCCAAAAGCCAGCGGACATGAGTGCAAAGCCAAAACCCGTTAACCCGTTAATGAAGCCACCAGCAATGGCGCCAAGGGCAAGGAGAATAAGTTCCATTAGTGCAGACCTTTGCGGGATCGGGCGCGTTTCACATTGGTAAAATAGGCGATTTGGGTTGGGACCGTATCAGCGGTTTTGGCGGATTTATAGCGCGATACAAAGCTGCGATTGACGCCGTAGCGAAAATAGACCGTGTCAGCGGTCATGGTGGGACCTTTGTGGGTGAAAACCTGCTCGCCGTTGATCCAAACGTCGAAAGTGCCTGTTTCGTCTTTGGCCCATTTGGATCGTATTTCAACTTTGTGCCAACGGTCGCGCATATCGGCATCGGGGATTAGGGTAATTACGCGGGATGTGAGCCCTGTGGTCTGATCGTCGAGCACCAGCCCGAACGGGTGCATGAGGAGCATCCAAACGGGTTGCGTGCTGCGTCCTGTCTGATCCGTTTGGTGGAATTGGGCCAGCGTGGTTTTGGTGGGCCAAACGTCTGGAAAATCAGGCGGAAGATAGAACGACCAGCCGTACCAGAGTGTTTCACCTTCGCCTATGTTGCGTTTGGTTTGCGCCAGTTCAGAGCGTTCGCGATCTTGGGCGCATTCATCCCACGCGCCGTTTTTGACGCAGTCGCCGTTGCGTACCTCGAACCGTTCTACGTGGCGGGTTGGGGCCAGTTCGGTGGGGTCTGGGACAATCTGATAACCGTGATCGGTGGTGTTAAGCGCGCGTTCGAACGGGCCGAACCCGCCATTTTTGGATGTAATCGGTGCTGAGAGCATTGCCATGGCGCTAATCAACGCCACAAGCCCAAGGGCCGCGCTGCCGCGCCAGATTTTGAGGTTGGCGCGGCGGGTGGCATTGGTCATGCGTGGATTGCGCCGTCACCACAGGCGAGCGCGGCTTCGCGCACCGCTTCGGAGAATGTGGGGTGAGCGTGGCAGGTGAGGGCGATGTCTTGGGCGGAGGCGCCAAATTCCATCGCTACGCAGATTTCGTGGATCATGTCGCCTGCCGCAGGGCCGATCAGATGACAGCCCAAAATGCGGTCGGTTTCGGCATCCGCCAAAATTTTCACGAACCCATCGGATTGATGCACCGCCTTGGCACGGCCATTGCCTTTGAAGCTGAATTTACCAGCTTTATATGCGATGCCTTCGTCTTTGAGTTGTTCTTCGGTTTTGCCGACACTGGCCACTTCGGGGGTGGTGTAGATCACACCTGGAATGACGCCGTAGTTTACGTGGCCATGGTTGCCAGCAAGGACCTCGGCGACGGCCATGCCTTCGTCTTCGGCTTTGTGGGCGAGCATGGGGCCTTCGATCACATCACCAATGGCGTAGATGCCGTCGATGTTGGTTTTCCAATGATCATCGGTTTTGACCTGACCGCGGTCGGTCATTTCACCGCCAAGATCCGTAAAGCCAAGGTTATCGGTGAACGGACGGCGGCCCGTGGCCACGAGGACGACATCGGCATCAAGCGTATGTTCGCCGCCTTTTTTGCGATCTTCGTAGGTGAGTTTTGCTTTGGTTTTGGAGGCTTCGACGGATTGCACCGCAGCGTTCAAAATGAAGGTAAGTCCTTGTTTTTTCAATGTGCGTTGAAAGGTTTTGCCTGTGTCTTTGTCCATGCCAGGGGTGATGTGGTCAAGGTATTCGATCACTGTGACCTCGGTTCCCAAGCGGGCGTAAACAGAGCCGAGTTCAAGCCCGATGACACCCGCACCGATGACGGCCATGGTTTTTGGCACTTTGTTCAATTCGAGCGCACCTGTGGAGGTAACAACCACCTTTTCGTCCACATCCACACCTTTGAGGGTGGAAGGTTCAGAGCCTGTGGCGATGACGATGTTTTTGGCGGTATGCTTTTCGTCACCAACTGTGACTTCGCCTTTGGCGGTGATTTTACCCCAGCCCTGAATGTGATCGACTTTGTTCTTTTTCAGCAAGAACGCCACGCCGCCTGTGTTTTGATCGATGGTGTCCTGTTTGTAGGCCAGCATTTGTTTCCAATCCACGGACGGGGATTTGCCTTTAAGGCCCATGGCGGCGAAGTTGTGTTCGGCTTCGTGGAGCATGTGGGAGGCGTGTAAGAGCGCTTTTGACGGGATGCAGCCCACGTTGAGGCAGGTGCCGCCGAGGGTTTCGCGGCCTTCAACCACAGCCGTTTTCAGGCCGAGTTGGGCGCAGCGAATGGCACAGACATAGCCGCCGGGCCCGCCACCGATGATGATTACGTCATAGTCTGCCATGTCATGTCCTTTCGAGGAAATCTTTAAGACTTTTTACTGTGTGTTTGTGCGAAGTGCCAGATCATTCGCGGTTTGGGTTGGGTGTTTCAGGAAGGTTTGATCGGTGCATTGGGCGGTATTGCTGCGTGGCCCATAGGATCAGCATGAGGCCGATCAGGATTGGCGCGGGCAGCAGAAAGAGTGAGGATTGTGTGGCGTAAACGGCGACCATGACCCGATCAAAGGTGGCGGCGGTGTAGGCGAGATAGATCGGGATCACAAGGAGCGAGCGGCGGGTGTGCGCAAAGAAGACAGCGACGGACAAGGGCATTGTAAACCAGTGTTCGTACAAATCTCCGCCAAGGTTGCCCGCAAAGCTGAGGCAAACGGCACCTGCCAGACAGACGGTCGTGAGCCAAAAGAGCAGCGTGGGCAGCATAGAGCCGTTTGTCGGGGGACGATACACGGTTAACCGACCACCATGGTACGTCCGTCGGGCGTGGTGTAGGTGGCTGTGATGTGTTTTTCAGAGCCGTGTTCCACAAAGAGGCGGTTGTCTTGAACGTTTATCGCAGTGAATAGCGCGGTGAGCGCATCCGCATCGGGTGTGGCGATGGTGAGTTTGGTGAGGATCAGGCCCGCGTCTGGCATGGTGTGCGACACGTGTGGGCCAGCGGGCCATTCGATCAGAGGCGGGGCCGCGCCATTGAGTGCCAATGTGCGGTCTTTGCGCAGAACAAGCACCCAGCGCAGATCGCCACGTGCAGCATCGACAATTTCCCCCAGATCGACGCCTGCATCGCGGGCCAGTTGCAGATCGCGGGCGGCATCGTCTGTGCGCAGGATGACGTTTTGGATGTGGGGGCCAGCGGCGGTTTTGGCCACCGTTGCAGGATTGTCGAGGTCAAAGGCCCGTGGGGTTGCGGGTTCTGGTTGGTTCGGGTCCTTGGCGATTATTTCGATGTAGCTGTCATCGCCCGTGGCCATCAGGCAGTTGTGTGTGCCCATGCCTTGGTGAACGCCGCCAAGGGGTACGGTGAGGCCCGTGATGTTGCGCACGTATTCTTGACCGATTTCAAGGGTTTGCGCGGCGAGGGCGAAGTGGTCGATGCGGATCATGAGAGGTGTCCTGCTTGGCGAAGGCGTCGGGTTGCAAAGAGGAGTGCGACGAGGATCGCGATTTGCGCAGCACAAGGTGCAGCCACAACGGCGAGGATTCTGTAACCTGACAGACCTGAGGTGTTGAACAGATAGAATTGCGCCAGCGGTGCAACGTGCATCACGCAAGAGACCACGATGTAGAGGAGAGCGATGAGCAGGACCGCGCTGACCCAATGGGATCGTTTTCGTGTGGCAAAAATCAGGGCTGCGCCGATGGCCAACCAAAACAGGCTGTTGAGTACCAGAACGGCCTGATCCGAAGCTGAGTAGAGCGGATCTGTCCAAACATCGCCAGACGTGAGGAGGGTGTACACCGTCCACAAAATCGCAATGGCCCCAAGGGTGTAAAGCGCCGCAAATGTGATCGTTTGCTTGTTCATATCAGTGCCGCCAGAAGCATGATGAACGTGGCGCCAAAGCCCACGAACCAGATGAACGAACGCCACGGGGCCCAGCCAAAGTAATAGGCAGGGATATAGGCGATGCGGGCGATAAGGTAGGCCCAAGCGGCAGTTGAGGTAACGCTGGTGGATTGATCCCCGAGCGTAACCACGACCACCGCGATGGTGAACAGGGTGAGGCCTTCGAAGTGGTTGTTAAAGGCGCGGAACAGGCGACCTGGCTTTTCGCTCAGCAGCTCTTGGACGGGTTTGCCAAGGCGGGCGGGATCGCGCGGTGACATGGTTTTGGCAGGGCCGACATCGAGGTTTGCTGAAATGGACATCAGCGCGAATTGCACGACTTGGAGAAGGGCCGCGTAGGTGAGGACGGTGAGTTCTGGGGTCATGCTTTTTTCCCGGGTTTGTCAGCCCAAAGGACGGTGCCGTCATTGGGGCAGGTGATAGAGGGGCCGTCTACGCCTGTTTCGCGGCGGTTGTGCGCTTGGTACGGTATGTCGCCCTTTTTGGAGTGGGGACCGACGCCGACGACCACTTCGATTTCCGTGGTGTAATCGCAGTTGGGGCAGCGGAGGATTTCGGGTTTTAGGTAGGCCATGGATTTGTGTCTAGTATCCTTTAAACCAAAGCGGCAGGTCGAAAGCCCAACCTACGGATGGGGGTAGGGCGGGGTTTTACCCCGCCGCTGTTTTACAAATCCATCAACAACCGTCGCGGATCCTCAAGTGCTTCCTTAACCCTTACAAGGAACGTCACAGCGCCCTTACCATCCACGATCCGGTGATCGTAGCTGAGGGCGAGATACATCATCGGGCGGATCACAACTTCGCCGTTGATCGCCATGGGGCGGTCTTGGATTTTGTGCATGCCGAGGATGCCTGATTGGGGTGGGTTCAGGATCGGGGAGGACATGAGCGAGCCGTATACGCCGCCGTTTGAGATGGTGAAGGAACCGCCCTGCATATCGGCCATGGAGAGTTTGCCTTCGCGGGCCAAACCGCCCAAACGACCGATTTCTTTTTCAATCGCGGCGAATGACATGCTGTCGGCGTCTTTGACCACAGGGACCACGAGGCCCGTAGGTGTGCCAGCGGCGATGCCCATGTTTACGTAGTTTTTATAGACGATTTCGTCGCCGTCGATTTCGGCGTTCACTTCGGGCACTTCTTTGAGGGCGTGGTTGCACGCCTTAATGAAGAAGGACATAAAGCCGAGTTTCACGCCGTGTTTTTTCAGGAACAAGTCCTTGTATTCATTGCGCAATGCCATGACCTCGGTCATGTCCACCTCGTTATAAGTGGTGAGCATAGCCGCGGTGTTTTGGCTGTCTTTCAGACGGCGCGCGATGGTTTGGCGCAGGCGGGTCATTTTAACCCGTTCTTCGCGGGCGGCCTGATCTGCGGCTACGGGTGCGGCGGGGGCTGGTGCGGGCGCTGGGGCCGCTGCGGGTGCAGAGGCGGGGGCGCTGGCGGCCTTCATCACGTCTTCTTTCATGATGCGGCCATCGCGGCCTGTGCCTGTGACTTGATCAGGAGACAGGCCCTTTTCCGCTATGAGTTTTTCGGCGGAGGGGGCGTTTTTCGTGCCGTCCTTGCTGATTTCGGGTTTGGCGTCTGCTTTAACCTCGGCGCTGTGGGCGGTAGAGGCCGCACCTGCACCAGAGGAGATGACGGCGAGTTTGCCGCCAGCTTCGACCGTGACGCCATCACCTGCAATGATTTTGGACAATACGCCAGCGGCGGGGGCGGGCACTTCGACGCTGACTTTGTCGGTTTCCAACTCGCACAGCATTTCATCGGCAGCGACAGTGTCACCTTCGGCTTTGAACCATGTGGAAACAGTGGCCTCGGTGACGCTTTCGCCCAAGGCGGGGACCATGACGTCCACATCTTCGCCGCCTGCTTCTGGCTCTGCCTTTGCTTCAGCTTTTTCGGCTTTCGGGGCTTCTTTGGCGGGGGCTTCGGTTGCTTCGTCGCCTTCGGAAATAACGGCGAGCAGGGCATCCACGCCAACGGTTTCCCCTTCGGTAGCAACGATTTCGCCGAGTGTTCCTGCAACAGGGCTTGGGACTTCGACGGTGACTTTGTCCGTTTCCAGCTCGCAGAGCATTTCATCCACGGCCACGCTGTCCCCTGGTTTTTTAAACCAAGTTGCGATTGTGGCTTCGGTTACGCTTTCGCCAAGGGTTGGGACTCTTACATCAGCCATGATTATTTACCTTCCAGTGTCAGCGCTTCATCCACGAGCGCTTGTTGTTCTGCTTTGTGCCGACTTGCGAGACCTGTCGCAGGTGAGGCAGATGTGTTGCGGCCCACATAGGTTGGCCGTTTGTTTTTGTGATCAATCCGCGTGAGAATCCATTCGATGTTGGGTTCCACGAAGGTCCACGCGCCCTGGTTCTTGGGCTCTTCCTGACACCAGATAAATTCGGCGTTGGGGAAGCGAGACAGTTCTTTGACCATGGATTGCGCAGGGAACGGGTAGAATTGTTCAAGGCGCAGCAAGTAGATGTCTTCGATGCCGCGTTTGTCCCGTTCTTCGAGCAGGTCGTAGTAGACTTTGCCTGAACAAATAACGACGCGTTTGATTTTGTCGTCCTTTGCCAGTGTTGTATCTGAATTGCCGTATTGCGCATCATCCCACAAAACGCGGTGGAAGGACGATCCTTCGGACATTTCATCAAGGGTGCTGACAGCCAGTTTGTGACGCAGCAAGGATTTTGGCGTCATCAGGATCAGCGGTTTGCGATAACTGCGGTGCATTTGGCGGCGCAGGATGTGGAAATAGTTTGCAGGGGTTGTGCAGTTGGCCACAATCCAGTTGTCGTTGCCACACATCTGCAAGAACCGTTCCAATCGGGCGGAGGAGTGTTCTGGCCCCTGACCTTCGAACCCGTGGGGCAACAGGCAGACAAGGCCAGACATGCGCAGCCATTTGGTTTCACCAGAAGAGATGAACTGGTCAAACATGATCTGCGCGCCGTTGGCGAAGTCGCCAAACTGTGCTTCCCAGAGGGTCAGCGCGTTGGGTTCGGCCAAAGTGTAACCGTATTCATACCCCAGCACGGCATATTCAGACAGCATGGAGTCGATGACTTCGTATTTTGCGTGAGTGTCTGGGATGTGGTTGAGCGGTAAATAGCGTTCTTCGGTTTTCTGGTCGATGATACCAGAATGGCGCTGGGAAAACGTGCCACGGGTACAGTCTTGGCCAGAGAGGCGCACAGGGTAGCCTTCTGTTTGCAAGGACCCGAATGCAAGCGCTTCGGCGGTGGCCCAGTCGAAGTTTTTGCCCGTGTTGAACATCTCTTTCTTGGTATCGAGCAGGCGTCCAACAGTGCGATGCACGTTGTAGCCTTCGGGCAAGGTCGTAAGCGCTTTGCCCACCTTTAAGAGTGTGGATTTGTCCACTGCTGTGGCACCGCGCTGGTATTCTTCGCCCCGTTTATCAAGGTGCGACCAACGCCCGTCGAGCCAATCGGCTTTGTTTGGTTTGTATTCTTTGCCCGCTTCGAATTCTTCGTTGAGGTAGGCCTGGAAAGCAGCTTTTTGATCCTCAATCTCGCCTTCTGGGATCAGCCCATCACGCACGAGCCGTTCGGTGTAAACGGCGAGCGTGGTTTTATGGCTTTTAATGGCGGAGTACATCTCGGGGTTGGTGAACATGGGTTCATCCCCTTCGTTATGGCCAAAGCGGCGATAACAGATGATGTCGAGCACCACGTCTTTGTGGAATTTCTGGCGGAATTCCGTTGCCACTTTGGCGGCGTGAACCACCGCTTCGGGATCGTCGCCGTTGACATGGAAAATCGGGGCTTCAACCATCAGTGCGATGTCAGTGCAATAGGGGCTGGAACGCGAGTTCGCAGGTGCGGTGGTGAAACCAATTTGGTTGTTAACCACGATGTGCATCGTGCCGCCAGTTTTGTGACCGCGCAGGCCAGAAAGGCCGAAACATTCCGCCACAACACCTTGGCCTGCAAAGGCTGCATCACCGTGCAACAGGATCGGCAGGACCTTGATGCGGTCTTCGTCGTCGAGTTGTTCTTGTTTGGCGCGGGCTTTGCCCAGAACCACTGGGTTCACCGCTTCTAGGTGAGAGGGGTTGGCGGTGAGGGACAGGTGGACGGAGTTGCCATCAAATTCACGGTCTGAGGAGGCGCCGAGGTGGTATTTCACGTCACCAGAGCCATCGACGCTTTCTGGTTTAAAGCTACCGCCTTGAAATTCGTTAAAAATCGCGCGGAAGGGTTTTTGCATCACGTTTGACAGTACGTTCAAACGGCCACGGTGAGGCATGCCGATGATGATGTCTTGCACGCCAAGAGAGCCACCGCGTTTGATGATTTGTTCCATCGCAGGGATCAGGCTTTCGCCGCCATCAAGGCCAAAACGTTTGGTGCCTGTGTATTTCACGTGCAGGAATTTTTCGAACCCTTCTGCTTCGACCATTTTTTTCAAAATGGCTTTGCGGCCTTCCTTGGTGAATTGGATTTCCTTGCCGAACCCTTCGATGCGTTCCTTGAGCCAGCTGGCCTGTTCCGCATCAGAGATGTGCATGTATTGCAGGGCAAATGTGCCGCAATAGGTGCGGTTCACGATGGCGAGGATTTCGCGCATGGTCGCGGTTTCAAGGCCAAGAACATTATCGAGGAAGATCGGGCGATCCATGTCTGCTTCGGTAAAGCCGTAGTTTGCAGGCTGTAGTTCTGGCAGGTCTGGGTTTTTGTGAAGGCCAAGCGGATCAAGATCAGCGTTGAGGTGGCCCACAATGCGGTAGGCGCGGATCAGCATCAGTGCGCGCACACTATCCAGAACAGCATTGCGGACTTGGTCTTCGGTGACCGAGACGCCTTTTTCAGCGGCTTTTGCGGTGATCTTTTTCTCGGCATTGGCGCTTGGGTCGTCGCCCCATTGACCATCCAACGCTGCGGTCAGATCATCGGCGGGTTGTGGCGGCCAATCTGTGCGGGCCCAAGAGGGGCCAGAGGCTTCTGCCACCACTTCACCAGACGGGTCACCCATCGCCTTAAAGAAATCTTGCCATGCGGCATCCACAGCGTTCGGGTCTTGGGCATATCGTGCATAAAGCTGTTCGATATATTCCGCATTGTGCCCTTGCAGGAAGCTGTCTGCATGGAATTGTGCGTTTGATGGATGTTCAGTCATGGTCAATTTTCCTTTGCAAGGAAGCTGAGGTAGGTTTCGATGATGGCGTCTGAGGGGACAGGGACGCCGAGGTCTTGGGATAGGCTTGCACGGTTGAGCGCGACGATGTCCTGACTGGCTTGGGTCTGGTCTAGGGAAGCGTTCGAATGAGGGATGCGCAAAAACAGGGGCATGGCATCTGGATTGGGGACGTGAGTGGCCCAATTGTCCACCGAGGACGCGCCCACGGAAAAGGTGCAGTGGATCGTTGTTTGGGTGGGGGAGACCGCGACCCATACAACTTTGGCCAGTTCAATTTGAGTGTCTGTTTGGCGGGTTAAAATGCGTGTTTGGGCGTCTGGTAGGTCTTTTTTGCGCAAAATCCCACGGGCTGACATGCGTTTCATATCCAGCACGTTGGCGAGCGATTGCCCGCCGCTGTCTCCTGCGAAATACTGCGGCATGCCTGTCCATGTGAGATGTTCAATCACCAGATCAGAGCGATCAGTTGTTGTTTCCCAGCCATCTTTGGCCAGATCGTCGGTGACGCTGGTCAGAGTGGTCGCGGGTTGAAAACAGGCCGAAGTGTCGAGTGCAAGGGCCGGGGCCGCAAGCGTGCAGGTGGCAGCACACGTCATCATGATGTATTGAAGGCCGTTACGCATCTTTGGGCTCCGCTGAATAGTCAAAGCGGTCAAACACCCAAGACTGCGCGCGCAAAACGGCATCTGTGGTGGCGGTGGTAAAGTAATCGGCCACGGGCACATCTTTGGGGCGCGAGGTCTGGGATTTGGTGCGTGGGATCGGTGTAGTTGGGGCAATCGGCAGGTTGAGCCGCTTGCACAGGGCGTGCAGATCATCGGCCAGATGTTCAAAGCGAATGGCGCCTTTCATCCAGTATTTGCCCTTACGATGCACAATGGAGCGATCATCGCGGTATTCGCCAGAATGGAGAATAAATTCCTGAAACCCGTCTTTCATATCTTTGAAGGTGTGAAAGGCGGGCCATTTGAAAAAGTCGTGCAGCCAGTGGAACATGCTGACCGCGCGATCAAACGGGTTTCGCACGGAGGTAAACCGAAAATATTCTTTCCATGTTTCACGTCCTAACGCTTTGCGGGCTTCCCAAACGGGAAGATGTTCGCGCCACATGGACACTTCGGCGATGTTTTTTTCGCCGTCCCACATGGAACGGTGTCCGATGATGCCTTCGACTCCTTCGCGGCCCATGGTTTTTTCAACCACGGTGTGGCCGCGCGGGGCGCACAGCGGTTCCAGATACAGTTCGATAGACGTGCCCGCCGTTTTACGGGTTTTCATGTAGATGAATTTATGGCTGTGACAGATTAAAACCATCAGCGCACCCCGCTGACACGGCCAACAGGGGCCGTGATCGCATATTGGATGGGGTGCGCGTGGTGCATTAGCCGATTGCCTTTAACACCGCTTCGCCCAAGCCTGCGGGGCTTTCAGCAACAACAATGCCTGCGGCTTTCATGGCTTCGATTTTGTCTTCGGCGCCGCCTTTGCCACCAGCGACAATCGCCCCAGCGTGGCCCATTCGACGGCCCGGAGGCGCTGTGCGGCCTGCGATAAAGCCTGCGGTTGGTTTGGAGCGGCCCTTTTTGGCCTCATCAATTAGGAATTGGGCTGCGTCTTCTTCAGCGGAACCGCCGATTTCGCCGATCATGATGATGGCTTGGGTTTCGTCGTCACCCAGCAGCAGATCTAGTGCGTCGATGTGTTCTGTGCCTTTGATCGGGTCGCCGCCGATGCCGATGCAGGTGGATTGGCCAAGGCCAATGGCGGTGGTTTGGCCCACGGCCTCGTATGTCAGCGTGCCTGAACGGGACACGACGCCAACAGAGCCACGTTTGTGAATGTGACCCGGCATGATGCCGATTTTACAGGCATCTGGTGTGATAATGCCGGGGCAGTTTGGGCCGATCAGGCGGGATTTGGAACCTTCGAGTGCGCGTTTCACCTTCATCATGTCGAGCACTGGGATGCCTTCTGTGATGCAAACGATCAGTTCCATTTCCGCGTCGATAGCTTCGAGGATGGAGTCCGCCGCGAAGGGGGGCGGCACGTAGATGACGGAAGCGTTGGCTTCGGTTACGTGCTTTGCTTCGTGAACAGAGTTGAACACGGGCAGGCCAAGGTGGGATTGTCCGCCTTTGCCAGGGGTCACGCCGCCAACCATTTTGGTGCCATATTCAATGGCTTGTTCGGAATGGAAGGTGCCTTGGGAACCTGTGATGCCTTGGCAAATCACTTTGGTGTTTTCATCTACGAGTACGGCCATGTTTTTGGTCCTTAGGTTGCGGCATGCTGGGTCAGCGGTGCCTGAATATTGTCGTCGCGCCAGAGGCTGGCTTGGGTGAATTTAAAATCGAAACCCGCTGATGCAGAGGGTGAAGGGTGAGCGGAGGTCGGTTTTTGCTGTGGCCATCAATTTCCCCCAGTGGGGCGCAAGCGTTCCACGGTCATATAGGTTTCTACGCCGTTGGGCCCTGCGCGTGTGCCGACAATGACCACTGCAACACGGCGAGGGTTTAACTGTCGAGCGCCCACAAATGTTGCGCCGTTGATGTTGGCGTATGCTGGTGGGATCGGTGCGGATTTGCGGATGCCTTCTTGGCGCAGACCGCGTGCGGCTGCCTTAGCGGCGGCGTCAGTTGCAATACCATCAAAGCTGACTTCGCAGCGGCGATCTGTGTTGGGGGTGACGGCGCGTTTTAGAGCGGGTGAGGGGGCGTTTGAGCGCACGAATGGGTCAAGGTCGTAAAAATCGTACCGAGTGCCCGCGTGTGGCAAAACAGACTTGGCCCGCGCGGCGGTCATGGTGGGGCGAAAACAGTTGTCGGCAAAGGCTTGCATCGCGCGGGTTGGATTTGCTGTCGCAGCGTGGATCGGAGTGGTCAAGAGACACACTGCGAGTCCAAGCCTGCGAAACAAGAGAGTCCCAGCGCGCATCGCCTTACCCTTTAACGGCCTTAACGATTTTTTCTGCCGCATCGCCAAGATCGTCGGCGGCGATCACGTCCACGTCGCTTTCGTTGAGGATACGTTTGCCTTCTTCGACGTTTGTCCCTTCGAGGCGGACGACGAGGGGCACTTGCAGGCCGACTTCTTTTACAGCCGTTACAACGCCTTCAGCGATGACGTCACAGCGCATGATGCCGCCGAAGATGTTCACGAGGATGCCTTTGACCTGTGGATCGGAGGTGATGATTTTGAAGGCTTCGGTAACTTTTTCAGTTGTTGCACCGCCACCCACGTCGAGGAAGTTGGCAGGTTCAGAGCCATACAGTTTGATGATGTCCATTGTGGCCATCGCCAGACCTGCGCCGTTTACCATACAGCCGATTTCTCCATCCAAAGCGATGTAGTTGAGATCGAATTTGGAGGCTGCGAGCTCTTTTGGGTCTTCTTCTGTTTCGTCGCGCAGATCGAGGATCGCTTTTTGACGATAAAGGGCGTTGGAATCAAAACCCATCTTGGCGTCCAAGCATTTGAGATCGCCTTCATCTGTGACGATCAGTGGGTTGATTTCCAGCATTTCCATGTCCCGTTCAATGAACATGCGGTAAAGATTTGAGATCAGCTGCACGCATTGTTTGACTTGCTTGCCTTCGAGGCCAAGGGCAAAAGCAACGCGGCGCCCGTGGAATGAGGAAAGGCCAGACGCAGGATCGACAGAGAATGTGACGATCTTTTCAGGGGTTTCTGCGGCCACTTCTTCGATGTCCATGCCGCCTTCGGTTGAGGCAACGAAAGACACGCGAGATGTAACGCGGTCCACCAGCAGGGCGAGGTAGAGTTCCGTTTCAATGCCAGAGCCGTCTTCGATGTAGACGCGGTTCACTTGCTTGCCTGCGGGGCCCGTTTGGTGCGTGACCAATGTGCGGCCCAGCATTTTTTGGGCTTCTTCGGCGGCTTCAGCCACAGATTTTGTCAGGCGCACACCGCCAGCTTCGCCAGCAGCGGCCTCTTTGAAGGTGCCTTTGCCGCGACCCCCTGCGTGAATTTGTGCTTTGACCACCCAAAGCGGACCATCCAGTTCACCTGCCGCTGTTTTGGCATTTTCTGCCCGCAAAACGGCCCGACCATCGGAGACGGGAGCGCCGTATTCTTTGAGAAGTTGCTTGGCTTGGTATTCGTGGATGTTCATCTGAGCTGTCCCTTACGGCGATAATTTTCACTTTGGTCGCACAGTTGGGACAGCGTTCAAAGGGGAAAACGCCAATAATTGTTGATATCACGCAATTTTGTGTATTTTGTGATCACACGAATTTTTTACGTGATCACAAAATTGTTGAGCTGTGGCGAAATTCTGTTTTTTCATTGAGTCGGTGTTGTGACGCGGGTTGGCGATCTAATGCCAGTGGGCAATCACCATGCCCCCTCAGCGCGAGACGGATTGTCCACAGACCCTAAAGTTCACCAGCTTCTTCCAGCACCTTTCGAGCCACGCGAAAACATTCTAGCGATTGGGGGACGCCGCAGTAAATGCCGACCACATGGATGATGGCGCGGATTTCTTCTTTGGTGACGCCGTTTGTCAGTGCGCCACGACAGTGGATTTCCCATTCGTGCATTTTACCAAGCGCGCCGAGCATGGCGAGGTTCATCATGGAGCGGGTTTTGGCAGGGATCACATCATCGCCCCAACCAAAGCCCCAGCACCATGCTGTCATTGCTTCTTGAAACGGTTGGGTGAATTCATCCGCAGCGGCAAGGTTCTTTTCCACGTATTCCGCCCCAAGGGTGGATTTGCGTTGTTCCAAACCTTTGAGGAACAGGTCTTCGTTAAAGAGATCGGCCATGAGGTGTCTTTCTGCTGAGGAATCGTCCCCTTATGCCTAACATGGGATTGCGCATTTGACAGGGTGCTGATTGCCTGTTTCTTTTGTCCTAACAAATCCAAAAGGAAATTCCCGATGCCAAAGCCACAAGCCGTTGCGACCCAGATGATTGATGACGCGCGGGTGCGTGTAACGCGGTTTGATTTTGCGCCTGGTGCGGAAACAGGCTGGCATACTCATGCGTATGATTATGTGATCACGGCGGTCACGGATTTGCTGATGTTGTTGGAGCATCCCGATGGGACCACGTCAGAGGTGAATATCCCTGCGGGAACGGCTTATCGCCGTGAAGAGGGTGTGGAGCATAATGTGATTAACACGAGCGACACGACCATCAGCTTTGTTGAGGTAGAGCTGAAATAGGGGCTTAGTCGTCCAAAGGCGGGCAGTTGTCCATCGAGGCGCGGTTGAGGCGGAAAGTGGTAAAGCCGTCGGTTTTGTCTTTGACCAGACGTGTGTCGGATGCCGCGTCATCACAGCCGCCAGAGACCACAAACCCATCGGTTTTCAGATAGATCGTTTCGCGATTTTTCCATTTGATTTCTGCGCGTCCCCCGTCGCATTCGACACCGCAATAATGCGATCCGTCGTATGACGAACAATAAAGGGTTTGGGTGTATTTGGTGTCTGAGCCGTGAAAGAACACGGTGGTGTCGCCCCATTCGCCAGTGTTGGATTTATCTGTGGCGGGGCCTTCAAACCGGATGGCGATGCTGTCGATCACTTGTTCAGGGTTTTTGCGCAGATGTTCGGTATCATAGTGGCGGGCAAAGCAGCTTTGTTGTGCGAGGGTCGACGTTCCCAGCGCGGCGAGTGCCGCGCTGAGGAAGAGAGTTTTGCGCACGATCATTTGGCTGTGATGCGGCCATCTGTGTAGGGTTGGTAATTCCCCGACTTTGCCATGTATTCCGCCAGAACATCGGCCACATCTGGGCCGTAGTCATAGGCGTTTTTCGCATCGCGGAACATCGCATATCCATCGCCGCCGCCACGCACATAGTTGTTGGTTGTGACGTTGTAGGTTGCGTTTAAATCAATGGGGGCAAATCCGTTGTCTGTTGCGACCATCACATCAGAAACGCGGCCTTCGTTGGGGGCCACTGTGATGTCCCATGTGAATTTCAGACCTGCCACTTGGGGGAAGCGGCCTTTGACCTCTTCCACTTGGGACACGCCGTTTTCAAGAGCGTCGACAATGGTTTGGCCTGAGACTTGGAAGGTGGAGAGCGTGTTTTGGAACGGCAGCACGGTCAGGACTTCGCCCATGGTGACTTCGCCTGCATCCATCGACGCCCGCACGCCACCAGAGTTGACAATGGCAATGGTAACGCCTTGGTCTTTGACGCGGTCGAGCAGGGCATCCGCCACAAGGTTGCCCATTTCGCATTCTTGAATGCGGCAGACGCCACGGTCCCCTTCGATGGGGGCGGCGGCGCTGGCCACAACTTTGTTGCGGATTTCATCAAGCGGTTGCGCGGCCTCGGCGATGCGGGCTTTGGTGTCGGAATCTTCAACGACTGTGCCGTCCATTACGAGTGGTTCGCCCGTTGCGGCGGTTAATTCGCCAGCGTCATTGAAGGTGACATTCAATTCGCCCAAAAATTTGCCGTAGGCGTAGGCCTGCACAATCGCGGTGGAGCCGATCATTGTGGGGTAGGGACCCGCTGCGCGGTCATTGGTGTTGGACAGCAACGTGTTGGAATGCCCACCCACGATCACGTCAACGCCGGTGGTTTCGGCGGCGACTTTCTGATCCACCACATAGCCAGAGTGGGACAGGACGATGATTTTGTTCACACCTTGGGCGGTGAGTTTGTCCACCTCACCCTGAACGGCGGCCACGGGATCGGAAAATGTGATGTTTTCACCAGGGGAGGCCAGTTCATGTGTGTCTTCGGGGGTAAGGCCGATCAGGCCAATTTTTTCGCCACCCCTTACAATCACGGCGGATTTTTCCAGTTTACCCGCGAGGATTTCTTCGGCGGATACATCGGCGTTGGACATTAGGACGGGGAAGTTTACGGCATCCATAAAGCCGCGCAGCACTTCAGGGCCATCGTCAAATTCATGGTTGCCGACGGTCATACCGTCATAGCCCATCTTGTTCATCATTTCGGCGGCGAGTTTGCCTTTGTAATAGGTGTAAAACAGCGAGCCTTGGAATTGGTCGCCGCCATCCACAAGGATTGAATTGTTAGAGCGTTTGCGTGCGTCAGCGATGGCCGTGACCAGACGGGCGGAACCGCCAAAACATTTGCCTTCGGCGTTGTCTTCTTCGCCGCATCCGCTGTCGTATTTGCTGATGGGTTCAAAACGGGCGTGGAAATCGTTGGTGTGCAGGATTGTCAGTGAATAATCTGCTGTGGCTGCGGTGGCGCTGAGCGCGAGAGCGGAAATGGTTGATAGGAATTTGGCAGACATTTGGGGCAGCTCCTGTTGGTTTGGGGGCACGCGGCACGGCAGACATGTGCAGGCGTTCATGGTGTAAGTGTTGAGTTTGCGCCCCAAGCTGTCAAGGTTTCCCTTGCGGTGGCATGGACAAAGCGGTGATTTGCTTCTTTTCATGAGAGGCCACTTGGGGTAGCAACGAAGCGAGTGGCGTTAGATCACATTTATCATGAGGGCAAAGTGCGGTGCGTATCCTAATTACGAATGACGATGGTATTGGTGCGGAGGGTTTGACCGTTCTGCATGAAATCGCCTGTGCGATTGCTGGAGAAGACAATGTTTGGACGGTTGCGCCTGCGTATGAGCAATCTGGTGTGGGGCATTGCATTTCTTATTCCAACCCTGTCCAGCTGATCAAACACAGTGAGCGACGGTATTCGGTGACGGGATCGCCAGCGGATTGTGTGTTAGCTGGTTTGTTCGAGGTGATGAAAGATTGCCCGCCAGATATCGTTTTGTCTGGGGTCAATCGGGGCAATAACGCGGCGGATAACACGCTATATTCTGGGACCATCGGGGCCTGTATGGAAGCGGTTTTGCATCATGTGAAATCCATTGCGCTGTCCCAGTATTATGGCCCGAAAAACAGAGACTTGGACGACACATTTGAAGCATCGCGCAAGGCGGGTGTTGAGGTCGTGCGTAAGTTGATCGAAGAGGCCCCGTGGCATGAAGGGCCTTACGAGTTGTTTTACAACGTGAATTTCCCGCCCTGTTCTGGGGCAGAGGTTAAGGGCATCAAAGCGGTGACGCAGGGCTGGCGTGAAAATGTGGAGTTTAGCGTGGCCCCCCATGACGTAGGCATGAAGAAGTTTCTGTTCATCCAAGGGGGGCCGCAGGATCAGCCAACGGCCCCGGGCACAGATGTGCATGCCAATCTAAACGATTTTGTATCAGTGACACCAATGCGAGTTGACCTAACCGCCCATGAGAAAATGGGGCAAATACAAGAGATTTTCGACTGATGGTTGATGCGCAAACCAAGATGCAATTCATGTTTGCCCTGCGTGCGGCAGGGGTAACGGACGCCAAAGTGTTGGCGGCCATGGAAAAAGTGCCGCGCCATGACTTTGTGCAGGGGCATTTCGCGCCCCGTGCGTATGAAGATTTGGCCATTCCAATTGCCAGTGGGCAAACGATCAGCCAGCCTTCGATTGTGGGCAAAATGACGGCGGCGTTGAATGTGCAGCCACGCGATAAAGTGTTGGAGATTGGAACGGGGTCTGGGTATCAGGCGGCGATCCTGTCCCATCTGGCGCGACGGGTTTACACGATTGAGCGCCACCGTGGATTGGCGCGGGATGCGCGTCGGTTGATTGACGAGATGCGGTTGGTGAATGTGATCGTTATGACAGGCGACGGGAGCCAAGGTTTGGCAGATCAAGCGCCGTTTGATCGTATTTTATTAACCGCAGCGGCGGAAGACCCGCCTGCAAACCTCTTGGCGCAATTGCGTGTGGGCGGTATAATGGTGTTGCCCGTGGGGCAAACGGATGCGGTTCAACATCTGATCAAGGTCGAAAAAACAGAAAACGGCTTTGAATACACAGAGTTAGAACCCGTTCGATTTGTGCCATTGGTAGAAGGGGTTGCGCAGGAACCCTAAACGATAAGCCCAAAAACGGGCAATGATTGAGGTATGCAGTATGGTGATTGGTCTCCCAAAAGCGCGCAAATTTGCGCTGATGCTGACAGGTGGCGTTTTTTTGCTTACGGCCTGTGAAGGCGGTTTTGACCTTGGAAATCTGAGCGAACGGTTGGATCGACGCCCCACCGCTGGTGCGGCAGAGCAGGGCAATGTTGCCCCGCGACCCAAGCCCGATAGTCGTGGTTTGATCACTTATCCCAATTATCAGGTGATCGTTGCGCGGCGCAATGACACGATGAACGATGTGGCAGGTCGCGTTGGCCTGACGGGTGCGGAATTGGCCCGTTACAACGGGTTGCCAGCGGATTATCTGCCCCGCTCGGGCGAAGTTTTAGCCTTGCCCAAGGGGACAGTTATTCCTGTTGAAGCGTCCGATGCGGATGCGGTGGCGAGCCCAAACAGTTTGGAAGCGATTGCGCAATCGGCCATTGGGCGGGCCAATGATGCGGCCCCCAAAGTGGCGGTGCAAGATGGGCCAGAGCCGATCCGACATGTGGTGGAACCAGGTGAAACGATTTATTCCATTGCGCGGTTATACCGTGTGTCTGTGCCCGCATTGGCCAGTTGGAATGGGTTGGGCAAAGATTTGGCCGTGCGTGAAGGACAGCGTTTGCTGATCCCAGTTGTGGAAGACGGCAGTGTTAAGTCACAAGACAATGATTTCGTGGTGGAAGAACCCGCACCCGGGGAAGGTTCGATTACGCCGATCCCGCCAAGTGCGGATGATCCGCTGCCAGATGCGGTTGAAACGGCGGTTATCCCAGAAAGCCCAGATTTGGTGCAGGACCGCACACCCGTTGGCGCATCGCGTAAGTTGTTGCGGCCTGTGTCTGGCGAAGTCTTGCGCGGGTATTCCAACAAACCTGGCGGGAACGAAGGTTTGGACATTGCGGCGGCCAAGGGAACATCAGTGAAGGCGGCGGAAAACGGCGAGGTGGCGCTTGTGTCATCTGCGGGTGGTAACACCAAGATCGTTTTGATCCGCCATCCTGACAATCTGTACACAGTGTATTCGAATGTGTCGGATGTGGCTGTGAGCAAAGGTCAGAGCGTTAGCCGTGGGCAATCCATCGGTAAAGTGGCAGGCGGCAGCCCCGCGTTTTTGCATTTTGAAATTCGCCGTGGCACGGAAAGCGTGAACCCAGAGCCTTATTTGTAAATCGGATGCTTAGAATCGAAAACGCCGCCCAATGGGGCGGCGTTTTGCATTTTAGGTTCAGGCCATTTGCCCATCGGCGTTGATGCGAGTTTTGCCGCCAAGCCAAGGGTGGAGTGCCTTTGGCAATTCCACAGAGCCATCGGCCTGTTGGCCGTTTTCCAGCACTGCGATCAAGCAACGGCCCACAGCAAGGCCAGAGCCGTTGAGTGTATGGACAAACTCTGGCTTTTTCTCGCCTGCGCGTTTGAAGCGGGCATTCATGCGGCGGGCCTGGAAATCGCCACAGACTGAGCAAGAGCTGATCTCGCGGTAGGTGTTTTGGCCCGGCAACCAGACTTCGATGTCGTGGGTTTTGCGCGCGCCAAAGCCCATGTCACCCGTACACAGAACAACCGTGCGGTAGGGCAGTTCCAGACGTTCCAAAATACCTTGGGCGCAGTCTGTCATACGGTCCAACTCGGCAAGGCTGTCTTCGGGTTTGGTGACGCTGACCATTTCGACTTTTTCGAATTGGTGCTGGCGCAACATGCCAGATGTGTCACGGCCCGCGCTGCCTGCTTCGGAGCGGAAGCATAAGGAATGCGCGGTATAACGGCGGGGCAGGGTGTCTTCGTCCACCATTTCGCCAGCCACGAGGTTTGTGAGCGTGACTTCGGATGTGGGGATCAGCCACCAGCCGTTGGTTGTTTGATAGCTGTCTTCGGCGAATTTCGGGAGTTGCCCTGTGCCGTGCATCGCTTCGTCACGAACCAGAACAGGGGTGTTTACCTCTGTCAGGCCGTTTTCTGAAGTGTGCGTGTCGATCATGAATTGTGCAAGTGCGCGGTGAGCACGCGCCACAGCACCAGACATGACAACGAAACGAGAGCCAGACAGTTTGGCGGCGGTTTCGAAATCCATGCTGCCTTGGACGGCGGGCAGGTCGTAATGCTCTTTTGCTTCGAAATCGAGTTCGACAGGCGTGCCCCAGCGGTGGATTTCGACGTTGTCTTCTTCGTCGGCCCCTTCTGGAACATCGTCATGTGGCAAGTTCGGGATGGTTGCGAGCAATTCTTGCAGGCGTTCATCTTCGTCTTTGGCTTCGTCTTCCAAAATGCCGATTTGGGCCTTTTTGTCGGCCACAAGGGCGCGAAGGCGTTCGAATTCTTCTTCTAAACCTTGGGCTTTGGCGGCACCGACCTGTTTGCTGGCAGCGTTGCGATCCGCAAGCGCGGTTTCAGCGGCGGTGATTTTGGCGCGACGGCTCTCGTCGATTTCGAGGATTTGGGACGACAACGGGGCCAATCCACGCTTTGCCAGTGCGGCATCGAACCCTTCAGGGTTTTCACGGATCAGTCGAATGTCATGCATTTTCCTCTAGCCTTTCATGAGTGTGCAAAATGTAGCGCGGGGATACCGCAGGTCGCGCGGCGGTGCAATGGTTGGTGGCGTGCTGGTGCGCGTTAGGGATTTATTAACAACACTGTTTCAAAGATGGCGATTATGAGAGCTGCCATTCTATCCCTTATTGTTCCACTGCTGGCTGTTGCCGCCTGTGACACGCCGCGGTTTGGATTTCAGTATGACCAAGTGGATCAACTGTCTGTCGCGGGCAATGATTACAAGGTATATTACACCAAGACAGAGGCCCAAGCGGTGCGGTTAAACCGTGTAGGAATTAAATCCCTGCAAACAGCGGCGGACGCGGGGGTGTTGGCGATAAAGCTCGCCACACAATGCGATATCAAACGAGTGGACCCAAAATCAGATCCTGTGCTGATTATCGCGCGGATTAATTGCGCGGACCCCAAAGAAACGTCAGGTTAGCCCTGCTTGTTTCTTCACATTGCGCCACAGGCTGAAGAAGGTTTCAGACGGCAGGACCTTGTCTGTCCATGTTTCGGTTTGGGGCATCAGAATGTTCACTGGCAAAATCGTAGAGGCATCGCCCACACTGTCGGCCAGTTGTTCAACGCCAAGGTGTTTGGCGTTTGTGAAATCAGCGTTTTTGACGGCGGCATAGCTGAGTTCAGTTGCAGAAAAATTGGCGTTTTGGAATTTGGCCAAAGACAGCTGTGAGCCATGGAAAACTGCCCAATCCAGCCAAGCATTTGAGAGTTTCGCACCAGAGAGCCATGCTTCGGTCAAGTTGGCTTTGAAGAGGTCGGCGCTTTCAAGGCTGGCGTCTTTCAGACGTGCGCCGCGCAGGTTGGTAACGCAAAGGGAAGCGTGATTGAGGCTGGCCCCGTCCAAAATGGCGTTGGCCAAGTTGGCGTTGGACCAATCAATGCGATCCAGATGAACACCGCGCAGATCAAGGACGTATTTTTCGCGCACTTCCAGATCAATGGCATCCAAAGATCGACGGCCCAAAATGGTGGCCGCCGCCTGCACATCGGCACGGGGGACGGCATAGGTCAGGCAAGCGGCTTTGTCGCTGGCGTCCAGTTCGGATGTTTTAATCTTGAGCCGTTTGGCAGCCGCCTTTTCATTTTCGCGGGTTGTGACTGTGTCGATGTGCGGCGCGTTGGCGTTTTCGCGGATGTAGGCACAGATGGTCTCTGCGATGGGGACGTGGTCGCGCGGGCTGTCTTTGGCGATAAGTTCCAACAGGTACAGCGCGCCCATGCGCACCTCTAGGTTGGGTTCAGAGGATTGTTTGTTGTCGCGCCATACGATGCGTTCAGAGCCAAGCTTTTCGACGGCTTGGGCAATGCGATCCGTCAAATAGCTTTCCTCGGATGCGCGGGTGCGGCGTTCGGCGTGAAAGGCATTCATGATGAGAAGGGGGATGGACAAGAGGCCGCCGAGGGCAGCGATCATGCCCACGATGGCCAACACATGCCAGCGCATGCTTTCAACGCCAATGGCCTGCCCAAAGGTGGTGGCCAGTTTCCAGATTGAGAAAAATACGAGGAAGATGAGGGCAACCCAGAGAGGGGAGATCAGCACAGACAGCCAACCGATAAATTTCAAAAGGGGCTTTTCGGTACGGCGAAACAGGTTGAGGCGACGTTTCCAACCGCGCCAGATTTTGTAGCGCAGGGCAAGAATGAGCAACAAAACCACAGCGGCAATGGCCCAAGGCATGGTTTGCGCATCTAGCGAATTTGGAATGGTGAAGGGCGGCAGATCAAAGACCAGCCCCGTTTCCGTCTTTTCCATAAAATGTACCCCCCCAAAAGGCACGCAATCAGTAATTGTTTTGCAGCAACTTTGATAGGCTGCGCTTAATTTGGTTAATTTTCAACAATTTTGATGCAAATGAGGGGCAGATAATGTGCAATTGCATGTGACAGTTTCCATAATTGAAACGGTGGGACACACCTTTGGGCGTTTCGGCCATAGATGGAAACAAGGTGAAAAAATCGGACGGATTGGGGGCGGACGCTCATAAAACCGCGATTCGATTGGAGATTCCTTGCTTTCCCTCTTGCCAGACGGGTTGCTATCCCCCATCTGAAAGTCTAGGTTCCACGCGAAATTTCGGTGGCCGATCTGGCCGCCTCTCACAAAGGAAAATGATATGTTTGCAAGTCCTGCTTATGCTCAGGCCGCTGGTGGTGGATTAGGTGGTATCGGTGGGTTTGTTCCCCTGATTTTGATCTTTGCCATCATGTACTTTTTGATGATCCGCCCACAGCAGAAAAAGATGAAAGAGCATCGTGCAATGGTGGATGCCCTGCGCAAAGGGGATCAGGTTGTTACGGCTGGCGGTTTGATCGGCAAAGTGACCAAGGTTAAAGAAGACAACGAAGTCGAAGTTGAACTGGCCACAGGCGTGAAAGTGCGTGTTGTACAGTCCACAATTCAGACCGTTCTGAACAAGACCGAGCCAACAACGTAATCACGGTTAAGTGGTTGTAAATTAACACATTCGCAATAAGGGCGGACCATGCTTCAATTCCCACTTTGGAAGAAAATTGTTATTTGGGGCGTCTGCGTTTTTGGCGTTTTATTGGCTGCGCCCAACTTGCAATACACAAAGGTAGAACTGCACAATGATGCCAAGGCGACCATTGCGCAGCTGCCCGAAGGATCAGCGATTTCCCCCGAGCTGCAGGCGCAATTGGATGGGTATCCCAACTATCTGCCTTCTTCCTTGGTGAACTTGGGCTTGGACTTGCGCGGTGGGGCGCATTTGCTGGCGGCGGTTCAATTGCAAGAGGTTTATGCGGCGCGTATCGACGGCATGTGGCCAGAAGTGCGGGATGTGTTGCGTGAGCAGCGTGCCACCATTGGCACCATTCGCCGCCAAGATGGACCTGACGATCAATTGCGGGTTCGCATTTCCCAACCGGAGGCGATTGGCGAAGCGGTGGCCGCGGTGCGCACTTTGGCACAGCCCATTTTGTCGCTGACTGGTGCGGGCACGTTTGACATTGATGTCAGCTCTGATGGGGCGGATGTGATTGTTCAGCTGTCTGAGGCCGAAAAATTGGCCACAGATCAGCGCACGATGGAGCAAACGCTCGAGATCGTGCGCCGTCGTGTGGATGAGGCAGGGACGCGAGAGCCGACCATTCAACGCCAAGGCAATGATCGGGTTTTGATCCAAGTGCCGGGTATTGGGTCTGCTGAAGAGTTGAAAGAACTGATCGGAACCACGGCAAAGCTGACGTTTCATACAGTGGAAACGCGCACGGGTGATCAATCCTCACGGGTAAACTCACGCCAGTTGCTGTTGCCTGCAGAAGATGAGCCAGGCGTGTATTATGTGTTGACCAAATCGCCTGTGATTTCGGGCGAGCATTTGGTGGATGCGCAGGCGGCGTTTGATCAGAACAATCAGCCAGCCATTAACTTTCGTTTGAACCCAGCGGGTGCGCGGATTTTTGGTGAATACACCGCCAACAACATTGGCACGGCCTTTGCGATTGTGTTGGATGACGAAGTGCTATCCGCCCCTGTGATCCGCAGCCATATCCCCGGGGGATCGGGCATTATCACAGGGCAGTTTGGTGTGGAAGAAACCGCAAAACTGTCCATCCAGCTGCGGGCAGGGGCCTTGCCTGCCAAAGTGACTTATCTTGAAGAGCGCACCATTGGGCCAGAGTTGGGCCAAGACAGCATTGATGCAGGGCGTATCGCTTGTATCGTCGCGTTTATTGCGGTGCTGGTGTTCATGGGGCTGAGTTATGGTTTGTTCGGGGTGTTTGCGAATATCGCGTTGATCATCAACGTTGGTTTGATTTTCGGGTTGCTGAGCGCCATTGGAGCCACGTTGACCCTGCCCGGTATTGCAGGGATCGTATTGACCATCGGGATGGCGGTGGATGCCAATGTTTTGGTGTTTGAGCGCATCCGAGAAGAGTTGAAATCGGCCAAAGGCCCTGCACGGGCGATTGAGCTGGGGTATGAGCGTGCGTTTTCGGCGATTATTGATGCGAACGTGACCACGTTTATTGCAGCGGTGATCTTGTTTGTCATGGGTTCTGGCCCTGTTCGCGGCTTCTCTATCACGCTGGGGCTGGGTATTTTGACATCAGTGTTCACAGCGATCTGGGTGACGCGTTTGATAATTTCAATCTACATGGGTCGCGTGCGTCCCAAATCAATCGAAGTGTAAGGGAGCAATATTATGCGTTTGAAACTGGTCCCGACATCGACGAATGTTGATTTTTTCAAGGTCAACAAGATCACCTTTGGCGCGTCAATCTTAGCGATGATTGCATCCATTGTGGTGTTTTTCCTGATCGGCCTGAACTATGGCATTGATTTTCGTGGCGGCACAACGATCCGCACGGACAGCCAAGTGGCAGTGGATGTAGGTGCATACCGCACGGCGTTGGAGCCGTTAAATCTGGGCGATATTTCGATCACTGAGGTGAACGACATTTCCAACCCTGATCAGAATGTGGCGCAAATCCGCATTCAGGCGCAGGATGGGGATGAAGCAATTTCCAACGATCTGATCCTGAGTTTGAAAGCGGCGTTGAACGCGCTCGACAGTACGATGACGTTTCCGCAGGTGGAAAGCGTCGGCCCAAAGGTTTCGGGCGAGTTGATCCAGACGGCCGTGATTGCGGTGGTTTTGGCCATGTGTGCGGTGTTGTTTTACATCTGGTTGCGGTTTGAATGGCAGTTTTCTGTGGGTGCTGTGGCAGCACTGGTCCACGATATCGTGCTGACCATCGGCGTGTTCAGCCTGTTGCAGATTAAGTTTGATCTGGCGATTATCGCGGCGCTTTTGACCATTGTAGGCTATTCCTTGAACGACACAGTGGTTGTGTTTGACCGTGTTCGCGAAAACCTGCGCAAGTACAAAAAGAAGCCGTTGAAAGACGTTTTGAACCTGTCGATCAACGAAACCCTGAGCCGTACGGTGATGACATCTGTGACCACGCTGATCGCGTTGATTTCGCTGTTTGTGTTGGGTGGCGATGTGATCCGCGGCTTTGTGTTTGCGATGATCTGGGGTGTTCTTGTTGGGACATATTCATCTGTGTTTGTGGCCTCCGCGATTTTGCTAAAACTGGATGTAAAGCGCGATTGGTCCAAAGAAGCCGCCGCAAATGCGGGTGGCCAATACGCCAACATCGACGCCTAAGATGGATGCCATATCCACAGCCCTTGCCGTTGATGGGCTGTGGTGGATTTTCATAGGGGCCGTGCTGGCAGGGATCGTGCGCGGGTTCACGGGGTTTGGTACTGCGATGGTGTTTTTGCCGTTTGCAGGTGCGGTTCTAAACCCGATTGCGGCGCTTTTGTCGCTGGTTTGTATGGATATCTTTGGGCCCTTGCCGTTGGTTCCAAATGCACTGCGCAAAGGGCATCCGCGTGATATTGCGTTGATGGGTCTGGGCATGATTGTGATGCTGCCTGTTGGTGTTTATTTGCTCGGAAAGATGGAAGGCAGCACCTATCGGTATGTGGTGTCAATCGCCACGCTCATTGCGTTGATCGTGCTGATTTCGGGGTTTCGGTATACCCGTGCGCTGACGTCAAAGGTGATTGTTGTGACGGGCGGATTGGGCGGATTTTTGGGTGGTGTCGCGGGATTGCCAGGGCCGCCTGTGACAGTGCTTTATATGGCAAGCAAGCTGCCTGTTGAAACGGTTCGTGCAAACATGATCTTGTTTCTTTTGATGGCGGATATTTTGATTTTCCCGATAATGGCAATGCAGGGAATGTTAAGCCTGCAACCCTTTATTATTGGCGCGTTGATGTTACTGCCCTATATGGCGGGCAGTGCAATTGGGGTGATGTTGTTTAACCCTGAAAAAGAGCTGGTTTACCGTTTGGTGGCCTATGGCGTGATTGCTGGGTCTGCGATATTGGGCCTGCCGTTTGTGATGCAGTGAGGTGATGGATATGCAGCTGAATGAAGTGAAATTCGAAGATCAGGTTCCCGTTGATGGGTATGGTCCAGGATTTTTTCGTGTGGCAGATCAGGTGTATAATGGCGCGATGTTTTTGACGGCGGAGGGTGTGAAACCATGGGGCGGGTATGCGGATTTAACGCCTTTGATCGACTCTGTTGGCACCTATGATTTTGTGTTTGTCGGAACGGGTGCAGATATTGCCCCTGTGCCAAAAGATATCCGCGAAACACTGGAAAATGCGGGTGTCGCAATTGAAGTGATGTCGAGCCCGAGCGCCTGTCGCACCTATAATATCCTGCTGTCTGAGGGGCGCCGCGTGGCCTTGGCCGTGCTTCCTGTTTGAAACTATTTGCTAAAGTCGCTTGGAAATTAACCTTTTGGCTCTAGGTTTATTCACATGAAACAGACCAAGTTAGCGATTGCGGCCTTTGCAATCGGCCTTTCGGGGACCGCCAGTATGGCGGAAACCTTCATTTGTGAACTGCATGATGCACGCAATTCGGGCTGGCTGCCTGAAAAGTTGGTTGTGCAGATCAGCTCTGATGAAACCATGGGGCAAACCTATGACCCGATTACATTTTCGACGTTGAATGGTTTTGCGCCCACGCGGGTACACGCGGAAAATTCTGTGCGGGTCGAATTGAGGTGGAAAACGGGACGGTATCGAAACTCGAGCGAAATGCGCAGTCGAGATCGACCATCCTCTGTTCCAACCGAAATCGAATATCGCGCCACGATTTTGCGGGGTGGTAATAAGATTTTGATGCGGGCGGCCCCAGACGGCGTGCGCGATCGGTTTAGCGCCAAGGGCTCGTGTGAGATTGTGAACGCGTCGATCAATGAAGTGGTGCGGCGCTAATCTGGTAGGCGTCGAAAATCCGCCTTTCCCTGAAGGGCAGAACCGCTATATACAGAGGCGGACGCCAGTGCATTTTGCTGGCATTAATTTTTGAGAAAGAGGCACAGATGGCTTTTGAACTTCCAAACCTTCCCTATGCACACGACGCGCTGGCCGATGGCGGCATGTCCAAAGAAACGTTGGAATACCACCACGATCTGCACCACAAAGCCTATGTGGACAATGGCAACAAGCTGATCGCTGGTACTGAATGGGCAGATAAGTCCATGGAAGAAATCATCGTTGGCACATATGACTCGTCCAGCGTTGCGCAAAACGGCATTTTCAACAACATCAGCCAGTTGTGGAACCACAACCAATTCTGGGAAATGATGGGCCCAACGGGGCGCAACATGCCATCCGAGTTGGAAGCGGCGATCAAAGACAGCTTTGGGTCTGTTGATAAATTCAAAGAAGAATTCGGCGCAGCGGGTGCTGGGCAGTTTGGCTCCGGCTGGTGCTGGCTGGTAAAAGACGCTGACGGCGGTTTGAAAGTGACGAAGACAGAAAACGGTGTGAACCCATTGTGTTTCGGTCAAACTGCGCTGCTCGGCTGTGATGTGTGGGAGCATTCCTATTACATTGATTTCCGTAACAAACGCCCTGCGTATCTGACGAATTTCTTGGATAACTTGGTAAACTGGGAAAACGTGGCGTCCCGCCTGTAATTTCCCGTCATTCCTGAATTTTGAAAGCCCCGCAGTGTTCTGCGGGGCTTTTTGTTTTAAAGCTGAGCCATAAGATCGTTTACGGTGGGCACAACCGTAAACAAATCACGCAAGGACGCGTCGGCGAAGCCTGAGGCGATTTGGTGGTCTATGAGGGTGACGAGCGGATCCCAGTAGCCTTCGACGTTGAGCAGGAATATCGGTTTGTCGTGAAGACCGAGTTGAGACCATGTGAGGACTTCGAAAAACTCTTCTAACGATCCTGCGCCCCCGGGGAGTGTGACAATGGCATCGGCGTTCATGAACATCACCTTTTTGCGTTCGTGCATGTTTTCGGTGACGATAAAATGGGTGAGGTCGCGTTTGCCCACCTCCAAGCCCATCAAATATTCGGGGATCACGCCAAAGGTTTCGCCGCCTGCGGCTTGGCAGGCGTTGGCCACTGTGCCCATTAAGCCCACATCACCCGCCCCATAGACGAGCTGTATGTGACGATCTGCGAGCGTTGTACCAAGGTCTTTGGCGGCCTGTTCAAAAGCGGGGTTCGTGCCAAAGCGAGAACCGCAGAAAACACAGACGGAGGAAATGGGGGAGTTTGCAGGCATGGATCAGGTCTTTGTGATTGGGGTTTTGTGATAAGTGGGTTTCGGTGTATCACGTAAGCGATCCTGTGAAACGCTGAAAGTTAAGCAAGCGAAAGCGAATGTTGAAATGATTATGTCTGCGCCCCTTCGAATTGCTGCTGGTGCCACGTCTTTGGGGGCGGTTTGTGTCGTGGGTGTGTTGTCTTATGGGACACAAACGCTGGAACCGAATGACGCAACGCCCTCCGAAAGCGTTGTGGTGGAAACACCAACAGCGCAAGAGGCCGAAACACTGAGTTCGATTGTGCCCAATGCGCCGTCTTTTGATTTGGTGCGTGTGGATGACAGTGGATCGGCCGTATTTGCAGGCAGTGCGGAGCCGCTGAGCAATGTGGCGATCACGATGGATGGCACGGTGTTTGAAACGGTGCAGGCAGATAACAACGGTGCGTTTGTGGCGCTGGTACAGTTGCCCGCCGCAGAGGACGCGATGACCGTGGGGTTGCAGCAACTGCGCGATGGCAATGTTGTAGCGGTTTCGATGGGCACGGTCCTTGTGGTTCCGCCATTGCCAGAGTTGGAAGAGGTAACAGTTCCAACGATTGTATTGGCCGATGAAACGGGTGTGGAAGTGTTGCAAGGGGGCGCACGCGGATTGGAAACGGCGGCGCGAAACCCGCTGACCCTTGATACGATATCATACGATGATAGTGGCGCGGTGGTTTTGTCAGGGCAGGGCACAGGCGCACAGTTTGTGCGGGTTTACGTGGATAACACGCCGATCGAAACGGAGTTGGTGCCTGATGATGGCAACTGGCGGGTGGTTTTGCCTAACGTGAATGAAGGCCGATACACGTTGCGGGTGGATGAAATTGACGAAGCGGGCAAGGTTAAAGCCCGTGTCGAAAGCCCGTTTCAACGGGCAGCAGCGACAGATTTGGTGTCTGAAGAGGTTCAGTCGTCTGACACGGGACGTGTGGTGGTGCAGCCTGGTCACACGCTTTGGGCCTTGGCAGAGGATACCTATGGGGATGGGATCAAATATGTGCAGATTTTCCATGCCAACCGTGACACGATCCGCGATGCCAACTTGATCTATCCAGGACAAATTTTCGAAATTCCCGAATAAACGACGCAATTGAGTTTCGAGGTCTGGCCAATGGGTCGCCTTGGGACTATTTACAGGTGTTCAGGAGAATACCTATGCGCAAGACCCCCATCACAGATGCAGAAATTGACCGCAAAAGCGGCATGCGGACCATTCGCAAAGTGGCGCCGTATTTGTGGCCTGCTGACAAGCCGTCTGTCAAAGTTCGTGTGGTGTTGGCGCTGATTGTTTTGGTTCTAGCGCGAGCGGTTTCTGTCGCCACGCCGTTTTATTACAAGGCAGCGGTGGATGCGCTGGCCCCTGTGGCCAAAGAGGCGGATCCAGTGTTTTTGTTGGCCATGGGCGCGGTTGGGTTGACCATTGCCTATGGTGTTTTGCGCCTGTTGGCGGTTGGGTTTAACCAACTGCGGGATGTGATTTTCGCCCGTGTGGGACAGCGGGCATTGCGTAAACTGGCGCTTGAGACATTTGAACATATGCACGCGCTGTCTTTGCGGTATCACATTACGCGCAAAACTGGTGGGTTGAGCCGTATTATCGAACGGGGTGTGAAGGGCGTTGAGTTCCTGCTGCGCTTTATGCTGTTTTCGATTGGGCCGCTTGTGCTCGAATTGTTGATGATTTCGGCGATTTTGTTTTTCGTTTTTGATGTTTGGTATCTGGCGGTGGTGGTGCTGACCATCGGGATTTACATCTGGTTCACGTTCAAAGTGACCGAGTGGCGCGTGCAAATCCGTAAGGAAATGAACGATCAGGATACGGATGCGAACCAAAAAGCTATTGATAGTTTGTTGAACTTTGAAACCGTCAAATATTTCGGGGCAGAGCAGCGCGAAGCCATTCGCTACGACGAGAGCATGAAGGGGTATGAAGCGGCGGCGCTCAAGACCAATTATTCGCTAGCGTTTTTGAACTTTGGGCAATCGTTTTTCATCACCACGGGGTTGGTGATTGTGATGGTGATGGCGGCCATGGGGGTGCAAAACGGTGATCTGACCGTGGGCGATTTTGTGATGGTGAACGCCTATATGATCCAGATCACTATGCCGCTGAATTTCCTTGGCACGGTATATCGTGAAATTCGCCAAGCCTTGGTGGATATGGGCGAGATGTTTGATCTGTTGGAGCAACCCGCAGAGGTGACGGACAAGCCAAATGCTAAGGCGCTGAATGTAACGGGTGGGCGTATTGCGTTTAAGGGTGTGGATTTTGGATATGACCCTGATCGCCAAATCCTCAAATCGCTCGACTTAGAAGTGAAGCCTGGCCAGACCGTGGCGGTTGTGGGGCCGTCTGGATCAGGGAAATCCACCATTGGGCGTTTGTTGTTTCGGTTTTACGATGTGAATGAGGGCAGTGTTGCGATTGATGGGCAAGATATCCGCGATATTACGCAGATTTCGTTGCATGATGCGCTCGGGATTGTGCCCCAAGACACGGTTCTGTTTAACGACACGATTGGGTACAACATCGCCTATGGGCGCGAGGGCGCGACGCGCGATGATGTGATTGCAGCGGCGAAGGCGGCGAAAATCCATGACTTTGTGGTGGATTTGCCTGACGGGTATGACACCACGGTCGGCGAGCGGGGATTGAAGCTGTCGGGTGGTGAAAAGCAGCGTGTTGGGATTGCACGGACCTTGCTGAAAAACCCACCAATCCTGCTTTTGGACGAGGCCACATCGGCGCTCGATACAGAAACCGAACGGGACATTCAGGATAGTTTGCGGGCTATGGGGCAGGGACGGTCGGTGATTACGATTGCACACCGTCTGTCCACGGTTGTGGATGCGGATAAGATTGTGGTGCTGGAAGATGGGCATCTGGTGGAGCAGGGCACGCATGATGAACTGCTGGAGCTGGGGGCGCGGTATTCGAGCATGTGGCATCGCCAACTAGCCGATGAAGAGGATGACGCACCGCAGGTGGCCTAACGGCGCCGCTTGCGCGGCATTCCATGAGCCGCTGGCGCGGCGGTTCGCTCCGCTTGGGGGATATTTTAGGCCAGAAGAATGTTGAAAGGCGCGGTGTTTGAACCGCGCCTTTCTTTTATTCGGCAGCTTTTAACGGGGTGACAGGGGCAGGATCAGGAGCTTCGACCAAAGGTTCGGGGCCGTTGTCTGCTATGTCTTCCCATGTGAGTTCTGCCGCTTGGGCTTTCTTGGTGGCTTTGCGTTGGACGCGGTTTTTCGCAACCTTGCTTTGTGCGCCAGCGATGAGTGAGCCGACGGTTGTGCCACCAAGGTAGGCGCCTTCGGCCACCCAAACGCGGAAGGCAAGCATGGAGGGCGTAAAGACAAGCGTGAGGACCGTAGCAATGCCAAGGCCAAACACAACGGCGGTGGCCAGTTGTTTCCACCAAAGCGCTGTGGGTGCATCAATGGAATAGCCGCCATTGGCAAAGTCGATGGAGAGACCAATCATCATGGGGGCAAGACCCGCCATTGTGGTGATCGTGGTCAAAAGAACAGGGCGAATGCGGTCTTCGGCGGTGCGCACGATGGCCTGCAAACGCGGCATGTATTTGGCGTATTCCTGATAGGTGTCGATAAGCACAATGTTGTTGTTCACCACGATCCCTGCCAAGGCGACGATGCCTGTACCCGTCATGATGATCGAGAAGGTTTGATCCATCACAAGCATGCCGATCAGCACACCTGTTGTGGACAAAACCACGGCAAGCAAAACCAGAACGGAGTTGTAGATCGAGTTGAATTGCGCGAGCAGAATAACAAACATCAGACCCAAAGCGCCCATGAAGGCCTTGCCCAAAAAGGCAGCGGATTCTTCTTCGTCTTCTTGGTCGCCTTCCCATTTCCAGTTCACACCGTTGGGCAGGTCTGCTTCTTCTTCGAGCCATTTGGTCATGGCGGCGATAGCAATGGAGCCGCTGAAGGGTTTTGCGCCCGCTTCGTCTGCATCTACAAATTCACCGTCGGCATTCACGAAGAGCGTGGCATCCACGTCTGATTTCACATCGAAATACCGTTGGGAATCCGCGCGGTCGATTTGGCCGAGTTTTTGCACAGGGGTGCGGGTGATAAAGTTTGACAGCGGGATCAGGCCAGAGGCGGTACGCACTCGCAGCGTGTCGATGGTGGACAAGATGCGATCCTGTTCGGGGAGGCGGACGCGGATTTCGATTTCTTCATCCGAAGAGTCCACACGCATAGTATCCAGCAAGAGGCCACGGGTGACGAGCTGAACCATTGCGCCTACGGAGAGTACATCGGCGCCGTAGCGGCCTGCGCGTTCCACATCCACGTCAATTTGCCAGTCGATACCGGGCAGGGGGCGCGTGTCTTCGATTTGGGTGAGGCCTTTGGTGGCTTCGAATTTGGCGCGTACGATTTCAGCGGCGGCGAGCAATTGATCCCAGTCTTCGCCTTTGAGGCGCAGGTTTAGGGGTTTGCCAGAGGCGGGGCCCATAGCTTGTTCGGTGACTTCGGCTTGGATGCCTGGGATGTTTTTGATGCGTTCGTTGATTTCGTCCAAAATGCCTTGACCCGAGCCGATAGGACGTTCGGACCAGTTCACCAGTTCGATTTGCACTTGGCCGATGGTGTCGATGGGCGGGGCAGCGCCACCTGTGTTTTGCGACAGCCCACCTTCGCCTGCGAATGCGAAAGTGCTTTCGATGTATTTCACGTCTTTGATGCTGGCCTCGACCTGACGCAAAAGCTGGTCTTTTTCGTCAAGGGACAGGTTCCCGCGTGCGCGAACATAAGCGTTGGCGCGTTCGGGTTCGGTGGTGACGAAGAATTCGGTGCCTTTAGAGTTTTCACCGAATACAGAGAACACCATCATGACAAAGCCTAAAACGGCGATGATCGAAACAACTGGCATGATCGGGTTGCCTGTAATGGCGTGAATGAACCAGCCAAATGGCGAGCGTTTGTAGCCTGCTTGGACTTTCTTTTCCTTGCGAAGGGGGGTGATGGAGCCTCCTGTGATCGCCAAAGCTAAACATGCAATCAGGAAGGACGGTGCTGAGCCGAGGACTTCGCCACGCAACAGCATGAGAACGCTTGAGAACAGCAGCGCCGCGCTGGCTGCAAACAGTGCAAGACGGATCGTCCAATGCAGTTTTGCGCGCATCGCGGATGCGATGTTTTCAAGCAGCGCCGAGACACGCCCTGCAACGCCACCAACGACGGGCAGGTAGACGAGAGCCACGAGGAGAGACGCAGAGAGGACAAAGATCAAGGTGATCGGGAGCATGCGCATGAATTCACCCGGCACACCCGGCCAGAACAGCATGGGCAAGAAGGCGCAGAGCGTTGTGGCGGTGGAGGAGATGATCGGCCAGAACATGCGTTTGGCCGCGGCGGCATAGGCGCGCATGGGGCCGACACCTTTGGATATTTCCTTGTCAGCGTATTCAACGACAACAATGGCACCGTCCACCAGCATCCCCACTGCGAGGATGAGACCAAACATCACCATGTTCGAAATGGAAATGCCAGACAGCGCCATCAGCGCAAACGCAAGCAGGAAGGATGTCGGAATGGCAAAGCCAACGAGCAGGGCCGAACGCACGCCAAGGGCTGCTAAGATGACGATCATCACGAGGGCAACGGCGGTGAAAACCGAGGCTTCGAGTTGGCTGACCATATCGGCCACTTGGTTTGATTCATCCATGGAAAAGCTGACTTGGATTGAATCTTGCAGCTCTTCTGGCCAATCCGCTTTGGCGTCGTTCACCAGTTGGCGCACGTCCGTTACGGTGTTGATGAGGTTGAAACCTTTGCGTTTGACAACTTGCAGCGCCACCGTGGTTTGCCCGTTGTAGCGGGCGGTGCCGAGGCGATCTTCGAAGGTGAGGCGGATGTCTGCGAGATCACGCAGGGTGATGACGCTGTCGCCGTTAACCTTTACGGGCAGGTTATAGACGTCTTGGGGCTCATCAAAGGCTGATGGGATTTTGACGGAGAATGCGCCGTTGGCGGTTTCCACTTCGCCTGCGGCGATCAATTGGTTGTTGTTGGTGACAACGTTGATCAATTCACCAGCGGTGACGTTGTAAGCTTCGAGTTTGAGGGGGTCGATCAGAACTTCGAGCATTTCATCGCGGTGCCCAGCGAGGCCTGCTTCGAGCACGCCTGAGTGGCCTTCGATGTCGTCTTGCAGGTCTTTGGCTACACGCAGCAACGTGCGTTCAGGGATTTGGCCGGAAAGGGACACGACAAGGATCGGGAACTGAGAGAAGTTGAATTCGTCGATTGTGTATTGTTCGCCGCCTTCGGGGAAGTCTGCTTCGGCTTGATTTACCTTATCGCGCACGTTGGCGATGGTGGCGGTTTTGTCCCAGCCAAATTCAAACTCCATCACCACAAGGGCATAGTTTTCAGAGGCGATGCCTGAAATTGTCTTTAGGCCATCCAATTCTGAGAGTTTGGATTCCAGCGGTTTGACGAGGAGTTTTTCGCTGTCTTCCGCAGAGATGCCCGGAAATGGGACCGAAACAAAGAGAGCGGGGACGTCAATGTCGGGTTCGCCTTCTTTTGGCAGTGTCGCATAGGAATAGCCCCCTGCAATCAGGGACAATGCGATAAAAGCGAAGATCATTCGCGCGCGGGCAGAGGCCCAATCTACAAGGCCAGTCATGACTCGTCCTGTTGGTAGGTAACGGTGACGCGCCGTCCTGTGACGACATATTCTTGGCCCACGACGATCACTTCTGCGGTTTCGCCAAGGCCAGAGACCCAAAACCCATCTGAGGTTTCGTTGATGATGTTCACAGGCATGAATTTGGCGGTTTCGCCGTTTACGACACGCACGCCAATGACGCCTTCATCGTTAAGCGTAAGCGAGGATTGCGGCAGCAAGTGACCCGTTTCACCAGAAAGAGCAATGTAGATTTCAGCGGTGGAACCGTCGCGGATTTTTAAGTTCTCGTTTGGAACCGTTACCTCGACCTTGAAGGTGCGGGTTTGGGGATCGGAGCTGCGAGAAATGAACGTCAGTTTGCCCACAACGGTTTCGCCGCCAATCAAGCGCGCACCTGCTGTGCCGCCAACGGCTATGCGTTTGACCTGTTGTTCAGTGGCAAAGCCCACAAGTTTGATCGGGTTGAGTTCCAAAATGCGGGCGCATGTGGCGCCGGGCTGCATCAAAGCACCAAATTCTGCGGTATCCGTTTCCAAGATGCCCGAAAACGGGGCGTGGATTTCCAGATGATCCATTTCTTTTTCGGCACGATCGACGGCGGCTTGGGCTGCTTCAAGTTGTGCGACGCGAGAAATGGCGGTGGTTTCAGACGCATAGCCCTTTTGGACAAGGCTGGCGGAGGCGTTGTTGTTTGCTTGTGCTTCGGCCAATCGGGCCTTTGCTTCGGCGAGGGATGCCTTTTTCGTGCCTTCGTCCAAACGGCAGAGCAGTTCGCCTTCGCCCACCATTGTACCTGCGCGCAATGGGGTTGAAATGACTTGTCCGCTGGTTTCAGATTTTACATCCAGCAAACGGAAAGCTGCGGTTTGACCCCGCAGTACAATGCCCCGCTCAACAGGTTTCGCTTTTGATTTCAGGACCATAACAGAGACAGGAGGTTTGTCTTCGATGCGGTTTGAAACGGGTTCTTCGACGGTTTCTTCTTTTTCGACTCCAGCAAAAGCCAGCAGGGTTTCGCGTTCTAAGATCAGCATGTAGGTGAAAGCGCAGACCAAAGCCGCAGTTAAGAAGGGGGTAAATCGCATGTTCGTAACCTCTGGCCCTTAAAAACAAGATATGCTGCGGGCGTAAATAAGCACTGCTCTCTAAATAGGGGGATGGTGGGGGGGTGGCAAGAGAGCAATGCTTATTTTCTGTTCAAATCGTTGAAAGGTCGCAGGCAAGCGGTAAATGCGCCTTGGCAAAGGGTCCTGCTTCGCAGTAGGGTCCGCGCGAATTCTGGTCAGGAGACAGACGTGAGCGATACCGATTCCTTTATTGAAGAAGTGACCGAAGAAGTTCGGCGGGAACAGCTGTTTAAATACGTCCGCCGCTATGGGTGGATCGCGATTGTTTTGGTTTTGGGTGTTGTGGCCCTGACGGCGTATTACGAATACCAAAAGGCAACAACAACGCGGATGGCGCAAGAATTGGGTGATCGGTTGGTGTCTGCCATTGATGAAGAAGATCCAGCGGCGCGGGCTAAAGCATTGGCCGTTATTGCCCCTGAAGCGGGTGATGCGCGGATTATCGTTGATTTGCGCCGTGCCAGCGATTTGGTTGATGCAGGTGACACAGCGGCCGCGATTGAAGTGTTTGAATCCGTTGCGAACAGCGGTGCGAATGCGGCCTATGCAGATATGGCGCTGTTAAAAGCGATCATCCTGAAAGGCAAAGACCAAGACGCCACAGAACGGGATGCGACATTGGCACAGTTGGCCGCGCCCGGTGCGTTGTATCGTCCATTGGCAATGGAACAGCAGGGGTTGTTTGCCCTTTCCGATGGAAATCAGGACAAAGCGGTCGAGATTTTCACTGAATTATACCAAGACAGCGAGATCACAGATGCGTTGCAAAATCGGGCCACACAGATGCTTGTTGCCTTGGGTGCTGATGTACCCACGGTGACGTCACTGTTGCCTGAATAAGATGCGAAGGGTTTGATTGCTTTTTCAGTGAGAACCTTGCACAAATAAACCAGCAATTGGGTCAACCAATAAGATTAAGGCAAAGCGGGTGGCGAAGACGATGACAGGACAGACGATAAAATTCGGGCAGGCGGTGATGATGTCGCTGTTGGCGGGTGCAGTTTTGTTTGGCTGTGCGCAGCGTGAAGCCCCGTTGGAAGGCGAGCGGCTCGATCTGCGTGCGCCAAACTTGCAAGTTGGGGAAGAAGCACCTGAGGTCGAAGAAGAAGAGGTGCGCATTGACAAGCTGTCTTTGGCATCCCCGGCGACGAATTCAGAATGGACCCATCGCAATGGGTCCGCGCAGCATTTGATCCGGCATCCTGCCCTTGGACGCAGCCTGACACGGGTTTGGAGCGCGAACATCGGTTCTGGTAACTCCAAAAAGCACTTTGTGACCGCAAGCCCGATTGTTGCGGGTGGCCGTGTTTTCACAATGGATGCCAATTCTGGTGTGCGGGCGTTCACCACAGCGGGCGCGCCTGTTTGGGCGGTTGATCTGACCCCGCCTAATGAGAAATCAAACGAGGCGTCAGGGGGCGGTTTGGCCTTTGGTGGTGGCGTTTTGGCTGTGACCACGGGCCACGGCGAAGTGATCGCCATGGACCCTGCATCAGGTGCGGTGCGCTGGCGTCATCAAATGACAGGCGCGATTTCTGCGGATCCTGTGATTGTTGGAAACACAATTGTTGCTGTGGCCCGTAACAATGTGGCGCTGGGGTTAGACATTAAGAATGGCCGAATTCGCTGGCAACAAGTCAGCCCGGGCAACACCGCAGGTGTGGCAGGGGCAGGGGCACCAGCGGCCAAAGGGAAATTGGCTGTGATCCCGTTCTCTTCTGGGGAATTGGTTGGCACTGTGGCGTCAAACGGGTTGCGCGCGTGGAGCGGGTCTGTTTCTGGCGGCAACAAAGGTTTGGCGCGCAACTTGGTTGCTGATATTTCTGGCGATCCTGTGATTGATGGGCGCACGGTTTATGTTGCGAACCAGACAGGGCGGCTCGCGGCGATGGATCGTCGGTCTGGGGAGCGGATTTGGACCGCGAAAGACGGGTCGTATACTCCTGTGTGGCCAGCGGGCGGCGCGGTGTTCATGATCACGGATCGTTTTGCGGTAAAACGGTTGAATGCGTCTGACGGGACCGAAGTGTGGTCCCAAGAATTGCCTGACTTTAAATCAGAAAGGGACCGCCGCAAACGCGCAACCTATGCGTATTTCGGGCCCGTTGTGGCAGGTGGCCAAGTGTGGGTTGGCGGCAGCGATGGTTTGTTGCGCAGCTATAACCCTGTGGATGGCACGCTGACGGGTACGTTTGATATTCCAGGTGGTGCGGCATCCCAGCCTGCCATTGCTGGCAATCGGCTGTATATCCTGTCTGGCAACGGTCAAATTCACGCCTTCCAATAAGGGCACGGGGCCCAAGCCCCTTTTCATTAAATCCGCAATGGGCTAGACGGCACGTCTAACCATAAGCACAGGTGTGTAAAATGTCGTTTACGCTGGCCATTGTTGGGCGTCCCAATGTGGGAAAATCCACGCTGTTCAACCGTTTGGTGGGCCGCAAGCTTGCGCTTGTGGATGACCAACCAGGTGTGACGCGCGATTTGCGTGAAGGGGATGCACGGCTTGGGCCGTTGCGGTTTACCGTGATTGACACGGCTGGGCTGGAAGAAGCCACCGATGAGAGCCTGCAAGGGCGTATGCGGATGCTAACAGAACGGGCCGTGGAAATGGCCGATATCTGTTTGTTTATGATGGACGCGCGGGCAGGAGTGTTGCCTGCGGATCAAGTGTTTGCAGAAATCCTGCGCAAGAAAAACGCGCGGGTGATTTTGGCAGCGAATAAGGCGGAAGGTAACGCAGGCGAAGTTGGTTATTACGATGCGTTTTCGTTGGGTCTGGGCGAGCCTGTGCAGCTGTCTGCAGAACACGGTGAAGGCATGGATGACCTGCTGCGCATGTTGCAGCCTGTGGCCGAAGAATTTGCGGATCGACAGATTGAGCCCGAAATCGAAGTGGAGATTGATGACGAGGATTTTGACAACGAAGATGTTGAAATCACATATTCCACGTCGCGCCCGTTGCAAATTGCAGTTGTAGGCCGCCCAAATGCGGGTAAGTCCACGTTAATCAACAAGATTTTGGGGCAGGATAAGCTGCTGACAGGGCCAGAGGCTGGCATCACGCGGGATGCCATTTCCACCAATGCAAACTGGGATGGTATTCCGTTTCGCATCTGGGACACTGCGGGGATGCGCAAACGCGCAAAGGTTCAGGAAAAGCTGGAAAAGCTGTCTGTGTCTGATGGTTTGCGTGCCGTTAAATTTTCCGAGGTTGTGGTGGTTCTGCTGGATGTGGATATCCCGTTTGAACAGCAAGATTTGCGCATTGCGGATTTGGCCGAGCGCGAAGGCCGTGCGGTTGTGATCGCGGTGAACAAATGGGACCTTGAGGACGAAAAACAAAGCAAGTTGAAAGACTTGCGCGAACAGTTCGCGCGGTTGTTGCCCCAATTGCGGGGTGCTCCTATGGTGACGGTTTCGGCCAAGACGGGCAAAGGATTGGATCGCTTGCATGGGGCCATTTTGGCGGCGCACCGTGTTTGGAACCGCCGTGTATCCACCGCGCGTTTGAACCGTTGGCTGGAAGGCATGCTGGAGGCGCATCCGCCCCCCGCACCTGGTGGCAAACGCATTCGCATGCGGTACATGACGCAAGTGAAGACGCGGCCGCCAAGTTTTGTTGTGATGTGTTCGCATCCTGATTTGGTGCCTGAAAGCTATAACCGATACCTTATCAATGGGTTACGTGCTGATCTTGATCTGCCTGGCACGCCCATTCGCATCTATCTTCGGTCGCAATCGGATAAAAATCCGTATGCGAATAAGAAGGAGAAGAAGGTGACGAAACTGAACAAACACACCGAAGGGCGCTATCGGAAAGAAGCGGGTCGTGGTGTGAAGCCCAAGAGCAAGTAAAGCAGGGGTAAAGCGCGCGGGCGTGGCGTTACCATGACAGGTGTGGCGGGTTTGCCGAAAAAAGCAAACCACCCCGAAACAGGGGTTCTGTAGGTATGGGTTGCGTGTTTTTTTCACCGCTGCGCAAAAGTTAACGGCAGAAATGCACCTGTTGCGCTAAATCGGGCGGGCTTGCACGGGGTCTGCAAAGTCTTCGGGCAAAAGCAGTTGCATGGTTTCTCGCAAAGTTTCGAGATCTTCTGAAAGATCATCGGACTGTTCAGCCAAGAGGTTTGTGTGTTCAAAGGGGTCGGTGCGGTGGTCGTACAACTCCTCCGTTCCATCCCAATAGAGAATATAGCGGTGAGTGCGCGAGCGGGACGACATGGCCAGTTGTGGGCCGTCTGATCGGAATCCTTTACCCCAGACCGCGGTGGCGTGACCGCGCAATTGGATCGTGGGATCGTCAAACAGCGGTGTGAGGTCTTGGCCGTCAAAGTCATCGGGGCAGTCGAGCCCCATTTTGCTGAACAATGTGGGGGCAATATCGGTGAGGGTGACAGGTTCGGCACTGCGCGAAGGGGCAATATCGGCCCCTGCGAACATCAAGGGCACACGCAAGGAGCGTTCCCAGAGTGTGAATTTGCGAAAAGCGAGTTTTTCGCCCAATTGCCAGCCGTGATCGGACCATAGCACCACCAGCGTGTCATCCCACAAATCACACGCATCCATGTGATCGAGGACTTTGCCAAGCAGTTCATCGGCATAATTGATGCAGGCGAGGTAGGCGCGCAGGAAGTCTTTGTACTCGCCATGGCGGTTCAGTTGATTGCGCAACACGCGGCTGTTGTTGGCCATGCCTTGCCCTGCTTTTGGCAGGGGGTGGTGCAGGGTTTCATTGTCGGGATCAAAACGGTTGAGACCAAGACCTGGGGGATCGGCCACCACATCGGGCAGACGATCGAAACAGCGTTTTGGGGCGATAAAGGGCAGGTGTGGGCGATAGATGCCAAGGGCCCAAAATTTACCCGTGTCCCCGGCTTTGATCTGGTCGATGATCCATTTGGTGTTGAAATCATCGTATTGTAAATCGTCGTCTTCTATCGCGCCGAAATCGGTGTTGCCGCCTGCTTTGCCCACTTCGCGGGTGCGTGAAATGGCATCAAATTGTTCGATGTCGCGGCGGTTGTAATCCGTCCAGTCGGCCGCGTCGAAGTGATTTGGGGCCACGTGGAAGACTTTGCCCGCGCCGTAGGTTTCAAAGCCCGCATCCTTGAAACGGCCGACGAGGGATTGTTTTGCGCCGTGATCAAAGGCGAAGTGGGATTTGTGGTTGTTGGCATAAACACCTGATGTCCAAGGATGTTTTCCAAAAAGCGTAGCTGTTCTTGACGGGGAGCAGGCGGGGGCCTCCGCATAGGCGTTTTCACACAACAGACCGCGATTGGCGAGGCGGGTGAGGTTTGGTGTCAGCGTGTCAGGATGGCCGCCAAGCGGTTCAATCCAGTCGTTCAAGTCCTCGATCGAGAGGAAAAGCACGTTTTTAGGTGTGGTGGACACGGGGCTGTACTGCCTTTTGATTTCCTGAGAGTTTGGTGGAAAACAGCGCGTTTGGGAAGCCTTCGGCGAGGATATTTTTGGCCAAAAGAAGCGAGTGGTTTACAGGTGAAGGAGTTTGGGGAGGTCGGCCATGGATGCAAAAGGGATCGCGCCGTGCGGGGGATCGGCAGGTTTGGGCGTGTAGACAAGGCAGGGCATATTGGCGGCGGCTGCGGCGGCGCAGCCCGATGCGCTGTCTTCGATCACCAGGCAATCGGCGGGATCGGTTTGGTTTTGCGCGGCAGCATGAAGGAACAGATCGGGGGCGGGTTTGCCGTTTGGCACGTCATAACCAGAGTACATTTTACCCGCAAAATAAGGCAGAAGACCCGTTTTGGTGAGTGTGGCGTTCATTTTCGGGTGGATTCCGTTCGACGCGACACAAAACGGGATGTTAGCCGCCACAAGCGCATCCAAAGCGGATTGGATGTGGGGGATCGGTTGGCAGTGTTTGGACAGCTCTGCGATGGAGCGGTCATAAAATTCATCAGACCAATTTGCGGGCAGAGAAAGACCGTGGGAGTCCATATAAGCGGTGATGGCGTAGCGGTTTTTACCCGTGAACTCTGCCTCTGACTGGGCGAGGGTCAGGGGGGCGCCGTGGCGTGCGAGGATATCGTGTAAAACCGCGTTGGCGATGGCTTCGCTGTCCACCAAAACCCCATCGCAATCAAATATGACGAGTTTTGGTGGCATCGTCATGAATCAGCCTTGCAGTTGTTCGATAAGGCGCTGTGCTTCATCGGCGCAAGGGGTGAGGGTTGAACGGTCTTCACCTGGGAAAAAGCGGGCGCGGGTGGCGGTGGGCATAGGGTTAGGTGAAAATCCGATAACTTTGCGGCCCTTTGGCTCCACCTCTTTGGCCCATGAATTGAACAGCGCGCGTTGTGCGGCCTTGGATGCGCCGTAAACGGCAAAGAATTTGTCGCCTGCGCGGTGGTCTATGCAGTGGACAGCCGTGCCTTTGCGCGGTTCCAGCAGCGGATCAAAGTTGTTGATCAGCTGTTGGGCCATGCGCACATTGACGTTGAAGCTGTCGTCCCAGTCTTTTTGTGCGGCCATATTGGCTGGGGACATAGGCGGCGCGTGAACAACGCAGTGGACCCACAGATCAAGACCGCCCCAACGATCATTGATGGACATGGCCAGCCGTGCAATGGCGTCGGTGTCTTTGATATCGAGAGGCACGAGGGTTGATGTGCCGCCAGCCGCTTGGATGCGGTCGTCGAGTTCTTCGAGCGCCCCAGTGGTGCGGGCGAGCGTGATGATGTGGTGACCTTGGGCGGAGAGCGCTTCGGCGGTGGCAGCGCCAAGGCCGCGCGATGCGCCAGTGATGAGGGTGATGGGTTGTGTCATGGGAGGGTGTTCTTCTTGGGGATATTCTTTGACAGTTTTTTTGTTCTCTCTGGTATGAGAATTGCTCTTTCGACAAAGCTCTCTAGCACAGAAATCATCATTTCAATTTCGGTATCTGAAGGTCGCCAATTTCGATGCGCAGCTGCACTGCCAGCATCGACTAGGCTATGCAAAGAAATTTTGTCGCGTCCCGAAATGTGACCATCTCGGAAAAGCTGGTCCAGTTTTTTGCTGAATGACAGATTTATGTCAACGCCAACTATTTCCGACGCTTTATCAAATGCAGTCCTAGTTCCTATCGCCGCTAGTACTGCTAGATTATTTGCCCAAGCCTCGTAAATGTCATGTAGTAAATGATGAAGCAAACCATCCTTCAATTCACGCTCAACCAACCATCTGGGCATCGGGCGGGGTGGAGCTGGTGGCCAGAATTCATACTCTTCAATTTGAACTAGTGTTGGGTTTCCGTTTTCATCGAAGTCGTGTTCATAGTTTTCGCTGAAATGGGACTTTGTTTTAAAATATATTTCGCCACAGCCGCTGCATTCAACTATCATATGCCAATTTGTTACAGAGACGTGCTGATCGGTATCTGTGGTTTTAAACTCCTTCCGTACCCGAGCGCGTTCAGAAGCACACTTTGAACAGTGGCCGAGCTCGTAAGGAAGTGCTTTAACGTACCTTTTCACTCCGCCGCTTTCATCACAAACCCGTTCTCTATCTGATCTGCTGGTTTCACAGGGTATTCGCCGCTGAAACAGGCATCGCAGTAGGCGGGGCTGGTTTTGTCGCGGCCGTCTTTTTCCCCTGCGGCGCGGTAGAGGCCGTTGAGGGAGATGAATTTGAGGGAGGACACGGCGAGGTGTTCGCGCATTTCGTCTTCGCTCATGGTGGCGGCGAGGAGTTTTTCGCGTTTGGGGGTGTCCACACCATAGAAACATGGCCATGCAGTAGGGGGCGAGGCGATGCGCAGGTGGACCTCTTTTGCGCCTGCGTCGAGGATCATGTCTTTGATTTTGATGCTGGTCGTGCCGCGTACCACGGAGTCGTCGACGAGGATCACGCGCTTGCCTTTGATCAGGGCGCGGTTCACGTTGAGTTTCAGGCGCACGCCCATGTTGCGAATTTGTTCGGTGGGTTCGATAAACGTGCGGCCCATGTATTGGTTGCGGATGATGCCCATGGCGTAGGGAATGCCGCTTTCTTGGGAATAGCCAATCGCGGCGGGTGTGCCGCTGTCTGGGACGGGGCAAACGAGGTCAGCTTCTACAGGGGCTTCTTTGGCCAGTTCCACGCCGATTTGACGGCGGGTTTCATAGACAGATTGCCCGCCCAAGATGCTGTCAGGGCGCGAGAAATAGACGTGTTCAAAGATGCAGGGGCGCGGTTTTGCGGCCTCAAACGGGGTGGAGGTTTCGATGTGACCATCGGCATGACAGATGACCATTTCACCAGGGTTTACTTCGCGAATAAACTCGGCCCCGATGATATCGAGCGCGCAGGTTTCAGAGGACAGCACCCAACCATCGCCAAGTTTGCCCAGCACAAGGGGACGCACGCCAAGGGCATCGCGCACACCAATGAGTTTGGTGCGGGTCATGGCGACAACGGAAAACGCGCCTTCGACGCGGCGCAGAGCATCTTTGAGCCGTTCGGGTAAAGAATTTTGATAGGATCGCGCGATCAGGTGAATGATACATTCACTGTCTGAGGAAGACTGAAAGATAGAGCCGCGTTCGATCAGTTCAGTGCGCAAGGCTTCGGCATTGGTGAGATTGCCGTTGTGCGCGATGGCGCAACCACCAAGGGAGAACTCGCCAAAGAAGGGTTGCACGTCGCGGATGGCTGTTTGGCCCTTTGAGCCCGCAGTGGAATAGCGCACATGGCCAATGGCGTTGGAGCCTGGCAGGGTTTCCATTAGCGATGCTTTGGTGAAGTTGTCACGCACATAGCCAAAGCGGCGGGCGTTGTTAAAGCCATGGTCCGCATCATAGGAAACGATGCCGCCTGCTTCTTGGCCGCGATGTTGAAGCGCATGGAGGCCAAGGGCCACGAAGTTTGCCGCATCTTTCACGCCAATGGCGCCGAAAATACCGCACTCCTCTTTCAATTTGTCGTCGTCGAACGGGTGCGCGAAGAAGGGCTTGGCAGTGCTCAGCATGAGGGCGATTCCGAGTAGGGCAGCAGATACACATGGTATAGCGTGATGCTGCTCTGAGAGTCTATGGCTGAGGTCGGAAATGAGGGTGCGACATCGCTGCCGCAACCAGACTTATGTTTCAGATTCGTTTGGTGCAGCGTCTTCGCCAGCAGGTGCGCCGCATGCGCCAACAAAACCTTCGTAACGATCTTTAAGCCACGGTGGCACTTCGGTTGGGAGCATCGCCGCCAGATTAGATTGGCTGGAAGACAGGATTTCGCGTGATTTGCTGTTTTCAACAATATCAAGGCGATCCCCTTCGGGGAAGATATTATCGTACAAAATCAGAGCGATAAGAACGAGAAGGATGCCGCGTGCCACACCAAAGAGGAAACCGAGACCTTGATCAATGCCACCAAGTGCGGATTTTTGGATCATGCCAGAGAACAGCGGCGTAAAGATCGACACCACAATCAGGGCCACCGCAAAGACCACGGCAAACGCGATAATCAAGGACAGAACGCAAGAGCCGCTGATCAAATCAGAAAGAACGGGAACTTCTTTTAAGAAAGGTTCAACAGTGGGGGTAAAGGCATAGGCCACGATGGCTGCTACAACCCAGCCCGCAATGGACAGAACTTCGCGTACCAATCCACGCGAATAGGCCAAGATTGCCGAGATCAAAATGATGACAGCGACGCCGCCGTCTACCAGAGTAAAACCTTCCATTCGTGTCCCCTTCGTCAGGCCTCTATTTCGCCGAAACAGTCGGCAATGAATGTGCCGACATCATCCACTTTTTTAACGTTCATGCCAGATGTGCTGGCTAATTTCATCCGTGATGGCGCAAATGCGCCACTGAACCCGAGCTTTTTGGCTTCTTTCAGGCGCGCTTCTGCCTGAGAAATTGGTCTTAATCCACCCGAAAGACTGATTTCGCCAAAAATTACGAGGTCTCCTGCCAAGCTGGTGTCTTGGCGGGCCGATATCAAGGCAGCGGCCACAGCCAAATCGGCGGCGGGTTCGGAAATGCGCATGCCCCCTGCGATGTTGAGGTAGACATCCATGCCATTGAACGAGAGCCCGCAGCGGGATTCGAGCACGGCGAGGATCATGGACAATCGCCCACTGTCCCAGCCCACAACCGTGCGCCGTGCATTGGCGAGCGCGGATTGGGCGACGAGGGCTTGGATTTCCACAAGAAGCGGACGCGTGCCTTCGATGCCTGCGAAAACGACGGAGCCGGGGGCGGGTTTTTCGCGATCTGAAAGAAACAGGGCGGAGGGGTTTCGAACTTCGTCCAAGCCTGCACCCGTCATTTCAAACACGCCGATTTCATCTGCGGGGCCGAAACGGTTTTTCACAGCGCGCAGGATTCGGAACTGGTGGCCGCGTTCGCCTTCAAAATAGAGGACAGTATCGACCATGTGTTCCACAACGCGCGGACCTGCGATTTGGCCTTCTTTGGTGACATGGCCCACAAGGATGACGGCGATGCCTTTGCGTTTGGCAAACGTGGTAAGTTCGTGCGCAACGGCGCGGACTTGAGATACAGAGCCAGGTGCGCTGTCGATGTGATCGACCCACATGGTTTGGATCGAATCGATCACCACAAGATCGGGCTGTTCCGCCTCGAGCGTTGTGAGGATGTCACGCAGGTTCGATTCAGAGGCCAGTTGCACGGGGGAATGGGTGAGATCAAGGCGTTGGGCGCGCATACGGATTTGGCTCGCGGCTTCTTCGCCTGACACATAGATCGCTTTTTTGCCCGTGAGCGCGAACCTGGCGGCGGCTTGCAACAGGAGCGTTGATTTGCCGATACCTGGGTCACCGCCCACAAGGACGGCGCTGGCAGGGACAAGACCACCGCCCAATACGCGATCCAGTTCTTCGATGCCGCAGTTGGCGCGGGGCAACGGTTTGTCTTCGGTTTTGAGGTCAGACAGCTGAACCTTGCGGCCCTTCGTTGCGCCCAGCGTTTTTGTGCCTGGACCTGCCGCCAAAGGCGCTTGTTCTTGAATCGAATTCCATTCCCCGCAGGCATCACAGCGGCCTGCCCATTTTTTGTGGGACGCGCCGCAAGACGCACAAGAGAAGGAAAGGTTCGTTTTAGCCATAGCGCGTGTTTGCGGGTTTTAGGCGTTTGGATCAAGCGTGTCTTTGCCCGATTTATCGAAAATCGTGATGGCATAGGACGCCAGCACGCAGGCGGTAAAGAGATAGAGACCCCAGCCTGTTTCCAAACGGCCCACACCCACGCCTTTGGCAACCACGATGTAGATGGCGATAAGAAAGACATCGGCCATGGCAAGGCGGCCCATATGGATGAGGATGGGTTTGATGCGGGCGGATACGAGACCGAATTGGATAAGGGCGGTTGAGATGACTTTGATCATTGGGGCGGCAAGCGCGAGCAGAGACACGACGATGGCAAGGAAGATGTCTTTTTCCCAAAGGGCTTGGATGCCAGAGATCACGGAGATTTCGGAGAGTTTGAAGAAAGGCAGGAGACCCGCCTTTAGCAGCGGGGCGAACCAAGCAATGGGAAACAGGATAAGAAGCGCGAGGTTGGCCAGTTTAAGGAGGGTTTGGGGAAGGGTGGTTAGCTGCATTTGGCAGGCCTTTGGTTATTGTGGCTTTGCGGTGCAAAGCGGTGTGCCTGCGGCGCGGATATTTTTGGCCAAAAGAAGCATGGGGCACGTGATACTGGGCTTTTGGAGTGAAGGGAAGGGTTAGCGCATTTTAGACCAAACGGTGTCTTCGAAATAGTCTTGAAGGGTATCTGACAGGCGGTATCGGCGGGTGATGGTGGGCAGGGTTTCGTGGCTGTCGACTGCGGTTTGGCAGAGCTGGGTGAGTTTTGTGAAGCGGTCGATCGCGCGGGATTCGATGGCGGCGACTTTGGGATTTTGGCGCAGGGTGTGGGCGATGTCTGCGGCGTGGATGGCGTGTGCGGTGTTGAGCGGCAGGTGGACGGTGTTGGGGTTCATTTCGTCAAACATTTTGGCCCCGAGTTGGGAGCGTTTGTCAGGTGGCGTGCAGGCGAAACCACGCACGATTTTCACGCAAAACTCGGGGTAGGATTTGGTGTGGTAGTGGCGCAAGTTGGCGGTTTTGAATTGGAAATCGGACAGTTGCGCGGAGTTGCGCATCTGGGGGCGGATGGGCGTGCCATCTGGATCAAGCCATGTGACGCCTTCGCGAAAGGCGCGGGGTTTGTGCAGATTGTAAAGGCGGGTGATTTTCGGGCGGTACAGGGATTTGACCTGTTTGAAGGGGCGTTCGGTGCCTTGGTCGTTGATGTCCGCGGCCATGGTGAAGCGGGTTGTGACGGGGGCTGGATCGAAAGCTGTTTGGCCAGAGGAGCCCATCATGCGCCATGGCATGGAGACCACGTCTGGGTGGTTGAGGCGGGTGAGGAAGGTGGTAAGGTCGGTGTCGGCTGGCAGTTCGAGGTATTCGTCTGCGTCGATGACGAGGATGTAGTCGGAGGATTGCACCACTGGGTGACGCAGGGCACGGCCATAAGCGCGGCGTTGGGGGGGGAGGTCGCGGAATTTTGGTGGGGCGTCGGCGGGGTTGGTGTTGTCGATGTAGTGGATATCGCCTGCGTCTTGGAGGGTTTGGAGAAGGGCGGTGGTGCCGTCCACTGAGTCATTTTGGTAGAGGACGAAGTCGGTGATCCCGATGGCGCGGTGGTGGGCGATCCAGTCGATGATGTAGGGGGACTCGTCGCGGAGGGTGGCTAGGAGGGTGAGTTGCATTATTTGCGGTGACGGGGCGGAAATGTGCTGAAAAACTCAAAGTAAAGTAAGAACATTCAGGTTCTCTTTAATGAAATCGGATCAATAATTTGGTGCGAGATATGGGCTGTCTCGACTGAAGGGCGGGTTATCAAAAGCGTTACGCCAAAAGGCTATCAACGCGTAAAAAGTAATTTGAGCGGAAGTTTCATCTTCCGATGGCAAGACGGGATAAATAAGTGCATCGTCAAAACAACCGTTTGTCCGGCCTGTAGGAAACGTTGCAGCTACGCTTTTCGCGCGGTCAAAGTAAACGTGTTCGAGATGTTCAAGAATAATTTCAAATTTCTTCAGGCGCAGGCCCATGTTGTGTGTCTCACAGAATTTCATCAGAGTGTAGGTCGCATGCCAGGCATTCACCACTTTGTATTCCGTATTGCTTGATAAATTTTTTGGGGTTTGTTTGAAGATCATCTATCGAACCGCCTCAATCGGGCCTTCAGCCCGCGCGTTGATGAACTGATCTAGGTACGGGTCGCCACTTTCGTCCATATCCGCGACTTCGCCTGTCCACTGCACCTTTCCCTCGTGCAGCATGGCGACTTTGTCGGCTATGGCGCGGACGGAGGACATGTCGTGGGTGATGGTCATGGCGGTCGCGCCCATTTCGACAACGATTTCGCGGATGAGTTCGTTGATAACCCCTGACATGATCGGGTCGAGGCCTGTGGTGGGTTCGTCAAAGAAGATGATCTCGGGTTCGGCGGCGATGGCGCGCGCCAAGCCGACGCGTTTTTGCATGCCGCCTGAAAGCTCGGCGGGGAAGCGGTCGGCGACGTCTGCTTTGAGGCCGACGCGGCGGAGTTTTTCGATGGCGAGGTCTTTGGCGTCTGATTTGTTCAGCTTGTTCGCGCCGCGCATCAGGCGGAAGGCGACGTTTTGCCAGACGGAGAGGCTGTCGAACAGGGCGCCGCCTTGGAACAGCATGCCGAATTGGGCGAGAAAGGCATCGCGGTCGCCTTTGGTGGCGTCTGCGCCGTTGACTGTGATTGTGCCACTATCGGGCGTGATCAGGCCGAGGACGCATTTGAGCGCGACGGATTTGCCTGTGCCAGAGCCGCCGATGATCACCATGCTTTCGCCTTTGTCGATTTGTAGGTCGACGCCTTGGAGGACGTGGTTGGAGCCGAAGGATTTTTTGACGTTTTGGAGGGTGATCATGTGTTTAATCCAACTGCGAGAGCGGCACGGATGTGCCAAGCCCGACCTCCCCCATGGGAGGGCTTTTTCCACGGTGTCATTGATGGGCTGAACGGAGCGGCATGGGCCATCGGTGTCTCTGGGCCTAGGGCCTCCCGAGGTCGGGCTTGGCACATCCGTGCCTGTGTGTTTTCCATTTTCATGATGTGAAAAACACCTCTGTGAGAATGTAGTTTGCGGCTAGGATCAGCACGCTTGCACTGACCACCGCGTTTGTTGTGGCTTTGCCGACGCCCTGTGCGCCGCGGCCTGAGTTGTAGCCGTGATAGCAGCCCATGATGGCGACGATGAAGCCGAAGACGGCGGCTTTGACGAGGCCTGAGAAGACATCGCCAAATTCCAGAAAATCGAGAGTGTTGTTGATATAGGTGGCCGCGTTGAAATCGAGCCGCTGTGTGCCCACAAGGAAGCCGCCCATGATGCCGATGACGTCTCCGATAAAGGCGAGGACAGGCATGGCGAGAGTGGCGGCGAGGACGCGAGGGACGACGAGGTATTTCATCGGGTTTGTGCTGAGCGTGGTGAGCGCGTCGATTTGTTCTGTGACGCGCATAGTGCCAAGTTCTGCGGCGATAGAAGATGCTACACGGCCCGCGACCATAAGGCCGCCGAGCACGGGGCCAAGCTCGCGCACCATGGCGATGGCCACAACCGTGGGGACCACGGCTTCGGCGTTAAAGCGTGCGCCGCCTGAGTAGATTTGCAGTGCCAATGCGCCGCCCGTAAACAGGGCTGTGAGCCCGACAACGGGGAGCGAGAAGTAGCCGATGGTGAGCAGCTGTTGGGCAAATTCACGGAAATAAAACGGCGGGCGGAACAGGTGCGCGATGGTCATAGCCGCAAAAATAACGATGCGCCCGACCGAGGCGCAGAGGCCCAGAACGCTGCGGCCGATGGAGGCGAGCGTGTTGTCGATGAATGTCAGTGCCTGCATGGGGTTCCCTATTGCGTGCGTCGCTCGTTGCCAATTCGCGTTTGGTTGTGGCGCGTAACGGCCCCTTTTTCAAACTGTTTGGCATGTAAGAACATGCCTTTATCCGCCTTCATATACGCGATTGTAGCGTCCGCCAAGGGAGGTGAGGATTTCATAGCCGATTGTGCCTGCGGCATTGGCGAGATCGTCCACGGTTTGGTGATCACAGAGGATATCAAGGTGTGTGGGTGTTTGATCTAGGTCAGTGATGTCGACGGTGATCATGTCCATCGACACGCGGCCAATGAGCGGGCAGGGCGTGTCGCCTGCGAACAGGTTTACGCGGTGGTCGTTGGTGTGATTGCCCATCTGGCGGATCAGGCCATCTGCGTAGCCTGCAGCGATGGTTGCTACTTTGGATGTGCGTTTGGCCTGCCAGAACGCGGCGTAACCGACTGCTTCGCCCACTTCAACCGTGCGGGTTTGGATAACGGGGATTGAGACACGAACCACGGGGGCAGCATCAGTAAACGGAAAGCCGCCGTACAGGCCAACGCCTGGGCGGGTGAGGTCGAAGTGATAATCGGGGCCAAGAAGTGTGCCGCCTGTGGCTGCGAGGGATTTTGGGATGGTGAGGCCGTCTGTCATGGCCTTAAACGCCGAGCGTTGTTGGGTGTTCATGGGGTGGTCGGGTTCGTCTGCGCAGGCGAGGTGGGACATGAGGATTTCTGGCTCAGCTGCGATGATTTGGTCGCGTAGTGCGTTGAATTCATGGGGTTCTAGGCCGAGCCGGTTCATGCCGCTGTCAAGTTGGATGCCGAAGGGGGAATCCTCAGCAGCGTATTCTTGCACCTGTTCAGGGGAATTGAGCAGCGGGACAAGGTTGTTTGCCTTGAGGATGTCGTGATCGCCCATGCAGCCGCCAGAAAAGACATAAATCGTTGTGTCATTTGGCGTGTTTTTACGCACGGCAATGCCCTCTTCGGCCGCGGCGACGAAAAATGTTTTCGCCCCTGCTTTTGATAATGCGGCAGAAACGCGCCCTGCGTCACAGCCGTAGCCGTCTGCTTTGACAACAGCGGCGGTTTCCACGTTTGAGGCGGATTTCGCATCCAGCGCCCGCCAGTTTTCAACGAGCGCTGCGAGGTCGATTGTGAGGGTTGCAACAGCCATATCTGTGATCCTTTTCCTTGCATCCGTAGGGACACCACAGCGCGGTTTGGGTCAATAGGCATGGGGTGGATTTTGGATATTTAAACCAAGAAAAAGGCGCAAAAGGCAGCGATTATTGGCAGCTGAGCGATGCGCCGCAGTGTTGTGCGCGAATGTCTGCAATAAGGTTTGACACATCTGTTGTGTATCCCTGCCAATCATCCGAGGTGCAGAAATATTGGGTATGTGGTGCAATGCGTTCGGCGATTGCCGAATCCCAATCCGATTGCGTGGCGAGGATTTGTTCGGAGGTATAGAGCAGGTGTTCAACAAAGGCGGTGTAGGCGGGGGCTTTGTCAGATGAAGTGAGGGCGCAGACGTCTGGTTGGGCAAATTCTGGGTTGGCGATAGACAGGGTGAGGTGTTCGCGAAAGATATCACGGGCCGATTGCGTGGCTTGCAGATGGGCATTGGCGTCGAGTTGCAGTTTCACGCCGATAAGGGCCGCGACGGCCACAAGGGCCGTGATCAAAGCGGCAATGGCCTCAATACTTGGGGCGTTTTCTTTGAGCCAGCGCATTAGAGTTTGGGTTGTTGCTGTGTAGCGCAGTGGATGCCACCGCCCAGCTCGCCAAGCGGGTCCACATTGAGCGTGATCACTTCACGACCTGGATAGTGTTTTTGCAAGGCGTGTTTGGCGATTTTGTCGGTACGCTTATCGCCAAATTCTGCGGCGATTACAGCACCGTTGCACACGTAGTAATTGGCGTAACTTGCCACAAAATCATGGCTTTGCACGCGCCGTGTAACGGGTTCAGGGATGACAGTGATGTCAAAGGCGCGTCCTGATGCGGCGCGACTGCCGCGAATGAAATCATAGGTTTCGTAAGGGACAGTCTGCCAGTTGTCGTTTGGATCGGGATCTTCGATCAGTTGGATCAACACACGATTTGGACCTGTGAACCGTGCGAGGCTGTCGATGTGATAATCGGTGATGTCTTCGTTCCAGATGCCTGGCGCCCAGATGATTTTTGTGGCCCCATAGGCGGCCAGAAGTCGGGTTTCGATTTCGGATTTCGAAATTTTGTTGCGGTTTTTGTTCACCCAAGAGCTTTCATGGGCCAAAAGCGTGCCGTGGCCATCGGTTTCAACACCACCTGGTTCCCCCACAAGCCCTGTATCGTGGAATTCAAGGCCGAGCCGCTCGGCCACGCGCGCGGCGATTTTACCATCGCGCTCGTGGGTTTGGCGATTGCCCCAGCCGTTGAAATTAAAGTTGTGGATTCGTTGGGTTTTGCCGTTTTGGGCAAAACATGGCCCTGCATCGCGACACCAGAGGTCTTCGGTTGGAACATTCCAAAGCTCCACTTTTTCAGAGACTTGCGCGCGGATGTTCGCGTGATCATCTTTGTGAGCGAGCAACACCACGGGTTCAAAATCGGCGATGGTGTTGGCGATATCTGCGATGGTGGCTTGGGTGTCGGCCAAGAAGTGCGATGAACTATACACTTTGCGGCTGGTGGGCCATTGCATGAAAGTGCGTTCGTGGCGGGCCTCTTCGGCGGGGATATAAAATGGTGTGGTTGCGGCAGCCGGCCGTGCAACGCTGGCAGCAGCGCTGGTGGCGACAAATGTGCGGCGTGTCATCATGGCTTATCCTCGCAGTATTGGACGGGTGAGACAGGTGGGTCCGCCTTCGCAGGCGATGCAAAGCGCATCGGCGGAAAAGGTGGTGACGGAGATACCTGCGGCCTCGATCAAGTTTTGTGTTTTTGGGATGCCGTTCAGCATGATCACATTTTTGGGGCTGGTACACAGCACATTGGTGGACAGGGTGCCCGTGGATTGGAATTCATCAAATGGGGCGGGGATCAAGGTGATGCCCTTATCCGCAAGGAGTTCGAACATCGCTACAGGCAGCAGTTCCATGCAAACAAGAGCGGTTTTCGTGTCGAGCATTGAAATCAACGACATAAGGTGGAGGCAGGCATCGGCCCCTGTGTAAACGGGGAGGTCGAAGGTAGGGCAAGTGATGCCATACGGGGCCAGCGCGGCGGCGATTTGATCAGCACCTGCTTGATTGGTGCGAAAACCTTTGCCGATCAGCAGGGTTTCATCGTCAAGCCAAAGGGTATCGCCTGCTTCGGCGCGGGCGTTTGTGACCTCGGCCAAGATCGGAATTTGGTGGCTGTTGTAAAAGGCGCGGTGCAGCTCTTGTTCGCCTTGACGTAAGCGTTTGCCTGGGGACATGAGAATGGCGCCGTGCGGGGTCATAAGGGAGGCGTCGTAGGTAAAAACCGCGTCGGCGATACCCTGATCATCGCCATCCATGTAAATCACATCACATCCCGCAGTTTGTAGGATTTGTGCAAATTGTGGATAACATTCTTCAATTTTTTCTGCATCGTACAGGTCGGAATAGTGCCATTTGTGCAGGTCTGCATTGAGCAACGATGGGCCTGGTGCCCGCAAAGCGACCCGTTTGAGGGGCGCTGTCATGGAAGAAACGCCGTATGTCATTCGTTGCCCTGTACACGATCAAGGTGAGGGGCGTCCGCATCCATAAGGGCGTGAGCGTCTTTGGTCGAAATGGCGGTGCAGAACTCCCCATGTAAGGAAGCGAGGGCCATGTTGTGGACCAAATCGGGATCGTAATCCGTGCCGTCGATGCCGATCATGTTCATGGTCGCGCAGGCGTCATGCACAAGGTACGTATCATAGCCCATGTTGCCCGCCATACGGGTGGTGGTTTCCACGCAGATGTTGGTGAAATAGCCGACAATCACAAGGCGGTGGATGCGGGCGCGGTGGAACTCCTGTTCCAGATTTGTGCCGATAAAGCCGCTGTTGGCGGATTTGCTGACCGCGATGTCCCCTTCGTGAATTTCCATTCCTGGCAGCTGTTCGCCAGATTCGAGCGAGAGTTTGAGGGGGGAGCCGTCTTCGATGCTGTCGTGGCGGGTGAAGGCGACTTTGCCACCCTTTTTGCGCCATGCGTTCAACAGGCCGATGATGTTGTCTTCGGCATCAAAGTTGTTGCGACGGCCCGTTGGGCCACCGTAGTAGGCCGTGTCGTTGACGCCTTTTTGGACGTCGATGAGCAAAAGAGCGGTGTTTTCGTCAAATTGTGGGATCATGGGTCGGCTTTCTTGTGTTTATCGTAACTTGCGCCAAGTTCAGCGCGAAGGAAATCCCCGAAATGCAGCGGAGAGAATTTTGGATCGCCTGTGCCTGCGAGTGGTTGAACGGTGGTGTTCACGTGTGGGTCAAAGAAGAAGGGGATGGAGTAGCGTTCGCGCCCTGATCGGTTGATGACCCGATGGGGAGTGGATTTGAGGAAGCCGTTTGAGAAACGGTTCAGCATGTCGCCCACATTCACCACGAAAGTGCCGTCGATTTTTGGTGCGTCGATCCAGTCGCCTGAGGGTGTTTGGACTTGCAGACCGCCCACGCCGTCTTGGGCGAGGAGGGTGAGGGCGCCGAAATCGGTGTGCGGAGCAGAGCCGTAGAGATCATCAGCGGAAAGTGGCGGTGTAGGGGGGTAATGGAGCAGGCGGAGCCACAGGGTTGGGTTTTCGAAGGCAGGTGCGAGGTTTGCTGGATCGGCATTGCAGGCCTTGGCCGCGATAGAGATGAGGCGTTGGCCAAGGATTGTCATCGCGGCGGTGTAGGCGGTGAGGGTATCGCGGAAGTTTGGCAGATTGGGCCATTGGTTGGGGCCTGAGAGGTATTCATCAGGATTGGCCGCGCTGTCGTGCATCATCATGAAGCTGCTGGATTGGTTGGGTTTTTTCACATCAGCTAGTTTGGAATTTACGTCCGTGGATGTGTTAATGGGGATGTAGCCGCGATGATTTTCGTTGAGGGCGATGGCTTGTTTCGTGGCCTCGGGTAAAGAGTGAAAATCGGCGGAGGCTTGGAATGTGGCGTCGATCAGGGATTGAGGGATGCCGTGGTTTTTGATGTAGGCAAAGCCAGCGGTAGAATAGGCTGCGGCGAAGTCGGAAACGATGGTTTCGTCCGACTGGGACAGATCAATTACGGAGATTTTCGTGAAATCAGTCATAAGGGCACCTTGTGCAAAAAGTTGAAGGGACTAGGGCGCGGGTGGGCGCTATCCTTCGAACCGTTTGCGGCGGTGAAAATCGTGGCGTTCAAGTGAGACGCGGGGTGGGAAAGGCATCATCATCGTCAAAACCGTAACAAGGTGATGGTGCGGGAGCAAGCGTTGTCATTTAGACCGTTGTTTTTGCCTAATCAGCGTTTCGATCCCGAGCCAATTGTGACAGGGATAGAATATGCGCAACGACCGCGTAAGGCACCAAAAAGAGCGGAATAAGCCCAAGGGGGTATTCGATGACCTTGTTGGGGGCTTCAAACGAAAACAACTGGATTGGTGTTGCTGAACTTGTGAAGCCGAAAAAGAAGGCGCTTGCGAAGTCCAGAAGGCCAAGACACGCGACCATCAGCACCCAAAACGTTGGAATTTCGCGCTGCCAGAACCTCCAAAGTACGTAGGCTGCTACGCACCCAACCAACAAGTCACCCCAACCAGCTGGATGCGCAAAAATGCCTGGAAGCGTTCCTCTGTAGTATTCAAACACAAAAACCAACCCAATCGGGCGGATCAATTGGAGTCCTATCAGGACATGTTGGCTGACGCCTGAATCTAGGATCCAATTTCGCGCCAAATAGGCCATCAAACTGATAAGGCTGAGGTAAATCAACGGTCGGGCAGGCGCTATTGGCCCCAAGAATGCCAGATCGAATTGTGTTGTCACGGCTGTAAATGCGAAGACAGTCCAAGCCACCATGAAGGTCAGAATGAGACAGCGTTTTCCAAAGGCATGACCGGCTGATCGCGATACAATCAGCATGTGCCAAAATGGGCTCGACAGAAAAAACAGGACCCAGAATTCGGTGATCGGTGAGAAAGGCAAGGCTCGTTCATCTCTTTATTTCACTTTTCTACGGTACGCGGCAAAAGACGGACTGGATCAACAATGCGCGCTAAAAATCAGCGGTTGTCGTCTTAAATTGGGGGCAATCGTGCCGCAGGTTCAGTGAAAGAAGCGCATCCCTTCGGGCCGCATTTTTTCATAATGCGCCAACCGCGATTGCAAACTCCCCGCGTGCAGTTCCAGTTTGTGCCCGTCTGGGTCTAGAAAATAGAGCGACGCGCCTTCGGACGTGTTTTCTTTCCACTGTTGCGCGCTTTCGGCGATGTGGTCGGCAGTGTAGTCAAACGCGGATTCTGTGCAGTTGAAGGCGATGTGGGTGTCATCACCGCGCGGGGTGACGTTTTGGGCGAGTTCCAAGCAAAGCCATAGATCGCCGAGTTCAAAATATGCGCCACGCGGCCATTCGGCCTTGAGCGTTGCGCCCAGCACATTGCGGTAAAAGGCGATGGATTTTGGCAGATCGGAGCAGGCCAGTGTGATGTGGTTCACGCCCTGTAAGTCTATGGTCATGCTTAGAATTCTTCGTTGCGGGGGCCGCCTTGCCACGGTTGGGCAAGATCAGAGAAGCGGGTGAAGCGGCCTTCAAAGGCCAGATCAACGGAGCCGATAGGACCGTGGCGTTGTTTGCCGATGATGACTTCGGCTTTGCCCATCAATTCTTCCATTTCGGCCTGCCATGAGGCCATTTTTTCCAGCTCGTGTTCGGCGGGTTTTTCCCGTTCTTTATAATATTCGCCGCGATACACGAACATAACGCAGTCGGCGTCTTGCTCGATCGAGCCAGATTCACGCAGGTCAGACAGTTGCGGGCGTTTGTCGTCGCGGCTTTCCACTTGGCGGGACAGCTGGGAGAGGGCGATGACGGGAATGTCGAGTTCCTTGGCGATGGCTTTCATGCCTTGGGTGATTTCGGACACTTCGTTTACGCGGCTGTCTTTGGCAGAAGCGGGGCGGACAAGTTGCAGGTAGTCGATGATCAGCACATCAAGGCCGTGCGTGCGTTTTAAGCGGCGGGCACGGGCGGCGAGGGCTGAAATAGGCAGGGCGGCGGTGTCGTCGATGAACAGCGGGCAGTTTTCGAGGCTTTTGGCGGCTTCGACAAAGCGGCGGAATTCTTCTTCGGACATGTCGCCAGAGCGGATGCGGTGAGATTCCACTTCGGCGGCTTCGGACAAGATACGCGCAGCAAGCTGTTCTGCGGACATTTCGAGAGAGTAAAACCCAACAACGCCGCCTTCTACTGCCCCTTCGGTGCCATCGGGGCGCACGCCTTTTTTATAGGCTTTGGCGATATTGTAGGCGATGTTCGTGGCAAGCGATGTTTTCCCCATCGAGGGGCGACCCGCAAGGATCAAAAGGTCAGAATTGTGCAGACCGCCGAGTTTTGAATCCATGTCCCGTAGGCCAGTGGAAATACCCGCCATGTCGCCGTCCCGTTGGTAGGCAGCATTGGCGACATTCACAGCGTCGGTGACGGCTTTGAGGAAGGACTGGAAGCCTGAATCCACGGACCCTTGTTCGCCAAGGGCATAGAGGCGCTGTTCAGCGGCGACGATCTGTTCTTTGGGCTCGTCATCCACATCCATGGCGTTGGCTTTGATTGTGATTTCTTCGCCAATGGCGATCAGATCACGGCGGATGGCCATGTCATAGATCATCTGGGCGTAATCTTTGGCAGCAAACACCGACATAGATGCGCCAGCAAGGCGGACGAGATAGGCAGGACCGCCAAGCTCGGCAAGACCGGGATCGTCTTCGAGAAAGGCTTTGATCGTAACAGGTGAAGCGAGCGCGTTTTTCTGGATTCGGCGGGCGATGACTTCGAAAATGCGCCCATGGACGGGATCAAAGAAGTGCGCTTCGTTCACAAGAGAGGCAACGCGATCATATACCTCGTTGTTGACGAGCAACGCACCGAGCAGGGCCTGCTCCGCTTCGATGGAATGCGGCAGGGCCATTGTCGGGTCATTTTGCGTCTCTTGACCGTCTTGGGGTGGGGCGTTGCCGTCCATTTTATCCTCGGAATTTGATAAAAATGGTTGTTGTGGATTTGGGTCCAAATGGCAATCTTGATAAGGTTGTGGATAACCTTTGTATAAGCCAGAAAATGACACAGAATTCGGGGGTTAAGGGGTTTAGTGAATGCGCGAAAAAAGTTTGCTATGCAAATGTGTGAACACTAAATCCTGTGGAAAACTTTTGCTCCACCACAATTCGTGCTAGGTTTCAAACATGAGAACGCGAATCGGGTGGGGTTCGGGTGTGTACAAATCCTCGTCTCGGGAAGGCGCAAGCTGATCCGATTTTTGTATGCAAAAGGGCCTCCTGCGCCAGCTTTGTCTGGATTCGGACTGTCGTTCTTGTAACTGCCTCATGGCTGTTGTGCCCTCCAAGGTCGACGGCTATTCATCAGGTATACTTACCCGGCTGCTTTTGAAGTCGGGTTTTTTCTTGGAATGTGCTTGGGATTAGGGGGCGTTCTGATCTTCGGCCGCACGCTTTTCCTTGTGTTTGTTCACGGCGATGCCGACGAACAATATGCCAACCCCAATGGCAAAGGGAACGCCGCCTACCACCAATGCGGCGCCTGCGAACGGGTCATTTAGACCCATATCCGAGAGCGCGAGGAGGGTGCAGCCGCCACACAAAATCGCGACAAGTGCGCCCAGAACGATTAAAAAAGTGCCCATATCAGTTGCTTTCGTCTTGATCCGGTGAGGGTGTTTCGTTTTTTGCCACGATGGATCGGTAACATACAATGGCGATGATCAGCGCCACAACAAAGGGTGGGCCAGCGAGCAGAAAGGCGGCGTCGGCAAAGCCACCAGTGGCAAACACCAGACCGCAGCCACCTGTGCCGATCATGACGATGATGCTGAGAACGAGAAAGAATTTGGCCATATTGGTGCCTAACGTTTTGATTTAGATTTAATCCGATCCAGGGTGAAACTACCCGATTTTCGGCGGCGTTCTGAAATTTTGTTTTTAGGTATAACAAAGATGCCGAGTGCGACCAGAAATGGCAAGCCACCGATAACAATCGTGGAAGGGCCGATCCCGATCACAAAGAAAAGAGTACATCCGCCGATCAACACCAACATAAGGGTGCTGAGGACGAGAAAGAAATTAGGGCCTGTTAACTCTATCGACATCTCCGCAGCGCGAGACGGATTTTGCTCTGCACAAGGCATCTGGCGTGCATAAATCAGGCGATTTTCAGCGATAGATAACGCCCCCTCTCGGGCATGCAAGCATGCCCTGCCGGGCAGCGGAGCAGGGCAAAATCCGCCGTGCCGCGTTGCGGTTTCGCGAATTTTCGCCAGACCTGCGTTATCTGCCCTTGAAATAGATCACTATTCCTGCGGTCAGATGCCTTGTTCTGACGAAAATTCGACTGAAACTGCGGTGGTGTCGATAGTGTTAACAGGCCCTAGCCAATGGATTTCTTTCAATGTGGGTGGACAGTGTTCATAGAATTGCCCAATGCTGTGTCAAAGGCAAATAAATTGAGGCCCTTGGGGTGAACAACGTCCATCTGATATTTGATTTGATCGCGGCCAGTTGTTCGGGGGGGCTGACGTTTTTGTTGTCCAAAACCGTACTGCACACGGGGTTGGAGCGGGTCAATGCGCTGGGGTGGCCATATTATGGTGGGTTGCTCGTCGGGGCGATTTGGGGAGCGTTTTTCTTTGGCAGTTTGAACCTGTGGATCAGTGGAGAGCCGCAGTTGGGGCGATCCATCCTTGGGGCGCTGGTGGGGGCGATCCTGTTCGTGGAGGTGGCGAAGGTTTGGCTGGGGGTGTCCGGGTCCACGGGGGCGTTGTTTGTGCCTGCATTTACGATTTCCACTGTGGTCGGGCGCTGGGGCTGTCATTTCACGGGACTTGACGATGAAACGGTAGGGATCCGCACAAACGTGGCTTGGGCGGTGGATTACGGGGATGGGCCGCGCCATGCGGTTGCGCTCTATGAGAGTGGGGCGATGGGCCTGTTTTTTGTGCTGTGTCTTTTTTTAATGCGAACAAATCTGACCTTTTTTCAGAAATACGGTTTCTATCTGATGTGCGTTTGGTACGGTGGTCAAAGATTTTTGTGGGAGTTTTTAAAGCCTTACGGCACAGTGATTGGCCCGTTTAACGTGTTTCATCTGTGTTGTATCGCCTTGATAGGATATGGATTATGCATGATGGTAGCCGCCCAGAAGCGGGCTTAGACGGGTTCACACGCAAGGTCGCGCCTTATGTGTTTTTGGGGCAAACTCTTTCGATGTGCGAAGAGTGTTGGCAGTTGGTGCCGACGAAGATCATGCGCGAAGGGGATAACGTTTATTACCAAAAGCGGTGTCGCGAGCATGGGGTGCAAAAGACGATTGTTAGCACGGATGCAGCGTATTTTTTGGCCGCTCGGGACTATTTGAAGCCTGGGGATCGGCCGTTAAAGCCACAAACACGGACAGATTATGGCTGCCCCTATGATTGCGGGCTGTGTCCAGACCATGAGCAGCATTCGTGTTTGGCGATTATTGAGGTTAATCAGGCCTGTAACCTGACGTGCCCTGTGTGTTTTGCCAATTCATCGCCAGCAAAGGATGGGACGAAGACGCTGGCAGAGGTGGAGCAAATGCTCGATCTGCTGGTGGAAAGTGAAGGGGAGCCTGATCTGGTGCAGATTTCAGGCGGGGAGCCGACGATACATCCCCAGATTATGGATATTCTGCGTCTGACCATGACCAAACCGATCCGCCATGTGATGTTGAACACCAATGGGCTGCGGATTGCCCGTGAGGATGGGTTTGCAGCAGAGTTGGCCAGCCTTGGCGAGGGATTTGAGGTGTATTTGCAGTTTGATAGCACCGAGAAGGACGCGTTGAAGGATATTCGGGGCGCAGATTTGAGTAAGGTGCGAATGCAGGCGCTCGCGGCGCTTGAAAAGCACGGAATTTCCACAACGCTGGTGGCGGTGATCAAGAAGGGTGTGAATGACCACGAGATTAACGCGATTATTGAGGAAGGTTTACGCTGGAATTGTGTGCGGGGCGTAACCTTTCAACCTGTGCAATCTGCAGGGCGGAATGAGGGGTTTGACCCGAAGAAGAACCGCATGGTTCTGTCGGAAATTCGCCGCGCGATTGTGGATGGGCCAACGGCGTTTGAAGGGGGCGATATGATCCCGCTGCCGTGCAATCCTGAAAGTATTTCAATCGGTTACGCGTTGCGCAATGGGGAGCAAATTGTGCCGATCACGTCGATGATCCCGAAAGATGTGATTGTCGACGAAGTGCCAAATGCGGTTACATTTGAGAAATATCCAGAGCTGAAGGCGCGGATATTTGAGTTCTTTAGCCTGTCTACGAATGACCAAAACGCAAGCCAGCGGATGGAGGCGTTGCTGTGCTGTTTACCGAGCATCGAAACGCCGCAATCGGTGAGTTACGAGAACCTGTTTCGGGTGGCGATTTCAGAGTTCCTTGATCCCTATAATTTCTGCGTGGCGCGGGTGAAACGATCCTGTGTGCATTTTGTGACGCCCGATCAAGGGATTATCCCGTTCGATACTTATAACCTATTGTACCGGGACGGAAAAATTGAGGAACGCCGCCGCGCAGCAGGGTTGTTGTGAGCGTAACGCGGCCATCGGGCGTTCCCTTTTCAGACAAGATAAAGTTCGGCTGGGCCGCTGTGGCCCGACACGGCATGTTGTGGGGAATTTTTGGTACGTTTATGGCCGCTGGGGCGTTGGTGGTTTGGGCTGCACCCGTTCTGGATGATGCTTGGTTTGTCTATGCCTTTGGCTGGCTGTTTATCCTGTTTCCCCTTGGTATGATGGTCTGGACGATGCCATCGAGCCTGATGTTTTATTATGAAAAACAGGTGGTTAAGAAGTATGGGCGCAGTGCCGAAGCTGTGGTGACAGATATTTACGATGAGGTATTGGATGAGAATGTAACGCTGTATTATGTGGAATATGAGTTCACTTATAAATCCGCGCAGCATTCGGGAAAATTTTATGTGGATGAGCACAAACTGGTGGCGCGGATGAGGGTTGGCGACAATGTGCCGATCAAGTTTCTGGCGTTTGATCCCAGCCAGTCAGATGTGCGCATGCGCAGCCTGAAGGGCAAGTATAAGTAAGATGCCTGCGGCGCGGATATTTTTGGCCAGAAGAAGTTAAGACGCGGACCAAATAGAGCCCATGCTTTGCTCAAACTTAGTGTCAGAAAAAGAGACCTAATAGAATGGCTGCAATAATTGAAATCAAAATAGAGAAGGTAACTGCCATTAGGATTGTGAGGAATTTTTGGCCGTAACTCAGTGTTTTCCAATTTTTGAAATTTACCCAAACTCTGTGAATCGCCTTGCAGAAATCTACAAGTGCGGAAAACCATGAAAGATACAATTATAACTCCCAAATTTTAAAAATATGAGGCAAGGGGTAACTAAGCCACCTGCCAGTATAGCGGGAAACCTGGATCAAAAAGAGTCACAGGATCGGTGCTGGTTTCGATTTTGGCGGGGAAGGTCACGGGGGTCCCTTGCTTTGTTAAAGTGAGCGTTTCTGTGTTCACAGGTAGGCCGTAGTAGGTGGGGCCATTGAGGGATGCGAAAGCTTCGAGGTTTTCGAGTTTCCCTTCGGTTTCAAACACATGGGCGAGGCAGGACATTGTGTTGGTGGCAGAGAATACACCAGCGCAGCCACATTCCATCAGTTTGTTGGGATCGGTGTGCGGGGCGCTGTCCGTGCCAAGGAAAAACCGTGCATCGCCAGAGGTTGCTGCATCAACGAGGGCGCGGCGGTGCTCTTCGCGTTTGGCCACGGGCAGGCAGTAGTAATGAGGACGAATGCCGCCCGCGAGGATATGGTTTCGGTTGATGATCAGGTGATGCGTTGTGATGGTCGCGGCGAGGTTTTTGTCCGCCGATTTCACGTAATCCACGCCGTTTTTCGTGGTGATGTGTTCCGAGATGATTTTGAGGTCTGGCAGGCGTTTGCGCAGGGGATCAAGGATCGTATCGATGAACACGGCTTCGCGGTCAAAAATGTCGATATGGCTGTCGGTGACTTCGCCGTGGATGCATAGGGGGCATCCGATTTCTGCCATTTTTTCAAGGATGTGCATGGCGTTGTTGATGTCTTTTACGCCTGAGTCCGAGTTGGTGGTCGCGCCAGCGGGATAAAGTTTTACGGCGGTGATGAGGCCGCTCTCATGGGCGGCGGCGAGGTCTGCTGGATCGGTCCCTTCGGTCAGATACAGGGTCATCAGCGGTTTAAAATCAGCGCCTTCAGGCAGGGCGGCCAAGATGCGGTCGCGATACGCGGTGGCATCAGCGGCGGTGACAACAGGAGGCACAAGGTTTGGCATGATAATCGCGCGCCCGAAATCACGCGCGGTTTCAGGGGCCACAGCCTTGAGCATATCCCCATCGCGCAGGTGCAAATGCCAATCGTCGGGGCGGCGGATGGTGAGTGTGGTCATGGGGCGGCTCCTGTTTTTGTTCCTGTCTGATAACGGGTAGTGGGGGCACGGGGCAAGGTGGATTTGTGGTTGAAGGCGTGGGAACTTCGCCTTACTTTAGAATCATTCTAACTCTATTGGTGTAAAAATGCTGTCCCGTTTCATCCGTCCCTCAAAGCGTGATTTTTCAGATCTAAGTGAGCAGGAAATCCTTGCGCTTGCGATTTCGGCTGAAGAAGATGATGCGCGGATTTATGCGGCTTATGCAGATGGGTTGCGGGAAGAGTTTCCTGACAGTGCCAAGATATTCGACGGCATGGCAGAGGAGGAGAATACCCACCGCAATTGGTTGATTGAGCTGCATAAAAAGCGGTTTGGGGATGTGATCCCACTGATCCGTCGGGACCATGTGAAGGGGTTTTACGAGCGCAAACCTGATTGGCTGGTGCGCCCGCTTGGGATTGAAAAGACCCGCACTGCAGCACGCGAGATGGAAGCACAGGCGGCGCGGTTTTATCGGTTGGCGGCGCAGAATACGACGGATGCAGATACGCGAAAACTGCTTGGCGATTTGGCGCTGGCAGAAGCTGGACATGAGGCCACCGCCGTTCAGTTAGAAGAAACCCATGTGGGCGAAGATGTGGCCCGTGCGGAGGCAACTGAAGAGCACCGCCAGTTTGTACTGACGTGGGTGCAGCCTGGTTTGGCGGGGCTGATGGATGGCTCTGTGTCCACGCTTGCACCGATTTTTGCGGCGGCCTTTGCCACAGGGGATACGTGGCAGACTTTTCTGGTGGGCCTGTCGGCGTCCGTGGGGGCGGGGATTTCCATGGGGTTCACCGAAGTGGCGTCCGATGACGGTGTGATTTCGGGGCGGGGATCGCCGATGAAACGGGGGATTGCAGCGGGGGTGATGACCACGCTTGGAGGGCTTGGTCATGCCTTGCCGTATCTGATCCCCGACTTTTGGACGGCGACAACCATTGCCATTTTGGTGGTGTTTGTCGAGTTGTGGGCGATTACGTGGATTCAGAACAAATATATGGAAACCCCGTGGTTGCGGGCGGGGTTTCAGGTGATCCTTGGCGGCGCATTGGTGTTTGCGGCGGGGATATTGATCGGAAATATGTAGGGGGTGATGCCTATTCTTGATTGCGGCGCACACGGGCGGCGGATTTATCAGCGAAAGCGGCAAGGCGTGCGCGGGCATCGTGTTGAGTGTTGACCACGCCTGCGACCACAGCTTCGGCGTAAGCACCGTCCATTGCTGACATGTTTTGGATGTGGCTGACGGCAGAGCAGATGGCAAAGTTGGAAAGGGGCAAGTTTTGCGCGGTTTTACGCGCCAGTTCGAGCGCTTTTTCCAGTGGATCACCGTCGACTTTGTATTGTGCGAACCCGAGTTCAGCGGCCTCGGCCCCTTGATACACACGGCCTGTAAGCATCATGTCAATCATGCGCGATTTACCCACGAGATCGGTGACGCGGATGGTGGCGCCACCGCCTGTAAAGAGACCGCGCTGCCCTTCAGGTAGAGCAAAATAAGTGGTTTTATTCATTACACGGATATGGGCAGAGCTGGCGAGTTCTAGGCCGCCCCCGACCACTGCACCCTGTAGGGCTGCAATCACGGGAACGCCGCCATATTCCATTTTGTTAAATGCCTCGTGCCATCGCAAGCAGACGTGCATGAAATCTGCAGGGCTGCGATCTGCGTCATGGTGTTCGATCAGATCGAGCCCAGCACAAAAGTGATCACCCGCACCTGCAAGCACCACAGCGCGAACTCCTGCACGTGGGGCGGTGGAAAAGAAATCTACCAATTCGTCTATGGTGGCAATGTCGAGTGCGTTGCGTTTTTGAGAGCGGTTTAGTGTGACCATCCACACGCCATCGCCTTGATCCGTAAGAGCGAGGTTCGTGTAGCGGCTGGGGTCGATCTTGGGCTGCATGGGTGGCTCCTGTTAAAAGCTGTTTGCACCAGCAAGAACAGGTAGAATGGCAATGTGCAAGACGCGGAATCCAATGTTGCGTGACGTTACGATGGGCGTGTCTGGATCGGTATGGGGCGGGATTGGTCTTGTGGCGCGGGGCTGGGCTTGATACCGATTTGATATTCTCAGGGCGGGGTGTGATTCCCCACCGGCGGTGATGGCGTTAAGCATGAGCCCGCGAGCGATAAAACGCAGACTTGGTGTGATCCCAAGGCCGACGGTATAGTCCGGATGGAAGAGAATGGATGTGCTAGCACGGGATGCGTGCGCGTATGTCTGAACGCTCTGGGTCTTGTCTTGTTGTAAGGAAAGGATCAGAGCAATGACAAAACCCAACAAAATCGCCTTTATCAAAGCCCGCTGGCATGCGGAGACTGTGGATCAGGCGTATGATGGATTTAAGGACGCGATGGGCAACGCAGAGATTGATGCGTTTGATGTGCCTGGTGCGTTTGAAATGCCGCTGCTGGCCAAAAAGCTCGGTGAAAGTGGTGAATATGCTGCGGTTGTGGCTGCCGCGTTGGTTGTTGATGGTGGGATTTATCGCCATGATTTTGTGGCCAGTGCTGTTGTGGATGGATTAATGCGCGCGCAGATGGATACAGGTGTACCCGTATTTTCCGTCAGCCTGACGCCACATCATTATCAAGAAACCCCAGATCATGACGCATTTTACAAAGCGCATTTTGTGAAAAAGGGGGCTGAGGCGGCCAATGCGGTGAAAATGGTTTTGGAGCTTGGGGTCTGATGGCGTTGAACAAACGAGTTGTCTTATCAAGCGATCACGCCGCGATTGAAATGCGTATGGCGGTGGCACAGCGTGTAACCGATTTGGGGTGGGAGGCTGTGGATATCGGACCGAGCACGCCCGAAAGCACGCACTACCCTGAACATGGGGCCGCTGCGGCGCAATTGGTGGCATCTGGTGATTGTCGGTTCGGCATCATCCTGTGTGGCACGGGCCAAGGAATTATGATGGCCGCCAATAAGGTCAAAGGTGTGCGCTGTGGTGTGTGCAGTGATCTGTTTTCTGCGGAAATGATCCGCGCTCATAATGACGCGAATATGCTGTCGCTGGGTGCGCGGGTGATCGAAGAAGCCGATGCGATGCAGATTGCAGAGGTGTTTTTGACCACGGAATTCGAAGGCGGGCGACATGGCACGCGTGTGGATATGATTTCGGCGCTTGAGGGGTAGGCAAGCGTAAGGGCACGCAACCACATTGTCTAAGCATCATTGAATAGTGTCTTGTTGGCGGAATGTTGGCGTTGTCCTTCATTGGCAATGACATGCAGCTTGCTCTCGCTGCAGAGGAGAAATGCGTGTCTAATCCCGAATTTGAAAAATCAGTGCAAGATTTCCTTGCACCAATTCTTTCTTTTTTGTCAGATGGTAACCCATCTCGTCAGGTGTATTGGGTCCATCCACGTGAACCGCAGGAAAACCACGACTTTTCAATGCCTCCAGAAGAGGTTGAGCCCTACACACGCTCTTTCATGTTTGAAGGTTTCTGCGTCGGTATTCGTAGCACTGCGAATGGAGAAGAAAAGCAACTTCAGATCGTTTTTTGGGAAGACGGGGATGGCAATTTTAAGCAGGTAGATTGGCCCAGTTTTAACGGAGTAGGAATGAAGGAATGGGTTTGGCGCGGCTTTTCAACAGCACCAGAATGACCATTTTAGATTAAGGTGGCGCGTTCGGGGCTGTCACTGTTGGCGCTAGCCCAGCTGTCCCAAAGTTTTAGACGCCTATTGCGCAGCTGCCGTCATCGCTGGAATCAGCTGTTCGCGAATGACGCGTTGTGTGATGGGGCCAGCGGCGCGGAACAGGATTGTGCCGTTGCCATCGAGCAGAAACGTTTCGGGCACGCCGTAGACGCCCCATTCGAGGGATTGACGGCCGTCGATGCTGCTCACACCCTGGTAAGGGTTGCCCAGTTCTTCAAGGAATGCGAGCGCGTTGGCGTCGGCATCCTTATAGTTGAGGCCGATGACCGGCAAGCCGTTGTCGGCAAGCTCTGTGAGGTTTGGGTGTTCTACGCGGCAAGGGCCGCACCAACTGGCCCAGAAGTTCACGAGTTTTAGATCGCCAGAACGGATCATGTCTTCGGTCACAGGGGGGAGGGAGCCGAGCGGTTCAGCCACAAGCGGTGGGGCGGATTTACCGATAAAGGCGGATGGCAGTGTGTTTGGGTCCGCGCGGAACAGGCCGACTGCAAACATGGCCGCGATGGAGAGGAAGATAACAGGGGGGGCAATGACCCAAGGGGAAATGCGCATCACGTTTTATCCTGTTGTTCGGCTTGAGTTAGGGCAGCGCGCGCTTTGGCGGCTTGGCGCACGGAAAGGACAACCAGACCGACAAGCAACAGTAGGGCAACTGCATAAGCCGAAAGAACATCGGCGGCGTATTTTCCAAGATCGGGGATCATGCGTTTGACCGTGCGAGCAGCGCTTTGGCCCGGCGCAAGCGGATGTGCATGCGGGTGCGCAAAAGCACAAGCGTGAAAAAGAGGAGAACAAAGCCCGCGATGGAGATCAGAAGCGGGTAATAATAACTCGCGTCAATCGGGCTGCGTTCTGTGGCAGTGAGGGTCGCGCCTTGGTGCAGACCTTGGTTCCACAGGTTCACCGCGTATCGAGACAACAGCGCGAAGACGGAGCCCACCATACAAAGGATCGACGTAAGATCGGCGGCGGTGTCGTCGTCTTCGACCGCTTGCCACAAGGCGAGATAGCCGAGGTAGAATACAAACAGGATCATGAACGACGTAAGGCGTGGATCCCATGCCCAATAGGTACCCCACATGGGTTTGCCCCAGATTGCACCAGTAAACAGGGCAATTAGGGTCATGGTGACGCCAATTGGTGCTGCCGCGCGCGCTGCAAGAGCGGATACATGATGGCGGCGCACAAGCCAGATAAGGGAAGCGACCAGCATCATGATCCAAACGTTGATGGCCATCATGGCGGCAGGAACGTGGATAAAGATGATCTTAACCGTAGAGCCCTGTTTGAAATCATCAGAGGTAAAGAAAAAGCCCCAGATCAGACCCGTTGCAAGAAGCGCAGCTGTTAGGATCGCTGCAAACGGCAAAACACGGCCCGAAAGAGCCATGAATTTTACTGGATTTGCGTATTCCCAAAGCGACATGAGCCGTATCTAGCGGGTTTTGTAATGTTCGCCAATGGACATCGGGTCACAGGCTTTGTGAATTGGTCAATACGTGAGTTAATACTTGCCGAGTTCAACGCGCGCCGAGCCGAGTTTCTTTTTCTTGCCGTTCATGGCGTGGACATCGGCGAAATACCGGTTACCGGCGCCACCTGAACATGGGGGCAGGTATCCTTTGGAGGCATATTTGCCTTTGCTTTTGGCGCGTTTGTGAACGAAAGCACCGCCTGCAAGTTTGCTCGAATTTGCTTTGACAGCGGGGAGTTTCGCGCTGCTGCCTTTGACGGGGTAGCCGATAGAGCCGTGCCCCCCGCGTTTTGACAGAGGTTTGTAGTCGCGGTCGTTGTATTCTACCAGCACCCATTCGGTGCCTTCGGGCAGACCCGAAATGACCATTGGGGGCGTTTTGCCTTTGCCACCATGAAGTTTGCAGTGCTGTCCTGCTGGTACAGTTTTGCCGTTCCAGCCGCCTGCGAGTTTTACCTTGAAATCAGCGGCGTATGTGGCGCTTGCCATGGAAAGCGCGATGAGTGTTGCGGTGGTTCTGAGCATAAGAAACTCCATATAAAATTTGCGAAAAGACGAAGAATAGGGCCACTATGCAAAGTCAATTTGCGGATTGTCAACGCAGATTGGCTCGCAGCGCCATGCTGGCGGCAAATGGGATAAGTGCAATTGTCAGAAGGGATAGTCCGCTGAGAAGCGCAAAGGTCGCCAAAGTGCTGTCTCCGTCGATGGCGCGTGTGACGCATTGGGCCCCGAGGATCAGCGTGGGGATGTAAAGCGGCAGCACCAGAAGGGAGAGCAGTAAACCGCCGCGTTTGATACCCACGGTGACGGCTGCGCCAAACATTCCGATGAAGGAGAGCGCCACAGTGCCAGACAGTAAGCTGAGCGTGAGAGGGAGGTAGCCAGACGCGGGGAGGCCAAGCAGATAGCCAAGGGGGGCGCTGGCGATTGTAAGCGGCAGGCCAGTGGTGACCCAATGAGCGAATGCTTTGGCCGTGGCGATCCCTGTTAACGGGATGGGTGCGGTTGCGAGGGCTTCGAGTGTGCCGTCTTCGGCATCGAGCTGGAAGATGCGGTCGAGGGAAAGGAGGCAAGAGAGAAGAGCGCCGATCCACAAAATACCTGGGGCGATGATTGAAAGGAGCGCGCGATCTGGGCCGACCCCGAAAGGAACAAAGAGCGTTAGGATTAGAAAGAACGCGAGCGCGAGGCCAAAACCGCCGCCTGAGCGCAAGGCCAAGGTGATATCGCGTCGGATGAGGGCAAGCATTAAAACGCCCCTTCGAGAAAGGGATCGTTTGCAGAGATGTCCTCTGCGCCAAAGGCGGCTACGTTTAGGGTTTGAGCATGAGGGATGGGCAGATCGAGGTGAGTTGAGACAACAGCAATGCCACCCGCAGAACAATGATCGGTGAGAATTTGCGCAAACTGCGCCACGTGATTTGCATCAAGGGCGGTGGTCGGCTCGTCCAGCAACCAGATTTTGCAGCCAGAGATGTGCAAACGCGCCAGCCCAAGGCGACGTTTTTGCCCTGCGGACAATGTTGCGCCATCGCGCTGGGCTAAATCAGATAGATTGAAGCGGGTTAAGGTGTCTGTTTGTTTGGTTTGATAAACTGCGTGCCAAAAGGCGATGTTTTCTGCCACGGTGAGTTGTGGTTTCACAGCGTCCAAATGGGCCGTGTAGACGATTTCATCTGGATTGACGTTGATCGTTCCCGCGCTGGGCGGGGTCAGGCCCGCAAGGGTGCGCAGCAGCGTGGTTTTACCAGATCCATTCGGCCCGCGTAAAAACAGGCAGGCCCCCGCATTGAGTGAAAAGCTGACATTTGTCAGAACGCGGCGGGTCCCGCGCTGGGCATCTATGTTTTGGACGTGAAACATGCCCGCAGCCTTAGTAGATTTGGCGCGGTGTCACAACAGCCCCCATTTTCGGAACAGCCAGATCAGCAGACCTGTTAATCCCACAAGGGCTGCGCAGACAATCCAAAAGGCGTTGGGATTTTCGACCCCGGGAATGCCGCCCACATTGATGCCGAGCAATCCTGTGATCAGGCCAAGAGGCAAGAAAATTGCTGCCACGGCGGACAATAGGAACAGCTGGCGGTTCATGGCCTCGGACCGTTTGTCGAGAATTTGTTCCTGCACCAGTTGGGCGCGGTCGCGGATGGAATCGAGTTCTTCGGCCAAAAGCGTGATGCGATCTGTGGCTTCGCGCAAATGGGTAAGGTCGGTTTGCGAAAGCCAGCTGAAATCTTGGATCAGCAATGTGGTCAACGCATCCCGTTGTGGCAGCATGTAACGGCGCAGCGCGATGGCGGTGCGGCGGATTTCCGACAGAGTAGCGAGATCGGGCAGGGTGCTGTCGCTGAGCAGGGTTTCTTCGACACCGTCGAGTTCTTCGTTGAGTTCTGTCACCGTAGGTTCAGCGCGATCAGCCAAGCGGCGGGACAGGCGTGAAATCAGATCGCCTGTGGATTTTGCAGGGTTTGGGCCAAGCGTGGCGGTTTTCAGGTCTTCGACCGCCATCAAAGGGCGCAAGGCGTAGCTGACGATGCTGGTTTTGGTGATCCAAAGGCGGATGGAGATCATATCTTCGGCCCGCGCCCCATCGTTAAGGTTGACGCCGCGCAGGATCACAACAGCGCCGTCACCATGGGGTGTGCAGCGGGGGCGTGTTTCTTCGGCGGTAAGAGCGGCAAGGATGACAGGTGGTAGTTTCGTGGCCGCCATCCAATCAGCGGTTTTAGGATCAGATTGCACCAGATGCGCCCAAGTGAAACCCTGTTTCGGGATCAATTGGCTTTCGGTGATGTCGATTTTTGTTGCACGTCCTTTGCCATCAAAGAAAAACGCACAAGAGGAATGGTTGGTCTGGTCTGTCATGGGCGCAACATGACGGGAAACGGCCCCCCTGTCACGTGATTTGTGACAGGGGGACGGGGGTATTAGGCGGAACGGTACGTTCCAAAAGACGGGGCTTTTTTGGTGGCTTTAAAGGGGCTTGTCAAAGCCTCGAGCGCATCAAAAAATGCTAAACTGCGCAATTCATGGGCGCGTTTGATGCCATCGTCGATTTCGTCTTGTGTAAGTGTATGTTTCATTGTCATGATCCAATCATTGTTCATCTGTTGAGATTGAATATGGCGGATAAGGAAAATTTTACAAACGAGACTTTCTTTCACGTCAGTTAAGGTTTACTAATCTGATATGAGCACACCCCATCCCGATAGATTGCCCCCCTTAAACGCGCTGCGTGCGTTTGAGGCCGCGAGCCGGCATTTAAGTTTTGCGAACGCTGCGGCGGAGTTGCACGTGACGCCCGCCGCGTTGAGCCAGCAGATTAAATCGCTGGAGGCGCATCTGGGTGCGCCCGTGTTTTTGCGTTTGAATAGACGTGTCGAGTTGACCGACATTGGACGCATGCTCGCACCCGTCGTTTCAGAAGGATTTGACACCTTGCTGGCCGCGTGGTCGGCGGCGTTGCGGCGTGTGGAAAAGCAACATCTGACGGTCACGGCTGGGCCTGCGTTTATGGCGGGCTGGTTGGCGCCACGCATGGGGAGTTTTGTAACTGCCCATCCCGAGGTGGAGTTGCGGTTCACGGCGAGTCTGCGGATGCTGAGTTTTGAACGGGACGAAATTGATTTGGCCATCCGCTTCGGGGCAGGGGACGATGAGGGATACTTCAGTGAAGAGTTGTTTGTGGATTGGGTGACGCCGATGGTGGCCCCAAATTTAGCAGAGCGCATTAAATCGCCCCAAGACGTGGGACATCTGCCCATGATCCAACAAGACAGCGGTGGCATGTTGCAGGACTACGAACGTTGGAATGCGTGGTGTAACATGTTTGATGTGCAGAAAAACGATGATGGCCCTGTGTTTACGACGCCTGATTCCGCGCTGACCTATGCGGTAAATGGCAGTGGTGTTGTGCTGGGGCGTTTGTCGTTGGCACAGCATTTGTTGCAAGCGGGGCAATTGGTGATGCCGTTGCGCGAAAGCCTGCGGCGATCACTGCGGTATCGTTTGGTGTGTCCGCTTGGTAAAGAGCAGGACCAGAACGTGCAGGTGTTTCGCCAATGGATCAAAGGAGAAATGGCCGCGTTAGAGAATTGGTCTGAAGGGCGTTTGTTTGTTTAAACTTCACGTTAGATCACCATTGTACACAATTGTATACAATAGCCCTTGCGAGGCCGCGCCAAATGGTGCATTACCCATCCAAATTCAAAAAATCCCATAACGGAGGCCAGTATGACCGTACAAGTCGGCACAGACACCAGCAAAACCCGTAAGACAATCAGCGCAGGTGGTGCGTCGATTGATTACTATTCCATTCCAGCGGCGACAGCGGCGGGTTTGGGGGACTTTTCCAAGTTGCCCGCATCTTTGAAGGTGGTTTTGGAAAATATGCTGCGGTTTGAAGACGGCGGTCGCACCGTTTCTGTGGATGACATTAAGGCGTTTGCCGAGTGGGGTGCCAATGGCGGTAAAAACCCGCGCGAGATCGCCTATCGCCCAGCACGTGTTCTGTTGCAGGATTTCACTGGCGTTCCAGCGGTAGTTGATCTGGCCGCGATGCGTGATGCGATTGTCGAACTGGGTGGTGATGCAACGCAGATTAACCCGCAAAACCCTGTTGATTTGGTCATCGACCACTCTGTTATGATTGACGAGTTTGGCAACCCACGTGCGTTCCAGATGAACGTAGACCGCGAATACGAGCGTAACATGGAGCGGTATACTTTCCTGAAATGGGGTCAGAGCGCGTTTGACAACTTTAAGGTTGTTCCTCCGGGTACTGGTATTTGTCACCAAGTGAACCTTGAGTATCTGAGCCAGACGGTTTGGACGGACAAAGACCAAAACGGTGTTGAGGTTGCGTATCCTGACACGCTGGTCGGTACAGACAGCCACACAACCATGGTAAACGGCGCTGCTGTTCTGGGTTGGGGTGTTGGCGGGATCGAAGCGGAAGCAGCGATGCTGGGCCAACCGATTTCCATGTTGATCCCTGAAGTGATCGGCTTTGAGCTGACCGGGCAGATGGTTGAAGGCACAACGGGTACTGATTTGGTGCTGAAAGTTGTGGAAATGCTGCGCGAGAAGGGCGTGGTTGGCAAGTTCGTGGAATTCTACGGCGCTGGTTTGGATACGCTGCCATTGGCGGATCGTGCGACGATTGCCAACATGGCCCCAGAATACGGCGCGACCTGTGGTTTCTTCCCAATTGATGGGGAAACACTGCGTTACATGCGTACAACGGGCCGTGACGAAGCACGGATCGCATTGGTTGAGGCCTATGCCAAAGAAAACGGCATGTGGCGGGATGCGGATTATGCGCCGATTTACACAGACACGCTGAAACTCGACATGGGCACAATTGTTCCTGCGATTTCGGGGCCAAAACGACCACAAGATTTTGTGGCTTTGGACAATGCCAAAGCGGCATTCAAAAAAGAGATGGAAGAGACCTTTAAACGCCCAATGGGCAAAGAGGTTGCTGTTAAGGGCGAAGATTACACGATGGAAAGCGGCAAGGTTGTGATCGCGTCGATCACCTCCTGTACGAACACATCGAACCCATATGTGATGATCGGTGCGGGCCTTGTGGCACGCAAAGCCGCCGCACTTGGCCTTGATCGGAAGCCTTGGGTGAAAACATCCCTCGCGCCAGGTTCGCAGGTTGTTTCTGCGTATTTGGAAGCAGCCGATTTGCAGAAAGACCTTGATAAGGTTGGATTTAACCTTGTTGGCTATGGTTGTACGACCTGTATTGGTAACTCTGGCCCGATCCAAGCTGAGCTGTCTGAAGCGATTGCCGAAGGTGATTTGGTGGCCACGGCTGTTCTGTCTGGTAACCGTAACTTTGAAGGTCGGATTTCCCCTGACGTGCGTGCGAACTATCTGGCGTCACCGCCGCTGGTTGTGGCCTATGCGCTGGCAGGGACGCTCGATATCGACCTGACCAAGGATGCCATCGGGCAGGACAAAGACGGCAACGATGTTTATCTGAAAGACATCTGGCCATCTACGCAGGAAATCGCAGATCTGGTTGAGCAAACCGTGACGCGCGAAGCGTTTTTGGAAAAATACGCGTCTGTGTTTGATGGGGATGAGAAGTGGCAGAGTGTTGCGACAACTGACAGCCTGACATACGACTGGCCAGCCACATCAACATATGTGCGTAACCCACCGTATTTCCAAGGAATGTCAGCAGAGCCTGCGGATAAAATCTCTTCTGTTGAGGGGGCGAAAGTGCTCGCGCTGCTTGGGGATATGATTACCACAGACCACATTTCCCCAGCGGGTTCTTTCAAGCAATCCACCCCAGCGGGTGAGTATCTGACATCGCATCAGGTGCCTGTGCGTGAGTTCAACTCTTATGGGTCCCGTCGTGGGAACCACGAGGTGATGATGCGCGGTACGTTCGCCAACATCCGCATCAAGAACGAGATGCTGGATGGCGTTGAGGGCGGCTACACCAAGGGGCCAGATGGCGAACAAACTTCCATCTATGACGCGGCGATGGCGCATCAGGCAAATGGCACGCCTTTGGTTGTCTTTGGCGGTGTTCAATACGGCGCAGGGTCCTCACGTGATTGGGCGGCCAAGGGCACAGCTCTGTTGGGGGTGAAGGCGGTTATCGCGGAAAGTTTTGAGCGTATTCACCGGTCCAACTTGGTTGGCATGGGCGTGGTTCCGTTTGAATTCACAGGCGGGGACAGCCGCAAAACGCTGAACCTGACGGGTGAAGAAACTGTTTCTATTCATGGACTTGAAAGCGTTGAGCCGCTTGCCGATGTGTCTTGCACGATTACGTACCCGAATGGCGAGAGCAAAGAGATCACGCTGAAATGTCGTATCGATACGGAAGTTGAAATCGACTACATCAAAAACGGCGGTGTGCTGCACTATGTTCTGCGGAACTTGGCCAAAGCTGCGTAAATCGCAACACATTTAAATCAATTGAAAGCGCCCCAATCGGGGCGCTTTTTGTTTGTGCCTGATGGCCCTAGAGTACAAGAAAAAAGAGGGCACACATGCAAAACGAAAAATCGAAAATCACGGCTTATGCGTTGTGGTTGGTTATTGGCGCCTTTGGGGCGCATCGGTTTTATTTGGGGCGGATCAAGACGGGCATTTTACTTGCGGCGCTGTTGGTTGTGAGTATCGGCTTAGCAACTGCGGGTGGTTTGATGTTGTACCGCGCAGTTGATAGCGGCGCGTCCATTGAAACAGTCGTTGCCCCCGGTTCATCTTATATTGTTTTAACTTCTGTCGGAACGTTGATGTTTTTTGCATGGGCGGTTTGGTATTTGTTGGACCTGATTTTCATCCATACGATGATGAAAAAGGATCAGTTGCGGGCAGGTAATTTAACGCAAAAAAAAGCCGCCGAGGTTTTTGAATAGGGGCCGAACATGCAGAAAATGCGCACAGAAAAGTCTATGGTGATTGCCTATGTGATTTGGTTCTTTTTGGGTCAATTTGGGGTGCATCGGATGTATTTGGGGCGGGTGCGTTCTGGTCTGTTGATGTTAGGATTGATCGTTGGGTTCGGTATCTTCCTTTTGATTGGTTTGTCACAGGATGCAGGGACCCTTAGTGACACTGGGCTTATGATCATGTCTGTATCGAGCTTTTCGATGCTTGCACTTTGGTTTTGCTGGTACATCGTTGACATCGTTTTGATTGCGGTCATGGTGTCAAAAGACAATAATGAGGCGCGAAAAACCAACCCTGACCATATGGAACAGGTGTTTAAGTGACCCCGAATTTTTTGGTTCGCGCAAGGATAACCAAATGAAACACTTCCCAGATTTACCGCCTGTTTGGACCATTGGCGCGTTTGTGCTGAGCTGGGTGTTTTCACAGGTTTTGCCCCTTGTCAGCGTTCAATCCTTTGGGTTGCAGTTGTTGGGGCTGGCGTGGATCGGTATTGCGGTTTTGATTGTGCTTTGGGCTGCACTGCAATTTCGCAAAAGCAAAACAACGATTGAACCGCATCACACACCAACTGCGTTGATTATCAAAGGGCCGTATCGGTTTTCACGCAATCCAATTTATGTGGCGATGGTGTTGTCATCTGCTGGTGTGGCGCTGTGGTGTGCCGCATTGAGTGCATTTATCCCTACAATCGTGTTGGCGATTGTGTTGCACCGCCGATTTGTCATGCCCGAAGAACGCTTGTTGCGCGAAACGTTCGGGAACGATGCGGATGCCTATATCAGCTCGTCAAAACGGTGGGTATAAGCTTTGCCGTTTGGAGCGGTTGCTGATCGTGAAACCTTAGTTGTTCAGACCGAGCGCATTTAAGAGGTCTTTCCCTGAATAGGTTTTTTTTCCACCAGCTTCGGCGTGTTTCACCAAGTCTACCAACCTCGCATTAATAGGGGCGTTTTGTCCTGTTTGTGCAGCGATATGACAAACCTCTCCGTTGATCGTGTCGATTTCAGTGGGTTTGCCCGCAGCGAGGTCTTGGGCCATTGACGTTTGTGCCGTTGGGTCCAGTTTTTGGCGCGGCAGAACCAGAGTGTTAAAGATCCAATTGGGCATCCGCAGCATTTTCACAATTTTACGGGCAGGCAAGGGGCCAGACTGTGCGTGTTGAATGCCAGCCAATTCGATAACGTCAATGGCTTCGGCCAGCGTGGCTGCATAGACGCAGCGATAGTTGCGGTCGCGCAGTTGATGAAACAGGGTTTTTCCAGAAAGTGCGTTGATTGGGTTGTTCAGGTTTAACAAAAGTTTGCCATGCTGCACGGATTCGATATCCGTTGACAGAACGATGGGTTCTACCGCGTCAGATAGGGCAGTGGCCAGTGTCTGCGTAATTTGCGCATCTTCTAGGGTGACATCCCCTACCGAGGATCGTTTCAAGGTGCTGGGATCGGTCCAAACCACGTTATAAGGCACCATGCCTGCCAAAACTGTCCGATTGGGAAAAGCTGCCCGAAGATCGCGGACAGGTTTCATTCCGTTTAACAAGCATAGGATTGGCGTATCTGGGGCGGCGTGCGTTTGGATTTCAGCAATGGCTTGCGGGATCGCGGTGGATTTGACCGTAATCACAATTAGCCGTGCGTGCGCCAAAACCGCTGGATCCTTGGCAAGGGAGAGCGTTGAGGTGAGGTCATCGGGGGATAATGTAATGCCGTTTGACAGCGACAGCCCCGTTTTTTGCAAGGCAAAAAGACTTTGACGACCGAGCAGTGTGATAGGGATACCCGCATTGCCCCAAATTGCGCCGAGGTAACAGCCAATGGCCCCTGCGCCAAGGATCACTGTTTTTGGGGGTGATTGAGTCATCAAACCTGTCCGTCTGCTTTGGCAAACGGTAACATGGGGCAGGTGTGATGCAAGCCATTGCGCGGCGAATTTAGAATTGTAACAATTCGCTCTCGAAACGTTTATTGGCCAAATTGGTGTGCGTTTGGCTATATGATGAGCAACAGTATGAGATACGAGCACAGACATGCGTAAATTATTGGCCAGTTTGGCCCTAGCAACTTTGGGATTTGGCAGTCCCGTATTGGCCGATAAGTCGGTGGTTGTGGTGGAACTTTACACCTCTCAGGGGTGTTCTTCCTGCCCACCTGCAGATGAAATTCTGGCTGAAATTGCTGGGCGAGAAGACGTGATCGCTTTGGGGTTGCATGTGGATTATTGGGATTATTTGGGATGGCGCGACAACCTTGCGCGGCCTGAGTTTACCGAACGGCAATCCCAATTTAACACGAAAATGAAAAGCCGTTATCGTTTGGTAACGCCACAGATGATTTTCAATGGCGAGCATTACGTAGCGGGGGCGAGCCGGAAAAAGGCGTTGATGTATGTGGATATGATGTCTGAATCCACTGAAAAAGCGTATATGACGCTGTCGCGCAGTGGAACGACGATGGAAATTCGGGTGTCAGCGCGGGGTGGAAAAACCGCGCCGTCTGATCTGCATGTGGTGCAATACACGCCCAACATTCCCGTCAAGATTAAGCGCGGTGAAAACGCGGGGCGGACGATCAATTACGTGAATACTGTCACCTCTTGGGACACGGTTGCCCGTTGGGATGGTGTTGGCGCGCTGACCGTCAAACATGATGTGACGGCTGATGGTAAATATGCGGTTGTGCTGCAAACTCAAAACCTCGGCCCTGTTATTGTGGCGCGACGATTGGATTAACAAAGATAGATGGTGCAGGCTGGGCGTTTGGGGAAACTCAAACGCCTTTTTCTTTGGCAGAGAATGTTTCGCGATACCAGACATAAACGCCTGCACTGATGATGATCGCAGCACCCAAGATGGTTGGGGCGTCTGGGATCTCAAAGAAGAACAGATATCCCCAAAGCCCGTTGAACAGCAGCGTGACATAGCCGAACGGGGCGAGGTAAGAGGCTTCGGTGATGGTGAACGCGCGGATCAGTAAATAATGACCGCATCCTCCCACGATGCCCATGCTTGTCATGAGACCCGCATCTGGCAGGGTTGGGGTTTCCCAAATTGTTGGGACGATCAGGCAGCTGGCGATGCAGCCAATCAATGCGGTGTACAAAAAGCTGGTCCATGGGCTTTCGTCTTTGCCAAGGAACCGCGTGGAAATGGCATAGCCCGAGAAACAAAACGCGGCGAGGGCAGGGAGCAGGGCAACAAACGAGAAGACTTCACTACCAGGGCGAATGATGACCATTGCGCCGATGAGGCCGATGAACACACCGATCCAGCGGCGCAGGCCGACTTTTTCTTTTAAGACAAAGAAAGACAGGATTGTGATGAACAAGGGGGCGATTTCGAACACCGCGGTTGCCGAGCTGATGGGGATGTATTTCAGGGATGTGAAGAAAGACATGGTTGCGCCAAACAGAAAGGCGGAGCGAATGAGTTGCAGGCCTATGTGTTTGGTGCGCAGTAGTTTTGCAAGGAACGGCGATAGGACCACAAAAGCAATGACGGTTTGCGAGGTATAGCGGGCCCAAACGACTTGCAAAGGGTGGTGACGGTCGGTCAGCCCCTTGGCGATGCCATCCATGATGGAAAACAGGAAAAGTGTGGTAAGGAACAGCAGCGTGCCTTTGGCAAGCGGACCAAGCCCATCCCAAAGGCGTAGGGCTGATGTCATTCTGGGGCGGACGCCAATGCCACGCCGATCATAGAATCGCGGTTTACCAGTGCTGCGAGCGCGTCTTCATCCATGTCCTCGGTCCCTTCGGGCCGCGTTGGCAGGATCAAATAGCGCATGTCGGCGGTGCTGTCGTGAACGCGGACTTGCACATCATCAGGCAGATCGAGACCGAATTCGGACAGAACTTTGCGCGGGGTTTTCACCACGCGGGAACGGTATGCCCGTTGTTTGTACCAATCGGGTGGCAAGCCGAGCAGATTGCGCGGGTAACAGGAACACAATGTACAAACGACGACGTTGTGCTCTGTCGGTGTGTTTTCCAAAACCACGAGTTTCATGGCATCCGCATGAAAGCCCATTTCGTTGATCGCCGCAGAGCCATCGGTCAAAAGGCGGGCTTTGTAGTCGGGATCTGTCCAAGCGCGGGCAACCACTTTGGCGCCGTCGGCAGGGGAGCGGCGGTCCATAGCTTCGACCGTTTTGGTGATTTCTTCGCGGGTGAGGATGCCTTTTTCCACCAACAATTCGCGCATGGCGATTTCCATGGCTTGCCATTTGGTCAGTGGATGGTCCTGATCGGGCTGATACGGGTGTCCAGAAGGGGACAGATGATCATGCCCGTGGTCGTGATGGTCATGTGGCATTTACAGGCTCCAACCAGTGTTCATAGATTTCTGCGTCAATTGTGTCCGTTGGGGTCTCGGCATCATCGCCCCAGACTTCGGCCATTGTGAAGCGGACGCGCACAAGTTTGCGCATGTCGGCTTTTTGGCGGTAGGCCCGTTGTTCGGGATTTTCAAAGGCACCCAGTTCCCGTTCGATCACGCCCGTTTTGCCACGTAGGAAAAATGGTGTGCGAACGTGGCCAGGGGGAAACCAGCTTTTGACGCGAACGGTTTGCGTGCTCATTCTCCGCCCCCTGCGCATTCGCCGTAGGTTTCGCCGCGTGCGGTCACTTCGGCCATTTTTGTAGAGAGTTCTTCTAATGTATAAGCGCCTGCTTCGAGCATGTTTTGGTTCACGGATTGAACCCAGCGTTCGTAATAAGACATCGTTTCAAAGGCGTCTTCGCCCATGTCTTCGAGAACGCGGCGCAGGCCATCCACGGTGAAATACCCTTTGCCCGAGGTCAAAACCAGCAGAGCATCTACCCTCTTTTCCCAAAGCGCAAAGTTATGTTGATCGAAGTCGATCTCGCCAGCAGGCTGGCCACCCATATCGTGCCAGCGTCGTATTTTGTCATGTTCCATAACGATCACGTTACGAGAGTTGGAATGGGCCTGCAAGCAGAGTAAATTGAGGGAAGCAAGAAAGTGATATCCCCTATGAGCACCTCTGAGTTGGAATATATTCCGCGTATTCGCGCCTATTATCAGGCACTTGGCTACGGTAAACCCTACGAGTGGGCGCAAGTGTCTGATGTGCCGTTTGCACCGTTGGGCAAGCCACTGAGCCAAGCACGGATTGGAATTGTTACAACGGCAGCCCCTTACAAGATGGGAGCTGGTGATCAGGGGCCAGGTGCGCCACATAACGGGCTGGCCAAGTTTTTTGAGGTTTACGCGGGTGGGATCGACCCAGAACCAGACGTGCGTATTTCCCATATTGCGTATGATCGGGTGCATACCACGGCGCGTGACAGACGCACGTATTTCCCACTGCGCGCGCTGATGGCTATGGCGAAACAAGGTGTCATTGGCGAGCTTAGTCCGCGGTTTTATGGACTGCCGACCAATCGATCACAACGGGTGACACGCGAAGTGGATGGGCCTGCATTGGTATCACTGTGTAAAGAAGATAATGTCGATGCGGTGGTATTGGTCCCCAATTGCCCCGTGTGTCATCAGTCTGTGGCCCTTGCGGCCCATGCGTTAGAAACGGCAGGCATTGCCACCGTCATCATGGGGTGTGCCAAAGATATTGTCGAACATGTGGGCGTACCCCGTTTCCTGTTCAACAATTTCCCGCTTGGGAACGGTGCTGGGTTGCCTCATGATCGAGAGAGCCAAGAAACATCCATGCGAATGGCCCTTGATCTGCTGGAAACGGCAGATCAGCCGCGCACCACTGTGCATTCGGGATTAGAATGGTCCGGAGCGGCGGATTGGCAGAAGGATTATTCAAATCCTGCTTTGTTGAGCCGCAAAGAAATTGCTCGCCGCCGCGCCGCGTTTGATGACGTTAAAGCAGAAGCCAAAGTGGTGAAAGCGGGGTAATCACCGTCTGCAATCTGGCCTTGAATGCAAAAAGCGCGCCCAAATGGACGCGCTTTAATTTGTTGGTCAGATGGGTTGCTTAGCTTTTTGCAACAGGGCCGATCATCATGATCATCTGACGGCCTTCCATCTTGGGCATGTTTTCAACTTTGCCCACTTCTTTTTCTGTCACAGCTTCGGCCACGCGGTTCAGTAATTCCGCGCCCAAACGCTGGTGCGCCATTTCCCGACCACGGAACCGCAAAGTAATTTTAACTTTGTCGCCGTTGTCTAAGAATTTGTAAACGTTACGCATTTTCACATCGAAATCGTGCGTGTCCGTGTTTGGACGGAATTTCACTTCTTTCACTTCGATGATTTTTTGCTTTTTGCGTGCCTCGGATTCGCGCTTTTGCTGTTCATATTTGAACTTGCCGAAATCCATGATCTTAACGACGGGTGGATTGGCATTGGGCGAGATTTCGACGAGGTCGAGGCCTGCTTGAACGGCAAGTTCCATTCCGCGTGCGGGGGAAACAACGCCGACATTTTCGCCTTCGGCGCCAATCAAGCGAATTTCGTTGGACGTGATGCGTTCGTTAACGCGGGGTCCAGTGTCGCGCTGTGGTGGCGCGTGATGTGGTCTACGAGCTATTGGATTCTAGTCCTTTGTGGTTATCGTTCATTCGATGGGCAGAATGTACACTGTGTGGCAAAAGGTTCAACCATCGTTTTGCCGTAAAACCAAAGGAAATTGCTTGTTTTCACCGATTTAGGGGTTGCATGAGGGTGTGGAATGTCCAAGCTGTTGAGCGGGAAATGGCCATTGAGAAAATGGCGTCAACATAAGTTCAGGGACAAAAGATGAAAAAGATTGCAGGAATAGGGGCGCTCGCGCTGGTGGGGATCATCGCTGTTTGGGGGATCACCGACAAAACGAAGCGCGATAACATGGAAGCGGCGCAATTGGCGGCGAAATCTGCAGCGGAGACGGCGCAGGTTGCCGCACAAACCGCCCAGCAAGGTGTGACAGATGCCACAGCCGCCGCGACAGAGGCGATGTCTGCACTGGAAAACGCCAAAGCCTTGATCGTTGAAAAGCAAGAAGCGGCCAAAGCAGCAGCGGCTGCAATTCCAGATGCGCAAGCCGCGCTTGATGCGGCAATGTCCGCTGTTAGTGAAAGCACTTCGGCGGTAGAGGCTGCACGCGAAGCAGCCGAAGCGGCCAAAGCGGCAATCGGGACAGCAAATTTTGACGCGGAAATGGCTGCGGTGGAAGGGGCGCAAGCCGCCCAGGCCGCCGCACAAGATCAAGTGAATGCGGCGCAAGCTGCCGTAGATGCTGCAATGGCCGAAGCCAGCGGCGCGATGGCCGCTGCCGATAGCGCAAAAGACGCGTTGGTAGCTGCGTCATCTGCAGCCGAAGCATCAGCGGCGTCTGCGGCTGAAGCGGCGACAGTTGCCAGTGAGGCAGAAGGGGCAGCAAGTGCTGCGCAACAAGCTATTGATGAGCTGAAAGCGCGCGCCGAAGCAGCGGCGTCTGATGACACTGCGCCAAAGGTTGACGAAGCCACAATGACAGCCGCTGAAGCGGCCCTGACAGCGGCAAATGATGCACTGAGCGCCGCGCAGGACGCAAAATCAGCGGCAGATGCGGCTGCGGCGGCGGATCAAGACGCTTTGGGCACAGCGCAATCTGCATTGAACAGCGCAATGGAAGCGGCAACTGAAGCCAATGAGCCTGTGAAAACAGCCGAAGCTGCCTTGGCGGACGCACAAACCGCAGCGGATGCTGCAGCAGGTGATGCACAAGCGGCAAACGCCGCGCTTGAGGCCGCAAAAGCTGCAGTGGCGGAGCAGGAAGCGGCCGCAGGGGACGCATCCAACGCCCAAGCACAAGCTGAAGCCGCCTTGGCCGAAGCCACGGCAAATGTAGATGCTGCCAAAGCCAGCCTGACCAGCGCAAATGAAGCTGCCGAAGCCGCAACGGCAGCGGTAACCGCCGCCGAAGGTGCCGTTCCCGCGGCGCAAGAAGCCGCGGACGCCGCACAGGCCGCTGTTGAAGCTGCAACCGCCAAAGCGGCCGAAGCCCAAGCTGCTGCGGATGCCGCAATGGAAAAGCTGAATGCGCTGAATTAAGCAAAGTTACAAAATTTATCGGCGGCAAAGCAATTTGCCGCCTTTTTTGTGCCAAAAACCGCCGAGTGACCAATTTAATGTGTTCACGCGGTTGTAATTTACGCTGCAAACTCACAGATGCCTCCCAGTGAATACTTATCCCAAAAGGGGGCTTAAAATGAAAAATGTACTTATTCTTGGCGGTGTGGTTGTCGCTGCAGTTGTTGGTTATTTTGTTTGGACATCTAACCAAACACCAACCGAAGTGGCCGAAACGCCAAAGGTGGAGGCCACGACTGAAGACGTGACCGAAACGACTGAAGAAACCACCACTGCGGTTGATGACGCGGTTGAAGAAGTAACGACAGCGGTTGAAGACAAAGTTGAAGAAGTGACAACGGCGGTTGAAGACAAAGTCGAAGAGATCACAGAAGACGCCACCGAAACGGTGACTGAAACGATCTCAAATGTGACGGAGACTGTTTCTGAAACGGTGTCAGACGCAACCGAAACGGCCACAGAGGCCGCATCTGATGCAACCGAAACTGCCAGCGATGTTGCCGATAGCGTGACGGAAACGGTGACAGAAACTGTTTCTGATACAGTTGATGCAGTGACGGAAACTGTAACTGACACTGCAACAGAAACGACAACTGAAGCAGCCACGGAGACGGCAACAGATGCTGCCACCGATACGGCAACTGAATCTGTTACAGACACAGCGACAGATACTGCAAACGAAGCCGTTGACAATGCGGTTGAAGGGGCAAGCGACGCGGTTGATGACGCGGTTCAAACTGTGACCGAATAATTTTGAACTACACACTGATTTGAGGGCTGCCTTCGGGCGGCCCTTTTTTATGGGATAAGAACCGAATTTCGTTCGAATGTGACACTGTCGGTTGTGTCATCGTCATAAATCAAATCAATCTGAATGGTCGTAATCGAGTTGAGCGGCTGTGTGAGATATATCGGTTGATCTTCGCCGATGGCTGCGGGTGTTGGGCTGTCTTCGTTACAAGGGGTGAGGGGCCAGTCTTGGGTGGTTTTTGCTCCGTTGAGCGCGTATCGCACACTGGTCAACCCACACCGCCAAGCCAAAAGATGGGTGAAATATAACAGGTCTTGCCCATCATATTCCCGCACGGCGATCCAGCTTCCTTTGGTGGCGTTTAGGATCGGTTTTACCTCTGCCGCCGTAAGGAATTTGCCTTGGGCGCTGGCGATTGCGGGGCAGGCAAGTAGCCCAATGATGAGAGCGGGTTTAAAGATGTGAAACATAGTCTTTCCGATCATTTGTATTTTTGCGGCAGTTTAAAAAATTCTAGCCGAACCAATGGGGCGGGCATTTCATTTTAACCTTTGGGGCGCTATATGTCAGCAAACGAAGATGGGCAGGGCCACGTGGCAAAAGATTTTAACGTATTTGCGATTGTTCAGGGCGGGCGGCTTGAATATGAGGCGGTGCTGTTTGTAGCATCATTTTTTGCGAAAAACCCCAATTTTACGGGTCGTTTGATCCTTGGAGAACCCCAGCCTTCGGATCGTTGGGAAGAAGACCCACGCATCACCAACCCTGCTGTGCGCGAGTTGCTGCTGGAGTTGGGGGCCGAGATTGTACCCTTTCAAAATGGTGTGTTTGGCACGCGGTATCCGAACGGGAATAAGATCATTGGCCTGACGTGTTTGCCCGAAGGGGAGCCGTTTGTGTTCTTTGATACGGACACGGTTTTCACGGGGCGCATCAACCAAGTGCCCTTTGATTTTGATCGGCCAACAGCGTCGATGAAGCGGGAGAACACGTGGCCAGAGGTGGATTTATACGGCCCAGGCTATGGGGAGATGTGGAAATCGCTCTATGACAAGTTTGATCTGGATTATGAAAGTTCGCTTGACCTGAGCCAGCCAGATGAGTTTTGGAAACGGTATATGTATTTCAACGCGGGTTGGTTTTTTTACAAAGACCCTGCGGAATTTGCGACCTATTTCACCCATTATGCCACCGAAATTGAACGCGAAGCGCCGTGGCAGATTGAAACACAAGAGCTGTACCCATGGCTCGACCAGATTGCGCTGCCTTTGGTTATTTCCAAACTGGGCGGAGCGCGCGATACGATCCCAAGCGGACTGCTGGATGGAACAGTGAGTTGGCATTATCGATATGTGCCCCTGCTGTATGCGGTTGCGCCTGATGAGGTGGTGGAAACGGTCGAAAAGGTTTTGGCCCCGAACAAAATCAAAAAGGTGGTAAAGGCATACGAGCCGTTCCGCCGTTTGGTGTTTCAGGGCAAGGGCGAAAAGGTGCGCGGGATGTTTGACCGCGAAAACCTGCCGCGCAAAGAAATGGCGATCCGTCAACGGATTAAGAAACGGAATATGTGGTATCGGTGACGTCCGCTTTATTTCTTGCGGCTTTCCTTTTCGACGATACCTGATGTGCCTTCGCGGCGTTCAAGTTCGGCCAAGACGTCTTCGAATTTAACCCCTTGGGACGATAGCATCACAAACATGTGGAAAATCACGTCGGCGGCTTCTTCGGTGAGGTTCTTTTTGTCGCCTTTGACAGCTGCGATGATGGCTTCCACCGCTTCTTCGCCAAATTTTTCGGCGCATTTTTCTGGCCCGCGTGAAAACAGTTTGGCGGCGTAGGATTTCTTGTCATCGGCCCCTTGGCGGGATTCGATGGTGCGGGCAAGGCGGGTGAGAACGTTTGGCATGGTTACAACCTGACTGGGATGCCTGCGGCATTCATGTGGTCTTTGGCTTGTTTGATCGTGTAATCGCCAAAATGAAAGATGGATGCGGCAAGCACAGCGGATGCGCCGCCTTTGGTGACGCCTTCGACCAAATGATCGAGGTTGCCAACGCCCCCTGATGCGATGACGGGAATGTTGACAGCATCTGAAATGGCGCGGGTGAGGGGCAGGTTAAAGCCTGCGCGGGTTCCGTCGCGATCCATCGAGGTGAGGAGGATTTCACCAGCACCCTTGGCTGCCATGTGTTTGGCAAATTCAACTGCGTCGATGCCTGTCCCTTTGCGCCCGCCGTGGGTGAAAATCTCCCACTTTCCGGGACTGACGGTTTTTGCGTCGATGGCCACGACAATGCACTGAGAACCGAAACGATTGGCGCTGTCGGCCACGACATCGGGATTGGCCACAGCGGCGGAGTTGAAGGAAACTTTATCTGCGCCCGCCAACAGAAGGTTGCGCACGTCATCTGGCATGCGCACGCCACCCCCAATGGTCAGCGGCATAAAACACTGTTCTGCGGTGCGCCGCGCCACATCAAACATGGTGCCACGGTTTTCAACAGTGGCGGCAATGTCGAGAAAACACAGTTCATCCGCCCCCGCCGCGTCATAGGCTTTGGCAGATTCCACTGGGTCGCCTGCGTCGATCAGATCAACGAAGTTCACGCCTTTGACGACACGGCCGTCTTTGACATCGAGGCAGGGGATGATGCGGGTTTTAAGCATATTCTGCTTTTAAAACCTGCGCCTCAAAAGGCAATCGCAAACTCTGGTGCCATTGCCTTTGAGGGGGTGTTCAGGCTTACGAAGACGACCAGGTTTCTGTGCCGTCTTCGTCATAAAAGGATTCTTTGATGCCATTTGGGCTGAGGGTGATGAGCATGAAGCCGTTTTTCACCTGACCGTTTGGCTTGCTTGCGTCTTTTGGTGTGCCTGCCGCAAATTCCACGGTGTCGATCCAATCGCCAGCTTTAAACGGGGCCACGGCATTTGGTTTGGCCAGTCCCCACGGGGCGCCGTAGGGCATAGAAGCGTGGCCCGTGCAGCGTGCTTTGCAGCCGTCAAAATAATTGCCGCCTTTGGGTTCAACATAGGCGATACCATCGTGAATATGTCCAAAGTACCAGTAATCTGGAACCTTTTTGTTGGTTGCTTCGATCATTTGGTTCCAAAGGGACACGGTTGTACCGCCTTTTTGTTTGCTGATCTTTTCCGTGCCCGTCAGGTTAAAGGGCGTGTGATGCGTGAGAATGACGGTGGTTTTGGATGAATCAATTTTGCTTTGAACAAAATTGATCTGGCTTTGGTTCAGGGCCCCATCCATAAACAGCCAATCTGGGCTGTCATAGGCGCTGTCGAGGCCGAAAATCTGATAGTTGTCGTTTTCCAAAAGGAAATAGGTGCAGCCTTGTTGGTGTTTGAACGGGGCAGCGGTGAGCGCATCTTCGTAGAGTCCATAGGCCCCACAGTACATTTCGTGATTGGAGTTCATCGTATAGGATTGACCGTTTGCCATATTCGCAGGCCATTGGTTCACGAGGTGGTTCACCTCATCATCCATGCCAACGAAAGGTCGCAGATCAGACCATTGCGGTGTTCCTGTGTAATACACATCGCCAAGATGGATGAGATAATCTGGGTTCAGCGCCATTGCCGCATCGCGGACGTTCTGTGCGTCTGAGGCGCCAGTGCCCCAATCACCGATCAGCGCAATCTTGATCGCATCGGTATTCGCCCCCGTAAGCGAAGCCGTGGATGGGGTCGTGATGAAGGGGGATTTTTTGTAGATGTGATTAACAAAGAACACGTTGATCACGGCTTCGATCCAACGGAAATTTAGCTGGCCATAGGGTTCTGTGCTCCATAATGTGCCATCTGATCCGACGGCATAGCCCCCCTGAACTGCGTTGAGCAAAGTGTTATATTCTGATTGCGTAATGGTTGGCGGTGGGAAAACACCCGCATCGTCCAGCAGTTTTAATCCTTCGAGTAGGATAGACGGGATTTTATCCGCATAGGGGATTTGAGACGGATTCTTTGCCCAATAGGGTATCGCGCCAAATTCCACATCTCCATCCGATGTGACCACAGGTCGATCATGGGGCGGGGCGAAATAGGGAATGGTTTGTTTCAGCGCCGCATCTGCCGCGACCAGATCGTCATAATAGGTGGAGAGAAGCAGGCCTTCGGTTTTGGTCGTGAGTTCATCACGCAGCGCGTTCAATTGTTTGCGAATGTGATCTTCTTGGGATTGGGAATATGTTTGTGTCATTGGGCAACCGTTTCATAAAAATGCGTTTCTGCTTTCACGCGGATGAATGGGCGTGCGTGAAAATACCATAGGTAGAGTTAACCTTGGAATTGAAAAAGAAGTCCAGTAATTTGTGAATTTTTGTAAGTGTTTTGCAAATAGAAGAAGGGGGTTCAGACGTGTGTATTTGGCAGTGATCCCGCGTCTGATGGGCTATTTGCTGGCGTCCCGTTTTTTCATCCAGTCGCGAACGTAGAGCGTGCAACCGCCCAGCAAAATCCAGAAAAAGAACAGACTGGTGTTGGCAAAAATGCTGATGATCGGGTTGGAGTTGTAGAGTGCTGATACGTCAATCGCCCCGATCTGGCAGGTCTGCATGATGCCATCGTCATATGTGCAAATGCCAATAATATCGAGAAAAGTGGCGAAAAGCACTACAAGCAGGAACACTGCGAGAAAGGCGATGTAGACAGCGATTATGGCAGTTTTGGTGCTCACGATTTCAGGAGAGCCGTTGCATCTGCCACGTTGATTTCGCCGTCATAAAGCGCGCGACCCGAAATAGCCCCATCGAGCGGTGCGCCGCAGTCTTTGAGCGCTTGTAAATCCGCCATAGAGGACACGCCACCCGATGCGATGACGGGAATGGACACGGCATGGGCGAGGGCGGCTGTGGCTTCTACATTTGGGCCTTGCATCGCGCCGTCGCGGTTGATGTCGGTATAAATAATGGCGGCAACACCTGCATCTTCGAACTGTTTGGCAAGATCGGTTGCGTCCACATCTGTTTCTTCGGCCCAGCCGCGTGTGGCGACTTTGCCGCCGCGGGCATCAATGCCAACGGCGACATGGCCCGCAAAGGTTTTTGCGGCTTCGCGCACGAGGGCTGGGTCCTCGACCGCGACAGTGCCAAGAATAACGCGCTGGAGGCCGCGATCGAGCCAGCGTTCGATGGTCGCCATATCGCGGATACCCCCGCCGAGTTGGGCAGGAACCTTGCAGGTTTTGAGGATATCTTCGACAGGCTTGGCGTTCACGGGTTCGCCCGCGAATGCGCCGTTCAAATCCACCAAATGGAGCCAATCGCAGCCTTGATCCACGAAGGCCTGCGCCTGTGCGGCAGGATCGTCGTTGAACACAGTGGCCTGATCCATTTCACCCTTGTAGAGGCGCACGCAAGCGCCATCTTTGAGATCAATTGCGGGGTATAGAATCATGACAGGTTCCAGATTTGTGGTCTTTGACCTTCGGATAACGGGATGCGCAAGGAAATGCAAAGGCGGTTGGTTTACCCAAGGTTTAGGTTGACCCTTAGGGCAAGGGTTTGCATGGTTTCTGCGCAACATGGGGAGAGAAACATGAAGAAATTAGCATTGATCGCGGTGATGGCAGCCTTTGCAACGCCGACATTTGCGGATGATATCTTTGGCACGTGGAAGACCATTGCTGATGACAATGGCAATTCTGGTCACATTAAAATTGCGTCTTGCGGGTCCAAGATTTGCGGAACACTGATCCAGTCTTTCGATAAAAACGGCAAAGCATTCAAATCCGAAAATCAGGGTAAAAAGCTGATGTGGGATATGGTGAACAAGGGCGGCGGCAATTACGGTGATGGTAAAGTTTGGTCCCCTGATCGGGATAAGACTTATTCAGGCAAACTGGTTTTGTCTGGGAACAGCCTGAACGTGAAAGGCTGCGTTTTCGGTGTATGCCGCAGTGGTGGTAAGTGGAAACGCGTAAAATAATCGTTCCACTTTAAGGCTTTACGGAGCCCACTGTAAGAAATTGCCAATCAATCGCAGGCCGGTTGATTGGCTTTTTTCTGGGTGGAACTGTGTGCCGATGATGTTGTCGCGCCCCACGGCTGCGATAATGTCGCCGCCGTAATCGCAGGTCGCCACCACATCGCTGCGGTTTTCAGGGACGAGGTGGTAGGAGTGTACGAAATAGATGTGGTCGCCCTTGGCAATACCCTCGAACACAGGGTGTTCGGGTGTTTGCGTCAACTCATTCCAACCCATGTGCGGAATTTTGAGTGCGGGGTCTGATGGGGTGAGGGCGGTGACTTCGCCTTTGATCCAGTCAAAGCCTTTGTGATTACCGTGTTCACGGCCCCAGGTGGCCATCATTTGCATGCCAACGCAGATGCCCATGAAAGGATTGCCTGCTTTGACCTTTTCTTCGATTGCGCCGAACAGGCCGTCGATGGCCCCCAGTTCGCGGCGGCAATCGGCAAATGCGCCTACACCCGGAAGGACAACGCGGTCAGCCGCACGCACCTTATCGGGATCAGCCGTGACGATGATATCGCCGCCGTTTACCTCAGCCGCCATGCGCTGAAATGATTTCTCGGCAGAGCGTAAATTGCCAGAGTTGTAATCAACGATTGCGGTGATCATTCCGACAACGTGCCTTTGGTGGATGGAATGGCATCTGCTTTGCGCGGATCCGTTTCAAGCGCAGCGCGCAAGGCTTGGGCCACGGATTTGAAGGCGGCTTCAGCAATGTGGTGGCTGTTGAACCCATCCAGTGCTTCGACGTGGAGCGTAATGCCGCCCTGCATGGCGAAAGCGGTGAAGAATTCGCGCACCAATTCTGTGTCAAAGTTGCCGATTTTGGCGGTGGGCATGTCCACTTTCCACACCAGATAGGGGCGGCCAGATAGATCAAGCGCCGCACGTACCAGCGCGTCGTCCATGGGCAATAGGCAAGAGCCATAGCGGCGGATGCCGCGTTTGTCGCCAACGGCTTCTGTCAGCGCTTTGCCAAGGGCAAGGCCCACATCTTCGACGGTGTGGTGATCATCAATGTGCAAGTCACCTTTGGCGCGGATTTTCATATCAATCAGCGCATGGCGGGACAGTTGATCGAGCATGTGATCAAAAAAACCAACGCCTGTTTCATTGTCGTAAACACCTGTTCCGTCGAGGTTTATTTCAACGGTGATGGCGGTTTCTGCGGTGTCGCGAGTGATCGTAGCCGTGCGCATGAGCGTACCCTTTGGTCTGTTTGGCTGCGTTATAGGCGCGGAATGGACCCGTTCCAAGGGCTGAGCGACGTTTCGCGAAAACGTGTTTCGCGCTGTTGCAGTTGGGTGTTACTGTCAGTCGAGCGGAAACAGGTAGGTGCGATAGTCTTGCAGCAATTCATTGGCAATTTTGGCGTCCTCAGAAGAGAGTTTTTCGCGAAGAAAACTGCTTTGGTTTTTTGCCCCATCCGCACGCCCAATCGCGGCAAGTTCGGCCCAAAGGAAGGCACGAATTGGATCAATGGCCGTGCCTCTGCCTTTTTTGTACGCGTGGGACAGGCGCAGTTGCGCGGCTGGATGCCCTTTGGTGGCGGCGCGAAGGTAAAAATCAAACCCACGGGCAAAGTTTTGTTCAACGCCAAGGCCAAGCGCGTGGATGTTTCCAAGCAGAAACTCGGCCTCTGCATTGCCCGCGTTGGCGGCTGGAACCAAGTTTTCAACGGCCTTTTCAAACTGTCCATTGATAAACGCGTCCCGCGCGATTTGTATATCGGCCTGCGCGGGAAGGGCAAAGCAAAGCAGAAAAAGAAGAGTGCGCATTGGCTTAGCCTTTGGTTTGGCATGTGTTTCGCAGGGTTTGCGGGGGCGCAAGAGTTGCCCAAGCCGCTGAGCGATGACGCATTCTTGCAGTTTGACCCAGCGCAGGCAAGGCTCGGCCAGATGTTGTTTTATGATCCCATCCTGTCGGGCAATCGCAACATTTCCTGTTCTACCTGTCACAGTGGTGCGTTTGGATCAGGGGACGGTGTTGCGCTGAGTTTTGGAGAAGGGGGCATTGGGCTGGGGCCTGCCCGCATACAAGGCACGGCCAAAGTGCGCCAATCGCGCAATGCGCCGCCTTTGTGGAACCTGAGCGCAATAGAGGTTCGAGCACTGTTTCATGATGGGCGCGTTGAGGTTGTGAATGGCACGTATCAAACGCCCGCAGGGGGGCGTTTGCCTGATGGGTTGACGTCATTATTGGCGGTTCAAGCCCTTTTCCCGCTGATCGCGCGAACAGAAATGGCCGGCGATCCAGAAGAAAACGACATTGCCTTGGCCGCGTTTGACAATGCCCCAAAGGCGTGGCGGCTGATTGCGGCGCGCGTGGCGGAAATTGAAGGCTACCAAAGTATGTTTGACGCTGCTTACGGCACTGATGATGTTGATATTGCACGTATTGCCAATGCTTTAGCAGCTTATATTGATGCCGACTTTCGTGCGCAAAATACGCCGTTTGATCGGTTCCTAAGCGGGGACGAAGCGGCATTGAGCGAACAGCAAAAACGCGGCGTTGCGTTGTTTTATGGCGATGCAGGGTGTTCTGGCTGTCACAGTGGGCCGCTGTTTTCCGACCAGCAGTATTACAACATTGGATTGCCAACGTTTGGGCCAGGTATGACGCGACGATTTGATCCTGTGGCGCGGGATGTGGGCCGAATGGCGGTGAGCGGTGATCGCGCTGATGCCTATAAGTTTCGCACGCCCTTTCTGCGTAATGTGGCAAACACTGCGCCCTATGGGCACAACGGTGCGTATAAAACTCTGGAAGGCATTATTCGCCACCACGGCGATCCTGAAAGGGGGTTGCGCAGCTACACACGCCAGAGCGTGGATTTGCCCGAAATAGACAGCGCAGTTGACGATTTTGCCTTCGTATCAGACCCGCGCATCCAATCGCAAATAATTGACGGACTGTCGATCCAGCCTAAGTTAATAAGCAGTGAAGACTTAAAAGCGTTGGTGGACTTTTTAAAATCTCTTTCACCTTCTCAACCAAAAACACCTTTCGGACGGCCCAGTTCCGTTCCCTCTGGATTAAACATGGATTGAAGAGGTGACGCGAAGTTACGGGCTCCTTCTGCGTGACAAGAGTGATAGCTGTTCAATTCAGGATTGCCAAAGATAGCATAATCGCAAGACACCTTTGGCGCTTAGCAGCCTAAGGAGCGATTTTTATGATAGATAACCTGCGGTCCTTAGCGATGCTGATTACGGTTTTAGAAGAAGGTTCTTTCCAAAGCGCTGCGGATCGTTTGAATGTTTCGGCGACTGTTGTTTCCCAAAACATCAAATCGTTAGAGGTTCGCCTTGGACATACGCTGTTAGATAGATCAAAACGTTCCATCCAACCCACAGCGCAAGGGCGCAAGTTGATCGGGCCCGCCCGCGCCATGTTAGATGCGGCAGAAGGTGGGTTTCAGGCGCTTAAATCTGACCCGACCGAGGTGTCTGGCAATTTGATTGTATCGGTCCCTTCGATGTTGTCGGGTGGGCCGCTGGTGAACATTGTAGAAGATTTTCTGCTGGCCAATCCGCGCATTAAGATGGATTTACGGTTTGAAAACGTTCAGCGCCATCCGATCCATGATGATGTGGATTTGACCATTGGGCTTTATCCATTGAACCACAAAAACATCCAAATTCGCGACCTTAGGGGCGGGGGCGGTGGATTCTTTGCGGCACCTGACTTGGCTGAACGCATTGAACGGATACCCGCGCAAAGTGTTTTGACCACCATTCCGTTGTTGATGTGTTATGGATTTGGCAGTGATGAATGGGCGCAAGCGTTTCAGAAAGAAGACGCGGAATTGGATTTGGACATTCCATTTAGGATGAAATGTGATGATGTGTCTGTCATCTATCGACTGTGCGTTTCGGGTGCAGGGTTGACCGTTTTGCCCCATTCTATGGTGCGCGAAGATGTTAAGAACGGGCGCTTGGTGCAGGTGCTGAAGCATATATCGCTCGGGCACGCGCATTTTTTCGCAATGTGGAACGGGCGATCTGCAAAATCAGATATTATCGAACGGTTTTTAGACCACAACGAAGAGGTTTTGGCCCGAGTACGCGCGCAATCGGCCCAAGCGGAGTAAAAATGGCTTGCTGTTTGCGATGCGCCCCGCCTAATAGCAGGTATGGTTGATACTCCTGGTAAATTGTCGCTTTGGGCGATCGAAGTTTTCATTGCAGCGGTCGAAGAAGGCTCCGTTTCTGCGGCAGCGAAACGCTTGTCAGCCAGTGTTTCATCAGTGTCTCAGCAGTTGACCAATCTGGAAAACGCATTGGGTGCAATTTTGCTGGATCGCACAACGCGGCCACAGCAGCTTACCTCTGCGGGTGCGGTGTTTTTGAAACGGGCGCAAACCATTTTGTCCGAGGCCAATCAGGCCAAGGCAGAGCTGGCGGTTTATAATTTTTCCAAAATGACACGATTGCGGCTCGGTGTAATCGAAGATTTTGATGCGGATGTGACGCCTGCGCTTATGGTGCAGTTGGCTGGCGCGTTAAAAGGCTGTCAGTTCTTGTTAGAAAGTGCGAGCAGTTATGCTTTGGCCGATGCGTTGGAGTCCCGTTCGCTCGATGTGATTGTGGCGGCGGATTTGGATATTACGTCCAAGTGGATGGAAGTTCATACGCTGATGACAGAACCGTTCATTGCCGTGGCACCCAAGGGGTATGTGGATCGCTCCAAGCCAGTGTTCGAACAGGTCGAAAAACTGCCGTTTGTGCGCTATTCCTCGCGTCAGATGATGGGCCGCCAGATAGAAGCGCATTTGGCGCGGCAACGGATCAATCTGCCCAATCGTTTCGAATTTGGCAGCTATCATGCGATCCTTTCTATGGTTGCAGGTGGCGGTGGCTGGACCGTGACAACCCCACTTGGCTACATGCGTGCGCAGCGGTTTCATGGGTCGCTAGATGTGATGCCACTGCCGTTTAAAGCACTGTCGCGGTCCATTTCGCTGATTGCGCGTAAAGGGGAAATGGAAAGCATTGCAGGGGATGTAGCAGGACTGATGCGCCCGCTGATCCGCGAAATGCTGGTTACACCCTGTGTGGCGGATTATCCGTGGATGGATGGGACATTCCGCGTCGAATAATCAATCCAGTAAGATATTGAACCGCTTTCGAATTTCACGATCTGCGGTTGGATCAAGGTAGGCCGGATCGGGGCGCATAAGGAGTTCTTTTGCGCGGGCGTTTGCTTTGTCCCACATGGTTTCAGCACCCAGATCCCCCCACGTTTTGGGGTCGTTTCTATCAGAAAGGGTTGGGTAGAAATAATCCCGCTCCATCGCATCGAGCGTGTGTTGGCCGCCAAGGAAGTGCCCTTCGCCAAGGACTGCATCTTTGATCGCTTGCACGCCGAGCGTTTCAGGCGTTACCTCAACTCCGCGCAAAGTGCGATAGATGAGAGAGTGCATTTCATCGTCGATGAGAAATGCCTCGAATGATGCGCCAAGCAGGCTTGCCATCATCCCGGAACTTTCGTGGATCATGTTGCCACCTGCGAGGCCTGCGGCGAGTGCGGTGATGCCTTTTTCCATACCCATTTGGGCGTCGGGGGCTTTGGCATCAGACATGCTCGAGGCCACACCCGAGGGCAGGCCAAGCCAATTGATGATTTGCGCGGAGGCGGCGTTCATTACGGCGGTTTCCCCACCCGCGCCCGAAAACGCGCCAGTGCGCAGGTCGATGACCAGAGGCCAGTTCGAAAAGATCATCGGGTAGCCTGGCTCATAAACGTTCACCATGATCAGGCTGGCCAATGTTTCCGCGAGCGATGAAGCAAGAAATCCTGCGAGCGTGGCGGGCGCGGTCGCGCCTGATTGGGCAGCGGTGATGCAATTGAGCGGAAGGCCAAGGCGCATACATTCAAGGGTCACATCCACGGCATCCTCACCATAACGCAAGGGGGAGATAACGGGCGAAATGTGAGCAAACACCCACGGGCGTTGACGAAAAGTTCCCGTGTCGCTGCCTGCGATGTCGAGCATGTTGCAGACAGGTTCGATAAATTCGGGCAGGAAAAACGAGGTCGCAACAGGTTTTGTGGTGCCCCGCAGCAATGCGTAGACGGTGTTGATATCGAGATCGAAATTGTCTGGCACATCGGTGGCAACACAGCATCGGGTGAACCAGCTGACATTTGGGAGCGTATCCTGAAGGCGGGTGAAATCGTAAAGGTCTGTGAGGGTGCTGGGGCGATACAACCCCGTGTCTAGGTCGAGCGTTTGTACCGCTGCACCCCCTGTTCCAAAATGGACGGATTGGCCGCCGACCTCGATAGATCGCGCTGGATCGCGGCCATGCAGCGTGATGGTCTTGGCCGCGCTATCAACGATTTTATGCGTAAAATCAGGGGGAAAAGACAGGCGGCCATGGGTGTTGATATAGGCCCCCTTGGACAAGCATTGCGCCTTTAGCCCTTCTGGGACTTCGCCCATGCCAAGTTCGTCTAGGATTTGTAGGGCGGTGGCATAGATGGTTTCAACTTCGCTGTCTGACAGCGGTTTATACTGTCCCCCCAAGGGGCCAATGGGGGCTGGGTTGTGTTCCTGTTCCTGCGCTCCGCGTTTCGCGATGCGGGCCTGTCTGCCACCTGATTTACGCATGGGTCGTCCATTTCTTGTGTTGTGTCAAGAAAAGCAGGGAACGGCGCAGCGGCAAAGCCCCAAAATAGCTTTCGGGTTCTGTGAACGGGTCTCTACAAATTTCTGCAACAGGGTGGGGTTGCTGTTTGAGGTAAATTGCGCTGGACTGTGCCTATGTGTGGACGATTTGCCCTTACGCTTCCCCCTGATGCGGTGGCAGGCTGGTTTGACGCGGTGCATGTGAAGGCATCGTTTGAGCCTCGGTACAATATTTGCCCAACCACCGATATTCCCGTGGCGGTGAATTACGAAGGGGAACGGCATTTGGTGCCGATGCGGTGGGGGTTCATTCCCAAATGGTACAAATCCCCGAGTGACGGGCCGATGCTGATCAATGCACGGGCAGAAACCATTGCGGAAAAGCCTGCGTTTCGAAGTGCGGTGCAGACTCGCCGGTGTTTAATCCCAGCAGATGGATTTTACGAATGGCACCGCGAAAAGGGTAAAGGCAAAGAACCGTGGTACATTTATCCAAACGAAGGGGAGTTGATGGCCTTTGCGGGGATTTGGCAGGTTTGGAAGGGGCCTGATGGGGCACGATCCGTGACCTGTGCCATGGTCACAACTGCGGCGGGCGAGGACCTGGCGCAAGTGCATCACCGCGAGCCCGTTACGATCAAACCTGACGATTTTGGTTTGTGGCTCGGGGAAGAAGGCAAGGGGGCGGCCAGCTTAATGCACGCCGCTGATCCTGCGTATTTCGTACGCCATCGCGTCGGGCTTGAGGTGAATTCAGGTCGTGTGGAAGGGGCTGAGCTGCGCGATCCATTGGATTGAAATGCACGGTTTTTCGTGCAAGATAGGTGAAGTGAGTTCATCTAAGCGAGCGGTCCCATGCGAGCCAAGCAATACGATATCCCGCCTTTGACGATGTTGCGCGCCTTTGAGGCCGCGTCGCGCCGTGGTGCGTTTAACGAAGCGGCGAGCGAATTGAATGTGACGCCTGGCGCCGTCAGCCATCAGGTTAAAGCACTGGAAAAATGGTTGGGTATGGCGCTGTTTTCACGCGGACATCGTGCGGTTACTTTGACGGATGAAGGGGAGCGGTTGTTCGCCGTGCTGCGTGACAGTTTCCGCGATATTGCAGCCATTACGTCGTCCTTGCGGATGCAGGCCGAAACACCGCGGGTCGAGGTGTTGGCCACCACAGCAGTGTCATCCTTATGGTTAACGCAACGGGTGATTTCATTTGGGGTGGAAAACGAAGATATTCAGGTAAACCAACAGGTGTCCGACAGTACTATGGAACGCCCGTTGACGGTAGATTTGGCCATTGAATACCGTTTGGAGCCGCCCAAAGAGCCGAAGTTTGTTAAACTCTTTGATGATGAACTGGTGCCTGTCTGTACCCCAGAAATGGCCGAAAGGCTTAAAGATGCCAGCCTTGAAGAGCTGTCACAGCAGGCATTGATCAACATGGACGCCCGCAATGAAAATTGGACCACTTGGGCCACATGGTTTGACATGATGGGATACATGGGACCCGTGGCCATGGCGCGGCGTGTAAACAATTATTCCATCGCCATACAATTGGCCCGTGAAGGGGCCGGAATTGCGCTCGGGTGGCGTAAACTGACATCTGTGATGATCGAAGATGGCCGTTTGGCTACGTTGGAAAAGCATTTTTGCCCGTCACCTGGTGCGTTTTATCTGATCTCTCCTTTGCCTGAACTGGCAGAGCCGACGGCAAAACTTTTCAATTGGATGGTTGAGCATCACGTGAAATAGATTCACCTTTTTGAAAAGATTCCGCCTCTTTTCAGGTGAGATAATTGACGACATAGTCAGGTGAAATTCATTCAATTTGGTGCTGTCATGACCCAACAATCCGATCTGTCCGCTGTGATGCAACCCGTGGCCTTGGCCAAGGGGTTGCCCAATGCCCATTACGTAGAGCCTGAAGCGTTTGAAGAAGAACGCAAATCGGTTTTGTTTGCCAATTGGTCAGGTGTTGGGTTTGCCAAGGATGTTCCCAATGAGGGCGATGCGATGCCTGTGGATTTCCTTGGCGTGCCGCTGTTGATCCTGCGCGATCACGATGGGGCGGTGCGGGTGTACCAAAACACCTGTCGGCATCGCGGCATGATTTTGGTTGATAAGCCGGGCAATATTCGTGGAACCATCCGCTGTCCCTATCATTCATGGTGTTACGGTCTGGATGGCAAGCTGCGGTCTACGCCGCATGTGGGTGGGCCAGGGCAAAACATCCACGAAGATATTAAGCGCAATGAACTGGGCCTCATCGAAATGCGCAGCCATGTGTGGCTTGGTGTGGTGTATGTAAATGTGTCGGGTAAGGCGCCTGATTTTGATGTTGTTCATGCAGAGCTTTTGGAGCGTTGGGCAGAGTTTGACAAACCGCTTTATCATTCAGGGGCGGACAGCTCGTTTAAGCTGGATGTGAACTGCAACTGGAAGCTGGCGGTCGAGAATTACTGCGAAAGTTATCACCTGCCTTGGGTGCATCCGGGCTTGAACAGCTATTCCCGTCTGGAGGACCATTACAACATTGAAGAAAATGGTCGATATTCTGGTCAGGGATCACTTGTTTATCGCCAGTTGAAAGATGATGACGGCAAGGTTTTCCCAGATTTTCAAGGGATTAGCGATAAATGGGATACGGGCTCTGAATACATCACGGTCTTTCCCAATGTTTTGTTAGGGGTGCATCGTGACCACACTTTTGCGATTGTGTTAGAGCCAAAAGAACAGGGCAAAACGCAAGAACATATTGAAATTTTCTACGCCGCTGAAGACGCCATTGGTGAAGGTTTTGCAAGCACACGCGCCAAGAATACGGCGCAGTGGAAAGAGGTCTTCGAAGAAGATATCTTCGTCGTGGAGGGCATGCAAAAAGGGCGTCAGGGTCCGTTTTTTGATGGTGGTAAGTTTTCCCCTGCGATGGATGGGCCGACCCATGTGTTTCACGAATGGGTGGCGCACAAGCTGGATGCGGGCCGACAAATGGCGGCAGAGTGAGTAATCAGAATATTGGCCCCTTGAACGAGGCACTGCTGGCTGCCCATGTGGCGGGGGACAATGAAACGCTCGTGCGCCTGTATCGCGCGGCAGGTGAGGCGGCGTTGGACACAGACGAGGTGCAGGGCTGTTTCTATCTGACCCACGCCTATGTGTTTGCGCTGGAAGCTGGACTGGCAGAGGCCGAAGAGTTGCGCGCGATGTTGGCCGCCCGAGGGCGAGAGGCCTAAGGGTTTGCTTCGCGGATCATTGCGGCGGTTGCGGGGTCCACGTGTTCCCATGGACCGTTGGCCAATTGGTTAAAGACCACTTTGAATTTCTCATGGGCTGCGGCGGCTACGGCGCGGTGTTCGCCTGCGCGATTGAGCAATGAAAATTCCCGTGGCACGCTGTTTGGGCAGGGAACCACATGCAGGTCTTTCAACGCGGTTGGCGATTGGAGCAAGCAAAAGGCCGAGGTAATGGCCCAGCCATAGCCTGCTTGCACGAATCGCAGCAAGCTTTGCGTGCTGTCAAAGTTGAACCGTGTGGGGCGATCCACCCCGATGCGGCCCAAAAGTTCAATGATCAACGCACCCATTTTCGAGGTGCGGCCATAGCCAACGTAGTTTTCTGTGCGCAAAATTTCGGCCACATCGCGGTCTTTGAACGATTTGGGCATGGCGATGACAAACGGGTCGCGGAACAAAGACTGTAATTCGACTTGTGTGGTGTCCACAAAAGGCGGGCTGTCCACTGCAAGATCAAAATGGCGGGCGCGAAAGGCGGTTTCGAGCCATGGGGAGATACCTGATTTCAGCTCTACCACATGGGCAAAAGACTGCATCGCGCCCACAAATTCAGCGCCGAGAATTTCTGACAGAGTGTCGGACATGCCAATGCGCATCAAGGGTAGGCCTGATGTGTTCATGGCGCGGATATCTGTGGTCAATTCGCGGGCTTCACGCAGCAGCGACGGCGCACGTTCCAAAAGGATGTTGCCCGCTTCGGTAACTTGTAACGGGCGCGCGTGGCGGTCGATCAATTCCACTTCAAAGACGGACTCTAAGCGTTTGATTTTCTTGGTGACAGCAGGCTGTGTGATTTCAAGAGACCGCGCAGCCTGTGATATCGAATGGTGTTCGGCCACAGTTAAAAAGGTTTGCAACAGGTCGAGGTCTGGCAGTTGTAACATTGCGCGTTCATTCCGTTTTGGATGAAAAGGGTATAACTTTTGTTAATAGGCATAATTTCTTTCAATCTCGCAAGGGTTTTCGCGTTTAGTTGCGGTAACATTTTACATCAAGGCGGAGAGACCAGATGAAGACCCATGCGCAGGCTGTTGTGATCGGAGGGGGCCTTGTTGGCTGCTCCATCCTGTACCATTTGGCAAAACTTGGTTGGACGGATGTTGTTCTGTTGGAACGGGACGAATTAACGTCGGGCTCCACGTGGCATGCGGCGGCGAACCTGCACGGACTGCATGACAATAACAATATCTCTAAGATCCAATACTATACCATGAACCTGTATAAGGAGTTGGAACAGGAAACGGGCCAAGGGTGTGGTGTTTTTCAACCTGGGTCCATCTATTTGGCGCAAACTGAAGAGCGTGAACATCAATTGCGTCTGCAAGAAAGCAAGGCGCGGTATTTTCGCGAGAAGTTTTATGAATTGACGCCAGAACAGGCGCTGGAAAAGAACCCGCTTTTGAATTTGGACGGCGTGCGCTGCATCATGTTCGAAGAAGACGGCGGCAATGTGGACCCGTCTGGCGTGACGCAAGCCTATGCCACGGGGGCGCGGCAGATGGGGGCGGAAATCCACCGATTCTGCCCCGCGACGGCGACGATTCAACAACCCGATGGCACGTGGATCGTGGAAACACCCAAAGGCAACATTCACACGCAATGGGTGGTGAACGTGGGTGGCCTCTGGGCGCGGGAAGTGGCGGCCATGGCGGGGATAAAACTGCCGTTGCAGCCCACAGAACACCAGTATTTGGTGACAGAAACCATTCCTGAAATCGCTGCAATGGATCGCCGTTTGCCATCTGTGGCGGATCGTGATGGCGAATATTACATGCGCCAAGAGGGCAATGGGTTGCTGATCGGGGCCTATGAAAAGAACCTGAAATTCTGGGCTGAGGACGGCACGCCAGCGGGCTTTGGGCATGAGCTGTTTGATGGGGATTTGGATCGCATTATGGACAATCTGGAACGGGCGATGGATCGCGTTCCAGTGGCGGCCACGGCAGGGATTAAGCGGGTGATCAACGGACCAATGATTTGGTCCCCTGACAGCGCGGCGCTCTATGGCCCTGTGCCAGAGTTGAAGAACTATTTCTGTTGCTGTGGGATTATTCCTGGGTTTAGCCAATCTGGTGGACTTGGCCTGATGTCAGCGCAGTGGATCATTGAAGGGGAACCAGAATTTGACATGTTCCCGTGGGATTTGACGCGGTTCGGCCATTGGGCGGATGAGACATTCACCAAGGAAAAGGTGGCCGATCAATATTCCAAACGCTTTGCCATCCACTTCCCGTTTGAAGAGCGGGATGCGGGCCGTGAGACACGCACACGCCCGATTTATAAGCGCCAAAAGGAGATGGGCGCGGTGCATGGGCTGAACTACGGCTGGGAACATCCGCTTTGGTATGCAGGTGAAGGCAAGGTTGGCACAGAAAGTTATGGATTTACCCGTCAGGACTGGTTCGAGCCTGTGGGGGCTGAGTGCCGCAACCTGCGCGAAAATGTGGGCGTGGTGGATGTGTCAAATTTCGGCAAATACGAGATTAAGGGGGCGGGTGCTGCCGATTGGATTGACCGTGTGATTGCCAACCATGTGCCCAAAGAAGTTGGAAGGTCTTGCCTGACGCCAATGCTCGGCGTGCGCGGTGGTATCGCGGGGGACTTCACCGTAACGAAATTGGCCGAAGATCATTTCTTTATGATCGGCACGGGCATCGGGGAGCGGTATCACCAACGGTATTTCCAGATGGTGGACCTGCCCGAAGGCACCACGTTTGAGACGGTCACGGATACCTATTGCGGGGTGAATGTGGCAGGTCCAAAATCCCGCGAATTGCTGGCGCGGTTAACGCAAGAGGACTTGAGCAATGAAGGTTGGCCGTTCATGCGGTCGCGAAAATTTACCATCGCAGGGATCGAGGCGATTGGCATTCGCGTGTCGTTTACGGGCGATCTGGGTTGGGAAATCTATGTGGCCGAAGCGGATCAGGCCAAACTGTGGGATACGCTGTTTGAAACGGGCAAAGACCTCGGCATTATGCCCGTAGGTGGCCGCTCGCTCGGGTGTTTGCGCATTGAAAAGGGCTATGGTTCATGGTCGCGCGAATATTCACCTGAATACTGGCCCCAAGAGGTTGGCTTTGAACGGTTGATTAAGATGGACAAGCCAGATTTCCTTGGCAAATCGGCCTATGCCGCGATCAAAGATAAGGCGCCGCGCGAAAAGTTGGTGTGTTTGACTATTGAAACCGAGAATGCCGATAGTTCCGGTGGCGAGCCGATTTTCCTCGCCGATGGGACGCCTGTTGGGCGGGTGAGTTCGGGGGCCTTTGGGTTTGCTGTCGATCAATCCTGTGCGCTGGCGTTTATCAAAACGGAACATGCGGTGGTAGGAGCTGAGGTGGATGTAGCGGTTTTAGGCCGCCCGCATAAGGCGGTGATACTTGAGCAACCTGCTTTTGATCCGTCTGGTTCACGGTTGCGGGGATAAACGATGGCACGGATAGGATTTATTGGTACAGGTGAAATCGCCGCGGCCATGGTCAAGGGGCTGGCGGGGCAGGGGCATCAGATTATTGTGTCCGAACGCAATGCAGATATGGCACGAGCCTTGGCCGAAGAGTTTGAAGAGGTTCAGGTTGCCCCAAACCAAGCGGTGTTAGATGGGACAGATACCGTGTGGCTGTGCTTGATGGCGCATGTGGCAGAAGATGTACTGACAGACCTGACATTTCGTGAGGATCATGTGGTTGTGTCCGCCATGGTGGATGTGTCCCATGGAGCGCTGCAACAGTTGTGTGCGCCCGCGCACAATATTTCCATGACCATTCCCATGCCGTTTATCGCGCTTGGCGGCTGTCCCTTGCCAGTGTTTCCAAGCCCAGAGGCAGTGGACGCGATTTTTGGTGCGCGCAATATCATTATCCCCGTGGACAGCGAGCGCAATCTGAACGCCTATTTCGGCGGGTCGGCCCAAGTGGCGGCAGTGCTTGCGCAGATGCGCGAAGGGGCGGTTTGGTTGGGAGAGCAAACAGGGGACGCGGCAGCCGCAGAGGCCTATATTGCGGCGATGTTTGCCGGCACGATGGCCGAAATGCCAAAAGACGGCAACGGGCGCTTTGACCGCGCGTTGCAGGCGCTCAACACCGAAGGTGGGTTGAACACCACAGTGCGCGGGCATCTGCGCGAAACAGGCAGTTTGCGCCAGTTACGTGTGGCACTTGATGGGCTGAAAGGGCGTCTGGGGTTGGAATAAATGCGGGCACGTGGGGCGCTGCTTGCTTTCAAATGTCTTAACAAACCTTAAACGCCGACACGTCCAAACAAACGTGTCGGCGTTTAGAGCTTGTTAACTTTTGGATTGGGATCGCGCGATTTTTGTTCGAATAAGTCTGCTGCTTAAATGCCCAACCGGTCCCGCATTGCATACCACGTCATCGCGAGTTTCAGTGCCGGAGAACGCAGCGCACGCCCCCCTGGAAAACGATGGGTCGGGACACGGGACATCACATCAAAGTCTTCTGCTTGGCCCGCAATGGCGGCGGCAGTGATTTTCCCTGCCAGCGTGGCAAGCGCGACGCCGTGGCCAGAATAGCCTGAGGCGGTGAAAATATTGGGGCGGATGCGGTCAAAATACGGCATTCGGTTGATTGTAATCGCCAGCGTGCCGCCCCAAGCGTAATCCAACTTTACGTCTTTGAGCTGGGGGTAAACCTGTAACATTGGCTTGCTGACGAGCGCACGAATGTCGCGTGGAAATTTATAGCCATAACTTTCGCCGCCGCCAAACAGCAGGCGATGATCGGCACTGCGGCGGTAATAGTTAACCACAAACTTGCTGTCAGCAATGGCCACATCTTGTTTGATGAGCGCTTCCGCACCGCTTTGGTCCAACGGTTCTGTGGCGACGATGAAGTTGTTAATGGGCATAACGCGGGCTGCGGTTGGTTCGTTCAGCCCCCCAAGGTATCCATTGCAGGCGAGAACCACATGGGCGGCCGTGACTGTGCCACGGGCGGTCACAACGGTGGCGGGATCGCCCGCGTCTATTTTTGTAACTTCAGAGGTTTCATAGATTTGCACCCCAGCCGCATGGGCTGCGCGCGCAAGGCCAAGCGCAAAATTCAGGGGATGGATGTGCGCAGCACCCATATCGAGTGCGCCCCCGTGATAGACTTCTGTGCCAAGAAGATCGCAGGTTTGCGCCCGATCCAAGTTTTGGATTTGCGTATAGTCGTAGGTTTTTTCCAAATGCGCGGTGTAAGCATGTAATTCAGGGACGTTTTTGGCGTGCCATTCCACATGGGCCACACCAGGTTTGTGGGCGCAATCAATCGCGTGTCGTTCTGACAGAGATTTAACGAGCGCTTTGGCGTCTTCGGCCAATCTCCACAGGTGTTTGGCGTCATCCAAACCCACTGTTTTTTCCAATTCATCTTGCTCGGCCCGCTGGCCAGAGCCCACTTGCCCGCCATTGCGACCAGATGCGCCCCAGCCTACGCGATGAGCCTCGATTAGCGAAACAGTATAGCCGCGTTCTGCAAGGTGCAGCGCGGTCGAAAGCCCTGTGAACCCACCCCCAATGACGCAAACATCTGCATGGTGCGATCCTTTGAGCTTAGGAAAGGGATCAAGGGCTTGGGACGTGGCCGCGTACCAGCTGTTTGGATATTGCCCAGTGGCGTCGTTGGCATAAAGGAGGTTCATGGCACGTGCCTTAAACGTTCATCAGCAGGTGTTCCCGTTCCCACGGGCTGATGACTTCCTGATAATCCTCTAATTCTTTGTGTTTTGCTGCTTTGTACACTGCCGTGAATTCTGGACCCATCATGTCTGTGAGCGCATCGCTGTCATCAAGCAGGTTCAAGGCTTCGCGCAAGGACGGTGGAATGTCACGCTCCGCGTCATATGCTTCGCCGGTGGCTGCGATACGTGGAGTGAGTTTATTTTTTAAACCAAGATACCCGCAGGCCAATGACGCCGCCAAACCGATATACGGGTTGCAATCCATGCCAGCGACACGGTTTTCAACGCGACGGGATTCAGGTTCCGAAATCGGAACGCGGATGCCTGTTGTGCGATTGTTTTCGGCCCATTCCAGATTAATCGGGGCAGAAAAATTGGCCACATACCGACGATAGCTGTTCACATAGGGTGCGATGAACGGCGTGGCCGCAGGCAGATGAGTTTGCAAGCCAGCGATAAAGTGGCCAAAAGCCTCGGTTGGGTTGCCATCCGCATCGGTAAAGATGTTCTGGCCCGTTTTGGTGTCCAACACAGAATGGTGGATGTGCATCGCTGACCCAGGCTGATCGCCCATCGGTTTGGCCATGAAGGTGGCATAACAATCATGACGCAGCGCGGCTTCTTTGATCAGGCGCTTAAAGTAGAAAACCTCATCCGCCAGTTTCACCGCATCACCATGTTTGAGGTTGATTTCAACCTGACCTGCGCCGCCTTCCTGGATGATGGTGTCGATTTCAAAGCCTTGCGCCTCGGCAAAATCGTAAATGTCGTCGATGACGGGACCGTATTCATCCACCGCTGACATGGAATAGGCCTGCATGGACGCCGCAGGGCGGCCTGTGCGACCAAGTTTTGGGACAATAGGTTGGTTGGGGTCCGTGTTACGCGCCACAAGAAAAAATTCCATTTCTGGTGCCACAACAGGGGCGAGCCCGTCTGCTTCATAGAACGACAGAACCCGTTTCAGTACATTGCGCGGGATTAGCGGCATTGGGTTGCCATTAAGGTCCGTCACATCATGGATGATTTGTAAGGTGACATCCCCCGTCCATGGCGCAGCGGTTGCGCTGGAAAAATCGGGAGTCAGGATCATATCGCCTTCTGTGTATTGGTTTTCAATCTCGTCCATATCGACGTAAGAGCCTGTCACCGTTTGATAAAAAATACTGTCGGGCAAATACATCGGATCGAGGCGGCCAAATTTGCGCGCGGGCATACATTTGCCGCGTGAAATTCCTGTGGTGTCCGAGATGATGCACTCAACCTCTTCCAAGCGGCTGTCTTTGATGTAGTCCTGCGCGGCTTGCGGAATCTTTTCGATCCATTTCAAACGATCATCCATTGGCATTGCCCTGTTTCAAAAACGTTTCGAAATGGTTTGCCATGTGTTCCTTGGCAACAGGTTTGTCTGCGCTCTTTATGGCTGCAATCCGTTGGTCATCGGGCACAACGCCTTTGGCCCGCGTGTTGGCAAGCCCTGTGACAAAACCAGCATCAAATTCGGGATGGGGTTGAATGGTATAGATATGTTCACCAATGGTCAGCGCTGCATGAGCACAAAAATCGGTGCTGGCGACAGTTTTCGCGCCCTTGGGTGGGGTTATCACCTGATCCTGATGCCATGCAAACAGCGGGAGTGTTTCGCCGCCTGCATCGTATTCCACGCGGCCCACAGACCAACCGCCGTCAAATTTCTCGACCGTACCACCTAGGGCTTGGGCAATAATCTGATGGCCAAAACACACGCCAATCATAGGCGATTTTGCGGCGTGGATGTCGCGGATCAGATTTTCAAGCGGGGGAATCCAATCATGGTCTTCATAGGCGCCGTGGCGTGATCCTGTGATGATCCATCCCTCCTGTTCCGACACTGTTTTTGGAAAAACGTGCTCCAGAATGTCATAGGTCGTAAATTCAAACCCGCGACCGTCGAGCATCCGTTCGAACATATCGCCATAGTCCCCAAACTCTGGCGCAAGTTGTTCGGGGGATTTTCCTGTTTGCAGGATACCAATTTTCATAAAACACCCATTGATGGCTTTCGTGTAGTCCCGCGTCCGTTTGACGGGGCGCGACACAGTCATAGCCCGATTATCTGGACAAGGTTTCACGAAACGCATTTGTCGCACCCCGTGCGGTTGGATCATGGCTAGCATTGACGTAGCTTGGGGGGCAAGAGCCTTGATATGTCCTACCTATTGGCATACCAACGCCGCAACGATTTAAATGCCACAAAGAGGTTCCGTCATGAACGTGCAAACGCCAAGCCTGAAAGCCAAAGACAAACCTGATCTGAGCTCGTTTCAGTGGGATGATGCGCTGCTGCTTGAAGATCAGCTGACCGAAGAAGAGCGGATGATCCGCGACTCTGCGCGGGCCTATGCACAGGAAAAATTGCAGCCACGGGTGACAGATGCTTACGCCAGCGAAAGCACGGATCCTGAGATTTTTCGCGAAATGGGCGAGATGGGCCTGCTTGGCGTTACTGTGCCAGAAGAATATGGCGGCATTGGCGCGGGTTACGTGACCTATGGTCTGGTTGCACGCGAAGTGGAACGTGTGGACAGTGGCTATCGCTCTATGATGTCTGTGCAATCCTCGCTCGTGATGTACCCAATCTATGCCTACGGCTCTGAAGAGCAGCGCATGAAATATCTGCCTAAATTGGCCTCTGGCGAATACATTGGCTGTTTTGGTCTGACAGAACCTGATGCAGGGTCTGACCCAGGTGGCATGAAAACACGGGCGGAAAAAGTGCAGGGCGGCTATGTCCTGAACGGGTCCAAAATGTGGATTTCAAACGCACCGATTGCCGATGTGTTTGTGGTTTGGGCAAAATCCGAAGAACATGGCGGTAAAATCCGTGGCTTTATCTTGGACAAAGACACCAAAGGCCTGACGGCGCCAAAGATCGAAGGCAAACAATCGCTGCGCGCGTCCATCACGGGTGAAATCGTGATGGACAATGTGGAAGTGGGCGAAGACGCGCTTTTGCCAAATGTCGAGGGCCTGAAGGGGCCGTTTGGGTGTTTGAACCGTGCACGTTACGGTATTTCTTGGGGCGTTCTGGGGGCTGCGGAAGCCTGCTGGCACGGCGCACGGCAATACGGGTTGGATCGCAAACAGTTCGGCAAACCGCTGGCACAAACACAGTTGTTCCAGAAAAAACTGGCCGACATGCAAACAGAAATTACGCTTGGGCTTCAGGCCTCTTTGCGGGTTGGGCGTTTGATGGACGAAGCAAATGCCGCACCAGAAATGGTGTCCATAGTGAAGCGTAACAACTGTGGCAAAGCGCTCGATATTGCGCGGATGTCGCGCGATATGCACGGGGGCAACGGGATTTCACAGGAATTTCAGGTAATCCGTCACATGATGAACCTTGAAACAGTGAACACCTATGAAGGCACACATGATGTTCATGCGCTGATCCTTGGGCGGGCGCAAACGGGCTTGCAGGCGTTTTTCTAAAACTACGGATTGGGGCGCTGCCCCAAACCCCGAGATATTTTTGGCCAAAAGAAGAGCAGGGCGGTTTAGCCCTGTTCGAGTTGCGCAACGACTTTTTGGCGGGCGAGGCCGCTGTCGCGGTCGTTCACGCCGAGCAGATTGACGATGAGGCGGATGAATCCGTCTTCTTCGTGATCGCGTGTTCCGTCAGCGAGTGCCACACGCCATAAGGCTTCAACCACGCCTGAGCGATCCTCGTAGGGCACAGCTTCTTTGACAATTTTAGTGAACCGCACGGTGTCAGGCGCTTGTTCTTCGAGCGTTTCTGCATCCGATTTCAGCTGCTGCGCATCTGCATCCGATAGCACGTAGCGGGTTTTCAAAACTTCGGTGATCATGCGTTGTTCCGCCGCTTCGTAATGATCATCCGCGCGGGCAATGCGCACAAGAAGCGTGGCAAGCGCCGCGCGCGCGTCCTCCGGCTGAAGGTCCGCACGGGCATTGGGTGTTGAGAAGAGGTCGATGAGGGCTTGGAACATGGGTTTAACCTATGGAGTGGGAGAAGGGCCCCTGATTGGATCAGGGGCCATGTTAGATTAAACGAGGCGGCTTTGCTCCACCGCGGCTTTTACAAATTCGCGAAACAGCGGATGCGGCTCAAACGGTTTGGATTTGAGTTCGGGGTGGAATTGCACACCGATGTACCAAGGATGGTCTGGGACCTCTACGATTTCGGGTAGGCGGCCATCTGGGCTCATGCCGGAGAATTTCAAACCCTTGGCTTCCAAATCTTCGCGGTATTTGATGTCCACTTCGTAGCGGTGGCGGTGGCGTTCTGAAATGGAGGTTGAACCATAGATTTCAGCCACTTGACTGCCTTCGGTCAAGGTCGCGTTATAGGCCCCGAGGCGCATGGTGCCGCCCTTGTCGTCGGTTTCTTCGCGTTTGATGGTGCGATTGCCTTCGACCCATTCTTTCAGGTGATACACCACAGGCGTAAAGCGTTTTTTGCCAGCTTCATGGTCGAATTCTTCGGACCCTGCATCGCTGACACCTGCCAGATTGCGGGCTGCTTCGATTACGGCCATTTGCATGCCAAGGCAGATACCAAGGTAGGGGACTTTGTGTTCGCGGGCAAATTGGGCGGCTTTGATTTTGCCCTCTGTGCCGCGTTCGCCAAAGCCACCTGGAACGAGGATGGCGTTGAAACCTTCGAGATAGGGTGCTGGGTCTTCGCGTTCAAAGAGTTCAGCATCGACCCATTCGACCTTCACTTTGACGCGGTTTGACATTCCACCGTGGGTCAGAGCCTCGGCAATGGATTTATAAGCGTCCTCAAGCTGGGTGTATTTGCCCACGATGGCCACTTTGACCTCGCCATCGGGGTTGTGAACACGGTCGGATACGTCTTCCCATGTGGCCAATTTTGGCTTTGGCGCTGGTTTGATGCCAAAAGCGTCCAGAACCGCCTGATCAAGACCTTCTTTGTGATAGGCCAGCGGCGCGTCATAGATGGACGGCAGATCATAAGCGGCGATCACGCTTTCAGGGCGCACGTTACAGAACAGGGCGAGCTTTTCGCGCTCTTTCACAGGAATCGGATGTTCAGAGCGGCAGACCAGCACATCAGGCGCGATGCCGATGGATTGCAGTTCTTTCACGCTGTGCTGAGTTGGTTTGGTTTTCAATTCACCCGACGCGTTCAGATAGGGCAGGAGCGTGAGGTGCATAAAGATACATTCGCCGCGCGGGCGTTCATGGGCAAATTGGCGAATGGCTTCAAAGAAGGGCAGACCTTCGATGTCCCCCACTGTGCCGCCGATTTCACATAGCATGAAATCCACTTCATCATCGCCGATGCGCAAGAAATCTTTGATTTCATTGGTCACATGAGGAACCACCTGAATGGTTTTTCCCAGATAATCGCCACGGCGTTCTTTTTCGAGAACATTGGTGTAGATGCGACCTGAAGACACCGTGTCGGTGCCACGCCCTGCAACGCCTGTGAAACGTTCGTAGTGTCCAAGGTCGAGATCGGTTTCAGCCCCATCATCTGTGACAAACACTTCTCCATGTTCAAACGGCGACATCGTACCAGGGTCAACATTGAGGTAAGGGTCAAGTTTGCGCAAACGCACAGAATAGCCGCGGGCCTGCAACAAAGCCCCAAGCGCCGCTGACGCGAGCCCTTTGCCAAGGCTCGAAACCACACCACCAGTAATAAAGATATAACGCGCCATCGTGGGCTGCTCCCCGTGTTCTTTTTGTTGCTTATGGAAGTCCGCTACAGTCGGCAGAAGAGCTGCACGTGACCATGTCCACGGGATTTAAGGATAATGGGATTCGGGGGATAGGTGCAACCCAGAACCGCAGAATATGGTAGAGAATTTTGAATGGTCCCCAAGGTCTAGGGGGCAAAAATCCAATCGGGCCAAATCAGGCCCGATTGGATGTATGTGGTGCGCCCAAGGGGCGTTTTAGTCTTCCGCGGTCGGCGGTGTTGTTGGCTCGTCTTCTGCGGTTGGAGGCAGAAGGTTGCCACCCAACGGAGAGTCGGTTGCATCATCTGTCGCCGCAGTTGGTGCGGTCAAATCGCCAGACAGCAGGGAATCATTTGCAGCATCGCGCGAAGACACGATGGTCAGCGCCAAACAGGCCACCATGAAGCCCGCGCCAAAGAACCATGTCAGCTTTGCAACAGGGGTCGCAGGGGGTCGGCCGCCCGTGCCGTTTCCACCGCCGCCGCCAATGCCCAAACCGCCCCCTTCAGAGCGTTGCAAAAGGACAGTCACAATCAAGCAAAGCGCCAGAATGAGCAGGATAACAAGGATGATATTTGACATGTGTGCGGTTCTTTATCGTAAGGCCTGTGATCCGCGAGAAGCGGTATGGGCGGGTGAATAGCGGATTGTAACAGGGTTGTCTAATGGGAAGTGGGCGATTCAAGGCTATTTGGGGAACTTCGGCCCAAGTTTAAAGTGATCTACGCCAACTGCGGCGATTTAGGTGTTTCGGCCCGCCCATTGCATCGCTATACGGGGCAGGGTTTTTGAACATCACGGGACGATTGATATGGCCAATGTAGTTGTTGTGGGCGCGCAATGGGGCGACGAAGGAAAGGGCAAAATCGTTGATTGGTTGTCCGAGCGTGCAGATGTAATTGCGCGATTCCAAGGGGGCCATAACGCGGGCCATACGTTGGTGATTGATGGGGAAGTCTATAAACTTCACGCGTTGCCATCTGGTGTTGTACGCGGTGGCAAACTGTCGGTGATTGGCAATGGTGTCGTTTTGGACCCATGGCATTTGATCAAAGAGATCGGCACGATTGAAGCCCAAGGCGTAAAGATTACTCCTGAAACGTTGATGATTGCGGAAAACACGCCGCTGATCCTGCCGATTCACGGGGAATTGGACCGCGTGCGTGAAGAAGCGGCCAGCAAGGGGACCAAAATCGGGACCACGGGCCGCGGCATTGGCCCAGCCTATGAAGACAAAGTTGGCCGTCGTTCGATCCGCGTGGCAGATTTGGCCGATGATGCCACGTTGGAAGCGCGTGTTGATCGTGCGTTGCAACATCACAACCCATTGCGCAAAGGGCTCGGCTTTGACGAGATTGACCGCGATGCACTCATCGCCCAATTACGTGAGATCGCGCCGAAGATTTTGCCATTTGCAGCCCCTGTTTGGAAAGTGCTGGCGGAAAAGCGCAAAGCGGGCAAACGCATTTTGTTTGAAGGGGCGCAAGGGGCGCTTCTTGATATCGACTTTGGAACCTATCCATTTGTGACCTCGTCCAACGTGATCGCAGGGCAGGCGGCCACAGGCGTGGGCCTTGGCCCAACGGCAATTGATTATGTGCTTGGCATTGTTAAGGCCTACACCACCCGCGTGGGTGAGGGGCCTTTTCCATCTGAACTGCACGACGATGACGGGCAGCGATTGGGGGAGCGGGGCCATGAGTTTGGCACGACCACGGGACGTAAGCGCCGTTGTGGGTGGTTTGACGCGGCATTGTTGCGCCAGACCTGTGCCACATCTGGGATTACGGGGATTTGTCTGACCAAACTTGACGTTTTGGATGGATTTGAAACGTTGAAAATCTGTGTGGCCTACGAATTGGACGGTAAACGTTTGGATTACCTGCCAACGGCGGCGGATGAGCAGGCCCGTTGCACGCCGATTTACGAAGAGATGCCAGGTTGGTCAGAAAGCACAGAAGGGGCGCGCTCTTGGGCCGATTTGCCTGCTGCTGCGATCAAATACATTCGTCGCGTTGAAGAATTGATTGATTGCCCGGTTGCACTTGTTTCCACATCACCAGAGCGGGAAGACACCATTTTGGTAACCGACCCGTTTGCGGATTAAGGATTAGATCATGGCTCTTTCCTATAAGGCGCGGCGGCGCTGGTCTTTGGTGCTGCTTTTGATTTGGTTGCCGATTTATTGCATCATTGCGGTGACGATCATGACGGCTTTGCCGCGCTTTCCAATTCTTGTGGAACTGCTGATTTACGTGTTCTTGGGCATCGCTTGGGCGTTGCCGTTTAAGTTTGTGTTCAAAGGCGTGGGCAAAGACGACCCAGACAACGATACAAACGAACAATAATTCCGAAAAAAGCGTAACTTGATTAAAGTTCGTTACATGACTGTTACAAAGATTTCATATAGCACTCGCGAAGACGGGAATCACCGTTAAATTTTTGTGACTGGGCAGTCCCGGTCCTGTGTTGGAGACACTGCCATGTCAAAGAACCCTCGCCCAAATAAGGCGCTCGATCGCGACCTTAAAAGCCGCGTTTATCTGGAAAATGCGAATACGGCCATTCGGCGCCCACTGGTTGCCCCTGCTTTGGCTGGGCTGTTTATTCTGATCGCCGTATTGGCCGCCGCAAGCGTATTTGGCTTTGCAGGTCAGGGCTTTATCATCGCAATTGCTGCTGGTCTTGGCGCGTATATGGCCTTGAACATTGGCGCGAACGATGTGGCCAACAATGTTGGTCCTGCGGTTGGTGCTGGTGCGCTGTCTATGGGGGGCGCGTTGTTGATTGCGGCTGTGTTTGAAAGTGCAGGCGCGCTTTTGGCAGGCGGTGACGTGGTTGGAACCATTTCCAAAGGCATTATTGATCCTGCAGCTGTTGGTGAACCACGGGTGTTCATCTGGGCCATGATGGCCGCGTTGATTGCATCAGCGGTTTGGGTGAACCTGGCCACATGGATTGGCGCACCCGTGTCCACCACACACTCTGTTGTTGGTGGTGTAATGGGGGCAGGGATCGCAGCAGCCGGTTTTGCCGCTGTGAACTGGCCCACAATGGGTAAAATCGCGGCCAGCTGGGTGATTTCACCAATGCTTGGCGGTCTGATCGCAGCGTTGTTCCTGTGGTTCATCAAATCGCGTGTGGCCGATCAACAAGACAAAATCGCGGCTGCGCGTCGTTGGGTTCCTGTTTTGATCGCCATCATGGCGGGTGCGTTTTCGGCCTATTTGGCGGTGAAAGGCGTAAAGAAGATCATCAAAATTGATCTACAAACCGCCATTCTGATTGGTTTGGGCATGGCGGCGTTGTTCTATTTCGTGACCCGCCCAATGATCAAAAAACAATCCGAAGGCAAAGCCAACACCAAAGAAACAGTCCGCGGGCTGTTTACGATCCCAATGATCTTTTCCGCTGCGCTGTTGTCATTTGCACATGGTGCAAACGACGTGGCAAACGCGGTTGGCCCCTTGGCCGCCATCGTTCATACGGCTGAAGCAGGGGACGTGCTTGCCAAAGTGTCCATTCCGATCTGGGTTATGGTTGTGGGGGCCTTTGGCCTGTCCTTCGGTCTGTTGTTGTTTGGCCCGAAACTGATCCGCATGGTTGGTCAGCAAATCACCAAACTGAACCCGCTGCGCGCGTATTGTGTGGCCCTGTCTGCGGCGATCACAGTGATTGTGGCCAGCTGGCTCGGCCTGCCTGTGAGCTCCACACATATCGCTGTTGGCGCCGTGTTTGGTGTTGGTTTCTTCCGCGAGGCGCACTGGCGTGTCACAACCAACAAATCTTACGTGGAACAGGTTGTTGCAGCAGAAGCGGCGAAATCTGAAAAGAAGAAGCGCAAGCACCGCAAGCTCGTTCGTCGTTCCCACTTTATGACCATCATTGCGGCATGGGTTATCACCGTGCCTGCGGCGGCGGTTCTGTCAGGAATGGTGTTCCTGCTGTTGAACACATTTGGCGGCTAATAACCGTTTAAACGCAAATACTTGCTTTCGTTTCTGAAAGCAGGACGATAGGGTGGCTTTTGAAAATAAAGCCACCCTTTTTCGTGAAGATACCTCATGCCCAATACCCGCCGTTCTGATTGCCCGTTGTCGTGTTTTCTGGATGAATGGGGGGATAAATGGACGTTTCTTATCCTGCGTGATCTGTTGAGTGGCCCACGCAAATTCAGTGGTTTTCTGGAAAGTGCCGAACCTTTGCCCACGAACCTATTGTCCAACCGTTTGGTCAAGCTGGTCGAGGGGGGCTATGCGATCAAAATCCAATACCAAGAACGGCCCAAACGGTTTGAATATGAAATCACCGACAAGGGGCGGAGTTTGGTGCCCATTATGCAAGCGATGATTGGCTGGGCAGAAACACATTTAGATAGTGTCGCAGCGGCCCCAGCAGGACTGACAGCGGTGGAAGCGAAGCCTGTGAAAGCAAAACCTGCATCAGCAAAACCAGCGGCGCAAAAGAAGCCGAAACAGACCAATGAAACACCCACAGCGCCGTCACAAGGGGCGTTTGATTTCTAGAATCAAAAAGGCCGCAGAGAAGTCTGCGGCCTTTTGTAATTTTGCGACGGGCTGGTTTAGCCAAACACCTCTGTCAACGCCTTGTCCATTGCGCCTGTGATTTCGTCGATATCGTCTTTCGTGGAGATCAACGCAGGGGACAAGCACAGTGTGTTGTTCAAGCCTGGCAATGAGCGGTTGGTCATACCGATGATCACGCCTTGGGCCATACAGTTGGCAACCACGGCTGCGACCATTTTCTCGTCTGCCGCTTCTTTTGTGTCGCGGTCTTTGACCAGCTCGGCACCAAGGAACAGACCTTTGCCGCGCACTTCGCCGATATTTGTGTGCTTGTCCATCAGCTCACCCAATTTACCAAGGCAGTATTCGCCCATGTCGATGGTGTTCTGCAGAAGGTTCTCTTCTTCGATGATCTTCATGTTTTCGATCGCTGCCGCAGGGCCGGCTGCGCAGCCGCCGAATGTGGACACATCGCGGAAGTAGGACATTGGATCGTCAGCGTTGTCTTTGAACTGTTCAAACACGGCTTCTGTTGTCACACAGCAAGAGATCGCAGCATAACCAGAGGCCACGCCTTTCGCCATTGTCACGAAGTCAGGCTTGATGCCGTAGTGCTGATAGCCAAACCATGTGCCTGTACGGCCCACGCCACACACAACTTCGTCGATATGCAGTAGGATTTCGTACTTTTTACACAGCTCTTGGATGCCTTCCCAATACCCCTTTGGCGGAACGATGACGCCGCCACCTGCGGTGATCGGCTCAAGACAGATCGCACCGATTGTATCTGGGCCTTCGCGCAGGATAACTTCTTCGGTCGCTTTCACACAGGCCGCGCCGTACTGTTCGGCGGATACACCGTGTTGGTTGCGGTATTCGAGGCAGTGTGGAACCTGCACGAAGCCTGGAGTGAACGGGCCGTATTGTGCGTTACGCTCTGGCTGACCGCCAGCGGACAGGGTTGCGATTGTTGTGCCGTGATAATCACGCTCGCGGAAGAGGATTTTGTTTTTCTTGCCGCCGTGTTTGTTGTGGGACAACTGGCGCACCATTTTGAAGGCTTTTTCGTTCGCTTCGGACCCAGAGTTTGCGTAATAGACGCGGGACAGGCCCGGCATTTTGTCTGTCAGCATTTTGGAAAAAATTGCGCCTGGGATTGATCCCGCTGTTTGCGCAAAATAGTTCATTTTAACCAGCTGATCCCGCACTGCATCCGCAATACGTTCGCGGCCATAGCCCACATTTACGGTCCAGACGCCACCAGACACAGCATCCAAATGCTCTTTGCCTTTCTGGTCCCAAACACGGTTGCCTTTGCCTTCGACGATGATACGCGGATCAACGGTTTCAAACGGTTTGTGTTGGATCAGGTGGTGCCACACGTGGGCGCGGTCATTTTCAACGATTTCTTGAATGTCATTGGTGGTCATCGAGTCCATTGCAGGCACCTTTCAGTTGTCAGAGGAAGGGGCGGGAGTGATTCCTCGCCATTTTTCTAACATGGACCAAAGCGGAAAACGGGGACCAGTGTATAGGGCCAGAGTTTTGGCCACATAAGGCCAGATTCAATTCATATCGAGCGCTTTAGCCCGCAGAATTTCAAAGGGGATGGTGTCCAGCGTATTGATGTGTGTGCTTTCTAAAACCACATGGGGCGCGGCGCCGTTTGCATCGGCTTGCGCCCAGCGATCCGCACATAAACACCACCGATCCCCTGCCTTTAAACCAGCAAAACCGTATTCGGGGCGTGGTGTGGACAGATCGTTGCCGACAGACTTTGAAAACGCGAGGAAATCATCGGTTAGCAGGCAACATACGGTATGTTTGCCGTGATCCATCGGACCCGTGTTGCAGCAGCCATCGCGAAAGAACCCTGTGACAGGATCAGTAGAACAGGGCTTCAAGACCTCACCCAAGACGTTCAGGCTGTCATCCATATCTGGTTTCATAGGATCCTCACAAAAATACGGCCACCGTAAAGGTGGCCGCATCTGATTGGAATGTCACGTAAAATTAGTAGGTGACAGTTGTTTGGATTGCATTTTCCAGCATCACATAGGCCCAGCTGTCCGCGTGACCGCGGTCGCGAATTTCGGCCAGCTGTGCTTTGGCACCTGCCATATCGCCATCAGCAACAAGGCCTTGGCCCATGTAAGAGCGTGCAAGGATGTAATCTGGGTCAATCGCCAATGCGCGAGCGTAATATTCCATCGCAATCGCCGTGCGGCCCAATTTGCGGTTAGCAAAGCCAAGATAGTTTAGAACCCGTGGGTCGTCTTGGTTCTCGGCCAATTGAAGAAGGTTAATCGCGTGCTGAAACTGACCATCATAGGCCATCGCACGGGCATTCACGTAAATGAAATCATCGTCAAACATGCCTCGGGATGCTTCGACACATTTTTTGGTCTTTTTGTCGTACACAAGGCCCTTTTTCTCGCACTTCTTTTTTGAAGCCTTAGAAGAACCGCCGCCATCGCCCGCTGCAAATGCACCGCTTGCGACGGAAAGGCTGACCATTGTTGCCGTTACCAAAGGTAAAAATTTCATTGTGTTGCTCCTTCAAACTGCGCCAAGCCTGTCTTAACGCTTGCAATTTATAAACACCTTATCGAGAAAATTATTCGAGTATAGTGCTCTAACGTCTTCGTGATGAAACTGTGACTGTCTCGGTATCACTTAGTTAGTCTACGCAGAATATGAAGGAATGGTTCACAAATTTTACGCAATCGGCAACGCGCGCCAGAATTTGCCGATAAAAACACCCAGACTCAAAAGGCCCGCTGACGGATCAGCGGGCCTTTGAATTTTAGATAATGACAGAGACTTAAGCTTTTGGCTCTTCGCTGTCTTCAGCAGGGGCTTCGTCTTCGTCAGAAGACGGAACAGCCTCTTCCAGATCGTCGAGCGCAGCGGAACCGATATCGTCGAACAATTCAGCGATTTCGAATTCTGCTTCTGCTTCCGCTTCGGCTGCCAGCTCTTGGATAGACTTACCAGAGGCTTGCAGTTCTGCTTCTTCTTGGGAGCGTGCAACGTTGATCTCTACTGTGCATTCCACTTCTGGGTGGAGACGTACGATCATGTTGTGAACGCCCAGCTCTTTGATTGGCGCTTCCAAGATCATCTGTTTCTTATCTACAGAGAAACCAGCTTCTGTCGCTGCATCAGCGGCATCGCGGTTGGAAACGGAGCCGTACAAAGAACCAGCATCAGAGGCGGAGCGAATCACAACAAACTGTTGTCCGTCGAGTTTTGCAGCCACTGCTTCGGCTTCTTTCTTGGTCTCAAGGTTCTGAGCTTCAAGCTGTGCTTTGCGGTTTTCAAAGCTTTCCATGTTGCCTTTGGTGGCGCGCAGCGCTTTGCCTTGGGGCAGCAGGAAGTTACGTGCGTAACCTTGCTTTACAGAAACCACATCGCCCATTTGACCGAGCTTTGCGACGCGTTCGAGAAGGATAACATCCATGAGTGTACTCCTTACTTCACAGCGTAGGGCAGAAGTGCCAAGAAACGTGCGCGTTTGATGGCTTTGGCCAGCTCGCGTTGTTTCTTTGCAGAGACTGCGGTGATACGAGATGGAACGATTTTGCCGCGCTCAGAGATGTAGCGTTGCAGCAATTTCGTATCTTTGTAGTCGATCTTTGGCGCGTTATCGCCAGAGAACGGACAAGATTTACGACGGCGGAAAAATGGTTTGTTAGCCATGATTTAGCGTCCTTTCTTAACGTTCGCGGCGACGTTCGTCGCGGGAGTTTTTGGCTTGAATTACAACAGACGGGCCTTCTTCGTGCTCATCAACTTTGATGGTCAGAACGCGCATAACGTCTTCGTGCAAACGCATCAGGCGTTCCATCTCGGCGACAGCAGGCGCAGGAGCGTCTGTGCGCAAGAAGGCATAGTGGCCTTTGCGGTTTTTGTTGATCTTATAGGCCATTGTTTTCAGACCCCAGTATTCGTTCTCGACAACTTTACCACCGTTGTCTGTCAGAACGGCGCCGAAATGCTCAATGAGGCTTTCGGCTTGCGCGTTGGAAAGATCCTGACGCGCAATAAATGTGTGCTCGTAGAGCGCCATTTTATCACCATATGTAAGCGTGCTTCAAAACCGGGTTTATCCTTGTGCGCCCCGGTACGAGAGGCATCCGCGTGAAAGAGAAGATGCACAAGATTTGTGGGGTTTAGCAGAGGCGCGGGGGAATGCAAGAAGAAGTGCGCACGAATGCGAATTTCGCGCTATGGTGCGAACCATTGTCCTATTCGTTGCGAAATATGGAACACAGAATTTTGATCTCGCATCTGTTGAGGCTATTTAAATTACTGTTACACCTTTGACGATAATCTTTTGGACATGGAGGTCCCCTTATGAAAACCACTTTATTCGCCGCTGCCCTCGCACTTGTTGGAACAGGCGCTATCGCAGAGCCAGCAAAATACACGCTGGATTCCAGCCACAGCCAAATCCTTTTTTCTTATGACCACATCGGGTTTTCCACCACATGGGGCATGTTCTCTGGTTTTGCTGGTGAAATCATGTTCGACGAAGCTGATCCAGCGGCGTCCTCTGTGTCTGTATCCATGCCACTGAGCTCTATGTTCACAGGCTGGGAAGCACGCACAGGCCATTTCATGTCCCCAGACTTTTTTGATGCCAAGGGTGATGAGGTTGTGTCTTTCACATCCACTGGTATCGAAGTGACAGGCGACAAAACTGCTGTAATCACAGGGGATCTGAGCTTGAACGGTGTGACAAAATCTGTGGCGCTTGATGCGGTTCTGAACAAAGCAGACACACACCCAATGGCCAACAAAGCATGGTTGGGCTTTGATGCAACAACAACTTTGTTGCGTTCTGACTTTGGCTTGGGCGCATTCGCACCAGCCGTGAGCGACGAAGTAGAGGTTAAAATCTCAATCGAGGCGGCTGCAGCTGAATAAGCCACCTTTGATCAATTCGAAAAGGGCGCCGATTGGCGCCCTTTTTTGTGTCGTTTATTCTGCCTGACTGGCCGTGAGTTCAAAGCTGACTGAAACACCAAAGCCGAGGTTGTTTTCAGTGGGCTGCACCTCGCCAATCTTGTGGGTGCGACGGTCGATTTCGGTGCTGCCAGAGGCGGTCGCAATGCCGTCTGTAATGGACAGCGTGAACGGCAGATCAAGCGGCGCGTCAACGCCGTGCAGGTTCAGCGTGCCCGTTGCCAGATGCCCCGTATCCGTTGGCGCAATCGTCGCGGTATAGGTGGCCGTTCCAAACATCGCAGCATTCAGGTAATCCGCCCCCAAAGCCTGTGCCGTGACCCCACCCAAATCGAGCGAACCGATAGAAACGGTGACAACCAAATCGCCTGTTTGACTGGCCTCATCGTAAGAAATCTCGGCGGTCCAATCCTTAAACGTACCAGACACGTCAGAGCCGAATTGCTTAACCGTCAGACCCAATGTGCCAGATTGAACCTGCCAATCGCTGCTGACTTCGGCCAATTCGGCGGCTTCGGTCTCGCTGTGTTTGGCTTGCAATCCGATGGCAGAGCCTGCGCCCATTGCCACAAGATAAATAACAATCGCCGCAAAAACTGGGCCTTTGGGGTGATGCGTGTCAATGCCTGCGGGCAGGGACGGTGTACCTGGCAACATACGGCGCAGTGTGGCGTCTTTGTCGATCACATGGTGTTTGATTGCGCCTGCGATATGCAAAAAGATCGACAGCGCGAGCACTTTGGTAAAGACAAAATGCCAGCCTGAGAAAAAGGCAGAGACAGCCTCGGATTTTGGTACAAACGGCAAAGAGTCCCCAAAGGGCCAGTAAATCGGGGCAAACCCAGTATCCGCAGCGTGGTGCAACCAACCTGACAACGGCACGATGACGAGCGAGATATACAAGAGCCAGTGAACGATTTCTGCCAAGGCTGCTTCTAACTTATGATCAGCGTTTAGAAGGCCGGGTTTGGTGTTCGTCAGTGCCCACAAAATCCGCAGAACGGCCACAAAGAAAGCAGTAATCCCAACGGTTTTGTGCATCGAGAACACAAAAGCGGCTTGGCTGACGCCAGCCTCGGTGCTGAAATCAATGCCACGTGTTCCATACAAGCCAAGAGCAAAAGCAGTGAAGATCAACAACGCTGTAAGCCAGTGGAAGGTTTTGGTGATGCTGCCGTAATGGGTGGCGGTGTTGCGCGATGTCATGGCATTCCTACTATCTGTTTAATGCGATCATCCTAGCAGTCCTATCCCATGACGCAATTCAAACTGCGCGAACTGGTTGCGAATGCGCCAAGAAACTTGCATCCTTTCCATCACCCGCATAAATCGCAGGGACATTAACCAAGAGGACAGTCATGACACGGGCATTTGTATTTCCAGGGCAAGGCGCACAAACAATCGGAATGGGGCAGGCGCTTGCTGATGCCTATCCCGCCGCAAAGGCGGTTTTTCAAGAAGTTGACGACGCATTGGGCGAAAGCCTGTCAGGATTGATCTGGGACGGCGACATTGCCGATCTGACGCTGACACAAAACGCGCAACCTGCATTGATGGCAACATCCATGGCTGCCATGGCCGCGCTCAAAGCCGAAGGGGTGGAGGTTTCAGCAGCGGATTATGTGGCAGGTCATAGCCTTGGCGAATATTCCGCTCTTTGTGCGGCGGGTTCTATCTCGCTGGCAGACACCGCGCGTTTGCTGCGCATTCGCGGCGAAGCCATGCAAGCCGCGGTTCCCGTGGGTGTCGGCGCGATGGCCGCACTGCTGGGCCTTGATTTTGAAGGGGCGCAAGCCGTAGCAGAAGAGGCGGCACAGGGCGAAGTCTGCCAAGCCGCCAACGACAATGATCCGGGGCAAGTGGTTGTGTCTGGTCACAAAGCTGCCGTGGAACGCGCGGTAGAAATTGCCAAGGACAAAGGCGCAAAACGGGCGGTTATTTTGCCTGTGTCTGCGCCATTCCACTGTGCCTTGATGCAGCCCGCTGCGGATCGCATGGCTCAAGCACTGGCAGATGTGAATGTAAGCGCTCCCTCCGTGCCTTTGATCGCAAATGTACGGGCCGAAGCGGTAACAGATGCCGAAGCGATCAAAGGTTTGTTGGTGGAACAGGTCACAGGGTCTGTGCGCTGGCGTGAAAGCATGGGTTGGGCCGCAGCCCAAGGCGTGACCGAAGTGTATGAAATTGGCGCAGGCAAAGCCCTGTCAGGTATGATCCGCCGCATTGATCGCGCATTGGCCTGTACCGCCGTTAATGACCCAGACGGTGTGAAAGCCGCAGCAGAAAAGATTGGATAAGACATATGTTTGATTTAACAGGAAAATGTGCGCTGGTGACGGGTGCTTCAGGGGGGATCGGTGGCTCTATTGCCAAGGCACTGCACGCGCAAGGCGCGACCGTGGCGCTGTCTGGCACGCGGGTTGATCCGCTGAATGCGCTGGCGGCTGATCTGGGCGATCGCGCCCACGTGACACCGTGTAATTTGGGCGATGCAGAGGCTGTTTCTGCATTGGCTGGTCAAGCGTCTGAGGCCATGGGCGGTTTGCATATCCTTGTGAACAACGCAGGCATCACGCGCGACAACATTTTCATGCGTATGAAAGACGAAGAATGGCAGGACGTGATTGACGTGAACCTGACATCTACCATGCGCCTGATGAAATCTGTGATGCGCCCAATGATGAAGCAAAAATTTGGCCGCATCATCAACATCACATCCATCGTTGGTGTGACAGGGAACGCGGGGCAGGTGAACTATGCCGCGTCAAAAGCTGGGATGATCGGGATGACGAAATCCTACGCCCAAGAAATCGCTACGCGTGGGATCACGGCGAACTGTGTGGCACCTGGGTTCATTGAAACGGCAATGACGGCTGAACTGCCAGATGCGGTTAAGGATGGCATGCTTGGTGCAATCCCCATGGGTCGCATGGGCGCATCAGATGAAATCGCATCCGCGGTGGCGTATTTGTCATCTGATGAAGCCAGCTATATCACGGGGCAAACGCTGCACGTGAATGGTGGCATGGCGATGATTTAACCGTCATCACAATCGTTATTACGATTTGGGGCGCGATTTGCGCCCCTTTTTTATAAGGGGATGTTGTAGATGCCGACGGCAATCGCTGCGAAAAAACAGGCAGAGGCGGCAAAAACGAAGCCATGCCAGATTGCCAGCGAAAATTTCAGTTTTTCCCAGTTAAAGAAAATCACACCCCCCGTGTAGAGCAAACCACCCGCCGCGATCAGCCCAGACGACAGCCAAGGCAATATCGGGGTGAGGGACCACAACAGCGGCAAGCTGAGCCAACCCATGAACAAATACAGGGCAGGGCCGTATTTGCCGGGGGTATGCCAGAAAAACAGTTTTTGGATTATGCCATAGACCGCCAACACCCAAACCAAAGTAAGCACCAGAAAGCTGGTCATACTGCCAATAAACAGGACCAATGGCGTGTAAGTGCCCGCAATCTTGAGGTAAATCGCAGCATGATCAATGCGTCGCAGCATCGGGCGGCGGTTTTCCCACGGCGTAAAGTGGTAGAGCGCCGAGGCGGCAAAGGTCGCAATCAAAGTGGCGCAGTAGATGGCGATGGCCGTGATCATCGGGCCAGAGGTATGTCCAAAAGACAGGCCAAACAACAAACCCGCGCTGATAATCGCGGCGGTGCATCCCAAGATATGAACGGACCCATCGGCAATCCGTTCGGGACGGGAATAGGCGGGATAGTCGGACATGGGATCAGGCTACGCCCAAAAAATGAACAGCGGGTGCATGACCTAAGGTCAATTCGCAACTATTTTATCAAATGCTAATTTTTAAAGACCACGCAGACGCAATTGAATTTGCGCAAACGATTACACAGTTTTTGCGCCGCACCGCGAGATTTTTCACCCAGACGCGCAACATAATAAGGTTTGCGACCAGCTACTTGTGGAGATTTCTTAATGTAATCGGGTTTTCGCGATTTTATCACACTGCGACAGGCACGGGCGTTTCGTGTGTACATGGATTTGGCCTTATCCACGCTCGAACCTGTCGCCATTTGCACGCCCCATGGGGGCAGTTTCGGTTTTGGTCGCAGTGACTTTATTTTTGAAAGTTGCCTATCTTTCGCTAATGCCAAACAGGCGGGCATAAACGATGTGGTTTTATCAAGTGAGAGGTTCAGGTTCTTTGGCGGGGCATCACGCCAATCAAGGGCGCTTTGTCCTGTAATTATTTCAACGTAATCCACGGTTTCCTGCGCCAACCCGCCTGTTTTTGCGATGAAATTTGTCGCCCGTGTTTCCCCACCATTGTATGCCACAGCGGCGAGGCCCAGATTCCCGAACCGATCCACCAACTCTGCCAGATATTGCGCCGAATGATCGAGCGCGAGGGCAGGGTTGTAAGCCGCGTTCAGCCCACGCAGTTTGGCGGTTTGGGGCATAAACTGTGCAATCCCCTCGGCGCCAGCTGGGGACAACGCGTTTGGATCAAATCGGCTTTCTTGCCAGATCAAACGGGTGAAGAAATCGGCGTTCAGCCCGTGGGTGCGCGACACATCACGCAAGGCTTGGCAGGTGTCAAACGCATAAAAATCGGTGCGAATGCACACAGGATGGCCCCATTGCCCGGCACTGCACATGCGATCTGGCGGCTCTGCAAATGCAGGCATGCTGAGACACAAAAGGGCAAACAAGGAACGCATTTGCACGGTGTAGCGGTTTTTCAGTGTAAGGTCGCGTGAAAATCGGACTTGGAAACACCGCACCAGAGGGTTAGGTGAAAGAAACGCCTATTTCAGCAGCAGGACGCCCATGTCTTTCTTCAAAAAACTCAAAGATCGTTTGTTCAAGTCGTCTTCGAAAATCGAAGAGGGGCTGGATGCCATTGTCGAAGACGGAGGCGAAACAGACGTCGAAGAGGTTGTGGTCGATCAACCCACAGAGGCAGAGGCCCAAGCGCAATCAGACGAAGATGCCGCCGCGATTGCAGCCGAAGAAGAAGCCGTCGCGCAGGTTGCGTTGGCCGCTAAAGAAGCACGACTGGCCGAAGACGCAGAAGCCGCCGAGCGCGCACGCCTTGATGCAGAACAACAGGCCGCCGACGAAGCACAGGCCGCGCAGGACGCACTTGATGCGGCACAGGCCGCAGAAGAACAGGCACAGGCCGAAGCCGAAGCGGCCCGCGTTGCCGAAGAAGCGCGTTTGGCTGCTGAAGCAGAAGCACAACGAGAAGCCGAGGAAGAAGCTGCTGCAGCTGAGCGTGCGCGATTGGAAGCTGAAGAAAAAGCCGCGCAGGCGGAGGCCGATCGTTTGGCCGCCGCTGCCGCTGCGCAAGAAGCCGCAGATGCAGAGGCCGCTCGCGCCGCAGAGGCTGCCGCAGCCGAGGCCGCTGCAGCAGCCCAAGCCGCCAAAGACGCCGCCGCTGAACAAGCCCGCGCCGCAGAACAAGCAGAACGTGATCGCGCCGCAGAAGCAGCTCGATTGGCCGCTGAACGCGAAGCCGCCGAAGCCGTGCGCCGCGAAGAAGAGGCTCAAGCCGCCGCAGTGCAAAAGGCAGCAGAAGAGGCTCGTCTTGCAGCCGAGGCCCAAGCTGCAGCTGATTTAAAAGCGCAACAGGAACGCGATGCGGCAGAAGAAGCCCGCCTAGAGGAAGAAAACCGATTGGCTGCGGTCGCGCGAGAAGAAGCGGAAAAAGCCGCAGAAGCAGCCCGCGCTGCATTAGAAGAAACGGTAGAAGCCGCGCCTGCAGAGCCAAAATCTGGTCTGTTTGGGCGTTTGTTCGGCCGCAAAGAACAAAAAACCGTTGTGCGCCGCGCGCTTGATGATGCGATGCTTGAAAGCATCGAGGATTTGCTAATCACCGCGGATATGGGCGTTGATACGGCCCTGCGCGTGTCTGCCAATCTGGCCGAAGGGCGGATGGGTAAAAAGCTATCTACCGCCGAATTGAAGGGGCTGTTGGCGGACGAAGTGGCTCGCATTATGGAACCTGTGGCCAAACCCATGCCGCTCTATCAAAAACGCCCGCAAGTTGTGTTGGTGGTTGGGGTCAACGGGTCGGGTAAAACGACGACCATCGGCAAACTGGCCAGCCAGTTCAAGGCCGCTGGGAAATCTGTGGTCATCGCAGCTGGTGACACGTTCCGCGCCGCTGCCGTGGAACAATTGCAGGTCTGGGGCGACCGTGCGGGCGTGCCTGTGCTGACCGCACCCGAAGGCTCTGATCCCGCATCGCTGGCATTTGACGCCATGACCAAGGCAGAGGCTGAAGGTGCAGATTTGTTGATGATCGACACCGCTGGACGATTGCAGAACCGCCAAGATTTGATGGAAGAATTGGCCAAAATCGTACGTGTTATCCGTAAGAAGGACCCCGATGCACCGCACAACACATTGTTGGTTTTGGATGCGACAACGGGCCAAAATGCGCTGAGCCAAGTGGAAGTGTTCCAGAAGATTTCCGATGTGTCTGGTTTGGTCATGACCAAACTTGATGGCACTGCAAAGGGTGGTGTTTTGGTGGCCTTGGCTGATAAATTTGGCCTGCCTATTCATGCCATTGGGCTTGGTGAACAGATCGACGATCTGGCCCCATTTGACCCCGAAGAATTTGCCAAAGCCCTTACAGGCGCGGAGTAAGTTGGGGCGTGACGGCGCTCGTGATAAGCGAATGGGTTCTATCACTTGAGGGAACAGATGCGGGCCGCATGCTTGCGTTTGGATTGGCGATCATGGCTGCGGTTTTGCACGCGGTCTTTGGGGCCTTGCAAAAAGGCAGCCTTGATCCCTGGATCACGCGCGGGTCCATCGACGTTAGTTACAGTTTGATGTCCATTCCGATTGTGCTGTTCCTTGTGCCTTGGCCCGAACCGCATTTGTGGCCGTTGTTGATTGGCGCGATGGTGATTCATTTCCTTTATAAACTCGCGCAGGCCATGGCCTATGAACGAGGAGACTACACTGTTGTTTATCCCATAGTTCGGGGAATGGGCCCCCTGATTACAGTCATTGCGGTTGGGTTCGTATTTGGTGAAAACTACAATGTCGTACAGTGGTTTGGCGTCATTTGCCTGTCATTTGCAATTTTTGCGCTGGCGGGTGTGAATTTGGCCCAAAACAAAATGGACCGTGCCACCATGTGGGTGGCTTTGTTTTATGCGGTGCTAACGGGATTTGGCGTTGCGGCTTATACCACTTGGGATGCTTACGGGGTACGGGCCACGGTGAACCCGTTTACATTCATCTTTTGGCTGTTCCTGCTAGAAGGCGTTTTATTCCCGCCAATTTCCGTTCTGAAATATCGCGCCATGGCCGTGAAACCTGCTGTTTCGGCCATGGCGAGCCGTGGCATTATTGGCGGATTGGTGGCCTTTGCCAGCTTTGGCGCCATCATGTTTGCCACGCGATTGGACAAAGTCGGCGAGGTGGCGGTGCTTCGGGAAACCTCCGTTGTGTTCGCCGCGTTGATCGGTTGGCTGTTTCTGCGCGAAAAAGTGGGTTTTTTGCGCGCAGGCCTGATGGTTGCCATTGCAGGGGGCGCCATTTTGGTAGAGTTTGGCGGCTGAATATCAAAGGCAGGGTAGCATGAGCGAAAAGAAGGTCAGTCCAGCATTGAAAATGGGGCTCGAATTGGGGCCAGTGGTGCTGTTTTTCATTGCCTACACGCGGATCAAAGATCGCGAGTTCGAGATTTATGGCAGCACTTATGACGGGTTTATCGTGGCGACCGCTGCCTTTATTCCTGTGCTGTTGCTGTCCACAGGCATCCTGTGGAAGCTGACGGGAAAGCTCTCGCGTATGCAATTGGTCACTGCCGTGCTGGTTGTTGTTTTTGGCGGCATGTCCATTTGGTTTAACGATGATCGGTTCTTTAAGATGAAACCGACAATCATTTACGTTTTGTTTGGTGGCATTCTGGGGATCGGCCTGTTGCAGGGTAAATCCTATCTGCGCGCAGTAATGGAAGAAGTTATTCCGCTAAAAGCCGAAGGGTGGATGATCCTGACACAGCGGGCTTGTGCGTTTTTCTTTGCCCTTGCCATCGCGAACGAAGCTGTGTGGCGATTGATGTCAACGGATGCATGGGTCAACTTTAAAACCTTTGGTCTAACGGCGGCGGTGTTTCTGTTCTTTATGGGGCAGGGGTCGTTGTTTGCGAAATACGCAATCGAAGAAGACACCAGCGAAGAAGCGTAAATTCGTTCCAACCTAAGCTCTGAATATAGAGGGTTGTTCCAAGACAGCATCTATATATAGTTTTCGTAAGTGTAAGGGCGGGATGCCCCGCTCTGAGGCTTAACAGCGATTACAGGGCAGGGACGCTTTACGACTATGACTTCTGAATTTACGCAAGATTTTATCCGAAACCCCGCAGGTCTGAAAGACAATCCAGCATTGGTCTTGAACGCGGATTTTCGCCCGCTGAGCTATTTCCCGTTGTCCGTGTGGAAATGGCAGGACGCGGTCAAAGCCGCCTATTTGGATCGTGTGACCATTCTGGCCGAATACGAAGAATCGGTTCGCTCCCCGTCGGTGGAAATTCGGATGCCTTCGGTGATTGTGTTAAAGGATTATGTGAAACCCGCGCGCACTACGGCATTCACACGGTTTAACCTGTTTTTGCGCGATGAATTCACCTGCCAATATTGCGGGGCGCAAGGAGACATGACGTTTGATCATGTGGTGCCGCGGTCTCGTGGGGGGCGAACCACATGGCAGAATGTTGTTGCATCTTGTGGGCCGTGTAATTTGCGCAAAGGGGCACGATCCTTGAAACAGGCTGGTATGAGCCTACGGGTGACCCCCGATCAGCCAAGCGCCAACCAGTTGTTGAACGCAGGGCGCAAATTTCCACCAAACTATCTGCACGACAGTTGGATGGATTTTCTGTATTGGGATGCGGAACTAGAGGCTTAACGCCGCGCGGCCAACAGCCAAAGCGCCACCAGTCCAAAAGAGATAATGGCGTTCCATCCAGCCATGGAGATTCCAAACAAATCCCAGGGGATTTCATCACAGCGTACGATGGGGGCCTCTAGGATCTGTTTTAGCAAATCCTTTACAGGGACGTCAGCAACGGATCCTGATGTGCAGGTTGATGGACCTTCCCACCAATCCTGTTCCACACCCGCGTGGTAAAGCCCGATCACCGCCGTGGTCAGGGCCGCCAATGCGCCCAACAGCGCCAAGCCGCGATGATAGACAAGCGCACCAATCAAGCCGATTAGTACCGCCACACCGTGGGGCCAGCGTTGCCAGATGCACATTTTACACGGTGGCAATTCACCGATGTATTGAAAGCCAAACGCCCCCGCGAGCATGAGTGCGGAACCAAGGGCCGCAAGAAGAAGAAACCGTTGACGTGTCATAAGTATTTCACCGCTGCAAATCCGACGACCAGTAAAACAACCAGCGCGGTAAACACCAAACCCAGCCGCCGTTCAATGAAATCTCGGATCGGCGCACCAAAGAACCACAACAAAGTCGCCACCACGAAAAAGCGAAAGCCGCGTGCGATCATTGACCAGAACATGAAGTTCCAAAATGGCAATTCGGTCACGCCAGACGTGATTGTGATAACCTTATACGGAAATGGCGTGATCCCAGCGAACAAAACAGCCCAATGACCTTGTTCGTTAAAGCGGGTTTTGAATTCCTCAAATGCGTCGAGTTTGTGGTAAAAATCAAGGATCGGGCGGCCCAGCGTGTCAAACAATTCTGCCCCGATGTAATAGCCAAACGCGCCACCTGCCACGGATGACACCGTGCAAACAAACGCGATCAGGAAGGCCCGTGTTGGGGCTGCGATGATCATCGGGATCATCAAGATATCTGGGGGGATTGGAAAGAAAGAGCTTTCCACAAAGGAAATCATCGCCAAAGCCGCCAAGGCCCATTTGGTCATGGCAAGCGAAACGGTCCAATCATAAAGTCTGCGTAGCACTGCGGATGCCTCTTTTTCTTCCCGTCTTGCCCCGTGATCGGTGTTGCGTCAAGCCTTGCGAATGGTCGCAGGGCTGCTTAGCTTAAACGCGGACACAGTTTGGGGGACCATCATGAAATGGCAAGGACGACGCGGCAGCCGCAATATCGAAGATCGACGCAGACGCGGTGGCGGCGGTAAAGCTGCTGGTGGCATTGGGGGCTTTGGCCTGATTGCGGTTTTGGCGATCGGGTATTTCATGGGAGTGGACCCCGCGACATTGCTCAACATCGCTGGGGGCCAAAACACGGGCGGTGGTTCTGTTGAAATTACCGAAGCCGACAAACAGGCAGGCCAATTTGTGTCAGTGACCTTGGCTGACACAGAAACCATTTGGACCGAAATCTTCGAAAACCAGCTTGGGCGCAGATACAATCCTGCTACGCTTGTGCTGTTCAAAGGGTCCACACAATCGCCCTGCGGCGCGGCCAGCGGGGCATCTGGCCCGTTTTATTGCCCCGCAGATAAGAAAGCGTATTTGGACACGGATTTCTTTGTCACGATGTCGCGCCAGTTGGGCGCGTCTGGTGATTTTGCTGCGGCATATGTTGTGGCCCATGAAATTGCACACCATGTTCAAAACGAGCTTGGCACATTGGGGCAGGCAAACCGCGCACGGCAGCGCATGTCCCAAACCGACAGCAACCGCGTGTCTGTTATGATTGAATTGCAGGCGGATTGTTATTCGGGAATTTGGGCGCGATATGCCCAAGAGCGTTTGAAAACTTTGGAACGTGGCGATTTGAAAGAGGCGATTAATGCGGCCAAGCAAATCGGTGACGACACATTGCAGCGCAATGCTGGCCAACGGCCCAATCCGCACACGTTTACCCATGGAACGTCAGCGCAGCGGCAAAAATGGTTCCAACGCGGTTTTAACACAGCCCGAATAGATCAATGTGACACCTTCAATACAGAGAATTTGTAAGAAGGCGCATTTTGGGCGTTGACGGGGCGCGAACGCCTCGCTAAATCACCCGAGCGTTGCCCGAGTGGCGGAATTGGTAGACGCAGGGGATTCAAAATCCCCCGCCGCAAGGCTTGCCGGTTCGAGTCCGGCCTCGGGTACCATATTCCAGTTTTGGAAAAGCACAAAAGCCGTGACAGTTGTCGCGGCTTTTTGCGTTTGGGCTATTGCGATCTTACTGCGTTGCAAAACCGCTGGACAGGGCAGGGCAGCCTTGCGAAAAGCAACGAAGCATAAAGGAACGAGGCGCATATGGCGGGTATTAAGCAAGTTTTGGATTTGGCCGAAGCAGCTGCGAAAGCAGGCGACACGGGCCGTGCCATTGGGTTGTACCGTCAAATCCTGACCAAAGTGCCAAAACATTCCAAAGCCAAAAAAGCGCTTGCTCGGTTGGAAAAACAGGGTGGTGGCAGTGGGCAAATGACCCAAAACGATGCCCAGGCCCTGATACAGATTCTAAATTCGGGCAATTTCCCCGCCGCACAATCCGCCGCCAAACAATTGTCCGAACGGTTCCCAAATGAGCCATTCGTGTTCAACATTCTTGGCTATGCCAGTGGGATGGTGGGCGATGAAAAGGCGGCAGTGGCTGCGTTTAAATGGGCAATCAAACTTAATCCCAATTTTGTTGAAGCATTGTCAAACTATGGGTCGTATCTGGTCCAAATTGGCAAACCAAAAGAAGCAGTTGAAGTCTTGCGCAAGGCAATCGCGAAAAAGCCGAATTATGCTGAAGCGCATCACAACCTTGGTTTGGCGTTAACCGCACTGGAAAACGCCCAAGACGGTATGGTGCATTTGGACAAGGCCATTGCGTTGCAGCCAAATTATGGAAACGCCTTTAACAGCCGTGGCAACGTTTTCAAAAATATCGGCCAATTGTCCAAAGCGGTTGAGGATTTTCGGGCTGCATTAAAAATTAACCCTCAAGACAGTGGCGCCAAAGAAAACCTGAGCAACGTGTATGCAAGCCTTGGGGATGTTACTGAATCGCTAAAGTTGACAGATGAGCTGCTTGCCACGGACCCAAACAACCTTGATTGGTTGCGCCGCCGCGCAATCCAACTGCACGCACTTGGACGCAAAGATGAAGCAGTTACCGCCTTTCGCGCGGTTTTGGAAAAATCTGAAACAGATGCTGAAGCCATCGCAATTTCATTGGAATTGGTTGCGCCCGAAGACCGTGTTGCCTTGCGAGACCGCGCGACACATTTGGCCCAAGATGACAGCGTCGATCCACACGACAAAGTTCGCTTGGCTTTTGCCTTGGCGAGCGACGCTGAAAGAACCAAGCAATTTGATGTTTCGCAAAAATGGCTTACCACCGCCAATGCACAGTACAAAGATATCCTGCCGCCCCTTCCAGAAGAGGAGGCCGTGAAGTTTGAACAAGCGCGCAAGTTCTTTGGAAAAGGAATACCTGATAAGTTTAAGAGCGCGGGACTGGACACGGATCGCCCAATTTTCATTGTGGGGCTCATGCGGTCAGGAACATCATTGGCCGAGCAGATCATTTCCAGCCATTCAAAAGTGTTTGGCGCAGGTGAATTGAACTCGGTGCGTGATCTGGGGGGGCCAATCCTTGCCGCGCAAGACACGGCGACCCCCTCACAAATAACCGCATTTGCACAAGATTATCTTTCCGTTTTAGATTTGGCCGACCCGCAAAAGCGCCGTGCCGTTGATAAAATGCCTGCAAATTTCTTGTACGTAGGCTTGATCAAAACCGCGTTCCCCAATGCGAAAATAATCAATACCGTTCGCGATCCGCGCGACACGTGCTTTTCGATTTGGAAGAACTTCTTCGACACATATGCCCACCAATATGCCTATGATCAAAAAGAATTGGCGGCGTTTGCCAACAGCTATAAATCGCTGATGAATTTCTGGGATGAACAGTTCCCAGGCGACATTTATCACCTTCGCTACGAAGACCTCATTGCAAACCAAGAAGGCGAAAGCCGCAAATTGCTCGATTATTTAGGGTTGGAGTGGGAAGACGAGGTTTTGGAATTCCACAAATCAAAACGCGCCGTGCGAACTGCTTCCGTTAACCAAGTCCGAGAGAAAATTTACAATACCAGCGTCAAAAGCTGGACACATTACGTCGATCATTTGCAGGATTTGTTTGATGGGCTTGATGCGGATTTATGGGCACATGCCATGGTGGATTAACCCGCGTACGCCCTAATCGTTTCTTGATAGGGTGGCAGATGCGGTCTGAGTAGTGGGCGATTGTATCCTAATTTTGTGTTTTGCAGGAATAGGTCGGTTTTCCCTTCTTTCTTGCTTGACTTGGAAGCGTCTCGCCCACATAAGGCCCCATCCGCGCGATGGAAGGGATTCCACGCGCTTTTCTTAATATTGCTCTGTGAAGAGCACGTTGTCCGAGGCGGGTTGCCCCACAAACACCTGATAGGTGGCCACAGGATACGGAAACTGAAAAAGGTCGAACAGATGTTCGCAGTCGTTAAAACTGGTGGCAAACAGTACAAAGTTGCCTCTGGCGAAGTGCTCAAGATCGAAAAGATCGCAGGCGAAGCCGGTGAAACAGTCCAATTCAACGAAGTTCTGATGCTCGGTGGTGACAAAACCACTGTGGGCACGCCAACTGTTGCTGGTGCCGGCGTTCAAGCCGAAATCCTTGAGCAGGGCAAAGGTCCTAAGGTCATCAACTACGTGAAGCGTCGTCGTAAGCACTCTTCTCAGCGTAAAAAAGGCCACCGTCAGCAACTGACAGTTGTTCGTATCACGGATATTCTGGCCTCTGGCGCAGACAAGTCTGGTGTTATGGCCGCTGTAAACGGTGCTGGTTTTGTTGCTGCCGCTGGCGCAGCAGGTGCTGCAGCTGCAGCCCCTAAGAAAGCCAAAGCTGAAAAGAAAGCGCCTGCCAAAGCCGCAGCGCCGAAAAAAGCCAAAGCTGAAACAGCCGCACCAGCTGCCGCTGGCGCAGATGATTTGAAAGAATTGTCAGGTGTTGGTCCAGCTCTTGAAAAGAAATTGCACGCAGCAGGCGTGACAACTTTCGCACAAATCGCCGCTTGGGGCGAAGCTGACATCGCAGAATTCGATGAAAAGCTGTCGTTTAAGGGTCGCATTGAGCGCGAAGGTTGGGTAGACCAAGCCAAAGCATTGGCTAAAGGCTAAGGAGAGAACTCATGGCACATAAAAAAGCAGGCGGTTCATCCCGTAACGGTCGCGACTCCGCAGGACGTCGCCTCGGCATCAAAAAATACGGCGGCGAAGCTGTCATCCCAGGCAACATCATCGCGCGTCAGCGCGGCAACAAGTGGTGGCCAGGTGAAGGTGTAGGTCAAGGTAAAGACCACACAATCTTCGCAACAGTTGAAGGCGCAGTGTCGTTCCGCAAGGGCTTCAAAAACCGCACGTTCATTTCTGTTCTGCCAGTGGCTGAGGCCGCTGAATAACCGATACCTACATCGGAACGCAAAGTTCAAAAGGGTCGGTTGAAAAACCGGCCCTTTTTCGTTTGGGCGTTCTATTTCATCCAACCAATCAAGCAAGGAGGGGATGATGACTGCAATGACGTTAAGACCTCGCCTTGTTGGGGAACGGGTTGTCCTGCGGGCTCCAATCGAAAGCGATGTAGATGATCGTCTGGCCTTGGGCCGTGATCCTGAGATCGTAAAAATGTTTGGTGGCGATCCGATCAATATTGCTCCGTTAACACGTCAGATGGCGCAGAACTGGGTCAACGATCAAATAGACCTTGAAACCGCTTGGATAATCGAAATTGCGGGCCGTTGTGTGGGGGACATTCGCCTGCATTCTGTAAACCAAATAGATGCGCGGGCGGTTTTAGGATTGGGAATTCTGGACCCAACACTGTTGGGGCAGGGGTATGGAACCGAGGCCATTACACTATTGCTTCAACACGCTTTCGGCGCTTTGGGTCTTCACCGCGTGTCTTTGCGGGTTATCGAATTTAATTCACGCGCCATTGCGGCCTACAAAAAGGTAGGTTTCAAAGAAGAAGGGCGTGAACGTCAAGCGGCGTTGGTCCAAGGGGAGCGGTATGATGATTTGATCATGGGAGTGCTTGCCCATGAATTCCATTCGCTTGAGGCTCAATCATGATCGCATTTGGTCCTCTGTTGATCTTCTTCGCCTCCCAAGTGGGCACACCTGGACCTGCAAACATGGCTCTCATGGCGACAGGTGCGCGGTTTGGGTTGCGGCCCGCGCTGCCTTTTGTGGCGGGCGTGGCTGTTGGCAAGCAATTCATCATCTGGCCCATTGGGTTTGGTTTGATGGGAGTGCTGAGCGCGTATCCTTTGATCTTTACCACGCTGAAATTCGCTTCTGCGGCATACATCATTTATTTGGCGTGGAAGGTGGCGAACTTGCGGCTGAACACGGATGGTGCGGCTGAAACCGCCCCGGGGTATGCGGCGGGGCTTATTGTTCATCCGCTTAATCCAAAGGCTTGGGCGATGATCACAGCGGGCTTCACTAACTTTGTCCCGCTTGGCACGCCCACTTTGCAGGCTACGGCTGTAATCGCGGCTTGTTTATTTGCATGTCAACTGGTTCTGCACCCTTTGTGGTGTTGGGGTGGCGACAGATTGGCAGCCACTGTTGCAGGAAAACCTGCGGAACGGTGGCTGATGTGGGCCTTGGCGGCCCTGACGGTTTTAAGTGTTTTATTCGTTTTGTTTCAAGGAGGTGAAGCATGATGCAATCAGAAATTACAGGTCAATTGGTGATCCCAACGGCGCGTTTTTCCCTGCGCCCTGTCCGCAACAGCGATGCGGGCATGATCAATCTGTTTGGCGAAGACAAACGGTTGGCGCGGATGACCACGCACATCCCGCATCCTTTGCCGCCGGGCGCAACAGAGGCGTTTTTGGATCGCGTTACCAAAGAAGACAGCGATGAAAAACTGTGGTCAATTGACGGCAGTGCCAGCGGAATGGGTGAATTGCTCGGCATGATTTCTTTGAAAAAAGTGACCGAAGATCAATCCGAAATCAGTTATTGGGTCGCGCCAAATCTGTGGAATTCAGGGTTGGCATCCGAGGCAGTTCAAGCGCTGATTTTGGCCAATCCTTTGGGGGATAAATCCATGGTGGCGAGCGTGTTTCAGGACAATCCTGCATCTGCCAAAATTGTCACAAACATGGGCTTTCAATTGATCGGCGAAAGCGAAGTGTTTTCTGTGGCACGCAATGGTATGGTGAATACATGGGATTACGTGCTGCGATTGCCAGAATAACCGAAAGCGCGGGTTGAGAAGACACGCCCCTTGCGGTATCGGTGGCCCAAGCCTGAACGAGAGCAAACCACATGAAATTCCTTGATCTTACCAGAGTACACGTAAAATCTGGCGCAGGTGGCAATGGCTGTGTGTCGTTCCGTCGTGCCGCGCACGAAGAATTCGGTGGCCCTGACGGGGGCAACGGCGGGCAGGGCGGTGACGTTTGGGCCGAAGCGGTTGAGGGGCTGAACACGCTGATTGATTTTCGCTATCAACAGCATTTCTTTGCTAAAAATGGTCGTCCGGGTATGGGCAAACAGCGATCTGGTAAAGATGGCGATGATGTTGTGCTCAAGGTTCCAGTGGGCACTGAAATCTTAGAGGAAGACGAAGACACCGTTGTGGCTGATCTGACCGAAGTGGGACAACGTGTTCTGCTCGCCAAAGGGGGGAACGGCGGCTTTGGGAATTTGCATTTCAAGTCTTCGACAAACCAAGCCCCCCGCCGCGCCAACCCAGGGCAACCATTGATCGAACGCACGATTTGGCTGCGCTTGAAATTGATCGCGGACGCGGGTTTGCTCGGTTTGCCAAATGCAGGGAAATCCACATTCTTGGCGGCCACATCCAACGCACGACCAAAAATTGCGGATTACCCATTTACCACGCTGCATCCCAATTTGGGCGTTGTGGGCGTGGATAACACAGAATTTGTCATGGCCGATATTCCGGGCCTGATCGAAGGCGCGCACGAAGGGCGTGGCATTGGCGACCAGTTTTTGGGCCACGTAGAACGTTGCGCTGTCCTTTTGCACTTGATCGACGGCACAGCCGAAGATGTGGTTGCCGATTATCGCACCATTATCAACGAGCTGGAACAATACGGCGGCGAACTGGCGGATAAGCCACGCATTACGGCGCTCAACAAAATTGATGCGCTGGATGACGTGGAACAAGCGGAAAAACACAACGCTTTAGAGGTGGCATCTGGGGGAACCGTGCATCAAATCTCTGGTGTCGCGCGGGATGGGCTCACAAATGTGCTGCGGGCCTTGCGCTCTGAAATCGACAGCCGCAACACGGCGGAGGAGGAGACGGAGGACACTGGATGGCGTCCATAATCAATCCTCTGACCAGTGCCAAACGGATCGTTGTTAAGATCGGGTCTGCGTTGCTGGTGGACGCGGCCACCGGGGCGTTGCGGATTGATTGGCTGACCTCACTGGCCGCTGATATTGCCGAACAAAAGAAACGGGGCCGCGATATTTTGGTTGTCAGCTCGGGCTCTATCGCGCTTGGTCGGCGGGTCTTGGGATTGCCTGATGGGGAGCTATCGCTTGACCAATCACAGGCAGCAGCAGCCGTAGGGCAAATCCGTCTGGCCCGCGCCTATGAAGAAGTCCTCGCGCCACACAACATTAAAACCGCACAAGTTCTGCTTACGCTGGATGACAGTGCGGATCGAAGACGGTACCTCAATTCTCGCGCCACATTTGGGGCATTGTTGACCTATGGTGTTGTGCCGATTGTGAATGAAAACGATACGGTGGCCACAGATGAAATTCGGTTTGGCGACAATGACAGATTGGCCGCACAGGTGGCCTCTATGTCGGGCGCGGATATTTTGGTTTTGCTGTCCGATGTGGATGGGTTTTATTCGGCCAATCCAAAAACCGATCCATCGGCGGTTAAATTTGATCTCATCACCGAAATCACGCCCGAAATGGATGACATGGCTGGGGATGCAGGCACTGCAGCGGCCAAAGGTGGCATGAAGACAAAGCTGATGGCGGCAAAAACGGCGATGCAGGCGGGCTGTGCCATGGCTATCGTGGAAGGGGACCAAATGAACCCCCTACAAACCTTGGAAACAGGCGGTAGCGCCAGCTGGTTCCTCGCCGCAACCAACCCCAAGGCTGCGCGCAAACAGTGGATTTCTGGCATGAAATCCAAAGGCATTCTTGTGGTGGATGAAGGGGCCGCGCGAGCCTTATCAACAGGGAATTCGCTGCTGCCCGCTGGGGTGCGCAGCGTACATGGCCAATTCCAGCGTGGGGATTTGGTGTCTGTGGCTGGGCCTGACGGAAACGAATGTGCCAAAGGGCTTGTTGGGTATTCGTCAGATGAAACATCGGCCATTGCAGGCCGTCAAAGCAATGAAATCGCCGAGATTTTGGGCTATGCGGGGCGGGCTGCGCTGGTCCATCGCGATGATATGGTGAGTTAAGGAAAATTAAGCATGACAACAATTGCTGCTTTGATGAAAAACATCGGCGTTACCGCAAAACAGGCAAGCGCTGAACTTGCCTATGCCAGTGCGGCGCAAAAGCAGGACGCTTTGATTGGCGCTGCAGATGCGATTGAAGCGCGCACAGATGACATTATCAAAGCCAATCTTCTTGATCTTGATTACGGGACGGAAAAGGGGCTGTCCCCTGCGATGATGGATCGCCTGATGCTGAACAAAGAGCGCATTTTGTCTATGGCGGACGGCCTGCGTGCTGTGGCAAACCAAGCCGACCCTGTTGGCAGTGTCATGGCCGATTGGACGCAGCCGTCTGGCTTGCACATTCAGCGGGTCCGCACACCATTGGGCGTGATTGGTGTTATCTATGAAAGTCGTCCCAACGTGACGGCGGATGCGGGTGCATTGTGCCTAAAAGCGGGCAATGCGGCCATTCTGCGCGGTGGCTCTGAGAGTTTTCATTCCTCTGGTCTTATCCATGAATGTCTGGTGCAAGGGTTGGGTGACGCGGGCCTGCCAGAAGGGGCCATCCAACTGGTTCCAACCCGTGATCGCGAAGCCGTGGGCGCAATGCTGACCATGACTGATTACATCGACGTAATTGTTCCGCGTGGGGGCAAAGGGCTCGTGGGGCGTGTGCAATCGGATGCGCGCGTTCCTGTGTTTGCCCATCTCGAAGGGATTTGCCACATCTATGTGGATGCCAGCGCGGATCTGGAAAAGACCAAAGCGGTGGTGATGAACGCCAAAACGCGGCGCACGGGAATTTGCGGCTCTGCCGAATGCCTTTTGGTGGACAAAGCCTTTTTCGAAACCCATGGCGCACCTTTTGTGAATGAATTGCTCGGTGCAGGGGTCGAAGTCCGCGGCGATGCAGATATCCAAAGCATCAACGGCGTGATTGCAGCGCAAGCGGATGATTTTGGTCGCGAGTTTCTTGATATGATTATTGCCGCGCGGGTTGTTGATGGGGTGACGGGCGCGATTGCCCACATTCAGGAATATGGCTCTAACCACACGGATTGCATCATGGCCGAAGACGCTGCTGCCGTTGACATGTTCTTTGCGCGGTTGGACAGCGCGATCTTGATGCACAACGCCTCAACGCAATTTGCGGATGGTGGTGAGTTTGGCATGGGTGCGGAAATCGGCATTGCTACGGGTAAAATGCACGCACGTGGCCCCGTGGGGGCAGAACAGCTCACCAGTTTCAAATACCTTGTGCGTGGCAACGGAACCGTCCGTTCATGAGCATATCCCTGCGCCCAGCGGTGGTGGCCGATTGTGCCGCGCTGAGCGATGTGGTGTTTCGTTCAAAGCAGTCGAATGGTTATGACGATGCTTTTATGGACGCCTGCCGCGCAGAGCTAACCATTACTGCGCGGACCCTGGCACAGACGCAGCTATGGGTGGCCGAAGACAATGGCGTTTTGCTCGGTTGTGCTGCTCTTGATACGCAACCGAACAATCGCGGCGAAGTTTCCTTGTTCTTTGTCGATCCAAACGTACAGGGGCGGGGCGTCGGGCGTATGTTGTGGAGTACGATTTTTCGGTTAGCCCATCAAAGCGGATTTAAAACGCTTGAACTGAGCGCGGACCCAAATGCAGTTGGGTTTTATGCCAAACAAGGTTTCGTAGAAATTGGCAGCACACCGTCTGGTTCTATCAAAGGGCGCCGCCTGCCCAAAATGCAGCTGACCCTCTGACAATAAGGCAAAAGAAAACCCGCCGAAGCGGGTTATTTCTGTTTTTGATGTCGGCTTAACCGCGCCAAGTGCGAACAGGGCCGCAATCAAAGTGGACAAAGTTGGACCCGTGGTAGCGCCCAACGCCACCGGAGCGGCAGGAAATGCCAGCTTTGGCGATTTGGCTTACAGAACGGGAGCCCAAACGCAAATCAGCGGCCATACCCTTCACGTGATAGCTTTGCTTTGCCACACCGCGGGATTTAGACCGCAGCATGTTATTTGTGCGGGATGTGCGGTAACCGGACAGAACCAAGAAGGGCTCTTCCGTGTCGAGCAGGTTCAGCGCAGCGGCCATCAGGTCGATATTGCGGCGATCCATGTTGCGCGTGGAGTTTTGACGCCAATCACGCATGAAATAGTTAATCTCTTCCAAGGCAGGTTTGATGTACTGGCCTTCGACCCAGTAGATCGTGTTGAGCGATTCACCTGTACGTTGGTTGCGCAGATTTACCTTGCGGATATTGCCTGCGCCTTTCAGGTAGCCTGCTGCATTCGCATAGTACGGTGTTGCCGAAACCATGGTGATACCTGCAAAGGCACCGAGAAGCTTACGCCGTGAAATAAGGTCGTTGGTTTTGCCAGTCATAGTCTACTGTCTCGTCTTTTTGTCCACGATTCCCGCGGATCTTTTAGTGTCCCGATCACAAAAGTTGACGCTTTATTACACAGACCGATTCGTGAACCAAGCATTCTGTTTCGAGATAAGCGTTTTTTTGCTTATTTCCTGTGCTCTTAGGTCTTTTTCGCCAACGAGTGATTTTGATCACATTTTGTTCTGCTCTAGTGACGTCAATAAACCTCAAATTTGGCAAAACTTTGCCGAAAACGTGATTGGACTATGTTTTTTAGGCATTGTCTAACCTATGTAGGGTCCAACAGACAAAGTGGTATCGAGGGGAACAATGTTTTTTTTACGCAATCGACTGATGGGAATCGCTGCTGCAGGTGCAATTGCATCGCTCACTGTTTTTTCAGCTCCAGCTGTCCACGCAAAACCAACAAATGCGCAAATTTCAGCGGCTGTTAAGGCTGACAAATCACTTTCTGGTGAAGCGAAACAATTCTACGCGCAACGTGGCTACAAACCGATCTGGGTGGGCAACAAAAACAAGTCCCGTGCCAAGGCATTGCTGGCGGCGGTAACAAATTCTGCCGCTCACGGCTTGCCTACCGCACAATATCGGATTGCGGACCTAAAGGCCGCTTTGCGAAACGGGAATGGCAAAGAGGGTGCCTCTGCCGAAGCGTTCGCCACAAAGATTTTCCTCAAATACGCCCATGATTTGTCTTCTGGCGTTCTAGAGCCCAAGAAAGTGGACCGCGAAATCGCTGTGCAACCGCCGCGCAGATCAGAATTGGCCTTATTGGATGCTATTTCGCGCAGCTCCCCCAGCGGCTTTTTCAAAGCCCTGGTTCCAACTCACCCAGAATACGCGCGTTTGTTGAAAGAAAAGCAAAATCTCGAACGTTTGATTGGCAAAGGCGGCTATGGTGCGAAAGTTCCAGTTGCAACGCTGAAACCCGGCACGTCGAGCAAAAACGTGACCAAAATGCGCGCACGGTTGTCCGCACTCGGCTATGGCCGTTTGGGTGCAGACGCTGGTTTTGATGAAAACCTCAAGAAAGTTGTGCAGCAATTCCAAACAGACCATGGCCTAAAGGCAGATGGGGTTGCAGGGCCCGGTACAATCAAGGTGATGAATGTCTCCGCAGATCAACGCTTGCGTCAGGTTCTGGTCAATCTGGAGCGGGAACGCTGGATGAACCGCTCGCGCGGCAAACGCCATATTGTCGTGAACTTGGCTGATTTCTCTTTCAACGTGTACGACAATGACCGCGTGACTTTCACTTCGGTGACCGTGATCGGCAAAGTGGGCAAAGACCGCACACCAGAATTTCACGATCAAATGACCCATATGGTTGTGAACCCAACATGGCACGTGCCGCGTTCCATCGCGGGCAAAGAATACCTGCCGATTATCAAAAAAGACCCTGGCTTTTTGGCCCGTCGCGGAATGCGCATGGTTGGCAGAAATGGCAAGGCAGTGAACCCTGCCAACGTGAATCTGTCCCAATACAGCGCAAAGAACTTTCCGTATTCCATCAAGCAAAAGCCATCCAAAGGGAATGCGTTGGGTTTGGTGAAATTTATGTTCCCAAACAAGTACAACATTTATCTGCATGACACGCCGTCCAAGAGCCTATTCAACCGCGAAGTGCGTGCCTTTAGCCATGGCTGTGTTCGGGTGCAAAAACCGTTCGAATTTGCTTATAAGCTGTTGGAAAAACAGACATCTGATCCAAAGGGCGCGTTTCACGGGTGGCTGAAAACGGGCCGTGAACAGTATGTGAATTTGCAACAACCTGTGCCGATTTACCTGAACTATCGCACTGCATTTTTCAAAGAAGATGGTCGTATCAACTACCGCAACGACATCTATGGTCGTGACAAAACCATCTTTAACGCTCTGAGCAAAGCTGGGGTGGCATTGCAAGCCGTTCAGGGGTAAAACCCAACTGAATTTCGGTTAGAACGGGCGCCGCAAAGGGCGCCCGTTTTCGTTAGAGGACAGCATGGCAGATTTTTCAATCGCAGACATCGCAGAACAGTTGGGCGCAGAGGCGGAAGGGGATCTTTCGCTACGTGTTACCAGCGTTCAAGAGCCGCACAAAGCGGAAAGCACGCAATTGGCGTTGGCGATGGAACCGTCCTATGCAGACGCGGTGGTGGCGGGCAATGCCCAAGCGGCTGTGGTCTGGGAAGGCGCCGATTGGCAAGGCATGGGGCTGAAGGCGGCAATTTTTGCGCCGCGATCTCGGTATGTTTTATCTGGGGTGACGCGGGTGTTTGAACATGTGCCTGACATTGACCTTGGAATCCATCCTACGGCCATTATCGACCCAAGCGCAGTGATTGGCGCGAACCCATCCATTGGGCCATTTGTGGTGATTTCATCTGGCGTTGTGATTGGTGACAACGCACGTATCGCCAGCCATTCCAGCATCGGGCGCGACGCCGTTATCGGCAATAACCCATTGATTTACCAAGGGGTTCACATTGGCGCACGTGTGCGCATTGGCGATGATTTTTATGCGCAGCAAGGCGCTGCAATTGGTGTGGATGGGTTTTCGTACGTCACTCCTAAACCGGGAGCCGTGGAAGAGGCAAAAGCAACGGGCCAAATCACCCAAGCCAGCAAAACCAGTGGATTTGCCCGTATCAATTCGCTCGGTTCTGTCGTTCTCGGGGATCGCGTTGAAGTTGGCGCAAATTCCGCACTTGATCGTGGGACGATCGCGAATACCACAATTGGCAACGGCACAAAGCTGGATAACCTCGTACATGTTGGCCACAACGTGACTGTGGGCGAAAATTGTTTGCTGTGTGGCCAAGTGGGCGTTGCAGGCAGCAGTGTGATTGGGGATCGCGTTGTACTCGGCGGCCAAGTGGGTGTTGCCGATCACATCACCATCGGATCAGATGTGATTGCTGCAGGTAAATCCGGCATCTCCAGCAACGTGCCATCGGGCCGTGTGATGATGGGCAGCCCCGCAATGAAAATGAACCTGAATATCGAAGCCTACAAAGCCCTGCGCCGATTGCCCCGATTGGTGGCCAAAGTGGCGCAATTGGAAAAGATGGTTTCCAAATCGCCCGAAACGGATTAATTCGGTGATCAAGTTTTGAGCATTGGTGAACACACCCATGAACGTGCATGAAAAAATCCGAGCGATCTTAGCCGAGCAAGCCTTGCTGGAGCCTCAAGACGTCACCGATACCGCATCCCTAGAGGATTTGGGCATCGATAGTCTGGGCGTGGTCGAAGTGATCTTTGCCATTGAAGAAGCTTTCAGCATCTCTGTCCCTTTTAATGCGAACGATCCCGAAGCATCCAATTTCGATTTGTCTTCGGTGACGGCCATTTCCACTGCAGTTGAATCCCTGATTGCTGAGCAGGCAAAATAAGCATGTCAAACCGTGTGGTGATTACAGGGCAGGGGGCAATATGCGCCCTTGGTCTATCTGCTACCACAACATTGGATGCGATGCTCAATGGGCGGTGTGGGATCGGTGCGCTGGACTTCCCTGATGTGGATCGTCTGTCTGTTCAGATTGGGGCGCAGATAAAGGGCTTTGATGCGGATGCGCGATTTACGCGCTCTCAACAGGCGCTCTATGATCCGTTTACGCAATATGCGCTCATTGCCGCGCAAGAGGCCGTAACCCAATCTGGCCTAACCATTTCAGACGCTTTAGCGCTGGAAACAGGTGTGGTGCTTGGCTCTGCTGGCGGTGGCTTACAAACGCAGGATCAAAATTACAAAACGGTTTATGAAGATGGCAAAAACCGTGTGCATCCCTTTGTTGTTCCACGATTAATGATGAATGCGGCCTCCAGCCATGTGTCGATGGCACAGGGGGCGATGGGTCCGTGCTTCACGGTGAGCACCGCCTGTGCCTCGTCCAACCACGCCATGGGACAAGCGTTTCAAATGGTGCGGTCTGGCGCGGCCAAGGTGATGTTGACGGGGGGCAGCGACAGCATGTTGTGCTTTGGCGGGATCAAAGCATGGGAAGGGCTTCGGGTTTTGTCCCCAGATGGGTGCCGCCCGTTTTGCGCCACGCGCAACGGAATGGTCCAAGGCGAAGGTGCGGCCATTTTTGTGTTTGAAAACCTTGATCATGCTACGGCCCGTGGGGCCAATATTCTGGCCGAAGTTGCAGGGTTTTCTATGACGTCTGACGCGGCTGATATCGTCGTTCCAAACGCTCAAAGCGCGGCGCGTGCGATGGCGGCCTCTGTCAAAGATGCGGGTCTCAATCCCGAAGACATTGGGTTCGTAAACGCGCACGGCACGGCTACATCGGTCAACGACAAAACCGAAATATCCGCTCTGCGATTGGCGTTTGGTGCGGCAGCCAACGACATGGCCGTTACGTCCACCAAATCAATGCACGGCCATATGATGGGCGCAACTGGGGCGGTTGAACTGCTGTCATGTGTGGCCGCTGTAAAAGACGGTGTTTTGGCCCCTACGATTAATCACGCAGAAGATGATCCTGAATGTGACTTGGACATCATCGCCAACACGTCGCGTGAAACACCTGTGACCGCTGCGATCAGCAATGCCTTTGCCTTTGGCGGATTGAATGCTGTTCTAACGCTGAAACGATACAAATAAAAAACCCCGCACAATGGCGGGGTTTCATTTCGGATCTGATATCAGCTTATTTTGGCTCGATAGCCGTCCAAGCCGCAGTAAACCCTTTGAGTGATAACTCAAGGTTCAAAGGTTTGTCCGCCGCCGCAACAGATGCAATCACGACAGTGGCTTTAGCACCCTTTTTCATGGCTGCAATTTCACCAGCCGTCATACCGAAACGCGCATAGCACCCCAGTTGGTCACACCATGTGTAAGGGTAGCGTTTCGCCTTGCCAGCGTCGATTTTCATTACGACCTGCGCTGTCAGCAAAGAGCCAAGTGGCGTTGCAATATCAACACCTGCCACGGCTTTGCCGCCCTTAGGCAAGGCCTGCATATCGATTTGTGCAACAGGGTTGCCATCGGCATCTGGCAACAGATTGTACAGACGGCAGACTTCTTCTTCTTTGACTTCCCCTTTGATGCAACGAACTTCCCAGGCTTCGAATTTGTCGCGCAAATAGCCATCGCCAATTTGCGGTTCAGTTGTTTCTTCTGCTACTGGAAATTCCTCATCCGTCGCAGGAGCTTGGGTTGTTTCTTCGGTTGCTGTTTCCGTTTCAGTCGCAGTTTCCTGCGCAAACGCAACAGGAGACATCATCAACAATGCAAGTGCGGCGGGGATCAATGTATTTTTCATCAAGAGACCTTTGTGTTCCTTCGGAAGATCATTTTCCATGAGCGTTTACATAATGGCAAACGCTGGGATTGTCAGCGCATTTTTTCGTGTGTGCAAGTGATCGCTCATTTATTCTGCTGCGCTTCACAAAGCGTAACATACAGCAATGTTTAGATGCAAAAAAGACGCTTGGAGTTTTCTCCTAAGCGTCTTTTTTTCTGCGTAAGCAGTTCTCCCCATCGGACTGGCCGATCAATGAGAGGCAACCTAGGCGAGAAAAAATAACGCGTCAACAGTCCGATGGCCAAATTGTCGCAGATATTTAACAAATTCAGGAACGAGGCGTGAACACTGACCAAAGGGTCAAAAATGAACGCGATTCAGGCGTGGCATGAGCCAGAATTTTGGGTATGGTTTGCCAAGATTTAAGGGAGCAGGCGCAATGGACAATCCAGAACTCATTTTTATTGGCGGCGGCGGTGAAGGCTATGAAGAGCCTCAATCGTTGATCCTAAAGTATGCGAACCGTCACGGGTTGATCGCAGGGGCCACGGGTACCGGTAAAACAGTGACCCTGCAAATTTTGGCCGAAAGCTTTTCAGCGGCAGGTGTGCCTGTGGTGCTGTCCGACGTCAAAGGCGATTTGTCAGGTATCGCAAAATCAGGCTCGCCCGATTTCAAACTGCATGACGCTTTCATGAGCCGCGCAGAAAAGATCAAGTTTGATACCTATGACTACGACAAATTCCCTGTCACTTTTTGGGATTTGTTTGGCGAACAAGGCCATCCCGTACGCACCACAGTGTCCGAAATGGGGCCGTTGTTGCTGTCACGTTTGATGGAGCTGTCAGAAGCGCAGGAAGGCGTGATGAATATCGCGTTCCACGTGGCCGATGAACAGGGCCTGGCTCTTTTGGATCTAAAGGATCTTCGCGCCATGTTGATTTGGCTTGGTGAAAATGCGGATGAAGTTTCGCTTGAATACGGCAATGTGGGCAAGAACTCGATTGGGGCCATTCAGCGCCGTTTGCTTGTCCTTGAAAATCAGGGTGCGGATTCGTTCTTTGGGGAACCCGCGCTTGATCTGAACGATATGATTTCCACCACACAAGGCGGGCAGGGGCGGATCAATATTCTGGCCGCGGATAAGCTGATGCAAAGTCCCCGCCTTTACGCGACCTTCTTGCTGTGGATGTTGTCTGAACTGTTTGAAATGCTGCCCGAAGTGGGCGATCCAGATAAACCCAAACTGGTGTTTTTCTTTGATGAAGCGCATCTTCTGTTTGATGACGCGCCAAAGGCCCTGCTTGATAAAGTGGAACAAGTGGCCCGTTTGATCCGGTCCAAAGGGGTTGGCGTTTATTTCGTGTCCCAAAACCCTGCGGACGTGCCTGATGACATTCTGGGGCAGCTGGGCAATCGCATGCAACACGCCCTGCGTGCCTTTACCCCCAAGGATCAAAAGGCATTGAAACTGGCGGCGGCCACCTTCCGCGAAAACCCAGCGTTCAGTACGCGTGAAGCGATCACAGACATGGGGGTGGGCGAGGCTTTGGTGTCCACGCTTGAAAAAAAAGGGATGCCGTCCATTGTGCAGCGCACCTTGATCCGTCCGCCATCGTCACAGCTTGGCCCGATCACCAAAGATGAACGCGCCGCCGTGATTGCCAACTCACCCGTGGCTGGGATTTACGAGGCCGAAGTGGACCGCGAAAGCGCATTTGAAAAGCTGCGCAAACGGGCAGAAGAGGCTGCCGAAGAGGCCGAGCGTTTAGAGCGCGAAGCAGAAGAAGCCGAAGCCCGCGAAGAAGCGGAAGCAGAGCGCAAACGTGAATTCCAAAAAGCACGGAGATACGATGGCGCCTCTTCGCGTTCCACCAAACGGAAACGCTCTTCTCGCCGTGACAGTGTTGGCACAACCTTTGCCAAATCCTTTGCGCGCCAACTGGGTACGAAAGCGGGGCAAACGCTCATTCGTGGGGTTCTGGGCAGCTTGTTCAAAGGGCGCTAGGCCCTTTGAAACTGTTGCGGATCAAAGGCGTTTGATCCGCAAGCTGGTGATTTTGTTCTGCTCGCGCGCTGCGATTTCAAAGCGGAAGCGGTGGAACGCAAACACTTGGCCCACCTCTGGAATCATCTGCGCTTCGTGGATCACAAGGCCAGCGATGGTATTGGCTTCGTCATCTGGCAGAGACCATTCTAATGCGCGGTTCAAATCGCGAATGGTCATTGCCCCGTCGATCACATAATTGCCCGCATCATCCATTTGCGGGGCTGTTTGATCGTCCACATCGTGTTCATCCGAAATCTCGCCAATGATTTCCTCGATGATGTCTTCGAGCGTGATCAGACCTTGCAATGCGCCATATTCGTCAACGACCAGGGCAAAGTGGGTTTTACGGCGCAAAAATTCACGCAACTGATCATCCAGTGTGGTGGTTTCTGGCACGAAATAGGGTTTCATCGCCACATCAAGCGCGTTGAAATCATCAAGCGCGGCAAGTGCATTGCTTTCGCCGCGCATAACTTTGTTCACGGCACGCAACAAATCCTTGGCATGAACAACACCCACGATGTTTTCTGGATCATCTTTCCACAAAGGCAAACGGGTATAAGCCGAAGTCAGACATTGGTTGATAATGTCCTGCGGTGCGCTGTTCGCATCAATCATTTCCATATCAGATCGGTGCAACATGATTTCTTCGACTTCGCGGTCCTTCAGGTCCAGCGCACCCAGCAAACGGTCACGATCATCCCGATCCACATTGCCTTCCACATGGCCAAGCGCGATGGTGCCTGCAATCTCTGCCTGGGCTGCGCCTGCTTCGGCTTGATCTGATGCAGACACACCAATCAGCGACAAAATCCCCCGCACAATAAATTGCACCATGGCCACAATGGGGGACAACACCGCCACGACAATTGTAATGGGCAAAGACACAAGCGTCGCCGCTTTTTCAGATTGTAAAATGGCATAGGTTTTTGGCAGCACCTCGGCAAAAACCAGCACCAGCGCGGTCATAACCAGCGTTGCCATGGCGATTCCGTTTTCCCCAAACAACCGCAAAAACAGGCTGGTTGCCAAAGAGGCCGCCAGAATGTTCACAAGGTTATTGCCCAACAAAACCGCACCGATCAAACGTTCGGAATTCTCTGTCAATTTCAGCGCCCGATTGGCCCCAGTGGATCCCCGATCTGCAAGGGAATGCAGCTTCCCGCGGGATGCTGCGGTCAGCGCGGTTTCACTGCCTGAAAAAAAGGCCGAGACACATAACAAACAAATGATCGCAATCACGGTCATCCATGCCTCAAAATCCATCAAAACTGTTGCACTTTGTGCGGTTTCCATTTCTGGTCTTCCTCGAAGTTGATCTTGCCCTTGTTATGGGCATCCAAACCGCGCCCCGCAAGAGAGGAGCCGTCATGCGTATTCAAGATTTAGGTGTGATGACGGGTGAAATCCTGCTTTTTGGCGGAATTTATTCAAACTTACCCGCATTGGATGCGCTTTTGTCCATTGCAATGGACCGTGGGATCAAGCCGCAAAACATGATTTGCACGGGTGATGTGGTGGCCTATTGCGCTGATGCTGAAGCCTCTGTTGCGCGACTGCGTGCGCTTGGGTGTCTTGTGTTGTCAGGGAATTGCGAGGTGCAATTGGCCCAAGACGCAGACGATTGTGGTTGCGGTTTTGAAGAAGGTTCCACCTGTTCTGCACTGTCCGCACGGTGGTATGCCCATGCCAAAAATCAAGTTACTTTAGAAAATAAAGTATGGATGAGCGGCTTACCTGAGCGCATCATTTTTACACACGAAGGCCGACGTTACGCAGTTGTCCACGGCGGTGCGAGCGATATCGCAACATTTGTCTGGCCCGTTACATCTGACGCGGATATTCAGCGTGAAATTGATCTGGTGCAAACACAGGTTGGCCCAGTGGACACGGTGATCGCAGGGCACACGGGTATTGCGATGGACAAGCAGGTTGATGGTGTACGTTGGATCAACTCTGGCGCAGTTGGTATGCCTCCAAATGATGGTGATGCCCGGGGAGCCTTTGCGATTTTGTCTGGAAATACCGTTCAATTTGAACGACTTACCTACGATACTGAAACCGCGCATCAGGCCATGATCGCGGCAGGGCTGACCCAAGGCTATCACGAAACGCTTGTCTCAGGCTTTTGGCCCTCCGAAGAAACCTTACCACCAGAAATGCGGCGTCAGTCATCCGCCAATGGGTGATGGGTCAGCACGAGGGATTTTAGATTTTCATCCAAAACATGGGTGTAAATCTCGGTTGTGGCCACATCCGCATGGCCCAGCAGCATCTGAATTACCCGCAAGTCCGCGCCACCTGCCAACAAATGCGTTGCAAAAGCATGGCGCAGCGTATGTGGCGTTACCGTTTCAGGGCTCACACCCGCCATAACAGCAATTTCTTTGACCAGTGTGTAAAACCGAACGCGGGTCAAATGACCGAGCTTGCCTCCAGAGGGGAACAAAAAACGCGATGCGGGTTTGCCGTTTTTCACATTGGCTTCTTCAACTCCATCACGCACCACCAACCACGCCGCAATGGCCATCTTTGCAGGCGGGGACAACGGCACAAGCCGTTCTTTATCCCCTTTACCTCGCACCAGAACCATTTCGGGATTACCGCGCACGGATGCCACGGGCAAAGACACCAATTCGCTCACCCGCATACCTGTGGCATACAGCAATTGCATCAAACAGCTGTTGCGCAAGCGATCCGCCTCGGAACGGCCCGTAATTTGGGCTGCGTCCAGCAAGCGATCTACTTCGGCTTCTGATAGGGTTTTGGGCAAATGGCGTTTTTTCTTGGGGCCGCGTATTTGCGTGGCGGGATCATCATCACGCCAGCCTTCTTCAAAAGCAAAGCGAAACAACTGCCGCACTGCCGATAACCGCCGCGCGCGGGTGGCCTGAGCCATGCCTCGGTTGTCCAGACTGATTAGGTATCCTTCGACATCTGCGCGTGTGGCCTGTTCGAATGTTACTTTTTCAGCTGTTAAATACTCCGAAAACTCTGCCAAATCACGGGCATAGGCCTTCAGCGTGTTTTCGGATGCGTCTTGTTCAGCATACATCGCTTCCAGAAATATTTCGATCCAGTTTTGCATCACGATCGTCGCGACAAATACAGCACTGCTTGGATTGCAATACGCCGTGCTTCGTCTTCCAAACCTGCGATGCGCAGTGTTGCGATGGTTGTTTCCAACGCCGCAGGATCGCGGTGTCGCGAGCGAATTAGGTTGATCATGGACTTCATGATAGCTTCGCCCATTTGCCCCCGCTTCGCATCCTCGATCAGTGAATTGGAAAAGGTTGTGCCTTGAAATGCCGCCAAAATCGCCGCTTCGATATCTGTGCTGGCGGTCTCTGGCAATTCACCCAAGGCCAAAGTTTGCAAAAACGCATCCGTGGCCGTTTGGGGGGCGTAATCTGCCACCAGCTCTGCGTTGTCCGCATGCAAAAGGTTCAGGAAAAACCGCGTGCGATCCCCTGATGGGGTCAAGGCGACACCTTCCAAATCATCTGCTGCAATATCTGATAGGATAAATTCCAAACCTACCGCATTCAGATCACGATAAGCTGTGCGCAGCGCATCAGAAATCTGTTCCGCAGTGCCCACATCCATGGCGCGCAACAGTTTTTGGACCGCCGACACACGCACCCAAACACCCCCAGAAGCCGATGGTTTTCCATCTTGATACAAGGCGATCAATTGCTGTGGCGGGATCGCTTGAGACCGTACCAAACGTTCCATAGCAATCACCTGATTGCGCCAACCTGTTTCACGCTGCAAATCTTGGTGCAAGAACGCCAAAGGCAAGGCCTGCCCACTGCGTGGCATGGCAAGCGCCTCTCGCATTATGAAATCAAGCGCGGTCAAGGGCACAGGGGCAGGGGGCGGATTGCTTTCGTCAAACAGTTCTGGATCCAGAAACAGGGTCAGCAGTTCCGCATCCAATTCGGGGATTTGACGTAAGGATTTCGCGGTGGTCAGGGTCAAAGCCGCCGCCGACCAATCATTTTCACGAGCCAAACAAAACACCCGTTCCTTAAGGCCTGGGGCAAGGGATGGATTGCGCAACATGGTGGCACAGGCCGATTGCGCCCGACCCGTCAACAACCCCACCTCAAAGGATTGTTGGAACAGTTCGGGTGTGCTTGGCCCTGCTTGGTTCAACAACGCCTCCGCCTGATCAAGCGCGCCAGCATTCAACAAATGGGCCACACGAGCAGACAACAATGTACCTGGGTTTGAAACTCGTGCAGGTGGATCAATTTCGCTGAGCGCAATGCGTTGCCACAACGCTGTAATTTCATGCAACGTAAAATCGAAATAGGGTGCAATGAGCCGCGCAATGACCTTTGGGTCGCCATTGCCCCAAAAATTCTGCGGAATGCCTGTTTGCTGTGAGGTTAAAATTCCAACCGCATCGGGTTGTGACGCGCTCAACGGTGTCGACGTAATCGCCTCGGAAGAGGGGCTGTCGATACTGTTTTGGACAACGGGATCGAGCGTGGTTTGTTTAATCTGTGCGAATGCAGGCCCTTGTCCTGCAAGGGACAAAGCAATCAATACCCCCGCATTGGCTAGAAATTGTTTATGAATCATCAAGCGTAACAGGAACCGTCACCTCGGTTTGGGGGGTGGAAAGATCACCCACAAAGGAATAGCCGAGTAAGCCCAAGAACCCCAGAACGATCAGAATAATTACAAACCGTATCAACTTGCCCATTATAATATTCGCCCTTGAGCCCTGTTTTCGTTTCGTTGCCCCAAAACCGCATCCGAAGAAAACGATCCTAAGGGGTTGTGTGAAGTTTAGACAATGTTATCACCCAAAATGGAATTTGATAATGGGGCATCGGCAGGAAGTTGCGTATTTTCTGCCCGTGTGGTCCAAATTGAAACGTCACACTGAAACGGAGCCGCCGTGCGCTATCAGCTGAATAAAACCATTGCGGTCATCGGGCTTATGGGGGCAGGCAAAACCGCTGTCGGTACGCTTGTGGCGCAAAAACTCGGTGCAGCGTTTCTTGATTCCGATCAGGAAATTGAAAAAGCCGCGAACATGTCCGTGGCCGAGATTTTTGCCCGCGATGGCGAAGGGTTTTTTCGCACCAAAGAAAGCCAGATTTTAGAACGCCTGTTAAAAAGCGAGCCTTGCATCCTGTCCACAGGTGGCGGCGCATACATGACAGAAGTGAACCGCAAGCTGATTTCAGATCACGGCGTGGCGCTATGGCTTAAGGCAGATTTGGATTTGCTGTGGTCGCGGGTCCGCCACAAAGACACGCGGCCCTTGTTGCGCACGGACAATCCAAAACAAACGCTGGCCGATCTGTTGGAAAAACGCGAACCCGTTTACGCCAATGCAGAAATTGTGGTGGAATCCGAAAAAGGCATCAGCCTTGACGACATGGCGAACAAAGTCGTGGAAACATTGCTCAACGCGCCCCACAGCGGCGTGACACAAAAGGCAGGATAATGCGCGAACAAGTACATGTTGCCCTTGGCACACGGTCCTATGACATTGAAATCGGTACGGATTTGCTGGGCCAAAGCGGATCGTTTATTGCACCAATGTTGCAGCGCAAAAAGGTGGCGATCATTACCGATGAAACTGTCGCTGGCCTGCATTTGACAACACTGCTTGAGGGGCTGCACGCTGAAGGGATAGAGGCTGTGACCCTAACCTTGCCTGCGGGCGAAGCTACGAAATCTTGGGATAACATCCAGAATTCCGTGGAATGGTTGCTGGCGGAAAAGATCGAACGGGATGACATACTCATCGCTTTTGGCGGTGGGGTCATCGGCGATCTGGCGGGCTTTGCGGCCGCTATTGTGCGCCGTGGCATTCGCTTTGTGCAAATTCCGACGACGCTGTTGTCACAGGTGGACAGCTCGGTTGGGGGTAAAACAGGGATCAACTCGCCCCACGGCAAAAACCTTGTGGGCGCTTTTTATCAGCCGCAATTGGTTTTGGCAGATGTGTCCGTGCTTGGCACGCTTACACGGCGGGATTATTTGGCAGGTTACGGCGAAGTCGCAAAATACGGTCTGCTTGGGGACGCTACATATTGGGAATGGCTTGAAGAAAACGCCAGTGCCGCCGCCGAAGGGGACGTGGCCAAACGCATTTATGCGGTGAAACGATCCTGCGAAATGAAAGCAAACATAGTTGCGCGCGATGAACAAGAACGGGGCGATCGAGCGTTGTTAAACCTTGGCCACACCTTCGGTCACGCGCTAGAGGCTGCAACAGGCTATTCTGATCGTTTGTTACACGGCGAAGGCGTATCCATCGGGTGTTCGCTGGCCTTTGAAGTGTCCCAACGGCTCGGGTTTTGCTCGCAAGAGGCCCCAAGCCGCGTGCGCGAACATTTTAAGGCAATGGGCATGAAATGTGACCTGTCTGAAATCGACGGCGATTTGCCAGATGCGGACGGTTTGATTGCCTTAATGGGGCAGGATAAAAAAGTCCGTGCAGGGGTAATCGGCTTCATCATGGCCCGCGGGCTGGGGGATGCTTTCGTTACGCGGGATGTGGATTTATCGGTGGTAAAAGACGTGCTGGAACGGGCGCTCGCGCAGCGTTAATCCGCCGCCTTTTTTATCGCACCGGATGCCAAAGCAACGCCCACCGCGACAATGGCAATACCAACCCATTTTGCCATGCTGATCGGCTCGGCCAAGAACATCCACCCCCCAATTGCGCCGATTGTCGGAACCATGGCAGCTGCTGCAGCGGCGATGGCGGACCCAAGGGCGCGGATCGCATAAAGATAGGTAAAGTTGGCCACAAACCCAGCCATAAACCCTTGAAACAGCTGTAAACTAAGGATCGGTGCGGGCAGGGAGGTTAGCGTGGTTCCAAAGATCAACAAGCCCACCGCAAACGCAATGGCCGACCAGCCGAGCAACAGGATAGCCCCATCCACTGGGTCAAGCGATGCCCAATTGAACCGCACGGTATAGCTGGCCCAACAGCACGAGGCACACAGGAACAGCAAATGGCCTCGCCATGCTCCGTTTTGCGCGTTTGAAATGGCTTCAAAGCCGCCAACGGCCAATGCGCCAATCACCACCAGCGCAATGCCGACAAACTGCGAAATTCGATAGTTTGATCCAAGAACCCCAATGGTGATGGCCGCCACGAACACGGGCAACATGGATGGAGTAAACAATCCCCCATCAACCGTTGGCGCAAACCGAAACCCAGACGCCAACAACACCGTAAACAACGTGCCACCCAAACCGCCGATGATTGCCACATCCAGCCAACTTGCGCCTTTAGGCTTCAGCCCGCGTTTCAAAATAAACGGCAACATCGCTACGGCTGCAGGAAAGGATCGTAAGAACCCAACATCAAACGCACCAAGATTTTGCGTCATGGCGGCCCGTGTGGACACCAGATAGCTGCCCCAGATCAGAATTGTAATGAACAAAGCGCCCCAAGCCAAAATGCTTTGGCGCAGGGTCATGCGGAACAGGACGCGCCACCCAAAACGCAAAACTTGGCGCAATGTGGGTGGTTTAATTTGACGGGTTGTTCGGCCTCTTCCAGTGTCTGACCCAAATCAAACTGCGGATCATAGGCCAGCAAGGTACAGGCCAACACGGACAAATGATCAGAACCTTTTTTCTTAACCACCATACGCGAAGACGCACACATCACATTATTGGGTGATTTGTTTAAGATACCCCAGCAAGCAGTTGTAATTTCGGGCACTTCCACCGTTTCATCCATTTCTGGGAACAGCAAAGTTGCAGCTGGATTATAGGCATCAATGTCAAAACCGTGGGTTTCGTAAAACGCTGCATATCCCGCGCGGCTTTGGGCATCCGTATCGCCCCAAACCGTGCGCCCGGCCACGTGCATGGTAAATCCATTGTCCTGCAACCACGCCATCCCCTTCAAAGCAATGGCATAGCTGCCTTTCCCACGTTCTTGGTCGTGCAATTCTTCTGAATAGTGATCCACAGAAATGTGCAGCGTCAGTTTGTTGGGGAATTCAGCGTTCAGCGCCAATAAACCTGCTTTCATAGACTTACGCATCATCGGCAACATGGCATTTGTCAGGATCAACACGTCAAAGCCGCGCTCCAAACAGACGCGCGCGATGTCGATCATCTCGGCGTTCATGAACGGCTCGCCCCCCGTAAAGGCGATTTCGGTTGTGGGCCAATTGCGTTCGGCAATTTGATCCAAATAGGACGAAACCTCATCCGCAGTGATATAAACCAGCCGATCATTCTTGGGCGAAGATTCGATATAGCAATTCAAGCATTCGATATTGCACAATGTCCCTGTGTTGAACCACAGCGTTGTCGCCCCACGCAGGGCCACACGAGCCCGTGGTTCACCCTTGGCCGTGATATCAGGGTCTTGAAACTTTGCCGCTGGCAGTGGGTCGGGCAGGGTAAATTTTTGGTCGTTCATAGGGTTGCCTGTAGATGCTCTGCCATTGGCTAACCTGTATCAGGTTACATATCAAAGGAAAGCTTGTAAAATGCACGGAGTTGTGACTGTATACGCACAAGAAATGATATCGCTAACGTAAACGGAATCAGAGGCTTACAAATGGTGGCAACCACAATCCCCGTCGACGCATTTGACTTGGTCATTATTGGGGGCACAGGGGATCTGTCCCGCCGCAAAATCCTGCCAGGCCTATTTCGCCGTATGTGTGCAGGACAAATGCCTGACACCGCGCGCGTTATCGGGGCGTCACGGTCGGATATGGACAAGGCAGGCTTTCAGGCTTTTGTCCGTAAAGCCCTAGAGGAATTTGCAGGCGAAACCCAATGTGATGACGGCGCGGTTGATCGTTTCTTGGAGTTGATCGACTATGAAACGCTCGATGTGTTTGCCGATGACGGTTGGAAACGCCTCAAGAAGAAGCTGCGTCCTGATGTGATACGCTCTGTGTATTTTTCCGTTGGGCCGAGCCTGTTTGGCGAAATTGCCAGAAAACTGTCGGCTCATGGTGTAACGGATGACCACAGCCGTATTGTTGTGGAAAAACCCTTTGGCCATGATCTTGAAACCGCCAAAGAGTTAAACGCAGAACTGCGCGCCTGTTTCAAAGAAGAACAAATTTATCGCATTGATCATTATCTGGGCAAAGAGACCGTGCAAAACCTGATGGCCGTTCGGTTCGGCAATGCACTGTTCGAACCGCTGTGGAATGCACAGCATGTGGATCACGTGCAAATCACCGTTGCGGAAACGGTCAGTGTTGACGGACGAGGGGCCTATTACGATAAATCTGGCGCGATGCGGGACATGGTGCAAAACCACATCATGCAGCTGTTGTGCCTCACCGCTATGGAACCGCCCAGCAAATACGGCGCAGACGCAGTGCGCGATGAAAAGCTCAAGGTTATCAGGGCTCTCGAACCCGTTGCCATGGATGAAGTTGTGCGTGGGCAATACAGTGCGGGCGGGGATATTGCCGACTATCTTACCCATTCCGAGAACCCAAAATCGAAAACCGAAAGCTTCATCGCGATGAAGGTCAAGATTGCGAATTGGCGGTGGGCAGGAACACCGTTTTACATTCGCACAGGCAAACGGTTGCGCAAACGCATGTCCGAAATCGCCATCGTGTTCAAAGACCCGCCTCATTCCATTTTCGATGGGGATTTCAATCGCAAAGGCAATGTTTTGGTCATTCGCCTGCAACCAGATGAAGGCATGACCCTGCGTGTCACCATCAAAGAACCAGGTCCAGGTGGAATGCGCCTAACCGAAGTACCCCTTGATATGACCTTTGCCGAGGCTTTGGGGGATCAGGTGGCCTTTATGCCAGATGCCTATGAACGGTTGATCATGGATGTTATTCGCGGCGATCAAACCCTGTTTATGCGCGGAGACGAGGTCGAAGCCGCATGGAACTGGGTCGATCCCATCATTGACGCATGGCAATCCGCAAATGACACGCCAAGCGAGTATGATGCCAATGGTTCGGGCCCCGAAGACAGCCTTATGTTGTTGCACCGTGAAGGTCGGCGCTGGCGCGAAATTAAATCATGACCAAAATTACAGAATACAACAGCCGCGATGCCTTGTTTCATGGGCTGGCCCATTGTGTGGGGCAGCAACTGGAAACGGCGCTCAGCGCCAAAACGCATGCGACGTTAGCAGTTCCAGGCGGCACAACACCGGCGCCTTTCTTTGAACGGCTACGGCAAAATCCGCTCGATTGGAAAAACATCCGCGTCACGCTGACAGATGAACGTTTTGTTCCCGAATCCTCTGATCGGTCCAACACGCGACTGCTGCGCCAGACCTTGTTTCAAGATCACGCCGCAGATGCGCAGTTCATTCCGCTTTATGCACCCGCAGATCAGCCAGAAGACGTCCTGCCGGCTCTTCGAATGGGTGTGACCCAAGTTTTGCCATTGGATGTTTGCGTGCTGGGGATGGGCACTGATATGCACACCGCCAGCCTGTTTCCTGGTGCAGACCTTTTGGCTGAAGCTTTGGGGGACACAGCTCCAACAGTTTTGCCGATGCGCGCCCCAAATGCGCCAGAACCGCGCATGACGCTGTCCGCGCCCGTTTTGCGCGGGGCAGGGCATGTGCATCTTCTGATCACAGGCCCTGACAAAAAACAGGCGTTGCAAAACGCAATGGAACTCACCGACGAAACGCTGGCTCCTGTGCGCTGTATTTTGGCCCAAGCCCACGTTCATTACGCAGATTAAGAGGACACGATGGATTACTGGAAAACACTCGCTGCGCAGCAGGAAACCCACAAGGACCGCGCTATCTTGGATTTGTTTGATGAGCCGACACGGTTCGATCAGTTTTCCGCCCGCTGCGGTGATTTCCTGATGGATTTCTCCAAAACCAATATCGACGCAGACACCAAAGAAACCCTATTGGATTTGGCCCGTTCCCGCGGAGTGGAACATCAGCGCGATGCGATGTTTGCAGGACAAAAGATCAACAAAACCGAAGACCGTGCAGTACTGCACACCGCCCTGCGCAACTTATCTGGTCGCAAAGCCGAAGTTGACGGCAAAGACGTTATGCCCGATGTTTTGGCCACCTTGGATAAAATGGCCAGTTTTGCAAACGGCCTGCGTTCGGGCGCAATTCAAACCGCTTCGGGCGCGGTATTCACCGATGTAGTGAACATCGGCATCGGGGGATCTGATTTGGGGCCAGTGATGGCAAATGCCGCGCTAACGCCGTACGCCGATGGCCCTGCGGTGCATTTCGTGTCCAACATTGATGGCGCAGACATTGCCGATACGCTCATGGGATTGAACCCTGCCACGACCCTTGTAATCGTTGCGTCCAAGACTTTTACCACCATTGAAACCATGACCAACGCGCAAACGGCCAAAGACTGGTTGTTGGGCGCGGTTTCTGAAAATGACATCGGCAAACATCTGGCGGCCTTGTCCACGGCTGAGGACAAAACAGCAGACTTTGGCATCCCAGCGGATAGCGTTTTCGGTTTCGAAGATTGGGTAGGCGGGCGCTATTCCGTTTGGGGACCCATTGGCTTGTCGCTCATGATTGCAATCGGTCCAGACGCGTTTACTGATTTCTTACGAGGGGCCGAAGAAATGGACACCCATTTCCTGAAAACCCCGCTGGACCAAAACCTGCCGGTTTTACTGGCTTTGGTCGGCATTTGGCATGCCAATATCTGCGGCTATAATACCCGCGCTGTGCTGCCCTATGATCAGCGTTTATCGCGCTTGCCCGCCTATCTTCAGCAGCTGGACATGGAAAGCAACGGCAAGGGCGTTGCAATGAACGGCGCAACCCTGTCGCGCCATTCAGGCCCGATTGTTTGGGGCGAGCCTGGCACCAACGGCCAACATGCGTTTTATCAACTGATCCACCAAGGTACGCGCGTAATTCCTTGCGAATTTTTGGTGGCGCGGCGCAGCCATGAAACCCATCTGGCGCATCAACACCGCTTGTTGTTGGCAAATTGTCTGGCCCAATCCGAAGCGTTGATGATTGGCCGTGACATGGACACGGCCCGCCAATTGATGGCCGACAAAGGCTTTACAGGCGACGAGTTAGAACGCCAAGCCGCCCATCGTGTGTTCACGGGCAATCGGCCAAGTGTTACGATGATGTATGATGTAATGGACCCAAGAAGCCTGGGCAAAATTATCGCGCTTTACGAACACCGTGTGTTTGTCGAAGGGGTGATTTGGGGCATCAACAGCTTTGATCAATGGGGGGTCGAACTGGGTAAAATCCTCGCAACCCAAATGCTACCCCTGATCGAAGGCAGCGAGGTTTCCGAAGGCAAAGACGGATCGACACGGGGGTTGTTGGCGTCTTTGTAGCATCGCAAATCGAGCGTAATCCTCTAAAACCGTTATATATTTAGGGCTGAATTTTTCGGTTGCTTGCGTGTGACTTTTAAACGTTAAGGGTTTCTTCAACCCAATCGCGTACTTCTTTTCCAAACTAGCGTTGGATTAGGAGGTGCCTCATGCCTGTGGGTCTTCATCATCATAGGGGGTATCGCCATTTAACTGTCACGCTTTGTGGCTTTGCGTTCTTTTGCGGGTTTGTCCTCTAACCATGCGCAAACTCCGCCTCAAATCACAGTTTATGATTGCGATGGGTCTGGGCGGCCTCTGTATCGCACTCCTGATAGGTTCCGTTGCGTTAAACTTTGGCATCGGGGTGACAGGCGCTTTGATCCTTTTTGCGGCGCTTTGGTTCGTGGTTGCGGTTATTCTCTTTCAATTTCTATTCGCGGCTCTGTTGAACAAGGTACAAACCCAACTTGATCAAATATCGTCCCAAAATCCGCCTTCGAACCCGCCTAATCTCCAGTTTTCAGGCTTAGAATTTCAACACCTACAGGCGACCCTATCTAAAATTACAGATCAACAAAAAAAGATTGAGCAAGACTGCGCTGACCATGAGCGCGCCGCCCGTCAAGCCGAACAGGCGAATAAAATGAAATCAGATTTCCTCGCCAATATGAGCCATGAAATCCGAACGCCTATGAATGGTGTTATCGGAATGAGCGAACTGTTGATGGAAACCAAACTCGATGCAGATCAGCAGCTGTTTGCAACCACGATTGCCAAATCAGGCACGGCGCTTTTGACGATCATTAATGATATCTTGGATTTCTCGAAAATCGCCGCTGGAAAAATGACACTCGAACCTACGGATTTCAACCTTGAAGCCGCACTCGAAGACGTTGTCACATTGCTGTCCGTAAAAGGCGCCGAAAAAAACGTGGAACTCGCACTGCGCTATGATCCTACATTGCCCCAGATGGTCAAAGGGGATGTTGGCCGTATTCGTCAAATCATCACCAATATTGCCGGTAATGCAGTGAAATTTACTCAACAAGGCCATGTCAGCCTAGACGTGTCAGGTGCAAAAACAGACGAAGGGTGCGCCATCACCTTTAAGATTACGGATACAGGAATTGGTATTCCCGATCACATGATGGGCCGCATATTCCAAGACTTCGAACAGGTTGACGGCATCGAACACCGCAAATTCGAAGGGACGGGCCTTGGGTTGGCTATTTCTACACAACTTGTTCATCTGATGGGCGGGGATATTTCCGTCACCTCATCACTCGGGCAAGGGTCTGTTTTTACAGTAAATCTCCTATTGGCCGCCGCCGATGTAGGGCAAAAAAAATGCACGGATCCCTTTTTGAAAACCCATGCGACCGTGTTGGTCGTTGACGATCTGCCGATCAATCGCACCGTTCTGTCTGAAAGGCTGGCTTGCTGGGGGATTAAATCCCTTGTGTTCGGCTCCCAAAAAGAAGCGTTGGAGGCTGCGCGCAACGCGATCAACGGCATTGATCTGTTCATTGTTGATGCGCAAATGCCGAATGCGGATGGTGTAAAATTTTGCCAATCCATACGTCAAATTCCGCAACGCGCCACAACACCCATTCTGCTTATGTCCGCGGTAAACCATCCGATTCCAAAGGAAGACTTGAACGCAATCGGCCAGTGTGACGTCATGTTAAAACCCTTGCGATCTTCACTTTTGCACCAGACTATTGGCAACCTTCTTGACGTTGATCCAATTCAGGACGCTCCGAAACTCCTGGAGCAAACCATCATGGCGGCCCCAGCTAATCTGTCGCTCAACGGCCATCGGTTGAAACTGTTGGTGGCAGAAGACAATCGCACCAATCAACTGGTCGTTAAAGCCATGTTAAAAGGGGCAGGTATTGACTTAATCTTCGCCAATACCGGTGCAGAGGCAGTGAATTTGTTCCAAGAATGTCAGCCAGATATGATCTTTATGGACATGTCGATGCCCGAAATGGACGGTATCGAAGCGGCAAAATGGATACGCGATCTTGAACAAGAACAGGGCAAAAAGCCATGTCCCATCGTCGCACTTACGGCCAATGCCATGGCTCAAGATCGTGAGAAATGCGAACAGGCTGGCATGGATGACTTTTTGGCCAAACCCATCAAAAAATCCCAACTGTTGGGCGCTTTGCACAAATGGACCGCCCTGTTACAGGCCGCGTAGTCATTCAGGACGCTAAAGATTTTGGAGCGGGTAACGAGAATCGAACTCGTAACTAAAGCTTGGGAAGCTGCCGTGATACCTTTTCACCATACCCGCCTTGCACTGTGAGCTATGCAAAATCATCCATCGGGTCAAGCGCCAACAGAACGGTCGGCGCAAAACCCGTGATTTAACCGCGCCGTCTGCGGCGGCGGCCTGTTGATCCTTCGCCTGTCTCCGCCGTGCCTGTATTGAAATTCACCGGTGGCAACGTCACAGTAGATTCCAAAATCGGGAAGGTTTCCACACTGTTCGGGATCGCGCTCGCATTCACAAAATGCTCTTGGAAGCGGGGCTCAATGGCGGTTTCAATTTTGTGAATATCGCGCACCACTTTTTCAATTTCGGTGCGGGCATCTTTGTTCAACAATGCGATGCGCGCCCCTGTGCCCGCAGCATTCCCGGCGCTTGTTACCTTATCGAGCGGGCAATCAGGAATCATGCCCAATACCATCGCGTGTTTGGGGGAAATATGGGCCCCAAAAGCCCCCGCCAAAACAATGCGATCCACTGAATCGACGTCAAACTTGTCCATCAACAGTCGCGCCCCAGAATAAAGCGCCGCTTTGGCCATTTGAATTTCGCGAATGTCACGGTTGGTTACCGTAATTTTTGGGCCACCGTCTGCGGAACCATCCCACACCAGATACGAATGTGTACGCCCATCCAAGAAACACCGCTCTGTTCCCGTTTGTTCTGGGGACCCGATCAATCCTGGCCCATCAACAATTCCGGCTAGGCGCATTTCAGCGACCAATTCAATGATCCCAGACCCGCAAATTCCCGTAATGCCTGATGACAAAATGCTCTGCTCAAACCCGTCTTCATCGGACCAAATATCTGAACCAATCACACGAAAACGCGGTTCCTTGGTCACAGGATCAATCTCAACCCGTTCGATGGCCCCAGGGGCTGCCCGTTGCCCACTGGAAATCTGTGCTCCTTCAAAGGCAGGGCCAGTGGGGGATGAGCAGGCCAAAACTTTGTCTTTGTTGCCCAGCAGGATTTCCGCATTGGTGCCAACATCCACAACCAAAACCAAATCGTCAGATTTATCAGGAGCTTCGGACAATGCCACAGCCGCCGCATCCGCCCCAACATGACCCGCGATACAGGGCAAAAGGTATACGCGCGCCGCTGGATGCAGGTTCAAATCCAGCTCAATCGCACGCATTGAAATTGCATCTGATGTGGCAAGAGCAAAGGGCGCTTGGCCCAATTCAAACGGATCAACACCCAAGAAAAGATGGTGCATCACTGGGTTACATACAAACACCGCATCTACGATCAAATCTCGGTCAATTTCGGCCTCTGACGCGATGTTGACAAACAGCGCATTCATGCCTTCACGCACGGCGCGGGTCATTTCCTCGGCCCCATTTGCGTTCATCATTGAATAGCTGACTCGGCTCATCAGGTCTTCGCCAAACCGAATTTGTGGATTCATGATACCAGAAGAGGCGACAACTTCGCCCGTTTGCAGATCACACAAATGCCCAGCAATCGTGGTAGAGCCCAGATCAACGGCCAACCCATAGATCGAACCGTCGTAAAATCCTGGCCAGATGTGCATGATGCGCGGTGAAAACATATCATCGCCCAGATGCACGGCGCATGTAACCTTCCATTCGCCTTTGCGCAAAATGGGTTGCATGGTCTGCAAAATACGCAGATCGGCCTCCAAATGGGGCAAATCCCACTGAGCGCGCAATGCCATCACCAAGCGTTCCAAATCGCCTGACGGATCGTGCATGTCAGGCTCTTGAACCTCAACATAATAGAGCTTGGTAGACGGGTTCATCACGATATCACGCGCCTCAACCCGCTTGCGCACCACTTGTTTATGCACTTGGCTTTCTGGCGGGACATCGATCACAACATCGCCATTTACCTGCGCCTGACAGCCCAATCGCCGTCCGTCAATCATGCCGCGTTTGGATTTATACCGCTCTTCGACACTGTTCCACTCGCTCAGCGCATCATCCGCAACGGTCACACCGTGCTTGGAAAACTCGCCGTAAGAGGGCTGAATTTGACATTTTGAACAAATCCCGCGCCCACCACAGACACTGTCCAAATCGACCCCCAACTGACGTGCCGCAGTCAGAATGGGCGTTCCAACGGGAAAATTCCCGCGTTTACCTGACGGAGTGAAAATCACCAAAGGATCGTTTGAATCGGTCATGGGTTTTGCCTTGTGACATGTCTTTTGTTCAACAAAACAATAGGCATAGCGGCCCGAATGGAAAGCCAAACCGCGTCACTTTTGGGCGATTTGCGCCACTTTCTTAACTTTTTGAGAAAACCTACTCGGATGCGGCGTAACTGCCGCTTGCGTCATGGGTTTCAGTGCCAGACAGGGCAGGGGTGAACACACAGACCAAGCGCAAATCGCCTTTCGTGGCGGTCAGAATATGGGGTTCATGATTGTCGAGCACATAGACCGTCCCCGCGCTCAGTGGAAACACCTCACCCGTCAGCACATTTGTAACCGTGCCTTCGCCCGCGATGCAGTAATTGGTTTCAACGTGGTTTTTGTATTCCAGCTCAAGAGTTTGACCTTCACTCACCACAGTGTCGTGCAGCGAATATCCCAATCCTTCCCGTGCAAGCAAAAGGCGACGGCTTTGCCAACCATCGCCCGAGGCGTGATCGGCCGTACCGATCACATCCGTAAGTGATTTGACAATCACAGCGTTTTACCCGCGACGCCGACGACCACCACCCGCACGACGGCCACGCGCCCCTGCTTCGGCTTCGCCTGCTTTTGGTGCAACTTTGTTAAAGTTGATCCAAGTAGAGCCGTTCGGATCGTTATCTGTCAGGAAGTTGGCCGCATGGATGGCTTCCATCTCCTTGCCAGCCTTTGGTTTGGTCGATCCCAAGCCAACAAGGTTGGCGAATACTTCCAAATCAATTCCATCAGGAACAATGATGCCTGCTTCGGCCAATTCCGCCATTTTCGCATCAATCTTCTTTTGGTTCACAGGCAGGGCTACAGGGTTCATGATTGCTGATGTCATCCCTGCCGCCATGGCCATAGGCAAGAACGCGTTGTTGATGCCGTGGCGGTTTGGCAAGCCGAACGAAATATTGGACGCGCCACATGTGGTGTTCACACCCAATTCTTCACGCAAACGGCGCACCAGTGTGAACACCTGCAAACCAGCGGTGGACATGGCGCCGATTGGCATCACCAGCGGGTCAACCACGATATCATGGGCAGGGATGCCAAAATCAGCGGCCCGTTCCACGATCTTTTTCGCAACGGCAAAGCGCACATCTGGGTCTTCTGAAATACCAGTGTCGTCGTTAGAAATTGCCACAACTGGAACATTGTATTTCTTCACCAGTGGCAGAACCATTTCCAAACGCTCTTCTTCACCAGTGACGGAATTCAACAGCGGGCGGCCTTCGGCTGCGGCCAAACCGTTTTCCAGCGCACCTGGAACAGAGGAGTCGATACACAATGGCACATCCACAACGGCCTGCACCTTTTCCACCAACTCTTTCATCAGGGTTGGTTCAACAAAGTTGTTGTCGGCATAACGGGGGTCTTCGGCCATTTTGTTGGAAAACACCGCGCCAGAGTTCACGTCGAGCACATTTGCCCCAGCCATAACCTGTGCAATCGCATCGGCTTCAACGCGGGAAAAATCCCCTTTTTCCAGCTCTTCGGACAGAATTTTACGGCCCGTTGGGTTAATCCGCTCCCCGATAACGCAGAATGGCTGATCAAAGCCGATGATCGCGGTTTTTGTTTTAGATTCGACGACTGTGCGTGTCATGGTTAAGCGCCTTATGCTTGTGCTGCTGGGATGGCAGAGCTGCCACCGTTGTTGATCGCCCATGTGGCGTTGGTTTTGATGCCACCAAGCGGGAAGAAATGCACCTGCTCGATGTTGAAATTCGGATTGGCTGCCTTGTGATCGGCCAATTCAGTGATGATCTGTGTTGGCTCAAACGGTAGCAACAGCTTTGTCACGTCTTTGGCACGTTTTTGCAGCACTTTCAGAGAAGGACCAACGCCACAAGCGATGGCAAATTTGATCATTGTCTGCAATTTGGCAGGGCCTGCAATGCCGATGTGAACAGGGATATCAATACCCATTTCAACAAGGCTATCGGCCCACTCAATCACGGGAACACTGTCAAAACAGAACTGTGTGGCCAGCGCCATTTGCGCGTCTGTGCGTTTGGAAAACTCTTGTTTCCAAGACAGCGCATCATTCACGTTCTTGCGCCCGCCATCTGGGTCAATGTCTGTATTTGGCTCTGGGTGGCCAGCGGTGTGCAGCCGCTTGAAACCCGCTTTGTCAAACAGACCTGTTTCCAACAACTGCATGGAAGAATGGTAATCCCCATGCGGTTTGGCCACACCACCGGCCAACAACAGTGCTTGATCCACACCAGCTTCGCCTTGGTAACGGGCGATCCAATCTCCAAGTGTGGCCTCATCTTTGATGATCCGCGCAGGGAAATGCGGCATCACATCAAACCCTTCGCCACTGATCCGCTTAGCGGTGGCGACCATGTCTTCGATGGGTGTGCCTTCGATATGGGCGATATAAACACGCGTGCCTTTGGGCAACAGCGCGGTAAAGTCTTCTACCTTTTCTGCGGTGCGCGGCATCACCTCAATGGAATAGCCTTGCAAGAAGGCTTCTACATTGGGGTTCACCTCTGTCGGTGTGTCGTTTTTGGAACCAAATTTCAAAAGAGCCATGGGCTTACACTTTCAAAAGGGCAGGGGTTAAGCCCAGCCGTCGTTGTCGATCAGTTGTTTGATGCGGTCTTTGTCGTATTCCGCTTCGAGTCGGGCAGCCTCCGCTGCAGCCACCTCGTTTTGGTCACCGTCCATCGGATACGGGGTCGCTTTGCGCCATTCCGCCAAATAGGCATCGCTGTCTTTCGCGTCAATTTTCATGGCACATCGGTCGATGGCTTGCTCGAACCGTTCCGCCAATTGCACTTTGGCCCCACGGCGCCCTTTGCCAACGATAACTTGGGCTGGAATATCGCGCCAATAAACGATGGTTACATCAGGCATACCAGAGAATCCTTATCTGCGTTTCCCTTCCCATGTATTTTGTTCAAGGCGATTTAAGAAGACCGTTTTCGACTTCGTCAGCCAATTTAGCGACACTTCTCGCGTTGCGAACCTTCAAAAAGAACAATCTTGTAAATTCGCTGTTCTGTGCCTACTTTGGAGGGAACAGAATTTGGTGCAAGCTCATGCGAGCCAATAATAAACATGCGGCCCCAAAAGGCCGACACAAAAACAACAACCGCCAACCCACGGCCACGCCGGATGGGGGGCTTTTTGCTGCGCTGGATTTGGGCACAAACAGCTGTCGAATGCTGATTGCACGCCCTATAGGTTCAGAATTCGAAGTGGTGGATGCTTTTTCCAAACCCGTTCATTTGGGCGCTGGATTGGCGGAGTATGGCACGTTGGCCCCAGCTGCGATCAAACGCACTTTGGGGGCCTTGCGCATTTGCGGTAAAAAGTTGCGCCAACATGGTGTAAAACATTCCCGTCTTGTCGCAACCGAAGCCTGCCGCCGGGCCCGCAATGGCGACAGTTTCGTGAACCTTGTTAAACGCGAAACGGGCCTGAATCTGGAAATCATTGACCCCGCAGAAGAGGCACGCCTCGCCGTGGTCAGTTGCGCCCCCCACCTCAAAGACGATTCCGATCAATTGCTGATCGTGGATATTGGCGGCGGCTCCACCGAACTTGTTTGGCTCGATCTGTCTACTGTTGCCCCAAAAAACCGCGCCCGTGCGATGGTGGAATTGGATTTGAACAAACGGGGCAAAGCAGGGTGCGAAAAATCCGCCTGTATCATGGATTGGAAATCGGTCCCACTTGGCGTGGCGACGCTCAAAGACATGTTTCACGATGTTGATGACGACTGCGCCAAATTCGCGCTGATGTCGTGCAGCTTTGAAGAACAGATTGATGAATTTGTTCCCCCAGAAATCGGCGATGGCGCGCGCTGCCAAATCATCGGCACATCGGGCACTGTCACAACCGTGGCTGCATCCCATTTGGGGCTGGCCCGATACGAACGATGCAAAGTGGACGGCGTGTCCATGTGCAAACAGGAAATCGACCAAGTGGTTGATAAATATCTGTCAATCGGCCCAGAAGGGCGCAAAAACGCGCCCTGCATCGGATCAGATCGTCATGAATTGATCATGTCAGGCGCCGCAATTTTACAAGCAATCCTGCGCGTCTGGCCATCGAGCTGCCTGACAGTTGCAGACAGAGGCCTGCGCGAAGGGCTTCTCTATTCACAAATGACCGCCGCTGGCGTTCTTGGCAACAGGCCCAACTGACAATGGCAAATGAAAAGAAATCCTCTGGTCGCGGTCAACGCGACCTGCGTGTGCGTGTTAAATCGGCAAAAGGGCGGCGATTGTCCTCAACCCTTTGGCTCGAACGCCAATTGAACGACCCTTATGTGCAAAAGGCACAAAAAGACGGATATCGGGGCAGGGCGGCCTATAAAATCCTCGAGTTGGATGAAAAATACCGCTTTCTTGTGCCGGGCGCTCGCGTTGTGGATCTGGGCTGCGCCCCCGGCGGTTGGTGTCAGGTTGCGGTTCCCAAGGTAAATTCATTGGGGGAACGCAAAGGCAAAAAAGTTGGCACAATCCTCGGTGTTGATTTGCAAGAAGTGGACCCGATTCCTGGGTGTGAACTTCATGTTCTCGACTTCTTGGATGAAGGGGCCGACGAACAGGTAAAAGAATGGCTCGGTGGCAAAGCGGATGTTGTGATGTCTGATATGGCTGCGGCGTCGTCTGGTCACAAACAAACCGACCACCTGCGTATCATGGCGCTTTGCGAAGCAGCCGCCTATTTCGCTTTTGACGTTTTAGAAGAAGGCGGAACCTTTGTGGCCAAAGTCCTTGCAGGTGGGGCCGAGGGTGATTTGCAAAAACTGCTGAAACAGAAATTCACCAAAGTCGCGAACGTAAAACCACCCGCCAGCCGATCAGACAGTTCTGAAAAATTTGTCGTGGCAACGGGATTTCGCGGATAACCATGTCGCGTCGAACACCTGCGCTACTCATCCTTGGGGCCGTTATCGGCCTTCCTATCGTGGCGGTTTGCGTGCTGATGTTTACGCCTTTGGGTCAACACCTCAAGGATACAATTGGCGAAGACTATGTTGTTGAAACATCTGTCGATCTCCTTGTTGCTGATGGAGGTTTAAACGACGCTTTAACCATAACGTATTCTGAACTTAACAGCGAAGAATTACTGTACGACCCCCTTTGGCTGATGGGCGTGACCATTGAAGAGGCAACTGTCACGCACACATACCAACACAAGGCCGATTTTGACGATGTGTCAGATGTTTTCGATGCCAGTTTTGACCGTGACATTGCATGCAACCAAGCGCTGACACGGCGTTTTATGGCTTATGGCGCCATTTTTGTGGATCGGTATCTTGACCAAAACGGCGCCGAAATCGGTTCGGTAACAACCAAAGCTGAAACCTGCGGCATTGAACTGTTTTAACGCTTCGTCCCACTAATGTATTCGCTATGAAACTGCACGTAACCATCCGATGTGCTTTGCAGTTGGTCCGAAGCCAAGGAATGCAGTTCTGGCAATTTGTGAAACGGCACCGCGGGATAGGCGTGATGTTCTGCGTGATAGGGCATGTTCCACGCCAAAAACCGAACAACGCGGTTGGTAAATGTGGTGCGGGTGTTTTCAAACATATTGGCCACAGGCGGGCACAGCCCATGTTCCGCCAGCAAATAAGCCCGCAAAAACGGTTGGCCCAGCGCTACGGGCAGCATCCAGCACCAGAAAATCCAGCCCCATCCCGTCAGCACCAACAAAACCGCCAATGCGTAAAGTGCAATCATCAAACGGGCTTGCCACATCACCGATGGTTCTGCTCGTTCAGGCAAATATGGCGCAGCCACATCGCCTTTGGCCTGCCGCCAGATCAGTTTGGCCACATTCGCCCAGTACGGTAAGGCGCTGATATGCCATATATAATCCTGTGTCGTGATCGGCTTTGGTGTTTCCAGTTCGGGGTCGTTCAGCGGATCATTGGTATGTTTGTGATGGGCCAAATGGAAGTAGCGGAACCACGTGTTTGGCACGATCACAAGGATTGAACAAACATGCCCCACCACTGCGTTTAACCGTGCTGCCTGAAACGGCGTGGAATGCACGGTTTCATGCAGCAACGTAAACAAAAACACGATGCAAATCCCAAGCGGGATCAAGGCCAGTCCCCAAAACGGTGCCCCCACCGCCACATAACAGCCCAGCACAAGGATCCAGCCCCCATGCGCGCTCAGTCGTTTCAGCCCAGCGCGATCCGATTTTGTGGTTAATTCCGTGCGTACATCTGGGTCTAGGGTTTTTACAAATTCCTTATGATCCATCAGTTGGCTCCCAGTTGTCGGCCGCCAATTCAAAGCGTTCAAATTCAAAACCGGGGGAAACCGTACATCCCACCAATACCCAGCCTTCCACAGGAACGGATTTTTGCCACGCGTTTGGCGGCACAATCAACTGAGGGCGTTGATTATCCATCAGGTTTGGACCCAAAATTGAAACCTGCGTGTTACCATTTTCGTGAATATGCAATTCCATTGTTGAACCCGCATACCAATGCCAGATTTCCGCACTATCGACGCGGTGCCAATGGCTGGTCTGATGGGCTTCCAGCAGGAAATAGATGCTGGTTCCCGCTGCACGGGGCTTGGTGCCGTCCTGCCACGTTTGTCTATACCAGCCCCCTTCGGGATGGGGCTGCAAATCCAATGTTTTGATGATGTCTTGTGCGGATTGGGTCATTTGTAAGTAACTTTCAAATTTAAATCCGTTCGCGTGTGCCAGTCCCAATAGGTCTTGATAATGCGTTCTGTAATGGCGCCCGTCGCGTCATTGCCCAAAATGCGTTCGTTGACTCGTGTCACGGCCACTGGGCCGCCCGCCGTCGTGGCCGTAAAAACCTCATCCGCCGATAAAAACACGTCTTTTGGAATGTCCCGCGCCTCGCAGGGAATTCCCAGCTCGGCGCATATCTCCATCACTGTTTTGCGCGTAATCCCTTCGAGCATGCCAGATTTCGGCGTCACAACCGTCCCATCTACCACTGCGAAAATGTTAAAGCCCGGTCCTTCGGTCACACACCCATCGTGATCCAGCAGAACCGTTGTATCATACCCCGCATCAAGGGCTTGAAACAAAGCCGCAGTCATATCGCCCCAGTGATAGTTTTTCACCGTTGGATCCACTGAATTGATTGGAATACGCCGCGCATCTTCGGCCAATGAAATATGCGCCCCGCGCTTGGCCACATCTTGGGGGATAACCCAAACAAATGGCACGGCCCAAGCATAGAAATGGTTGTTGCACGCGCGTGGATCACGGGTTCCAGCCACAATCGGAGTGCCGCGCGACGCCACCATCGACACATAAGCCGACGTCAAACCAGATGTGGCCACCATATCAATCAGTGCGGCGCGAATTTCGGCGCGCTCCATGCCAACATCCATGCGCAATTTGCCCATAGATGCCATAAAGCGGTCCAAATAATCATCGAGCCGAAAAAAGGCTCCGTCCCAGACATGCACCACATCATAGGTGATATCCGAACGGGTCAGCCCCCAATCAAACACCGATATCTTGGCATCTGAAATCGGAATGACCTTAGCATTCATCCATGCCGCACCCGATGTGTAATCGGCGCTCATTTCTGCGTGCGGGCGTGAAAGATAAACCCGATAAAGTTCAACAACAGCTGCGCCGCCAAAATCGCTGTACCGCCTGTGTGATCATAATCAGGGGCCACTTCCACCAGATCAATGCCAACAACCTCGTGGTTTTGCGCCACCAACTGCAACAGTTCCAATACCTCGTAATACAGGAACCCCCCATGGCTCGGCGTACCTGTCCCTGGGGCAATGCTGGGGCAAAACGCATCAATGTCGATGGTCACATACACCCGCGCCCCTTTGGGGATACGCTTCGCCGCCGCCTCTGTCCCTAATTTGCGCACCTGACGCACGGACTGAATGTCCGAGCCCATCTCGCGGGCCGCTTCGTACCCTTCTTTTGCGGTGGAACTGACATTGCGAATGCCAAATTGCGACAGCCCCGTCACGTAATCCTTTTCTGCCGCACGGCGCATTGGGTTGCCGTGCCCAAATCGCACGCCGTGGCGTTCATCGACAAAATCCAAATGCGCATCAATCTGCAACACGTGAATATCGCCCTGATCGTCAAAGGCATTGATGCAGGGAATATTCACCGAATGATCGCCGCCAATGGTGACGGGCAGGGCCTTTGCTGCCAAGGCTTTGCGCACCGCAAATTCGATGTTTTTGTGCGAATTGATCGTGTCGGTGTGGATGATATCTGCATCCCCCATATCCACAATGCGGACATCTTCGCCCAGATAGGTGGCATCATCTTCATGATCATACGCGCCAGCGTGTCCAAATGAAAACAAAGTGGATGCTTCGCGCACGGCCCGAGGACCAAATCGCGCGCCTGAACGGAATTGCGCCCCAAAATCAAATGGCGCGCCAATAATGGCCACATCTGCATCAATGGCATCCCAATCCGCCACATAGTCCTTTTTGCCAAAGGTTGCGATGCCCACAAACGGCAGGTTCAACCGCCCACCTTCATAACCATGTCCTGACATTGCGTTCTCCCGTAAATAATTTGCATTTCATGGATGGCGTAACTGGATCAGGACTGCAATAAAAACATCATGGCTACGTTAAAACCATTCTGGCGCCGCACGCCTCCTGCTTTATTCCCGAGCCTTCTGGGCCTGTTCGGGCTGGCGCTCGCATGGAAAGCAGCAGCATCGGTCTGGAACATACCACCTGCCATTGGATCAAGCATCGGGCTCGTTGCCACGCTGATCCTTTTGGTCACACTGTCGAGCTATGTGGCCAAACTCTGCATCCGCCCCAAAGTGTTATGGGAAGACCTGCAAATCGGCCCCGCCCGTGGGTCCGTTTCTGCGGGGTCCATGTGTGCAATGGCCATGGCGCTGTTTCTGTTGCCGTATACAATCACGGGCGCATTCCTGATCTGGTGGATGGCGGTGGCCCTGCACGCGGTTTATTTCGCCTGTGTGGTTGTCATCCTCATGCGCCATGAAAACACATTTGATGAAATCACCCCCGTTTTGATGCTGCCCATTGTTGGCGTCTTGGTGGCAACGCTGGCCGCGCCGCGTTTGGGCTATGACGCTTTTGCGCTGTTGGTGTTGGTTCTGGCCATTCCCATTTCAGCGGTGATCCTGATGATCTCGCTATGGAATGCCCGCACCAAGGGCGTGCCGCCGCCTCAACGTTCCAGTTACGCGATTTTACTGGCTCCGCCATCCGTAACAGCCATGGGCATTTACGCGCTCAGCGGGGCAGAATATTACATGCCTGTCTGGGTTGGTGCCTCCCTTGTTGGGTTGGCTTTAATGCCGTTTGTGCGGTGGATGGCGCAGGGGGGGTGGACCCCCGCATGGGGCGCATTTACCTTCCCGATTTCCGCTTTTGCGGGTGTGCAAATCTATGCCGTCAAAGCGGGTTACGGCTGGGTGGCAGAGGTTATGGCCATCGGGGCACTTGCAGTTGCAACGGCGTTGGTGCCGTACATTGTATTGCGCACTTACATCAGCTGGTATCAGGGCAAACTCGGCCCCGCCACCAAAGCAGCCGTCGCGTAAGCTTTTACCTTAATCCTCGATAAACCGAACCGCGCCGATGTGATCCAGATTGCGATTGCGCTGCGCGTAATCAATGCCGTAGCCAACCACAAATTCATCGGGAATCTCAAATCCTGTCCACGTGGCTTTAACGTCCACTTCCCGCCGTGATGGTTTATCCAACAGCGCACAAACCTCCAACCGCGCCGGATTGCGCGATTTAAGCAAACCAATCACATGTTTCAGCGTATGGCCGGTATCCACGATATCTTCGACCACCAAAATATCGCGGCCCTCAATCTCGCCGCGCAGGTCCTTTAATATGCGTACTTCGCGCGACGATTGCATCCCATCGCCATAAGACGATGTTTCCAGAAAATCCACTTCGCACGGCAAATCCAACTCTCGCACCAAGTCGGCGATAAACACAAAACTGCCTCGCAACAGCCCGACCACGATTAGTTTATTTGTATCCGCAAAATGTGCCGAAATCTCATCAGCTAAGGCTTCGACCCGTGCCGCAATAGATTTTGCCGAAATCATTTGATCAATGACGTAGTTACTGTGGTCCATCTGGGCGAATCCTTTATTGCGACGCCCCAAAATACCGCCCCGCACGAAATTGTCAGCACCCGCGACACATAATCTTAGTGACGATCCCGTTTAGCCATTCTAGATAAGGCAGCAATGCCAAAGCACAGTGAAACCCGCCAAATGCCCTACAGCGCGCAACAGATGTATGATCTGATTGCCGACGTTGGGAAATACCACGAATTTCTACCGTGGTGCGCGGCCACCCGTATCCGCACAGAATTTGAAAAAGACGGACACAGAGTGATCGACGCTGATCTGGTGATTTCCTTCAAAGTGTTCCGCGAACGCTTTACCAGCCGTGTTACCCTAAAACCCGAAGACGGTCGAATTGACGTCGAATACCTCGATGGGCCTTTCAAATACCTCTACAATCACTGGAAATTCACACCAGTTGATGAAGACACCTGCCAAGTGGATTTTCACGTGGATTTCGAATTTAAGTCTGCAATCCTGCAAGGTTTAATCGGTATCGTTTTCAACGAAGCCATGCGCCAAATTGTTGGGGCTTTTGAAAAACGAGCCAAGGCGCTTTACGCAAACAATCCAACCGTCTAGCGTTGGGCTATGAACTGGCCTGATACCCGTCTTTGCGATCTTCTTTCGATCGAACACCCCATTATCCAAGCCCCAATGGCAGGGGCCACATCGCCCGACATGGCCATTGCGGCGGCCAATGCTGGGGCGCTCGGTTCGCTCGGCTGTGCGCTGCAAACGGTGGAACAGATGGCGGCTGACGTGGCGGCCGCAAAATCTGGCACGAATCGTGCGCTAAATTTCAACTTTTTCGTTCATAAACCACCACAACACGACCCCGTTCGCCACGCCGCCGCCATTGAACGCCTGCGTCCCTGGTACACCATGCAAGGCATTGATAAAGTTGTAGAACCGGCCGAAACGCATCCCCCTTTTGATCAAACCATGTGCGATGCGCTGCTTGATCACGCGCCGCATGTTGTCAGCTTTCATTTCGGCCTGCCAGACCGATCCCTTGTGGATCAAATCAAAGCAAAAGGTTGCACGATCCTATCCTCTGCAACGTCCGCCGCAGAAGCCATTTGGCTCGAACGTCACGGCGCTGATGCGATCATTGCCCAAGGGTACGAAGCTGGCGGCCATAACGGTTGGTTTTTGCCGCGAAACGGTTCTGATGTGCCGGGCACAATGGCGCTCGTGCCGCGTGTCGTTGATGCGGTTGATGTTCCTGTCATTGCCGCAGGTGGCATTGCTGATGGGCGCGGTATCGCAGCGGCCTTCATGCTTGGCGCGGCGGGCGTGCAAATTGGGACGGCCTTTCTGGCAACGCCTGAATGTCGCTCCCATGCTGTTCACAAAGACGCGGTGATCAACGCCACCGGCGATGAAACGATGCACACCACGGCGTTTTCGGGACGCGCTGCACGCACGCTGACAAACGATTATGCCCGCGATATGGCAGATGTCACGGACTGGCCTGATTTCCCGTTGATGAATGCCGCGACCGCACCGATCCGTGCGGCCACCGCCAAAGACGGCAGCGGCGATGCGTTTGCCTTGTGGGCAGGGCAGGGTGTTGGCTTGGCCCGAGCTGAAACCACAACAGAGGTTATTGAACGCCTTGTGGCGGAAGCCAAAGCCATTCTGAACCAATAGGTCCTAGGGCCTGTTAACAGGCCCTAATCCAGCCGTTTATCGCGCAACGCCCGTAAGGCAAATTTCATGGCTTTTTTGCGCACTTTTGATCGGCCAAGCGCACCAAATTCCACTGTGCTTGTGACAGTTGCTTCTGGTGTGGACAGGCCAAAACACACCCGTCCTTCGGGTTTGTGATCCGATCCACCTGGCCCTGCAATACCCGTGACACTGACGGCAATATCAGCTTTGGACTGACTTAACGCACCCACAGCCATTTCGGCGGCCACATCCTCAGACACCGCACCATGTGCGTTCAGCGTTTCCATACGAACACCCAGCATCTCCACCTTGGCGTCATTGGAATAGGTCACAAATCCTCGCTCCATGACATCAGAGGATCCCGCAACGCTGGTTAATTGCGCGGCAACCATGCCACCTGTGCAACTTTCCGCGGTGACGATTTTTTCACCCCGTTCACGACAGGCTGCCAGTGTTTCCGTTGCAAGCGTTTTTGCCATTATGAAAACCCTCCATGTGCCAAATATCCACCAATAGACAGAACAACAGCCGCCATTATACCCGCCAATACATCATCAAACATCACGCCAAACGGTGTGGATTTCTTGTCTGCCCAACTCACCGGCCACGGCTTCAGGATATCAAACAAACGAAACAGGAAAAATCCGCCAACCAACCCAGGCCAAGGCAGGATTGTTACGGATGACCCATGGGACCAAAGCACATAGGACAACGGCATCAAGGTAATCCACTGGCCCGCAACTTCATCAATCACAACCATACCTGGATCATGTTCCGCTTGGCCGCGAGTCACTTCTGCTGTGGCCCACCAGCCGACGAAAAACACGACAATCGTCCCAATCAACAGTGCAGGAAACCCGCCAAGCGCGTGTAGCACGACCGCAAAGGGCAGGGCTGCTGCTGAGCCCCATGTTCCCGGAACCTTGGGCAGCAATCCTGCGTAAAACCACGTGGCAATCAGCTTGTTCATGATTTCACCAATGTCGCTGTGGCCAGCGCTGCGATACCTTCACCACGTCCCGTAAAACCAAGCGTTTCTGTTGTGGTTGCCTTCACGCTGATCCGATCAACTGCAACTCCTGTTATCTGGGCGAGCTTGTCTCGCATCGCCTGCGTATGAGGACCAATTTTGGGCATTTCGCAAATAATCGTGCAATCCAAATGGCTGATCTGAAAGCCGCGCTCTGTCGTACGTTCCACCGCTTTGCGCAGAAAGATATCGCTCGCAGCACCTTTCCATTGTGGGTCAGAGGGTGGAAACCACTGGCCGATATCCCCTTCCGCCAGTGCCCCGAAAATCGCATCCGTCAGCGTGTGCATCGCCACATCCGCATCCGAATGCCCGACCAATCCGCGATCAAACGGAATGTCGACACCGTTCAACGTCACATGATCACCCGGTCCAAACTTATGTACGTCAAACCCGTTGCCTGTTCGTATATCCACCGTTTTCCCCATCAGTTTTTCGGCTAGAGCAAAATCCTCAACCCGTGTAATTTTAATATTGGTATCAGACCCTTGTACGATCTCAACCGCGATGCCAAAGGCGCGTGCGGTTTCCACATCATCTGCCATGGGCACTGTTGTTGCGTTATGCGCATCAACGATATCTTTCAACGCAAATGCTTGGGGTGTTTGGGCCCGCCACAAATGATCGCGCGGCTGCGGTGTGGTGGCTTTGCCATCCTCAGCGTTCCAAAGCGCATCAACAACAGGCACGGCCAGCACTGCCGCCCGATGATCTTGTAATGCGCTCAGCAGGCCACCAATATCGGCTCGATCAATCAATGGCCGCGCCCCATCGTGGATCAACACATGACTGCCAGCACAGACCGCAAGCCCAAGGCGCACAGAGTCACTGCGCGTTTCCCCACCGCGCACAGGCTCCATCAAACGATCATCTCGAATGTCCGCAACCGCCTTTGCATAAAGGTCGGCGTCATCTGCGTGAATAACGACTCGAACGGCCCTAATCTCAGCATGGGACAAACATGCGCGGATCGTATGCGTTAAAACCGCAGCACCAGCGAGGGTGCGATATTGCTTGGGTGTCCCACCCCCCGCACGGGCGCCGCGCCCCGCCGCAACGATTAATATTTCAGCATCCATGCCAATTCCTTTGCTCCCCCTTCCATTACCGCGCGATGCGGTGCGTCACAATGGGGCAAAGCAGCATCAAATCCTTGCCAAACCGCGCAAAATGCACAATTAAGCGGCATGTCTCAGATAATGATCGGAAATAAGGCACTTGCCCCTCCTGTGTTTCTTGCCCCGCTGGCAGGGATCACCGATCTGCCGTTCCGAAATCTGGTCACCAGCTTCGGGGCTGGGCTGGTTGTGTCTGAAATGATCGCCAGCGAAGAAATGATGCAGGCGCGACCTGGCACTTTGGCGCGCGCCGAGCTTGGTTTTGACAGCGAAAACACATCTGTGCAAATCGCGGGTCGCGATGCCTATTGGATGGCGGAATGCGCCAAACTCTGTGTGGGCAATGGCGCGCAACTGCTTGATATCAATATGGGATGCCCTGCGAAGAAGGTCACGCAAGGGTATTCTGGTTCGGCCCTGATGAAAGACGTGGATTTCGCGCTTACCTTGATCGAAGCCGTGGTCGAAGCCGTCGATGTGCCTGTCACGCTGAAAACCCGTCTGGGTTGGGATGACAACATGCTGAACGCCCCACATCTTGCCAAAGGGGCTGAAGATGCAGGCGTGCAAATGATCACTATTCATGGTCGAACCCGGTGTCAGTTTTACAAAGGGTCCGCAGATTGGGCAGCCATCTCTCGCGTTAAACAGGCGGTTTCTGTCCCTGTAATTGCCAATGGTGATATCATTGATGATGCGAGCGCTGCCAAGGCGATGCAGCAATCTGGCGCGGACGGCGTGATGGTTGGGCGCGGTGCGCAAGGGCGCCCATGGCAGCTGGCCCAAATAGCGTCAAAATTATTCGACACGCCGCCGCCTGTCATTCCCACGGGAACAAGTTTTTTAGACATGATTTCAGCGCATTATGAAGCCATGCTCACCTTCTATGGTGCGGACCTTGGCAACCGTGTCGCCCGCAAACATCTGGGGTGGTATATGGACACCATGCCAACTCCCACGGACCTGCGCAAACGTATCTTTACCGAAAAAGATGGCGAAACAGTCCTGCGGCTGATCCGCGACTTGCCTGCGGAAAACCTGCAAATGGCCGCGCAATGATCCCCGACTACGAACAAATCTGGGCGACTCTACCATTTCCTGCTTTTGTGCTGAACACGGATAACCAAATGCGCCACGCCAACAGTGCCGCAGAACAACTGGTCAAACTGTCCGCCAAACATCTGCAAACCCGTTCTGTTTCGTCGCTGTTTGGCGAAAACTCCGTCATTGCCGATACGGTGGCGCAGGCTCGGGCGAAATCGGGCTCGTTGATGCAATATAATGTGGATGTTGGGTTGAACGACATGGATCCGATCACCTGTAATGTACATGTGGGCCCACTTGATGCGGATGCAGACAGCCTTTTGTTGCTGATCCAACCCACAGGTGTTGCCCAAAAGATGAGCCGATCTATCACCCATATGGCAGCTGCACGATCCGTTGTGGCGATGTCTGCCATGCTAGCGCACGAATTGCGCAATCCGCTCGCGGGTATTTCAGGGGCGGCGCAGCTACTGGCTATGAACGCCAATGAAGAAGACCGCGAACTGACCGAGTTGATCGAAGCAGAAACCCGTCGCATCGGCAATCTGATCGACCGCGTTGAACACTTTGGCGATGACCGCCCTACGACCCTTGCAGCCGTAAACATCCACGATGTTCTGGATCGCGCAGTGCGCGCCGCCAGCGCAGGATTTGCCAGCCACATCGCATTTTCTGTAGCCTATGATCCATCCTTGCCTGATGCGGCGGGTGATGCAGACCAACTGTTACAAGTGTTTCAAAACATTATTAAAAACGCCGCAGAGGCGATTGATGGAACCCACGGCAAAATCAAACTTCGCACATCCTACAACTCTGGCGTGAAATTCGCTGTAGGCGGCAATCGCACGCAGAATGTACCCTTGCAAATCGAAATCACCGACAACGGCAAAGGCATTCCTGATGCCCTGATAGCCGAAGTGTTCGATCCCTTTGTCACGTCAAAATCAAACGGCAGCGGGCTTGGCCTGCCGCTCGTTTCAAAAATCATTTCTGGCCATGGTGGCCTTGTCGAATGCGACAGCGCACCAGGGCGTACAACTTTCACCATTCGCCTTCCGCTTTGGCGCTCACAAATGGAAAGATAATCATGGATGGCACTGTTCTTGTTGCAGATGACGATCGCACAATTCGCACGGTTTTGTCCCAAGCCTTAACGCGCGCGGGGTGCAAAGTCCGTGCCACCAGCAATACCACAACCTTGTGGCGGTGGATCGAAGAAGGCGAAGGGGATGCGGTTATCTCCGATGTGATGATGCCCGATGGTAATGGGCTCGATCTGCTGCCCGCCATTCGGCGCAAACGCCCTGATTTGCCCGTGATTGTAATTTCCGCGCAAAACACAGTTGTAACTGCCATTCGCGCCACGGACGCTGGGGCATTCGATTATGTGCCAAAACCATTCGATCTGCGCGAACTTTTGTCCAAAGTGTCCAAAGCGCTGAGCCAATCAGGCCAAAACCTGCCCGTGGTTGACGCCCCGCAATCTGATGGTGAATTGCCCTTGGTCGGGGGCAGCCCTGCCATGCAAGAGGTCTACCGCATCGTGGCCCGTGTGGTGAACACGGACCTCAACGTTATGATCAACGGCGCCAGCGGGACGGGTAAAGATTTGCTTGCCCGAGCATTGCACGACTTGGGCAATCGCGCAGGAGGGCAATTCCTGCGCATCAATTGTGGAACGGCCACACCCGATCAATTGGATTCGCAAGTCCTGTTTAGCGCAGGGCAGGGCGCAACAATCTATCTCGACGAAGTGGCAGAGCTGTCCTCACAAAGCCAAATTCATCTCTTGAACCTGACCCAATCCGATAGCGTGCAATCCTTGGGCATTCGGTTTGTATCGTCCAGCAGCCGTCCCATGGTGCCTTTGATCAACGAAGGCGCGTTTCGCGAAGATCTGTTTTACCGCTTAAACGTCATGCCCATAGATTTGCCGCCATTGCGGGATCGAATCGACGATATTGTGCCTTTAACGCAGCATTTTTTGCGCACCAGCGCGGATCGCGGATTGCCGCTGAAAACCATCGCCAAGTCTGCTGTGGAACACATGCGCGTTGCGCCATGGTCTGGAAACGTGCGCGGCCTAGAAAATTTCGTTCAGCGGCTCGTGTTGCTTTGCCCAGATGATGAAATCAGCGCCAGCTTTGTGGCAGCACAGCTAAAGGCAGAGGCAGACCAAGCCGTCCCAAACACGCCAATGGTCACAGACAAACTGTCTGCATCGGTCGAAGCACACATAAAACGTTACTTCGATCTGCATGGGGATGCTTTACCACCGCCCGGCCTTTATAACCGTGTTTTACGCGAAGTAGAGTTGCCCTTGCTGGCCCTGGCATTGTCCGCAACACGTGGAAATCAAATCAAAACGGCAGAGTTGTTGGGCATTAACCGAAATACGTTGCGCAAAAAGATCAAAGAGCACGATATTCAGGTGACACGCACCAAGAAAATGATGTAAAACGGCCACAGTCGGCAGCGTAAGCCGAGTCTGATAGAGCAGAACCCATGAACATTGGGAAAATTTGGCGGCGGTTGAACACGTGGCGTAAGCAGCGCCGCGTTCAGACCATTTTTGCAATCTCACTGGCGCTTATGGCGCCCTTGTTGGTTCTCTTCACCTATTTGGTGTTGCGTGCGTCAAACGGCTCTGTATCCAACGACCTGATCCGCTTCGTTCTGCTCCTCGATTTTGTGTATGTGTTGGTTGTCGCGGCCCTTGTTGGGCAACGTATTTTGCGCATGATGACAGCCCGATCCAAGAAAACGGCGGGCTCTCGGTTGCACCTGCGTTTGTCAGGCGTGTTTGCATTTGTCGCTTTGGTCCCCACAGTTTTGGTTGCGGTTATTTCCACGATTCTGCTGAACTTCGGCTTTGAAAACTGGTTTTCCACCCGCGTTCAGGATGTGGTTGGCAATTCATTGGCCGCCGCCCAAGCCTATGAAAACGAACAACGGGATGATCTGGTCACAGACGCGCAATTGTTGGCGCAATTTCTAAACCAACAAAAACGCGTCCTCGGCTTTGCAGCAGAAAGTGAATTGCGCTCTTCCTTGACGTTGGGCCAACAACGCATTCAACGCGGTCTAAAAGAAGCCTACGTGATCGACGGCGCTGCAAACCTAAAGGCACGCGGGGAACGCAGCTATCTTTTCGATTTCGAAGCCCCGTCGGAAAACAGCTTGTCACAAGCAGAAGAAGGCAAAACCGTTGTCATCCAAGACTGGGACAACAACGAATTTCGCGCTCTGATCCGCCTGTCATCTTATCCCGATCGCTACGTCTATGTGTCACGCACCGTGGATGGTGAAATCCTCAACCTTTTGGACGAAACCAAAGAAACAGTCGCGCTTTACAATCAGGGCGAACAGGAGCGGGACCAGTTGCTGTTTGACCTTGCCTTAATCTACCTCGGCTTTGCGCTCATCGTAATCCTTGCGGCCATCTGGCTTGGTCTCTGGTTTGCGGAACGTCTGGCGCGTCCCGTTGGGCGTCTTGCTGGGGCGGCGCAACGTGTCACGGCAGGGGATTTGAATGCCCGCGTGAAAGAAGAGCCGGGTGACGATGAAATCGCCATGCTTAGCCGGATTTTTAACCGCATGACCCAACAAGTGAAACGCCAGCACGATGATCTGCGCGAAGCGAATGAGCGCACCGAACGCCGCCGCCGTCTGTTTGACAGCGTTCTGTCAGGGGTTACCGCAGGTGTCATTGGCCTAAACTCAGATGGCCAAATTGCCATGATGAACGCCGCCGCCGCACGGTTGCTGAACCTTGATATCGATGCGGATGTGGATAAAGAACTCATCCTTGCCGTGCCCGAATTTGCCACGTTGTTTTCCCAACTCGAAGGACGCAAAGCCAACGTTGCCCAAGACGAAATCCGCCTCACCCGCGCCGACAGCCCCGAAATCCTATTGGTGCGCATGGCCGTGCGCACATCAGAAGAGGGGTATCTCGAAGGTTACGTTGTGACTTTTGACGATGTAACCTCATTGGTATCCGCCCAACGTTTGGCCGCATGGGGCGACGTGGCCCGCCGCATTGCGCACGAGATTAAGAATCCCCTAACACCGATTCAGCTGTCCGCCGAACGTATGAAACGCAAATTTGGCCCCAAACTGGGCGAAGATGCCGCAGATTTGGAACAATACTCGGATGTCATTATTCGCCAAACCAATGACCTGCGCCGCATCGTGGATGAGTTCTCAAAATTCGCCCGAATGCCTGAACCTGAACGGCGCCAAGAAGACCTCGCACAACTGATCCGCGATGTTGTCGTATTGCAGCAAGAAGCGTTGCAACCCACCCAAATCTCGCTTGATATGGAACGCACTGAAATCCACGCCAGCTTTGATGCGACGATGTTCAATCAAGCCTTTACAAACCTGATTAAGAACGCTGGCGAAGCCATTGATGGCATGGAAGAAAAACCAGCGGATTTCACCCCCGAAATTCGGGTGTCTGTGGTCAGTCACGAAGGTGCCACACATATCGAAATCCAAGACAACGGTATGGGATTGCCCGCCGAAAACAGATCGCGCCTGTTCGAACCCTACGTGACGCACCGCGACAGTGGTACAGGCTTGGGCCTTCCGATTGTTAAGAAAATTATCGAAGAACATGGCGGCACGCTTGAGCTGTTAGACGCGCCGCCCTTTGATGAAACGGGACGGGTCGGTGCAATGGCACGTATCGTTTTGCCATTTGGAAATGAATTAGGTACAGTAAACGAAAACATAAAAGCGGCCCAATAAGGGCCCGAGCAGGAGTGGTAATTGATGGGCGATATCCTCGTTGTAGATGATGAAAAAGACATCTGTGAACTGGTGTCAGATATTTTGGTGGACGAAGGCTACACCACACGCAAGGCGGCAAATTCAGACGAAGCCTTTGGTGAAATTAACAAAGACGCGCCAGACCTGATTATTCTGGATATCTGGCTCAAAGAGAGCAAACTCGACGGCATTGATATTCTCAAAACCGTGCGGCGTGACAATCCAGATATCCCTGTGGTTATCATCTCGGGCCACGGCAACATTGAAATCGCAGTGGCAGCCGTAAAACAGGGTGCTTACGACTTTATCGAAAAACCGTTCAATATTGACCAGCTGATGGTGGTGATTGCACGGGCTATGGAAACATCCCGTTTGCGCCGCGAAAACGCACAGCTCAAGGTGCGCGATGTAACCTCATCTGTCATGGTTGGCAACTCTGCTGCGTTCCGCAATCTGCAAAGCCAGCTTGATAAAGTGACCAAAACCAACGGGCGCGTCATGCTCACAGGTCCGTCTGGCTGCGGCAAAGAAGTGGCAGCCCGCTACATCCATTCCAAATCCGACCGTGCCAAAGCGCCGTTTGTTTCTGTGAACTCTGCCAGCATCGAACCCGACCGTATGGAAGAGGTTCTGTTTGGCCGTGAAGGGGGCGAGCGCGGATTTGAGCCGGGGCTTTTGGAACAAGCCCACGGCGGCATTGTGTTCTTTGACGAAGTGGCCGATATGCCCATTGGCACGCAATCCAAAATCCTGCGTGTGCTGGTGGAACAATCCTTCACCCGCGTCGGCGGCGCAGACAAAGTGCGCGTCGATATCCGCGTTCTGTCTGCTACGAACCGCGATCTGGTGCAGGAAATCGCTGCAGGTAATTTCCGCGAAGAACTTTACCATCGTCTGAATGTTGTGCCGATCACCGTGCCCTCGCTCGAAGCACGCCGAGAAGACATCGCCATGCTGGCCGAACATTTCATGGAAGAGCTGAACAGCGCCCAAGGCTTGCCCGTGCGCCCACTGGCAGAAGAAACCGAAGCCTTGCTGCAAACCATGTCTTGGCCTGGCAACGTTCGCCAATTGCGCAATGTGATCGAACGTGTCCTGATCCTTGGCCCTGAAAAAGGTGAAATTGAACCGAGCGAGATTCCAGGCAATGAATCCTCAGGCGGCGGGGACAGTGCTGGCCTGTCCAACAGCTACGCCACGCTTCCATTGCGCGAAGCCCGCGAAATGTTCGAACGGGAATACCTGATGGCGCAAATCAATCGGTTTGGTGGGAATATTTCTCGCACGGCCAACTTTGTTGGGATGGAGCGCAGCGCCCTTCACCGCAAGCTAAAAACGCTCAATGTGGTGACCACCAACAAGGCAGGCACGCGCATTGCAGAAATTGATGATAACGGCGAACGGGACGAAGACGCTTGATGCGCACCGCCCCTTTGGTGTTTAACCGCCAAACGAACTGATACGGCAGGAGCCTGAAATGAAGGTTATCGTGTGTGGCGCAGGACAAGTGGGCTGGCAAATCGCCCGCCACTTGGCCGTTGAAAACAACGATGTAACCATCGTCGATAACAATCCAGGGCTCGTGAACCAAGCCACGGATGCGCTTGATGTGTCGGGTATTGCAGGTTTTGCCAGTTACCCTGATGTATTGCGGCGTGCTGGGGCGCGGGACGCGGATATGATTATCGCCGCCACCCATTCGGACGAAGTGAACATGGTCACCTGTCAGGTGGCGCACTCGGTTTTCTCTGTTCCGCGCAAAGTGGCCCGTTTGCGCGCGCAATCCTACCTCGATGTGATCTACACCGATCTATATCAACGGGATCACTTACCCATCGACGTTGTGATTTCCCCCGAAAAAGAAGTGGCCGCCGCAGCGCTGCGCCAATTGGCAGCCCCCTCGACCTTTGACAACGAACCTTTTTTGCAAGGGGATGTCGAAATGCTCGGCATCACGCTCGAAGAGGACTGCGCCGTCATCAACACGCCACTGCGCCAATTGTCCGAACTGTTTTCCACACTTCGCGCCGTTGTGTGCGGCGTGCGGCGGGGCGAATCCTTATTCACCGCAAATGCGGACGACCAGCTGTTTCCGGGCGATCAGGTCTATGTGTTCACGCACAAAGATGACGTGCGCCGCGCATTGGAAATTTTCGGCAAAAACACCAAAAAACGCGAACGTGTGATCATCATTGGCGGCGGCAACGTGGGGTTGTCCGTGGCCAGCCAGTTGGAGCAGGGCTCGGATCGGATCCGCGCCAAAGTGATCGAAAGATCCCGTGAATGCGCGGAAAAAGCCGCCGAAGCTCTTGAACGAACCATCGTTTTGCATGGCGACGGGCTCGACAAAGACCTCTTGGAAGAAGCCAATCTTGATAAGGCCGATGCGCTTTTGGCCGTAACCGATGACGACAAAACCAATTTGTTAACGGCCACGCGGGCCAAGGCTGCGGGCTGTCCGCAGGTTGTTGCTCTGGTCAATGATCACGGCCTTGCGCCCTTGATGCAGCCATTGAACATCGATGCTTTCATTCACCCGCGCGCCACCACGGTATCGTCCATTCTGCGCCACATCCGCCATGGCCGCGTGCGGCAAGTCTATTCTATTGGCGATGCCGAGGCCGAAGTCATCGAAGCACAAGTGATGTCTACTTCGCCAATTTCGGGCCAACCCATCCGCGATATTGCCATTCCCGAAGGCGCCATTGTTGCAGCCGTTCAAAAAGGCGACCAAGTTATACGCCCCACAGGGGACACCCGTATTGACGAAGGCGATGTTGTCGTCATCTTCTCACTGGCTCGCAACATCGAAGAGGTCGAACGCTTGCTCCAAGTGCAGATCGACTTTTTCTAGAAAGCGGTGGCCATCTTATGAACTGGCTCAAATCTCTACCCTTGTTTGTACAGCTGTTGGCGTTTTCCGTCATCATGATGTACCTGCCGATGGCCTTTGCCATTCGGCTAGAAGATTGGGACGTCGCCCGTACCTTTTTCTACTACACCACGTTTTTATTGATCCTGTTAACCTTGGTTGGCATTGCCGTATCGGGGTATGCGTCTCGAAACTCCGCACGGCACTATTTGCTCACCGCGTTCGGTGCGTTTCTGACCATCCCCGCTCTTTTGGCACTGCCATTTACCTATTTGGTCCCGTCGATCACCTATTTCCAAGCCTATTTTGAAATGCTTTCAAGCCTGACAACCACAGGCGCCACGCTGTTTGATGATCCATCCCTTGTGCCTGCGCCTTTACATATGATGCGCGCCATTGTGGGTTGGATTGGCGGCTTTTTCATTTTGGTTGTAGCCGTTTCCATCTTTGCCCCCTTGCAAATCGGCGGCTTTGAAGTGTTCGCCGCCAGCCGCACAGGGCAAAAATCCACAACACAGATTGCCAAAGCAGACGCCAGTAAACGCTTGGGGCGCAACGCGGCGCAAATCTTTCCTGTGTACGTGTTTGTCACCGCGCTGCTGGCTTTGTGCCTGCTTATTTCAGGGGATCGAACACTGGTTGCTGTATCCCACGCCATGTCCATCATTTCCACCAGCGGCATTTCCCCTGTGGGTGGGCTGCAAGGGGCCAGTTCTGGCTACGCTGGCGAAGCCTTGATGTTCTTTTTCCTGTTTTTCGCCGTGTCCCGCCACAGCTTCTTTTTCGGCTCTGACAGCGAAGCCTTTTCAAACCTCAAGCTCGACAAAGAAATCAACCTTGTTTTGATTTGCATCACCGTCATCCCGGTTTTGTTGTTTATCCGTCATTGGAGCGCCGCGTTCGAAGTCTCAGCCACAGACGAGGCAACATCTGCCATCATCGCGCTGTGGGGGGCGATATTCACGGTGTTGTCTTTCCTGACCACAACAGGCTTTGAAAGTGATGCGTGGGAAGGGGCACAAAACTGGTCTGGCCTTGGCACCACGGGTATTATCCTCATGGGGCTGTCTATCATGGGGGGCGGGATTGCCACGACAGCGGGCGGTGTGAAACTGCTGCGGGTGTACGCACTTTATAAACACGGTCAGCGTGAAATCGAACGTCTCAGCCACCCGAACTCGGTGGCCAGTTCTTCGCAACGGGTGCGCATGATCCGCCGCGAAGGGGCGCAAATCGCATGGATTTTCCTTATGCTCTTTGTACTGTCTCTGGCCTTTGTCGCGCTCGCACTGGCGGCCACGGGCATCAGTTTTTCCGACAGCCTTTTGTTTGCCACCGCAGGGCTGTCTAACACGGGTCCACTGGCCCACGCCGCAGGGGAGAGCTTTACAGGCTACGCCAATATTTCCGACACAGGCAAAGCGATTCTTTGCGTGGCCATGATCCTTGGGCGGCTCGAAGCCCTCGCCGTGATCGCCGTTTTAAACCCAAACTATTGGCGATAATTGACCAAAATACCGCCCAGATTCGCTTTTGCACTGGCCAAACTAAAAATTAGCCTCATACTCTGATCATCCAAAACTGCGCTGCGCGGCTTTTGGGCGACTAACAACAACAATATCCCGCTCAATCAATGCGGGGCATAAAACTGAAAGCTGACGAGATGGCTGGCGACAAACAAAACCTGCAAGACGCATTCCTTAACAATGTGCGAAAATCCAAAATTTCTGTAACAATCTTTTTGATCAACGGGGTCAAGCTGCAAGGCATGATCACGTGGTTTGATAATTTCTGCGTTTTGCTTCGCCGCGATGGCCAAAGCCAGCTGGTGTATAAACACGCGATTTCCACCATCATGCCAGCCCAAGCGGTTCAGCTTTATGATGGCGAGGAAAGCTAAACCACGCATGTTGCAAACCCCAATGCACATTTCACATTGTGATCGGGAAGGGCGCTAACACGTGGAAAGAGCCTGCGTCCTCCACCCTGACATTCCCAACAAAGACACGCGGCGTGCGCCCAAACATGCGCTCGCCGAAGCCGTGTCTTTGGCCAATGCTCTGAACCTTGATATCGGTTTTTCAGAGGTGGTGAACCTGCGCAATCCCCATGTGGGTCTGCTGTTCAGCAAAGGTAAACTGGCTGAAATTGGCGAAAAGCTCCACGATCACGACATCGGACTTGTCATCATCGACGGTCCTGTCACCCCGATCCAGCAACGAAACCTTGAACGCCACTGGAAGGTCAAAGTTCTTGACCGTACGGGCTTGATCCTCGAAATCTTCTCTGATCGCGCTGCCACGCGCGAAGGTGTGCTGCAAGTGGACCTAGCGGCTCTCAGCTATTCCAAAACCCGCCTTGTACGGGCCTGGACCCACCTGGAACGCCAAAGAGGCGGCCTTGGGTTTGTTGGCGGCGCGGGTGAAACCCAGATCGAAGCTGACCGCCGCGCCATTGATGACGCCATCGTGCGGTTGAAAAAACAATTGGCCAAAGTGGTTAAAACCCGTGAATTGCACCGCGCCGCACGGGCCAAAGTACCGTATCCAATTGTTGCACTCGTTGGGTATACCAACGCGGGCAAATCCACCCTGTTTAACACGTTAACGGGTGCGGATGTGATGGCCAAAGACATGCTCTTTGCCACGCTGGACCCCACCATGCGCGAACTGGAATTGCCCGAAGGCCAGAAAATCATCTTATCCGACACAGTTGGTTTTATTTCTGAACTGCCAACCCAACTGGTCGCCGCCTTCCGTGCCACTTTGGAAGAAGTGCTTGATGCAGACCTAATCCTACACGTCCGCGATATCGCACATCCTGAAACACAGGCCCAAGCGGATGATGTGACTGATATCCTCAATGATCTTGGCATTTCCCAAAAGGCAGAGGAAACCATGATCGAAGTTTGGAACAAATCCGATCTGCTCGACGAAAACGCCCTTGAAACCGCGCTCAACACTTCAGAGCGCACCGAGAACATTCACACGATTTCAGCCATTACAGGGCAGGGGCTCGACACGCTGTTAACACTGATCGAAACCGCCATCGAAGACCCGATGACCACCGAAACCATTCGGCTGGCCTATTCCGAAGGGGCCCGTCGCGCATGGCTGTTCGAACAGAATGTGATCGATTCCGAAGGTTTATGGGACCAAGGCTATGAAATCACGGTCACGTGGACCGCAAAACAAGCCGCCCAATTCGAAAAATACGGCAGTTAAACCACCACCCCCACGGCTTCTTCTGGCCCAAAATATCCAATTCCAACGCCGCCTCACGCAGTGTACGCCCAATTCAGTCGTCTCACATCTGCGACATTTCCCAATGGCGACACCCCGCACAGACTTCCCCCGCCCAACAATCCTGCTACATTCGCGCTAACTCCAAGGATTGCACATGACAAAACTGCCCACATCCATCGACGCCACGCAAACCCTACTGTCTGATGAAAATTACATCTGCGACCGATCTCTCGCCACGTTGGTCTATCTCTCCCTTACGCTCAAACGCCCCATCTTTTTGGAAGGCGAAGCGGGGGTGGGCAAAACCGAACTCGCCAAAACCCTAGCCACGGCCCTTGGCCGCGACCTTATCCGCCTACAGTGTTACGAAGGGCTCGACGCCAGCTCCGCTGTGTACGAATGGAACTTCGCCGCTCAAATGATCGCCCTTCGCGCAGCAGGGGACGGCAAAACATCCGAAGACACGCTGTTCACTGACAAATACCTCATCAAGCGCCCTCTTTTGCAAGCCATGGAACCCAACCCCAAAGGCCCGCCAATTCTGTTGATCGACGAAATCGACCGCACAGATGAACCATTCGAGGCATTCCTGCTGGAAGCGCTCTCAGACTATCAAGTCACCATCCCCGAACTTGGTACGTTCAAGGCCCCTGAACCCCCAATCGTCATCCTCACGTCTAACCGCACCCGCGAAGTCCACGATGCCCTCAAACGCCGCTGCCTTTATCACTGGGTCGATTACCCCGGCTTTGAACGCGAAGTTGAAATCCTGCGCGCCCGTGCGCCCGAAGCAACGGAAATCCTCTCGCGTGAAGTGGTGGGTTTCATCCAACACCTGCGCGACGAAGACCTGTTCAAAAATCCAGGGGTTGCCGAAACCATCGACTGGGCCAAATGCCTTGTCGCCCTTGATGCCGTGGCCCTGTCCCCAGAGGTCATCGCTGACACGCTTGGTGCGGTTCTGAAATACCAAGACGACATCGCCAAAATCGCCGGCTCCGAGGCCACACGCATCCTCGATCACGCCCGCGCAAACATCGCCAATTCTGGCCTGTAATCCATGACGGCTCCGGTCAAAGACCTTCCTGTCAACGGCAAGCTTGTTGCTAATATCGTTTATTTTGTGCGCACCCTGCGCCGCGCTGGGGTTCCCGTTGGAACGGCCCAAACCCTCCAAGCCATTCGCGCTGTTCAGGCGGCGGGCTTTACCCAACGGCGCGACTTTTTCTTCACCTTGCGCGCAACGCTCATCACCCGCGCTGAACACCTTGATGTGTTTGAACGTATCTTTTCTATGTTCTGGCGCGATCCTGAGTTTCTCGAAGTCATGGTGCAAACCATGCTCCCCATGATCCAAACTCAAGCTGGGGATAAGGATAAGAAAACCGCTGAACAACGAGCGGCTGAGGCGATGATGGATGGCGCACCGCCACCGCCCCAACCGGATGTCGAAGATGCCCGCGAAGAAATCGAAGTGGATGCAGAGTTTTCCTTTTCTGCAGATGAAAAACTCGGCTCCATGGATTTTGAACAAATGTCCAATGCCGAACTTGCGATGGCCAAAGCCGCAATCGCCAGCATGACCCTGCCAATTAAACCGATTCAATCGCGCCGCCTTGCGCCCGCTTTGACGGGCAACCGCATTGACGCCCGCGCCACCCTGCGTGCTGCCATGCGTACAGGGGGGGAGGTCATCGACCTGCCCAAACGCAACCCGAAACAACGCAATCCTGATCTGGTCGCGCTCTGTGACATCTCGGGCTCCATGTCCACCTATTCGCGTCTGTTCATGCACTTCCTGCATTCTGTTTCTGTGACCAAAGGGCAGGGCTGGGCCAAGGTTCACGCCTTCACCTTTGGCACGCGCCTCACCAATATCACGCGCAGCCTGTCCGAACGGGACCCTGACGCGGCGCTGAAGGCTGTTGGTCAACAATCCCAAGATTGGGACGGTGGCACGCGGATCGGCGCGAGCCTTGAACAATTCAACAAACATTGGTCCCGCCGCGTTCTATCACGTGGCGCGGTGGTTCTGCTCGTCACCGATGGCCTAGAGCGCCAAAACCCCGAAGACCTAGAACGCGAGGCCCGCCGCCTGCGCCTATCAGCCCGTCAAGTCATTTGGCTTAATCCCCTTATGCGTTGGGACGGATTCACACCGCAAGCTGCAGGCATCCGCGCCCTGTTGCCCCATGTGGATAGCTTTCATTCCTGCCATTCACTCAATTCTTTTCGCGATCTGACCGATGCACTTTCCACTGGCGGAAGCGGTGAAAAACAACGACTAATGAGCCTGTTATGACTGATACAAACCTTGATAACATGCCCGCCGTGGCGCTCGATTACATCGCAAACGGCCACCGTGCGGCCATTGCCACGGTGATCGAAACATGGGGCAGCGCCCCACGCCCCGTTGGCGCACAACTGGCCATCCGCGATGATGGTGCATTCCAAGGCTCCGTGTCAGGGGGCTGCGTCGAAGGCGCAGTTGTTGCCGAAGCACTCGAAGTCTTGGAAACAGGAGAGCCGCGCATCCTCGAATACGGTGTGTCTGACGAAAACGTTTTCGCTGTTGGTCTTGCCTGTGGGGGCGAAATCAAAATCCTTGTGGAACCCATCGGCATCGGGCAGGGGGTGTCTGTTGAAATTTTAAAGTCACTGGATGACGCTCGTACAAACCGAACGCCAATTGGCGTGTCCATCCACCTGCAAACATGGGACCGCCGCTTAGTCGGCCCAAACGATGCGCCCCTTCGCTTTACCAAAGATAAATCAGGGGTGGACGATAGCAGTTTCACGCTGATCCAAAACCCGCCCCTGCGCCTAATCGTTGTTGGCGCGGTCCACATTGCCCAAGCTCTGCTGCCCATGGCCCACATCGCTGGCTACGCGCCTTTTCTGATCGACCCGCGCGACAGCTTTGGTTCTCAAACACGGTTCCCGAACGAAACCATCCTCAACGAATGGCCCGATGTTGCGGTTGAAAGCCTTGGTCTTGATGCACGAACCGCACTTGTAACCCTCACACATGATCCAAAACTCGACACGCCTGCATTGGCCGCCGCGCTTAACTCTGATGCGTTTTATATCGGCGCACTTGGCTCTTCGCGCACCCACGCCAAACGCCGCGCACAGTTGATTGATCTGGGTTTTACAGACAGTCAAATCGACCGCATCCACGGCCCCGTGGGCAGCAATATCGGCGCAGCAACCCCATCAGAAATCGCCATTTCCATCATGGCGCAAATCACCGAAGTTTTACGCACGCCATGAAATTCGGGACGGTACGAACAGCGGATGCAGCGGGGCACACTTTGGCCCATTCGCTGAGCTTTGACGGCCTTCGGTTCCCAAAAGGGCGCGTTTTAACCGATGCGGACGTGAACGACCTGCAATCGCTTGGGGTGCGGGACGTGACCGTCGCCCAGTTCGACAGTACTGACACAGATGAAAACACAGCCGCCGCGCAACTCGCAGCCCCTTTGGGGGGGGCGAACATTCGCCAAACCGATCCGTTTTCTGGCCGCGTGAACCTGATTGCGCAAACGGGCGGCATTTTGCGTGTTTGCGCATCAGATATCGCCGCGTTCAACGCGGTGAATGAGGCGATCACCATCGCCACGCTTCCAGATTACGCTCGTGTTTTTGACGGCACGTTGCTCGCCACCATCAAAATCATTCCCTACGCCGCTGCCGCCTCAGACGTTGCAAAAGCCGTGCAAACGCTCAGCGCCGCAACGCTGCAACTTCATCCCCTGCGCCTCAAAACTGCGCAATTGATCCTCACGGAAACCCCTAATTTCAAACCCTCGCTTCTGACCAAAGGCGAAGATGCTGTGCGCACCCGCACCACGGCCCTTGGCCTTGATCTGCGTTCGGTTACAACCGTTCCACATACACAAACCGCTGTTGCTGACGCGCTCGTAAAATCCACCGCCGATATCACGTTAATCCTCGGCGCTTCGGCCACATCCGACCGCGCTGATGTTGCACCCGCCGCCCTTATTGAAGCGGGCGGCACGCTCACCCGGTTCGGTATGCCCGTCGATCCAGGCAACCTCTTGTTCCTCGGCTCGCTTAACGACACACCCGTTGTTGGCCTGCCAGGGTGTGCCAGATCCCCTGCGTTGAACGGGGCGGATTGGGTGTTGGAACGCCTCTGCGCGGGGTTGCCTGTCACGTCGGATCACATCGCCGCCATGGGCGTTGGCGGATTGCTCAAAGAGGTCCCAGCCCGCCCTCAACCACGCCGCAACGCCGCCAAGCCATCCGGAAAACCGCATATCCTTTTGCTTGCCGCAGGCACCTCAACCCGAATGCGCGGCGACAATAAACTCTTGCGTCAAATCGACGGTGAACCGCTTGTGGTGCGCACAGCAAATCAACTGTCCCAATCATCTGCTGGCGGTATGACAATCGTCATCAACCCCGAAACCTCGGGCCTTGTTGCCGCTGTTTCGGGGCAGGGCGACCAGATTGTCACAGCCCATGACGCCAACACAGGGCTCGCGGCCAGTCTGCGTGCAGGAATCAACGCGCTGCCCGCATCTGCCAGCGCCGTGATTATCGCGCTTGCCGATATGCCAGACGTGACCGCGGATGATATCGACGCGCTCATTGCGGCTTATGACCCTTCCAACAACGCGCTTATCGTGGCGCCGACCGCCCCAAATGGAAAACGCGGCAACCCCGTCCTGTTTGATCGGCGCTACTTTGAACCGCTTGCCTCTTTGTCAGGGGACACAGGGGCAAAAGCACTTATCGAAACCGAAACGGCCAATCTCTGCCTGATCCCAAGGGGCGCAGGCGTGCTTATGGACCTCGATACTCCCGAAGCTTGGGCCGCTTGGGAAGCGGACCGCAGCTGATCCAATTCTTGCAATTCGCTGCAACCCATGGTTCCATCCCCGTCAGGGAGAAACCATGCCAGCGCAAACCTACGCCAGTCACGTCGAAAAAGTCCAAGCCGAGATCGAAGGCCGCGCCCCTGCGCGCAGCGCCATCGCCGCAAGCTGGGCACGTTCCGCATTTCACCACGGCCTAGAGCCAGACCTGCGTCTGAACCAAAACGTGCTGACCCAATCCGAATTGAAACGTGAACAGGAACGGCTCGATTTACTGCTACATATCGCACGGCCAGTCATGGAACAGCTGTTTGTCGCCGTTGTTAAAACAGGCTGTTGCGTCGTTCTGACCAACAAAGACGGCGTCATCCTGCACCGCCTGATCCACGAAGTTGACCGTATCGACATGAACGCCGTTGGCGCACGATCAGGCGCGATCTGGTCCGAAGAACATGCAGGCACAAACGGCATCGGCACCTGCGCCATCGAAGAACGCCCCGTCACCATCCACAAAGACCAACATTTCCGCGAAGAAATCATCGGCATGTCCTGCGCAGGTGCGCCGATCTTTGATGTGACGGGTGAAATCATTGCCGTTCTGGATATTTCAAGCGCACGAGAGGATATGCACGCAAGTTTTGCCCAAGTCATGTCATCACTCGTGGTTAACGCCGCCAATCGCATTGAAACCGAACACTTTCGCGCGGCCTTCAATGGTGCGAAAATCATTGTCGCCGAAGGCCATTCCAACATCGGGACGCCCTTGCTCGCTTCGGATCGCGACGATCTTGTGATCGGGGCCAACCGCGCTGCGCGCCGCATGTTTGGTTTGCAAAATGAAACCTTTGAAATCCCGCTGCCCCGTCACGAGATTCTGGCCGAAGAAGCCCCGTCAAACGGGCTTTTGGATGCAGAACGGGCAACCGTGCGCCGTGCGCTCGCCACTGCGCGAGGCAACGCCACACAGGCGGCCAAAGACCTCAACGTCAGTCGCGCCACGTTTTACCGTTTGTTGAAAAAGCACGACATCACAACCTGATCTGTCTCAGGTCTGAGACAATCCCACCGATGGGTGATGCGAAACCGTTGACAGGAAAGCGAAGCATCGGGTCTATTTTATGCAGTCTGGGAGGAAAGCATCACATGGATATGTCTGGCCAATACCGTATCGAAGCCCCAATCGACGTTGTGTGGGCTGCGATCCAAAATCCCGACATCCTGCGCGAAGCCATCCCTGGCTGCGAAGATCTGGACAAAACCAGCGACACCGAAATGAACGCCAAGGTCGCACTTAAGATCGGCCCCGTGAAAGCAAAATTCGCGGGCGAGGTTGAACTTCAAGATCTAAACCCGCCCAATTCTTTGAAAATTCAGGGCGAAGGCAAAGGCGGCATTGCAGGCTTTGCCAAGGGCGGCGCGGATGTTCAATTGGCTGAAGATGGCGAGGAAACCATCCTAACGTACACCGCCAGCGCACAAGTGGGCGGTAAAATCGCCCAACTCGGTTCGCGGCTAATTCAATCCACGGCGGCGAAACTGGCCGATAAGTTCTTTGCCAATCTAAAGGATCAACTCGCCGAAACCTAATTCGAAATCATATCATTGGCGCCATGCGCCTGTCATTTTCTGGGAGGATACGATGACCAAAGTTTCAATGACCGTAAACGGGAAGGCGCGCAGCGCCGAGGTGCCCGACAATACGCTTCTGGTGGACTACATTCGCGAAAACCTGCGCCTGACAGGCACCCATGTTGGCTGTGACACATCCCAGTGCGGCGCGTGCGTTGTGCATGTGAACGGCCAAGCGGTGAAATCCTGCACCATGCTTGCCGCCGCCGCTGATGGGGCCGAGGTGACAACCATCGAAGGGGTCGCTGCCAGCAAAGATGAACTTCATCCCATGCAAGCTGCGTTCAAAGAGAACCACGGTCTTCAGTGCGGGTTCTGCACCCCGGGCATGATCATGACAGCCACAGACATGGTCGAGCGTTACAAAGCATCCGGAAAAACCCTCGATGAACAAGCAATCCGTGAAGAGTTGGAAGGCAACATCTGCCGCTGCACGGGTTATCATAACATCGTTAAATCGATCGCCGACGGCGCATCGAAAATGAACGCATAAGGGGAGATCAGAATATGACCGAAGGAATTGGCGCCCGCGTCCTGCGCAAAGAGGACAAGCGTTTCGTAACCGGCAAAGGCCGGTACACAGACGATATCGTTGAACCCAACCAAGCCTACGCCGCGTTTGTGCGCTCCCCGCACGCTCATGCAGAGGTGAAAGGCATCGACAAATCTGCAGCACTCGCCATGGAAGGTGTGGTTGATGTGCTGGATGGCAACCAACTGACGGGCGATGAAATCGGCAACATCATCTGTGGCTGGGGTATTACATCCAAAGATGGCACCCCGATGAATATGGGGGCATGGTCCGCCCTTGCCACAACCAAAGTCCGCTATGTGGGCGATGCCGTGGCTGTTGTTATCGCAGACAGCAAAGCACAGGCACAAGCCGCCGCCGAAGCCGTTGATGTGGACTACAATGTCCTTCCAGCGGTTTCCAACGTTTTGGCGGCAACAGCAGAAGGCGCTCCGCAAATCCACGAAAATGCGCCCGGCAACCTGATCTTTGATTGGGAAATCGGCCTAAAGGATGAAACCGACGCTGCCCTTGCAGGCGCAGCTCATACCACAACGATGGACATCACCAACAACCGTCTGTCGCCAAACCCTATGGAACCCCGTTCCGCTATTGCGACCTATAACGAGGCTGAGGATCACTACACCCTCTATACCACTTCGCAAAACCCGCATGTGGCACGCCTTGTTCTGTCCGCGTTTTACAACGTGGCACCCGAACACAAATTGCGCGTGATTGCCCCTGATGTGGGCGGCGGCTTTGGCGCCAAGATTTACATTTATCCAGAGGAAATCACCTGCTTGTGGGCATCTATGCGCACTGAACGCTCGGTGAAATGGACATCCACGCGCTCCGAAGCGTTCTTAACAGACGCTCATGGCCGCGATCACGTGTCCACGGCCACGATAGGGTTTGATGAAAACAACAACATCGTTGGTCTCAAGGTGAACACAAAGGCGAACCTTGGCGGCTATATGTCGTTGTTCTCCTCTGCTGTGCCCACCTACCTGTACGCCACTTTGCTGTCAGGTCAGTACAACATCGCCAATGTCTATTGTGATGTGCAAACCTACTACACCAACACCGTGCCAGTAGACGCTTATCGCGGGGCAGGGCGACCAGAAGCCTGCTATCTGATTGAACGCATGATGGAAACGGCGGCCCGCGAGTTGGGCGTCGACGCAGGCGAGTTGCGTCGCCAGAACTTTGTCCAAGAATTCCCGCACCAAACGCCAGTGATCATGGCCTATGACAGCGGCGATTTCGCGGGCAACCTGGACCAAGCCAAAGCCGCCGCTGATGTGGCAGGCTTTGAAGACCGCAAAGCCGAAGCCGCGCGGCGCGGCAAACTGCGCGGTCTTGGTTACTCCAACTACATCGAAGCTTGTGGCATCGCCCCATCCGCAGCCGTTGGCTCCTTAGGGGCAGGCGTTGGCCTGTGGGAAAGCGCCGAAGTCCGCGTGAACCCCGTTGGCACAATCGAAATCCTTACGGGATCGCACAGCCACGGGCAGGGCCACGAAACCACATTCGCCCAACTGGTGTCAGACCGCTTTGATCTGCCAACCGACAACGTCCAAATCGTCCACGGCGATACGGATAAAGTGCAGTTTGGCATGGGCACCTACGGGTCGCGCTCTGGCGCGGTGGGCATGTCCGCCATTTCCAAGGCGCTCGACAAAGTGGAAGCCAAGGTCAAGAAAATCGCGGCCCACGTTCTCGAAGCCTCCGAAGATGACATTGTTATCGAAGGCGGCGAAGTCAAAGTGGCTGGCACGGACAAAGCCATGGGCTGGCACGAGGTGGGCCTATCCGCCTACACCGCGCACAACCTGCCCGAAGGCATGGAACCGGGATTGAAGGAAGGGGCGTTCTACGACCCGACCAACTTTACCTTCCCTGCGGGCTGTTACATCTGCGAAGTGGAAGTGGACCCAGCAACGGGCACCACGGAAATTGTGCAATTCACGGCCTCTGATGACTTTGGCACAATCATCAACCCGATGATCGTAGAAGGTCAAGTTCACGGCGGCATTGCCCAAGGTGTGGGCCAAGCCCTACTTGAACACGCAGTCTATGATGACGACGGCCAACTGCTATCAGGGTCTTACATGGATTACACCATGCCCCGTGCGGACGATCTGCCATCTTACAGCGTGCATCATCACAGCACCGAATGCCCAGGCAACCCGCTTGGCATGAAAGGTTGCGGCGAAGCAGGGGCCATCGGCTCCCCACCTGCGGTGATCAACGCGATCACAGATGCCATTGGAAACAATAACCTCGCAATGCCCGCGACCCCATCCGCCGTATGGGCCGCCCTGCAAGAGGTCTCTGCCGCGCAAGCCGCAGAATAAGGAGGAAAACACAATGTACGATACAAACTATCACCGTGCCGACACAGTTCTCAGCGCCACCTCAAAATTGGTGAGCGCCGAGGACGGCAAATACCTCGCAGGGGGGCAAACCCTGATCCCAACGATGAAACAACGTCTGGCAGCGCCTTCTGATCTGGTCGACGTATCAGGTGTTGAAGAAATGCGCGGGATCGCAGTGCGCGGCAACACCATTACCATCGGGGCATCCTGTACCCACGCCGAAGTCGCCAGTTCTGCGGAAGTAACAGGTCTAATCCCCGCCCTCGCGGCCCTTGCTGGCGGTATCGGCGATCCAGCAGTGCGCGCAAGGGGCACCATTGGTGGCTCCATCGCCAACAACGATCCCGCAGCGGATTATCCTGCGGCGTGCCTTGGCCTTGGTGCAACGATCATCACGGACAAGCGCGAAATCGCGGCGGATGATTTCTTTGTGGGGATGTTTGAAACGGCCCTTGATGAAAATGAAATCATCACGTCGGTGAATTTCCCCGCACCAACCAAAGCAGCCTATGCCAAGTTCCCCAACCCAGCCTCCCGTTACGCAATGGTTGGCGTCATGGCAGCCCAAGCCGCGGATGGCGTGCGCGTGGCCGTCACGGGCGCTGGGTCTGATGGTGTTTTCCGCCATGCAGATATGGAAGCAGCGCTCGGTTCCGACTGGTCCGCTGCCGCAGCTGAAGGCGTAGCAACAGATCCAGGCAACATGATGGCCGACATCCACGGCTCCTCTGAATACCGCGCGCATCTTGTGGGCGTGATGGCCGGGCGTGCCGTTGACAACAGCTAACAACTGCTAAAACAATCCAAAGGCCTCTGCACACCCGCAGGGGCCTTTTTCACGAGGTACGTCCATGGACATCGTCCATATGAAAACCCTGATTGCTGTTATCGAAGAAAGCGGCTTCACCGCTGCTGCCGCGCGGCTTGGCATTGCCAAATCCGTTTGCTCACGTCGTATCACAGATCTGGAAACCGACCTTGGCGTGCAACTGGTCAACCGCACCACGCGATCCGTCGTGCCAACTGAACTGGGCCGTGAATATTATGAAAGCTGCCTTGATATCCTTGCCCGCATTGATGCTGCAACCGAGGCTGCAAAAGGTGCCAATTCTGCCATATCAGGCCGCCTGCGGCTCGCAGTCCCCAGCAGCTACACCGATGCCGTGCTGGCCGCGCAATTCGACCGGTTTGCACAAGACAATCAGGATGTAGAACTGGTCCTGCACCTTTCAGACAAACGCGTTGATCTGATTTCCGAAGGGTTCGACGCCGCCATCCGCATTGGTGTGCTTGACGACAGCGGCTTGTTCGCCCGCAAACTTGGAACCACTAAAATTCGAATGTATGCAGCACCGTCCTATCTGGCCCGTCACGGCGAACCCGACAGCTTTGATGCGTTAAACGATCACGAATGTATTCGGTACAATAACCTGACATCCGGGTCAGAATGGGTGGCGCTGCACAATGATGCCGAAGTGCGCAAACGCATCACGGGGCGGTTTTCGTCCAACTCAGGCACGTACAACCGCAACATGGCGATTGCGGGCCGTGGAATTGCGGTTCTTCCCGATTTTATCGCCTGTGATGCGGTGGAAAATGGCACGCTTGTTGAAATCCTCAAAGACTACGCCTTTCCGCTTTTGGACATTAATATTCTCTACCCGCAAAAGCGGAACATGCCTGCCTCACTTCGCGCATTGATTACACATCTGACCGAAACCGAAGCACAATAATCCACTTAGCATGCTGAAATTAAATACAAATTTTTGACGTTAAAAGTGTGTTGGTTTCAAACTTTCTCTGCGTTAAACTTTACGGGCGTAAAGTGAGCAAAGCAATTTTGACTTTTGGTATTTTGGGGACCAACAAAATTGGGACAAGCAATCAAAAAAGGCCATGTCCTTTGGTATGATCCGTCGCGGGGATACGGTTTTATTCGCGATAACACGGATCAAACAATCTTCATCACACAAGGATCGCTCGACGCTATTGGCATGGAAGAATTGCCCGAAGGCGCAGAAATTGAATTTAATGTGATAAAGGGCAGGGCCTCTGACAAAGTGAACTCTATCGTTCATGTAGATCAGATGGGGCCAATTCAGTAGATACGCCTCTTTGATGTAAGAGGCGTATCAAAAACGGGGGTTACGTGCCGCGCATGATCGCGGCCACACCTGTGCGTGCGATTTCAACCATACCCAAAGGCCGCATCATTTCCGCGAACGCATCAATCTTTTCAGGTGCGCCAGTGATTTCAAACACGAAACTCTCCAAAGTGCTGTCTACAACCCGCGCACGGAACACTTCGGATGTGCGCAGGGCTTCGACCCGCTTGTCACCCACACCCGCCACTTTAATCAACGCCAACTCACGCTCAACGCTTGGCCCTTCAACGGTCAGGTCATGCACGTCGTGAACGGGCACCAAACGACCCAACTGCGCTTTGATCTGTTCAATCACTGCAGGCGTGCCCGTTGTCACAACCGTAATGCGCGACCGATGACCCTCGTGGTCAATCTCGGCCACCGTCAGGCTTTCGATGTTGTACCCACGGCCTGAAAACAGACCGATGACACGGGCCAAAACCCCCGCTTCGTTGTCCACAATCACTGCGAGCGTGTGTGTTTCGATCTCATCGCCGTAAACGCTTTGTAGGTTATACGCGCTGCGCCGCGATGTGCCTTTTTTAACTTTCATAGTACTTTTCCTATTCTGATCTTTTGGTTGGGGGCAGGGCGGTGGTTTACACCATCACCGCGCCGCCAGCCTCAATCGCGCCCTCTGTCGAAGCATCGCCAAGCAGCATTTCGTTGTGTGCCTTACCCGATGGGATCATTGGGAAACAGTTTTCGTGCTTTTCAACCAAGCAATCAAACACAACAGGACCATCGTGATTGATCATTTCCATGATCGCATCATCCAGATCCGCTGGATCAGACACTTGAATGCCTTTCGCGCCAAAGGCTTCGGCCAACTTCACGAAATCAGGCAGCGCTTCGGACCAGCTTGATGAATACCGCTCACCGTGCAGCAATTCTTGCCATTGGCGCACCATGCCCAGCCGTTCGTTGTTCAGGATGAACTGTTTCACGGGCAAACGATACTGCATTGCTGTGCCAAGTTCCTGCATGTTCATCAACCAGCTGGCTTCGCCCGCCACGTTAATTACCAGGCTGTTAGGATGGGCCATTTGCACGCCAACAGACGCAGGGAAACCGTACCCCATCGTGCCCAAACCACCTGATGTCATCCAACGGTTCGGATCGTTAAAGCCCATGAACTGTGCCGCCCACATTTGGTGCTGGCCCACTTCGGTGGTCACATACCGATCATGATCCTTGGTCAAGGCTTCCAACCGTTCGAGCGCATACTGCGGCTTGATAATTGAGCCTTTCTGCTCGTACTTCAGGCAGTCTACGGCACGCCAGTCATTCAACTGCCCCCACCAGTTCTGAACCGCATCCGCGTCTGTCTTGCGACCACGGGATTTCCACACTTTCAACAAGTCCTCCAACACATGGCCACAGTCCCCAATGATCGGGATATCCACATGAATCACTTTGTTGATGGAAGACGGGTCAATATCGATGTGCGCTTTCTTGGAATTTGGGCTGAACGCGTCAACCAAACCCGTGATACGGTCGTCAAACCGCGCACCAATGTTGATCATCAAATCACAGCCGTGCATGGCCATGTTTGCTTCATAGGTGCCGTGCATCCCCAACATACCAAGCCACTGATCGCTTTTGGCAGGATACGCCCCAAGCCCCATCAACGTCGATGTCACTGGAAACTTCGTCGCATCCGCAAATTCGCGCAACAACGTGGATGCGGCTGGGCCAGAGTTGATTACACCACCGCCAGAATAAATGATCGGCTTTTTCGCCTTTTCAATCAATTCAACCAGTTCTGTGATCTTTTCCATGTCCCCTTTCACGCGCGGCGCATAATGGCCTTTGTCCGCCTTCGCAGGGCCAACGTAAGTGCCGTTCGCAAACTGCACGTCCTTTGGAATGTCGATCAACACAGGGCCAGGGCGACCAGATGTGGCCACATGAAACGCTTGGTGCATGGTTTGCGCCAATTCGTTGGTGTCACGTACCAGCCAGTTATGTTTCGTACACGGGCGCGTAATGCCAACGGTGTCGGCCTCTTGGAACGCATCATTGCCGATCATGAATGTCGGAACCTGTCCTGTCAGAACAATCATCGGAATGCTGTCCATCAACGCGTCAGTCATGCCTGTCACTGCATTTGTTGCACCAGGACCAGACGTGACCAAAACAACGCCCGGTTTGCCCGTGGACCGTGCATACCCTTCAGCGGCGTGCGTTGCCCCTTGTTCGTGGCGCACCAATACGTGGCGAATATCGTTTTGCTGGAAGATTTCATCATAAATCGGCAGAACAGCCCCGCCTGGATATCCAAAGACGACGTCGACGCCCTGATCCTTCAAGGCTTTAACAACGATTTGCGCTCCAGTTATTTGACGTGTCATTTTCTTGCTCCAGCTTCACATCATCGGTTTCGAATTCGGTACAGGCATAAAAAAACCCCCAATCAGGGGGCTGCGCATGGGGATAGAAACGAGTGTTATCGCTTCCGCGCCATGCGCTTGGTCACTACGACTAGAATGTCTGCTTGTTCCGTATTCATGCGCGTAAACTATGGCTGCCACGAAAGGCGGTCAAGGTCTTTCGCCAAGAAAATGTCGCGAAATGCTGCCTTTTTGAAACAATCTTCCAAATTTAGGGAATTTCGCAAAAGCCCTGCTGCGGGTTTTTGTAATTTTGTGAATCAGTTTAACGATAACACCAGCCCATCCCTATTGCGTCGGTGTGCAATTGTATACCGAACGGAGTCGGGTCAGCGTAATTTTCAGATAGCGCCTCGTAAGAATTCGTTACATTCTTTCAAAATACGGAAAAAATTGGAAATTCTGTAATAACTTCGCCGTCAAGTCTCGAAAATCAGTTGCATTATTCCTTGGCCCCATTGCATGCTCCACACAGCATTCGGCGGGTGGCCTTGGGAACCACCATATCTGCTTGCCCGAATTGCGTTTAACATGGAGGAGAATACATACATGGAACGTCGTAAGTTTCTAAAAGGCGCAGCACTTGGTGCAGGCGCTGCGGCTCTGGCAACACCAGCGGTGTCTGCGAGCCACGCCAAAGAAATGACAATCGTATCTACTTGGCCACGGGACTTCCCGGGTTTGGGTATTTCAGCACAGCGTCTGGCTGCGCGCATCGAAGAGCTGTCTAACGGTGCAATCAAAGTAAACTACTTCGCTGCTGGCGAGCGCGTTGGTGCGTTTGACTCATTTGACGAAGTTGCTTCTGGTAACTCCCAAGCGTACATCGCTGCGGACTATTACTGGGTTGGTAAGCACCCAGCATTCGCCTATTTCACATCCGTGCCATTTGGCATGACAACAGTGGAGTGGAACGCGTGGATCAAGTTCGGTGGCGGTCAAGCGCTCTGGGACGAAGTATCTGGCGAATTCGGCCTGAAAGCACTCGCATGTGGTGCCACAGGTACGCAGGCTGGTGGCTGGTTCAACAAAGAGATCGAATCCCCAGAAGACCTTAAAGGTCTGAAAATGCGTATTCCGGGTCTTGGCGGTAACGTGATGTCCAAACTGGGCGTTTCAACTGTTTCATTGCCAGGTGGTCAGATTTACGAAAACCTCGTTTCTGGTGCTATCGACGCGACAGAATGGGTTGGTCCTTACAACGACTACTTCATGAAGTTCTACGAAGCTGCCAAATACTACTACACTGGCGGCATGCACGAGCCAGGTGGTGGTCTTGCGTTCGGTATGAACAAATCATGGTACGAAGGTCTGTCAGACTGGGAAAAAGCTGTCATCGAAGCTGCATGTAACGAAGAGCACGCGGCACAATTCGAAGAAACAGTCGCTCTGAACGGCGAATACCTCACAAAACTCGTAGACGAGCAGGGCGTACAAGTTCGTGCATTCAACGACGATGTTTGGGACGCAATGGGCGAAGCAGCAGCGGAAGTGTTTGAAGAAACACGTGCGCACTCTGATCTCGCAACGAAAGTTGACGATGATTTCCAAGCCAAACTCCGCGAGTACGGCAGCGCGATGGCTGCGTTTGAGGTTACTTACGTGAACCAGCGCAACCGCGTTCTGGGCATCACAGAGTAATCAACTCAACGAACTGATCTTTTGCGGGGCTTTCGGGCCCCGCAATTCCAAAACACTGCGATTGTAACTGCACCATCGCAGGGGCTGTTTGGAGACAGCTACAACAGGTTTTGCGGATCTTCGGGTCCAACGGGGAATATCATGGCATCTGATGCGTCTTCTGTAATCGTTCAGAAATACGGCAGCCCAGCACCACTTATCCGCCTGATTGGTTGGACAATGTTGGCCGTGCTGGCCGCTTTTCTTATCAACAATGTTCTAAATGTGGGCTTCGAATTCCCCCACGTTACAGCTTTGTTTGATGGCAACATGGGTGCGCTGGTTCCCGCTCTGATTTATGTGATCGCCATTGCATTGGCCTTTCTCTACGTCCTCACCTCAAGTTCAGTTGCCTTGCGCTGGGACGCACACATCATACACAAATTCAACGTCTACCTGATCCGTGCCTGCTTCTGGTCGGTATTTCTTGTGGGCATTGCAGACACCGCTATTGCGTTTTTGCGCGTTGAAAACCTTTGGGAGGTCTTTGTCTCCTCGGAAATGGCCTCAAACTTCAAAAGCGCTCGCTTTGTCGGGGGCACAATTCACATTCCGCTGATTGTCGCAGGCTTTGTCATCGCGATCTTTACGCGCACTTTGGGCTTTACGTGGCTTGCGCTTTTAATCGTCGCCGCCGAACTCGCAATTGTAATCACACGGTTTGTTTTCTCTTATGAACAAGCCTTCATGGGCGATTTGGTACGCTACTGGTACGCCGCGCTGTTCCTCTTTGCCTCGGCTTACACATTGTTCGAAGAAGGCCACGTTCGCGTTGATGTCCTTTACGCGGGGTTCAAAGACAAAACACGCGGTATGATCAACGCGGTGGGTTCGCTTGCCTTAGGGGCGACAACCTGCTGGGTCATTCTGGGGCTGGGCCTGAACGGCAAACAGTCAATGATCAACTCCCCTGTAATGAACTTCGAAGTAACGCAATCTGGCAGCAATGGCCTGTATATCAAATACCAAATGGCGGCGTTCTTGGGCATTTTTGCGATCACAATGCTGATCCAATTTACCAGCTACTTCCTAGAAGCCGTTGCAAACTACCGCAACGAACCCGGCCAGCGCACAGTTGCGCCACCAGCTCACTAAGCTAAGGACCTCGTCACATGGAACTCTTCTTTCTCGCCGTTCTGGTCCTGACCATGGCTTTTGCCCTGGGTTCTGGCTATCCCGTTGCTTTCGCGCTGCCAGGGGCTGCGATCATCTCAATCGGCTTAGCCGCAGGTACAGGCTATCTCTTTGGCGGTGGCACAGACGCTTACTTCCATACGGGAGGGCCACAACAATGGCTCTCCGCAGGGACAATTAACCTACGCGGCACCTTTTGGGAGGTCGAGAGGGATACGCTCATTGCCATTCCGCTCTTTATCTTTATGGGCATCATGCTCCAACGTTCCAAAATCGCCGAAGATTTGCTGCTCACCATGGCGTCTTTGTTCGGGCCAATCCCTGGCGGTTTGGGTATCTCCGTTGTTTTTGTGGGCGCATTGCTCGCTGCGACAACGGGTATCTTGGGGGCGACTGTTGTGGCCATGGGCCTCATCTCTTTACCTGCCATGTTGCGAAACGGCTACTCGCCATCCCTCGCGTCTGGCACAATCGCAGCATCTGGAACGCTCGGTCAGATCATCCCACCGTCCATCGTTCTGATTATTCTCGCGGACCAATTGGCCTCCGCCACAGACCAAGCGTCCTCTGCACGCAAAGCCCTCCACAAAGAAAGCACTGGCGAACTCTCAATGCCGTCCATCTTTGATGTGGCCTCCACATCTGCTGGCGAAATGTTCCTTGGCGCTTTTGTTCCGGGCCTCGTTCTGGTTGGCCTCTACATGCTTTACATACTTGTGTACGCATTGATCAAACCAAGCGCCGCACCTGCCGTTAAATACGAAGGCCAGATGAACCTGCAATTCTGGGGCAACGTTGTTATGACACTCGTGCCACCTTTGGCGCTGATCTTCCTCGTGCTGGGTTCCATCATCGGCGGTATTGCAACGGTGAACCAAGCGGGCGCAATTGGTGCGGCAGGGGCCATGATCATGGCCGGCTATCGCCTGTGCGAAGGCAAGAAATCCACCTATCTTCCCGCCATATTGGCCATCGTTTCATTGCTGGTGATCACATTTGCGCTGCGCAATTACGAAATGAACGTCAAAGCCATGTCGACCCCTGAAGACGCCACTGGCATCATGATTGGCGCGTTTGGAACCATCGGTCTTTTGATTGCGTTGATTTGGTCAGGCATCCGCGTCTTGCGCATCGACAATACGCTGCAAGGTGTGATGCTCGAAACCGCGAAAACCACGTCACTGGTGTTTATCATCCTGTTAGGGGCCGCAATGCTCACCGCAGCCTTCCGCGCCTTTGGAGGTGAAGAGCTGGTGCGTGAATTCCTACTGTCCTTACCTGGCGGGTTCTGGACCCAGTTTATTATCGTTATGGCGGTTATTTTCTTCCTCGGGTTCTTCCTCGACTTCATCGAAATTGCGGTGGTTGTCGTGCCGATTGTGGCACCAATCCTGCTTGCAGACCCAGGCGCAAATATCACGGCTGTTTGGCTGGGTGTGATGATTGGTTTGAACATTCAAACCTCGTTCCTCACGCCGCCATTCGGCTTTGCACTGTTCTACCTGCGCGGGGTCGCACCTGCGGCGGTGAAAACAATCGCCATGTACAAAGGTGTCATTGCGTTCATCGCACTGCAACTTTTTGCACTTGGCATCGTCGGTCTGTACCCACCTCTGGTGAATTACTTGCCAAACCGCGTCAGCTTCCTGTCGGATCAGGCGCCACCGCCGCGCAATCCAAAGCTGCAATTCTGCATGGAAGACTACGTGTCTGGTCAATTGGCAGCGGATGACGGCAAAACGCTTGCCGCGATCAAAACCGCTCAAGGCCTGAATTTCGATGTCCTGCCGAAGAAGATGTCAAAAAGCGTGTCCAAAGCCGTCGACAGTGCAGAAGAAGCCATCGCCAAACTGAATGAGGCTTTCGTTGCTGCCGACGCAGTAGAGGCAGCCTCTGGCGCGTATCGCCCTCAATTGCGCTTGGTGCGCGGCATCGAAAAGAACATTCGCCGTGAACAAAAGCACCTGACGGAAATGAACACCACTCTTGGCCGCCTCCCGGCAGACAGCCCCGATCGCGAAGACCTGATGGCTGACATCGCCAAGGCAGAGGCGCATATCGCTGAACTGCAAGGTCAAATCCCTGACACATGGGATGGGGTGCATGAAACCTTCGCCAAACTGACCAAAGCGGAGAACGATGCGCGCAACAAATACCGCCGCAACGCAGATACATCCTACGAAGATGTTGCCGAAGCCTTGGCTGCCATGAACGACACCACCGCATACCTTGGCTTTGAAGAAGAGCTTTTGGCACTGCGGGCCACTGTTGAAGCGGGTGATCCAAAAGAAACCGAAGCTTTGGTCAACGATCTGTCCAAACGCATCGGCAAACTCGGTGCAACGGACGATGTGAAAAAAGCACTCGGTAAGGCTCGCCGCAAATTGAAAGCGAAAACCCCCGATGTTGAGGCCGCGCTTTCAGAATATGACAAAGCCATCGCCTCCTTTGAAAATGGCAAAGTCTGGCGTGCAGAAGCAGAAACCGCGCTGCGCCCAGGGTTGGAAACATACCTGTCTACCATCGAAGGCACTTTGGGGCTGCGGATGCAATCTGGTCTCACACGGGAACAGGCGCTGTTCATGGCCAGCTGTTCTGCACATCACCGCGATATTTCCCTGAACTTCTAAAGCGCAGGGCAAATACACCAACACAAAAAGCGCGGCCAATTTGGTCGCGCTTTTTACGTTTTCAAGACGTCCAATAAACCGTCTGAATTGGCGTACGCTCTAAAATGTTCAATTCTCGCCAAGTCGCGCGGCATATTTCACCGTTGTCCTCCGTGAAATACACCGCATCTTGATCCGAAAGTGTTTCATCTGGAAACGTCACATCTGCCAAGAACACTATCTCAAGCGCTTTGCCCCGAATGTCTTGAAGAGGGCGCCACACAGACATGCCTACTCCGCAGGTGTCAGCTGACTGATCCCCACCGCGCCCCCACGGGCCAGATCAGGATCGAGCGACATGATGATATATTCTCCGCGCCGCCACAGCTGTGCCAGATCATCGTAATGCCGCGACAGGAAATGCCCCGATTGCCCCGTGGAAATGATGTAAACGGAACTGTCTGGATCGGCGAAATCAATGACCGAACGGAACCCCGCTGCATGCACGTTGGCATAAGGCGCTTCACCCGTTCCACTGGTACGTGCGCGCATCAACGTATGATCCCCGCCTGATGTCTCTTGGCGAATATTTGTCACCCAAGCCATTAGGGGCACTTTGCCCAAAACCTCATGATCGTGATGCGCCTGATGCGCTTCGCCCCAGCGCCAACTGTCAATCCGATCTCCGTATAGTTCCGTCAATTCCAATATGGCGGCATCTAGCGAAATGCGGGCCAAATCAGAACAGCTTTCAGGTCGCGTGGATTGTTTAATGTCACACCATGAGGCTGCCCCCTCAATGTTGCGGAACACCCGTTCAATAAACACAGGGTCAGGGCGTGGAAAATGTGTTGCCAACGTTGCCAGATCATCGCGGATCAAACGGTTTTGCAATTGACGCATCCATGCCGCATAAATCAGGGGCTCTGGAATATGTTCATCCATCTGCCCATTCCACGCCGCCAACAGTTCGAGCGCAATTTCCCGCTGTCGCTCCACCGTACCCTCTGGGGCCGCTTCCCCCGTGAACCACAGCTCTTTGGCCACCAAAGGCAACAACGCCGTTGCCCCAACAGATCCCGTATCAAGCTGCGCCTCGATGAAACTGTCCCGTGTATGCACTTCGCGCTCGTTCATCAAAGAGGATAGCCGCAAATATCGATAGGTATCTCCCCACGAATGGCTCACATGCCGTGGAAACGGCGCATCCGTGATCTTGTTGTTGGTGTTGGCCACAATCCCACTTGCAGGGTCTTTAGAAGACGGATTGTCATCAAATGGCAAATACCCGTCCCAGCGGTTTTCTGGCAACCACCCTTGTGAAGGAAACCGCCCCAACGATGTGTGGCGCGGATCGCGTTTCGCCTGCTTGCCGATCATCTGCATCATCACACCGTTCTTATCGGCAAGGGTCACATTCTGGCTCGGCGCTTTGTAAAATGCCATGGCCGCACGGGCCGCAGGGATAGATTTTGCCCGCATCATATTAAGCGCAGCCGTCATCGACTGGTCATTGGCGTCCAGCGCCGTCCAACGGATCGACGTCACATGCCCCTTGGGGGTAATGGATTGTAGATCGTAATGATCACCCGGAATCACGGGTCCGTTTTCTGTCCAACGCATGGTGATCGTGCGCGGCGCTTGGTCTTTGATGCGGATCAAAACATCTTGTGTTTTGAACGGTTTGTACCCATCAGGTGTCAGGTACTCTTCTGGATTGTCAGGATTTAACTGCTCCACGTAAACATCCAGATCATCCAAATAGCTGGATGTTAACCCCCAGCCGAGCGCCTCTGATCGGCCAGACATCACCGCTGGAATTCCTGGAATAGTGCCGCCAATAATACCCCCATCCGGAAAATCCATACGGGCCAGCATCCAGATAGACGGCGCAGACAGCCCCAAATGCGGATCATTGGCCAAAATCGGCGCACCCGTTGCACTGCGGCTGCTGGCAGCGGCCCAAGCATTACTCGCCCCAGCCATATCGAACGGCTTTACCGGATCAAGACGGTGTTGTGGTGCCATTGCCGCAAAATCGCGTGGTAAGTCATCAAACAAGGCAGCCAATTCAGGCAACGCCATTGCCCCTTTGCTCGGCGCGTCTGGCAAAATATCTCGTACCCGCTCTGGCCCGACAGTCAACGTTACTTGCGCACGTACAACTTCGGATCGCAAATGCCCGGACAATTGCAACGCCATAACCCGTAAAATCGACAAACTGTCTGTTGGGGTCCATGGTTCCAATTCAGGCGAAAACAGGAAAAACTCAGGCGCACCGCGCCCCAGCGCATCCTTTTGCACCACATTCAACCACGCATTCACACCCGCAGAATACGCCTGCAACGCGGCTTTCACTTCTTCGGTTTGAAACTCGTAAGATGCGCGTGACAGGGCCACCAAATCCAACCGCCGCACAAAATCGTCAATCTGATAGGTTTCCTCTCCAAACAACTCGCTCAGCCGCCCTTGGGCGGTGCGCCGCAGCATCGTCATTTGCCACAACCGATCCTGCGCATGCGAAAAGCCAAGACCGAAATATACATCCTTGGCGTCATCTGCAAAAATATGCGGCACATTATTGGTGTCGCGCACAATTTCCACTGGGCCGTTCAGACCATCCACCACATGATCGCGGTTATAATCAGGCAGCGATTGCGTAGCGAAATAATACACCAGCATCAGCGCCAGCAAAGCCAATACACCAAGAGCCAAAAAACTGCGAAACAACCAGCGAAAAGCAAACGCCATGCACACCTCAAACGTCAAATGGGGTTCTGAACCTTGACCCCTTTACCCCAACAGTCCAAACACAGAACAACAGATGAAACCGCGCGGATGTGGCGGATATACAGGAGTTGGAACTATGGCGAAACTAGCATTTTTGGGAATGGGTGTCATGGGTTACCCAATGGCAGGTCATTTGGCCGCAAAAGGTCACGATGTCACCGTTTACAATCGTACTTTCGCCAAAGCTGAAAGCTGGAGCACCGAACACGGTGGCACGGCTGCAAAAACGCCCCGCGAAGCAGCGCAAGGCGCTGATATCGTTTTCGCCTGCGTCGGAAATGACGATGATTTGCGTTCGGTTGTGCTTGGCGATGATGGCGCACTGGCGGGTATGGCCGAGGGCACAATTTTTGTGGATCACACAACCACATCCGCAACCGTTGCCATTGAACTGGCCGATGTGGCTGCGTCCCAAAAAATTGGCTTTATCGACGCGCCTGTCTCTGGCGGCCAAGCGGGTGCTGAAAACGGCCAACTCACTGTGATGTGTGGGGGCGATCAAACCACCTATGACCGCGTTGAATCCACGATCAACTGTTTCGCCAAATCCTGCCGTCTGATGGGCGATCAAGGGGCAGGGCAGCTGACCAAAATGGTCAATCAAATCTGCATCGCAGGTCTGGTCCAAGGCCTGTCCGAAGGGATGCACTTCGCCCAAAAAGCGGGCCTCGACGGCGAAGCTGTATTGGACGTGATCTCCAAAGGCGCGGCAGGCAGTTGGCAAATGGAAAACCGCGGCTCCACAATGCTCAAAGACGAATTTGAATTTGGTTTTGCGGTGGATTGGATGCGCAAAGACCTGGGCATTGTGCTCGATGAAGCCAATAACAACGGCGCATCTGTGCCTGTCACGGCGCTTGTGGATCAGTTCTATGGCGATGTTCAAAAAATGGGTGGCGGGCGCTGGGACACTTCCAGCCTGATGCGCCGTTTGAAATAAATGTCATTGCTGCGTCGCAGCAAGATGTTGACTTTCAAAGGGTTATCTCTATGTAAGGCGGTGAACGGGCCCATATGCCCTCAACCGCGCTGAGCTTTCTTGATTGTATTGCCCTTGCGCACACATGAAAGAGAACCACGTGACGTTCACCGAACTCGGCCTTTCAGCGCCGATCCTTAAGACGTTGTCCAACAACGATTATTCCACCCCGACACCGATTCAAGCACAGGCCATTCCCGCCGTATTAGAAGGCCGCGATATCGTCGGCCTCGCCCAAACAGGCACGGGTAAAACGGCAGCCTTTTCCCTGCCGATCCTGCACCGTCTGTCCGCTAACATCCCAAGCGGTCCGCGCAAAATCCGTGCGCTGATCCTTGCTCCCACACGCGAACTTGCCACACAAATCAACGATGCCATTTGGACCTATTCCAAGGGGCTGGGTCTGCGATCCGCTTTCGTGATTGGCGGTGTGCCTATCAAAAAGCAAAAGAAACAGCTGGCTGACGGCGTTGATATCCTAGTGGCCACACCGGGCCGCCTCGAAGATTTGATTGCTCAAAAGGCGTGTAGCCTCAAAAGCATTGAAACCGTGGTCCTCGATGAAGCCGATCAAATGCTCGACATCGGGTTCATGCCTGCGATCCGTCGTTTGCTGTCCCAAATGCCAAAGAAACGCCAAACACTGCTGTTCTCGGCCACAATGCCAAAAGAAATCTCATCACTGGCAAACGATTATCTCACGGATCCTGTCCACACGTCCGTGAACGTTGTCTCCAAAACCGCAGATCGCATTGATCAAACCGTGATCCACATGGAAAACGGCGCAAAACCCACCGCGATTTTCAAACTGGTGCAACAGCATCCAGGCAAACGGGTCATCGTGTTCTGCCGCACCAAACGCGGCTCTGACAAAGTGGCGAAAAAACTCGGCGCTGAGGGCATCGGCGCAGATGCGATCCACGGCAACAAATCCCAAGGCCAGCGTCAACGCGCCCTTGATGCGTTCCGCAAAGGGGACAAACCCGTGCTGATCGCCACGGACATCGCCGCGCGTGGCATCGATATTCGCGAAGTCGAAGTCGTCGTAAACTACGATCTGCCCAATGTGCCAGAAGCTTATGTTCACCGCATCGGCCGTACCGCGCGGGCAGGGGCATCAGGTTTCGCCGTGGCCTTCTGCTCCCCCGAAGAACAGAAACTGCTGCGTGACATTGAAAAAGTCATCAAGATGAAAATCCCTGCCAAAATGGCAGATGGTTCCCCTGTGCCAAACGTGCATCGCCCGATTGAACGAACCAAACCGAAAAACAACCGCCGTGGCGGTCGGGGCGGCGCAGTTACAGGCAAAGGTGAAAAACCCGAAGGCAATCCAAACAAAAAGCCATGGCACAAACGGCGCACGTCAAAACTGGATGCAAACGGCAATATTGTTGCGATTGATCCAAACGCCAAAGGCCCAAAAGGCAAACGACCCAGACGGCGCAAACCATCTGGGCCGAAAGTGGCGGCGTCCTAGGTCAGAACCCTAGTCAGCCGCAGGGAGAACTTCAAACCGCAGGCCTTTGGCCGTGCGGTTATGAAAACCCTTCCAATGGGTGTGTTCGTCTTTGAACGTGCCATCTTCATTCACCGCCCAAACGCTGTCATTGGCGTTTGGGGTCAGGTCCAGATACGCTTCCATTTCCGCATCACCGCCCAGATATTTTCCGAGCCACGCCGTGACGAAATGCTGTGCGATATTGTTCATCTTCACCGTATCCCAAACAGGATCGGCATAATGATCATAGGGGGATAGGCCCCCATCTGCTACTTGCAATGCCTCAGCAGGGGCAGGCATCGGGGCCGCCGCATTGTGATTGGCATTGTCAAATGTCAGTAGGCTGCGATCCACATTCACTGCACCCTCCCAAATGCTGCGAATACCGGGATTATACCCTGAAACATCATCCACAGACCCTGCCACGAACAACATGGGGATTTGCACACTAGCAAGGCCCGCCGCATCCCAAACCCCATAGGTCAACCCCCAAGGCGCAAAGGCAACAGCCGTTTTGATCCGTGGATCGGGCAGGGCGTTGTGCGTGTCTGTGCCCGCCACATGAATGTTCAGCGTACCGTGGGGCGCAAATGGCGCTGCCGCAGCACCAGCTGTGACACCGCCACCCGCCGTAATCACCGCGCCGTAGCCTCCCATGGAATAGCCAATCAGCGCCGTATTATCCGCATCCACCATCCGGCTCAGGAACCCATCTCCCGCAGACATGGCAGCCATCTGATCAAGCAGGAACAATTGATCCAGCGATCTGTTCACAAGAGTAGACCCGAAAGCAGCCTGATCCGCATAGGTGCTGTCTTTGTGATCAAGCGAGGCAACAACATACCCCTTGGACGCGATATTTTCGGCCAAATGGCTCAACAAATATCGGTTCCCTGGATACCCATGACTGATCATCACCAGCGGAAATTTCCCCGCATTAGGGGCCGCATCGCGCATGGCCTGCCCTTGCAATTGCACTTGCGTCTTTCCATCGCGCAAGTTCGCCGTCAAAACCGTATTGCCCGTCGCATCCGCCGCCGCTGGATACCAAACCTCTACCGTCAATTCGCGATCATACGTCGGCATCGGATCAGGTTTTGGCGCCGCTGGATCAATGGCCAGAATGTCGATCTGATCTGGATTGGTGATCGTCATCGTGCGAACACCAACTTTATGCGCGCCATAGGCGGCCAATTCCGGCGCATCAGGGCGCTGCGTATCAATGCGGTTCACGGCGCTACTCCCATGTCCATCTGCTAAAACGGGACTTGCCATAACACTCATACCAAGGGCCAGAGACGTTAATGCCTTGCGTACAGTCATGTGAATTCCTCCCAAAATTTCATGAATTGCATCAACCCTAGGGGGCAGCCCGCGCAGAGGTCCACCAATTGTTCAAAAAACCCTACGTCGCGGCCTTTTCGCGGGCCGCGTTTTCACCTATCAGAAACACGAGCTACAAAGGACACTGCCATGCCTCTCGAATTTGATCCCGCCCGTAATCTGAAAATCGCTCCCTCTATTCTGTCCGCCGATTTTGCCCGCTTGGGCGAAGAAGTCCGCGCGATCGAGGCCGAAGGCTGCGATTGGGTGCATATCGACGTGATGGATGGCCATTTTGTCCCCAACATCACCATCGGCCCAGATGTGGTCGCCGCCCTGCGTCCGCACTGCAAAACCGTGATGGATTGCCACCTGATGATTTCCCCCGCGGACCCGTATCTAGAGGCCTTTGCCAAAGCAGGGGCCGATATCATCACCATCCACGCCGAAGCAGGCCCGCATCTGGATCGTTCACTGCAATACATCCGCTCCTTGGGCTGCAAGGCAGGGGTAGCGCTGAACCCATCTACACCCGAAAGCGTGATCGAATACTGCCTCGATAAAATCGACCTGATCCTGATCATGACCGTGAACCCCGGCTTTGGCGGGCAAAAGTTCCTGCACAACCAACTCCCGAAAATGGAACGCGTGCGTAAAATGATCGGCGACCGTCCCATCTGGCTCGAAATCGACGGCGGCGTAACCCCCGACACCGCGCCCCTCGCATGGGCCGCTGGCGTGGATGCGATGGTTGCAGGCTCGGCCGTTTTCAAAGGTGGCACGCCCATGCACTATGGCGAGAATATGAAGGCCATTCGGAAGGCGTGTGAGGGGTAGGCATTTGGTTCAAGAAATTCAGCAAAAATCAGGCTGGCAAGATCGGCTAGAACAAACATTTGGCAGGCATGACTTCCCCAACGGTATGTTCTATGAATTTGACTTTGGACTGCGGTTTGAATTGGGTGGAGAAATTAGCTTTGCTAATCCCATCCGACGTTTTCTGCAGGCGCATTCTAGAGCAAATGAAATTGCTCAGTTTGTTTTTAAGCCTTCAAAAGAATTGTATGCCGTTACCGTCTGTTGGGGCAACAAAGAGGGTACATCCTCAGACCTAAGCCGTTTGGGTGGAATATTCCCAAAATTTAACAAAAATAACTATGACTTTGCTATTGATGAAAGCTCCGAAGAAGTTGGCGAGGACGTCGATTATTGGTTTTTAAATCAAATTACAGAACCGGAGCAGATTACGGAGCTATTGTGGCTTGATATTGCTTCAGAGATGATGATTATGCCCGCAGCAGATGGTCATTCCACATTTTTGGTAGATTTCGATAATGCTGTTGCCGTTAATGCGTATGATGATCGCGGTATGGACGTTATTGCTATGAATAAACAAAAACTGGCAGGAGCGTATAAAAAGTTCAATGATTGGTTATTGGACTATGATCGAAAAGAAATGGACACGATGTTTCTAAGCGATTAATGCGCCCCTAAACTCAACACCAACCCAACTGCAATCATCCACATCACGCAGCCTATGATCACATCCAGCACCCGCCACGTGAACGGCGTTTGCATGATCGGCGCCAATATCCGTGCACCGTACCCAAGACCAAAGAAAAACACAAAAGACGCCAGCACCGCCGCAGCGCCAAAGGCGATCTTTTCATCCCCTTGATATTGCGTGCTGACCGCTCCGATCAGGGCCAATGTGTCCAGATACACATGCGGGTTCAGCCAGGTAAACGCGAACACAACCCCAAGGGCCGCACGCAATCCCATGCTCTCGCCCGACAGCTCCATCGCGTATTCACCGCCCCAGGCTGCCCAAAATCGTAGGCCACCATAAACAAACAAAAACGCAGCACCAGCGAGCGACATAATCAAGGGCAGGGACGGGATGCGTTCCACCACCACGCCAAATCCCGCAACACCCGCGGTGATCAAAATCGCATCAGATACCGCGCAAAACAAGGCTAGCGGAAACACATGGCTGCGCAACAACCCTTGGCGCAGGATAAACGCATTTTGCGCGCCAATCGCCAAAATCAGGGAAAACCCCGTGAAAAACCCAGTCGTCGCTGCGCCGATCATTTTTGATTAATGACCCGTGGTTTGGCTTTACCCGCTGCAATTTCTTCTTTGGTTGGGGGCATCACCAACCCCGCAGAAATCACCAGCTTGGCCGCCGCTTCCACATCCATATCCAAAATCACCACATCCTGTTTGGGCACAAACAGCAAAAAGCCCGATGTGGGGTTCGGTGTTGTTGGCAAAAACACCGACATCATTTCCTCTTCGCCTGATTTTGCCAGAACTTCGCCCTTGGTCGCAGTCGAAACAAAAGCAATCGCCCAAATCCCACGGCGCGGATATTCCACCATGCAGGCTTTTTCAAAGCTGGTGTTGGACTGGTTCAAAACCGTTTCAACAATCTGCTTCACACCGTTGTAAATCGTGCGCACAATCGGCATCCGATCCACAAGACTTTCGATGTATTTCAACAGTTGTTTGCCGAAAATACCCTTGGTCAACGACCCCACAACGGTCGTGAACACCAAGAACACAATCACACCATATCCACGCCACCCAGACGATGGTTTGTACCCTTCAGGCACCAGCGGCAGCACAGAACTGTCCACAAATCCGATAAACGCCCAGATCATCCAAATCGTCAGCGCCACGGGCAACACGATTACGAGCCCAGTTAAAAAATTGCCGCGTAGACGTGAAATCAAACCGGCCTGTTTGCGTTTAGTACGAATAGGTTTCTTAGACACGACACATTTCCACTGCGAAGATTAGGGTTCTCACCTAAGCGATTGGACAAAATCATGCAACGCCATTGCGCATGATCACCGAAGCACTTAACGTTTTTTGTAAGTTACATATAAGGAATTTCGATGGAAGAAGTAGATGCAAATCCAGGATTAATTTTCGATAAGATCGACGCCTGGCTTGATGGTTTGTTTAAACTCTTACCGAACCTTTTGGTTGCGATCATCGTATTTGCAATATTCTGGTTTGCCGCCTCTTTGATCAGTAAACTGGTCCAACGAATGGCCCGCAATCAGGACCGCCCCAGCTTGGCAGAGGTGGGCGGCTCTTTGATCCGATGGGCCATCGTCATCGTTGGTTTTATGTTGGCCGTCACGATTGTCGCGCCAACCATTACCCCCGGCGATTTGATTGCGGGTCTCGGTGTCAGCTCCGTCGCAATCGGATTTGCGTTCAAAGACATCTTACAAAACATGTTGGCAGGTATTCTAATTTTGCTGCGACAACCGTTTGAAGTGGGCGATCAAATTGTATCAGGCGGCCATGAAGGCACGGTTGAAAAAATCGAAACACGCGCGACATTGATCAAAACCTATGATGGCCGACGTGTGGTTATCCCCAACACCTCAATCTATACCGACAGCGTTGTGGTCAACACCGCCTTTGAAACCCGCCGTTCGCAATATGATATCGGAATTGGTTGCAACGATGATTGGAAACGCGCCCGCGAACTCATGTTAGAAGCCTGCAAAAGCGTAGAAGGCGTCATATCTGATCCAGAGCCTGAAACCATACCCGTAGACCTTGGAGATTCAGCAAATATCGTGCGATTGCGGTGGTGGACGAAATCTGACCGTGCCAGCCAAATACACACTTTTGGTGCCGTGTTGCAGGCTGTGTATATGCGCTTGGATGACGAAGGCATTGATATGCCATACCCAACACAAGTGCATCTGTTTCACGACCAAACTGAAGAAACAGATGGGGATCGTTCAAAACAACGCGAAGGTTGGCCTGCTGGGAAGGGCGACGTGCCCAAACCGCGAAACAAAACCTGATTTTTGTGGGATGGTCCGATTTATGCAGGCACGAAACCTGCCAATTTCGGATCATCCGCCCAGTCTTTCATTGCCGCCTCAAACGCCGCGTCCATCTCGCAGCCTTCCAAAAATACGGCCACGTCGTCCCCTTTAAGCCCACGCATAACGTCGGAGGTTTGGGCCCAAAACTCAGCAACTTTTAGACCAACGCCATTTTGCGCCCAAAAAGGATCCAGCACGCCTGACAATTCATAAAGCGCATCTTCACGCGAATGGGCGTAATCCTCATCCCACTCCAGATCGAGCGCAATGCAATCCTGCAAATACTCAAAACACGCTGCTGGATCGCCTGCCTTGGGTTTGAAATCCACCATGACAGCGCGCAAATGCGCTTCGGCCATCACGGCATATCCCAACCCGCGCGTGTTGATATCCTTATCCGCCAGCGCTTTGCGCACCAAATGTGCCTTCACTTTGCCTTGCTCAATGCCAGCTTCGATTTGGCGCAACAGTGTCATGCCAGTGAAACGGCAATCTCTGACGCCAGTTTGGCGTTGTTGCGCACAAGCGCAATGTTCGCGGTCAGCGATTTACCTTCTGTCAACTCGACAATACGGCCCAACAGGAACGGCGTCACACCTTTGGCGGCAATCCCCTGCGCTTCGGCCTCGCTTACCGCTTGCGCGATAATCGGTTCCAGATACGCGCGTGACAGCTCTGCCTCAGTAGGGATTGGGTTGGCCACCAATTGCCCGCCTTTCAAACCCAACGTGGCCCGCATTTGATGCGCCGCTGCAATCGCTGCGGCCGTGTCGCTGCGCAAAGGGATCGCAATATCAGACTCGCGCGACCAAAACGCTGGCAGAACATCTGTTTGATACCCAATCACAGGCACGCCGTTGGTTTCCAACACCTCCATCGTCATGGGCAGGTCCAAAATGGCCTTGGCCCCCGCACAGACCACTGTCACAGGGGTTTGGGCCAGTTCCAGCAAATCAGCACTGATGTCAAACGTGTCTTCTGCACCTTTATGCACCCCGCCAATGCCACCTGTTGCAAAGACAGAAATCCCTGCGAGCGCAGCACAAATCATCGTGGCAGCAACTGTTGTCGCGCCCGTGCGGCCGTGCGCCACTGCAAAGGCCAAATCCGCACGGCTCAGCTTCATCACGTCTTTCGCCTGTGCAAGCCATTCCAAGCGTTCCGCCGACAAACCGATGTGAATTTCGTGATCAATAATGGCAATCGTCGCAGGCACCGCGCCGTTGTCACGAACCACATCTTCAACACCGCGCGCGGTTTCAAGGTTGGCAGGGTAGGGCATGCCATGCGTAATAATCGTGCTTTCCAACGCCACAACGGGTTTGCCCGCATCAAGCGCGGCGCGCACTTCATCTGAATAAGTAAGGGGCAATGTCATAGCGATGTCTCCGTCGAAATATAGGTGGCTGTGTGGGTCAGCGCAAAATCCAGAGCCTCAGCTCCAGTCAACCCGCGCATATCCGCTGCGATGTGGCTTGCCATAAACACATCACCGGCCCCCGTCACGCGCAAAACTGTCACAGCAGGGGGCAGGGCCGATTGCACACCGCGATCATCCGCAATCGCGGTCATATTTGGCCCATCCGTTACGGCTGCGCGAAACACACCCGCATCAACCATTGCGGCTGCGGCCTCTGGCGCGGTGGCCAATTTCGTGCCCAACAGAATATTCGCTTCAATCAGGTTCACGTAAAACGTGGCTTTCGAATGCTTGAAAAACGGCTTCAACCGCTCTGCCTTACCGGGTGAAGCAGGGGCAAGCCGCACATCCGCCATTGAAAACTCCGCAGCCCCGCTCATGTAATCCAGCGTGGCTTGTGGCAAATTACCTTCACAGACGATCATCCCATCATACGGCGCATCCACCGTGCCCACACGTCCATCACGCATTGGCGCAATCACCGCATCGGCCTCGGCCTCTAACGAATGCGCATCTGCAATCGCTGCAATCAGGCCATTACTGCCTTCAATCGCCATATACTGATCTGTTGGATGGCTGTCAGAAATATGCACCAATGCCGTTTCCATGCCCCGCTGCGTGGCCTCTTGCAACAAATCCCGCCCCGCAGGATCCGCACCGAGGGAGGTGAGCAAAGACACAGGCACATCATGCATCCGAAGCGCCATGGCGATGTTCATCATAACGCCACCAGGAATTCGAATAATCCGCCCAGGCACATCATGCCCCGCCTTCATATGGCGATCAGAGCGGCCAACAATGTCCCACAAAACGGAACCGATACAATGGATTGGGGCAGGGGAGGTCATAGGGCGTAATTGACCCGAAAGCTTCCAAAATGCAAGGGGATGACTGATGCTTTCCCGACAACCTTATTGCTCAGGTGCGCCTAAACCACCGCTATTGTAGTCGGCTCCCGGTATCTTTTTTGTGCTGTAATCTTGCAGTAATACGAAAAAGCGAAACTCGTCGCCTTGTGTATTTCGTTGGATCACACCAGCTTGCTCAAGCTGCAACAAAATAGAATGCGCTCGCGTTTTGGGAATATGGTATTGATTGAACAAGGCTCGCTCAACATCTTTCAACGTTGCAGTTCCTCCATTGTCCGCAATCAATTTAAAAACAACTTTTTGCGTTTCTTCCATTCTTCGTGCCTTTTTGTGCAGGTTCGAAAAGTAGGCAACAGTGTTTGTATAGTCTTCATGCGTTTCGCTCACAGCGACAGCATAATGGTCCACTTTGGGGGAAATAATTGCCCCTGATGTGATCAAGTCCAAAAGCACGCGTTTTAGTTCCGTATCAGAAAGAAATTTTCGCTCAATTTGCGGCGTCATACTCGCTGATGCAGCCGTAATATAGTCTTTTTGAATGTTTTCAAAACCCATACTTGTGTCTCCGCGTTTCGCAGATTTAATCAGCATGTCGTAAACAACCGTTCGTTGCCATTCAAACACCAATGTCTTGTTTCGGGCAGCTCTATCGTTCAACACCATAAAAACAAAGGTGGCGAGAGCACACATGGCAATGATCGTATTTGCTACAGGCCCCCATTGCATCACGCCCCTACGATTTACCGTGGCATCGCCCGACGTTCGTAACAATGACCCGTCAGAACTTGCTATAACATCGGGATTTGATGCCGCTGAAACAGCTGCTGTTTCTTGGTCGAGTGTTTTTGTTTTATCGGCCATTTTTTGTCCCCAATAAATTAGCTTTTCTAGTTAAAATTCTAAAAAATCCGTCGCCTCTACTTTTATTAGAAAAGCCAAGCAACACGTCAAGAAATACTTCGCCTAAAAAATGAAGATGATGAAAGAAAATCCTCGTTAAACCCGAAACTTAGACCTCAACACTGAGCGAAGTTATAAGACTCTCAAATCAAACCGTTCCGCAAAAGCCAAAACCCATAAATCCTTCCAAACGCACATCATGCGCCGCCTTCATAACGCGATCAGAGCTGCCAACGATGTACCAAAGGACGGAACCGATACAATAAATGTATGGAGGTACGGCAGGACCTGGACAAGGGTTTGGTTTCATTTGCAAGAAATCGTAACACTCTAGATTGTCATCATCCCCTTAATATGGTCATTTTGAACGATATTTCTTCCTAATCAATATCCATACAAATCAGGAGGCTTAAAGTGGAAGCTATTCAATTTCTTAATTCCCCAATGGTTCAGCGTATTTGCACCGGCTTGTTTTTTGTTGCAATGGGTGCCGCGATTGCCTTTGGCATTTATGCGATGTCCCTTTACGGGCGGGCCAAAGAAACAGAGTTAAGCGCAAAAATTGATCCACCATGGGAGCTGTTGATCGCAACATGGCGCGACAGCCTCATTATTACTGTGTTGTTTGTGTGCGAAGGCTTCTTATATCGAATGGTGATCTTTTCTGGTTTCATAAATTTGCATGAAGGGTCCTATTATCGGATCAGTTCGCTCGTTGACCCAATCGCGTCATTGATCATTCTTTTGCTGATCACTTACATCGCAATTGCCCGCATAATTAAACTTCGGATTTGGATGCAAGCAAACGGCATAGAATAATGCTTGCCACGCCCCCCAATCCCCCCTATACGGCCCTCACTTAAATCCACAGGCGGGACTTGCGGGTTGGTAGGGGAGAAATCCTTACGAACTCCACCGGTTGGGCACATGCCCTTCTCCCGCTGAGGCGAAACCGGAAAAGGAAAACTACAATGGCTCTACCAGAGTTTACATTGCGCCAACTGCTCGAAGCAGGCGTACACTTCGGCCACCAAACACACCGCTGGAACCCACGTATGGGTCAGTACATCTATGGCCAGCGGAATGGCATTCACATTCTTGACCTGACACAGACTGTTCCTCTCTTGGATCAAGCTCTGCAAGTGACACGCGAAACAGTTGCCAAAGGCGGCCGTATCTTGTTCGTAGGCACAAAGCGTCAAGCCTCCAAAGCCGTTGCAGAAGCCGCTGAGCGTTCCGCACAATACTACATGAACCACCGCTGGCTCGGTGGCACGCTGACAAACTGGCAAACAGTGTCCAAGCGTATCGCGCACCTTAAGCAGCTTGATGAAAAACTGGCAGGCGACGCATCCGGCCTGACCAAGAAAGAATTGTTGGGCATGGAACGCGAGCAGGCCAAACTGCAAGCATCCTTGGGCGGCGTTCGCGAAATGGGCGGCACACCTGACCTGATCGTTGTAATCGACACCAACAAAGAATCCCTCGCTGTGGCAGAAGCCAACAAACTGGGCATTCCTGTGATTGCTGTGCTGGATTCCAACTCCGCACCAGAAGGCATCGACTACCCGATCCCTGGCAACGATGACGCGGCACGCGCCATTGCGCTTTACACAGACCTGATTGCACGCGCAGCCCTTGATGGCATGGCATCCGCAATGGGCTCCGCAGGTATCGACATCGGCGCAGCCGAAGAAGCCCCTGTTGAAGAAGCTGTCGCCGAAGCCTAAGTCGGCCTCAACGCACAAAATAATTGGGGGTGCATCACGCGCCCCCAACCCCCTGTTATTTAGGAGAGATAAAGATGGCTATCACAGCTGCACTCGTTAAAGAACTGCGCGAAAAATCAGGCGCAGGCATGATGGACGCGAAAAAAGCGCTCACAGCCGTAGACGGCAACATGGAAGAAGCCATGGACTGGTTGCGCACCAAAGGTCTGGCAACAGCGGCGAAAAAATCTGGCCGTACAGCGGCTGAAGGCCTCGTTGCGGTCAAAGTTGAAAACGGCGTTGGTGTTGCGGTCGAAGTGAACGCAGAAACCGACTTTGTTGGTAAAAACGCAGAATTCCAATCCATGGTTGCTGATATTGCCAATGCTGCATTGTCTGTTGATGACGTTGACGCGCTCAAAGCGGCTGACATCGACGGCAAAACAGTTGAAACAGTGGTCACAGACGCCATCGCCAAAATCGGCGAAAACATGTCCGTGCGCCGCATGGCCAAAGTGTCTGGCGATGTTGTGGGCACATACATCCACACCGCAGCCGCTGACGGCATGGGCAAAATCGGCGTTCTCGTAGCACTCAAAGGCGGCGACGAAGCCTTCGCGAAACAAGTGGCCATGCACGTAGCAGCCGCTGACCCGCGCCCACAGTCCCTGTCCGAAGCAGACCTCGACCCAGCGGTTGTGGCCAAGGAAGAAAAAATCCTCACAGACCAAGCCCGCGAGTCAGGTAAGCCAGAAAACATCATCGAAAACATGATCAAAGGCCGCATGAAGAAATTCTTCGGCGAAGTGACCCTTGTGAACCAGTCTTTCGTGATCAACCCTGACGTAAGCGTAGGCCAAGCCGCCAAAGACGCAGGCGCAGAAATCCTCGGCTTTGTTCGCCTCGAAGTTGGCGAAGGCATCGAGAAAAAAGAAGAAGACTTTGCAGCGGAAGTTGCGAAAACAATGGGTGGCTAATTTTTTAGTTATTGCTAGAATTTAGACCCAAAGTTACAGATTAAGCCCCGCCAGCATGCGGGGCTTTTTCGTTTAAGTACAGTCGACTTTTTCACCTTTCAGCCAAATGCTGCCTGAGTCACTGTTTACGTTTGTATCAAGTACGCGCAGGCATTGGTCATAGTCGTTTTTAACTTTGATGGTTCCAATCGCTGTTGGGCTAGGGTTGGCCACAGACATCCAAGTTTCACGTAAATACATATCTGTCTTGGGTTTTACGATTTGGCCTTGAAATTCATCTATATCCAAATTTTTTAATGCAGGGTAATACCAACCTTCCTTGTTGTTATTGTTTCCAAGAAATGACCACCCTACCAAGCCAAGTACAGTCTCAGGGGCTCCAATCGCAACAATGTCACTCACGACAGGATCTTTGCTCTTGTTCAATCCAAATAACTTTTTGCCGTTGTTAAAAAAGGAGTTAACAGCTTGCTGCCCTTCTGCCCCACTCATACTTAAGGCGGACAAGACAACGCCACTAATTATCGTGAGCGATCCGATAATACTGGCAACAGACTTTAATCTGCTTTCAATAACAGCGAAGATCGATTTCGGCTTTTCGTCTTCAATGATTTTAACAAGAACAGGGTCCATATTAGTGCCTTTCAAAAAAAAGTTCCTAAATCCTAAGTGGTTTGGAGAATTTTGAAAGATTTTTTGTCAGGACAACCGTGTTAATCCAAAAAGTCGAAAATCTCGCCAAGCAGACCCTTTTTCTTCTTCTTTTTGTATTTCTTCGGCTCTTTCACTTGCGTCACAATATGTTGATGAACGGGGGCAGGGGCGCTGACAGAAGCGCGGTCAATCAGCTTGTCCAACTCGCCACGGTCTAGCCAAACACCGCGGCAGGTTGGGCAATAATCAATCTCGATTTCGTCGCGGTAAACAATGGACAGCGTTGCTCCATCAATTGGACATTTCATGAAAGTGTTCTCCTGTATTACATGCGCAGAAAAGGCCAATTTGGTGCGCAGATCAACAATCAAGAATTTGTTTTCAGATTTCCGTTGCAGATTTTCTACGGTCTCGGCGCGTTAGGCCTGATCTTCCCCCAATATCCCAAAACACCCCAACCATCCCCCGCAGCGCATCGCGACATATATCCTTCAAAACATGCTCATTTGGCGCATGTTGCGAACAGCCTTTGTAGGAGTGTGGTATCCAAACCGTTGGCATCCCCAGCACCTCGCTAAAACAATGGTTCGGAATCCAGCCCGCTAAATTCGGCAAGATATGGGGCTTTTTGCCCATAACATCCTCCAGCGATGCCGCAACGGCCTGCACCCACGGATTATCCGCATTGCTGCGCGTGGCAGGGGCAACGCCCTCAACACATTCGATCTCAACCGATGCGAACCCACCTGCATCCAAATGCCGCCGCAACGCAGGCAGGATATCCGCTTCATCTGTCCCAACCACAAACCGCAGCTGACACGTTGCTCGCGCCGACCCAGCAATCGCATTTTGCGGTGCTTCTGGCTCCCCATGATCCAGCGCCAGCACCGCGAATGAATTCCATCCAAACACTTTTTCCGCCGTGCTCAGACCCGCCTCATTCCAGCTTGGATCAATTCCATCTCCCTCAACAGGGATCGCCGCCAAATCCGCCTTAACTTCATCTGTTAAGCTGTCAGGCCGCCATTCAGGGATCAGGATTTGCCCATCTGCATCTGTGATGGACGCCAGCGCTTGGGCCAACACCATTGCAGGATCACGCAACAATCCACCCCAATTGCCTGAATGGTTCGCCCCGTCGCGCAAGGTCACTTTCAAATCGAAATTCACCACCCCACGGGATCCCAGAAACAGGGTAGGGGTGTCTGCCACCACACGCGGCCCGTCAGAGGCGATCAAAACATCCGCCGCCAACATCTCGCGGTTTTGCGCGCAAAACTCGGCCAAGCCAGTGGAGCCGATCTCCTCTGACATTTCCATCAGGATTTTCACGTTGAACCCCATCGCCCCGCGCACAGCCAAAACAGCCTCAAGCGCGGCAATGTTGATCAAATGCTGCCCCTTATTGTCTGCAACACCGCGCCCGAAATACCGATCATCGGTTTCGCGCAAGGTATAGGGGTCCATCTCGTTATCCCATTGCCCGGCCTGTCCATGCACCACGTCCCCATGGCCATAGATCAGCACAGTAGGTAAATCTGGGCGCTCCTCCCGAACGGCCACCATAATCGGCCCACCGTGGGCCTGAGGGTTGTCACAGGTGGTGCAGTCAAACCCAATGGCCGCCAAACGCGGGGCAATCCCGTCGTTCAGATACGACACCATCGCAGGCATCGCTTCGCCCGTCTGGCTCTCGGTTTGAAACGAAACGAGTCTCGCCAACTCAGACTGAAACCGACCTTGATCAAAATAGGTTTCAATTTGGTGAAGGGCGTCGGATTTTTTGGATGTCATGGCGCCACGCTAAATAAATTTAGTCTGAACGCAACGATCTTTACTTTTGGCAGCCTCAGAAAACCCAACACGACACCCATACTGTTTGCACCCATAGTTCTGGGTCGTTTGCATTTCGGTGTTGCGTGGGTTTTGAAAAGAGTTAACGCAGGTTTGGGGCATTGTGAACCGGGAAGAACTGAGCCCCAAACCTGCAAGTCATTCGCTTTCGCGTTTGGCTTACTGTAATCTACATTTTCGGGTTGAAAATTAAGTGAGGTCTGTCACACATTTTGAACAAAGTTTACAAAATCGAAACGCGCAAAGGGCAGGGGCCAAAATGACCAGAACAGGCGGCGAGTTACTCGTAAAATGTCTTTTGGAACAAGGGGTTGATACGGCCTTTGGGATTCCTGGCGAAAGCTATCTCGCGGTGCTTGATGCGCTTTACGATGTTCAAAATCAACTTAAACTTATCACGACACGGCACGAAAGCGGCGCATCTTTCGCGGCCGAGGCTTACGGCAAACTAACAGGCCAACCCGGCATTTGCTTTGTGACCCGCGGTCCAGGGGCCACCAATGCGTCCATCGGCGTTCATACGGCCATGCAAAACAGCAGCCCAATGATCCTGTTTGTCGGCCAAATCGGCCGCGACATGCGCGACCGTGAAGCCTTTCAAGAGGTTGATTACAGAGCATTTTTTGGAAAAATGGCAAAGTGGGTGACAGAGATCGACAACCCTGATCGCATCCCGGAAATCGTCGCGCGGGCCTTTCAAATGGCAACCTCTGGCCGTCCAGGTCCAGTGGTTGTTTCTCTGCCCGAAGACATGCTGACGGACACAACAGACGCCACCCCATGCCGCCCGATAAAACCTTTCCGTCCTGCGCCCGATCCCGCAGCCGTTCAGGACGCCGCGGACCTGTTAAATAGCGCCAAATCACCCATCATGGTTGTTGGCGGCGGCGGATGGACAGAGGCCAGCAGAAATGCGCTAAATGCCTTTGCACAAAAGACAAATATCCCAGTGGCCACTGTTTTTCGCAGCCAAGATTTGATCGACAATCGCGGTCCACACTTCATCGGTGACGCCTCTTTTGGGATGCCACCCCACCTGCGCGATGCGCTAACAAATGCCGATGTGATTTTGGCTGTGAATATTCGTTTTGGTGAAATCCTGACAGACGGTTGGACCATCCTTGATGTGCCAAACCCCAAACAGCAGATCATTCATTGTCATCGTAGCGCCGATGAAATCAACAAAATCTATCAGGCAGATGTTGCGATTCAATCTGAACAAGAGCTTTTCCTAAAGGCATTAAATGAATTGGTTTCAATTGATTGCTCTGAAAACTTAAAGCAGATCAAAGCGGCGCATGAAACGGTTTTGTCGCCGAAACCCGCCAAAGGTGCAGTGGATATGGCACCAATCTGCGCCCATCTGCGCGATGTATTGGATGACGATGTGATCATCACCAACGGGGCTGGCAATTTTTCCATTTGGTCTGGCAGGTTTCTGAAGTTCCACAAAAACCAGCGTCTTTTGGGACCACAAGCAGGCGCAATGGGGGCAGGGCTGCCCGCTGCCATTGCCGCCAAAGCGGTGCATCCGAACAGGCAGGTGGTGTGCTTCGCAGGGGACGGAGATTTTCAGATGTCATCCCAAGAGCTTGGCACCATGCTGCAAAACGGTCTGCAACCGATTATTCTGGTGCTAAACAACGGACTTTACGGCACAATACGCCTTCACCAAGATCGCCGTTATGTAGGCCGTCCGTCAGGAACCGAAATTGTTAACCCTGACTTTGTACAATTGGCCAAAGCCTATGGGTTTTGGGGCACACGGATCGAAAAAACCGAAGATTTCGCCGAGGCCTTTGCCACGGCAACCACCAAACCCAATGGCGCGCTGATCGAATTGATCATTGATCCGGCGGATATCGCCCCAAATGTCATTCTGGAAAGCTAGGAAATCTCATGCGTAAATCCGCAGTAATCACAGGATCCACCAGCGGAATTGGCAAGGCCGTTGCGGAGTCTTTGGCCGCGTCAGGCGTAAATATTATGTTAAACGGCTTTGGAGACGCCGAAGAAATCGAAGCACAACGCGCTGATTTAGAACAGAAATATGGGGTCACAGCGCGGTATAATGGCGCTGATATGACCAATGGTTCTGAAATTCGTGCCCTAATCGACGCGACGAAATCCGAGCTTGGCAGTGTCGACATCGTTGTAAACAACGCAGGTATCCAACACGTCAGCCCAATTGATGAATTCCCAACGGATAAATGGGATGCGATCATCGCAATCAATCTGACAAGCGCATTTCATACCACAGCCGCAGCATTGCCGCACATGCGGGCCGCTGGCTGGGGCAGGGTTGTCAATATCGCCTCCGCTCACGGGCTGGTCGCTTCACCGTTCAAATCTGCTTATGTCGCAGCCAAGCACGGGATTCTTGGGCTGACCAAGACCACAGCGCTTGAAACGGCACAGGATGGCATCACGTGCAACGCCATTTGCCCAGGTTACGTGCGCACACCGTTGGTCGAAGCACAAATCCCAGACACCGCCAAGGCGCGCGGCATCACCGAAGACGAAGTGGTCAAAGACGTGATACTCGCAGCGCAGCCAACCAAATCCTTCGTAGGATTAGACGAGCTGGGAGCATTAACTGTGTTTTTGTGCAGCGATGCAGCCAAGTCAATCACAGGAGCGTCTTTGCCCATAGATGGCGGTTGGACAGCGAATTAGGCGTAAATAACTGATATCATACAGTATAAATATTAACATAATATTAATTATGCGTAATTTATCAAATTGAGACTGAACACCAAAGCCAGCACAAACCAGCACCCTCTTGACTGGAAATCACCGCTGATTGCCCCATATCACGGAATATGAATTCAATACGGAAATCAATGTGATGCGGCTTATCCTTGTTCTTGGCGATCAACTGTCCCACACGGTGTCGAGCCTGGCTGATGCCGATCCGTCCAGCGACGTTATCCTGATGTGCGAACTGCGCGAAGAAGCGGTTTATGTTAAGCATCACAAAAAGAAGATCGCGCTGATCTTCGCTGCCATGCGCCACTTTGCTCAAGAGCTTACAGATCGTGGCTTTGACGTGCGTTACACACGTTACGATGACAAAGACAACACAGGCTCTTTCAAAGGTGAGGTTGAACGGATTTTGGGAGACACAAGCGCACAGCAAATTGTCGTCACCTCCCCTGGTGAATACCGCTTGAAAGCTGAGTTTGAAACTTGGGCAGATCACGTCGATGCCTCCGTTGAACTGCGCGACGATGATCGGTTTCTTTCATCGACAGAGGCGTTCAACTCTTGGGCCGAAGGACGCAAGCAGTTGCGAATGGAATATTTCTATCGCGACTTGCGGCGCAAATATAACATCCTGATGGACGGGTCCGATCCGATTGGTGGCCAGTGGAATTATGATGCAGAGAACCGCAAACCTGCAAAAGATGGCCTGCGCATACCACAACCCACTTAGTTTGAACCTGATGCCGTCACACAGGACGTATTGGACTTGGTTGAAGCGGAATTTGCCGACCATTTTGGTGATCTTCACCCCTTCCCTTTTGCGGTGACTCGCGATCAAGCCCTTGTGGTTTTGGAAGAGTTTATCGAACATCGGTTGCCAAATTTTGGCGATTATCAGGACGCCATGGTCCAAGGTGAACCTTGGATGTTCCATAGCCATATCAGTTTCTATTTGAACTGCGGTCTTTTGGAACCGCTTGAATGTATCCAGAAAGCTGAAGACGCGTACCACAAAGACGCGGCCCCCTTGAATGCGGTTGAAGGTTTTATTCGACAAATACTCGGCTGGCGAGAATACGTTCGTGGTATCTATTGGCTGAAAATGCCTGACTACAAATCGCAAAACGCGTTGAACGCCACGCGCGCCCTGCCCGAGTTTTATTGGACGGCAGACACGCAGATGAATTGCCTTCGCCAATGCGTAGCGGAAACCAAAGAAAACGCTTACGCGCACCACATTCAACGCCTGATGGTACTGGGCAATTTCGCGTTATTGGCGGGGTTGCACCCTGATGAGGTGAATGAATGGTATCTGTTGGTTTATGCTGACGCTTTCGAATGGGTGGAATTGCCCAACGTATCTGGCATGATTTTGTTTGCGGACAATGGCTTACTAGCATCAAAGCCCTATGCAGCGAGTGGTGCTTACATCAATCGGATGTCCGATTATTGTAAGTCGTGCAGGTACAAAGTGAGCAAGAAAAACGGACCAGACGCCTGCCCGTTTAACTACCTCTATTGGGACTTCCTTGATCGCAATGGCGAAACGTTGCGCAACAATCCTCGGATGGGTTTAGTGTTCAAATCTTGGGCGCGTATGAGCGACGAAAAACGCCAAGCCGTGCGATCCGATTCAACACGGTTTTTCAAAGCGATGGATGCAAATGAAAAAGTCTGATTTACCGCAAAAAACCTGTGTCGTTTGCAAGCGCCCGTTCACTTGGCGCAAGAAGTGGAAAGACGTTTGGGACGATGTCAAATACTGCTCCAAAAGATGCCGTGACGGCAAGCGAAACGCACCCTAATTTTTAAAAATACGACATAAAAACAACAATTTGCGCACTATTTCTCATGTAAATAAAGTGCTCATCGGGCTCACTCTTGCATTGACATAGGCCGCTTGCGGAGTCACGTTGTCGCCACTCGACACGCCAGTTTGGATTTTCCAGTGACACAAGACAACGCTTCTGCGGAAACACCCGTAATCGAATTGCGGAACATTCACAAAAGTTATGGCAATCTTGAAGTAATCAAGGGCGTCAATCTGACTGCTCACAAAGGCGATGTTATTGCGCTTATTGGTTCATCAGGCTCTGGCAAAAGCACGCTGCTGCGCTGTGTGAATCTTCTCGAAACTGCGCAACAGGGCGACATCATTATTGGCGGAGAACCAGTGTCGTGGACCCGTGACTCCGCGGATCGTCAACCCAAAGACAAAGATCAAGTTCGCCGGTTTCGAACCGATCTTTCTATGGTGTTCCAACAGTTTAACCTCTGGTCTCACCTAAACATTTTGCAAAACGTGGTCGAGGCCCCTGTGACTGTTCTTGGCCGTGAAAAAGCGGATGCTGAAAAATTGGGGCGCGCCTTGCTCGACAAAGTGGGGATCGGCGACAAAGCGGACATGTATCCCTCGCAGCTTTCAGGGGGCCAACAACAACGGGCCGCTATTGCACGGGCATTGGCAATGGAACCATCTGCCATGCTGTTTGATGAGCCCACCTCGGCGCTCGACCCTGAAACAGAAGCAGAAGTCGTGGCTGTAATTCGTGCGTTGGCCGCCGAAGGGCGCACAATGCTTCTGGTGACGCACGATATGAAAATGGCACGCGATGTTGCGAACCATGTGATCTTCCTTCATCAAGGCGTGATCGAAGAACAAGGCACACCCGATGAGGTGTTTAACAATACAAAATCAACGAGGTTGCAGCAATTCTTAAGCTCAACCCACTAAGTTCAACCAAGGAGAAATCTCATGAAAAAACTACTTTTGGCAGCGGCAGTGTCCGCATTGGCAACAAGTGCAGCATTCGCAGAAACAGTGCGCATGGGCACTGAGGGCGCCTACCCTCCCTACAACTTCATCAACGACAAAGGCGAAGTTGATGGGTTCGAGCGTGAGCTGGGCGACGAAATCTGCAAACGCGCATCACTGGAATGCACATGGGTCACTAACGAATGGGACAGCATTATCCCGAACCTCGTTTCTGGCAACTATGACACAATCATCGCAGGCATGTCTGTAACAGCTGAACGCGACGAAGTGATTGATTTCACAAACGAATACATCCCAGGCTCCCCATCTTCCTACGTTGCGTTGGCTGGTGGCTCCGTTGATCTGACAAAAGGGATCGTTGCGGCACAAACAAACACAATCCAAGCGGGCCACGTTGCTGCTTCTGGTGCGACACTTGTTGAATTCGCAACACCTGATGAATCCATCGCGGCTATCAAAAACGGCGAAGCAGACGCGGTTCTGGCGGACAAAGACTTTCTCGCACCGATCGTAGCTGAAAGCGGCGGCGAATTGGTATTCGTTGGCGAAGACGTGTCAATCGGTGGTGGCGTTGCAATGGGCATGCGCGAAAGTGATGGCGAATTGAAGGCCAAAATGAACGCAGCAATCGACTCCATGAAAGCTGACGGCACATTGAACACAATGCTCGCGAAGTGGTTCAAAGAAGACACTCCGCAGTGGTAAAACCATTGGGGCGGTCGTTGGTTCGACCGCCCTACCCTTTTTTTGATGTTAACCACGTAGTCAGGTCAAACGCCCATGTTTGAATATTGCGCCGATCCGCGCAGCCTTGAGGGGCTTACGTGGCTCTCTTGCTACCTCACCACGCCCAAACATGCGGCGATGTACACCAGCGTCCTGACTGTCATGGCGCTGCTGTTGGCGGTTGTGCCGCCGATCCTGTTTCTGGGGTTTATGGGCGCTTTGGCGCGTCGGTCAAAGTTCGCGCCGTTTCGCTGGTTCGGCCTTGGCTATACATCCATTGTCCGTGGCGTCCCTGACATTGTTTTCTTTCTATTCTTTCCCATCGCCATTGATCAGGCCGTTGAATACATCCGGCACAAAGTGAAATGCGGCGATGTGCTGGAACCCGTTTACCAAGGTAACGATTTTGTGGTCTGTCAGGCCGCAAAGATGCCTCTTGGGGCGTCTGACCAGATTTATCACGAAATCTGGGGGTTTTCCTTGGCCGTCTTTGCTTTTGCCATCGTGTTTGGGGCCTTTACCGCCAACACGTTGCATGGCGCTTTGCAAGCCGTTCCCAGAGGCCAACTCGAAACCGCGCAGGCCTTTGGAATGAGCGAACGCCAAGTGTTCTGGCGCATCCACATGCCGCAAATGTGGGTTTATGCTCTTCCAGGCTTGTCTAACCTTTGGATGATCCTCATCAAAGCGACACCTCTGCTGTTCTTGCTTGGAATCAAGGACATCGTGTACTGGGCCAAAGAATTGGGCGGTATGAAAACCCAAGTATACACCTATGCCCACCCTGATTGGCGGCTTTGGTATTTTGCTGCGCTGTTGGTGTTTTACCTGCTCCTCACTCTGATCAGCCAAAGCGTCTTTGATCGCATCTTTAAACGTGCGTCACGCGGCATGGCGGTGGCAACATGAGTTGTGCGCAAACCTTTTGGGATTATGGGCTGCGGGCCTTTGGCTATGGTGAGCGGTTGTTGCCAAAGACTGACATCACCTTTTGCGATCAGGTGGTGCTGATCGGCAGTGGCATGTTGTGGAATGTGTATTTCGCATTTGTGGCCATTATTTTGGGGTTCTTTCTGGCAACCGCCCTTGCCTTTGCCCGCGTGAACGCGGGTCCGATATTGCGTATGCCCGCCGATTTCTTCGTCTTTATCATTCGCGGTTCGCCCCTGTTTATCCAATTCTTTTTCGCTTACGAGTTGTTCGTTCAAATTCCGCGCATGGGCTTTGAATGGGACCTTGGCTTTATGGTCTTGTCTGCTCAAACGAGCTGGTTGACCAAAGCATGGCTGGGGGCGTTGATTGTGTTGTTCTTAAACACCTCTGCCTATAGCGCTGAAATCTTTACAGGTGCCTTGCGCGCCGTTCCCAAAGGCGATGTCGAGGCTGCGGATGCCTATGGTATGAACGGCAAAACAAAGTTTCGCCGCATCGTGTTTCCAACCATGTTGCGCTTGGCCTGGCCGTCATATTCGAACGAAGCGATTTTTCTGTTCCACTCTACTGCGCTGATTTTCTTTTCAGGCTTTCCAGCGTGGCGGCGGCAAGGGGATGGTTTGTACTATGCTAATTACTTCGCGGAAAACACATTCAACCCCTTCGTCGCTTATCCCATCGTTGCGGTGTATTTCATTCTGGTAACCTTGCTGATCGTTGGGTTTTTCGGCTTTGTGAACAAGCGGTTGAACAAACATATTCCGAACGCACCCAAAATGAAATTTCGGTTTGGCTCGATCTTGGGGCGGTAAAATTGCCTATTTCCGACAGAGAATTAGGCGCAAATAGGCAGGTTTGATGTATCAAAGCGTGGTTCCATAGCTCCAATAACGGGAGGCCGCCATGAACAAACATTTCTCTGAAACGCGCAAAATTGATCCGCAAAAAGGGCCCACCCTGGCCGACGGAACCCCGAACGATCTGAACCGCATTGAAATTGGTCCGACGCAATTGGCGTTCACCGAATGGGAAGCGGCTGGCCTGACCATGCCAAACCTTGAAAAAATGCGCGCGTTCCGCCACCAGCGGCTCACACAGCATATCGTTGATAGGGAGTATGGCGGGCTGTTGATGTTCGACCCTTTGAACATCCGATATGCAACCGATTCCACGAATATGCAGCTGTGGAACACGCACAATCCGTTCCGCGCGGTGCTGCTGTGTGCCGATGGGTACATGGTGATCTGGGATTATAAGAATTCCCCTTTCCTATCGGAATTTAATCCACTGGTGCGCGAACAACGTTCTGGTGCGGATTTCTTTTATTTTGATCGCGGCGACAAAATTGGGCCTGCGGCTGATGTGTTTTCGAAACAAGTGCTTGATCTGATTAATGAACATGGGGGCGGCAACAAACGCATTGGCGTTGATAAGATCATGTTGCACGGTTTGCGTGCGCTCGAAGCGCACGGGTTTGAGGTGATGGACGGCGAAGAGGTTACCGAGAAATCCCGCTCGATCAAAGGCCCTGATGAGATTCTGGCCATGCGCTGCGCATCTCATGCCTGTGAAACCGCAGTACAAGCAATGGAGGATTTCGCCCGTGCCAATGTGGGCGATGGTAAAACCTCAGAGGATGACATTTGGGCCGTGCTGCACGCCGAGAACATTCGACGCGGCGGTGAATGGATCGAAACACGGCTGTTGGCCTCTGGTCAGCGGACCAATCCATGGTTCCAAGAATGCGGGCCACGGATCACGCAGCAAAATGAAATCATTGCCTTTGATACCGATCTTATCGGATCCTATGGCATCTGCATTGATATCAGTCGCACATGGTGGATTGGGGATCAGAAACCGCGCGCGGACATGGTCTATGCGATGCAGCATGCCCACGAACATATCATGACGAATATGCAGATGTTGAAACCTGGCGTTCATATGAAAGAGCTGACCTTCAACACCCATGTGCTGGACGACAAATTCCAAGCGCAGAAATACGGGTGTTTGATGCACGGCGTTGGGTTGTGTGACGAATGGCCGTTAATTGCTTACCCTGACAAATTTGTCGAAGGAGCCTACGACTATGTGCTGGAACCAGGCATGGTTTTGTGTGTCGAAGCGGCCGTTGGCGAGGTTGGTGGTGACTTCTCGATCAAGTTGGAAGATCAGGTTTTGATCACGGAAGACGGTTTTGAAAACCTAACCAAATATCCATTTGACCCCGCATTGATGGGGGCGTGAACCGAGAAAAGGCGCTGATTTTCAGCGCCTTTTTACATTGTTTAACAATTATTTAGCTGGCTGTCGCTGGCTCTTCCGCCACGTCGGCATCTGCATAAACGATCAGCGGTTCTGCCTCCCGGCGCACAGCTTCTTCGTTCACAACAACCTCTTGCACGTTTTCCAAACCTGGCAGTTCGAACATGGTGTTGAGAAGGATGTCTTCCATGATAGAGCGCAAACCACGTGCCCCTGTTTTGCGTTCAATCGCACGTTTGGCGATTGCAGACAGGGCATCATCTGTAAATTTCAGATGCGCATCTTCCAGTTCGAACAAACGCTGATACTGTTTCACAAGCGCGTTTTTCGGCTCTGACAGGATGGTGACAAGCGCGTCTTCGTCCAGATCCGTCAAGGTTGCGATTACTGGCAAACGGCCCACGAATTCTGGGATCAGACCGAATTTCAGCAAATCTTCTGGCTCCAGATCGGTGAACATTTCTCCCACGCCGCGATTATCTTCTTCTTGGACGTCTGCGCCAAACCCAATGGCCGACCCTTTGCCGCGCTGGCCAATGATTTTTTCAAGGCCCGCAAAAGCGCCGCCACAAATGAACAGGATATTTGTCGTGTCCACTTGCAGGAATTCTTGCTGAGGATGCTTGCGCCCGCCCTGTGGTGGAACAGAAGCAACTGTGCCTTCCATGATTTTCAACAGCGCTTGTTGCACCCCTTCCCCGCTCACATCGCGGGTGATGGAAGGGTTGTCTGATTTGCGCGTAATTTTATCAACTTCGTCGATATACACGATGCCACGCTGAGCGCGTTCCACGTTGTATTCTGACGCTTGCAGCAGTTTGAGGATGATGTTTTCAACATCTTCGCCGACATAGCCTGCTTCGGTCAGGGTTGTGGCATCCGCCATGGTAAACGGTACATCCAAAATCCGTGCCAACGTTTGGGCCAGCAGCGTTTTACCGCAGCCTGTTGGACCGATCAGCATGATGTTGGATTTCGCCAATTCGATTTCGGAGTTTTTCTCTGCATGGTTCAGCCGTTTGTAATGGTTGTGAACCGCCACAGACAGAACCCGTTTCGCCATGGCTTGCCCGATCACATAATCGTCTAGGACTTGGCAGATTTCTTGGGGTGTTGGCACACCATCGCCTGATTTCACCAGACCAGATTTGGCCTCTTCGCGGATGATATCCATGCACAATTCTACGCATTCATCACAGATGAAAACGGTGGGGCCGGCAATCAGCTTGCGAACCTCGTGTTGGCTTTTGCCGCAAAAGGAACAATAGAGCGTGTTTTTCGCGTCACCATTGTTTGAATTTGCCATAATACGTCTCCGCTCTTTGCTTGCCCGATCCCGTATTTTCGCACGGGTGTGCCAGTGTTGTTTCCCCAGCTTTTGCCCACCGTATGGCAGAAATTATCTGGGTACAATGCCATTATTCTAACGATTTGACGAACAGAGAACACATTAGAATTAACCCGTGCCCATTGTATGACACGGATTAATTAACATGTATTTCTAAACAAACCTTTTAGATTTGATTAGCTTTCTTCAGCACCCTCTTCGCGCTTCTGCACGATTTCGTCGATCAAACCCCAATCTTTGGCTTCTTCTGCCGTCATAAAGTTGTCCCGATCGAGTGCCTTTTCAACGTTTTCAATGTCTTGACCGCAGTGTTTCACGTAGATGTTGTTCAGGCGATCTTTGAGTTCCAAAATCTCTTTGGCGTGCAATGCAATGTCAGACGCTTGACCTTGGAAGCCGCCAGATGGCTGATGCACCATAATACGCGAGTTTGGCAGGCTGAACCGCATGCCTGGTTCGCCTGCGGCCATCAGCAAAGATCCCATGGAAGCCGCCTGCCCCACACAAAGAGTTGACACCTTTGGGCGGATGTATTGCATGGTGTCGTAAATTGACAAGCCAGATGTCACAACACCACCTGGGCTGTTGATATACATGGCGATGTCTTTGGTCGGGTTTTCCGCCTCAAGAAACAGCAATTGTGCAACGATCAATGTGGACATGCCATCGTGAACGGGGCCAGACACAAAGATGATCCGTTCTTTCAGAAGGCGCGAAAAGATATCGTATGCACGTTCGCCGCGGGATGTCTGCTCAACAACCATTGGGACGAGCGTGTTTGCGTAGACTTCGAGTGGGTCTCTCATTTTGAAGGCCTGTATTTAGATGTGAAAATTGGTTCCAACAGAGTGTAGTGTGGAGGCATTGGGGCTTCAAGGCGTGTTTGATGCAATCCGCTTTAAACTTCACTTGGCCCCCAGCTCCATCAATCGAAAAATCATGAAAATTTGACTAACGGCCGTCATAATCATGGCGATCACGGCTTTTTGTTTCGTTATTTACCTGCGTTGTCAGCGGGCGGGTTGGATCGCTCCACGCTTGATACATCCATCCTGTTTGAAACAGGAAATCGCGTTAAGCTAACCTGGGCGCGGACGGCGCCTGATCTCACGGCAGATTCCGCGCCTTCGGTTGATGTTGGCGTTAACTTCAATACAGCCAAAATTGAATATAAAACTGACTTTACCGATCGCTTGGCCTTTGCGCTTCTTTTGAATGACGCGCCTTTGGGGGCTGATATCAGCTATGCTGGCCAAGGTTTGCCGTTGGATGCCTTTGTCGAAAGCTTTGCCGCAGTGGCCCTGTTGAAATATCAAGTATCGGATAATTTCAGTGTTTTTGGCGGGTTAAAATATCAATCAGCCAGTGCCGTTGCTGATTTAACAGGTATCGGCGGTGCGCCGTTGAATTTCAGCACGGATGGCGGTGTGGGATACGTGGCTGGGGTTGCTTACGAGCGCAAGGATATCGCGTTGCGGGTTGATTTGACCTATGAAAGCCGGATTGATTTTAAATTGGATACCGCTGCGCAAGCCGCCCCAAATACAATTTTGGGCGAAACCACTGCCGCCGCTCCCGAAGCATTGACCCTACGGTTCCGAACCGGCGTCGCCCCCAAAACCTTGGTGTTTGGCAGCATTCGCCACGCGTTTTGGGAAGATGCCAATGTCACGTTGCCAGCAAGTCTAGGTGGCACGGCCATCACATCATTCAGCAACACCACAGCGTATTCATTGGGTGTGGGACGTGTCATTAATGATCAGTGGTCCGTATCCGCTGCCTTGAACTACGAATCCTCGAACGGCAGAGTACAAAGCCCATTGGCCCCAACTGATGGAACGAGAGGCGTGTCATTCGGAGTGAAATACACAGCCGATGCGTATGATATCTCGTTTGGGGTGAGTCATTCAAAGCGCGGATCTGCGACCACCGCTTTGGGACAACAGTTCTCAAACAACACTGTGACAACGGCGGGTGTGTCTGTCGGCTTTTCTTTTTAAAGTCACCTCAGAGACAACAAAAAAGGGCGCTCTGCCAACAGAGCGCCCTTTTCATTTACCCGATGGGATAAATTAATCTTCCAAAGATTCCACTGCTTTTTGCAGGTCTTCTTTTGAAGTTGATTTCTCGGTCACTTTTGCAAGCTCGATGATGTAATCAACAACTTTGTCTTCAAAGATTGGCGCGCGCATTTGCTGTTGCATTTGCTCGTTTTGTTGCAGGAATTCAAAGAATTGACGCTCTTGGCCAGGGTACTGCTGTGCTTGTTGCATGGCAGCTTGCTGCATTTCTGCGTCTGTCACTTGGATTTCTTGCTGTTGGCCTACTTCAGCCAGCAACAGGCCCAAACGCACACGGCGTTCTGCTAGGTCTGTGTGTTCGGCTGTTGTCTCGATCTCTGGGTGATCGTGGCCCTGAACGTCGGGGTTTTCCTCGTGCCACAGCTGGTGTGCAATGGATTTGGCTTCGTTTTCCACCAGTGTGGGTGGCAATTCGAAGGACACCAGCTTCGCCAGTTCGTCCATCAGATTGCGCTTCATCACCATGCGGGCCGCACCGTTGTATTCTGCTTGCAGGCGTTCTGTGATTTTGCCTTTCAGATCAGCGAGGTCTTCTGCGCCAAATTTTGTGGCCAGTTCGTCGTTGATTTCTGCGGCAACCGGAGCTTTCACCTCGTTGACTTTACATTCAAAAACAGCGTCTTTGCCTGCGAGGTTTTCAGCTTGGTAGTCTGCTGGGAAGCTGACGTTCACTTCAACGTCATCGCCTGCTTTGGCACCAACCAGTTGTTCTTCGAACCCAGGGATGAAAGAGTTGGAACCCAATACCAGTGGGTAGTCGTCTGCTGCGCCGCCTTCAAAGGCTTCGCCGTCGACTTTGCCAAGGAAGTTGATCACAACCTGATCGCCATCTTTGGCTTTAGAGCCTTTCTTACGATCTTCGAAGTTTTGCGCTGTTTCTGCGAGGTTTGCCAAGGCTTCATCGACGTCTTTGTCTTCGATTTCGGCAACCAGTTTTTCCAGTTTTACCTTGGAAAAATCAGTTTCTGGCACAGTTGGCAGGCATTCGTAGTTCAGAGAAACCTCAACGTCGTCGCCTTCTTTCCAGTCTTCGTTGGTCATTTTCACGTCTGGCTGCATTGCAGGCTTGTCGCCAGATGATTCAAAGTGATCGTTCATGGCGCCGTCGATGCTTTCCTGCATCGCTTCGCCCAAGACGGATTTGCCAAACTGTTTTTTCAGCAGAGCCATCGGAACTTTGCCCTTGCGAAAGCCCTTAATCTCTACGTTTGGCTGCGCTTCTTTGAGCTTTTCTGTCACTTTTTCTTCCAGCTCTGCCGCTGTCAGTGTGATGGAATAGCCGCGCTTCAGGCCTTCGTTAAGTGTCTCAGTTACCTGCATTTTTCTTCCTTCATCAGGCCGGAGGTGTCCGGTTCAACTTGGTTTGGCTGGGAAATCCCTGCCTTGAATTTCGATGGCCGTATCGGTGGCCTGTTGCCTCTCAGTGTTTCTGCGAAACACGTGCCGGCTGACTTTTTGCAGGGCAAAAAGTCTTGGTGCGGGTGAAGGGACTTGAACCCCCACGCCTTGCGGCGCCAGAACCTAAATCTGGTGCGTCTACCAATTCCGCCACACCCGCATAACTTAGTTGGGCAGCCCAAAGACTGCCCTAATTCCGGCGCCCTTCTAACAAGTGTTTTCCGGCTTGGCGAGTGGAAAATTCACCGGCGTTGCGTCTGTTTGAAAGTTGGCGCAACACAGCGCGCAACGGGGCATTTTCAAAAAAAGCAAACTACCCAGAACCAAGGGTGCAACTCTACTGTATGCACGGTTTGGCAAAGCGGCGTACGCTTAACGCGGCGTTCGTGCCAAGGGCAATTTGTTAACCACGTTAAAGGCCCAAATCAGCAAAGACTGCTGGCAGTTGTTCTGAGATGTCTTCGGCGATCAAGCCAGGCCCAAATTTCAACGCACATTCCACGTGGAGCCACGCCGCGGTTTCAGCGGCTTGCATGGGGGCGAAGCTACGCGCGAGGAGACCAGTGATAAAACCAGCGAGCACATCCCCTGATCCAGCAGTGGCGAGCCATGGGGCGGCGCGATCATATTGGGCAGAGTTGATGCACGCCCTGCCCTGTTCGTTTGCGATGACGGTGTCGGCGCCTTTGAACAGAACCGTGCATCCTGCGCGTTTGGCGGCATCGCGGGTGGCATCAACCTTGCTGTAGGCGGGGCCAGTTGTGGCGGGGGCAATGAGTTTGGCGTGGATGTCCGGGAACAAGCGCTTGAACTCGCCGCCGTGTGGGGTGAGCACGCAGTTTTTGTGGAGGTGTTGGAATAAATCTGAGGGGTCGTCTTGGAAGGCTGACAGTGCATCGGCGTCAAGAACCACTGGACGCCTCTGAACTGATCTGGGGCCTGTGGCCGAGAGAGGCCCCGTCTCGTGGGACAGGGCGTTTGTGCTGGCGGCTAACGCTGTTTTAACCATTTCGCGTGTATGACTGAAATCGAGGCCTCCAGACTCAACTTCGCGTGCAAATCCAGGACCAATACAGATTGAGGAGATGCGATTATCTGAGAGAAGTGTTTCAAAATCAGCAGGTGTGTTTGCCTCTCGCAGCATGATCGCAGTTAGCTGCGCCGCGTTTTCGGGCAGTGCATCTGATGGGCTGGCCACGGTAACAAGCCCCGCACCGATGCGCAGTGCCCCACGGGCCGCAAGGCGGGCTGCGCCTGTTTTGGTTGCAGGGCCAGAGCAGATGAGGGCGTGGCCGTGGGAGAATTTGTGTTCGCGCTTTGCTTTTTGCAGACCGAAGTTGAAGAAACCGTTCCTTTCTAAATCCAAATCCTTCTTTTCAAAAAGGGCGCACGAATCTTCAAAAACCTCGAAGTCATGCTCTGCTAACCCAATATCTTTACAGTGGATTTTGGATACATCGTAATTGCAAGGGCCGAGATAATGGCCCGTTTTGGGTTTGTGAAACGTGACCACCAATCGGCTGTAGAACCAGTTGCCGCCGACTGCTTCGCCAGAATCTGCACTCAAGCCAGATGCGATGTCGATTGCCACGCCATTTTGCCAACACTCGTCGTCCCATTCCTGCGAGATTTCAAGAAGGTCATCGGAGAATTTTCTGGTTAAACCTGTTCCCAAAAGAGCATCGACAAAAATCGTGTGTTGTCCCTTGGTATAATCTGCTCCGATGTATCCATCTGGCCCAAACGTGTAATCCCCTAGTATGTCATTGGCTCTTTGGACTGCATCACTTAGGCTTTTTTTTGTTAAGGGTGAGATTAAAGCAGACTTCGCCCACCGTTCATAATTCACCTTTGCATCCGCGGGTAGCTTCTCCGCATCACCGTAGAAAAACACCTCAACCTCCCAACCCCACTCTTTGAGTAACCGCGCAACGACAAAGCCGTCGCCGCCGTTGTTGCCCGGGCCGCAGAGCACGACTGCGCGATGGCTGGTTTTCTTTAGGTCTGGCCATTCTTCAAAGATCGCCTCAACAACGCCCTGCCCTGCGCGTTCCATCAGCTCTAGTCCTGTGACTTCGCCGCTGTCGATGGCGGCTTGTTCGATGGTGCGCATTTGGGCGGCGGTAAGGAGTGCGGTCATGGTGGATTCTGCTTTGGTTATAAAATGTGCAATTTGCCTGTTTTTTAGGCAGTGCCGTTTGAATCGTTACACGCTTACTATCACTGTAAATCGTTAGAATTGCCACCGCTGCAAATCCTGCCAAACAGCAAGGAATGGACCCAACTCGGAGGCGCTGACGTGAAAAAGATTGAAGCAATTATTAAGCCGTTCAAGCTCGATGAAGTGAAAGAGGCTTTGCAGGAAGTTGGTGTGCAAGGATTGAGCGTGATTGAGGCCAAAGGTTTTGGTCGCCAAAAGGGCCATACAGAACTGTATCGCGGCGCGGAATATGTGGTGGATTTTTTGCCAAAGGTGAAAATCGAAGTGGTAATCGCCGCAGATCAGGTGGATGCCGCTGTTGAAGCCATCATCGGGGCCGCACGTACCGAAAAAATCGGGGATGGGAAAATCTTCATCTCGACCATTGAACAAGCCATCCGCATTCGGACAGGCGAAGAAGGGCCTGACGCGCTTTAGGCGTGGCCAGAAGAATAACTCTAGCAAGGGAATATGAAAATGAATGCTAAAGACGTTGTAAAGATGATCAAGGACGAAGAGATCGCGTATCTTGACGTTCGCTTTACCGATCCACGGGGCAAGTTGCAGCATGTGACCATTATCAACGATGAAGTTGACGAAGATTTCTTCGACGATGGGTTCATGTTTGACGGGTCATCCATCGCGGGTTGGAAATCCATCGAAGAATCCGACATGAAACTGATCCCAGATACGACATCTGTGTATATTGATCCGTTTTACGCAGAAAAAACGCTATGCGTTCACTGTTCTGTTGTGGAGCCAGATACGGGCGCGTCTTATGAGCGTGATCCGCGCTCCACTGCCGAACGGGCCGAGGCGTATTTGATTGCATCTGGCATTGGGGATCAGTCTTTCTGGGGACCTGAAGCAGAATTCTTCCTGTTTGATGATGTACGTTTTTCCAATTCTATCAACAAAGTATCATACGAAGTTGATGCGGCGGACGCGTCTTGGAACACAGATACAGAATACGAAATGGGCAACATGGGCCACCGCCCGGGTTTGAAGGGTGGGTATTTCCCAGTGAACCCAACAGATGCGGCGCAGGATTTGCGTTCTGAGATGCTGTCCACGATGAAATCCATCGGCATGAAAGTGGACAAGCACCACCACGAGGTTGCGTCTTGTCAGCACGAATTGGGTTTGGTTTTTGGTTCGCTGACAAAACAAGCGGATGAGCTGCAGAAGTACAAATACATCATCCATAACGTTGCCCATGCCTACGGGAAATCTGCGACGTTCATGCCAAAGCCGATCTACGGTGATAACGGCACGGGGATGCACGTGAACATGTCCATTTGGAAAGACGGCAAGCCGTTGTTTGCAGGGGACAAATATGCAGACCTGTCACAAGAAGCGCTGTGGTTTATCGGTGGTATTCTGAAGCACGCCAAGGCACTGAACGCGTTTACGAACCCATCTACAAACAGCTACAAGCGTTTGATCCCGGGGTTTGAAGCTCCTGTGCTGCGGGCCTATTCCGCGCGGAACCGGTCTGGTTGTGTGCGTATTCCTTGGGCTGAATCCCCGAAGGCAAAACGTGTTGAGGCACGGTTCCCTGATCCAGCGGCAAACCCATACTTGTGCTTTGCGGCACTGTTGATGGCTGGCCTTGACGGGATCAAGAACAAGATCGACCCAGGTGAAGCATCTGACAAAGATCTGTACGATCTGCCACCAGAAGAGTTGGCAGAGATTCCAACGGTTTGTGCGTCTTTGCGCGAAGCCTTGGACGAGCTGGAAAAGGACATGGATTTCTTGACTGAAGGTGGCGTGTTCACGCGCGACCAGATCGAAGGATACATGGAGCTGAAATGGGAAGAAGTGTACCAGTACGAGCATACACCGCACCCTGTTGAATTTGGCATGTATTATTCCTGCTAAACACTGGTTTTAAAGTTTTAAGAAGGCGTTCCAATTTGGAGCGCCTTTTTTGTGCGGTGGCCATGCTAGTTTATTGGGTATGAAAAATATTTTTTTGGCCCTTGGCGTTGCTGCATGGCCGTTTGCAGTTTCGGGGGCGGATTGTACCCGCGATGCGATGTTGGTGTTTGATGGATCGGGGTCCATGGCAACACTGGCCGCCGAGGCGCCGTTTGCGCGGCGGATTGATGACGCGCGGTCGGCGTTGCAACGGTCCCTGCCCCGTTACGCACCTTATCGGAATGTGGGATTGGTGATTTACGGTCCCGGCCCGCTTGGGCCTTGTGATAACGTGACGGTCGCGATGGAACCGAAGGCCAATGCCGATCTGGATATTTTGGGGGCCGTAGCGGGATTGGAACCTGATGGGGACACACCCCTGGCGCAAGCGGTGGAAACAGCCGTTGAGGTGTTGGACCCGCGCGGTGGTGGGGATGTGGTTGTGATTACCGATGGGCGGCAAACTTGTGGGGATCCCTGCCCGATGGCGCAGGGCTATGCGGATCTGGGCGTTGTGGTGCACGTGATTGGGTTCAAGATTGATGAGAATTTTGAACGCTGGCCCGGATATTACGCGGAATCTGGCGGGTTAAAACGCGAGCCATCGCGGTGTTTGTCGGATGCAACGGGTGGTATTTTTGTGATTACGAATACAGTGGATGAATTGACTGATGCGTTACAGGAAACCATGGGATGTGCGGTCGTTGGGCGTAACCAAAGTATGCTTTACTTGCAGTCGGGCTGACAGCTTAATTCAAACTTTGGATATCGTGCTTCAAGTAAATGCGATCTATGCCTGTTGGGATATTGTATTCAGGGATGTGACTTCGCAGCTCGTTCGCTTCGACTCCGCAAAACGTCTCACGACCAACAGAAAACTCTTCGACACAGGGTACGGAGTTGAGGTCTTGCACCTGACGTTTTTCAAGCCGTGCGTTTGAATCGCCATTGAGTACCGTTCCCAGCCCAAACGGGCCATACGAACGCGGTTTTTGTAGCGTCATTTCAATGGTTTGATTTTCGATTGTGTGCGATTTCATTTGTGCGACCGCAGGAGCAGCGATAGTCAGCGTCGCAGCCGTGTTCATGGAAACCAAAACCCCAAAAACGGAAGAGCCACGCACAAAGGCTTGTGGCCGATTACGGGGTTGGTAGACGAAACATAGGCCAAGCCCCATCAGCAGGAAGACAAAAAAGGCAGCGGTTTCAAAGCCGACGCCCGCCAACATGCCCATGTTCAGCTTTTCAAAAACATAGCTCATTCGAGACGTTACCGCGTTTTCACGGTTGAATAGCAAGTCGGCGATGGTGAGGAATGAGCCGCCAATAAAGGAAGCTGTTATAATTTCCCATGTGCGGACGACAACAGGTGGTTCAATGTAGGGCGCAGGGGTATTGATATCTGAATCGTGCATAACAAAAACCTAAAAATTGAGTGAGTCTTAATTGAATAACTCAACTTTAAGGGAGATTTCGAGAAAAATCAATTCCTGCAAAATTGTTACAACGTATCGCCAAATTCGATATCCGGTTTAAACTCAACCACTTGGCGCACGGCGCGGTAGTCTGGTTGTTCGTGTTCCAGGATCAGCTGCGCCGCTTTCTTGCCGATTTCAAAACGATAGGCGTTCATGGTTGCTGTGAGCATGGGCATGCCATGGCGCAAATCAAGGCCGTTGAAGCCTGCAAGGGCGAGTTGATCGGGGACTTTGATGTCGTTCATAACACAGTGCATCAAGCCACCGCAGGACATTGTGTCTGAGGAATAATAGATCATTTCAATGTCAGGGGATCGATTGAGCAGTTTTTCTGTGAGTTCGCGCCCCAAAAGAAGGGTCGAACCACCTGTATATAGTTCCTGATCCAAGAGTGTGATGCCTGCTTCGGACAGGGCCTGTTGAAAGCCCTGAAACCGTTTGGCCGCACGGTGGTCAAGCGGGTATTTCGTGCCGATAAATCCAAGTTTTTTATAGCCGCGCGCCAAAATCGCCTTGCCCGTTTCATAGCCTGCGCGGCGGTGGGATACGCCCACGGCAAGGTCCACTGGATCGCCGTCTACATCCATAATCTCAACGATGGGAATGCCCGCGTTTTCCATCATTTTCCGCGCAGCATCCGTGTGTTCCAGCCCTGCGACCACGAGGCCCTTGGGTTGCCAGCTGAGCATTTCGCGGATCACGGTTTCTTCCGTTTCCAGATCGTAATCGGACACGCCAAAAACAGGCTGCATGGCAGTTGTTTTGAGGACGGTGGACAGGCCTGTGAGAACTTCTGCGAAGACAAAGCTGCTGATGGAGGGGACGACAACGCCCACAAGATCCACAGATTTTGAGGATAGGCTGCCTGCGATGCGATTGGGGACGTAACCCACTTGTTTGGCGGCTTCTAAGACGCGGTCGCGGGTTGGGGCGGACGCCTCGCCTTTGCCACGTAAGACGCGGCTGGCGGTCATTTCAGATACACCAGCGAGTTCGGAGATGTCTTTGAGTGTGGGTCTGCGGGCCATAACTGTACCTAACAATTTCTAACGTTATGTCGATTTTCTAACGTTAGAAAATGTTAAAGTCAAACGTAGTGCGTTAGCCCTTTGTAATTACGATGATATTTGAAGGGTTAGCCGAACAGTTCGTGGCATAATTCTAATGCGCTGACCAATTTGTCGACTTCTTCTTCGGTATTGTAAAGCCCGAAAGATGCACGACAGGTGGCGGTAACGCCCATGTGTTCCATAAGCGGCTGGGCGCAGTGATGCCCTGCCCGCACAGCAATGCCCCGTTGATCGACAACGGTGGAAATATCATGGGGATGCGCGGCGCCATCGAGCGTGAATGAGAAAATCGCACCCTTGGTGGCGGAGTTCCCTTGGATGTTGAGCCAGTTCAAGCCAGAAAGTTGTTTTTGGGCATAGTCGCGCAGCGCAGTTTCATGGGCTGCGATGTTGTCCATGCCCAAATCCATCATGTAATCGAGCGCAACGCCAAGGCCGATGGTTTGCACGATGCCAGGTGTGCCTGCTTCGAACTTATGGGGCGGATCGTTGTAAGTGATGACGTCTTTGGCCACCGTGCGGATCATATCCCCGCCCCCGATAAAGGGCTGCATTTCCGCTTGGCTGTCGCGGTTTACATAGATCGCGCCAGAGGCAGAGGGGCCGTAGAGTTTGTGGCCCGTGATTGCGTAAAAATCAGCGCCGATGTCTTGCACATCGACGGGCATGTGAACCGTGGCTTGAGACCCATCCACGAGGACTTTGACCCCTTTTTCATGGGCGGCGGCACATATGGTTTTAACGTCCACCACAGTACCCAAAACATTGGACATATGGGTGATAGCAATGAGTTTGGTTTTGTCGCTGATGGCGTCGATCACCGCTTGGGGATCGAGATCGCCGTTTACGTCTACATCAACCCATTTCAGCACTACGCCCATTCGCTCGCGCAAGAAATGCCAAGGCACGATGTTGGCGTGGTGTTCCATGACGGAGAGGATGATTTCATCCCCTGCCCGCAAATTTGGAATGCCCCAGCCGTAGGACACCATGTTGATGCCTTCAGTTGTGCCAGAGTTGAAGATGATTTCGTCTTCGTGTTCGGCGTTGAGGAATTTTTGAACGGTTCCGCGCACGGCTTCGTATTTTTCAGTGGCGAGATTTGACAGGTAATGCAGGCCGCGATGTACGTTGGCATATTCTTCGGCATAGCCGCGTGTGACCGCGTCTATCACCACTTGCGGTTTTTGTGCCGAGGCCCCGTTGTCAAGGTAAACCAGCGGCTTTCCGTTGACTTCACGAGCGAGGATAGGGAAATCTGCGCGGATTTTTTCGATATCATACATGGGCTTAGGTCGGTTCCGGTAGCGGCATAGGTTCTACGCCAAGAAGAAGAAGGATGATGGAGAGCGCAAAGGCAATGACAAGGTACGTGCCAATAATGCCCAGTGTCACGAGGAATGGGTTTTTGAATCCGTGAACTTCGGAAGTGATCGAAACGAATTGCACCAGCATGTAGGCCATAGCCCCAAGGAACAATAGTGCCCCAAGCAGTTGGCTCAGCAGTGCGCCGATGACCATGGCGATCATGGCCAGATAGGTGAGGAAATTGTGCCAGATCACACCAGTAAGGCATTCGTAAAACGTGCCAGTTCCTGAAAACATTCGACCCACAAAGGTCATGACCGCAGCTGTGATTGGCAGACCAGCAGCGATGAGCATAATGTTTTGATAGATCGTCAGTTGAAACAGCGGTTCTGGGCCGTTTGGATTTTTGGGGATAGTGGCGTCTGCCGCCAAGAGAATGATTGTGCCAAACACCACCACAATGGCGCCAGCCAAAATGACAGCGTTTGTATTTCTGGCCAACGGCAACAGGGCGCGGACGGCCTCCCGTGGTTGGGTCAGCGACTGGACTGCCAAAAGCAGGAAATCAATCAGTCGCTGTGGGGTCATCCAATCATATCTCCGACGCCGAGGGTAAGTGTGGCCACAGTGAGGGCGAGCGCAAACAGGGTCATCGCCATGAACGTTGGTGACGTGAGGCGGAATTTATTTGCCTCGGCTGTGCCAGCGGCGATGTACCAAACGAATGGGATCAGGCCGAGCCAGTATACGGGCAGTGCCACAATTTTGTTGCCAAGGATCGGCATTTGGGGTTCGTACATGCCCATCACCGCAGCGATAATTGCAGCGGCGAGGCCAAAGGGTGCAGACACAAACGCGCCCCAGAACACGCCAGTGCGCGTGTCTTTCCAATCTGCAGCACCCTTGAACACAGAAGTGACCGCAAATACCAACAGGGAAAACCCGTACATCAGGGCCGTGCGCAACATCAATGCAGCAATCATCAAAAGGCCGATTTTGTCAGCGCCAACAATGCCGCCCGCCGCAGACGCGGGTGCAACCATTGTTTTCAGGGTCCAAGAGATGAAAAACACCATGTCGGACACGAGAATGTAAAACAGCAGACGCCCTTCGCTGGGTTTTTCGCGCAACAGTCGCCGTGTTGAGGCGCGCATGTCTGTCCAACCGTCCTGAAGACGTTGGAACAATCCGCTGCGTTCAAACTGAAATACGCCGTTGCCAGCTTCGAATTCTTCGTCGATCTGTGTCATGTGCCTGCTCTGCTTTTTATGTTGTTTTTCAACACTTTATTCAGGCCTTCGCACTGCGCGGAAATTCTGTGACCGCAAGGCACGTGACCCATTGCCAGAAGAAAACCACAGTGGTGAGCAAGGACGCAACTAAAAAAACGGGCGGTGGGGCAAACACTTTGCACATGCCGCTAATCAGCACCAGCGGTGTGGAGACCATCAGCGCCCACATGAGCGCGAGGCGGGCCTCGATCCATGTCCCCTGCCCTTGGAACAGTTTGAGGATAAGACGGGAGAGTGCCGCGATTGCGTAAAACATCAACAGGGCAAAGAACACGCGCCAGATGAACAGCGACCCAACCTTGCCGTAAAGCACGTCATTGCTTTCCCCTGCCAAAGCAACCTCGGCGGACAGGCCAGGTAATTCGGCCAAGAAGGACAAGGCGCAATAGGTCAGGCCCAGCATCATGATCCGAGGTTCGGTCATGATGCTGAGTTGGTGATCCATTTCACGCCGTGGGCTGCGATAGGCCGCGCCGATGTCCACAAGGATCGACATTAGCCGTGACGCCGTGCCATCCAGCGTTCCAAACGGGCGCGGATGTCTTCTGCCAAGTCTTCGTCTTCGATTTCATCAATGGCTTCGCCAAGGAATGCGAGGGTGAGCATATCCTGTGCTTCTTTGTGCGGTATGCCCCGCGACGTGAGGTAGAACAGAGCCGTGTCATCCAATGCGCCAACGGTAGAGCCGTGCGAACACGCCACGTCATCGGCATAGATTTCAAGCTCTGGTTTGGCTTGGAAGGTGGAATCGTCATCCAACAGCAAACCTTGGCTGATTTGATAGCCATCGGTTTTCTGCGCGTCTGGCTTCACCAGAATTTTGCCTTGGAAGACACCAACAGCGCCGTTGCGCAGCACCTTTTTATAGACCTGACGGCTCTCGCAGTTGACGGCGTCATGGGTGATGAACACGGTGTCGTCGTGGTGAAAATCGCCGTCCCCTGCACATGCGCCAGCCACAGTGGCATGAGCATCATCGCCAGTGAATTCGATGATGGCTTCGTTGCGTGTTAGGACGCCATTCACGGTTAGCGTGAAGGATTTAAAGCTGCTTTCGCGGCCCAAACGAGCAAAGATGTGCGTTACCGCGCGCCGTTCATGATCACGCCCTTGGGCGCGGACATGGTGGAATGATGCGCCATCGGCAACGTCTACTTCCATTACTTTGTTAAAGCGCGCCGCAGCGGGACCGTTTTCAAGGATGGTGAGGTCTGCACCTTTTTCCAGTTTGATCGTGTGGTGGATCGTGGCGTCGGATGATGTGTCTTCGTGCAGGTAGATAAAGCTGATCGGTTTGTCTGCTTTGCCTGTTGCGCGGATCACGGTCCCTTGCGTTGCTGTGGCTGTGTTCAGTGCCGCCAATGGACGTGGCACAGGGCGCTGTCCGTTGGTTTCCAACACACCGTAAAGGCTTGATGCCCAATGGATATCCGCCTGCCCTGCGGTTTCGAGTGTTTCGATTTCCACACCTGCAAGGGACAGGTCATCGGACATGTCTGCGTTGAACACCCCGTCCACGAAGAACAGTTTTAGGCGATCTACATTGTCAAACAGGCCCACCTCATCCGCGTCGAAAATCGCCGCCGGAGTCGGTTGATCGGATGTCAGTGTGGTTGGATCGGTGTATTTCCAATATTCGTCACGTTTTTGCGGCATACCGTATTCGGATGCGCTGGTAAGCGCGGCTTTGCGTGCCTCGGTGATCCATTTGCCGCCCGTAGGCAGCGCGATTTCTGGCATCACATAGGCCGTCTTTTTGATCGGCTTGCGGTCGGCGTACATCATTCTACTTCACTTCCACTTATTCCCAACACCACTGCGGCCATGTTTGGCGCTGCGATCCCTTGGACCGATTGGCGTTTCCTATTTGTTTTGAGCATGAAACGCCTTAGGCAACCTCAGCCAAAATGTCGGCATACCCGTTGTTTTCCACCTCAAGCGCGAGGTCTGGACCACCTGATTTGATGATTTTGCCATCGGCCATAATGTGAACCACGTCCGGTTTGATGTGATCGAGCAAGCGTTGGTAGTGCGTAATGACAAGGAAGGACCGTTTGCCATCGCGCAGGGCGTTTACACCTTCAGCCACCAGCTTCATCGCGTCCACATCGAGGCCTGAATCTGTTTCGTCAAGAACGCACATTTTTGGTTCCAGCATGGCCATTTGCAGGATTTCGTTGCGTTTCTTTTCACCGCCGGAAAAGCCAACGTTTACGGGGCGTTTCAGCATATCCGCGTCGATCTTCAGGGATTTTGCCTTGGCGCGCACTTCTTTGAGGAATTCAGCGGCGGACAGCTCGTCTTCGCCCCGTGCCTTGCGCTGTGCATTTACGGCAGTGCGCAGGAAGGTCATGTTGCCGACGCCCGGGATTTCAACGGGGTATTGGAAGGCAAGGAACAGACCAGCGGCGGCGCGTTCTTCGGGTTCCATATCGAGGATATCTTCGCCGTTGAGCGTGGCGGAACCATCTGTCACTTCGTAGCCGTCTTTGCCTGCGAGGACGTAAGACGTTGTGGATTTACCTGAGCCGTTTGGCCCCATGATCGCGTGGACTTCGCCTTCGCCAATTTGCAGATCGACGCCTTTGAGGATTGTCTTTTCTTCTTCTTCAAGATCGACGCAGAGGTTTTTGATTTCTAACATTTTTCTTCTTTCGGATAAGGCTGTGAGGCCAATGTTCTATTTTGAGGGTTTGTTACGGGTGATGTAGCGGAACATAAGAGCCGCCATGATGCCCATCAGGATTGCGAATACGAAGTTGGGCAGAAACGCCCCGCCCATGCCCGTGGTCTGGCCTGCAAAGAGGACCGCAAACCACACGGCGAGGCCGTATTTGTAGTGATCGGGTTGAGAACGGAACCAAGTCATTGGATTAACCCACAGACCCCTCAAGCGAGATCGCCACCAGCGCCTGTGCTTCCATGGCGAATTCCATTGGCAGGGCTTGTAGCACTTCTTTACAGAACCCGTTGACCACAAGTGCGACGGCTTCTTCTTCGTCCATGCCACGCTGGCGGCAATAGAACAGTTGGTCGTCGTCCACTTTCGACGTAGTGGCTTCGTGTTCTACGCGGGCGGTGTTGTTTTTCACCTCGATATAGGGAACCGTGTGTGCCCCGCATTTGTCGCCGATCAGCAGGCTGTCACACTGGGTGTAGTTGCGCCCGTCTTTGGCCTTTGGGTGCATGGTCACAAGGCCGCGGTAAGTGTTTTGCGCTTTGCCCGCAGAAATGCCTTTGGACACGATCCGTGACTTGGTGTTTTTGCCAAGGTGGATCATTTTGGTGCCCGTGTCGGCCTGCTGCATGTTGTTGGCGATGGCGATGGAGTAGAACTCGCCTTGCGTATCGTCGCCGCGCAGGATGCAGGAGGGGTATTTCCAAGTCACGGCGGAGCCTGTTTCCACTTGGGTCCACATCACTTTGGAACGGTCGCCACGGCAATCGGCACGTTTCGTCACAAAGTTATAGATGCCGCCTTTGCCCTCTTCATCGCCAGGGAACCAGTTTTGAACGGTGGAGTATTTGATTTCGGAATCTTCGAGCAGGACAAGTTCGACGACGGCGGCGTGCAACTGTGCGATGTCCCGTTGTGGGGCTGTGCAACCTTCGAGGTAAGACACGTAAGAGCCTTTGTCCGCGATGATCAGTGTGCGTTCAAACTGGCCTGTGTTTTCCGCATTGATGCGGAAATAGGTGGACAGTTCCATCGGGCATTTGGTGCCTTCTGGGATGTAAACGAACGACCCATCGGAAAACACGGCAGAGTTCAATGTGGCGTAGTAGTTATCTGATTGAGGAACCACGGAGCCGAGGTATTTTTTTACCAACTCTGGGTGGTCTTGAATCGCCTCAGAAATGGAGCAAAAGATCACACCTGCTTTGGCGAGTTCCTCTTTAAAGGTGGTGCCGACGGAAACAGAGTCAAACACCGCATCCACGGCGACTTTGCGTTCTTCTTCGGGGGCTTTCACGCCTGCGAGCAAGGCTTGTTCTTTGAGCGGGATACCAAGTTTCGCGTATGTTTCGAGGAGCTTAGGATCAACTTCGTCCAATGATTTTGGCTTTTCGACCATGGATTTTGGTCGGGCATAGTAATATTGGTCTTGGAAGTCGATTTTTGGGTAATCGACCATGGCCCATTCGGGTTCGTCCATTTTGAGCCAACGCTCGTAGGCCGCCAAGCGCCATTCGAGCATCCATTCTGGCTCGTTGTTCTTTTCGGAAATCAAACGCACGATATCTTCGGACAGGCCTTTTGGGGCGTATTCGATTTCGATGTCGGTTTCGAACCCGTATTTGTATTTGCCGCCAACGGATTGAACGGCATCTACGGTGTCCTGATCGACGCCGTCTTTGACTTGTACTTGATCTTGGGTGTCCATGTCGTTTCCTTTACGCCGCGCGGGCCTTGAATTTCTTGTATTGGGCGATCCATGCGTCTGCGAAACCCATGACCTCGTCCGGTGTGGTTGTCGGGCCAAAGCTCACGCGGATGGCGGAGCTGGCGGTAATGTCGTCAAAGCCCATGGCCGTCAAGACACGGGATTGTTTTACTTTGCCAGAGGAACAGGCTGAGCCTGCGGAAATGGCGTAGCCTGCCAAATCCATCTGCATGACCTGCGTTTCGCCTTTCCACCCTGGCACGGCAATGCAAGAGGTGTTGGGCAAACGATCCACACCCTGACCCACGAAGATAGCGTCGGGGGCTGCATCGGCAAGGCGAGCTTCGAGTGTATCGCGCAGTTCGCGCACGGGTTCCCAAACACCGTTGTCGAGGTCCCGCTGCGCGGCCTCAGCCGCTGCGCCAAAGCCTGCGATTCCGATGACGTTTTCGGTCCCAGCACGCTGTCCCTTTTCTTGAGAGCCTGCGGTTGCAAACTGACTATACCGACCGCCGCTTTCAGTTGACTTTGAAAGCAATGCACCAACACCTTTCGGTCCACCAAATTTGTGCGCAGAAAGAAGTGCAAAATCCGCACCCAACCAAGCGAAGGCAAACGGTACGCGGCCCGCGGCTTGTACCGCATCTACCGTAATTTCTGGTGCGTTTTTATGTGCAGAAAGTGTTCTGACGGCGGTTTGCACATCTTGGACGACACCAGTTTCACTATTCGCAGATTGGATGGCAACACCGTGTGGTCGGAAAGTGTCTTCGTCCAATTTTGCTAAAACTGGGGCTAAATCTGCAATACCAGTGTCAAAGACTGGAAATTCCTGTTCTTCGTTCAGGCCGAGGAAGCTATTCAAAATAGCGTCGTGCTCAACAGTGGTCGGCAAACCAAAACCATCTGGAGCGGCCATTGCCGCTGATTCCGATGCGCCAGAGTTGAAAATTACTTGGTCACGATCTGCACCGAACGCAGCGGCCACCTGCCCCCGCGCTGTCTCTACAATCGCTTTTGCCTTACGTCCTTCGGCATGCACGCTCGACGGATTGCCGACCACATCCATCGCCGCGATCATCGCATCTCGCGCTTCTGGGCGCAGGGGCCCTGTGGCGTTCCAGTCGAGGTAGACGCGGGTCACGTTGCACCCCCAGACTTCTTTTGGCCAAAAATATCCAAAACCCGACCCATCATTTCTCATCCACCATTTCGAACAGAGAAGGAACGGCGGGGCATGGGGCCATTTGGTTTGTGATGATATCAGACAGCCGCGCAGAGTGCAGGAACACATAGACGTGGGCTGACAGGCTTTCCCAGAATCGATTGGACAGGGATTGTGCGCGAGAGCCTGAGGATGCGCCTGAGGCCCCTGCCCCTTGGGACAAGGCATCCATGGTTTCATCAACTGCAGAAAGGATTGTGGTAAGGCGAATGGCGTCTGGGTCTTGGGCCAGTCGGTATCCGCCCCCTGGACCGCGTACGCTTTCAACCACACCCGCGCGGCGTAGTTTGACGAAAAGTTGTTCGAGGTACGCGAGAGAGATGCTTTGGCGTTCTGAAATTTCGCCAAGCGACACAAGCCCGCCTTTTGATTCTTGCGCTAAATCTACAAGCGCAATGAGGGCATATCGGCCTTTTGTGCTGAGTTTCATGCGACTTCCGCCATGGCAAGTGTTGACGTGCGCGGTGAGAGGCCGTACTTCGGTTCAACTTGAGTGCGGCCCCCGCGCCCAATTTAGAATTGTTCTAGGTTTTCCGAGCAGTTTAGTCAACATCGTGTGACGTTGAATTATTCATTCGGACAACCTTTCTTACGGAGCCTGATTGCACGAATGCCTGAAGTCATTTTTCCTGGACCAGACGGACGTCTGGAAGGCCGATACCATCCGCAAAAACAAAAAGACGCGCCGATTGCGATTATTTTGCATCCGCATCCCCAGTTTGGCGGGACGATGAACAACAAGGTTGTTTATAACCTGCATTATGCGTTCCATAACATGGGGTTCACCGTACTGCGGTTTAATTTCCGTGGTGTTGGCAAATCGCAAGGGGAATATGATCAGGGTATTGGAGAGCTGTCAGATGCGGCATCTGCGCTCGACTATTTGCAGGCGATGAACCCGAATGCCAAGCATTGCTGGGTCGCTGGATTTAGTTTTGGCGCGTGGATCGGCATGCAGTTGTTGATGCGCCGTCCTGAAATCTCTGGTTTTATCAGTGTATCACCGCCCGCCAACATGTACGACTTTTCGTTTTTGGCCCCGTGCCCGTCATCTGGTCTGATTATCAATGGATCTGGGGACCGTGTTGCGCCGCCATCTGATACGATTGATCTGGTGGAAAAATTGCACGAGCAAAAGGGTATCACCATCACCCACCAAGAGTTGGAAGGGGCGGGTCATTTCTTTGAAAACGAGCATATGGACACAATGATTGGCAATGTGGACGAATATGTGCGTCGGCGTTTGACAGAGACAACGCGGTAAATTTTCTTGCCTTCGGCGAGGATATTTTAGCTCAAAAGAAACTAAGGGGTGGCGATTTTGCCGCCCCTTTTTGGTTTTGTGATGCCTGTTGTGGATGGGGCGCTGATCGGCAGGCCGCGCAGGGTTCTGGCGGCGAGATAGGCAAAGGCTTGGGCTTCTAGCATATCCCCATCGAGGTTTAAGGACTCGATTTGGGTGACGTTGCCTGTGAGGCGATTTTGGAGTTCGTGCATGAGTGTTGGGTTTTGTGCGCCGCCGCCGCAAATGTACCAGTTGGCAGGTTGAAACGGGAGATGCGATTGGTTCGCGGCAACGCATGCGGCTGGAAGTGCTGTGAGCGTTGCGGCGGCGTCGGCATCTGAAAGGTGTTCAACGAGTGCGAGAGCATCGTGGAAGTCGTGGCGGTCTAAGGATTTGGGGGGCTTTTGCGCGAAGTACGGGCGTTGAAAGATGCGTGTGAGGATGGTTTCATCGACGGTGCCCGTGGCCGCCAGCGCACCGTTTTCATCAAACGGTTTCTTCAGGCGCGATTGCATCAGATCGTTGAGGGGCGCGTTAGCGGGTCCTGTATCAAAGGCGAGGAGTGCGCCATCTGTTTCTGGGCTGGGTTTACTGGGGTCGATCAAGGTGACATTGCCAACGCCGCCGAGGTTTAGAAATGCGGTGGGCTCAGTTAGCCCTGCCCATTTGGCGCAGGCGAAGTGGAAGAAAGGGGCCAGTGGTGCGCCCTGCCCGCCGTGCGCCATGTCGTTGGTGCGAAAATCCCACGCCGTTGGGATATTCGTGCGTTTGGCAAGATCTTGGCCATCGCCCAGTTGGAAGGTGCGGGCGCTGTCGGGATCATGGTTTAGGGTTTGGCCATGAAAGCCAACGAGGTCGATGTTTTCGAACTCGCCGATGATATCCGCATGGGCAGATTGGATGATTTTAAGGGCGGCGTTCAGGATTTCAGGTTCGTCTTCGGGCCAGAGCCCTTGGGCCGCAGTGAGGGTTTCCATTTCGGATGTTGTGAAGGGACGAAAGGCGCTTTCGCCAAAGTCCTGGATATCCACGCCATCCGTGAGCAAAACAGCCGCATCGACACCGTCCATGGATGTGCCAGACATCAGGCCGAGCGCGCGGATCGGGGTAAAATCTGCCAAGGCTCTTTCCTTTCGTGGGCCAGTGTTTATACGTGGCCATTCCTTACCCTAGAAAGAAAGACAAAGACCGATGACTTACAAGCCCAAATCAGAGTTTCTGCACGTGATGCAGAGCCGGGGCTTCTTGCAGGACTGCACAGACCTGGAGGGGCTCGATGATCGCCTACTCGAAGGTGTCCTTCCTGCCTATATCGGCTTTGATGCGACGGCGGATAGTTTGCATGTGGGATCACTGATCCAGATCATGATGCTGCGCTGGCTGCAAAAGACAGGGCATAAGCCGATCACGTTGATGGGCGGTGGGACCACCAAAATCGGTGATCCGTCTGGTAAAGATGAATCGCGCAAGATGATGACGCCTGAAGTTATCGACAGCAATGTTGGCGGTATTTTTAAGGTGTTTGAAAAATACCTGACTTTTGGCGATGGGCCGACCGATGCGGTGCAGCCCAACAATGCAGAGTGGCTTGATAAATTAAACTATATCGAGTTTTTGCGTGATATCGGGCCGCATTTCACCATCAACCGCATGTTGACGTTTGAAAGCGTAAAGCAGCGGTTGGACCGTGAACAGCCGCTGACTTTCTTAGAATTCAACTACATGTTGTTGCAGTCCTATGACTTTATGGAGTTGAACAAGCGGTTTGGCTGTGGGCTGCAAATGGGTGGCTCTGATCAGTGGGGCAATATCGTGAATGGCGTCGACCTGACGCGGCGAATTTCGCAGACACAAGTGTTTGGCCTGACCACCCCCCTGCTGACCAAAGCGGATGGGTCCAAGATGGGCAAATCTGCGGCGGGTGCAATCTGGCTGAACGAGGACAAACTGTCGGCTTATGAGTTCTGGCAGTTTTGGCGCAACACGCTCGATGCGGATGTGGGCAAGTTTTTGCGGTTGTTTACCGAGATTGATCTGGATGAATGTGACCGTTTGGGCGCGTTGGAAGGCTCCGAAATCAACGAAGCAAAAGTGATTCTGGCCAACGCAGCCACGACACTGGCACATGGTGCAGAAGCGGCCGCGGCGGCAGAGGCCACTGCGAAAGAAGTGTTTGAAAAAGGCGGTGTTGGCGATGATTTGCCGACAGTGTCTTTGGATACAGCCGATGTGGGTGACGCGATTTCCATCGTTCAGTTGTTCGTGAAATCGGGGCTTTCAGGCTCCGGTAAAGAGGCCAAACGTTTGATCGCCGATGGCGGCGCTAAGTTGGATGATGTGGCGGTTACGGATGCGGGGACCATGGTGTCTGCGGATCAATTGCGTGCGTCGATTAAATTGTCAGCGGGTAAAAAGCGGCATGCGTTGGCTAAGTTATCGTAAAATCTGTGGGGCGCTTGAGGCGCCCCACGATGAATCTGTTTGATACGGATCAGTTTGAAAATGTAACTGTCATTGTAAATTCGCCAGAAAATCCATCCACGTCCGCGATATATTGATTTTCGTCAGCTGGATTTGGGTATTTGATATTCAAGCCAGCGTTTTTGATTTCTGTTGAATCAAACCCCGTTTTGTCATTGTTCACGTTAAACGTAATGTTGTCAGGAACGCCTTTGGCGGAAAACGTGACATAGCTGCCTTGGTTTTGTGCGTTAAAGTTCGCGCTTGCCCGATGATTTTGGCCATCTTGATGTGGAGCTGTAACGAGTACTTGTTGAGTAGACATGTTTGTTTCCTAATCGATTATCTGGTTTCAAAAAAATTATGCAGGAATACCATAAGGTAATTTTAATCAGCACAACACTACCAAGAGTAGAAATGCGGATGGTCGTGCGTCAAGTAAATCTTTGGAGATTTTTTGGAATTACTTTTAAATCCCTGATTTCTGGATTTAAATTTAATAAAATTCATTCTCAAATAACAAAAAGACCTTCTCTGCAAAGGGCCATAAACGGACCGACGAAGAAAAATCGCGTTAAAATTTGAGAAAAGTGTAAAGGGCGCAGGACTGACCTGCGCCTTTTTTATTCAGCGATGTCGGACTTCACCTTCACCGATTTCATGTAATCAGGTTTTGCAACGGCGCCGTTTGCGGCTTCGTCGCCTTTTTTGATTGCATCAACCACGTCCTGGCCAGAAGATACTCGGCCAACGACAGTGTATTGGCCGTTCAAAAATGACCCTTCCGCAAACATGATGAAAAACTGAGAGTTTGCGGTGTTTGGCTGTGACGAACGTGCCATGCCGACAACACCCGCGTCATAGTTGATGTCGGAAAATTCGGCTGGCAAATCAGGCAAGGCAGAGCTGCCCGTACCTGCATAACGCAGGTTAAACCCTTCGCGTTTGCCGTGTTCGACATCACCTGTTTGTGCCATGAAGCCAGGGATCACGCGGTGGAATACCACATCATCATACAGACCTTCACGCGCCAAACGTTTGATGCGTTCAACGTGTTGTGGCGCAACATCTGGCAACAATTCGATTTCGATCGTGCCTGTGCTTTCACCTGCAACTTCGATCACCAGCGTGTTTTCAGCATCTGCCGCAAACAGCGGTGCAGCGGCAAAGGCTGCCACTGCAAAAAGGGATGTAAAAAACCGCATTATACGTCTGCCGCCACTTTGACGGAGATCATCATGTCAGGCTCTGCTGGTGGCTCGCCGCGTGTGATGGCATCAACATGTTCCATGCCTTCGATGACTTGGCCATAAACGGTGTATTGGCCGTTCAAGAACGCGTTGTCGTTGAAGTTAATGAAAAACTGAGAGTTCGCGCTGTCTGGATTTTGGCTGCGTGCTGCGCCGATGGACCCGCGTGCGTGTGGAACCTTGGAGAATTCAGCAGGGACATTGCCCAGATCAGAACCGCCCGTGCCTGCCATGCGAATGTTAAAGCTGGAATCGTTTTTGTTGCCGTTGGCCACGTCACCCGTTTGAGCCATGAACCCGTCAATAACGCGGTGGAACACAACACCGTCGTATTTGCCTGCGCGGGCCAATTCTTTCATGCGCTCTACGTGTTTTGGGGCCACATCTGGCAGCAGGTCAATTTTCACATTGCCGTCTTTAAGTTCGATGATGATGCCGTTTTCGGGGTCTTTGAAATCTGCCATTTTGGGCTCCTGTAGTGCAATTTGGCGCACCCTAGTAGATGCGTTAAAGAAGGGAAAGTGCGGTTTCGTCGCGGTGCGAACAATTGCGCGTTATTTGGCGTATTTCGCCTTGAGCGCGGTTGCCACTTCGGCTGGGACGAACTTGGAAATGTCCCCATCGAGGCGGCAAATCTCTTTTACCAGTTTGGATGCAATTGACTGGTATTCAGCGTCTGCCATCAGGAAGACGGTTTCGATATCGTCGTTCATGGCACGGTTCATGCCGACCATTTGATATTCATATTCGAAATCGGCGACAGCGCGCAGGCCACGGATAATCACGGTTGCGCCCACATCTTGGGCACATTGGATCAGCAGGTTTTCAAAGGGGTGTACGACGATTTCAACGCCTAAGTCCTTGGCAATGCCTCCACATGTGCTTTCGACCATGGCGACCCGTTCTTCGAGTGTGAACAAAGGTCCCTTATCGCGGTTAATGGCAACGCCAATGACCAAACGATCCACCAAGGAACAGGCGCGGCGGAAGATATCCAAGTGGCCTTCGGTCACGGGATCGAACGTTCCAGGGTACAGACCAGTGCGCATAATGGGCCTCTTGCTCAGTTTCGTGGCAGATGGATGCGGTGAAGTGTCCGCAATTGCAAGGGAAAATCGGTTTTAACGGTATCGACGTTTCGTCAATGACCCATGATCATGCCTTGGAGGGCTTCTTTTTCCGTGTTGATTTCAGACAGGCGCGCACTGACGATATCGCCGATTGAAACGATGCCAACCATCGTGCTGCCATCCATGACGGGCATATGGCGAAAGCGATTTTCAGTCATGATGCTGAGAACGGACTCTGCGGTTTCGCTGCCCGTTGTGGTGATGATTTTGGCGGTCATGAGATCGCTGACCTGATCAGACATACAGGCCACGCCGCGTTTGCCAAGTTCACGCACGATGTCGCGTTCGGACAGAATGCCCACAACATCCGCGCCTGTGTTTGACACAACCAAGGCGCCGATGCGTTTGGATGACAAAAGATTTGCGGCGTCACTGACGGTGCTGTCTGGCTTGATCGTTGTGATCGGACCAGATGTTTTGCCTGCGAGGATTTGTTTGATGAGCATAAGTGACCTCCTAAAGCCAGTTGCGAGCGCCTGAATTGGTCCTTTCAATGGTGACGAGCCAGCGACAGGCTGTCAAGCGGCGGCTTCGAGGCGTTTGATTTCTTGGCGAATTTTGGTGATCAATTGACCTGCAATGCGATTGAGCCGTTCCACTTTGCGATCATCATGGTGGCGGACCAGATAAAACGACCGCTTTAAGGAGATTTGATCCATCAGGATGCGTTGTAGATCGGGGAATGTTGGGATGGCAAAGTCATGCACAATGCAAACCCCTGCCCCACGGCGCGCCCAGTTCAGTTGGACGGAGAAGCTGTTTGAAGTGAGCGGCGCACGAATGTTTTGGCCAAGTTCGCCCATGTAATCGAGTTCGTCGTCAAAAATCAGGTCGTTGATATAGCCGATCAAGCGGTGACCTTTGAGATCGTCGATGGTTTCGATTTTCGGATGATTGGCAAGGTAATCAGGCGTGGCAGCGAGATGGAGGCTGTAATCGGAGATTTTCTGCACCGACAGCCGCCCTGCGTTTGGGGGTGATACGGTGATGGCCATGTCTGCTTCTTGTTTAGAAAGGTTGAGAACACGGGGTAAGGCCACGATCTGAATGTCGAGAGACGGGTTTTCATCGCAAAGTTCCGCGCAGACTTGGGGCAGAAGGTAATTCGCGGACCCATCAGGCGCGCCGATGCGGATAGAGCCAGAGAGTTGGTCTGCTTGGTTCTGCACCTCTCCTTGGGCGGAGCGCACGGCGCGGTTCATGCCCTCTACATGATCGAGCAGCCGTGTGCCCGCGTCGGTAAGTGCGTAGCCTTGGGGAGATTTGACGAATAGGCGGGCGTTCATATCTTCTTCGAGCCGCGTAATGCGACGGGACAGTGTAGCGGGGTCCATGCGCAAGGTTTTGGCAGCAGCGGTAAGGCTTGCAGCCTCTGCCACGTGAAAAAAGACGCGCAGGTCGTCCCAGCGGAGGTTTTCTGACATGATTTCTCCTTGCAAAAATGCAAAATGAATTTGCTCTATTGAGGCTTTTGGGTGGAAAAATGCAAGACTATACTGGCGTGGACATTCAACAGGAGATTCTGACGATGGAAACGATTGGACATTATATCGGTGGCGCACATGTTGCCGGCACATCTGGGCGCACAGCGGATGTATTCAACCCAGCCACGGGTGAAGTACAGGCCAAAGTGGCGCTGGCCAACGAAGCGGAGATGGCAAAAGCGGTTGAGATTGCGCAAGCAGCGCAGCCAGCATGGGCCGCAAAAAACCCGCAAGTGCGCGCACGCGTGATGATGAAGATGGTGTCCCTGTTGCACCGCGATATGGACAAACTGGCCGAGGCGCTGAGCCGTGAGCATGGCAAAACCCTGCCAGATGCCAAGGGCGATGTGATCCGTGGTTTGGAAGTGGTGGAATACTGTATCGGTGCGCCACAACTGTTGAAGGGTGAATTCACCGATGGCGCTGGCCCCGGGATTGATATGTATTCCATGAAACAGGCGCTTGGTGTGACGGCAGGGATTACGCCGTTTAACTTTCCTGCGATGATCCCGATGTGGATGTTTGCGCCCGCGATTGTGTGTGGCAATGCGTTTATCCTGAAACCAAGCGAGCGCGATCCGTCCGTGCCAATGATGTTGGCCGAACTGATGGAAGAAGCAGGCTGTCCTCCTGGCATTATTCAGGTGGTGAATGGTGACAAAGAAGCCGTGGATGCGATCCTTGACCACGAGGTTATTCAATCCGTTGGTTTTGTCGGCTCTACCCCGATTGCCGAATACATCTATGGTCGTGGCTGTTCCAACGGCAAGCGCGTGCAGTGTTTTGGCGGTGCAAAGAACCACATGATTATCATGCCAGATGCGGATATGGATCAGGCAGCGGATGCGCTGATCGGTGCGGGTTTTGGGGCTGCTGGTGAACGCTGTATGGCCATTTCTGTGGCGGTTCCTGTGGGTGATGAAACTGCGGATCGCTTGATTGAAAAGCTGACACCGCGTGTCGAGGCGTTGAAAATTGGGCCATACACATCAGGTGACGATGTGGATTTCGGACCCGTTGTAACCGCAGCGGCCAAGCAAAACATTCTTGGACTGGTGGAAACCGGTGTAAAAGATGGTGCGAACCTTGTGGTTGATGGGCGTGATTTTTCACTCCAAGGCTATGAGGATGGGTTCTTTGTGGGGGCATGTTTGTTCGACAATGTGACAACCGATATGGATATCTACAAGAAAGAGATTTTCGGCCCTGTTCTGTCCACTGTGCGCGCGCAGTCTTATGAAGAAGCCATCGGCATGGCGATGGATCATGAGTACGGCAACGGCACGGCGATCTTTACCCGTGATGGGGATACGGCGCGTGATTTCGCGAACCGTATCAACGTGGGCATGGTTGGTGTGAACGTGCCGATCCCAGTTCCATTGGCGTATCACACGTTTGGCGGTTGGAAAAAATCAGCCTTTGGCGATTTGAACCAACATGGGCCAGATGCGTTTAAGTTCTATACACGCACGAAAACAGTGACATCCCGTTGGCCGTCTGGGACGAAAGAAGGGGCGGATTTCTCTATCCCGACGATGGAGTGAATCTGGCTTTGTGAATTGAAAGGCCGCGCTTGGAAACAAGCGTGGCCTTTTGAGTATTTGAAGAACAAAGAAACGGGTTTCGGGGTTGCAAAACTGTTGTAACAATCGAAATTTAACACATGTTCAATTCCATCCCCGAGGAGAGGTTTCATGGACTTTGCACTGACAGAGGAACAGCAAGCGATTTTCGATATGGCCTATGCGTTTGGCCAAGAAAAGATCGCGCCATTTGCAATGGAGTGGGAGCGTGCTGGAACAATCCCGAAAGAGCTGTGGTCTGAGGTTGGTGAACTGGGTTTTGGTGGATTGTACGTATCTGAAGAGGCTGGCGGCGCGGGTCTGTCGCGTCTTGATGCAACGTTAGTATTTGAAGCCTTGGCGATGGCCTGCCCGTCTGTTGGATCGTTTCTTTCGATCCACAATATGGTCGGCGGGATGATTGATAAGTTTGGATCCCCAGAGAGCAAGGCCAAATGGCTGCCTGATCTGGTGTCGCTGAACAAAGTGTTTTCCTATTGTTTGACAGAGCCTGGCAGCGGGTCGGATGCGTCTGCTTTGCGCACGAAGGCCGATCGCACGAACGAGGGTTATGTTCTGAACGGGACCAAGGCGTTTATTTCGGGCGGCGGATATTCGGATGCCTATGTGGTGATGGTGCGCACGGGTGAAGATGGGCCGAAGGGGATTTCGACAGTCGTGGTTGAAGATGGAGCAGTTGGCCTGTCTTATGGTGCGCTGGAAGACAAGATGGGGTGGCGTTCGCAACCCACAGCGCAGGTGCAATTTGATGATTGTAAGGTGGCGGCCGAAAACCTGATTGGCGAAGAAGGCCGCGGCTTTTCCTATGCTATGGCGGGATTGGATGGCGGACGATTAAACATTTCCGCAGGGGCATTGGGTGGTGCGCAAACGGCGTTGACCACTGCGTTGAATTACATGGGTGAGCGCAAGGCGTTCGGGAAAACCATTGATCAATTTCAGGCTTTACAATTTAAAGTCGCGGATATGGAGATTGAATTGCAAGCGGCGCGGGTGTTCTTGCGCCAAGCGGCATGGAAGCTCGACACAGGGGCGCCTGATGCGTCGAAATATTGTGCGATGGCCAAACGGTTTGTGACAGATGTTTCGTTCAATGTGGCCAATGATGCGCTGCAACTGCACGGGGGCTATGGCTATTTGGCGGATTATGGGGTTGAGAAGATTGTCCGCGATCTTCGAGTGCATCAAATCCTAGAAGGTACAAACGAAATTATGCGCCTGATTACAGCGCGGCATTTGTTGGCAGAGCGCAGCTGATGGATGTCCATATTCGCACAAAAGGCCATGCGGGGCGGATCACATTGCATCGGCCAAAGGCGCTGAATGCGCTGACCTATCAGATGTGTTTGGATATCGAAGCTGCGCTCGATACGTGGCGCGATGATGATGCGGTCAAGCTGGTGGTGATCGATGCCGAAGGGGACAAGGCGTTTTGTGCAGGAGGGGATATTCAGGACCTGTATGATACGGCTGTTGCAGGTGATTTCGCCTATGGGCAGAGGTTTTGGCGCGATGAATATCGGCTGAACCAAAAGATTTTCAATTACCCCAAACCCTATGTTGCGTTGATGCAAGGATTTGTCATGGGCGGTGGCGTTGGGGTGTCATGCCACGGATCGCACCGTGTGGTCTGTGACACGAGCCAGATTGCGATGCCAGAATGCGGTATTGGGCTGATCCCTGATGTTGGTGGGTCGCTGATGTTGGCCCGTGCGCCGGGGCGACTGGGTGAATATTTGGGCACAACGGGCGCGCGAATGGATGCGGGTAATGCGATTTATGCAGGGTTTGCGGATTGTTATGTGCCAAAGGATGATTGGTCCACGCTATTGCGCGCTCTGGAGCAAACGGGGGATGTTGGTGTAATAGACGCCCATACGCGCCCTGCCCCAACGGCATCTTTTTCGACACTGCAGGTGGATATTGATCGTCATTTTGCAAGCACGGATATGAACGATGTGATGGCGTCGTTGGGTGAGGATGAAACCGAATTTGCGGCGTCTGCCATAAAATTATTGCGTAAAAAAAGCCCACTGTCGGCCGCAGCCACGCCAACCCTGATTGAAAGAGTGCGTGCAGCAGATACGATTGAGGCGGCGCTGTCAGAGGAATATAAATTCACATATCGTGCAGCGCAGCATGGGGATTTCATCGAAGGCATCAAAGCCACCATCATTGATCGCAGCCACACGCCGAAATGGCGCTTTGCAACTTTGGCTGATGTGGGTCAAAGTGATGTGGAGACGATGCTTGCCCCGTTGGGCGATGCGGCACTTTAGGAGATGAGCATGAAAATCGGATTTATCGGGTTGGGCAATATGGGCGCGCCTATGGCGGCTAATCTGGCGGCTGCGGGCCATACTGTGACGGGGTTTGATCTGGTTGCAGATACCCCTGAAGGTGTGGCAAAGGCTGATACCGTTATTGCTGCGGCGGCGGGCCAAGATGCGGTGATTACGATGCTGCCAAATGGCGAGATTTTGCAATCCGTTGCAGGGGATATCGTTGCAGAAATGACCAAAGGCGCTGCCTTTATTGATTGTTCCACGGTTGATGTAGAAAGCGCACGGGTTGTGGCCGAAGCGGCGACAGCCCTTGGCCTGCACGCGGTTGATGCCCCCGTTTCTGGTGGGATAGGCGGTGCGGCGGCGGGAACCCTAACGTTTATGGCAGGTGGATCGGAAGAGGCGTTTGCCTTGGCAGAGCCGTTGTTTGACATCATGGGCCAAAAGGCGGTGCATTGTGGGGACAGTGGCGCGGGGCAAGCGGCCAAAATCTGTAACAATATGATCCTAGGGATCACGATGCTGGGCACATGCGAAGCATTTGCTTTGGCAGATAAACTTGGGCTTGATCGGCAAAAAATGTTTGATGTGGTCAGCACGTCATCTGGGTATTCCTGGTCTATGAATGCCTATTGCCCTGCCCCAGGTGTGGGTCCTGAGTCCCCTGCGGATAACAATTACAAACCTGGATTTGCGGCGGAATTGATGCTGAAAGATTTGCGCCTGAGCCAGCAAGCGGCGGTGTCAGCCAATGCGGACACGCCGATGGGTCAACATGCGACGGATTTGTATGCCACGTTCGTTGAGGAGGAAGATGGCGAAGGAAAAGATTTCTCCGCCATGCTGCCGCGGCTTGAAGGACGAGGCCGAGGTTAACGAATAATTTTGAAGAGTGGAAACGCCTGTGACCGTCCACTTTTTGTTTTCCAAATATCCTCGCCGCAGGCGGACCGTTTGAACCTGTGGTTCAAACTTTTGCGGCGTGGGCGAAAGCCCACTCCGATTATTCGGCGGCTACGGATTTTGCACCGAGCATGTCCTTTAGATACCGCCCCGTGTGGCTGAGCGTGCTTTGCGCCACCTCTTCGGGTGTGCCTGTGGCCACGATCTCGCCGCCGCCATCGCCGCCTTCTGGGCCGATGTCGATGATGTGGTCTGCGGTTTTGATGACATCCAAATTATGTTCAATAACCAACACAGAATTGCCCTGATCGACCAATTCATGCAGTACTTCTAGCAGTTTTCGAACATCTTCGAAATGTAGGCCCGTTGTTGGTTCATCCAAGATGTAAAGTGTTCGTCCTGTGGATCGTTTGCTGAGTTCTTTGGACAATTTCACGCGCTGTGCTTCGCCACCTGATAGAGTTGTGGCTTGCTGACCCACCTTGATATAGCCAAGGCCAACGCGCAAAAGCGCGGTCATTTTATCGCGGATCGAAGGAACGGCTTGAAAGAATTGTTCGGCATCTTCGACGGTCATATCAAGTACGTCTGCGATGGATTTGCCTTTGAACAGCACTTCGAGTGTTTCGCGGTTGTAGCGTTTGCCATCACAGCTTTCGCAGGTGACATACACATCGGGCAGGAAGTGCATTTCGATTTTGATGACGCCGTCCCCTTGGCACGCCTCGCAACGGCCGCCCTTAACGTTGAAAGAGAACCGACCGGGTTTATAGCCGCGTGCTTTTGCTTCGGGCAGGCCCGCAAACCAATCGCGGATTGGTGTGAAGGCCCCAGTGTACGTGGCTGGGTTGGATCGAGGGGTGCGCCCGATGGGGCGTTGATCAATGTCGATGACTTTGTCGAGGTATTGCAGCCCTTTGATCGTGTCACAGGGTGCGGGTGTCTGTTTGGCTCCGTTCAAACGCATCGAGGCGGTTTTGAACAAGGTTTCGATTGTCAGAGTGGATTTCCCGCCCCCTGATACACCCGTGATGCAGCAAAATGTGCCGAGTGGATATTCTGCTGTCACGTTTTTCAGGTTGTTGCCAGTGGCCCCTTCAACGACAATGCTTTTGCCGTTGCCTGTGCGCCGTTCCGCCGGGATTTCAATTTTTCGTTTGCCCGTAAGGTACTGTCCCGTAATGGATTTTTTGTTTTTGGCAATTTGAGCGGGCGTACCTTTGCCAATGATTTCGCCACCGTGAACCCCTGCACCTGGGCCGATGTCGAGCACATAGTCTGCTTCACGAATGGCTTCTTCGTCGTGTTCAACAACGATGACGGTGTTGCCCTGATCGCGTAGGTTTTTCAGCGTGGTCAAAAGGCGATCATTGTCGCGTTGATGGAGACCGATGGAGGGCTCATCAAGCACATATAAAACCCCCGTCAGTCCAGAGCCGATTTGGCTCGCCAAGCGGATGCGTTGGCTTTCCCCACCTGAGAGCGTGCCAGAATTGCGCGACAGGGTGAGGTAATTCAGGCCTACGTTTACGAGGAACCCGAGGCGTTCGCGGATTTCTTTAAGAATGGCGCGGGCAATTTCGTTTTTTTGGTCGCTAAGCTCTGATGGGATTTGGTCGGCCCACTCAAGTGCTTCGGCGATGGACATTTCTACCACTTGGCCAACGTGCTGTCCGCCCATTTTAACGGCTAATGCTTCGGGGCGCAGACGATAGCCATCACAAACGCCGCAATGGCGGTTGTTTTGATAGCGTTCAAATTCTTCGCGAATCCAGTTGCTGTCCGTTTCGCGATAACGACGTTCCATGTTGGGGATGATCCCTTCAAAGGCGCGGGATACTTCGTAAACGCGGCCACCTTCGTCATAGCGGAATTTGATTTCTTCATCATGCGAGCCGTGCAGCATCACCTGTTGCACGTGTTTGGGCAGATCGCGCCATGCGGCGTCTTTGTCAAATTCATAGTGTTTGGCGATGGCTTCGATGGTTTGGCGGAAATATGGGGATTTCCCTTTGGCCCACGGTGCGAGCGCGCCGTTGTACAAGCTTATGGTTGGATCGGGCACGACAAGGCGTTCATCAAAGAACAGCTCAACGCCAAGGCCATCACATTCAGGACAGGCCCCAAAGGGTGCGTTGAACGAGAACAAGCGCGGTTCAATTTCGGGAATGGTGAACCCCGAAACAGGACAGGCGAAGTTTTCAGAGAATGTGATACGTTCGGGATCGCCTTCTTTGGGGGCCGTTTCCAGAATGGCGATACCATCAGCGAGATCGAGGGCGGTGCGCAAACTGTCAGCGAGACGGGTTTCAAGACCTTCCTTCACCACCAAGCGATCTACGACCACATCAATGTTATGGCGGAATTTCTTATCGAGCGTGGGAGGTTCGTCCAATTCATAGAACTCACCGTTTACTTTCACCCGTTGAAAGCCAGATTTTTTCAGCTCGGCAAATTCTTTGCGGTATTCGCCTTTTCGGTCACGCACAATCGGGGCAAGTAGGTATGCCCGCGTGCCGTCTTCCATGGTCATGATACGATCAACCATTTCAGAGACTTGCTGTGCTTCGATTGGTAGCCCTGTCGCAGGGGAATACGGTGTGCCAACGCGGGCGAACAACAGCCGCATGTAATCGTAAATCTCGGTCACTGTGCCCACAGTGGAACGGGGGTTTTTCGATGTGGTTTTCTGTTCAATCGAAATGGCAGGTGACAGGCCAGAAATGTGATCCACATCTGGTTTTTGCATCATATCAAGGAATTGGCGGGCATAGGCGGAAAGGGATTCAACGTATCGGCGCTGGCCTTCGGCGTAAATTGTATCAAACGCCAAAGACGATTTACCTGAGCCTGACAGCCCTGTGATCACCACCAACTGATCCCGCGGGATGTTCACGTCCACGGATTTCAAATTATGCTCGCGTGCGCCGCGAATTTCGATGTTTTTTAGCTCAGCCATTACTCTGCCCCCAAGACATGCCTTTACCTAGGACATCGTGGTGGGATTGCCAATGGAAAATTGAGAACATTCAGCGAACGTATGTGCTTCCTGACATCTACCGTCAGGAAGGGCGCGTTATTTGCCCAGAATCTTTTTCACATAGTTGCGGGTTTCTTTGTAAGGCGGCACGCCGTTGTGTTTTTCAACGGCCCCTGGCCCCGCGTTATAAGCGGCCAGCGCCAAACGCCAGCTGCGGAATTTATTGTACTGTTGTTTGAGATACCGCGCCCCACCTTCGAGGTTTTGGCGTGGGTCATGAGGGTTTACACCCAATGCCTTGGCGGTGAACGGCATCAATTGCGCAAGGCCAATGGCGCCAGCGTGGCTTTTGGCGCGTGGGTTCCAATTGCTTTCTTGTTGAACCAGACGGTTAAACAAATCCACGGGAATACCGTATTTACGGGCCGCAGCCTCGGCCATTGGTTTGTATACGCCTTTGTAATTGCCAGTGTAGCGTGGGATGATATCCAAACGGTTGGTATTGGTTGGCAACAGACGGCTGGAGCTGGAGTATTGTTTGGACAGGCGTTTATCAATCAGGCTCGAATGCGCATTGGAAATACGTTTGCGCGATTTCGAGGATTTGATGATATCTGCTGACGTCGCGATGGGCCCGCCCATCACGGCCAACGCCGTCATTACTGCAATCGTTTTACGCACGCTGAAAGCCTTTACCGAAACCCTGCTGAAGGAGCCTTACCTAATTTTTTCTGACTTGGCTAGCAATTGTGACAGGATGTGGCGTTGTTAACGGTTTCTTGAGCGGTTGCAGGCCAAACAGATCGTGGTTAACAACGTTGAAACGGTTCAACAGCAGAGAATCGACATTAGGGAGGCGCGCCAATGGCCGGTAGTTTGAATAAAGTAATGATCATCGGAAATCTGGGGCGTGACCCAGAGGTGCGTTCGTTTCAGAATGGCGGCAAGGTCTGTAACCTGACCGTTGCCACATCTGAACGCTGGCGTGATAAAAACACAGGTGAAAACCGCGAAAAGACGGAATGGCACCGCGTTGCGATTTTTTCTGAAGGTTTGGTGCGCGTCTGCGAGCAATATCTGCGTAAAGGCTCCAAAGTCTTTATCGAAGGCCAATTGCAAACACGCAAGTGGCAGGACCAAAGCGGCAACGACCGGTATTCCACAGAGGTGGTGATCCAAGGGTATAACGGCACTTTGACCATGCTGGATGGCCGCGATGGTGGCGGTGGCGGCTATGGCGGCGGCGACAGCGGTGGTGGCTATGACCAAGGGGGCGGTTACGGCAGTGGCGGCAGCTTTGGCGGCGGATCACAGGGCGGCCCACAAGGGGGTGGCGGCAGCTCTGATCTTGATGACGAAATCCCGTTCTAAACAAATTTAAAGGGGCACGCTGCGGCGTGCCTTTTTCATTGTGGGGGCGCAATGACCTGTTTTCTTATGGAAAACCCGCGCGCGGTGTTTATCCACATTCCCAAAACGGCAGGTACGTCGGTGCAGGCTATGTGGGGCACACACCCTGTGCGGCGCTGTTTTGGCCATATCCCCACAGACTGGATGGATGCACCCAAGTTTTCGATTGTACGGGACCCGAAAGCGCGGTTTCTGTCCGCCGTGCGCATGTTCAAGTATGGGTCAACGGGGCGCACAGGCACGGGTGAAAAACCCCGAATGCCCAAGCTTACAATTGATCAGGCGCTTGATATTGCACAGGATGCACGGATTGCGTTTGATCGCACGCAGCGGTTTCATAAAGCCAATTTGAAACATCATCTGTTGCCCCAAACGCACCCGTTTAATTGCCTGCATTTGGCGGATCACATTTTCCGCCAAGAGACCCTGAGCCGTGATTTAGCGGCGCTCGATCTGCCTGGATTGAAGCCATTGCCGCACTTGCGGTTGTCTACTGAGGAAAGTGCGGATTTACAGCTGTCGGAGCGCCAACTTTCACGGCTGGAATGGATTTTCGCAAAGGATTACAAACAGTTGGGGTATGCGCTGGATGGCAAAGTGGTGAGCGACGTGTCGCTGAAACCGCCGACAGCACCTGACATTTGGTCCAAGTGGCCTGCGTTTTTTTCCGATGAAACGATTAGGGTGGATCGAGCGGATGACGCCCTGCCCGCCCCTGACGTGGATTTGGAGCCATTCGAACAGGATGTGATTCTGGGAGTGCCAAAATCCACATGGCCTGGACGGTCTGCCAATCTGGTAGATCATTTTCAAAAGTTGATGCCAGAATTTGTTGGGCAAACACGCTTGGCGCATTTGGCGGCCTGTTGCATCGTGGTTATTCGACGAAAAGGCGACACAGGCACGGCGTTACCGTTGTTTCGGCGCATCATAAACGATCACACGGATGTTGTGTTGTCGGACATGAGCAGCCGTTGGTTAACGTCTGTGTCGGACACGTTGGCAGATTGGGGCGACAGTGATGTGCAAAAGGCGCTGGGGCTGTGTGGGTCGATGTTGTCAAATTCGGTGAAATTAGCCGAAACAGAACGGATGATTTATGCCATTCCCCGCCCTTGGCCGCCTGCTGCGCGACATGGACGCAATGGGACGATGTATGACGGTGTGATTTCATTTTGGCAGGAAAACGGCGATATGATCGACAATCAGCTGGATCGCGTGGCCAATAGTTTGGAATTGGATACGCTTGGGGGGAAAGTGTTGATCGAAATCACCTGTCGCATTTTGCAAAACGACACGTTTTTTCGGCGTATGTCTGCCCTGGCAGGAGAGCCGCAAGTGCCGCTGGTTTCGCCAAAAGCGCGCGAGCGATTGCAGCGTATCGCGCACAAATGGTTGTAACGGATTTTGATCGTCAGAAAGCGCAGAAAAACCCACGTTTTTGACGCGCTCACAGTTGTTCTGCCCTGCTGTTTGGGATAAGGTTATCCACAACATATAGTGTACAACGACAAGGCAGAGCAGCGTGAGCGACGAGACAGAAGACCAGCCAGACGTGCCCGCAGACCGCCCCGTATTTGACGGGCCATCCATCAGCATCGAAGAGGAGATGAAATCATCCTACCTCGACTATGCGATGTCGGTGATTGTTAGCCGTGCGATCCCTGATTTGCGTGACGGATTGAAGCCTGTTCACCGCCGTATTTTGTATGCGATGAATGAGGGGGGCTACACCCACGACAAAGCCTATCGGAAGGCTGCGAAGTCTGTTGGCGATGTGATGGGCAGCTATCACCCGCATGGGGACAGCGCGATTTACGACAGTTTGGTGCGTATGGCGCAGGATTTCTCCATGTCGCTGATGCTGATTGATGGTCAGGGGAATTTCGGTTCCATGGACGGGGACAACCCTGCGGCCATGCGATACACCGAGGCCCGTTTGGCGAAGTCTGCGCAGTCTTTGTTGGCAGATTTGGACAAAGACACGGTTGATTTCCAAGACAACTATGACGGTAAAGAACGTGAGCCCACTGTTCTGCCTGCAAAATACCCCAATATGCTGGTGAATGGCGCGGGTGGTATCGCGGTTGGTATGGCCACAAACATTCCGCCTCACAATTTGGGCGAAGTGATTGATGCAACCCATGCGTTGATCGAAAATCCCGATCTGTCCTCTGAGGATTTGATGGAATACATCCCTGCCCCAGATTTCCCAACGGGCGGTGTGATCCTTGGGCGGTCTGGAGCGAAGAAAGCCTATGTCGAAGGGCGTGGCTCGGTCATTATGCGGGCCAAAACGCGGATTGAGGAAATCCGTAAGGATCGTTTTGCGATTATTCTGGAAGAAATCCCGTATCAGGTGAACAAAGCCACGATGATCGAAAAGATCGCGGAATTGTCCCGCGATAAAAAGATTGAGGGCATTGCCCATGTTCAGGACGAATCTGATCGTGTTGGCGTGCGGGTGGTTGTGGAATTGAAACGGGATGCGACGCCAGAAGTGGTGTTGAACCAGCTTTACCGCTTTACCCAGATGCAAACATCCTTTGGCTGTAACATGCTGGCGTTGAATGGCGGGCGGCCAGAACAGCTGACGCTGCGCGATTTCTTGACCTATTTCTTGTCTTTCCGCGAAGAAGTTGTGGCACGCCGTACTGCATTTGAATTGCGTAAAGCACGCGAGCGCAGCCATGTGCTGTGTGGTTTGGCCGTGGCAGTGTCCAATGTGGATGAGATCGTTGCCACCATTCGTGCATCTGCGGATCCAGCAGAGGCCCGTGAAAAGTTGATGACGCGGCGCTGGCCGGCGGCTGATATTGCTGAGTATATCAAGCTGATCGATGATCCGAGCCATACAATGAACGACGATGGGACCTATAACCTGTCCGAAGTTCAAGCCCGTGCGATCCTTGATTTGCGGTTGCAGCGTTTGACGGCCATGGGCGTTAAGGAAGTGACGGATGAGTTGCAATCCTTGGCTGCGAAAATCACGGATTATCTGGATATTTTGCGGTCCCGCACGCGGATCATGGAAATCATCAGCAACGAGCTGACAGAAGTGCGCGAACAGTTTGCTGTGCCACGGCGCACGGAAATTGTGGAACACGTTGAAGGGTTTGAAGACGAAGACCTGATCGAGCGCGAAGATATGGTGGTGACCATCACCAACTCTGGCTACATCAAACGCACGCCTTTGGATGAGTTCCGCTCGCAAAAACGGGGTGGCAAAGGCCTGCAAGGCATGTCCACCAAAGACGAGGATTTCGTCACGACCCTGTTTGTGGCCAATACCCATACGCCGCTGCTGTTCTTCACCACCGATGGGATGGTTTATAAGCTGAAAACGTGGCGTTTGCCTCCAGGTGGGCGCACAGCCCGCGGCAAGGCGATTGTGAACATTCTGCCGATCCCATCTGGTGTGTCCATCGCGGCCATTATGCCCGTGGATCGGGACGAGGATGAGTGGGACGAGTTGCAGGTGATTTTCGCCACGAGCGCGGGCACAGTGCGCCGTAACCGCTTGTCCGATTTCGCCAATGTGATGCGCAACGGTAAGATCGCGATGAAATTCGAAGATGATCACGCGAACACCCGTTTGATCAATGCGCGCATTTGTTCCGAAGACGACGATATCATGTTGGTCACGGATTCTGGCCGTGCGATCCGCTTTAAATCCACCGATGTGCGTGTGTTTAACTCGCGTGCGTCTGTTGGGGTGCGTGGCATCCTGCTTAAGGGGGAATCTGAAGTCGTTTCCATGTCTGTCATTCGCCATTTTGAGGCAACACCTGATGAACGGGCGGCGTATTTGAAAATGCGCCGATTGATGGCTGGTGTGGCCGATGATGCAGAGGTCGAAGAGGATGAAGAAGGCAACGCGGATGCGGCGATTTCGCAAGAGCGCTATGCCGAAATGTCCGCGGCGGAGAACTTGTTGCTAACCATTACGGTGGATGGCGCTGGGAAACTGTCGTCGAGCCATGATTACCCATTACGCGGACGTGGCGGCCAAGGTGTGATGGCCATGGACAGCAAAATGCGGGGTGGTTCGATTATTTCGTCCTTCCCAGTTGAATTGGGTGATCAGATCATGCTGGCCACCTCCACGGGGCAATCCATCCGTGTTCCTGTTGAGGGCATTTCGTTCCGATCCCGCAGTGCGGGCGGTGTTCGTGTGTTCAACACTGGCAAAGACGAGAAAGTTGTTTCCGTCGCTTACATCGCCGAACAAGGGGATGAAGACGGTGATGGGGATACATCCTCTGGTGAAGTAGCCCCTGAAAGCTCGCCATCTGCGGAATAAATTGGCTACCTTGCGTTGAATAAACGTGAAGTATTCGTAAATAAATGAAAGAAGACGCGTAATACTTGCGCGTCTTCTTGACGTTGTGATGCCAGCCCCCTAGCACAGTGCTACGATCTTTGTGTTTGCGCGACCCAAGCGCGCAGATGCAGCCTCCCTCATTCTTTTAGATCGGTGTGTGCATGGACAATTGGGATGATCTTCGGTTTGTGATCGCTCTGGCGCGGTATGGCTCCATGGCCAATGCTGCACGTCATTTGCGCACTAATACAGCCACTGTCTCGCGCCGCATCAAGCGCCTGAATGAAAGCGCGCATACGGCGTTGTTTCAAAAAGGTGCGACGGAATGGGAACTGACAGCTGAGGGACGTCGGCTTTATGAGATGGCCGCGAGTTTTGGTGAGGAGCTCGACACGTTTCATTCTGCTACGCATGAGAGTGATCTTTCATTTCAAACGGTGCGTGTGACTGGGCTTGAGTTTTTGAACGACCGAATCTTGTCCAACACTATTGATGTGTTTCATGCCAATCATCCCAACATCACGCTTGAACTTTCGGCTACGGATCGAAATGTAAGTTTGGCCTATGGGGAAGCGGATATTGCGTTGCGGTTGTCTCGTCCCAACGAAGGGCGGTTGATGACACGGCGGATCGCGAATGTGAATATGGGGGCTTTCGCGCGTGCAGGCCAGCACAGTTCCGATTGGATCGGCTTACCCTATGAGTTGGATTGGACACCAGAGATGAAGTTTGGTGCGTCTTTCTTTGGACGGCCGCCTGCGTTTCGCATGTCCTCTTTTTCAAGCATTCTGAACGGAATGGAGCGTACTGGATTGTCTGGCATCGCCCCGCACTTTATGGCCGCGCCGTTTCAAAAATTGGAAATGCTGCACGCGCCAAAAGATGCTTGTGTGCGGGAGGTTTGGATGTTGGTTCATGAAACACGCAAGGCAGATGCGGGTGTGCGCCATACGTGCAAGTGGATTGAAGAGTCTGTGGCAAAAGCATTGAATTCGTAGGTAAGCTTTTGGTTTACTGGCTACTTATTCTATTTTAGAAATTCAATGAAATACACTAAATCAATAGTTTAACGGCCTATGGTTTTGCGTTTTTGCAAAGTCACCTTTGCATTTTAGTTGCTTTACCATTTTGTCCAATTCGCGTTCATTACAGATGGTATCAAGGCCTGCTACCCATCTTTGGCCTTGTGCAGTCCCTAGGACTCGTACCAGTCCTCACTGCGAACCCCTACCGCAGTGAGGACACCTAAACCCCCACACATTTGCACCTTTTCAAACGGCTCGGCCTGCCCTACATCCGTGCCATGAGCAAACCTATTCATATCATTGGCGGCGGCATGGCCGGTTCCGAGGCGGCATGGCAACTCGCATCTGCGGGACAGCCTGTTGTTATTCATGAAATGCGCCCGAACGTGGGAACATTTGCCCACCAAACAGACAATCTGGCCGAGTTGGTGTGTTCGAATTCGTTTCGTTCTGACGACCACGAAGCGAATGCTGTTGGCCTGCTGCATTGGGAAATGCGTGCCGCGGGCAGCTTGATCATGGAATTGGCAGAGGCCCATAAATTGCCTGCAGGGGGTGCGTTGGCGGTGGATCGCGATCCATTCGCAGAGGCGGTTACGAAACGGTTGTTAGACCACCCAATGGTCAGCCTTGAGCGGGGTGAAATCACGGGCATGCCCCCCAAAGACTGGGGCCAGACCATTGTTGCTACGGGGCCGTTGACCTCGACCGCGCTGGCTCAAGCCATTTTGGATGAAACAGGCGAAGGGGCGCTGGCGTTTTTTGATGCAATTGCGCCAATCGTTTATGCAGACAGTATTGATATGTCCAAAGCGTGGTTCCAATCCCGTTACGACAAAGGCGATACAGAAGAAGAGCGCACCGCGTATTTGAACTGTCCCATGGACAAAGACACGTATGAAGCGTTTATCGACGCGCTTTTAGAGTCTGGCAAAACAGAATTCAAAGACTGGGAAAAAGACACGCCTTACTTTGATGGTTGCTTACCGATTGAAGTTATGGCGGAACGGGGCCGCGAAACACTGCGCTTTGGTCCGATGAAACCTGTTGGCCTAACCAATCCGCATAACCCAGATGAACGGCCCTATGCAGTGGTGCAATTGCGCCGTGATAACGCGCTTGGCACGCTTTACAATATCGTCGGGTTTCAAACCAAAATGAAATACGGTGAACAGGCCGAAGCCTTTGCGCTGATCCCAGGGTTGGAAAATGCGCGGTTTGCCCGTTTGGGCGGCATTCATCGCAATACGTTTATCAATTCTCCGCTTCTGCTGGATCATCAAATGCGTTTGAAGGCACGGCCAGATGTACGGTTTGCAGGGCAGATTTCAGGGGTTGAAGGCTATGTCGAGAGTGCGGCCATGGGAATTTTAGCGGGGCGATTTGCACTGGCCGAAGCCCAAGGGCGCGATGTAGCAGAAGTGCCGCAAACCACGGCTATGGGAGCATTGGTGACGCATATTACGGGTGGTGCAGAGGCGAAGACGTTCCAGCCAATGAATGTGAATTTTGGCCTGTTCCCGCTGGTTGAAGGGGTCAAAGGCGGGCGGCGCAATCGCAAGGATCGCTACAAAGCCTATACCGACCGTGCCAAGGCAGATTGGCAAGATTGGTTGCGCGAGAATTGATGGCTGTTTAGTGTTTTGGTGAAGGGAAATGCCATGACCAAACACAACAACCATTTGGATCGCGCCTATCAGCTGGACACGCCTGATGAAACGCGGGATTTTTATGCGGATTGGGCGGCGACCTATGACGCAGAGATAGCTGAAAATGGCTATGCGACTCCTGCCCGTTGCGCAGCGGCACTTGCGCAGTTTTGTGACTCAGATGCTCTGATACTGGACACTGGATGTGGCACGGGTTTGTCGGGCGTTTCGCTGGTTCAGGCGGGGTTTTCAAATATCGACGGGTTCGACATCACCGACGAAATGCTGGATATCGCCCGTTCGCGTGGGATTTATCGCAATATTTGGTTGGCCCAAGCAGGTGCGCCCATCGATATGTCACGTGGCCCTTATGATGCGATTGCCGCGATTGGTGTGATCGGGAATGGTGCGGCACCGCTTTCGTTTTTTCATGACATTGTGAACAGCATGCCAACTGGAGCGCATTTTGTGTTTTCTTTTAATGATCACACGCTTGAAGACCCAACGTTTGAAGCAGCGGTTGATGATTTGGTGGCGGCGGGTGCGCATGAATTGCTGTTTAAAGAATATGGGCCGCATTTTCCGAAACGGAACATGAATTCGAATGTTTACGTGATTGTGCGATTGTGACCATTGAACGGTTTGCCCCATCGCCCACAGGGCTTTTGCATCTGGGACATGCGTTTTCGGCGTTGACCGCGTTTGAAGCGGCGCAAGAGGCCAAAGGGCGTTTTTTGTTGCGGATCGAAGACATAGACGGGCCACGGTGCAAACCCGAATATGTCGATGCAATTTATGACGATTTGCGATGGCTGGGGATCCGTTGGGACACGCCTGTTTTGCATCAATTAGATAGATTGGAACGGTATCAGGAGGCCGTAGATCAGCTTACACAGATGGGGCTGACCTATCCCTGTTCTTGTACACGCAAAGATATCGCTGTGGCATTGTCTGCACCCCAAGAAGGGGACGATGCGGCGATGGGACCTGATGGGGTGATTTACCCCGGAACCTGTCGCCATCGGATTTCTGGCGGGGAAAATGACGCGATCCGTTTGGACATGCGCAAAGCGGTGAAGTTTTTGGGGACTTCAGACGTCAAATACCGCGAAATTGGCGAGGATGCTGGTCCTAAATCATTCGATACTGCGTTTCTGGTTAAGCATTGTGGCGACATTGTTCTGGCGCGCAAAGACATTGGCACGTCTTATCATATTGCCGTGGTGGTGGATGACGCATTTCAAGAGGTTACCCATGTGACGCGCGGCTTGGACATGGCACCTGCCACGCCGATCCATGTGCTGCTGCAAAGGTTGTTTGGCTATGCAACGCCAACCTATCGACACCACCGATTGATCCGTGATGACACGGGTAAACGTTTGGCAAAACGACATGATGCGCTGGCCATATCGGCCCTACGCCAAGCGGGTTGGAGTGTGGCGGATGTTAAGGCTGCGGTTGGTTCATCGGCTTAAGTAATTCCACCTCTTCACCGTCCAAAACGCTGGTATAAAAACAATTTCTGCGGTTTGTGTGGCATGCTGCCCCTGTTTGATCCACCAGCACAAGAATGCAGTCGCGGTCACAATCAATGCGCATGTCGATCAAACGTTGGGTGTGGCCGGAAGTTTTTCCTTTGACCCAAAACTCTGATCTGGACCGAGACCAATACGTCACCTGCCCTGTTTCCAGCGTCATGGCTACGGCTTGGGCGTTCATCCATGCGAGCATGAGAACTTCGCCTGTGTCGTGTTGCTGGGCGATGGCGGGCAAAAGGCCAGCATCGTTAAATTTCAGACTGGTTGGATCAAATTTTGTCATGATGCGCGGGTTCCTCTTTCCAAGGACTGTTTGGAAGCCTAGTTAATGGGGTAAGCGAGAAAACGAAAGGGCTGCGTAATGGCTGACGCATCCGATATGATTAAACTCTATTCCAACCAGATTTTGGCTCTGGCGGCGCATATCCCCCACAGTGAACGGCTCGATACGCCAGACCGATCAGAGATGAAACGTTCCCCGTTGTGTGGGTCAACGGTTACGGTCGATGTGGCGGTGAAAGACGGTGTTGTTTCTGATTTTGGACAGGACGTTAAGGCCTGTGCATTGGGGCAAGCGGCGGCCAGTGTTTTGGGCGCATCGGTGATTGGGCAATCCCTTGAATCCATCCGAACAGGGCGTGATCAATTGGCGGCTATGTTAAAATCGGATGGCCCTGCCCCAGATGCGCCCTTTGATAGGTTGAAGGTTTTAGAGCCAGCCAAAGCCTATAAAAACCGTCATGCGTCCATTTTGTTGGCGTTTGATGCCACGGTGGCCGCATTGGATTCCCTGGACGAAACTGCATAAAAAAACGCCGCAACCCAGTTTGGGTGCGGCGCAAAGTAAGCGGTTGGTTGCAAGCAGTTGAAACGAGGCAACGTTTCGGCCGTAAGGGGACGGCGGGGTATCATCAGGGACGAGGCAACATCCAGATACCGCAGGGTTTCAAACGAGACTAAGAAACCCTGAAGCGGCTTGCGAACCGCGGACGAAACTTAGAGGGACGTAACAGGCAGGTGCAAAACGACCAGCATCATCACAAAAATTGCGGAAACACCGGCAAGGTCCTCAAGGACGTTTAGGGCGTTGTTGCTCAGGATTTGGATCATTTGGCGGATCATTTTGGACCTCAATGTTGTTTTGTTCTCGTCAGTTCCTGTAATGTTCTATATTTGTTTACCATTTTCAAGAATAAAATGAGAACATTTGCGAACTTTCTGCTAACCCACTGAAATAAAACGAATAGCTTTGTCCTGTTCCATCAAATAAAGCAGCGTTCGTGCCGCATTTCCGCGGTCTGATTGCAGATTTGGATCCGTTGAGAGCAATAGTCGAGCGTCATCTTGCGCAATTTTCATCAAATCGCTTTGGGTTTCTAAATCGGCAATTTGAAAGCGTGGTAGGCCTGATTGTGCCACGCCTAAAACATCGCCAGATCCACGAATTTTCAGATCCTCTTCGGCGATCTTAAATCCATCATCCGTGTCGCGCATGGTTTTCAAACGCCGTTCAGCGGTTTGGCCAAGGGTTCCGTACATCAGGAGGCAGGTTGATGCCTCTGATCCGCGCCCGACCCTGCCGCGCAACTGGTGGAGCTGGGCCAGGCCGAAACTTTCGGCCTGTTCGATGACCATGATGGAGGCGCTTGGGACATTCACGCCAACTTCGATCACTGTGGTTGCGACAAGAACCTTGGTACGCCCTTCGATGAAGTCTTTCATGGCGGCGTCTTTATCGGCTGGGGGCAATTGCCCGTGGACCATGCCCACGTTTTCTTCGCCTAAGGCCACGCGTAACATCCGATATCGGTCTTCTGTGGCGGCCCAGTCTTTGACTTCGCTTTCGCCCACCAAAGGGCAGACCCAATAGGCCTGTCGCCCCTCGGCAATGGCTGTTTTCAGGCGGGAAATCACCTGTTCCAAACGGCTTTGGGAGACTAGGACTGTTTCAATGGGTTTGCGCCCTGCGGGTTTTTCATCCAGCACAGAAACATCCATATCGCCATAATTTGCCAGCTCTAACGAGCGCGGGATTGGGGTGGCGGTCATCACCAGAATATCAACGGCGCGGCCTTTTTCCCCAAGGTCAAGCCGTTGGCGCACGCCAAATCGGTGTTGTTCGTCGATTACCGCAAGGCGCAAGTCTTGGAACTGCACATCAGCCTGAAACACCGCATGAGTGCCCACTAGAATTTGAATTTTTCCATCGGCCAAGGCGGCCAATTTGGCGCGTCGTTCGGCCCCTTTGTCGCGCCCTGTCAGGATTTCGAGCACAACGCCCGCCTCTGCCGCAAGTGGTTGCAATCCTTCAAGATGTTGCTGCGCTAGAATGCTGGTTGGGGCCATCATGACCCCCTGCCCGCCTGCTTCTACGGCGGCGAGCAGCGCGATCAATGCAACCAGTGTTTTGCCGGAACCCACATCCCCTTGCAGCAAGCGGTTCATGCGGCGTGGGCGGGCCATATCGGCTGTGATTTCTTCAAACGCGCGCAGTTGTGCGCCTGTGGCGGTATAGGGAAGTGCCGCCAATACTTTGTTGCGCAGATGCCCGTTGCCTTCGGTAATGACGCCCTTTTTCTTGCGTTGGGAATTGCGGGCTAAGGCGAGCGTCAGTTGGTGGGCCAGTAATTCGTCATAGGCCAAACGCGCCCGTGCAGGGGCGGCGGGGTGCAGATCGCTGATTTTTTCAGGGCTGTGCGCGCTGATAACGGCCTGTTTCCACGCGGGCCATTCGTGTTTTTTAATCAGGCTTGGTTCGATCCATTCGGCCAAATCAGGCACGCGGGTCAGCGCGCTTAGGCTTGCCTTGCCGATCTGTTTTTGTGTGACCCCTTGTGTGAGCGGATAAAGGGGTTCGTTTTGCGGGATTTGGTCCGCAGCAAAGCCGGGTTTCAGAATGTAATCCGGGTGAACCATCTGCGCGATGCCGTCAAACAGCTCTACTTTGCCAGACACCACACGTTTTTGACCCGTTGGCAGCTGATCACGCAGCCAATCGGCCCGCGCATGGAAAAACACAAGCTGAAAACTGGTGCGTTCGTCTTGTACCGTAACACGGTAAGGCCGCCCTTTGATCGCGTTGGGTTTGTGCATCCCAACCGTGACTTCGACGGTTGCAACGGCGGGGGCTTCGACGTCCAGAACGCTCGCGGTGATTTGGCGATTGATTAGGCCGTGCGGCAATGTGAAGATCAAATCTCGGGGCCGCGTAATACCCATTTTGGCGTAGTTTTGTGCGGTTTTGGGGCCGATCCCGTCCAGAACTGGCAAATCTGCGAACAAGGGGAACAGGATTTCGGGGCGCGCTGTCATGTTTCGATCAGTACCAGCCAATCATCTTCGCTGATGATTTTCACCCCGAGGGATTGCGCTTTTTTCGCCTTACTGCCCGCACCTGGTCCCGCAACCAAAAGGTCCGTTTTGCCGGAAACAGAGCCTGACACTTTGGCTCCCAATGCCTCGGCACGAGATTTGGCCTCTGCACGGGTCATTTTTTCAAGGGTTCCTGTAAAGACAACGGTTTTGCCCGCCACATCACTGCCAGATGTGTCTGGCGCGACCACATCTTGGACATCGAGTTCCGCGATAAGCCGTTCAATCGCTTTGCGTGTGCTGTCAGTGTGAAAGGCGTCGACCAATGCGCCAGCCATAACGCTGCCCACGCCATCAATGTCGTTTAGATCGTCCCAAGCGGGGCCAGATTTGTCTTTTGCGGCGGTCATTGCGTCAAAGAAATTGGTCCAGCTGGAATAATGGCGTGCCAGCAGTGCGCCGCTGGTTTCCCCGACATGGCGAATACCAAGGGCGAAAATCAAACGGTTTAGCGCAATTGTGCGTTTTTCATTGATCGCGGAAAACAGATTGTCCACCGATGTATCGCCAAACCCGTTGCGGTTTTTCAATTTGGCCAATGGGTTGGCGGCGTCACGCGCCTGTAACGTGAAAATATCGGCCGGTTCTTTGATCGGAAGATCCACGTCAGCAAAGAACATTTCGATCTGTTTTGCACCTAAGCCGTCGATGTCGAATGCAGACCGCGACACAAAATGTTTTAGCTTTTCAACCGCTTGTGCGGGGCAGATCAACCCGCCAGAGCAATAGGCAACGCTGTCTCCTTCTTCGCGTACTACGTCAGAGCCGCATTCGGGACAGGTTTTAGGAAAGGTGTAAGGCACGCTTGTGGCGGCGCGTTTTGTGATGTCGACATCGCGCACTTTGGGGATTACATCGCCAGCGCGGTAGATTTCCACCCAATCCCCTTCGCGCAGATCGCGACCTTCGCGGATTGGGGCGCCTTTGCTGTCAACGCCTGCGATATAATCTGCGTTGTGCAGTGTAGCGTTTGACACAACCACGCCGCCTACGGTGACGGGTTTTAGGCGGGCAACAGGGGACATAGCCCCAGTGCGGCCCACCTGAATTTCGATGGATTCGAGCGTGGTATAGGCCAATTCTGCAGGGAATTTATGGGCGATGGCCCAACGCGGCGTGGTCGCGCGAAACCCAAGGCGCGATTGCAGAGTCAGGTCGTCCACTTTGTAAACGACACCGTCAATGTCATAGCCCAGCGTGGCACGCTGGGATTCAATCTCTTGGTAGTGGGCCAGCATGGAAGACACCGTTTCATGGCGGCGTGTCAGCGGATTGGTGGAAAACCCAAATGATTTTAGCCGCTCAATCGCGTCAAATTGTGTTTCGGCGAGCGGTTCTGACAGCTCTCCCCACGCGTAGGCAAAGAACAGCAGCGGGCGTTCTTTGGTGATTTCAGGGTTGATTTGGCGCAATGATCCTGCGGCGGCGTTGCGCGGGTTGGCGAATGTTTTACCGCCCTTTGCCTCTTGAGCCGCGTTCAGTGCGTCAAAATCAGCGTGGCTCATGTAGACTTCGCCGCGCACCTCGACCACGGCAGGTGCGTCTTTGATGTGGTGGGGTACATCGCTGATGGTGCGTGCGTTTAGGGTGACGTTTTCGCCTGTTTGTCCATCACCGCGCGTGGCAGCTTGAACCAAAGTGCCGTTTTCATAGCGCAAAGCCAGAGACAGGCCATCAATTTTGGGTTCTGCCGTAAAGGCCACGGAATCGGTGTTGCGTAAGCCGAGATATTTGCGAATGCGGGCGGCAAATTCGGTGACATCTTCATCGGTAAAAGCGTTTCCCAAAGACAACATGCGCACACTGTGTTCGACCTTGGAAAAAGCAGAAGAAATGGGCGCACCCACTTTCAATGAGGGGCTGTCATCGCGTTTGAGATCGGGAAAGAGCGCTTCGATTTCGGCGTTTCGCCGTTTTAGATCGTCATATTCGGCGTCGCTCAGTTTGGGCGCATCATGGGTGTGATAATCCGTGTTTGCCGCATTCAAAATCTCTGCAAGGCGCGCCAGTTCTGCAATGGCTTCTACCTTGTCCAGTTCCGACGGTTTGCGCTGCGCCAACATAGGTTTGTTCCCGTATTTTTCCCGTGCTCAAGTTGTATGTCCCAAGCAAAGACTCGTCCATAGTGTTTCGCTTGCAGCGCAGATGGCTGAGTAGCAAAAAGAAACCCCCGAAAATCGAGGGCTTCATTTGGATTGGTTGTTTTGATTGTTTACGCGCTGGCGGCGATGGGTTCTTGAACCGCTGCGGCAATGGGATCACGCAAAACGTATCCCCTGCCCCAAACGGTTTCGATGTAATTTTCACCGTTGGTGGCCTCGGCCAGTTTTTTGCGCAGTTTACAGATGAACACATCGATAATTTTCAATTCCGGTTCATCCATGCCGCCATAAAGATGGTTGAGGAACATTTCTTTGGTCAGGGTCGTACCTTTGCGCAAGGACAAAAGTTCAAGCATTTGATACTCTTTCCCTGTGAGGTGGACTGTGTTGCCTTCCACCTCCACTGTTTTGGCGTCGAGGTTCACCGAAATCTGGCCTGTTTCAATCACTGATTGTGCGTGTCCCTTTGATCTGCGCACGATTGCGTGGATACGGGCGACCAATTCTTCGCGGTGGAATGGTTTCGTTAAATAATCATCAGCGCCAAATCCAAAGCCCTTAACCTTTTCGGCGGCATCGTCGTTTCCAGACAGAATGAGGATTGGTGTTTGCACCTTAGCCACACGCAATTGGCGCAAAACTTCGTGTCCTGTGATGTCTGGAAGGTTCAAATCCAACAAAATGAGGTCATAATCATAGAGTTTCGCAAGATCGATGCCTTCCTCCCCCAAATCCGTGGCATAGACGTTGAGGTTGGCGTTGGCCAACATAAACTCGATACTGCGGGACGTTGTTGGATCGTCCTCTACCAATAAAATACGCATTTCAATTCCAATCCTTGATGTTGCACTGCAAATAGTTAATCAGCAGATGGTTAATCAGAGGTTACGGCAATTAACTTTTATCAAAACTACTTTAAGTTGTCTATGTTTTGCAATTATTGCGGTGTCTTTACGGGTCGGCCTGTCGATATTTCTGCAAAGCGGTCACGCGCAGAGCCGCAGGACCAAATGATTTCACTGCGTTAATCCATTCTTTCAGCTCGTCTGTGGTAAGCGCGTACGTCTCACATGCTTCTTCTTCTGAGATCAATCCACTGACAACTGCGGCCACGACCTTGGCTTTGCGGCGTGCGACCCATCGGGATGTGTCTTTGGGGGGCAAGTCAGATCGGCTTAACCTCGACCCATCTGGGAGGGTGACATAAACGGGGCCTGTTTCCTTACGGATATACATAATTTACCTTTAACGTGGGTTTGAAAGGCCAAAATCTGCTTAAACTCCTAACAATGGGTGAACCTCACCCTTGAGAACCCATAAGGTTTTACTATATTCCGTCACAAATCGGCCCAAACCTTCTGCAATGGGCGTTTTACGGAAATGATAATCGCATGGCACTGGATACACCGACCCCAGAACTAAACTCATTGGGCTTTGCCAAAGCGCCAAAGGACACGCGTGTCTTGGTGGCTATGTCTGGGGGCGTAGACAGTTCTGTTGTGGCAGCGCAATTGGCATCTGAGGGCTATGACGTGGTTGGCATAACGTTGCAATTGTATGATCACGGTGCGGCGCTGGCCAAAAAAGGCGCGTGTTGCGCAGGGCGTGATATTCATGATGCACGGCGTGTGGCCGAGGAGATGGGCTTTCCGCATTATGTTTTGGACTATGAAAACAAGTTCAAGGAAAGCGTGATTGATGAGTTTGCCGACAGTTATTTGGCAGGCGCTACACCCGTGCCCTGTATTCGTTGCAACGAGCGGGTGAAATTTCGCGATCTGTTGGAAACGGCCAAGGATTTGGATGCGGATTGCATGGCGACGGGTCATTATATCCAACGCTTTATGGGCAAGGAAAAAGCAGAGTTGCACAAGGCGGCGGATGGGGATCGCGATCAAAGCTATTTCCTGTTTTCCACCAAACAAGAGCAGTTGGATTATCTGCGTTTTCCGCTGGGGCATCTGACATCAAAAGCAGAAACCCGTGCATTGGCCAAGAAATTTGGCCTGCCTGTGGCGGATAAACCTGACAGCCAAGATATTTGCTTTGTGCCAAACGGATCTTATGCCGCTGTGATTGAAAAGCTGCGTCCAGGGGCCGCTGATCCAGGTGAAATCGTTCACATGGATGGTGAAGTGTTGGGCGAACATAAAGGCGTGATCCATTACACCATCGGCCAACGGCGCGGTTTGGGCATTGGCGGGCGCGAGCCGTTGTATGTGGTGAAACTCGACGTGGACAAAAAGCATGTGATTGTTGGGCCCAAGGAGGCCTTGGCCACGCGCACGGTCCCTGTGCGCGAGATTAACTGGTTGGGTGACGCGCCATTTGAGAGCCGCGAAGAATGGCATGTATCTGTGCGTGTTCGATCGACCCGTGCGCCCAAAGAGGCCATTGTGAGGCCTTTGTCTGCCACAGAAGCAGAAGTTGAATTGCTATCTGCTGAAGAAGGTGTCGCACCTGGGCAAGCCTGTGTGTTTTACGAAACTGAAGGCACGCGCATATGGGGTGGTGGCTGGATTTGGCGGGGGTATTGATCGACGGGTCTGCCCCTGCCATAGTCATCTCATTCCTGACCCTATGAGATTAGCCTGCTATGCCACGTCGATTTATTACCATCCTTACAACCAGTCTTATTGCCCTTGGCAGTATGCCGATCAGTGCAACGGCAGAAGTCACCAAAGAAAACATCGAAAGCGGGACAACGGATTACCGAATTGTTCGCTATACTCGCGAAAACAATGCGATGACCTGTACCGCTATGGTGTGTGAGCGGCGGGACTCGCACCAATGTGGCACCCAAGATGGGCTGTTTTCTGTGTCAAAACGCACAGAAGAAGATTTGGTTTACATCAGCTATTACCCCGCAGAACGGGAAGCCAGCCGTAAGCTGCGTACAGAAATTCGCATCGGCGGATTTCAAAGCAGATCGTTCCTGCCCATTCAGGATTATCCCGAAACTTGGGTCGTGCCAGACCTGACCACGAATGAGGACATGCTTTATGAGATTGAGCGGGAAAATCGGGTTGGTCCTGTTGAATTGAGCATACAAACAGAATCCTTTTCGCAGAAATTCATGCGAATGATTGATTATGACGGTATGAAACGCGATGTGACCCGTTTGTGCCCCACACGTGGTTAGCCTGAAACAGGACTGCCTGTAACAACCATAATTGCTTCGCCTGTGGCGACCAATTTTTCTGATCCTTTTGTGATGCCAAACAACTCGGCTTTGGCGAAACACTGAACCTTGCCAGGTTTAATGAGCGTGGCGCGGGCAATGAACCGTTCGCCGACGGCAGGTCGCAGGCAACTGACGGAAAAGTGGGAGGTGAGTACGGGGCCGACTTGGTTAACGGCGGCAAATCCGCAGGCGGTGTCCAAAAGAGCGCCCACCATACCCGCGTGCAGAAAACCCGCGTATTGGCCAAATTCTGTGCGCCAATTGATTGCGATTTCGGCGTGACCCGCAGAGGCGCTCAACACCTCTAGCCCGGCCCACGTGTTGAAAGGCGCAAGGGCATTTATGGCGTTTAATGTCGCAACATGGTTTTCGGGATCGGTCATTTTGGCATCCTTTCAATGATGCTCAAGATGATGATAGCCGACCCAGAAACGGCAAAGCAGGCCGTTACGTCACAGATTTCCAAATTGTCTGTGACGCAACGTCGATTCTGTTTTGTTAGCCAAACGCGTCTGGTTCGGAGGCTTTGCGGTCTGCGATATAGGCCTTTAATGCTTCGTCAATTGCGGGATCAATCGCGGGCTGTGTGTATTCAGACAACATGCGTTTCACCTTTTCATTGGCCAGCTGCATGGTGTCTTTGGACCCATCATCTACCCATGTTTCGTAGGGTTTGTAATCCAGCACACCAGACTTCCAGAAGCTGTCTTTGAAGTTGCGTTGCGTGTGATCGCAACCAAGGTAATGCCCTGCTGGTCCCACTTCGCGGATGGCATCCATAGCTTGGCCGTTTTCGGACATATCCACGCCTTCGGCGATGGAGTGCAAGACGCCAAGTTGATCTGCATCCATAACGAATTTTTCAAATGATGTGACCAAACCACCTTCGAGCCAACCTGCCGCGTGCAGACAGAAGTTCACACCACCAAGCAATGCGGCATTCAGTGTGTTGGCGGTTTCATATGCGGCCTGTGCATCTGGAAGTTTAGAGCCACACAAGGAGCCACCAGACCGGAACGGCAGGTTCAAACGGCGGGCGAGTTGCCCTGCCCCGTACAGAATTTTGGAGGCTTCCGGCGTGCCAAAGGTTGGCGCACCTGAGTTCATGTCGATGGAGGTCACAAAGGCCCCCATAATGACAGGCGCACCAGGGTTGCACAGCTGGTTATAGGCGACGCCTGCAAGTGCTTCGGCCAAAACCTGTGTCAGCGTGCCCGCTACAGATACCGGGGCCATCGCGCCGCCCACGATGAACGGAGACACGATACAGGCTTGGTTGGCTTTTGCGTAAACCTCCATCGCGCCCATCATGATGTCGTCAAACACCATAGGTGAGTTGATGTTGATCAGTGACGTCATCACTGTTTTGTCCTGAATGGAGCCGCCGAACAGGATTTCAGACATTTTCACGGAATCAACGGCCCGTTCTGGTGCGGTTACAGACCCCATGTAAGGTTTGTCGGACAAGGTCATATGCGAATACAGCATATCGAGGTGACGTTTGTTCACCGCCACATCTGTTGGTTCACAAACCGTACCGCCTGAATGGTGTACCCATTTAGACATGTAGATCAGTTTCACCATTTTGTTGAAATCATCCATCGTGGCATAGCGACGGCCGCCATCCATGTCGCGCACGAAAGGCGGGCCGTAAACGGGGGCCAGAACCATGGAATTACCGCCTACGCGCACATTGCGATCTGGATTGCGGGCGTGTTGGATGTATTCAGAAGGGGCGGTTTTGATCAATTCACGGGCCAAGCCACGTGGGATGCGCACCCGTTCCCCATCAATATCTGCCCCTGCGTTTTTCCAACGTTCAATGGCGGCTGGGTTATCGGGGAAATTGACGCCGATTTCTTCGAGGATGGTTTCAGCGTTGGTTTCGATGATTTGCAACGCTTCTTCGTTCAGGACCTCAAAGTTCGGAATGTTCCGCTCGATGTATTTCGCGGCTTCGATCCGAACAGCAGTACGTTCAGCGCGGCGCGCAGCACCACCGCCACCACGGGCGCGACGACGAGGAGATTGTGCTTCATCAGACATGGGAGAGGTCCTTAGATCAGAGACAAATTCAAAGTTGCCCCATGATTTAGAGGAATCGCAGACCCGTTAGTGTGCGGAATCGTCGTTTGTGAGCGCATAGCGACATTGGGTGTCGGTTTTTTGCCGTCTTAGCCTTGCAGAGCTTTGAAATCGTCTGGGGTAAAGCGCTCGATCCCCTTCGCGTAGTTCAGGGCGTTTTGGTAATAAAACCGTGCATTCATCAGATTTGCGGTGGAATTGTCGCGGGTTTTGATCAGCTTGGCTGGGCTGCCTGCGATTATGGAATTTTCGGGGAATACAGACCCTTCGGTCACGATGGAATGGCCTGCAACGATGGAATTGTTGCCAATTTTTGCGCCATCCATGATGGTTGCGCCAATGCCGATCAACACGCGATCCCCAAGGGTGCAGCCGTGCAAAACCACGCGGTGGGTGATCGAACAGTCTTCGCCCACAAGGGTTGGCGTATCGTATCCAACGTGAATCATAACGTGGTCTTGGATATTGGTGCGCGCGCCAATGGTGATTTCGTGCATTTCGGCGCGTGTCACCACATAAGGCCCCACAGATGTGCCCTGCCCTAGTGTTACCTTGCCGTGCAACAAGGCGGTGTCATGAATGAATGCAGGATCATTGAGCGTGACGTCTGGACCGATGTGAGGCATGGGAAACTCCTTTGCAGGTATCATTTGTCGGGTAGGATCATCATGCAAGTGTGCCGTTGCGCCAAACTGGGCCTTGCGATTCTATGATGTGTTTCTTATTGACCTGCCATGACAGATACTTCCAACGCCCCCGCCGCCGCTGTAACACACGAACGCTTGCTGATTATTGATTTCGGCTCTCAGGTGACGCAGTTGATTGCGCGGCGATTGCGCGAATTGAATGTATATTGTGAAATTCATCCCTATCAGTTGGTGACAGACGCGTTTTTGGCAGAATTTGCGCCCAAAGCGGTAATCCTGTCTGGTGGCCCTGACAGTGTGACACGCGACGGCAGCCCACGCGCACCCGAGAGCCTGTGGAGCGCAGGATTGCCCGTTCTGGGCATTTGCTATGGCCAACAGGTGATGATGGAGCAGTTGGGCGGCAAAGTTGAGGGTGGCAAAATCTCTGGTGGCGGTGGTACGGCAGAATTTGGCCGCGCGTTCGTGAAACCTGAAGGATCGCTTGGACTGTTGGACGGTTGGTTTGCTGACGGCGACGAGCAGGTTTGGATGTCTCATGGGGATCACGTGAGCAAGCTGGCCCCCGGTTTTGATGTTTATGGCACGTCGCCAAACGCGCCTTATGCCATAACAGCGGACACCAGCCGCGATTTTTATGCGGTGCAGTTTCATCCCGAAGTGCATCACACCCCAAAGGGTGCAAAACTGTACGAGAATTTCATCAAACACGCTGGATTTAGCGGTGATTGGACCATGGGTGCCTACCGCGAACAGGCCATTGCGGCGATCCGCGAGCAAGTGGGCGATGCAAAGGTGATTTGTGGTTTGTCTGGGGGTGTTGATTCCTCGGTCGCGGCGGTGTTGATCCACGAAGCGATTGGCGATCAGCTGACCTGTGTGTTTGTGGATCACGGTTTGCTGCGCCAAGGGGAAGCGGAAGAAGTGGTCACGATGTTCCGTGACAATTACAACATGCCGCTGATCCATGCAGATGAGCAGGAATTGTTCTTGGGCGCGCTTGATGGGCAATCCGATCCAGAAACCAAACGCAAAATCATCGGGAAGCTGTTTATTGATGTGTTCCAAAAACACGCCACAGCGGTGGGTGATGCAAAGTTTTTGGCGCAAGGCACGCTCTATCCTGATGTGATTGAAAGCGTTTCCTTTTCTGGTGGGCCGTCGGTGACGATCAAAAGCCACCATAATGTGGGTGGATTGCCCGAAAAAATGGGATTGAAACTGGTAGAGCCTCTGCGCGAGTTGTTTAAAGACGAAGTGCGTGCCTTGGGGCGTGAATTGGGTCTGCCTGCCAGCTTTATCGGTCGGCATCCGTTCCCAGGACCAGGCCTAGCGATCCGTTGCCCAGGAGAAATCACCCGCCCGAAACTGGACATCTTGCGCAAGGCGGATGCGGTTTACATCGATCAAATCCGCAAGCACGGATTGTATGATGAAATCTGGCAAGCGTTTGTGGCAATCTTGCCTGTAAAAACTGTCGGGGTGATGGGTGATGGGCGCACCTATGACTATGCTTGCGCGTTACGGGCGGTCACGTCTGTGGATGGGATGACAGCAGATTATTACCCGTTTTCCCACGAGTTTCTTGGAGAAACAGCCACGCGGATTATCAACGAAGTCGAAGGTATCAATCGGGTGACTTATGACATCACGTCAAAACCGCCCGGTACAATTGAATGGGAATAATCCCGATTGGCTGAACTGACCTCTCATCCATTCAAGAAGCCAGATGTAAATCCCGATTATCGTGCGGATATCGACGGGTTGCGGGCCATCGCGCTGCTGCCTGTGATGGGATACCATGCGGGGTTTGAAGGGTTCAAAGGGGGCTATCTCGGCGTTGATATTTTTCTGGTGATTTCGGGGTATTTGATCACCCGCTTGATCCTGAAAGAGGCAGACGAATCCCAATTTTCCTTTTTCGGATTTCTGGAACGAAGAGCGCGGCGGCTGTTGCCCGCGTTGTTGTTGGTGATCCTGTGTATATCGCCATTCGCATGGGTCTGGATGTTGCCCGATGCTTTGGAAAATTATGGCCAGTCAGTGGTGGCGAGCCTGTTCTTTGGCAACAACATTCTTTTGTATCTGACCGCCGGATATTGGGATCTGCAGACACAGTTTAAGCCTCTGTTACACACGTGGTCCTTGGCTATTGAAGAACAATACTATCTGTTTTTTCCGTTGCTGGTCATGGGATTGTGGAAATTAGGGCGGCGTGGGCTGTGGGTGGTTTTTGCGCTGTTGTTCGTCCTGAGCGGGGCGGCGTGGCTCTGGGCCATGCAGGCCGCGCCCGAAGCGGCGTTTTATCTTTTGCCGTTTCGCGGTTGGGAATTTCTGTTGGGCTCGTTTTGCGCGCTTCGCAGTGTACAGCTGAGCCGTTGGCCATCTGAACTGTTTGCCCTGTTGGGGGGCATTTTGATCCTGTGGAGCCTGTTTGTCACAGGTGGGCATGATCCGATTTTGGGGCGTATTTTGGTGTGTTTGGGGTCTGTTTTACTGATCCAAGTGCTGCGTCCAGGTTTGGTGGTTCATTGGCTTTTGGCGCGGCCCGTTTTGGTGGGATTGGGGCTAATTTCTTATAGCGCCTATTTGTGGCATCAGCCGGTGTTGGCTTTGGCTGGGATTTACAGCGCCGAAGCACCCAGTGATCTGTTCTTATTGGGATTGCTCGGCATGGCTATTGGGCTTGGCTGGGCCAGTTGGCGTTATGTAGAAGGGCCGTTTCGCGACCGAGACATAGTTTCGCGGCGTTCGTTTCTGGTGACAGTGCTGTGCCTAGGGGCGGTGTTTGCGGGATTTGGATTGGCCGCCCATCAGAGTAAGGGATTTCCTGCGCGGGTTTGGGACCCAGAATTGGTGCCTCAAGCGCAGATGGGGCCTGAATTTAACAGGCAAGCCATGGCTTATCGCGCACCAGCGTTTCAAACCGATAAAGTCCGTGTTCTGGTGATTGGAAACAGTTACGCGCGCGATTGGGTGCATGTTTTACGGGAAGGTTTTGATCATGAGGCCATGGAGATTGTGTACCGCAACGATCGGCGGGTTTGTGATCTGGCCTCTTTAGCCAATGTAATTTTCGTGGTGACGCCCGTTGGACCTAGTCAGTTTGAATGTGTGGATAGACAAAGTGCAGTTTATTACGTGGGATCAAAGACTTTTGGCGCCAACCTAAACTGGATAGCGCGAATTGATCCTGCCAATCGGGCGCTGCTGCGAAACCCACCTGATACGGCGCGTGTGCAGGCCGAGAAAAAAACGGCTGGGATCATTGGGCCGCGGTATTTGAGCGTGCAACCCCTGTTGGAAAATGCGGATGGTGTTGTGATTACTGATCAGCAGGGTCGACCATTGAGTCATGACGGGTTTCACCTGACACAATGGGGTGCAGAATTTGTTGCCGATGGTTTGTTGAAGCGTGGTGATTTGACGGATGTATTGCCAGCGCGGGTCAATGGGGATTGAGTGGGTTTGCGCGTGGCGAGAAGAGGAAGAGGGCAATTATGGGTAAAATGACAGATAACAGCCGCAGCGAGAATGTGGATTGGGCCGTTGTGAAGGATTTTGGCGCGGAGTGGGAAGCGTTTGATTTCGCTGGGTTATCGGGCCCCGAGCTGCAAAAGAACTTTGAGCAGTATTTCGGGATTTTCCCATTTGACGCCCTGCCCGAAGATGCCAGCGGGTTTGACATGGGGTGCGGCACAGGGCGTTGGGCGCGGTTTGTGGCGGATCGTGTGGGGCATCTGATTTGTGTTGACCCAAGTGCAGCGATTGACGTTGCCAAACGCAACCTATCTGGGGCCGAAAATGTATCTTTTCTGAATGAGGATGTTTCAAGCTGTTCAATCGAAACAGGATCGCAAGACTTCGGCTATTCGCTGGGGGTGTTGCATCATATCCCAGACACGGCACGGGGTATTGCCGACTGTGGGCGATTGCTGAAATCGGGCGCGCCGTTCCTGCTGTATCTGTATTACAATTTTGAAAACCGCCCCCTTTGGTTTCGGGGGATTTGGCAGGTATCAAATGTGGTGCGTCGGGTCATTTCGGCCCTGCCCCATCCCGTCAAAAAACCGATTTGCGATGTAATTGCGGCCTTGGTGTATTGGCCTTTGGCTCGCGGCGCTGCGTTGATTGAAAAGCTCGGCGGTGGGGTTAATTCCGTTCCCCTGTCTGATTACCGCGATAAACCGTTTTATCAGATGCGTAATGATGCGTTGGATCGGTTTGGGACGAAGCTGGAACAGCGGTTTAGCCGCGCAGAGATCACGGCGATGCTTGAGGCTGGTGGATTTGAGCGGGTCAGTTTTTCTGACAGCACACCTTATTGGGTGGCTTTAAGTTATAAAGTCTAAGATTTCAGGCGGCTGAAAAATCCAAATTCCGCTGTAATTTCAGGTATCGCCAGATCATTGTGATCGCGGCTACAGTCAGGCCGATGACCAAACCACCCCATACCCCTTGAGCACCGTATCCCAATGGAAACCCGAGGATATAGGCCGAAGGCATGCCAACGATCCAATAGCTGAATACTGCGAGGATCATGGGCACGGTGGTGTCTTTGATGCCGCGCAACAGACCGAGGGCGGCCACTTGCATGGCATCGACAATTTGAAAAGCTGCAGACACCAACAACAACAGAACGCCGATTTCTACAATCGCATCGAGGTTGGGTTCACTTGGGTCCACAAACAGCCGCATCAAAAATTCTGGAACGGTCAGATACAGGGTCAACGACACCAAGGACACGGCAAATGCGCCCCACATCACAACCGCAGCGGCGCGTTTCAAATGCAGTTTGTCCTTGCGGCCAAGCGCCCTGCCCCCGCGAATGGTGCCAACATTGGAAATACCCAAGGGGATCATAAAGCCAACGGATGTGATTTGCAGAACAATGCCATGTGCGGCCAGCGCGATGGTTCCCGACCACCCCACCATGATGGTTGCCGCTGAAAACAATGTTGTTTCAGCCAGTAGTGTAAGCGAAATCGGCCAGCCGAGTTTGAACGTTTCAACAAAGGCTTCGCGATCAAATCGAAATGGGTTTTGGAACAGTTCGTATTTTTTTAACGCAGGCAGAACGCGGCAATAGACCAGCAAAAATACAAAATCGAGGGTGATGGTTAAGACGGATGCCCAAGCCGCGCCTTTTGCGCCCATTTCAGGAAAACCCAAATTGCCAAAGATAAAGGCGTAGTTGAACACGATGTTTGCTGCGGCGGCCACCAAAGTGGCGATCAGAACAATTTGTGCGCGTTCCAACGCTGAAAGATAGCTTTTCAGCACCATAATCCACAGGCTTGGGAACAGGCCCAACACTGCAATGCGCATGTAATCTTGGGCAATCTGTGCCAAATCGGGCTGCTGCCCCAACGCCAGAAGGATTGGTTCAAGGAACCACAAAGGCACCGCAAACAGGACCCCGTAAAGCGTGACCAGCCATGCGCCCATCCGTACAGACCTGCGCACTTGTCTGTCATTTTCGGCCCCAAGCGCGGTGGCGCACATGGGCATAATAGCAAAGGCGAAGCCTGATCCAACAATGAAGACGATGAAATACAGTTGCGATGCCAGAACCACGCCCGCCAAAGCCTCGACCTGATACCAGCCCAGCATGACCACATCGGTGATATGGGTCAGCATTTGCGCCACATGACTGCCCACCAACGGCAACCCCAATAGAATAGAGGCGTTGATATGGCCGCCCCATGACATGGGCGCGGAAGATTTCTGTGTGGCGGTCATTGCCATAGCTTTCGGTTGTGAACTGTTTGGGCGGCGGAAATGCGCAGCGCAAGCAGGTTAGCAGGCTTCCAAAGTGAAGCGCGCAAGCACACCGTGATGATCCGATCCGAGAAGGTCAAGGGTCGAAACCTCGCCCACGCAGTTTGTTGGGGCCAAGACGTGGTCGATTGGAATTGTGATCAGGTCTTCGAGAAGAAAAGTCCCATTTGTGGCCCCGACCCGTTTGGCGCGGATAGCCGTTTCGACCCGTGTCATGGTGTAAGACCATGGGACCATGTTGAAATCACCCCCCAACACAACAGGACCCTTTAAATTTTCAAGTGTAGGTAAGATAGCGTCCAAATGGGCCGCTTGGCTGTAAGGATACGGCCATGACAGGTGTAAAGACAGCAACCAGACTGGTCCATCAGGGGTTTGCACATTCATGCCCACCAGCCCCAATTCTTCGATACAGAGGATATCTGCATCGGTTCGGGGATATTTTGATGCAACGGCGACACCGCCCACACTGCGAAACTTACACAAGGATTGTGCGGCATAGGTTGAGGATAGGCCCGATAGGATTTCCGTGTTGCGGCGCGTGACCTCTTGCAAGGTGACAAAATCCGCATTTGAGCCTTTGATGTGAGCGATGATGTCATCTGCTTTGCCCAAACGAAACGACAGGTTCTTTTGATAAAGCGAATACGGCAGATCGTCGTTTGGCGTTTGTGGGAAATAGCTCCACCAGATGGCACCGATGGCCGCCAAAGATAAGGCACCCACCGCCAAACCAGAGCGACGCCAGCCTTGCACCAGCAAGACCACGGCCCCTGCCAAGGCAAACCATGCGATGTGAAAGCGGAATACAGCGAGGCTGTCTGCGACGGGATGCAAGGATCCCGGCGTCGATCCCAACAACAATAGGATCGGAATAAGTGCCAGGAAAAACAGAAGCCGTGCCATGGCGCAGCACTTGACCGAAAACACGACAAGGAGCAAGTAAGTTTTGGCAACAAGCCGACACAACATCTTGCGCCGCCCTGCCCCAAATGGTCTAATGCGGCCAACAATTGAGCCAGCAGGAATCGAGCAATCATGGCCGCAAGTGACCTTCTTTCAGGAGCTGAACCTGAGAAAAACGCCTATGACGCGTCTTCTATCCAAGTGTTGGAGGATATGGAGCATGTACGTTTGCGCCCGGGTATGTATATCGGGGGCACGGATGACCGCGCTTTGCACCATATGGTGGCCGAAATTGTCGATAACTCCATGGACGAGGCGGTCGCGGGCCACGCCAATTGGATTGAAATTGAGCTGAACGCAGATTTCAGCGTAACCGTGCGCGATAACGGGCGCGGTATCCCAGTTGATCCGCATCCCAAAGACCCGAGTAAATCGGCGCTCGAGATTATTTTTTGTACGCTGAATGCGGGCGGAAAGTTTTCGGGCGACAACTATGAAACCTCTGGTGGTTTGAACGGTGTTGGTTCGTCTTGTGTGAATGCGTTGTCTGATCATTTGCGGGTCGAAGTGGCACGCAACCGCGAGCTATTTGCCATGGAATTTAGCCGTGGCGTGCCCCAAGGGGCGTTGCAGAAGCTTGGGGCGACGAACAATCGGCGCGGTACAACTGTGACGTTTCATCCTGATCCTGAAATTTTTGGCGCAACGGCGAAATTGAAACCAAAACGCCTGTATGCCATGGCCAAATCTAAGGCGTATTTGTTTTCGGGTGTTGAAATTCGTTGGAAATGCGATGCAGCCTGTATTGGCAAAGACGATGACACGCCACTGACAGATAAATTCCACTTCCCCAATGGTTTGGCGGATTATCTGGCGGAGCGGTTGGAAGGGTCTAGCACCTATTCTGATAAGGCATTTGCTGGGCAGGTGAATTTTTCCGAAAAATTCGGTTCACAAGTTGTCGGCTCTGTGGATTGGGCGATCAACTGGACCCCATCACGCGATGCGTTCATGCAATCCTATTGTAACACGGTCCCAACGCCCGAAGGCGGCACCCATGAGGCGGGTTTTTGGGGCGCGGTGATGAAAGCGATCAAGGCGTATGGCGAATTGCTCGGCAATAAAAAGGCGGGCCAGATCAACCGTGACGATGTGATGGGCGGCGGGTGTGCGCTGGTGTCTGTTTTCATCCGCGAGCCAAAGTTTGTGGGCCAGACAAAGGATCGTTTGGCCACAGTCGAAGTGCAAAAATGGGTCGAGAATTCGGTTCGCGACCATTTTGACAACTGGCTGGCGGCAGATACCAAAGCGGCAGGTGCGATCCTTGATTACATGGTGCTGAAAGCCGAAGAGCGGATGCGCCGACGGGCCGAAAAAGAAACCGCACGGAAATCCGCTACGAAAAAGCTGCGTCTGCCAGGTAAATTGGTGGATTGTACCAACAAAGACCGCACTGGAACCGAGTTGTTCATCGTAGAGGGCGACTCTGCGGGGGGATCAGGCAAAGGCGCGCGAGATCGTAAGACGCAGGCTTTGTTGCCGTTGAAGGGTAAAATCCTGAACGTTTTGGGTGCGGCCAGCGGCAAGTTGATGTCAAACCAAGAAATCAGTGATCTGTGCGAAACGCTGGGCGTTGGCATGGGGACCAAATTTAACCTTGATGATCTGCGGTATGAAAAAATCATCATCATGACCGATGCCGATGTGGATGGAGCGCATATTGCGGCCCTGTTGATGACGTTCTTCTTTACCCAAATGCGCCCACTGGTGGATGGGGGGCATTTGTATTTAGCGTGTCCGCCGCTGTTCAAGCTCGTTCAAGGGTCCAAAACCGTGTATGTTCTGGATGAAGTGGAACGGGATGAATTGCTGGAAAAAGGCATTGGTGGTCGTGGTAAGATCGACGTGTCCCGTTTTAAGGGTTTGGGTGAAATGAATGCGGTGGATTTGAAAGAAACCACCATGAACCCCATGACGCGCAAATTGATCCGCGTGTCCGTTGATGACGATGAACCAGGGGAAACATCTGATCTGGTAGAACGTTTGATGGGGAAAAAACCAGAGTTGCGGTTCGAATACATCCAGCAAAACGCGCAGTTCGTCGAAGAGCTGGACCTGTAAATCGGCGAGAAAAGAACGGTGGTGTTGCGGGCTTTCAACTTAATGGGGTAAATTCGCCACAGTTTTTTGCGTGCATTTCCCATCTGTTGCCCAATTTTTGCCGAAAACGGCGGTCATCTTTCTGCAAAGATCAAAAATAACGAGCATAAGATGACACTTCGTATTTCCAAAATCGCCCTCGCTGCTGCCATGACTTTTGCTTTTGCAGGGCCAAGCCTTGCCGAAGACACAGAGCCAACGCTCCCAGAAAAGACGATGGCTGAAACCTTCGCTGGTTGGAGCAAAGATCAATTCACCTTTGATGCAATGGTGAGCAACCAGCGCCGTTCGCGCCCTGATTTCCAATTTAAGATCGACAACACGCGGTATCAGGTTCTGTTTGACGCGGGTCGTCAAAAACGCAATGCGATCCTTGATTGTCTTGAACTGGCCGATTCCTGCGAGATCAAGGGCACAGCGTTTATGCTGTTCAAAGATGGTCGGATGCAGATGAATGTGACTGATATCAACTGGTTGGCCGTTCCTGCGGTCGATTTTGATGAAAAGGCCGCCCGCCTGCACCGTTGCTACAAATACGCAAGCCGTGATCGGAAGAAGTTTTCAGGTATTGTCGAAGCAAAGCTGAGCATTGATGATCTGGAACGCCGTCAGGGGTATACGTTGGAACCTATTGCACCACGGGAAATTGGGCGTGGGTTTGAAATGCTGGAAGATGCCGTTCACAACTGCATGGGTTCGCGGTTCCGTTTGCCAGTGGGCGATTATACGGTGAAGCTCTATACCCAAAGCGGCGAAACTTTCATCGATTATCTCGACGAATAACAGGCTGTTTGGCTGATCGGGATTACCTAGGGTAGTTGTGCGCAAGATTTGATGCGATCACAATTTCTCTATCGGCCAAAAGATGCTCAAAAGTCCCTTTATTTCCTGACAATTGCCGCTTATTTTCGCGGCTTGTCCGTTGGGGGCAAAGGACAACTGCTGCAAGGATACTTTGGATGAAAGTTTGTTTGATTTTGGGGGGCTTGGCTGCTGCTGCGACGCTTGCTCCTGCTTCGGTTGGTGCTGAAACGCTGAATTGGCGCAACAGCTGTGATCGTTGGGAACATATCCCTGCAAGCGAGTCCTTGGACAGTCCAGAAACAGCTTTGTTGTTTTGCAGCAATGACGCCGATCAAAAATGGCTGGCATTGCAGGTGCATTGTGATGTGTCTGTGCCAACCATGGTGATCCGGTACCGCCCAGGGTTTGATTTTGAACCCCCTGTCATTGCACAAGAAATCGAAAGCGGCACGGAAGGTGGCGATCAGTTAAGCGCCGAAGATCGCGAAGCCGCCGCATTGGTTGCAGCGATCCCTTATAACGACAGCGGAATTCGCACAGAGCCAAACGCCATTGGTGGGCCAACGGAAATGGTGTTCATGGATTTTCGGTCCTTTGGATACACCAATGTTGCCAATTTTGACGACAGTACCAATGACTGGACGTTTGTTGAAAAACAGCCGCTGTCCCCTGTGTTCAGCCGCATGGTGTCTGGCAATTTTGCCGATATCAAACTGCTGGCCTATGACAAAACGGAACGGTTTCCATTGCGCGGATCAAGCAAAGCCCTGCGTCCTGTTATCGAAGTTTGCCGTATCGCAAAACGAGAAGCAGACCGTGCAGCGAAGAATTAAACCCGTTTGAATTCAATGTGTTCAAACGGGTTCTTTAAGCATTAAGCCTGTGCGAGCTTTTGGGTGTTTTCCCACAGTGTTGCATCGATGGAAACTTCGCTTGGCAACACCCGCTGCGACCCGGGTAGGCGTGCGCCTTCTTGTTCTGCAACGGCATCTGATACACGTGCCAAACGGTCGTAAAACGCGTCGCCGGCGAATGTGGTCGGGTCCACAAGGAAATAGAACTGCCCCAAATCATGTGGGGGGCCGTCTGGCAGTTTCAGCCCTTTCACATCCAAGGAGTTAACAGAACCCGTGAGCGCGGCGGCCAATACTTCGACCATGAGACCAAAGCCCCAACCTTTGTAGCCCCCTGTGGACACAAGCGAGCCTTTGAGAGCAGCTTTGGGATCGGTGGTTGGCGTGCCGTGTTCATCCACAGCCCAGCCGAGCGGAATATCTTCGCCAGCGGCCGCGGCCATTGTGATCTTGCCCAAAGCAATGGCGGACGTGGACTGGTCAAACTGAAACGCCAGACCGCCCTGCTTAGCTGGAACAGACAAAGCCATCGGGTTGGTTCCAAGCACAGCTTTGTTCCCACCCGGAGGTGAAACAACGGCAGAGGCGTTGGTAAATCCAAGGCCGATCAATCCCGCATCTGCGATTTGTTCAGTGAAATATCCCAAAGACGTACAAGTATGCGAATGGGCCACCGCAAAGCTGGCTGTGCCCATATCATGCGCAGTTTCAAGGGCCGTGGACAGCCCTTTGGCAAAGGCTGGCTGGGCAAAGCCAAGTTTGGCATCAACCAGAACAGAGGCGGGTTTGGGTTTGGACACCACGGGATCAACCGTTCCGTTCACCCGCCCCGATGCCAACTGTGTGCAATAGCTTTCCAGGTAATAAAGCCCGCAGATCAAGTTGCCTGTGGCTTCTGCTTTGCGCACGGCTTTGGCAACTTCGGCGGCGATCCAAGGGGCCGCGCCGTGTTTGATCAGTGCATCGGCAGATGTTTTTTCGATGAGGTCGAGGGATACAGTGGTTTTGGTCATTTTGACTGCCATCTTTCAAGAACAGAGGAAACGTTTAAGGGAACAGATTGTGATGCGGGTTGAATAGCACCTGGGGTGCGGGACAAATGCGGTGTTGGGCGCGGTTGCACAACATTTTCATGTGTTTCAAACAGGTTACGTGCGGTGTTGTGGGGGTCTTTGAAGGCTTCGGCGATGGTTAAAACGGGGGCAAAACACGTGTCGGTCCCGTGTAACAGCGCCGTCCATTCATCGCGGGATTTGGTTTTGAAAATCTGCGCGAATGTGTCTTTGACTGCTGGCCAAGTGCTGCGATCCATTTGGGTTGTTTTTAACGTGGGGTCCGCGCAAATGCGATCCACCAGTTCGGCGTAGAACTTGGGTTCAATCGCGCCAATGGCCACGTGACCGCCGCACGCCGTTTGGTAAACGTTGTAAAATGGGGCTGCCCCATCGAGGATGTTTGTTTCGCGCGCGTCAGTCCATGCGTTTCCTTGGGTCATCGCATACATCATCGACATCAGATGCGCGGTGCCATCGGTAATAGCGGTATCCACCACCTGCCCGGCCCCTGAACGGGACGCTTCTAACAATGCGCACACAATGCCGTAGGCTAGATAAATGCCACCGCCGCCAAAATCCCCCACGAGGTTTAGCGGAATTACCGGCGTGTCTGCTGGTCCGATGGCATGCAATGCGCCTGACAACGCGATATAGTTGATGTCATGTCCCGCTGCGTGGGCCAAAGGCCCCGTTTGACCCCATCCTGTCATGCGACCGTACACAAGTTTTGGATTTCGCGCCAACATCGGGTCTGGGCCCAAGCCCAAACGCTCCATTACGTTGGGGCGCATGCCTTCAATCACAGCATCCGCAGATGCGATAAGGTTCTGAGCCGTTTCGATATCGGTTGGATTTTTCAGGTCCAGTTCAATGAACCCTCGGCTGCGGTCTAAAATATCGTATTTCAGCCCCATTAGGTGTTGCAGGTTTGGACGCTGAATGCGGATCACCTCGGCCCCCATATCCGCCAGTGACATGGCGGCAAATGGAGTTGGGCCAAGCCCAGCAAATTCAACAATTTTGATGCCGTGAAGTGGACCGTTAGACATCTGATCATCCCCTGTGATTGCAAGGTTCACTACGGTTTTTTAGACAATAAGCAAGGTTAATGTGGGAAAAATCGCCGATTTGCCAATGGACGCTGCGCAAATAGATGACAGCTGCGACAAAGGCGTGTAAGGAAAGATCAATGTCGGCAAAAGATCGACGCAGCAGTTTTACAGGAGACATCCCATGACTGGATGGAGCAGACGCGCATTTATGGCGAGCGCAGCAGCAGGCGGATTGAGCGCTTGTGCAGGTGGCACAAACAGCCGAGCCAGATTTACAATCGACGAAAAAGTAGCAGGCGCCGTGCAGCAAATGCACAGTGAGTTGCCTTTTACGCGCCAACTGATGGATGATGCGGCAGGTGTTTTGGTTATTCCAACCGTGACCAAAGCGGGCCTAATCATCGGCGGGTCCTACGGCGAAGGGTCGCTTTTGATTGGCGAGGCCCCAGTTGATTACTATTCCGTCGGGGCAGCCAGTTACGGTTTGCAGGCAGGCGGTCAGCAATATTCTTCCGCGTTGTTCTTTATGGACAGCGAACACTTGCAGAAATTCCGCTCTCGTCCGGGTTGGACATTGGGTGCAGATGTTGAATTTACGGTTTTGGACAATGCCAAAGCGGCGGGTGTGGACAACAACACCATCGACGAAGCGGTTTATGCGGTTGTGTTCAACCAAGCGGGTATTCTGGTGGGCGTGTCCATCGAAGGATCCAAGTACACGCGGATCGTACGTTAACCCTGCCCTACATTGCCAAGAGAATTCAGGCCTTTGGGATCATCCCAAGGGCCTATTTTTTGTCGTCATACCACCAGACATCAGGCAAGAATCCAGACCAATCCCCATAGGCGGGTAAAGTGCTGGGGTATCTTAGCCGCGCGTCGTGGGCGATGTTGCTGACGTCTGAGTACCAAATCGGGATCACATACCGCCCTGCTGTGAGCGCACGATCCAAAGCGCGAACGTTGGCCTGAAACGTTTCTGTGTCCCGTGCTTCGAGCATTTGGGAAATGGAGGTTTCAACGGCGGGACTGTTAACGCCCATATAATTGCGTGTGCCCGGCTCAGTGACCCCTGCACTGCCCCAATAAAGCGTTTGTTCGTTACCAGGCGACAGGGACATGTAGCGTTTGTAATGGGCCATTTCGAAATCATAGGTTTTCATGCGCTGGCGGTGTTGGACGGAATCCACCAGCTTTATCGTCGCCTTGATCCCCAACCGTTCCAGCGCATCCACATAGATGTTCATGATGGCTTCGTTTTCAGTGGCGGTGTTTTTCAGCAGAATTTCGAAAGTGAACGGCGTACCTTCGGCATTTTGCAAGACACCGTCCTTGATCACCCAGCCTGCATCGTTGAGCAATTTGCGCGCTTTGCGCAGGTTTTTACGGTTGCGAGGTGTTCCATCTGATTTTGGCAAAGCGTAGCCAGTCAACGCATCCGCTGGAAGCGTATCGGCAAATGGTGTGAGGACATCAGCCACTTTGCCCGTTGCGGGCCCGTTTTGCATCGACAGAACCGAGTTTGAAAAATAGCTGGTGACGCGGGGCAATGTGCCCCCGTTTAAAGTTTGATTGATAAATTCAAAGTTAAACGCATGGATCATTGCGTCACGCACACGGATGTCGGCAAATTTTGGATCGCGGGTGTTCATTACAAACCCAACCATCCCTGATGGACGCTGGTGCGGGATTTCAGATTGGACCATCCGCCCTTCGGCAATGGCGGGAAAATCATAAGAATTGGTCCAACGTTGCGCGTTGCCTTCGCGGTAGATCGAAACGGAGCCTGCTTTGAACACCTCAAAGATCACCGCGTTGTCGATGTAATAGTCGTATTTGATGGTATCAAAGTTATCGAACCCCGCCTTTAGGCCAAGGTTTTTGCCCCAATAATCGGGATTGCGTTCAAAGGTAATAAAGCGGCCAGGTTCCAGATTGCCGATAACGTAGGGTCCAGAACCTGTGATTTGATCCAGAGAACTGTCTTCGAAATTGCGCCCTTCCCAATCGGCTTTGCGCAGAATTGGGCGCAGGCCAAGGATCAGCGGCAGTTCGCGATCTTGGATGTTGAAGGTAAAGGTAACTGACCGTGGACCCGTTTGTTCGGCTTTGGCAATTTTTTTCCATGCAAAACTGTAGCGCGGATGCCCTTTGGTCCCCAAAGTTTCAAACGACCAAAGAACGTCTTCAACAGTAACAGGATCCCCATTTGAAAATCTGGCCTCTTCACGCAGGGTGAAGGTGACAAAACTGCGGGCGTCATCTGTTTCGACGGTTTCGGCCAACAACCCATAAAGAGAGAAGCTTTCATCATAGCTGCGCCCCATGAGCGATTCCACCACATGGGTGCGAATGCCGTAAGGGGCTGTGCCTTTTAGGATGTAAGGGTTGAGCGAATCGTAGCTGCCAGATTCGGATAAAGTGACCGTTCCTCCCTTTGGTGCGGTCGGATTCGCGTAGGGCAGCGCCTTGAACCCCTTTTCAAGGGCAGGTTTACCGTACATTGCAAGGCCATGTTGCGGCGATGCCAAGGCAGTTTGTGGTAGAAGAAAGGCCATTGACGCCACAATGGAAACAATAGCAGACGCGCGGTGGGATGGTCGTGTCATCGGTGCAACAATAGCCTCGTGTTTTTGTGTTTTTCTATATGTATCAAGCCTGTCTGGGAAATACTTCATTTTTTTACTTGGCGTGTGAGGCGCGAAATTGTATAACAACTTTACTGCTCGATAGGTTTCTTGCCTGTATGAAACCTGCCTCAATAACTTAACGCCCTCCTTGTGAGGGCGTTTTTTTTTGCTGTATGTAAATTCACATCTGAGCGTGGTTCCGACTTTGCCCTTTGTACGTTGGTTAATGAAGGGTTAGCTCCGCAAAAATGGGGAATATAACGAAATGAATGTTTTGGTTCTGTGTACTGGAAACTCCGCACGGTCAATTTTGCTCGAATCGATTCTGTCACATTGCAGCGATGGGCGGATTTCAGCGTATTCAGCGGGGTCGCACCCTGCGGGCAAGGTCAATCCAGGGGCTTTGGCACAATTAAAAGCGGTTGGATTGCCCGACACAGGGTATTCATCGAAAAACTGGGACGTTTTTGCCAAACCCAATGCCCCAGAAATGGATTTGGTTGTCACCGTGTGCGGAAATGCGCGCGATGAAACCTGTCCTGTCTGGCTTGGGGCGCCTGTTTCAGCCCATTGGGGTGTGGATGACCCTGCCCTTGTAACGGAACCACACGCTGCGGTAGTTGACGCCTTTTCAAAGGCTTATGATGAACTGCGAAAGTACGCGGATGCCTTTCTTTCCCTAAAGTTTGAGGATATGGATCGCCAATCTTTGCAAAAAGCCGTCAACACAATCGGAGAGATGTCGTAATGCAGCGTTTATTGGCCGAAGGATTGGGAACTGCGTTTCTGCTCGCCACGGTGATCGGATCGGGCATCATGGGGGAAACCCTTGCGGATGGGAACACTGCGATAGCGTTGTTGGGGAACACGCTGCCAACGGGCGCAATCCTTGTTGTTTTGATCACTATCTTTGGGCCGATTTCGGGTGCGCATTTCAACCCTGCGGTCACATTGGCGTTTTATCTGCGCAAGGAAATCACGCTGCATGAAGGGGCTGGCTTCATCATCGTACAAATCATTGGAGGCTTGCTGGGGGTATGGGCGGCCCATCTGATGTTCGATCTGGACGTGTTGCAAGTTTCGCAAAAGATGCGCGCAGGGCCAGCGCAGGGGTTTTCTGAACTTATCGCGAGTTTTGGTTTGGTGCTGATCATTTTTGGCGGCATTCGCCATAAACCCGATGCGGTGCCAATGCTGGTCGGGCTTTATATCACTGCAGCCTATTGGTTCACGGCCTCTACCAGTTTTGCCAACCCTGCTGTGACCATCGCGCGGATGATGAGCGATACGTTTGCAGGCATTACCCCTGCTAGTGCGCCATTGTTTATTGCGATGCAGATTATCGGTGCGGTGGCGGCATTTGCCGTGGCAAAGGTGTTGTTTCCGAACGATCCTGCGGATTGATCCCACTTGCAGTGGGAATTACAGCACGATAGCGGTGGGGCATGACCCAACTGTCCATCTTCCAGAACGGAGCCCCAGAGCCCTGCCCTGATCCATTTAACCTTGCTGATTATGTTCTGGCGGCTGGTGACAATGGTGCCATTGCGCTTGAGGTGTTTGGCGAAACGGTTGAACGCTGGCGATATGCAGATTTGCGTGATGCGGTATGGCGCACGGCGGGCGGATTGCTCGATCTGGGGCTGAAGGATGGGGACAATTTGCTGTTGCGGGTCGGCAATGATCCTGCGTTTCCTGTGCTGTTTTTGGCCGCCATTGCAGTGGGGGTCGTGCCTGTACCTACATCCTCCCTGTTAACCGAGGCTGAGACCCGTCACATCGTTTCCGAACTGCGCCCTGCCATGGTGGCCTTTGCAGGTGGATTGGACCCACTTTCAAATCTGGGCGTGCCCGTGTTGGATGCAAAGGGCGTGGCGCAGTTGCGCGCATCAGACCCTGCCAGCCCTGTTTTCGGGTCGCCTGACCGTCTGGCCTATATGATCTATACGTCCGGAACATCGGGCAAACCCCGTGCGGTGATGCACGCGCATCGTGCGGTTTGGGCGCGGCGCATGATGTGGGAGGGTTGGTATGGCCTGCGGTCGGATGACAAAATGCTGCACGCAGGGGCGTTTAACTGGACGTACACCATGGGCACGGGATTGATGGACCCTTGGGCCATCGGGGCCACGGCGATGGTGTATACAGGGCCGCCAGATCGCCAAGTGTGGGGGCGATTGGTGCAAGATCATCAAGCCACCATTTTTGCCGCCGCCCCTGGTGTGTATCGCCAGATCGTCGAAACGGGGGCCGATGGGTTTGACACCCTGCGCCATGGTCTGAGTGCAGGTGAAAAGATGCCCCAATCCGTGAAAAGCGCATGGGAAAGCCAAACGGGCAAACCCGTGTTTGAAGCATTGGGCATGAGTGAAGTGTCCACATTTGTATCTGCATCCCCAAAGGTGGCTCACAAATCTGGTACTTCGGGCAAGGCGCAAAATGGTCGGCATTTGGCGGTGTTGGATGAAAACGGTCCGGTTCCTGTTGGTGCATCTGGGGTTCTGGGCATTCACAAATCCGATCAAGGTTTGATGCTTGGGTATTTCGAACAACCCAACGAAACGGCTGCGAAATTCCAAGGGGATTGGTTTTTGACGGGCGATACCGTGTCGATGGATGAAGATGGGTATGTGACCTATCTGGGGCGTGATGACGACATGATGAACGCAGGCGGGTATCGTGTGTCCCCTATGGAAGTTGAGGCCGCCATGATGCAAGCCACGGGTGTCACACAGGCCGCCGCTGCTGAGGTTGAAGTCCGCGAAAACGTGCGTGTTATTGCTGGGTTTTTCGTGGCCGACACAGATTTGAGCGATGAACTGAGCGAAATTTGCGCCCAGACACTGGCCAAATACAAAAGGCCGCGTATGTTTGTGAAAATGGATGCGTTACCGATGGGCGCGAACAACAAAATTCAGCGCAAAAAGCTGCGTGATTGGACCCCGACATGACCAAACTAGATATCATTTCCGACCCGATTTGCCCGTGGTGCTATATCGGGAAAACCAAACTGGATCGCGCGCTGGAAAAGCACCCAGAACATGATTTTGTGATCGAATGGCACCCGTTTCAATTGAACCCTGAAATGCCCGCCGAGGGCATGGATCGACGCGAATATCTGGAAGCTAAGTTCGGCGGTAAAGAGGGTGCGGTTAAGGTGTATGGCGCGATTGCGCAGGCTGCCGAGGCCGCAGGAATCGAGATCAATTTTGAAGGGATCGAACGCACACCAAGCACGTTAAATGCGCATCGCCTGCTGCATTGGGCTGCTCTTGAAGGCAAGCAAAACGCCGTGGTGGATCGTCTGTTCAAAGCGTATTTCCGCGAAGGTCAGGACATATCAGATCATGACACGTTAATTGACATTGCCACTGGTGCGGGCATGGATGCAGATGTAACCCGCCGTCTGTTGGAAAGCGACGCGGATGTCAAAGACATCCAAGACCGCGACGCATCTGCACGGGAGCGCGGCGTGTCTGGCGTGCCGTGTTTTGTCATTGGAAATCATTATGTCGTACAAGGCGCCCAAGACACCGCACTGTGGGAAAAGGTCATAAACGAGCTATCCGACGCCCATGACAAACCTGCCAGCCCTGCGGGATGATTATCGGGCATTTGCCATCTGGCTATATCCTTGGCCGAGTTCTGCCTGTCGGTATACTTATCGGTGTGATTGGCATAGCTACTTTATTTTTTAAAGGCAGGCGTCATGGGTAAAAAGCTTTCTATTGCAGAGTTCATCGTGCTGATTGCGTTCATGTTCTCGCTTATTGCTTATGCCACAGATGCAATGCTGCCTGCGTTCGAGCAAATTGCATCCGATCTGAACACAGCAAATGTAAGCCGCGTGCAGTTGATCATCGCGACATTCTTCTTGGGTACGGGAATCGGGCAATTGCTGGCGGGGCCGCTGTCGGACACGTTGGGGCGTAAGCCTGTAATCCTAGGCGGAATTGGTATTTTCATTGCATCGAGCGTTTGGGCCTATGCCACACAGTCCATAGAAATGCTTTTGGTGGCTCGATTTGTCCAAGGACTGGGTATTTCCGCGCCGCGCACGGTTGGAATGGCTATGGTGCGCGACATGTATGCGGGGCGGCAAATGGCCCGTGTGGTTTCGTTGGCGATGATGTTGTTTGTGCTGGTGCCAGGTGTTGCGCCCCTGTTTGGGCAATATTTGATGCTGAACTTTGGCTGGCGGTCGATCTTTTTATCTTGTGTGGTGTTGGGTCTGATGGTTTGCCTATGGCTGTGGGTGCGCCAAGAGGAAACCTTACGCGTGGAAAAGCGCAAGGCGTTTCGCTGGATGGTGTTGATCGAAGGCTGGCACGAACTGCGCAAATCACGCCGTGCAATCATGTCGGTCATAACGCTTTGTTTCGCCTATTCGTTCATCTTTGCTTATCTCAGCAGTGCGCAGCAGGTATTTGTGGATTGGCTTGGCGTGGGAGAAGCCTTTCCGCTGTATTTCGGGATCATTGCAGTAATTTCGGGGGCTGCTGGGGCCTTAAACGCGGCGCTGGTGGTGCGATTGGGCATGTGGTTGCTCAGCTCCATTGGGATGCTGATTATCTTTGTGTGTTCCATGGCCACAGGCACAGTGATCTGGGCGGGATGGGTTGATGGACCCGCGCTGTTGTATCTGTTTTTAGGCTGGTCGATTATGATGTTCTTTGTGTCAGGGCTGGTGTTCACAAACTTGAATGCCATGGCTATGGAACCCATGGGGCATATCGCAGGGACAGCCAGTGCGCTCATCGGTGCCATTTCCACCATTGGCAGCATGGTTTTGGTTATCCCCATCGGGCAAATGTACAACGGCACGGGAATGCCACTAATTTTTGGTGTGGGGGCCTGCGCCGGCGTTGGATACATGCTGAATAAATGGAACCCGCGCGAGTTGGACGCAGATTTGAGCCGTTAAACCAAAAGAGCGGCTTCTTTGGGGCGCAGCATGTGGCGGGCTTTGTATCCATATCCGCCTAAATTGCTGCGCAATTCAGGGAAGATTTCGAACACTTCTTCACGGCTTTCAGCAGACAGCATATCAAGACTTTCATCACCCAAATACAGGCTCTCGGCCCACATTCCGTTAGATTGGATCAACGCGTGCTGATCCAAGAGGATGTGGAAATAGGTGACAGCCCGATCGGTGCTTTGATACACAAAATCGGATCCGATGAAACTTTTGGCCAGTGCCAGAACTTCGTCTTGGGCGAAATACAGTGTGTTTTTCCAGCTATCGTTCAAAATGGCGTGGTTTGGCGACAGTTTGATGTCCCGCATCGGAATATTGTGGCCGAAGGCATGCGCCTTGATCGTGATTGGCTGTAAATGCGCGTGCGTTTGATCCATCTGAGCAAAGTGGCGTTGCCCGATCCAGCGAATGGTTTGCAAGCCAGCGTCTTTGGTGATGACACGGTCCCCAATGGCCAAACTTTGAACAGAGCGTTCGCCGCGATCTGTTAGGATCATCGTGCCTTGAGTGAAACAGATATAACTACTGCCCGGATCAGGTGAGGTATTGGTTGTGTAGGTTCCACCCGGCTGACGCTCAAGTGAGGTTACACCGTTTTGCTGGCCCGTGGTGTCGAGGTTTTCGCTCGCGACCCCAGCAAAGGGATCGCCTGAATTTGTGGAAACCGTGTAGTCATTTCCAAAGGAGTAAAGCCCATAGGTTTCCCCCGTCACCGAATTATAAAGACCAACCGCATCTTGCGCATGAAGGCGGATCGTATCGCCGTTTTCGCTGGTGCCAAATGTATAGTGTAAAACACCATCATCGTCGTTTCCGTCGTTGTCCGTGTCTTCGGTATAAAGCAGGCCATCGTTTGTAACGGCATAGATATCAGACGCAGCGGGGGACGCAGTGGTAGAGCCGTTATGAGTGCGATCATAGATCACCATCACAAGATTTTCGGGATCGGGATAGTCGTCAGGAATGCGTATCTCGACCATGTCGAGAGTCCCAGACCCTAGATATTTGATTTCTGAAATGACTGGATCAGCCATACGACCTGCCTCTGCTACCAAAATCGCAGATAGGCACCATTCATGGCATTTTTAAGACTTTTGCCGCAATTCCCCTTAGGGTTGTGACAAAAATGCCGAAAATCCGTTACTTTTGTTTTGCATGAACGGCCAAATCGCGGGCAATGATATAGGCGCCCTTGATTTTGGTTTCGTCTTTGTCCCAGTCACGGCGCACGATAATTTTGTTGTCTTTCACTTTAGCTGTGCCGCGCTGTTCTTGAAGATATTCCACCAAACCCGCAGGATTTGCGAATTTGTCGTTGTGGAATTGGATCACCGCGCCTTTTGGTCCGCCGTCCAATTTTGCAATCCCTGCCCGTTTACACATGCCTTTCACGCGCACGATTTTCAGCAATGTGTTCACCTCGGATGGCAGTTTGCCAAAACGGTCAATCAATTCAGCGGCAAAGCCTTCGAGTTCGACCTTTGTGGACAGAGATGATAGGCGACGATAGAGGCCAAGCCGTACATCAAGGTCGGGAACAAAGGCTTCAGGGATCAAAACAGGTACGCCAAGGTTGATTTGTGGAGACCAGCTGTCCGTGTCCGTGAGCCCTTCCATGCCGCCGGCCTGCATCTTGGCAATCGCTTCTTGCAGCATTTCTTGATATAACTCGAAACCCACTTCGCGCACATGGCCCGATTGATCGTCGCCCAGCAAGTTACCTGCCCCACGAATATCGAGATCTTGGGACGCCAGCGTAAAACCTGCCCCAAGACTGTCGAGTGAGCCGAGCACACGGAGGCGTTTTTCTGCATTCGGGGTCAGCGGTTTGCGAGGTTTGGTTGTTAGATACGCATAGGCGCGGGTTTTGGAGCGCCCGACCCTGCCCCTGATTTGATACAGCTGAGACAGGCCGAACATATCAGCGCGGTGGATAATCATCGTGTTCGCGGTTGGGATATCCAGACCGCTTTCGACAATCGTGGTGGCCAGCAACACATCGTATTTACCGTCATAAAACGCGTTCATGCGATCATCGAGTTCGCCTGCAGCCATCTGGCCGTTTGCGGTGATAAAGGTGACTTCGGGTACTTGGGTTTTGAGGAAGTCTTCGATTTCTGGCAGATCAGAAATACGCGGCACAACAAAGAACGATTGTCCGCCGCGATAATGTTCGCGCAGCAGGGCTTCACGCAGGGTGACGGTGTCAAATTCGGAAACATAAGTGCGGATGGCAAGGCGATCCACAGGCGGTGTGCCGATGATTGACAATTCTCGCACACCAGACAGGGACATTTGCAAGGTGCGTGGGATTGGCGTGGCCGTCAGCGTGAGGACGTGAATGTCAGAACGCAGTTGTTTCAGGCGTTCTTTGTGGTTCACGCCGAAATGCTGTTCTTCGTCCACAATTAGCAGGCCAAGGTTGGCAAATTTGATGTTTTTGGCCAACAACGCGTGGGTCCCGATAACAATTTCCACACCCCCATCACGCATGCCGTTTTTGGTTAATTCGGCATCTTTGGCAGACACAAAGCGAGACAGTTGACGCACGCGAATTCCTGTGTTGCGAAACCGTTCAGCGAACGATTTGTAATGCTGACGAGCGAGCAAAGTGGTTGGGGCCACGATGGCAACCTGAGTGCCAGCAGAGGCTGCAACGAATGCCGCGCGCAGGGCCACTTCGGTTTTGCCAAAGCCTACATCGCCGCAAACCAGACGGTCCATCGGTGTGCCGCTGGCCATATCCCCAAGCACGTCTTCGATGGCATGTAGCTGATCATCTGTTTCCACATAAGGGAAACGCGCACAGAATTTATCCCACGCATCAACGGGGGGCTCCATGATCTCTGCCTTGCGCAGCGCTCGTTCGGCGGCGATGCGGATCAATTTGTCCGCCATGTCGCGGATGCGTTCTTTTAGTTTGGCCTTTTTAGCCTGCCACGCCCCGCCGCCCAAACGATCCAGCAACCCTTCTTCGTGGCCATAGCGGCTGAGAAGTTCGATGTTTTCAACGGGCAAATACAGACGATCATTGTTGGCGTATTCCAAAAGAATACAGTCATGAGGCGCCCCTGCGGCGGTCACTGTTTCTAAGCCGCGATACCGCCCAATGCCGTGATCAAGATGCACAACCAAGTCACCGGGCGACAAGGATTGTGCTTCGGTTAGGAAGTTTTCGGCCCGCCGTTTGCGCCGTGGTCCACGGATCAGGCGATCCCCAAGAACGTCTTGTTCAGAAACAACGGTCAACCCTTTGGCTGTGAACCCCTGTTCCAGCGGCCACACAGCAAGAGAAATTGAGTTATCGTTCGCCACATCAGAAAAGTTACCGATGTTGGTTGCGCCGTTTACATCCTGATCGGCCAACAGACCCGACAATCGTTCGCGTGCCCCTTCTGAAAAGCTTGCAACGATGACTTTGCCATCTTTTTGTTTGGTGCGCAGATGATCCGCGAGCGAACCAAACAGGCTGATGTCTTCTTGTTGGCGCTCTGGTGCGAATGACCGCCCCAGTCGCCCTCCCGCGTCCGTGGTGTTTGGTCCCGAGCCCTGTGGCAGCACGGAAAAGGTTTTGACGGTTCGGTCTTCCAAACAGGCAGTGAATGCGGTGTCGTTTAGGTAAAGCAGGTCTGGTGGGCAGGGTTTATACACGCTGTCCATGCGGGATTTGTTGCTCAGCGCTTCGAGCCGCGCGTCGTATTGATCGGCGATGCTGTCCCAGCGAGACAGGCGCATTTGTGTGGCGCGATCATCCATGAAAATCTGCGCATCGGGCAGATAATCGAACAATGTGTCCATGGTTTCGTGAAAGAATGGGGCCCAATGTTCGATCCCTTGGTGTTTACGCCCTGCGGATACCGCTTCGTACAAGGGGTCATCTGTGCCAGCCGCGCCAAATTCGATGCGATAGTTTTGGCGAAAACGTTGGATGGAAGGCTCGTCCAGGATCACTTCGGACACCGGGGCGAGTTCCAGTTTGCTGAGTTTTTCGGTGGTGCGCTGCGTGGCGGCATCAAAACGGCGCGCTCCATCGAGCACATCGCCAAACAAATCGAGCCGCACAGGGCCGCTTTCCCCCGGAGGATAAACGTCGATCAGCCCCCCGCGAATGGCAAAATCACCAGGTTCTGCAACGGTTGGTGCTTTGACAAACCCCATGCGGGCGAAAAAGTTTCGCAGAGCGGTCTCGTCGATCTGACGGCCCACCTCGGCCACAAAACTGGCAGATTTAAGCGTGTCACGGGCTGGCACGCGCTGCATTGTGGCGCTGACGGTCGTGAGCAGAATGAAAGGTTTATTAAACCCTGCTGCCAAGGTGGCCAACACAGCCATGCGGGCGGCAGAGATTTCGGCATTTGGGCTGACCCGATCATAGGGCAGACAATCCCAAGCGGGGAACACGAACACAGGAATTTCTGGCGCAAAAAATTGCAGTGCCGTCTGCATGGCAGCAAGGCGCGCGTCATCGCGCGACACATGCAAAATCGGTTTGTTGTGCGTTGTTAATGCTTGCGCCAAAATATGGGCATCAAACCCTTCGGGTGCGCCGCCAATTGTGCTGTGATTATTGTTGTACTGCTGTGCCATTGAGCGGATTTAGCGCAGCCACCCCCATGCGACAAGCAGAGTTTACAGACCCGCCGCGTAAGGCGAGAACAAAGTCTGCGACACGCCCCAGAATGCTGCGAAAAAGATCGACAACGCGCCAATCGCCTGTTTCACGCGCCGATGCCAAACGTAGGCCTTGATCAGGCGGTCTCCGTGCATATCTTCATCGCGCAACCGCTGGGCCAAATGCACCGAAAGCGCGGACACAATGGTCAGCGGAAACACCAGCAAAAACACCGCCTGCATCATCTGAATGTCAAAATAGAACCCCAGCATGAACACCGTGGCAAGCAAAAACGCGGCACTGGCGGTTAAGAACACACTGTTGGCTTCGAATACGGCCAAGGTTTTGCGCACATTGATCGCCATTTGCGTTTCCAGATCCAACAAGTGCTGGTCCCCAATCGCATTTGCGTTGCGCACGTCTTCGTAAGGAACGCCAAGAGTCCAGTGAGTCGTACGAGTCCAAACCACAGCAAAAACAATCCAGTACCAAATACTGGCAAAGCTGCGAGAGCCGATCACCTCTTCGTAAAACCCTTCCATTTGGGGTCCTTTGTCACTGCGTTCGGGGGTTGGTAAATCATTGCGTCGAAAATTCCAATTGAAGTTTACAGGTTTTATGGCGCATTTAGGAGACGAATGAGTAAGGTGAGCAAAATGGCAGTGACCCCAGCCCCGTTTCCCATGTCCCGCCCCCGTCGAAACCGACGCACGGATTGGATGCGCGATCTGACGCGCGAAAACACTTTGACGGCCCATGATCTGATTTGGCCGATCTTTGTGCGTGACGGCGATGATGTAGTAGACCCCATCGACAGCATGCCAGGCGTGAACCGTTTGAGCATTTCACGGGCCGTTGAAGCGGCCAATGACGCAGCGAATTTAGGCATTCCAGTTGTGGCGCTTTTTCCTTACACCGATCCATCGATAAAAACACCTGGTGCAGAGGAAGCCTGGAACCCTGAGAACCTCGTCAATCGGGCGACCCGCGCGATTAAACAGCAGGTGCCTGACATCGGTGTGATGCTGGATGTGGCGCTCGATCCATATAATTCCGATGGTCACGATGGGCTGGTGCGCGATGGTGTGATCCTGAACGACGAAACACTGATGGCGTTGGAACAACAAGCCTTGGTGCAGGCAGAGGCTGGTGCCGATATCCTTGGCCCGTCTGATATGATGGACGGACGTATCGGTGTGATCCGCCGCGCGTTAGAACAGAATGATTTCCCTGACACAGCGATTATGGCTTATTCCGCGAAATACGCGTCGGCGTTTTATGGCCCGTTTCGCGATGCAGTTGGGGCGTCTGGGGCGCTGAAAGGCGATAAAAAGACGTACCAGCTGGACCCGGGCAATACAGATGAAGCCCTGCGCATGGTTGCGCGGGATCTGGATGAAGGTGCGGATATGGTCATGGTGAAACCAGGCATGCCGTATTTGGATATCTGTCAGCGCGTTTCATCCGAATTTGGCGTGCCGACCTATGCCTATCAGGTGTCCGGCGAATACGCGATGATTTCAGCCGCAGGGCAAAACGGCTGGATCGACCGCGAAAAGGCCATGATGGAAAGCCTGCTGGCGTTCAAACGCGCGGGCTGTTCGGGGATTTTGAGCTATTTTGCCTTGGAGGTGGCGCAAATGATGGCGGATGAGGCGCGGCTCGGTTAAGTACCGAGCTTTTCCTCAAGTTCTAGCCATTCCATTTCAGCGGCCTCAAGTGCGTCTTGCCGCTCTGTCAGCGCTTCTGTGGCTTTCTGAAATTTCACGGGTGCTGTGGTGTAAAGCTCTGGATCAGACAGATATTTCGTCAGTTTGGCGATCTCTGCCTCAAGGCGCTCAATCACCGCTGGCAGTTCTTTCAAGCGGTGTTCTTCCTTGAAGGTCGCTTTTGGTTTTTGCGCCTTGGGTTTGGCTGATTTTTCGCCTTTTTTGGGTTTAGCTTGTTCTTTTGACGTGGCTTTTGCAGTGCCTTTGCGTTGTGTTTGGTAATCTGTCCACCCGCCCGCATAGACGGTGGCTTGGCCGTCCCCTTCCATCACAATGGATGTGGTGGCCACACGGTCCAAAAAATCCCGATCGTGGCTGACGAGCAAAACGGTACCATCGTAATCGTCCAAAATCTCTTGCAACAGGTCGAGCGTTTCCACATCCAGATCGTTGGTGGGTTCATCCAGCACCAGAAGATTGCTTTCCTTGGCCATCAAACGGGCCAGCAAAAGCCGTGCTTTTTCACCCCCTGACAGGGCCGAAACAGGACCGCGCGCTTGATTTTCGTTGAACAAGAATTCTTTAAGGTAACCCACAACGTGTTTGGGCGTGCCACGCACCATGATTTGGTCGTTTTGCCCTGAAACGCCGAGTTCTTTGTCTTCGGTGAGGCTGTCCCAAAGGCTGACTTTTGGGTCGAGCGCGGATCGGTTTTGGTCAAAGATCGCAGGGATTAGGTTTGTGCCAAGTTTCACATCCCCGGTGTCCGGCGCGAGCTTACCCGTTAACATGTTAAGAAGCGTGGTTTTCCCGACACCGTTTGGCCCGATCATAGCAATGCGCTCCCCCCGCGCCACACGGATGGAAAAATCTGTGACGATGGTTTTGTCGTCAAAGGTTTTGGAAATGTTGTTTGCCTCTATCACGCGTTTGCCTGATTTTTGACCGCTGTCAAAAACCATCGCCGCGGGGCCGGCCCGTTTAATCTGCGATGCGCGTTGATCTTTCAACTCGCCCAAACGGCGCACGCGCCCTTGGTTTCGTTTGCGCCGTGCGGAAATACCCTCGACTGCCCAACGGGCCTCTGCCTTGATCAAACGGTTCAGTTTGTGGCGCTGCATGTCTTCTTCATCAAAGGTCTTGTCGCGCCATTCTTCAAAGCCCTCAAACCCTTTGGGGTTTTGGCGCACAATCCCACGATCCACCCACATGGTATCGCGCGTCAATGAGCGTAAAAATGCGCGGTCGTGTGAAATCAGGATGAACGCATCGCGCGTTTGGCGCAGGTGATCTTCGAGCCATGCAATCGCTTCGATATCCAAATGGTTGGTTGGTTCGTCCAGCAACATCAGGTCAGGCGCTTCGGCCAAGATCTTGGCCAATGCGGCGCGGCGGCGCTCACCGCCTGATGCGGCTTGTGGTGTTTGATCGGGATTGAGCTTTAACCCTTCGGCAGCCATTTCGACCTTATATTCTTCGCCCTGCTGCAGACCAGACATGGCGAAATCGCCCAAGGTTGCAAAATCCGAAAGGTCAGGATGTTGATCCATATAGCCAATCGACATGCCCGGTTGCACAAACCGATTGCCGCTGTCTGGCTCCACGATCCCCGCGATCACCTTTAACAGTGTTGATTTGCCCGACCCATTGCGCCCCACAAGGCAAGTTCGTGCGCCTTCGTGAACGGTTGCATTCACCCCTTCAAACAAAGGGTTGCCGCCAAAAGTCAGCATGATATCGGAAAGGGTCAGGATCGGTGGATTTGCCATACCGCCCCTATCGTGTATGCGCATTGCGCCGTCAAGAGCAGGACGCTAGGTTCTGATCAAAGCCGTAAAGGAAACACCTATGTCAGTTAATCCAGTGAACCCTAATTTGTTCGCAACCATGTCTTCACCCATTATGGATTCGCGCCGCTGGGTGGATGGAAAAACGTTTTCTGACGGAATGCCGCTAATCAACGTCAGCCAAGCCGCCCCTGTTGATCCGCCCCCTGCCCCTTTGCGTGAAGCACTGGCGGATGCGGTGCTGAATGATGCGGGGGCGCATCTGTACGGGGCCGTTTTGGGTTTTCCTGAGTTGCGTGCCGAAGTGGCGCAGCAATGGTCCGCAGCTTATGGCGGCAAACTGGATGCTGAAAACGTTGGCATTACCTCTGGCTGCAATCAGGCGTTTTGTGCGGCGATTTCATCGCTGTGTGGTCCAGGGGACGCAGTGATTTTACCAGCCCCTTGGTATTTCAATCATAAAATGTGGCTTGATATGGCGGGGATCGAGTGCCGTGTTCTTATGTGTGGCGATGATATGTTGCCCGTTCCAGAACAGGCGGCAGAGTTGATTGACGACAAGGTCAAAGCCATCATTCTGGTGACGCCAAACAATCCAAGTGGGGTGGAATACCCTTCTGCGCTGGTCGATGCCTTTTTTAAAGTCGCTAAAAATGCGGGCATTTCGCTGGTGATTGACGAAACTTACCGCGATTTTCATTCTGTGACGGGCGCGCCCCATGGGCTGTTTGCCAAGGATAATTGGCAGGACACGTTGATCCAGTTGTATTCCTTTTCCAAAGCCTATCGCCTGACAGGGCATCGCGTGGGGGCCATTATTTCCAGTACTGCGCGATTGGCAGAAATGGAAAAATTCCTCGACACGCTAACCATATGTCCAAACCAATTGGGTCAGCGTGGTGCGTTGTTTGGGATGCAAAATCTAGGCAATTGGCTAGGCGGAGAGCGGCGCGAGATTTTGGACCGTCGCGCGGCCATGATCGAAGGGTTTCCATCGCTTGAAGGCTGGACGCTTAAAGGGTGCGGCGCGTATTTTGCTTATGCCGAACATCCGTTTGAAGCGTCTTCGCATGATGTGGCAAAAGCACTGGTGGAGGAGGCCGCCATCTTGGCGCTTCCAGGCACTATGTTCAGCCCAACTCTGGCTGAGGGCGGAACTGGCCACGCCGAACGGCATTTCCGCATCGCATTCGCCAATATTGATCGCGCGGGTATCGGTAAGTTGTTTGACCGATTGTCCAGTTTTTCCATGCCATAACGACATGTTGAGGCTGCATTTAACGGTTGCCGCTTGCCTTGCGCGTTGTGGCTGTTAAAACCTGCGCCTGACATAAGGTTAAAAGGGTCCAATCGATGTTAAACAGCATGCGCGGTAGCGGTCAAAGCAAGACAATGTGGATCATTATGGGTTTGCTGATGTTTGGCCTGACCTTTGGGTTTGGTTTAGATAGCTTGCGCGGGGCAAATGTAACCGCAATCGGGACTGTTGGGGAAGAACCCATCGAAGTAAACACCTATGCACGCGCGTATCGCGCAGCATCGGCGCGCCTGAGCCAACAATTTGGCCGCGCCCTTACACCTGCTGAACTGGATCAGTTGAATGTACAGCAACAAGTTCTTGATGCGGTCGCGGCTCAAGCGGCGCTGGACAATGAGACAGCCAACCTTGGTTTGTCCGTTGGAGACAATATGGTGCGCGACAGCATTCGCAACAGCGTACAGTTTCAGGGTTTGAATGGCGGGTTTGACCAAGAGACCTATCGCTATTTCCTTGAAAACCAAATGGGCATGAGCGCGAATGATTTTGAAACACAAGTGCGCAAGGAAAATGCCCGTGTTTTGGTTCAAAACGCAGTTGTTGGGGGTGTAAACAGCGACACAACCATGGCGTTGACCCTGTTGAATTTCGCCCAACAAGAGCGTTCATTTGAATGGGCTGCGCTGAGCGAAGCGAACCTTGCAGCACCTGTAGCAGACCCAACGCAAGCAGAACTTGATGCGTTTTATACTGTACAAGCAGCGGATTACATGACGCCGCTGACTCGTAAGGTGACATACGCATGGTTGAACCCAGCAGACCTGCTGGATCAAGTGAATGTGGATGATGCAGAGATCCGCGAAAGCTATGATTTGCAATCAGATCGGTTTAACCGCCCAGAGCAACGCGCTGTGGATCGACTGGTATTCCCAACTGTGGAAGAAGCACAAAACGCGCGGGACCGTCTTGATGCAGGATCCGCAACCTTTTCTGAAATCGTTGCCGAACGGGGTTTGGCCGAAACAGATGTGGATTTGGGCGAAGTTGATCGCACGGGTCTGAGCCCTGCTGCCGCGGATTTGCTGTTTAGCCAAGAGGAACCAGGTGTTGTTGGTCCTGTCGACTCTTCGCTCGGCCCTGCCCTGTTCCGCATCAACGCCGTGATCCAAGCGGACAACACACCGTTTGAAGAGGTTCGCGACGAACTACGGACCGAACTAGCGGGCGAAAGCGCACGCCGTTTGGTGGTGGATTTGGTTGGCGATTTGGATGACGAACTGGCCGGTGGTGTGCGCCTTGAAGAGTTGAACAAAATCGAAGGCGTTCAAGTTGGAACGATTGATTACTTTAACGGTGTTGAACATCCTTTGGCTGGCTACAACACGTTCCGCACTGCGGTTGTGGCCCTTAACGAAGGGGACTTTCCTGAAATCCTCGACCTGAGCGATGGCGGCGTTTTCGCCGTGCGCTTGGACGGGATTGAAGAACCAGCACAGATTCCACAAGATGAAGTTGGGGATAAGCTGATTGCAGATTGGCGTGCTGTCAAAACCAACGAAGCCCTGCTGGAACTGGCGGAACGGTTCAAACCTGGGCTCGAGCAAGGTGGAGACCTGTCTTTTGTTGGTGTTGATTTGACAGCCGTAGACGGGATCACACGCACCAGCTTTATCGAAGCATTGCCACCGACAGCGGTTTCTGAGGTATTTACGTTAGAGCTGGGGGACGTGACTGTGATTGACGCAGGAAACGCAGCGATTTTGGTTCGCCTGACAAACATCACTGATTTCGACCCAGACCAAGACGGTAACGATGTGGCGCTGGATCGGATCAAAGAGCAGATTGATGCGCAAGTGTCGTTGGACATTCTGGATTACTTTTCTGATGCTTTGCAGGCAGATGCGGGCGTGGCCTTGGATCAAAACATCATCAATCAGGTAAACCAGCAAATTTTGGGCGGTGGATACTAGTGAGCGCGCTTGTCCCTTCTTTTGACACGTTTGAGGCACAGCACGACGCGGGCCACAATCAGGTTGTCTATACACGTTTAGTGGCTGACATGGACACGCCAGTGTCCTTAATGCTGAAACTCGCGCAGGCGCAAAAAGACAGCTTTATGCTCGAAAGTGTGACAGGCGGCGAAGTACGCGGTCGGTATTCCTGTATCGGGTTCAAGCCTGATCTGATTTGGCAGTGTCACGGCGATCATGCGCGGATTAACCGCCAAGCACGATTTGATGCCCAAGCCTTTGAACCCATGGAGGGCGACCCCCTTACTGCGCTGCGGTCAGTTATTGAAGAAAGCCACATTGATCTGCCAGAAGGGTTACCAGCGATTGCAGCAGGTCTGTTTGGCTATCTTGGCTATGACATGATCCGTCAGGTGGAACATCTGCCCAATGTAAACCCCGATCCCCTTGGCCTGCCCGATGCGGTGATGATGCGCCCATCCGTGGTGGTGGTGGTGGATGGTGTTAAAGGTGAAATTACAGTTGTGTCCCCTGTTTGGGTGGCTGGCGGGTTGTCAGCCCGCGCCGCATATAATCAAGCGGCAGAACGGGTCATGGATGCAGCGCGGGATTTGGAACGCTCTATCCCCATGTCCACCCCTGTCACGGATATCGAAAATTCGGTCGGTGAACCTGTTTCAAACACCACAAAAGACGAATATTTCGACATTGTCGCCAAGGCCAAAGACTACATTAAGGCGGGCGATATTTTCCAAGTGGTGCCCAGCCAACGTTGGGCGCAGGATTTCAAACTGCCCCCGTTTAGCCTGTATCGCGCATTGCGTCGTACCAACCCTAGCCCGTTCATGTTTTTCTTTAACTTTGGTGGGTTTCAGGTTGTGGGGGCCAGCCCTGAAATCCTCGTTCGTTTGAAAGAAGGCGAAGTCACAATCCGTCCGATTGCTGGCACGCGCCATCGCGGCAAAAATGAAGCCGAAGATCGTGCGTTGGAACAGGACCTGTTGAGCGATCAAAAAGAACTGGCAGAACACTTGATGTTGCTGGATTTGGGCCGCAACGATGTGGGCCGTGTTGCCAAAGTGGGCAGCGTTCATCCCACCGAAAAGTTCATCATCGAGCGGTATTCGCATGTGATGCACATTGTTTCGAACGTTGTGGGTGACTTGTCTGACGATCATGATGCGCTGTCAGCACTGTTGGCGGGTATGCCAGCGGGGACAGTATCTGGGGCACCCAAAGTGCGCGCGATGGAAATCATCGACGAGTTGGAAAAAGAAAAACGCGGTGTGTACGGCGGTGGGTGTGGGTATTTCTCTGCAAATGGGGAAATGGACATTGCCATTGCTCTGCGCACAGCAGTGTTGAAAGATCAAAAGCTGTACATCCAAGCGGGTGGCGGTGTGGTTTATGACAGTGACGCTGAGGCGGAATTCCAAGAAACCGTCAACAAATCCAACGCGTTGCGCAAAGCAGCGGAAGACGCAAAAGACTTCGTGTCCTCTGGCGGCAACTTTTAAACCATCAGTTTTTCAACAAAGCTGCGGATGCTGGGGCGAGCGTAACAGCCCGTGCTTTGGAACTGAGGCTCCAGCTGAGAAGTGTGCCGAGCGTTGCTTTGGACGGGGTGGCCATAATCATCACCGCTCCTTTTGATCGGGCTTCGCGTGCTGCGCGATCCAGTTGTTGAGTGATGACTGGCCCTGCTTCGCCCGATTTATCGACAAATCTGAAAATCGTCGCGCTTGCGACGTTTTCCTGTTCTGCAATGCGTTTAGTGCCGTTTAACCCACCCGCGTAAGTCACCAAACCGTGGCCCGAAGTGGCAAAGTGTTTGACCACAGCACGTGATAGACGTTGGTCTTTTTGCAAGTTAGCAGATGGACGATCAATCAGACCAACCGCCGTTGGCATAATCTCGAAATACTCTGCGAGCAATTCTGCCACTTGGGCGTTTGATTGCCCGCCTGATAGGGAAAGTTTGACGTTGCGCGGCGTCATGGCCAGCACTTCAAACCCTGCATCACGGTACATCTGAGCCTTGTTTCCTGCATCTGGTTCATCCAATGACACAGCAATCGTCAACGGCAGGTTCAAGCCTTGCAAACTAGGCAATTGATCGGAAATTTTTCCGTTGTCGATCAGCACGATAGACATCAATGGATCATCCGTAACGGGGAAATCATTGGCATTGCGCACCAAAGCGCCTGCATCCGTGTTGTCCTCATTTGTGGTTTCTGTCGGTTCTTGCTCAACAACACTGTCGCCAATGGTTTTAAACCGACTGTTGGATTTACCCGTACGCAGCGCCGCCAAACCCGTTTCGGACTCTTTGCCAATCTTGGGCAGTTGCGCCCCGCGTGTGATGATCGACCCGCCTGTTGTTTTAAACGTGCCAGATGTGTTTGGTTTTTCTTCTTCAACCGCGTCTTGCACAGCTACAGCGGCGGTTTCTGGTTTTTCGGGGTCCGTGATGTCGGGGAGTGTTGCAACGCTTGGCGCATTGGTGGCCAGTTCGAGCGGCTCATCTGCGGATTCAGGATCGGCAACTGTGGCGGTCTGCACATCTGTGTTTTCGCTTGGCTCTACCTCTGCCACACTGGGGCTGTCGGTTTCTAATTCTGGCTCGGCCAGTTGAACCGCGTCCGCAGGTGTTGTGGAGAGTGTTGGGCTGTCATCCCCTTGCGCCGCTGTTGGTTGTTCTGGTGCAGCGTCCACATCAACCGCTGAGGTGTTTTCAGGCAGCACCATGGCCAATTCTGTGTCTGGATCTTCTACAGGACCAAGAGACTCAACATCAGACAGTTTTGGCGGTTTTGATTGATCGAGCGGTGCGATTTCCGGGGCTTCTACGTCTGCGACTTTGGGTTCTTCAACAACTTTGGGTTCTTCAACAGTTGGCTCCGGTTCAGTGGTATCTGCCACCTCTGGCGCATCAACTGTTTCGTCTGTTTTTGGCTCCACCATGCTCAGTTTGGGTAAGGCTGGATCGGCAGATTCCGTTTCTGTTGCGGCGGCATCGGCCTGTTTCGCAGTCACATCTGCATCGACTTTGCCCTTGGGGGGCACAATCGGGTTTAGCGCCGCCAAAATGACGCCAGAGGTTAATCCGACTGCCAAACCTGATACGATTCCAAGTGTTTTTCCACCGATTGCCATCTGGTGCCTCTTTGCCTGTGTGTGGCGTGTGTTTTCTTATGATGGTGCTCTTGACCTCGGACCACGCCCGTGAGCAATGTATAACGCACAAATCAAGTGGGATCACCCCTAAAACTGCGCGGATCGAGGACAGGCAATATGCTGCTTTTGATAGATAATTACGACAGCTTCACCTATAATTTGGTGCATTACGTCGGCGAATTGGGCGCGGATGTTGTGGTGAAACGCAACGATGAAATCACCGTCCAAGATGCTATGGGCATGGGCGCGGATGCGATTATGCTGTCCCCTGGTCCTTGCGACCCAGATCAGGCTGGTATTTGTTTGCCCCTAACCATGGCCGCAGCGGAAACAAAAATGCCGCTGATGGGGGTGTGTTTGGGTCACCAGACGATTGGCCAAGCCTTTGGCGGCAATGTGGTGCGCTGCCATGAAATCGTACACGGCAAAATGGGTAAGATGCACCATTCTGATACATCTGTGTTCAAAGGGCTGCCCACTCCGTTTGATGCCACACGCTATCATTCTTTGGTCGTGGAAAAAGAAACGCTGCCTGACTGTTTGGAAACGACAGCTTGGTTAGAGGATGGAACGATCATGGGGTTACAGCACAAAACGCTGCCCATTCATGGTGTCCAGTTTCATCCCGAAAGCATCGCCTCGGAACACGGTCATGCCCTGCTGAAGAACTTTCTTGATATGGCATTGGAACCTGCATGAGCACTCAACTAAAAACTCTGATCGCAGCGGCCATTGATGGCCCCTTGAGCGGCGCACAGGCCCGCGAAGCGTTTGAAATTATCATGAATGGGGATGCCACGCCTGAACAAATCGGTGGATTGTTAATGGTGATGCGCACGCGGGGTGAATCTGTGGCGGAATATGCTGCGGCTGCCGCTGTGATGCGCGCGAAATGCAATGCGGTGTCCGCACCCGAGGGGGCGATTGATATCGTGGGCACAGGGGGTGACGGGAAATCAACCCTGAACATTTCCACCGCCACTGCGATTGTCACCGCAGGTGCTGGTGTTGTGGTTGCAAAACACGGCAACCGAAATCTGTCTTCGAAATCGGGTACGGCAGATGCGCTTGGTGAATTGGGGGTTGAAGTGATGGTCGGCCCCAAAGTGGTTGAAAAGGCCATAAACACTTGTGGCATCGGCTTTATGATGGCACCCATGCACCATCCTGCAACGCGTCACGTGATGCCCGCACGCCAAGCGCTTGGCACACGCACGATTTTCAATATTCTTGGCCCACTGACCAATCCAGCAGGCGCAAAACGCCAGCTGACTGGTGCATTTTCCAAAGACATGATCCGCCCCATGGCGGAGGTTTTGCTGGAGCTTGGGTCGGAAAAAGCATGGCTGGTTCATGGCTCAGACGGCACAGATGAAATTTCAATCGCGGGCCCTACTTGGGTGGCAAAATTGGAAAACGGCGCGGTCACAGAGTCCGAAATCGCCCCCGAAGATGCGGGCCTGCCAGAGCATCCATTTGAATCGATCGTTGGCGGCTCCCCTGCCCACAATGCCCAAGCCCTGCGCGATCTGTTAAAGGGTGAAAAGTCCGCCTATCGCGATGCGGTCCTGTTTAACACCGCCGCCGCATTGGTTGTTGCAGACAAAGCCGCAACCTTGCCAGAAGGCGTTGAAATGGCGGCACACAGCATTGACAGTGGCGCCGCGCAACAAAAGCTCGACGCTTTGGCCCAGATTACAACGGAGGCCGCAGATGGCTGATATCCTAGAAAAAATTAAGACCTATAAGCTCGAAGAAGTGGCCAAAGCAAAAGAAGAAGTTTCGTTGGCTGAACTCGAAGCGCTGGCAGGGGATCAAACACCACCGCGCGGGTTTGCCGAGGCATTGCGCGTGGCCAGCACATCTGGCGGATATGGTTTGATTGCTGAAGTGAAAAAAGCCAGCCCATCCAAAGGTCTGATCCGAGAAGATTTTGATCCTGCCACATTGGCGCAAGCCTATGCGGAAGGAGGCGCGACCTGTCTGTCCGTTCTAACCGACACGCCATCGTTTCAAGGGGCGCCCGAGTTTTTGACCCAAGCGCGTGATGCCTGCACCCTGCCCTGTTTGCGCAAAGATTTCATGTATGACACCTATCAAGTGGCCGAAGCACGGGCATGGGGTGCGGATTGTATCTTGATCATCATGGCATCGGTTTCCGATGCACAGGCCCAAGAATTGGAAGCGGCCGCCTTTGAAAAAGGGATGGATATGCTGGTTGAGGTGCATGACCGCGAAGAACTGGATCGTGCGGCGATTTTAAAATCTCCATTGCTGGGCATCAACAACCGCAACTTGAAAACGTTTGACGTGAGCATTGATACGTCAAAAACGCTGGCGCGATATGCCCCTGCGGAACGGATGCTGGTGTCAGAAAGCGGGTTGAACACACGCCATGATTTGGCCGAACTGGCCCAATTCGGTGTGCGCTGTTTCTTGATCGGGGAATCCTTGATGCGCCAAGACAATGTAACGGGCGCAACCCGTGATCTGTTATCGAGCCCTTGGGCCCCGCAGGCCATGTGATGACAGGTCTTACGCATTTTGATGACACGGGCGCGGCCCATATGGTGGATGTGTCCGAAAAGGACGTAACCGCCCGCGTTGCCACCGCCAAAGGCCGTGTTGTTATGAACGCAGCCACCCGCGCCATGATCGAAGAAGGACGCGCCAAAAAAGGCGATGTGCTGTCTGTTGCGCGTCTTGCGGGCATCATGGGGGCCAAAAAGACCCCTGATCTAATCCCACTGTGTCATCCGCTGGCCATTACCAAGGTAACCGTTGATCTGCGCTATGTAGAAGATGGTGTGGAAATCGAAGCAACGGTCAAAACAACGGGTCAAACCGGGGTCGAGATGGAAGCTCTGACCGCTGTGAATGTGGCCGCATTAACCGTTTATGACATGGTCAAAGCGGTCGATAAGACCATGCAGATCACCGATGTGCGCGTTGTTCTGAAAGATGGCGGCAAATCTGGGCGGTTTGAAGCGGAATGATTACCGTCGATGACGCACTGTCCAAGGTTTTGGACCTGTTTTCCCCGCTTTCCGCTGAAACTGTTCCTTTGCGCAAAGCAGCGGGCCGCGTTTTGGCTGCAGATGCAGTGGCGGATCGGGATCAGCCGCCCTTCGCGTCATCTGCAATGGATGGCTACGCCGTTCAAAACGCGGATTTGGCGCAAGGCGCAACGCTTACTGTGATTGGTGAAAGTGCTGCGGGCAGTGCTTTTGATGGGGCCATAACATCGGGGCAAGCTGTACGTATTTTTACAGGTGCGCCTGTCCCCGTCGGGGCGGATCGGATCTTGATCCAAGAAGACTGCACCGCCGCGGGCGAAACGATCACCGTTGGCGCAGGTCTTGATGAGAGCTTTTATATTCGCCCCGCAGGTGGGGATTTCAAACGCGGAGATATCATGGCGGCCCCGCGTGTGTTGTCTGCGGGTGATATTGCACTGTTGGCATCCATGAATTGTGCGCAGGTTCGTGTAGTGCGCAAACCCCGCGTTGCTCTTGTTGCGACGGGCGATGAATTGGTTATGCCTGGTGAAAGCCCGAGTGCGGACCAGATTATTTCTAGCAATAACTTTGGCTTAAAAGCATTGGTTGAAGCCAACGGTGGCTCCGCGCAGATTCTGCCCATTGCCAGTGACAGCGAAGACAGCCTCGCGGCGGTGTTGCAAGCCGCATCAAGCGCAGACGTGATTGTCACCCTTGGGGGTGCATCGGTTGGGGATCATGATTTAGTGCGCAAAGTCGCCACCAAAGCGGGATTGGAACAATCGTTTTACAAAGTCGCCATGCGCCCGGGAAAACCTCTTATGGCGGGGCGTTTGGGTGACACGGCCATGATCGGCTTGCCCGGCAACCCTGTCAGTTCGATGGTTTGTGGGACGGTGTTTCTGATCCCTGCTCTGCGGGCTATGCTGGGTCTTGGGAAATCTGCCATGCCGCGCGAAGTGGCGCGTTTGGGCCGCGATATCGCCAGCAATGGGCCGCGCAGCCATTACATGCGCGCGCAACTGTCCATCGAAGATGGGCTGCTGACCTGCACGCCAGAAACACGCCAAGACAGTTCTTTGCTGTCAGTGTTGTCTCGGGCCGATGCACTGATGGTTCGGGATCCAGATGATGCGCCTCGAGTAAAAGGTGATACGGTAGAATTTATTCGGCTCTGAGCCACAAAAGGTCATTCGGTTTGACTTTCTGTAAAATTTTATTTTGACACAAAACAAGAACACTTGTAGAACAATATCGAACACATGCGAACATAACGCGATATTTTTGACGCAGGAGGATTGTTATGCTGACACGAAAGCAGATGGATTTGTTGGAGTTTATCCACAAGCGGATGCAAAAAGACGGCGTTCCCCCTTCGTTTGACGAAATGAAAGAGGCACTTGATCTGCGATCAAAGTCGGGCATTCACCGCTTGATTACAGCCCTTGAAGAACGTGGATTTATCCGCCGCTTGGCTCACCGCGCCCGTGCAATCGAAATTGTGCGCCTACCTGACAGCATTGATGCAGGCGGTTTCAAACCCCGTGTCATTGAAGGGTCGCGTACGGATCCGCCACGTGATGCAATCGCGGTCGAATCTGCGAATTCTAATTCCCTGCCAATCATGGGGAAAATCGCGGCGGGTACACCGATTGCTGCGATCCAAGATATCCAAAACCATGTGACCGTGCCCGATCAGATGATGCACAATCAAGGCCGTCACTATGCGTTGGAGGTGAAGGGCGATTCCATGATCGAGGCTGGCATCAACGAAGGTGATGTTGTGGTGATCCATGAACAAACTGATGCGGATAACGGCGATATCGTTGTGGCCTTGGTCGAAGATCAAGAAGCCACGCTGAAATATCTGCGCAAGAAAGGTTCTGCCATTGCGCTGGAAGCGGCCAACCCAGCCTATGAAACGCGGGTGTACCGTGACGATCAGGTAAAGGTTCAGGGCAAACTCGTTGGCTTGATCCGCACATACTAAACCTCTGAAAACCGTTGATAAACGCGTCCCAACGGAGCGCGTTTATTCGTTCCAGATGCGGTGTCCCGACACATCCTTGGCGGATTGCAGTTTCAATCCTTGTGGCGTTGCCCAAACCGCCACAGCCCCACCTTCACGTAGACTGATTTGATTGACTTGATGACATGGGCCATCAACCCTGTCTTTGATTTGAGGCGAGATCAGCAAAGCATGTTCTACGCAGGCAGTGCGCAACACTTCAGGGTCTGGTGACTTGCTCCACACGTAATACACGGATTGGCCAACGACATCGTAACGCCATTGCGATTTATCAAAAACCATTCGCGCTGCGGCAGCGGATTGAATGGCCCCGTCCCCATCGTTTTCAAGCCATGTCTTGGCGGCAAATCCGTTTCCTTTGTCCCGCGAAAGCGCGCGACCCTTTCCCGTTTCAATGCCCACCATACGGCCATTGTCGGTAATCAACATCTGTGGGCGGTCCGATTGCGACCACAGACCCAAGGCAATGGCTGATAGGCCAATACCGACTAGCCGACCACGCCCCTGGATCAAAATCAATACCAGTGCCCCGAAGGTGAACAGCCCCAGAGTGGCGGATGACGTGGACGCAAAACGGATCACGGCGCCCTCTAGCCCAGATACAAAATTGGCCACCCCAAGTATCCATTCAATGCCTTTACCCATGACCCAAAAGGCAGGCCCTTGCAGACCGATCACAGACAAAACAGCCGCAATGACGGCTGCAGGCATCACCAACATCCCCATGACGGGAACCGACAACAGATTGGCCAGTAATCCGTATTGCGCGGTCTGGTTGAAATGGAACGCCGAAAACGGTGCGGTGGCTACCCCTGCAATGGCTGATGCGATAACCAAGGAAAACACGGGCGACAGAAAACGAAACCGCCCCCGATTAAGGCCGTGCCACATCGGGGATTTATTCAAGGCCTCAAACGTTGCCACAAGGGCGGTGGTGGCCGCAAAAGACATTTGAAACCCAGGTTGGGTCAGGCTCTCTGGGCGGGCAACGAGAATGATCGTGGCAGCAATGGCAACGGCACGCAGTGTAATGGCTGGACGGTCCAACAGGATTGCAATCAACATAACCGCAACCATGACGAACGCTCGCTGTGTGGCGATATTGGCCCCTGATATCATAAGATACGCCAGCCCCGCCACCAACGCGATCACCGCGCCGATTTTCTTTGCTTGCCAGCGCACGGCAAGAACAGGAACGGCGGCGATACCAAAGCGCACAAAGCCAAAGATGAACCCTGTCAGCAATCCCATATGCAGCCCAGATATCGCCAAGAGATGCGCGAGGTTGGATTGACGCAAGTCGGTGAGCAGATTGGGATCAATCTGGCTACGGTCCCCCGTTATAATTGCCGCAGCAAATGCCCCGCTTTGACCTTTTACCTGTTTTTGAATGTGCCCAGACATCCACATTCGAAACGCAAACAGGCGCAGTTTGAACGTGTTTGGATTGGCCGGTTCAGCAAGCATAGGGGGATTGCGCGAATATCCGACCGCGCCAAGCCCATCAAACCACGCCTTGCGCTGAAAATCGAACCCACCTGGTTCAACAGGGCCAGCGGGTGCGGATAAGCTGCCCGTCACCATAATACGTGCGCCAGGTGTCAGGGGTGTTCCTGTGATTTTGGAATGGAGCGCAACGCGAATGCGATCTGGGGTGCGTGCTGCGCTGATCTTGCTGAGCGTTGGATGGATCAGCGTGACGCGAGGTTTATCTGATGTCGAGCGATCCAGATGTGAAATCGTACCCTCGATTGGGCCGTAGTAATGCAACCCCAATTTGGGCGCATCCACTGCATGGGACCGCGCCACCGCCAATAAGAACCCAAAAGCGATGAAAATCGGAACCCACACCAGAACGCGCAGGGTTTCGGGCAGCAGTTTTGTGACCAATACCAAGCAAAGGCAGATGCCAAGAACCGACAGGATAAGGTTGAAATCAGGCTCAAACCGAATGGCAAAATATATGCTGATCCCAACGCCCAGCCACACAGGAACCCACAGCGCAAAGCGGTGGCGCTGCGCAAATAGTGCCGCATGAAACCCGTGCAACAGCATCGTGTGCTTGTCCTTTGATGGTGGGACGCATAAGAAGTGCTCACCTTGCAAAGTCATGGTTTCCAAAAGGTTAATTTCCACATGTCCGATCAAACTGTCGTCACACGTTTTGCACCCTCGCCCACTGGTTTTTTGCACATTGGGGGCGCGCGCACTGCACTGTTCAATTGGCTTTATGCCCGAAACCAAGGTGGCAAGTTCCTTTTGCGCATCGAAGACACGGACCGCGAACGATCCACACCCGAAGCCACGGCGGCGATTTATGATGGGTTGAAATGGTTGGGGCTGGATTGGGACGGCGACGCTATCAGCCAATTTGAACGCCGTGATCGCCATGCCGAAGTGGCCCATGACATGTTGGCCAATGGAACGGCTTATAAGTGTTACTCAACACCCGAAGAGATCGAAGCCTTTCGCGAAACTGCGCGAGCCGAAGGGCATGCCACCCTATTCCAAAGCCCGTGGCGGGACGCGGACCCAGCAGATGCACCTGACGCGCCCTATGTTGTGCGGTTAAAAGCGCCGCGCGATGGAGAAATTCGTATCAAGGACAAAGTGCAAAAAGACGTAAAATGGCAGGCAGAAACCCTTGACGATATGGTCTTGCTGCGCTCGGACGGGACACCGACCTATATGCTGGCCGTAGTGGTTGATGATCACGACATGGGTGTCACACACATCATTCGCGGTGATGACCACCTGATCAACGCGGGCCGCCAGAGCCTGATTTACCGTGCCATGGGCTGGGATATTCCTGTGTTTGCCCACATCCCACTAATCCATGGGGATGACGGCAAAAAACTGTCCAAACGTCACGGCGCGCTCGGTGTCGAAGCATACCGCGATATGGGTTATACACCTGCAACCATGCGCAATTATCTAACCCGTTTGGGCTGGAGCCACGGCAACGACGAGTTGTTCAGCACAGAGCAAGCAATTGAGTGGTTCGATTTCAAAGGGCTGGGAAAATCTCCGTCCCGTTTGGATTTCAAAAAACTCGATTCTGTGAGCGGATTTCAAATTGGGGCCTCTGATGAGGCCACACTCATGGCAGATATTGATGCCTTTGTCGCTGCGTCAGATGGCATAACTCTGTCCTCTGATGATCGCGAAAAATTGTCTGCGGTGTTACCCCTTGTCAAAGATCGCTCTAAGAAGATCGGCGATGTGCTTGAAAAGGCTTATTTTGTTTTGGGCACGCGCCCGTTTACGCCAAATGAAGCAGCGGAAAAACTGCTCGATACAGTATCCCGTCGTATACTGAAGCAATTGACTGCTGCGCTGCAGCATGCTACTTGGACCCTCGAAGGATTAGAGGCCTGTTTGCAAGAATTCGCAGCGGCCAATGACCTAAAGCTCGGCAAGATTGCACAGCCCCTGCGGGCCGCATTAACTGGGCGCACAGTATCTCCGTCAGTGTTTGACATGATGGCAGAACTGGGCAGAGAGGAAACCCTCGGCCGGCTGCAGGATGCAACTATGGGCATCTAACAAACGGCGCAAACAAACATAAGCAGGCGAACGGCTTGCAGACACAAAGAGAGGTCACATGACAGATAGTCCAAAAACAGCCAAACTCACCTTTGGAGACACCGAATTGGATTTGCCAATGTACTCTCCAACTGCTGGCCCGGATGTGATCGACATTCGCAAATTGTATGGCGAAGGTAAGGTTTTCACGTACGATCCTGGCTTCACATCAACAGCCGCTTGTGACAGCACAATCACTTTTATCGACGGGTTCAAAGGCGAATTGTTGCACCGTGGATACCCAATTGATCAACTGGCAGGGAAATCGCACTACCTCGAGGTTTGTTACCTGTTGCTTTATGGTGAATTGCCAAGCGCTGAAGATCTGGAAGATTTTGAAAACCGTGTAACAAACCATACAATGCTCCACGAGCAGATGATGAACTTCTTCCGTGGTTTCCGTCGCGATGCGCACCCGATGGCGATTATGACGGGCGTTGTTGGTGCAATGTCAGCGTTTTATCACGACAGTACCGATATTTCTGATCCATGGCAGCGCGAAGTGGCATCCATCCGCCTGATCGCGAAAATGCCAACAATTGCGGCTTACGCGTATAAATACCACGTTGGTCAGCCGTTTGTGTACCCACGCAATGATCTGGATTATGCGTCAAACTTCTTGCGTATGTGTTTCGCGGTTCCGGCCGAAGATTACGAAGTGAACCCCATTCTGGCCCGCGCAATGGATCGTATCTTTACGCTTCATGCGGACCACGAGCAAAACGCATCGACGTCTACTGTACGTCTGGCTGGCTCCTCTGGTGCGAACCCCTTCGCCTGTATCGCAGCGGGTATCGCCTGTCTTTGGGGCCCTGCGCATGGTGGCGCAAACCAAGCCTGTTTGGAAATGCTCGAAGAAATCGGGTCTGTGGACCGCATTCCCGAATTTATTGATCGGGCAAAGGACAAGGATGATCCGTTCCGCCTGATGGGTTTTGGCCACCGCGTATACAAAAACTTTGATCCACGGGCGACCGTGATGAAAGAAAGCGCGGATGAAGTGCTTGAGCTGCTCGGCGTTGGCAACAATCCAAAGCTGCAAGTGGCAAAGGAATTGGAGCGCATCGCTTTGGAAGACGAATACTTCGCGTCCAAAAAGCTGTTCCCGAACGTGGATTTCTATTCTGGCATCATCCTCGAAGCCATGGGTTTCCCAACATCCATGTTCACACCGATCTTTGCCCTGTCGCGCACAGTTGGTTGGATTGCACAGTGGAAAGAAATGATTGGCGATCCAACACAGAAAATTGGCCGTCCGCGCCAGTTGTACAAGGGTGCAACTCTGCGCGATTACGTCGACGTCGAAGACCGCTAAACATCAAAGAAATCACAGAAAGCCGCTCCTATTTGGGGCGGCTTTTTCTTGTGAAAGTGTCGCAGGCTGTGTCCCTTGTAAATCCTCTATCCGACTTAAATACTAAGGTATAAAGTGTGAGGATAATCTAATGATGACTGAGCCGAAAACCCCCGAAATCGAAGCGGATCATTTGACCGCGCACCATGTGCCACAGGATTTCCGTGATCGTTTGGCGTTTCGCATTGTGAAATTCATGCGTATTTTTGCAGATGCGTTCTTTTCCAACCGTTACGGCCACCGCGCCGTGGTTTTGGAAACGGTTGCCGCTGTGCCTGGCATGGTGGGGGGGCTGTTGCAGCATTTGAAAGCCATTCGCCACATTCGCGACGATCAGGGCTGGATCAAAGAGCTGATTGACGAAGCCGACAACGAGCGTATGCACCTTATGACCTTTATCAAAATCGCAGAGCCATCCCGATTTGAGCGTTTGTTGATCATGGTGGCGCAGTTGATCTTTTATAATCTGTACTTCTTTCTCTATCTGTTTGCGCCGCGTGTGGCCCACCGCGTCGTAGGGTATTTGGAGGAGGAAGCGGTTGTCAGCTACACCAATTATTTGGCGGAAATCGATGCTGGACGACAAGAAAACGTGCCAGCGCCCGACATTGCCAAAGACTATTGGAACCTGCCCGATGATGCGCGTTTGCGCGACGTAGTGATCGTGGTACGCCAAGATGAAGCAGAGCACCGTGATACAAACCACAGGTTTGCCGATACCATTGCAGCGGGCAAACAAGCATAAAACCACAGACATTTAAATTGTGAAGGCCATCCAAATTGGGTGGCCTTTTGCGTTGCAGTTCTACGCCTGTTTTGTTTGAGTAGTTCCATGAAAAGATATCTCATTTTAACGGCCACGCTTTTGATGTTGGCGCACCCGAGTTTTGCGGCAAATCAGTTTGTTAGATGTGTTCAGGAGCAGTTGGTTGCGATGGGTCAAGACCCCGGCCCTATTGACGGATCCCTTGGAAAACGAACACGTGCCGCGCTTGCCAAAGCGATCAACGGACACCCAGACTTAGAAACCCTACCCCGAATGTCGAACACTTATGCAGTAACTTGGTGTCGAAAGCTTGGGCAACACAGTTCGGATCTGCTGAAATTTTACCCCTCAGAAACCAAAGCCGTCATCAATGCGGATGAACCGAATTTGGAAAAAAACGAAGCGCTGATGCAAAGCGCTTTTCTTGGCGTTGAGTTGGAAAAAGTACGTGATTGGTACTACCGAGCGCATAATGTTCGCTTGGCATCTCGTGTGGATTTGGCAGCGTCATCTTCAGGAAAACGCGTGGCTGCACGTGTTCGTAAAATGCAGGCCCAAGGTGGGCATGCCAAAGTTCCCACCAAAAACGTTTTGGCACGCTGTAAACAGAGCGAGATTGCCGCCTACGCAGATCAAAACTTTATCGTGGTTTGTTTTCAGAATGAAAAAACCTTTGATTTTGCATGGACCGAGAAGATCAAAGTTCGGCTCGGCTACACGCTCGCCCATGAGTATTTTCACAGTATTCAGTTTGAATACGCGGCAGCCAAGCAACTGATCGTATATCGAAAAGGCCAAAAACCACCGAGATCAAAAGTGCGCCCCTCTTGGATGGTGGAAGGATCCGCCGATTACATGGCAAACTTGTATATTACGGACACTTACAAACGATTTATCACACCTGACCGCATTTTCGAATATGGCAACAAACATGACCAAACCCTCAATAAGATTGCCCGAACAGACAGTCTGCGAGACCCTACTGATTATGAAGTGTCCTTCTTGGCCGTTCATCTATTGGGCGAACGATACGGCGTGGATGCGCTGTTGAAATATTGGGAAAATATTGGGTTGGGAATGACTCACAAGGCATCGTTTGAGGATGCTTTCAACATGACGCTCGACGCTTACGAAAAGAAGTTCGAGATCTTGCGCAAAGACAAAGATGCTGCATTTGCCTTTGCTGCTGGTTTTGGTTGACGATTACCGTCCTTCAAACTGCGCTTTGCGTTTTTCCAAAAATGCCATGACACCTTCTTTGAAATCGGATGTGCGCCCTGCTTTGCCTTGCAAATGCGCTTCGGTTTCGAGCTGTTCTGAAAGCGTTTGATCAACGCTGGCGCGCATGGCTTTTTTGATCAGGCGATAGCCTTCGGTCGGGCCATTGGCCAAATGCTGGGCGCGGGTTTGTACAACGGCCTTAAAGCTGGCATCTGGAACCGCTTCCCAAATCATACCCCATTCGGCGGCTTTGCTCGCGCTGACGGGTTCTGCAAAAAGGGCGGCGCCCATGGCCCGCGCCATGCCGATCTGGCGTGGCAGCCAATAGGTTCCCCCTGCATCAGGGATTAGACCAATGCGCGAAAACGCCTGAAGGAACGTTGCGCTTTCGGCGGCAATGACAACATCCGCGGCCAACGCGAGGTTCGCCCCTGCCCCTGCCGCTGTGCCGTTCACCGCCGCAATGGTTGGAATGCGGCAATCAAAGATCGCATGCAACATTGGCTCGTATTCGTCGCGCAAAGTGCCTTCTAAATCAATGTTGGCCACTTTCGCTGCATCGCCCAAATCCTGACCCGCACAAAATCCACGACCAGCCCCTGTTAACACCAAAACCCGTGCTTCGGACTCTGCCTTTTTAACGGCGTGCAACACTTCTGCACGCATTTGCGTGGTCAAACCGTTCAAAACATCAGGGCGATTCAGCGTGATCGTGGCCACATTGTCGGACAGATCATAAAGAAGGGTTTCATAGTCCATGGCAGGCTCCTATTTTTCTGATCGCAGTGTAAACGCACGCCCCAGATTGAAAAGCGAAATCATCGTTTCACTGGTCGAGCAATTTGGCCAATCGGTCCGCTTCTTGTTTGCTGAGCCCTTTGTCTTTTTCTTCGGGGCGCTGGCGACGACGAATATAGTAAAACGAGACCCAAGCACCGCCCAAAAACAGCAGTGGTCCTGCCAAGTACAGGATTGCGTTTTTGGCAGAAAACGGTGGCTTTAGCAGAACGTATTCCCCGTACCGCGCCACGATGAAATCACGAGCTTCGGCATTGCTATCACCAGCCACAAGGCGCTCACGCACCAAAAGCCGAAGATCGCGGGCAATATCGGCGTTTGAACTGTCGATGTTTTCGTTGCGACACACAAGGCAGCGCAATTCTTTGGACAATTCGCGCGCCCGTGCTTCGAGCATTGGATCATCCAAAACTTCGTCGGGCAACACTGCAAACACGGGCGTCGCCAAGAGACACAAAGACAAGATCAGTCCGCGAAACATCATTCGGCGGCCTGCAGGGATGCGTTTGATTTTGCACGGGTTGGCGCGGCCACACGATAACGTCGATCTGTCAGGCTGAGCGCGCCGCCAAGGGCCATAACGATACACCCGATCCAAATCCACGCCACAAACGGTTTGATATACGTATGGACGGCCCAGACCTCTCCGTTACGATCTTCCCCAAGGGAGATATACACATCCCGAAACAGAGTGCTGTGAATGGCGGCTTCGGTGGTGGGCATACGTTGAACGGGATAGAACCGTTTTTCTGGGGTCAGAACCCCAACTGCATTGCCGTTCTTTGACACAGAAATCGAACCAACTTGCGCAGTGTAATTCGGCCCTTTGGTGTTTTCGACCGCATTGAACACAAATTCATATTGCCCAAGCGTATAGCGATCCCCAATTGCAGCGGTGCGAATGTCTTCTTGTTCCCATGCGGTAATGGCGGCAATGCCAAACACCATAAACCCAAGGCCTGCATGGGCGACGGCTTTGCCCCAATCAGACCGCGGCAAGTTGCGCAGACGGCGCAAAACTTCGGGCAGTGACGCGGTGGTGTACCGCGCCCGGATCAACAGATCGAGGATCGCACCCATGACCAACCACGCCGCCAATGCCAGCCCAAATGGGGCCAACATACGCCCGCCTGTTTGCAAAGACCAAACCAAAACGCCAAGCGCAACAGACAGGGCCAGCGCCCCGCGCAAGTGTTTGATAGATTTACCCACATGCGCACGCTTCCACGGCAAGATCGCCCCAATGGGCAGCAGCATGCACAAAACCACCATAAACGGCGTAAAGGCAGCATCAAAAAACGGTGCCCCGACAGAGAGTTTTCGCCCCGAAATTAGTTCTGCAAGCAGGGGCCAGATCGTGCCAAAGAACACCACACCTGTGGCCACAACCAACAAAAGATTGTTAATCACCAATCCGCTTTCACGGCTGAAAAACGAAAACACTGCGCCGGTTTTCATCTGCCCTGCCCGCGCCGCATACAGCGTTAAGGCCCCGCCAATCGCCACCGTCAGAATGGCCAGAATGAACACACCGCGTTCTGGATCATTGGCAAAAGCATGCACCGAAGTGATGACGCCAGATCGCACGATGAATGTACCGATCAAGGAAAAGGAAAACGCAAGGATCGCGAGCAGAATGGTCCAGCTTTTCAGCGCATCGCGTTTTTCCACCACGATTGCAGAGTGCAACAGCGCCGCCGCGATGAGCCACGGCATAAAGCTAGCGTTTTCAACAGGGTCCCAGAACCACCAACCGCCCCAGCCAAGCTCGTAATAGGCCCACCAAGAACCAAGCCCGATCCCAATGCTGAGCGTGACCCATGCCAACAACGTCCATGGCCGCACCCACCGTGCCCATGCTACGTCTACCCGGCCTTCGATCAATGCGGCAACCGCAAAGGAAAACGACATCGAAAGGCCAACATAGCCTAGATACAAAAACGGCGGATGAAACGCGAGCCCAGGGTCCTGAAGCAGCGGGTTTAGATCGGCCCCATCAAGCGGTGGGTTCGCCAGCCGCAAGAAAGGATTAGAGGTGAAAATCAAAAACGCCAAAAACGCCGCAGATATCATCGACTGTACAGCCAAAACCCGTGCTTTCAGGGCCATTGGCAGGTTCTGCCCGAACAGTGCCACCAACGCGCCGTAGAACACCAAAATAAGGATCCATAGCAGCATGGACCCTTCGTGATTGCCCCAAACACCTGTCACTTTATACAGCATTGGCTTGGCCGAATGCGAATTTCCTGCCACCAAATTGAGCGAGAAATCCGATACCACAAAACTGTAGGTAAGCGCGGCAAAGCTGATGGCGATTAGGATGAATTGCGACATGGCCGCCCCATCCCCAAGCCGCATCCATCCTGCCCAATTTTTCTGCGCCCCGATCAGCGGAATCACAGATTGCACGCAAGCAATGACAAACGCGAGAACAACGGCGAGGTGGCCAATTTCTGCAATCATGAGGCTGCCTTTGATGGTTTAATTCACCATATAGCAGGGCCGCACCTACCAACAATCCAAAAGTAAGTGCGCTTTGTCGCAGCGTTTACCGCTCGCCCCCATCATTGCGCCAATCTGTTATGGCAGGGTTGTCTGTGTCGTCTGGTGGCGCTTTACGTTTATTGCGCAGTATTCGTGGTCTTTTTCGCTGTGATGCCGTGCGCACGTAATGCAACTCTCGGGCCCCGAAATAGAAGGACACAATCGCCCCAAGCAGCCACCATAATTCGCGCGGTACGGTGTTCAGGCCCGCCATACGGCGTGAAAACCCGTCGGGATTGTACATGGCAAACACAAACAGCCCAACTGCCCCAAGCGCCAAAATGGGACGGGGCAAACGATTGAGCCCGTCGATCACATTGTTAAACCACGTGCCGCGCCCTCTGCGAAACTCTTCGCCAAATTGTTCGAGCGCGGCGGAGTGTTCCAAATGTTCAAACTCGGCGTTTTCGGTTTTGTTGACAACAAACACTTCGGCCACATCTTTGACCGCCTTGCCGAGCCCAAATATATCGCGGATCACCCCCATTTTGCGCACCTCTTTTTGTGTTCAGCCAATGTCAGATGGTATTTTTGGGAAATGAACTCTTCGGCCCGTTTGATCCACCCGCCTTTGCCACCAGATCGTGATCGCGCATATTTTCGCGAGGCAGGACGCCGATCTGCAAGCGCGTAATAGTAATTACGCCGTGCAATGCCATAAGCATCGACAAAGTGTTTAGGAGCACTGTGAAACGCGTCTTGCACCGCTTTCAACGAATTTGGCCCCAACTGCCCGTCTACAACTACAGGATGGCCAAACTGCGCTAGGGTGCGCTGCAAAATTTTCACCGCATTGCCCCCTGCGTTGACGTACATGTCAAATACGCTGGCCTGTAAGGGGGCTGGCAGCTCCCCAATACGCGGTTTGTTGAAATAGTGGGTTTTAAAAATTTCCACCGCTTCGTTTTCACTCAGCGCTTTGACATCATGGGCATCCACCTGCCCGTCCTGAGTCAAATCCAACCCCAATCGGCGCATCGTATGGATTGTCACGCCGTATTTTGTCGCCCCCCCTGGATCGTCGGGGTCGTTTACATAGCCCCCTTCACGGCGAACAATTTCGCGGGCAATGTCATCAACGGTTTGCATGGTGTCCTCGCAGTTGAACGATCAAAACCGCGCAACCATGCAAAACTTTTGATAATTTTAGGTAAGACCAGCGAACGCTACTCTGTTGCGGGTTTGAACACGCCTTGCTTTTTCAACGCATCGGCCACTTCTTTTGGCATGTATTCTTCATCATGCTTTGCCAAGATTTCATCGGCTTGGAACACACCATTTTCCAGCGCCCCGGTTGCGATCATGCCTTGGCCTTCGGTGAACAGGTCTGGCACAATGCCTGTGAAGGTGACGGGCAATGTTGCGCCTCCGTCCGTGACAGAAAAGGAAATTGTTGCACCAGACTGCTCAATGGAACCCACTTCGACCAATCCACCGATGCGTATGACTTTGCCATCTTGTGGTTGCTTTTCCACGATGTCACTTGGGCTGTAAAAATATTGAAACGCATCCCCTGCCGCAAAATAAATCGCGATGAAGGCTGCGGCCAAACAGGCAAAGCCCAAGCCAATCAATTGAATGCGGCGTTGTTTTTTAAGACCTGCCATGCTGCGAAATCCTGTAGCGTGCCAAAGCGGCGTTTAACTCTGCTCCAAATAGTATGATCGCACCAGAAAAGTACAGAAACAGCATCGTGATAACGATCCCTGCCAGCGCACCATATGTAATGGAATAGGACCCAGAGTAGGCCAGATAAAACGATAAGCCTGTGGCCATTATCAACCATGTCAGCGTTGAAAACAGCGCACCTGGCCAACGGGGAAACCCTTGGGCATGGTTGTTTGGTAAAAACCAATGTAGAAGCCACATCAAAACATAAAACACAACAATTCCAACGGCATATCGCATCAAGGTGATGTTTGTGGGGATATCCCACTGTGTAAAATCTTCGATCAGTTTGATCAAACTTGGCGCCAATAAGATCGACAACCCAAGCACAACAGCCCCGATGGCCGACACGATCACCACGATCAAGGCTTTGGATTTTCGCAACAACCAAACCCCTGTATCCCGTTCACCATAAATGCCGTCAAAGGCGCGGTTAATTGCCTCAACTGCGCGCATGGCCGCCCAGATCGCCAATACAATAAATAGCGTGAACAGGCCGTGATCGTGGGCTAATACCTCTTCCAGTGCGGGGCGTAACACTTCGGCTAAATAAGTGGGCGCAAATTCGAACAAAACGCCCACCGCCTCGGCACTGCGTTCATCGCCAATGGCCCAGCCTGTTAGGGACACACAAAAGATCAGAAACGGAAAAATCGCCAGAAGCATGGAATAAGCGATGTAACCTGCCTGCATATCACCGCCACGGGCCAAAAATGCGCCAAACGCATCCCGTGGAACGGTAATAAGCGGATGATCCATCACGGGAACAGTGGTGCCATTGTCAGGCCCATGGTTTCAGGCAGCCCAAGCATCAAATTGGCATTTTGAATGGCTTGTCCTGATGATCCTTTGGTCAGATTGTCGAGCGTGGAAAACACCATAACACGACCGGGCTTGCGATCTGGGATAACCCCTAAATGGCAATAGTTCGATCCACGAACATGTTGCGTTGCGGGCGCTTCACCAAAGGGCAGCACATAAACGAATGGCTCTTCATCATATTTCGCCTTGAGCGCCCCATAAATCGCATCCGCGTCCCCTTTGACGTAAACGGTCGCAAGGATACCTCGGTTTTGCGGTAACAAATGCGGGGTGAATGTCACTTCGACGGGTTGCCCTGCAATCAGGCTCATTTCCTGATCAAATTCGGCCAGATGACGGTGCGCTGCCACGTTATAAGCACGGTATCCTTCTGACACTTCGGAATGCAACATGCCTTCCTTTGCACCGCGCCCTGCCCCAGATACGCCCGTGGCAAGGTCGATCATAATGTCATCTGGTTCGATCACACCTGCCGCCAACAAAGGCAGCACAGGCATGAGGCCCGTCATGGCGTTACAGCCCGTGCCCGCCACCAAACGCGCGGATCTAATCTGGTCGCGGTAGTATTCGGTCAGGCCATAAACAGCCTCTTTTTGCAGGTCTTGTTGCGTATGTTCGCCGCCATACCATTTTGCATAAACATCAGGATCGCGCAGACGGAAATCTGCGGACAGGTCCACGATTTTCACGTTTCTGGGCAATTTGCCGATCACCTCTTGGCTGGTGGCGTGGGGCAATGCGCAAAACACCATGTCGATTTCGCTGAAATCCACTTCGGCAATCGTGGTGAGTGTGGGCAAGTCAAGATACCGCAGGTGTGGGAACACTTGGCCATACGCCATACCCGCCTTACGATCTGCCGTAAGCGCTTTGATTTCCATTTGCGGGTGGGTGGCAATCAGGCGCACCAATTCAGCGCCCGTATAGCCAGAAGCCCCCAGAATTGCGATGTTTTTAGACGTTGTCATGGCCGTCTCCTTCAAAGTCATACGTGATTTACGCCAATGCGCAGTGCCGCGCAATCAGCCGTTTCAAGAGCGTGAGGAATTTCGGTGTTTGAGCCGCGTTATACGCTGTCAAACACCAGTTTTCGGCCAATAAATCGCGTGGCAGCGGTGCCAACCACATCTGGGTCCCCAGATGTTAAGCATCGCGTTTCGCCTGCTGCCCCCACCATATCGGGATGGCGTTGCAGGTAATCTTCTAAACTTGCGGCCGTTAGGCGGCCTTGGGAATAGACGGACACATCAGGGCCAAGCGCATCTTGGAACACCTTCTCCAAAATCGGATAGTGCGTACAGCCAAGGACCGCCGCTTGTGGGTTTGGCATCCGCCGTTTTAGAGCCGCCACATGGGAGCGCGCCAAGGCTTCAGCCAGTTCCAAGTCATTATCCTCCAGCGCATCTACAAGGCCGCCGCAGGGCTGCGCCTCTACGTCCACGCCGACGGCGCGAAAGGACAGCTCCCGTTGAAATGCGCGGCTGGCAACGGTTGCGGGGGTGGCAAACAGGGCCACTTGTTTGATCGCCACTTCGCGTGGTGGGGATTGATCGCCCCAATTGCGCTCTGTCATGGCCTCGATCATCGGAACAAACACGCCCAGAACACGTTTATCTTGAGGAACCCAGTTTTCCTGCATCCGTTTCAGCGCCACCGCAGATGCAGTGTTACAGGCCAAAATCACCAGATTGCAGCCCTCATCAAACAGCCGGTCACAGGCTCGCGTGGTGATATTGTAAATGTCATCCGCATCGCGCACCCCAATGGGCGCAATCGCGTTGTCCCCGAAATAAACCAAAGGCTGCTCTGGCATCCGTTTACGGATCGCTTCAAACACGGTCAGGCCGCCAAGGCCGCTGTCAAACACACCAACTGGCATCAGTTTTGACCCGTTTTTTGGCACCGCGCCATAAAGGCCGAGCTGAAACCATCAATGACAAAGGTCCGCACATAAGACGCTGATCCGTCTGCGTTTTTGTAGAAAGACGACGATGTGTGTCCGCCCCTGTTTTGGTAGTCAATCACGTGCGTCAGAAATGAATTTTCGTCCTGATGCGTAATGTTCAAAATGTTCGGCTTTTGCAGAACCTCGTACTGAACCTCGGCAGTTGTTTCCAGCCAACGGATGGTAAAGCTGAAAAAGTCTACGTCTTGTTTCTCGGTCCCGCTGTAAACAGTGTTGTCAAAATCCAGACATTCATACGTATCCCCAATGCCCGCCTGCACTTGATGGCCCGCCATACAGAGCGCAATCGCAAAAGCAGCGTGAAAAAGTTTCATCGTTTAATCCTTTTCTATCAGCGTAACACCGTTGATCCCGACCCGCACAAAGAAAAAGGGCCCACGCGGTTGCGCAGGCCCTTTCCAAATTCCGATATGGAAAGTTTAACGCTTGGAGAACTGGAAGCTACGACGCGCTTTGCGCTTACCGTATTTCTTACGTTCTACAACACGCGCATCACGTGTCAGGAAGCCAGCGGCTTTCAATGGGGCACGCAAAGTTGGTTCATAAAGCTGCAACGCTTTAGAAATACCGTGCTTAACCGCACCCGCTTGGCCAGAAAGACCACCGCCTTTAACTGTACACATCACGTCGAATTCGCCAACAACGCCAGCAACTTCGAAAGGCTGTGCCAAGATCAGGCGCAGTACAGGACGTGCAAAGTAAACTTCTTGGTCACGACCATTTACAATGATCTTGCCTGAACCAGGCTTAACCCAAACACGGGCAACCGCGTCTTTACGTTTACCAGTTGCATAGGAGCGGCCCAATTCGTCGCGAACTGCTTCGCGTGTCACAGGCGCTGCTTCTGTTGCAGCTTCTACAACCATGTCAGATGCTTCTACAGCGTCTTTCAAGTCGTCCAAGGATTTGATTTCGTCGCTCATGACTGGCTCCGCGTGTTTTTAGGGTTCATCGCTTTTACATCGAGAACTTCAGGGTTTTGCGCCTCATGCGGGTGCTCTGCACCAGCGTATACACGCAGGTTTGTCATTTGCTGACGGGACAATGGCCCGCCTGGCAACATGCGCTGAACCGCTTTGGTCAACAGACGCTCTGGGAATTTACCCTCAAGGATCTGACCAGCTGTGCGCTGCTTGATCCCGCCTGGGTGGCCAGTGTGCCAGTAGTGAATTTTGTCTGTGCGTTTTTTACCAGTCATCTGCACCTTATCGGCGTTGATGACGATAACATTGTCGCCCATATCCATGGACGGCGTGAAAGACGCCTTGTGTTTACCACGCAGACGCATTGCCACGATCGATGCCAAACGGCCCAACACCACGCCTTCGGCGTCGATGATGATCCATTTTTTGTCGATGTCAGCAGGAGTAGCTGAGAAAGTTTTCATCGGATTAGTCCCATTCAGGAAGTGAAAACGAGACCCGAAGGCCTCGCTGTAATTCTGAGTGTGCTTTTAAAGGGTTGTGCGCCCATGTCAAACGTCATTTACCGCAATAAAATGTTTAAAAACAATGTGTTAAAATTATGGTATTATTTTACCCCAACCAATTTAGTCCTTAGGCGGGATCGAATAGGTGACATTTGCATGGGCCACGGGTTTTTCCATACCTTCAGAAAACAACAGCACATCCCCTACCGCGAGCGCCTTGCCTAGTTTAAGCAACCGTGCCTTAGCGATCAAATCTTTGGGTGCAGGTTTGCGCATGAAATCAATGGAACAATTGGTTGTCACCGTCAGCGCCTTCGGCCCGACATTGGCCAAAATGATCAAGTAAAAACAAACATCCGCCAATCCAAACATCGACGGGCCCGATACTGTGCCGCCGGGCCGCAGGTGTTTTTCGCTTACTTTCAGGCGTACAGTGATTTCGTCTTCTGACAATTCTTCAATGGCGAAGTCGTCGCAGACTTGTGGAAAGACGTCTTTGAGGAAGACATCCAGATCCTTGATTGTCATTTTAAGCGCCATAGTCTTTCCCTGCTTGATCCTGTTGAGTAAGGTCTGATCGAAATTTAAATCTCAGACAAGAGAAAAGCCATGACCGAAGACATCCTGATCCGCGAAGACGTGGGGGCCGTTGCCACCCTTACCATGAACACCCCAAAAACGTTGAACGCGCTGTCCGAAGACATGATCGACGCGCTGCAAGCCCAGTTCGATGATCTGATGACTGATCACAGCACTCGCGTTGTGATCTTGCGCGGCACTGGCAAAGCGTTTTGCGCGGGCCATAACCTCAAGGAAATGACCGCCGCGCGTCAGGCAGAAGATGGGGGCAAGCAATACTGGCTCGATCTGTTCGCCAAATGCACCAAGATGATGACCAGCATCCCGAAACTGCCCCAACCCGTGATCTGCCAGCCCCACGGCTTGGCCACCGCCGCTGGGTGTCAGTTGGTGGCCAGCTGCGATATGGCTGTGACGGATACAGAAACAAAATTTGGCGTAAACGGCGTGAATATCGGTTTGTTTTGTTCCACCCCAATGGTGGCTTTGTCACGCAACATCCCGCGCAAACAGGCATTTGAAATGCTCACCACAGGTAATTTCATCACAGCAGCAAAGGCGATGGAATTGGGTTTGGTGAACCGCGTGGTTGATGCGGCAGAATTAGAAGCGGAAACAAACGAACTCGCCACTCTTGTCGCATCAAAACTCGGCGCGGCCGTGAAGGTTGGCAAACAGGCGTTTTACGAACAAATCCAAATGCCCCTGCTTGATGCTTATGCCTATACGGGCGAAGTCATGGCCGACAATATGACCTTCCGCGACACCGAAGAAGGCATCGCAGCCTTTTTGGAAAAGCGTCCACCAGAGTGGACGCAGGACTGAATTTAATAATTAAAGTCCATAAATCTCCCCAAACTTCGCGTTCAAATACGCCAACAGTGGTGCTGCGGTTGGTGCGTGACCAACGGCGCGTTTTATGGTTTCGCGCGGTTCGTACAGACTACCGTGTTGATGGATGTTTTCACTCAGCCACGCCAAGGCTTGTGTTGTATCCCCCTGCCCCAAATCATCTTGCAGGTTCGGCACGTCCACAGACATTTTGTCGAACAATTCGCCCGCATAGATATTGCCCAAGGAATACGTCGGGAAATAGCCGAACAGGCCCACGGACCAATGCACATCCTGCAACACACCGTTGGACGGTTTGTCGACGGGATAGCCAAAATCAGACAGGAACCGCGCATTCCACGCCTCTTCCAAATCCGCCACTTCCAAATCGCCCGCGATTAACTGGCGTTCCAGATCAAACCGCAGTGACACATGCAGGTTGTACTGTACCTCATCCGCTTCGGTGCGGATAAAGCCACGGTTCATTTTGTTCACAACGCGGTAAAAGGTTTCGGCGTCATCAATGCCGAAATCGCCAAACACATCGCGCATACGGCGGTACAAATACCCTGTAAACGCGCGGCTGCGGCCCAGTTGGTTTTCCAAAATGCGGCTCTGACTTTCGTGGACACCCATGGAAACGCCCCGCCCTAGCATCGACAACCCCATGGTCTGATCGATCCCTTGTTCATAGGTGGCATGGCCCACCTCGTGAATGGTGGAATAGAAACAATTGAAAGGGTCTTCTTCGGACACACGCGTGGTGATGCGCACATCGTTAAAGCTGCCAGATGAAAACGGATGGACAGAAAAATCGAGCCGCCCACGAGACCAATCGTATCCAAAGGCGCTCGCCAGTTCATGTGCGATCATGGTTTGCTGATCGCAGGAAAACTGCCCTGATAGGGTAGGAATGTTTGTGCCGCTTTCAACCGCTTTGGCGCGGAGTTCGACCAAACCCTCGCGCAATCCGCCAAGCAGCGCGGCCAGTTCCGATTCTTGCATACCAGGTTCGTAATCTTCCAGCAGCGCGTCATAGGGATTGCCGCCGTCTGCAAGGGCCGCTGCTTCTTCGCGACGCAGGTTCAAAACTTCGGTCAACACACCCTGAAAGGCGGAAAAATCGTCGTTTTCCCGTGCTTTTGCCCAAATTCCTTGTGCTTGCGATGTGACACGCGCAATTTGTGTGGCCAATGCGCTTGGCACTTTGGATTGGCGTTCAAATTGGCGGCGGATAAGGCGCACGTTTGCTGCCTCTGCTTGGGTCAGGTTTTCGGCGTTTACAGCATCCAGCCAATCCGCAATGCGCGGATCGGTGCGCTGTGCATGGCTGACCTTTTCAAGCGTGCTCATCCATTCGGATCGCTGTGCCGCAGACCCAGATGGCATGATCGTTTCTTGATCCCAACCCAAAAGCCCCGAAATCTGCCCAAGGGCAACAACATCACGGAAATGTTCAGACAGGGCAGCATAAGCGGAATTTGAAGTCATCAAATAAACCTTTGTTATCTAAGCGTTTGCGCTTTTGGATAGAGCGCTGAAAAACGGGCGTGCAAAACACTGACAATCACAATAATGGCGCCGAGTTGATGCAGGATCGCCCATTGCCAAGGTGCTGCGTTCAGAACCGTGATGATCCCCAACACCATTTGCGCCAAGACAGCTGCCAAGACCCAAACGAATGCACGCCGTGTGGCAACAATAGCCGAGCTGCGCGATGAATACCACAGGTAGAGCGTCACTAAGAGCGTGATATACCCAAGTAGTCTGTGATTGAACTGGACCAACGCGGGGTTTTCGAAAAAGTTTGACCAGAACGGCTCGTAATCAAAACTCTCAGACGGTAGGAATTCCCCATTCATCATCGGCCAATCAATATAGCCGCGACCCGCATCAATACCCGCCACCAATGCTCCGCTAAGAATTTGCACAAAGGCCAACACCAACAACATCGTGGCCAATGTCACAAGACGTTTTTCCTGCCCGCGGCGCGCTTGAAACAACTCCATTTCTGAACGCTGTAACTGCCATGCGAACCAAGCCAGTAAAGCCAGAATGACAAACGCCAATCCCAGGTGAGTTGCCAATCTATAAGACGCCACATCAAGCATGCGCCCGCTTAGACCAGAGGATACCATCCACCAGCCAATGGCCCCTTGCAATCCACCTAATGCCCCGACCAGAACCAAACGCCCTGTCCATCCCTTCGGGATTTGGCGGCGCAACAGGAAATAGAAAAAGCCAAGTGCCCACACCAGCCCAACAATGCGTCCTAATTGACGATGCCCCCATTCCCACCAATAGATGACTTTGAATTCAGACAGGCTCATGCCTTTGTTTTGGATTTGATATTCTGGGATTTCTTTGTATTTCGCGAACTCTTCCTGCCACACGGCTTCGCTCATTGGGGGGATCGCGCCAGTCACTGGTTTCCACTCTGTGATCGACAAACCACTGTCTGTCAGTCGGGTCAAACCACCGACGATAATCATCGCTGCGACCAGCGCAAACAAAACCAGCAACCACGCCGCTATGGCGCGTCGCGCGCCTGTTTTTCCTGCATCAATCAAGCCGCCTTTCGGGGCTGTTTCGGCAGGTTTATCCGTGGCGACGTCTTCGAAAATGCTGCGTTTGTTGCTCATGCTCGGCCTCTTTCACTTCGTGCTTCAACCTAGGGCGCGTTGAGTGGTGTTTCAACGGCCAAACGGTCGCGCCTGCGGATGCTGCTTTAGCGTGATTTTGGGTGCTTTTCGGCAAGGGATTTGATGATCCCGTGGAACACGCGCACGTCTGCTTCTGTCAATGGCAGGCGGGAAATCATGTTGCGCAGGGTCGTGATCATGCTTTCGGCTTTATGGTCGGGCCAAAAGAACCCCACACTGTCAAGCCGCGCCTCAAGCACTTCGGTAAGTTTTTGAATTTCAATGGCTTCAGCCCGCCGTGTGCCAGCCATTTCCAACACTTCAGGCATCACATCCGCCCCGTGGCGGCGCCATTCATAAGCCAACAGCAGTACACATTGCGCAAGATTCAGGCTCGCAAAAGCTGGATTCACCGGCACAGAGATAATTGCATTTGCGCGGGCAATATCGTGGTTTTCAAGCCCAGATCTTTCGGGACCAAACAATATCCCAACCTTTTGGCCCTCTGCCACCATGGCACGGGCCTGTTCCATGGCACGTTCTGGTGTAACAACGGGTTTGGTCAGATCGCGCCCTCGCGCGGTTGTCGCAAAAACATAATGCAGATCTTCAACCGCCTGCGCCGTAGTGTCTTTGACCTGCACGTTATCAATCACACGGGCCGCCCCAGAGGACATCGTGACCGCTTTTTGGTTCGGCCACCCATCACGTGGATTAACGATACGCATCCGCTCAAGACCAAAATTCCACATGGCGCGGGCCGCCGCACCAATGTTTTCGCCCATTTGCGGCTCGACCAGAATGATCGCAGGCTGTGGCCCGCTCCAGTCTTCGGCCTTGGCGTGATCCGTCCCTGACATGAGTGTTTAAACGCCTTCAACCAGAACAGCGGTGCGATTGGAATTGGCCAGAGCGATCGGCAAAATGGCCTGGTATTCATCCGAATTGTAAAAGGTTTTTGCCGCATCCATGCTTTCAAATCGAATGATCACATTACGGTCGGCGCCTGTGCCTTCGATCCATTCGCAAGCGCCCCCTTTCACAAGGAACTCCCCACCAAATTTCTCCGCGCAGGCAACGGTTTGGCTGGCGTATTTCATGTATCCATCAAGGTCAGTTACCTCGATCTGTGCAATCATATATGCGGCCATTACACGCCCTCCACGAACAGGTAATCCCGCTCTGCCGCAGGCAAACCATGGGCGAGCGCTGCTTGATAGTCAGGGCTGTCATAAAACGCCTGTGCCGTTTCCATATCTGGCCACTCGATGATCACGTTGCGCGCACGTGCTTTGCCTTCGCGCACCACGGTTTCACCGCCACGGGCCAGAAACTTGCCACCAAACTTCTCTACCGCAGGGCCAGCCAGAACAGCGTATTTGCCGTATTCTTCGTCATCATGCACATCAATGTGCGCCATAGTGTATACAGCCATTTCTAGCCCTCCAAAATCTTGCGCACAGCCTCAAGCGCCGTATCTGCGTTATCCGCAGATGGTCCGCCCGCTTGCGCCATATCAGGGCGTCCACCGCCCCCTTTACCACCGAGCGCCTCGGCAGCGGCTATCACCAGATCGACGGCAGACAAGCCATCCGTCAAGTCATCCGTGACACCTGCCGCAACGGCCGCTTTGCCACCCGCACCAGAAATCAGCACGATTGCACCGCTTTCCATGCGGGATTTGTGCTCGTCAATCAAACCGCGCAGGTCTTTGCCTGGCACATCTGCAAGAACCTGCCCCAAGAACGGGATACCATTAATGGTTTCTGTATCCGCCCCACCGCCAGCGCCGCCCATAGCAACCTGTTTACGCAACTCGGCAATCTCGTTTTGCATAGCTTTGCGTTCGTCTTGCAAAGCTTTGATCCGCGCGGGCACTTCTGCTGCTGGCGCTTTCAGCGCCAATGCAGCTTCGGCCAACAGATGATCTTGCGCACGCAAATAATCTTGGGCTGCCTGCCCTGTCAGTGCCTCAATACGGCGCACACCAGAACTGCTCGCGCTGTCACCAAGGGCCACAAACGCGCCGATGTCACCCGTGCGCACAACATGCGTCCCGCCACACAGTTCGAGCGAATAAGTGTTTCCATCCGTGCCTTTGCCAGAGCCGTCTTCGCGCCCCATGGACACAACACGCACTTCATCGCCGTATTTTTCACCAAACAACGCCTGCGCACCCAAATCGCGCGCCTCATCTGGCGTCATGATCCGCGTTTCCACTGGCGTGTTTTGGCGGATGTAAGCGTTCACGTCCTTTTCCACCTGCGTCAGTTCATCCGCAGTCAGGGCTTTGGCGTGGCTGAAATCAAACCGCAAACGATCATCCCCGTTCAGCGACCCGCGCTGTGCAACGTGATCGCCAAGAGCCACACGCAAGGCTTCGTGCAACAAATGTGTTGCCGAATGGTTTGCGCGAATGGCACTGCGCCGTGCGTGATCCACGATCAGTTCCGCATTATCACCTTTGGCAATTGTGCCTTCGGATACTTCGCCAATATGAACGAATGCACCCGCTTTTTTCTTAACGTCAGTGATGGTTACAACGCCACTTTCAGTTTTCAAAACGCCCGTGTCACCAACCTGACCGCCGCTTTCCGCGTAAAACGGCGTTTGGTTCAAAACGATATTCACCGATGCGCCCGTTTCGACGGCATCCACAGGTTTTCCGTCCACGACCGCAGCAACGATCTGGCCTTCGGCCACTTCGGTATCATAGCCAAGAAATTCGGTCGGACCGTGTTCATCGACCACATCAAACCAGATGCTTTCGTCCACCGCACCACCAGCGCCCGTCCATGCGGCACGGGCCTTGGCTTTTTGCGCCTCCATAGCATCATCAAAGCCAGCGGTGTCCACATCAACACCTTTTTCGCGCAGCGCGTCCTGTGTCAAATCAAGCGGGAACCCATACGTGTCGTACAATTTAAACGCGGTTTGCCCATCGAGCGGCTTACCCTCTGGCAGGCCCTCAAGCTCCGCATCCAGCAGTTTCAACCCTTTATCCAGTGTCTTTTTGAAGCGTGTTTCTTCTAGCAAAAGTGTTTCTTCGATCATGGATTGCGCACGGCCCAATTCGGGATAGGCCTGCCCCATCTGGCGCACCAGTTCAGGAACCAAACGGTGCATCAACGGATCCACTGACCCCAGCAGATGCGCATGACGCATGGCGCGGCGCATGATGCGGCGCAGCACATAACCACGACCTTCATTTGAGGGCAGAACACCGTCAGCGATCAGGAATGACGTAGAGCGCAAGTGATCCGCAATCACACGGTGATGCACGTTCTGATCCCCATAAGGATCAACGCTCGTGCCGTGTGCAGATGCTTCGATCAGCGCCTTAAACAGATCGGTGTCATAGTTGTCGTGCGAGCCTTGCAGCAGTGCCGCAACCCGTTCGATCCCCATGCCTGTATCAATGCTTTGTTTTTCGAGCGCTTCCAATCGGCCGTCAGCAAACTGTTCGTTCTGCATGAAAACGATGTTCCAGATTTCAATGAACCGATCACCGTCCTCTTCTGGTGAGCCGGGAGGTCCGCCCCACACATGGTCGCCGTGGTCATAGAAAATCTCGGTACATGGACCACAAGGGCCAGTTGGTCCCATGCGCCAAAAGTTGTCATCCGTGGCAATACGGATGATGCGCTCTTCTGGCACGCCAATCTTTTTCCAAATTCCAAAGGCTTCGTCGTCCGTGTGAAAAACGGTCACGTACAAGCGAGATTTTTCGATGCCAAAGTCTTTGGTGATCAATTCCCATGCAAACTTAATCGCGTCCTCTTTGAAATAATCGCCAAAAGAGAAATTCCCCAGCATTTCAAAGAACGTGTGGTGACGCGCGGTATAGCCCACATTATCAAGATCGTTGTGTTTGCCCCCTGCCCGAACACATTTTTGCGCGGTGGTCGCACGCACATAATCGCGGTTTTCAGCGCCCGTGAACACGTTCTTAAACTGCACCATGCCCGAGTTAACGAACATCAATGTCGGGTCATTGCGCGGCACAAGTGGAGAGCTGTCAACGCGCGCGTGTCCGTTCTTTTCAAAGTAAGAAAGAAAAGTGGAGCGGATATCGTTTACGCCAACCATAGTATGTGCCTTTGTGTCGGTGGGTTTGGGTTTAAACGCGGTTATACCGCGCCTGTCGCAACTGTCCACAGCACAAACAAAAACGCCGTGGATTTGCAGCCACGGCGTTCTGAGTGAATTTTAGCGTTTATTACGCTTCCAAAACGTCGTCGCTGTCATCTGCAGCGGCGGCTTCGGCTTCTGGTTTTGGCATATCGAAATCGAGCCCATGGGACGCGCGAATTTTATCTTCGATCTCCCATGCAACGCCAGGGTTTTCTTTCAGGAAGTTCTTCGCGTTTTCACGACCTTGGCCGATGCGTTGATCCCCATAAGAGAACCAAGAACCTGATTTTTCAACAATGCCCGCTTTCACGCCAAGGTCGATCAATTCGCCCCGTTTGGAAATGCCTTCGCCGTACATGATGTCGAATTCCACCTGTTTGAACGGCGGAGCCACTTTGTTTTTCACAACTTTCACGCGGGTGGCGTTGCCCACCACTTCGTCGCGATCCTTGATGGCGCCAATACGGCGGATATCCAGACGCACAGAAGAGTAAAATTTCAGCGCATTGCCGCCTGATGTTGTTTCAGGCGAACCGAACATAACACCAATCTTCATCCGAATTTGGTTAATAAAGATCACGGTGCATTTGGATTTGCTGATAGAGCCTGTCAATTTGCGCATAGCTTGCGACATCAGACGGGCCTGCGCGCCCACTTGGTGGTCGCCCATATCCCCTTCGAGTTCTGATTTTGGCGTCAGCGCCGCCACAGAATCGACCACAACCATTGAAACCGCACCAGAACGCACCAGCGTATCTGTGATTTCAAGCGCTTGTTCACCCGCGTCTGGCTGTGAAATCAGCAGTTCATCCAGATCAACGCCAAGCTTTTTCGCATAAGTTGGATCAAGCGCGTGCTCCGCATCCACAAACGCACATACGCCGCCTGATTTCTGCTCTTCCGCAATGGCGTGCAGGGTCAGCGTTGTTTTACCAGAGCTTTCAGGGCCATAAATTTCAATAATGCGCCCTTTTGGGATGCCACCAATACCAAGCGCGATGTCCAGACCGATGGAGCCAGTAGACGTGGCCTCAACATCCATGACGGCATTGTCGCCCAGTTTCATGATGGAGCCTTTGCCGAACTGCCGCTCAATTTGGCCGAGCGCAGATTCGAGTGCTTTTTGCTTATCCATTGACTTTCTTTCCGTCATATCGAGTAGGTTCGTCGCCATATTTCGTCTCCGTTATTTCACATTGCCTTAGGCTCGGCAATCGCTGCTGGTGTGTTTCGAACCTAGGTTCGGGGATTTTAAATGTTCGCCTCTTGTTCTCAGTCCACTGTATGAGAACAAAAAGCAAACATTTCAAGTAAAATTTTTCAATTCCACAATTCGCTAGGAAGGTTTATGAATGGTAAAGAGTAGTGATTTTTGTAATTTGCGGCAGGGTAAATAGCCTAAGATGATGGTTTTCCTCAAAGAAAAATTGGTTTTCTTTGCCACCCCGAAAACGGCGTCCACGTCGATTGAAATGGCACTTGGCACAACCTGCGACATCCGAATCTCTAAGGTTCCAAACGCCAAACACACGCCTTACCGAAAATACCAACGGATGTTGGAACCTTTCATCATGACCCTGACAGGCGATGAACCTGATACGGTTGCGGTTATTCGCGAACCAATCGACTGGCTTGGCAGTTGGTATCGCTATAGATCGCGTGATGAATTGAAGGGGGCAAAAAACTCTACCGCTGGCGTTTCATTTGACGCCTTTGTTGAAAGTTACCTGTCGGATTCCCCGCAGCCCTTTGCTCGCATCGGATCTCAAGCGAAATTCATGTCTGACAAAGATGGCGAAGTCGGCATGAGCCATTTGTTCCGATACGAGGACATGGATGGGTTGGTGCGGTTTTTGCAAAATCGTTTGGGCAAACAAATTCAATTGGGCCGCGCCAATCAATCCCCAAAGGCAGAGCTGACCCTAAGTCCAAATTTGCGCACAGAATTAGAAACGGCCCTTGCGGCGGATTACGATATCTACAACCGTCTTCGCCACGACTAATCCGCCAATTCTCGTACCATTTCGATCAGCTGTTTCAGGGAAAATGGCTTTGGCAGGAACCTTGCATTTGAAATCTCACCATATTTGGTGGTGAAACTTTCTTCAGCATAGCCAGACACAAATATCACTTTCACATCTGGCCTATCTGCTTTGGCCTGAGCCACCCATGTTGGCCCATCCATACCAGGCATCACAACATCCGTGACAATGATATCGACAAACAGATCAGGGTCGGACAATTTTTCCAGCGCCACTTCGGCAGAGTCCGCTTCGGTGATGCGCACCCCTTGCATGGCCAACGCACGGGACGCGAAGGTGCGCACAGGGGCTTCGTCTTCAACCAACAACACCGATAATCCGTTCAGTGACGTTGGCGCACCTGTGCGCGTGTCGGTTTTGGGTTCAACAGGCGCGGATGTGCCTTCGTGCGCTGGCAACAGGATGGTAAACTCCGATCCCTTTCCCACTTCGCTATCGGCAAAAATGAACCCGCCTGTTTGTTTCACAATCCCGTACGCCATCGACAGGCCCAGCCCTGTGCCCTCCCCCACATCCTTAGTAGAGAAAAACGGTTCAAATATTTTTTCCAGGTGTTTGGCACGAATACCGCAGCCCGTATCCTGCACTGTGATGGTCACATAGGTGCCTTTGGGCACAACAACACGGTTCATGCGCTTACTGGATTCAAACACTTGCGTATCGCTACGAATGGTCACTTCGCCGCCATCAGGCATCGAATCCCGCGCGTTCACTACAAGGTTCATGATCACCTGTTCGAGCTGGCGTCCATCGACAAACGCACGGGGCAAATCCTTGCCGTATTCGGCAACCAACTGCACTTTTTCGCCCAGCAATCGGCTGAGCAGATGGGTCAATTCGGACAACGTGTCATTCACCGAAAGAACCTGCGGCGTAAGCGTTTGTTTGCGCGAAAACGCCAGCAATTGGCCAACAAGCGCCGCCGCCCGATTGGCGTTTTGATTGATCTGTACCAAATCCGCGTGATCCTGATCGCCCTTTTCATGGCGCAACAACAACAGATCGCAGTACCCCGATATGGCGGTCAGCAAATTGTTGAAATCATGGGCAACGCCTCCTGCAAGTTGCCCAATCGCCTGCATCTTTTGGCTTTGCACAAATTGCGCTTCTAAGGATTTCAATTCGGTCGCATCGGACAACGTTGCAATCAAACCGCCCTGCCCATCCACGGGGGGCGGCATCAAAGACACCTGCAAAATGGCCTCCGTTTTGCTGCGCTTCACCTGCACCATTTCTGGTTTGCAAATCACATCATTGTCCCGCGCGGTTTGCATCCAAACCCCGACGCTGCGGCCTAACCCTTCGACAAGGGTTTCAAAGGGCGGCGTTTCGGCGGTTTCAAGGCGCAAAAACCCGCGCGCCGCCGCATTGGTTTGCCCAACACGGCCATCACGATCAATATGAACCATGGCGATAGGCAAGCGATCAAACAGGTTTTGAATTTTCTGCGCGATCTGCTGTTCCGTAATCGCATCAATCTGGGGGGTATCTTCTTGGATCGGGATATCAGGCGCTGGGCTTTGCACAACGTCCGTAGGGTCAAACGCAAGGTCATCTGCCCGCGCAGCAGCCATGCGCCGCGCCAAAGTCACGAGGACAAAGCCGCTGATGAAGGCCAGCATTCCAAATCGAAGCGTGGCATCCGGCATTGCCCAAAACAAAAACAGGCTTGCCCCAATAATCCAAATCATCGCCACAGGTGTGACGAAACGTGAAATCTTTATGGAGTTCATAAAGCCTCCCTCGGCTAAACGATGAAACTCCACCCCCTTTTCGCGCCTAAAGTACTAACAGATTAATTTTTACACGCCAGAGTTGTTTTTGAGGATTGCCACATAAAACCCATCTCCGGGCTCATTTACGCGGTAACTTTGATCGTCGACCAAAGAAAATGCCGCGTTTTGCGCCAAAAAGGCATCCACCTGCTCCCGATTTTCCCGCGCAAACACAGAACATGTCGCATAAACGAGGGTTCCATTTGCTTTGACGCATTTGGCCGCCTTGTTCAAAACTGCCGCTTGGATGCCTTGTAATTCTTCCAGCCGATCGGGCGCTAAGCGCCATTTCCCTTCGGGATTGCGCCGCCATGAACCAGCCCCTGAACAAGGTGCATCAACCAGCACCAGTTCGTATTGCGCAGATCGTGGTTCAGCTGCCAAAACGCGTACCCGCGCCCCTGCTCGTTTGGCCCGTTCTTTCAACGGCTCCATCCGTGCCGCGCTAATATCCCATGCGTCAATGGACGCGTTTGGTGCGGCGGCAGCCATGGCCAGTGTTTTACCACCGCCCCCTGCGCAGTAATCAAGGATCGGTCCATCAGCGGGCAAATCGAGCCTGTTTAAAATGGCCTGGGATGCTGCATCCTGCAATTCGATGTAACCACCTGCAAAGGCTTTTGACCCTGCAACGCGGCGCGGGTTTTCGCGTACTCGCAATGCGGTGGGCACACCATCAACGGCGTCCACTGCAATACTGTCAGCGGCCAACATCGCAATGGCGTTTTCTATTGTTGTTTTGCTGATATTCACACGCAAATCAACGGGCGCGCGTTCGCTCATGGCCGCGCAGCTGCGTTCAAAATCTGCCCCTAAATCGGCCTTCAAGATATCGGCAATCCAGTCAGGAAAATTGTCAGACGCCTGCCCACCGACTGCCTGTCCAAACGCCGCAGTTTCGGCGTCACTCAAAGGGTCAGGGGCATAACCTTCACCAGAAAACACCGAGTTTGGATCAGTATCACCAGCCACGCAATGCCCCAATGCCAAGGCGCGCCCGCCGTCAAATCCTGCAGACTTGGCAAACCGGCCTTGATTGCGCAGACAGTCAAATACGATATCGCGCACCGCTGCGCGATCTTTACTGCCCGCATACCGATTTTTTCGCGCCCAGTTGGACAGCAGTTTTTCAACAGGTTCCCCAGCCAAGAACCCGTCTAAAACCCCAATCGCAGCGGCGTAGCGTGCGGCAGGTGTCATTTATCCAATCCGATAATTTGGACTTTCGCGGGTGATTTGCACGTCATGCACATGGCTTTCTTTCAAACCAGCCCCCGAAATTTTCACAAATTTGCAGTTTGTTTTCATGTCTTCGATGGTCGCGCACCCTGTATAGCCCATGGCCGCACGTAGACCACCGATCATCTGGTGCAACACTGTTCCTGCTGGCCCTTTGTAAGGCACCTGCCCTTCGATGCCTTCAGGTACTAGCTTTTCTGCACTGGCTTCTTTCTGGAAATACCGATCCGCAGACCCCTGCGCCATTGCCCCAACAGAGCCCATGCCACGGAACGATTTGAAGGAGCGCCCTTGATACAGGATCACTTCGCCTGGGGCTTCATCCGTACCGCCGAGCATTGAGCCAACCATCGCACAGGATGCGCCAGCGGCAATCGCTTTGGCAAAATCGCCCGAGAATTTGATGCCGCCATCGGCGATCACAGGAATGCCTGTTTTGGCCCCCTCTTCGGCGCAATCATTAATCGCGGTCAACTGAGGCACACCCACACCTGCCACAATACGCGTGGTACAAATGGACCCTGGCCCAATGCCCACCTTGACCGCATCCGCACCCGCATCAATCAATGCACGGGTTGCTTCGGCGGTGGCGACATTGCCGGCAACCACTTGGACAGAGTTGCTGGCTTTTTTGATCCGTTCCACCGCTTGGGCCACACTGGCGGAATGGCCATGCGCCGTATCAATCACCAACAAATCAACGCCCGCGTCGATCAACTGTTCAGAGCGTTCAAACCCGTTGTCCCCAACAGTCGAGGCCGCACCAACGCGCAAACGCCCCTTTTCATCTTTACAAGCATCAGGGTTCAGCACGGATTGTTCGATGTCTTTGATGGTCAACAGCCCTGTGAGTTTATTGTTTTCATCAACCACCAACAGCTTTTCAATACGTCGCGCGTGCATCATGGATTTCGCCTCGGCCAAATCCGCAGGCTCGCGCAAAATCGCAAGGTTTTCCCCTGTCATCATTGTGGCCACCGGCGTGTCATCCGCGCTCGCAAAACGCATATCGCGGTTGGTGACGATCCCCAGAACACGCCCTTTTTCATCCACAACAGGAAACCCAGTAACACGGTATTTGGCCTGCAATGCCTTGGCATCCCCCAGCGTTTGGTTGGGCGTCAGAGTGATCGGATTATACACGATCCCACTTTCAAACCGTTTCACGCGCCGCACCTGTTGTTGCTGTTCATCAAGCGTAAGGTTGCGGTGTAGGATCCCCATGCCACCCGCCTGCGCCATTGCAATGGCCATGCGCGCTTCGGTCACTGTGTCCATCGCAGAACTTAACAGGGGAATGTTTAGCGGAATGCTCTTTGTCACAAACGTGCGTGTGTCTGCCGTTGCGGGCAACACCTCGGACGCGCCGGGCACAAGTAAAACATCATCAAAGGTAAGGGCCTCACGAATCTCCATTGCATTCTCCTGCTGGAAGTCTCTGTGTTGCCAATGCCCTATCCCACGAGATGGGATAAATGGAAAGGGGGTAGCGTATGAATTGCCACAGCTTTTTCGTCGCGGCCCTGCTTTTGAGTATTTTTAGAACAAAGAAACCTAAAGGCGGCTCGCCTAAGCGCGGCCCAACGCCTTCATCCGTGCATCGCGCAAACGCGCAAAGTCATCCCCCGCGTGATAGGACGAACGCGTCAGCGGCGTGGCGGACACCATCAGGAACCCTTTGCCATAAGCCGCTTTTTCGTAGGATGCGAATTCTTCGGGCGTTACAAACCGATCCAAAGCATGGTGTTTGGGGGTCGGTTGCAGATATTGGCCAATGGTCATGAAATCAATGTTGGCCGCCCGCATGTCATCCATCACCTGAATGACGGATTGTTTGTCTTCGCCCAAACCCACCATGATACCAGATTTGGTAAACATTGAAGGATCGAGTTCCTTGACCCGTTGCAACAGGCGCAGGGAATGGAAATACCGCGCACCAGGGCGCACTTCGGGGTAAAGCCCCGGAACCGTTTCAAGGTTATGGTTGAACACGTCTGGGCGCGCTTCCACCACGACTTCTAAGGCGCTGTCATCGCAGCGAATGAAATCGGGCGTCAGAATTTCGATTGTCGTGTCTGGGGATTGTTTGCGAACCGCTCGTATGGTTTGGGCAAAATGCTCTGCGCCGCCATCGGCCACATCATCGCGGTCTACAGATGTGATCACCACATGGTTCAGACCCAACTTTTTCACCGCTGCGGCTACACGGCCCGGTTCAAACACGTCCAAAGCTTCGGGCGGTTTCCCCGTTGCGATGTTACAGAACGTACAGGCCCGCGTACAAACCTCGCCCATGATCATCATTGTGGCGTGCCCTTGGGACCAGCATTCCCCCACATTCGGACAGCCCGCTTCTTCGCAGACGGTCACCAGTTTGTTTTCGCGCATGATATCGCGGGTTTCAAAATACCCTTTAGATGTGGGCGCTTTGACCCTGATCCAATCGGGTTTGCGCGGTTGCGCATTGTCTGGCTTGCGCGCCTTTTCAGGGTGGCGCTGGGCGGAGATTTTCAGATCACGCATAGGGAAGCCTTTGGTTTTCGGTTAAAAGTGGATTGCGCCGCCATAGGCATCCAAAACACTTTCGTGCATCATTTCAGACAATGTTGGATGCGGGAATACCGTTTCCATCAAATCTTGCTCAGTGGTTTCAAGCTGACGCCCAATCACATAGCCTTGGATCAGCTCTGTCACTTCGGCACCAATCATATGCGCACCAAGCAATTCGCCTGTTTTGGCATCAAAGATGGTTTTCACCAAACCCTCTGGCTCGCCAAGCGCGATGGCTTTGCCGTTGCCAATAAAGGGAAAACGACCCACTTTAATATCTAAACCCGCCTCTTTGGCCTGCGCTTCTGTCATACCAACGCTCGCCACTTGCGGGTGACAGTAGGTACAGCCTGCGATGCTGTCCGGCTTCACGGGATGGGCCTTTTTGCCGGCCACCAAATCTGCCACCATCACACCCTCATGGCTGGCTTTGTGGGCCAACCACGGCGCACCAGCAATATCGCCGATGGCAAACACACCTTTGGCATCTGTGCGGCAGTATTCATCCGTAATCACATGGGTGCGATCCACTTTGATGCCATGCTCTTCCAGGCCGAGCCCTTCGACATTGCCCACAATCCCGACCGCAGAAATGACCGTGTCAAACTCCAACTTTTCCACTTTGCCTTTGACTTCGATATGCGCTGTGACTTTGCCCTTGGCACGATCCAGCTTTTTCACCGTGGATTTCTCCATGATGGTCATGCCTTGTTTTTCAAACTGCTTCTTCGCCAGTTTGGAAATCTCTGCATCTTCTACGGGCAACACACGATCCATCACCTCAACCACAGTCGTATCTGTGCCAAGCGTGTTGTAAAAACTGGCAAATTCAATGCCGATTGCACCCGATCCAATCACCAACAGTTTTTTTGGCATCCGTGGCGGGTTTAATGCGTGTTTGTAGGTCCAGACCAAATCGCCATCCGCCTCAAGCCCTGGCAGCTCCCGTGCCCGCGCCCCTGTGGCCAAAACGATGGATTTTGCGGAGATGGATTCTTCGCCTTTGTCCGTCTTAACTGTGACCTTGCCGTTTCCAGCGAGCGTTGCAGCCCCCATGACAACCGTCACCTTATTCTTTTTCAGCAGATGGCCCACACCGCCCGAAAGCTGCTTGGCCACACCGCGGGATCGCGCCACCACCGCATCAAGATCATAGCCAAATTTATCTGCAGTCAGGCCAAAGTCCTTGGCCCGTTCCATCAGGTGAAACACTTCTGAGGAGCGCAATAAAGCTTTTGTGGGAATACAGCCCCAATTCAAACAAATACCGCCCAAATGCTCGCGTTCAACAACCGCAACTTTCAACCCATTTTGCGCACCGCGAATGGCGCTGACATAGCCGCCTGGCCCTGCCCCAATAACGATCATGTCAAATTGCGTATCAGCCATAGCATCCTCTTAGAAATTGGTTCAACGTTGAACTATCTATAAGAATGCGCTATTTCAGACAAAGTCGCAAGGGCAACCGACGCATAGCAATTATGCGCCAGCCCCAACCTTAAGCGGCTTTTTGCATATCCTGCGTAATTTTACCGTATCCACCATCGTCCATGAACTTTTGTTCTTGGGATGTGTTGCTGCGCCCCAAAGCATCATTGCGATAAGGGAAACGGCCAAATTTGCGGATGACCTCGCGGTGGACTTTGGCGTGCAACAAATTGCTGCCACCAGACTCCGACATACGGTTTTTGATCAGTCGCACACATCGTTCTTGGTGTTGCAAGCATTCGGAGTGCATGAACGGCAAGTAATAAAACTGGCGTTGCGGCTCATCCGTGCGCTGATCGTACCCCTGCTCGATTGCCAGGTTCGCCACTTCACGGGCTTTCTTATCCGTTGAAAACGCCCGTGGATCATCGCGAAACATGTTGCGTGGAAATTGATCCAGCAGGATCAGCAAAGCCAGTGATTTTCTTGGGCATCGGGCCCACCCATCGTAGTCACCCGCTTTGGCCGCTTCCCAATCTGACATGAATTTATCACGAATAGATTGATCCAAAGCATCCGTGCCTTGATACCACCCTTGTGGGCCAACTTCATCAACCCAAAACTCAATAATCGCTTGCGCTTTGTCCATTATATCCTCCGACAAAGAGCCCCCAAAGTATAAGAACAGCGTTGTGCCGTAGCGTAACGCAGGTCAACAGTTATTTAATAAAATTTTAAAATGTTAGCGTTAAAGTTACCATTTGTTGCGCTTGCACCAGAAAACGTGATCAACAGCGGTTCGCGGTTCACCACAAGCAAAGGCGTTTTGCTAACGGCCCGAAAGTGGTGACACGTCCACCAACATGAACGCCACAAGGGAAACAGAATTGAAAAAGAAGCGCCTCAAGGCGCTTCTGCGGCGCTTTCATCTTCTTCTGCTTCCAGCTCCATTTCAATCGACAGCTCTTGTGCCACCTCAACCGCAACAGGCGATGCCGTCGCAAAAACTGGTTGATAAGACGCGGTATCGTCCACGCTTGGAGCCTGACGTTGGAAGGTTCGGTAGAACGCGTAAATCGACGTCACAAACAGCAACAGCGCAATATAAAGGAAGAAACTATCAGGGCCGAATTGTCCCATCATCCAACCCACAACCAATGGGCCTGCAATGGCACCAATCCCGTTGATAAAGATCAAACCGCCAGACGCCGCCGCCATATCATCATGATCCAAAAAGTCATTGGTATAGGCCAACAACAGAGAATACAGCGGATTGGCCACCCCCCCGATGATAAAGCTACACACCAGCAAAATCGTCAGACTGCTCGCTGAGGTAAAGGCAACAAGGCAGGCCACACCACCAAATACCGTAATGCCGATGATCAGCAAACGGCGATCCATCCGATCCGACATCCACCCGATTGGGTATTGCAACAGCATCCCGCCCACATAGATGATCCCCACAAAAATCGAAATCTCACCGACAGACATGCCTTTTTCCGTGCCGTAAACGGAGGTCATGCCAAACAGGGCCGCAAAGATCCCGCCAAGGAAAAAGATACCGACCACACCAAGGGGCGATGCCACATACAGTTCCTTCAGGCTCATTGGCTTTGTTGTTTGAAACACAGGCGCTGGGCTGACAGACAGCAAAATCGGCGCAAACGACAAAGACACCGCAACCGAAATGATGATAAACAGGATAAATCCGCCCGCATCGGCAAAGTTCAACAGCCATTGCGCCATCACAATGCCCATCATTTGCACGATCAAATAGGCGGACAAGGCTTGGCCGCGGGTTTCATTGGTGGAGCTGTCGTTCAGCCAGCTTTCGGCCACCACATAAATCCCCGAAAAACAGAACCCCACCAGAATACGCAGCAAAAACCAGACAATTTCATTGGGCAACGCCGCATAGAGAATCAGCGCAGCCGATACAAAAGACGCTAGCGCTGCAAAAACACGCACATGCCCAACATTGCGGATCAGAGTGGGCGCAATGCGCGAGCCCCCCAAAAAGCCGATGAAATAGCCAGACATGATTAACGACATGCTGCCCGCGCTAAAACCTTCGAGCGAACCCCGAATACCCAGCAACGTGCCCTGCACACCGTTGCCCAGCATTAGCAAAAACATTCCGAGCAACAGAGCCCAAGAGCTTTTAAGAACGTAACCCATGTGACGACTCCGTTATGCGTCTATTGCGTTTGTGTTAACCACGGCCATCCGCATGTCTTTTGTACTGCGACTGTGAAAAATTTTAAACGGCCTCAAACCACCCTTAGGAGATTCGCACAGGTTCATGCGTTTCAAACGCGACCCAACAGTGCCGTTTATGACATTTCTGGGATCAGCAAAGAGCTGTCACCATAGGAAAAAAACCGATAGTCCTGTGCGATTGCATGAGCATAAATATCTTTGATCCGTTGCGTTCCCATTAACGCGCTGACCAACATCATCAGTGTGGATTTCGGCAGGTGGAAATTTGTGATCAACCCGTCAGCTACATTAAAGACAAACCCTGGCTTGATGAATATATCGGTCTCCCCTACCCACGGTGTGATCTCGCCAGAGCCCTGCGCCGCCGTTTCAAGCAACCGCAGCGCCGTTGTTCCAACAGGGATCACGCGCCCACCGTCTGCCTTGGTCTGCGCAATCTCGGCAGCAGCAATGTCGTCAACCCGCCCCCATTCCGCGTGCATTTTATGGTCTGACACATCATCGGTTTTCACAGGCAAAAACGTTCCCGCCCCCACGTGTAAGGTGACTTTGCTAAAGGTCACCCCCATCAGAGCCAAGGCGTCCAACACGGTTTCATCGAAATGCAAGGATGCCGTTGGCGCAGCCACAGCACCAGAATGCTGTGCAAAAACGGTCTGATAATCTTGCGCATCCTGTGCATCCGCCGCCCGTTTCGCGGCGATATAAGGGGGCAACGGCATTTGACCTAAACCGTTCAACGCGTCCTCAAACGCAGGGCCGCTCAGCGAAAATCGCAATCGGATACCGTCTGATCCTTTGCCTAAAACTTCTGCGTGTAACGCATCCGAAAAGACAATGGTTTCTCCATCTTTGACACGACGCCCCGGTTTCGCAAGCGCCAGCCAATCGCCCTGCCCGTCCATTGATAAAAGCGTGACTTCGACCTTTGCAAAAGTCTCGCCTTGATCAGACATGCGGCGGCGCTGCCCTTGCAGGCGTGCAGGGATCACTTTGGTGTCGTTCAGCACCAACCGGTCCCCTGCGCGCAAAAAATTGGGCAACTCAAAGAATTGCTGATCCTGCAATGCCCCATCCTGCGCAACCAACAAACGTGACGCGCGACGCGGTTTTGCTGGGCGTAGCGCGATCAGCTCTTCTGGAAGGTGGAAATCGAAATCTGACAGGTTCATGTGTGCCCAGTGCCCAATTCACAAAATCTCTGCAAGAGGATTTCGGTGCTAGGAAGGCGGTGTTGGCGCTTTTTGGCGGAAAATTTCACGAAATGCCCCAGGCGTCAGGATTGAAAGTGGGTTCACACCCACCTTGGGCTGGCTTGCAGGGCCGCGCATCCGATAGGTAAAGCTGAACATACCTTCGCCTTTTCTGCGCCCCACGAGTTGCCCGAAAAGTCGTTCAAACACACCATTCACCACATACAGTGGCGTCACCACGCCTTCAAAATTGACCGACTTGTTTTTGGTGTCATACCACCCATCAAGTGTCATACCGATAGATGGGCCTACGGCACTGATGTTTTCCAGCTTTACGCCGTTGCCACGGATTTTAAATTGCCCTTCGATGGTGTTGAAATGGATGCCTTCGCCTTCCAATTGCTGCAATGCACCGATCAATGAAATTCCGTTCAGCAATGCCGCCATCGCAGAGGCGTCTTTGATGCGAGTGCGCTTCACATCCAATGTACCATCGTAGTTGCCGTCCCCTGCTTTGGGGATCAAAACAACTCGCAACGCGCCATCGCGAGCGTTGGTCAATAAGCCCGCAGATGACATAACACCCCCTGCATCTGAACTTGCCAATTCAATCGCCGTCCCGTGGCGCTGTGGGAACAACTGGCCATTCACCCATGAACGGCCATTCACCCGCCCTACAAAGGTGCCGCGCAAACCCGCTTTGGTGTTTAGCTTTCCTTTGAAATTCGTCAGCGACAAATCGTTCGTCACACGCACACGATCCAATTGAAGATCAATCGTGGTTGCGCCCGATCCCGTTTCACCAGAGCCGCCGTTATCCCCCATAAATCGTAGGTCAGCCGTGCCGCCAGACACTGTGATCCGCGTGCGCCCACCTGCTTGCGGGGTTAACACAGCCGAGGTGCTAAGCCATTTGCCCACATCAACGGTGCTGAACCTCGCACGTTGCAACGTATTGTCCGCATTCAGATCAACCGTTCCCCGCGCATTGAGTCCGTTTGCGTCTAGCACCAGATCACCGATATCAATGCGATCCCCCAGCGTCCCGTCCACGCGGAACAGCCCACGGGTGCGCGCGGGTTTCAACCATCCAAGGGCTGGAATTTGCATCGTTGCCCCGACCAAATCGCTGGTCAGGGTGAATTTCGGATCCGAACCGCGATTGAGCGTGATATCCATCTGCGCAGGGGCGGCCCCTGAAACGGTTCCTTTGGGTAAAATAATGCCAAGCGCTGTCAGATTTTTCGCATTCAAATCCAGTTTTGCCGCGACTGTGCTTTGCTTGGCCCCCTGATTGAACGATTGTGCCCATTTGGCAGACACGGGCACGGCATCGAACAAAACGTCCCCTGCAATTTCAACGCCATCATGGGTCACATTTGCCAACAATTTGCGCGAAGTCAGCGTTCGGTCCTTGATCAGAGTCGTGGATTTCACGTTCAACAGTTCCGCCTGAACCGCCAATTTCACATCCTGCGTTCTGGTGTCCTTAGACAATGGCAGTTTGAACCACCCGCTCAAAGACACGGCCCCTTGGCCGAGTTTTGGCGTCAAGCCAACCTTGTCCAAGAAACGGAACTTTTCCACATTCAGCAATTCCAAAGCCGCCTCGATGCCGCCTTTGGCATGCAGTGTTATTTCGCCTGGTGTTGGGCGGATATCGGTATCGGGGATAAAGATGCTTGATCCTGCAATATCCACCTGGCCCCCATTGGCAGCAATCACGTGGCCGGCGCTCAGGTCAATGCGCAGGTCAATTTCTGTCAGATATCCAAACCCAGCCCCGTCTTGCAAATGTGGCATCGTGTTCAGAAAATTAAAATTCGCGTCATTCACATTGAAATTAAACGCGTAATTCGGTTTGCCGTCTTTGCTTCGAAAGCCGCCAGAAATATCTTTGAAGGTGCCTTCAAAGATGTTTTTGACCACCCATTTGCGCGTTTTATGCACCACAGGTTTGGGCCAAAGCTGTTTCAGCCGCGCAGCGGTAATTTTGTTCAGATCAATGTCATAGCTGTTTGTCCAAAAATCCTGTCCCGCCTTTGATGATCCAGCGATCTTGACCACGCTGTCCCCGTCAAAAACAGTCAATCGCCCCACTTCGACTTTCAAAGGTGAAAACGACAAACGCGCATCAAGCGCAGCTTCGTTTAAGGTCAGCGTGTCATCAAACAGGTCGGGTCGCTCAATCACAATATCACGCGCGCGCAACTGCCCTGCCATGGACTTCACCACACCGTCAGGCCCGCGCTGCAATTCTACAAAACCACCTGCGATGACGGACCCCGAGCTGGTTTTTAAATCCACTTGTTCGAGATTAAGGGCGTCCGTTTCAGGATCATAATCGAAATACACTTTAGCCGTGCTAAAGGTGATGGGCTGGCTCGCAGGAGTTTGGGCCACTTTCCCTTCGGCCAATTCCAATACGCCGTGCAAATTGCCCAGTTTGCCGTCCCCCGCAAATTCAGCCCGCACGGACCCAGACAGGCGCGTGTCAAAATTGCGCAGCCAATCAAACGCTTGAAACAAATCCGCAATCTCTTCGGGCGACGCATCAGAAAACTGAAACGAAACGGATGCCGCTTCGGACCCGAGCAGATAATTCGCGCTTAGGATCATGGATGCAGGCGATAGGTCTTTTCCGTCTTCTTGCCCCAGTTCCAACACCGCACGGCCAGATACGGTGTCACCTTCTCGTTCAATTGTCAGTTTGGAATTGTCTAGCACCCAGCCCCGTTTGGTAATTTGATCTTCAAACCGAACCCGCGTGTTTTCCAATTCCACGTTTTTTAACAAAGACAATTCGCGCTGATCTTCCAACGCATCCAACAGCTGCAATACGTTTTCACCCTTCGCCATTGTCCCTTGCGAACCAAACAAACTTATCGCACCAGTTTCATCCCGCTCCAGCGACAGTTCCGTCCCAACAATGGCAACGTCTTCGGGCGATATCTGCCCTGAAACCAGATCCAGCAGAGATAATCGGGTGCGCACCTCTGATACTGTGATTAATGACGCGCCTGTTTCATCCAGCACAGATACATCGCTCAGCAAAACGTAATTCCCGACACCCGTGTCGCTTGATGCCAACGCGATACTGCCGATTTGCATATCATGGTTCGACAATTGGGCATTTAATCGGTCTTCGACCATTGCATGAAGCTGCGGCAGCTCTAGGGGTCCGCGCTGCAACAGGATCGTCACGACACCAATGGCCAGCACCGTCAGAACGATGCCCGCCATCAACATGGCCAACAAGGCCACCAAACAGTGTCTTATCCAGATCAAAACGTCTCCGCCCGTATTGTTCAAAGCCTTGCGCATTCCGCGCTTGAACTCTGCCGTTGCACCCTATTTAGGATAGAAGCCAACAGCACCATAGGTGTTCTTTAACAATTTTTCGTCACTGGAGGGGGACAAATGCCCGAAATCGGAGAAAAATCGCCTAACTTTACTCTGCCGCGCGATGGTGGTGGAACTGTATCGCTCGCGGATTATGCAGGCAAAACGCTGGTTTTGTATTTTTATCCGCGTGATGACACCCCTGGATGTACCAAAGAAAGCATCGGCTTTACCGAACATCTGACCGCGTTTCAGGATGCAGGTGCAGAGATTGTCGGCGTGTCCAAAGACAGCGTAAAAAGTCACGTTAAATTCGTTGCAAAACATGACCTTGGCATCCCATTGATCAGCGATGAAAACGGGACACTGTGCGAAGACTTTGGCGTCTGGGTTGAAAAAAACATGTATGGCAAAAAATACATGGGCATTGAACGGGCCACCTTTATCATCGACGGCGAAGGGGTCATTACCCACGCATGGCGTAAGGTCAAAGTACCAGGCCACGTCGAAGCGGTGTTAGACGCGGTGCAACCCACGTGACCCAACCAACCCTAACAGAACTGGCCTGTGACGTACTTACCACCGCTGATGGGCGCGAAAAAACCGCGAAATCCCATGCTGCGGCGGCGCTGTGGTTTGAAATGAAAGAGGCAGGCACCCCGCTGGCCATTGGCAACAGCACCCCACCCGACGTGCCTGCGCGCCCAGCAACACCAGAACTTTTGCCCCCGAACGAAGTCCCACGCCGCCGTTTAGGATCAGAGGCAGGGCGCATCGCGCTTATCCATGCTGTTGCCCATATCGAATTGAACGCGGTAGACCTGCATTGGGACATCATTCCTCGGTTTGCACAGACGGAGATGCCCATTGGATACTACGACGATTGGGTGAAGGCAGCAGATGAAGAAAGCAAACATTTCAATCTGTTATGTGACCGTCTTGAAGCCATGGGGTCCCACTACGGTGCTTTACCCGCTCATGCTGGCATGTGGCGCGCAGCCCAAGACACCGCGACCGATTTCATGGGCCGCCTTGCCATTGTCCCCATGGTGCTAGAGGCCCGCGGGCTCGACGTCACACCGGGCATGATCCAGCAGTTCAAATCGCTTAAAGACACCGAAACCGTCGCCGCACTTGAGATCATTTATGCCGAAGAAGTCGGGCATGTGGCCTATGGCTCCAAGTGGTTCCATTTTCTGTGCGGCCGTCACAATGCCGATCCAAAAGAGGAATTTCACCGCCTTGTGGAACACTATTTCCATGGAGGCTTAAAGCCCCCTTTCAACGATGAAAAACGCGCCGAAGCAGGTATTCCGCTCGACTTTTACTGGCCAATGGCAGTGCAATAAGGGGCTCTGTTGTTCAATTACCCTGCTAAATGCGCGGTTTATTGCCCGTTTGGCAGGATTTTCTTGCCTCTCGCGTTAAGGTTTTGTAGACCACTTGAGCGTTCTTAAAGAAGCCGAAAAGGTCCCGAAACAGGGTAACAAGAGCTCAGAGGCAGAGGGAAAATCCATGACTGGACCGTTTGAAAAATTAAACGCTCTTTTGGCACGCCATGTGCCCGAACAGCGCATTTACATGCGCACAGAGCGCACCACGCGGTATTTCCGCGCTACGCCGCTGATGCAAGCCACCGCTGGTTTGTTGATTACTGTGGGTGTGTGCTGGTCCGTTATTGCCACCTCTGCCCTGTTGATTGATCACATCTCAGCACGCTCTGACACCAAGCAAGCCGAAGTGTTGCAACGCGCCTATGAGGCACGTTTGAACGAACTGTCCCAAGAACGCGATCAGCGGGCACTTGAAACGCAAACCGCCCAAGATCGGTTCTACATCGCTCTTGAACAGATTTCTTTACAGCAAAGCGAACTGCTCCAAGCCGAAGAAGAACGCCGCGAATTGGCCACTGGCCTCGATATTATGCAAAAGAAATTGCAAGCGGCGATCAAAGAGCGGGATCAGGCGCAAAAGCAATCAGATTCAATTCTCGCTGAAATGCAGGCCGTAACAGGCAGCCTCAGCACCAAACTCGGCGGCGCTCAGGATAACGAAGAAACGCTCGAACATATGACGCGCGCGTTGAAATCCACCGTTGCACAGCGCGACAATCTGGAAACAACAGCCACCGAACTTTACAGCCAAATGGCCAAAATGTCGAACGAACAGCTGTTGCAGCAACAGCAAAACGCCCGCATCTTTTCTAATCTGGAACAGGCTGTGAATGTGACGCTTGGCCCCTTGGAAAAAGCACTGAGCAACGCGGGCATGAACACTGATGCCCTTATCAAAGACATGCGCAAAAGCTATTCTGGATCAGGCGGCCCGCTTACGGCTCTTTCCATTTCTACAAAGGGTGATGCGGCAACCGCGCTTTCTGCGGATACTGTGAAATTGTTTGAACGGCTCGATCGGGTGGGCTTGGCCAAGCTGGCCGTTGAAAAGCTGCCCCTCGCCTTCCCAGTGCGCGGCGGATATCGCCACACCTCTGGGTACGGCTATCGCCGCGATCCCAAAAACGGCGGACGCCGATTGCACAAAGGCCATGATCTCGCGGGCGCACGCGGCACTGCCATTGTCGCAACTGGGGACGGTGTCGTTACTTTCGCAGGCCGTCAAAGCGGCTATGGCAAACTCATCAAAATCCGCCATATCAATGGCTTTGAAACTTACTACGCTCATTTGAACAGAATTCGGGTCAAGGCGGGACAAAGGGTCTCGCGCGGGGAACGAATTGGTGATATGGGCAACACGGGCCGGTCAACCGGCGTGCATCTTCACTACGAAGTGCGCATCAACGGAAATGCAGTCAATCCCTCTAAATATATGAAGGCGTCAAGAAATGTTTTCTAAAAACAAAATCAGCGAAACAAACAAAACCGATCCCGCAGCGGATACAAGCAAGCCAGTGGCCACACCTCCACCTGCTTCAACACCTGCGGCAAAGCCAGCAAGCTCTGCAGCGCCAACACCAGCGGCTCCACCAAAAGCAAAGCCACCTGCATCTTCATTGTCTTCTGATCTGACAATCACAGGCAACCTGAAAACGACTGGCGACATCCAGATCGAAGGCAAAATCAAAGGCGACATTCGCGCCCATTTGCTGACAGTTGGCGAAGGCGCCACTGTAGAAGGCGAAATCATTGCTGACGACGTTGTGGTCAACGGTCGCATCATTGGTCGCGTGCGTGGTCTTAAGGTTCGCCTGACCTCCAGCGCCCGCGTTGAAGGCGACATCATCCACAAAACTATCGCTATTGAAAGCGGCGCACACTTCGAAGGCTCTGTTCAGCGCCAAGAAGACCCGTTGAATGCAAAAGCGGACAAAAAAGCAGACAGCTAATCCTCTCTGCTCCCCAATAAAAAAGGCCCAGCATCGCGCTGGGCCTTTTTCGTCTAAACTGTGATCTGGCTTTAGCCTTTGGACGCGTCATCCAAGTAAGCGATCAGATTTTCAATGTCTTTATCTTTCTTCAAACCGTTGAACAACATGCTCGTGCCTGGCACCAACTTTTTAGGTGCTTTCAAGTACGCGGTCAGCGTTTCAACATCCCATGTCAGACCAGATTCTTGCATCGGTTTGGAATACTTGAAGCCTTCGATTTGAGCTGCCTCACGGCCAATAATTTTATAAAGCGTTGGCCCCGCACCGTTTTTGCCTTCTTTTACTTTGTGACAGGCTTTGCACTTCTTAAAAACCTTTTTGCCCTTTTTCACATCCCCAGTTATTTCAGCAACAACCACCTCTTCTGTGGTTTCGGTTGTTTCGGTTATAGTTTCCGCATTTTCGGATGCTGGCTGTTCAGTTTCTGCTTCTACAACGGGTTGTTCTGCATTTTGCGTGGTTGTGTCGGCCCAGGCTGTGCTGGCAGACAAAGCAATTGCAACGGTAACGCCTGAAAAGTTACGCAATACTGAAGACATGGCTGTTTTCCTTTTAATTGGCTGGCTCGATTTGGCCTCTTGTGAATTCAACACGCCAAGGCGCGAATTTATTCGCTCGATTGTTGCACAGATTTGTCAATCCAGTCTTTACCAATTCGACCAATCGCGGCACTCTACCGCAAACCCCAATTCAAAGGTTAATTTCACCGTGTCCACACAGAAAAAACAGATCAAGCTGCGCTCCCAAGATTGGTTTAACAATCCAGATGATATGGAAATGACCGCGCTGTATCTGGAACGCTATCTGAACTATGGCCTAACACGCGAAGAATTGACCTCTGGCAAACCCATAATCGGGATTGCCCAAACAGGCAGTGACCTAAGCCCCTGTAACCGCCACCATATTGAACTGAGCAAGCGTGTTCGCGACGGTGTGATCGCGGCAGGTGGAACGGTCATCGAGATTCCAGTTCACCCGATCCAAGAAACGGGTAAACGCCCAACCGCCATGCTGGATCGCAACCTGGCTTATCTCTCGCTTGTGGAAACGCTGTTTGGTTATCCCATCGACGGCGTCGTGCTGAACATTGGCTGTGACAAAACCACTCCTGCCCTGTTGATGGCCGCCGCCACGGTGAACATCCCCGCAATCGCGCTTTCTGTCGGCCCCATGCTCAACGGCTGGTACAAAGGCAAGCGCACGGGATCGGGCACAATCATGTGGAAAGCCCGCGAATTGCACGCCAAAGGCGAAATTAACGATGCGGAAATGGTTGAACTTGTAGCCTCCTCCGCACCCTCCACAGGCTATTGCAACACAATGGGCACCGCCACCACGATGAACTCTTTGGCCGAAGCATTGGGCATGCAGATGCCAGGTTCCGCGGCCATCCCCGCCCCTTACCGTGAACGGGGTCAAATGGCCTATCAAACAGGTCGGCGCATTGTCGATATGGTCTGGGACGATCTGAAACCCTCTGACATCATGACCCGCGAAGCCTTTGAAAACGCAATTGTCATCAATTCAGCCATTGGAGGCTCTACCAATGCGCCCATCCATTTGAACGGCATTGCCAAACACTTGGGTGTTTCCCTGACCAATCAAGATTGGCAAAACGTAGGTCACAAAATTCCATTGATGGTAAATCTGCAGCCCGCTGGGGAATACCTTGGCGAAGATTACCACCGCGCAGGCGGCGTGCCTGCTGTGACGGGCGAACTGATCCGCGCTGGCCTGCTGCCTCATCCCGATGTGGTTACAGCCAATGGCCGCACCATGGCCGAAAACTGCGCCGATGTCGAAATCGAAAATACCGATGTGATTTGGCCTGTGTCCGCCCCCATGGTCGATGCGGCAGGGTTTATCAATCTGACGGGCAACATTTTTGACAGCGCGATCATGAAAACCTCTGTCATTTCCGAAGAATTCCGCACGCGGTATCTGGAAAATCCCGACGATCCCAACGCAGTCGAAGGCACAGCCGTTGTTTTTGACGGGCCTGAACAATTCCATGCCACCATCGACGATCCCGCGCTTGGTATTACCGAAAATTCCATGCTGTTCATGCGTGGCGCTGGCCCATTGGGATATCCAGGCGGGGCCGAGGTGGTGAACATGCGCGCACCCAGTTATTTGTTGAAACAGGGTGTAACATCCCTGCCCTGCATCGGGGATGGCCGTCAATCTGGCACATCAGGCTCTCCATCAATCCTCAACGCCTCCCCCGAGGCTGCCGCGGGTGGCAACCTTGCTATTTTGCAAAACGGGGATCGCGTGCGTATTGATTTGAACACCTGCACTGTGACCATGCTTGTGGATGACGCTGAAATCGCAACGCGCCACGCCGCCCTAGAAGCCGCAGGTGGTTATGCCAGCCCTGACAGCCAATCCCCATGGCAACAGTATTTCCGCGAATTGGTCGAACCCTTTTCCGAAGGCATGACCCTACGCGACTCCACCAAATATCAATCCATCGCACAGAAACACGTTCCCCGGAACAATCACTAACCTTTCAAAAAAAAACAGAAGGGTAAGCTGCGAAAAGGACGCCGTGATGTCAGTTGAAAAAATAAACACACTTGTTGTTGGTGGCGGCCAAGCAGGCATTGCCGCAAGTGAACACCTGTCGAACTTGGGCATTTCGCACATTGTGCTTGAAAAAGACCGCATCGCCGAAAGATGGCGCACCGCCCGCTGGGATACGCTCGTTGCAAACGGTCCCGCGTGGCATGATCGCTTTCCAAATTTGGAATTCAACGTTTCTGGCCCCGATGATTTTCCGAACAAAGACGAAGTGGCCGACTATTTCGAAGCATACGTCAAAATGATAAACGCCCCCTTGCGCACTGGCGTCGAAGTAATCAAAGCGGCGGCGGTAGCGGGGGGCAACGGCTATCACATCGAAACCACAAACGGGACGATCCATGCTCAAAACATCGTCGCTGCTACGGGTCCGTTTCAAAAACCAGTGTTCCCTAAACTAATTCCAGAAGACCCCGATCTGCTGCAGATCCATTCAAACGCTTACAAAAACCCCGCTGTCCTACCAGATGGCGGTGTTTTAGTGGTTGGCGCGGGATCATCAGGGGCACAAATTGCAGAAGAGTTGATGACCTCTGGTCGCGATGTTTATCTGTCTGTTGGTCCCCATGATCGACCACCGCGTGCCTATCGCAACCGAGATTTTGTCTGGTGGCTGGGTGTGTTGGGCAAATGGGATATGCAAACGCCAGGTCCGGGCACAGAACATGTGACCATCGCGGTTAGCGGAGCCAATGGTGGCCGCACCGTCGATTTTCGCCGCTTTGCCGCGGGCGGGATGAAACTTGTCGGCATGACAGGTTCGGTGGAAGATGGCGTTTTGCACTTCGCCGATGACCTTGCGAAAAATATCGCCAATGGGGATAAAAACTACCTCTCTGTCCTCGACGAAGCAGACGCATATGTAGACAGAAACGGTCTTGATTTACCGCTTGAACCGAGCGCACGTGAAAGCTGGCCTGATCCAGATTGCTTAACCAATCCGATCCGCACCCTGAACCTGAAAGATGCAGGTATCAAAACCGTCATCTGGGCCACAGGTTATGTGCAAGAATACGATTGGCTCGACGCCGATGTGTTTGACACCCAAGGCAAGCCCCAACACAAACGCGGCGTCACAGATCAGCAGGGCATCTACTTTCTTGGCTTACCATGGCAATCCCGCCGTGGTTCGTCTTTTATCTGGGGCGTTTGGCACGACGCAAAATTCGTCGCGGATCACATCAAAACCCAACAAGTCTATCTGGATTACAAACCGTCCTGAAAGGGTTTTGGGCCAAAGGCCCGATAGCGCATCGTAATTTAAGGAAAATGGCGGAGAGACAGGGATTCGAACCCTGGGAGGCTCTCACCTCAACGGTTTTCAAGACCGCCGCATTCGACCACTCTGCCACCTCTCCGCTTTTTGGGTGCGTGCTTGTCGTTCGCTCGGTTTTCGTAATTGCGATGGACCCAAACTGCAACCCTCTTTTTGGCAAAAATTCACCTCTTTGCCACAGGCGCATCACATGGGGGGCAACACAGCTAAGCAACACACCGCTGGTAAATAGATCACAGACGATTAACAGGCTTCCAAAACACCATTGAATGTGGTTAGTGTGTGGCTAAATCCACGACACAGTGGAGTAAAGGCAGAGCATAGGCGACAGTTTTGGATCAATCGGCGTTAGATCGATGTCCCAAATGCGCGGTACAGGAGACAGGTCTCATGGGTAACGGTATGATTTTTTCATCCACTGGCAAAGTGGGCGTTTTGTTGGTTGCAGGGTTTGTTTTGGCAGGCTGCGAAGACGGGTTTCAGGGACTGAACTTTGGCAAAGGCAAATCAGCAGAAGCCGAAACAAGCGCACCAAACGCAGGTGCAGGCAACAAAATCAAACTGGTCGAGCGAGACGTCGAAGCCCCCGAAGTGTTTGAAAAGAACGAAAACGCGCTCTGGGATGGTCGCCCGTCATTGGGCGGTGTTTGGGTTGCGCACGCAGACAGCAAACAGCCTGAACGTGTAATCATCCGCAACGAAGCCAACAACAAATTTGTGATCGGTGCCCTGTTCCGCCGCGAACGCGCCAATCCTGGTCCTGCGTTGCAACTGTCATCCGATGCAGCTGCCGAATTGGGTGTGCAAGCGGGCACACCAACCAAACTGCGCGTCACGGCCCTGCGCCGTGAAACGGTAAATGAAACACCTGTGGCCGAAGACGTCACACCAAATGTAACCGAAACTGTCGCCGCTACGGATTTGGACGCTCCAGCATCCGATGACGCTGCATTGCAGGCACAAATTCTGGCCTCGGTTGCAGCGGCGGAAAACAAAGCAAAACCAGCAGAAAAACCTGTGGCCAAACCCACCGCCGCCAAAGGCGCGAAATATGTGCAGATCGGTTTCTTCAGTGTTGAAAACAACGCGAAATCCAACGCCAAAGCCATGCAAGCCAACGGAATTCCCGCAACTGTGGTGAAATCAGAATCCAAAGGCAAGACATTCTGGCGCGTCATTGCAGGCCCAGCCACCACACCAACCGAACAGCGCCAGCTGCTTGGCATGGTAAAGGGGCAAGGCTTTGCCGATGCCTATCTTGTGAAGGGCTAAGGCTCTTCCATTGCTCCTTTCGCTTGTCTAAAGTCAGGGCAACTTGAACGGAGCAATCAATGCGCTTTGCACATCTATTTACGGGCTTTGTGATTTGGCTTTTGGCCGCCCTGCCCGCCACCGCCTTTGACACAATCGCCACATCTGCCTTGGTGATGGATCAAACGAGCGGCACAGTCTTACTCGCCAAAAACGAAGATCGCCCCGTGCCCCCTGCGTCTATGTCGAAATTGATGACTTTGAATATGCTGTTCGAAGCCTTGCAAGATGGCCGCGTGAACCTTGATACAAAATTCACCGTGTCAAAAAATGCCTCTGAAAAAGGCGGCTCGAAAATGTTCGTCAAACAAGGGGACCGGATCAGTGTGGAAAACCTAATCCGTGGGATCATCGTGCATTCGGGCAATGATGCCTGCATCGTTGTGGCCGAAAACCTTGCAGGGTCCGAAGCCGATTTTGCCCGCATTATGACGGCACGCGCCCGCAAACTTGGCATGAACGAAAGCACATTTGCCAATGCCACAGGCTGGCCTGATCCAAATCACCGCATGAGCGCCCGTGATTTGGTGTCTCTGGCCAATCGCTTGATGACGCAATTCCCTGAATACTACGGCTATTTCCAAGAACGCAGTTTCACATGGTCCGATATCACGCAATCCAACCGCAATCCGCTTTTGGGTCTGGGCATTGGCGCAGATGGCCTTAAAACGGGGCACACATCCGAAGCTGGTTACGGTCTTGTGGGCACAGCACGTCAAGGGGATCGTCGTGTGATCCTGATGATCAACGGCTTACAGAGCTCTGGCGAACGCGCCCCTGAAGCAGAGCGCCTGATGAATTGGGCCTTTCGCCAATTCGCACAGGAGACCTTGATCAAAGCGGGAAAGAACGTCGCCCAGGCAGAGGTCTGGCTGGGCGAGACAAGCACTGTGGCGTTGGAGGTTGCCGATGATATTTCGGCGCTGGTTCCTTATTCCTCGCGCGACAGCATCACAATGAGCGTCACGTATGACGGCCCTATCCCCGCCCCGATTAAAAAAGGCACGGAACTGGGCGTGTTGAACATTGAAATCCCCGATTTGCCATCCCAAAGCTACCCTGTATTTGCGGCAAGCGATGTAGAATCTGGTGGCATAATGAAACGTTTGCGCGTCTCGGCTGACAAACTGATGAAGGCCCTTAATTAGTGTCCAAAGGTCTGTTTATTACGTTCGAAGGCATTGATGGCTCGGGCAAATCCACCCAAGCACGCCTGCTTGCTACCCTCATGCGCGACTATGGCGATGGTGTCATTCACACCCGTGAACCAGGGGGCAGCACAGGGGCCGAAGATATTCGCCGCTTGCTCGTCGAAGGGGATCCGGGCCGCTGGTCGCCAGAAACGGAAATTCTGTTGTTCACCGCCGCGCGGCGCGACCATCTGGAACGCACCATTGCCCCCGCTTTGGCAGACGGCAAAGTCGTCATTTCAGATCGGTTCGCGGACAGTACGCGTGTTTATCAGGGCGTGGCTCGTGCCGATTTGCGCGACACAGTGGATCAATTGCACACCCTGATGATCGGGCGTGAACCGGATTTAACCTTCATCATTGATATGGACCCAAAAGTCGCCCTTAATCGTGGCTTGGCCCGCAATTCAGGCGAAGACAGGTTCGAAGACATGGGCCTGCAATTTCAAATCGACCTGCGCCAAGGTTTTCTGGACTTGGCCAAACAATTCCCAAATCGCTGTCATGTCATTAACGGCAATCAATCCCCAGCAACCGTGTCTGGCGACATTCAAACTGTGATTGAATCATGGCTCCTTTAACAAGCGATGACATTCCCGAACCGGATCGGGCCGCAGGTGCGCCGCATCCACGCGAAACCCTACGATTGTTAGGTCAAGACAGCGCCCAAGCCAGTTTCCTTGATGCCTACAACAGCGCACGAATGCACCATGCTTGGCTCATCACGGGTCCACGCGGTGTGGGCAAGGCCACCCTTGCATGGCGCATCGCCAAATTTCTGTTGGCACAGCCCGAAAACGATACAGATCAGGACAGCATGTTTGGCGCCCCCCCTGCCCCGACCAGCCTTGATCCTGATGAAAACCATCCCGCAGTACGCCGCGCTATGTCCCTTGGTGAACCACGCCTGTTTCTGTGCCGCCGCCCGTGGGATGAAAAGGCAAAGCGCCTGAAAAAAGACATCACCGTGGACGAAGTGCGTAAGCTAAAGTCGTTCTTCGCGTTGTCCGCCGCTGATGGTGGCTGGCGCGTGGCTATCGTGGATGACATGGATCAGATGAACACCTCAGCGGCCAATGCGCTCCTCAAGGTGCTCGAAGAACCACCAGAAAAAACCATCATCCTATTAATCAGCCACCAACCTGCGAAACTCTTGCCCACCATTCGCTCGCGCTGCCGCAACTTACGATGCAACAGCCTTTCTGCCCAAGATCAGGCAGAGGCATTGCAGCAAGCAGGATACGAAGACCTCAACAGCCACGCCACGGCTGAACTTTCAGGCGGATCTGTCGGAACGGCTCTGCGTCTGGCGCAGTCAGATGGGGCGGAACGTTACGCCGCGCTTGTGACACTCGCCAAATCTGCACCGGGGCTGGATCGTGCCACGGCCGTGACCCTCGCGGATAAATGCGCTGGGGCTGCAAATGCCGAAATCTTTGATGTCACTGTCAACCTGATCGACCTTTTGCTGACCCGCCTTGCGCGATTTGGAGCCCTGCAACCAAACCAGTGGACTGATGCCGCCCCAAACGAATCCGTAACCCTTGCAAAACTCGCACCAACGCCGCACGCCGCACGCAATTGGGCCGATCTGGCCCAAGACCTGTCCGCCCGTGTTGGTCATGCTCGCGCAGTAAACCTTGACCCGTCGAGCGTGATCCTTGATATGTTGCTCAAACTAGACGACGCCGCGCGGTCCTAATCTGCATCGGCCACGGCCCAAAGTGCAAAGACATGACACCAACCATCGTAGACAGCCACTGCCACCTCGATTTTCCCGATTTTGAAGGTGAAATCGACGCCCTCATTGATCGCGCTGCGCAAGCTGGCGTCACCCGTATGGTTACCATCTGCACAAAGCTAAAGAACGAGCCAACCGTGCGTGCCATCGCCGAAGCGCACGCGCCCATCTTTTACGCCGCAGGCACCCACCCCATGAGTGCAGCTGATGAACCGCTCGCCACTGTGGACGAGCTGATCGCGCTCACCAAACACCCAAAATTGGTCGGCATCGGGGAAACGGGCCTCGATTATCACTACGCATCCGAAAGTGCGCAAATCCAAAAGGACAGCCTTCGCATCCACATTGCAGCTGCCCGTGAAACAGGTCTGCCTCTGATTATTCACGCCCGCGCCGCAGACGACGATATGGCGCGCATCCTATCCGAAGAATACCACAACGGCGCCTATTCCTGTGTCATGCACTGCTATTGTTCTGGCCCTGAACTGGCAAAAACTTCGCTTGATCTAGGATTCTATCTGTCGATGTCAGGCATCGCCACCTTCAAAAACAGCCAAGAGGTACGCGATATCTTTGCGAATGCGCCTGTAGACCGCGTGCTGGTGGAAACTGACGCGCCCTACCTTGCACCAACACCGTTTCGTGGCAAACGGAACGAACCCGCCTATACCGCACATACCGCACAAGTGGGCGCGGATGTGTTTGCCATGAGCTATGCGGATTTCGCCGCGCAAACCACGGCCAACTTTGATCGGCTGTTCACCAAAGCTGCGCAATATCAGGTGGCTGCATAATGGGCGAATATGTTTTCACCATACTGGGCTGCGGCTCATCAGGCGGCGTCCCGCGACTAGGTGGTCACTGGGGCGATTGCGATCCGTCTAATCCGAAAAACCGCCGACAACGCTGCTCACTGCTGGTGGAACGCATCACGGATCAGGGTAAAACATCCGTTTTGATCGACACCTCCCCCGATTTGCGCAATCAACTGCTGAATGCAGACGTCGGCGCGCTCGACGCAGTGGTTTACACCCATGATCACGCGGACCACACGCACGGAATTGATGATCTGCGCATGATCGTGTTCAACATGCGCAAACGCCTGCCCATCTGGGCCGATGCCACCACGCAAAACACCCTGCGCCAACGGTTCGGCTATACGTTTGAACAGGTTCCAGGCACGCTCTACAAACCCATCCTTGAAATGAACGACATGACGGGCCCTGTCGATATTACAGGCGATGGGGGGACGATCACGCTGTCCCCGTTTCTGGTGGATCACGGCCCGATCAAAGCCAACGGTTTTCGCATCGACACCCTCGCCTATCTACCCGATGTGTCTGCAATGAATGATGTGGCTTGGGATATGGTACGCGGGCTTGATATGTGGATCGTCGATGCCCTGCGACGCGAACCCCATCCAACCCATTCCCATTTGGAACAAACACTCGATTGGATCGAACAGGCTGCACCGAAACAAGCGATCCTGACCAACATGCACAATGATCTCGATTACGCGACCATCTGTGCGGAAACACCCGATCACATCACAGCGGCGTTTGACGGTATGCAAATCAGGCTCCCTGCATGATCGAGGTCTTCCTCGTCGTCTTTCCCGTCTTTCTGGTGGTGGGCGCGGGATACGCAGCGGTTTCTTTCAATCTCTTCAAAAATGACTACGCCGATGCGCTGATGAAGTTCACCCAGAACTTCGCCATTCCTTGCCTCTTGTTTAACGCTATTGCGGGCCTTGATTTGTCCGCGGTTTTTAAACCTGCACTGCTTGGGTCCTTTTACACAGGCTCTGCTGTTTGCTTTATCCTCAGCACCCTTGGGGCCAGATACCTGTTTCAACGGCGTTCTGGCGAAGCGGTGGCCATTGGCTTTTGCGCCCTGTTCGCCAACTCGGTCCTACTCGGGTTCCCAATTGTAGAACGCGCTTTTGGCACGGATGCCCTCGGCCCGATCACAGCAATCGTGTCAATTCACGCGCCGTTCTGCTACCTGCTTGGCATCACCGCAATGGAGTTCGCCCGCGCCGATGGCCGCGCACTGCCAGACACAATCAAAGTTGTGACCAAGGCCATGTTCTCAAACGCGCTGATGATCGGCTTATTGCTGGGCTTTTTCGTCAATCTGACAGGCCTATGGCTGCCCCAAGGCATCAGGGACGCGACCGAAATGATGGCCCGTGCGGCCCTGCCTGCCGCCCTCTTCGGGCTAGGCGCGGTTTTGGTCCGCTACGGCATTGCGCCAAATATCGGGGAAACCGCGATGATCCTGTTTCTGCGCTTGGTGATCCATCCCAGCATCGCGCTTATCTTGGCAAGCCGTGTCTTCAATCTCTCTACCGAGGTAACACAGGTCGTTGTCCTTACCGCCGCCATGTCACCGGGCATCAACACCTATGTCTTTGCAAACATGTATGATCGTGGCAAAGCGACCGCAGCTAGTGGCGTCCTGCTTGGCACAGGGGCCGCTGTCGTCAGCGTGACCATTTGGCTCGTCATTTTGCGGGCCCTATAGGTATTTTCTCTTAATAATTTCCGCACCGCAGGCAATCCGCTTGGCCTAATGGCCAAGCATACTGTCATGACGCGCAAGCGTCCCCTTTATGCAGGAGACAACCCGCGCATCCGCTCTGATCGGCGTCGCAGCAATTCCACAACCGTCAGCAGGGCAATCGAGATAATCACAAGGATCGTTGCCACCGCCAGAATGGTCGGGCTGATCTGTTCGCGAATACCCGAGAACATCTGACGCGGGATCGTGCGCTGGGACACATCCGCCAACTGCAACGTCAACACCACCTCATCAAACGATGTGATAAACGCAAACAACGCGCCTGAAATCACACCAGGCAAGATCAACGGCATCTGCACCTTAAAGAAAGTCCGAATGGGGCTCGCGCCCATATTCGCCGCCGCACGTGTCAGGCTTTGATCAAAGCCAACGAGGGTCGCCGTTACCGTGATAATCACATAAGGCGTGCCCAAAACCGCGTGACCAATGATCAAACCAAGATAGCTTTTCGCGATCCCTTTTTCATAGAAGTAAGGAATACGGAAATCGGAAAACGCAAAGAACATGCCAGAGGCGATAATCACCAAGGGCACAATCATTGGTGAAATCAACAGCGCCATGATCGGCTTCTTGAACGGCATTTCAGAACGGGACAAACCAATCGCGGCCAATGTCCCAATGCTGGTCGCCAGCAACGTTGCCATGATCCCAACATAGAAAGAATTGCGAACCGAGCGAATCCACTGCGCATTGTTCCACATATCAGACCACCAGCCCGCAATCGCATCAGGCGCTGCCATACCATTGCGGAAAATATCCGCATACCAGCGCAACGAAAACGCATCACTGTCAAGCGCAAGCATCCCAGCGGTAAAGCTGAAGTAAGGCTCTTGGTTAAAGGACAGCGGGATCACAACAATGATTGGCGCAATCAGGAAAAGAAAGATAAGCCCACAGATCGTACGGAACGTGTAAAACCACAGCACTTCGTTCGATGTCACATAAGGCGGTTGGTTCAAACGGTAATCCCCCGTGGACAACCAAATTGACATGCGCGCCAGAATAAACCCGACGATGCCAACCAGCAGGCCATAGGAAAACCCAAACACGGCCCAACCAAGGGCAAAAAACAACAGCCCGCCAAATGGTCCTGCAAGCTTGCGCGTTTTTAGAAATTTGATCGAAACAAAGGCCAAAGCCGCTGCAATCACCGCCCCTGCAATCAGGTACGGCAGCATCAAGGCAAACTGCCCCTGCGCGGTCAAGAACCCAACGAGCCCCCCAAAGCCAGCAGGCCACGCCAAATTGAACGACATCGGTGGGCGTGGCGGAGTGTAGCGGTATTGTTGTGCAACTGTGCTCATCAGATTAACCCAACTTCATGTTATCAATGCCCACGATCCGATCGTAGAGCCAGTATAGGAACAAGACGATCACCAGCAGCACCGCACCAAGCGCGGCGGCAAGCGACCAGTTCAAAGAGGATCGCATGTGGAAATCAATGATGTTCGAAATCATCGTACCAGACTGACCACCTACCAAGGCAGGCGTGATGTAGAACGAGATCGCAAGGATAAACACAAGGATCCCCCCCGCCCCGATACCTGGGATCGATTGCGGGAAATACACGCGCCAAAATGCGGTCCACGGTGTTGCGCCCATAGATTTTGCAGCACGGACATAGGATGGCGGGATGGTTTTCATCACGGAATACAGCGGCAACACCATAAACGGCAGCAAAATATGCGTCATGGAAATCAGCGTACCGGTCTTGTTGTAAATCAGACTGAACCGATCATCATCGGTCGCCAACCCAAAGACCACAAACAAATCGTTCAGCACCCCCTGCCCTTGCAACACCGCAATCCACGCCGTGGTTCGCACCAACAAGGATGTCCAGAATGGCAACAACACAAGGATCAGCAACAGGTTCGACGTGCGCACAGACAATGTCGAAAGCAGATACGCGATGGGATAACCAAGAAGGACGCCCATTATGGTCACAATGACCGAAATTTGCAGGGTGCGAACAAACAGCTGCAAATTGATGCGGCGATCTTTGTCTTTGCGTGCAATTGAACCATCTGCTTCGACTTTCAGGTCAACTGCAGATGCCAAATACGCCCCAGTAAAGGATTTGGATGCGATCTTCATCGCCTGCCATGTTTCGATGTCGCCCCATTTCTTTTTCTTTGCGATCAAAGCGTCTTTGAATGGCGCTTCCATTTTGGCGGCACTGCGCGCGGAGGACGTGAACAAAGAACGTGTGCCAGACAATTCACGGTTTACGCGCGTTGCAACTTTACCGATTGTCTTGTCTTTGCGCCCTTGCACCAAATCCGCGACCAAAGCCGCATACATTTCTTCTGTGGGTTCCGATTTTCCGTCCCAAGCAGCCAATACGGGCGTGGTGTTGGGCATATACCGCTCATAAGTGTCGTTATAAACGGCGCGGCTCAGAAACAGGACAATCGGGATCAAAAACGCCATCACGATCAGGATCAGCAAAGGGACAACCAACCCAAAGGCCCGCACGCGACTGCGAAACAGGGCTTGGCGTAGCTTCTTCTTAAGGGGTGTCCCATCCGCAGCGGTTAAAGGTCCTGCGGGGTGATCAACTGAGGTGTCTGTCATGGCACTTCTTACGTAACTTTGTGGTGTGGATGGGGCCATAACGGCCCCATCCTGTGTCAGACCGAAGTCAGATTAGTTTGCCAACCATGTGTTGAAACGCTCGTTCAACTCGTCTTGGTTGTCAGCCCAGAATTCAAAGTCGTTCTGGATCGCAGTTTTGAAGTTCTCAGGTGCTGTTGGCATCTGAGGACCCATTGCGAGGTCTGGTTTGTTGTGGAAAGAGCCAACCAGCGGTGCGGAAGACGCACGTGCAGGACCGTAAGAGATGTAGGACGCTTGTGCGGCCAACTGCTCTGTTGCTGTTGAGAACGCGAGGAAGTCCATTGCGGCTTCTTTGTTTGGCGCACCTTTTGGGATTACCCAGAGGTCGAGGTCAAAGATTTGTGAATCCCAAACGATTTCAAAGTCTTGGCCTTCTGCTGCTACAGCGTTGAAGATACGGCCGTTGTAGGCTGTTGTCATTGCAACTTCGCCGTCTGCCAACAGTTGTGGAGGCTGAGCGCCAGCTTCCCACCAAACCACGTCACCTTTGATGGTGTCGAGCTTTGCGAATGCGCGATCAACGCCTTCTGGTGTGCCCAGAACTTCGTAGATGTCTGCAGATGCAACACCGTCAGCGGCCAGAGCCATTTCCAGGTTCGCTTTTGGAGACTTACGCAGGCCACGCTTGCCTGGGAATTTCGCTGTGTCAAAGAAATCAGCGATTGTTGTTGGTGCATTGTCGCCCATTTCAGACTTATCGTAGGCGAAAATTGTGGACCAAACGATGTTTGCAACCGCACACTCGTGCAGTGTACCTGGCAAGAAGTCGTCTGTTGCTGCTGTGCCGTCTGGGGCAGCTGGCAGGATGGATGTGTCGATTGGCTCAAGCAGGCCTTCGTCACAACCGCGAACAGCATCAGACAATTCAACGTCCACGAGATCCCAAGTTACGTTGCCAGCTTCCACTTGCGCTTTAACTTCGGCCAAACCGCCGTTGTAGTCTTCGGAAGTGATTGTTTTACCAGTCTTAGCCATCCAAGGCTTGTGGTATGCTTCAACTTGAGACTTGGTGTAAGCACCGCCCCAAGAAACAACCGTCAGGTCTTTCGCACCAGCAACACCCGCAAACAATGCAGTCGCCGCAGCGCCCATCAATAAAGTCTTAACGTTCATGTGAACTTCTCCTAGTTAGTTTCCCGTTTCTCCCGATACTGCAATGCCACGGGTTGGACGTTGCAGTTTAACCAAAAACCCTCAACGCTTACGCGTCGAGTGCTCGGCAATCTTCTGTTTCCCAACTGATATTGGTCTTTTCACCCACTTCGAGGTGCTTGTGACCAGATGCGTTCGGAACTTTGACAACGAACTCGTCATTGCCATGGACATTCATACGACAGCGGATGTGATCGCCGAGGTAAATCAGCTCTTTCACTTCGGCTTCGGTTGTTACCAACCCTTCGCGACCGCCAACGAAGACTCGCTCAGGGCGGATCGAGAGCGTCGTGCGGCTGCCCACACCACCGTTGTTCACGGTCAGGCCACGCACTTCTGCGCCATCGTCCAATGTGATGGATGCTACATTGTCGTCAATTGATTTAACTGTACCCATCAACGTATTGTTTTCGCCGATAAATTGCGCACAAAACGCATTTTCAGGACGTTCGTACAAATCTTCTGGCGGCGCCAATTGCTGAATCACACCATCATTGAACACTGCAATACGATCAGACATGGTCAACGCTTCAGACTGGTCATGCGTTACATACACAACTGTGATGCCCAAATTTTCATGGATGTGTTTGATTTCAAACTGCATGTGTTCGCGCAGCTGTTTATCCAGCGCCCCAAGCGGCTCATCCATCAACACCAATTCCGCATCAAACACCAAGGCCCGAGCCAAAGCGATCCGCTGCTGCTGACCACCTGAAAGCTGTGCAGGACGACGCCCCGCAAAATCGCCCATCTGAACCATATCAAGCGCGCGTTTCACTTTTTCTTCGCGCTCGGATTTACCCATGTTGCGCACTTCGAGCGGGAACGACAAGTTCTCGCCCACCGTCATGTGTGGGAACAGAGCGTAATTCTGGAACACCATACCAATGCCGCGTTTATGCGGTGGAATATTGTTGATTGGGTTGCCGCCAAGCAGGATATCCCCGCTCGTGGCCGTCTCAAAACCAGCCAACATCATAAGACATGTTGTCTTACCAGACCCTGATGGCCCAAGCATTGTAAGGAATTCGCCCTTGGCGATCTGAAGGTTCAGGTCCTTAACAACAAGAACTTCACCGTCATAACTCTTTTGCACGCGATCGAATACGACGAACGCGTCATCTTGCAAATTGGCAGCCAACTTTTTCTCCCAGCGACTTTAGTGACGGACCTTTTCGGTCTCATTTTTTCAAAAACCAACCTATGCGAAGCGCGTCAAGGTTGGCAACAGCCAATAATGGCCTAAGACCAAACTTTTGCTCACTTTGTTCTTTTGCAGCTTCGAATGGGGCTGAAATAGGCAAGGCAATTGCGCCAGAAAACACCACTTTTTGCTCATTTTTGGGTCATTTTTGGCTTTAATCAAAAAACAGACCGAATGTGGCCGCATTTGTGCCTTATTTCGCACTCAAGATTCTCTGGACTTCCAGCGCCCTAGTGGGTGAGCCCTTAATTTCGCGTTCAGCTTAGCGAGTAAACAAATGACGACACAAAACATCTACTCTGTTTCCCCTCGGTCCACACCGTTTTCGATCACCCCAGGGGGACTCGCCACCTTTGCAAACACACCAAACGCAACACCGCCCCAAGCACAACACAAAGCGGTCAGCCAAATCACATGGACATTGCGCGACCGGATCACAGATGATGTGTTTGTGGCCTACCAAGATGTCTCAACCGATCACGCTGCTCTTTATTCAGCTGTTGTGTCCGAAATCCCGCTGCACGCCGATCACGTTTACGAAACCATCAGCGTTTCCGCCTCTGGCGCTTTGACGAAAAAACTCAAAACGCCCTCTAGTCGGTCAAACACTGCGCAAAATCGGATGGGCGTGGCCCGTGGCACCTATATTATGACTTCACGTGGTGAAATGCCTGTGGAGCGTTTGACAGTTGGCGACCGTGTCATCACACGCGACCACGGGATGCAGGAAATCCGCTGGATTGGTTCAGAAAAAAAACATGTCACCGCGCAAAACGCCCCTATCCTGTTTAAAAAGGGCGCCATCAAAAACAATCGTGACCTGATCGTCAGCGCCGATCACCGTGTTGTCTTCAAAGGTGCCGAAGCGATGATGCTGTATGGCGTCAAAGAAGTGCTGATCCCAGCGCGCAAAATGGTGAACGACGAAACCATCATTCGTGCCACAAGCGGCGAAGTGGAATTTTTCCAAATCGTACTGGATCAACACGAAGTGATTTATTGCGAAGCAGCGGCAACCGAAAGCTTTATGCCAGATGAAAATGGCATCGCGGCGCTCAGCAGTGATAATCAATCAGACATGCTCAACGCCCTACCCGTTTTAAAGGCGGCATCTGACAGCTATGGCCCAACTGCCCGTGGTTTTGTGGACGCCGAAACCTGCTAAGTCTCTGGTTTCCACAACAATGGCCTCGAATGCGCACGCGTTCGGGGCCATTTTTATTTGTGAACATTTTTATATGTGGACGTGTGATTGCGCAACAGATCGCAAACACAAAAAAAGCCACGCTTTTGCGCGGCTATTTTTTCAGTCTGTACCTAAGTTCAGGCGAGGAAAGCGTAAATCAGCGTAAAGCTAACGAAACCCACCAAAAAACCAATTGCGATACCAGACGCGAAGATGCTTGCTACAACCATTATGTTACTCACTCACTCAATATTAAACGTAACGCGCGATACTCACCTGCCCGCTACTCCCACCTATTTATAGCGTGAAACATGACAAAAGTTTGTTTCGAATTTGATACAAGTTTGTTTATTGAGAGGCGACATTCAGATTTTTCAATTCAAGTGAAATTGTTTTAAGCATCTGTTTTAAATCTATTTTTCAACCTATCTCGCAACATTCACCCAAAAAACATCACTCTCCCAATGGTGGAATATGACAAGTGGTACTCAATGCACGCCCACGAACTCCTTAACAAGCTAACGACAAAATCTGTAAAACTCGAATCGAATGGCATGTTGTTTTGTGCAACATTTTCAAACCCAATACCCACCCCGCTCCAATAACAGTTGAAATGCACTGTGTAATTGCTATCCCCAGCCCTATGGATCGGAGAACACCATGTCGAAACTCGTCACAATTCTAAATGGCCCAAACCTTAACCTCTTGGGCAAACGAGAGCCCGAAATCTACGGCCACGCCACGCTTGATGATGTGGCCAGAGACTGCGCGGCAGTCGCGACCGAATTTGGCCTGCGGTGCGAGCTTCTGCAATCCAACATCGAAGGCGAACTGGTCAATATGATCCAAGCCTGTCGCGAAACATCCGCAGGTATCATCATTAACCCTGCTGCCTATACACACACCTCTGTTGCCATCTTGGATGCGCTCAACACATTCGAAGGTCCGGTTTTGGAAATTCATATTTCCAACGTGCATCACCGCGAAGAATTTCGACACCATTCCTTCGTATCAAAACGCGCCAACGCCTCCATTATCGGCATGGGCGTCGAAGGCTATGCTCTTTGCATGCGCCACATGGGATCCCTGCTCGCTTAAGCAAACAATCGACACAGATTTGCAGGAAAACCCTTTGGTGCGGCCGAGAAGACTCGAACTTCCACTCCGGTTAAGGAACAGCGACCTCAACGCTGCGCGTCTACCAATTCCGCCACGGCCGCACGCGAGGTAGGGGCCGTATAGCCAAGGGTTTGCCCCTTGTGAACCCCAAAATTGTCACGAAATTAAATCCTTTGGCTGCACCCGATCAAACAGTGTTGAAATCACTGCGCCGAGAAAGATGAAAACACCAAAAGCCACGCCGAAAACCACCCAGGGTGACGCAAAAGTAAACATATCATTCATCATGCGCTGCGGCAGAAAAGAAAACAGCCCAGCTAAACCAATCGCCTGATAGTACAAACGCCACAAAACCCGTCTGTGCCCAAAGATATCCCGTTGCTTGATTCGATAAATGGCTTGAACCAAACCAATAATCGTGATCACCGATAAAATGTGAATTGGCGAAAACACTCCGACCACGCGGATTGTCCAAATAAAGAACGACGTCAAAGCCGTAATCGCCATGACCGTAACCCAAACATATCCGGTCACCTTATGAATGCGATCTTTTCGTTTGCGCAGCAAAGCAATCGGCCCCAAAATAGCTGCAGCCAGCGCCGTCAAAACGTGAATTTGAATAACAAGACTTGCCTCTGCGAACGCCGTAAAACTCATATCCAAGACCTCCATTTGTCGAAGAAAAAACTTGCGCTACTCTTCTTCTCAGCCCCATTTAGAAACAAGCAAACTTGCGTAAAATAAGAGAATACTCCTTGAAAACACACGGTTCGTCATTCGCGCTTCGTCAAACACGAGAGCATTTAGCCAGCCGCAACGTTGTGTTGGCCATGCTTGGCACGTCCATCCTGCTCGGTTTGTCTGGTCCATTTGAAACATTCGAGGCTTTGCCGCTCTTGCCGCGGGTCGCATATTGGGCGGTGATCGTTTTTGTGACCTATTGCACCGCGATCACCGTCATCAACCTAGTCCAAACGCTGCTACCGGAAACCTGGCCCAACCTGTTACGAGATGGCATCGCGGGCAGTTGCGCAGGGCCCATTCTGGCTGTCATCGTCACGGTTATCAACGCAATGACCTTTACCGCCAACACTGCGGACCTGCCGAGTTTTCAAACACTGCTGCTCTATACCACGATAATTGCGGCCACTGTTTCCATCCTCATCGGCATGGCTTTTGGCAACGCAGAACCCCATTCAGCAAACGAGGGTTCTGATCAAACGCCCCCGCTGTTTAAGCGTCTGCCCTTTGACAAACGAGGCCCTATCGTCTCGCTCCAGGCGCAAGATCACTATGTTTTGGTCACAACCACAGCGGGCCAAGAGCTGGTTCTCATCCGCATTGCCGACGCAATGGCAGAAGTCGGAGCAACCGCAGGGTTCCAGACGCACAGATCACATTGGGTCGCCCAAGATCAAATCGCGTCGTCCAAACGGTTGGGGGAACGCGGAACACTCTTTCTGAAATCAGGGGCCGAAGTCCCCGTCAGCCGCAGCTTCATGCCCGCGTTAAAAGAAGCGGGTTATTTTCTCTGATCGACCGCTGCATTTGACATGTCAGACCAGTTGGTTCAGATGCTCCCATGACTGATTGGATCACTTCACAGGGCTTTGCCCCCTACCCCGAGACCATTGCCCAAATGGAATCTCATGTGAACGAGATGATCGACGGCAAAGCAGATGAACGGATTTGGCTGCTGGAACATCCGCCCCTTTACACTGCGGGCACGTCTTCTGACATCAACGATCTGACGGATCCGAACCGGTTTCCCGTGTATGAAACCAAACGCGGCGGGCAATACACCTATCACGGCCCTGGTCAGCGTGTGGCCTATGCCATGCTCGATCTGAACAAACGGGGCCGCGATCTGCGCAAGTTTGTTTGGAATCTGGAAGAATGGGTCATCCAAACCCTCGCCGAATTCAACGTAAGGGGCGAACGCCGCGAAGGCCGCGTCGGCGTCTGGGTGGTCCGCACCGACAAACCACTGACGGCACTGGGCAATCCCCCCGAAGACAAAATCGCCGCCATCGGCGTGCGCCTGCGCAAATGGCACTCCTTCCACGGCATTTGCATCAACGTGGAACCCGACCTCAGCCACTACGACGGCATCATCCCCTGCGGCATCGCCGAACACGGCGTCACATCACTCGTCGATCTGGGATTGCCCGTAACGATGGACGATCTGGATGTAGCGTTGAAGCACAGTTTTGACAAAGTCTTCGACGAAAAGACGCCGTTACTCCAAAGTGATTGAAATATCTAACTCACCACTGTTGTTGTCATAAAATTGCCAGACGTCGTTTGGATAGCAATATAAATATCCGCCTCGTTTGAGCGGATGATCCGTGCCTGCGCCAATCCGCACGCCGTTGCCAATTTCAAATTTAGTATGAGCATCGGGCAAAATCGCACCATCTAAATCGCGCACCCCGCGGCCGTCCGCAACCACACCCATCAACATAAAGGGCTTGCTTTCCGGATCACGCCATCCACCGGGAACTCGCCGATAGGGTTTGGAGCGGCGCAACCAGCGCGCAACGCCTGCAACCATATTTGGAATGTGATGCGCATCAAGCGCCCGCGCCCCAATACCCGTGGGCTGGTTCAACCAAGTGCCATCGGGTGTGTATTCGCGCGTCAAATCGTACCAGACCCCTTCAGCAGTGATGTTCAAAGTGTCTGTCGGCTCCACGAACACGCCCATCGGGTTCCAGCGCTTTGCGGCCTTGGCGACTCGATGAACTGTATCACCCTGTTTCAGATCAGGTGCCTCCCAATTCGGTATCGTCGCCCGTTCTTTGTGTTCATAACGGCGTAGAACCGACGGATGGAACAGTTCTTTGTTTTTTGGATCGGAAACATTTGGCACGCCTCGGGGCCGCGACCACATTTTTTTAAAAACGGATGTCATAGAGTCATTGACAACCCCTAGAGCGCGGTCCTCGGGAATGGGTCTCTTTGGATCGGGTTCGAGCAATAAACCCAGATTTTTCGCCTCAGTGGTCATCCACCCCATCGCGATATTGCCCAGATCGCGCTGTTCGTATCCACCGCCTACATCGGTGTGAACGCCAGAAAACCACAATTGCTTGACGCGCTTAGTGTTTAACATTTCGCCTTTTTCATCCGTCCAAAAGGCGGGGACAAAGGATTCACGGGCTTCATCCATTGCAATCGCATGACGGGCATTTTGCACGACATCGCTGATTTGCGTGTTTGCCCAATTGTGCCCCTTTGACACCCAATCCAGAACATTCAGCGTGACATAATGATCGGGAATACCAGCCGTACCAACGGTATCCCACACCCCCACCATGTGGATCGGCGTCGTCCCTGCCGCAGCTTGTGCATTGGCTGCATTGAAAAAAGTCTTTTCTCCGACTGAGCTAACGTCTTTCTTACCACGGTATACATCGTAAAGAAGCGCGCAGACTGCATCGCGATCCTCTTTTGGGACATCGGTCAGATCAACAAGACCGATTTGCGCGATCATGTCGGCAATAGTGCGCACGGTGTAGGCCCCTCGGCTAAATCCAAACAAATAGATTTTCGCATCTTGCTCGTATTTTTCCGACGCTGCTCGGTATCCGGCGCAAATCCCCTTTTTCAATCCACGCCCGAAGGCACCCCCAAGGGCTTTGTCAACCAACCCGCCAGCCCCAACGCCGTCTGTGTACCAAACTTCCTGCACGCCAGGTTCATCAATGCACAACTCCCGCAGCCAGACCACGTTGGTTAGTAGCGACCGTTCTTGATTGTCGTCATCGTTCCACGTTCCATTGACCAAAATCACAATATTTTTCATGCCAACTTCTCTAATTTTTCGCCGTAAAACTTAAAAATATACCCAAAAATAGCACAAATTACCTTATGCAGCAATGATTAGCACCAATTGCTGAAATGCCCCTGCGACAGATGTTCCCGCTTGACCATTAAGTGTTTCAACACAGTTGAGGAATACGCCGCGCTACGGTATGACCACGGCGGGTAACTGCGGGCTTTGGTGACAAAGATTCGCAGGAACAAAAAGACGTGTCAGGAGAACTATAATGGCAGACGCAGCCACCCACGGTCACGACGACCACGCTCGGCCGGGCTTTTTCACGCGTTGGTTCATGTCAACCAACCATAAAGATATCGGCATCCTCTATCTATTTACAGCAGGCCTTCTTGGCTTTGTTTCTGTTTGTTTTACCGTTTTCATGCGGATCGAACTCATGGAACCTGGTGTACAGCACATGTGTATGGAAGGTGCCTCTTTGCTGGCATCCACCGTCGAAAACTGTACGCCAAACGGTCACCTATGGAACGTGATGATTACAGGCCACGGCATCTTGATGATGTTCTTCGTGGTTATTCCTGCCCTGTTCGGCGGGTTTGGTAACTATTTCATGCCGTTGATGATCGGTGCGCCTGACATGGCGTTCCCACGAATGAACAACCTGTCCTACTGGATGTATGTCGCTGGCTCAACACTCGCGGTTCTGTCCGTTGTGATGCCAGGGGGTAACGGCCAAGCTGGCTCTGGCGTTGGTTGGGTGCTCTATGCACCGCTCTCCGTCAAAGAGGCGGGTTCCTCCATGGACTTTGCGATCTTCGCGGTTCACGTCTCGGGTGCATCATCCATCCTTGGTGCGATCAACATGATCACGACCTTCCTGAACATGCGTGCGCCGGGCATGACCCTGCACAAAACGCCTCTGTTTGCATGGTCGATCTTTGTCACAGCCTTCCTGATCCTTCTGTCCCTGCCTGTTCTGGCTGGCGCGATCACAATGCTGCTGACAGACCGTAACTTCGGCACAACCTTCTTTGACCCATCAGGCGGCGGCGACCCAGTGTTGTACCAGCACCTCTTGTGGTTCTTTGGTCACCCCGAAGTATACATGATCATCGTTCCTGGCTTTGGTATCATCAGCCACGTGATCGCAACTTTCTCTCGCAAACCGATCTTTGGCTACCTGCCAATGGTGTATGCGATGGTTGCCATTGGCGCGCTGGGTTTCGTTGTTTGGGCTCACCACATGTACACCGTTGGTATGTCCCTGACACAGCAGTCCTACTTCATGCTGGCAACCATGGTGATTGCGGTTCCTACGGGTATCAAAATCTTCTCATGGATCGCCACAATGTGGGGCGGCTCGATCGAGATGAAAACACCAATGTACTGGGCGTTCGGCTTCTTGTTCCTCTTCACCGTTGGTGGAGTTACAGGGATCGTATTGTCACAGGCTGGTGTGGACCGCGCCTATCACGACACTTACTACGTGGTTGCACACTTCCACTACGTGATGTCGCTTGGTGCTGTGTTCTGTATCTTTGCGGGTGTTTACTACTGGTTTGGCAAAATGTCGGGCAAGCATTACCCCGAATGGGCAGGTAAACTGCACTTCTGGATGATGTTCATCGGCGCCAACATTACCTTCTTCCCACAGCACTTCTTGGGTCGTCAGGGTATGCCACGCCGTTACATCGACTATCCAGAGCAGTTCTCACTCTGGAACGAGGTGTCATCCTACGGTGCCTTCCTGTCATTCGCATCCTTTGTGTTCTTCATTGGTCTCATCTTCTACTGCCTGATCTGGGGCAAAAAGATCGAAGAGAACAACGAAAATTACTGGGGCGAAGGTGCAGACACGCTGGAATGGACACTCCCGTCCCCTCCACCAGAGCACACGTTCGAAATCCTGCCTACACAAGACATGTGGGATCACCAAAAAGGGCATTAGCCTGATTGGTAAAATCATTCAAAAGGGCTGGATCACATCCAGCCCTTTTTCGTTTCCACTCGGATTTACGCGAGGAACACCATGCGTATTGTGTATCTTTGGCTTGCTGCGCTGTTGATATTTGTGCTGCTGGCTGGCGCAACAGGTATAAGCCTGTCAAACGGCAGCGTCGATCGCGCCTATCACGATACCTATTACGTGGTCGCCCATTTTCACTACGCGCTGAACATCGCCGCGGTATTCGCTACGATTTTCTTTATCATTCACCGATGGACCAACCGCGCAGTGCCACTTTGGGCAGGCAGCATACAGTTTACCCTATTCGCCGTCGGCGCCTTTATGACCTTTTTCCCCCAGCATTTTTTGGGTCTATCTGGCATGCCACGTCGCTACATCGACTATCCCGAGGCCTTCGCCTTTTGGAACAAAATCAGTGCCCTAGGCGTTCTTCTCTGCACCCTGTCCCTAATCGTCTTTGTGATAATCTTAATCTACACCATCTTTTGGGGGCCTACGAAATCCAGCAAATCTAATGGGTCCTAGCGGCCCAACAAACCGCACAACTCCCATTGCCGTTTTTTGCGAAAACCCTATCTTGTGGATCACCCCAAAGATAAGCCGCAATGACCACCCCTGCCCCAACACCCTCTGATATCGAAGCAGATTTCCACCGCGCCGTGGATCGCGCCGATACGCCGATCTACACCAACTCCATCAAACCCTACCGCTCACTCAGCAACTTTGGCTTTGGGGCCACCATCATGTTCACCGCCTGCGCGTTTCTGCTGCCACTGCTGGCCTTTCTTGGCACACAGGCACTTTGGACACTGTTGTTGTTTGTCGGCCCAGCGGTTGCCGCCCTTTGGTATTTCATCCGACGCAACGACAAAGACGGCACCCTGCGCGAAGTCATCACCCTTTGGCCCGACCTAATCGCCGTCCACCGTCAAAATCCGCGCAAGGCGGATCAGTTTTGGCACGCCAATCCCTATTGGGTCAGCGTCCACATGAAAGATACGAAGAAAATCCCAAGCTATCTCACACTCAAGGGCGCAGGACGAGAGATCGAACTTGGCGCGTTTCTCCCCGTGGAAGACCGCAAAGACTTGGAAAAAGACCTGCGCAAGCATCTTGCTCAGGCCATCAACACACGAAACGGTTAACGCGGCTGTCCGCCCAACAGGCGTTTCGCTGCGCCACCCCCTTTCAGCCCCATATCCAAAGCAACACTGTTTCAACTTGGTCGGTTATTTGGGTGATTCTGTCCTAAAATTCGGTGGTGCCAATCACCCCGCATCACCAATCACGAATGGTGGACGTAGGGTCAACTACGCTCCACCAAGGATAGAATGCTTCTGAAAATGTGTGCCAAATTTCACTGTTTTTAAAGAGTTTGATTGTTTGTCACACAACTCTAACGCATATTTTTAGCGTTAATTCGGCAGTGCGCTTTAATTTTTCGACCTTTCATTTGAAGCAAACCAATTGGTTTTAGATTGTTCGACCCAATTGGGATGCACACCCAAAAATCACAAAGCAAGTGATACACCAAAATTAGCAATCTGGATTGGGGTCCTGTCCAGAACAACACAACAGGGGGAATATTATGACCGTAACATACATCGACACAATCACCACATCTGCGCAAACCTTAGATGGGCAGGATGTCCTGTTCATCGGCGTTGATGGCGCACTGCGCACGGATAGTACCGATGGCATCAACTAAAGCGGCGATGGCGTGATCCTTATCGAGGATATGACCGAGAACCAATGGGGCAATTCGGATTTTATCTTTGCGTGATGTCCATTTCCAAACTTTGAAAAATGTGGGTACCAGCATGTCGGCTGGCACCTTTTTCGAAACGATTTCAATTCGCTAAACAAGACCTGATCCTTAAAGGAGGACCTTCCCATGACAACTACAGTGGTTTCAACAGACACAGTGCAAAGCTACACACTCACAAGTGGCGATGAACTTTACCTTACCGAAGGCACCCTGTTACAGGGCCATATAGACATTACATCGGGCGTAGACCATCTGGTTGGCATTTACGGGCATCTCATTTCATCTGGGCAGTTTGACGTAGAAGCCGCTTGTACTGATACCAGTATTTTCATTTCTTCCACTGGCCGCGTGAGCACTACATCTGATTCCCTCGCCTCTTTCAACCTTTTGGGAACAGGTGTTTCCCTGCTAAACCTTGGTGAAATTTATGGCGGATACGGCATCTGGGTGCGCGGCGTGGGCGCCCATATCACCAACGCCGGTGTCATCCACTCTTCCTCGGACCATCCCACGTTAGGTTCAGGAATTCTCCTTAATAGTAGTGATGCAGAAGTTTCCAATTCCGGTACCATTGTTTCGCAGAAATTTGGCGTTGCCACATATTTATCAGGCACGATTTTGAACAACCGGATCGACAACTCGGGACACATCGAAGGCGAAATCGCAATTCGTTTTGAGAATGGCAGTGATTTTTTCTTGTCCAACACGGGGGATTTGATCGGGCGCGGCGGTACGTCAATGTATCTCAGCCAAACGACCGAAGTGCGCAATTTTGGTACAATAACAGGCGATGTAGATGCCGTAGACATGACCGCCACGGGTTCCACATTGAAACTGATCAACGGTGGTTTGATTACGGGCGATATCAACATGGGTGACGGCGATGACACCTATCGCGGCAAACTGGATGGCTGGACAGACGGGCGTGTAAACGCCGGTGATGGCGCAGATACCCTGCGCGGTGGCACTCGGGATGACGATCTGCGTGGCGATGCTGGCGCAGATAACATTCAGGGCAAACAAGGCAATGACGAACTGTATGGTGGTTCAGAAAGCGACATGATCCGGGGCAACGATGGTGATGACTATATCGAAGGCAACCAGGACAATGACGAATTGTATGGCGGTCGTGGTAACGATGAAATCAAAGGCGGCTCTGGCAATGACACGATCACAGGGGGCACCGGCAATGACATCCTGTCAGGCAACACAGGGGCTGATGTGTTTGTCTTTGGCCGCAATTCCGGCAATGACGAAATCACCGATTTCGCAAATAACACAGACCAGCTCGACCTCAGCGCCTTTGCTGTTTCCTCGCGCCAAGACCTCACAGACGCAGGTGCAATCATCGCAAATGGCACAGGCTCGATCATCGACCTTACCAAAATCGGTGGCGATGGCGTGATCCTTATCGAGGATATGAGCATCGGTGCCTGGGGCAACTCAGACTTTATTTTTGCGTAACACGTCTGCCCTCTCAAAAAGAAAGCCCGCGATTTTCGTCGCGGGCTTTTTCGTTGTGGCAGATTGTGCGCAGAACCCGTTACTTGTCACCCCGCCAAAGCAGCTTTCACAGCGCCGCCAGCCTTGCCGAAATCCATCTGACCAGCGTATTTGCCCTTTAATTCACCCATCACACGCCCCATGTCGCGAATGCTCTCCGCCCCTGTGGTTTCGATGGCGTCTTTAACCGCAGCAGTCAGTTCCTCGTCGCTCAATTGTTTGGGCAGAAATTGCTCCACCACCACAATCTCGCGCCGTTCTTTCTCGGCCAACTCCAAGCGCCCACCTTCTTCATAAACTTTGGCGCTTTCGGTGCGCTGTTTAATCATCTTGGCCAAAACTTGCAGGATTTCATCATCAGACACCCCGTCATAGTTGCCCTCAGCCCGCGCTGCGATATCGCGGTCCTTGATTGCAGCATTGATCAAACGCAGCGTCGTCAATCGTTCGCTGTCTTTGTCCCGCATGGCCTGTTTGACCTGTGTATTGATCTCGTCGCGCATTTTCGTGCTTCCCGGCAGTTGCGATAAATCCAAGTGCTGCTTCTACCCTGAATTGTCGCCCGAGACAACTCCGAACGAAAAATCCAAGCCGTTGTTTTTATTGCATATTACAATTGGATCAAACCCTTGACCATTTCGCGCCCCCCGCGTAGTTTCGCGCAAATTTGGCTCAAGGAACGCTGCAATGACCACGCCAGAAACACCCGATCACCCGACCGCATGTATTGTTCTTGCCGATGGCAGCACCTTTTACGGGCGCGGTTTTGGGGCAACGGGAAAAACCGTTGCAGAACTGTGCTTTAACACGGCAATGACGGGGTATCAGGAAATCATGACAGACCCGTCTTACGCGGGTCAGGCCATCACATTCACTTTCCCCCATATCGGCAACACAGGCGTGAACACCGAAGACGATGAAACCGCCGATCCTGTTGCGCGCGCCATGATCGTGAAATGGGATCCGACCGAACCATCGAATTGGCGCAGCCAAGAAACCCTGTCCGAATGGCTGTCCAAACGGGGTCGCATTGGCGTTGGCGGTATCGACACACGTCGTTTGACCCGCGCCATCCGTATGCAGGGCGCACCCCATGTCGCCATTCAGCACAATCCTGACGGCGAATTTGATATGCCTGCCCTTTTACAAGAAGCCCGCGATTTCGTTGGCCTTGAAGGGCTCGACCTCGCGAAAGAGGTCACATGCGCACAATCCTATCGCTGGGATGAACAACGCTGGGCGTGGCCAGACGGCTATCCCAAACGCACAGGCGAAGGCAAACGTGTTGTCGCCATCGACTACGGCGCAAAACGCAACATCCTGCGCTGTCTCGCCTCTGCGGGCTGCGATGTGACTGTGCTGCCAGCCACCGCCACCGCCGAAGACGTATTGTCCCACAACCCTCAAGGCGTGTTCCTTTCAAACGGTCCAGGGGACCCAGCGGCCACAGGCGAATACGCCGTCCCGATGATCCAAGGGATTTTGGACAAGACCGATCTGCCAATTTTCGGAATTTGCCTTGGGCACCAAATGCTCGCGCTCGCTTTGGGGGGTAAAACCCTGAAAATGAGCCACGGCCACCACGGTGCAAACCACCCTGTTAAAGAAAACGAAACGGGCAAAGTGGAAATCACATCCATGAACCACGGTTTTGCCGTTGATGCACAAAGCCTTCCAGACGGTGTCGAAGAAACCCATGTGTCCCTGTTTGACGGTTCAAACTGCGGTATCCGCATGACAGATCGGCCTGTGTTCTCGGTTCAGCATCACCCAGAAGCCAGCCCAGGCCCTCAAGATAGCTTCTATCTGTTTGAACGCTTCGCCGCGAATATGGGCTGATACTTGATTTGTTAACCAACGGTTAACTTAACCATCCCAGACTGCTCCTATTCGCTTAGGGGCTGTTATGGCACTTCACGTCAAAAATCTCGATTTTCCACCGCCCAATCGCCCGCGGCGCGGTCCTGCGCAGCCGACACTGAAGGATATTCTGGTCGCACGCGGCGATGTCTCCCCCGACGACATGTTCAAAGCGGTTGCCTTACAAAGCTTTGAAAACGCGAAACTTTCCGACTTATTGCAGGGACTTGGATACGCAAAAGAAGATGTCATCCTCCGCGCCGCATCCGAACAATCCAACCTCGCGATTGTGGATCTGGCCATTGATCCCCCCAGTCGGCTTTTGTCTTCCCTCGTTGCACCTAGCATCAGTTTGCGCCACTTGTTTGTGCCATGGAAATACATCGACGAAGTGTTAATCATCGCCGTGTCGGACCCTGAAGACATTCCAGACATCCTGCAGCGCGTAAACAGTTTTGCAAAACGTTTTGAATTTGTTCTGGCCCCGAAATCCGAAATCATCCGCTATCACCAAACCGTTCACGGTTCTGCTTTATCTGCTGCGGCCAATGAATATGTGGATGAAACGCTCAGTTGCCGCAACTGGGTCGGCAAAGGCCCACGCCGCATCGGGCTATCGCTGCTGCTGATATGCGCCGCCCTCCTCTATGTAGCGCCCATCCCTTTCATCAACATCATCTTTGGCTGGATCCTGATCGCTCTTTTGGCCAACGGCGTGTTCAAAGCGTCCATGCTGTGGGCCAGACGCGGGATCAAAACCACAGATCACAAATACAAACGCCCAAAGAAATTTCCTAAAATGTCGATCCTCGTGCCACTTTTACGCGAAGAAGACATCGTTGAACGCCTTATTAAACGCATGTCTCTGCTGGTTTACCCCAAAGAGTTGTTGGAAATTTGCCTCGTATATGAGGCCACCGACACCGCCACAAAACAACACCTTGCGCAGTGCAAATTGCCCTATTGGATGAAAACCATCGAAGTGCCTGAAAACACGCTGCAAACCAAACCCCGCGCCATGAATTATGCGCTCGATTTTTGCAATGGCGACATCATTGGCATTTACGATGCAGAAGACGCCCCAGAGCCGAACCAATTGTTTCGGGTGGCTCAACGGTTTGAAACAGGCGATGAAAATCTTGCCTGTGTGCAGTGTCAACTTGATTACTACAACAGCAGCACAAATTGGATATCCCGTTGTTTCACAATCGAATATTCAATCCTATTCCGCATGATCCTGCCTGCACTGGAACGATTGAACCTGCCAATCCCACTTGGCGGCACCTCCGTATTTTTCCGCCGTGACATCCTGGAATCTTTGGGCCGTTGGGATGCACAAAACGTAACCGAAGATGCGGACCTTGGCATTCGCCTGCACCGCATGGGCTATCGTTGTGCATGGTCCGATGCCACCACCTACGAAGAGGCAAATTTCCGCGTTTTACCTTGGGTGCGGCAAAGGTCCCGCTGGCTCAAAGGGTTTCTTATGACGTGGATGATCCACATGCGCCACCCGGTGCAACTTTTCAAACAACTCGGTCCCATTGGATTTTTCGTGTTTCAGGTCCAAATGCTTGGCACGGTGTCTTCTTTTGCTGCTGTGCCTTTGGTTTTGCCAATGTGGCTGTTCACAGTCGGATTTCAGCTTCCCCTGTACGACCTCATCAATCCAGCCTTGTTCGCCACCCTGATTATCAGCTTTGTCGTCACTGAATTGTTTCTTTTGGTGCTCAGCAGTGCCGCAGTTAAATCACGCGGGGATAGATCGCTCTACAACTACGTCCCCATGATGCTGCTCTATTGGCCGCTTGGCGCATTCGCCGCGTACAAGGCGGTGTGGGAACTTTTCGTGCACCCAACGTATTGGGACAAAACCGAACACGGCATCAACGACACATCTTATCAGGGTGAAATCGACAGGCTCACCTCTTGCCCAGAAGACAGCGAAAACTCATATGTTCCCGTCCCTTCGATGACCATCGGTGGGTGATGCGCACCGCATAATATCACTTCGCCCGCCTTCACGGCCTGCCCCCGTGCGGTGAAATGATTGATAACAAAGGCGCAAGCTTCAAGCGGGTTTTGTGGCGCAGTTGCAGGCCCATTCACAATCACGCCGCCCTTTGCCGTAAACGTTGCCGCATATGCCCCCGCATCAAGCGCCGCTATATCCAACGGTGCCTGATCCAACACAATTCCCGCATTATAGACATTGTTCGCAACAAAGGTTGGCGCGTGCATAGCATGGGTATCGTTGCGTTTGTCTAACAGCTCAAACGCCAATGAAATTCGCGCAATAACATCGCCTAACGCACGCGCCTCTATCCGTGTCCCTGCGGGAATATCCTTGGCAATCACCACCGCGAACTCTGGCTCTACCGCCAATTCACGATAGTCAGACACGCGCAGTGACGCGCCGCTCGCTAGTGGCGCATCTCCAACAACATGCCCCACAATTGGCTCTGTAATTCTGGCCATTTCCATCAAGGCCGCTGAATTCATTGCAATTTTTCGCCCGCACGTTGGCCCAAGATGGGGAACAACTTGATCCTGAACGTCATAGGCTGCCTCCAGATCATCCAGCACACCAGACAAAGATCGCACAGGGCAGCCAAGCCGAATGTCATCCACCAAATCCTGGATCAGGTCATCCCCCATTGGATGACTTAATACTGCCTGCATCCGCCTTTAGGCGCGTTTGGAACGCAAAGGACAAATGATCTTTTAGCAGCTGATCCGCCGCCGTCGCATCGCCCTTTTCAATGGCTTGAACCAAGGCCAAATGCTCGGCCAAGGCCATTTCGCCCCGCCCATCAGCAGCCAGTGATGTTTCCGCCAACAACGCCATAGAACGATGCACCATTTCCAATTGCTGCACCAAATACCGATTGCGACTGGCCAGATGGATTTGGCGATGGAATCGACGGTTCGCAATAGATAATTCTCTTGGGTTATCAAGGTATTGCCTGTCTTCTTCGACCATACCATACAACACTTTGATTTCTTCTGGTGACGCATGCTTTGCCGCCAATGCAGCCGCCAAACCTTCCAACTCCGCCCGCACTTCATAAAGCTCGGCCATTTGATTGTGATCCAAAGACGACACGATCAAAGACCGCCCGTCACGGGTCAACATTGATTGCGTTTCCAGACGCTGCAACGCTTCGCGCACCGGCGTGCGCGACACGCCAAACCGCTCTGCCAACTCGCTTTCTACCAAACGATCCCCAGGGCGGTACACCCCAACATCAATGGCGTTCAAGATCAGATCATAGGCGTCTTTCGGTTCACTTTGCATCTTCATCCCCTCAGGTTTCACGCCGCTTGCGGAAAATATCATCCACACCCGCAAATTCGATTAGATCAAATCCATTGTCTCGCATAAGTTCAGGAATCGCCGTTTCTTGCGTGTTATTCTCCACACTCCAGATTTCTACATCCACCGCGTCAAAGTCGAAATTGCTCAGAATGCTCATCTCGCCCCCTTCAACATCCAGCGACAAGAAATCCACTTTATCAATATTTTGCGCCGCCAAAATATCATTCAACGTCTTGGTTTCCAGCGTGTGTACAACCTCTTCGTGGCGCGAGTCTTGGCGCACACGAGCCAGCAAATCGGGGTCATAACTGTCAAGGAATCCGCTCATTTGCGTATACCCTTTGGTCACTTCCATAAACTCAAGGCTCCCCGCCTGCCCCGCAACCGCATATCCCAAACACGGACAACGCCGCACAGCCTCTGCTTTGCGCAATTGCGTTGGTGCGGGTTCTACCAAAATCCCGCTCCATCCGCGAAAAACTTCAAAGAACAGAGAGTTTGATCCCGTCACACCATCATATCCGCCCACATCTACGAACACGCCGCCCGTTTTGTGACCCAAAGCGGAATCCACAATCCGATCTTGCCCCGCTTGTGAGAAAAACTGCGCCACTTCTCCGCGCAGCGGGCCGATGGAGTGCAATTCGCGTACGGTCGCTCCGCGCGCGCGCGTGCGATCCGATTGCAGCTTTGCAGTCAATTCCTGACCAGCCTCTTCCAACAGTTTGCGTGCTTTTGCGATTTTTTCGCTCGGTGTCATTACTCTGTCCCATATTGCACTGAAAAATCAGCGTTTCTTTGACGTTACCCGCTTTGGCGTGCAGCACAATGTTTTTCCCAACCCTGCGACCTTTCACCCTTTTCCATTTGGCCAACACAGCCTAGGTTTGGCACATGAAAAACAGCTTCTCACATGTCTCCACTTGGGTGTTTGACCTCGACAATACGCTTTACCCGCCCGAATGCGCGCTCTTTGACCAGATTGAGGTGAAAATGACCGCCTATGTGATGCGCGAATTGGGGGTGGATCAGTCGCGTGCGAACTATCTGCGCGATCACTACTGGCAGACATACGGCACGACCCTGTCTGGCATGATGCGCGAACACAACATTGACCCCATGCCCTATCTCTTTGATGTGCATGATATTTCTTTGGATCACGTCCCCCAAGACCTCGTCCTGCGATCCCACATACAAAACCTGCCCGGGCGCAAAATTGTTTATACCAACGGATCAGAATTTCACGCTGACCGCGTATTAGAGGCACGCGGCCTCACAGGAATTTTCGATGCGATTTACGGCATTGAACACAGCGATTTCCATCCCAAACCCAGCGCCGAAGCTTACAGCGCCATCATCACCCGCGATGGATTTACATCTCAAACGGCAGCCATGTTCGAAGACGACCACCGAAACCTCAAAGTTCCCCATGACATCGGAATGCGTACCGTTTTGGTCGGCCCATCGCGGCCCGAAGATTATATCCACCATCAAACCACCGATTTAACGGCCTTTCTGTCGCAGATCGTTGACTGATCCTTTCCCAATCACCCAAAGCCCCCTACGTCTGATCCATGGCACGTGAACACTTTGACATATTCATCAGCGGCGGCGGCCTTGCAGGGCTCATCGCGACGTGCGCTTTTGCCGCCAAAGGTCTGTCGGTTTTATGCGTCGATCCGTCTGCGCCGATCACAACGTCGGCCAGCCCAGATGCGGACCGCCGCAGCACCGCATTTTTGCAACCTGCCCGCACCACATTGGAAACCGCTGGGGTCTGGCCACGCCTGCAATCACACGCCGAAGCTTTGCAAATCATGCGTCTGGCTGATGCGGGCGGAGTCGAAAATGAAATCCGCTACGTTGCCGATTTTGACGCGTCAGAAGTGTCCGATTTGCCTTTCGGCTGGAACTTCCCGAACTGGCTGTTGCGCCGCGAACTTTTGGCCCAAATCAACGATACACCAAACGCCACCTTTCGCGTTGGCATCGGCACAAAACGCGTGCTGACCCGCAATACAGAAGCACTTGTTACACTCACCGATGGACCCCAAATCGCAACCCAGTTGGTTATCGCCGCCGATGGGCGTAATTCCCCCATTCGTGACGCAGCAGATATTGGCGTGCAAACATGGCGTTACGGACAGAAAGCGATTGTTTTCACCGTGTCCCATCCCATTCCGCATGACAACATCTCAACCGAGATTCACCGCTCTGGCGGGCCGTTCACTTTGGTCCCCTTGCCCGATCACAACGGCCAGCCGCAATCCGCTATTGTCTGGATGGAAACAGGCGCAAATGCCACCGCCCTCATGGCGCTTGATGATACGGAGTTTGCTGCCCGCGCGTCAGAACGCAGTTGCGAAATCCTCGGCCCTCTGACCCTCACAGGGCAACGCGGACTATGGCCCATCATCTCACAAAAAGCAGATCGCCTCACCGCAGAACGCACCGCCCTTATCGCCGAAGCAGCCCATGTTATGCCCCCTATCGGGGCGCAGGGCTTGAACATGTCACTGGCCGATATCCAAACTCTGACAGACCTGTGTGATGATCATGATCTGGGCAGCGAATCCATGCTCGGCGCTTACGAAAAGGCCCGATCCAAAGATGTGGCAATGCGTTTACAAGGCATTGATCTGTTAAACCGTGCCTCGCTCGCCTCTGGTGAAAACTTGCGCGCCTTGCGCCTCAAGGGGCTGCAATTCCTGCACGGTTCCATCACCACACGCAAAATCGCCATGCGTGCGGGATTGGGTGTGTAACTATTCTGCCGCCGCAGCCTGAACTGCACCACCACTGCGAATGGCCGCCAGCAATTCTTCACGGCGTTTCGCAACAGTCTGCACGTTTTGTTGTTTTACAGGTCCAAACCCACGAATTTGCATCGGCAATTCAAACAACGCCAAAATCAAATCCTGCGTGGCGGGTGTCACCAGCGGCATAACCTCTGCCACATCCCGCTCAAACTCCGCGATTAACGCACGTTCCATCCGCCGCTCCGCTGAATAGCCAAACAGATCAAGCGGTGTGCCCCGCAATGCTTTGCCCTTTCGCAGCACTTTAAACAGGTTCAAAACCCACGGCCCAAACTTGCGTTTCTTGGGCCGCCCATCCGCGGTCTTACCTGGCAGGATTGGGGGCGCTAAATGAAACCGCAACGCTTTGACGTTGTCAAAATTCTCGGCAACCATCTGCTCCACATTGGCGGCATGCAATCGCGCCACCTCATATTCATCCTTATATGCCAACAGCTTATGATAAGACTTCGCCACCGCTTCGCGTAATTCAGCCCCTTCAATACCCTCCACAAAGGCGCGGTATTTCGCGGCCAACTTGGCGTTTTGATACAGCACCAACTCTTCTTCTCGAAAGCGGATGATATCCTCTACGGATGTGGGCAGTTCTACCACATTCGTGCGCAACGTGCGCGCCGCATCCTCGGGGTGCAGCGCGGCCCAACGGCCCACTTCAAACGCCCGTTTGTTGCCTTCAACTCCTGCCCCGTTCAGCGCAATAGCTTGCAAAATCGCCTCACGGCTCAGCGGAATTAACCCATTTTGCCAAGCCGCCCCAACGATCAGCATATTCGCATAAATACTATCGCCCAGATGCACCCGCGCCAATTCCGTCGCGTTCAAAAACGCCACATCCTCTTCACCCAAACGTCCCGTCAGGGACAGCTGCATCCGATCACTTGGCAGGGAAAATTCGGTATTTTGGGTAAATTCACCCGTGATGATTTCATGGCTGTTACACACAACTTTGGTGCGCCCCCGCGTCATCAGGCCCAAGGTTTTCGCCCCCGCCGTCACCACCAAATCGCCCCCAATCACACTGTCTGCTTCGCCAACGGCCACGCGCACGGCGCTGATATCTTCGGGACGTTCGGCAAATCGGCAATGGATGTGAACCGCGCCTCCCTTTTGCGCCAGCCCCGCCATTTCCATCATGCCAGCACCTTTGCCATCCACATGCGCCGCCATGGCCAACACCGCACCAACGGTCACAACACCTGTGCCGCCAACACCTGTAATCACCATATTATGCGTGCCATTGATCGCAGGAACCACCGCTTCAGGCAGGTCGGGCAACTGCATTCCGCTGGCCTCTTGTTTCTTTGGCGTGCCACCTTCCACGGTCACGAAACTTGGACAAAAACCATTCACACAGGAAAAGTCTTTGTTACAGCTTGATTGGTCAATCTTACGCTTGCGTCCAAGCTCCGTTTCCAATGGCGTGACGGACACACAGTTTGATTGCACACCACAATCACCACAGCCTTCACACACCGCTGGATTGATAAATATCCGTCGATCAGGATCAGGGAACAGCCCACGTTTGCGCCGACGCCGTTTTTCCGCTGCGCAGGTCTGCGCATAAACAATCGCAGACACACCTTTGGTTTTGCTGAATTTTTCCTGAACAGATTGCAGATCAGCCCGCTCATATGTGGGTACGCTTGACGGAAATTCCGACAGATCAATCTCTTCTTTTTCGTCATACACCAGTGCGATATTTTCAACACCCATGGCCTTGATTTCGGCCACAATTTTTGCCGCAGACAAATCACCATCATTCTGCTGCCCGCCCGTCATAGCAACCGCATCATTAAACAGGATTTTATAGGTAATGTTTGTCCCCGCCGCCAAGGCCATGCGGATCGCCTGAACGCCCGAGTGGTTATAAGTCCCATCCCCCAGATTCTGGAACATGTGATCGCGTTTCGAAAACAGCGATTCCCCAACCCAGTTGGCTCCTTCGGCCCCCATATGGGTAAATCCAATGGTTTCACGATCCATCCATTTTGCCATGTAATGACAGCCAATACCCGCAAAGGCACGAGATCCCTCTGGCAGCTTCGTGGATGAATTATGCGGACACCCAGAACAGAACCACGGCGCGCGCACCGCAACCTCCTCTGCATTGTCCCCAGCGGTGGCTTCATCTAATTTGGCCAAGGCTTTACGGCATTTTTCAGACAAATAGCCCTCTTCGCCCAACAACATCGCAATTTTCTGCGCAATGGTCACAGGATCAAGCGAGCCCTTCACCGTGAAAATTGTCTCCCCCTTGCGGCGATCATGTTTCCAGCCCACCACACGGCGGCCATCACGGTTGTCAAATAGCGCCTCTTTGATCTGCACTTCGATCAGCTTGCGCTTTTCCTCCACCACAATAATCAGGTCGAGCCCTTCGGCCCATTCCTCAAATGAAGTCATGTCAAGCGGCCACACCATCCCAACCTTGTAAGTTGTGATGCCCAAACGCTCGGCCTCGACTCCATCTATTCCCAACAGATCAAGCGCATGTTGCGTATCGAGCCAGTTTTTCCCCGCCGACACGATCCCAATCTTGGCGCCCGCTTTCCCCGCCATCCGTTTATCGAGCTTGTTGGCCCGACCAAACGCTTCGGCTGCGAACCGCTTGTAATCGTGCAACCGCGCCTCTTGCGGGATGCGGTCATCAATGGCGCGGATGTTCAGGCCATCTTCTGGCATGTCAAAATCTGTGGGTGTTTTAATATCCAACCGCGCTGGATCAGCATTCACAACCGCTGTGGCCTCAATCGTGTCTTTCACACACTTCAAGCCAACCCAGCAGCCCGAATAGCGGCTCAGCGCATACCCATAGGCCCCGTAATCCAGAATTTCTTGCACCCCCGCTGGGGACAAGATCGGCATCATCGCATCAACAAACGCAAATTCGGATTGGTGCAATACGGTGCTGCTTTCGCCCGTGTGATCATCCCCCATACAGGCCAGAACACCGCCAAATTTCGACGTGCCTGCCATATTGGCATGACGAAACACATCACCAGACCGATCAACCCCAGGCCCTTTGCCATACCACATGCCAAAAACGCCGTCGTATTTCCCCTCACCATACAACTCTGCTTGCTGCGCGCCCCAAATGGCAGTTGCGGCCAAATCCTCGTTCAATCCAGATTGGAACACCACGTCATGGGCTGTCAGTTGCTTTTCCGCCCGCTGCATTTGCATATCAACCGCCCCCAAAGGCGAGCCGCGATACCCCGTCACAAACCCAGATGTGTTCAACCCCGCCGCACGATCCCGCTCTTTTTGCTCCATCATCAAACGCACCAGCGCTTGGGTGCCGTTCAGCAAAACCGCATGTTTTGATAGGTCGTATCGATCTGCGAGTGTGATTTCTGGCTTGGACATAACGCCTCCCAACGTATTAGCTGAGTCAAACATAGGTCATAAATTCTGACCTAACAAGAAAATTCTGCCCCGCTGTTTTCGTTGCTATTACTGTCCTGAAATCGTACACAAAAAGCAAATAACAAATTTAGGGGACAAGACATTGGATTGGGACAAATTACGGATATTTCATTCCGTTGCTGATGCAGGCAGCCTGACACACGCGGGCGAAGCACTCCACCTTTCACAGTCCGCCGTCAGTCGCCAAATTCGCGCGCTCGAAGAAAGCCTTGGCGTCACCCTATTTCACCGCCATGCCCGTGGCTTGATCCTGACAGAACAGGGCGAATTGCTGTTTGATGCCACATCAGACATGAGCAAAAAGCTCGATAACGCCGAAGCCCGCATTCGCGACAGCGAAGACGAAGTTTATGGTGAGTTAAAAGTCACCACGACAGTTGGCTTTGGCACGCTTTGGCTCGCGCCGCGTATGGGGCGGCTCTATGACCGTTTCCCCGATCTTAAAATTGATCTCCTGCTCGAAGAACGCGTGCTCGATCTGCCCATGCGCGAGGCAGATGTGGCCATTCGCATGAAAGAGCCAAGCCAAGCCGATCTGGTGCGCCGGCGTTTGATGGACGTAAACATGCGATTTTACGCTTCAGACGCGTATTTCGAAAAACGCGACATGCCCAAAGACTTTGAAGACTTGCGCAATCACCGCATCATCAGCCAAAGCCTGTCATCCCAACAAGTCAGCGCCAGCGTGAATTGGCTGCGTCCGCTTTTGTCTGGGGAACACGACAGCCATCTCACGGTAAACAACTACTTTGGCGTTCTGCAAGCCGTGCTGTTCGGCGTCGGTATTGGCGTGTTGCCAAGCTATGTCACCGCCGATTTCCCGCACCTGTTACGCGTTCTTCCCGAAGAAGAAAGCTCCCAAGTCCCCGTCTATCTGGCCTATCCAGAAGAGTTACGACATTCAAAAAGGGTGCAAGTGTTCCGCGATTTCGTGCTGGAAGAGATCAAAGCCGACAAAAAGCTGTCACAATTTTAAGGCGTTAAAACAACGGATAAACCCAAATATCACGCCTTTTTTGTCGTGCTATGCAAATCCAGCATGACCGATATGCAACCACTGTGGCCTATTTACACTTGTTCTTAACCCTTTCGGTTTATATCTTATAAGTGAAGATGTTGGTTGAGCGAAAGTTCTCAGCATCTTCACCTCCCTGTTGGACTAAGGCCGAGCATTTGCTCGGCCTCTTTTTTTGCCTCACGCCTTTTGCGATCCAGAAACACTGCTTCGCTGTGGTTCTTTGACAATCCAATAGCTCTGGCATAACACGTATCCGCCTCTTCAAACCGCAGCGCCGCGCGATAAAACGCAGCACATGCCGCATGATAAGGTTGATACGCCTCCAAGTCCTGCCCCAAATCCGCGCTTGCCCGTATGGCCGCTTCTGGCCCTTGCACAAAGGACAGCGCCACACACCAATTCAATCGCACCACGGCGGACGCATCAAACTGCATCAACGCCTCATAGAGCCCAACAATCTCGGGCCAGCCAGTAGATTTAAACGTGTCAGCTTCTGAATGCACCGCCTGTATGGCCGCCTGAATCTGGTAGGGACCTGGCACGCCCCTCCCCAGCGCCCGCTTCACCAAGGCACACGCGGGTTCTATTGCCGCTTTATCCCACAAAGAACGGTCCTGATCCTCTATCGAAATCATGCCACCATCGGGTGTGGCCCGCGCCGCCTTTCGCGCATGGATCAGCGACATCAGCGCAATCAATCCCTCCACTTCGGCCTGTTCAGGACACAATTGATCCACAACTTCCGCCAAAAACAACGCCTCTTCACACAAGTCCTTGCGGATCTGCTGCTCCCCGCGTGTGGCCGCGTAACCTTCGTTAAAAATCAGATAGATAACCATCAGAACGGAATGCAACCGATCAGGCAAATCTGACCCTTGGGGCACTTCAAACGGTATACCAGAGGCTTTGATCTTCTTTTGCGCACGCACCAAACGCTGCGCCATGGCGGATTCCGTGTCCAAAAACGCCCGCGCAATTTCTGCCGTTGTCAGCCCACCCAACGTGCGCAACGTAAGGGCCACTCGGGTCTTTGCATCTAATGCGGGATGACAACAGGTGAATATCAACCGCAGCCGCTCATCTGGAATTTCTTCTTGCCGCTCGTCTTCAGCATCTTGCTGATCAAGCCGCAACAACATGGCATAATCTTTTGATTTCGCGTCAAAATTCTTTGCCCGCCGAATGCGGTCAATGGCCTTGCGCCGCGCGGTTTGCAACAACCACCCTGTCGGGTTTGTTGGCACGCCAGACCGCCCCCAATGCAAAATGGCCGAGGCCAGCGCGTCTTGCAAACTGTCCTCGGCCATTTGAAAATCGCGCAGATTGGCGATCAGCGCAGAAAGAAGGCGGCCATGATACTCATTTAATACGCCCGCAAGAGCCTCATGAACATCCTCTTTGGCCGCCACCATGTGTTACTCAAGCGCCATAATTGGACGCACCTCAACCGTGCCTGTACGGGCCGTCGGGATCATGGACGCGTATTTAATCGCCTCGTCCAAATCTTTGCATTCAAACAGATAATATCCGCCCAATTGCTCTTTGGTTTCGGCAAACGGGCCATCCATGGTTTCCAATTTCCCATCACGTTTGCGAATGGATGTGGCGGTTTCAACAGGCTGCAACGCTTCGCCGCCCACCATGACACCGGCATCTTGATACACTTGCGTCACATCGCGCCATTCTTGCATCATCGCCTCAAACTCTGGTGTGCCAAAATCAGGGGTCGGCTCAGGTTCGGAATAGATTAAAGCCAAATATTGCATGATAGTTTCCTTTCAAGTGGGTTAAGTGTGATCCAAAATCGGATCGGTTTGCAACTGTTGAGTGTTCAGGCGAATTGCGTCAGGCCAATCAGGACCACACAAATCAACATCGCCAAATGCGTGCCGATATTGCCCGCAATCCGCACAGGATGCGTCATGTTTTCGACCTTTAGGCCAAAGGGCAAAATGATGCGCGATATCACCAAAATCATGGCGGCCACGCTCAGGGCCGTTTTGTTTCCCCCTGCATTCTCCGCCAATGCCATCAGGATCAACGCAAGGGGTACAAATTCCGCAAAATTCCCATGCACCCGCATTTTCAAGGCCAATGACATGTCATCCCCATGCAGGATTGAAATCCCTGCCGCAGTGCGCGCTTTGATAACGCCAAAGGTTAAAACCAGAAAAACGATGGCCAAAACCGCCGCGCTCAATGCTGTTATTTGAAGGTCCATTTTCATCTCCATCTTGTTGGTCTTCCCACTAAAGACGAACGGCGTTCGTCCAAATCGACACCTCGGGTGAAAAAAAATGAAAAAACTTATGAAAGGTCCGCTCCACACCCTTTCGCGCCGGTTCCCCTTCCAGTATGACACGCCCAAATCCATTCGCTTTGGGGGCTATTTTCATGACCGAACCAGCAATCACCGACAAACTCATCGCTGATCACGGACTAAAGCCCGATGAATACCAAATGATCCTTGATATCATTGGTCGCGAACCCACGTTTACAGAACTCGGCATCTTTTCGGCCATGTGGAACGAACACTGTTCGTACAAATCTTCCAAAAAATGGCTGCGCACCTTGCCCACCGAAGGCCCCCAAGTGATTTGCGGCCCTGGCGAAAACGCGGGCATCGTGGACATTGGCGATGGCCAATGTGTTGTCTTTAAAATGGAAAGCCACAACCACCCCTCCTACATCGAACCCTACCAAGGGGCCGCTACAGGGGTTGGTGGCATCCTACGCGATGTATTCACCATGGGCGCACGCCCGATTGCGGCCATGAACTCCCTGTCCTTTGGCGAAGTCAGCCACCCAAAAACAAAATCCCTTGTCGCAGGTGTAGTCGAAGGCGTTGGCGGATACGGCAACTGTTTTGGCGTCCCAACTGTGGGCGGAGAACTGCGCTTTCACGAAGCCTACAACGGCAACTGCCTTGTAAACGCGTTCGCAGCAGGCCTCGCCGATACAGACGCGATCTTCTATTCCGCCGCTTCTGGTGTTGGTATGCCCGTGGTGTATCTTGGCGCAAAAACGGGCCGCGACGGTGTGGGCGGCGCAACAATGGCGTCTGCGGAATTTGACGAAACAATCGAAGAAAAACGCCCAACCGTTCAGGTTGGTGATCCCTTCACTGAAAAACGCCTTATGGAAGCCACGCTCGAGCTGATGGCAACAGGCGCTGTGATCTCCATCCAAGACATGGGCGCGGCTGGCCTGACCTGCTCCGCCGTTGAAATGGGCGACAAAGGTGATCTTGGCGTGCGCCTTAACCTTGAAGATGTGCCAATCCGCGAAGACAACATGACAGCCTATGAAATGATGCTGTCTGAATCCCAAGAACGCATGTTGATGGTGCTGAAACCCGAACTTGAAGCCGAAGCAAAAGCGGTTTTTGACAAGTGGGACCTCGACTTTGCTATCGTCGGTGAAACCATCGCCGAAGATCGCTTCCTCATAATGCACAACGGCGAAGTCAAAGCAGACCTGCCGCTCAAGGCTCTGTCAGGAACCGCACCAGAATACGACCGCCCGTGGGTCGAAACACCCCAAGCAGCTGCCCTAACAGATGCCCCAAGTGTGGACGCGGGCGAAGCCCTCCTCGCACTCGCATCCTCCCCAAACTACGCGTCTCGCGCTTGGGTTTACGAACAATACGACACGATGGTCATGGCCGACACGGTCAAACGGCCAGGTCTCGACGCGGGTGTCGTGCGGGTTCACGGAACCCCAAAGGCATTGGCCTTCACCTCTGATGTGACGCCGCGCTACTGCAAAGCAAACCCGTTTGAAGGCGGCAAACAAGCCGTTGCCGAAGCCTACCGCAATCTTTGCGCGACAGGGGCTAAACCGCTGGCCACAACTGACAACATGAACTTTGGCAATCCAGAAAAGCCAGAAATCATGGGCCAATTCGTTGGTTGTATCAAAGGTATCGGTGATGCGGTGTCCGCACTCGACATGCCCATCGTGTCTGGCAACGTGTCCCTTTACAACGAAACAGATGGCACAGGCATCCTGCCCACTCCAACCATCGGCGCCGTCGGTTTGATGACCGACCTTGATCAATTGATTGGCACCGCCCCGAACGACGGCGACAGCCTTGTCCTGCTGGGTGAAACCACGGGCCACCTCGGCCAATCCGCCCTATTGAAAGAACTGTTCAATCGCGAAGACGGCGATGCCCCCCATGTGGACCTCAAGGCGGAATGGGCCGCTGGTGAATTGGTACGTGCGTTACAATCTGATAAATCCATCACTGCTGCCCATGACCTCTCTGATGGTGGCCTCGCACTCGCGGCGGCTGACATGGCGCTTGCAGGCAATATCGGCATGGCCCTCAAAGACGGCGACACAGGCTGGTTCTTTGGCGAAGATCAGGCCCGTTACCTGATCGCAACCGCCACCCCTGATGCCGTGCTGGCCGCCGCTCAAACAGCAGGCGTTCCCGCACAAGTGATTGGCACAGCCACAGGTGATACGCTAGAATTAGGCGCAGCCAAGGTTGCCATGTCCGATCTGCGCGATGCCTTTACCACGGGCCTGCCCAAAGCAGTTGCTTAACACCACAAAGGAATTCGAAATGCCAATGTCCGCCCCTGAAATCGAAGCCTTGCTGCGCGAAACCTTCCCTGACGCTGATATCACGGTCCAAGGGGATGATGGTGTTCACATGGCGGCCCAAATCATCGCTGAAGAGTTTCGGGGCAAAAACCGCGTGGCTCAACAGCGTATGGTTTACGCCGCACTAAAGGGTAAAATGGACGGCCCTTCTGGGGAATTGCACGCACTGGCCCTCACGACCAAGGCTCCTGAATGACAGATGCGACTCTCATCGCATTTATCCTGGTTCTGATCCCGCTTCTGGTGATCGCCATCATCGTTATGTCCCTACGCTTGCGCGCCGCCGTAAAACGGGATCAACAAAACGATAATCAGCAATGACTTTTCTGGGCGGACTTCTGCTAATCACCGCCCTGATCTGGGCGCTTCTGGTGCGTTCTAAAATGCGCGGCGATGCGTGGGAAAAAACGCATGCGCAGCGATCAAACCACAGCGCAATCCATTCCAGCACCTCCGAAGCAGGGCATTCACACTCTTACTTCGTAACCAAAGACCCAGATGAATACGCGCGGATTTTTGTACCTCGCGGCAGATAAGCCAGCCCCATTGTAATCTGCGCACCCCTTGATATATCAACAGGCAACGTTGGGCGAAACGGCCCACCCCGAAAAGGATATCGAAATGACTGATGCAAATGCACAAATCCAAGACACGATCACAAACAACGACGTTGTGTTGTTCATGAAGGGCACCGCCTCTATGCCACAATGCGGGTTTTCTTCGCGTGTGGCTGGCGTTCTAAACTATATGGGCGTGCAGTTTTCCGATGTAAACGTGCTGGCTGACGACAGCATCCGCCAAGGCATCAAAGACTTCTCAGATTGGCCTACAATTCCACAGCTTTACGTCAAAGGCGAATTTGTGGGTGGCTGCGACATCATCACCGAAATGACCCTGTCAGGGGAACTCGACACACTGTTCACAGAAAACGGCGTCTCTTTTGACAAAGACGCCGCTGATAAAATTCGCGAAGCAAACAGCTAATCATCGCAATACAATCGCGTCATAACTGATTGAAAAGGCTGGTTTATCCAGCCTTTTTTATGGCATCCGCCGCGCTTTCAACCTGCGCAACCATGTTTTTCATTTGCGCCACAGCCGCATCACGAGCCTCTGCCGCATCTTTGGCCGCCGCTTGCACTTCGGCCAACTCTGCTTTGACTTCGGCCAATTGCTCTTGCGCTGCGTTCAGTTGCTTTTCTGCTTTATTGGCCCGCTTGGCCGCACCAGAACTGTCCGCACCCGCAGCCCCATTTGCTTTTAACTGATCCTCAAGGCTCGCCGTTTTATCCGCCAGCATCAAACCTGCCATCAACAACATCCGTGTTTCAGGCATCCGACCCAGTGCTTCATTCAGCGCGCCCGCTTCATTGTCGAGCATCCCAGCGGCAGACTGCAAGAAATGCTCTTCGCCATCGCGACAGGCCACTTCGAATTCACGGCCACCGATTGTTACTTTTACTTCAGCCATCTTACGCGCCCTCCACCAGCGGTGTCAGTCGGGCAAGAATGCCATTGACCTCTTCCAGATCAACGTCCCGCTGTGCTTTGATTTGTTCCAATTCCGCTTCCAATGATTGGTTGATCAAATCGGGATCCCCCACATTGCTTTCGTTTGCTTTGCGCAAACTTGCGTTCATCTTTTTCAGATGCTTGTTGTATTGACGCGTTTTGTCCAATTCCGCATCAACAGCCGCGCGCGCCTTATCCAGCGCATCAATCTGCTTTACCATGGCCGTGCGCTGCGCATCCGCACCTTCGTCCTTTTGCGCCAATTCTTTTTCCAGCGCATCCACACGCTGACGTGCCTTTTTCAACGCCTTCGCTGCAGAAGCCGCCTCTTCTTTGGCCGCTGCTGCATCTTTTTCTGCGCTCGCCACCTGATCGGCCAGCTTTTTCACGTCTTCAGGGTCTGCACCACCTGCGCTGGCCCCTTCGATCGTTTTCAGCGCTGCATCCAACCGCGCTTGAATTTTTGGAAATTGTGTCATCGTTTCACCCACTGCTCGTCCGTCTTGCCGCAAAGCGCCGCTGTCGAATCAATTTTCTGATACCATTATGATCATTTTCTTACTGTAAAAACAAATTGCTGCAAAAGAAAGCTGATGTAAACGGCTTTGATCCGCTTGACCCCCTTATCTGAGTTGGTATCACAGGCCCATCTTTCACCATGCGTATCACCCCAAGAAAGGGCTTTTCGTGGATATTTCAAACCTGAAAAAAGATCACCCGCAACACTGGAAAAACGCCGCTGCTCTGCGAATTTTGGCCGCTGACGCCGTTCATGCTGCCGCATCTGGCCACCAAGGCATGCCCATCGGCATGGCAGACGTTGCGACCGTGTTGTTTGAAAAGCACCTGAAATTTGATGCCAAAAACCCTGATTGGCCAGATCGCGACCGTTTCATCCTGTCCGCGGGTCACGGCTCCATGCTCATCTACGGCCTGTTGCACCTGACAGGTTACGAAGACATGACCATGGATGAAATCCGCAACTTCCGTCAGTGGGGCGCGAAAACAGCGGGCCACCCTGAATACGGCCACGCCAAAGGCATCGAAACCACAACAGGTCCGCTTGGCCAAGGCATCGCAAATGCGGTTGGTATGGCAATGGCCGAACAATCCATGATGGCGCGCTACTCTAAAAAAGTTGTGGATCACCACACCTATGTGATCGCGGGCGACGGCTGCTTGATGGAAGGTGTCAGCCACGAAGCTATCGGCCTCGCTGGCAAACAAAAACTCGGCAAATTGATCGTACTTTGGGATGACAACAACATCTCCATAGACGGGGAAATCTCCATCTCTGACGTCACCGACCAACAAAAACGGTTCAAGGCTGCTGGCTGGTCCGTGTTTGAATGCGATGGACACGACCCTGTTGCAATCGACGAGGCGATTACTGCCGCCAAGAAAACCAACACACCATCTATGATTGCCTGCAAAACCACCATCGCTGTTGGCGTTGAAGGTGTTGCCAATACAAACAAAGGCCACGGTTACGCGATCAAAGACGATCAACTGAAACAGATGCGTGAATATTTTGATTGGCCCTACCCTGCTTTTGAAATCCCCGCAGATGTAAAATCCGCTTGGGAAGCCATCGGCTCACGCGGCGCAGCCGAGCGTGAAGCATGGGAAGAGCGTATGGCAGGCCTGTCCGAAAACCGCCAAGCCGATTTCCACCGTGTTATCGCAGGGGAACCGCACAAACGCCTTTCCGCTGTGATCAAACAACTGAAACGCAAGGTCTCAGAAGAGCAGCCCAAAAAAGCCACGCGCGCCTCGTCCCAAATGGCACTCGAAGTGATCAACCCGATCATGAAAGAAACCATGGGTGGTTCTGCGGACCTGACGGGGTCGAACAATACCCTGACCGAAGGTTTGGGCTGGTTTGACGATGACAACCGCAAAGGCCGCCATGTGGCCTACGGCATCCGTGAACACGGTATGGCCGCAGCGATGAACGGCATGGCTCTGCACGGCGGCGTACGCCCATACGGCGGCACATTCATGTGTTTCACCGATTATGCGCGCCCATCCATGCGTTTGGCGGCCCTGATGCAAATCCCAACGGTTTTTGTGATGACCCACGACAGCATCGGCCTTGGCGAAGATGGCCCAACCCACCAGCCGGTGGAACATCTGGCCATTTCACGCGCCACACCAAACACCTACGTGTTCCGCCCTGCGGATACGGTGGAAACGGCGGAAAGCTGGGAAATCGCCATGTCGTCGAAGAAAACACCTTCTGTTTTGTCTTTGACACGTCAGGGTGTCGCCACAGTGCGCACCAAGCACACAAACAAGAACCTCACCGCCCAAGGGGCCTATGTTCTGGCTGAAAGCGAAGGCAAACGCCAAGCGATCATTATGGCCACAGGCTCCGAAGTGGAAATCGCACTCGAAGCCCGCGAAAAACTGCAAGCTATCGGCATCGGCACACGTGTTGTCTCCATGCCGTGCTGGGAATTGTTCGAAGAACAAGACGAAAGCTACCGTCGCAAAATCCTGCCCCCTGGCCCTGTCCGCGTTGGCGTCGAAGCCGCCGTTCGCATGGGTTGGGACAAATGGCTCACTGGGGAACGCGGCAAAGCCAACAAAGCAGACTTTGTCGGCATGGACAGCTTTGGCGCCTCCGCCCCAGCAGAAGAGCTCTACGCCAACTTTGGCATCACCGCCGATGCCGTGGCAGAGCGCGTGAAGAACCTTCTTTAACGTTAACATCCCGCTTTAACGTTAACATACGCACCTAAACAGACGCCCGATGGTTTCCATTCGGGCGTCTTGCGTTTAGGCGGTGTCCCAATCACGTGCGCATCTCTGCGTCTTTCTTTGCTAAGGATATAAAAATGGTTCTCAAGGTTGGTATCAACGGTTTTGGCCGCATCGGTCGCTCCACTCTGTCCCACATCATCGAAAGCGGACGTGACGACATCCAAGTCGTCGCCATGAACGCAACTGGCCCCATCGAAACCACCGCGCACCTGCTGAAATACGACAGTGTACATGGTCGGTTCCAAGGCGACATCAAAGTGGCGGGCGATACTATGGATGTGGGCCAAGGCCCAATGCGCATGTTCTCCACCTACGACCCGACCGAACTGGATTGGGAAGGTGTCGACATCGTTTTGGAATGCTCAGGCAAATTCAACTCCAAAGAAGGCTCGCAAATCCACTTGGAGCGTGGCGCGAAACGCGTTCTGGTCTCAGCACCTGCTAAGAATGCCGACAAAACAGTTGTTTACGGTGTAAACCACAACGCCTTGACCGAAGACGACCTTGTGGTGTCCAACGCTTCTTGCACAACCAACTGCTTGGCCCCGATCGCGAAAATCCTCAATGATGCAATCGGCATCGACAAAGGTTTCATGACAACGATCCACGCATACACAGGCGATCAGCCAACTCTTGATCGTCGTCACAAGGATCTCTATCGCGCCCGCGCAGCCGCCATGTCCATGATCCCAACAACAACAGGCGCAGCCAAGGCCGTTGGCCTCGTTATGCCAGAGCTGGCTGGCCGTCTCGATGGGTCCGCGATCCGCGTTCCAACACCGAACGTATCCGCCATTGATCTGAACTTCATCCCAACACGCCCCACATCCGTTGAAGAAATCAACGGTGCCGTGCGCGCCGCCGCCAAAGACAGCATGGCGGGCATCGTGGAATACGTAGATGAACCCACCGTTTCCATCGACTATACACACAACACGCATTCTTCTAACTTTGCGTCCCTCCAGACCACAGTAATGGGCGGAAACCTTGTGCGCATCCTGTCTTGGTACGACAATGAATGGGGTTTCTCTTGCCGTATGGCCGACACAGCGGTAGCAATGGGCAAACTTATCTGATGGGTCCTGCCCGTCACCAGCACGGGTAGCACGCCACATGAACAATTCAGTCGCAGTCATTCTTGGTCTGTGTATCCTTGGATTGGTCGTGTTCGACTGGCGCGTCAATGACGCGGAATACATAATCTTGTGGGGCAAGCAATTGCTCCGCTTGATTGATTGGATAGCCTTCTGGCGATAGGAAATTTGTATGACTTGGAAGACACTGGACGCGTTTGATCTGTCGGGTAAACGGGTGCTGACGCGCGTGGACATCAACGTTCCGATGAAAGATGGCATTGTCACAGACACCACACGCATAGAACGGATTGTACCAACTGTGAAACACATCATCGCGTCTGGCGGTTCCGTTGTTTTGCTGGCCCACTTTGGCCGCCCAAAGGGCCAAGTTGTCCCAGAATTGTCCTTGTCGCAGTTGGTTCCCGCCTTGTCCGAGCATTTTGGCCAAGACGTTGTATTCGTCGAACGCCCATCCCGCGACTTTATTGATGCACAGGCGAAGGATGCTATCATTCTTGTGGAAAACACCCGTTTTTCCGCGATGGAAACCGAAAACGATCCCAAAATGGCAGGTTTTCTCGCCACCCTTGGCGATATCTACTGCAACGATGCGTTTTCCGCGGCGCACCGCGCCCATGCGTCCACCGCAGGCGTGGCCGAACACCTGCCCTCTTGCGCGGGTCGTTTGATGCAAGCCGAACTCGAAGCACTAGAAAACGCGCTGTCCAAACCAGAACACCCCGTTGTTGCCGTGGTTGGCGGGGCCAAAGTCTCTACCAAGATTGATCTGCTTGGCAATCTGATCCCCAAAGTCGATCAAATCATCATCGGCGGCGGCATGGCCAACACATTCCTCGCGGCCCAAGGCCACCCCGTTGGCAAATCCCTCTGCGAACATGATCTTTTGGACACGGCACGCGACATCATGGCTGCAGCCACCGCAGGAAACTGCGAACTGATCCTGCCAACAGATGTTGTATCTGCCACCGAATTTGCTGCCAATGCGCCCCACACAACACACGCCGCATCCGCTTGCCCCGATGACGTGATGATCCTTGACGCAGGACCAGACAGCATCGCACGGATCAAATCTGTACTGGATGCGGCCAAAACACTCGTCTGGAACGGTCCACTGGGGGCGTTTGAAATTGAACCCTTTAACACCGCCACAGATGCCGCCGCTTTGCACGCAGCACAGCTGTCCAAAGCAGGTAAACTCCGCTCCGTCGCTGGCGGTGGTGACACTGTTGCGGCACTCAACACATCAGGTGCGGCCGACGATTTCACCTATATTTCCACTGCTGGCGGGGCTTTCCTCGAATGGCTCGAAGGCAAAACCCTCCCAGGTGTCGCCGCGCTCGAAGCCAGCGCCTAATCCACACAACACAGAACGGACATTCTCATGACAAACGCCGCACAAACAAAACAAATGCAATCAGGCCCGGGCTTTATCGCAGCCCTTGATCAAAGCGGCGGTTCCACTCCCAAAGCGCTTGGCCTTTACGGCGTGTCAGAAGACGCCTATTCCAACGATGCCGAGATGTTCGACCTGATCCACGCGATGCGCGCGCGCATCGCCCAAGCCCCTGCATTTACGGGAGAAAAGGTTATCGGCGCCATCCTATTTGAAATGACAATGGACCGCGAAATCAACGGCAAACCCTCCGCCACATTCCTGTGGGAAGATCGCGGCGTTGTCCCATTCCTGAAGGTGGACAAAGGTTTGGAAGACGGCGCAAACGGCGTGAAAATGATGAAACCCATGCCCGATCTTGATGCCCTTCTGGATCGCGCCGTAGCCGCAGGCATTTTTGGCACAAAAATGCGTTCCGTCATTGATGCAGCCAACCAAGCAGGCATCGAGGCCATCGTTGCCCAGCAATTCGAAGTGGGCGCACAGATCACTGCCAAAGGCCTGATGCCGATCATCGAACCCGAAGTGAACATCACCATCGTGGATAAGGCCGAAGCCGAGGTGATGCTGCTTGCCGCCCTCACCCGTCACCTCGACGCCCTACCCGAAGGTCAGCAGGTTATGCTCAAACTGACCCTGCCAGAGGTTGAAAACCTCTACAAACCGCTGGTCGATCACCCTGCGGTTATGCGCGTCGTCGCTTTGTCAGGTGGTTATTCCCGGGACGAGGCCAACGCCCGCCTGTCCACCAACACTGGCATGATCGCCAGCTTTAGCCGCGCTTTGACCGAAGGCCTGTCAGCGGGTCAAACGGACGATGAATTCAACGCGACCATCGCCGCCACAATCGACAGCATCGCAGCCGCTTCAAACGCAGGCTAGCGCGGAAAAAGCAAAAAATCTGCAAGTGATTCGTTTTAGGGATTCACAAAACGAATCACTTGATGTACGGTGATCTCAACCCGTCGACAAAGAACGGGTATGAGGACAGAGCATCGTGTTACAGCAAGGAAAAACTGGGTCGGCAATCGGATCTGTGATGTTATTCATCACAGCCATCGGACTGATCGCCTATTTTGTTTTTGCCGCCGTTCAAGGTGACTATGGCCACTTCCGCCGTGTGCAAATCGAAGCCGACGAAGAAGCTTTGAAGGTACAACTGGCACAACTCCATGCAGAACGTGCGACGCTAGAAAACAAGACCCGACGCCTATCAGACACTTACTTGGATCTGGATTTACTAGACGAACGGGCCCGCAGAGTACTCGGCATGGCAAGAGGGGATGAAATCATCATCCAATAACCCCCGAACGTTTATCAAGGTGCAAAAAATTCTGGCCGCTGCCCCAAGACAGCGGCCTTTTTGCTGTCAAAATTGCAATTGCACTTAAATGAAGTAATAATGAAATCAATACTTTCGAATACTGCCGTTTTGAAAGGGTTCCAAAATGAAACTGAATATATGCAACAAAGTACTTATAAATTCTATCGCGATAACTCTGCTGATTGCATTCAATCTCTCAACTCCAACTCAAGTTATCGCTGACGGTCAGGATCCAAAAGAGATCAAAAAGACCCCCTTCGACCCAAGTCAAAAACTCAAAAGTCTAAACAGCGATCTGCGCATCTGCATAACTAAAGTTAAAGAGATGGAATTACAGCTCGCGTCTCTAAACAAAACCATCAAAATTGATACGCAACAATTAAATCGCGCCCGAAAAAACGAAAAAGACATCAAAGCTGCGCGTGACAATCAAGCCGCCTTAGCAAAAAAAGACACCAAACTACTCAAGAAAGGAGTCGACGCAAAGGGCAAGCCACTGTCCACCGAAGGCCGTGCAAAACTCCAGAACCGCCAAATTCTGACGAGCCGCGAAGCAAAACGCTTGGACGGCAAATACAAGCAAAGCCGTAAGGACACTAAAGTTGCTGACAGACGCCTTCGCACAACAAAGTCAGAGCACAAAAAGCTGCGTTCAAAACACTTCCGCCAAATCAACAAGTGCGATGAAATTAGGCGCAAGATAGCCGCTGCAAAGAAAATCTAATCAGTTTTGCCTCGCGAAATTACGAGCAGAATAGGCTTCGAAACGTCTTCTGAAAAAAACGGGTGCACTCGGGATGGGCTTAAGGTATAGTATAGTTTAATATTAAACTATATTGGAGCCCTGCCCTATGGCCACTGCGAAAAAGGCGAAGAAAGCCAATGTCTCTGCCGAAGAGCTGATGAACCACTACCGCGAGATGTTGATGATCCGCCGGTTTGAGGAAAAAGCAGGCCAGTTATACGGCATGGGTTTGATTGGCGGGTTCTGTCATCTTTACATTGGGCAAGAAGCTGTTGTCGTCGGGCTAGAGGCCGCTGCGAAGAAAGGCGATCAACGCATCACATCCTACCGCGATCACGGCCATATGTTGGCCTGTGGCATGGACCCAAAAGGCGTGATGGCCGAGCTGACAGGCCGCGAAGGTGGCTACTCAAAGGGAAAAGGCGGCTCTATGCACATGTTCTCCAAAGAGAAAAACTTCTACGGCGGCCACGGCATCGTGGCAGCCCAAGTCCCTCTCGGCGCGGGCCTTGCATTCGCAAACAAATACCGCGGCAACGACAATGTGTCCTTTGCCTATTTCGGGGATGGTGCCGCCAACCAAGGCCAAGTCTACGAAACCTTCAACATGGCAAGCCTTTGGGAACTGCCTTGCATTTTTGTCATCGAAAACAACCAATACGCCATGGGCACATCCCTGCAACGTGGCTCTTCCACACCTGAACTTTACACCCGTGGTGCTGCCTTTGGCATTCCTGGCGAAGCCGTGGATGGCATGGATGTTCTGGCCGTTAAGGAAGCAGGCGAACGGGCGGTAAAACACTGCCGCTCTGGCAAGGGCCCCTATATTTTGGAAATGAAAACATACCGCTACCGTGGTCATTCCATGTCTGACCCTGCAAAATACCGCACCCGCGAAGAAGTGCAAAAAATGAAAGCGGAACGCGATCCCATCGACCACATCCGCGACATGTTGGTGACAGGCAAACACGCCACCGAGGATGAGCTGAAAGCCATCGACAAAGAGGTGAAGAAAATCGTTTCCGAAGCCGCAGATTTCGCATCCGAGAGCCCAGAACCCGCGCTCGAAGAACTCTACACAGACATTTACGCGTAAGGACAAAACACATGGCTATCAAAATCCTCATGCCCGCCCTTTCGCCCACAATGGAAGAAGGCACACTCGCCAAATGGCTCGTCAAAGAAGGCGATACTGTTGCTTCTGGCGACATCATGGCAGAAATCGAAACAGACAAAGCAACGATGGAATTCGAAGCGGTCGATGAAGGCGTGATCGGTAAAATCCTGATCGAAGAAGGCACCGAAGAGGTAAAAGTAAACACCCCCATCGCTGTGCTGCTGGAAGATGGCGAAGACGCCAGCGCCGCAGATGACGCCTCCGATGCACCTGAAAAATCAGATGATGCACCTTCGGCACAACCTGCCGCCGCTGCACCAGATGCCGCCATGCCCAAGGTCGAAGCACCCGCCATGGAAGAAGTCCCCGAAGGCACCACCTTCAAAAAGCAAACCGTCCGCGAAGCCATCCGCGACGCTATGGCAGAAGAAATGCGCGCCTCTGATGACGTGTTCCTGATGGGCGAAGAAGTGGCCGAATACCAAGGCGCTTACAAAGTGTCCCAAGGCATGCTCGAAGAATTCGGCGCGCGCCGCGTGATCGACACACCCATCACCGAACACGGTTTTGCAGGTGTTGCCACTGGCGCTGCTTTTGCAGGTCTACGTCCCATCGTGGAGTTCATGACCTTCAACTTCGCCATGCAGGCCATTGACCAGATCCTCAACTCCGCTGCCAAAACGCTTTATATGTCTGGCGGTCAGATGGGGGCCCCAATGGTGTTTCGTGGTCCCAACGGCGCAGCCGCGCGCGTTGGCGCACAACACTCCCAAGACTACGCCGCCTGGTATGCGCAAATTCCGGGTCTGAAGGTCGTGATGCCCTACACCGCAGCTGATTATAAGGGCCTGATGAAATCCGCGATCCGCGATCCAAACCCTGTGATCGTGCTTGAAAATGAAATCCTCTACGGCACATCGGGTGACGTACCCGAAATGGAAGATTTCACCGTGCCAATCGGCAAAGCCAAAATCGCCCGCGCGGGCGATGACGTCACTATCGTGTCCTTTGGCATTGGGATGAAATACGCGCTCGAAGCCGCAGATAAACTCGCCGAAGACGGCATCAACGCCGAAGTGATCGACCTGCGCTCCTTGCGCCCGATGGATACTGAAACAGTGATTGAATCGGTGAAGAAAACCAACCGCTGTGTCACAGTCGAAGAAGGCTTCCCAGTCTGTTCCATCGGCAACCACATCAGCGCCGTTTTGATGCAAGAAGCGTTCGATTACCTCGACGCACCCGTCATCAATTGCACAGGCAAGGACGTTCCAATGCCCTATGCCGCCAACCTTGAACGCCACGCGCTTATCACCACACCCGAGGTGATAGACGCCGTGAAATCAGTGACTTACCGATGATGCGTATGATTTTACCCATTGCCGTTTTCAGTTGTCTAGGCAGTGCAGTCATAGCGGGTGATTGTGCGAACAAACCATTCTTTACGGCCGAAGGAAACTATGTAGCAAATGAGCCTCTGGTGGTGAACATAAGAACCGAGTGTCTGGGTGACCCTAAATTGGCAGGATTGGTGCTAGCCGATTTCGCTCAACACTTGGCCCTCGCTCATGCACGCACAGGAAAAGCCAAAGATCGTCAAACGGCTCTGGATGAAATGCTTCAGCTTTTCGTAGCCGAACTTCAAAACCCGACAACCCAATGGCCAGAAAGATAGGATAGCTTAAATGCCCGTAGAAATCCTCATGCCCGCCCTATCTCCGACAATGGAAGAAGGCACACTCGCAAAATGGCTCGTAAAAGAAGGCGACACCGTCGAAAGCGGTGATCTTCTAGCCGAGATTGAAACTGACAAGGCAACGATGGAATTCGAAGCGGTCGATGACGGTGTGATTGGGAAAATCCTGATCGAAGAAGGCACAGAAGGCGTCAAAGTGAACACGCCGATCTGTGTCCTTCTGGAAGACGGCGAAGACGCCAGCGCCGCAGACTCTTCTTCTGCGCCCAAGGCCGACGCCCCAAAGTCAGAAGCCCCAAAAGAAGAAAAAGCAGACGCGCCAGCCCCCGCACCAACCCCAAAAGCGGCCCCTAAGAAAGACGGCAATCGCATCTTTGCCTCCCCCTTGGCGCGCCGCATTGCAGAGCAAAAAGGCCTCGATCTCTCCACCCTCTCTGGCTCTGGCCCACATGGTCGAATCGTCAAAGCAGATGTTGAAAACGCGCAGGCAACCGACACACCAGCGGCAGCAAAATCTGACGCGCCAGCGGCCCCAGCGCTCGCCACATCCGCAGACAGCGAAACCGTCAAAAAGATGTACACAGAGCGGGACTACGAGGAAATCTCCCTCAACGGCATGCGCAAAACCATCGCCGCACGCCTGACCGAAGCAAAACAAACCATCCCGCATTTCTATCTGCGCCGATCCATCACGCTAGATGCGTTGTTGAAAACCCGCAGCGAAATCAATGCTGGCCTCGCGGATAGCGGCGTGAAAATCTCAGTCAATGATTTCATCATCAAAGCCAGCGCCAAAGCCCTTCAAGATGTACCAGGCTGTAACGCCGTCTGGGCAGGAGATCGCCTGTTGCAGATGAAAGCATCCGATGTGGCTGTGGCTGTGGCCATCGACGGTGGCCTGTTCACACCTGTGATCCAAGACGCTGAAATCAAACCACTATCCGTGATTTCTACTGAAATGAAAGACCTCGCCGCACGGGCCAAAGAACGCAAACTGGCCCCGCACGAATACCAAGGCGGCAGCTTTGCAATTTCTAACCTTGGCATGATGGGCATCGAAAACTTTGATGCCGTCATCAACCCTCCGCACGGCTCAATCCTCGCCGTTGGGGCGGGTCAAAAGCAGCCAATCGTCAACAGCGATGGGGCATTGGCCACGGCCACCAAAATGTCTGTCACCCTGTCTGTGGATCACCGCGTCATCGACGGCGCACTCGGTGCCGAATTCCTTGCGGCCCTGTCAGGCTACATCGAAAAACCAATGTCGATGCTGGTCTAAACCATCATCTTCTTTGTTCTAAAAATACTCAAAGAAAAAGGGCGCTGAAATCTCAGCGCCCTATGTCGTTTCTATGGAACGGATGTCTTATTTAACCAGCGACAGGGCCACAAACCGTGGCGCGCCTTCGCGTTGAACCAACATCAACACGGACTTCCGCCCAGCATCCTTTGCCGCTTTCAACGCGTCTTCCACGTCTTTGGGTGCTGTCACAGGCTTTTGCCCGATCTCTGTGATCAAATCACCAGACCGCATCCCTTTTTCAAAGGCGTCAGACACTTCATCAACGGTCAAAACTGCGACGCCTTTAACGTTAGCTTCCAGATTAAGCTGCGCACGCACCTCATCTGTCAGCGCTGTCAAACGCATGCCCATCACGGATTTATCGGCCTCATCTGTGTTGGCAACCGCAGGCACAACAGGATTGCGCTCTGCGTCCTCACGGCGGCCCAACACAACCTTCAACGTCTGTGTGCCACCATCACGGAACACCACAACACGCACAGCCTTGCCAACCGCAGCATTGCCAACGGCGCGTACCAAACCACGGGTGTCTTTCACTTCGCGCCCGTCAAAGTTCAGGATGACGTCACCTGCCAAAATACCAGCTTCCTTCGCGGGACCATCTGGTACATTACTGACCAGCGCACCTTTTACACTGTCCAATCCAACCGCATTGGCGATGTCTTCATCCACATCTTGGATCTGCACACCGAGCCAACCACGGCGCGTTTCCCCAAATTCCTTCAGCTGATCCACCACTTTGGTCACAACATTCGAAGACATGGAAAAGCCCAAGCCAATGGAACCGCCTGTCGGGGAAATAATCGCTGTGTTCACACCAATCACTTCGCCATCCATATTGAACAATGGCCCACCAGAATTGCCTTTGTTAATGGCGGCATCCGTTTGGATGTAATCGTCATAGGTGCCACGCAGGGAGCGTTCCCGCGCAGAAATAATCCCCGCAGAAACAGAGAACCCCTGACCCAGCGGGTTACCAATGGCCAGCACCCAATCCCCCACACGGGCAACGTTGCTGTCCCCAAAGCCCACAAATGGCAGCGGACGATCTGCTTCTACTTTCAGCAGGGCAATATCTGTCTTTGCATCCGTGCCGATCAACTTTGCATCCAACAACGGACCGCCTTCGAACAATTCCACCTGAATTTCATCCGCGCCATCAATCACGTGGTTGTTGGTCACAACAAACCCATCCGCAGAAATGATAAAACCAGACCCAAGTGCCGAGGCACGGCGCTGGCGTGGGTTCGTGCCACCTTGCGGGCCAAACAAATCAGGGAATAACTCTTCAAGCGGAGATCCACGCGGCGCACGGGGCAATGGGGCCGCATCACGGCCCGCCACAACCGTGCTTGTGGTGATGTTCACCACCGCAGGGCTCAGACGTTCGGCCAGATCGGCAAAGCTGTCAGGGGCGCCTCTGGCGGCGGCTGACACGGCTTGCAACAAGATCAGTGCAAGTGTCACAAATGCGCCCGTTGCATAGGCCATCGCCTTTTGCGAACTCACGGCGCGGGTCGCTGTCATGGTTTTCAAAGTCTTCTCTCCTCAAAGTACTGCTAGACTTTTGGAACATTTCTCCGCCTTTTGCGGTGTTCCGTGCATATTATCTGTGTCTTACCTGCATCATTGCAATGAATTCGCCTGCAACAAAAGGTGAAAATAACGTGATCAACAGGTGAGCGGCTTTGGGCCACCACCCCGATTGGCAGTGAACGCCCCTCAGATCAAACGGGACATCCAAACGATAACAACCCCTACCGCCACACACCCCAACCCAATATTGCGCCGCGTCTGCACAGGAATGTCACGCAACGCCTTTAACAAGTCTTCCAAACGCAAAGGGACCAGTGCAAGCACCAGTCCCTCAATTACGGCGACGAGGCCGAGAGCCATAATCAGCTCTTTCATTAGCGGCCTGTGTCTGACTTCAAGAAGTCAAAGAACTCGCTGTCTGGTGATATCACCAGCGTCGAGTTGCTGCCCTTGAGCGATGACTCATACGCCGCAAGCGAACGGTAAAAGGCAAAGAACTCAGGATCACGGCCAAAGGCTTCCGCAAAGATCGCGTTACGCTCTGCATCCGCTTCACCGCGAATGATATCGCTGTTCTTTTGTGCTTCTGACACGGTTTCAACCACGGTACGATCTGCCTGCGCACGCACCCGCTGCGCCGCCTCGTTACCACGAGCGATCTCGTCTGCCGCTTCACGTTCACGCTCTGCACGCATCCGCTCGAAAGTGGCTTCAAGGTTTTGCGCGGGCAAATCAGCACGTTTGATCCGAACGTCTACGATTTCCACACCCAGACCAGCGGCCTCTGTGCGGGACAAATCGCGAATTTGGTTCATCAGAGCCACACGATCCGCAGACAAAACCGCACCCGATGTGACGCCACCCAGAACACCACGCAACTGCGCGTTCAAGATGCGTTCCAAACGGGACCGCGCCCCATTGACGCCAGATGCACCCACCGCACGGCGGAACTGCTTGGCATCGGCAATACGCCAGCGCGCAAAGGCATCCACAACCAGACGACGATCATCCGCAGGCGTAACTTCCAGCGGCTGCGTGTCGAGGGCAAGAATACGGTCATCGTATTTCACGATTTCATGAAACAGCGGCACTTTGAAATAAAGGCCTGGTTCCGCGATTTCCGCAGTTACCTCACCAAACCACAACCGCAGCGCTTTTTCACGTTCGTCAACGATATAGACAGAGCTAAACAGAATGATCAGCGCCACACCCAAAACAGGGAGTAAGAATTGCAAACGTTTCATTAGTTTGATCCTCCACGGTTTTTATTCAACTCATTCAGCGGCAGATACGGCACAACGCCCTGCCCGCCTCCTGCGCTTTCGTCGATGATGATCTTTTCAACACCGCCCAAAACGCGCTCCATGGTTTCCAGATACAAACGTTTGCGTGTCACTTCGGATGCTTTCGCATATTCGTCGTACACGGCGACAAAACGGCTCGCTTCACCCTCAGCTTGGTTCACTTGCTGCGCACGATAGCCTTCGGCTTGCTCCAGCAACTGCGCCGCTTCACCACGGGCTTCCGCCACAACGCGGTTCGCATAGGCATCCGCTTGTTTTTCCAGCGTATCACGGGTTTGTTCGGCAGCTTGTACCTGACGGAACGCATCAATCACCTCTTCTGGCGGGTCAGCTTTGTCAAAGTTCACACGCACCACATTCACACCGCTGTCATAGCTGTCGAGCGTGGCTTGGATCAATTCACCCAATTCCTGAGAAATCGCATCGCGATCACGGTTCAAAATCGGCGCAAGGTTAGACCGCGCAATAATTTCACGCATCGCAGACTCAGAAACGGCACGAATGGTGTCTTCTGGTTCAGCCAAGTTGAACAGGAACTTTTGCAAATCGCTGATGTTCCAAACAACCTGGAAATCAATATCAACGATGTTCTCGTCACCCGTCAGCATCAAGCCGCTGTCCAAACGCGATCCACGACCCACACCAATGTCTTCTGTGTTCTCGCGTGTGACCGCACGAATTTCTTTGGTCACAATCGGCCACGCCGCAAAGTTCAGACCCTCGTTGCCCGTTTGGACATATTCACCAAACAACAGTTCGACGGACTGTTCGGATGTGTCCACGCGATAAAAGCTTGCAAACATCCACAGAACCACAGCCCCGAGAAGTACCAAACCGACCATACCACGACTGACACCCGGGGAAGGTAAACCGCCCCCTGATCCGCCGCTGCGGCCACCGCCGCCTTTGCCACCCATCAAAACGCGCAACTGCTCTTGGCCTTTGCGGACAATCTCGTCGATTTCGGGCATTTGGCCTTGGTTGCCACCGGTTGGACGACGATCGTCGCCTTCGCGGTTATTGTCATCGTCACCGCCACGGTTTCCACCGCCGCCGCCCCAAGGACCCCCAGAATTATTACCTGCCATGTAAACAGCATCCTTTCGTAAGGTGTTCAGCACTCTAGTTTCCTAGTTGGCTGTATTTGTCAAAAAATCAAGCCTTCTGCGTCACCGTGTCGGGGTCGACATGGTAACCAATTCCTCTGCCGCCGTTGGATGTACAGCAACCGTTCTATCGAAATCCTCTTTTGTGGCGCCCATCTTTACGGCAACGCCCGCCAATTGGATCATTTCACCTGCGCCGTGGCCGACGATATGGCAGCCCAGAACCTTGCGCGTGGCTTTGGACACAATCAGCTTCATCAGCATCTTTTCGTCCTTGCCTGCCAAGATGTGCATCATCGGGCGAAACGCAGCGCTGTAGACTTCAATCTCTTCGCTTTCGCGCGCCTCTTCTTCCCCCATGCCCACTGTGCCAATCTCTGGCTGCGTGAACACAGCTGTGGGGATCAAGTCATGATCTGGGCTGGTAGGGTTGTCTTTAAACACCGTTTCCACAAACGCCATACCTTCACGGATGGCCACTGGAGTCAGCGCCACGCGGTCGGTTACATCCCCAACGGCGTAAATCGACGGAACGCTGGTGGCGGAATAGGCATCAACCTTCACTTCGCCTTTGCGACCCAGCTCCACGCCCACATCTTCCAGCCCAAGACCCTTAGTATTTGGCACGCGCCCTGTGGCATACAACACCTGATCCACTTCAAACGTATCACCGGCGGTGTCTGTCACCAAAATACCTGTGTCAGTTTTGCTCAACGATGCCACATCGGTGTTCACCCGCAAATCCACACCTTTATTGCGCATCTCTTCGGCCACATGATCGCGCACTTCATTATCAAAACCGCGCAAAATCTGTTCAGAGCGGTAAAACTGCGTGGTTTCCGTGCCCATGCCGTTCAAAATACCCGCAAACTCCGATGCGATATATCCACCACCCACAACCAACACGCGCTGAGGTTGTTCAGGCAACAGAAACACCTCGTTCGATGTAATCGCCAATTCTTTGCCTGGAATATCTGGCACAAATGGCCAGCCACCTGTGGCCACCAAAATGGTCTTGGCCGTGATCACCTGATCGCTGGACAATGTCACCTCATGGGGGCCCGTCACAATCGCGCGCGCATCATACAGGGTCACACCCGCCGCCTTCAGGTTCTTGGCGTAAATGCCTTCCAAACGATCAATCTCTGCATTCTTAGCGGCCATGAACCGCGCCCAATTGAATGATTGATCTCCGACGGTCCAACCAAAGCCAACAGCATCTTCAAAATGTTCAGAAAACTGCGATGCGTACACCATCAGTTTTTTGGGAACACAACCACGGATCACACAGGTCCCGCCATAACGGTGTTCTTCTGCCAAACCAACTTTTGCGCCAGCCTGTGAGGCCACGCGCCCTGCGCGCACGCCCCCAGACCCGCCACCAATGACAAATAAGTCGTAATCATATGACATGTTTTTCGTCCTTACTCAGATGCTTATGCGGTGGGTGGATCAATCTTCGATATCTGCAAACAGATTTTCGTTTAAAAGAATATCAATCTGCTCGTTCTCCACCGTGCCGTTGTTAATATCGCGCACTTCCACACGACCGTCCCCATGGCCAATCACAATGGCGTCAGCAATATCCAGAAACAGCCCGTTTTCAACAACGCCGGGCACTTGGTTCATGATCAACGACAATTCACGCGCGTTTTCAATCCGCTTCAGATGCAGATCCAGAATATAGTGCCCCTCATCCGTTACAAACGGTGTGTCGTTTTGCAAACGCAATGTGACCGCGCTGCCCAGTACGTTCACATTGGACAGGCACTCTTCGATCAATTCTTTGGTGGTTTCCCAGCCAAATTTCACAACCTCGATGGGCAATGGAAACGCGCCCAGCTTTTCAACAGATTTACTGGCATCAGAAATCACAACCATCTGGTCACTGGCCGTTGCCACGATCTTTTCTTGCAACAATGCGCCACCACCACCTTTGATCAGGTTTAGATGAGGATCAAACTCATCCGCGCCATCAATGGTCAAATCCAACCATTTCACCTGATCGAGCGTGAAGACATCAATGCCCACATCCCGCGCCAACTGTGCGGTGCGGCTCGATGTGGGAACAGCTTTGATTTTCAACCCCTCATCGCGCACCAATTCGCCCAACATCTTGACCATCCACGCCGCTGTGGAACCCGTCCCCAGCCCCAAACGCATCCCGTCTTCGACATAATAAACGGCCCGTTTCGCGGCGACAAATTTGGCCTTATCGATGGGGGAAAACTCACTGCGCATAAAACGGACCTCGGTTTTGCTGGTTTGCAACGGGTATAAAACGTTCCGCGCCCTGCTGCGAGCGTGAAATGACCCAAACACCGCGTTTTTTGCACCTCATTTTTTCATACATGCCCCTTTGTATACATTTTATGTCGGATACAGGTGTTGAACCTGAAACACTTGGCGTTAGACATCCCCAAAATAGTCAGGACACCGCTCATGTTTCTCAGCATCTTCGAAATCTTCAAAGTTGGCGTCGGCCCATCATCCTCCCATACCATGGGCCCAATGACAGCCGCAGGCCTGTTTTTGGAAAAGCTCAAAGCGGAAAACATCAATGCCACCTCCCTTGGTGGCTCGCTGCACGGATCATTGGCGTTTACAGGCATAGGCCACCGCACAGACCGCGCTGTGATCCTTGGTCTGGATGGCTTCACACCGGATGACTTTGATCCAGACGCCGCCAAAATGGCCGAAGACCGCATCGCCACCCATAAAATGGTGAAACCTGCGGGCCACCCAGAATATCACTTTGATCCCGAAACCGATCTGATCTTTGACTATGACATCGCGCTTACAGGTCACGCCAACGGCATGAAGCTTTGGGCCAAAGACGAACACGGCGCCATCCTTGTGGAACAAATCTACTATTCCATCGGCGGCGGTTTCGTCGCGACAGCCGAAGAAATGGAACAAGTCGAAGCCGAACAAGGCGCAATCCCAGACGAAGTCCCCTTTCCCTTCAAAAACGCGGATTACATGATGGACATGGCCAAACGGTCAGGCAAATCTATCGCCCAAATGAAATGGGAAAACGAACTTGTGCGCTCTGGCTCAGAAAACCTGCGCGAACGCATCATGCGCATTTGGCACGTGATGAACAACTGCATCGATAAGGGCCTTGATACAGGCGGCATCCTTCCAGGGGGCCTCAATGTTAAACGGCGCGCTATGGGCATCCACGAACAATTGCAGGCCGAACAGGGTCAAAACGTCACCGCGCCCCATATCATTAACGATTGGATTTCCGCGTACGCTATGGCCGTGAACGAAGAAAACGCCGCGGGTGGCCAAGTGGTCACGGCCCCCACCAACGGGGCCGCAGGCGTGGTTCCCGCAACCATTCGCTACTACCTCGATCACGTACCAAGCGCCAAAGAAGACGATGTGGTGGATTTCCTCCTCACCGCAGCTGCTATCGGTGGCATCATCAAAAACAACGCTTCTATCTCTGGGGCCGAAGTGGGCTGTCAGGGCGAAGTTGGCTCTGCCTCCGCAATGGCCGCCGCTGGCCTGTGCGCTGTCCTTGGCGGAACCCCTGAACAGGTGGAAAACGCCGCTGAAATCGCGCTGGAACATCATCTCGGCATGACCTGCGACCCGATCAAAGGCCTCGTCCAAGCCCCCTGCATCGAACGCAATGGCCTTGGCGCAATCAAAGCGGTGTCTGCCGCCTCGCTGTCTATGCGCGGCGATGGCAAACACCTTGTGTCCCTTGATGCCTGCGTTGAAACCATGCGCCAAACAGGCCATGACATGTCAGAAAAATATAAAGAAACATCCCTTGGGGGATTGGCCGTTAACCTGCCTGCCTGCTGATCTCCAACGCTGTCACCGCATCCATCATCAGATGCTTGGGCAGGATCATCAGCATATCCCCTGACAGGATTTGAACGCGCATATCCCCACCACTGGCCGCATTGGAACAGCCGATTTGCCCATTTGGGCGAAACGGCACCCCATCTAAATCCCACTGCAATCCCGTGCTTGTCGCCGAAACTTCCGACATTGGAAACACTGAAACCCGCTCCCCAGCGGCCAAACACAGGATGAAATCAGGCGGCAGGCGAAACACCACATCTTCTTCCCCGATCAACACCACACTGCGGTCCTTAACAAATGCCAACGCATTCATCGCAGCCACCTGATGATCCAGTCGCCCGCCCAAAAACCCAACACCCAGCACGGTTTTTGCGCTGGTTTTGTCTAAACACTTTTCCAAATCCGTCGAATTTTGGTCATCCACAAACACCGTTGGAACGCCCAAAGCCTCCGCCTGCGGACGATCGACACTGTCCAAATCCCCAACCACAACGGCAGGAGAAATGCCCCAATCCATCGCCTGATTTGCCCCCCCATCCGCTGCAATCAACGTGGGCGCGATATCCAAAGCCGCCATCAAATCCGATTTTTCCACCGAACCGCCGCCCAAAAGTGTCAGCTTTGTGGCACTGTTTACAATTTGCGGAAAGTTTTTCACATTGGTTCCTATTCGTGTGCAATCGGCGAAATATTTTACATATTCACTGTTTTTTTAACGTTTTTTCCTAGGGTGAACGCCAGCACAAGGGTAAATTAACCATAGTATCTGTGTAAATTCGAGTAGTAGAGTAAATTATGGAATCGCAAAACAAAGTAATGACAGTGTCCTACGGGACTTTCTCATGCACGCTGGATGGATTCGACGATCCCTTCACAACCATGCAACTTGTGGCTGAATACTTTCGCAAACTTGCCGCAGAAGATCGCTACTTTGGCGGTGAACCCCTCCAACCAGATCACAACGCCCTGCACAAAATTGCTCAGGATGCGAACCCCTACAAAGTAGACGCCGAAGTTACAGATACAGGCGTTACCCTGCGCAAGGCTGACGTGGTGGATGCAGATGCGGCCCCAACGCGGGTCAGCAACGCCCCAGCCCCTGAACAGGCTCCTGTCGACGAAACGCCTGCTCCGCTCTTCACCTCCAAACGCGCACCTGCCGAAACCACGGCGGAAACACCCGCAACACCAGATACGGTCCCTGAAACGAACACAGTGGATGAAGACACAGCATCCTTTGTCGAAGCAGCGGTCTTCTCGTCGCGCCGTGGCGCATTGGCCGCCGCCGAATCCGAACCAGAAAAATCCGCTGCAGAATTGATCGCCGAAGAAGACAACGACGAAAACGGCGCTGAAATCGAACAAGCTGCCGAATTGGAAGCCATCAAAGCGCAGATCAAAGAAGACGTGATCGCAGAAGACACCGATGCGACGGACGCAGTGGCCGAAACTCCTGCGGAAAAACCAAAAGCAGCCGACGACATCCAACGCGAAGAAGCCGCCTTGGAACGTCTGCTCGAAACCACCAACTCCAAGCTCGACAATCCCGCACATGCGCGCAAATCAAACGCTTTGGAACGGCTCAAAGCGGCGGTCGCAGCAACCGAGGCAGAACGCCGCTTGCGCAATGACCCCGCCAAAACCGAACGCCCGAAGGTTCAAAAAATCGAATCTTCCGTGGAATTCAAATCCCGCATGAGCGAAGTGCGCCGCACCCACGAAGACGTGGTTAAAATTTCGCGGCCAAAATCCAAAAAAACAGGGGATCGCGCACGCGGCGCAATCGCAACGCTGATCCTTGGCAAAGACCAACGTGTTGGCAAAGACGCTGCGGAGGCAGCCGCTCCTGTAAAAAAGCCCGCGGCTGACGGCCAGCAAACTGCCGAACGCACCGTAGAGCGTGCCAAACCCGCACTGAAAATTGTGCGCCCAGAACCAGACAACGCCCCTGCCAGCGACCAACCCGCTGCGCAAAAACCCTCCGAGTTTGCACGTTTTGCCAACCAAATCGGCGCAACGACCCTGCACGAACTGTTAGAAGCATCTGCCGCCTATATTTCCATCGTGGAAAACAAAAAACGCTACAGCCAAGGCCGCATCATTGGACATGTCAGCAAAGTCATGGACAAAAGCGAATTCTCGAAAGAGGCCGCCAGCCGCTCTTTGAACCGCCTCATGCGCGAAGGCCGCATCTTACGTGTTAAAAAGGATCGCTTCACAATTTCTAAGTCCGCCAAAAGCGGTTATCAAAACCGCTTGGCCGGCTGACGGCAATTCATTAAAACTCTGACTTCAGAAAAAGCCCGCGTCATGCGGGCTTTTTTGATAGCCCCATGCCCCATCTTCGTGTTCACTGATCAAGAATGAAAAACGCGCTCGACAAAGGACCAGCAGTGACCGCGAAACACTCTCTGAATGACCAAACCTAATGGCCTCCTTTGACACCATAATCATCGGCGCTGGCTCTGCGGGTTGTGTTTTGGCCAACAAACTTGGCGCGGACCGCACCCGCTCCATCCTTGTCATCGAAGCAGGTCCAGTGGATCGCTCGCTTTATATCCACATACCAGCGGGCGTGTATCGCGCATGGAAAGACCCGAAATACAACTGGGATTACACCGCTGCGCCACAGAATAACCTACACAAAACGAACATAGAAATCCCACGCGGGCGCGTTTTAGGGGGCAGTTCTAGCATTAATTCGATGGTTTACATGCGTGGCCATCCGCTCGACTATGATGCTTGGGCAACGGATCACAACTTGCCAGATTGGTCTTATGCCAACTGTCTGTCCTATTTCAAAGCAGGTGAAACCAGCGATCGTGGCGGTGATGAATATCGCGGCGACAACGGCCCATTGGGGGTCAGCAAAGGGCAATACGACAACCCCCTATTTGATGCGTTCATCGCATCGGGCGAACAGGCGGGCCAAGGGCGCACCGACGATCCAAACGGCTTCAACCCCGAAGGCGTCTGCCGCCTTGATGCCACGCGGCGCAACGGCCGCCGCTGTTCCGCCGCCGTCGCCCATCTGCGCCCTGCCCTCAAACGGGGCAACGTGACGCTTTTGACCAACGCCCAAGTTACCCGCATTCTGATGTCAGGCACGCAGACAACGGGCATTGAATTCATTCAAAACGGCGAAACCCAGCAAGCTCATGCCAGCGATATCATTCTTTCTGGTGGCGCGATCAACTCCCCTCACCTGCTGATGCTGTCAGGCATCGGCCCAAAGGATCACCTGACAGACAAAGGCATCGAAACCCGCGTGCATTCCCCAGGGGTTGGCCAAAACCTGATGGATCACGCCAATCTCATCCTTCAATTTGAAAGCCTCAAATCCTTCCCCATCCACCGCGTCGATCACCCCATTCGCAAGGGCCTTGCGGGGGCCTATTGGCTGTTCACCCGCAAAGGCGTTGCTGCCAGCAATATATGGGAGGCAGGTGGCCTGATAAAATCAGACGACACCGCCGATTACCCCGATATCCAATACCATTTCGGCCCCGTTGGGTTTGAATACACAGGCAATAAAATCACCCTAAACCAAGCCTTCGCAATCCACGTGGATGTTCTGCGCCCGAAATCGCGCGGCGTGATCTCACTGTCCACATCCAATCCGCTCGATAAGCCTTTGTTAAATTTTAACTTTCTCGACAAAAATCATGACATGGATATCCTTATCAAAGCGGTCCACAAAACCCGCGATCTTGTCTCTCAACCCGCCTTTCGCGGCCTTGCAGGGCGCGAGTTGTTCGAAAGCGCCGATGCCAAAACAGACGCTGACATTATCACTTGGATTCGCCATCATCTCGAAACTGATTTCCACCCGTGTGGCACCTGTAAAATGGGCAACGACGACATGGCCGTCACCGATGATCAGGGCCGCGTTCATGGCACAACGGGCCTGCGCGTTGTGGATGCCTCGCTCTTTCCAATGATCCCCAGCGGCAATCTCAACGCCCCCACACAAATGCTCGCCGCAAAGATCGCGGACAAAATAACTGGTGCTGCGCCGCTGGCTCCGATTCACGCAAAGTTTGCTTTTCAATGATCAACTTCCTGCTCGCCTGTCTGTTCATCCTCTCCACTCCAGGTCCAGGTGTACTCTCCACGGCGGGCCTCGGCGCGGCTTATGGCTTTCGCGCGGGGTTTGCTTATATCGCTGGTCTGTTCGTTGGCTCTAACCTTGTCATGCTCGCTGTGATCAGCGGGCTCGCCGCGATTGTGTTCCAAATCAACGGGTTACGTACAATCCTGTTAATCGCATCCACTGCCTATTTGGTCTATCTCGCAGCGCGCATCGCCTTTGCGGGCAGTAAAATCGCCTTTATTCACGCCAACAAACAACCGGGGTTCTGGGCCGCCGTCACCCTACAAATCATCAACCCCAAGGCCTATGTGGTGGGCACAACCATGTTTTCAGGCTTTCCCATCTTCCCCGATGCCTTCCTGTTCGAAGTCATTGTGAAAATGCTTATCCTGAACGCAGTTTGGATCCCCGTACACTTCGGCTGGCTGTATGCAGGGGCTTCCCTGAAACGGCTCAATCTGTCTGATAAAACGCAGCGCGCGATCAACATCTTTATGGCGCTGGCCATGCTCGCGGTCGTCGGCCTCGCGGCTTTGTCGGTTTAATCCGCGTTTGCATCCGCGCGCGATTTACCCGCTACATCTTGCGCCAACACCGCCTCCATGAACGGCGTGATATCTCCGTCCAAAACACCCTTTGTGTCAGAGGTTTCATAGTTTGTGCGCAAATCCTTAACCATCTGATAAGGCTGCAAAACATAGGAACGGATCTGGTTGCCCCAGCCTGCATCGCCTTTGTTTTCATGGGCCTCGTTGATGCTTGCGGATCGTCGGTCCAATTCCATCTGATACAGCCGCGATTTCAACGCTTTCATGGCAATATCGCGGTTCTGGTGCTGCGATTTTTCCGAACTGGTCACCACAATCCCCGTAGGGTGGTGGGTGATCCGCACGGCGGAATCCGTGGTGTTTACGTGCTGACCGCCCGCCCCGGACGAACGATAGGTATCAATGCGAATATCCGCAGGATTCACTTCAATCTCGATATTGTCATCCACCACAGGATACACCCAGACAGATGTAAACGACGTATGCCGCTTGGCCGCACTATCAAACGGGGAAATTCGCACCAAACGATGTACACCACTTTCGGATTTCAACCACCCATAAGCGTTGTGCCCTGAAATCTTGTAAGACGCTGATTTCAAGCCAGCTTCGTCGCCTGCCTGTTCTGATTGCACTTCAACGGAATAGCCTGCTTTTTCCGCCCACCGCACATACATGCGCGCCAGCATCGACGCCCAATCACAGCTTTCCGTGCCACCCGCACCCGCGTTGATCTCCAGAAACGTGTCATTGGCATCCGCTTCGCCGTTCAACAGCGCTTCCAGTTCCTTTTGCGCCGCCACTTTCTTGAGTTTTTTGATCGCGGCTTCGGCTTCGTCGATGACCTCTTGGTCCTCTTCCATCTCGCCCAGCTCGATCAAATCCACATTGTCGGTCAGCTCTTGGCGCAGGCCTGTAAACGTGCCCATTGCATCCACCAACGCCTGCCGTTCACGCATCAGTTTTTGTGCTTTGTCAGGGTCATTCCACAAATCTGGGTCTTCGGACATGGCATTGAATTCTTCCAACCGATGCTCAGCTGTGTCCCAATCCATCCGCTGTTTCAACAACTCCAAAGAGTTCTCAATCTCAGTGACGAGGTTTTCAATTTCAGCACGCATGACTTTTGTCCTTCAAATTTAAAGGCGGTGATACTACCGCGGCCGTGCCGCGTCCAGCGGTTACATGCTTGTGTTTAAACCATTCATAAACGTGCCCAATCGCGCCAGCCCTTCGCGAATGTCTGCATTGGACCGCGCATAAGAAAACCGAATGGTCTGATGGCCCCGCTCTGGATCAAAATCCAACCCTGGCGTCACTGAAACCCCCGCTTCTTTCAGGATTTGCGCACAAAACGCAGCACTGTCATCGGTCCAGCGCGATACATCCGCATACACATAAAACGCCCCATCCGGTGGTGCGATCTTGTCAAATCCCATTTTGGGCAACGCTTCTAACATCAAACGGCGGTTCTCTGCATAAACCGCAAAGTTCGCCGTTAATTCCGCCTCTGCCTCCATTGCACCAAGGGCGGCCACCTGCGCCGCGTGGGGCGCACAAATAAACATATTTTGCGCCAACCGTTCCACCGTGCGCACATGGCTTTCAGGCACCACCATCCAGCCAATCCGCCACCCGGTCATCGAAAAATACTTGGAAAACGAATTGATGACAAAACAATCGTCACTTATTTCCAGCGCTGAAACCGCCCGCCCCTCGTACTGAATACCGTGATAAATCTCGTCTGAAATAAACGCGATGTCCTTATCCGCACAATAATCCATCAAAACCTTCAACGCTGGTTTATCGAGCATTGTGCCAGACGGATTCGCAGGGGATGCCACCAACAGCCCCGCCAAATCGTTTAACGCTGCCACATCCGCCAAAACAGGCTGGTATCGGTCTTCAACACGGGTTTGGATGCCCACAGGCTCCAGCGATAACGCCTTCAAAATATTGCGATAACTCGGGTATCCAGGTTCCCCAATCGCAACCCGTTCCCCCTGATCAAACAGTGCCGTAAACGCCAAGGTAAACGCCGCTGATGATCCCGCAGTTACGACAATACGGCTCGCAGGCACATCCACGTCATACCAATCGCGATACAGCTGCGAAATCCGCTCGCGCAGGTCAACACGCCCCAAAGCAACGGTATAACCAAGCGCATCTGAATCCATCTCGGCAGCCAACCGCTGACGGGCGGTTTCTGGGGCCGCTGTCCCTGGTTGGCCCACTTCCATATGGATAATCGACCGTCCTGCGGCCTCTTCCAAACGGGCCGCTTCCATAACGTCCATCACAATAAAGGGATCAACGTCGCCTCTGCTTGATCTGCGCATGAAAACTCTCCTACAGTGCGGTTTATGCGGGCGTTGTTTCAGCACCGCCCTGCCTCGTCAATAGTCCGAAAGCCACCGAATGCTGCCCCACCTTCTCAGACGTCTTTTTTTGTGTGCTTTGGTCTTTGTTCAGGCACAATGGGCCGTGGCACAGGGGCTGGTTCGGGACGCTGAAATCGAACGAACGTTGAAAATGGTGCTGCAACCTTTGCAAAAATCCGCTGGCATCGGCGGCAGCCGCGTTGACCTCTTCATCGTAAATGACCGCTCCCTCAACGCTTTTGTGGCGGGGGGCAATAACATCTTCCTCAACACGGGTCTTATTCGCCAGATGAAGAATAAAGAGATGTTACAAGCGGTGATGGCGCACGAACTCGCCCACATCACCCAAGGTCATCAGGCCGCACGCGCTGCCAACCTTGCTTCTGCCCGCACCGCTGCGGGCATCGGCTTGGCCGTTGGCGTGGCTGTTGCGGCAGCCTCTAAATCGTCCAAAGCAGGGGTTGGCACAATTGCAGCCCTACAAGAATCCGTGCGCCGATCCGTTTTCGCTCATTCCCGCTCCCAAGAAAGCGCCGCAGATCGCGCCTCCATCCGTTACCTCAAAGGCGCAGGCGTCTCCCCGCAGGCGTCCGTTGACGTTCTGAGCATCTTTAAGGGCCAAGAAGCGCTGACGATCAACCGCCAAGACCCGTATGTTTTGACCCACCCGCTGACCTCAGACCGCATCAACCGCATGAAAGCGGCAGCCAGTACCTATAAACCCGGTCCATCAAAACAGCCTCCCAATATTGATTACTGGTACGCCCGCATGATCGTTAAATTCAACGGCTTCATCGGCAACCCAAGCTATAACCTGCGCCGTATCAAACGGTCTGACAAAGGCGAGCTTGAAACCTTAGCCCGCGCCATTGCCTATCACCGCCAACCCAAACCCGCCAAAGCACGGCGTGAAATTGATCGTCTGATCAAAATGCGGCCCAAAGACCCCTTTTATCACGAACTGCGCGGGCAAATCTTGCTCGAAAGCGGTAACGCCAAAGCGGCCGTCAGCAGTTATCGTCGCGCCGCCAACCTCGCTCCGAAAGAATCCCTTATTCTTGGGGGATTAGGCCACGCCATGCTCGCCAAAAACTCTGGCGCGTCCGTCAAAGAAGCTCTCAAAGTCTTACGCACCGCCTATGCCCGTGATCCACGCGACAGTTTGGTTTTGCGCAATCTTGCGCTCGCTCACGCCCGATCTGGTCAACCAGGCCAAGCATCGGTTGTGACCGCTGAAAGATACGCGCTACAGTCCAACTTCAGACAAGCAGCGATTCACGCCAAACGCGCCCAAGGCCTTTTGCCTCGCGGCTCTGTTGGCTGGCTCAAAGCGGAAGATATCATCGCCATCGCGCGCAAAGTGACACCAAAAAAGAAAAGATGATTGGAAGACAATGAACCTTTTAAAAACCACCGCTTTACTGGCTGCACTGGCGCTTCCCGCTTCTGCGGCTGACCTTGAAAACATGACAGACGCGGAACGGGCCGCCTTTCGCGCCGAAGTGCGCGCCTATCTGCTTGAAAACCCCGAAGTGATCCTAGAAGCCGTGCAAAACATGCGCGAACGCGATGCACAAGAAGCTGAAAAACAAGATCAGGTCTTGCTGTCTCAACTGTCAAAAGAGATTTTCGAAGACGGCGTGTCCTTTGTTGGTGGCAACCCAGACGGGGACATTACCATCGTTGAATTCTTGGATTACCGCTGCGGTTATTGCAAACGCGCCCACACCGAAGTGGCGCAATTGCTCAAAGATGACGGCAACATTCGCTGGGTCGTAAAAGAATTCCCAATTCTCGGCCCAGACAGCGACTTCGCGTCTAAAGTGGCCATCGCAACACTCAATCACTACGGCGACGATGCGTATTACCGTTTGCACAATGCGCTGATGGAATTCAAAGGCCCCGTAAACGACAAAACCATCGAACGCATCGCCAAAGATGCCGACGTCGATTTGGACCCGATCCGCGAATTGATCAACAGCGCCGCCGTGTCCGAACACATCACCCGCATGCACACGCTTGGCCAACAGCTTAACGTCACGGGCACGCCAGCATTTGTGATCGAAAACACCATTTTGCGCGGCTATCTTCCCCTTGCAGACATGAAAGACATCGTCGCCGAGGTTCGCGCTAACGCTGGGTAACAGGCCCTGATGAAAATGGTGCGCTATTTGCTTTCCCAGCGCACCAAAACATCCTATAACACCGCTCAGGTCTGCATCAGAGACAGACACGAAACAGGTTAAGGACCCCTTGATGTCAAAAAAACACCAAGACGCCGATGTCTCCTTTATTGAGGCACTCTCCGAACTCGTAAAAGCAAATGACTTGGCCGAAATCCAAGTGAAACGCGATTACGACGATAATTCATCGTTGAACGTGCGCGTGACCCGCTATGCGGCCACAACCGCCGCCGTTGCAGCGCCTGTGCAAATGGCCGCCGCGCCTGCACCTGCCGCAGCTCCCGTAGCCGCACCCGCCGCTGCTGAGGCCGCGCCAGCTGCCCCTTCAGGGGACCCAGCAAACGATCCAAACGCGGTTACATCTCCAATGGTTGGCACAGTCTATCTGCAACCAGAACCGGGTGCGGACAGCTTTATTTCCGTGGGTGCATCCGTGAAAGAAGGCCAAACCCTTCTGATCGTTGAAGCCATGAAAACGATGAACCAAATCCCAGCGCCGCGTTCAGGCACAGTCAAACGCATCCTTGTCGATGACGGCAGCGCAGTCGAATTCGGCTCTCCGCTTGTAATCCTCGAATAACCAAAGGCCGCACAGATGTTTTCCAAAGTCCTCATTGCAAACCGAGGCGAGATTGCGCTGCGCGTGATCCGTGCCTGTAATGAACTCGGCATTCAAACCGTTGCGGTGCATTCCACCGCTGACAGCGATGCAATGCACGTGCGCATGGCGGATGAAAGCATCTGCATCGGCCCCCCTGCAGGTGCGCAATCCTACCTGAATATTCCAGCCATCATTTCCGCCTGTGAAATCACAGGGGCGGAAGCGGTGCATCCTGGCTACGGCTTTTTGTCGGAAAATGCTCAATTTGTGCAGGTTCTCGAAGACCACGACATCAAATTTATCGGCCCAACAGCGGAACACATCCGCATTATGGGCGATAAAATCACCGCCAAAGAAACCATGCGCAAACTCGGCGTGCCCTGTGTGCCGGGATCCGATGGTGGCGTGCCAACCCTCGAAGAGGCTTATAAAATTTCAGACGACATGGGCTTCCCTGTGATTGTCAAAGCCACCGCAGGGGGCGGCGGGCGCGGCATGAAACTGGCCGAAACCCGTGAAGACCTCGAAGACGCGTTCTTTGGCGCGCGCTCTGAAGCCAAAGCTGCCTTTGGCAACGACGAAGTTTACATTGAAAAATACCTCACCCTGCCGCGCCACATCGAAGTCCAAGTTTTTGGCGACGGTCGCGGCAAAGCGGTGCATTTGGGCGAGCGGGATTGTTCCTTGCAACGTCGCCACCAAAAAGTGTTTGAAGAGGCCCCGGGCCCCTGCATCACAGATGAAATGCGCGCGCGCATCGGCAAAACCTGTGCGGATGCTGTGGCAGACATCAACTATGCGGGTGCTGGCACAATCGAATTCCTCTATGAAAACGACGAATTCTATTTCATCGAAATGAACACCCGTTTGCAGGTGGAACACCCCGTAACCGAAGCCATCTTTGGCGTGGACCTCGTGAAACAGCAAATCCGCGTGGCAGCAGGCGAAGAGATGTGGTTCAAACAGGAAAACCTGTCGATCAAAGGCCACGCAATCGAAGTACGGATCAACGCCGAAAAACTGCCAAACTTCACACCCTGCCCTGGCACGATCACGCAATACCATGCGCCTGGCGGCCTTGGGGTGCGTATGGACAGCGCCCTTTACGCGGGCTATTCGATTCCCCCCTATTACGACAGCCTCATCGGCAAATTGATCGTCACAGGCACCAACCGCGATGCGGCCCTTGCTCGCCTGAAACGCGCTCTTGGGGAATTGGTCATCGAAGGCGTGGATACAACAATTCCACTGTTCCACGCATTGCTCGAAGAAAAAGCCGTTCAAACAGGGGATTACGATATCCACTGGCTTGAAAAATGGCTCGACGCACAGGGTGCCGCTTAACCCTTGAGCGACATCACCCCAGAACTGCTGTTGCAAGCCTATGCCAATGGGGTGTTTCCCATGGCCGACAGTGCTGACAGCGATGAAATCTATTGGGTTGATCCCACGGACCGTGGGATCTTCCCGATCAATGGGTTCCACATATCCCGATCTTTGCGCCGTGCCCTTCGGCGCGATGACTACAGCATTCATGTTGATGCAAATTTTGGCCAAACAGTCATGAATTGCGCCAAACGCGATGAAACATGGATCAACGCAGAAATCTTCGCCCTCTACAATCAGCTCCACGGCCTTGGCTTTGCCCATTCGGTTGAGGTTTGGCGTGCAGATCAAATGATTGGCGGTGTTTACGGTGTGGCTCTTGGCTCTGCGTTCTTTGGCGAAAGCATGTTTTCAGCCGCCACCAACGGCTCTAAAATCGCCTTGGCCTACCTCACCCATCGCCTCGCCGCGGGTGGGTTCCAACTGTTTGATACACAATTTATAACCCCGCATCTGGCTTCCCTTGGCGCCATTGAAATCCCCCGCGCCGCCTACCACGATATGCTGTTTCCCGCTGTCACCGCAGAGGCAAATTTCACCGATCCAATAACACCAAGCCCCGCGATCCTGATCGCCCAAACCTAGCTTTTTGTTTTGAAAAAATTCTCGGGTGAAGGGCCAAAGGCCAGAAGGGCAAAGCCCCTAACACTGTGCGACCTATTCGTTCACCATGCAGCGCAGCACCCACACATCATACCGCGGGTGTTCCAACGCAGATAACGCAGGGGATGACGCAATCATCCACCCCTCAAACGCGGGCAGCGTTTCGCGCACATCACGGATCACCAAATACGCAAAAGCATCCGCCGAAATATTGCCTGCGGGATAACGACATTCTTTGACCGACACCATTAAGCGTTCGTAAACCGTCGTGTCCCCTACGGGCAGATCAATGTCTTCTACCAAACCTGTGATGGTATCGAGCGCACGCAACTGCACCACATCCCCTTGTTTGGTTTTCACATTGCTCTGCGCCATCGCCACAGCGGGCAGAACCAGCGCAAAACATACCAGAACAAAACGGATCATTCGGACGTGCCGCTCACAAATTTCAGCAGCAGCGAAATCAAACTCACCGCCCCTTGCGTATCGAGCAATTCGCCCCCGTCTTCCAATTCAAAATCAGAGCCACCTGGCACAATTTCCACAAAATTCCCGCCAAGCAATCCCTCTGATGCAATCACAACCGAACTGTCATCGGGCAATTTGATGTTCTTGTTCACGGACAAATCGGTTTCTGCGCGAAACGTAGTCGGGTTCAACTCCAACCCCGTCACGGACCCGATTTTGACCCCAGCCAAACGCACATCTGTGCCAAGCGATACACCTTCAACGGATCGAAACGATGCTTTAACGATATAGCTGTCCGTCGGGCCAGAAACCCCTGCGGTGCTGCCCGCATAAATCAGGAACCCCGCCGCAGCCGCCAATACGACCGCACCAATTGTTGTCTCTGCTGCACTGTTTGCCATGTGATGGCCCCCTTGCGTTCAGATGTGGCGGCCTATTCGGGCGACCACGCCTCATAATCGCTCCGCGCCACAGGCTTTTCCACCCGCAAACTGCCGGCAGGGGCATAGGCCATCGCCGTCCCAGTCAGGTTTTCTTGGTGATCTTTTTCCCATGCCTTGCGCGGCAGTGGCGCTTCGGTTGGCGGGTCTTGATAGGTTTGATGCAACCAGCCGTGCCATTCAGGGGACACGCGGCTCGCTTCGGCTTCGCCGTTGTAAATCACCCAGCGGCGCGATCCATCGCGGTTTTGAAAGAATCGGTTCCCATCTCCATCTTCGCCGACCTTCACACCGTTGCGCCATGACCAGAACTGTGTGTTCAACGTCTGCCCGTCCCACCAGGTAAATATCCGCAAAATCGCTTTCAGCATGGCATCACTCTCTCGTTTACGCCTGTATTTCCAAATGTTTGGGCGGTTTGTCGCCAATTCAAACACTCTTGCGTTTCTGTGGTCAAACCGCGCCCAAACGCGCCTTGTCTGACTTCGCCTTATATGGCCTATTCCGCGCACGGGGTCCAGCCTTGGCACTGGATTTCAAGCCAACCGAGGGGTCCTGATGCCGCTTTTTCGAGTCTTGCGTACATTCCTGTCTTGGATGGTGATGATTTATCTTGTCACTGTGATGGGCGTTGCGGGCTATGCCACGCTGCAACCCTTCTGGGAACCCACTGATATCAAAGCAGATTTGATCGTTGTGCTGGGCGGCGGCATGTCCCCGCGCGGATCACTGCACACCTCTTCCACGGTGCGGGTGGACAAAGGCACCGCCCTGTTCAAAGCAGGCGTTGCCCCGCGCATTCACTTCACAGGGGGGCTTGCCTCTCCCAATGCCCCGTCTGCGGGGCAGGTTATGGCAGAACGCGCCATCAAACGCGGCGTGCCCCAATCCGCCACCAGCTTTGAAGGCAAATCCTACTCCACCTTACAAAACGCTTTGTTTTCCAAACCTGATTGGCAAGACGCAGATCACATTGTCCTCGTCACCGAAGGCTTTCACCTACCCCGCAGCTGGGCCACATTCAAAGCCTTTGGCGGCAAAGACATCACCCTTGTCCATGCCCGCCGCTTTCGCGGGAATCGCGTTATGGCAGGCGTGAAAATGACCCTACGCGAAGCCCTGGCCGTTTGGTTTAACGCGGGTCGGTTTCTGGTTTGGAAGGCGGCCGCCTATACCGATATGCCCCAAGACGACCGTGATGCCCTGTTGTACTGATCTTCACAGTTAAAGCGTTTTGCGAAAAACCTGAGACATCAGCCTTGCGCGAAAGGCGTTCCATTGCAGTTACGTGCAGGTCTTTCAACGACCACCAAGTGAGTCAGGTTAAACGCGAAACGCTCTCAAACAAAAAGACACCGTCACCTAGAAGCTTCATAAATGACGCTTTTTTAGACGCGTCATATATGACGCTTCTGATATGACGCTTCATAAATGCAGGGTCTAAATTAACCCCGCATTAACCATGCTCATTGATTTCAAACAGAAAAACCTGCGATCAGCCCAGCGATCCATCGGTGAATTGCAATTTTGCCAGCCGCGCATAAAGCCCGCCTTCAGCCACCAGCGCATCATGCGTGCCCTGTGCCACGATGGCCCCGCCATCCAGTACCACAATCCGATCCGCCTGTTTCACCGTCGCCAATCGGTGCGCCACAACCAATGTTGTTCGATCCTGCGACAACTGATCAAACGCCGCCTGCACCAATCGTTCGCTTTCTGCATCCAATGCTGATGTTGCCTCATCCAGCAACAAAACAGCGGCATCGCGTAAAATGGCCCGCGCAATAGCAATCCGCTGTTTCTGGCCCCCAGATAACATTACACCACGTTCCCCAACGAAACTGTCATACCCATCTGGCAGCGCCGATAAAAACTCATCCGCTGCCGCCGCTTTGGCTGCGGTAATCACCTCCGCATCCGTGGCATCAGGGCGTCCAAACCGAATGTTTTCCATTGCAGATGTGGCAAAGATAACAGGGTCTTGCGGCACATAGGCGATGTGTTTTCGAAACGCTTCGCGCCGCACCTGCGCAATATCCATCCCATCAATGGTCACACGCCCCGTGCTGGGATCAAAGAACCGCAACAACAACTGGAACACCGTGGATTTCCCGGCCCCAGACGGCCCCACCAACGCCACGGTTTCTCCTGCCTTGATATCAAGGGTAAAACGCTCTAACGCGGCCGCATTCGGGCGCGATGGGTATTGAAACGTCACGCCATCAAAACTCACATCCCCGCGCACAGGTTCGGCTAAATCACGGGCCGTCTCTGCATCAACCACCGGATCTTTGGCCGACAGCAATTCCACCAACCGTTCCGTTGCCCCAGCGGCCCGTTGCAATTCCGACCAAATTTCCGATAGCGCGGCCACCGATCCTGCCACCAGAATCGCATAAATCAAAAACTGCACCAAAGCGCCGGGTGAAATCACTTCATTGCGCACATCCCGCGCACCCAGCCACAAAACCCCCACAATCCCTGTAAAGATCAGGAAAATCACAATCACAGTCATCCAGGCCCGTGCGCCAATCCTTTGACGTGCCGCGTCAAACGCTTGTTCTGTCAACGTTCCAAACCGCGCGCGGCTGATGGCCTCATGGGTAAACGCTTGCACGGTCTGGCTCGCCAAAAGGGTCTCACTCGCATTACCAGAACTTTCGGCGATTTTATCCTGATTTTCACGGCTCAGGGTGCGAACCCGCCGCCCCAACACCAGAATCGGCACCAGAACCAGCGGCACAATCAACAAAACCGCCCCCGTCAGCTTGGCCGATGTGAACAACATCAACACCAACCCACCAAAGAATATCAGCACATTACGCAGGGCCACCGATACTGACGACCCGATCACAGACAGGATCAACGTTGTATCCGTTGTAATGCGGCTCAACACTTCGCCCGTCATCACACGATCAAAAAACGCGGGGCTCATGCCGATCATTTTGTTGTAAACCGCCATGCGAATATCGGCCACAACCCGTTCGCCCAACCGCGTTACAAAATAATATCGGAACCCCGTCCCCACGGCCAGCAAGGCCGCAACCCCAATGGCCGCCCCGAAATACTGGTCCATCTGCCCAGTGGTTCCTGCAGAAAACCCATCCACCACGCGGCGCACGGCCAGCGGCAAAATCAACGACAATCCCGCCGTCACCACCAACGCCAGCAGCGCGCACACAATCATTAAAGTGTAGGGTTTCAAATACGGCGCAAGCCCGCGCAACGGTCCAACCGTCTTGGACTTCTCCCGCATCAACGGGTCTGCATCTATGCCTTGATCTTGCGCCATGGTGCCTTTGCCTGTCACAGTTGCAGGCCGAAACCAAACCGATCCGACGGCTGCATGGTCTTTTGGAGCGGGTAGCGGGAATCGAACCCGCACCTTAAGCTTGGAAGGCTCTTATGATACCATTTCACCATACCCGCACCGAAGTTTTTTCGATGTATTTTAATGGGGCGAAATGGTCAAGGCACAGAATACACTCTGTTGCTCTGCTTTTGCACAAAGCCAAAATGATCACTCGCAGATTGGTTTTGCTTTTGCACGAAACAAAAGTTGCTATCCCCAGCAAAATGGGGCCTATTCGGGCAAATAAGAAATGACTTAAGAGGATACCCCATGCGATACTTGGTCGGGGAACATAACGACGCAGCTTCTGTTTTTTTGGTCACTGGCGACACCGCCGTCAATCTGACTGAACTGTCACCCGAAATTGGCACCGATCTGATGGGCCTGATCAACACGCCAGGTGCGCTGGAACCTCTGAAATCTGAAATCGCGAACGCCCCCCAAATCGCCGTATCCGATATCGTGCCCGCCCTTCCTGTGGAACGTCCGGGCAAAACCATTTGTCTGGGGCTGAACTATGTGGATCACGTCAAAGAAGGCGGCTATGAAATCCCCACCTACCCTGCCCTGTTTATGCGCGGTCGTAACTCTCTTATGCCTGCGGGGGCACCCATGGTACGCCCAACCGCATCAGAAAAGCTCGATTACGAAGTGGAACTGATGGTGATTATCGGCATTGGCGGACGTCACATCAAACCTGAAAACGCCTATAACCACGTCTTTGGCTATACCTTGTTCAACGATGGTTCAGTGCGCGATTATCAGCGCAAAACCCACCAATGGACCCCAGGCAAAAACTTTGACAACACCGGCGCAGTTGGCCCCATCGTTGTCACACCAGATGAATTGCCAGACGGCTGCGCTGGCCTCAAAATTCAAAGCCGCATCGGAACCGATGTCATGCAATCTGCCAACACATCCGAAATGATGTGGCCAGTGGATAAAACCATCGCAACAATTTCCGAATTTGCCACGCTTGAACCAGGCGACATGATCGCCATGGGCACTCCACCTGGTGTCGGCCATGCCCGCACACCGCCGCGATTCTTAAAACCCGGTGATGTGATTTCCGTCGAAATCGAAGGCATTGGCGTTTGTTCAAATCCGGTTGTGGACGAAACGCCTTAGGCACAGCACAACTGCTCTGTCACATCTCTTGACCTTCCAGTTACTGGAAGGCCTATGCTTGTCAGAATCGTGCCGCACAACCGCGCACCCAGACTGACAAACCAAAAGATGTGATTCCATGCCCAAAGACGCCGACAACACAGCCATTCTTTATCGCATGGTCATGACAGACCACATGTGCCCCTACGGGCTGAAATCAAAGGACCTGTTGGAACGCCAAGGTTTTACCGTCGAAGACCGCCATCTCACAACACGTGACGCGGTCGACGCCTTCAAGGCGGAACACAACGTCAAAACCACGCCGCAAACCTTTATCGACGGCACGCGCATCGGCGGCTTTGATGACCTCAGCGCCCATTTCGGCAAATCGGTCAAATCCGAATCCACAACCACTTACAAACCCGTCATCGCCCTTTTTTCAGTCGCGGCTCTTCTCGCCATCGCGCTCACATGGGTTGCCCTTGGAACGGCCTTCACAGGGCGCACGATTGAATGGTTCATCGCTATCTCCATGGTTTTGCTCGGTCTACAAAAACTCCAAGACGTGGAAAAATTCGCCACCATGTTCCTAAACTACGACCTTCTGGCGCAACGCTGGGTCCGCTACGGCTATGTCTATCCGTTCGTTGAAACGGGCGCGGGCCTATTGATGGTCGCTGGCGCTTTCACTTGGCTCTCGGCCCCTGCCGCCCTGATCGTCGCCACCATCGGTGCAATCAGCGTGTTCAAAGCGGTCTACATCGACAAACGCGACCTAAAATGCGCCTGTGTCGGCGGTGACAGCAAGGTCCCCCTTGGCTTTGTCTCGCTTACCGAAAACCTGATGATGATCGGCATGGCCCTGTGGATGCTGCTTAAACTGGTCTAAATCCGCGAAGTTATCGCAGGCCCAGCCTTCCCTAAAAAACAAAAAGGATCACAACGATCATGCACCGACCCTCCTTTGCCTTTGGCGCAGTTTTTACCTGCTGTCTGTATGCGACACATGCGCTCGCTGATCATGAGTGGAACAATCGCGATGTGAACGCAGGCCAACAGCTTTATGCAGAAAACTGTGCCTCCTGCCATGGCGTCAACCTCGAAGGGCAGCAAAACTGGCAAACCCCAAACCAAGACGGCGTGCTGCCCGCACCTCCCCATGACCAAAGCGGGCACACGTGGCACCACGACAATAAACTGTTGTTTGATTACACAAAACTCGGCGGCCGCGATGCACTCGCACTGCGTGGGCTTTCCGATTTCAACAGCGGCATGCAAGGGTTCGGGGACACACTGTCAGATGCAGAAATCTGGGACATCCTCGCGTACATCCGATCCACATGGCCGAAACAAATACGCACAATCCAAGACAGCCAAAATCCAGCGCACTAGCCCAAGGTATGCGCTTCGATACTAATCTTATATTGTGAAATTTATGGTGGGCGACCCTGGAATCGAACCAAGCATGAGTCACCTCGGCGGAGTTACAGTCCGCTGCCGCACCTTGCAGCCCGTCGCCCAACATGGTGGCGGAATAGCCGCCTCATTCGCCCCCGTCAACATGAAATTCCACCCCTTTTGAAATCTACGCCCCCTTGCAGCAAGTCCGCGCATCTGCGACACGGGGATTGCGCGATAAAAAGGTCTGTTAAAACGTTTTGCGGTAAACCTGAAACATCAGCCTTTTGCGAAACGCTACACGGATCAGCATGGTACATACCTCACCATCACCACCAAGTGATCGAGGCTCAACGCGAAAGGCTCTATAATGGCGAAAAAGGGCAAAAAACCCACATGGGTTGTTGAAAAAGAACGGGAAAAACGCGGCAGCGAACCGCAAACTGTTTGGCTGTTTGGCCATCATGCCGTGCGCGACGCCCTGCAAAACCCTGCCCGTGAAAAGCTGCGCTTAATCTTAACGCCCAATGCAGCCACGAAACTTGATGACGCGGTCAAAACGTCGGGCATGACACCCGAAATCCAAGATCCGCGCAAATTCAAAGCACCACTGGATCCACAATCCGTTCACCAAGGGGCCGCGCTCGAGGTTGCACCGCTCAATTGGGGCAGCCTGTCCGAACGCTGCGCGCCACGGGGCGAAAATCCTGTGGTTCTGCTGCTTGATCGCGTCACCGACCCCCACAATGTTGGCGCGATTCTGCGCTCTGCCGAAGTATTCGGCGCGCGGGCCGTCATCGCGCCCCACCGTCACTCTGCCCCGGAAACAGGCGCATTGGCCAAAACCGCCTCTGGTGCGCTCGAACGACAGCCCTATTTGCGAATCCAAAATCTCGCCACATCCATGAAGGCGCTCAAGGAAATGGGCTACTTCATTATTGGCCTTGATGGGCTGGGTGAAACAATTCTGGCCGATGAATTGGCAAAATCTGCAACACAACCTGTTGCGCTTGTGATGGGCGCCGAAGGACCGGGCTTACGGCAACTAACCCGCGAAACCTGTGATATCGTTGCGAAAATTCGTTTTGCGGGCGACTTTGGCTCGCTCAATGTGTCCAACGCAGCCGCCGTTGGCCTGTACGAAGCGTCACGACTTCGGTAACCCAATCTCACATCCGCGCGAGCCCCGCTATCGCGCTCGATTGTTCCCTGATACCACTGGTCTCAACACGAAATCAGGAGATTACTCATGAACCTTACACGACGCACTGCACTTCTGGCTGGCGCAGCCGCCCTTATGGTCCCAGCCGTGGCAAACGCCCGCGCGAAACCCGTTTACACCGAAGGCAAAATCGCCATCGACGGTACAGATGCGGTGGCCTACTTCACCGAAAGCAAACCTGTTGCTGGCTCCAAAAGCCACTCTTTGAAATACAAAGGCTCCACTTGGTTGTTCTCAAGCGCTGAAAACAAAGCCAAATTTGAAGCAGACCCAGAAGCCTACGCGCCACAATACGGCGGCTACTGTGCCTACGCGATGGCGCGCGGTGCGGTTGCTCCAACAGTGCCCGAAGCATGGCGCATCGTGGATGGCAAACTTTACCTGAACTTCTCCAAGGCGATTCAGAAAAAGTGGCAGAAAGACATTCCAGGTGAGATCAGCAAAGCTGATGCCAACTGGCCGTATACTTTGGATGATTTTTAATCCATCCACGCCCTGAACAGGCGCAAAGTTAAAGCCACCCTTTCGACAAGCCGCAGCGTTCCCCCGTTTGGCTGAGGTCTCGAAAGGGTGGCTTTTTGCATGTCCGCCTGTTCACAAATATATTACCGCCCCTTAACTTTCGCGTTTTCCCACCTACATGACATTGCAGAGGCAGATCGATTAGGAACGTCCTGCTTCAGACTACTGTCCCTCGTTCCACACCTTGCGCCTGATGCACTCGCCTCAGACGCTTTTTTATGGGCAACACGCCCATTCCTTAAAATTATGGCCCTTGTCCCCACGCCCTGCATGGCTACACTCGCATCTGGAACCTTGGGAGGAAGACCAAAATGAACATGAAACACCTTACAGCAATGGCCGCAACACTGGCGCTTTTTGCTGGCGCAGTGGATGCCAAACCGCTGAAACTGAAACTCGCCAACCCGCAACCAAGCTCTGTGTCAGCCGGCCTCGCCGTCGATTACGCCTACCCCAAAGACGTGAAATCTCTGCGCGACGCTTACGTGGCCCTTGGCGTAAAATCAGAAACAGGCACGCCGCTTGTAGGTCTCGATTACCTCAGCTCGGATGACGAGCCGATGGCCCTGACGTCAAAGAAAGAAACCAAAGTTGCCGCACGGATCAAAGGTTACATTCGCTTTGATGCGCCCGGCACGTACACACTCGAAACCTATTCCAATGACGGTCTGGATTTGTCGATTGGCGGCCAGCAAATCGCCAAAGTGGACGCAAAACGCCCCTGTGACCCCATCGGCGAAGTCGAAGTCAGCATCAAAACCGCAGGCTGGTACGAAGTCGAAGCGCTCTACTGGCAGCGCAAAGGCGGCAGTTGTCTTATCCTTGAATGGTCCCAAAACGGCGCAGAACTCGATGTGGTTCCAACCGAACTGTACGGCCACTAATTCATCACTTTAAAATCTAAAGCGCCCTTCGCACCCTGCGTGGGGCGCTTTTTTGTAGCCTCTAAACCGCCGTGCTCCACACAGGCGCCACATCGAAATCATCACGCCAGACCACATAGGTTAAAACTGGATGCTCATGGCTCGTCAGCGCATGGGGCACGTTTGCGGGATGAAACGATGTGTCCCCCGATGTTAAAACCGCCGCTTCACGCCCTTTCAAATGAAACTCCGCCTGTCCTGCGATCACCATATACAGCTCTTCTGCGGGATGATGGTGCCATGGGTAATGCAAATGCGGCGGGTGATAGACCATAAAGCTGCGCATCTTTTCACTGGCAAATGGCGCGTCCCGCCCAATGATCTCAAAACAGCCGAACCGATCCATGAATTCCGCACCGATATTCGTTTCCTTATAGGTTTCACGCCATTGCATCGCTGGGCTCACCGCCACCAACGCATCACGCAGCGCAGGACAGTTACTGTCGCCAAGCCCCTGTTCTGCAACAAACAAATCCGCAGACGGCACGGTAAACGCAGAAACAGCTTGCGGCCGAACGTCATCAGGAAAGGCACAAAACCCGCCCACTGCCTCATGGGTATTATGCAAGTGTCTCAGCTGTTCAAACAAAACATCTAGCGGCTCTTGGATCATCGCAAACTCCCTTTTTCGCCACTCCAGTCTGTCCCATCCTCTGCCGAAGTCTTGCCTTTTCCCGTCATCAGACCTGTCGCATTTCACCAAAAAACGAAATCGCTATTTCCCAGCCCGCCTGCGCCCCCTATACCCTTGCGTATGACCCAAACAGACGCCGAAATCCGCTCCATCTTACGCGATACCAAAACCATCGCTTGCATTGGCATATCCGCAAATCCCGTGCGCCCCTCCCATTTCGTGGCGCGTTACTTACACAATCGCAATTATCGCGTGATCCCCGTCAATCCGGGTCAGGCAGGCAAAACCCTGTTTGGCGAGGTCGTCCATGCAGACCTTTCCACGCTCAAAGATGCCAAAGTGGACATGATCGACATTTTCCGCCGACCCGAGGCCGTGCCAGAAATTCTCGATCAAGCACTCGAATACCTCATGCCACATCTTAAAACCGTCTGGATGCAAATCGGCGTCGAACACGAAGACGCCGCCGAACGGGCCCGCGCCCACGGCCTCAATGTGATCCAGAACAAATGTCCAAAGATCGAATACCAACGCCTGTTTGGCGAACTGCGCAAAGCAGGCTTTAACACGGGCATTATTTCTTCGCGGTTGTGAACCCTACGACAATCCGCATAAATACAGAAAAACAGAAACCCATCGGAGAGACCCATGACAGATCGTCCATCATACGGCTTTGACACCCTACAAATCCACGCAGGTGCGCGCCCTGATCCCGCAACTGGCGCACGCCAAACCCCGATCCACCAAACAACCGCTTACGTGTTTCGCGACGCGGATCACGCGGCGGCGCTGTTCAACCTCCAAGAAGTGGGATTTATCTATTCCCGCCTGACCAACCCAACCGTCGCCGTGCTACAAGAACGCATTGCAACTCTGGAAGGCGGCGTTGGTGCAGTTTGCTGTTCCTCTGGCCACGCAGCCCAGATAATGGCGCTGTTTCCGTTGATGTCCCCAGGTATGAATGTCGTAGCATCTACAAGGCTTTACGGCGGGACGCTCACCCAATTCTCACAAACAATCAAACGCTTCGGCTGGTCCGCCACATTTGTGGATATGGACGACGAAGACGCCGTCAAAGCCGCGATTGACGAAAACACCCGCGCGATTTTCTGCGAAAGCATCGCCAACCCCGGCGGCTATGTTACCGACATCCCAGCCATGGCAAAAATCGCCGATGCGGCGGGCATCCCCCTGATCGTAGATAACACATCCGCTACACCATACCTCTGTCGCCCAATTGAGATGGGCGCAACTTTGGTGGTGCATTCCACCACCAAATACCTCACAGGCTCAGGCACAGTGACAGGCGGCTGTGTGGTTGATTCAGGCCGATTTGACTGGTCCCAAAACGACAAGTTCCCGTCCTTGTCTGAACCAGAACCCGCCTACCACGGCCTAAAATTCCACGAAACCTTTGGCGAACTGGCCTTTACCTTCCACGGTATCGCCATTGGCTTGCGCGATCTTGGCATGACTATGAACCCGCAAGGGGCGCACTACACGCTTGTGGGCATGGAAACCCTGTCCTTGCGCATGGAACGCCACGTTGAAAACGCACAAAAAGTGGCTGAATGGCTCGAAAATGACCCACGCGTCGATTACGTCACTTATGCTGGCCTGAAATCCTCCCCCTACGCTGACCGTGCGAAAAAACTCTATCCACGGGGCACGGGTGCGCTGTTCACCTTCGCAGTGAAAGGCGGCTATGACGCGTGCATCAAACTGGTGGACAGCTTGGAAATCTTCAGCCACGTCGCCAACCTCGGCGATGCCCGCTCTTTGATCATCCACTCCGCATCCACCACCCACCGCCAATTGAGCGTGGAACAACAAGAAGCCGCAGGCGCAGGCCCCAGCGTCCTCCGCCTCTCCATCGGCATCGAATCCGTCGAAGACATCATCGCCGATCTGGATCAAGCCTTGGCCAAAGCGGCACACTAACCAAATACCAACGAACACGAAAAAGGGGGCCAGAAACGCCCCCTTTTTTATGCCCAAATCAAATTACATTCCCCTTGATCTACCTCAATAAGACCCCACATCTATTGAACCAGCAGACGAATACCAAACAGGCGCGAACCCCAACCACCACCAGAAACCTTCCAAATCTGGCGAAAACCCGCTACAATAGGGGTCTAACCCCTTAATTTCGTGGCAATTGTCAAAGGAATCGTATACCCGCGCAGCATGGGTAAAGAGTACACGTATCATGATCGGTGACAGCAAACCTAATTTTGCGCTCGACTTATCGAACGAAGGCGTCGCAGTTTGGCATCGCAGCAGCGGTGGCGGATGGTCTACGCTTGGCTCCGTTTCCCTCTCAGATGCTGATTTTGCGGATCAATTGGCTGCCCTGCGCGACAGCGTTGCCAAAGGAGCAGGACGCGCGCGCCGCGCCGTCATTCGCATCCCCCGCTCCGAAGTTCTACTCTCTAAGGTCCGCGTTGGCGTTTTCGAAGGCGAAGCCGCTGTCCGCCACGCACAAAAACAAATCGCCGAACTGTCCCCCCTCGACATGGCCGATATTTCCTTCGACTTGGGTGAAAAAGGCGTCAGCAACATGGCCCCTGTGGGCATTGTCGCCCGTCAAACCCTCATCGAAGCAGACGCTTTCGCTCGCTCCAACGGGTTTGAACCGCTCTATTTCACCACGCAATACGCCGAACGCGAATTCAACCGTGAACCCAAATTCGTGCTGGATCAGGCCGCTCCAGCCGCCAAACCTCTTTGGTTTGTGCCTTGGGTGGCCGCCGCCTCTGTGGGTCTGGCCGCTGGTTACTTCGGCTTTGCCTATTTCACTACACCCGACACGGAACTGCCCATCGAATCCGCTGCCGTTGTCGAACAATCCGATGAACCCGTGGCAGAGCCCGTCTCCGTGGCCGAACCTGTTGCAGAACCAATCGAGCAAGAAACACCTCGCGTCGACACAACACAACTCGGTCTGCAAGATGTGGCACCTGCCTTGCCAACCGTTGCCGCCCTTATCGAAGCACCGGCCGTCACCGAATACCCAGAAATGCGGGTCTCCTCGATCAAACTTGGCTCCAACCTCACCACGCCAGAGGTCACGCGCCTGCGCCCTGCCACCGCCGATCAGCCGACCATTTCTGTGTCTTCAAAACAGGTCAAAACCAACGATCTGCAAATCGCCGAAGCCCGCCGCGATCTGCCCAATGTGGCTGTAAACGCAGAAATCGTGACTCTACTTCAGGACGCCATGACAATCGGCCCGATGAACGCACCAGAGCAGGCGGAACCGATCCAACTTGCGTCACTGACCGATCCGTCCGAACGGCTTGATCCGGCCCTGATAAACCAACTGCCACGCGGCATCACGACAGGCACTGGCGTGGACGACGACACAACCAAACCCGCTGCACGTCCTGTGCGCCCGCCGTCCACCATCACGGCAGAACCTGGCACATTGATCCCAACGGTCGAAGGCACTCCAGGCCCTGACTACATCACCATTTTTGCGGGTCGCCCGGCAAATGAACCGCGCAATCGCGTTGACCCTCTGCCGCCTGAACTCGAACTCGCAGGCTTTCGCCCACGGTTGCGCCCGTCTGATCTGAATGTTCCTGCCGAGCTGCTCGCCGCAGCGGTTGAACCCACAGAGGACGCAGACCCAGCAGCAGAGCCAACGATCCTCGATCTGGCTGACCCCGCATTGCGCCCGCTGCGTGCCCGCTTGCGGCCTGACACATTGGTTGTGCCAGAAACAGAAACCGTCATCGCAGCAGATGAAACACCCGAAACCGTTGACGAAACGCCCAGCATTCTGGCTCTCGCTGATCCGGCCTTGCGCCCCTTACGCGCCCGTTTGCGCCCTGCTGCATTGTCAGACCGCGCTGCGGTGGTGGCCGAACAAAACGAACTGGCCGCTCTGGGTGACCCCGCCCTACGCGGCCTGCGCGCACGGATCAGACCCGCTGATCTGAACATCCCCGTCGCCGAAATTACGGCCTCCGTTGAAACCGAAACGAATGACAACGCGGCACAAACAGACAGCACCGAAATTGCCGCTTTGGTTGCATCCGCCATCGAAGAGGCCACACCAGAAACACCTGACACCACGGATGAAATTGCCGCGGCCATCGCCCAAGACACCATCGTTCAAGCGATCCAAGAAGACACCTCTGTTCTCGCGCTGGCCGACCCATCCTTGTCTGGCCTTCGCGCCCGCGTGCGCCCATCAAGCTTGCGCATCATCACCCCCGAAGAACGCACATCCTTGCTCGCTTTGGCTGATCCAACACTGGCAGGCAAACGCACCCGCGCCCGCCCCAGCAACCTGCGCATCTTACAACCGGATCCCGAGCCCGAAGTTGAACAACCCGAAGAAGCCGCCGCAGAAGAAACACCTGTCATTCGGGGCACGAAACAGGCCGTGGCCATCAGCCCAATGCCAAAGGTCCGCCCTGCCCGCCTCGCACGTGTGGTCCAACGCGTCACCCGCGAAGCGCGGCGCACAAATGCAGCCGTTCAAAATGACGGCGGCGCGTCTGGCGTGTCCACATCAGGGGGGGCCACACGGGGCACCGCAAGATTGCCAAAATCCGCTCGTGGCACGGTTAAATCCGCACCGCCAACCAGCGCAACAGTGGCCCGCGCCGCCACTGAAAAATCCCGCTTTAAAAAGTCCCGCATGAGCCTCGTTGGCATCTTTGGAGCGCCCAACAAACGCCGCGCGCTGATCCGCCTGCCTTCTGGCAAGTATGTCAAAGTACAAAACGGTGACAAAGTGGGCGGCTGGAAAGTTTCTGCCATTGGCGAAGGCAGCTTGCGCATCAAAAAAGGCAGCCGCGATCAGGTGTTGCGCATCCCTTAAACGACACGCCCGTTTACAACAGCATCAACGCCGCCAGCCCCAAAAAGGCAAAGAAACCAACCACATCCGTTACGGTGGTCACAAACGCGCCTGATGCCAGTGCGGGATCAATCTTCAGCTTGGTCAGCACAATGGGGATCAAAATCCCCGCCAGCCCAGCCACCAACAAATTCGCAATCATCGCCAGCCCCAAAACAACGCCGAGCATGGGTGACCCAAACCAGATCAACCCGACAACCCCGATGATCACCGCAAAGACCAACCCGTTCAACAGGCCCACAACCACCTCGCGGCGCACAACGCGCAACGCGTTGGCCGATGTCAAATCTTTGGTGGCCAGTGCCCGCACTGCCACTGTCAAGGTCTGCGTACCCGCATTGCCCCCCATGGACGCCACAATCGGCATCAAAACGGCCAATGCAACGATGGCTTCGATCACGCCAGAAAATTGCGCGATCACAACCGAGGCTAGCACTGAAGTTAACAGGTTAACGGCCAGCCAAGGAAACCGCTGTCGCGTGGTGTCCAGCACCGTATCCGTCAGGCTTTCATCACCAACACCCGCCAGCAGTTTCAGGTCTTCTTCCACCTCTTCATCCAGCACATCCATCGCGTCATCAATGGTAATAACGCCCACCAAACGCCCCATGTCATCCACGACGGGGGCGGAAACCATATGATACTGATTAAACGCATAGGCCACGTCTTCTTGGGTTTGCTGTGCAGGAATAATCTGGAAATTCTCATCCATAATATTGGCCAACATCACCTCTCGTGCGTTTGACATCAGCGCAGATAACGCAACCTTCCCAATGGGTTGTAGCTTTGGATCGACAATAACCACGTCATAAAACCGATCGGGCAAATCCGTGGCACTGCGCAAATAATCAATGGCATCCCCTACCGCCCAATGGGCTGGAGCCATCACCAATTCACGCTGCATCAATCGCCCAGCGGTTTCTTCTGGGTATTGCAGCGCCTGTTCAACAACCACCCGCTCTGCATCTTCCAGCGCGTCCAAAACCCGCTCTTGTTCGGGCTCTTCCAAATCCTCGATCAGGTCCACTACGTCATCGGATTCCAAATCCTTCAACGCTTCGGCCATAACCTCAACAGGCAGGTCTTCGATCACATCGACGCGCAGGTTTTCGTCCAGCTCGGACAGCACCTCACCGTCGATCTCTGTGCCCCAGAGCGACAGCAAATCATTGCGCTCAGTGCCCGAAATCTGCTCCAAAACATCGGCAATATCGGCAGAATGGAGCGGCGCGAGCAATGCCTCCAGCGCCAGCTTATCCCCTGTTTCCACCGCCCCAAGGATCGCCTCTATCGCCGCACGATCCAGCGCATAGGCCGCATCTACGCCGTCCAGATCAACAGGTCCAATTTCGGCTGCGTTCTGTTCTTGCATCTGCTGGCCTCCCCTTTGGTGGTTGAGCGGTTTTAGCGTGTCGACCACAATGCAACAACCGCAATTCCTATTGCGCAGAACGGTTTGCGTCACACCCGCTTCCCCGCTAGTGTCGGCAAAAAACCACAGAGCATCCCTTTCATGGCAGACCAATCCCCGCAACAAATGCAGTTCAAAACCCTTGCCGACGTGCGCAGCGCTGCAATTGATCATCACCACAAAAAGGATCTGAAAACCGCACGGGATCTATACCGTGTTTACCTCAGCAAAAAGCCCGATGACCCTGGCATGTGGTCCAATCTTGGCGCGCTGTTTCGTGCGGAAAAAAACTTTGATATGGCGGTCATTTGCCAACGCCGCGCCCTGACGCTTGATCCAAACGCGGCCAGCGTTTTGAACAATGCCGCCAACGCCCATTTTGATGCAGGCGAACCTCATGCCGCGCTCGAACTGCGCCGCAAAGCCATAAAGCTCAATCCTGGGGATGTGGAAAACTGGTCTACGCTTGGCAAATACCTGCGGGCAATCGGCAATTACACCGAGGCCAAAACCGAACTTGAAAAGGCTATCAAAGCCCATCCAACAAACGCGGAACTCCACATCCAATTGTCGTTCGCACTGCTGGCTCTGGGGGATTACCCCAATGGCTTTGCCGAGTTTGAATGGCGCTGGCAAGGGGATGAGATTTCACTGCCCGATTTCCCTATTCCCCAATGGAAAGGCGAAGAAATCAGCGGAAAAACCCTGCTTGTAACCCCAGAACAAGGGTTCGGCGATACCATCCTGATGGCGCGTTTCCTACGCGGCGTCGCCGATATGGGGGCCAAAGTCCGCCTCAGCGTCAAACCTCCTTTGCGCCGCGTGTTTGAAAACCTCGAAGGTGTCGATGCGTTTGCGGCCACAAATGATGATCTTTTGGCCTGTGATTATTGGTCCCCGATGATGGATTTGCCCCGTTACCTCGGCACAACCCTTGGTACGGTTCCCGCTCCAACCAAATTGACCATTCCAGCCGACAGCATCGAACGCGCCAAATCCATCGTCGCGCCCTTTGCCAAGTCCTTCAAAATCGGCGTGCTGTGGTCTGGCTCTGTCACTTACCGCGCCAATCACAAACGCTCGTTCAGTCACCGCCAGTTCCTGCAACTGGCCGATATCCCAAACGTGCAAATGTTCTCGCTCTACAAAGGCCCCCTTACAGACGCCTTTCACGCCGATGGCACCTCCTGCGTGATTGTCGATGCTGCCTCCAACGACCGCGATTTCGCCGACAGCGCCGCACTTATCAACGAACTAGACCTCGTCATCACCATGGACAGCGCCATCGCCCATGTGTCTGGCTCGCTTGACGCAAACGTGTGGAACCTCCTCCATTCCGAAGCATATTGGCTCTATGAACCCTTCCCTGACCACACCCCTTGGTATCCTTCCATGCGACTGGTAAGGCAGGATAAATCTGGCGATTGGGACACCGTGTTCCAAACGCTCCGCTCTGACATCGAACAACTGGTAGATCAAAAACATGCATGAAATCCTCACACCTATTTCCCCGGGCGAATTGCTCGACAAACTGACAATTCTAACGATTAAACTGGAAAACATCACCGACGCCACGAAACGCGCCAACGTGCAGGTGGAGCATAGTTTACTTTCTAAAGTCGCTGACGAAGGCATCCCAAAATCAGACGAAATCTCCGCCCTAAACGCATCCCTTCTGGCTGTGAACAAAGAGCTGTGGGACATCGAAGACGACATCCGCGATTGCGAACGGGCGGGAGATTTTGGCGATGAATTCATCCGCCTAGCCCGCGCCGTATACGTCACAAATGACAAACGCGCGGATTTGAAAAAACAGATCAATCTGGCGCTTGGGTCTGAAATCGTTGAAGAAAAATCCTACGCTGATTACTGATTTTCAAAAAAATCACTAAAACGCTTCAACGTCACTGCTCTATTCGAATGGAATAGGACAGGATACAAAGGGTGTCCAACCCACAAACAGCGGCATATGTCATGACCAAACTGATCCTCGGGCAAACTCTGTCCTTTACTGGCAACCCGTTCACCGACGGCCCTGATGCCGCCCACCACGAACGCCGTGGTGCTGTGGTTATTGACGGCGGCAAAATCACCGCTGTGGGCCCTGCAGATCAGATCAAATCCGCACACCCAAATGCCGAAGTCACCGACATGGACGATCACCTGTTGATGGCAGGTTTCATTGATGCCCACGTGCATTATCCGCAAACCGCCATCATCGCGTCTTGGGGCAAACGGCTGATTGATTGGCTCAACACCTATACCTTCCCCGAAGAACGCCGCTTTGCCGATCCCGAATACGCCGCCAAAATCGCCAACGCATACTGCGATTTTGCGCTATCGAACGGTACAACCACCGCCGCCAGCTTTTGCACCATCCATCCAGAAAGCGTTGATGCCTATTTCCAAGCTGCCGCAGATCGCAACATGCGCATGGTGGGCGGCAAAACCTGCATGAACCGCAACGCCATCGACGGCCTGCACGATACCACGCAATCCGCCTATGATGACAGCAAGGCCCTGATCGACCGCTGGCACGGCACAGGTCGCGCCACGTACGCCATCACGCCGCGCTTCTCCCCCACCTCCACCGATGACCAGCTCGCCGCCCTCGGCGGGCTTTGGTCAGAACGGCCAACGTGCCTGATGCAAACCCACCTGTCCGAACAAACCGAAGAAATCGCATGGGTGCGCGAATTGTTCCCAAACGCCCGTGATTACCTTGACACTTATGAACAACACGGCTTGGTGCGCGAAGGCGCCATCATGGGGCATTCCATCCACCTGACAGACCGCGAAATCGCCACCATGCGCGACCACGGTGTTACCATCGCCCACTGCCCCACCTCCAACACGTTCATCGGCTCTGGTCTGTGTGATGTGACGGGCCTCAATGCCGCTGGCGTAACCACTGGATTGGCCACGGACACGGGCGGCGGATCATCCTTTTCTATGTTGCACACAATGGCTGCCGCCTATGAGGTCGCACAACTGCGCGGTGATGCACTGCACGCCAGCCATTTGCTCTACCTCGCCACCGTCAGCTCCGCCAAAACCCTCGGGCTGTCCGACAAAATCGGTAATTTGGAAGCAGGGAAAGAGGCAGACCTCATCGCGCTTAACCTCGCCTCCACCGCGCCCATCGAACTCAGCAGCGCACGCGCAACAGATATTTGGGAGTCGATCTTCCCCACCATCATGATGGGCGACGACCGCGCCATCAGCGGTGTCTGGATCGCGGGCCAGCGCCAAACATTAACCTAAACCCAACCAATGTTGCGCCAAAGGTTAATGCCGCCCTCACAACAGAGTGTATGGGCAACCTCTGGGCTCTTTCTGGGTGGTTTGCTTTTTTCGAAATCGGGCGAAATCGCTTAAACCTTACCCGACCGCGCTACCCCCCAGCCAGACGCAGCGCCATCTGGTTTTGCCGTGCAATAACGCGGGGCAAATCAATCGTCGTCATTTCACCGCCGCGCACCACCGCACGCCCCTCAACAAACAAATCCCGCACCTGATGCGGTCCCGTCAAAACCAGTGCTGCAACAGGATCCCAATTGCCCGCAGCCGCCAAATTCACCATATCCCAAATGGCGAAATCGGCCCGTTTGCCAACTTCCAGCGACCCCACATCAGACCGCCCCAAAACCTGCGCCCCACCCAATGTGGCAATCTCCAACGCTTCGCGCGCAGACATGGCATCGGCACCGTTTTGCACCCGTTGCAACAACATGGCCTGCCGCGCTTCATCCAACAAATGCCCCGCATCATTGGACGCGGACCCATCCACCCCCAAACCAACACGGACACCCGCATCCCGCAGCGCACGCACGGGCGCAATGCCTGATCCAAGACGACAGTTCGAACAGGGGCAATGGGCAATACCTGTTCCTGTTTGTGCAAATAAATCAATCTCTTGCGCATCTAACTTCACACAATGTGCATGCCACACATCATCCCCCGTCCAGCCCATATCCTCGGCATATTGCCCTGGACGGCAGCCGAATTTATCCAGCGAATAGGCCACATCTTCATCGTTTTCTGCCAAATGCGTATGCAGCATCACACCCTTGTCGCGGGCCAATGCAGCACTGTCTTTCATCAAATCCGTGGACACGGAAAACGGCGAACATGGTGCGACCACAACACGGGTCATGGCCCCGTCACTGGCATCGTGAAACTTGTCGATCACCCGAATGCAATCTTTCAAAATGGCAGGCTCACGTTCCGTCATGTGATCGGGCGGCAATCCCCCATCGCTTTCTCCAATAGACATAGAGCCGCGCGACGCATGAAACCGCAAACCAACCTCGCTAGCCGCCGCGATACTGTCATCGAGCGTGGCACCATTTGGAAAAATATATTGGTGATCCGAACTGGTCGTACAGCCCGACAACGCCAATTCCGCCAACCCCACTTGGGCCGATGTGAAAAACTCTTCAGGCCCCATATTAGACCAAATAGGATAGAGCGTTTGCAACCACCCAAACAACAACGCATCCTGCCCCCCAGGAACAGCACGGGTAAGTGTTTGATATAAATGATGATGTGTGTTCACCAACCCTGGCGTCACAACGCATCCAGCTGCATCAATACTTGGCCCTGACAGATTGTTTCCAATAGCCGTGATCACACCATTTTCCACGGCCATATCAACGCCCGTTAGCTCACGCCGCGTGGCATCCATCGTTACCAAATGGCCGATGTTCTTGATCACAACTTTGGACATTTCGCCCCCTTAACATACGAAAAGCGGCAGTTCAGACCGCCGCTTTCACAAAATATTAGCCGTTTTGCACGACGGTTAGTTCACATAAAACGCATCACCGAACCCTGCACCACGGGCACTGCGCAGCGCAGATTGCAATTGGGAGGCGCTGCCAAACGGGCCAAGCAGGACGATCTGCAAATTACGTCCACCGCGCGAAATGTTCCGCGTGGCCACAGGCACGCCGCCCGCTTGGAAACGCCGCGCTGTCCGTTGCGCGTTCGCTGCATTGCCAAATGTGCCAACCTGCACATAACGCTTACCCGCAGATGCGACAGAACGTTGTTTTACAACAACTTTCTTGGTTGATTGCGTGGTACGCACGCGTGTATTTGACACAACTTTGCGCACACGAACCTTCTTCTGGACCAATTTACGCGGAACCGTATTTGTCCAAACCAACTCCATCTGTGCATCCCCTTCACGGGTTACATCAGACTCAATTGTGGGGCCTGTTGTTGTCAGGCCATGGATGGGATCAAACACTTGATCCGCAGTCACACGCCGCAAAGTCGTACCTGATGTGGTTCGGATCGACGCATTCGCATTGGCCGCCGCTTGCAAGCGGTTCGCCCGCACCAAATCGCCCGGATGAACTGCTTGGGGCTGTCCCGCAACCTGACGACGGGTGACAACCCGCGTTTGGCGCACAGGGGCCACCGTTTGAACCTGCGTGACGGGCTGCACATTCACCACACGCCGAACCACGCGGGTCTGTTGCATTGGCTGCACGTTGACCACACGGCGCACCACACGCGTTTGGGTCTGTGGAACAACAGATGTTGCCACTCGGCGGGGTGTTACCCCAGCGCCTTCAGCCGCATCGCGTGACCCGCGTACCAAATCACCAGGATGCACTCTTTGCGCTCCACGGCGGGTGACAACACGTTGCACAGGGGCCGTTTGTTGAACCGCAACGGGTTTAGGTTTGACCACCGTGCGCTTCACGGTTGGTGTAACAACCTTTGCCACGCGTGTTGGTTTGGCAGTTACACGTTTCACAACTTTCTTTGGTGGCGCTTTAACCGTTTTGCGTTTCGGCGCTGCCACACGTTTTACAGTTGGCCCAGACAAATCCAGAACCGTACCTTCAGACGCCGGTGTCACCGCTTGACGCAATGACGCCAACTGGCTGCCTGACAAGGAAGGCTTGTTGCGTTTGGAACAAAACACTTTGCGCTGGCGGTTCACACGTGGCACCCACGTGACCTTGCCGCCAAACCCCGCACGAATGAACACACAGCCACGGCTGTCCACATATTGCTTTCCCTTGAAGGACGCAGGTGGATTTTCGGCGGGTGTTGTCACCTTACGCAAGGATTGCGCGCTGATAGGCGCCGCAAACGTTGCCGCCACAAGAATGGCAAGCGTAACGCGTGCCGAATGGTTAAGAAAATGTCGCATCAAAGCCCCCTAGGATACGAGAAGAAAACTGCCTTGAAATTGCCACATTGTAAAGGGAAGAACCTGCCGAACCACAACATTTCGTGGTTAATTTGCCAACCACCTCAGAGTTTAGCGATCAAATAACCCTTTGGGTTGTGTAACACAGCCTCTGACCAGCCGCTCACGTCCACTTTTCCAGCTTGCGATACAGTGTGCTCGGCGACACCTGCAATTGTTTGGCCGCCTTGGGAATCGATCCGCCATTTTCGGAAATGGTTGTTTCCACAATCAACCGTTCCAGCCCAGCCAAGCCCCAGCCCTCGCGGATCAATTCGCTAACGGTGCTTGATGCGTTACCTTCCAACCCATCGCTTGTGACAAGCTCACCTTCTGACAGCACATCGTAATATTCATTCAGAATATCTCGCGGCAGCAGATCAGACGTAACTTCAGATGCCGAACAGCTTTCACTAATTTGGCCGACAACCGCGCGCAATTGCGCCAAATTTCCAGGCCATTGCAGCTTTTGTAATACACGCATCGCATCGTCGGACAGGGTTTTGACCCCTCGCCCCTCCTCTTGCGTGGCGGCTTCCAACACGGATTGTGCCAAGGCGGCGATCTCCTCAGACCGCTCTCGCAACGGGAGCAGATGAATGCGCAACGCCTTTAGGCGGTAAAACAAATCTTCGCGAAAGCGCCCGTTGTCCACGGCCTCTTCTGGGGATTGCGCCATACAGCATATCAACCGAATGATTGGACTATCCGTTTTGCCAACGCTGCAGGATTGCACAAACCGCAAAACCTGGGACTGCACATACAAGGACAGTCTTTGGGGATCGTTTAGCACCAACGTACCCCCATGTTCCAACAAATCAGGGGAACACAAATCTTCTATCCCTGCCCCATCAAACATTGCGCAATCCACCGATACAAACGGCAATTGCGCCCGTGCAGATGCCGCATGCAGATAGGCGGCAACTTCGGATTTCCCCGTGCCAACCTCCCCTTCAATCATCAATGGGGCCAACGCATGCAACGCCCGCGTGGTCGCCTCAAGGCTCGGCCCTAAAACCGCTTCAATCGTTTGGGGTATCTCGGTTTTCTGGCGTTGCGTTTCACACTGTGCGGCATTTTCCACAACGGCTATTAGTCGTTTTGGATCAATGGGTTTTACCAAATAATCAAACGCTCCATCCGCAAGGGCCGTGGCCGCTTGGCGCATCGCCCCATTTGCTGTGGCAGCCACAATCCGCGTCTGGGGCAACGCACCGATAATCCCCGCCATCAGCACAAAGGCATCCCCGTCCTTTAACAGCAAATCCAGCACGACAACATCCGCGCCCCGCTTGGCAATGACTTCTGCGGCTTCGGGAACGGAAGTTGCACAATAGGCATCAAACCCCGCATCAGCCAACGCCTGCGTAAACATGGCCGCCTGTGCGCGATCTTGATCAACGACTAATACGCGATGTGACACGGATGCCCCCTACTCACTTTACACTACTCTAACACAACACCCGTAAGGCGAAATTATTTGGCGGGATACCCCATCTTTGCCAATGCTGTCGCGATTTCATCCAAGATAGCGGGGTCATCAATCGTTGCAGGCATCTTAAACTCTTGCCCATCCGCGATTTTAACCATCGTCGCCCGCAAAATCTTACCCGAACGGGTTTTCGGTAGGCGATCCACCACACAGGCAAGTTTGAACGCTGCCACGGGACCGATCTTTTCGCGCATGAGCCTCACACATTCCGCGACGATATCCGCCTCTGTCCGATCCACGCCCGAACTCAAGCACAAGAACCCCATGGGCAACTGGCCTTTCAATTGATCGGAAACACCAATCACTGCGCATTCGGCCACATCTGGATGGCTGGCCAACACTTCTTCCATCGCACCCGTGGACAGGCGATGCCCCGCCACATTGATCACGTCATCCGTGCGCGCCATGATGTACAAATAGCCATCTTCGTCTTTGATCCCCGCATCACCGGTTTCGTAATACCCTTCAAAGGCCGTCAGATAGGACGATTTGAACCGCGCCTCAGCATTCCACAGGGTGGGCAGCGTACCAGGGGGCAGCGGCAGTTTCACCGCAATCGCACCAAGTTCCCCCGCAGGCAATTCTTCACCCTCATCAGACAAAATCCGCACATCAAACCCAGGCATTGGCACCGTGGGAGAGCCGAGTTTTACTGGCATATGTTCAATGCCCATCGGGTTGCCCACCATTGTGTAGCCCGTTTCAGTTTGCCACCAGTGATCAATCACGGGAACATTCAATTGATCCTGCGCCCACTGAATTGTGTCAGGATCAGCTCGTTCACCCGCCAAAAACAGGGTATTTAGGTTCGATAAGTCATACTTTTTAACGAACGCCCCTTCAGGGTCCACACGCTTAATCGCCCGAAATGCCGTTGGCGCGGTGAACAACGCACGCACTTTATGCTCTTCAATCACACGCCAGAACGTGCCCGCATCGGGCGTGCCAACGGGCTTGCCTTCAAACACAATTGTCGTGTTCCCGTGGATCAGCGGTGCATAACAGATATAGGAATGCCCAACGACCCAGCCCACATCAGATGCGGCCCAAAACACATCGCCTGGGTCCATGCCATAAACGTTTTTCATGGTCCAATTCAGCGCCACCAAATGGCCACCCGTGTGGCGCACCACCCCTTTGGGCTGGCCCGTCGTGCCAGAGGTATACAAGATATAAACGGGGTCATTGCCGTTTACATCCACGCATGGAGCTGGCGCGACACCCTCTTGAACCGCATCCCAATCGTGATCGCGGCCTGCAACCATGCTTGCCACCGCTTGCGGGCGTTGAAAAATGATGCAGGTTTCTGGCTTGTGGCGCGACAATTCAATCGCTTCATCCAGCAGCGGTTTATATTCCACCACGCGGCCCGGCTCGATCCCGCAGGAGCTTGCGATAATCGCCTTCGGGGTCGCATCATCAATCCGCGTGGCCAACTCATTGGCCGCAAACCCGCCAAACACCACCGAATGGATCGCCCCAATGCGCGAACAGGCCAACATGGCAATAATCGCTTCAGGCGTCATGGACATATAAATGATCACACGGTCACCCTTGGTAATCCCCTGTGCTTGCAACGCCCCACCCAATTGCGCCACACGATCTTTCAGCTGTGCATAAGTGATGGTTTCTTTGCTGTCCGTGATCGGGCTGTCATAGATAATCGCCGCTTGATCTGCGCGGCCATTTTCAACGTGCCGATCCACCGCGTTATAACAGGTGTTCACCACCCCGTCGGCAAACCATTCATACAAAGGCGCGTTTTCATCATTCAGCGCCTTGCTCGGCGCTTTGACCCAATCAATGGCTTTGGCCGCATCCATCCAAAAAGCCTCAGGATCCGCCAGCCACGCGCTGTAAACCTCTTTATATCCCATGATCGTCCTCTTTTATTCGTAGGAATGCACTGACGTCCCCGCCAATGCCGCAATATTCAACAAGCCACGCGCCGTGATCGACGGCGTGACAATATGGGCTTTGTTGCCCATCCCCATCAGGATTGGCCCCACCTCGAGCCCATCCGCGCGGGTTTTTAACACGTTACGCACCGCACTGGCCGCATCCGTATTGGCAAACACCAATGTGTTCGCCGCCCCCACCAAACGGCTGTCTGGCATAATGCGTTTGCGCACATCAGGATCGAGCGCGCTGTCCGCGTGCATTTCACCCTCATATGCAAAATCGAGGTTGGATGCGTCCATAATTTCAAGCGCTTGGCGCATACGCCGCCCGCTGTCTGTATCCAGATTGCCAAACTGCGAATGGCTCAGCAACGCCACCTGTGGCTCTAGCCCAAAACGGCGCACATGGCGGGCCGCCCCGATGGCGGTTTCCGCAATTTGCTGCGCTGTTGGTTCGGGGTTCACTTGCGTGTCAGCCACAAACAGCGGCCCGTTTTCTTGGATCATCAACGACAACGCCCCAACAGGATGCAGCCCATCACGGCCCAGCACCTCGTTGACGTATTTCAGGTGCCACAAATATTGCCCGAAAGTTCCGCAAATCAAACTGTCTGCTTCACCCCGATTGACCGCCACGGCACCAATCGCAGTGGTGTTGGTGCGCATGATCGCCTTGGCCAGATCAGGGGTCACGCCACGGCGTTTCATAATCTCGTAATAGGTCTGCCAATAATCGCGATATCGCCCATCATTTTGCGGGTTCACCAATTCAAAATCTTTGCCCGCTTCAATACTCAAACCCGCCTTGGCAATTCGTCGTTTCACCACGTCTGGACGGCCAATCAGGATCGGCTTGTCAGTACCTTCTTCCAGCATTGCACTGGCCGCGCGTAACACCCGTTCGCTTTCCCCTTCGGCAAAGATCACTTTGCGCACCGTGTCTTTGGCAGCCTCGAACACAGGGCGCATGATAAAGGCGGATTTGAACACGGAATGATCCAGATCGTCCTTATACGCTTCTATGTCTGCCACGGGGCGCTTGGCCACACCGCTGTCCATCGCCGCTTTGGCAACTGCGCTTGCCACAATCCCCATCAGGCGCGGATCAAACGGTTTGGGGATCAGGTAATCAGGGCCAAAGGTCATTTGCTCCCCGCGATAGGCCGCCGCGGCCTCGGCACTGCTAGTAGCCCGCGCCAATTCTGCAATGCCTTGGACACAGCCAATTTTCATCGCATCATTGATCTCGGTTGCACCGACATCAAGCGCCCCACGAAAGATAAACGGAAAACACAAAACGTTGTTCACTTGGTTCGGATAATCCGACCGTCCAGTGGCAATAATTGCATCAGGGGCCACCTTCTTGGCCTCGTCAGGCATGATTTCTGGCGTCGGATTGGCCAGCGCAAAAATGATCGGCTGCGTGCTCATTTTCGCAACCATCTCAGGCTTCAGAACACCAGGGCCTGACAGCCCAAGGAACATATCCGCGCCACCAATCACATCATCCAGCGTGCGCAGATCGCTGTCCTGCGCATATTCGGATTTCTGCGGGTTCATATCCTCGGTTCGGCCCTTGTACACCAACCCATGAATATCACACAGCCAGACGTTTTCCCGCTTCACGCCCAGTTTCAGCAGCATGTTCAGACAGGCAATCCCTGCGGCCCCGCCGCCCGTGGACACGATTTTAATGTCCTCAAAACGCTTGCCCGCCACTGCCAGCGCATTGGTCGCCGCAGCCCCTACAACAATCGCTGTGCCATGCTGATCATCGTGAAACACAGGGATGTTCATCCGCTCACGACAGATTTTTTCCACGATAAAACAATCAGGTGCCTTGATATCTTCAAGATTGATCGCCCCAAAGGTAGGTTCCAATGCGCAAACAACTTCGGCCAGCTTTTCGGGGTCCGTTTCATCCAGCTCGATATCAAAGCAATCAATGTTGGCAAATTTCTTAAACAGAACCGCCTTGCCTTCCATTACAGGTTTGGACGCCAGCGCCCCGATGTTGCCGAGCCCCAGCACCGCCGAGCCATTGGTGACAACTCCAACCAGATTGCCCCGCGTAGTGTAGCGTTCAGCGGTGGTTGCATCAGACTTAATCTCCAAACACGCCTCGGCCACGCCCGGGCTATAGGCCAGCGACAAGTCCCGCTGGTTGTCCATGGGCTTGGTCGCCCGGATCTCGAGCTTGCCGGGTTTGGGCTGCTCGTGATACCGAAGGGCGCGTTCTTTTGATTTGTCTGGCATCAGGTGTCCTTAGCTGGATTTAATCAGGTCTAGGATGTTTCGCGCCGCAGATGGGATGTTCGTCCCAGGCCCGAAAATCGCTTTAACCCCCGCATTATACAAGAAGTCATAATCCTGTTGTGGAATAACACCACCACAAATCACGATAATGTCCTCGGCGTTCTGATCCTTCAACGCCGCCACCAGTTGTGGCGCGAGCGTTTTGTGACCCGCCGCTTGGCTGGAAATCCCAACCACATGCACATCATTATCAATGGCATCTTGGGCTGCTTCCGCAGGTGTTTGGAACAATGGTCCCACGTCCACGTCAAAGCCGATATCGGCAAAGGCCGTTGCGATCACCTTGGCCCCACGGTCATGCCCGTCCTGGCCCATTTTAACCACCAACATGCGCGGGCGGCGGCCCTCTTCCTGTGCGAATGTTTCCACATCCGCCTGAATTTGTGCAAACCCTTCATCACCTTCATAGGCGGCACCATATACCCCTGCCAACGTCTTTACCTCCGCTCTGTGTCGGCCAAACGCCGCTTCCATTGCATCTGAAATTTCACCCACTGTGGCACGTGCCCGCGCCGCCTCTACGGCCAGCTCCAACAAGTTGCCCTCACCCGTGGATGCACCCTGCTCCAACAGCATCAACGCCTGCGCACAGGCATCTGCATCGCGTGTTTCGCGGATTTGCTTCAACCGCGCCACTTGGCTCTCCCGCACCGCCGAGTTGTCGATATCGCGGATGTTGATCTCTGGCTGTTTGTCGAGTTGGAATTTGTTCACCCCAACCACAACCTCATCACCGCGATCTACCGCCGCCTGACGCCGCGCTGCGGCTTCCTCAATGCGCAACTTCGGCATTCCTGATGCCACCGCCTTGGTCATGCCGCCCATATCATCCACTTCTTTGATGATCTTACGCGCCTCATTGGCCAGTTCATTGGTCAGATTTTCGATGTAATAAGACCCTGCCAGCGGATCGACCACATTTGTCACGCCTGTTTCATTCTGCAAAATCAGCTGCGTGTTCCGTGCCAACCGCGCAGATTCCTCTGTCGGCAGTGCAATCGCTTCGTCAAACGAGTTCGTGTGCAAAGATTGCGTCCCGCCCAGAACCGCAGACATCGCTTCATACGCGGTACGCACAACGTTGTTATACGGATCCTGTTCCTGCAACGACACGCCAGAGGTCTGGCAGTGCGTCCGCAACATGGATGATCCTGGTTTCTTCGGCTCAAACTCCGCCATGATTTCGGCCCACAACAAACGTGCGGCCCGCAGCTTGGCGATTTCCATAAAGAAGTTCATGCCAATAGCGAAGAAAAAGCTCAGACGCCCAGCAAAAGCATCCACATCCATCCCGTTTGCAATGGCCGTTTTCACGTATTCCTTACCGTCCGCCAGCGTAAACGCCAGTTCCTGCACAAGGTTCGCCCCTGCCTCTTGCATGTGATAGCCAGAGATCGAAATAGAGTTAAACTTCGGCATATCGGACGCGGTATAGGCAATAATATCCGCCACAATGCGCATGCTCGGCTCTGGTGGGTAAATATAGGTGTTACGCACCATGAACTCTTTCAGAATGTCGTTCTGAATGGTGCCAGACAGCACGGAACGATCATGCCCCTGCTCTTCCCCCGCCACGATGAAACTCGCTAGCACAGGAATAACCGCGCCGTTCATGGTCATGGACACAGAAATCTTATCCAATGGGATGCCATCGAACAGGATTTTCATATCCTCAACACTGTCAATCGCAACACCCGCCTTGCCAACGTCACCCACAACCCGCTCGTGATCGCTATCATAGCCACGGTGCGTCGCCAGATCAAAGGCCACCGAAACCCCCTGCTGTCCAGCCGCCAAACCCTGACGATAAAACGCATTTGATTCCTCAGCCGTCGAAAACCCCGCATATTGGCGAATGGTCCAAGGCCGCCCTGTGTACATCGTGGCGCGTGGTCCACGCGTGTAAGGGTTGATCCCAGGCATCCCGCCCATGTGATCCAGCCCGTCCAGATCATCGGCCGTATAAACGGGCTTCACCTCGATCCCTTCGGGCGTGTCCCAGTTCAAACTGTCCAGAGGTTTGCCACGCAGCTCTTTTTCAGCCAGCGTTTCCCATGTTTTCTTATCGCTCATCGCAACGGTCCTTCCGTGTCATTCTTCAATCTCTAAAAACGTTAACCCAGCGGAGTCTGGCAGCTTTGGCTCAAACGCGCGAAGGGCATTTTGCAAGGGGTCAACGGCCTCTGGCACCGTGGCATAAATGCTTACCACATCACTGCCCAAAGTGGCCAACGGGATGCGCAGGCGCAGTTGCCCCACTTCTATCCAATTGGCTGGGATGTTCTTTCCTAGCCAACTTTTGTAAATCAGCGCCGCCTTTACATCGTATGTCTGTGCCAGTTTATCTGCCCATATCGGGTCACTGCCCCGCAGACGGGATTCAAGCGCGTCCGCATTGGCCAGCCCCCATAAATCCAACACATAATGCGGATTGCGATAGGCCACATGCCCCAGATCATTCACCGCCACAGGCGCTTTCCAATGATCCTCAACAAAATGGCTCATCTGGCGCTGTTGTGCGTAAATCGCCGCCCCGCCTGACGGGATGTAGTTATAGGCCACAGGCGGGTAATGCGCCCCGCCATACAGCACCGCCAAAACAAACAGCGCGGGCATCATTTTGCCCATTCGCGCATCCGCAAACCGCACCTGTGACAGCAACACAACCCCCGCCCCAACCGCAAAAGTCCAAACATAAACCTCATAGCGATAGAACCAGATCGCCTGCCCCAGAAACGCATGGGCCGCCACAGACAGAACCAGCGCAATCCCGATCAGGCGGTATGTGCCAGTCACATATTTGCGCGCCAGAACCAGCGCAAATAGCGCCACAATCAGTGTTACCAACAACATCCGCCCAGATGGGGAACTCAGCGTGATCAGCAACGCGAACTTTGCTTTGGTCCAGCTGGTCACTTCGGTCAGGCCCTCGCCCCCACCTGCAATCGCCGCCTTGGCGTTCACAGAATTGGGCAACATATCAAGACCAAGTACAGACATAAGCATGAAATGCGCCACCAGCGGCGCAGCGGCAGCAGCCAGCAACGCAAACGCCGCCAAGCGACGCCCGCCAAAGAACACAACAGCACAGGCGCATAAGGCCAACGCCATGCCTTCAAACCGCACCACTGGGTTCAGCACGATCCCAAAGACAAGCAACCAGCCGATCCGCCCATCACGGGCAAAATCCAGCAGTCCAATCAACACCATCAGCGTGAACATGACATGCAGCATATGCTCCATCCCGATTAACGCCATCGCAGGCCAGCCCAAAAATGCTGGCCCCAAAATCGCCAGCGCCAACACGGCCCATTGCATTGCAACGCTTGCGCCCTCTGCCGCGATCTTCAAAACCCGCGCCCACAACACGGCACTACCAACCAACGTCACAAGCCCAATAATCAGCGGCCATGTGGCGTGAAATTCAAACGGTGATAATGGCGCAAGGATATAAGAATACAGAACAGATGACGACGCAGACGCATACTCCCCCGCGTTCACTCCATAACCGCCATTCCACAACTGTTCAGACATGGCTAAATGGATATACACATCATCCAGCGCATATTCCCAAACACCGCCCGTTTTCATCATCGTTAGCGCGATCAACACCAACGTGGGCAGCACCGCCCCTAAAAGGGTCCATTGCGTATACATGTGTCGGTTCATCATGCGCCCACCCAATTGTGTGCGTTTTGCACGAAAACCTGCTCGCAATTTGTGAAAAACCGCTTACATCTGAAAGGAACAGGAGAAGACATGAAATTTTCGATTTTCAGCGCCGCCCTTTTGGCAACCCTTGCAACTGCGCCCCTTGCGGATCCGCTGGAGCCGTATTTGTGGCAAAACCGCCCTATCGTGGTGTTTGCCAACACGCCCGATGATCTGCTGTTCAAACGCCAGATGGAACTGTTGGTGGACGGCGAAGCCGAACTGGAAGAACGCGATGTCGTTGTCATCGTTGATACGGATGCCGATGCCGAAGAAACCACGGAATTGCGCAAAAAACTGCGCCCGCGTGGCTTCCAATTGGTGCTGATTGGCAAAGACGGCCAAGTCAAACTGCGCAAACCCCGCCCATGGACGGTGCGCGAATTATCCCGCGTCATCGACAAAATGCCCATGCGCCAACAAGAGCTGCGCCAACGCTGGGAGCGGTAAGCGTTATTGAATTCTTTGCCTTTCGCGCCTATATATTGGGTAACACGGATATTCCGACACAAAGGAACATGACATGAAAACAGAACGCGAAAAGCCAAAGCCAATTGCTGGTCAATCCGGACCACGCCCAAGCTACTGATTTTATTGAAAACATCTGCGCTCATGATGTTTTTCTCAGCGCAGATGACAACGCATCCATTGCGTCATCTCCCAACTTTAGAGCCTGGATTTTGATGCTGATATAATCCGCATACATGGCTTCTTTACGATCTACTGGCAATTTTTCAAAACCGTCAGAGCGTAAATCTTCAATCATTGCTTCCAGTGCGAACAAATGGCTGTAATAGCGCACGACGGGGCGAATGACCTCTTCGGGCAACACATGAATTTCACTTATAATCGCGCGAAACAACGTGTCATTACGTTCTCTTGGCACCAAAGGCACATAATCGCTGTCTTCGCGCATGCGATCCACAACAGCATCCAAATCCGCCTCCAGATCAAACAACCGCAGCGCATCCACGGTTGTTAAAATCTCGGCGGCAATTGCAGTTTGCACATCCCGTGTGCGCTCCACCCGTCGCCGCCGATCAGCAATCCGACCCCGCCATTCTGATACCGCCCACCCAAGGCCGACAACAGCGGCCCCGAGTAGTGCAGAAATCAAGCGTGGATCGAACCCTTCCATCGCGCCTATTCGAACTCCATGATCACATCATCCACCGCAAGGTTGTCCCCTGCCGCCGCATTGATCTTGGTCACTTTGCCCTTCTTTTCGGCCCGCAGAACGTTTTCCATCTTCATGGCTTCTACGGTACACAATGCTTGACCTTCTTGAACCTCGTCCCCTTCGGCCACATCGACCTTCACGATCAGACCTGGCATTGGGCACAGCAGCATTTTCGATGTATCTGGCGGCAGCTTTTCTGGCATCAACGCGGCCAATTCCGCATTGCGTGGGCTGCGCAAGCGCACCTTTACCTCTGCCCCGCGCGAACGCACGTTATACCCCGCAGAAATCGGTTCCACTTTCAGAACCAGCTTTTCACCGTTCACTTTCAACTTGGCCAGCTTTTGACCAGGCAACCACTTGGATGACACGCGCATCTTTTCACCGTCCTCAAACGTGATGGTGGAGCCTTTGTCATCCGCCTTAATCGTCACCGCATAAGACGCATCTTGCAGGGTTACGACCCAATCTTTGCCCACTTTGCGTTTGTGGTTGTTGATGCGGCCAGACACCCGCGCACGGCGAATTTCAGCCACACGATACATAGCCGCACAGGCCGCAGCGATCTTGCGTTCAGATGAGCTATCCAGCGTAACGCCTTCAAATCCTTCAGGATATTCTTCTTCAATAAAGGCTGTGGTGATGTTGCCAGAAATGAACCGCTCATGATCCATGACGGCGGCAAGGAATGGCAGGTTATGCCCAATACCTTCCAACTCGAAACTATCGAGCGCCACACGCATCCGTTCAATCGCATCTTCGCGTGTCGGGGCCCATGTACACAGTTTGGCGATCATCGGATCGTAGTACATGCTAATTTCGCCACCTTCATAAACGCCCGTATCGTTGCGCACGGCGTAATCTTTCTTCGCTTTTTCCGCAGGGGGGCGATAGCGTGTCAAACGACCAATGGACGGCAAGAAGTTGCGGTATGGATCCTCGGCATACAGACGGTTTTCAATGGCCCAGCCATTGATCCCAACATCAGACTGCTTGATCTTCAGCTTTTCGCCATAGGCCACGCGGATCATCTGCTCGACCAGATCAATACCCGTGATCAGCTCGGTCACTGGGTGTTCCACCTGCAAACGCGTGTTCATTTCAAGGAAATAGAAGTTCTTTTCCCCATCAACGATAAACTCAACCGTCCCCGCAGAACAGTAATCCACAGCCGCCACCAAGGCGCAGGATTGCTCCCCCATTGCCTTACGTGTGGCCTCGTCCAAGAACGGGCTCGGTGCCTCTTCTACAACCTTTTGGTTGCGGCGCTGGATCGAACATTCTCGCTCGTTCAGGTAAATCGTGTTGCCGTGTTTATCGGCCAGCACCTGAATTTCGATGTGACGGGGCTGCGTGACAAACTTTTCGATAAAGATACGGTCATCCCCAAAAGAGCTAGCCGCTTCGTTCTTGGAGGATTGAAACCCTTCACGGGCCTCTTGGTCGTTCCATGCGATCCGCATGCCTTTACCACCACCCCCAGCAGAGGCTTTCAGCATCACGGGATAGCCAACCTCGTTGGAAATCTTCACCGCTTCATCTGCATCCGCAATCAGTCCCATATAGCCTGGAACCGTAGAAACCCCTGCTTCCTGTGCCAGCTTTTTGGACGTGATCTTGTCCCCCATGCTTTCAATCGCACCCGCTGGTGGCCCGATAAAGGCAACGCCTTCTTTTTCCAGCGCTTCGGCAAACAGTTTGTTTTCGGACAAAAATCCATAGCCAGGATGCACAGCTTCCGCCCCTGTTTGGCGAATTGCATCCATCACCTTGTCGATGACGATATAGGACTGGTTGGCAGGTGGGGGGCCGATATGCACCGCTTCATCCGCCATTTTCACATGCAACGCATCCTTATCCGCGTCCGAATAAATCGCAACGGTTTGGATTCCCATCTTTTTGGCCGTTTTGATGACACGACAGGCAATTTCACCACGGTTGGCGATCAGGATTTTCTTAAACATAGGTCTCACCTTTGATAGAGCCGAAATTTGAATTCAGAGCGGGGCATTCGCGACCAAACTTTACGTTCAGACACGAAAAAGACCCCCGTACGCTGACGCGCAGGGGGTTCAGTAGAGGGGAAATGAAAGAGTTAAACGGTTCTAGCTGCGCCCCAAAAGGCGTGGCTAGCGAACGGTTACTCCCAAACGAGTTGGTCTTTGCTGGTAACTGCACCAACAACGCCACCAACAACAGCGCCTTTGATCGGATTGCCGTCCAACAGGAGCGCGCCGACTGCGCCGGCTCCTGCGCCAATGGCTGTGCGGTTAACTGTCCGCTGATCCACTGCCGTTGTGTTGCATGCGGATAATCCGAAAACTGCGACGAGTGCCGCCAAAACCGATGATTTGTGCATTTTATGCCTCTTCTTGATTTAAAGAGGGAACCACTCGATAGGCACCCTGTAGGATGACCGTAACCGCGCAGATTCTGCCTGCATACCCACTTGTTAAACGGGCCCATCAATTCGGCACATTTGCGCCACATCGTTGATTCAATAAGCAAATTCATGCCGATCCCTCGTAATCTTCTTCGAAAACTTCGGGAAAACTGACCATCGCTTTGGCCACGTTGATCTGCAACAACGCCTCATAACTGGTCGGATCAAACGGCTTTTCTGCCGCGATCACTTCACGACCCAACAGCCAATTCAAACGACCAGCATCCAAATTGCCCCGCTCAAACGGTTCTTCGCCAAACTGGGTCCACAACGCCCACATGAAATGCTCATCCGCACGACGGTCCGCAAAACGGCGATCGGCAAAACGTTCACGCGCCTTGAGCGGCGTTGCCCCTTTTTTGTTTGGGCGGCGAATGGTGAATTGAAACTCAGACCCAGGAAGGCGGCTTGGAAATCCGCGATGCTTTTTCATAATGCCCCTCGCTGGTCTGAATGCGAAGGGAATGCACGGGCGGGATCAAAACCCCGCCCGGCTACAGTCTTGGTAGACGTATTAGTACTTGGAGCTTGTTGGCTCTGGCTCAACAGTGAGTACCACTGTTTCTTCTTCTTGTTGTGCACATGCAGCAACTGCAACGGCAACGATAACCAAAGCGATTTTAAGTTTGTTGGACATGATGTCCTCCTGTGACAGTAATAATTCAAACTGAAACGATCACGCAGCGCGACCGCAGTCGCGTGATCACGACTTGACCGAATCGTAGCAAACTTTTGCACGAAGGCATACCTCATATGTGCAATCGGGCGAAAAACCCCCACATTTTGTAATAATTGTGGTGCGAAGGCCTCTATTTCCATGGAAATCCGCGCAATCATTGGTTTTTTTGGGGTCACATCCATACGCAATTTCCCCCGCTGATGTCATAAGCATTCAGGAATTGGGCCGCATCTGGGTCGACTTCGCCGTATGGGATCAACCGTTCCATCAAACGAATAACCACCTCGTCGATGCGCAGTCCCTCCCCGATCAAACGGCCCGCTTCAGGGATTCCCACCGCCTCGCACAGTTGATCCATGTCCTGTGACGCCCGATCAAACGTCACCGCATAATCCCCCCCAATCGAAGGCGCGGTAAAGCCAAGATACAAGATGCGATTGTCAGGCGGCACAACCAGTTGTTCATCCAGTGTAACGATCTGGCCGGACGGGACGGTGAGGTCATAGGCGTGGGCAGGGAGCGCGCTTACCGCGACAGCCACGCTCAACGCAACACCGCGCCAAAGCCAGCCTCCTGCCCCAACCATATGATCCAATACTGCCGTCATGCCAAAACCCTAAAAGCTCGATTACAACGGAATATTATCGTGCTTCTTCCATGGGTTCGCCAGCTTCTTGCCCCGCAGCGATGCGAACGCACGAGCCACCCGTTTGCGGGTGTTGTGCGGCATGATCACCTCGTCGATGAAGCCTTTTTCCGCCGCCACAAACGGGTTTTGGAAGCGATCTTCGTAATCCGCCACACGTTTGGCGACCTTTTCTTCGTCCCCAAGCTCGGAACGATACAAAATTTCCGTCGCCCCTTTGGCGCCCATCACCGCAATCTCGGCTGTTGGCCACGCATAGTTGAAATCGTTGCGCAGGTGTTTTGACGCCATAACAACATAGGCCCCGCCGTACGCCTTGCGTGTAATCACACTCACCTTTGGAACGGTCGCTTCACCATAAGCAAAGAGCAGTTTCGCCCCATGCTTAATCACACCATCATATTCTTGTTTGGTGCCTGGCAAGAAGCCTGGAACGTCAATCAACGTCAGGATCGGAATTTCGAACGCATCACAGAACCGCACAAAGCGCGCGCCCTTACGCGCACTGTCGATATCGAGACACCCTGCCAAAACCATCGGCTGGTTGGCCACAACACCCACTGTCTGCCCTTCCATACGGATGAACCCCGTTAGGATGTTCTTGGCAAACTCTTCCTGAATTTCGTAAAAATCTCCCTCATCCGCGATCTTTTCAATCAGCTCTTTCATATCATAAGGCTTGTTCTGATTGTCTGGGATCAACGTATCAAGGGATTCTTCCGCACGCTCCACATCATCAAAGAACGGACGCACCGGTGGCTTTTCGCGGTTGTTGAGCGGCAAGAAATCAATCAGGCGGCGCACTTCCATCAGCGCTTCCATGTCGTTTTCAAACGCCGCATCCGCCACAGATGATTTCTTGGTGTGGGTGGACGCCCCACCCAACTCTTCCGCCGTGACAACCTCGTTTGTCACCGTTTTCACAACGTCAGGGCCCGTCACAAACATGTAAGAGCTGTCTTTGACCATAAAGATAAAGTCGGTCATCGCAGGGGAATACACCGCACCACCCGCGCATGGCCCCATGATCACGCTGATTTGTGGCACAACGCCAGAGGCCAGAATATTGTTCTGGAACACATCCGCATAGCCTGCGAGCGAGGCAACGCCTTCCTGAATACGCGCCCCACCTGAATCATTGATCCCGATAATCGGCGCACCGTTACGCATGGCCATTTCTTGGATTTTGCAAATCTTCTCAGCGTGCGTTTCAGACAGCGACCCGCCAAACACCGTGAAGTCCTGCGAGAACACATAAACAAGGCGGCCATTGATCGTACCCCACCCTGTGATAACTCCATCCCCAGCGAATTTGGTCTCTTGCATCCCAAATTCGGTACACCGGTGGGATTTGAACATATCAAATTCTTCGAATGATCCCTCATCAAGCAGAACCTCAACTCGTTCGCGGGCGGTCAATTTGCCTTTGGCGTGCTGGCTATCAATGCGCTTCTGACCGCCCCCAAGGCGGGCTTCTGTGCGGCGGTCTTCCAGTTGTTGCAGGATCGTGTTCACGGTAGAGTCTCCCGAAAAGATACAAAGTTCCGCTCAACTTACGCGAAATGCTGCACGTGCGAAAGGATCATCTCGCATATTTGCAAACTCATTTTCTATTCCCACCATCAAATTGCAAACTTGCAAATAAGCACAGCCAAGCCGAGCAGAAACACGTAAACCAGCGCGTTACAGCCCCTTTGCAAAGGGCCATGTAAACACCCTATCGCGACCATTGGTTTGCTGACACGCCGTCCTCCTCAATCAATCAAAGCGAGGACAGAATGCTCACGAAATCACAGATCATCGACGCGATGCAGTTTAACCTTGGGTTCGACAGCACGGGCGGCACAACGGCCAACCCATTTCGCCTCACCTATCAATACGCAAACAGCCAACCGAGCGATCTCAACAGCCAATATTCTGGCTGGGAAGTTTGGTCCACGGCAGAAAAAGCCGCCTACCGCGACGCGCTCGATCACATCGAAACCCTGATCAACGTCGAATTTGTTGAGGTCACAGGCAGCAATGACCCCGACATGAACGTGGGCAAGGTGGACTTCTCTCCTGGGCTCGCAGGGCTCGGCGGGCTCAGCTACTCGACCAGCGGCGGGCAATTGTCACGCATTGATAATTTTACCCTGTTTAACAACGACATAAACATGGCCAATGCCACCAACCTGATCCTGCATGAACTGGGCCACGCCTTGGGGATGAAACACCCGTTTGATGGGGCATCCCAATTGCCCGCAGATCAGGACAACAACAAATACACCGTCATGTCCTATGATCGGAACCCTGAAAACGGCCAAGATAGTGATGCAATGATGCTGTATGACGTGCTGGCGTTGCAGGATTTGTGGGGCGCGAACACATCCACCAGCACAGGCAACACAAAATACACAGGCAGCCGCACCGACAATATGGACACGATTTGGGATGCGGGCGGCACAGATATGCTCAACGCGTCTTCGCGCAGCAATGATGTGCGCCTTGATCTGCGCGAAGGCATGTTTTCGCAGTTCGGAAGCTATGAAGACGTCTCCATCGCCTTTGGCACGGTGATCGAAAACGCACGTGGTGGCTCTGGCAGCGATCTGTTACAAGGCAATGCTGCCAACAACCGTCTGTTTGGCGGCACTGGCAATGATGATTTGAACGGCGGCAATGGGCGCGATTACCTCCGCGGGCATGGCGACAACGACACCTTGAAAGGCGGCGCTGGCAATGATTCCCTGCGCGGCGGCCGTGGCGCTGACACCCTTGATGGGGGCACGGGCAACGACAGGCTAAAAGGCGGATCGGGGCGCGATGATTTCATCTTTCGTGGTAATTCGGGGCAGGACACGATCCGCGATTTCCAAAACAACCGCGATACGCTAATCATTGATGTGGCTGGGTTTGACACCTTTGATGATATCCGCGCAGCCGCCACGTTTGATGGGTCGGACACAATGATCGACCTTGGAAACGGCAACAGCATCACGGTGACCGATACAAATATCGACGCTTTGGCGAATGATATGGAGTTCATTTAATTTACCATCTCGCGGCCCCGCCACACTGGGGCCGCGACGTAAAATCATTTCCCCGTGGACACCCTCCAAAAACAGGCATACCCCAAGGGAATGCAAAGCCTCCCCAGAGCAAGATTTCTCGATCCCTCTACACCCCCAACCATGATTACGTTGGTGATCTTGGCCTCCATGGGGGCGCTGTCGATGAACATTTTCCTGCCCTCCATGCCTGCGATCCAATCCTATTTCGGCGCATCCCCTTCGGCGGTGCAGTTCCTGTTATCGGGCTTTTTGTTCATGAACGGCATCTTGCAGCTCATCATCGGCCCGCTGTCAGACCGATTTGGCCGCCGGCCAGTCGCGCTTTGGGCCTTTGGCATCTTTATCCTCGCCTCCGTTGTCTGTGCCAACGCACCCAACACCGCCACACTCGTGACAGCCCGCACCATCCAAGCGGTCGTTGTCGCCAGCTTCGTTCTGTCTCGCGCGGCGGCCCGTGACATCGCTGGCAGCAAAGACGCGGCCAGCCTCATGGGGTATATCGCCATGGGCATGTCCGTGGCGCCCATGCTCGGCCCCACCATCGGGGGCTTCTTACAAGAAGCCTTTGGCTGGACCGCCCCGTTCTGGACCCTCGCCATCCTGGGGTCTTTTGTGTTGTTCCTGATTGTGCGCGACATGGGGGAAACCAACCTCACCCCATCGTCCAGCATGGCCGAACAGGTGAAACTCTACCCCCAACTGTTCACCTCGCGGCGGTTCTGGGGGTATGCGCTGGCCAATATGTTTGCCTCTGGCGTGTTCTTTTCCTTGCTTGGCGGTGCGCCTTTTGTCGGAACCGAAGTTTACGGCCTTACCCCTTCCACCCTTGGACTATATTTCATCTTTGGCCCCATGGGGTATTTCTGTGGCTCGCTGTTTTCTGGACGCTATGCCGTGCGCATGGGCACCTATCGCATGCTTACCATCGGATCACTTGTCACCATCTTTGGTATGATCCTCGCCCTCGTTCTTGTGCAGATCGGCTTTAATCATCCCATCGCATTCTTCGGCTGCACAGCGTTTATTGGCATCGGTAACGGCATGGTCATCCCTTCCGCCAGCGCGGGCATGATGTCGATCAATCCCAAACTCGCTGGTACTGCCGCTGGCTTGGGCGGTTCCATGATGACTTCAGGCGGGGGTGCCATGTCGGCTCTTGTGGTGATTTTCCTCAGCAAAGAAGCAGGCGCGACCCCACTGATCCTGTTTATGCTGGCCTCTGCCTTGATTGGTTTGCTCGCCGCCATCTACACAATCCGCGTGGAATACCAAATGCGCAAAGATGGCGAACACCCCACGATGTAACGCCGCAGTTTGCATAGTTTGCAAATTGATCTTATGACTTTGGCAAACTCGCAAACAACGGGACCTACCAATGCGTGCGCAAAAACTCTATGCGGGGGTCACGCTCCGCGAAACCCGTCTGAAACATGACCTAACGCAGAAAGAATTTGCGACCAAACTCGGCGTGTCCCTGCCCTATTTGAACCAGATGGAAAACAACCACCGCCCTGTCAGCACAACGGTGGTATTAGCACTCGCGCAAGAATTTGGCTTTGATGTTACGCAACTAAGCGTAGGCGAAGCAGAACGCATCGTCACCGACATGCGCGAAGCGCTCGCCGATCCCGTCTTTGCTGATGCTCAAACGCCAATTGCCGACATGCAACTCACCGCGTCAAACGCCCCTGCATTGGCACGCGCCTTTCTCGAATTGCACCGCGCCTATCGCCAAGGCCAAGAACGGCTCGCCTCGTTGGACGAAGCATTGGGCCGCGAAGACAGCGCAATTTCCCCCTCTCCGTGGGAAGAAGTGCGCGATTTCTTTCACTACTGTGACAACTACATCGACAGCATAGATCGCGTTGCCGAAAGCTATGCAGCTGACGTTGGTATTCTTGGCCCAAACCCGCTGGGCGCGGCCCGTGATTGGCTGTCAAACAAACACAACGTCCATCTAAAAACAGACAGCGCGGGCAGCTTGCGCAAGTACGATCCAGCGAGCCGCACGTTAACCCTATCCGCCCAAGCCACCACCTCCAGTCAGCTGTTCCAAATTGCCCATCAAACCGCACTTTTGGAACAGGATGATCTGCTCGAAGCCACGCTCGACTTCGCCAACTTTCACACGCCCGAAGCCCGCGCCATCTGTAAAATCGGCCTTGCCAATTACTTTGCAGGGGCCGCGACACTGCCGTATGGAAAATTCTTGCAAGCGGCCCAAGAAAACCGCCACGATTTAGAAGTCCTCGCTGCAACCTTCAACGCCAGCATCGAACAAGTGGCCCATCGCCTGTCCACTCTACAACGTCCAGGGCTTAAGGGGATTCCGTTCTTTTTCGTGCGGGTCGATCAGGCAGGTACAATCACCAAACGCCACTCCGCCACGCGCTTGCAATTCGCCCGTTTCGGTGGGGCCTGCCCGCTCTGGAACGTGCATCGTGCCTTTGAAACACCGGGGCAATTCCTGCGCCAATTGGCCGAAACCCCAGACGGGCTGCAATACCTGTGTTTGGCGCGGGATGTGTCCAAACCGGGCGGTGCCTACCGCGCCCCAACACGGCGCTATGCCATTGGATTGGGCTGCGAAATCCGCCACGCGGGGGCGCTTGTCTATGCAGACGACCTTGACATCACCAACCGCCAAGCCTTTGAACCCATTGGCATTTCCTGCCGTATTTGCGAACGCCACAACTGCCACCAACGCTCTGTCCCGCCACTGGAACGTCACTTGCAAGTAGACCCAAACAGCCGTGGCATCCTGCCCTACCGCATCGGTGATTGATGAAACGCATTCTTCTTTTGGGCGTCGCACTTTACATCGCAGCATTCATCGCACTGGTGTTTGGCCAAAACAGCCTGATCTATCCTTTCAACCCCACATTGGAACAACCAGAACGGCGCATCACAGAACATCGCTTGCCCACCGCTGACGGCGAAACCCTGATCGTCTGGGCGGCAAAACCCGCACTAGGCAAGCCAACGATCCTCTATTTTCACGGCAACGCGGGCAATTTGCATAATCGTGCCGCGCGCTTTGATCGGATGCTAGATCGTGGCTACGGGATCGTGGCCATGGCCTATCGCGGATCATCTGGAAGCACGGGCACCCCTTCAGAAACCGCCATCCGTGCCGACAGCCTGCTGGTTCACAGCCAACTAAACACGCTCATAGGAACGCCCCGCAAGCTGGTTTTCTACGGCGAAAGCCTCGGTTCTGCCGTGGCCATTCAACTCGCCGCACTCCATCAACCCGATGGCCTGATCCTAGAGGCACCGTTCACCTCACTCACAACCCGCGCCAGCGAAGCGGTTCCCTATTTCCCTGTAAAATTGGGCCTGCGCGATGATTGGGACAGCTTGGGTCAAATCTCCAACATCACCGCCCCCTTGCTGGTGATGCACGGCACGGCTGACACTGTGGTGCCTTTCACGCACGGCGAAGCCATATTCGCCGCCGCTGCCGCATCAAAAAAAACCTTCCGCCGTGTGGATGGGCTTGGCCACAACGGCCATTGGTCCGTGGCGGGCCAAAAAGTGATCTATCGCTTTATAGACGGGCTTTAACGATCGCCCTCATCACTTGCATCGTCCATATCCATCGCCGCACTGCTGGTGCGCGTGTCCATCTCTATGCCCTGCTCTAACGCGGCAGCATCTGACGGTTTCGCACGCCCCGCCCCCAGCTGTTCCAAGTTTTTGATATACACATCGCGCTGTGCAAACGGGATTTCGATGCCTTCTTTGCGGAACGCCTCGGCAATGGCAAAGTTCATGTCCGATTTCGCCGACAACATCCAATTCACATCCCGCAGGATCGCACGAATTTCAAAATCCATACTGTCTGCACCAAACCCCATGAACATGATCGCAGGCGCAGGATCAAGCAGCACCATCGGATGGGCTTCCGCCACTTCGCGCAGCACCCGTTCCACATGACGCGGATCACTGTCATAGGCCACCCCAACTGGCACCCGCACCCGCCCCGCCATGGACGAATGGGTCCAGTTTGTAACCGCCCCCGCAATCAAATCCGCGTTCGGAATCACTACGGATGCGCGATCAAAGGTTTCAACTTCGGTGGAGCGCACCGAAATTTTGCGCACATAACCCGAATACGCTCCAACCTCGATCCAGTCGCCCGATTTGATGGGCCGTTCGATCAGCAAGATAATCCCAGACACAAAGTTCGACACGATGGTTTGCAAGCCAAAGCCGATCCCTACAGACAATGCACCCGCCACAATCGCCAGATTGCTCAGATCCAATCCTGTTGCAGTAATCGCCGCCAACGCAGCTAAGAAAATGCCGATATATCCTGTGCCCGTGACAATCGCATTTTGCCCGCCCACATCCAACCGCGTGTTGGGCAAAACCGTCGTGCGCAGCGCCGATTGCAGCACCCGCGTGATGGTGTAACCAATGGAAAACACCAGCACGAACGTCAGGAAATCCGTCAACGAAATACGGGTATCGCCAAACGACACCCCATCGCGCAACATCAGCCAAATTTCCTGTATGTCACTATCCCGCGCACCCCAGATCAAGGCCAAAAACGGAACCGCCACACAGATCAGGATAAAGCCAACAGAAATGCGGAACAGCGCCCCATACCGTTGTGTGTCCTCACCCGCACCAGCGGCAACAACCACACCTGACACATTGCCAGACAGGGCCGCGATCAATCGGAATCCGATGTAAAACCCCGTGATCAGCAACAGACTCGCAGCAGAGGAAAACACCAGCATTTCACCGCCAGCCTCATATCCGATCACTGCAAGGATTGGGCCTGCCACACCAGCTAGCACACACAGATTGCCCAAAATGGATGTGATACGGCCCAAAAACGGATTGCCCCCATCCTCAAGCGCGGACGCCCGCGCCGCATGGCCCACCACACGTCCAATGCGGAACAGCGCGATACCACCGATCACAATCAGTGGGAATGTCAGTGTCGGAATGGCCTTCACAATCACAGGGTTCTGCCCTGAACCAACCGCCATTGCGTCCAACATCTCGTTCAGCGCAAACATCAAACCCAACGCAAGGAAGGATCGCCGCATCGAACGCCGTTGATGATCTTCAACCGCGATCAGCGCAGGTCGGTTCGTTTCCGCCACAAACAAAGACCGCGACAGCCAACTGGCAAAATAGATGGAAAACCCCGCGATCCCGATACTGCGCAACATGAAATACCCGCGCAGATCAAACAGATCGAGCATCAACAGTGCCTGCACCAACAATGCCAACCCAATGGCAGGCAAAACCAATTGCGACAAGGAACCGATAAACCCAAACAACGCCACTGTGCGCGTGGACGCACTTTTGCTCAGCTCCGCTTCAACAGTGCGCGACCATCGCCGCGACCGCGCCAACAACAACAGCGCCGCCCCAAGCAACACCGCAACGATCAGAACCTTTTGCAACCGCCCAGCAGATCGCGTTGGGCTGACCCAATTCGATTGAATTTCGTTCCGCAGATTTGTGCCATAAACCCGCAAGGCACCCCATGCTTCGGACAACAAATCGGGGGCCAAAGGGGATCGGGATTGCGCCACCAATTCGGCGGTGTTGCGTTCACGGATCAACTTGTCGATCTGCTTGATCAACCCATCTGCCCGTTGAAACGCCTCTTCGGCTTCGGCCACAGGGCCGCGCACACGTTTCAATTGCGCATTCAATTCCGATCGCAAGTTCGCCACGTCAAAGGCTTCGGTTTCACCCTCTGCTGGCGCAGGGCCAAGTGCTTGGAGCCGTTCAAAAACAGGTGTTACTTTGCTTGCAGCCAAAGATTTCTGGTTTGTCGCTTGGGTGCGAAACTCAACCAATTGTTTGCGCAATTCCTCCAGCGCTTCACTCGAAGCTTCGGCCTTTTCCACTGCCGATTGCGCCCGCTCCGCCGTACTGGAAAAGGCCTCTGCATCAAACAGGTTCGTTGTATCTTGCGCAAACCCTGCCAGTGGCAAGGCCACCAGCAGAATAAGGGCTGCAATAAAGTGTTTCATTACAATCTGTTATTCAAAAACGGTTGGGATATCGGTGCGTTTCTGATCCAACCACTTTGGAAATGGCAGCCCCTTTTCTTTCAGGAATGCAGGGTTGAACAGCTTGCTTTGATACCGTGACCCGTAATCACACAGGATCGTCACAATGGTGTGGCCCGGCCCCATGTCCTTGGCCATACGAATGGCCCCAGCCACGTTGATCCCAGTAGACAGGCCCATGCACAACCCCTCATCCTGCAACAGATCAAACACAATCGGCAGGCCTTCGGCATCTGGAATGTTATAGGCATAATCCACATCCAGCCCCTCAAGGTTCTTGGTGATGCGCACTTGGCCAATGCCTTCGGCAATGGAACCACCTTCGGCTTTCAGCTCTCCATGCGCAAAGTAATGGAACAAGGATGCGCCATCTGGATCAGCAATCCCAATCTTAACGTCTTTGTTCTTGGACCGCAGGCCTTCGGCCATGCCTGTCAACGTCCCACCAGACCCGCAGGCACAGATAAATCCATCAATTTTGCCATCCGTCTGGTCCCAGATTTCAGGCGCTGTTGTGTCGATGTGCGCCTGTTTATTGGCCACGTTGTCAAACTGGTTCGCCCAGATCGCGCCATTCGGTTCTGTCTTGTTCAACTCTACCGCCAAACGTTCGGAATAGCGCACAAAGTTATTCGGATCGCGGTAAGGTTTGGCTGGCACTTGCACCAACTCGGCCCCAGCCAGCATCAACATGTCTTTCTTTTCTTGGCTTTGGGTTTCGGGAATAACAATCACCGTTTTAAACCCCATCGCCGCCCCGACGAGCGCCAGACCAATCCCTGTGTTCCCCGCGGTCCCTTCGACAATCGTGCCCCCGGGTTTCAAGGACCCATCGGCAATAGCATGTTTGATAATGCTCAGCGCCGCGCGGTCTTTGACGGACTGACCTGGGTTCATGAATTCCGCCTTGCCGAGGATTTCACAACCCGTCATGTCAGACGCCTTATTCAGACGGATCAGCGGGGTGTTTCCAACAGCATTTGGCAGGTCTTTATATATGGTCATTCGTTTGGTCCTTAGAACAGAGTTGCCCCTTGATACGCCCCGCACACTGGGGTTTCAAGCGCAGCCTGCCGCCTCACGCAACCGTGCTCGATTTGCCGCCAACCAATACAGCGACAATAACAACGGGCCATTGTCGGCCTCACCACTGCTGATCAATTCCATCGCGTCGTCAAATGACAGGAAATGCGTGCGAATGTCTTCGTTTTCGGTTTCCAAACCGTGAACCCCCGCCTGTTCATCAGACAGATCCACCAGCCCGACAAATGAATACAAGTATTCAGATAAACAACCGGGTGATGGATAATAGCCTCCGATGCGTTCCAGTGACAGCAGGGTTAAGCCTGCTTCTTCCACCATTTCACGCTCGGCCACCTCCTCAACAGGTTCATCCCCATCGCACCGCCCTGCCACTGGTTCCAAAACCCACGGATGCACATCGCCGCGCACATAAGCACCTGGTCGAAATTGTTCCACCAGAACGATTTGATCCAGCACAGGATCATAAGGCAACACTGTCACCGCATCCGCCGCACGCAAAACAGATCGCAGGATCGGCGCTGACACAGTGCCATCAAACCGCGTGTGGCGCAGGGTCACATCTTCCATTTCGAAATACTTTGCATAGGGCAATTGCCGCGTGCTCAGCATCACATCCTCTGCCCCAAACCCTGCACGCACCCCGACAGGTGCGCTGCTGTTTTTCGCCCGAACACGGGAGCGTGCGCTCATCACCAATCCCGCCCGTTGCACTGGCTGATTGGCCCCTGTTGGTGTGGCGCAAATGGCAACAACATCCTGCGCAACCAACCGCTCTACCTGCCGCGCATAATCTGTAAATACCGCCGCATCACGCTCGATAACATAGGCCGAAACCGCACCCTGATCCGAAGAAACCGTTTCCCACGCGCCATCAAACGCCCCGAAATACGCATCCAAAGCCGCCCGATCATCGACCCGTGCACAAAATCCGTGCAGATTGCCCAGCCCCCGCACAACACACCCCGCATTGTCGTGGTCCACACCATTCAACACACAGGCGTTCCAAACAGAATCCCGCGCCAACGTCTGCGCAACGCCCAAATCCGTAACGAAAATATTCATAGTCGCCTTTCGCGAACCGTCAGCTTTCACCGCCAGCGAATGCTCGCTTGATAGGTTGCAACACCCGAAATCAACCCGCCAATCACAATGACAAGCAGGATATCTTGGTTCAGCGACATCACCACATATTCAAATGACTTTTCAATCCACGCCAACGGCATGGACATAATGTCCTTAGATTTAAACTGCTGCAGGTTTTGGGACACAAAATAAAACGCAAACACCATGCCAGAGCCGATCAGCAAAAACACCAGACTGCGCACGCCAGACAAGGCCCCAGAAAAATTGCTGTGCCCTGGGCGTCTGCCTAGAGAATACCAGCCTGCGAAAAAGCCAACGACCATATTGGTTGCGATAAACCGTGCGCCAATCGGAATGTCCGTATTCTGCCCGATAAACACATACGCCCCCGCAGCAGCCGTCAGGGCCAATGCCAAAGCTGCGATCAGTTTTGCTGCTGTTGGCATCGGTCTATCCTTTTTATTTTGGGCGCTGAATTGTCACTTGTGTCACATCCGTAGTGCCATAATGAAAGCCCGACGCACAACTTGTAAGATAAAAATCCCACATATTTTTAAATCGTTGATCAAACGTGGAATTGGTAATTTCAGGCCAAGCCGCGTTAAATGTTTCGTACCAACGGCGCAACGTGATGGAGTAGCTTTCACCAAATTCTACGGATTTCAGATACTTCAAACCCGCCTTATCCACCTGCTCGCGCAGGGCGTTTGGACTCGGCAACATTCCCCCCGGGAACACATGTTTCTGAATGAAATCAACGGTTTTGCGATATTGTGGGAACAGTTCGTTGCTGATCGTGATGATCTGCAAGCTGGCGTTGGCACCGGGTTTCAATCGGTCATGCACGGCCTTGAAATACGTGGGCCAGTATTTTTCGCCCACAGCTTCAAACATTTCAATGCTGGCAATGCCGTCATACGTGCCTGTTTCGTCACGGTAATCGCGCATAACAACGTCTACCTTATTGGCCAAACCTGCCTTAAACATACGCTCTTTGGCAAAATCATGTTGTTCTTGGCTGATGGTCAAACAGGTCATCTTGGCCCCACGCGTGCCCGCCGCATATTCGGCAAACCCGCCCCAGCCACAGCCGATTTCCAGCAAATGATCGCCTTCTTTCATGCCCATTTCATCACACAGCTGTTCGTATTTTTGCAGCTGGGCTTTGGCCATGTCTTCCTGCCCTGTTTTAAACAGCGCCGAAGAATAGGTCATAGTTTCATCAAGCCATTTGCTGTAAAAATCATTGCCCAGATCATAGTGATAGGAAATGTTTTTACGTGCCTGTGCCTTGGAATTACCGCGCAACCAGTGGAAAAACCGCTCGTAATATTGCACCAACTTTCCGCCCGGAAATCCGTGGCCCACTTCTTGGTTATTGGCAAAGACCAAATCCAAAAACGCTTGCAAATCAGGCGAAGTCCACCACCCTTCCAGATACGCATCGGAAAAGCCCATGTCCCCCTCGCGGGCCAAGCGTGAAAACACGTCAGGGTTGATAATGTCCACCCGCGCGTTTGGCCCTGCGTTGGCCGCTTTGATCTGAAACACACGCCCATCTGGCAGCGCGATCTCTAAAGCGCCGTTTCTAATCTTTTTCAATTGGTGGAACGCCACCGCGAAATAGCGCGGCAGGTCTTTTTGTCCCTCAGTGGATGTAAATACAGCCATCCATCTCTCCCTGTTTTCTTCTTTTTGCAAAGACTAATCCAAGGTTTTTGCCCTGCCAAGCCTTTCGTTGCTGCCGATATCAATCTTGCGATTTATACCCTGAATACGCCTCAAGCGCCCGCTCGCGCCCTTCCTTCAGGCCCACAATGCGCTCTGGTCGTGGATCATCCTCGCTCAACCCCCAGCTTTTCGGAATGGCTGCAAAGAAATCCGCCGTGCGTGATTGGCCGTTTTCGTCTTTCCAGCCATGCAAATATACACCGCGATACCGCCCCGCACCATCGAATTTCTCCCCTTGGGTTTCGGGGTTGAACACGCGGAAATACGGGGCTGCATCAGGGCCACATCCCGCAATCCACTGCCAGCCCATCGCGTTGGCGGCAGGGTCCCAATCAATCAAAACCTCTTCAAACCACTTCATCCCGATTTTCCAATCGGTCAGCAGATGCTTTGTCAGATGAGAGCCAGCAATCATACGCAGGCGATTGTGCATCGTGCCCGTCACATAGACTTCGCGCATGGCCGCATCGACCATGGGTTCCCCTGTCAGGCCACGCCGCCACGCCTCTGCATCGTCGCTGTCATCGCGCCAGTTAAAGGCATCCCATTCCTCGCGCCAATTGCGTTCCACAATATGGGGCGTGTGAAAAATAAGGTGATAAGCAAATTCGCGCCATACCAGCTCTTTGCAAAAATGCTCTGCCCCTTTGGCCCCTTCGGCCATGGCCCTTTGCCCAGCATGCCAAATGCGGCGCGGCGCGATTTCGCCATACGTCAGATTTTCAGACAACCGCGATGTGGCCTCGATACTTGGGAAATCCCGCTCTTGCTTATACCGCTCCACGGCGCTGTCGATGAACTCCATCAATCGCGCTTCGGCGGCGGCTTCTCCCACACAAACGTATTTCGCCACCACATCGGCCCCACGGCGCATGGCTGCACCCATTTGCCAATCATCCAGATCATCGCTTTTGGGCCAATCTTTCGGGGCGGCAAGTGTTTCAGGGGCAGCGATACAGGCATCAACATGCGTATCCTTCACCGCACGCCACATGGGCGAATACACCTTAAAGAACCCACCTGCCTTGGTTTCCACCGTCCAAGGTTCAAACATCAAATGGCCCGCAAAACTCTCTGCGGCGACTCCCATGTCCTTCAGCGCCGCTTTCACCCCTTTGTCACGTTCAATCGCATCCGGGTCATAGGCGCGGGACCACACAACCTCGGTTGCGCCTGTTTCCTCTATCAACGCATTTACGACGTCGAGCGCCTTGCCACGCCGCAAGACCAGCTTTGATCCAACCGCACCCAGACTTTCCGCAAATTTCGCAATCCCAAGCCCAAATCGCCACTTGGGCGCAGCGCCCAGGCTTTCAATCAGCTCATCATGAATGAACACAGGGATCACAGGGCGGCCCGTTGCCACCGCATGGGCCAAGGCGGGATTGTCGGCGAGCCGTAAGTCACGGCGCACCCACCATAAAATGGGAGAATTTGTCATAAGTCTATTACGACCTCGCGCCTGCTTTGGATCATAAAACTTGGTCCAGTGCTGCAATCAGTTTTTCGACTTCAGCGGCATGGGTGTAATGCACAAAACTCACCCGCAACACACCATGATCTGGGTCAATGCCCATACCTTGCAAACATCGCACGCCGTAAAAATCACCGCCCCCTGCATTTACCCCCAATGGGGCCAAGTCCTGCGCCAATTCCGCCCCCGATTTCTGTGCCAACATGGCCACCGTTGGCGCTTTCTGCTCTGCTTCCGTTGGGCCGAGCAACCGAACAGAATTCTTGTCCCGCAGATAATCCAATACGGGCTGCAACAATCTAATCTCATGATCGCGCATCAAATCATGGGCAAAGGCACCACGGGCCGCCGCATCCCCTGCCCCGCCGTGATGTGCGCATAGCGCATCAATATAATCCGCCATGCCCGCACTGGCCGCAACCTGCGCATGATCTGGTCCCGCAGGCGTGAACCGTTTTTCCAGCGATCCTTCGTTGAAATAATGCCCTTGGTTGGGCAACGTGAACCCCAACCCCTCGCGGATCACCATGATCCCTTGATGAGGGCCGTAAGTTTTATAGGCGGAAAACAAATACACATCCGCGCCCAGTTGATCCACATTCGGCAGCCCATGGGGCGCGTAACTCACCCCATCCACACAGGTATAAATCCCAGCCGCCTTTGCAATGGCGCAAATCTCGGCCACGGGATTGATCTCTCCCACCACGTTCGAACAGTGGGGAAAGCACAGCAACTTGACCTTATCGTCGATCAGGTTTTGCAACGCAGCCACGTCCAAATGGCCCGTGTCAGGATCAATTTTCCATTCGCGGACCTCAATGCCGCGATCCGCCAACCGCCGCCACGGGCCAGAGTTCGCTTCGTGATCCTGATTGGTCACAATAATTGCATCGCCCGCATCCATCCACTGCCCAAAAGCCTGCGCCAAAACATAGGTGTTTTGCGTTGTGGAGGGTCCGAAAGACACCTCATGACTGGCAACACCCATAATCGCCGCCAACCGATCCCGCGCCTCATCCATTTCTGCGCCACCCAACCGTGATGGCTCATAAACACCGTAGGGCTGCACCTTACGTTCCGTATAAAACCGCGTCAGGCGATTAATCACGTGGCGGCAGGTGTATGACCCCCCTGCGTTTTCAAAAAACGCCTGCCCTGCCAGCGCTTCGGCCTCAAACGCGGGGAATTGCGCCCGCACAAATTCAATATCCAACGCCATGACACTGCCTCCAAATACGAAAAACCCCACACGCTAGGTGCGGGGTTTTACTGTTGTTTGAAATGCTTGGGGCTTCAACCCCAATCGTTATTCGGCGGGCACTTCATGCACGGTTGTCGCAACGCCAGCGGCCTCGCGGCGACCATCATTGAAGATCGCTTTGATCAAACCAGCGCACATCTACACCATCACCACCGAGAACGGCAAGGCACCGATCACCATCGCGGTTTGGATCGCTCCCGTACCGCCAGAGATCAGCAAGCCACCAACCACCAGCGCAAGGGCTGCACCCCAGAACAGAATGTGTGGACGGGCTTTCGGACCTTCGTCACCCGCAGCGTTAATCGTGTTCACGATCAAAACGGCAGAGTCAGCAGATGTCACCAAGAACGTCATCAGCAAAACAACGATCAACAACGACATACCCCAGGCCAGAATTTCCGCAATCGGCGCCAGCATGAAGGTCGTCATGGCGAAAATCTTATCACCATTAGACGCATCAAAGATCACGCCACCTGCATCGCCATTCAGTTCCAGATCAATGGCAGTACCACCGGCCCAAGCGAACCAAACGAAACACATCAGCGCAGGAACGATCATCGCACCCAGAACGAATTCACGGATCGTGCGACCCTTTGAAATACGCGCAAGGAACAACCCAACGAACGGCGCAAACGCAATCCACCAAGCCCAGTAGAACACGGGCCACCAGCCCTGCCACTGTGTCAGCTTAAAGGCGACAGAGCCCTCAACACCATCAGAGGTCCAAACATTAAAGCTCATGGCAGGCAGTGCGATCAGATAGTCCCAAATCCCGACGACAAAGGCTGTCGCGCCAAACCAAGTGGCACCAAAGATGATGAAAAAGCCCAACAGGATAATTGACAGCACCATGTTGATGTTGGACAGCCACTTAATCCCTTTGCCAACGCCTGACAGTGCCGACAAAGTAGAAGCCCCCATAATCACCAACAACGCAACGACAATCCCGAATGTTGTCGGGTTGCCCGTGATGCTATCACCCGCGGCATTCACCGCCTCTGCACCATGTGCCAAACCACCAATACCGATACGGCCAAGACCCGCGATGAACTGGTCCACCCCAAAGCCCAAAGTTTGCGCCACACCCAAAATGGTAGCTACAACTGCAACGATGTCGATAATGTGCCCCACAGGGCCAGACAAAGACTTGCCAAACAACGGTGTCAGGGATGACCGAATGGTCAAAGGCAGACCACGACGATAGCTAAAGAAGGCCAAGGCCAAACCCGCAATCGCGTAACAGGCCCATGCGCCCAAACCCCAGTGCAAGAAGGACCACTTATACGCCATACGCACATTGTCCGCTTCGCCACCAGTGGTCAGACCCATGATCGTTTCAGGGTTAGACCCGAAATGCGCCACAGGTTCCGCAACGGCCCATGTCAACATGCCAACGCCGATACCTGCGCCAAACATCATGGAAAACCAAGAAAAATTTGAAAACTCTGGTTTGTCATCTGGTCCGCCGAGGTTCAATCGCCCCGCCGTTGGCCAGATCGCCAATCCGATACACACCAATACAAACAGCGCAACAACCCAGATGTACCAAGCGGCGAAATTCGCCAAAATGATGCTGTTCCAGTTCCCTAGGACATTACCTGCTTGTGTTGGCCAGAAAATACACCAGACAACCAGCGCACTAATAATGACTTTACTGATCACCGTAACATCGACACTGAACCCGCGATAAAAACCGCTGTCCGCAGTTTTAATCGGAAGTTCCGTGAGTGGTTCTTTGATAGACATAGTCTCTCCCTTGTTTGCCATGAGGTATTCTTGGCCCCCAACTGCGATGCAAAGGGGACATGACCGACCATAACAGCAAAGACTGCGACATTTTGACTCTTTTTTAACGCCTTTGCCCGAATCCAGCCAAAAATGCGCTTAGTATGCCCAATCGTTATGGTAAAACGTCCATTTTGGCGGCAAACAAGGGAAAATCACCACCAAAATTGGTCACGGCCGTTCGAAATACACCTTATGAGACCAAGTTTTACCGTCCGTGATCACCAGAGTTTCGAATTCCATGATCTGCAACAGATCGTAAAACGTACCCGCCACTCGCAGTTTCTCATCGTCTTTGAACAACCCAGCACGCAGGTTTGCAGTGAGCTGTGCCAACACGGCCCGTGCGCGGTAAATTGTGTCAAACACCTCATCTTCAAGGGCCACAATAATCAACTTCTGTGCGTTCGACCCTTTGGCAAACACCACATAGTTCGGGTTTGCTGGGCTTTCAAAGCGCGACTTGGTCAGTGTCGTGATAAACCGACTGCGCAATTCGGCGCTGGCGGTAAACTCCAGCCCAAGAACGCGGTCGAAACTCTCCTGACTGGTAATTTCGGGATAATAATACCCAACCGATGTGTCATCGGCTGCCGTTACGTTGGGCAGTGCCATCATCACAGCACAGACAAAAGAAAGAGGTTTCATCATGATCAGTATCCACAAATAGCTTTGGTCTTTGGTAGCAATAATTCCACGTAGCGCAAAATCACGCGCGATCACCTTTGATCGACAAACCGTCATATTTCCACCCTGACCAAAAAATGCGCGGCCTATTTGGGCCTGTGGACCCTAGACCGCGCATTCAAATTTTCAGCTCAGATCGGTTTAGGCGTTTACGTCCACAACCACACGACCCTGCACTTGGCCTTTCAGGATGTCTTTGCCGAGTTTTGGCAAATCAGACAGAACCGCAGGCACAACCATGGCTTCCAACTTATCCATCGGCAGGTCAGCTGCAATCCGCTCCCATGCACGCAAGCGGTTGTCATAAGGCTGCATTACACTGTCGATCCCCAACAGGTTCACACCACGCAGCAGGAACGGGATAACCGTCGCAGGCAGCCCAGCGCCCCCAGCCAAACCAACCGCAGACACGGACGCGCCGTATTTCATCTGGCCCAGCACCCGCGCCAGCATATCGCCACCAACCGCATCAACACAGCCAGCCCAAGTTTCGGCTTCCAACGGACGTTTCGTGGTTTCGTTGATTTCTTCACGGGCCACGATTTGTGTCGCTCCAAGGGATTTCAAATAATCCGCCGTTTCAGGGCGCCCCGTCACACCTGCAACCTCATGGCCCAGCGCGGCCAACAGAGCCACCGCCACAGAACCAACACCACCAGCAGCACCCGTGACCAGAACAGGCCCATCACCCGCTTTCAGCCCGTGATCTTCCAGCGCCATCACAGCCAACATGGATGTGAAACCAGCGGTCCCCACAGCCATGGCCTGACGTGTGTCCAAACCTTTGGGCAATGGCACCAGCCAATCCGCATTCACACGGGCCTTTTGCGAATAGCCGCCAAAATGCACTTCACCAACGCGCCAGCCTGTCAGAACAACCTTATCGCCAGCTTTATAGCGATCATCAGAAGAGCTCTCGACCGTACCCGCAAAATCAATGCCTGGAATATGCGGGTAATTGCGAACCAAACCGCCCCCTGGCCCAATGCACAAACCGTCTTTGTAGTTCACAGTGGAATATTCCACCGCAACGGTCACATTGCCGTCCATTAGCTGATCTTCGCTAATTTGCTCCACCGCGGCGGATGTTTTGCCTTCGTCGTCTTTGTTTACCATCAATGCGTTAAACATGATCTGTCTCCTTTAAATCCAGAATTTGTCCATCACGGTCGCATCGCGCATCCCGTCTGGGGTTTCTACTTGTACAGCAGTGCCCGCATCCCAATGGGTCATGCGCACCATGCCAATCGACACGTTTGTATTGTAATCAGGCGACCACGTGGCGGAACTAATCCGCCCCACGCGTTTGCCATTTGCCATGATCGGCCACCAATCGGCACAGGCTGGTACGGCATCCCCGTGAATGGCCACAGGGCTAATCATTTGGATCGGCCCTTCCTTGGCCACACGCAACAACGCATCACGCCCGATACAGCCAATGGCCATTTGTGTATCACAGAATTTGCCAAGCCCACATTCATGGGGGGTGTTGTCATCTGTCATGTCGTTCCCATAAGACAGCAACCCGCCTTCAATCCGCTCAATCAGATTGGGACAGCCGGCATGAACATCCAAATCCTTGCCCGCTTCCATCAGCGCGTTCCACAAGGGCATACCAATATCACTGCCCTCCACGTAAATCTCATACCCGCCCTGCTTGGAATAGCCTGATCGCGCAATCACCAGATCACGCCCCTGAAAATCAAACCAGCCAAAGCGGAAGAACCGCAGGTCTTTCACCTTATCGCCAAACACACGGGCCATCAGCTCATCTGATTTTGGTCCCTGAATACCCAGTGGGGACACATCAGGCTCATCCACCAGCACATCCAAGCGCCAGCCATTGGCAATGCCTTTGACCCAATAAAGCAGATCACTGTCCGCTATACTGATCCACCAGCGATCCTCTGCCAGCTTCACCGCCACGGGGTCATTCAACATACCCCCTGTTTCATCCACAATCGGTACATAGAAACACTGGCCAATGTTCATGCCGCGCAAATCACGCGGTGTCAGCATCTGCATCAAACGCCCCGCATCTGGGCCGCGCAGCTCCACTTGCCGCTCACAGGACACATCCCAAATCTGCACTGCCGATTTCAAATGGTGATAATCTTCCTCCACAGAACGAAACACAGTTGGCAACAACATGTGATTATAGATCGTGTATGCCTTTACCCCTGCGGCCTCTACGCCCTCAGAAAAAGGTGTGCGCCGCAACCGACGCGAAGGTGACAGTAAAGCCATCCCTGTTACTCCATAAATAGTAGATCAGTATCGGGCGTGGTCACACCAGCCGCCGTCAACATTGCGTGGACTTGACCCCTGTGATGGGTCTGATGGTTAAAGAAATGCGTGAACAGCTTTGGCTTTGCCACTGCCAGTTCCGCCTGTTTGGTTCCTGACCAAAAAGAGATATCCCCTTGCAGGTCCGCATCGCGCAACCCGTCGGCCCATCGCGAAATTCGCTGATCCATAGCCGCACGCTGCGTTACAAACGCGTCCCAGTCTGGAAAGTTCTGTGTACCAGCGGCAATCGGAGCCTCTGGTGCATCCCCGCCGTCAAAACGCCCCATCCACAGGCTGTCCGCCCACAGAACATGGCTTAACGTTGCGTGAATAGAGCCAAAGAACGCCCCGCGTTCCAACGCGCGCGCCTCCGCAGACAAACCACTGGAAGCAGGGATCATCCACCCGTTTTGCCAAGCGTTATACTGCGCCATCATGCGCATCCAGTCAGGTGTCAAAGACATAGGCGTCCCCCCAGATCGGGTTTACGGGCCAGACCATTCAATCGGGCAAATCTCGGCGCTCTTGCCACCGAAATCCCAATTACGACCGTGATCGCGCACGCGCGACCGTGTACCCACCGCAGCAATAATGTCAGGCCCCATCCAGTATTTGGAATTCTTGATCACAACCGCCTCATCAGGGTTTGCACCGCCAATGGTCTCAATCTCGCCGTTGATCTTTTTGCCGATGTTAATGCGCCGCTTGCGCCCATCGGTTTCGATCTCAACCTTCGTGCGTTCTGCATGAATGATCGTGGACACCAGCATCGTGAACAACCCCGTTGTCCCCCCTGCCGCACCAGAGAAAATCTTCAGCAACCCGTCATAGGCCTTTTGCGTGGCCCGCTCATCCACATAAGCGGCAACCTTCCAGTCGCCCTCTGCCATCTTTCCAGGGATATCCGCAAGCAAGCCCACATTCAGCCCACCGATGTCTTCCCCTTCAAAGTGGCCCTCATCAATGCGAATAGCCATCCAAGCGTGGCAATACCCTTCCGTCGGCTGATGCTTCCCAAGGGACACAACACACGGACAAAACACTTCACAAGAGCAGTTCAAGAACAATTCGCCTTTCAACTCCCAATTCGTCGGCTCCCGCCGTCTGCGCGTCGGCACCATGCGCTGATCGAGCTTGTTCATAACCTCAATACGATCCGCCGCAGCGCGTGTCTTCTTCTCAGCCATTTGTAGGGCCTCCCTTAGTAAATCCCAGCAGCACGGCCAGCAACGCCCAGCCCCGCCACAATCAATAATACCCCCACGGGGCGCATCACATAATGCGCAACCTGCGGCAGCTTCTCAAACACCATTAGAACAGTCGCCAGCCCCATCCACAACAGGTTCATGGACCCGCCCACGAAACCCAGCGCCATATACCCCCAGCAACACACAACACAAAACGCACCGAGGCCGAGCCCCATGCGCAGGCCGCCAAGCGTACCCGTACGCCAATTGCCAAGGAAATACTGCATGGGCGCATGACATACCCCGTGGCACACTTCCTTAATCCACGTGAACTGGAACCAGCCCACAACAACCAGCAACGCCGCCGTGGTCCACAACCCCGTGGATTGCCCAAACATATCGAGCCAACCGAGCCGCATCAGCCCCGCTTGGATCAGCGCGATTACGACGCCAAACACCACCCAAACGATGAAATAGCCCGCAACCACACCAATCAATCCGCCCCACGTGCCATTGGCGGACCGCATCAGCGCCTCATAGGTGGTCATCGTGTGTACAAAGGTCGGCCCCATCATCGCGATCATCATGATCGCCCACATAGGCACCAGCATTTGCAGGCTGTCCATAGGCGGCATCCCCGCCATGTCCATCATGCCAACGCGCGCTCCGTACCAATTCAACCCCATCTGGGTCGCCATGGCATACATCATCCACCACGACACAATGATGGCGACGAAAAACGCCAACCACAGCACAGTGCGCACGGAATGATGGGTTAATGCAGACACAAGCAGAAGCCTTTCAGAAACACGATTCTTATGCTACACCTAGGCCAAATCCAAATGTCAGACAATTAAAATCATCAAATGTCTTACATTTAATTACGACACAAGGCGCGGCTCAAATGAAATATCAACTCAACCAGGATCAGGAACTCTCCACCCAAATCGCCAGCGCCATTCGCGACAGCATCATCAACGGACAATTGATTGTTGATCAACGGCTCCCGTCGGAATCCGAGCTGTGCGATCAATTCGATGTGTCGCGCCCCACGGTGCGCGAGGCCCTAAAACGCCTCGCCGCGCAAAATCTGATCCGCACGCAACGCGGCGCCACTGGGGGTGCTTTTGTCAACAAGCTCAGCTTTGAAGACGCCTACGGCCAACAAATCACCACCTCTACCCTACTTCTCTCTATGAACGCCGTCAGCTTTGAAACCGCTTGCGAGGCCCGCTTCGCATTGGAACGCGCCTGCATTCCATTGGCCGCCCAGCGCCGCACCCCCGATCACCTTGCCGCCATGCGCGCCGAAATCCACCGCCAAGCCCAACCGGGCCTCACAGATGAAAGCTTCTGCGCCTCTGACGTGGCCTTTCACCGCGCACTGGTGGACAGTGCGCAAAACCCGGTCATGTCCTACCAACTCGCAGGCGCAGTAGAAGCCATCGAACCCCTCATGAACATGATCACCTTCACGGCGCGCAAACGGGAAAAAATCGTCGATCTGCATACAAAAATCGCCGATGCGCTTGAAACCCAAGACGCTCCCGCTACCGAAGCCGCCCTCGCCAACCTCGCCGCCCATACACTCGAATTGGCGCAAGAGGTCGCAGACAAACGCAAAACCCGCGAAACCTAGAACCCTTTTTCTTGGCCTAAATATCCAAATCCTACACCGCTCCCAGTCACCTCCCCCCAAAACCAGACGCACGCGCCCCAATTTTCGCCTTCCCGCGAAAATCCCAATTGAACCCAGCAAACACTTCCCCTATACCGCCACGCAACGCACCCGTAGCTCAGCTGGATAGAGCGCTGCCCTCCGAAGGCAGAGGCCAGAGGTTCGAATCCTCTCGGGTGCGCCAAGATTTTTTTCGAAGAAAAAATCAGGCGACAGGTGTTTTGTTAAAAACACCGAGAGCCAAATCCAAAGCCGCCCCCACCATCAGCTTCTTCTTGCAAAGCCTCTGCCAATGGGCCAAAACCCCACCGTCCTCGGGGAAACCACGCAATGTACCGACTCATTCTGATCTGCTGTTTGATCTTCACCTTTGCACCGATCACAAGTGCCCAAGACTTGACCTTTTCCACCGTATCGCGCGAACCCTTTTCAATGACCCAAGACGGCCAAGATGTGGGCTTCTCGGTCGATCTGATCAATGCCATCAGCGCGGACCTCAAAAAATCCATCGCTCTTGATCGCAAAGACAGCTTTGGCGACATGCTCGGCGCGGTCCAAAACGCGGATGTGGATGGGGCCATTGCCAATATTTCCATCACGGCGGCCCGTGAAACCACAATGGATTTCACACTCCCGATCTTTGCCAGCGGTATTCAGGTGATGCTCCCGTCCGAGGGCTCCGCCAGCGCCCTGTTCACAACCATCCTCACGCGCGAAATCGCCCTCGCACTGGTGCTAGCTTTCGGTATTTTGTTTGGCTGCGGCATGATCATGTGGGCATTTGAACGCCACCGCCAAGACTATTTCGACCGCCCCTTTACACAAGCCCTGTTCCCATCGTTCTGGTGGGCCTTGAACCTCGTCGTGAACGGCGGTTTCGAAGAACGCATGCCCCGCTCCCCTTTGGGGCGTGGCCTTGGCGTGGTTATGGTCATCTCCAGCCTGTTCATCGTGTCGATTTTTGTGGCCCGTATCACCGCGGCCATCACAGTCGAAGCCATCCAATCCAACGTGCAATCCATCAACGACCTAGAGGGCCGCACCGTAGGCACCATCGACGGCAGCACCTCCGCCACATTTCTCAACGAACGTGGCTTGGCCTATGTGATCTATCCCGATCTTGACAGCATGATCCGCGCGTTCGAAGCAAACACCCTGCAAGCTGTCGTCTTTGACGGTCCGATCCTCGCCTATTACGTAAACAACAAAGGCCGCGGCAAAGCCCGCATCATGGACAAAGTGTTCAAACCCGAAAACTACGGCATCGCCCTGCCCACAAACAGCCCGATCCGCGAAGACATCAACCAAAGCCTGCTACGCCTGCGCGAAAACGGCACCTATGATGAACTGTTGATTAAGTGGTTTGGCCGCGTCTAACGCGTCCGCTCCGCCACATGATCCGCAATCGCCTGTTTATACAGCGCCTGTATCCACGCCGTGACTGGCCGATCTCCGTCCCCAATCGCCTTTCCATCAATTTCTGCAACAGGTGTCTGCGCCCCGAACGTGCCCGTTAGAAACGCCTCATCCGCGCCATAGGCCTCCACCAAGGAATAGTTCTTTTCAAACACGGGGATGCCGTCGGCACGGCAGAGATCAATCACCTTTTGCCGCGTGACCCCATTCATGCAGTAATCCCCTGTGCTGGTCCAAACCTGCCCCTTACGCACAATGAAAAAGTTGCAGGCGTTTGTGGTGTTCACAAACCCATTGGGGTCCAGCATCAAGCCTTCATCCGCCCCTGCCTGCTCTGCCTGAAGACAGGCAATCACACAGTTCAGCTTGGAATGGGAATTATACTTTGCATCCTGCGCCATTGGCAGGCCGCGCACTTGGGGCACTGTCGCCAAACGAATGCCGCGCCCTTGCAAGCTGCTGACGGGTTTGGAATGCTCCATAATAATCACAGTGGTCGGCCCCGTTTGGGACAGCGAAGGATGCTGAAACGGCTTCACCTTCACGCCCCGCGTAATCATCAACCGACAATGCACGTCTGTGTGCATATCATTGGCCGCCTGCACTTGGCGCAAAGCATCAGCAACACCGTCACGATCCATCCCGATATCCAGTGAAACCGCCTTACAGCTTTCAAACAGCCGATCCATATGTTCATCGAAATACGCCCACACCCCATCATACAGGCGCATGCCTTCCCACATCCCATCCCCCAGCATAAAGCCACTGTCATAGACCGAGACTTTGGCTTCATCGCGGTGAACGATATCGCCGTTCACCCAGATTTTGATGTCTTGATTGCGTGCATCTTCCTCGGCGGCATGTGTTGTGTGGGCGTCTTTACTCATGTCTTCACCAATCGCCCGTGTTTTCCATGCTGGCCCAAGGCTCCGCCGGAGCCAGGCTTTCGCCTTCCTGCAGCAATTCAATGGAAATATTGTCAGGGGATTTCACAAATGCCATGCGTCCATCCCGTGGTGGGCGGTTGATCACAACGCCTTTGTCCATCAGCGCCTGACATGTTTCATAAATGTTATCCACCTTATAGGCCAAATGCCCCCAGCTGCGACCCGTCTGATAGGTCTCGTCGCTCTCCCAGTTATAGGTCAACTCCAGTTCTGGCGCGTTATTGGCCTTTGCCGCATCCAGATCCTTGTCCCCAGCCAGAAAAATCAACGTGAATTTGCCTTCTGGCACATCAATACGACGGGTCTCGATCAGGCCCATTTTTTCGCACCAAAACTCCAGGGACTCTTCCAAATTCGTAACCCGTACCATCGTGTGCAAATAGCGCATATCGCGTCTCCTTTATGTGTTGTTGCCCATACCTTATCCCGTAACTTGGCAGGTTCCAGCACATTCGACACGCCCCAACAAAAGAACGCCGAACCACGGGAGCGATCGCGTGGCTCGGCGTTTCGTGCGCGCGGATGGACCCGCGTGCATGCGCACTCCGTTGTTCCTTGGATGTGCCTTAGAACAAGAAATCAGAAATACCGAATTCGCTCGCCTCATAGGTTCTGTTGTCTTGGTTTTGGATGATCAAGATATCTTGGTTGGCGATAATGATAACGCCGCCACACCAATCACTGATCGCCAAATCATTCATGCCATTCACATTTGCAAACTGCGACAGATCAATCTGATCAAATCCAACACCGTAATCCACGATCACATCTGGTTCACCGTCTTCAACAAACATGAACACATCACGCCCCCCATCACCTGTCAGATAATCACGCCCTGCCCCATCAACGATGATGTCCGCGCCACCGCGCCCCACCAAATGATCGTCCCCATCCAGTCCATAAATTACATCTGCCGAGGATGACCCTTGCAAAAAATCATCTTGATCCGTGCCTGTAATCGCACTGTCCAGTTGCGATGTATCCAGTGTGACATGGGTAAACCCATGATCCGTTGCACTGCTAATCAGAATTTCCACCGTGCCATTAATCACCTCAGCAGATATCGACGTCACATTCGCCAGCGTGATGTCATAGGTATCCGCCAGTGACGCGTGTTCCCACAACGTGCCAGACCCCATTAATTCCAGCACCGTGATGCCGTCATCACTGCCCGCCGCAATCACAAAAGACCGCCCATCGTATTCAAATGTCTCCAGCACAGACGCATTTTGAAACCGCGTATCATGGCTGTCGATCAGATGATCCGTTTCCACCAAATCTCCATTGGCCGCCACAGAATACACTGTCAAACTCGACGTGCCCGCAGACGCCATCACAACAAAGGTCTGCCCACCAACCTCCATCGCAATCAAATCCTGCACCTGCCAGAACCCAGAAAACTCATTTGGTGCAACCGTATCGGTCAGCGTCAACGTCCCATCTGACGCCACCGCATAGCTGCTGATCCCCGCGTCATAGGCAGATGCCACAAACAAATACTCCACCCCACCCACTGTGGCACTGGCAAAGGCGCTCACATCACCCAAATAGGTTTGGCCCGTATCTGCCACCTGATCCACCATGGTGAAATTCAGGCTCGCATCCACGCCATAAACATTGATCCCCGCCCCATTTGCACCAACAGTGTACACAAACGTGTTCCCCCCCACAGACAGGGCCGTATTCAGGGACAATTCCCCCAAACCATTTGGGTTGATCCCCGCACCCAACGTGCCGCCGTTGCCGATGGAATAGAAATTCGTCTGGTCTTCGTACCGTGTGGCGGGCAGCACATACGTCACTCCATTCATATCCAATGTGGTCAAATCCCAAACCGTGCGTGTCCCTGATGTGCTGGTATATCCCTGCTCGTCCTGCACACTGCCCAGCAGATTATTGCTAAATTCAAATGTTGTCAGCGCGCCCTCAGCTTCGCTGGCCGCAACCACTGACCATGCTCCTGCAACATAGATAAACTCAACATGCGATAGGCCGAGAAGTTCTGTGCTCGGCCCGTCAAGGACCGTGCCTCTTACGTCAAAAGACAACATGATATTCGCTCCGATTTTTGTTTGCACGGGGTCCGAGTTCCATCTTCGAGATGATCCCATGCGCATTCACTGACGTCAGGTTTGGCCCCCAATCGTGAACGAGGCTTTAAAGATAAAAATTCACCTTTTGCTAAGCGGCGTAAAAAATTCGTTTTTTCTGGCGCGATCGCGATTTATCGTTTGTTTTCAACAAAAATGCCGCCACATCTGAAGCAAACTTCATTCAATGTCGCGCAAATTAACTTTTCGGAAATTTTCGATTTACCGAATTTTAACCATCAAAAAGCAGATGTTAACGATAATTAACCACAAAATATCGGCGCAGACTCCCACAAAAAAGGCCGCAAAAGCGGCCAGAATTGTTGGGGAAACCCCGATGTCGTAAGGGCGTTAGGTGTTGAACAAAAAGTGCAGAACATCCCCGTCTTGCACCGTGTACCCTTTACCTTCGGCGCGCATCTTGCCCTTTTCTTTGGCCCCTTGCTCACCACCGTTTTCAACAAAATCATCATAGGCAATGGTTTCGGCCCGAATGAACCCACGCTCAAAATCGCCATGGATCACACCCGCCGCTTTGGGGGCAGAAGTGCCCGCTGGAATGGTCCAGGCCCGCGCCTCTTTGGGCCCAACTGTGAAATAGGTTTGCAACGCCAACAGCGCATAACCCGCCTTGATCAAGCGGCTCAAACCTGCCTCTTCCAATCCCATCTCTTCCAAAAACATCTCGGCGTCTTCGTCATCCAACTGGCTGATCTGCTCTTCAATCGCTGCTGAAATGACCACGGCAGCGGCCCCTTCTTCGACTGCCATGGCCACCACAGCATCAGAATGCGCATTGCCATTGGCTGCATTCTCTTCCTCAACGTTGCACACGTACAAAACAGGCTTTGTTGTCAGCAGTTGCAGCATGTCCCACGCCTTCTGCTCGTCTTCTGCCACTTCAACAAACCGCGCAGGCTTGCCACCTTCCAATACGTCTTTGGCCCGCAATAACAACTCATTGGCCAAAACCGCGTCTTTGTCGCCGCCTTTGATCTTGCGCACCAAACCCGCCAGACGCTTTTCAATGCTCTCCAAATCCGCCAACATCAGCTCGGTCTCAATGGTCTGCGCATCTTCAACAGGGTTCACGCGGCCATCCACATGGGTGATGTCGTCGTCTTCAAAACACCGCAACACATGGGCAATGGCATCACATTCACGGATATTGGCCAAAAACTGGTTGCCCAGCCCCTCGCCCTTGGACGCGCCTTTCACCAAACCCGCGATATCCACAAACGTCATCCGTGCAGGAATAATCTGTTTGGAACTGGCGATTTCGGCCAAGGTATCAAGCCGCGCATCAGGAACAGACACTTCCCCCACATTCGGCTCAATCGTACAAAACGGAAAGTTCGCCGCCTGCGCCGCAGCGGTTTTGGTCAGCGCGTTAAAGAGTGTGGATTTCCCCACATTCGGCATCCCCACGATTCCAGTCTTAAAGCCCATTGCGGCACCCTCATCAGATTTGTCTAAAACTCGACGCATCCCCTACCACCCATGGGGCGAAGGTCAAGAAAAACCACCACACCACTTGATTTCCCCGCCCCTTTCGCGCAATTGGAACCCAACACCAGAATGAGGGTTCATCATGTCACGCATCGACGCAAAATTCGCCGAGTTGAAAGCCGCGGGCAAATCCGCATTTGTTTCCTACATCATGGCGGGCGACCCTTCTCCAGAAGCAACCCTTGAATTGATGAAAGGCCTGCCAGATGCAGGTGTGGATATTATCGAACTTGGTGTGCCGTTCACCGACCCAATGGCCGACGGCCCCACAATTCAAGTCGCTGGCCAACGCGCCCTTGAAAACGGCATGACGCTTGAAAAAACCCTCGCCATGGCCGCCGAGTTTCGCAAGACCGACGACACCACCCCGATCGTGCTGATGGGCTACTACAACCCGATCTACTTCCACGGCGTCGATAAGTTCCTCGTGGATGCCAAAGCCGCTGGCATCGACGGTTTCATCATCGTGGACCTGCCCCCCGAAGAAGACAGCGAATTCGCCATCCCAGCCATCGCCGCAGGCCTACACCCCATCCGCTTGGCCACCCCGACAACAGACGAAAAACGTCTCCCCAAAGTGCTGCAAAACACCTCAGGCTTCATCTACTATGTGGCCATTGCAGGCATCACAGGCGCTGGCTCCGCCAACGCCGAAACTGTCGGTCGCGAAGTGGCCCGCATCAAACAATCCACCGACCTGCCCGTCTGCATCGGCTTTGGCATCAAAACCCCACAGCAAGCCGCCGAAATGGCCGCTGTCGCCGATGGCGCAGTTGTGGGTTCAGCAATCGTGGAAAAAATGGGCGCAGGCGAACCCGTGGCCGATGTGCTGGCGTTCGTGAAGTCACTGGCTGATGGGGCGCACGGGGTTTAAGGTCGTTCCGACCGATCCACATACAGAAACGCGCTAACAATCACCACTTCCGTTAGGATTGCCACCCAAATGCCAATCCCAGCAAATCCTCGGCCGTATTCATATATCCCAAGAGCTGCCATCGCAAACATCGAAACGCTTAACGCCACGCAAATCGCTGTCCGCGCAGGCGATGCTTTGGCATTTCGACTAACAATCAAAAGGGTCGCAAACCCGATAAACAGAACGCCTGCACGTTTTGCCAGAAAATCTGCGGTCTCATTTTGCGCAACTTGAAAAGGCCAATAAATGACTTCAGGTACAAAAATCAGAACCATCGCCAGCAACGCAAAGACAGAACCCACGCTTATACTTACATGTTTGTATGTCATAACGCAGGTTAACTTGGCTGTGGTATCGAGCCTATGTGACACAATGCACAAAAAAGGCCGCACAAATGTGCGGCCTTTTCACTATCCAGACAACGCGTCAATCACTCATACGCCGCATCCACAATAATCTCGACCTTCAAAATCTCGCGCGCCAATTTCGCCTCACCGCACGCCCGCGCTGGGGCAAACCCCTCTGGAACCCAGTCATTCCAAACCTCGTTCAGCCCTGCGAAATCAGACATATCCGCCAGCCAAATCGTGGCGCGCAGCATCTGCTCGCGCGATGATCCCGCCTGCTCCAACAGCGCATCAATTTTTTCCAAACACACCCGTGTTTGTTCCTGAATGGTGTCGCCCTCGGCAACTTGGCCAGACAAATACGCCACCCCATTGTGCTTCACAATTTTTGATGCGCGCGCGCTCGTGTCGATCCGTTCGATCATGGTCTTCTCCTCAAATTATGTCCCTCCTCTACGCAGCACTACGCAAGCGAACAAGCCCACATCATTCTTTTGAGCAAAAATATCCTCGGGGTTTGGGGTGAAACCCCAACGGCATTCAATTCACCCCCACGTGCGGGGCAACGCATCCCCCAACGTGTCAAAATCCAGCGCTGCAATGTAATTTGGCATTGAATGATCCAGCCCGGGGTTGGTTTCTGGCGCAATCAACTGCACCGTTTTGCCCAACCGTCGAAAGCCGATTTCGCTCGGCGGCACATGGGTCACCAGATCGTCCAACCGGCAGATATTCAAAATCTTACTTTCATTCTTCACCCGCCGCGCCCCTAATTTTACGCGCGGTGACGCAAACCCAACCGCAGGAACCCCCAGCCACGATCCCAAAATCTGCGCCGTCGCCGCGCCCAGCGAATGACCGATCACAAATTGCGCGTCATGTTCCTTGGCAAACTTCCCAATCAGATTGGCGTGGCTGTTAAACCCAGAATGCAAAACCGCCCCTGTTTTTGACTTGGCCGAAGCTTTGGCTTTGTACCGTTTGCCCAAAATATTATAGACGTTCACATTGCGCATCCAATCCACCAGCTCATTGGAGCCAGGAATCAACAGCACCTTATGATCCAGCATCATGGCCTGCGCCCCACGCCGATCCATATGCGCCACCACGCCCTGTGCGGGGCGCCCCCGCTTTAACGCTTTTGCAGCTGCGTAACTCTTCAGCGCCAAATCCGCGCAATTCTCGATTGATAATCTCATCACTGGTCTCCAAATTTCAAAAATAAAACATGTCACCACCCTAACGCGAAAACCCAAAACAACACAAGAAATCCGCATCAAAGCGGCCCAAGCCACGTTTGCCTCTTTTGCCTTTTCTCAACATCCGTTACATCAACAGAACACGCATTCAGCAAAGACACGTATCATGGCCCGTATCCTCATCACCTCCGCCATTCCCTACATCAACGGGATCAAACACCTCGGTAATCTTGTGGGCAGCCAACTGCCCGCCGATCTTTACGCGCGCTACAACCGCGCACGCGGCAACGAAGTGATGTTCATCTGCGCCACAGACGAACATGGCACACCCGCCGAACTCGCCGCCGCAAAGGCCGGCAAACCCGTGGCGGAATACTGCAAAGACATGCACGCCGTGCAATCCAAACTGGCCGATGGCTTCCGCCTGTCATTCGATCACTACGGTCGGTCCTCCTCGGAACGCAATCACAAACTCACCCAACATTTTGCAGGCAAACTCGCTGATGCAGGCCTCATCGAAGAAGTGTCCGAAACCCAAGTCTACTCCAACGCCGATGGCCGCTTCCTGCCCGACCGCTATATCGAAGGCACCTGCCCCAACTGCGGCTCCGAAGACGCCCGCGGCGATCAGTGTGAAAACTGCACAAAACAGCTCGACCCAACGGACCTGATCAACCCGCGCTCCGCCATTTCAGGCTCCACAGACCTCGAAGTGCGCGACACAAAACACCTCTACCTGCGCCAATCCAACCTCAAAGACAAACTCGACGATTGGATCAGCAGCAAAACCGATTGGCCCGTCCTGACCACCTCCATCGCCAAAAAATGGCTCCACGATGGCGAAGGCCTGCGCGACCGTGGCATCACCCGCGATCTTGATTGGGGCATCCCCGTCAAACGCGGCACCGAAGACTGGCCTGGCATGGAAGGCAAAGTCTTCTACGTCTGGTTCGACGCGCCTATCGAATACATCGCGGGCACAGCAGAATGGGCCGATGCCAACGGCAAAACCGACGCGGATTGGGAACGCTGGTGGCGCACCGACAAAGGCGCGGACGATGTGACCTATGTGCAGTTCATGGGCAAAGACAACGTGCCCTTCCACACGCTCTCCTTCCCCGCCACCATCATGGGCTCGGGCGAGCCGTGGAAGCTTGTCGATTACATCAAATCCTTCAACTACCTCAACTACGATGGTGGGCAATTCTCCACGTCCAAAGGCCGCGGCGTCTTCATGGATCAAGCGCTCGACATCCTGCCATCCGACTACTGGCGCTGGTGGCTGCTGTCTCATGCGCCCGAAAGCTCGGATTCTGAATTCACATGGGACGACTTCCAAGCCTCTGTGAACTCCGACCTCGCCAACGTGCTTGGCAACTTCGTCTCCCGCGTCACGAAATTCTGCCGCTCGAAATTTTCCGAAGCCGTGCCAGACGGCCCCGATTACGGTCCAGCCGAACAAGCAGTCATCGACGCATTACAAACCCGCCTCACCGCCTATGAAGGCTTCATGGAAGCCATGGAAGTGCGCAAAGCCGCGTCCGAGCTACGTGCCATCTGGACCCTGGGCAATGAATATCTGCAAGAACAGGCCCCATGGTCCGTCTTCAAAACAGACGAAGCCACAGCCGCAATGCAAATCCGTTTTGCCCTCAACCTCATCCCGTTCTATGCGGCGCTGTCCGAACCCTTCATCCCCGACGCCGCCGACGCGCTGGCGGCCGCGATGAACACACCGCTCGCATGGCCAAACTCCGCATCCGAGGCCCTGAACCTGCTCCCCGCAGGCCACGCCTTCACTGTCCCCGACATCACCTTCGCCAAAATCACTGATGATGCGCGCGATGAAATGCAGGCAAAGTTCGCAGGCAACTAACCCTATTTTACGGTAATCACGTACCTTACTTTGAAAGTGTGGTTGCCCTCCGTCGCCTTCCAGTGGATGGAAAACCGATCTTTTCCAGCAACCTGACCCGCCCTGTAGTCAGCAATATTTGCATTTATTTTCTCATTTGGGCACGCATCTGGTGACGAAACGCCTGTACGGTAAGAAAGCTCACCCAACTTAACTTTCCCAAAAACCTTCGGAACTGGCGGCTTTTTGTGCCATTCGCATGTGCTCTTACTATAGAGAATCATGTTTTGAATCTTAACCGTCTCACCCTTTTTGATTGTCTTTTTCACCGTCCAACGCGTTTCAGACGCTTGCGCGATGGCACCACTAAAAAAGGCGCACATCAGCCCCACACATACAATTTTGAAAATCCGCATCCTATGTATTCCCCGTTCCTAAAAAAATGAGTGACACATGCCTAACACGTGTCCGCGCCCATAAAAAAGGGGCAGCCGCCGCCGCCCCTCTTCTTCTGTCTAGAAATATCCTAGGGGTCTGGGGACAACGTCCCCAGTCCAGCGCTTACGCCCATTCCCATGGGTTGATGAACGCACCAAGCACACCGTTCACGGCCTCATCGCTCACGCTTGCATCAGATTTCTCCAACTGCGCAACCAACCCGCGTTTCTTGTCCTCAATCACTTTCACAACAGATGCAGCAACGCCCGCTTCGGCCAAGGCCCCATTGTAAATCCGCGTAATAGCAGAGCGCCGCAAATCTGGCTTAAAGATTTTGCCAACGGCGGTCTTGGGCAGTTCGTCCATAATTTCCAAATGCTTTGGACGCGCGGCTTTTTCATGCACATGCTCACCGGCATAGGCCATCAACTCGTCCACCGTCGCACTGGCCCCTTCGACCAGTTCCACAAATGCACAGGGCACTTCGCCTGAATGGGCATCTGGCTGGCCAATGGCCCCCGCAAAGGCAACATCTGGATGTCCTGCCAAGGCTTCTTCGATCATGGCAGGATCAATGTTATGCCCGCCACGAATGATCAAATCCTTCGCACGGCCCGTGATCCACAAATAGCCCCGCTCATCAATGCGGCCCAAATCACCCGTGCGCAAATGCGTACCCCCAGCATAGAGGCCAACATTCTTGCTCGGATCGGTATAGGTCTCACCCACATTTACGCCCGCATTCAGCACACAAATCTCGCCCACTTCGTCAGGGCCACACTCTTTGATGATGCTGCCATCCTCGGCACAATCCAAAATCTTGATGTCCGTGTAAGGGAACCGATACCCAACAGAACCGATGACCTTTTCCCCTTCATAGGGGTTGCCCGACACCAGACAGGTCGCCTCGGTCATGCCATAGCCTTCAAGGATTTCCACACCCGTCACATCTTGGAACCGCTTGAACAATTCTACCGGCAATGGGGAGGAGCCACACATGGCCCCTTTCAGCGATGAAATATCCGCATCCACGGGGCGCTGCATCAAGGCCGCCGCTGCGGTTGGAACGGTCACCATAAACGTGGCTTGATAGCGTTCGACCAACTTCCAGAAATTATCAAACACCCCATCACCGCGATACCCTGCAGGGGTTGGGAACACGATATGCCCGCCCCCAAACATAATGGATGCCCAAAACACATGGGCGGCCATCACGTGGAACATGGGCAAGGGACAGATCACCACGGAATCTTCGTCCAGTGACAGAATATTCCCTAACATCCCATTAAACAAAATGCCCGAATGTTTGTGCTGGGCAATCTTTGGCATTCCCGTTGTGCCACCCGTATGGAAATATGCACAGTACGGATCGCTCATGTCTTCTTCAAACGTCAATTTGTCGCTCGGCTGGCTCGCCAGCGCTGCGTTAAACTCGATCACTTTGGCATTGTGTTTGGTTTCGACCTTTGGGCGGATCAGCGGAACGATGAATTTTTTCAAACCCGTCAAATGCGTCAGCAAATCAATCTCGACCACAGTTTCCACATTGGGCGCCCCTGCCACCGCTTCGGCCGCAAGTTGCGCCACTTCGGTTTTTGGAAACGCTTTCAAGGTGACCAAAACCTTTGCCCCAGTTTCGCGCAGCAACGCCGAAATCTGTTCTGGCTGCAAAGTTGGGTTAATCGGCGCAACAATACCCGCCGTCATCCCGCCCATCATAGTGATCGCGGTTTCATGGGTTGTTGGCAGCAAATAAGCCACCACATCCTTTGGCCCCACCCCAAGCGAGCGGAACAGGTTCGCTGCTTGCGTGATCTTATCCTTGGTTTCATTCCACGTCAGCGTGATATTCGGGTCCGTCGGCCCGCCCAACAACTGAAAACTCACCGCAGGCTTATGCCCGAACTTCGATGCGGTTTCTTCCAACTGTTGGTACACGGTTTTGGCCGTCCAACGGTCCTCTACCGGCATTTCCTTTTCAATCGCGACGACAGACGCCAGATCACTGATGGCCATTAACTATTCCTCCCAGAATGATGCTTTGCGCACCTTTATTTTCGGCTCGCAGCATGGGCGGAATTTACGCGAAGGGCAAGTGTGACGCAGGGAAACCCAATGTCAAAGTGGATTATTTCTCGGCCCCAAACACAAAAGCCCCGCCAACTGGCAGGGCTTTCTCATTTTAGGGCTGCGCACAGCCACAAAATTCTTACTTCGCTGGGATGCGCAGAACCTGACCTGGATAGATCTTGTCTGGGTGCGTCAGCATTGGCTTGTTCGCTTCGAAAATTTCGTTATAGCGGCTGCCGTTGCCCAGTGTTTTGGATGAAATGGCCCACAATGTGTCGCCCTTTTCAACCGTGTGGAACACGGGATCGTCGCCCCCTGCACTGTCATCTACTGCGGCCACGCCTTCAACGTTGCCCACGGCCAGAATGACCTTTTCTTTCATCTCTTGGCTTACTGCGGACCCGCCGACGGAAACCTTGTCACCGTCCACTTGAATGTCCAACCCCGTGGCGTCCAAACCCAATTCTTCGATTTCTTTAATCAATGCGTCTTTGGCTGGTGCTGCCTCTGCTGCGCCGCCTAACAGGGATTTCCCCGCACTTTTAACAAAATTCCAAAGTCCCATCAGTCTCTCCTGTTGCTGGTCTTGAAAGGCAAATTGCCCATGGCACACAGTTGGGTATTCGCCCCCCAATTTCAAGACCAATCAAAGAAATAGAACCTTGATTTAGTACAAACCACCAGAGGACAGCGAACCAAAGGTCGCTTTTTTTGGAATAACCTTCTTTTTGCTAGATGAGGTCACAACCTCTTGGTCGTCGCCTTCACCAAACAGCTGCAAATCTTCGCCCATGGCAAAACCACCGTCGATGATGCTCAGCCCGTATTCTGGCTCTTCCCCTTCGCGGAACAGCTCGGCCACAACGTGGTCTCCCACAGCGTCGTCAGGCAAACGCGCACCAGAAAAACGGTCAAACTTCAGGAAATAGGTGTTTGGCGGCACTTCAAATTTGGACGCACCATACTGTTTGATCGCTTTCTTCATGAATGCGTTAAACACAGGGCCACACATCCCCCCCCCGGATGCACCCCGTCCCAATGATTGCGGACGGTCATACCCCATGTAACACCCAGCCACCACATTGGGCGTAAAGCCAACAAACCACACATCTTTTGCGTCATTTGTTGTACCTGTTTTACCCGCCACGGGCACACCCAGCTTGACCGTTGCACTCGCCGTGCCCCGTTCCACAACGCCGCGCATCATGGACGTCAGCTGATAGGCCGTGACCGCATCCATCACCCGCTCCCGATCCGAAGTGATCCGTGGCGACAGCCCGTCCTCAAGCGAGGCCAAACGACACCCTTCACACTGGCGTTGATCGTGGCGATAGATGGTTTTGCCCCAGCGGTTTTGAACGCGGTCCACCAATGTTGGTTCCACACGCTCCCCGCCATTGGCAAACATGGCATAGGCCGCGACCATCTTAATCAGCGTGGTTTCCTGCGCCCCAAGCGAGTTCGCAAGCACTTGCTGCATATCATTGTAAACGCCAAACCGTTCGGCGTAGTCGGCCACAACATTCATGCCCACATCTTGGGCCAAACGAATGGTCATCAGGTTGCGGGATCGTTCAATCCCCGTGCGCAATGGCGCAGGGCCGTAAAACTTGTTCGATGCATTTTTCGGCCGCCACAACCCTTGTGGCGTTTGAATTTCAATCGGCGCATCCACAACAATCGTCGCAGGGGAATACCCACTGTCGAGCGCAGAGGCATACACAAACGGTTTAAAGCTGGACCCTGGCTGACGCGCCGCTTGTGTGGCGCGGTTAAACACAGAATGCTGGTAGGAAAACCCACCCTGCATGGCCAAAACGCGGCCCGTGTTGGTGTCCATCGCCATAAACCCACCTTGAATGCGCGGGATTTGTCGCAACGACCAGCGCACAAACGACCCATCGCTGTCACTGGTGACGGCGCGAATGTGGATCACATCTCCAACGCTGAACAAATCGCCCGGTTTTTTGGCCTTTTTGCCCGCGCGCCCATTTTCCAAAATGGGCCGCCACCGCGCCAAATCTTTCATGGACAGGTAATGCCCATCTTCGTCCTCTGCTTCGCCTTCGATGCCGATACGCGCAGATTTTTCCCCCACTTCCAAAACAACCGCAGGCTTCCAACGGGGGATGTCACGGGCCAGTTTCGTTTTCCCAAGCGCCTCGCGCCAGATGGCTTCATCCGTCAACAATTCGGGCTCAATCTGCACCTTTGTGCCGCGATAAATCCCCAAATTACGGTCGTATTTTTCCAAACCGGCCCGCAATGCCTTTGCCGCTTCCCCTTGCAATTCAGGGTCCATCGTGGCGCGGATGGTCAAGCCACCGCCGAAGAATTCTTCTTCGCCAAAATCGCCAGACAATTGTCGGCGAATTTCATCGGTGAAATAGTCACGCGGCGGACGTTCGGATCGCGACGATGCGTATTGCCCACCTTGCACGGATCGCAGTTCGCTTGATTTTTCCGCCTCATAGGTGGCCATGGAAATGTAATTATTTTCATACATTTCCCGCAGTGTGTTGTTTCGCCAAAAAATCGCGTCATCACGGTGGCGCACAGGGTGGCGATTGGATGGCGACTTGGGCAAACTCGCCAAATACGCCGCCTCACCCGCGCTCAGATCCTCCAGGTTTTTGCCAAAATACGTATCTGCCGCCGCCGTCACACCGTAAGAGTTTTGACCGAGAAAAATCTCGTTCAAATACAGCTCGAGGATTTGATCCTTACTCAGCGTGGTTTCCAACCGCGATGCCAGAATGATTTCCTTGATTTTCCGCTCAAACGAGCGCGACCCGTCGAGCAGGAAGTTCTTCATCACCTGTTGCGTAATCGTAGAGGCCCCGCGCAACCGACCGCCACGCGCCGCATCGATACCCGCTTTCAGGATCCCTTGAATGTCATAGCCTTTGTGCTCGTAGAAATGTTTGTCCTCGGCAGAAACAAACGCTTGTTTCACGATGTCGGGGATCTCATCCGCTGGGGTGAACATGCGCCGTTCGCGGGCAAATTCATCCATCACCTCGCCTTTGATCGAATAGACACGGCTGATGGTGGCTGGCTCATAGCTGGCCAACGCCTGATGGTCTGGCAAATCGCGGCCATACATCCAAAACACGCCGCCCAAGATCATCACGACAAAAACCGCGCCGATCGTGGCTGCACTGAAAAACCACCCGAAAATATTTAAAATAAACCGCAGCACTGGCGAATCCCCACAAAACTCAGCTTCTTTCTATCGCCCCACCTGCGCAGGGTCAAAGCGGGCTTATGCCCGATGCGGCACGTTCCTGCCCACATCTGTTCTTTGACGTGATATCTAAGCCTTTCCTTGGGCATTTAAAGCATCCTGCCAAAAAACTTAAACATTCCCGCAAGACCGTTTTTGGCAGGCTGCGCAGTGTTGGTTAGATGCTCAGTCACTGGCCTTAACCACTGCGTGGATCAGGTTTAAAGTTGGTCGCCATAAACCGAATTGTGGGTATTTTCGTTGCGGTGGCGGCCCCAACGGCAATCATTGCGCGGCTTCGGCTGTATCCGCCCCCACTAAATCCCCACATATCTGGGACGCACCATCCATTTTCACAGGAATCGCAAAGGCGAATTGGCGGGCCACGGCCCCTTGCCGCGTGACAATCAATGTCCCGCCTTGCATCTCTGTCAGGGCCATTGCCAAACGCACGTTGCGATCCGCTTCTGCCGCTGGCTGTGGACTTGGCACACTCATGGCATCTTTCCCCGCAGTTTTATCGTGCAGCGCGGACTCAAAATCACGATCACTCACGTAAATCGACACCAGCCCCATATCATCCGTGCGTTGTTTATAGGTGATCTTCACGTCCACATAACGATCCTCCCCCTGATCCAACGCGGATTGCACCACCAGCGTCACCGCTCGGCGCAACAACGCCACTTTGCCAACCACCACAGGCATTTCACGGGCCAGTCGCAGCCGCAATCGCCCCCCACAGGCCACCGTGAAATCGGCAATCAGATTGCGAAGGGTGCAAAGCACATCAAAAGGCGCGTCTTTCACTTGGGACGGATTGAAATCCCGCTTTGATTCTTCGAGCATATCATCGGCCACCCGTTCCAAATCTTCCGCCGAACTCAGGATCACCTCTGCCGCACTGCGCTGTTCATCCGTTAAATCTGTACCCGTCAACACTTCGGCCATGCCCAAAATACCGTTTAAGGGTGTGCGCAATTCACGGCTTAACTCCTCTAACAACTTGGATTTTTCTTCGCCTGCAATTTGCGCAACAATGCTTGCCGCTTTCGCCTCTGCCTGTTGCAGCTTTAATTCCGTGATATCCGTCAGGGTCAGCGTCATGCCCCCGATGGAATTGGGAATGCGATCAGATCGGATGGTGCGCCCATCCCCTGCCCGCCGTTCAATCTGCATGACTTTTCGTTCCTGAAAATTGGCAATCAAATCGTCGAAAAACCGTTCTGCGGCCTCTCCTTCGCCAAAATCACCGCGATCCATTTGGAATTTAAAGAAATCCATCCACGGTTTTCCAGGTGCCATGACGGATTTGGGCGTGCCGTTCAATTCATAGGCCCGATCGTTGCAAAATTCGATTAATTGAGGCCCCAGCACGATGATCCCCTGCCGCCCCGTCAGCACCAACTCTTCGATCAGAATTTTGGGATCAGGGGCGCTGCGTTCGCGTTCAAACAGACGCGCAAACCCAAACCTGCGCCCCTGCGTCAATGTCCCGATCATACTGCGATCTGTGATCATATGGTCCCGCTGTACCTGCCAAATAAGTCCGTGCTATCAGACTAATCCGCCAAGCCTTAAGAAACCCATAAGACCGCTTAAACGAAAGATCACCCTATTGGCGCAGCAATCGCCCTTGCGCCGCATCTTCAACCGTCCAATTGTCCAGTGCATCAATCACACCCAGAACAACCTTGTCCCGCCAGCTTTGCGTCAACAGATTGTTCAGGTCAGACTTGTTCGACATAAAACCAAGCTCAATCAAAACAGACGGAATGTCAGGCGCTTTCAGCACCGTGAACCCTGCTCCCAAATGGGGCCGTTTGCGAATGCGGCCCACCGATTGCGCAATGCCGTTCACCATAAACTCCGCTAGCATTTCGCTGCGCGCATCGGTTTCCAAACGGGCCATATCCATCAAAACACCCGCGATTTGATCGTCTTGCTCTTTCAAATCCACACCCGCCAACAAATCGCTGCGATCATGCCCTGCCGCCAGTTCCGCTGCCATTTCGGATGAGGCCTCGTCTGACAATGTGTAAACCTTGGTTCCTGTGGCATTCCCTTCGCTCAACGCATCCGCGTGGATCGACAAAAACACATCGGCTCCCCGCTCGCGCGCCACCGAAATACGATCTGGTAGGGACAGGAACACATCATCACGGCGGGTCAGTTCCGCGCGATACCGCCCTGTGCGGATCAACGCTTCTTCCAACTCCAACGCGAACTGCATGACCAAATCTTTTTCAAGATATCCATCGCGAGTCGCCCCTCCATCAACGCCTCCGTGTCCTGGATCAATGACAACCACCACAGGGCGGTTCCCCAATTGACGCTCTTTGGCTTTGCCTGTTTCTGCCGCCTTTGGCAGAGCCCAACCGTCCTCTTCCCGCTGTGTGCTGAATTTGGCAAAATCCTCTTGGCTTGCCGCAATCATTGTAATGTCCAATGTCGCCGTGCCACGGGTTTCATCCACACGCATTTCGGTTTGCTCTGGCACCACCAGCCGATCCAAATCCATAACCAACCGCGACCAACCTGGGCGGAAAATCCCAAACCGTAAATCTTTGACGCCGACGCTTTGGTTCACCGCAGCTTTGTCAAATCCCGTCCAGTCAATTTCCTTAAAATCGAGTATCACCCGAGGCGGATCATTCAGCGTAAACACCCGAAACGGCACGGGTTGCGACAAAGCAAAGCTAAATGATATCGTGTCATTGCGGCCATCTTCAATCTTAGACGCCGCCGTATCCACCCGCGCCAACGCCTGCAAATCCTGCGCCTTGGTCGTGCCAGACACGCCCAGCATGCTCACAACCACAGCCACCAGCCAAATCGCCCGTCGAACCATCATTCTGCTCAGTCTCCAAGAGATCGTTTTTTTCGTTGCGTTTACCATACCTCAACCAAAAACTGATTGTAATTCCCCAATAACGTCCATAAGACTATTTTGTAACGGACAGGCAACCAGCCGCCGTTTTGACAGTTTCGCCAGCGGATCGCGGTGATGTTCAGGGCAGCACAAAGCGCCCGCACCCAGAACCCGATCCTTTGGCAGGGCCACATGGCCACCCGAATTGCGCGTGTTGCGCTTTGTAACATGCGCCAGAGCTTGGCATCCGACCATAAGGATGCTGGAGATAACCGCGATGAAGCGCGTTGAAACGATTGAAAATACGCACGGAACAGGCTTAACACCTGCGCCGTTTTTGTGTGTTCCAACCGCAAACGCCTCTCACATCGCCTCAAAATATCACGCAAACTCTACACTCAATCCTCCCTTAAACAGGGGGCCTGATTGTGCGGATGTGCGTGCGAAAGATAAAAAATGGCTAAAAAGATGCTTATCGACGCCACCCACGCGGAAGAAACCCGCGTTGTTGTGGTTGATGGAAACAAAGTAGAAGAATTCGACTTTGAATCAGAAAACAAACGCCAGCTGGCTGGCAACATATACCTTGCAAAAGTAACCCGCGTTGAACCGTCCTTACAGGCGGCTTTCGTGGATTATGGTGGAAACCGCCACGGTTTCCTCGCCTTTTCGGAAATTCACCCCGACTATTACCAAATCCCTGTGGCAGACCGTGAAAAGCTGCTGGCAGAAGAGGCCGAATACGCCAAAGCCATGGCCGAAGAGGACGAGCGGCGCGAAAAATCCCGCAAGTCCCGTCGCCCACGGCGCAAGAAATCCGAAGCTGCGGCAAACACGGACGAAGTTATCACATCCGATGTGATCGACATGGACGCAGACGGAGACGACAGTGGCCTCGTCGACGTGCCAGAAGCAGACGTAATCGAAACCCCAGCCGAGGCAGACGCCCCGGTTGAAGGGACCGAAGACGCCCCTAACCCCGAAGCAGAAGCCGTTGAAGCCGAAACCACAGAAGAAACCCCTGCCGAAGAAGAAACAACGTCTGACGAAGACACTCCATCCGAAGACACCCCTTCCGAAGACGACGAGGCCACAAAAGCCGCCAAAGAAACCGTCGCCGAAGAAGACGCAAAAGACGAAGACGACAGCGACGAACACGCCCGTGCAGAATTCCGCCCGCGCAAACCGCGCCCACGCCGCTACAAAATTCAAGAAGTCGTCAAAGTCCGCCAAATCCTTTTGGTTCAGGTCGTTAAAGAAGAGCGCGGCAACAAAGGTGCGGCCCTCACAACATACCTCTCTCTCGCTGGGCGGTACTGCGTTCTGATGCCAAACACTGCACGTGGTGGCGGCATTTCTCGCAAAATCACCAACGCCCCAGACCGCAAAAAACTCAAGGAAATCGCGAATGAGATCGAAGTGCCAGAAGGCGCAGGTCTCATCATCCGCACAGCGGGTGCGAAACGCACCAAAACCGAAATCAAACGCGATTATGAATACCTTCTGCGTCAGTGGGAACAGGTCCGCGACCTGACGCTGAAATCCATCGCCCCTGCGGCGATCTACGAAGAAGGCGACCTGATCAAACGCTCCATCCGCGATTTGTACAACCGCGAAATCGACGAAATCCTCGTCGAAGGCGAAGCAGGTTTCAAAACCGCCAAAGACTACATGACCATGCTGATGCCAACCCGTGTGGACCGCGTTAAGCATTACCGCGACACACTGCCGTTGTTCTCGCGCTTTCAGGTGGAAACCTACCTTGATGGCATGTTCAACCCAACGGTTCAGCTGAAATCAGGCGGCTATATCGTCATCGGCATCACCGAAGCCTTGGTCGCCATCGACGTAAACTCTGGCAAAGCCACCAAAGAAGGCTCAATCGAAGACACCGCCCTACGCACCAACCTAGAGGCCGCCGAAGAAGTGGCGCGCCAATTGAAACTGCGCGACCTTGCGGGCTTGATTGTGATCGACTTCATCGACATGGAAGAGCGTCGCAACAATTCTGCCGTTGAAAAACGCATGAAGGACAAGTTGAAAAACGACCGCGCGCGCATCCAAGTGGGCCGTATTTCTGGCTTTGGCCTGATGGAAATGTCCCGTCAGCGCCTGCGCCCTGGTATGCTTGAGGCAACGACACAACCTTGTGCGGCCTGTCACGGCACGGGCCTTGTGCGCTCAAACGACAACATTGCCCTTTTGATCCTGCGCGAGCTGGAAGAAGAAGGCACGCGCAAACGCTCGCGCGAGGTGCTTGTCACCTGCCCTGTGGACATCGCCAACTACCTGCTGAACGAAAAACGTGAGCATATCACCATGCTCGAAGCCCGTTACGGCATGGCCATCCGCATTGAATCTGATCCTCATATGATCTCCCCAGATCACAAGATGGAGAAATTCAAATCCTCCACACGCCGCATTCCAAAGGCCCCAGCGCAAGCCGCAGTGACCATCGACAGCGTAGAGCCGTTCGAAATGGAAGAAGAGGCAGAAACGCCAAATCCAGAAGCGGAAAACACCGACGAACAGCCCAAGAAAAAGCGCCGTCGTCGTCGTCGCCGCGGTGGCAAGGATCGCAATGAGTCGCAAGCGGCAGATGCGCAAAACGCAGATACCGCTGACGGTGAAGCGACCTCAACCGAAGGCGAGGCCACTCCAGCAGAGGCAACAGAAGCTGACGCCAAAGGCGAAGCCGCTCCAGCGGCCCCTCCCGTTCCTGAAGAAGCCACCGAAGAAGCGCCGAAAAAATCGCGCACAACGCGCCGACGCGCTCCTGCAAAGAAAAAGGAAGAGGCTGCACCCGTTGAGGCCGAAGCCGACGCTTCTACAGAAGAGGCAACCCCAAAAGAGGCCGAAGCCGCCCCTGAGGAAAAGCCAGCCAAACCGGCCCGCAAACCGCGCACACGCAAACCTTCAGCCAAGAAACTGGCAGAAGAAGCCGCCGCCGCAGAGGCCGCTGCCGCTGAAGCAGCAACACCAGCTGAAGACGCAAAACCAGAGGTCGTTGAAATCCCGATTGAAACCGCCCCTGAACCAACGCCAGAGCCTGCGCCGGAACCAGTTGCAGAAGCAGCCCCAGAGCCAGAAGCCCCCCCAGCAAAGCCAAAGCCTAAACGCTCTGGCTGGTGGTCCCGCGCCACGGGCAAAGGGTAACAATCAAAGGGCTGTCTTCGGACGGCCCTTTTTTCATCTGGGATAGGTGATGTTCAGGGTAAGATCACAGAATACTTTTTCCAGCGAATGTCAGGTCTTGAACCTTCCAATCCTCACTGGAAAAAGCTTCTGGATGCTCCGATCCATGATCGGAATGGGACAGCCGCAGGCAGCGAACAATGCAAGCGGTTTTCTCAAGGTGTAAGGCTTCAATGAAATTCACTCCCCGCGAATGCCTCCTAACAAACGCATAAAGTGAGCTGAGCTCTCCCTAAAAACGCGAAAAGTGAGCCGAGACTGCCCTGCAAGTTTCACCAAACAACGGTGGATTGAACAGGGCGTTTACTCGTTACTCACTTTACGCGTTCCTTGGGTATGACGCTGGTTTTGGGCAGAAATAAGTGTGAACTGTGAAAAGTTGACGGTTATTTTCGCCCCAAAAAGCGGCGACACAGGAGTCCCATGCCACAGCTTCGCTGTTGCGGCCTATGCCCCTATCCTCTACTCCTTTGCCCATGCTGCGTGCCGTACTTCTTCTCCCTGCCCTCTTATTGGCCAGTCCCTCTTGGGCCACGAATTTGCAATGCTCTGGCACGCTGCCAAACTGGCAGGCAAATCTCGACGGGACCGCGGCCACCTTTACCTTGCGCGACCGCACGGGGGATTACGAAGTCAAACTCACGACCCCTGCGAAAAACGATCCTGACACAACCGCCTATACCCTGATTGGCGCTACGGACACGGCGATCTTGATCGTACATCCGGGCCGTTGTAACACCGCCGATCACATCGCCCATGTCCTAACCCAAGAACGCTCTGAGGCGATTTTGCTCACAGGCTGTTGCAGATTGCCACTCGAATGAACGACCCCCAATCCCAACCCATCAAAGCCGCCATTTTCATGATCGGCGCCATGGTGTCCTTTACGGCAATGGCTGTATCAGGGCGCGAGCTTGCGGGCACGCTCGACACCTTTGAAATCATGATGTACCGCTCGGCCATTGGCTTGGTCATTGTCCTCAGCATTGCCACCATAACCGGCACGCGATCTGATATACGGCCCAACCGCCTTGGTCTGCACGCCTTGCGCAACCTGTTCCATTTTATTGGGCAAAATCTGTGGTTTTACGCGCTCATCTACATTCCACTGTCCCAACTCTTCGCTTTTGAATTCACCTACCCGCTGTGGGTCGCCATCCTTGCCCCATTCCTGCTTGGCGAGGTCATGTCGCGCACCCGCATCTTTGCCTTTGTGTTGGGCTTTATCGGCATCCTTATCGTGGCCCGCCCCGAAAGTTCCGCCATAACATTCGCCACCATTGCCGCTGCCAGCTGCGCCATCATGTTCGCGCTGACCACCATTTGCACCAAACACTTGGGCAAAACCGAACCCACCATGTCGATCCTGTTCTGGCTTACGGTGATCCAAGGCATCTTTGGCATTGCCTGTGCTGGCTATGACGGCGATATCGCCTTTCCGCCGGTTCACATGATGCACTGGGTCGCGATTGTCGGCGTTGGCGGCTTGCTCGCCCACTTTTGCATCACCACAGCGCTCAAACTCGCACCCGCCAGCATCGTGGCTCCGCTTGAATTCCTGCGCCTGCCTCTGATCGCGGTTGTCGGATTTATCCTGTACGATGAACCCCTGCTCGCCTCTGTCTTCATCGGCGCGATCATCGTCTTTGGCGCAAACTTCCTCAACATCCGCGAAGAAACCCGTGCAAACAAACGCCGCGCCACACACAGCTAACCGTTTCTTTGTTCTTAAATACTCAATAGCAACACCGCCGCACGCACAGCGCCCCTAAACTAGACGCCCCTGCTTAATCGCGCTAACTAACACACACGATCAACAACAGGCCCCGCCCCATGCTCTATAATTCCGCATCAGATTGGACAAACGCTGCGCAAAAACGCGTAATGCTCTTTGGCATGTCAGGGCTTGGCAAAACTTATGTGTCCAACATTCTGCGCGCTTCTGGCTGGTTTCACTACTCTGTCGATTACCGCATTGGCACGCGCTACATGGGCGAACATATCGTCGATAACTTCAAACTCGAAGCGATGAAAAACCCGTTTCTGGCCGATCTTCTGTTGAACGATGGCATTTACATCGGTTCAAATATCACGTTTGAAAACCTCGCGCCTCTGTCCACATACCTCGGCAAACCTGGCAATCCCGCAAAAGGCGGCATCCCGTTTCCTGAATACACCCGCCGTCAGGCATTGCACGCCCACGCCGAAACCAATTCCATGCTCGACACCGTGCATTTCATTGATCGCGCGAAACGGCTTTATGGCTATGACAACTTCATCTGCGACACCTCGGGATCCATGGTCGAAGTGATCAACGCCGACAGCCCCGCTGATCCTGTCATGAGCCAACTGTGCGAACACGTTCTGCCCGTCTGGATCGAAGGATCAGACGCCCATGTGGAAGAGCTGGTCAGTCGCTTCGCCAAGGCGCCCAAACCCATGTACTACCAGCCAGAGTTCCTCGAAGGACTGTGGTCAGAATACCTGTCAAACAACGCCCTCACGGAACCCGACGTGGATCCAGATGACTTTATTCTGTGGGGCTATCGAATGCTCTTGGACCATCGCCTCCCCCGCTACCGCAAAATTGCGCAGCGATGGGGTGTCACGGTTCAGGCTGACGATATGGCGAAGGTCCAAACTCACGATGATTTCAACACACTCATCGCCCGCTCTCTTGCCTGATCGAACCGATCAACATACGTGACCCATCATGCCTATTAAACTGCCAAACGACTTGCCTGCTTTTGATGTCCTTCAATCCGAAGGCGTTTCTGTCATGTCCGAAACCCAAGCAGCCCGCCAAGACATTCGCCCGCTGCAAATCGGCCTTTTGAACCTGATGCCCAAAAAGATCGCGACGGAAACACAATTCGCGCGTCTGATTGGGGCAACCCCTTTGCAGATCGACCTCACGCTCATCCGCATGACCGAACACCAGTCCAAAAATACCTCTCAAGACCATATGGAGGCATTTTATTCTTCGTTCCAAGACATCAAACACCGCAAATTTGACGGGTTGATTATCACAGGGGCGCCGATTGAACACCTCGATTTCCCCGATGTGAGCTATTGGGAAGAAATGGTCGAAGTAATGAACTGGACCCAAACCAACGTGCATTCGACCTTTGGCGTTTGTTGGGGTGGTATGGCCATGATCAACCACTTTCACGACGTCGACAAACACATGCTCGATGCCAAGGCGTTCGGGTGTTTCCGCCACAAACGTCTGGATCAGGGCTCACCCCTGTTGCGCGGATTTTCCGATGACATGGTGATCCCCGTGTCCCGCTGGACCGAAGTGCGCCAAGACGAATTGAACGCCGCGGGCCTCAACACGCTGCTCGCCTCGGACGATACAGGCCCGTGTCTGGTGCAGGACGATGCGCACCGCGCGCTTTATGTGTTCAACCATTTTGAATACGACCGCGACACGCTGAAACAGGAATATGATCGTGATGTGGCAAACGGCACGCCGATCAACGTGCCTGACAACTATTATCCCGATGATGATCCCAGCCAAACACCGCAAAACCGGTGGCGCAGCCACGGCCACCTTCTCTATGGCAATTGGCTGAACGAGATTTACCAGACAACGCCCTATGACATGGCGATGATTGGCGACACATGATCAAAAAGATCGCAAAAACCGCTGGTCTGGGCCTTGCCTTGGCCAGTGGCGCCGCCACATGGAAAAGCAACCGAAACGACGCACAAGCCGAAGCGGATTATCCCCCAATTGGCGCATTCATCAATATTGACGGAACCCGCGTTCACTACGTGATCGAAGGGGACGGCCCCCCAATTGTGCTGATCCACGGCGCAGGTGGAAACGTACGCGACTTCACCTTTCAACTGACAGGCAAGCTCGCGAAAACTCACACCGTCATCACCTTTGATCGGCCGGGGCACGGGTACACCGACACACTGCACGCCAATGGCGAAAGCCCCGCCGAACAGGCTGCCTTGCTCAAGGCAGCAACAGATGCACTGGGATTTCCCTCCGCCATCGTTGCGGGCTATTCTTATGGCGGTGCAGTGGCCATTGCTTGGGCGCTCGATTTTCCCAAAGCCACGGATGGGCTGATTGTTATGAATGGCGTGTCCAATCCTTGGACCTTGCCGCCTTCAAAACTCTACGAACTGGCCGCAGGGCGGCTCACTGGCCCAATCATGGCCACATCCCTGTCCGCCTTTGCCCCTGAATCCCTTGTGCAGGACACGATGCAATCCATCTTTGCTCCGCAACCTACGCCCGAAGGCTACCTTGATTACATCGGTGCGGGCCTGACCTTGCGCAAAACCACACTGCGCGCCAATGGCAAACAGGTCCACACCCTGCTGCCTCACATCGAAAAACAATCCCTTCGATATCCCAGCCTTACGATGCCCGTGGAAATCATCCACGGAACAGAAGACAAAACCATCCCCCCCAGCATCCATGCGGATGTTTTGTCCAAACAACTGCCCTATGCGGTGTACACCCGTGTGGAAAATGTTGGTCATTCTGTCCACCACTACGCCCATGATGAAATTCTTGCAGCGGTGGCACGATTAACAAAATCCTAACCCGCGGCCAGTGACGCAACATTCGTTAACGCCCGAAAAAACACGCAACCCATACCTACGGGACCCCTGTTTCTGGGTGGTTTGCTTTTTTCTGAAATCCTGTTTCGGGGCCAAACCTTACCCCACCGTTCGCCCGTTGCGCGGCCCCGTTTTCCACGCCATACTTTGCCCAACAAACACGGGGGACACCAATGGCCAATTCCAAACCATTTGACGGCGCAATCACACAGTTCTTTGAACAAGACGCACCCGCAGACATCCGCGATGCCATCAAAAATGCCAAGAAAAACAAACCCCTCGCTGCGTCTTACCCCTATGACAAGCGCATGGACAAAGACGACTACGAAGAGACCCTTGAAAACCTGCAAGTCGAACTCGTCAAAATGCAAGCATGGGTCGCTGAAACAGGCGCCCGCATTGCCGTCGTATTCGAAGGCCGCGACGCCGCTGGCAAAGGGGGCACAATCAAACGCGTCCGCGAATACCTCAACCCCCGCATCGCCAAAACCGTTGCCTTGTCAAAACCCACGGATGACGAACGCACACAGTGGTATTTTCAACGCTACATCAAACACTTACCAAACGGCGGCCAGATCGCTTTGTTTGATCGCAGTTGGTACAATCGTGGCGTTGTGGAAAAGGTGTTTGGATTTTGCAGCGATGAACAACGGGGCCATTTCTTCAACCAAGTGAACGACTTTGAACAGATGCTGGTGGATGATGGTATAACCCTGTGCAAACTCTGGCTGACCGTGGGCCGCGCCGAACAATTGCGCCGTTTCCTTGATCGCGAAAGCGACCGTTTGAAACAGTGGAAATTGTCAGGGATCGACGTCAAAGGTCTTTATAAATGGGATGACTACACCGCCGCCATCCAAGAAACCCATGCCAAATCAAACAGCGCCCACGCTCCATGGCATGTGATCAGATCAGATGACAAACGCCGCGCCCGCATTGCCGCCATTCGCACGATCCTTGGTCAAATCCCTTATGCTGGCAAAGACGACAGCGTTGTTGCCACACCAGATGCCAAAATCACAGGCGGGCCAGAGCTGATCACAGGCTAACACCGACCACGCCCGCCTTGCCACACCGCATCCCACCCCTTATGTCCTTGTGACACAACAACAAAAGGCAACGCAGACTTGGCTCGCAAAGGATACCACCACGGCAACCTCAAAGAGGCGTTGATCAAAGCAACCATCGCCTTGATCGAGGATAAAGGCCCCACAGGGTTTACCATGGCCGAGGCAGCCAAAGCCGCCAACGTGTCCGCCGCTGCCCCCTATCGTCATTTTTCGGGTCGCGATGAAATCATCGAAGAAATCGCGCGCCAAGGGTTTGAAATCTTTGCCGATCTCATGGAATACGCCCACCGCAAAAGCCAACCCTCCGCCCTTGCGGCATTCGAAGCAACAGGCCGCGCCTACCTTGCATTCGCCCGCAAATACCCAGGCCACTATATCGCAATGTTTGAAAGCGGCGTTAAAATTACCGCCAATCCAGACCTGACCGCCGTGGCCAACCGCGCCATGAACGTGCTGACCCAGGCGGCCGAGGATTTGTGCAAACATCTGCCCAGCGACAAACGCCCCCCCGCCACCATGATCAGCCAACACATTTGGGCCATGTCCCACGGCGTGGTGGAACTGTTCGCCCGTGGGGAACCAGGGGCACGCAGCCCCTTTTCCCCCGAAGACCTGCTCGAAAGCGGCATGGGCGTCTATTTACGCGGCTTGGGCGTGATCGAAAAATAGCGCACGCTGCGCTCAGATTTTCGTTAACAATCAATGCTATTGTGCGGATCACGCCCAGCAGCCAAAGCACCTTTCAAAAGTTTTTTCAAAATTTTCGCACTCAGAGGCTTGTAAAACGTCTTTTCAAATGTAAATGTAATTCACATTAACATACAAACACACTGAAAGGATCACTTACATGTCAACGCCCGCAACTTGGTTTTCCAGCACCGAAGGCTGGCTCGATGATCGTGGCAAAGGCGCTTGGATCGCCGCAATGGTCCTTGGGTTCATCGTCTGCTGGCCTGTTGGTCTCGCCATTCTGTTTTACATGATTTGGAGCAATCGTATGTCTGGTGCATTTTTCTGTAATCGCAACGAATCCCGCCGTGTTCGCACACCGCGTGGGTCTTCTGGCAACCTTGCCTTTGATGCCTACCGCGATGACACGATCCGCCGCCTCGAAGACGAACAGCAAGCCTTCCAAGGGTTCTTGCAACGCCTGCGCGAAGCCAAAGACAAAACAGAATTCGATGAATTCATGGATGAACGTGCCCGCGAAGTCAGCGATGCCACAACAAACGCTGACGAAACAGCAGACGCAGATCCTGCTTCTAAAAAGGCCTAACTCAGCCTCAGAAACCAAGGCCTTTCCCCCTCTCCCCTACTCGGGCCTTGCCGCGCTGCTCTTGCAAAAGGGCAGCGCACATTTAAGTTAAAGCTATGCAAATATCACACCTCCCCGATCCTAAACTTGATGCGCAATTCTATGCTGGCGTGCCGATCAAACGGCTGGTGGCTTGGGGCATTGATTTTCTGGTGGTCTTTGTATTTTCCATCGCTTTGGTGATTGTCACCGCAGGCCTTGGCGCATTCATCTTCCCTTTGCTGATTTTCATCGCAAACCTCGGGTATCGGATTGGTTGTCTTTACAAATGGTCCGCCACACTTGGTATGCGGATGGTGGGCATTGAAATTCGCAACATGAACGGCGACCGCGTGGACCAAAAAGAAGCGGTATTTCACACAGGATTATACGTTCTGATCACCATGACGGGCCTTGGTATTCCCGCCACTGCCCTTGCCATGCTGATCAATGATCGCGGTCAGGGATTACATGACATGGTGCTTGGAACCACAGCCATCAATCGCCCGTTGGATTAACCACGATTTAATCCGTTGGGTGCAGGAATAGCGGGTTGCCATTCTTGCAACAGCCACGCTAGGCTCATATCAATCAGATAGATCAGGTTTAGAATGCGCCACAGCCTTCCCTTGGCCCCACAGTTTTATGTAACGGCTCCGCAACCTTGTCCTTATTTGGACGGGCGGATCGAACGAAAACTGTTTACCGCGCTGCAGGGCGAACACGCCTCTGTGCTAAACGATGCACTGTCCCGCCAAGGGTTCCGTCGCTCGCAAAACGTTTTGTACCGCCCATCCTGCGCGGAATGTAACGCTTGTTTGTCTGCGCGCATTCGTGTGGATGATTTTGCCCCGCGCAAAAGCCACCGTCGCATCATTCGGCGCAACAACCATTTGATCCGAACGGCGACATCCCCTTGGGCCACCGAAGAACAATTTGAACTGTTCCGCACCTATTTGTCTGCCCGCCACGCCGATGGGGGTATGGCCGATATGGATGTATTTGAATTTGCCTCCATGATCGAAGAAACGCCCGTTCGCTCGCGCGTGGTGGAATATCACACCCCCAGCCACGAAGGACAACTGCGCGAAGAACTGACCGCTGTCTGCCTCACAGATGTGCTCGAAGACGGCTTGTCGCTGGTGTATTCCTTCTTTGAACCCGATTTGCACGCCCGCTCGCTCGGCACCTACATGATCCTCGATCACATCGAAATCGCCCGCGAAGCTGGCCTGCCCTACGTCTATCTTGGCTACTGGGTGCCTGGCTCGCCCAAGATGCAATACAAAGCCAACTTCGGTGCGCTCGAAATATTCTTAGGCGGGGAATGGCAACGCTTGGATAAACCCGAAGAATTCACACTCGACACGCATCCCTTGTCACAGGATCCGATTCCTGAACAAGTGGCGGGTATCAACCTACCGGATGCGCTGAAGGGGTAGAATTAAGCGTGCCACAATGCCACTTCGGTTTTGTGTGCTAAAGGCCGCGCCGCCAATACACTCTCAGGTCCTAAAGGTGTGTTCAGCTCTGGAAACACGTCGAACAGCTCATTTCTTTGGTTCGCATCCAAATTGCCAACGGCCACTGACCCAGGCAAAAAGCTTTCAGACCACATGTCATTGGACAAAACCACTTCGTGTTGGTCGAACATCATATGGAAATATGTCACCTGACTCACGCGATCGGCTTCGATCCCATTCTTTCCAACCAGTTTTTTTGCCTCTGCGAACACTTCACCATGCCCACTGATCAACTCGATCTCAGGATGGCTGAGCAAAATGCGGTGATTGGGAGAAAACACAGTATCGCGCACAGGCAGGCCATTGCCCAACGCCCCCGCTTTGATGCGCACAGGGCTTAAATGCCATTGCTTGCTCGATTGGGGCATTGCAAGACGGCGAGACCCGATCCACCGCACAGTCTGCACACCGTTGTCGCGGGTTACCACACGGTCACCGACACAAATATCTTCGATACGCTTTTCTCCCTCTCGGGTGGTAATCATCGTACCCGCGGTAAAGCACACAAAATCCTCATACTCAGATGAACCGTTGTTGCTGCCGCCCACTTTGATGTACTGCGCCCCATCTGTCAGCGGCGTGTCCGTCGACATCCCCCAGATATTCGAAGTTTGGCCGTTTTGGGAAAACACGGTGATCTGGATTTCAGGTCCAAAAGGAACGCCATTGCTATCCAACTCGCGCACGAAATGGAAACTCTCAGATTCCACTTCCGTCCCGGTTCCAACCAAATTGCCGCCATCTGTGATGACGTGATTGTCTTCATCATCATCATTGAAGACATTGTCATTGGGGGGGCCATTTGTGTCATTCAGGGTGATGACCTGCACTGGAAAGCCAGACGAAAACTCGAAAATCGTGTTCACTGGCGTCGACGAATTGTTGATGATCGGGCTGCCCGTTGGCAATCCACCTGGCCCTGACACCACTGTAAAGGCTTCATTATCAAATGCGCCGAATGTTCTTAAAACCATGTCCCTACCCATCGTTCGTTGTTTCGAATTTAAACTTAGGATTGAATTTGCCGAATAAAACCCCTTTAGGTTCAAAAACGCGTTATCTGCGCATTGTCGCGCACAGGACGCCAAGGTTCGACGCTTCTTGGCCGAAAGCCGCAAGATCAATGGGACTAAAACCAAAAAAGCGTCCCAAACGGGACGCTTTTTGAAATTTTTGGAATGGCGCGGTTGACGGGGCTCGAACCCGCGACCTCCGGCGTGACAGGCCGGCACTCTAACCAACTGAGCTACAACCGCATAAGGCGGTAAGCCATCCAAACGTTTCAGTGGCGCGGTTGACGGGGCTCGAACCCGCGACCTCCGGCGTGACAGGCCGGCACTCTAACCAACTGAGCTACAACCGCACACTGATACTGCGCCACATGAGTGGCGTGAGCGCGGTTTTATGTGGCAAACCCTACCCCGTCAAGTCGTTCTCTACACCTCTGGCAATATTCTTTTGTAGACAGGTCATTCGCGGCCTGTTTACTGGTCTCAACACCTGTTGATGGACCAAAACCATGCCCAAATCCCGCGCTATGATCCTAATCCTCTTTGGCGCAGTGGGCATGAGCCTCGCTGCCCTATTTGTGCGCTTGGTGGATCAGGCAGATGGATTTCAAATCCTTACCTATCGTTCTGTGTCATTGGCAGGAATCGTTGGATTGATGGCCTGTTTGCGGCGCGGCTCGGGGCCTATTCGGTTTTTACGCTCCCTTGATCGCGCGGATTGGATGATCGGCGTGATTCTATCGCTCGCCTTTACCACCTATGTTTTTGCGCTTTTGAATACATCCGTGGCCTCTGCCCTGTTTATCTTGGCTGCGGCACCACTGATCGCCGCGATTCTTGCTTGGGTCTGGCTTGGGGAGAAACCGAGTCCGATGGTTTGGGTCACAATTGCACTGGCAGGGTCAGGCATTGCCGTTATGGCTGGTGAAGGCATTGCATTGGGGCGGACCACAGGCAACTTGTACGCCTTCGCCTCTGCCACCCTATTCGCGATCATGTTGGTTTTGGCGCGCCGCAGCGGCAAAGACGATGTTCTTGGCGGCACGTTCCTTGGCGGTGCACTATCTTGCGCCATTGCTGCCCTGTGCGGGCTATCCATCGGCGGCGGGCTGTCGGTGTCGCCGTATGATCTGATGATCTGCCTTGTCATGGGCGCGTTTACCATTGGCATTGGTATTGGCCTTGTCACTTGGGGCACGCCCTACGTTCCTGCCGCCGAAGTCTCCCTTCTGGTCCTTCTCGAAAGCGTGCTCTCACCGATCTGGGTCTGGGTGTTTCTGGGCGAAGTGATGACCAACCGCGAAATCATTGGCGGCGGTATTGTTCTGGCCGCCGTTGCTGCACTTGCACTGGTATCCACAAACAAAAAACGCGCCCTTAAGGCGCGTTCTTGATCATCCCAAAAGGGGAATGGTGGGTCGTGAGAGGCTCGAACTCCCGACATCTTCGGTGTAAACGAAGCGCTCTACCAACTGAGCTAACGACCCGTTGACGCGGTGTTTAATCCGCGTTTTCGCCATCTGCAAGTGCTTCTTTACCACCAGCATCATCTTTTTTGTCTTCTTTGGCTTTTTGCAGCTGAAGTTTGTAAATCATCTTCGCATTTTCGCCTTCTCCGCGCTCAATCACGCGGATTTTTCCAAGCGGGGGAATCTGTAATTCGTGTCCGTCGGACAGAACCTGATGAAAATATGCCAATGTAGCGTCCACTGATTCACGCACTTCACGTTTGCGCAGACCAGTGGCCACAGTCACATGATCATAAATCTGCTTTTTGCGGATTTTGCCGTCATCTTCTTTTTCTGCGGTTTGCTCCGAATCCACCACAGGCGCATCTGCTTGCGTTTCTTCTACGGCGTCGGGTGCTGTTTTCTTTGTGGCCACGGGATTGCCTACCTTATCTGTTGCGGATGTAATTGTTTTGATTTGGGAAACAATCACGTTCAAGTGCTACGATTGTGTAAAGTATCCGCAATAAAAGACGCCGCCACAACCTTTAAATGGATGTGGCGGCGTTTCGTTTTTCTATGTCCTTGCCTTTGAGTGAAACACCGAATTCGCGTTTCAACCCTAAGCCGAAGGATTAATGGGCAACCGCTGCGGCGGCTCCACCTTCTGCAGACTTCAGCGCGGCAGCTGCCGCCTCTTCTGCGGCTTCGTCCCAATCAATTGCTTCTGGCGCACGCACCAACGCGTGTTTGAGAACCTCTTGAACCGTGCTGACAGGGATCACTTCGAGTCCCTCTTTCACGTTATCTGGGATTTCTGGCAGATCCTTTTCATTGTCCTTAGGGATCAGAACAGTTTTGATACCGCCGCGCAGGGCCGCAAGCATCTTTTCTTTCAGACCACCAATCGGCAGAACGTTCCCGCGCAATGTCACCTCGCCTGTCATAGCAATATCTTTGCGCACAGGAATATCTGTCATGACAGACACGATTGACGTCACCATGCCAACACCCGCTGACGGGCCGTCTTTTGGTGTTGCGCCTTCTGGCACGTGAACGTGGATGTCGATCTTTTCAAACTGCGGCGGTTTCACTCCGATGTCTGGGCTGATCGACCGCACATAGGAACTGGCGGCATCAATGCTTTCTTTCATCACATCGCCAAGCTTGCCCGTGGTTTTCATGCGGCCTTTACCTGGCAATTTCAGCGCCTCAATCGACAAAAGCTCACCGCCCACTGACGTCCAAGCCAAGCCAGTAACAACACCAACCTGATCCTCTTCCTCTGCAAGGCCGTATTTGAATCGCTTCACACCCAAGAAATCGTTCAGATTGTCTTTGGTCACTTCAACCGCTTTGGTTGCACCTTTGACGATCTGGGTCAGCGCCTTGCGGCACAATTTGGCCAGTTCACGCTCCAACCCACGCACGCCCGCTTCGCGGGTGTAGGTGCGCACGATTTCCAACAACGCATCATCCGCAACTTCAAACTCGCCGTTTTTCAAACCGTGGTTTTTGATCTGCTTGGTGATCAAATGCTGTTTGGCAATTTCGGTTTTTTCGTCCTCTGTGTAGCCAGACAGCGGAATAATCTCCATCCGGTCGAGCAGAGGTCCTGGCATGTTGTAGCTGTTCGCGGTGGTCAGGAACATCACATTGGACAGGTCATATTCGACTTCCATGTAGTGGTCCGTGAAGGTTGCGTTTTGCTCTGGGTCCAAAACTTCCAGCATCGCGGACGCTGGGTCGCCACGGAAATCCTGCCCCATCTTGTCAATCTCATCGAGCAAGATCAGCGGGTTGTTGGTTTTCGCCTTTTTCATCGCTTGGATGATTTTACCAGGCATAGACCCGATATAAGTCCGGCGGTGACCACGAATTTCGCTTTCATCACGCACGCCCCCAAGGGAGATACGGATAAATTCGCGCCCTGTCGCCTTGGCCACAGATTTCCCGAGCGAGGTTTTACCCACACCAGGAGGACCAACGAGACACAGGATCGGGCCTTTCAGCTTCGCGCTGCGCTGTTGCACCGCCAAATACTCAACGATCCGCTCTTTCACCTTTTCAAGGCCATAGTGATCTTTGTCCAAGATCTCTTGCGCTTTGTTCAGGTCTTTCTTCACGCGGGATTTTTTGTTCCACGGAATGGACAGCATCCAATCGAGGTAGTTGCGCACCACAGTCGCCTCGGCAGACATCGGGGACATCTGTTTCAGCTTCTTCAGCTCGCCTTCCGCCTTTTCCTTGGCTTCTTTGGACAGTTTGGTCTCGGCGATTTTGCCTTCCAATTCGGCCAGCTCATCGCCGCCCTGCTCTCCATCACCCAGCTCTTGCTGGATCGCCTTCATCTGTTCGTTCAGATAGTATTCACGCTGCGTGCGCTCCATCTGATTTTTGACGCGGGATTTGATCTTTTTCTCAACCTTCAGAACCGACATTTCGCCCTGCATCAGGCCAAACACCTTTTCCATACGGCCAGACAGGTCCAACTCTTCCAGCAGGTCCTGTTTCTGATCAACGCGCACGTTCAAATGGCCCGCAACCGTATCCACCAGTTTCGCAGGGCTGTCGCTTTCGGCAACCGCGCTCAGGGCTTCTTCGGGAACGTTCTTATTCAACTTGGCATAACGCTCAAATTCTTTCGATACCGCGCGGCTCAGGGCTTCAATCGCCTCTGGGTCCTTGACGGTTTCGTCCAAAATATCTGCGTTCGCTTCGAAATAGTCTTCGTTTCGCAGATATTCGGTGATTTTCACGCGTTCTTTGCCTTCAACCAGCACTTTTACCGTGCCATCGGGCAGTTTCAGCAATTGCAAAACAGATGCCAAAACACCCGTTTCATAAATGGTCTCTTCTGTTGGCTCGTCCTCGGACGGGTCAATCTGGCTCGACAACAAAATCTCTTTGTTGTCCGCCATTACAGCCTCTAAAGCGCGCACAGATTTTTCACGGCCCACAAACAGGGGCACAATCATATGCGGAAACACGACGATGTCGCGCAAAGGCAATACTGGATAGGAAACGCTGCTCGCGTCTGTCATGGTCTTTTCCTTTTCAAAGCAAGAAGCATCAGGTCCCGAATTCTCAGCAACGCACCGCTTCTTCTGGTCTCGGTCTTTATAAGTGGTATCAGATTAAGCAATCGTCAACCACGGGCCGAATTTGTGCGAACACCTTGCCGTGAACATCTGGCAAGAGCAAGGGTGGAAGTTGAAAAAGAAGGTTTCCGAATATCGAACGATCGGTCAAACAGGCTCGATATCCCCTTGTGCCCGAACAGCGTGAAAATCCGCTACAAACGCGTCCAGCGTCCCTGCCCCAATCGCATCGCGCAAACCCTGCATCAATTCCTGATAATAATGGAGATTATGCCACGTCAGCAGCATGGAGCCGATTATTTCTTGCGACTTAATCACGTGATGCAAATAGGCTCGCGAATAGTTTGAACAGGCAGGACAGGAACAGGCCGCATCGAGTGGTCGCGGGTCATCCTTATGCCGTGCGTTACGCAGATTCACTTGTCCCATGCGTGTTTGTGCCTGCCCTGTGCGCCCAGATCGGGACGGCAACACACAGTCAAACATGTCAACGCCGCGTTGCACCGCGCCAACAATGTCATCAGGTTTGCCAACACCCATCAAATACCGCGGCTTATCCTGCGGCAACTGCTCTGGTGCGAAATCAAGGCAACCGAACATGGCTTCTTGCCCTTCACCAACCGCCAGCCCACCAATGGCATAGCCGTCAAATTCAATCGCCTTTAACGCTTCGGCACTTTGCGCACGCAAATCTTCTTCCAATCCGCCTTGCTGAATCCCAAACAGCGCATAGCCAGGGCGATCTCCAAACGCATCGCGGGACCGTTGCGCCCACCGCATCGACATTTCCATGCTTTCACGAATGCGCGTGCGATCCGCCGGCAATGCGGGGCATTCATCAAAACACATGACGATGTCCGACCCCAACAGCTTTTGGATCTCCATCGACCGTTCTGGCGTCAGATTATGCTCTGACCCATCAATGTGACTGCGAAATTTCACGCCTTCTTCGGTCAATTTGCGCAAATCCGTCAGGCTCATCACCTGAAATCCGCCACTGTCCGTCAAAATGGGGCGATCCCAGTTCATAAACTTGTGCAAACCGCCTAGGTTATGCACCCGCTCCGCGCCCGGGCGCAGCATTAGATGATAGGTGTTACCCAGCAGAATATCCGCCCCCGTCGCGCGCACGCTGTCGGGCATCATCGCCTTTACGGTCGCAGCTGTTCCCACGGGCATAAACGCAGGCGTGCGAATGTCGCCGCGCGGTGTTGACACCACCCCAGTGCGTGCGCGACCTTGGGTGCTTGAAACGGAAAATGTAAAACGTTTGGACATGGCGCTTCCCTACCGATGCCGCTCAGAAATTCAAGCACTGATTAGGAACCACATCAAATGGACACCCCAGCCGACGCCAACAATGCGCCCTTTGTTTTAGGCTGGGAAGAATGGCTTGCACTGCCGGATTTGGGCCTGCACGCGATGAAAGCCAAGGTGGACACTGGCGCAAAAACCTCCGCACTGCACGCCACCAACATCGAAAGCTTTGGCACCAAGGCCAAACAACGGGTACGATTTGTGGTCCATCCCGATCCATCCAACGACAAAACCGAAGTGATTTGTTCCGCAGATGTGGTGGGCCAGAAAGAGGTCACATCTTCAAACGGTGAAAGCGAACTGCGTTACGTCATTCGAACCCATGTGCAATTTGGTGAGCGTGCATGGCCCATCGATATCACGCTGACGGATCGCAAAAACATGGCCTACCGCATGTTGCTGGGGCGCCAAGCCTTTCCTGATGGGACCATCGTCAATCCCGCCGAAGGGTTCAATCAGCCTGAACTCTCCTATGATCTTTACAAAAAGCGCGCACCCGCCACCGCAAAACGGCCCCTGCGCATTGCGATTTTAACGCGTGAGCCAAACAACTATTCCACGCGCCGCATTATTGAAGAGGCCGAAAACCGCGATCATGTCATTGAAATTATTGACACAACGCGGTGTTACATGAACATCCGTACGGTCGAACCAGAGGTACACTACGACGGAAAGGTCCTGCCTCGCTATGATGCCGTGATCCCGCGCATTGGCGCATCCATCACGTCTTACGGCACATCCGTTGTGCGCCAATTTGAAACCATCGGCACTTATTGCGTGAATGGGTCATGGGGCATTTCCGCCAGCCGCGATAAGCTGCACGCCCATCAAATCCTTGCGCGTCATCAAATCGGTATGCCCACCACCGCCTTTGCCTCATCCCCAAAGGACACCAAAAACCTGATCGGCATGGCAGGCAAAGCCCCTTTGATCGTCAAATTGCTCGAATCGACCCAAGGCAAAGGTGTCGTGCTGGCAGAAACCCAAAAAGCCGCCGAAAGTGTGATTTCCGCGTTTCGTGGGCTCAAGGCCGAATTTCTGGTGCAGCAATTTGTCAAAGAAGCCGCGGGCGAGGACATTCGCTGCCTTGTTGTGGGGGGCAAAGTTGTGGCCGCCATGCGCCGAAAAGCGGCTGAGGGTGAGTTTCGTTCAAACCTGCATCAAGGCGGCGTGGCCGAAGCGGTGAAAATCACCCGAAAAGAGCGGGAAACCGCGCTAAAGGCGGCCCGTGCCATGAACCTTAACTTTGCAGGGGTGGATTTGCTGCGCTCTGCGGATGGACCAATGGTTCTTGAAATCAACTCCTCCCCTGGGCTCGAAGGGGTGGAAAAGGCCACAAAACGAAACGTCGCGGGCAAAGTTATGGACCATATCGAACGGCGCGTGCGCCCTTCAACCGCGCGAAAGTCCACATAAATCATGCGTTAAAACCTGCCGCTTATCCTTAGTTTGGAACGTGGCGATCGCGACATCAGAAACCCCTTTACGGTCAAGCGGTTAGCAATGCTCTTGTGTTTGAAATATCGTCACTAACCGCTTTAACGCCGCACCTTGTAATCTGGACACCGCGTTTTACATTCCATATAAGAACACTCAAGTATACAACACGCAGGTTCCCCATGAACGCCGAAAATCCGCCAATGGAAGGCGAACCCCTGATCAAACCATCCACCACGGATCACCCCCTTCACGAAGCTATTTGTGAGGCCTGCCGCACCGTGCATGATCCTGAAATTCCAGTGAATATCTTTGATCTGGGTCTGATCTATACCATCGAAATTGACGATGCGGGCAATGTGAATGTGCTGATGTCGCTGACGGCTCCGGGCTGCCCTGTGGCGGGCGAAATGCCAGGCTGGGTCGAAGACGCCGTCATGGCTGTGCCTGGTGTCCAGTCCGTCACGGCGCAACTGGTTTGGGAACCCCAATGGGGCATGGACATGATGTCCGATGAGGCCCGCCTAGAGCTGGGATTCATGTGATGTTTGGCATTCCAGGCAAACAAGCGGTTTCCATCACCGATAAGGCCGCGGGCCAAATCGTTAAACTGATGGCCGAAGGCGGCAAGAAAGGCCTGCGCATCGGCGTGAAAAAGGGCGGCTGTGCGGGAATGGAATACACCATGGAATACGTGGACGAGGTTGATCCCCACGACGAAGTGGTGGAACAAGACGGCGCGCGTGTCATGATCGCTCCGATGGCGCAAATGTTCTTGTTTGGCACCGAAATTGATTACGAAGTGTCGTTGCTTGAAGCAGGTTTCAAATTCAACAACCCCAACGTGACCGAAGCCTGTGGCTGCGGTGAATCCATCAAATTCGAAGGCATGTAATGGCGGTCTCTGCCGAGGATATCGCCTATGTCACTGATCTTTTCTCAGACCTTCCTGCCGTTACCACACGCAAAATGATGGGCGGCCTGTCGATTTATTCCGAAGGCACAATTTTTGCCATTTGGATGGGCACGGGCGAATTGGAAGGCACTTTGATGGTGAAAGCCACAGATGACCTCGCTCAGGCGTTGGAAAACGACGGTGCGATCCCTTTCACCTACACCAACAAAAAATCAGGCAAGACCGTCACCATGCCCTATTGGTCCTTGCCCGATTCTGCGTTAGACGATCCCGAATCCGCCTGTGATTGGGCACGTAAATCTTTGATACAAAACGGATAACCATGCCTAAGAAACTTGCCGCTGGAAACTGGAAAATGAATGGCCTGCGTGAAGCCTTGGCCGAAGTCAAAGCGCTCAACGATGCCTGCCCAACCCACGACTGCGATGTCTTGATCTGCCCACCCGCCACGTTGATGCGTTCTATGGCGAAAGTCTGTGATGACATGCAGATCGACGTGGGTGGCCAAGATTGCCACGAAAACACATCAGGCGCACATACAGGCGATATTTCAGCGCCGATGCTGGCGGACACAGGGGCAACTTATGTGATCCTTGGTCATTCGGAACGCCGTGCCACATATGGCGAAACGGATCGGCAAATCCGTGCAAAAACCACTGCGGCATGGAATGCGAACCTAACGGCAATCGTTTGTATCGGTGAAACGCTCGAAGAACGGGATGCGGCCAATACCCTTGATATTGTAGGCGCTCAATTGGCCACCTCCGTGCCTGATAATGCTACGGCGGCGACCCTTGTGGTGGCTTATGAACCTGTTTGGGCCATTGGCACGGGCAAAACCCCAACGCTTTCTGAAATCGAAGAAGTTCACACCTTTATTCGTAATCGCCTGACAGATCGGTTTGGCGCGGAAGGGGCGGAAATGCGTATCCTTTACGGCGGGTCTATGAACCCGAAAAACGCTGCCGACATCGCGGCTGTGCCAAATGTGGACGGTGGATTGGTCGGGGGTGCCTCGCTCAAAGCCTCCGATTTCATCCATATCGTTCAAGCCCTAAACGCCTAACTCACCCTATTTTACGCTCTTCAGGCTGATACGACGTGTCGTAATGTTGGCGCAATCGTTGCAGCGCAATGCGCAGTACAATCTTCCCTGATCGTGCTGACCACCCCATGCGTTTTTCCGCAATTTCCAGCCCTTCCAGAAAACAGCAACACCGCATCGCAATATCACCAAGGCCTGGACCCAAAGCCTCTAATGCGGCGTGCAATCTGTCTTGGGCCACGGTTGACCCGCCGTCTCCCGATCCGAAATTACCCCGCTGACCACCCGTCAAAAACCGTTCCCAGTTCTGACCAACGCGCGGCCCCATTTGGGACAGTTCGAAATCCTCGCGCAGGCGATCCCCTGCTTCGATCAATTCACTGCTTAAAAACGCACGGCCGTTTTTGTCTTTTTTGCGCGCCAAAGTCGTGAGCGGGCTTTCTCGCAAGTTCACCCGCTTCTTGCGCGTCACACCGTCATCGTCACGAACGGATCGCTCGCCCCAATCTTTGTGCTGTTCTGAAAACACACTTGGGCCTTCGGCGAACCCTGTGGGGGTCCGCCCTTTGATCGTGTCCTCTGCAATCGCGCGCTTCAACGCGGATCGACCCACATCGGTGATCTCATAAAGGGAGATATGCCCCGTCTGCGAACACCGCAACCAGTCTTTAATCACGCTTGTTCCTGCCAAACAGGCATCCACAACGGCCGTGCGCGTGCGTTTCCCATCGGCATTCGCCCGCATCACAACTGCCTTTTTCAGACCTTTTGACACCACCAGCATCGCGCCCGTTTCAGCCATCCGCCGCAACAGGGTCTTTTCTTCAGCGCTGAATTGCTCTGGCCCAGTCCCGCTTAACCTCGTGCCATCTGGGCGCACCAATCGGTTTCCCTTGACCGCAGCCGAGTTTAGAAACTGATCAAGTGCGGGATCATCACGCAATCCTTCAATTTTGCGCACACGGCGCATAATCGTAGAGGGATGCACGTCCGACTTTTGCGCAATGGACCGGATGCTTTTTCCATCCACCACATGTGCCAAATAGCTCGCCGCAGCCTCTTCTAACCCCCCGCGCCGCGTGGCGCTGGAGCCCGAATTTTCATGATGTTTAGCAGTCTTCTGTTCAGTCACTTAACTTACCCCAAAATAGTGAGTGCCCGAACTACCTAAAGTTGATTGTTAAAAAATTCGTTAAAGTTATCCACAAATTATCCACATTGTTTCCATTCGGTAAACAAAGAATTACGGGCGTTCTGTGAATAAGTATTTGCGCAACGGTTGTTTCACTGGGGGTATCAAAGTTGGGAAAGGACTCACTATGATCAACACCCAAGTAATTCTCAGTTCGCTGAAACGTCCGAAAATACTCATCAATGCGGCCCGTCTGGGTATGGCAGATTACAACCGTGACGCGGATTTACGATTCATTGTCAAAACCAGCACCACACCCGATCACGATGCGGCCATCGAAACGCTGTTGGCACGGGAAAACGAATTAGAAAGCAATCGCAAGAACGGCAATGCGGGCTATAGCGTTCACGAACACATTCGGGTGCTTGCGGCCTTGCTGGCTGAGTCGCGATTGCCCATTTTTTCGCAGAAACGTTTGTCGCCCTAATTCAGCGTCATCGTTCGGGTTTCGGAATGTAAAACCCGACCATCGCGCAAAACATTCACATGAATATGGTATTCACCCGCGGCCCAACCGCCAGCAGGCGCCCGTTTCCCAGCAAACCCAAACCACTGCGCCTTTCGCTTTTCCAGCGGAGGGCGTTTTGATGTGATAATCTGCCCCGTCGGCCCTTCGAGGGTCAATTCCAGAACGTCGTCCGTTTTACCGTTCACCGCAATCCCATACACCACCAGCGGGGCGTCGGATTTGGGTTGAAAATCCGACCAATTCCCATCCATCACATCATTTACGGACGGCCCCGTATCCGCCAAACCAACCGTCACCACTTTGGTTGGTTGATAGGTGAATCTTTCAGCAAAATCGGGGTCCCAGAGCGTTGATTCCGGTTCATAAGTACAGCGCGTGCTGTCAAATTCTGGGGAAAACGGGTCCACTGGTTTGCCATCCTTGCGCACGGAAAGGTGCAAATGTGCGAACTGCGTGCGGCCTGACAACCCGATTTGCCCAATCACTGTCCCCGCTTTGATTGTTGTGCCTTTTTCACCGATCACACTGCCTTGTTTCATATGGCAATATTGGGTTTCCCAGCCATTTTCGTGCCGCAAAACCATCCCATTGCCGCATTCTTTACCTGAAACCGCATCCAAGTCTGATTGCGATTGCGCACGGCGATCCACCATTCCATCGCGCAGGCCAAGGATCACACCATCCGCTGCTGCCAAAACATTCACGCCGCGCTGCATATCCCCGGCTGAAATCCGAAAATCCGTACCTTTGTGCCCGTCATAACTGGCCTCATCGCAGGTGAAATCCTGAATCCCATCCGTTGTGTCATGGTCCATAAACTGTTGAATCACACAGGTGTCCCCAAGCGTGCAATCCACAGGCTGCTGCAACACCAAATCTGCCGCCGCTGTTTGCGCCAAAACAGCCGCAACACTCCCAATCACCCACCGAGACAAAACCATTTTTCCACCCTCAATACTGCTTTTCATCTGCCGCAAAACAGTGTGTAAATCATATCAACGCACACCCCTACCGAAAAGGTCACCCTATGTCTCTTGATCAAGTTCTTGCCCATATTGATGCGGATCAGGACGCCGCCCTTGAACGACTAATGGCGCTTTTGCGTATTCAGTCCATCTCTACAGACAGCGCCTATGCCGATCAATGCGATGCAGCGGCAGATTGGTTGATTGATGACCTCAACAGCCTTGGGTTTGACGCCAGCAAACGTGAAACACCAGGCCATCCAATGGTTGTCGCCCACAGCGAAGGCACAGGCACGCACGCGCTATTTTACGGCCACTACGATGTGCAACCCATTGATCCAATTGAACTTTGGGATAACCCACCGTTTGAGCCAAGCATCGAAGACACCCCAAATGGTAAGGTGATCCGTGGTCGCGGCTCATCCGATGACAAAGGCCAGTTGATGACCTTTGTTGAGGCCTGCCGCGCTTGGAAAGCCGTTACAGGCAGCCTGCCAACCAAAGTGTCGATCTTGTTTGAGGGCGAAGAGGAATCAGGGTCCCCCTCCCTTGTTCCGTTTATGGAAGCCAACAAAGACGAGCTGAAATCCGACATCACGCTGATTTGTGACACTGGCATGATCACGCCCAATACGCCATCCATCGTAACCATGTTGCGCGGTCTCGTGGGCCAACAAGTCACCATCACTGGCCCTGACAAAGACCTGCATTCAGGCTTTTTCGGCGGCTTGGCGCGCAACCCAATCCGCGTGATGAACAAGGCGCTTGCCGCACTGCATGATGACGAAGGGCGCGTCACTCTTGATGGATTTTACGACGGTGTTCAGGAACTGCCCCAACAAGTGGCCGATCAATGGAACAGCATCGACTGGTCCGCTGACGAATTCTTGGGTGGCGTAAATCTGTCCGTGCCTGCGGGGGAAGCGGGCCGCTCTGGGCTGGAACAAATCTGGTCACGCCCCACATGTGATGTAAACGGCATCTGGGGCGGCTATACAGGCGAAGGCTCCAAAACCGTGATCCCATCCCAAGCCCATGCAAAAATTAGCTTCCGCTTAGTGGCTGGCCAAGACCCGCTGAAAATTCGCGAGGCTTTCCAAGCACACATGCGCGCGCACTTGCCCGAAGATTGCGATGTGGAATTCAATGATTATGGCGCGGGCCCAGCGGCCAGTATGGAAATCGACAATCCAGCCTTTGAACTGGCCCGCTCTGCCCTGACCGATGAATGGAACACAGATGCAGTTTACGTAGGCTGTGGCGGCTCCATTCCGATTGCGGGGCATTTCCAAGATATCGTTGGCACACAATCCATGCTCATCGGCTTTGGCCAAGACGACGATCAAATCCATTCACCGAATGAAAAATACGACTTGCGATCCTTTCACAAAGGCATTCGCAGCTGGGCACGTATACTCGCGGCCCTCGCCGACTAAAGCGATTTACCCTGTGGTTCTGGATCGACCGCCCCGCCGCACGGCTGGGCGGTTTGCTTTTTCCAACCCTTCGCGCAACACCGCCGTCATGGCGTGATCAGGTGCATTGCCTGCGTATTCATCCAACAATTCGTTCAACATCGCACGCATATCTGCACCCAATTGCGTACCAAGCGCCCAGTCCAAAAAGATGCTGCGACATTCCTGTTCGCCAATGTCCATTCGGTACGCTTCATAAATCAGCCCGCGTGGATCAATTGCCAAATTTCCTTTGTAAACCATGCTATTCTCCCTGCTTGCCCGCCCTTGCCATGGCAAACCTGCTCACACAAGCCTAGACCCGTCACTTGGCGGCCAAAATGCGATCAATTTCCGCCTTTGATTGCACAACCGCATCCGAAATTGCCTCTTTTAACGCAGTTTCATCGTCAAATCCCGTGAACGCCAGCACAAACCCCATACCATCGCGTCCCAATTGATCGGGATCAAACCGACCAGAAATTAACAAACGTTGCGCCTGTTGCACCGCGCACAGCAGCGCATGTGTTTGCGCCAAGCCACGGACATTTGGATCAAACGAAAGGGCCAATTGCATACGCGGATCGCGCACGTCACTGCCAGATACCAGCGCCACCATCTGAGCCAGCAATTCGATATCCAGAATACCGCCTGCCAAATCTTTCACGTCCCAAGAAGTGGCTTGATTGCCCTTGGCCGCCATCAAACGGGCCCGCATATCAGCCACATCTTGTGCCACCACCGCCGTTTCGCGCGGCAACGCCAGAACGGCGGCCCGCACGGCCTCTACTTCATCGGCAACGCCCGCCACGACGCGCCCACGCGTCAGGGCCAAATGCTCCCACGTCCACGCCTTTTCATGTTGATAGGCTGCAAATCCCGCCACTGACGTGGCCACTGGCCCTTGCCGCCCTGATGGGCGCAACCGCATGTCCACCTCGTAAAGCTCCCCTTCGGACATGGGCGAAGATAATGCCGTAATCAGAGTTTGGGTCAGACGCGCAAAATATTGGCTGGCCGACAGGGATTTCTTCCCATCCGAATACTCCCCATCCACAGAATAGAGCAGGATCAAATCCAGATCACTGGTCGCTGTCATCTGCCGCGACCCCAGCTTCCCCATGGCCAAAATGCTAACGTCTTGGCGCTCAAACCGCCCGTACCGCCGCGCCACATCCCGCTCAACCCAGGGCAAAACCCCTTGGATCACCGCACTGGCGAGATCGGAATAGGCGCCTTCTACTTCTTCCAAATCGGCCAGTTGGCGCAGCATCAAAACGCCAATGCGGAAATGCTGTTCTTTCTGCCACCGCCGTGTCGCGTTCAGCGCATCCTCGTAATCATCCACATCTTCCAGCGCCGTTTCCAACATCTGGAAATACCCATCCGCATCTGGCAAAGGCTCAAAAAACTGCCCACTCAGAACCGCGTCCAAAACGCTCGTGTTGCGCGATAAATGCTGGGCCAAAGCGGGCGCAATGGCGCAGATATCCAACAAGAGCTCTAGGATATGGGGATTGGCCTCGAACAGGGAAAACAATTGCACCCCTGCGGGCAATTTGCGCATAAATCCATCCAGCTGCATCAGTGCAAAATCAGGCCGTGCCGCCCCTGCCAATCGGCGTTCAATATCAGGGCGTAACCGTTCAAAAATTGTCACCGACCGATCGGATCGCAGTGCAGGCAAACCGGCCCAACTGTCCATGGTTTCGCGCAAATGCGGCTCTAGCGTGGGCGTATCCTCATCCCGTTCATCCACATCGGGTTCAAAGAACCCTTCGATTAGGTCATGCACATGTTGTAAACGGTCCCGCTGATCCTGCAAAAAACCGTCAACATCGGCCCAACCCGATAGGTTGGCCAATTGCGCTACCGCTTCATCACTGCTCGGCACGATCTGTGTTTGTGCATCCCGCAGCATTTGAATGCGGTGTTCGGTGGTGCGATGCGCCACGTAAGCCGCGCTTAAATCATCCGCCACATCGGCAGGAATCCATCCTTTGGCCTGTAACGCCGTCAATGCCCCAAGCGTGGTCGCGGGCCGCAAATCCTTGTCCCGTCCCCCAGCAATCAGCTGTTGGGTTTGGGCAAAAAACTCGATTTCTCGTATGCCCCCTCGCCCCAATTTCATATCGTGGCCACGCACCACGATAGGGCCGCCTAACCCTTTGTGTTCACGAATTAAAAGGCGCATGTCATGGGCGTCTTGAATGGCCGCGAAATCCAGGTGTTTGCGCCACACAAACGGTTTGATCCGCTCCAAAAACGCGGTCCCCGCTGCGATATCCCCTGCACAGGCCCGCGCCTTGATAAACGCGGCCCGTTCCCACGTGCGCCCCTCACTTTCATAGTATCGTTCCGCAGCATCCATGGGCACACATACAGGTGTCACAGACGGATTGGGCCGCAATCGCAGATCGGTGCGAAACACATATCCATCCGCGCTGACATCTGACAACAGCTTGGCCATATTGCGTGTGGCCCGTTGCAATGCCATGCGTGCCTCGTCGTAATCCTCCCCCGCGTGGTGATCCCCATCAAACAAGACAATCAGGTCAATATCGGACGAATAATTCAATTCCCCCGCCCCCATCTTGCCCATGGCAATCACCGCAACCCCAGCGCAATCAGCCAGATCATCGGGCCCGCAGTTCGGCAACTTACCCCGTTCAATCATCGTGACAATTTCAGATCGCAACGCCATATCCACCGCTACATCCGCAAACCGCGTGAGCCGTGACGTAACCTCTGTCAGCGGCCAAATCCCACCAAGATCACAGGCCGCCAGCAACAACGCCACTCGCCGTTTTGCTTGCCGCAAACCCGTGTTCAGTGGCGTTTCAATGGTGCTAAGGATTGCGTCAAACGCTTCGTCTGGGTCCTGATCTAGTGCAGCGTCGAACCAATCCGCCTCTTTCTCCAGCAAACCGCGTAAAAAGCTGCTGCTGCCCGCCATTCCCGCCACTAAATCCTGCACCCGTTTGGGGCGACCTTGAACCCGATCAACAGCGTCTTGCGCCAAGTCTTGGTCATGGGGCAACGGCGCGCGGGTCAGCAGATTTTGTAACGTCATTCCAATAAGATGGGCCGCATCGCCCCTTGCGTCAAGCGGCCATTCACGGCACTGATATCCCATGAGCAAGAGCCTGAAACGCGTCAAACGCACCGCCGAAGAATTGGGATTAACCATCGACGTGGTTGAAACCACCATCGACACGCACACCGCCGAACAAGCGGCCCAATCGCAAAACTGTCATGTGGATCAGATCGCAAAATCCATCATCTTTCGCGGTGAAACCAGCGGCACAGCCATCCTGTTTCTTACGGCTGGGGGCAACCGCGTAGACGGTGACAAAGCCTCCGCCTTGGCCAATGAGCCGCTTGGCAAAGCAGACGCCGCATTGATCCGTGCGCAAACAGGTTTCGCCATTGGTGGCGTGTCCCCAATCGGGCACTTGAACCCGATTAAGACCTTTATTGATCCGCGTTTGATGGAATTTGATGAACTTTGGGCCGCCGCAGGTACGCCGCGCCACGTATTCGCCATATCGCCACAGGTTTTGGTGGATGTTACAGGAGCCGTAGTGGCGGATTTTACGGCCTAACGGACCAGAAACGCCATCACAGATTTCGCCGCCCGCAGGCCAGGGTCCTCTCCGCCACGACCAAGCGCATCAATCGTTTGCACACAAGCATCGCGCTGTGCCGCTCGCGCCGCATCATCACTTAGCAGATTGGCCAGCACTGGGCCGATCTGTTCCGCCGTGCAGTTTTCGAACAGGAATTCGGGAATAACACGCGTATCCGTTACAATGTTAATCAAGTTCGCCGTATCAATCAGCGCCATCTTTTTCACCATGCGCGTGGTCAGGTAATTCGCCTTATAAGCCACCACCATCGGGCATTCCGCTGCGGCCAGTTCCAGTGCAACCGTCCCACTGGTGGCCAGCGCGACAGTGCTCAAACGAAACGCAATCCGCTTTCGATGCTCGGCTTCTTCTGCAGAAAATCCCGTTGGGTCAAGGATATAAGTGCGCAATGCCCAATCCTCGACCAAGTCCTTAACCTGTTCAAGAACTGCCCCGGCCGCAGGCATCAGGATTTGCACACCTGCCACATCACGCGCCGAAGGACCAATGGACCAGCGATAAATTGGCCCCATCCGCGCCACTTCGCCTTTGCGCGACCCTGGCAACAAACAGATGATCGGCCGATCCCGACGCAGGCCCAGTTCCTCCGCTAAGGCGTCCAGTTCTGCTTCACTCGGTTCAGGCTCGGCTGCCACAGGATGACCGACAAAATCACAACTCATCCCCGCCTTTTCCATATAGGGCGGCTCAAACGGCAATAACGCCAGCACATGATCGACGGTTTTGGCCATTTTCTCGGCCCGCTCTGGTCGCCAAGCCCAAACGCTTGGGGCCACGTAATGGACCACCTTCAGGTTCGGATTTGCCTCTTTCACCTTTGATGCTACACGCAGGCAAAAATCAGGGCTGTCGATGGTGATCAATACATCTGGCGCAAAGGCCTTTGCCGCAGCAACGGTTTGTTTCACGCGGCGCAGCAACTTTGGCACTTTTGGCAGGACCTCTAACAAGCCCATGACCGAAAGATCAGACATATCAAACAAAGACGCCAGTCCCTGCGCCTGCATATTGGCACCGCCAACCCCTTGATATTCAACGGTTCCCAGTGACGAGAGCCCCGCCATTAAGGCCCCACCGAGTTTATCCCCCGATGGTTCGCCCGCCAAAATGAAAACCTTCATTCGCTGGCCTCATCATCACGGGCCACACCCACCAGAAACAGACCCAATTCATCCGCTTTGGCCACTGTTTCCTCTAGGCCCAGCACCAATACACCGCCTGCCTGAACCGCAACACCTGCCAATCCTGCCTTGGCCGCTGACACCATCGTGCCCACGCCAATGCTCGGCAAATCCACGCGCCAGTCTTGGCCGGGTTTTGGCACTTTGCACAGCACACCTTTTGATCCTTTAGGATCGAGCCGAAACCGATCTCCCGTATCCGCTACAAACCCCAGCATGGCATCCGTGCCCTGAATGCTTTCAACACCCAGACAAATCCCCTGCGCCACAACCGCGCCCTGCCCCACGTCCATCCGACCAGAGGCTTGTGCAATATCAAGCCCACGCTTGATATCCACCCAGTCCGCCTTGGTGATCTTGGCCACCGTTTGAATGCCGCTGGGGGCCAGCAGGCTTTCAAGCACATCATGGGCGCCAATCACCTCCATGCCTTCAGCTTCGAAGATGGCGGTGATGGTGCGCAACGTCACATCGTCACCCGATTTCATCGCGGGCAAGAGTTTGGGCGCAAGGCTCCAGAATTTCAGATCAAACTTGGTCCAGCGCAATTGTGGCCGTTGCATACCACCTGCAAAGGCCACATGACCAAACCCACCTTTTTTCAGGGCTTTGAACATACGGGCAGGTTTTTCGAATTCTGCTTCGATGACAGGGCGGTTCGTGACCCAATCAGGCGAAAACCCAGCGAACAGAACCACCACATAGTCGCGCCCAATGCGAGCGCATTCTTCGGCCAGCAGGCGTGGCAAATCCCCGTCCCCTGCGACAATCGCAAGGGGGGCATTACCAACATCCGCGCCCATAGATTAGCTGCCTTTCGGGGTGGTGATATGGCGGCTGCTGTCTTCTAGGATGAAATCCGTGACATCCTGCACCAGCGCATTAGACGCATATTCCATCTGCATGGTGCCCGCCCGCTCGCGCAGTGATCCCGTGCCAGTGAACAACAACTTAAACGCCGCGCGCAGCCCGTTAATTTCGTTCTTTTCCGATCCTCGGCGTTTCAAACCCACAAGGTTCAACCCTTCCAAGGTGGCGCGGTCCCCCATGACCGTACCGTAAGGGATAACGTCGGCCACAACCGCGGCCAAGCCACCAATCATTGCACCACGCCCAATACGACAGAATTGATGTACGCCAGACAATGCACCCATCACTACGAAATCTTCGATAATGCAATGCCCGCCAAGGCTGGCGTTATTGGCCAGAACAACATTGTTCCCAACGATACAATCGTGCCCGATGTGAACACCCATCATATACAAACCATCATCACCCACTTTGGTCAGCCCACCACCACCTTCGGTGCCAGGATTCATGGTGACATGTTCGCGGATGCGGTTGCGTTTGCCAATTTCCAGCTTGGTGCGCTCGCCGCCAAATTTCAAATCCTGCGGGATGTGGCCAATGCTGGCAAACGGAAAGATGATCGTGCCATCGCCAATTTCGGTCCAGCCTTCAACCACCACATGGGATTTCAGCTCGACACCTTCGCCAAGCGTGACCTCAGGGCCGACGACGCAGAACGCGCCAATCTTGCAATTCGGCCCAATCACGGCACCGCCTTCAACCACCGCCATTTGGTGGATTTCAGCACTTTCATGCACAGACATATTACTGATCCTCTGGTGGAACCATCATTGCATTGAACTCGGCTTCGGCGACGACTTTGCCATCGACAACGCCTTCCCCAAAAAACCGCCATAATTTGCCGCGTCCCCGGATCACCTTCACGTGCAACTCCAGCTGATCGCCTGGGGTCACAGGGTGGCGGAACTTGCACTTATCAATCGACAGGAAATAGACCAACATATCGTTGTCCATCATATCGAGTGTTTTCACCACCAAAACGGCAGCGGTTTGCGCCATCGCTTCTACAATGGTGACACCAGGCATAATGGGTTGCGCGGGGAAATGGCCTTGAAAATGCGGCTCGTTATAGGTGACATTCTTAATGCCGACGGCGCTTTTGTTCAGGTCGATATCGCGCACGCGGTCGATCAGCAAAAATGGATAGCGGTGCGGGATCATCCGTTTAATGTCTTGGATATCCGCGCTCAACAATGCGCCACCTGCGTCTGCATCTGCCATTTCGTTTCCCTTAGTCTTTGATTTATCGTTTAAACGTGCCTACCAACCCGACTGCCAACGTTCAAGTCAGGACTTGGCCGAACAGTTTTATTCCAGCGTCAGTTGACCCGCGCCATAGGCAGCATCCAGCCGCTCTATGACAAGGTTTGTAACATCTCCACCTTGGCTCAGCCAAATGGCGCTTTCATCCAAAACAAACTGAATGCCCCTGTCCGCCATCAGCTTCACGATGATCTGTTCTGCCTGCCTGAAAAACCGAAACCGCGCATTTTCAAGAGATTTGGTCAGTTCAACGCCCTTTTGCTCTTGGACACGCCGCACCTCTTTGACTTTCGCATCAAAAGCTTCGGCTAAGGGGGTAAACTCGGCTGGAGTCAGGGTTTTGCGCAGCTCGGTCAGCTCTCGCTCTTCACGCTCCAGATCCTGCGCAAGAGTTTCGTTTTCTTTCACTAACGCAGCCTGACGGTCTGACAACACTTTAATCAGCGCACGGCCAAAGTCGGATCGTTGGATCAACCGTTCACGGTTGATGCTCACAATTGCAGGTCCGTCTTGAAAGACAGGAAAGGTCGCATCTTGCGCAACGGCCTGACCGCTCAGAAACACGCATCCAATCAAGAAAACTGCCTGAATGCGTGTGAAAAAGCGCATCGCCTTAGAAACGGGTATCAATGGTAAAGTTGAACGTTTCTGTATTGTCGACACCCTCTACAAACTCCAGCGGTTTCGCAAAGTTAAACCGTAGAGGACCAATGGCCGTATCCCAGAAAATGGAAACACCAATTGCAGAGCGCAGTTCAAAATCAGCAGAGCTGGCATTTACACCACCTGCAGATGGTCGATCCAATCCCCAAACGGAGCCAACATCAAAGAACAAACCACCGTGGATGCCGTATTCCTCTGGCAAACCGATTGGGAAACTCGCTTCCAATCGTGCCAGAGCATAAAAGTTACCGCCCAAGGCTTCGTCAAAGGTTGTCCCCCCAACGGTGTCCACGTTACGCGGACCGATACCAAAGGATTCAAAGCCGCGCAGCGTATTACCGCCCAATTGGAACCGGTCGATAATGCTTGTGCTCTCACCGCCAAAGGACTTCAGGTAGCCCCCTTCAAACTCAGCGGAGAGAATGACCTCTTCGTTGAACAAACTGCGGTAGGTTTTTGCGTTCGCAACAGCCTTATAATAATTGTTGTCCCCAGCAATCCCAGCCAGCGTTTGATCAAAGCTAAAGATAAAGCCCGCGGTAGGATCAACCGGCGAGTTTCTTCGATCAAAGGTGTACCCAAGACCGAACCCAAACGTTGAACGTGAGCCCTGTTCTTGTTGGATCAACGCCGAGGAGTTGGCACCCGCGGTAACTTCATCCTGTGCGATCACAAGCGATGTACTCAGGCGAGAAAACTCACCAATTGGGAAGGACAGCGACGGTACAAACTGCAAACGTGTGGTGTCAAAGGTCAGGTTTTCGTTGTCTGTCGTGCGATAAGACACGCTCATTCCAAGCGCCAAGTCACGGTCAAACAGCTTTGGCTCAACGAAGTTGAACGAAAACTCGCGGTTGTTTGATGTGGTGCTGATGGTCAAACCAATGCTTTGGCCCCGCCCAAGGAAGTTGTTTTCCGTCAGGTTCACGTTGCCGCCCAGACCATCATCTGTCCCGAACCCAAGGCCAAAGCCAAGTGTCCCCGTTGGCTGCTCTTCCACGTTCACATCAATCACAACTTGATCAGGACCAGAGCCTTCGCGGGTTTGGACATCAACGCGCGCGAAAAAGCCCAACGCACGAATGCGATCTGCCGCTTCTTGCACCTTACGGGCGTTAAACGGATCCCCTTCGATGCTTTCAAATTCGCGGCGAATTACGCGGTCGAGCGTGTCACTGTTGCCCTCAATATCAATGCGTTCGATGAACAACTTAGGTCCACGCACCAACTCAAAGTCAATGTCCAACGTCCGCGTGTCATCGTTGCGCGTCACACGGGGTTGTGCCTGAACAAACGGCAGCCCTTTTTGTGCGGCAATAATGTCCATACGCTGCAACGTCGTGTTCACCTGCTCAGGATTGTAAACGGAACCGCTTCTGATTCTCAGGGCACGATTGTAATCGTCAATGTTTACATCGGGTTCAGGGCTGGAGATGCTCATCTCACCAAAGGTGTATTGCTGGCCCTCTTGCACCTGAAAGTTCACACCGAATGAATTGCGCTCTCGGGCAAAATCAGCGGAAGACGACACGACATCGGCGTCGATATAACCGCGTTTCAGGTAAAAGTTGCGCAGCTTCTCTTTGTCAAATTCCAAACGCTCTGGGATGAATGTGTCGCGGCGTACAAACGCACGGAACAGGCCCGCTTGTTTTGAATCAATTGTCCGACGCAAGCGGCGATCCGAATACTGACGGTTCCCCGTAAAGCTGATGCGGTTGACCTCAACCACACGTCCTTCGCGTACTTCAAACACCAGATCAACACGGTTGTCAGAGCGACGGATAATTTTTGGCTCCACGCGCGCGGCCAAACGGCCAGCAGCAGCATAAGCGTTGGTAATCGCCAGTGTATCAGCTTCGGCCTGCAACGGAGAATAGGCACGGCGCGGCACAGATCCGATCAGGCCAAGCAGGTCTTCGTCTTTCAAGCGGCGGTTGCCTTCAATCGCGATGACATTGATCGTTGGGTACTCGACAACTTCAATCACAAGACGGCCGCGCTCTGGGCGAACATCAACAGATTCGAACAAGCCAGAATCAAACAAGTTCTGGACAGCCCCGTTAATCTGGCCTGGCGTTACCCGAACCCCTGCAGAAATACCTGCAATAGATCGGATCGTATCAGATGCAATGCGCTGGTTGCCCGACACATCAATGCGGCTGAACCTTGCGCTCGCTTGCGCGTAAGCCGCTGAACTTTCAACGAAAACAGCGCCCGAAATCGGCACTATGGCTGTGGCTAAAGCTACAGCAGCGCAAGAGTTTTTCATTCCACGGAAAAACCGCGCAGCAGCTCGCGAAGTAATCATTGTGACCTAGCCCCCCAGGCATCAACTTTTTCATTTATGTCATTGGGGCTCTTTCTAATGGAACCCGCACAGAAATCAAAGACGCATAATGCGTATTTGTTTAGTTAATCTACTAGGTCTTGTGGGCAGTCACCAATCACAATCGCACCTACCCCAGCAAACGCACCCCATCATAGAACGTGGCATAGAGCACAAGCGTGATCAAAAGCGAAAAGCCCGCCAACATGATATAGTTCAACACCTTCTCGTTTGGTGGGCGCTTAAACACCGCTTGATAGGCATAAATCACCAAATGGCCCCCATCCAAAACGGGGATGGGCAACAGGTTCATCAGGCCAATCGCCGTCGAAATAACGGCCACAAATTGAATCAAATCCAACAGGCCCTGCGATGCTGTATCCCCTGACGCCACTGCGATACCCAGCGGGCCGTTCAAGTTCTTTGGCGAAATTGCCCCTGTCACCAGCTTGGAAATGGTTTGCCCGAAAACGGTGACCATGCCCCATACGCCCTGCGCCCCGATTTGCAGCGCCTCAATCGGCCCAACGGATCGCATGTCTGCTTCGAACGGGCCAAAGGATTGCACGCCGATTTGAACTTTCTCTTTCAATTGCCCTTCACTATCCACATAGGCGGATTTGCGGGGCCGAATGATCAGCTCAACCGTTTCGCTGCCACGTTGCACCACCAGTGGAACACGGTCTTCAGGCGCGGCAATTATCAACTCACGAAGCTCAGAAAAGGTGCGCACTGGGTTGTCGCCAACCTGCAAAATAATATCGCCCTTTTTCACCCCAGCGCGTGCTGCCGGTTGTGCGGGCATTACACGCCCCACCGCTGGTAAATAGGGATATGGCGCAATCACCTCGATTGTTTGGCCATCCCGCTCCACCACATAGGTGCTTTGCGCGCTAAAGGTTTCAGGGTCGAGCAACTTGCGAAAATCTTCGTTGGTGGTGATGGCAACCCCATCCACAGAAATCAAACGATCCCCCTGAACCAGCTCATTTTTCACGCCGTTCAACTGGTTCACTGTGCCAACAACAGGTTCGCCTGTGGGAACACCAGAATACAGAACCACACCCGCAAAAATAATGAACGAGGCAACAAAATTGATACCAGGTCCCGCAAACACCGTTAGCGCCCGTTTCCACAACGCTGCCTTTTCCAAGGTTTTCGCGCGCAATTCTTCGGGCATGGCTTCGATGGCTGCATGATCTACGCCGCCACTCGCCGCATTCGCGTCGCCCAAAAATTTTACATACCCCCCAAGCGGAAGGGCAGAAATCTGCCAACGGGTGCCCCGCTTATCGACCCATGATTTCAGCACAGGGCCAAACCCCATCGAAAACGCCTCCGCGTGGATGCCACACCAGCGACCCACGATGTAATGGCCATATTCGTGGATAAAGATCACGATGCTCAGCACGATAACAAACGGCACGATAAACGTCAGCGGCTCGCCAATCAGCGGAATATATGCCAGAAAATCAAACATCTAGTGGAACCCTTCTTTCGCGGCTTGCGCCGATAACTTGCGTGCCGTTGCATCCATTGCAATCACGCTTTCCAACGTTACTTCGTCACTTTTGGCAGGATCAATTTGGTCCAGAACCGAGCGAACAACCCGCGCCATGTCCAAAAACCCGATATCCCGCGCCAAAAACATATCCAATGCGGCCTCTTTCGCCCCGTTAAACGCGGCCCCAGCCAAACCGCCCATATCCATCGTCTGCTGTGCCAGCGTTAAAGATGGAAATTGATCTGTGTTTGGATGCTGAAAGGTCAATGCGCCCAGCGTGCCGAAATCCAGCCGCTCGATGGGTAAATCAACCCTTTCTGGCCAATTTAAGGCAAATCCAATGGGCGCACGCATATCAGGCGGGCCAAGATGGGCCATAATCGCGCCATCGGCAAATTCGACCATGGAATGGATGATGGATTGCGGGTGAACGATCACTTCGATCTGTGCGGGCGTCACGTCAAACAGCACATGCGTTTCCAGCACTTCCATTGCCTTGTTGAACATCGACGCGCTATCAATCGAAATGCGCTGCCCCATATCCCAATTTGGATGGGCCACAGCTTGTTCTGGCGTGGCCGTTTCCATGGCTTTCATGGATGCGTTTAGAAACGGACCACCCGATGCGGTTAGGATGATCCGATCTACGGCCTTATCGGCGCCACCAATACATTGAAAAATTGCAGAGTGCTCACTGTCTACGGGCAACAAAGTGGCCCCTGATGCCGCGCAAGTCTGCTGCAACAACGCCCCGCCACACACCAAACTTTCTTTGTTGGCTAAGGCGAGGGTTTTAGAGTGCTGCGCAATGGCCAGACTGATCTCGAGCCCGGCAAACCCCACCACCGACGACATCGCCCAATCCACAGGGATTGCAGCAGCATCCAAAAGCGCTTCGCGTCCCGCAAGCGGCGTTACATTCGATCCCGCCAAAGCATCGGTTAAATCAGCCAACAGCGCATCATCGGCAACAACCGCAATCTGCGCCTTTAGGGCAATCGCCTGTTGAGCCAGCAGCTTTACATTGCGCCCACCGCTTAACGCGACAACTTGGAATTCATCCATCCGCCGTGCGATCAAATCAATTGTGTTTTGACCCACCGATCCCGTGGATCCAAACACCGACACGCGCCGCATTACACCAGACCCAACAAACCAGTTCCACCCAGCGCCATCACAATGGACAGCGCAACCGCAGCCCCCATGGTGCCATCAAATCGATCCAACAATCCGCCATGCCCTGGGATTAGGTTGCTGCTGTCTTTGACGTCCGCGCGTCGCTTCATCAGGCTTTCCAACAGATCGCCAATTTGCGCAGCAATGGCCATAAGCACAGACACAAGGATCAACCCCATGCCGCCTTGCCCCATTTGCACCGCGACAAACCCGACAACCGCTGCCAGCGCCCAGCCCCCAAGGGTGCCAGACCACGTTTTCTTAGGGCTAATTTTTGGCAAAACCTTTGGCCCACCAATCACTTTACCCGCGAAATAACCGCCAACATCGCTGGCCACCACGACAAGAACCAGCCAAACTGTCCAGCCAAACCCGAACTCGCTGCGCAGCAAAAACAAGGTCGTGCAGGTGATTACAATCGCAACCGCCGTTATCACCACTGGGGCCTTTGTGTGATGCCCAATCAACGCCGCACCTGCCGCGATGATCACCAAAACACCTGCCCAAAACATGCTTAAAAACAGGGCTGACAGGACAACAGCGGCAATCACAAGCCCGAACACGTAATGCACCAAAAGCGGTGTCGCGTGCATTCGGCTGACTTCCCAAGCCATCAACCCAGCGGCCACAATCAGCAGCACACCAAAGGCATCGCCGCCCACCCACATACAGCCAAGACCAATAACGATCAGCGCAACTGCGGACACGATACGCGGCATGAGGTCGGAAAAATCTGGCGCGCCGCTCATTTTAAGGCAACCGCACCGAACCGACGCTCGCGCGCCCGAAACTGCGTCAGGATTTTAACCATCTCTGGCACGGTAAAATCGGGCCAAGCGGTGTCTGTGAACACATATTCCGCGTAACAGGCCTGCCATGGTAAAAAGTTTGATGTGCGGCATTCGCCCGATGTGCGGATCACCAAATCAGGATCAGGCAAATCTGCGGTATCGAGGAAATTGCCAATCATCTGTTCGGTCACATCTTCGGGTTTAATCATTCCCATATTCGCCGCTTTGGCGATACGGCCCACAGCGCGCACAATTTCATCGCGCCCGCCATAGTTCAGCGCAATGGTCAGTTTCAGCCCCGTGTTGTTCACGGTCAACGCTTCCAGCTCGGACATCAGCGAATTCAGCTTGTCATCCAGCGGGCCACGATCCCCGATAAACCGCACCCGAACGTTGTCTTCGTCAAGCGTGGCCGCTTCGCCCCGAATGTAACGCTTGAACAGGTTCATCAGCCCCGTGACTTCGCGCTCAGAGCGTTTCCAGTTTTCGGTGGAAAACGCAAACACCGTCAGGCAATCCACCCCAAAATCAGGGGCGGCACGGATTACATCACGCACCCGATCAACGCCTTTGACATGCCCTTTAAGGCGTTCCAATCCCCGCGCTGTTGCCCAGCGCCCGTTGCCATCCATAATAATCGCAACGTGGTCCGCATGTGTTTGTTTTGTGTTTTGCGCCATCTGCCCGTTTTCTAATCTGCTGTGTCAGTTTGCCTGACTTATACTTGCATGATTTCTTCTTGTTTCGCCTCTAACGCGCTGTCGATGTTCGCAATGGCGGCATCTGTCATAGATTGGATTTCATCAGACCAGATTTTCTGATCATCTTCGCCCATTCCCGCGTTTTTGCCCTTTTTCACTTGGTCCATACCATCTTTGCGCACGTTGCGTACAGCCACACGCGCGTTTTCCGCGTAGCCCCCTGCCACTTTGGCGAGTTCCTGCCGACGTTCTTCGTTCAGCTCTGGAATGGGTAGACGAATGGTCATGCCATCCCCAACAGGGTTAATACCAAGACCCGAATTGCGGATCGCTTTCTCAACGGCACCAATCAACCCTTTGTCCCATACTGTTACGGTAATCATCCGAGGCTCTGGCACATTTACCGTACCACACTGGTTCAGCGGCATTTGACTGTCATAAGCTTCGACCATAACCGTATCCAAAATGGACGCCGACGCACGGCCCGTGCGCAATGACGAGAAATCAGTTTTCAAAGACCCAAGTGCCCCATCCATGCGGCGCTGCAAATCATCCAGATCAATTTCGACTTCGTCAGACATCATATACTCCTTCGGGGCCGTGGTTTCGCCCTCTGTTTTTGTTAGATAGGTTTTACCCTACCTTAGTGTAAGTCCCCTCACCGCGCAAAATCCCAGCAAAGCCACCAGGCTCATCCAGCGAAAACACGACAATCGGTTTATTGTTGTCACGGGCCAGCGCAATCGCACTTGCATCCATAACTTTCAAATTCTTCTGCAACACTTCATCATATGAAACAGTGTCATAGCGCACAGCATCTGCATGTTGTTTTGGATCTTTGTCGTAAATCCCATCCACCTGCGTGCCCTTAAAGATCGCCTCGCAAGACATCTCATTGGCGCGTAAGGTGGCCGCAGTATCCGTGGTAAAGTATGGATTGCCTGTGCCAGCCGCAAAAATACACACCCGTTTCTTTTCCAAATGGCGCACCGCGCGACGACGGATGTAAGGCTCGCACACCTGATCCATCGGAATGGCCGAAATCACCCGCGTATGAATACCAAGGCTTTCCAGCGAACCTTGCATCGCCAGCGCGTTCATTACCGTGGCAAGCATCCCCATGTAATCCGCAGTGGTACGCTCCATCCCTTGCGCACTGCCTTGCAACCCGCGAAAAATGTTGCCGCCGCCGATAACCAGACAAATCTCAACGCCAAGATCGTGAACGGATTTAATCTCTTTGGCGATGCGCTCAACGGTGGGGGGATGCAATCCAAACCCCTGATCGCCCATCAGCGCCTCGCCGGAAATCTTCAACATGACCCTGTTAAAGGTCGGATTCAAACCGTCTTGGCCGTCTGTAGACATGCGCGATTCCTTAAATTTATTGCTTCGCGGCAAATTGTCGGAAAACCCGTTCCGTTTCAATGGCAAACTGCGGGCTCTTGCCCTATGAACACACAAATGAACGATAGACCTGCACCAATTTTGATCGCTGGCCCAACGGCTTCGGGCAAATCCGCGCTGGCCTTGCGGTTGGCCGCCATGTTTGACGGCTGCATCATCAATGCCGATGCGCTTCAAGTCTATGACTGTTGGTCTGTTCTGTCCGCTTGCCCAGATGCGCAAGAGCAGGCTCAAGCCCCCCATCACCTTTATGCGCATATTGGCAAGCACACCCCCTATTCCGTTGGGCACTGGCTGCGCGATGTCGAAGAAACGCTAACCCAAACGACCAAGCGCCCGATTATCATCGGTGGCACGGGGCTTTATTTCGCGGCCCTGACAAAAGGTTTGGTGGAAATACCCGAAATTCCAGCCCAACTGCGCGCCGACGGAAATGCCCTTCGCTTGTCAAAGGGGAAAGACGGCTTCATTGCAGATTTGCAATCCAGCGATCCTGCGACATTGGCGCAAATCGACCAAAACAATCCCGCCCGCTTGCAACGGGCTTGGGAAGTGGTCCATGCCACTGGCAAGGGGCTGTCTGCGTGGCAGGCTGAAACTCCGCCGCCCCTGATTGCCCCAGACACGGCAGCAAAAATCACGCTCACTTCAGATCGTGACTGGCTCGCCGAACGGATCGACCGCCGCTTTGATCTCATGATGGAGGCAGGCGCTTTGGACGAGGTACGCGCCTATATTTCAGACGGGTGGGACCCGACCCTTCCCTCAGCACAGGCCATCGGCGCCCGCGAGTTGGTGTCACATCTCAACGGTGACCTTGATCTTGATACGGCAATCGAACAGGCAAAAACCCAAACCCGTCAGTATGCCAAACGCCAACGCACATGGTTTCGGTCTAAAATGGCAAATTGGCATCACATTGACCCCGCCCAAGCGCTACCCGAACGTGAACTCCATAAAATTGTCGCAACCCCTTCTTGAAAACGTCACGAAATTGATCTCTAGTGACTTCTCACAGAATTCACTGCTTGCCGCTTACTCTGCCAAGGACGCCTCGATGGACGACACCAACCCGCCGCTGATCCCAGATTCCGAGCAACGCGTTTACGTGGGTTCACTTGCGGGAACGCTACGCTCCAGCCATCCCGAGCTGCGGCTCGACAGCTGTAACGGCTTAAACAAATTCTTCTGGATATCCAAAGGCAACGGGCGCTGCATGATCAACGGCATCACGCGATCCTTTGGTCCAAACACGGTTATCTTCATCCCCCACGATGTACCACACCAATTGGAATTGTCGTCAAACGTGTTTGGCGTTGTGGTCACAATGGACCCCGAAATTGCCGTTGCCCTGCCGTCGCAAAATGTTTTCCTGCCGATCCTAAATCTCATGGATCAAAAACAGGTGGCCAATCGATTTGACCGCGTGTTTGCTGAATTCAATTCAACAGGCATCGGGCGCAATCTGTCCGTGGAATACCTTGTGGGGCTGTTGGCGGTAAATGTGGCCCGCATGGCGCAAAAGCATTTCAAAGAAACCAAATCCAACGCGGCCGAACGCCTGATGGAGAGTTTCGTCAATATTTTGGAAAAAGAATACCGCACGGGCCGCACACTGGCGGAATACGCACAAGAGTTAGGCGTGACCCCTACTCATCTGACGCGTGTATGCCAGCAAGTGAACGGCAAATCAGCCTCGCGCCTGATCCAAGAACGTGTTCTGGCAGAGGCCCGCATGATGCTGTCCAACACCGATCACAAGATCCTCGAAATCAGCAATCATCTTGGCTTTTCATCCGCAGCGTATTTCACGCGGTTGTTTTCTGCCAAACAGGGCCAAACCCCAAAAGAGTTCCGCCAATCCGCACAGAAATAACGTTCAAGCGCAAAATGCGGCCAAAACACCTTTGCTTATTTCTTGACTACACTTGAACTCAATTCACCTTAAAATTTCCCCAAACCCAACCACCTGTCGCAAACACGACAGGATATGTCGCTAATATTCAGCATTTTCCGCAAGTTACCGCGCGTTATGGGTAGGCACGTAAAAACGAGCCATCACCGGCTCACATTAGAAAAAGTGCCAGATCACATTCACTGCACTGCGCAGTGGCAGGGGTTGCAAGCTAAACCTCGCTATGTTCATCTGTTTCAAGATTTTGGTCTATCAGGGAGAAAAATATGACCACGACACCTATCAACACGCATCCAGTGGCAGAAATGTACGCCAAAGAGCACGCAGCAGGCGAACTGTCCCGCCGCGAGTTTCTGGCCCGTACAACTGCTTTGGGTCTGACATCTACAGCTGCGTACGCCCTTATCGGCGCGCAAAAAGTGGAAGCAGCGGCACACGCCAAAAAAGGCGGCACAATCCGCATGCAAATGGAAGTCCGTGCGCTGAAAGATCCACGCACATACGACTGGACACAAATCGCGACATACACAGCAGGTTGGCTGGAGTACCTCGTAGAGTACAATTCCGACGGTTCTTTTGAGCCAATGTTGCTTGAGTCATGGGAAGCAAACGCAGACGCGACAGAGTACACTCTGAACGTGCGCAAAGGCGTTAAGTGGAACAACGGCGACGATTTCACAGCCGAAGACGTTGCACGCAACATCGCTGGCTGGTGTGAAAAAGACGTTGAAGGTAACTCAATGGCGGGCCGTATGTCCTCCTTGATTGATCCTGAAACAAACAAAGCTCTGGACGGCGCAATCACTGTTGTGGACAGCCACACTGTTAAACTATCCCTGCCAAACCCAGACATCACAATCATTCCTGGCATGGCGGACTACCCTGCTGCGATCGTTCACTCTTCTCATAACCCAGAAGACATGCTCGGCACCGCAGTTGGTACAGGCTACATGGTTCCAGACGGGTTGGAAGTTGGCGTTAAAGGCGCGATCAAACGGAACGAAGGTTTCGAATGGTGGGGTTACGCCGCTGGCAAAGGTGGTTACATCGACCGCATCGAATTCATCGACTACGGCACAGACGCCGCTGCATTCGTAGCTGCTTTTGACGCCGATGAAATCGACATGAACTGGGAATCCACAGGCGAATTCATCGACGTGATGACAGGTCTCGGCCTGACACAGTCCGATGTTGTGTCTGGTGCCACAGTTGTTGTGCGTCCAAACCAAAACAGCGATCTGTACAAAGACAAGCGCGTTCGTCAGGCCATCGCAATGGCTGTAGACAATGCTGTTGTTCTGGAACTTGGCGTAAACGGTCAGGGTATCCCTGCGGACAACTGCCACGTTGGCCCAGTTCACCCAGAGCATGACGCCTCTGTCACTCGCATCCCGCACGATCCAGCCAAAGCTAAGGCTTTGATGGAAGAAGCAGGCATGCTCGACACAGAGCTGGAATTGCACTCCATTGACGATGACTGGCGCAAAGCAACGACAGACTCTGTTGCGGCGCAAATGCGTGCGGCTGGCATGAACGTAAAACGTACTGTTCTGCCAGGTTCCACATTCTGGAACGACTGGGCGAAATACCCATTCTCCTCCACAAACTGGAACCACCGTCCTTTGGGCACACAGGTTCTGGCGCTGGCTTATAAATCTGGTGAAGCATGGAACGAATCTGGTTTTGCAAACGAAGAGTTTGACACTCTTCTGGCAGAAGCAAACTCCATCGCGGATGCTGGCAAGCGTAAAGCGGTTATGAGCAAGCTTCAGGCCATCATGATTGAGGAAGGCGTTACGATCCAGCCATACTGGCGCACGATCACACGTCACCACAAAGAAGACATGGTTGGCGTGGATATGCACATCGCTTACCTGCCACAAATCTACAAGTGGGCTTGGAAAGCCTAAGCCACATGTTGAAAAATTGGGCCGCACCTGCTGGTGCGGCCCTTTTTGTCTAAATACCACTAGGCATTTGCCGCTGCTGGCAAACTCGCTGCACAACGAACGGATCAGCCTAAAATAGGTCCGTCACAAAAAACAACGGGAACCCAATGGGACTATTTCTTCTTCGCCGACTGGGCGTGATGCTGCTCACAGCATTATGTCTTACGTTTGTCGTCTTCTTTTTGACGAACCTGTATCCAAACCTCGAAAAGCTTGCCAAAACCCAAGGCAACTTCCGCATGTCGGATGAACAAGTATCCACTTGGCTTGGCAACCGTGGTTATACACGGCCAGTGCTGACCAAATACGGCGAATGGCTCGGCGTGTTACCAGGATACGTCATCGAAGGTACGGATGGCGAAGTTCGCGGTCGGTGCGCCACTCAAGGCATGGCCATTGCAGACGCCCCCCGCTTTTGTGGCGTACTGCAAGGCAAATGGGGCTATTCCACGCGTGCTAAAGAAGATGCTGGGCTTATCATGTGGCGAGGCCTGTCGCTGACAGGGTTCTTGATGATGTGGGCCTTGCTTCTCACTGTGCCTGCTGCGCTTGTAATCGGTGTTCTGGCGGGGATGCGTGAAGGGTCCAAAATGGACCGCAGCCTCTCTACATTTTCCATCGTGACATCAGCCACGCCAGAATACGTTTCAGGCGTTATCCTAATCGCGATTTTCGCCTCCTCTGCTGTGGGGTTGAAATGGGCCAAAGGCTCGGCGGCCTCTGCCATGGGCGGGGCCACATTTGAAAACTTCACCCTGCCTGTTCTGACCATTGCGCTCTTCTCTATTGGCTATATTGCCCGAATGACGCGCGCCTCCATGACCGAGGTGATGACTGCGCAATATATTCGAACGGCGCGTCTAAAGGGCGTATCCTTTGGCAACATCGTGATGAAACACGCATTGCGCAACGCACTGATTGCCCCCTTCACGGTGATCATCCTGCAAATCCCTTACCTGCTCACAGGCGTGGTCATTACCGAAACCTTGTTCAACTACAAAGGCTTCGGCTGGCTGCTGGTGCAATCCGCAGGCAATAACGACATTGATGTGCTTCTGGGCGTGTCTGTCATCTCCGTTGTGATCGTTCTGTTGACACAGCTGATATCCGATATCGGCTACGTCTACCTGAACCCTCGCATCCGCATTTCTTAAGGGGACAGACACATGGAACCGTTAACAACTCTCGAAATTCTGGGCCGCATCTTTATGCAGTTCATTCCTGTCTGGATCACGATGGTCTTGGTCTTTGGCCTGTCCATCACGTTCAAACGCAACCTTGGGCTCTATGGACGTATCTTTGATTCGACCGTTGGCATGATCGGCTTTGCGTTGGTCACATTCTGGGTGTTCACCGCGATCTATGCGGGCGTGTTTGACCTCATCGCAACCCACGACCCGCTAGCGCAAGTTTCAGGAATGAAGAACAAAGTTCCGGGCACACCGCTGCGCGCACCAGAAGAAGGGCAATATGCCTATTACCTTTTGGGCGGCGATACCTTGGCCCGAGATGTGTTCAGCCAAGCCATCTACGGCTCGGCCGTCGTGCTTGCCATCGCTCCATTGGCCACATTGTTTGGCTATGTGGTTGGCATCACCCTTGGCTTGCCCGCGGGCTACTATGGGGGTCGCTTGGATACCGTCTTGTCCTTCTTGGCCAACCTGATCCTCGCCTTCCCTGTGATCCTGTTGTTCTACCTTCTGGTGACACCTGAAATCGTGGCCACGGGTATCCCAGCTTACATGGCGGCGGTGTTCTTTATCTTCCCACTGGTGTTCCTCACCGTGTTGTTGAACTCGCGCTACCACGTTCTGCCGCATGTCCGCACGCCGCTCATTGCGGCTGTGCTTGTCATCGGTGGCTTGCTCTACTTCTCGATTATTTCAGAAAGTGGACGCGGCACATTGGTTGATTTCTGGCCAAGCTGGCTTGATCTCTTCAACATCCCAGGCGGTGTTCTGGTGGTGTTCGTGTCCGTGGTCTTTGTGAACTCACCCACCATCTTCCGCATCATGCGCGGCCTGACGATGGACGTGAAATCGCGCGACTATGTCTCGGCGGCGCAAACACGCGGTGAAACCGCATGGTACATTATGCTGTGGGAAATCCTGCCCAACGTGCGCGGCCCACTGATCGTGGATTTCTGTCTGCGCATTGGCTACGCCACCATCCTTCTTGGGACATTGGGCTTCTTCGGCCTTGGCCTTCCACCAGAAAGCCCAGATTGGGGCACGACGATTAACACAGGACGTAAACTCCTGTCCGTCTACCTCCACCCAGCCCTGACACCAGCCCTGTCGCTGTTGTCACTGGTGCTTGGCTTGAACCTGCTGGCCGATGGCCTGCGTGAAGAATCCCTGAAAGACTGATGTGGCGGCGCGCGCCACATCACCCCAGACTTGATCTGGGGTCTCGTTGAACAAAGCGATCCCGGGTCAAGCCCGGGACGGTATCACAACAAGGAGATACCAAAATGGAAAAAATGGACTATGATGGCCCAATCCTCGAAATCGACAACCTTTCGATTTCATTCTTCACCCGCGCGGGCGAAATCCCTGCCGTAATGGATTTTTCCACCACAGTTATGCCCGGCGAAGCAGTCGGGCTGGTGGGTGAATCTGGCTGTGGTAAATCCACCGTTGCGCTTGGCGTGATGATGGATTTGGGCGTGAACGGCAAAATTGTCGGCGGCTCGATCAAATTTAAAGGCCGCGATTTATCGACGTTCAGCCCCGAAGAACTGCGCGATCTGCGCGGCTCTGAAATTGCCATGATCTATCAGGAACCCATGGCTTCGCTGAACCCCGCCATGAAAATCGGCAAACAGTTGATGGAAGTGCCGATGATCCACGAAGGCGCCAGCAAAGAGGACGCGTATAACCTCGCACTTGAAGTGGTGACAGACGTGAAAATGCCTGACCCGAAGCGGATTTTGGACAGCTATCCGCACCAACTTTCGGGCGGTCAGCAGCAACGGATCGTTATCGCGATGGCGCTGATGTCTAAACCATCTCTGCTGATCCTTGATGAGCCCACAACCGCGCTCGATGTGACGGTTGAAGCAGGTATCGTCGATCTGGTGAAAGGGCTGGGCGAAAAATACGGCACATCAATGCTGTTCATCTCGCACAACCTTGGCCTCGTGCTCGACACCTGTGACCGTCTGTGCGTGATGTATTCAGGCGAAGCGGTTGAAACTGGCTCCATCGCCGATGTGTTCGACAAAATGCAGCACCCTTACACACAGGCGCTGTTCCGCTCGATCCCATTGCCAGGGGCAGACAAAAACGACAGCCCATTGGTGGCCATTCCGGGGAACTTCCCTCTGCCGCATGAACGCCCACCTGGCTGTAACTTTGGCCCTCGCTGCGACTATTTCGAAGAAGGTCGCTGTAACAGTGGCGTCATCCCGATGGTCAACCTTGCCGATGCAGATCGTGATCGCCACGAAAGCCGGTGCCTGCGGATCGACGAAATCGATTGGGACGCCAAAATCACGGGGGGTGACAACACCGAAAAAACCAAACCCGGTGATGTGGTGCTCAAGGTGGACACGCTCAAGAAATACTACGAAGTGGCGGCAAACGCGCTCTTTGGCGGGGGCGATGTACGCGTGGTGAAAGCCAACGAAACCATCTCTTTTGAAGCACGCGAATCCGAAACCCTCGCCATTGTGGGGGAATCGGGCTGTGGTAAATCCACTCTTGCGAAGGTTCTGATGGGGCTTGAAACCGCCACCGATGGTAACGTGTCGCTCAACAATCAATCGATAGAAGCTGTGCCGATCCAAGAAAGGGAAACCAAAACCGTTTCGTCGATCCAGATGGTGTTCCAGAACCCATTTGACACGCTCAACCCGTCCATGACCGTGGGCAGCCAGATCATTCGCGCTCTTGAGATTTTCAAAATCGGCGATGACGCGGCCGCACGCCACCAACGCATGTTGGAACTGTTGGACCTTGTTAAACTGCCGCGCGCCTTTGCCAATCGGATGCCGCGACAATTGTCAGGTGGGCAAAAACAACGTGTGGGGATCGCCCGTGCCTTTGCGGGCAACGCCCAAGTTGTTGTGGCGGATGAACCCGTTTCGGCCCTAGATGTGTCCGTTCAGGCGGCGGTGACTGATCTTTTGATGGAAATTCAGCGTGAAAACAAAACCACGCTTCTGTTCATCAGCCACGATCTGTCCATTGTACGCTACCTGTCAGACCGCGTGATGGTGATGTATCTGGGCCATGTGGTGGAAATGGGAACAACAGAAGAGGTCTTCTCGCCCCCCTACCACCCCTACACCGAGGCGTTGCTCTCTGCCGTTCCCATCGCGGACACGTCGGTGGAAAAGAAGCGCATCGTTCTGGATGGCGACATCCCTTCGGCCATGAATCCACCCACAGGCTGCCCGTTCCAAACGCGGTGCAAGCACAAACACAATGTGCCCAATAACCTGTGCGAAACAGAGGTCCCGCCAATGCGAGATCTGGCAGGGAGCCAACAGATCAAATGCCACTTGGCTCAAGAGTGGCTCGATCAGATGGAACCTGTCATCAAAATCGCCGCTGAATAAATACCAAGGGCCGCTGACATCAGCGGCCCTTGTCACTTGTAACCTTTCCCGCGCCTGCCTAGGTTTGTGGCATGAAACATATTCTTCTAACTCTGGCAGCTTTGTCGATAACCGCCTGCCAAGCCGATGAACTGGATACCAAAGTGGCCGATACAAAAACCGATTGTGGCGCGGCACAACTGCAAAATCTTGTTGGTCAGGATCAGTCCACGCTCGAGGGCATGTCCTTTGATGCCCAAAATGTGCGCATCATCACCCCTGGCACTATGATAACGATGGATCACCTTGAAACGCGTCTGAACATTGCCATCGGCGAAGACGGCAAAATCACACGGGTTTACTGCGGATGAGCCGATTTGCCCCCCTGCCCGAACCACCCTATTACGCGGTGATCTTCACTGCCCAACTCAGTGATAACACCACGGGTTATGGCCCAATGTCCGAAAAGATGGTTTCTTTGGCAGCTGAACAAGATGGCTACATCGGCATCGAAACCACCCGCGATACCGAAGGGCTTGGTATCACCGTCAGCTATTGGGCGGATGAGGCCGCGCTGATGAATTGGAAGCAAGTGTCCGAACACCTCTATGCCCAGAACATGGGCAAGCAAAAATGGTACGAACATTACACGTTGCGCGTGGCCAAGGTTGAACGCGCCTATGACGGCCCAGAAGGGCGCTAGGGCTTAATCTTTTCGTCCGAAATACTTTGCCAATGGCGCAGCGCTCATCCCGTGCAGGATGATCGACACAAACACTGTCATCACCACACAGGCCTGTAATTCCGCCTCAAACGGGATGTCATATTCATCAATCACGATCAGCGCGAATAACACCGATGCCAATCCGCGCGGCCCAAACCAGCCCAGAAAGAGCCGTTCTGCGAACGTCGTATTCGTTCCGATCAAGGACAAAACGATGGGCAGCATCCGCACCAACGTCAGGAACAGCGCCGCGATCAGCAACGGAATAACACTGAAATGTGCAAGTCCCGCTGGCAGCAGTACCGCCCCAAAAATCAAGAACGCCATAATGGTCACCAATTGCCCTTGGCTTTCCATAAACTCGCGAATGAAATGCAAATCGTGTTTGTACACATTGCCAAAGGTCATGCCTGCCACAAAGGCCGCAATAAACCCGTTCCCTCCGATCACATTTGCCCCCAGATAGGCCGCAAAGGCGCTGGCAAGGAACACAATCGCTTCGCTGCTATCATTGGCCCAATTCGCGCCCTGTGCACGGTTCATCAGCCACGCAATGCCACCGCCAACTACAATTCCCGCCACAGGCCCCAAAACAACCTGTAAAACCGCGTCATTCAGCAGATCACCTGCCCCCGCTCCACGGGCCGCCATCCCCGCCGCCGTTGCCCCGAACAGCACAAAAGGCAACGCCAAACCATCGTTCAGCCCGCTTTCCACATTGATCGTTTGCGTTAGCTTACGCGGCACATCTTTTGATCCCACAACACTCGCGCCCAGCGCCGCATCCGTCGGTGTCAAAATCGCCGCCGTTAACAACGCAACGGCCCAACTGCCACCAGGGGTAATGAAATACACCGCCAATGTGCCCAGAATAATCGTTAACGGCATGCCAATGACCAACATACGCAGCGGCAACCCGTATCCTTTGCTTAAATCGCGAAACCGCACATGGCTCGCATCTGCAAACAGCACGATAATCAGCGTAACTTCGGCCACAAACCGCGCCACTTCGTTCAGCGCGTGTTCATCGGCCAACATTCCAACGGGATAGGTAACGCCGTACCCAACAGCTGTGAAAATCATCGGCAGCGTGATCAGCGTTCGGCTTAACCGTGCCGCGCCCAAGGCCCAAAGCACGATGCTGGCCACAACCCCCAGCAGGACCAGTTCAACCGAAATCATTCGCGCACAGGCACGTATTGCCCAACCGCAATGTCCGTGCCTTCTGCGCCACCAACAAAGCGTACCTTTGTACCATCACCGCTGACATACAAATCATAGCAATCCCATCCTGCATTGGGTGGCCATTCCGAACAGTATTGCCCCCCTTGGGGCCGCCAATTGCCCCAACTGGGTCGACCCGCGTCATATAAGGTACGCCCTGACAGGTAAAAAACCTGTTTGGCCGTGGTGTAACGCAAAGCCTTATCATCCAACGCTTCGAGCACCTGTTGCTCCGTTTCGAGCTTAACCCAAGCATCCTCCGCCATCACAGGCCCAGCCAGTATCGTCAAAAACACCATCAAAACCCGCATGCGACACCTCTTACCTTGTAGCTTTTCACCCTTCAGTCTAAACCCCGCGTCATACGCCGTATACAAACATTTCCGTCAGAAAAGGACGCTTCCAGATGATCCCACGTTATTCCCGCCCAGACATGGTCGCCATTTGGTCCCCTGAATCCAAGTTCAAAATCTGGTACGAAATCGAAGCCCACGCCTGCGAAGCTATGGCCAACATCGGCGTGATCCCGCGCGAAAACGCGGATGCGGTGTGGAAAGCCAAAGACGTAGAATTTGATGTGGCCCGCATCGACGAAATCGAAGCCATCACCAAACACGACGTCATCGCCTTCCTGACACACCTTGCAGAACATGTCGGCTCAGATGAAGCCCGCTTCGTTCACCAAGGTATGACGTCATCCGATGTGCTCGACACATGTTTCAACGTACAACTCGTACGTGCCGCTGACATCCTGATCGCAGGTGTCGAAGGATTGATGGGTGCCTTAAAACGCCGCGCCATGGAACACAAAATGACCCTGCGCGTGGGCCGCAGCCATGGTATCCACGCCGAACCCACAACAATGGGTCTGACCTTTGCACGTTTTTATGCGGAAATGGATCGTAACCTCGCTCGCATGAAAACCGCCCGCGAAGAAATCGCCACAGGGGCCATTTCAGGGGCAGTCGGCACATTCGCCAACATCGACCCCGCGATTGAAGAACACGTATGTGCCGAGCTGGGCCTGTCCCCAGAACCAATTTCCACGCAAGTTATCCCACGCGACCGTCACGCTGCCTTTTTCGCAACACTCGGCGTTGTCGCCTCCTCTATTGAAAACATCGCCACCGAAGTGCGCCACATGCAGCGCACGGAAGTGCTCGAAGGGGCAGAGTTTTTCTCGATGGGCCAAAAGGGGTCTTCTGCAATGCCGCACAAGAAAAACCCTGTGCTGACAGAAAACCTCACAGGCCTCGCCCGTCTGGTGCGCATGGCCGTGGTCCCTGCCATGGAAAACGTCACCCTCTGGCACGAGCGGGACATCTCCCACTCCTCCGTGGAGCGCAACATCGGCCCAGACAGCACAATCACCCTTGATTTTGCGCTCGCACGGATGACCAGCGTGATCGACAAGATGATCATCTTCCCTGAAAACATGCTCGACAACATGAACAAGTTTCCAGGCCTCGTGATGTCCCAACGTGTGTTGCTCGCCCTTACTCAAGCAGGCGTCAGCCGTGAAGACGCCTACACAATGGTACAACGCAACGCGCTCAAAGTCTGGGAACACCGCACCGATTTCCGCGAAGAACTGCTCGCAGACGAAGACGTGTGCAAGGCGCTGACCGTTGACGAAATCAACGAGAAATTCGACATGGGCTATCACACCAAACACGTGGATACGATTTTCAAACGTGTGTTTGGCGAAAGCTAACCCCTCGGTGCGGCTGAAAAGCCGCTCCACCTAAGATCGAAAAATTCAAATCCAAGGACACATCTCGCAAAAAGTTTACGAAACGTGAACTTTCCTCGAAAAGAGTGACAATTGTCACTCTTTTTCGCAAGAAATGCTGTTTGATAAGGGCACACCTTTTCAAGCAGTCTTATTTTCAGTCGGTGTGGGGGTCAGGTAACTGACTTTCGAGGAATTAGCCTCAGTGGCTGGCGTGTTGTCCGCTTAGATCGACTTTTTGTTAAGTAGGGCCTCGGATTTCTGATCCGAGGCCTTTTCTTTTGTGTAATATCAAATGCCTAGATTTCAGACATAACTTGCGTTTTGGCCTCTGCCAGCAACGCAACCATTTGTGCGCGAATGGTGGCTTCATCCGCTTTGTCGCCCAGATCGCCTGCAACCTTGCGGTACACATCCTCATCCCCTGCCTCAGCAAAGTCCGATTTCACCACTTCCGTGGCATAGGCCGCCGCTTCGTCTGCGGATTTGCCCAGCAAACTTGCCGCCCACAAGCCCAGCAACTTGTTGCGCCGCGCCTCTACTTTGAACTGCAACTCTGCATCATGGGCAAATTTCTTTTCAAATGCGTCTGCGCGATCATCAAAACCTGACATGGGTGTCTCCTCTTTTGTTATACCTTCAATATGGGGGGGCATTGCCCCTGCGACAAGGTCCCACCGCCTTGCATCTTGCCGCAGTGTGGATCTGGCCCTATAGAACAGGCAACTTAGGCCCCTCAGATAGGATTCCTCCCATGGCCCGTCGCACCAAAATTTACGAAGGCAAAGCAAAAACCCTGTTCGAAGGCCCCGAGCCTGGCACCATCGTGCAATACTTCAAAGACGACGCCACCGCCTATAACGCGCAGAAGAAAGACACGATTGAGGGCAAAGGCGTGCTCAACAACCGCCTGTCCGAACACTTCATGCTCGGCCTCACGGCCCTTGGTATTCCGAACCATTTCATCAAACGCCTCAACATGCGCGAACAGCTTTGCCATAAGGTGGAAATCATCCCGCTCGAGGTGATCGTGCGCAACGTGGCCGCTGGCTCCATGTCCAAAATGCTCGGCATCGAAGAGGGCACACCCCTGCCCCGCCCCATCGTTGAATTTTGCTACAAAGACGACAGCCTCGGCGACCCGCTGGTGGCCGAAGAACACATCCTCGCCTTCAACTGGGCCAGCCAACAAGACCTCGACGACATGGTCGCCATCGCCCTGCGGGTAAACGACTATATGTCTGGCCTCATGTACGGCGTCGGCATCAAACTCATCGACTTCAAAATCGAAATCGGCCGCCAATTCGACGGTGACTACCAACGCTTGATCGTCGCCGACGAGATTTCACCCGACAGCTGCCGACTCTGGGATGCGAAAACAGGCCAGAAACTCGACAAAGACGTGTTCCGCCGCGACCTCGGCGATCTGGCTGATGCCTATACCGAAGTGGCCAAACGCCTCGGCCTGATGCCAGGGAATAACGTAACTGAAGGTCCGAAGTTGGTAGAGTAACAACGCAGGTCTGCGCTGACCTCGGGGGGCGCATTTGCGCCTCCCATGGGGGAGGTCGGCGCAGACCGTGCAAAGCACGCTCTGGTGTTTAGTGGGACGGGATCGTCAAAGCCGCCAGCAAGAAATACGCCCCGCTTATGGCTGCAACACAGACCGTTTTATCCGCCCCAAGCAATGGCGCCACATACACAGCACCCAAAGTTATATACGTTCCAATTTTCGTGGCTTTCAGCATTCGCTTAATCCTTATCTTAAGTTGAAAGCTGGGCCACTGCGCAGTGTTCCAGTTGCCTTCTCGGCATGACCTGTCTAGCCTGTGACCAAAGGCGTAGGGTGGTCGCCCTGTCCCACAAATGATTGGTTAATTACGCTTAAGTGTCTGGAAATTTACGGTTTGGAATCTTTTGGCGAAAAATTTGGAAAACCGGTTCGAAAATACCGAGAATCAGAAGGCATAGACGCCGCAGAACTGGCCTTCCGCGCACTCGGCAGTAAATCCAAACGCACCCGCATTTCTGAAATCGAAAACGGGAAGGTGAAAAAGCCCCAAGCAAAAACTGTGAATGCTTTGGTTGACGCGCTGGACATTCAGCAAGAGGAAGTCGATGCCTGCCGCGCTCCAATTCGCGCAGACGCTGTACAAGCGACACAGCTAGAAGCCATCACCGCATTTGCGCAAAGCCTGCAAGATAAACTTGCAAAGAAGGAAGCGGAACTAAAGTCCGCAAAGGGCGATACGACCCTTCTCCAACAACAAATCCAAGAACTCACCCGCCGTGCCCAAAACCCAGAGGCCGCGCTGGCAGAGGCCCAAGCCACCATCCGCAAACTCGAAGACGCGCTAGAACGCGAAGGCAACGCTGAAGACATCAGCGAGGCCCGCATGGCAGACGCGCGCAAAGCCCTAGAAGCCGGCGACTTTTCCATCGCTGAAGACATCTTCGAAGAAATCAAAGCCCGCGATCAACTCGCAGTCGACCGATCCGCCCGCGCATCATTTTCTTTGGGCGAAATTGCAGAACAAGAGGTCCGCTGGGCCGATGCAGCACGACATTATGATCAATCCGCCGCCCTAAACCCACAGTTCAACTCACTGACCAAAGCCTACGAATTCGCATGGCGTTCTGGCCAATATGAAACCGCGTCTATGCTTTGCAAAAAAGCCAGAGAAAGCGCCAAAACCGAATTTGGCGAATTGAGCGAAGAGTTTTCTAAAACGCTAAACGATGGTGCCCTTATTTACAAAAGCAGGGGCCGATATGACGAGGCAGAACCGCTCTACAAACAAGCTATCGAAATCGGCAAAGCCACCATCGGCGAAAAGCACCCAAACTACGCCATCCGCCTCAACAACCTCGCAGGCCTCTACAATAGCATGGGTCAATACGGCGACGCAGAATCGCTCTACAAACAAGCCATCGAAATTGGTAAAGACACCATCGGCGAGAAACACCCAGACTACGCAATGAGGATCGGCAATTTAGCAGGCCTTTTGATTTTGACGAAGCGTTTAGATGAGGCTGCAATTCTTAGAGAACAGGAATACGGGATTATGAAGGAAGTCTTAGGAACGTCACATCCGTACTTTGCAACCGCAACAAACAACCTAGCAACCCTCTACTACAGCATGGGCCGATACGACGAAGCAGAACCACTCTTTAAACAAGCAATTGCAATCGACGAAGCCACCCTCGGTCCCGACCACCCCCGCACCAAACTGCACAAGTCCAACCTCGCCACCCTCCAATCCTCCCGCTAACCCCCTTTACCCCCACACCCCTTCCCGCTAAACCACGCCCATAACCCCTCTGCCAAAGGAATCCCGCCATGAAAGCCCGCGTTCACGTTACCCTCAAAAACGGTGTCCTCGATCCACAGGGGGCGGCGGTTGCTCATTCCCTCGGTGCGCTTGGCTTTGAGGGCGTCAATGACGTGCGCCAAGGCAAGGTGATTGAGTTGGACCTTGCCGAAACAGACAAAGCCGCGGCAGAGGCTAAAGTGGCGCAAATGTGCGAAAAACTGCTCGCCAACACAGTGATCGAAAACTACTCCGTGGAAATCCTCTGATGCGCGCCGCCGTTATTCAGTTCCCTGGCTCCAACTGCGACCGCGACATGTTCGTCGCCTTGGAAAAGGTGGCAGGCAAAGGCAATGTCACCATGGTCTGGCACAAAGACGCCGACCTGCCCAAAAACCTCGATGTGATCGGCATCCCCGGCGGCTTTTCCTTTGGCGATTACTTGCGCTGTGGTGCCATCGCCGCCCGTTCCCCCGTCATGAACGCAGTTGTCGATTTCACGAACAAAGGCGGCTATGTGTTTGGCCTGTGCAACGGCTTCCAAATCCTCGCAGAATCTGGCCTGCTGCCCGGTGTTCTGATGCGCAACGCGGGTCTGAAGTACATCTGCAAAAACGTGGAACTGACCGTGGAAACCACAGACAGCCCCTTCACGTCCTTGTACAAAAAGGGCGAGGTGATCACGACCCCCATCGCCCACCACGAAGGCAACTATTCCGCCGATCCAGACACGTTGAAAATGCTCGCAGGCGATGATCGCATTGCATTCAAATACGTGGACACGCCAAACGGTGCCATGGATGACATCGCGGGTATTCTGTCTGCTAACAAACGTGTGCTTGGCATGATGCCCCACCCCGAACGCCTCAACGATGCGGCTCTTGGCGGCACCGACGGCGTGCGGTTTTTCGAAGGCATCGCAAATGGGCTGGTTTCTGCCTGAAACCGCCCGCTTGCTTGAGCCTTTGGCCCAGAACGCGTAGTTTACGCCCATGACCAGCTCGCCGCCAAAACCGCCCTTGCGCAGCACATGGATGCCCCGCATCGGCATTTTGCTGTTTTTGGCCATCACCAGCTTTCTGATCTGGGCCTCAAACGCCTATTTCACACAGCGGTTTTCCGAAGGCACGCGCCAAGACGCAGAATCGCAAATGGCGCTCTACTCGGGCCGTTTGGTCAGCGAATTGCAGCGAAATTCGGTGGTTCCCCTGCTGCTATCCCGCGACACCACGCTCATTTCCGCCCTCAATTCATCCGATTTTGTCGGCACGTCCCAACGACTCATCTCCTACAAAGAAGAAATTGGCGCGAAATCCATCGTACTTTTGGACAACGCAGGCCGCACCGTGGCCGCATCAGATCGGCGCGAACTTGGCACGGTTTTGCGCGATACCCCCTATTTCATCGAGGCATTGCGCTCCCCTGATACGGTTTTCACCACATCAGGCGTCAGCGAAGGTCGGCTCGGCTTTTTCTATTCTCGCAAATTACAAAGCCAAAAGGAAACCGTTGGCGTTATCCTGATCGAAGTGGATTTGGAGCAGATGTTTGATCGCTGGTCAAACCGCGACAGCATCATTTCCGTGACCGACAGCCAGGGCATCATCATCCTGTCCACAGAACGCCAATTTCGCCAACAAACTATCGAAAACGCACTGGCCAATCAGCCCGCCCTGTCCCCTGTTGAACGCGCATGGCGGGCCACAGGGGAATGGAACCAAACCATCACCAACGCAAATTTTCAGGGCCAACCTCTGTTTCGGCTCGATCAGAAAATCCCATTTCAGGGCTGGCAGTTAAGCTACCTTGCTTCCTTTGAAAACGTGCGCGCGCGCGTCAACGCCGTGCTCGCGCTTGAACTGATGGCGCTGGCTATTCTAACCGCGCTTGGGTTCTACCTGTTGTCACGTCGCGCCATTCGCCGCGCATTCCTGTTCCAAGCTGAAAGCCGCGATTTGCGCGCCCTCAACGAACGGCTGCAAAACGAAATCGCCGAACGGGAACGGGTGGAAAAGGACCTCGAAGTTGCGGAGCAATCTCTTGCCCAGTCTTCAAAACTCGCGGCCCTTGGTGAAATGTCCGCCGCCGTCAGCCATGAATTGAACCAGCCCCTTGCGGCGATGCGCACCTACCTTGCAGGCGCCAAACTGCTGTTGCAACGCCGCCGCCCAGCAGAGGCCATGAGCAGTTTCCAACGCATTGATGACCTGATCGAGCGCATGGGCTCCATCACCAAACAGTTAAAATCCTATGCCCGCAAAGGTGGTGATGATCTGATAGATGTGGACATGCGCGATGCAGTCACCGCGTCCTTGTCGATGATGGCCCCACAACTCAGCCAAATGAAGGTGGAAATCCAAACCACCCTGCCCCCTGATCCGATCCTTGTTCTGGCCGATAAGGTGCGCGTGGAACAGGTTATTGTGAATCTGCTGCGCAACGCCCTTGATGCCACCAAAATGCAAGAAGACCGCCGCATTGATATCATGCTGGTGGGGGGCGAAATGGTGAAACTGTCCGTGCGCGACAATGGTCCCGGCATCGAAGATTTGGACGAATTGTTCGAACCGTTTTACACCACCAAAAAGCCAGGGGACGGCGTTGGCCTTGGCCTTGCGATTTCCTCTGGAATTGCAAAAGACCTCGGTGGGCGGCTTATTGCTCGAAATGCCAATGTGGGTGGGGCGGTGTTTGAATTTTGGCTGCCAGAGCGTGATAAAACCCTAAATACAATATCAACACAGGCAGCAGAATAGGCCCTTTCATGGCAGAACAAATGACCATCGCCATCGTGGATGACGAACAAGACATGCGCGAAAGCATTTCACAGTGGCTCACGCTGTCTGGCTATCGCACGCAAACGTTTTCCAGCGCAGAAGACGCGCTTAAAAACCTCGACAGCGATTTCCACGGTATTTTCATCTCGGACATTAAAATGCCGGGCATGGACGGGATCACCTTTCTTAAACGGCTGCAGTCCATTGATAATCAGCTGCCTGTCATCATGATCACAGGCCACGGCGATGTGGCTATGGCGGTTGAGGCAATGCGCATTGGCGCGTATGACTTCCTTGAAAAACCGTTCGATCCAGAACGTATGGCAGAACTCACAAAACGCGCGGTTCACACCCGACGCCTGACACTCGACAACCGCACTTTGCGCCGCGAATTGTCCGACGGTACGGTTCTTTTGCGCAAACTCATGGGCTCGTCCCCTGTGATGGAACGCCTGCGCGAGGACATTCTTGATCTGGCGCAAGCAGACGGCCACATCCTTGTGTCTGGGGAAACGGGGACGGGCAAATCCTTGATCGCCCATGCGCTGCATGCATGCGGCCCGCGTCAGGGTAAGAAATTCATCACCTTAAACTGCGCCGCCTTCACCGAAGAAGAACTGGCGCGCCGCCTGTTTGGCCCTATGGACGATGGCACACCCGCAATCGAAGCATCGCTTGGCGGTACGCTTTGCCTTGAAGATGTGGAAAGCCTCCCAACTTCTATTCAGGCCCGTTTGATCGGCGCGCTCGAAGACCATGATCGCGGTGCAGACACATCGCCCCTGCGCATCATTGCTATTTCCAACGCCCCCGATCCGAACACGTCACTCGAAGACACCATTCGCCAAGACCTGTATTTCCGTCTGGCGGCCATGCACATCACGCCCCCGCCCTTGCGTGCGCGCGGAGAAGATATCCTCAACCTGTTCAACCGCTACGTCGAAACCTTCGCCGATGAATACGGCTGCGAAGGCCCAGACGTATCCGCCAAAGACGCAGCCCAACTGTTGCAAGCCCCATGGCCTGGCAACATCCGCCAGCTCATCAACCTCGCCGAACGCGCCGTCCTGCAACATCGCCGCGGCAGCTACTCTATCGCGAACCTGTTGATGGACGACACCTCCGAACCCACACCCGAAGTGATTGCCGAAGGTAAACCGCTCAAAGAATACGTCGAAGCGTTTGAACGCATGCTCATCGACAACACTATGCGCCGCCACAAAGGCTCCATCCAATCCGTCATGGAAGAACTCAGCCTGCCACGCCGCACACTGAACGAAAAAATGGCGAAATATGGGTTAACGCGCAGTAATTACGTGGGTTAGTTAAGGTCGTGATACTCGAAATTCGGCACTACACACTGCACCCAAACAAGCGCGAGGACTTTATCAAGTTCTTTGAAACCGAAAATCGTAAAGCCCTGCGCGATGCTGGTATGCTGGTGTTTGGCCCCATGCGCGATCTGGAAAACCCTGATAAAGTCCACTGGATGCGAGCATTCCCGTCTTTGGAACAACGTGAACAAATCAAAGACACGTTCTACAATGGCCCCGTTTGGAACGAACAAATTGAACACAAAGCGATGCCGATGATCGCCCATTTCACAGCCGATGTAGTCGAAACAACCGAACGGTTTGAAAACTTCAACGGTGATCCAGCGCTTTAGGCGGCGGGCTGGTAAATTAAGTCGCCGCCTATCGCTTTTGCGACAAATACCAATCCACGGCCATTTCCACGACGGGATCACCCTCCTCGTCGGAAATCACCACTTCGACAGCGAACTGCACTTTGCCTTCGGCATCCAGTGCGCTGGTCAAATCAGCCACATCCCCTGCAACCTTCGCGTTTGCGGTCAGCGTGCCCTTGGCCACCTTCACATACTTAATCTGCGCATTGGCCGCCACGGGCCGCAAGTTCAGGATCTGCGCCGCAAACGCCCCTGCCACAGCAGCCCCTGACGCTGCCTCACCCAAGGTAAACATCGCCCCAGCGTGCTGGCTCGCGATATGGTTCTCTGTCTCTGGCCGCTGCGTCATCCGCGTCGTCGCAATGCCAAGACCTACCTCGACGATATCAACACCCGTGTGGGCCGCATAAGGCACCGCAGTTTGCAAATGCGCTCGGATCATTTCAAATGGGGACATAACAAACCATTCCTTGTTCGGCCCTACGATTGGCTTGCACGACTCTACAAGTCAATCACGCGCACCGCATGACCTAACGTAGAGGTTGTTTCCCCCAACAATCCTGAATATTTCACGCGGTTCTCACGACTCTACCTTAAATAGTATCTTGCTGGGTCGTATTTCCCACTCTAGGTTTGCCTTGTTTTTTAACAAACTTTTTCAAAAGGAGACTTTCATGTCTGTCATTAATAAAATCAGTGTAAATGCTTGCGACAACGAATTGATTATCATCGCCTCAACCGACCGCGGTAGCTCTGAGCTGATGCACCTTAAATCTGGCTTCAACGCGCCCGTGTCCTATTCGGTGAACCCAGCGCACATTTTGGCGCCAGGCAAATACGACCTGACAGTAATTGGTATCAATTGGGGAGGCCCTGGCAAAATTTCGGTGGACATCGACGGTGACTCACCACAAACGCTGTCTGGCTCTGGGGGCAAAGGCGTATTTTTCAGCGAAACAATCCCTATGGTTGTCGCCTAAGTCGCCACATTCTTAAGAAAGCGAAGCGCGATCTCGCGCTTTGCGTCCCCCCCACCTCACTGCTTCACGCACACCATATAGATATGCACATAATCCATCGCATGGCCCGCTGGATCGGCTGCAACCATATCCTCATATCGTCCGTAAAACGCATCGATAATGCGTGCGCGGTCCACGGCGCTGCGCTCGCGGCTCAACCCATTGGCAAACGTCGGCTCTGACCAACTGCGCAAGGTTGGGATATAATCGCGAGCGAACGCCGCAGGATCGCCGCCCTCTTCGCTGAACGCCTGTTCAAACGGACAACGCACCACGCGCGATTCCACATGTTCCAGCCGCAAACCTGCCTTATGCGCCGCACTTTCCACGTCTTCCAGCGGGGCTACAAACTGATCCTGCGTGCGGTACACTTGCGGAAAATTCGTGTTGGCAAACTCTTCTTCAGTGATGATCCCATCCTCCACCAACCCACGCCAATGCAGCGCAAAGGTGTCAAACATATTCACACCGCCCGTATTGCCCAGATACCGCCCTTCGCTATCAATGCCGAAATTGAACAAACACAGCCGCGCACCAGGTTTCATCTCCGCCGCACGCTGGGCCAGCATGTTATCCCAATCCGCCGCGCCTTTGTCCTCATACGCTTGCCGCGTGGTCCCAGACGCGCCAACCATATGAACGTGATCTTCGATATTGCAGGGCACGGCGGTGATGTAATGGCTCGCCGTTGCTGAAAACCCCAGATCGAGCGTGCCCGCTGGCACAATCGCCTCGTGAAAAGACGTGGCAGACGCCATCACATGCACGCCGCTCACTTCGCTCAGATACGTCGTCTCCCCCGTCAGCCCATGCACAATCTGAAACACTTGGCTGAAATCATTACGCGGTAAATCCGTATAGATCATTTCAATCGGGCGATCTGGCGCACGTTCGCGCACATCTGCCAAAACACGCCGCCACATATCAAGCGATGTGCCCCCATCGGCGGCCCCCATATCTGTTGCGCGAAATACATCACTGCCCTTGCTCGGGTCCATCCGCGCCACCGCATCCAGCACCATTTGTGCGGCGTTATCCATCACATGTTTGGCCCCAACCGTCGCACGAGAATAATACCCCGCACCCTTCATCGCCATAAAACCCGTTGTCTCTTCGCGCGCCATCTGAACCCTCATCTCTATTCAATTCAGAAAGTTAACCACTTTTCACCAAAGCAGGGAAGCCAAAGAAATTTCGGGCAAACACCCACAGGTAGCGCAATTTTCAATTTAGTGATTTTTCTCACATTCACCCTTAAGTAGTGCGGCCATCATGGACTCTCTTTTAACTTTTAATGGAGATTATTATGACCAAAAAAAATAAACTTGCTTCCGCGCTCAAGGAAAACCCAGAAATGCGGGCTAAATTTCTTGCAAACCTTGCAGAAACCGCACGGGAAGTCGGGATTTCACCCGAAGAGCTGAAGGCTGATGCCAGCCTTGATTTCCTTGGTCCAATTTCGCTCGAAGATTTGGGGAGCGGTCCACAGCAAATCGTGATCATCCACAAAAGCGACAGTGACAAAAACTCGACATCCATTGTTGTCGGGGGCAAAGGTCTGCGCGAAGCCATGCGGCTTGCTCGCGACCTAGAAAAGTAAGCTAAACCAAGGCGTTTCGCAAAATCACAGGCTGACCGCTATTTTGCGGAACGCACTCTAACATCACAGTTTTTACCACACTTTAAATTTTACTTTTTGAACACCCGCCATCCAATTTTGCCAGATAAGGGAATTTACCATGACAGCTCATTTCAAATCCATTTCTTCAGACGAAACCAGCAGAGTCTTTCAAGTGGGAGGGCTCACATGCGAACGGTTTCCAGATGGCCGCGTGACCATCGAAGGCCTGAAAAAGGATATCCACGTCTATCCCAAATTCTCGGACGAAATCTTGGCCCTGAACCTGATGCGTTCGGTCAACCTTGGGGAAATGGAACACACATTTGTTCTTTCGATTACGGACCGTTGCAACATCAAATGCGATTTCTGCTGCCACCCGTTCATGGATTCCGAAATCTCAGAAGAAGACGCCATTCGTTTGGTGACAGAGGCAGCTCAACTGAACTACGACGAAATCTGCTGCACGGGCGGCGAACCGTTCCTCAAAAAGAAAACACTCTACAAGCTTGCAAACATCTGCCGTGACAATTCGGTTTTGTTTGGCGTCATCAGCAACGGTTATTGGGCCAAAAACCGCGACAAAGCCTTTAAGATGGCCAAAGAAATGGTGGAGGAAGGCTTTTCTCGGGTGACTATTTCATGGGATCAGTCCCACGGCGAATTCATCGACGCACAGACGGCCCAAAACGCTATTGATGCCTGCATGGACGCTGGGCTGAAGGTCTGCCTCACAGGCAGCTTCAAACGCATCGGCGCAAAACACGTGGACTACGGCATCGACATGTCCGCTTACACGCCATACGACAACTTCGCGCTTTATGATTTCCCTGTGGCCGAAGCAGGCATGGCCGAAGAAAACAATTTGGATTTTGAACGGGCAAATACGGGCCTTGGCACTCTGCCAGACGACGATCCTCTGCTGTGCACCATCGCTCACAAACGCGAACTTGTCGTCTATGCCCGCAACGGCGTGTCACAGCCCTGTTGCAGCATCTTTGGCGGCTATAAAATGTCCGCCATGAGCATCGCTGATTGGCGTGAAACCAGCGTTAAAGATTTACAAATCATGCACGAAGGCGATCCCTTCAACCGCATTATCAACGTCAAAGGATTCCGCTTTGTCTATGACCTGATCGCAGAGCGGAACCCTGCCCTGGCGGCCAAACTGCCAGACATCAAATCCTGCGATAGCGTTTGCCATTTGTGTTCCAAACTGATGAACCCTGTCTTTGGCCCGCAAATCCGCGAAATTTGTAGCGACTATGTCTCCGAAGAAATGGCCATCGAATTGAGCAAAAAATTCGGGGCAGAGGCGATGGACGAACTCATTGCGGCTTGTGCTTAAAACCTACGGGGCGGTCCAATCTTCAACGACCGCCCTTTTGCAAACCGTTGCGCCAAATACCGCAACACAGATTGCCCCGTTAAGAAATTAACTTTTCGCAAAATCTGACGCAAAACCCATATGGTTTCTGGGTGGTTTGCGGGGTATTTTTTACCGTTGAATTTTGCACGTTAACGAATGTGTTAACGGCTCGGTGGAATAGCCGCCAACGCGGTTTTCAAATCCCCATACCCCGTGAACCGCCGTTCAAATCGCAAGCCCATCCGTGCCGCACACTCCTGTGCTTTGGCGGTTAAGTCTGGGTTATCCGTTTGCGCCTGATAGACCACTTTTTCATAGTTCCCGAAATACATGTCCAACAGTTCGGGATGCTTATCCAATCCCATTGGTTTCCAGAAAAAACTGTCAAAAACCGACACCAGAAAATCGGTCAAATAAAACGCCGTGATCTCGTCTTCAACGATATCCGCGAACACCTCATTGCCTTCAAAAAAGCTGTAACAGTGGGGTCCAGCGATCATCTCTACCCCCAACTCTTTACACTTCGCTTCCAGCTGCCCCCCCGTGCCGCAATCCGCGTAAGCCACGAAAATCTGATCGTATTCGCCTTGCCATTTGCGCACGACATCTTCGACGCCAGCAGGAATCAAATCCGGCGTCATATGCCATTTCGCCGGCAGACATGTTAGGTCCATATGATCCCAGTTGTTGATCTTAAACAGCGCCAGAATTTCCCGCGCCAACGCCCCGCAGGCCAAAACCAAAACGCGCGCGGGATCACTCCCACGCGCGTCTAAACCTTGTTCACTCAATGTATGGTCATCGACCTGCATTGTGTGCTTACGCACTCATTTGATTGTGTTTTTTGGCCATGAACTCTTTGGCAGTTTCCACCGCCACGGCGGCGTCACGACAATAGGCATCTGCACCAATCGCCTTGCCAAACTCTTCGTTCAACGGTGCGCCACCCACCAGAACGGTGTAATCATCGCGCATGCCTTTTTCGACCATCGTGTCGATCACAACTTTCATATACGGCATCGTCGTTGTCAGCAGAGCAGACATGCCAAGGATGTCAAACTCGCCCTCTTCCAGCGCTTCGATGTAGTTCTCAACGGGGTTGTTGATGCCAAGGTCTTTCACCTCAAAGCCAGCCCCTTCCATCATCATCGTCACCAGGTTTTTGCCGATATCGTGGATGTCACCTTTTACCGTACCGATCACCATGTTGCCCAAACGCGGCGCGCCTGTTTCAGCCAGCAGTGGTTTCAGAATGGCCATGCCGCCCTTCATTGCATTCGCTGCCAACAGAACCTCTGGCACAAACAAAATACCATCACGGAAATCAATGCCCACAATGCGCATGCCTTCAACCAATGCCTTGGTCAAAACGTCATAGGGCTGCCACCCGCGTTCCAGCAGGATGTTGACCGCTTCTTCGATCTCTTCTTTCAGACCATCATACAGGTCATCGTGCATTTGCGGCACAAGCTCATCGTCGCTCAGTTCGGACAGGATGATATCTTCTTCATCAGACATTGGCATTAAATCCCATTATAATTTGCGCCACCAACGCGGTGTAACTTAGCAAACATTAAGCCCAACGATTGGTCAATCTGCAAAAATAGCGACACTGTTTTTTCCCATTCCGACCGAATGTATCAAAAACGTCAAAGTCAGGCGCGTCTGCGCCGCCGTGTACGCGTTGGAGCTGTGGTCTCTCCTGTGCCATCATCTGCAGAGGAAAACTCACCCAGCGCCGCAGAAATCACAGATAAATCAGGCTGTTGCCCAACGGGTTGTGTTTCCAACGAATGCCGCATTGCAGCAAGATGTTCGGGCATCGTACCACAACACCCGCCGATAATTTTCGCACCGCAATCGCGGGCTAAAACTGCATATTGCGCCATCAAATCAGGGGTCCCGTCATAGTGGATATGTCCATCCACATATTTGGGAATGCCTGCGTTACCCTTGGCGATGATGGGAAGGTTTGGCTTAGCGTCCATCATGCCAGAAACGGTGCGCAGCAAATCGGATGCGCCAACCCCGCAGTTTGCACCAAAGGCCACGGGTTGATGCGCCAATCCAGCCACCACATCCACCATGCCAGAGGATGTCACCCCCATCATGGTGCGCCCAGCGGTGTCAAAGCTCATGGTCCCGCACCACGGCGCACCGACATTGCCGATAGCTTCGGCGGCGGCCGCAAATTCTTCGGGGGCGGATATCGTTTCAACCCACAAAACGTCCGCGCCACCTTCCATCAGGCCGTGGGCTTGCTCTTCAAACATCTCAACCGCATCCGCATGAGACAGCGTTCCAACGGGTTCCATGATATCGCCTGTTGGTCCCATGGACCCAGCAACCACAACATCACGCCCCGCAGTATCGGCCACTTCACGGGCAATTTCGGCAGAAATTCGGGATAATTCCCGCGCCCGTTTTTCCGCACCATGCAGTTTCAAACGGCTGGCATTGCCTCCAAAACTGTTGGTCAAAAACAGATCAGACCCCGCATCAACCGCGCCTTTGTAGAGGGCCGTAATTCGATCAGGATGCCAGTCATTCCACATCTCTGGGGCCTCGCCAGCCTCCAGCCCCATGTTGAATAGGTTGGTCCCCGTGGCCCCATCGGCCAGAACCCATCCTTGCGTATCCAGAATTTTTTGCAGTTTTTCAGACATATAGCATTCCTTACGCCCATCGAAATGGTGGGCTTCAGTCGTGCGTGTCACAGCAACCGCATCAAAGCAAATTCATACTCATCATAAAGATTATGAATTGGCTGCAATATGCCCCTGCGCTACAGATTGAATGCGCGCGATCATCGCGCGCAATCCGTTGGATCGTTGTGCAGAAAGGTGCTGATCCAAACCCAGTTGAGCAAAGGCCGCACCTGCATCCGTGTCCACCACAGCCTGTAGGGTTTGCCCGTTGTAAAGCGCCCCCAGTATGGCGATCAGACCGCGCACGATCATCGCATCACTTTCACCATCAAAGGTAAAAACGGCATCAGCGCCCTGCCCTTCGATCTTGGGCACAATCCACACTTGGGATGCACATCCATCCACCTTTGTGGCATCAACGCGCAAGGCTTCGTCTAAGGCGGGCATATCTTTGCCAAGTTCAATAACATGGCGATAGCGATCTTCCCAATCATCGAGGAATTCAAACGTTTCGACAATTTCCTGAAAATCTTCGGTCATTTTTAACCTTCTCGATGTACCACTGAACCCGTTACCTAGGATGCACCCGCAGGTTCGTCCACCCAATTTTCGGCTCTGGGTCACTCAACTCTTTTCTTTGCTGGCGGTTTTGGCTAACCATATCGCAAATAGAATTGGGTGAGCAGATGAAAAACCTATTGATCGCAGCATGTGCCGTTGGGCTTTTGTCGTCCTGTGGCTTGGGCAACAGCGCAGGCAGCAGTGCTGGCAGCTCTACATCTGCAAGTTCCGCAGGCAGTGGCAGTTCCGGCAATATCTTCGGACGCCGCAATCGTGTAGAACAACAGGTTAGTAAAACAGCATCCTCTGACGGTCGAACGCTCGCAGCGGTGATCAAAGACGCCCGTATTGAACGCACACGCGATGGCGGCATTGTTCGCGCCCGTGCCGTAATGCCGCGTCAGGGCTATTATGATGCGAAACTCGTCAGCGAAGACGCATTTCGCCCCGATGAAAACGGCGTTCTAACTTTGGAATTTCGGGTGAAAGAACCGCAGTTCAACACATTCACATCAACGGAACGGTCCCGCGAAGTTGATGTTGGTGTGTTTTTGTCCAACCAAAAGCTTGCAACGATTCAATCGATCCGCGTCGTTGGTCGACAAAATCAGGTTACGCTACGCCGCTGATACAGCGTTTAGACCTTAACGATTTTCACACTGCTTCCACTGGCTGAAAGCGCGATTTTACCATCGCATAAGTCTCTGGCATCATTGCCAAAAACTTCACTGCGCCAACCGCGAAACACGTGATCTCCGCCCACCTGTGCCGCAATGTCGTCCAGATCAGAGGCATTCGCAATCAGCTTTTGGGCCACCCCTGCTTCTTCTGCTTTGGCTTTGAGCAATACGCGCAACAGATCGGCCAAACCTTCGCTGCCTTGCGGACGCTGTTTCACCTTGGCCACGGCAGGCAGGTCTTCGTCTTTGATCGCATTCGCCGCTTTGACGGCTGCGATAATGCCTTCGGCGATCTGCCCCTTGCGCGCTTCACGCAGCAACAGGCGCGATTTGCTCAGATCACCAATTGCTTTGGGGCGCGTTGCCGCCACTTCCATCAGAGCATCGTCTTTGTAGACGCGGTTGCGCGGAATATTTCGGTCCTGCGCATAGGTTTCCCGAAACTTTGCCAATTCTTGCACCGTTGCCAAAAAACGGCGGGAACTGCTGCGGGTTTTCACCCGTTTCCACGCGTCATTCGGATCCGTGTTATAGGTTTCTGGGCTGGTGAGGATTTCCACCTCTTCTTCGACCCATGACGTGCGTTTTGTCTTTTCCAACCGTTTGGCCAAAAATTCATAAATATCGCGCAGATGGGTCACATCGCCCAGCGCGTAATGTTTCTGTTTGTCTGACAAAGGCCGCTGCGACCAATCTGTGAAACGGGACGATTTATCAAGTTGCGCCTTAGCAATCTTGCGCACCAGCGTTTCATAGCCGACCTGCTCCCCAAAGCCGCAGACCATTGCCGCAACCTGAGTGTCGAAAAACGGTTTTGGGAAGATTTGGCGATCCACAAAGAAGATTTCCAAATCCTGCCGCGCGGCATGGAACACTTTGGTCACCGATTCATCTTGAAACAACGCGTATAACGGATCGAGGCTCAGCCCCTCTTCCAGAACATCGACCAATACAGCGCCATCATTCCCTTCGCCTGGATGTGCCATTTGGATCAGGCAAAGCTTGGAATAATAGGTCCGCTCGCGCAGAAATTCAGTATCGATTGTGACGTAATCGAAAGTTGCGCATTTGGCGCAAAATTCTGCCAACTGCTCGGTCGTTGTTATTGTTCTCATAACCATGGCTTAGGGTTTTTCGCCAAAAGCTTCAAGCACTTGATTACGCTGAGAGAAGAGTTGGCTCCGACGGTAGGGATCGAACCTACGACCAATTGATTAACAGTCAACTGCTCTACCGCTGAGCTACGTCGGAACACTTATGCCTTACGGTGAGCGAGGCTATAGCAAAGGTGTTTGAAAGCGTAAATAGAATATTTCACGCCCAATGAAATTATTTTAAGCGGAATGCGGCATCAGGGCGAATAAGACCATCCACGGATACCAAATCCCGTTCGTAGAGGTCGATCAGATGGGCAAAAACGTTTCGCGCAGCGGCAGGGATCAAACGTTGATCCACATCCGTGTAAATCATCTGCGCCAGCTCAATCGGGCTCGCGGGCTTACCCTTTGCCAAAGCCTCACGAATTTGGGTTTCACGCATTTTACGATGATTAATCTGATGCGCCACCATGCCCGCAGGATCCGCGACAGGCCCACCATGCCCTGGAAAATAGACCGTATCCTCAGTGCGCGCTGCCATTTTTTCCATTGATTTCATGTAGCTGGTCAAATCTCCATCGGGCGGTGACACCATGGTCGTGGCCCAAGCCATCACATGATCCCCCGACAAAACCGCACCTGTTCCCTGCACGGCGAAACACAGGTGATTGGACAAATGACCTGGGGTATGGATGGCCTCCAGCGCCCAGCCGCCCCCTTGGATCATATCCCCGTCCGCTATGCGCTGATCGGGCACAAAATCGGTGTCTTTCCCCTCGGCCCCGCCAAGATCGGCAAGGGCGGCGAGGCGCTCCATGGTTTCAGATCGCCCCTCGTCCGTTGTTCCAAACCCAAGAATTGGCGCATCGTATTTCTGCGCCAAGGGTCGGCTAAGCGGGGAATGATCCACATGGGAATGGGTCACAACGATATGGCTAACCGTTCGTCCAGCCACAGCAGCCACGAGCGCATCAAAATGCGCTTCCATGTCAGGACCAGGGTCCACAATCGCAAGGCTTTCTGTGCCAATCAAATAGGTTTGCGTGCCTGTAAACGTCATCGGACTGGCATTTGGGGCTGTCACTACAGCCACATCCGGCAACAGTTGCAACGGCGTTCCAACACTGGGCGTGTGATCGCGATCAAAAGGGTCTGACACGGGTAAACCTTGGCTAAAGGGTTGCATGGCTGCTGTGTGCCACGTAATCGTCATAGGTGATGTTTAATAAATGGCTCAAGCCTTATCTTCCCAGAACCCTGTTTAAACGGGCGTTTTTGATCCTGATCGTTCCCATCGTTCTTATTCAGGTGGTTGTGGGCGTCGTTTTTGTGGAACGCCTGTTCCAAGACGTAACGCGCCAAATGACCAAGGCCGCATCGCTTGATATCAACCATTTGATTGATTTGGTGTCAGACGGTGAGAACCCGATGAAAACGGCACAAAGCCTGCAAATTGATGCCACTTGGATCGAAACGCCCGATTTTGATCAAGCGGACCGCTATCGCGATCTTTATGATTTTGCGGGTTGGTATGTGATCGAAACCCTGCATCAAGAAGTGCCAGAACTTCGTGTTGTGGATCTGGGTCGATCTCGCGATTCGGTTTACGTGCTGACGGATATCGGTAGCAGAGGTTTGGAATTTCGAATGGCGCGTAATCGTGTGTCGGCCACCAATCCACATCAATTGCTGGTTTATATGATCTTGGCTGCGCTGTTGCTTTCAATCCTTGCTGCCTTGTTTTTGCGCAATCAAATTAAGCCGATACGGCGACTGGCCCGTGCGGCGGATGCCTTTGGTAAGGGGCAAAACCTACCGTTAAACCCGCGCGGCGCATCCGAAGTGCGCAGTGCCGCCACGGCCTTTTTGTCCATGCGTGCCCGTATCGAGCGTCAGATTGAACAGCGTACCATGATGCTGTCTGGGGTGAGCCACGATCTGCGAACACCTTTGACGCGGTTAAAACTGTCCGTATCGCTGATGGAGCCTGACGAAGAAACCGAAATGATCCTGCGCGATTTGAACGAGATGGAAGATATCCTTGATGAGTTTCTGGCCTTTGCCCGTGGGGACAGCGCAGAACAGGATGAATTGGTTTCCCCCATAGGTTTGGCGCAGCAGATCGTGGACAATGCCAATCGGAACGACCGTGATGTTGAGCTGACTTTTGAAGGGGCCGAAGATGCGCAATCCCCCATTAAAATGCGCCGCACTGCAGTGCATCGCGCCGTGTCTAATTTACTATCTAATGCGCTGAAATACGGCAATAAAGTTCGAGTCAACCTGTATACAGGTGCGGGATTTGTTGAATTTGTGATCGAAGACAATGGCCCTGGCATTGCCCCAGATCATCGGGACGATGCGATCAAACCGTTTGCCCGATTGGATGCAGCGCGCAACCAAGACAAAGGCGCTGGAGTCGGGCTGGGCTTGGCCATTGCAGCAGATGTAGCACGGTCGCACGGGGGCAGTTTGACCCTATCTGACAGTGACGATTTGGGCGGTCTCAAGGCCGCGTTTCGCCTGCCCCGTTAAGTGTCTTGGGACGCTTCGTGTAAGAGGCGTAATTCACGGCGCATGATCTTGCTGGTGGCGGTCATGGGCATGGCATCCAAAAACGCAATGGATCGCGGGGCCACATGTGGCGACACCCGTTTTTTCACACTGTCGATCAGCTCTTGCTCCATGGCTTTATCTCCGTTGCCTTTTGACAGAACCACAAACGCTTTGACCGCCTGCCCCCGAATATCATCTGGAACACCGATCACCCCGGCAAAGGTCACATTGGGATGTGATTGCAGACAGTTTTCAATTTCGGTCGGGCCAACACGATACCCAGCGGATGAAATCACGTCATCATCACGCGAAGAGAACCAGAAGAAACCGTCTTCGTCCATTTCGGCCACATCGCCCGTCATCAGGTAATCGTTTTTGAATTTTGATGCGGTTTTTTCGGGCTGTTTCCAGTATTCGAGGAACATGCCCATGTGATCGCGGTGGATGCCGATTTCGCCTACCGTACCTGCAGGAACTGGATGACCCTTTTCATCCACAATTGCCACGTTTGATCCTGGATTGGGACGGCCAGTGCTGCCTGGCTTGGGATCAAACACCCGCACGCAATTGCCAAGCACAAGGTTACATTCGGTTTGGCCGTAGATTTCGTTAATTGTCAGCCCCAAACCAGACCGCGCCCATTCCAAAACGCCAGCCCCCAAAGCTTCGCCACCGCTGAGAACAGACCGCAGCGTGGTGGCCCCAGGGGCTGGGATTTCACGCATTAGTTTCAACGCGGTAGGCGGTAAAAACGCGTTTCGCACGGCGTGGGTTTCGATCAGGCGATACACTTTTCCTGGATCAAACTTGCCCATGCGATAGGCCACTACAGGCACGCCGTAATAAAGGCTCGGCATCATGGTGTTCATCAGCCCCCCCATCCATGCCCAATCTGCAGGGGTCCACGCCACATCGCCGTCGTGAGGGAAAAAGTTATAGGCCGTTTCCGCACACGGTAAATGCCCGATCAGAACGCGATGGCCATGTAATGCACCTTTGGGCGGGCCCGTTGTGCCAGAGGTGTACACCAGCAAAGCAGGATCATCGGGTGAGGTTGATTGGGTGCGAAATGTGTCGGATGCAGCATTCAGGCTGGTGTGGAAATCCTTGGCGGTTTCCACAGCACCATCTATGCAAAATATGGTTTCGAGGGCAGGAAGAGTGTGCGCAACCTCTAGCACTTTGGGCAGGTTCGCACGGTCCGTGACCAAAATCTTAGCACCTGAATTTTGCAGTCGATACTGCAGCGCGTCTGCCCCAAACAGGGTGAACAGCGGCAACGCAACGCCCGCACATTTGTAGATGCCGAAATGGCATATGGCGGTTTCAAGCGATTGTTGCAACAGAATGGCACATCGGTCGCCGCGAACGAACCCGTGAGCCGTTAACGTGTTAGCGAACTGATTAGACAGCCGATCAAGCGATTGAAAAGAAACGTTTTCCACATGCCTCTTTTCATCAGGGCAGATAAGCGCGATGCGATCAGGGTCTTGACGCGCCCACCGTTCAACACAGGCCGTGGCCATATTGAACTGCGTCATCTGTGGCCATTGGAAATCACGGCATATGGCATCCCAAGTGTCGCGCCGTGGCACAATTGAATCGGCAAAACGTGTCATCTGATAAATACCCGCAGTTCAACCAATGATGTGATTGGTACGCCCAACACCTGCATTGCAGCGATAGATAATTGAGATCCTGACCCTGCTGCCGCCCCATTTGGCAAAAGGGTTAGATTGACCGATGCCCCTGTTTTTTCCACAACTGCGCGACCTGGTGTTTCGGATGTTACCAAAGGAGTGCTGAGCCAAAACCCGTCTTGATCTAACAGCCCAAGGGACGCGATTGTTAAACCTTTGTCCTGTTCAGGGCGTTCGGTCGGTTTGGTGGCCTTGGCGATTTCTGCGTCCGTTACATTTGTAGCGGTTTCAGCGGTTAAAGGTTTTACAGACTGTTCTGGCGAATCTGGTCGTAATTTTGGGCGTGCATCCGCATCGGTTGGCGTTTGCACCGTTGGTGTGTTGGCCTTTCGTGATTTAAACAAGCCACCTGTGGGGGATGCGCACCCTGACAAAATAACCGCTGCGAACAGAGCCGTTGAAATCGTACTGATATTGATCGCCATATGCCCGCCCTGTGTTTTTCTTGTGCCAAGATATGGCGCGGATCAAAGCAATTCAACTGCCTGTTAACGCAACCGATTGGCCTTGCCCCGCCTATGGGATCACCCTAAGTTCACGCCATGACTGATGCACCTCAACTTATCGACCCTTTTGCCCGTGCTATCACCTATTTGCGGGTGTCCGTGACAGACCGTTGCGATTTCCGTTGTGTGTATTGCATGTCAGAGAACATGACGTTCCTACCCAAAAAGGAATTGTTAAGCCTTGAGGAGTTGGATCGGCTTTGCACCGCTTTTGTGGAACAAGGCGTGCGCAAGTTGCGTATTACGGGGGGGGAACCGCTCGTGCGTCGTGGGATCATGGACTATTTCCGCGGCATGAAACGGCATATCGACAGCGGTAAGTTGGATGAGCTGACGCTGACAACAAACGGCAGCCAATTGCGCCGTTTTGCGCAGGATTTGGCGGATTGTGGTGTGAAACGGGTCAATATCTCTCTTGATACACTGAACGAACAGAAATTCGCAGAAATCACCCGCTGGGGGCGATTGGCGCAGGTTCTGGATGGGATTGATGCCGCGCAAGAAGCTGGCTTGCGGGTAAAGATCAACGTTGTGGCCCTAAAAGGTGGCAATGAAGACGAGCTGGAAACCATCGTGAAATGGTGCGCTGATCGCGGTATGGATTTGACCTTTATCGAAGTGATGCCCATGGGTGACCTTGGGAATGAAGATAGGCTCGATCAATACTGGTCGCTTAAGGACCTGAAAGCGCGGCTGGAGCAAACTTGGTCCCTCACGGAGCTCTCCGAAAGCACGGGAGGACCAGCGCGATATGTTCGGGTCAATGAAACGGGTCAGAAAATCGGGTTTATCACGCCGTTGACCCACAATTTCTGTGAAAGCTGCAATCGCGTGCGTTTGACCTGCACGGGACAGCTGTTCCAATGCCTTGGCCAAGAAGACGAAGCAGATTTGCGCAAAGTTCTGCGGGACAATTCACATGATGATGCGCCACTGATCGACGCCATTCATGCGGCCATTGCGAAAAAGCCAAAGGGCCATGATTTTGATTATTCTCGTCAGGAAGTGGCAGGAACCATGTCACGCCATATGAGCCATACTGGCGGCTGATTGTTAAACCGCGTCTGCGCGCAACAATTCGGCGCGCCGTGGTGGGATTTTATCAATCTCAACTCCCGTAAACACATGGAACGTATCAAGATTTCGATCAATTACCGCATGATCGGACACCCATCCTCCCATGGACAGATACGTGCGCAGCAGTGACGGCATGGTGGCTGTTGCGGTTTTTAGAATGGGCCGATGGTCCGCCAGCCGTTCGGCAAACGGGTCCGTTTCAACCGATTTCACCGCTGGTGCCCAGACATCAGGGGCGAGATGGCGGGTTTTCAACAGCGCCAGCGCATCGGCAAACGGGCCTGTATCGTTACCGGGGAAAGATGAACATCCAAACATCATCCCAATGCTGTGCGTGTCCACATATCGCGTTAGAACTGCCAAACCGAGTCGCAGGATGTTGGGGTCCGTGGCATAGGGTGCCGAACAGAAACGCCCAACTTCGAGAATGGGACGCGGGTAATGCATCAAACGGGACAGATCATAAAACTGCGCAGAATAGCTGGTGTTGATGCTGGCCCCAGAGCCTAAGTGCAAAATGCGAAAACACGATTGCAGTGCCTTGGTTTGCACATCTTCGATTAAAACGTGTTGGCACAGGGCATCAAAATGATCGGAATCCAAGGCCTCGCCTTGGTCCCCCGTCCCCACAAACATATCGTGGCGCAGTTGTTGAGCGTTGCGCAAATCTTGCGGGGTGTCTGCCAAACGCGCCCGAAACCCGCCCTTGATCACAGGCTGAATCGACGCGATTGTGTGAGTGAGAACCGACATTAAACACCAAAAATTGATCTGCGTCCGTTGTTGAACGAACGTTTCGGTATAATTAGGTGACGTAAAGCAAAACAACAACGTTGATATGTGGAAAAGGAAAGCAAAATGACAGCTAAAATCACCAAAACCGATGCTGAATGGCGTGAACAACTGTCAGACCTCGCCTTTAAGGTGACCCGGAAAGCAGGGACCGAACGCGCCTTTACCAATGACAATTTTCCCAAAGCCGACGGGGTGTTCCATTGCGTTTGCTGTGATGCACCGCTTTTTGATGCGCAAACCAAATTTGACAGCGGCACTGGATGGCCTTCGTTTTACGCGCCAAAGGCGGCAGATGCGGTAGAAGAGCACGAGGACAATGGCTGGTTTATGCGCCGCACCGAAGTTGTGTGCGCCCGCTGCGATGCACATCTGGGCCATGTGTTCCCAGACGGGCCACAGCCCACTGGCTTGCGGTATTGCATGAACGGTGTCGCGATGACGTTTAAGCCAGAAGACGCATAGGAACGCAGGCCGCAAGGCCTGCACCCCACCAATCGGTTAGGAGTTTTCTTCGAGAAGTTGACCAGGTGCAAAGTTGCCCAAGTTGCGAACCAGCTGACGGAAGAAGGATGTGCCAGCAACACCAGACGATGTGACCCGACGGCTGAACGGGACAACCTGCCCGTCTTCCAATCCGAATCTTTCGATGTTTGACACGGTGTCATTTTCATCAAAAGAAATCGCGAGGATGGTACGCTCAACCACTTCGGGTTTGTTATAGGTGTAATAGCGCACGCGGCTTGAAATGTAATACCACGCTCCATCCGACAAAACGCCAGTGGACGATGGACGCCCAATCACCTCTTCCACAGTTCCACGGGAATCTGCGCCGACGATGACATTGGCCAATTCAGTATCCGACGGAACATATCCGTGATTGGTGTAAGTGGCCGAACATGCCGCCATACCGAAAAACGCGATACCTGCTGCAAAAGACCTGATCTTTGTGCCAAGCGTGAAATGCATATTGCTTGTGCCCTGTTTGTTGTGCCACTTGCGCGGCATACCTTGCTCTTGCGCAACAATCAAATATCTTGGGGCAAAGTGCAATGAAAATGCGCAGATTTAATGAAATGGTGGACGAAAAATGGCCAGCTCCGCAAAACAACCGAAACGAAAGATCACAGAACCCGTTCTGATGGTGGCTGACATGCCGTCTGGCCGTGAGATTTCTTTCGAGATTACCTTTGACGACGACCAAAAGGCCCAAACGGTTGAGCAATTGGCCCTTTTAGAGCTGCACAAGCTTCGCTTTGCGGGGAAAATTACCCCACAAGGGAAATCGGACTGGTCTTTGGATGGAGAACTTGGTGCGACAGCGACACAAGCCTGTGTTGTGACGCTCGACCCTGTAAAAACGCGGGTAGATGAGCCTGTTTCGCGATCATTTCTGGCCCGTTGGGAAGAACCCGAAGCAGATAGCATTTCTGAAATGGACGAAGATGTCGAATCAGAACCCTTGGGCGATCAGATTGATCTGGCAGCTATTGCTGTTGAAGCGCTTGCTTTGGCTTTGCCAGATTACCCACGCAAGTCAGATGTGGCCTTGGAAGAGGCTGTTTTTTCAGAACCAGGGGTCAAACCCATGACAGATGACGACGCCAAACCGTTTGCAGGGCTTGCTGCCTTGAAAGAAAAGTTGGAAAAAGGCGAATAACTCTGACATTAAGGGGTTGCGAAACCACATATTCTTTGTATTTTCGCGCTTCTTCTATTCAGGCGGCATATGACGCCTTGTTCTTATCGCGAACAGGGGTTAGACGGTCGCACATCCGGGCAATGAGCCCCGTTCAAATTGAGGTTGTGACATGGCTGTCCCTAAGAGTAAGATTACCAATTCCCGTCGCGGCAACCGCCGCTCCCACGATGCATTGGTTGCGGACAATCCGAACGAATGCCCAAACTGTGGCGAACTGAAGCGCCCACACCACGTTTGTGGTGCATGTGGCCACTATGCTGATCGTGAAGTTGTTGCTGTTGTTGAAGACATCGACATCGACGAAGACGCGGCATAAGAACCAGGAGCTGGCTGATCTGATATGCAAACAGGCGTAACAGTCAGCCCTTCTTCTGTTCAAATTTCTGCTGTAAAAACAGTTATTTCTGTTGATGCAATGGGCGGCGACCTTGGTGTCGCCGTTGTCATTGATGGCATGGCGCGTGCCGCCAAAAAACACCCCGATGTTAGCTTTATCGTTCATGGCGACGAAGCACAGATCAATCCCCTATTGGCAAAACGCAAAGGTCTGACAGGCCGCGTAACCGTACGCCACACGGAGGACGTTGTGGATATGCACGACCGTCCAAGCCACGTGATGCGCCATGGTAAGGGTACGTCCATGTGGTCCACACTGGATGCGGTACGGCAAAAACAAGCCAGCGTTGCGGTGTCCTGTGGCAACACAGGGGCACTGATGGCGCTTTCGATGATTCGTCTGCGCAAAGCGCCGGGAGTGAAACGCCCCGCTATTGCGATTCTTTGGCCATCGCTCAATCCGCAAGGATTTAATGTGATGCTGGATGTGGGCGCCGATATTCGCGCCGATGCTCAGGACCTTAAGGTATTCGCACTGATGGGGGCGTCTTATGCGCGGAATGGTTTGGGGTTGGACCGCCCGCGTATTGGATTGCTGAATGTGGGCACGGAAGATCACAAAGGCAAACCAGAGCTGCACGAGGCCAACGACATTATTGCCGAAGATGCCAAATCAAACAATTTCGAATATGTCGGCTTTGTCGAAGGGGGCGATATCCCATCTGACAAGGTGGATGTGATTATTACTGACGGGTTTACTGGCAATGTGGCCCTAAAAACGGGAGAAGGCACGGCGAGCCTGATTGGTTTGCGGATGCGCCAAGCGTTCACACGCAACCTTTTGTCAAAAATCTCTGCGCTTTTCGCTCTGCGCAGCCTGCGATACCTGCGTCACAAGATTGATCCGCGTCGGGTCAACGGTGGTGTGTTTTTGGGGTTGAATGGTACAGTAATCAAATCCCACGGCGCAGCGGATGCCACAGGCGTCGAAGCCGCCATTCGACTGGCGTTACAGCTGGCTCAACTAGGTTTTACCGAAAAACTGGCAGCGCGTGTTGCATCTGGTTTACAGAATAGCCAAGATGACGATGAAGCCAGTGTCGAAACAGACGACGCGCCACAAAAATAGTGAGACCACCCCGAGATGAGTATGATCCGAGCCGTTGCAGTAGGTGTTGGCCACTATTTGCCGGAACGTGTTGTTCCGAATGCAGAATTTCAGAATTGGATCGAAACGTCTGACGAATGGATCAAAAGCCGGTCAGGCATTGAAAGACGCCATTTTGCAGCGGACGGAGAGCTGACATCAGACTTGGCCGTTCATGCCGCAAATGCTGCGCTGGCCGATGCTGGTTTGCAAGGATCGGATATTGACGCAATCGTGCTGGCCACTTCAACGCCAGACCAAACCTTCCCGTCTACGGCCACCAAAGTGCAGCATCGTATCGGGATGAACGGCGGCTTTGCTTTTGACATTCAGGCCGTTTGTGCAGGTTTTGCCTTTGCGTTGGCCAATGCCAATGCGCTGGTGATTTCAGGACAGGCAAAACGGGTTTTGGTGATTGGCGCGGAAACCTTTAGCCGCATCATGAATTGGGAAGACCGCACCACATGTGTGCTGTTTGGGGATGGTGCGGGCGCGCTGATTTTGGAAGCGCAAGACGGATCAGGGGAGAATACGGATCGGGGCATTCTAGCCACGGACCTGAACTCTGATGGGCAGTACAACGATTTGCTGTATGTCAGTGGTGGTGTGTCATCCACCCAGACCACGGGGCATTTGGTCATGGAAGGCAAAGAGGTGTTTAAACACGCAGTTGCGAAGCTGGCCGCAACTGCCAGTACAGCACTGGATAAGGCGGGGCTTGGCCATGAAGATGTAGATTGGGTTGTGCCCCATCAGGCCAATTTACGCATTATCAAAAGCACTGCAGCAAAGCTGAAAGTACCAATGGAAAAGGTGGTTGTGACGGTCCAAGACCACGGAAACACCTCTGCGGCATCCATTCCGCTGGCTCTGTCTGTGGCGCATGCCAACGGGCAAATCCAGAAAGGCCAAGTTTTGGTTGCCGAAGCCATCGGCGGTGGTTTGGCATGGGGTGCGGTTGTATTGCGTTGGTAAAAATTACTTTTTATTAAACGTTTACAGAGCCTTAAACGCTGACGTGAAAGCAAGTATCGCGATTTTCACGCGGCATTCCCATTTTGAATTATTTCTTAATAACCAATGCCTTGCAGTTGACTCGTAATTCAAAAAGCAAATACTGTTTGGAAACAGATTAGGGAGATGATTATGAGTGGCAAGACGCTGACACGTATGGATTTGAGCGAATCCGTCTTTCGCGAAGTTGGTTTATCACGCAATGAATCTGCGGAATTGGTCGAAAGCGTTTTGGACAATATTTCCGATGCTCTCGTCAGTGGCGAAAATGTGAAAATCTCTTCCTTTGGCACCTTCAGCATTCGGGACAAAACCGAACGTATCGGGCGCAATCCAAAAACAGGCGAAGAGGTTCCAATCCGCCCGCGCCGTGTTTTGACGTTTCGTCCCAGCCACTTGATGAAAGACCGTGTGGCATCGGGCAACAAATCCTAAATAGGGACAGCCCCAAACATGAGTAAATCACCCGAAGCTTTCCGCACCATTTCAGAAGTGTCTGAATGGTTGGATACGCCAACCTATGTGCTGCGATTCTGGGAAAGCCGGTTTCCGCAAATCAAACCCGTGAAACGCGCGGGGGGCCGCAGGTATTATCGCCCTGATGACATGCTGTTGTTGGGCGGGATCAAGAAACTGCTGCATTTTGATGAGCGTTCGATCAAATACGTTAGGGGTTTGTTGAAAGAACATGGTGTAAAGCATGTTCAAGGATTGTCCCCTGACCTCAACACGCAGGTGGTGTCTCCGCCGTCCAAAGCAGATGCTGATGACACCGCTGACATTGATAAGATGGTGAAATCCAAACCCGCCGCCAAGAAAGCACCAAAAGTGGATGTGCGGGTTGTGAAAAAAGGTAAAGTCGCGCAAGACGACCAAAAAGCGGATGACGCCAAGGCGAAAGCATCCGCATCTGAGGAGGCCGCAGTGGCAGACGCAAAAGAAACCGACAGCCAAGATGCGATGGAAAAAGCCAAAGCAACGGAAGCTGCGCGGGTAAAAGCCGCCAAACAGGCAGCTGCGCAAAAGAAAGCTGCGGATGAAGAAGCGGAAGAATGGGATGATCTGATCCCAGATGGCGTGAAAAAGGCCCCCTACCGCATTCAGGCGGCCGCGGCGTACGATACAGATACAATGGCCGAAATCGAGACATTGTATTACAGCTTGCGCATGGCTCGGAACTCCATGCGGCGTGCCAAAAAACAGCAAGAAAAACGCGCCAGCTGACACGGCGTTTCAGGCTTGAAGTGTTCGCGCTTAGCCCTTACATCACAACGGGCAATGCAGCGCGTTGCAACAGTGTCGGGCTATAGCGCAGCTTGGTAGCGCGTTCGTCTGGGGGACGAGAGGTCGCAGGTTCGAATCCTGCTAGCCCGACCATTTACCTCACTTTTGAATTTTTTTGATCCGCGTACAAAGCAGCGGTTGGTTGGATATTTGGGTCAAGAAAAAGGCTCAAGTTGGTTATTGAATTCTTACGTTCTACGTTTTGCGAAGTATTCTGACACCTTTGCCAGCCCCTGTTTGATCACGTCTGGGTTGTTGGCGTACCCAATACGAAGCGTGCCTTCCATATCAAGGGCGCTGCCAGGCGTGAACATCACGCCTGTGGTTTGCAGGATGTCGATGCACAGGTCTTTGCTCGGGATATCAAGATCGTAATGCAGCAATGCTGTTGTGCCTGCCCTTGGTTTGACCCAGCTGATGAGCGGTTCTTGTTCCACCCAAACGGCCAATGTTTCAAGATTTTCACGGGTGATACGTTGGCTGCGGGCAATCAATGTGTCTTTGTGTTCAAGCGCGAGTGCCGCAAAATGGTCGTCAAGCATGCCAACAGAAATCGTGTTGTAGTCGCGGTGGATCATCACCTGTTCGATCAAATCACGCGAACCGGCAATCCAGCCAAGGCGCAGGCCTGCAAGGCTGAAAGCTTTGGACATAGATGCTGTTGAAATTCCCTTTTCATAAAGGTCCGCAACAGCGGGCGAAAACCCATCCCCTGATTGATTGGTTCCGCGATAAACTTCGTCGCACAACAGCCAAGCATCGGCTTTACGTGCAATGTCCACAATCTTCAGCAGGTAATCACGCTCCATCAACGCCCCTGTTGGGTTGTTTGGATTGTTGATCGCGATGAGTTTGGTGTCTGGAGTTGCCATTTTCGCCAAAGCGTCGAGATCGGGCAAAAAGCCCTGCTCCGCGCGCAGTTTCAATTGATGCACATCCGCCCCGATAGAGGCAGGGATCGAATAATGCTGTTGATAGGTGGGCACGACCGCGATCACCTTATCACCCGTTTCAACCAGCGTTTGATGGACCAAAGCATTCGCGCCGATGGTGCCGTGGGTGGTGACGATGTTTTCTGGAGCCTGTCGATTGTAAAGCGTGGTGATCGCAGCCTTTAGGCGATCCGATCCTTCAATGCCGCCATAGGTCATTTTCATTGGTAGAAGCTCGGACAGGCTGTCGTCATTTCGTCCTGTCAGCGCTAAAAGCTCGGCAATGGTGAGTGATTCTACGCAGGTTTCCGCAAGGTTCAGTTCACACTTGGTTTCCCAATCGTTCATCCACATTTCGACAGCAAACGGCGTGATTTTCATGGGGGGCTCCTGTTTTGGGCAGAAAACATGGCCCTGCGTCGAATGGCAAGGGATTTTCCTATCGCAGCGGCGCGGTTTCTGCGGCATAAATCCAAAAGTTTTTGAGGGGATCGACATGTCTGGACACGGTGTTCTGTCAAGCCAAGCCATCGCACGTATGTTGGAGTGTGGGGAAATCACTTGCGATCTGCCCCCTGTTGACGGGCAAATTCAGCCAGCATCACTCGATCTGCGGCTTGGGACCAAAGCGTGGCGGGTGCGCGCATCGTTTCTGGCGGGGGCGCAGGGCACGGTTGCAGAGCGGCTCGAAGAATTCAAAATGCACGAGGTTGATCTGACCGACGGAGCGGTTTTGGAAAAAGGCTGTGTCTATGTTGTGCCTTTGATGGAAAATCTGGCCCTACCTGACAACGTAAACGCCGTGGCAAATGCAAAGTCATCGACAGGTCGTCTCGATCTGTTCACGCGGTGTATCGTGGATCGTGGCATTGAATTTGATCGCATCGAAAAGGGATACACGGGCCCGCTTTATGCCGAAATTTCGCCGCGTAGTTTTTCCGTTTTGGTGCGTCCGGGCATGCGATTGAACCAGATCCGGTTTCGCAAAGGCAAATCTGTGCTGTCTGATGACGCACTGAGCGCGATGCACGAGAGCATTGGGCTGGTGGACGGTGTGGCGCAAATCGACGGCGGCCTTGGGTTTTCGGTTGACCTGAATGGCGACAACAATGGACTGGTGGGCTATCGCGCAAAACCCCACACCGGATTGATTGATCTGGACCTGATTGGTCATTACGACCCTACTGAATTTTGGGAACCTGTAATCAGCAAAACAGGTGGGATTATCCTTGATCCTGGCGCGTTTTACATTTTGGTCAGCCGCGAAGCCGTGCATATCCCGCCCGATTGTGCCGCTGAAATGGCCCCTTATTTGGCGATGGTAGGCGAGTTTCGGGTTCATTACGCAGGGTTCTTTGATCCTGGTTTTGGCCATTCCGCCGCTGGGGGCACAGGATCGCGTGGTGTTTTAGAGGTGCGCTGTCACGAGGCGCCTTTTGCGCTGGAACATGGTCAAAGCGTTGGGCGTTTGGTGTATGAAAAAATGGCCGAAGTGCCAGATGTTTTGTATGGGGCGGATTTGAAGTCGAATTACCAAGGACAGGGTTTGAAACTGTCCAAGCATTTCAAATCCTAAGCGGCCACCACGCGGATTTACATCCGTTCAATGGTGTTTTGGCGTTTGCGTTTTTCGTGGTTCGCCGCTCGCCGCGCTGCTTTCTTCTGGCGCTTGAATTCTTCAAATTCGGCCTGTTCTTCAGGGGACATCATCTGTTGTGGCGCGGCACGGTTCGCCTGACCACGGTGTTGGTTGCCACCACGCCCGCGCATGGCGTGCATGCCTTTGTTGATACCCGCATTGATGCCTTTGCGCATAAGGATGCGGATGATCATATTGATTATCGAATTAGCGTTCATGTGACTGCTCCTGCGCGTGTTCGCTTTGCCCTTATATAGGTGGTTTGACGCAAAACACCAAACTCGAGCGAAGGAATTGGTTACTCAAACATATCTTCTTGATCGTCTTCGCTGTCATCTTCGGGTGTTTCCAGCACAGCACCTGGAGGCGGGCGATTGTCCAACAGGCCCGCATCACGCAGTTCTTTGACGCCTGGCAGATCGCGCGCATTTTCCAGGCCAAAGTGATCTAGGAAGTTTTGCGTCACGATAAAGGTCACGGGACGCCCGGGGGTCATGCGGCGGCGGCCAAGTTTGATCCAGTCCAGTTCCATCAGCATATCAATGGTGCCAGAGGACACAGACACACCGCGAATTTCTTCGATTTCAGCACGGGTGACGGGCTGATGATAAGCAATAATGGCGAGTGTTTCTATCCCTGCGCGGGACAGTTTGCGCACCTCAACCTGTTCTTTTTGCATCAAAAAACCGAGGTCTGGCGCCGTGCGAAACGCCCAGCCATCGCCCACTTTGACAAGGTTCACGCCCCTGCCCTCGTATCGTTTGCGCACATGCACCAATGCCTCGGCCACATCTGATCCGTGGGGCATTCGATTTTCGATCTGAACCTTTGATTGTGGCTCTGCCGTTGCGAATAGAATTGCCTCTACCATACGCTCCTGTTCCGCCATCGGGGGGGCTTCGAACAGGCTTTCTGTGATGGTGGCGGGTTGTTCAATTTTGGTCGTTTCGGTGGTTTGCTCGTCAGACATATCACACCTCTCGTTTGCGCAACTGAATTGGCGCGAATGTTTCAGTTTGGCGAATTTCCATGACCCCTGCTTTCACCAACTCAAGCGAAGCCGCGAATGTTGCAGCGGTGGCGGAACGGCGTTTTTTGGGATCATCCGACCATCCATCAGGCAGAAACTGCGAAAGATCGGCCCAATCCATCGCGTGCCCCATCAGCGTTTTCATACGATCCAGCGCCTGTTCCATGGTCAAAACGCGATCCCGTTCGTTGAAATGTAAGGGTGCAAAACTGTCTTTGGTTTTCAGTCGCGCATAGGCCTGCATCAAATCCAAAACCGATGCTTTGTATTGGATTTTCTTTTTCACAGACACGTCTTCTGGGATACCGCGGGCAAAGAAATCGCGGCCTAATTGATCCCGCGCCATCAGGCGCGCCGCAGAGCGGCGCATGGCTTCTAACCGCTCCAACTGGAACGCCAGATGCGCAGCAAGTTCTTCGCCAGAGGGACCTTCTTCTTCGGGGTCGGCAGGCAACAGCAGGCGCGACTTCAGGAACGCCAGCCATGCAGCCATGACAAGATAATCCGCCGCCAGTTCAATGCGTAGCTTTTTGGCTTGTTCCACAAAATCCAAATATTGCATCGCAAGCTCAAGAACCGAAATCTTGCGCAAATCCACTTTTTGCGTGCGGGCAAGGGTCAACAGCAGATCAAGCGGGCCTTCATAACCTTCCACATCCACAAGCAGCGCTTCGGATGCGAGGCGTGCCTCGGTTGTTTCAAAATCGTCGGTCTGTGAAACAGACTCGGTGTCTTCAGACATTGGCAGCGTCTTTCAAAAGAGATTTTAGAGTGGCTTCGGCCTGTTCACGATCAAAGGGTTTTGGTGTGATGCGGTGCGACAGTGCGGCAGATGCACGGGTCGCAGCGTGGCCAGTTAATTCAGGGGTGTTGGCGATAATCGGGTCCATTTCGGCCCGTTCGCCATTGCAGTGCAAGATGATGTCACACCCTGCCTTAAGGGCTTTTTGAGTGCGCTGTTCAAAAGTGCCATCCAGCGCCTTCATCGACAAATCATCTGTCATTAACAGGCCATCAAACCCAATATCATTTCGAATGGCGCTGATCGCCTTTGAAGACAGGGTCGCGCAAGCGTCGGGATCAATCGCCGAATAGGTAATGTGAGCGGTCATCGCCATTGGCAGATTATTGAGCCGTTTAAAGGGAACAAAATCAGTGGCTTGAAGCTCTGCCAACGGTGTGTCGAGGCGGGGCAGATCGTGATGACTGTCCAAGTTGGCACGACCATGGCCCGGAATATGTTTGATAATCGACAGAACCCCGCCGTCAGCTTGACCTTCAGCCAAAGCGCGGCCATTGGCAGCCACCGTTTCAGGGTCATACCCGTAACAGCGGTTGAGAATGATGTCATGACTGTCTTGCGTGGCCACATCGAGCATGGGTGTGCAATTCACATCTACACCCACAGAATGCAGATCATCGGCGATCATACGCCCCCGCAAATACATGGCTTTTTGCGCGTTAGCCCCATGGTTTTGTGCAAAATCCAGCGCTGGTTCCCATTCGCGCCAGTGCGGTGCGCGAAAGCGGGCGACGCGCCCGCCTTCTTGATCGATCAGAATTGGCGCGTCACGCCCGACGGCTTCGCGCAGGTCGGATGTCAGCGCGCGCACCTGATCAGGTGTTTCGATATTGCGGGCAAAAATGATAAATCCCCACGGATTTGCATCGCGGAAATAGGCGGACTCATCAGAGGTTAAGTGCGGGCCAAGGCAGCCAAATATACACGCCCGCGCGCCCATCAGCGAGCCGTCACAGGAATGCAGGGCGTGCCAACCGCCAAAAGGGCGGAACACAACGCACGGGATTCATCAAGCGAGTTAAAACCAGCGGCACGCAGGCGGTAAAACTTACGCCCACCCGATTGGGCGGCAACCACCAAGCGTTTCTTATCTTCCAACAGATGGGAATGCTTTGCCAATAACTTGGCCCATTCAGAATTGGCCAAATCCGCGCTGTCATAAGCGCCAAGCTGGATCAAACGCGTGCCGATTGGTACACTGTCCACTGCAGCCACGTTGTTTTGTACAGCTGAATTTGAGGCCGTAGGTTGCACCAATGTGATTTCAGTCGACAGACCAGCGGGGCGCACTTGCGGGCGCAAAGAGGCAGAAGGGGAAAACTCTGTCCCGCGAATGTTTTCGCGTGGGATGGTGGCCGGGTCGATATTCGCCAACGCTTCCTGCGCCAGACGCTCAGCCACTTGATCCGCGATTTCAATCGCATCGAGGTCTTCTTCGGATTGGGCCACCTCTGGCTCGGGATCCGCCACGGATTGCTCCACAGGCTGTGTAGCGACTTGTGTCACTTGTGTAGCAGTGTTGATCGGTTGATCTTCATCGGTCAGCTGCGCAGGTTCTGGTGCCAAAACAACGGTGTTCGACGGATTGGCAACGCCACCCTCAGACTGAACAGAATTTACCGCCAAGCCCTGATGAGAGGCCTGCGTTCCGCCTGGATCTTCGGGCGCAACACGCGATGGACCTTCCATCGCGCGGACAATTGGCACATCGTGCGGATCACGCGTTCCTAGATTAACGGTCCAAAAAACAAAGCCTGCGATAACCGCGAGCGAGAGCGCCGCAACGCCCCAATTGATCGCTGTTTTCACCACACCAAAGCCGCCGCCAGATGCAGCTGGATTTTCCACGGATTCCGTTTGTGCTTTCGCCATCGGGTTTGCCTCTTTATGCGCACACATTATATTGTGTGTCTTTCTGCTCCAACCCCGAAATGTACGGCTTTTGCGCCTTTTTGTTACATTTCTTCCATCGGGGTTACGCCCAAAATAGCAAGTCCTGTTGATAAAACAACCGAAACAGCCCGAATTTGCGCGATTTTGGCCAAAGACAAATCAGTGTTGTCTTCTTGCCAGAACCGCAACTGGGGCTCCGCTTTGCCCAGATTGTGCAGCGAATGATACTCCGCCGCCAATTCATAGAGGTAAAACGAAATACGGTGCGGCTCATTGTGTTTGGCTGCCAGTTCCAAAAGACGTGGCCATTCTGCCAGCTTTTTCGCCAAGGCCAGCTCCGCTGAATGGGCGTTTTGGGACAAATCCGCTGTGGTTAATGTGGCATCGGTGACATCCACACCCGCAGCAATGGCCTTGCGCATAACGGAATGAATCCGCGCGTTGGCATATTGCACGTAAAACACAGGGTTTTCCTTGGATTGCTCTAACACTTTGTCAAAATCAAAATCCAAAGGCGCGTCCTGCTTGCGTGTCAGCATATGGAACCGCGTCACATCTGGGCCAACCTGATCCACTACGTCGCGCAGGGTGATAAACGTCCCTGCCCGTTTGGACATTTTGAACGGCTGGCCGTCTTTGAACAGCTTCACCAATTGCGTCAGCTTGATATCGACGGACACTTTACCATCCGAAAGCGCGGAAACCGCCGCCTTCATCCGCTTCACATAACCGCCGTGATCCGCGCCAAAAATATCAATCAGCTCGTCAAAACCACGAGAGATTTTGTCGTAGTGATACGCGATATCAGGCGCGAAATAGGTCCATGCGCCGTCTGATTTTTTCACTGGCCGATCTACATCATCCCCGTGTTCAGTGGATTTAAACAGGGTTTGTTCACGCGGCTCCCAATCTTCGGGCTTTTTACCTTTTGGGGGCTCAAGAACACCTTCGTAAATCAGGCCTTTGCCATCAAGACTTTGGATCGCAGCCTCAATCTGGCCTGTGCCGTAAAGGGATTTTTCAGAGTAGAACACATCCATTTCAATGTTCAACGCAGCTAAATCGGCGCGGATCAAATCCATCATGGCCTCTGTGGCAAACTCGCGAATATCAGCGAGCCAGAATTGTTCACCCTTGTCGACAAAGGCATCACCAACTTTGTCTTTCAACGCTTGGCCAACAGGGATCAGGTAATCGCCAGGATAGGTTCCATCTTCAAAAGCAACCTCTTGGCCATGCGCTTCGAGGTAGCGTAGGTAAACAGACCGCGCCAGCACATCGACCTGTGCACCGCCGTCGTTGATATAATATTCCCGCGTCACATTATAGCCAGCAAAATCCAATAGGCTGGCAAGCGCATCCCCAAACACAGCACCCCGTGTGTGGCCCACATGCAAAGGGCCTGTTGGGTTGGCAGACACATATTCAACGTTCACCTTTTTGCCCTGCCCCATGTCAGATCGGCCAAAATCTGCACCCGCTTTGATTGCAACGGGAACAACCGCAGTCCAACATGACGGATCGAGCGTGAGATTTAGAAAGCCCGGCCCTGCCACATCTGCCGTTTGAACACGGGCATCAGCCATGAGCTTACTTGCCAAGGCTTCGGCAATAGCGCGCGGGTTCGATTTTGCAGGTTTAGCCAAGACCATCGCCGCATTCGTTGCCATATCCCCATGCAACGCATCGCGTGGTGGCTCTACAGCCACATTGGTGAAATCGAGGTCTTTCGGCAGCGTGCCTTCGGATTGAAGCGTTTCAAGACTGTCGAGCACAAGCGTGCGAATGTCGGCAAAGAGGTTCATAGTACTTTCCTAGTGATTACAGGCGGTTTAGCACTTTGAACCGAAGGGTCAACTCACCCCGCTTCTCCATGATACAATTTGAGCGCAAATCTGTCTGTCATCCCTGACACATAATCCGCCACCAACCGTGCGCGGGCGAAATCGTCTTTGCTGGCGTCCCAACCTTCGGGCAGTTGATCAGGGTTATCCATGAAACGGTGAAACAGGTTCCGCAGAATATCCGTCATTTCTTCGCGCACTGTGATAACCGAAGGGGCGCGATACATGTTGGCATAAAGAAAGGCGCGGATGGCGTTAAGCCCAGACAAAAGATCATCGGAAAAGGCGATGACCGGGTGGCCTAGGGCGCGGATATCGGCAGCACTGTTTGCCCCTGATTTATCGAGCCAAGCGCGGGATTCCGTCAGCACATCTTCGACCATGATGCCAAAGACGCGGCGCAACGCTTCGTGACGACGGCGATCTTGGTCGAGGTTTAGATATTTTTTGTCCACTTCGGCAAAGGCGTCCCCGACGAGGGGCAGATGCAAAATATCGTCGATGGTGAAAAGACCCGCCCGCAGGCCATCATCAAGATCATGGTTGTTGTAGGCAATATCATCAGACAGCGCGGCAACTTGGGCTTCTGCACTGGCATGGGTGTGCAGTTCGAGATCATGTTTCGCATTGTATTCAGCTAACGCAAAAGGAATGTCGCCTGTGACTGGACCATTGTGTTTTGCAATACCTTCAAGGCAGTCCCACGTCAGGTTAAGGCCATCAAATTCGGCGTAGTGACGCTCTAAATCAGTAACGATTTTAATGGCTTGAGCATTGTGGTCAAACCCACCGAAAGGCGCCATACATTCATCAAGCGCATCTTCGCCAGCATGTCCAAAAGGGGTATGCCCCAGATCATGGGCCAAGGCGACGGCTTCGGTCAATTCGACGTTAAGGTTGAGAACCCCTGCAATCGTCCGCGCCACCTGCCCCACTTCGATGCTGTGGGTTAGCCTCGTGCGAAAATGGTCTGCTTCATGCTCCACAAAAACCTGTGTTTTGTGTTTTAAGCGGCGAAAGGCAGTGGAGTGGATTATACGATCACGGTCCCGTTGAAAAGCGGAGCGATGAGCGGAATGCCTTTCATCCACCAGACGCCCGCGAGAGTGCGCAGGATCGCTTGCATAGCGTGCTAACATGGTTGTGTAGCCTCAGATGTGTCTTGTGCCTTGATGCTGCGTTTATCGCCGCCTATATTTGAAGAAACCTTACACCATAGAAATGAGTGTTAAAAGATGGACTTATCCCTGCCCCCAACCGTGACCGACCGCGCATTTGCGCAACTGGCCGAGATCAACGGCTCAACCAACAGCGCCCAGTGTTTGCGCGTGGCCGTTGAAGGCGGCGGGTGTTCTGGGTTTCAGTACGAGATCAAGTTGGAAGACGACGTGGCTGATGATGATCTCGTGTTGGAAAAAGACGGCCAGAAGGTGCTGGTAGACAGCGTGTCCCTGCCGTTTCTGGCCAATGCGGTGATTGATTATACCCAAGAATTGATCGGGGCGCGGTTCGTGATCGAGAACCCAAATGCCACGAGTTCCTGTGGGTGTGGAACCAGCTTTAGCATGTGATTTGCGATAATGCGTTTGGTGCTGCGGGACTTCTTTGGATATTTAGGCCAAGAAAAAGGCTCAGGGCGGTTATTAACCCGTTAAGGATTTTCTTATGTTGCGCGGGTAAGCGCGGCGTCCTAGGTAGGTTGCATGAAAATTGCATCGTTTAATATCAACGGGATCAAAGCCCGTTTGCCCGCCCTTCTCGCCTGGCTCGAAGAGAGCAAGCCTGATGTGGCCGTTCTTCAAGAGATAAAGTCGGTAGATGAGAATTTCCCGCGCGAGCCGATTGAAGATCTAGGCTATATCGTTGAAACACATGGGCAAAAATCATTCAATGGTGTAGCGATCTTGTCCAAATTACCGCTCGAAGACGTATCGCGTGGTTTGCCAGGGGATGATGAAGACGAACAGGCGCGCTGGATCGAAGCCACGGTGATTGGCGACAAGCAGGCCGTGCGGGTGTGCGGGTTGTATCTGCCAAACGGCAACCCAGCTCCTGGACCAAAGTATGATTACAAACTGGCATGGATGGAACGGCTGCACGCCCGTGCGCAAGAGTTGATGGCATCTGAGGAACCCGCGTTGATGGCAGGGGATTACAACGTGATCCCACAGGCCGAAGATTGCTGGGACGTAAAACCTTGGCTCGATGACGCGTTGTTTTTACCAGAAAGCCGCCGTGCGTTTGAGCGGGTGAAAAACCTTGGCTTCACCGAAGCGTTTCGGGCGCGCAATCAGGCGCCTATGAATTATACGTTTTGGGATTATCAGGCAGGCGCTTGGAACAAGAACAACGGCATTCGGATTGATCACTTTTTGCTGACGCCGCAATGTGCGGACCTGCTCGTTGATTGCCAGATTGATCGGGACACGCGAGGGCGCGAAAAACCGAGCGATCATGTGCCGATTTGGGTGGAATTGGAAGCTTAACCCAATCTGAGAGGCGCTCTCGGTGAGTCTGCTTTGCAAATTCACCTGCCGCTTGGGGATTGTAGTTGCTGGGGTTCTACGAATTTTCTGGTGAAAAAACGTGGTTGGTAGGCCCGGTAGGACTTGAACCTACGACCAAAGCGTTATGAGCGCTCTGCTCTAACCAACTGAGCTACAGGCCCCCAGATCGGTATCCTTGCGATACATTTGGGGCGCTTTGGCGTCAAGCGGTTTGGCGGCTGAGCCTTTGCTCCCGAAAGATAATATAAAGCCCTGCCCCAATCGTGATCGCAATACCAAGCGCCGCAAGGCCATTGGGCAAATCGCGGAACATGATGAAACCGATAATCGTGGCAATGGGGATTTCCAGATATTGCATCGGGGCGAGCGTGGCTGAGGGCGCAAAGCGCAAAGACCACGTCATGAACAGATGTGCGACCGTGCCAAATGTCCCGATTGCAATCAGCCAGAGCCATTCAGCTTGTGTTGGGGCGACAATTTGCAAAGCCTCAATTTCGGTTCCACTGGTGGCGAGCAACATCAGGCCTAGGATGACGGTGGCGATAATCCCTGATTGCGCTTGCAGGTTCATGGCATCCACTTCTTTGGCGACAGAACGCGTTACAAGCATGAAAAGTGCGAAAACCACAGCAACCACAAGCGGAAGCAGCGCTGGGGCACCCACTTCGGCAAAGCTCGGTTGAACCACAAGCAGAGTGCCAATAAAGCCGATTACACAGGCGCCAAGGCGGTGTTTGCCCACTTCTTCATCCAAAAAATATTTGCCCAAAAGCAACATGATGAATGGCATGACAAAAGCGATGGCAACTGCATCTGCCAGCGGTAAAAACCGTAAAGAGGTAAACATCGCGCCGATCCCGATCATATGCAAAAGCGTGCGCAGCACCATCAGCCAAAACAGGCGGCGCGGCATTTTAACAGGGATTCCGCTGATCCAAATGATCGGCCACAAAAGCACCATTTGGGCAATGAACCGCACAAACAACAATTGAATCAAAGGGATGGTGTCACCAAGCAGTTTGGCAATGGCATCCCCCATTGGGGCGAGAATACAAAAGGCTACCATAAAGGCGATGCCGAGGAGTGGGCGATCTTGGGTCATTTTGTGACTCTAGGGTGGTCAATCAGGAGCGCAATGGGATAATGGAAGGCAACAGATTCTGGAGGCGGATATGAGCGATCAAAAAACAGGCCTGACCTATGCAGATGCAGGGGTTGATATTGATGCAGGCAATGCGTTGGTGGATCGGATCAAACCCGCCGCTGCCAGCACAAAGCGGCCTGGCGTTATGGACGGACTTGGTGGTTTTGGCGCGATGTTCGATCTGAAAGCAGCAGGGTTTAAAGACCCCGTCTTGGTGTCCGCCACCGATGGTGTGGGTACAAAACTGCGCATCGCAATTGATACTGGCCATGTGAACACAGTTGGCATTGATTTGGTGGCCATGTGTGTGAATGACCTGATTTGTCAGGGTGCCGTTCCTTTGTTTTTCCTCGACTATTTCGCAACGGGCAAGCTCGACGTGGACAGTGCTGCACAGGTGATTGAAGGCATTGCAGAGGGCTGTCGACAGGCGAATTCTGCACTGGTGGGTGGCGAAACTGCGGAAATGCCAGGCATGTACGAAGCGGATGATTTTGATCTGGCGGGCTTTGCCGTTGGGGCAATGGAACGCGGTGGCATGTTACCAGCGGGTGTATCCGAAGGTGATGTGCTGATCGGGATGCCGTCGTCTGGCGTGCATTCAAACGGCTATTCCTTGGTGCGCAAGATTGTTGAACAGTCCGGACTCGGTTGGGATGCCCCCTGCCCGTTTGGCGATGGCACACTGGGTGAAGCCTTGTTGGAACCGACGAAGATCTATGTGCGCCCCGCAGTTGCTGCGTTGGAAACGGGTGATCTGCATGGGTTGGCCCATATTACGGGTGGCGGTTTGACAGAGAACCTGCCACGCGCGCTGCCAAATGGATTGGGTGCAGAAATTGATTTGGATGCTTGGACCCGCTTGCCTGTTTTTGATTGGTTGATCAAAGGCGCAGGACTGGATCAAGCAGAAGCGCTCAAGACATTTAACTGCGGCCTTGGCATGATCGCTATTGCCTCTGCACATGGGGCTGATGATGTGATAGCCGCACTGAAATCCGAAGGCGTTGACGCCATGCGGATTGGCACCGTGACCAAGGGCGACGGGGTCGCGTATTCAGGCACACTGTAATGACCCGCATCGCCATTTTCATTTCGGGTGGCGGTTCGAATATGGTGTCTTTGGTAGACGCCATGCAATCGGGTGAGATTGACGCCGAGCCTGTTCTGGTTTTGGCAAATACGGCGGATGCAGGTGGGCTGGTAAAGGCCCAAGCACGCGGAGTGGCCACCGAAGTCGTTGATCACCGTAAATATTCGGATCGTGCAAGCTTTGAAGCTGAAATCACCCGAATTTTGAGCGAATATGTTCCAGATGTGATTTGCTTGGCGGGTTTTATGCGCGTCCTTACAGGTGAATTTACCGCTAAATGGGAAGGTCGGATGTTAAACATTCATCCATCACTGCTGCCCAATTACAAAGGGTTGAATACTCATCAAAGAGCGTTGGATGCAGGTGACGCAGAGGCGGGTGTCAGCGTGCATCTGGTGACGGCTGAATTGGATGATGGTCCGATTTTGGGACAAAGACGCGTTCCCGTATTGCCCGAAGATACCGCCGAATCTTTGGCTGCACGAGTGCTGATTGAAGAACACAAATTGTACCCAGATGTGCTGCGTGATTTCGTCAAAACCCTATGACGGATAAGCCGAGCAGCATAAAAAACCTCGGCCCTGCATCGGATGAATTCTACGCCCGCGCAGGCATTACAACCGCAGATCAATTGCGCGACTTGGGTCCTGACGAAGCCTATTTTCGCGCCTTAAAGGCAGGTGGCAAAGCGCATTTTATCGGGTTCTATGTGCTGGTGATGGCCTTGCAAGGGCGGCCTTGGAATGACTGCAAAGGCAAGGAAAAGGACGCGCTAAAAGTGCGGTTTGAAGCGATAAAGGCGCGGCTTTCGCCAGCAGATAAGGGATTGTCTGTCTTGGAAAAAGAGTTGAACATGCTTGGAGTTGTTAAAAAGGATTAAGATATGCGTCTATTAGGACTAATAACCGCCCTTTTCGCAATACCAGCCTTTGCGGAGGAACCTATTGGAGACGCCGCGCTGACCATGCCAATCTTTGATGCGCATATTCATTACAAAGAACCAGCGTGGAACGTTTATCCGCCCAAAACTGTGATTAAAATGATGGATCGCAATGGGGTGGCCATGGGGTTGGTTTCCTCCACCCCTGATGCAGGCACGATAAAACTGTGGAAGTACGCAAAGGGACGGATAGTGCCTGAACTGCGCCCCTACCGTAAAGGTGCTGGGTCCAGCGATTGGACCAAAGATGAAGGCATGGAAGCCTATCTTGAGCGGCGTTTGTCCCGCTATCCCCATGAAGGCATTGGGGAATTTCATATCCGCAGCATTGACCCCGATGATGAAGACTTGTTGCGTGCAGTTACGCAAATGGCAAAGGTGCGCGATATTCCGATCCATGTGCATTCAAGCGCCGAACCCGTGGAATTATTGTATCGACTGGAACCTTCGCTGACCATTATCTGGGCCCATGTCGGGATGACGGACGGCCCCGACACTGCGATGAAGATGTTTGACAAATATCCAACACTCTATGCGGATACATCATATCGTGAGAATGACATTTTAGTAGGCGGCAAGTTGGACACGGATTGGGCGAAGGTGATCCGCAAGCATCATGAACGACTAATGATTGGATCGGACACTTGGGTCAATTCACAGTGGGATATTTACGATGCAATTATTGATGTGAACCGTAAGTGGTTGTCTTTGCTGCCAAAAGAGCAAGCAGAAAATATCGCGTTTAAGAACGCAGAACGATTGTTTGGGCGTAAGATTGATCTGAGCCTGATCGGGACAAAATAAAAAAGGGGCCTAATAGGCCCCTTTTTCTTAAGTCGTTTATTTTGGTCTTAGCCAACCAACTCTAGGCCAGAGAAGAAATATGCAATTTCTTCAGCAGCTGTTTCTGGTGCGTCAGAGCCGTGGATGGAGTTTTCGCCCAAGGACAGTGCGTATGTTTTACGAATTGTGCCTTCATCAGCTTCTGCTGGGTTTGTTGCGCCCATGATTTCGCGGTTGCGCAGGATGGCGTTTTCGCCTTCGAGCACCTGAACAACGATTGGCTCAGAAACCATGAATTCGCACAGTTCGTCGTAGAACGGGCGCTCTTTGTGTACAGCGTAGAATGTTTGCGCCTGAGCCAGAGTCAGTTGGATGCGTTTTTGTGCAACGATGCGCAGGCCGCCTTCTTCCAACATTGCGCAGATCGCGCCTGTCAGGTTGCGTTTTGTCGCGTCCGGTTTAACGATAGAAAATGTGCGTTCGAGAGCCATGATAAGGTCCTTTGGTTGATGGTTTGGCGCGCAGATAACACGGAAAAACGGGCTTGGAAAGTCACCATTCGCCACAGGTTGACAGTGGTGGGCCCGTGGGGCATTGCGTGCCCATGCTTAAGCTCAAAGATATCTCTTATTCCATTGCCGGTCGCCAGTTGTTCGACGAGGCGTCTGCCACCATTCCAACGGGCCACAAAGTGGGGTTTGTTGGGCGCAATGGGACGGGAAAAACAACGCTGTTTCATATGATTAACGGTGTTCTGGCCAAGGATGGCGGCAGCGTTGAGGTGCCGCGCGGAGCCAAGATCGGCGGTGTGGCACAAGAAGCGCCTGCATCAGATGATAGCTTGTTGGAAACAGTTCTGGCAGCGGATACGGAACGCGCCGCGCTGTTGGCGGAGTCAGAGACCGCAACGGATGCGGCGCGGATTGCGGATATTCATGCGCGTCTTGGCGATATTGATGCCTATTCTGCGGAGGCGCGAGCCGCAGCTATTTTGCATGGCCTCGGCTTTGACAAAGAAGCGCAAGCGCGGACCTGTGCGGAATATTCCGGTGGGTGGCGGATGCGTGTTGCATTGGCGGCTGTGTTGTTTTCCGAGCCAGATGTTTTGCTGCTCGATGAGCCGACAAACTATCTGGACCTCGAAGGGACATTGTGGCTGGAGGGGTATTTGGCGAAATACCCGCATACGGTTTTGGTGATTTCCCACGATCGGCAGTTGTTGAACCGTTCGGTAAACGCGATCCTGCATTTGCAGAACAAAAAACTGACCCTCTATCAGGGCAACTACGACACGTTTGACGAAGTGCGTCGTGCAAAACTGGCGGAACAGGCTGCGGCAGCGAAGAAGCAATCGGCAGAGCGCGCGCACATGCAAGCTTTTGTAGATCGCTTCCGCGCCAAAGCGTCAAAGGCGAAACAAGCGCAATCGCGGTTGAAAATGCTGGAACGCATGGAGCCCATTGCAGCGGCCACCGAAAACAATGTGGCGAATTTCAACTTTCCAAACCCTGAACAGTTGTCCCCGCCGATTGTGAAACTGGATGGGGTGGATGTGGGCTATGGTGGGCCAGCGATCCTGCGCAACCTGAACCTGCGCATTGATCAGGATGATCGGATTGCATTGCTTGGGGCAAATGGCCAAGGCAAATCCACATTATCCAAACTGTTTGCCAGCCGCTTGCAGCCACAAGAGGGCAATATCGTTGCATCGAGCAAGCTTCGCATCGGGTATTTTGCACAGCATCAAGTGGATGAATTGCATCTGGACGAGACTCCTTTGCAGCATTTGGCGCGTGAACGGCCAAAACTGGCCCCATCCCAATTGCGATCCCGTTTGGCGCAGGGTGGCATCGGCCCCGAACAGGCGGATACGCTTGTAGGGAGCCTATCAGGTGGGCAAAAGGCACGGCTGTCGATGTTGCTTGCCACGCTAGAAGCGCCCCATTTGGTGATTTTGGACGAGCCAACCAACCACCTTGATATCGAAAGCCGCGAGGCGCTGGTGCGTGCATTGATGGATTATGATGGTGCGGTGATTTTGGTCAGCCACGACCCCCATCTGGTGGGTATGGTCGCGGATCGGTTGTGGTTGGTGAAAGACGGCGAGGTTAAGCCGTTTAACGAAGACCTTGACGCCTATCAAAAACTGTTGCTGACCGAACGCGGTGGTGGCGGTGTGGCCGCACAAGCCGAGAAGAAAAAGCCCAAAGAAAAACGCAAACCCGCAGCGGTGCAACGCAAAGCAGTGGCCCCTTTGCAAGCGGAAGTCGCCAAATGTGAAGCCCGCGTTGGCAAACTGGAAGAGTTGAAAGAAAAGATCGAGGAACGCTTGATTGATCCTGATTTGTACGAACCCGTCAACCGCGATAAGCTGCGAGTCTTGCAAGGCAAAGCCCGTGAAATCAACGACGGCCTAAAACGTGCAGAGGAGCTGTGGATGAAAGCAGCTGAGGAGTTGGAGGAAGCAAAAGCGCAATGACTTGGGATTTATTTCTGACAGCCTTTGTTACGTTGTTTCTGGTTATCGACCCGATTGGCCTCGTTCCGTTCTTTATTGCGCTGACCAATGATCGCGAACCATCGGAACGGCGCACAATTGCACTGCGGTCTTGCGGCTTGTCTTTAATCTTGCTTGCCGTATTTACCTTTGCAGGGGACAAGATCCTGTCGACAATCGGCATTGGAATGCCCGCATTTCGGATCGCAGGCGGAATGCTTTTGTTCCTGATCGCGGTGGACATGCTGTTTGAAAAACGCACCGAGCGGCGCGAAAATCAGGCGGATTCCGTGGAACGTCCTGATCCCACAGTCTTCCCGCTTACAACCCCTCTCATTGTTGGGCCTGGCGCGATTGCAGCGGTGATCCTGCTTGCAGGAGATGGGAACGACTCCTTTACTGCACTGATGGTAACTCTCGGGGCATTGTTCGGCGTTTTGGTCTTGGTCCTTAGCCTGTTTTTCATATCTGGCGGCATCGCAAAACTACTCGGCAAAGTTGGGATCACGGTGTTAACGCGCTTAATGGGCATGTTGTTGGCCGCCTTGGCCATTCAGTTTGTTGTTGATGGGATACTTGGGTCAGGGTTGGTATGAGCGGCGACGAAAAAGCCTATTTGTTTTACATGCTGATCCTGCTGTTTTTTATCGGCGGCGGATTCCTTTATGGCAATCGAGAAAAGCTGAGCACAACTTTAATGCAGGCCGCGATTTGGGTGCTGATTTTCATGGGTGTGTTAATCGGTTACGGCTTCAAAGACACGTTGCAGCAGCAATTCGCGCCGTCCCGTGCCGTGCAAAACGGCGACGCCTTTGAAATTGTGCGTGGTGCGGATCGTCATTTCCACCTGACACTGAAAGTGAATGGTCAGAACATTCGTTTTATTGTCGATACAGGCGCATCCGATATCGTTTTAACCCGAGAGGACGCTGCACGAGTTGGTATCGACGTGGATAATCTGGCTTACCTTGGACGAGCCAGCACCGCAAATGGCGTTGTGGCCACGGCCTCAACCGTTCTGGATCAAATCCAGCTTGGCGATGTGGTGGATCGGAATGTGCGAGCATCGGTCAACGGGGGCGAAATGTTTGGCTCTTTGTTGGGGATGGCCTATCTCAATCGGTTTTCCGAAATTTCCATTCGCGGCGATCGTTTGATCTTAAAGCGTTGAATCTAGTTAATTTAAGAAGATTTTACCTTAAGCCGATTTTTCAGCTTTCTTGGTCCAACGCCCGTTTTCTTGCGCCCAGTATTGCGCCGCAATTCCCGCATCGGTCAGCGCCTTCCAATCTGCTCGCGCAGCGGTCAACTCGTCAGGGTTATTGCCATCAAACATCAGACACACGCGGGTAAATGTGCCAGCTTCGACCGCATCGGTTTTCGCCCCATGTGCCAGCAGCAGAATTTCGGCATTGTTGGTGTTATCTGTGCCGGTGGTCAGCAAAATGGGTTGATCCGCGTCATGCTCACCACCTGCCAAACCATGTGCAAGAAAGCCGTCATCACGATATTGCCACAGGTGTTCGTCCAATCGGGACAACCGATTTTGATCGGTGCCACGAATAAGTGCGCGCCACGCATTGCCGCGCACTTTTTCCAACAGATCAGGCAACGCCTGTTCCAGCGGAGATGTGGTCAGATGATAGAAGAAAACCTCAGCCATCTGCCTGTTCATAATTGTCCGCGATCAAACGATCGAGCGCGCGAACGCCCCACCCTGTTGCCCCAGCTGGTGCAAGGGATGTTGCGGATTTCACCGATGCGACGCCTGCGATATCCAGATGGATCCACGGCATATCGGGTTCCACGAACACTTCGAGAAATGCCGCTGCGGTAATTGACCCAGCCGCGCGGCCGCCCGTGTTTTTGATGTCAGCAATGCGCGACTTGATCAGCTTGTGATAGGCGGGAGACAACGGCATGCGCCATGCCCCTTCGTCCTCTGCCTCTGCCGCTTTCAGGAAAGTGCGTGACAGGCCGTCATTGTTGGAAAAGACACCCGCGTTTTCATGGCCCAACCCAATGATGATGGCGCCTGTCAAAGTGGCAAGGTTAATCACGCCAGTGGGCTGATAAGTTTTTTGTGCATACCACAGCACATCTGCCAACACCAAACGGCCTTCAGCATCTGTGTTAATCACCTCAATCGTGTCGCCCTTCATTGAAGTTCGCACATCGCCTGGGCGTTGGGCCAAACCATCGGGCATGTTTTCCACAAGACCGACAAGGCCAACAACATTTGCTTTTGCTTTGCGTAGCGCCAGCGTTTTCATCACGCCGGCCACAACCCCAGCACCGCCCATGTCCATGGTCATATCTTCCATGCCAGCGGCGGGTTTAAGTGAAATGCCACCCGTATCAAACACAACGCCTTTGCCGACAAACGCGAAGGGTTTTTCATCGCCCCCGCCGTTCCATTCCATAATGACCATCTTGGACGGACTTGGAGAGCCAAGGCCAACAGACAAAAGCGATCCCATACCGAGCTTTTCCATGTCGGCCTCTTCGAGAACTTTGACCGTCATGCCCAGTTTTTCGAGTTCAATCAAACGATCCGCAAAGGTTTCAGTGGTCAACACGTTCGCAGGTTCATTGACCAGATCGCGGGTGAAAAACACGCCTTCGTTTTGCGCTTGTTTTGAAACAAATGCGGCTTCTGCCTCGGCTGCGCCGTTACATACAACTGTCAACGTACCTTGATTTGTTTTCTCACCTGATTTGTGATCGTTAAAATCATAGGCCCGCAAAACCATGCCTTGCGCCACATCCGCGGTGGATCGGCTCGCCCCAGCCAAAAGCATCGCATCCGATTTGCCAACAGATTTCATCGCCGCCGCACCTGCGTTTCGGGCCACGTCGGCATCCGCCTTTTTGCCAAGCTTAATCACAACAATGGATTTGGCTGCGATGTTGGCGGGGAAATCCATTGTCTGAACTGCGCCCACGGCCATCTCTTCAAAAACGCTCGATTCGGAAAACCGCGCGAGCGCCCCTTTCGCGAGCTTATTCACGCGGCGTGACAGGGGATCGAGCCCCCCAGCAGGGGTCATAAAGCAAACGATTTTGCCTTCAAATGTGTCGATCAGGTCAAGATTGGTCTCAATAAAGCTCGGGGAGATAGGAGTGGTCATGTTTGCCCTTTGGATTTGAGGTGATTTCCAACTGATCTAGCGTTTTTATGCCGAATTGGCCACCTGCGTCTGTTAGGGCGTCAAAAAATGGTTTAACCCGAAGGCACTTGGGAAATTTGAGGTCTGCCTTCGTGAAGCTCATCGACAGATATGTATTGCGGCAATTGATTGGGCCGTTTCTGTTCTTCATGGTGATCTTTGGCGGGATTTTGTGGCTGAATCAGGCTCTGCGCATTGTGGATGTGGTGATCAACAACGGTCAATCTGGTGCAGTCTTTGCCGAATTGTCATTCTATCTGCTGCCCAAAGTATTGGAAACGGTCGTACCCGTGGCGGCATTTTCTGCAGCGATTTTTTTGACCAATCGGCTGTATTCAGAGGCGGAGTTGGTTGTTTTTATGGGGGTTGGGCATGGCCCTGCGAATACGACCAAACCGTATTTTGCCTTTGGGCTTGTGTGCTTTGTGATGATGACCCTACTGACCCATGTAATCACGCCGTTTTCCCTGTCCAAATTCCAAGACCGGCAATACGAAATGAGCAAAGAATACCTGACCCAGTTCATTGTGGCAGGCGAATTCACATCACCAGAAGACGGTGTCACGGTGTTTTTCGGGCAAACATTCCCCAACGGGGATTTGCGTGATGTGGTTATCAATGATCGCCGCGACCCATCAGTTGTGGTGACCCATGCCGCCAGCGAAGGCAAAGTCGTGGGTGGCGATGCCTCTCCTAAACTCGTTTTGAAGAAAGGATCGATCCAGCAGTTCTATCCCGAAGATCGAACGCTGAGCACGATCCAGTTTGATGGTTTGAACTACGATCTGGGCCAGTTTGCCAAAGACGTGGGGGAGCGAACATTTCGGGTGGAGGAAACCTTCACGTGGCACCTGTCAAACACTGATACCAATCGTGCCACAACAGAAGTTCACGATCGCATTGTAAAGTCCCTACTGTCGATTGTCGTGCCCGCACTTGGCGCGATTGTTCTTTTGTCCGCAGGGTTTAGCCGTGGCGGTTTTTTCGCGCGGATTGTGCTGGGCGTGGTGTTCATGGTCGCAATCAATGCGTTCCGCGGTTTTGTGCAAGGATTTGTCGAAGACGGCAGCGCGGGATGGCCCATTTTGTATTTGCCCGTGATCATTGCCTTTGGCGCGGTTGCAATCATGGTGCGCATGGGCCAAGCCCCGTGGAAATCTGGGGTGCGCGGTGTGATTAACCCCAACGGGGTGCGCACATGACGTTGTATCTGTATTTCGCTAAACGGTTTTTTGGGGCCTTCGTACGCGTGTTTGCGGTACTTAGCTTGCTGATTTTTGTGCTTGAAACGCTTGAAAACATTCGCGGACTGTCCAAAAACGGTGTGGATTTCGCACAATCGTCGATCCTAGCAGTGTTCAGCACGCCTGCCTTGGTGTTGCAGGCCATGCCGATCATCGTAATGTTGGCAGGGCTGACGTTCTGTGTGGGTTTGGCGCGATCAAATGAATTTGTCGTCACGCGCGCTGTAGGTGTTGCTGCCTTGCGCGCCATGATGGCCCCTGCCCTCACAGCATTTGCACTCGGTCTGGCGACCATCTTGTTTCTGAACCCATTGGCAGCCGTGTTCACGACTTATCATGATGAATTGCGCAAAGAGTACACCAACGTGCAACGCGGCGCGGTTTCATTTGGCGGCGATGGGTTTTGGTTGCGCCAAAAGGATGAAGTGGGTCACACAGTTATTCACGCCCAAAGCGCCAATTCACGCGGCACCAGCCTGCGCGAAGCCACTGCATTGCGGTTCGATGGCAACGGACAGTTGGTCCAGCGGTTATTTTCACGCACTGCGATCCTGCGTCAGGATGAATGGGTGTTCACCAATGGCAAAAAATGGTCCACGGGACGGCGATGGGTGAACCCTGAACAAAACGCAGAACAGTTTGAAATTTTGCGCTTCAAAACAGACATAACGCCAGCCCAGATTTTGGATGGATATCCAAAACCTGAAACCGTTGCGATCTGGAACAAGTTGGAAACTATCGAAGCCATTGGAGATGCAGGGTTTTCCACGCTCCCCCATCGTATCCATCTCAACATCGAATTGGCCCGACCACTCATGTTGATGGCCATGATGATTATCGGGGCCGCATTCACCCTGCAAACCGCCAGAATGGGCAATATGGGCGTTTCGGTTTTTATTGCTCTAATTTGTGGTTTTTCACTCTACTTCCTACAAAATCTTGCTATGACTCTGGGAGAAGCGGGAGAGATTCCCGTTTTCGCGGCGGCTTGGGCGCCACCGCTGGCTGCTTTACTTTTTGCCGTGGGGCTGTTCCTCAGATTTGAGGACGGATAGAATATGATCCAATGGGCAACGCGATGTCTGTTTGTGTGTCTGGTCAGCCTACTGGCGTGGCCGATGCCGTCTGCATTTGCTCAGGTTGAAAGCGAAATTGGTTCTGAAAACCGTCCTGTTTCCCTGATTGCAGACAGCGTAGATTTCGATCCCGCCTCAGGCGTTTTGATCGCCCGAGGCAATGTACAGGTGTTTCGCGGCTCGCAGGTTCTGGCCACCCAAGAAGTGATCTACGACCAACGCAAAAAACAGCTGTCTATTCCAGGTCCATTGACCCTGACGGACGGCGAAAATGTAGTGACACGGGCCAACAGCGCGCAGCTTGACTCGGATTTGCGCAATGGATTGATCCAAGGGGCAGAATTGCTGATCCAGCAACAGTTACAATTGGTCAGTAATCGGATGCACCGCCAAGACGGTAAATTCAAAGTGTTGGATAAAGTGGTTGCAACCAGCTGCCATATTTGCGCGAAAAACCCGATCCCGTTCTGGCAAATTCGGTCCCGCCGCGCAATCCACGACGAAGAAGCGCGTCGTCTGTATTTTGAATCCGCAACGCTCGATGTTTTGGGGATTCCCGTTTTCCATGCGCCAAACCTGCGCATCCCGGACCCCTCCGTGCGCCGCGCCACAGGTTTCCTTGTTCCCAGCATTTCCAATTCTTCAACACTCGGCTACGGCGTCGAAGTGCCCTACTATTGGACCCTTGGAGATCATGCCGACTTAACACTAACCACCCGTGTTTTTTCCAAAGGCAGTTTCCTTTTGAACCCGCAATACCGACGCGAAGTAAAACGCGGACGGTTTGAAATCGACGGCCATTTCACGCTCTCGGACTCTCTTACGGCGAACAACACGCGCTCTTCTCTTAGTGCCAATGGGCTGTTTCAGCTGGAACGTGAAATCGAATTGGAATTCGGCGTCGAAGTGGCCTCTGACGACGACTTCCGTGATGACTATGGTATTGGTGTCGACGGCGAAAACCGCCTGACATCGTTTATAACGCTGCGCCGTACGCGCAAAAACTCCTTTGCGAGTCTGTCTGCTTCTTACATCCAGAGCTTGCGTGCTATTGAAATCGACCAAGAAATCCCACTTGTCCTGCCCGAATTTTATGGTCGCAAAACATGGATCGACCCAATTGTAGGTGGCAAATTCGGTATCACCGCCCAATCCGTGACATTGCTGCGTGAAGGCGACAGCGAATTTACCCGCTTTGGCGTTATAACCGATTGGGAAAAAGAATGGATTTTGCGCAATGGTTTGATTGTTGGCGCATATGGTGGTGTTTCCGCCAATTCTTATTACACCCAAAACATCGGGGGTGCAGCAGATGGCACATTGTCCGAAGTTGTGCCAACCGCCGCGGTTGATCTGCGCTGGCCCCTATCACGCCAAAACGGCCGTGTCACACATGTGATCGAACCGCGCATTCAGGTGATTTGGTCCCCCGATGACGCCCGAAGAAACGCCAATGAAGACAGCGTTCAGGTGGAGTTTGAAGAAACGAACCTGTTTTCCATTAACAGATTCCCCGGGTTTGACGCCACCGAACGGGGGCTACGCGCGAATGTGGGCATCACCTACACGCGCTATGACCCAGAAGGATGGACCTATGGTTTGACCTTGGGGCGCGTGTTGCGGGACGCCGATCTGAACCAATTTGGAGCGGGTACAGGCTTAACAGGAACCGAGTCCGATTACGTGAGCGCCATCAACCTATCGTTCAACGACAAGTTCAATTTCGTGAACAGAACCCTGTTTGATGATGATTTCACCGTTGGCAAAAACGAAATGCAGCTGGACATGGATTTCAATCGCGTCTCTGCACAAGCGTCATATGTTTGGTTGGAACAGGATGTGGTTGCAGGTGCCAGCGACCGGACACACGAAGCAGCGCTTTCGGTTCAGTATCAATACGATGATTACTGGTCATTTTCGGGGGCATGGCGGCAAAATCTGGAAACTGGCAATTCCACAAGCGGCGCTTTTGGCGTTCGGTATGAAAACGAATGTGTGGCTGTGAACCTTTCTTACTCGCTTCAGTTTGAAGGGTCTGGTATTGTTCGTCGAACGCGAGAGCTTGGGTTAACGGTTGAATTGGCTGGTCTGGGCAATAAAAAGCGAAACAAGAAATACGCGCACAGATGTGCGGGACTAAACGGGTAGTCGGGTGAGCGATATGAAATCATTGGTTTTGGCAGTTGCGGCAGCAATTTTGGCATGGGCGGCGCCCGTAGATGCACAGCGAAAAAATCCTTATGGTGTGGCCGTTCGTGTGAATGACCGTGTCATTACTAATTTCGAAATCGACCAACGTGTCGTGCTGTTGCGTGCCTTTGGCACCACCGGCAATTTGGAAAAGACGGCAACTGAACAATTGATCGAAGACCGCCTGCGCCTACAAGCGGCTCGTCAGGCTGGTATTACGATTACTGATGAGGAAATCGAAGCTGGCGTAGATGAATTTGCATCGCGTGCGAAACTGACCGGCGAACAACTGTACCAATATGTTGGCCAGCGTGGGGCCGCCAAAGAAAGCATGCAAGCCTTTGTACGCGCTGGCCTGTTGTGGCGTAATCTGGTGCAGGCACGTTTTGGCGGCCGCGCCAGCGTTTCAGACGATGAAATCGAAACGACGTTGAACCTAATCGCTGGGCGCAAATCCCAGTCTATTCTGTTTTCCGAAATTCGCCTGCCATTGAACCAGCGCGGTGACGAAAAAACACTCGAACTGGCAGATCAGTTGTCTAAGTCAATCACAACAGAGGGTGCCTTTGCCGCGGCGGCGCGGCGATATTCCCGTGCGCCATCACGGGCACGCTCTGGCCGATTGGATTGGCTGCCAGTGGCTCAATTGCCTGCCGCATTGGCAGGGCAGATCATGGCTCTTGAACCTGGTGAAGTGACCGCGCCCATTACGCTTGGGCCGACTGTTGGCCTGTTCCAACTGCGTGGCATTCGCGAAGACACAAACACGGATGAAGGGCCTGTAACGTTGACGTATGTGTCGGTGAACGTTCCTGGGGAACCCGGGTCCGACCGCATGGTTTCGGATGCCCAAGGATTGATTGACGATGTGGACACCTGTGATGACATCCGCGCACAATCAGAACGCTTTGCCGTGCCTGGGCACACAGATCACGTGGCCGAGGCAGGCAATGTACCATCTGTTGTTGCAGTTGAATTGGCCGGGCTCGATCGCCACGAAGCAAGCTATTACACAAATTCCGCAGGCACTTTGACCGTGGTTATGTTGTGTGATCGGCTGCGCGAACTGCCCGAAGGCGCGCGCGAAAATATCCGCAATGGCTTGTTCAACCAACGAATGGGTGGCTTTGGTCAAGGATACCTTGAAGAGCTCAAGGCTGATGCGGTTATCGAATACAAATGACCCTACCCATTGCGCTCACCAGCGGTGATCCCGCAGGGGTTGGGCCAGAAATAACGGCCAAAGCCTATGACGCGTTGCGCGGTGACCTATGCTTTTTTGTCATTGGCGACAGGCGGCATTTCCCAAATTGCGTAGAAATCAAAGACCCGTCAGAGGCGGCCACGACAGATGGGTTGCCCTTGTTGCACCTTGATTTTGACGCAGACGCTGTGTCGGGCCAACCCGATCATGCCAATGCACGCGGTGTCATCCGCTCCATTGAAACGGCCGTTGATTTGACCAAACGGGGTCAGGCTGCGGCAGTTTGCACAAACCCGATCAGCAAACAGGTTTTGATCGAAGGGGCCAACTTCGCCCATCCGGGTCATACGGAATTTTTGGCCGAACTGGGTGGTGTGGCAAATTCCGTAATGATGCTGACCGCACCCGAATTATCCGTTGTTCCCGTAACCATCCACATCGCTCTGCAGGACGTTAAAACAGCCCTAACAGCAGAGCTGATTGAAACAACCTTGCGCACCACACACCACGCCATGATCCGTGATTTTGGCATCCCAGCGCCGCGCATAGCAGTGGCTGGCCTGAACCCCCATGCGGGTGAAGGGGGCCTAATGGGGCGTGAAGAAATCGACCTGATTGGCCCTGTTTTAAACCAGTTGAAGGCAGATGGACTGGACACAACAGGTCCCTTGCCCGCTGATACGATGTTTCATCCCCCTGCCCGCACAAAATACGACGTGGCAGTGTGCATGTACCACGATCAGGCGCTTATCCCGATCAAAACACTGAACTTTTCAGCAGGTGTTAACGTGACGCTCGGCCTGCCGTTCATTCGAACATCGCCTGATCACGGCACGGCCTTTGATATTGCAGGCAAAGGCGTGGCCGACCCCACCAGCCTGATCGAGGCCTTGCGTAAAGCACGAGATATGGCAAGAGCACGGGCGGTGTATGATGGCGAGCATTGATGGTCTGCCGCCACTGCGCGAGGTGATCAACACACATGAACTGTTTGCGAAAAAAGCACTGGGTCAGAACTTTCTTCTGGATTTGAACCTAACCAGCAAGATCGCGCGCCAAGCGGGGGATTTGGCTAACAGCGATGTTTTGGAAGTGGGGCCAGGTCCTGGTGGTTTAACCCGCGCATTGCTGCACGAAGGCGCACGCCAAGTGGTGGCCATCGAACAAGACGAACGCTGCTTGCCCGCACTGGCTGAAGTATCCGCCTATCACGGCGGGAAGTTGAAAGTGCTGCAAGGGGATGCGCTCAAAATTGATCCTTTAGAGCACTTGAACACCCCAATTCGTATCGTGTCCAACCTGCCCTATAATGTGGGAACCGAGTTGTTAACCCGCTGGCTGTCGCCAGCGGAATGGCCGCCTTTTTGGCAATCTCTTACATTGATGTTTCAAAAAGAGGTGGCGCAGCGGATCGTTGCAAGGCCACGAACCAAAGCCTATGGGCGGCTGTCGATTTTGGCGCAGTGGCGGTGTGATGCAAAAATTGTGATGGAAATTCCGCCAGCGGCCTTCACTCCACCCCCGAAGGTCACATCAGCGGTGGTGCATCTGGAACGGCTTGAAACACCGCGCTATCCTGCGGATGCAAAACTGTTGTCGCAGGTGGTCGCAAAAGCCTTTGGTCAGCGGCGTAAAATGCTGCGCGCCAGCCTCAAAGGATTGGCCCCAGATTTAGAAGATCGTTTGTTGGCGGCAGGGATTAAACCGACCCAACGGGCCGAAGAAATCGACCTCGAAGCGTTTTGCAAACTGAGCGAATTGATCCGCAGCTAACCTATTATTCAGCCGCTTTCGGGCTCTCTGCGTTTTCAACCGCTTCGGCCACAATATCAGACGGATTGTCGATCTTTGGCTTGGCCGGACGCTTGCGGGGTGCAGGTTTCTTTTCTGTCTTTACGGGTTGGCTTTCTGGTGTTTCCACCAAATTGCTGTCGTTTTGGGCAGGAAACAGATCGGCATCAGCAGGCACAGACGGTTGATCCCCAGACGCATCAATTGGGATTTGTTTTTGCTGCTGCTTTTGGGCGTTCTGATTGTTGTTGTTCTGGTTGTGGTTCTGCTGGTTTTGCTGGCGCTGTGCGTCTTGTTGTTCACGGCGTGCATCAATTTCGCGCTGCGCGTCACCCAACATACGAACGTAATGTTCCGCGTGCTGCAAAAAGTTTTCGTGCGCTACACGGTCCCCAGACAACTGAGCATCCCGTGCCAAAGTTTGGTATTTGTCGATAATCTGTTGCGGCGTACCGCGCACCTTGCCCTCTGGCCCGGAGCTGTCAAACACGCGGTTCACAACATTCGCTGGATTATTATTGTTGTTATTGCGATTGCGATTTTTATTGCGCGAACGGGATTTGTTTGAAGATCTCATATGATCCGTGAACCTTTGTCGTTTTTTGATTTTTGGGGTCTTTAGCAGACCGAACGTCCAGATACCTATTTGGATTATTGGGGATGAGAACGCGGTTTGTTCCATCATCCGTGGGGATAAAGTACTATGGGTTGATAAGCTATGACAACCCAAAATGCGTTAAAATGCCTTTATTTAACAAGTTTATTTGTTTTTTCGCCCATTCAAGGGAAATTCACGGCTACGATCCGCTGATGGCCGTTTAAATCAGTGTGGATTGAAACACTTTCGAATCCCTGATCCGCAAAAATCCTCTGCACATCTGGCCCCTGATCTTTGCCAATTTCAAAGAACGCGCGCCCATTCGGGGCTAAATGCGCCCCAAGGTTTGCCGCCAGTGTGCGATATGCCGACAATCCATCCCCACCAGGCGTAAGCGCTAGATGCGGTTCATGCTCTCGTACATCTGGGGACAGACGAGCCATTTCGGCTTCGGTTATATAGGGTGGGTTGCTGACAATCAGATCGAACCGACCGCTCACCCCATCAAACCAATCCGATTGAACAAGGCTGGCGCGGTCCGACGCACCCACTTTTTCTAGGTTTTGTGCTGCAACAGTCAACGCATCCGCGCTTATGTCTGTCCCTGTTCCGTTCGCATCCGGGTATTCCGCCAGCAAACACGCAAGGATACAGCCCGATCCCGTTCCAAGGTCCAGAATGGTTTCCGGAGCTGCCCCCTGCATAGCCAATTCAATCAAGGTTTCCGTTTCGGGGCGCGGGTCTAAAACATCGGGTGTGACGCGGAATTCATGTTTCCAAAACGCCCGTTTCCCCGTGATATGAGAAATAGGCGTATGCGCCGCGCGTCGATGAATCATATGCTCAAACTGCGCTACTTGGGTTGGTGTGACTGTGCGCGATAATTCAAGCGTCAGACGATCCATTTCCACGCCCAACGTATGCGCCATAAGAATGCGCGCATCCCGCGGCGCCCCTTCTCCAATGGCAGCGGTTAGCAATTTTGTTCCAGTGCGCAACACCATGGATGCGGTTTGGATCATGGGTCCATATCCGCCAATTTTGCCGCCTGATCATCTGAAATCAGTGCATCAATGATTTCATCCAGATCGCCCTGCATCACTTGATCCAGCTTATAGAGCGTCAGATTAATACGGTGGTCCGTCATACGACCCTGCGGGAAATTATAGGTGCGAATACGTTCAGACCGATCCCCAGACCCAACCTGCCCCTTGCGGCTCGCCGCCCGTTCGGCGTCTGCTTCTTGGCGTTTCAGATCGTAAAGTCGCGTGCGCAACACTTGCATGGCAATCTCGCGGTTACGATGCTGGGATTTTTCCGAACTCACCACCATGATGTTGGTTGGGATGTGCAAAATGCGCACAGCGGAATCCGTGGTGTTTACATGCTGTCCACCAGAACCAGACGCACGCATCGTATCAATACGAATGTCCGTGGCAGGGATATCAATGTCCACATCCTCGGCCTCTGGCAGCACTGCAACAGTGGCTGCAGAGGTATGCACTCGCCCACCGCTTTCAGTGACAGGAACCCGTTGCACACGATGAACGCCACTTTCGAACTTCAATCGGGCAAAAACGCCTTGCCCTTTGACGTTGACCACAGCTTCTTTCAAACCGCCAAGCTCGGTGACGCTTTGTTCCATCACTTCGTATTTCCAGCCCGCTTTTTCGGCGTACCGTTGATACATGGCCATCAGATCACCCGCAAAAAGCGCAGCCTCGTCCCCGCCTGTACCTGGGCGAATCTCAAGAATGGCAGACCGTTCATCGGCTTCATCCTTGGGAATAAGCGTCAATTGCACTTGATGTTCCAAGTCAGGTAAGGCGGCCTGAAGCTCGGGCAATTCTTCAGCTGCCAATTCTTTCATCTCTGGGTCCGACATCATGGCCTCGGCCTCTGCGATATCAGACAAAAGCGTTTGATAGCTTTGGATTTTTTCTACGACGGGGCGCAAATCAGCATACTCCTTGGACAGAGCCGCGAAATCATCGCCCGCACTGCCTTCGGACATTTTTGCCTCCAGAAAGGCGAACCGTTGTTTGATTTGTTCAAGTTTATCTATTGGGATCATGGCAGTGAAATCGCCCTTGGGGACGGCGTGGTCAAGGAATAAGTGACAAATGGACGATTTTCTGTTTAGATCGGACCATGAGACATGTGTTTTTCACTGGTTTCCTGATCGCTGGCCTTGGATTGCCAGCCTTGGCCGAGAATGCGGACGTTCAATGGCCGGACTGTTATTGCACCGATAAAACGGGCGCTCGTATTGAGCTGGGACAAGAGATTTGCATGTTTGTGGATGGACGCAGTTTCACCGCACGGTGCGAAATGTCCCTAAACAACCCTATGTGGCGTGAAACAGGCTCTGCATGCCTGTCATTGCGCAACAGGTTGCCCCAAAGCAGCAGTCCAATCTTGAATACGGGCCTTGTTCACACCTAAATCCGAACGGCCGAAACGGGATCGGGAATAGACAAACAAACGGGATTTGCCGCCTTCTTCTGGTGTGACCTTCACCGAAATGTAATCGGGATAAGCCATCAGTTTGGTACGCTGCATGTAAGTGACAAACAATTCTTTTGCGTCCCCGTCCAGCACCACAACATTGGGTTTTGACAAAGCCACATCGTTAAAATTGGCCGCCAATTCCGCCGGCGGCATGTCAAAAACCAAACTGTTGGCATCCTGACCATCGCGCATCAAAAATTGGTTTGGGCGCGCGCCTTTTTCAACGGTTTCAGGATCAACATGCCATTGATTTGCATCAGAGGGCGCCACACGAACCCACAGAATAAGACCGATAATCAGGGCAAGGATAATCCAAGTTAGCATTCTAAACGCCTTTCGCATCAGGGTTTGGCGGATTATTCCGCCGCGTCTGCAACAGCTGCCGCATCTAATTGCGCCGCTTTGGTTTCCACTTGTTCGACAATGTGATCAATCATCTTGTCGTTGGACATTTTGTGGCTTTGCGCCCCTGCCAAATACACCATGCCAGATCCCGCACCGCCCCCTGTAAAGCCAACGTCTGTCATCAACGCCTCACCAGGGCCGTTCACAACACAACCTATGATCGACAAGGACATGGGTGTCTTGATGTGTTCCAACCGCTTTTCCAGTGTTTCCACCGTTTTAATCACGTCAAACCCTTGCCGCGCACAGCTGGGGCAAGAAATAATATTCACACCGCGATGCCGCAAGCCAAGGGATTTGAGGATTTCAAAACCCACTTTGACCTCTTCCACTGGGTCCGCAGACAGCGAAACCCGCAAAGTGTCCCCAATGCCAGCCCACAACAAACTGCCCAGCCCAATGGATGATTTGATCGTGCCTGATGTCAGGCCGCCCGCTTCGGTAATGCCCAAATGGATCGGGGCGTCTGTTGCCTCGGCCAAGCCTTGATAGGCGGCAACGGCCATAAATACATCGGAAGCTTTGACGCTGATTTTAAACTCATGGAAATCATTGTCTTGCAGAATGCGCATATGATCCAAGCCGCTTTCGATCATCGCGTCTGGGCAGGGTTCACCGTATTTATCCAGCAGATGTTTTTCCAAACTACCCGCATTCACGCCAATTCGGATGGATGCATTGTGGTCCCGTGCGGCCTTGATCACCTCTTTCACGCGATCTTCACTGCCAATATTGCCAGGGTTAATGCGCAAACACGCTGCCCCCGCTTCGGCTGCTTCGATCCCGCGTTTGTAATGGAAATGAATGTCCGCCACGATGGGAACAGGGCTCTCTGCGCAGATTTCCTTCATCGCTTTGGTCGATGCCTCATCAGGGCAGGACACGCGAACGATATCCGCCCCCGCATCCGCACACGCAATGATCTGTTTGATCGTGGCCGATGCGTCATGGGTTAGCGTATTGGTCATGGTCTGCACGGAAATCGGTGCATCCCCGCCCACAGCCACATTGCCCACTTGAATTTGACGGGACTTGCGACGATAAATATTGCGCCAAGGGCGCACGTGGTTCAGCGACATGAGATAGCTTCCATGCTTAAGACGATTACACTGTTAACTTGGGTAATTTGCGTTGGTTTGACAGGGGGCGCAATGCCGCAGATCAGTTGCCCGTGGATTGGATCAACGCACCCGCATCACCCACGTTGCGCAGCTCATCCAAATTCAACGGCGGCGAAGACGGTTGAACGAAATCTGTGGCCAGTGCGATCGACTCTGTGACCGCTTCGCGATCCAACGGCACACCGCGAACAACACCGCCCGCATTCCCCACGGGGCCAAACGCATTGTCGCCAACTTTCACATAAACCGCGCCCGCGTTCCCGGCCCGCAGCAATGGATTTTCCACACCAACTGGCAGGCGATAGCTTTCACCTGCGTCCAAGATTTTTTCAAACAGAACCGTGCCGTCATCGAAATAAATCCGCACCCAAGCCGCCTTCATCGCGACGAGGTCAACAGGTGGTGGTCCCTCGGCGACAACCCGAGGAGTTTGCTGCTCTGTCAGCGGCGCCTCGCGCGTTGCGGTGAGTGTTGGGGCTTGCTGATCGGCATAGGCCCCAAGACTGCCCGCATCAAGCGAAGCAATTGGCGCATCCCGTGGCACCATTTGCGGCACCTCAAGCTCTTGCGGACGGTACAATTGATCCAAATTGGATGTTTGCAGCGTCGTCGTTGGATTAATGCCCACAACAGTTGACGGTTGTTGCGTGGAGGTTTCGGTCAAATCCGCAACTTCAGATGTTACCCCTGGTGTTTGGTTAACAGGCACAAACTGGACGCGCTGCACTTCTTGCAAAACCGTCCAACTGCCATAACCGAGTCCCAAGACCAAAAGAGCCAGAACCATTACAGAACCGAGTGCTGACGGTGACAGATTGCTGAAGATGCCAGAGGATTCCACGTAGCGTGGGATGCGCGGACGAGCAATCGGATCGGCGTGTGCTGGGCGAACAGGCGTTTGCAACAGAGCCGCAGATTTTGTGGCCAGTGATCCTGATTTCAAATCGGAATGCACACCGTTAAAGCCGCTTTCTTCACAAAAGCGCATGAAGCATTCATCAGGGTCCATTTCCAGATACCGCGCGTAGGACCGCACGTACCCAGCAATAAAGCCCGGTGTTTGGAATACCGAAGGATCGCAGTTTTCGATGGCAGAGATATAGGTCGCCTTGATGCGTAGGTCGCGCTGCACGTCCAGCAAAGACTTGCCAAGCGTCGCACGTTCACCACGCATTTGATCCCCGAGTGTTACCTCGAAATTATCAAAGCCACGTGGACCGCGATTTCCTAACCCAGTTTCCATGGAACCTGCCTGACCCCTTACGTCCGGTTCTTATATCTTGCGCAATTGCCTCAGCGCGAGGTTGATTCGCTCAACCGCTTGTTTGGGGCATTGATATCACAGGTAATAGGATTTGTGCACCCCTACAGTGATAATTTAACCATTTATGTTGACACGCAAAAATTCGCCCAAAACAACGACCTAGCGTTTTGGGGTTGCGCTGATTATCCGGTCATATCCATGCGATTCAGGGCACAGTGCTGCCATAGGTTGTCGAGCGCTGAAACGAGGTCATTTATCATCTTATCCGTGTGGACAGGAGATGGCGTAAACCGCAGGCGTTCGGTTCCCCGTGGCACAGTTGGGAAGTTGATCGGCTGCACGTAAATTCCATAGTCTTCGAGCAGCATATCAGACAGCATCTTACACTTCACAGGGTTGCCCACATGCACAGGGACAATATGGCTTCCATGGTCATCCAGCGGTAAGTTCAGCGCGCGGATGCGGGATTTTAACTGCGCAGCTTTGGCCTGATGGACTTCGCGCAAATTGGCATCGTTTTTCAGATGCGCCACGGATGCGGCGGCAGCGGCAGCCACCGCGGGCGGCAATGATGTGGTGAAAATGAACCCAGGTGCATAGGAACGAATAGCATCCGCAAGCTTGTCTGTTGTGGCGATATACCCCCCCATCACCCCATAAGCCTTGGCCAAAGTTCCGTTAATGATATCAATACGATGCGCAAGATTATCGCGTTCCGTAATGCCGCCTCCACGCGCACCGTACAGGCCCACCGCATGGACTTCGTCAATGTAGGTCAGCGCATTAAACTCATCGGCTAGATCGCAAATTTGTTCGATGGGGCCAAAATCCCCATCCATGGAATAAAGCGATTCAAACGCGATCAATTTCGGTGCATCCGATGGCAGCGTTTCCAAAACAGACCGCAAATGCGCCACATCATTGTGACGGAACACATGCTTTTCACAAAAGCCGTGGCGAATGCCTTCGATCATGGACGCGTGGTTCAATTCATCCGAAAGAATAATTAGGCCCGGAAACAGTTTGGGCAACACGGACAGCGTCGCCTCATTCGCGTTATAAGCAGAAGTGAACACAACCGCCCGTTCCTTGGTGTGCAGATCTGCGAGCTCCATTTCTAGGCGATGATGAAAGGATGTATTGCCAGAGATGTTGCGCGTGCCACCTGATCCCGCACCTGCCACATCAGCGGCAGATTTCAACGCATCGAGCACAACTGGATGCTGCCCCATGCCCAAATAATCGTTGCCACACCAGACAGTTATGTCTTGGACTGTGCCATCTGGTTTCGTCCAATCGGCTTTAGGAAACTGCTGATTCTTTCGACGAATATTTTGAAACACACGGTAACGCCCCTCCTCGTGAAGGCGGTTCAGTGCGGCATCGATATGCTGGTCGTAATCCATCGGGTCACCATCTGGCAGTCTTACAGAAGCCCACATCTAAAGGAGGTCATGCACGTGGGTTAGGTCACAAAACGCCGCACGGTATAAAGATGTACGTTACCATTGGACCTACCCACTAAAATAACGCCTCACCCGATTTGGGCAAGGCGTTTCAGTTTGGAGGGTGGATTGGGTTTCGCAAAAATCCTTAATAAATATAGCGGATTTGGTCTGTCCAATACCGTTCCACGCGGCGCAGAACCGTATTGATATTTTGCAATCCAACCTCGCCGATCACCTCTTGATCGACCATGCCGCCCGCGTGGCGCAAAAAAAGATCGGACACAATGCCGCGGATTTCTCGCCCCTTTGTCGTCAGCTTGACCCGTACTGCACGACGATCAATTTCGCACCTGTGGTGGTGCATGTACCCAGCTTCGACAAGTTTTTTCAGGTTATAGGACACATTGGAACCTTGGTAATAACCACGGGATTTCAATTCCCCTGCCGTCACCTCGTTTTCGCCGATGTTAAACAAAAGGAGAGCTTGGACCGAATTGATGTCGAGCAGACCCAATCGTTCAAATTCATCTTTGATCACATCAAGCAAAAGCCGATGCAGCCGTTCCACCATGGACAGTGTTTCAAGGTATGAACCGAGAAATTCTGTCCCCTGGCCCTGATCTTCTTGGGTTTCAAGCGCTGTATGAATGCTCATTTTTTAGGTCTCCGCCATAGCTGTCTGACACAGATTTGACGGAAAAGATGAAACAAGAGGTTAAACCGAAACGCTTTTTTACGAAACTTTTGTCGATAACGTCGACATATTGTCTAAAATTCGCGCAATTGCAGGCTTGTAAATCTCTGGTGTGGGGCTGGCCCCGCTCAGCCATGCGTATAAATCCTGATCAGGTTCGTTCATGAGCATTTCATGGTCGTCCAGATCTTCTGCAGATAGATTTTTCAGTTCAGTGTCTGCAAATTGCCCCAAAATAAGGTCCATTTCCTTCATCCCACGGCGCCAAGACCGCATTCGCAGTCGGCGCAATCGGGTGTCATGGGATTCATTTTCAGGCACTGGCACATCCATACATCGTTCCTACGGTGGGAAATTGACATGTGCAAGTGCAGCAACGGCGGGGTTTTCCTTGCGTCCGCAAATTCAGGCTCTTAGACAGATCGAGCGTCAAAGTGGAGCAACGCTGATATGTCTGACTTTTTGTCCAAAACACTCGAACGGGTGAAACCTTCGCCCACGATCATGATTTCCGCCAAAGCGGCCGAGCTAAAGGCCGCTGGACGGGACGTTATTGCGCTGAGCGCGGGTGAGCCAGATTTTGACACACCAGACAATATCAAAGATGCGGCCAAGGCGGCAATGGATGCGGGTAAAACCAAATACACCGCTCCTGATGGCATCCCCGAATTGAAGCAAGCCATTTGTGACAAATTCAAACGAGACAACGGCTTGGACTACGCCCCCAGCCAGGTGTCGATTTCCACAGGCGGGAAACAGGTGCTCTATAATGCCCTTATGGCCACTCTGAACGAAGGGGACGAAGTTGTCATTCCTGGTCCCTATTGGGTGTCTTATCCCGATATGGTTCTATTGGCAGGGGGCACACCTGTTGTGGCCGAAACCTCTTTACAAACCCAATTCAAGCTGACCGCTGATCAACTCGAAGCCGCAATCACCCCTAAAACCAAATGGCTGATCTTCAACTCTCCGTCCAATCCTTCAGGTGCTGGATACAGCCGTGAGGAGTTGAAAATGTTAACAGACGTGTTGCTGCGTCACCCCCACGTGTGGGTAATGACAGACGATATGTACGAACATCTTGCCTATGGGGATTTCGAATTCTGTACTCCTGCGCAGGTGGAGCCTCGCCTATATGATCGCACCTTAACAGTGAACGGCGTGTCCAAAGCATACGCCATGACAGGTTGGCGGATCGGCTATGCCGCGGGGCCAGAACACCTGATTTCAGCTATGCGCAAGGTGCAATCGCAATCCACTTCCAACCCCTGTTCTATCAGCCAATGGGCCGCGATAGAGGCGTTGAACGGGCCGCAAGACTACATTGAAATGTCCCGCCCGATTTTTGAAGCCCGCCGCGATTTGGTTGTAGACATGTTAAACGCGGCCAAAGGCATCAGCTGTCCCACGCCAGATGGGGCGTTTTACGTGTATCCTTCCATCGCAGAGTGCATAGGCAAAACCACCCCAAGCGGAGTTGTCATTGAAAACGACGAAGTGTTCGCAACGCAACTGTTAGAGGCCGAAGGGGTTGCCGTTGTCTTTGGCGCCGCCTTTGGGGTTTCGCCAAACTTCCGCGTAAGTTATGCCACATCAGAAGAAGAACTCACAGATGCCTGTACGCGCATTCAAAACTTCTGTCAGGGATTGGTTTAAGGGGGCCTTATGTCTGAGATCGGATCACTTTTCTTTCGCGTGCGCGAAAACGGGGCTGCCGTATACCGTGTCGATGCGGAAAACCGTCAACGCCGTTTGGATATGCAGCAAATTGCCGTTGTGAACATCCGAAATGGTGATGTGAAACCGCAAGGGGATCAAATTCCAACAGCAGCAGAGCGCAACGAAATTGACGCATGGGTTGTGGCACGGCGCAAGATTGTTGAAGAGCGACGGATCGATGATTTGTTGCGCACGACGGATCATTTAAACCTGACCGCGCAATGGGTGCAGACCAAAGCAACAGATGAACAGATTGATATGTTCGCGGACGATCTGCTGATGGCCATGCACGACCTGCGCAGCGTGATTGTACGTAAAAAAGCAGATGGGCTGATTAAGAAGTAGTTATTGAGTATTTGAAGAACAAAGAAGCCGGGTTAGTCGACAGGCAGCATTGTGGTGGATTTGATTTCTTCCATCGACAATAGGGCCGTAACGTTGAAAATCTTCACCTCTGAAATCAGCGCCTGATAAAACGTGTCATAGGCTTTGGCGTTGGTGACGCGGACCTTCAGAATATAATCAATATCCCCTGCAAGGCGATGCGCTTCCATGACTTCGGGGCGTTCCAACAAGGTTTTCAGGAACTTCGCCTGCCAGTTTTCATCGTGTTCAGAGGTGCGGATAAGGACGAAGAAACACGCTTCCAGACCCAGCATTTCAGGATCAATCAATGTGGTCTGTTTGGTGATCAATCCAGCCTCGCGCATTTTACGGATGCGATTCCAGATGGGGGTTTTGCTCGCACCCACTTTTTTGGCGATTTCATCCAGCGATTGAGAGGCATCGCTTTGAAGCTCGGTGAGGATTTTCTTATCGAGCGGGTCTAAGGCGATGGACATTTCGAAAATCCTTTTAAAACGGGTTGTTTGTTCTGGCTGCACGCGACTCCAAAGATCATTTTTCTTAAATCAATCAATAACGCGTTTGTAAATAGAACTTTTTCCCATGAAAGCGTATATCCTCAGACAAATGTTATCCAAAGGATGTGGCAATGAAGCACTTTCCGATTTTTGTAAACTTGGTCGGCCAAAAGGTTCTGGTGGCTGGTGTTGGTGAAACGGCTGTGGCCAAGCTACGGTTGATCCTCAAGACCGAGGCCGAAGTACATGTGTTTGGCCAAGATGCAGTGGATCAGGTTCAGGCATGGGCTGATGCTGGGCGCGTCACATTGCATAATCGGGTGCTCAAACCAGAGGATTGCTGGGGAGCAACTCTGGTTTACGCGGCGCAGGATGACGCCGCGCTCGATGCGCGGGTTGCACGGATTGGGCGAGCCGCAGGGGCAATGGTGAACATTGTCGATAACCTGCAGGACAGCATGTTCATTACACCCGCGATTGTTGATCGCGACCCTGTGACAGTGGCCATCGGAACCGAAGGGGCTGCCCCTGTTTTAGCACGCCATATCAAGAAGACCGTCGAAGAGTCCCTGCCGCCCTCCTTGGGCTTGCTCGCACGGTTGGGTCAGGCTTTCCGCGGTGCCGTTGAAGTTCTGCCCATGGGGCGCAAGCGGCGTGATTTCTGGTCTAAATTCTACTTTGAGCGCGGTCCCCTTGCGCTGGCCGAAGGGGGTGAAGTGGCCGTAAAAGCAGAGTTGGAAACCTTATTGGCGCAAACGATTGCCGCAAAACGTTCTCCTGGCCGTGTGGATTTGGTGGGCGCGGGTCCAGGGGATCCTGAACTGCTCACGCTGAAGGCCCGCAAGCTAATGCACGAAGCCGATGTTGTACTCCACGATCAGCTGGTGACGCGCGATATCTTAGAGCTGGCACGACGCGAAGCGATTGTGATTGAAACAGGCAAAAAAGGCTTTGGGCCAAGCTGGAAACAGGAAGAAATCAATGATTTGCTCGTGTCCCATGCGGCGCAGGGGCATCACGTGGTGCGTTTAAAATCAGGTGATCCCGCAGTGTTCGGGCGGCTCGACGAAGAAATGGATGCGCTTGATGCGGCAGGTGTGGATTGGGCGATTGTGCCAGGCATCACAGCAGCATCTGCAGCGGCGGCAAATACACGCGTTTCACTGACTCAACGCGGGCGCAATTCGGCACTGCAGTTTTTAACAGCGCATGATGTGAACGGATTTGCCGATCAGCAGTGGCGCGATTTGGCCAAACCAGATGCGGTAGCTGCCGTTTACATGGGCAAAAAAGCAGCGACGTTTTTGCGCGGGCGTTTGTTGATGCACGGCGCGTCGGGCGATGTGCCTGTGACGGTTGTGGAAAATGCGTCACGCCCAGATCAGCGGATATTGCAGGCCACACTGATGACATTGCCCGAAGTTTTGGCAGCGTCAGATGTGTCTGGCCCTGCCGTGATGTTGCTGGGTTTGGCCCCACGGGCGGCGGTTGAGGCCGCGATGGATTTGGATATTTCAGAAATGGAGCAAGCTTGATGGCGAAGAAATTCACCCCGAAAGTGCTGACCGCAAACGATTTGCTGAGCGGTGACGTAATTTACTGGAACGAAAATGGCGATTGGGTCGAAGCGTTCGAAGATGCGCTGTATCTGGACACAGAAAAACTGGCGTTTCACGTTCTGCGCTTGGCGCAAAAACAAGCACTGGAAATCGTGGGCCCCTACCTTGCGGATGCAGAATTGGGTGCGGATGACAAACCGCAACCATCGCATTTTCGCGAAGATTTTCGCGCCACAGGACCCAGCAATTACCACCACGGCAAACAAGCGGAGTTGGCGTAATGTACAGCTATTCAGAATTTGATCACGCGTTCATCAAAGAGCGCAACAAACAGTTCCGCGCCCAAGTGGAACGCCGTATCGACGGCAGCCTGACCGAAGACGAGTTCAAGCCACTGCGCTTGATGAACGGGCTTTACCTGCAATTGCATGCCTACATGCTGCGTGTGGCCATTCCATACGGCACACTCAACAGCGGGCAAATGCGGCAGTTGGCATTGATTGCCGAGAAGTTTGACAAAGGTTATGGCCATTTCACAACGCGCCAGAACATTCAGTTCAATTGGCCAAAACTGCGTGATGTGCCCGATATCCTCGACGCATTGGCCGAGGTGGAAATGCACGCCATTCAAACCTCTGGCAACTGTGTACGCAACGTGACCGCCGATCACTTTGCAGGGGCAGCGGCGGATGAAATCGCCGACCCGCGCCCAACGGCAGAATTGCTGCGGCAATGGTCCACAGACCACCCTGAGTTCGCCTTTTTAGGGCGGAAGTTCAAAATTGCGGTAACTGGATCAGAAACAGATCGCGCGGTGACCAAAGCTCACGACATTGGCCTACGCATGGTGCGCAATGATGCAGGCGAAGCAGGCTACGAAGTGATCGTAGGGGGCGGTTTGGGCCGCACACCGATGATTGGCAAAGTCCTTCGCGATTTCCTGCCCGTAGAAGATTTGCTGCCATATGTCGAAAGCATTTTGCAAATCTATAACCGTCTAGGCCGCCGCGATAACAAATACAAAGCGCGGATCAAAATCACAGTACATGAAAATGGGATTGAGACCATTCGCGACCTCGTTGAAGAGCGGTTTACAATCCAACGAGCAGCCTTCGGTGGGTATGACCAAAAGCTGTTTGCTGAGATCAAAAAGGCATTTGCTGCGCCGGCCTTTATCAGCGCATCCCTCGACGGGTTTCTTGATGCACAAAACAAAGATGGCGCGTTCCGCTCTTGGGTAGATACAAACCTATCTGCGCACCGCGAGGCGGATTATTCCATCGTCACAATTTCGATCAAAGCCCATGGGCAAACCCCAGGCGATGCAACCGCAGACCAAATGCGCGTCTTGGCGGATATTGCCGAAGAGTTCGGACACAACGAACTGCGGATTAGCCACGAGCAGAACGTGATCCTGCCCCATGTGCATAAATCCCATTTGCCCGCCATTTATGCGCGGCTGAAAGAGGCAGGCTTGGCCACCGCAAATATCGGGCTGATTTCCGACATTATCGCCTGCCCGGGTATGGATTACTGTGCGCTGGCAACCGCACGCTCTATCCCCGTGGCGCAACAGATCGCAACACGGTTTGACGAGCTGAAATTGGAGCATGATATCGGTGCGTTGAAAATCAAGATTTCAGGCTGCATCAATGCCTGTGGGCACCACCATGTGGGCCACATCGGCATTCTGGGCTTGGATCGGGCTGGCGTGGAAAACTATCAGATCACGCTGGGCGGTGACGGTACAGAAACCGCAACCATTGGTGAACGCGCAGGACCTGGTTTTGCCTATGACGAAATCGTGCCAGCCATTGAGCGGTTGATCTACGCCTACCTCGACATTCGAGACAGCGAAGAAGAGACCTTTTTGCAAACCTATCGTCGTGTTGGACTGGAGCCATTCAAATTGGCGCTCTACCCCGAACAGCAAATCGCAGCGGAGTAATCATGCCCTTTGAAAGTGCATATCTGAGCGTGCCTGAACGGGTGGAGTTAATGAACTTCCGCTATCGCAACCACGCGGCCATCCCTGTGCTTGGCGCGACACTCAGCGATCCGTTTATCGGGAAAATCGCACTGGTGTCGTCCTTCGGCGCAGAAAGCGTGGTGCTTTTGCATTTGGTTTCATTGATCAAGCCCGACACCCCCGTAATCATGATCGACACTGAAATGCTCTTTCCCGAAACGTTGGATTATCAGGCAGAGGTTGCGGATCGTTTAAACCTTACGGATGTGCGGATCATTCGGGCCCCATCGAAAACCGTTGCGGAAGTGGACCCAGACGGCACATTGCACCAATCCGATCCCGATGCCTGTTGCGCCCTGCGCAAAACCGAACCTTTGCAGGCAACGCTGGAAGAGTTCGACGGCTGGATTACGGGGCGCAAACGCTATCAAAACGGGCAGCGCAAGGACTTGGACCTGTTCGAGGTGGACACGGATCACCGCTTCAAGATCAATCCCTTGGCCCATTGGCGGCAACAAGATTTGACGACTTATATGGAAAACAACGCCCTACCCCGCCATCCACTGGTGGCCAAAGGCTATCCATCAATTGGGTGCGCTCCCTGCACCAGTCCTGTCGCGGCAGGCGAAGATCCCCGATCAGGACGCTGGCGTGGGCAAGACAAAGTAGAATGCGGAATACATTTCGGGGCCGATGGCACCGTCGTAAGAGGATAAGTGATGACAAACGTAATCGTGCAAGACACTGGCTTTGTGACAGATGATTGGTCGGGTCCCCTTTTGGATTGGGATGTGGCCACCCAAGGGGGTGCTGACCCTGATGCAGGCTATGGCCTTGATGTGCCAAACACCGTGACAGCGGAACAGTTGAAACCCTATTTCAATTCTGTGTCGATGATCCGTGTATCGTTTCCAAATTCTGCGGATGGGCGAGGGTTTTCCATCGCGCGGACGCTGCGGCTGTTGGGATATACGGGCCGTTTGCGGGCGCATGGGCATGTGCTGGCGGATCAATACACAATGGCACGGCGTGTTGGGTTTGATGAGGTTGAAATTGATGCAGCGCTTGCCGAACGACAGCCCGAAGATCAATGGTTGGCACGGGCCAATTGGCAAGACCATGGCTATCTGCAGCGTTTGCAAGCCAGCGCCTAAACTCTCTCACATTCTAAATTCGTTAGCACGCTAACGATTGACCTTTTCTAAGGAATAAGACACATGACGGATCAAACACTCAACACGACAGAGGCGAAACCCGTGCCTGTACTACCTGACGCGCAAACCGTGACTTCGATCACCCACCACAATGACTGGCTGTTTTCATTTCGCGTGACCCGCCCGCAATCCCTGCGGTTCCGCTCTGGCGAATTTGTAATGATTGGCCTGATGGGCGATCCGCACCCTGAAACAGGCAAACAAAAGCCCCTTTTGCGTGCGTATTCCATCGCCTCTCCCAGCTGGGATGACGAATTGGAATTCTATTCGATCAAGGTCCAAGACGGCCCCCTGACCAGCAAGTTGCAACACATTAAAGTGGGCGATCAGATCATTTTGCGCCCCAAACCCGTTGGTACGCTGGTTCTGGACGCATTGCTGCCTGGCAATCGCATGTATTTCGTCTGCACAGGCACAGGCATTGCGCCCTTTGCAAGCCTGATCCGCGATCCAGAGTTGTATGAGAAATACGACGAAGTGATTTTGGCGCACACCTGTCGGTACAAAAGCGAGCTGACCTATGGCGCGGATTTGGTGGCATCCCTTGCCGATGATCCGCTGATTGGCGAGTTTGTCGGCGACAAGCTGAAATACTACGCCACCACCACCCGCGAAGACAGCCCGCGCATGGGCCGCGTTACAGATCTTTTGCGCAATGGTACGATTGCGAAAGAGTTCGACCTCCCCCCGCTTGATCCCAAAACAGATCGCTTGATGGTATGCGGGTCTATGGCGCTCAACCTTGATGTAAAAGACATCTGCGAGAGCGCTGGGATGACCGAGGGGTCGAATTCGATGCCTGCTGAGTTTGTGGTTGAAAAGGCCTTTGTGGGCGAAGGGGTTACTGAGAACTTTGACGGGTAACGCTTTTAGGTTGAATTAGACGTTTAAATTGGCTTCTCTGATGCAAATTGGAGGAGCCATTTTTGTGGCGCTGAATTAAATTGAAAAAATGGTTGCGCGCAAACTTATTTCGAAACTGGTTTGATGGATTAGTCACTGTTGCTTTGGTCTCTTTGCTTGGGTGGGCGGCGCTCGCAGTTTTCGAATGGGCTGTAGTGAACGCGGTATGGGATGCCGATTCTCAACTCCAATGCTATCAAATCATTCGAGAACGACAGGGCAACGGTGAGAGTGGCGCCTGTTGGGCCGCCTTCAAGGGACGAAGTCTTCAGTTTGTTTTTGGTTTTTACCCCGAAGAGCTTTACTGGAGACCAACGCTCGCCGTCAGTTTGCTGCCTTTCGCTTTGCTGCCAATATTCGTTCGATCTTTGTGCCAATATTTAATTTGGTTCACAGTTTGCTACCCAATAATTGCGTATGTTTTGATCTTCGGTGCGCTTGGGTTGGAAGAAGTGCCCATTTCTAAAATGGGTGGATTTATGTTGGTTTTGATGTTGGGCGTTGCCAGCAGCGGGATCGCAGTTGCAGTGGGAATACTTCTAGCGCTGGGTCAAACATTTGGAATTTTACCCGCGCAGATGGTTATTAAGGCTATTGTCGCAGTGTTTGACCGCATTCCAGTTGTCATTCTTTTGTATGTGGTGTTGGTGTTATTAAACTACATGTTGCCTCTTGGCTTTATAATCGACAGCTTTCCTAGGCTCCTGCTCGTTCTAGGCTTGGTATGCGCTGCACCCATTTCCAAGAAACTTGGAAACCATTTGGTTGCAATTCTTGCAGAAAATATCGAAGCAGCAACTTCTTTAGGATTTAGTCGAGCCAAGGCGTATTGGATTATTGTTTTTCCTGCAGCCTTCGCTCGTGCCTTGCCAAACATAATGGATGAACTGGCTGAAATGTTTCGACACATCGCAATTGTTTCAATGCTTGGCTTCGCAAACCCGTTATTATTGGTGAACAACATTAGAGCTGACGTCTCCTGGAATGGTGTCTACCTAGAGCTATTTATTCCAGTCGCTATCGTTTTCTGGATCATGAGTTTCTCGCTAACATCGTATGGTAGTTATCTTAAACGGCGCATAGAATGGCGGTCAACACGCTTGATGGAGGAATACAATTGACCACCCTCACCACCGTCCCCCTGCACCCCAAGTTTGGCAAAATAGTCGAAGGTGTCGACCTGCGCGATGTCTCCGCCAGCAACCTTTACCCTGAAATCCGCCAATTGTTTGAACACCACTCCGCCCTTTTGTTCCGAGCGCAATCCATCACCGATGCGGATCACACGCGGCTCGCCGAATTGTTCGGTCCGCTCGAAAACCGCGAGGCGATGGCGCAGGGTCGCGCTGTGAAATTTGCGGTGTCGCCCGTTTCCAACGAAACAGACAGCGGGGTGACAGATGCAAAGGCATTACACACGCTGAATTTGCAGGCCAATATGTTGTGGCACACAGACAGTACGTTCTTGCCCATCCCTGCCCTTGTGAACCTGCTGACGGCGAAAGTTGTGCCTGATGAGGGTGGGCAGACTGAGTTGGCCTCCACACGCGTTGGCTGGGCTGAAATGCCCACGCATCTAAAAGAGCCCCTAGAAAACGCGGTGATTTGGCACCGTCTATCCCATTCACGATCACAAATTTCGGCAGAACTGGGCGCAATGCCAGAAATGCGGCAATGGCCTGATCGACCATGGCGCGCGATTTGGCCAAATCCTGTGACAGGCGAAGAGGCGCTCTATATTGCGAGCCATGCTTTTGCGATCGAGGGCATGGGATTGGAGGAAGGCCAGGCCTTAATTTCAGAGGCAATCGCCTTTTGCACACAGGAAAAATACGTCTACTCCCACGAATGGGCGGTGGGTGATGTGCTGATCTGGGATGAACGCGCAATGTTACATCGTGGGCAACCTTGGCCCTATGAACAGCCCCGCACATTGATGAGCATTTGTTGCTCTGTCACTGACAGCGATGGGCTGCAGTCTGTAAAAATTGTTTAAAAACAGAGCACTCAAGCGATTTCCCGCTTAAATTTTGAATAATTTCTGACATCCTCTCGAAATGTTACAAGGGCTGAACTACGTGTTATACACGGCGATGTGAGTGGTATTTCAGTACTGCTCGTTGCTATCACTAACCCATCGCAAGACGCGATTAGGTAAAAAACCTCGGAGAGGAACTCGAAAATGTCGAACACAGTAAAAACACTCGCAGTAGCGTCCGCAGTTGCAGCAGCAATGGTATCACACGCAAATGTTGCATCCGCTCAATCCAAAGAAAAATGCTACGGCGTAGCATTGGCTGGCCAAAACGGTTGTGCCGCTGGCCCAGGGACATCCTGCGCAGGGACATCCACAGTAGATTACCAAGGCAACGCTTGGTCTTTGGTTGCTGCGGGCACATGCGAAAGCATCGAATTGCCAGCAATGGCTGACGGTACAGCACGCAAAGGTTCAAAAGAAGTTCTGGATCGTGACATCCCGTCCTAAACTTTGACACGATCAAGGCGCAGCGCACGCAAGGTGCTGCGCCTTGTTCACTAGGCCCACGATAGGGAATTTTCAAAATGCTGGACGCACGCGCAGACAGACCTTCAACAGTCCCAAATCGGGCAGGTGTTGGCTTTAAAGCGCAGCATCTGGACGGTATTTTGAAAACGCCCGATACGGTTGGGTGGCTGGAAATCCACGCCGAAAACTATATGGGAGATGGCGGACGCCCAATTGCGCAGTTGCGCCACCTTCGCGAACAATTCCCAATTTCCTGTCATGGCGTTGGCCTGTCTATCGGGGCCGAAGGTCCGCTCGACGCGGATCACCTCGCCCGCTTGAAAAAGCTGGTGGATTGGCTTGAACCAGGGCTGTTTTCCGAACACTTAGCATGGTCCACCCATGACACCCACTTTTTAAACGATCTGCTGCCTGTGCCGTATACGCAGGCGGTTGTGGATCAGGTGGTGCGCCACATTGATCAGGTGCAAGACACCGTAGGGCGCCAAATGCTTTTGGAAAACCCTTCAACGTATGTAGCCTTTGCCGAAAGCGATCGGTCCGAGATTGATTTCCTGACCGAAGTCGCCAAGCGTTCAGGCTGTGGCTTGTTGTTGGATGTGAACAATGTGTTTGTGTCCGCCACCAACCAAAACTATTCCCCTGAAGGCTACATCGACGCGTTTCCCACTGAATTTGTTGGGGAAATTCATCTTGGCGGCCATGAAGAGGACGCAGATGATCACGGCGCAACGCTGTTGATCGACAGCCATTCACGCGAAGTGGTTGATCCCGTTTGGGCCTTGTATGAATACACATTGGCCAAAGCAGGGCCCCGCCCCACACTGATCGAATGGGATAATGATATCCCAGAATGGGATGTTTTGGCCGCTGAAATGACCCGCGCGGACAAAATTCTGTCTGCTCAGCCCGTGGCTGCGGTATGACTGTCGGTCAATCCGCGTTTACTCAGGCGTTGCTGGACCCCGATCTGGCAATTCCAAACGGCTTGGTCGATCCAGAAGGACGGCCCGCAGGCAAACGGTTTAATGTCTATCGCAACAACGTCATTGTCAGCCTGATTGATGCCATGGAAACCGCGTTTCCTGTCATTCAAATGTTGATCGGTGCCGAGAATTTTCGCAATCTTTCAGGGCTTTATGTGCGTCAACACCCGCCAGAAAACCCGATGCTGATGTTTTACGGCGGCGCGTTTCCTGCATTTCTGGAAGCTTTCGAGCCGCTGGCACATGTGCCCTATCTCGCCGATGTGGCGCGGCTTGAACTGGCGCGGCGTGCAGCCTATCACAGCGCGGATGCAACACCCGTTGCAGGTGACGCTCTTGGGACAATTGCCCCAGATGCCTTGATGAACACGCGTATGAAGCTGGCTCCGTCCCTTCATATTATCGCAAGCCCTTATCCCATTGCCTCGATCTGGCACTTCAACATGACCGAAGGAGCTGGGAAACCACCTGCCGTTGGGGAAACGGTAATGATCACCCGCCCTGCCCTCGATCTGGATATGCAGGTTATTGGCGTGGATCAGGCAGCTTTTTTGACCACCTTACATGCAGGCGAAACGCTGGGTTCTGCGTTTGAAGCCGCCACACAAACAGATGATGGGTTCGACTTGTCAGCTGCAATCGTTCTGATGCTGCAATCAGACATAATAACAGACTTAAAATCGTGAGGGACACGAAATGACTGCAATCACAAACTTATACAATTCGATCATGGGGCTGGTGCTTAAAGCACTTGGTGACTGGTTTTTACCCACATTTGCGAGGTTTTCTTTCGCAGCCGTGTTGCTGATGTATTTCTGGAACTCTGCCAAAACCAAACTTGGCGATGGGCTCTTTGGCTTTCTGAGCCCGTCTGACAATGCGTACATTCAGATGTTTCCCAAAACGGTAGAAGCCTTGGGCTATGACACCAGCCAACTGGGTGTGTTTCACTGGCTGGTTGCCGTCAGCGGCACGGTTGCGGAATTTATCCTGCCTTTGCTGATCGTCATTGGCCTGTTCACACGACTTGCGGCCATTGGCATGATCGGATTTGTCTTTGTGCAAAGCGTTGTTGATGTTTATGGCCACGGCGTCGGTGGGAAAGACATTGGCGGTTGGTTCGACGGTCCATCCGGCGCTTTGATCCTCGATCAACGTCTGCTTTGGGTCGTACTGTTCGCCATCATGATCGTCAAAGGTGCTGGCCCTCTGTCTGTGGATCGTATCCTAGCCAAGCCCGCCGAAGACTAAGCAAACAAGGCTTGGACATCTTTTGTCCAACCCAAAGACAATGAGCCATCTTGGTCGATCACAGGGCGTTTCATCAACGTCGGGTGGTCGGCCAAAAGCGTGAGCGGGTCTTTTGCACGCTCCGTTTCATCCAAACCCCGCCAAGTGGTGGAGCGCGTGTTCAACAAACTGTCACCGAACGCATCCCAAAACCGCTGTAAATCATTGGGTGTTACACCGTCTGCACGCACGTCGATGTAATCAACCACGTGACCCGCAGCTTCCAATGAATTCAGCGCCTTACGGCATGTATCACAGTTTTTCAGACCATAGAGTTTCATCAATCAATCCTCGCCTTTTTGGCGTTATTGCGGCTTCGGCAACAATCCGCAAGTGCGCAACGTTACGAAACCTGCCCTTGCATTACCCTATAATGGGGTCCATAGACGATGCGTGAGGTTCATCTTTTTACGATCCGCTCCTTCTTCGATGTAGCAGACCCGACCTAAGACACAGAGCTACACCAACAGCCGCAGCACGTCGCGTGCGGCATATTTAAAAGGAGTGGCTCTGATGGCTACTGGTACAGTGAAATGGTTCAATTCAACAAAAGGCTATGGCTTCATTCAGCCTGATGCTGGCGGATCCGATGTGTTTGTACACGTCTCTGCTGTTGAACGCGCAGGCCTGAACGGCTTGGAAGACAACCAAAAAGTGACATACGAAGTTGAAACCGGCCGCAACGGTCGTGAAGCGGCGACGGATTTGGCACTGGCCTAAGGTTTAGGCAAAGCGAATTTTAAAGGCCCCGAGCAGCGATGTTCGGGGCCTTTTTTGTGTGAGAACTTTCGGTGCTGTGCCTTTAGGAAAAGATCATCCGCGTTAGGGTCACACCTGCCCAAGCGGACACGCCCGACAGCACCGCGCCCCATGTGACATCGACAGCCACCATCTGCCATGACCAGCCTTTGAGCGTTGCCAGGTTGGTAAATTCATAGGTTCCATAGGCCATGGCCCCAAGGATCGCACCATTCAAAAACGCTTTGATCGGCGCGCCTTCGGCCAAGGCGGGAAGGCTCGCGAAATAGAGCACACCAACGATGTAAGCGAGGTAAAAGGCCACCGCTGCACCAAGGCGCAGGTCAGGCAGCAGAAAGGCCCCAATGTGGCGTTCAAACAGCGGTGACATGACCCGCGTCAGCATGATCGCGTCGAGCGCGAGGAAGATAACGGCGGTGATGGCATAGAGGGTGAGTGTTTGCATAAGATGGAGGGTAGCCTGCGTGTGGGCGAAGGCAAGGCGGTTTCGAATTTCGAAAAAATCCGCAGGGGAAACAGGCGCGGACGCAGCGTTAAGATTTGGGCGGAATTTGCGAAATACAGCAGCCAGAAACATACCCGCAACCCTACCAGAACCCCACCATACACGAGGGTGTGATTGAAGGGTTAAGGAATGTTGCGTGGGTTAAACCGTTCCCCCAAGCAACACCAATTATTAACCAGTTTGGGCGAGTGTTCGAAATGTCGAATTATGTTCGCCCGAAACTCAAAGGCGCCTGTGTGTTTTTCACGGTGGTGACGGCCCAGCGCGGATCGGATGTGTTGGTGCGCCGCATTGATGTGTTGCGCAATGCTGTAAAACAGACCCATGATGAACGCCCGTTTCAAATCGATGCTTGGGTGGTTTTGCCCGATCACATTCATTGCGTGTGGACCTTGCCAGAAGATGACCATGATTACGCGATCCGATGGAGCGTGATCAAAGCGCGATTTTCGCGGGCGATGCCAAAAGTACAGCGACGGCAAAGTCACGTTAAACGGCGCGAACGCGGGATTTGGCAAAGACGGTTTTGGGAACACCACATCCGCAACGAGTCCGATTACCGCGCACATGTGGAATATTGTTGGCACAACCCGATCAAACACGGGTTTGTAGATCACCCCAAAGATTGGCCATTTTCATCATGGCACCGCGATGTCGGCCGTTTTGGATGATCCCGTAGGGTGCGCATTCATTGCGCACCATCAAGACGGTGGGGCCGCGTGAAGGGAAAAGAGGATTGGGAAAGGGATGGATTTGCGAAGACCGTGAGTGTTTCGACGTTGAATGGTGCGCAATGATTGCGCACCCTACGGGTGCTCTTACCCAGCAAACGTATATGTAACGACTACTTAACAGTTATGCTTGACTCTGCGGAAAAAACAATCCTGAGTGGAGCTGACTTTTGGTTAAATTTGTAGAAGAAACTGTGGCATTTAATTTTTTAAAGAAACCCCCCTTACTTAGCATTGAAAGCATTAGAGATTCCGCATGGGATGTGCAGGACTATCGGAACAAATCAAAAATTTGCATTATTGACGATAGTGACTTCGGCAAAAAGAATGGCATTGAAAATCATGGTTACAATGTACAAGAGTTAGGAGATATAAGCTCAATCGAGCAATGCGCAAATTTTGACATCATTGTTTGCGACATTCGAGGAGTAGGTGCGGCTTTCGAAAGCAACTTAGAGGGCGCTTATATAATCAAGGAAGTTAGGTCACGTTTCCCCGAAAAGTATATTATTATGTACAGCGCCAGCAGCTTTTCCGCACGCTTCCAACCATACTTAAAAGTCGCAGATTCACACCTTAGGAAAATTGATGACATCTCTGATTGGGTAGATAGCTTGGACGAGGGCGCAAAACAACTTTTGCATCCATATTGTAGATGGGTCAGGACAAGGGACATTTTGCTGCATTCTGGAATTGAAATCTCAAAAGTAAGTCGACTTGAAAGTGAATATGTAAACGCAATCAAAACTTCTGACCCAGAAATAATTAAACGAGCGTTTCAAGATGATCAAATCGATAACTTGAAACTAGCAGGTCTAGGGGTTGGAATTGCTCAATTCATTGCGACAATCGCAATATCGTAAAGAGGAAACATCAATTTGGATGAAAAGATCGAATTTATTGGTAACGAAATTGAACTGCTCGAAGATATTGTTCACGAAACTGAACACCAGGTAGGGCAACTCTTGTTTTGTTTAATGGATTCTTCAAAGATCATATCACGACAGACAATTGATTTTGGAAGATTAGAAGAGCAGCTCGCGACCGCTACCGAGTGCGCAAACGTTGTTAAACTTGTGACTGAAAATGCAAGATTGGCGGACAAGGATTACGAGGCCAACAATGAAACAAAAGAAATTCGAATTTTTGACAAAGTATTCAGGGCTTACAAACAAATTGGATATCGAGCCCGTGTAAAAGAAGTTGAGTTAACGCTGCAGGGCGATTCAAAGAAAGTTACAAGAATTTTTCCGTGTTTTGATATGCTGTTCTATATCTTCCTTGAAAACGCCTTAAAGTATTCCCCTAGCAACATGGAAATTGAAATACTTGTACAAGATGAAAAAGACGCATGCGTTGTAACCATCGAATCTGTTGGACCAAAGGTGCTACCAGCCGAGGAGCCAAAACTAACAGATAGAAAGTTTCGAGGCGAAAATGCTATAAAAGTTGTACGTAAAGGTCGCGGTTTAGGACTCCATACAGCAAAGAAAATTTGCGAACTACATGATGTGGAACTGAAGTTCTTTGTAAGAGACCCTACGTTCCAATCAAATGGCACTGATCACTGCACATTTGTCGTGCAGGCAAAAGTACCTTCCTTCAATTGAGTCTTGTCACCCCAAAACCTCCATGAACTCGCGCCATTCCCGCGCAGACATACCCACTTCCTCTGCCGTCACTTCCTCGCCCTTCAGCATCTTGCGCAGCGCGTCAACTGCTGGTTGCGACAGTTGCGCCCCACCCAATCGGTAGTCTTCAAACGCTTTGTAGGCGAAGGGGACCCAATCGGCCACCAGTCTACAAATCTCATCCGCATACACGCGGATTTCGTATTGGGCGTGGCTGTCGGCGCGCAGGCGCAGGAAGTGGAAGAGGTTGTGCAGGTCTACTTTCCAGTACCATTGGGTGTAGATGTTGGCGGGCAGGTTCATGCGGGCGAGTTCACGGGCGAGCGCGATGCCGCCCTGTTCGTCGTCCTCGATCATGGTTTCGTAGTTGTCATAGGCGCGCGCGCTGTCGGCTTTGAGCATTTCTAGGACGCGGTGGCTGTCGGCTTCGCTCAGGGCTTCGCCGCGGCCTTGGTTGTTGATCACGCTCTGCTTGTTCAGGTGTTCGGTTGCAGGGATGTAAAATTCGCGGTCGAGGATAGAATAGCGGGCAGAGTATTCGTTCACGTTGGCGGTGCGATGGCGGATCCATTGGCGGGCCACAAAGACGGGCAGTTTGACGTGTAGCTTGATTTCGCACATTTCAAACGGGGTGGAGTGCCAGTGGCGCATGAGGTAGCGGATCAGGCCCTCGTCGTTTTGCACGGCTTTGGTGCCTTTGCCGTAAGAGACCCGCGCGGCCTGTGTGATGGCGGCATCATCGCCCATATAATCAATGACGCGCACGAAGCCGTGGTCGAGCACTTGGTGCGCGGTATAAAGGTGTTGTTCCATGCCAGGGGCCACCACACGGCGGGTGGCTGTGGATTGCGCGCGCTGCTCGTCGATGTCGGCCTGTTGTTCGGGGGTAATGGACATGGATACAATTCCTCTGGGTGACTCGCGGGCCACTATATCTGGGTGAAAGCGATCAAGGAACAGCCATATGCAGGTGGATTGCGGGAAAATGTGCGGAAATACCCGTGGACGCCAGATGACAGAGGGTTGATCAGCCCCAAGGTTGTGTCGTGACGGGTCTGCGGGTAGCCTTTTGGCATTGAACAAAAGGGGCGGATCACATGCGAAACTTGGCGGCGGCACTGGTTGGCACGGCGATGGCGCTGGCCCCTGCCCCTGTGGCGGCCTGCGGTGTGGCGCTGGCGCTGACGGTGGATGTATCGGGATCGGTGGATTCTTATGAGTACGATTTGCAGATGGGCGGATTGGCGGCGGCATTGCGCGATGGGTTGGTGGCGGATGCGTTGATTGCCGAACAGGCGGCGGTGATGGTGGTGCATTGGTCGGGGCAATCGCGCCAGTCTGTTGTGGTGCCGTGGACGCGGGTGACGTCTGTACAAAGTGCGGATGCGCTGGCAGATGCGGTGGAACAGGTGCCCCGTGCGTGGCGAAATTTTTCAACGGGCATTGGGGAGGCACTGACCTTTACCGCCAACCAGTTTGGCGCTGTGGCCGACTGCGACCGGTTTGTGATTGATGTGTCTGGGGACGGCATATCAAACGAAGGAGCCCCCCCAGAAGACATCAAAGAGGCCTTGGCCGCCGCTGGGTTTGTGATCAACGGTCTGGCCATTGAAGGGCAAACCGCGAACCTGACGGAATATTACCGTGCCAAGGTGATTGCGGGGCCAAATGCGTTTGTTTTGCCGTCTTTCGGTTTTTTGGATTATCCCGAAAAGATCAAAAAGAAGTTGATCCGCGAAGTGACGAAACAAGTGTCCGCGTTGGAGTAATTGTTTGAATGTGTGGCGCGTGAGGATGAGGCGGAATTTGGATATTTGGACCAAGAAAAAGGCGGGGTTGGTGCGCTTATCTGTGATGGGTGTGATGTGTGGGGTCTTTGTCGCCATGGCGCAAACGGCGCTGGCGTGTCGCCAAGCCTTGGTTTTGGCGGTGGATGTATCGGCGAGTGTGTCGACCCGGGAATACGAGTTGCAGCGCGATGGGATTGCTGCGGCCCTGCGCGATCCAGAAGTAATTGATTGGATCGTGGCCCCAGCGGGATCAGAGGTGGAGTTGTTTATCTTTGAGTTCGGGAACCGCAATTATCAATGGTATTGGGTGAATTGGACCAAGATCACGTCAGAGGCGGTTTTGGCGCAAGTGGCCGATACGGTGGCCGCTGTGCAGCGCAATCGCGAGAGCCAGTCTACAGGCTTGGGCGAGGCGATTTTGGCGGGTGCAGATGCTTTGGCGTCGCGCACCTGTGCGCAAAAGACAATTGACGTGTCAGGAGATGGTAAAAACAATGTGGGGGTGCGCCCGCAAGATGTGAAGGATCGGTTGCGCGCAGACGGGATCACGGTGAATGGATTGGTTATTGCCACACAGGATATTGCGGAGATGAGTGCCTATTACAACGCCAATGTCATTGTGGGCGACGGCAGTTTTGTGGAAACAGCAGGCGGGTTTGAAGATTACGCCCGCGCCATGAAACGCAAATTGCTGCGTGAATTGGTGCCAAAACTGGCTATGGTGGCGGAATGAAACGGATTTTCCTGCCTTTTGTTTTGTTGATGCTAATGGCCCGTGCCGCGTTTTCCTGCGAGGTGGCGCTGGTGATGGCGCTGGATGTATCGCGATCCGTGGACCGTGATGAATACAAATTGATGCGTGATGGAATTGCCAGTGCGTTTCTCGACGACGAAGTTCGCCAACTGATCGAATGGATGCCGGGCGGGATTATGGTGACGGTGACGCAATGGGGGGGCGAAGGACAACAACGCCAAGCCGTTCCATGGCAGCGGGTGCGCGACAAAGCAGGGATTGTGCGCTTTGTTGATGCGTTTACATCCCAGTCGCGCGGGTTTTGGATGGCCGATACAGCGGTGTCCGAAGCTTTGATCCATGCAGATGGGATGTTTCGCGGTGCGCCATCCAAATGCCGCCGTCACGTGATAGATGTGTCAGGGGACGGGATTGCCAATGCGGGCGCACAGGCGGCCCCGATTGCACAGGCCATTGGTTATGAAGGCACGACCATCAACGGGTTGGTGATTACGGGGGCGAACCCTGACCCCGTTGCCTATTTCGAGCAAAACGTCATCAGCGGGCCATTTGCTTTTGTCGAAGTGGCCAACAGTTATGTTGACTATCCCCGCGCCATGAAACGCAAGTTGCTGCGCGAATTGACGCCAGCGGTGGCCACGCTGGCAGATTAAGGCGCTTCGTTCAGACGATAGTGGCCCGTGATTTCGAACAAAAACAAAATGTCCTGTTCGCGCGTTCCACTGCCAATGTTATGGATGATCAGCGGTGTGCCGTCCGTAGATTTATTGGCAGACACCACGCCGATATGAGTCAAATTTCCAGGCAGGTTCCATGACACAATATCCCCTGTTTGAAACCGGGATGGATCACTGCTGATCGGTAGTGACGCCCCTTGGCGTTCAAAATAGCGGCGCAGATTTGGGACGCGGCGGTGATCTATGTTTGGATCAGGACGTTTGAGACCCCAGTTTTTCGGATAAGATGCGAAATTCGCTTTCATGTCGCGGTGAACGCGTTCTTGCAGATCAATCCCATGCGCATCGCGCAGGGCACGGATCACAACATCGGTACAAACACCTGTGCGCCGAGGCAGATCCCCAAGGGGGTAATCAAGGCTGACGTAGGCAGGATCATAACCTGTGGTGACGCCGATTTGGGATGCCGCTGCGTTGGCCGTTTGCTGTGCAAACGCAGTGTCGGCCTGCGATATGTGCGGGGTCAAAAGGACAAGGCTGATGGCGGTGGCAAAGAGCGCATTTTTAATCATACGTTGTGGTAATCAATCCAAACTGTTTCACGCAAGCAGTGTTAGTCAGCCCCTTGAATTCAGGCGGGCACGTGCCTATATCTGGAATGTCTCCTTCGGGGGACTATGGTGATAAACGCGCATGTAATAAACGGATCGGACCCGGGGGCGGTACCCGGCGACTCCACCAAAACACCTGTCTTTGCAGGGGGTATGGGGTCGAAATAGGATCGACGGACGTCTAAAGATGTTAGCTTTTACTCGGTGAGATACCACCGTTATCGGTTCGATTAAGCTAGTTGCAAATGACAACAGAGCTCCAGTTGCCCTCGCTGCGTAAGCAGTGCGGAATACTGAAACATTAACTCCTAAGGTTTAGCGACCTTAGGCGGGGTTCGCAGGCACCTGGCAACAGAAGCCTGCACTTCCAACCACCGCCGTGGCCTTTGTTTCACAAAGACCTTTTGCTGCAAATGACATGCACGCTCCAGTTGCCCGCGCGGCGAAAGCAGTGCGGAATACTGAAACATTAACTCCTAAGGTTTAGCGACCTTATTAGGCCGTGGGCATTGGCAAATGCCAAAGCCCATAGGTTCGCAGGCACCCCCAGATTTTCAAGAAAATCTGTCTGGGCTTTGCAAGCAAAGCCTACGGGCAACAGAAGCCTGCACTTCCAATCACCGCCATGGCCTTTGTTTCACAAAGACCTTTTGCTGCAAATGACATGCACGCTCCAATTGCCCGCGCGGCGAAAGCAGTGCGGAATACTGAAACATTAACTCCTAAGGTTTAGCGACCTTATTAGGCCGTGGGCATTGGCAAATGCCAAAGCCCATAGGTTCGCAGGCACCCCCAGATTTTCAAGAAAATCTGTCTAGGCTTTGCAAGCAAAGCCTACGGGCAACAGAAGCCTGCACTTCCAATCAATTTCTACAATTTCAAATTATTACCCAAAATGCGCTTGTACTTTGTGTGCGATTTGGCAAGTTTGGATTTCGTTAAATAGAGGTTTATCCATTGAACAAATTTATTACGGCCCTGTGCTTAGGCGCAGCCTTTTTTCTTAATCCCATTTCAAGCCAAGCACAGACCATTGGGCTAAAAATCAATGAAATCCCCAAAGGGTTGGTCATTCACTCTGTGTCATCCAACGGCGAAAAGCTTGTTGCAACGTATTTGGGCCAGAAAGGCCGCACGTACGACTTTTCCGTTCAGGTTTCTGGCCGCAAAAGTGGTAATTTCACCGCGCGCGAGAAATATGATGCCCAAGGGCGAATGGTTCGCTGGATCGGCAATGGCAGTTACAATGAAAAGTGGATTCCCCACTATTGTGAGTTTACGCTTGGGTCCTGCGTTCACAAACATCGCGATCAATATTCGAGAGGTCGCACGTGGGTTTACCAGATTGAGCGCAAGGGAGATATGCTTACGTCATTGCGCCGATTGAAAAGTGAATCGAAATGGCGCGCTCCAAAGACGGTTACGCTTGGACCTTATAACATTCGAATGAAGCAGGAAATTACCCGCACCGATGGCACGAAGTGGTGGCGCAAAGTCACAAAAATCGTTGAACCATAAACTTAGACAACAATTCATTTAAATATGGAGAGCTCGATGAAAACTCTATTACTGGGCCTTGCTTGCAGCTTGGCCATGACGATCACAGGAACAGGAAGCCACGCGCAAAACATTGGCATCCAATTCGACAAAATGCCCGTGGGCACTAAGGCCTATTATAGTCAGTCTGACGGGACCAAATGGGTCAGAGTCTATAAAGGGCTCAAACGCGGAAAACACGTGGTTGAAGAGTTTAAAGGGCATTCCAGAACAACAGGCCGCCCCACACAAACGCGATACTACGACTCTCAAGGGCGGTTGGTGTTCTATCGGGCCTACGGTGAACGGGGACTTTATAAGGTCTCTTTCAAGCCCGTTTACTGTTACTATCAAATTGGACAGTGCAAACATACGCTTAAGTTCACTGGGGGTGAATACGAAGGCGATGGGACAGGATCAAAATGGGTGATGAATACGCAAAAAGCCAAAGGGGGCTATATTTCCACATGGTACAAAGTCAGCACCCCTGATTCAAAAAACAAATATTTTACAAAACTTGGAAAGTATAATTTGCGCGAACTTGAAAGTTGGGGGGCGAACGGTCGGCATTTCATTAAGCTGGTTAAGATTGAATGAAATAGACCTAGATCACAAAAAAGCGGCCTCAAATGGGGCCGCTTTTTTCATTCTGTATCAGCGTGTTAGTTGGCCATTTTATCCGCGAGCATGCGGCCTTCAAAGGCTTTCAGCATTGGATAGGCAGGTTCGAATGCGGCGGCTTCGCCGTTGTCTGGGGACAGTTCGGGGAACAGTTTGAACAGTTCCAAACGGGCCTCTGGTGCCATGCCAAGCACGGTGGCACGGCAGGGGTGGAAGCTTTCTGTCATCAGGCCTTGGGCGTCGATCACTTCGTGTTCATCAAACACGATGTGGAAGTATGTTACGCCGTCTTTGGTTGCGCCATTTGTCACGGTGGTTTCATTCACCAGAGAATGGGCGGGAACAAGGACGCGTTCGCTGTCAAAGAGCACTTGGGCACGCCAGTCTTCGACCAAAATGCGGTGTTGGCGTGATACGGTCAGGTCGGTTTCTGGCATGTTGGCGCCAAAAGTGCCCGCTGCGATTTTTACCGGGCGCAGGTTTGGATCGTTTTCCATCGCCGCCGCTGGAATGCTGGTAGAACCGATCCAGCGGATCGCTTGCAGGCCATTGTCGCGTGTCATAACTTCGTCGCCCACACTAAGCGTGTCAATCGCGCGGTAGCCTTGCGCCGTGAGGATTTGTGTCCCTGCCCCGAAACAGATGGTAACGGGGATCAAAACGGAGGTGGTGGACAGCATGGAACCGCCATCTGCAAAGTTTGCAACCGCCGTTACTTCGATGTTTTCCCCTGGGGTGTAGGGCCAACCAGCGATGTCCTGACAGTTTATGATGAAGCCAAGTGGCGTTTCAACAAGAACACCATCGCCAGGTGTGAATGTGCCGTAGTTCACGCCATCAATGAGGATGTCCACAGATGTCAGTTCTGGCAGTGGCGGAGGTGACGTGATGATGTCGACGAGATCGGCCACATCGTCCACCCGTTCTGCGCCCCCTGTGTTGTCGATCACGTTCAAATCGCCCAAGCTGGAGTTAGAGCCCACACCGATAGCTGTTACCGTGGCGTTGAAGTTGAGTTCCAATTGGTCCACTTCATCTGAGCCATTGTCACCACGGTTACGGAAGCCGTCAGACAGGAACACCACGGAGTTTGTGTCGTCATCGCCAACAGTGCTGTCTGCGTTCCAGGTTTCCAAAACCTCATCAAGGCCTGATTCGTAGTTTGTGCCGCCACCTGCGTTCAAGCCGTCTACGGCATTGTCGAACTGAGTTTGTTGGTCGAGCGTGAAGGTGCCGATTGTATCCCCACCAGAGTTGTATTCGATCAACGTGATCTGAACCGCCGCCGGATCATAGCCTGCGTCGATGAAACTTTGGAACAGGGCCTTTGCGGCGAATTGTTCGGCTTCGAGGAAGGTATCGTTTGATCCGTCGCCATCTACATCCGAGCCAGAGGAACCGCCCGTGGAGCCAGACGTATCCACAACCAATGCGATGTTGATATCTGGGGACAGGCCGCTTGTGGTGATGGAAACGTCTACAGGCAGCGTGTCGTCTGTCCACGTTGGGGTGGTCAGCTGAATAGTTGCATCGAGTCCGTCAAACGTACCGCTGTTTGTTGACGTTGTGGTATCTGGGCCAGTTGCCATGATAATGTCCTTGGGTTGGACTGCACACGAACAGAAAGGTGCAGGATTATCGATCTGGTATTCAGAGCCTTAGTAACGCTTTTTGACAATTTTGTCTAAAAATAATCAATTTTTCGCCATTTTTTGGCATTTTTTGTTCAAAAACGCTAAAAATTGGAAATTGTCGCGTATACGGCAACAATCGCCTGCTGTTTTTGATGTGAAGTTGCGCAAATTAAGAACGAAGTAGCAGATTGTTGCTTTGTTCTAACTGCGTTTTTGCACATTTGTGGGCATTTTTAGCGGAAAATCGGGCTATTTACTCCGAAAAGGAGAATCACCTAGGGCCGTTTCACGTTTGCTTTAGGTCAAATCCATCAGCAAATTCATGAAAAACTTAGCCTTTTTCAAAGTTTCAAATGGGGTTAATATGATCGCAACAGAATGATTTAATCGGGCAGAAAATGACCAAAACAATTTCCTATGGCCAACGAATGCAGCACGCGATGCGTGGGTTGATGCGTGATCTTTTGCATGACATTGCCAAAGAGGGTGAGCTGCCTGGGGAACATCATTTCTTTATCACGTTTGACACCAATCATCCCGGTGTTGATATCGCACCTTGGTTGAAAGAACGCTACGCCCAAGAAATGACGATTGTGATCCAACACTGGTTTGCGGATCTGGTGGTTTTGGACGATCGGTTTTCCATCACATTGAATTTCGGCGATCAGCCAGAGCCGCTGGTTATTCCGTTTTTGGCGGTCAAAACCTTTGTGGATCCGTCCGTTGATTTCGGCCTGCCCTTCAACATCGAAGACGATTTGGACGCGGATATTGAAGAGATTCCAGAAAGCCCGATGGTTGAACTGGACGGGGATGAAGGTGATGTAGACGAGCCTCCTAAAGGGGACGCCGAAGTTGTGTCATTGGATGCGTTTCGCAAGACCTAGCAAACAGTTGTTTTCAATTAATGCGTGAGCCGACAAGCGCAGGATGCTTTGATCGGGGTGTCTGCGCGGGCGTTGGCGATATCAAGGCGCTGTTTGATAAGATGGGCTTCGGCGTTTTGGCCTGTTTTCACCAGACATTCGTGTAAACCGTGCAAAGACCAGACATTGTCTGGGTTCTGACAAGCACGGGCCAGTTTGCCGTCAAGGCCCAGATCGGCGCGATAGACTGCTTCGGCTTCTGCCACATGGCCTTGTTCGAGCAGCAACGCGCCAAGGGCATGGCGTGTGGGTTGCATCCAGCCCCACGGTTCTTCGTAGGGCATTGTGTCGTCAAGTTCGACGGAACGGCGTAAGTGGGCAAAGGCCACATCATAGTCGCCTTTGCGATAGGCCAATTCACCTTCTAACATCTCTGTCGCGATGCGTAGTACGTCGAGACAGGTGTTGTTGAGCAACATGCGGCTTTCTGGGACGCGGTCACGCAATTCATAGAATTGAGTTCGTAAGCGCTCTGCCTGTTCAATGCGGCCAGATGCTGCGCAGGCCACCCCTTTGGCATAGGCGTCAACGGCATGGGTGTAGGCATATACTTCGCTGTTTGGCGGCGGTGTAAGCGCCAAAATATCATCCCATTTCCCGAAACGGATCAGAGTGTGATAGCGCATGGGATAGAAGCTTTCGAGCCAATCGGCAGCGGGTTCCATGACATCTTCGGTTAATAGGGCTTCCATATCGTCAGCCGCTTTGAGCGCGGGGGCCATTTGACCCAAAAACATCGCGCCATAAACCAAAAAATGCAGGTTGTGGCACATGTAAGTTGTGTAAAATCCAAAAGGACCATTTTGTGCCAGAAACTTTTTATCGGCTTCCCAGCCTTTGGTATTGCGCGCGACAACGTTTTGATAATCCCCGCACAGCACATCAATATGCGTCGCCATGTGCAACAGATGGCCGGAATCAGGCATCAGACCGCTGATTGCATCCCCCATTTTGAGTGCTTTTTCAGGGTGCGGCGACATTTCAGACAGGTGGATATACATGTGCAATAGGCCCGGATGAGACATGGCAGCGGGATCATTGGCGAAAGCGGTTTCCATCAATGTCATTGCTTCGGCAGTGTCGGCACCCTCTTTCGGAAGACCCGTTGGCAAATCCCACAAGAGCCACGGAGTGCGCCCCATCAAGGCCTCTGCCGTTAAGGCGCAAATGTCCAAATCCGTTGGGTTCGCTGCGTAGACGCGGCGCATGGCATCGGCGTAGGCGTCTGTGTAGGGGGTGAAATCTTCGATTTCGGCGGCTTCGATGTTGCGTGCGGCAACTGCGTTTACAAGGCTGCGTTCAATGGGTGTGGCGGTGTCGAGGTGTTCCATGGCCGCCGCATGATGTTTGGCAAACATCGACACAGCCTTTTGTTTTTCTTTGAAGGGAAAGTCAGGCCACGTGTAGTTGTAGTTTGGTCCAATGGCATAACAAATGCCCCAATGGGCCATGACGCAGGTCGGGTCTGCCTTCAGTGCGTTTTGAAAACACACAATCGCCTCGTTGTGGTTAAAACCGTAGGTCCAGTTTAACCCGCGATCAAACCACATTTGAGCATCTTCGGAAGTCGTTGTCACGGTGCGGCTGTGCGCACCCAAATCGTAATAATCTGCCATAGGCTGATCCTGCGCGGGCTTTTCGCCGTTGGCAAGGCTTTGGGGCGCGGCTATACGGTTTGGGACTTTTCTTTGGAGCATGAAATGGCCGATACCCGCACAGAAACCGACAGCTTTGGCCCCCTTGAGGTGGCATCAGATAAGTATTGGGGCGCGCAGACGCAGCGCAGTTTGATGAATTTCCCGATTGGGTGGGAAAAACAGCCTGTGGCCATTGTGCGCGCGCTGGGTGTGATCAAACAAGCCTGTGCCATGGCGAACAAAGCATCTGGCAAACTGCCAGCGGATCTTGCAGATGCGATGATTGCGGCCGCAAACGAAGTGGTGACGGGTAAGCTTGACGATCATTTCCCGTTGGTGGTGTGGCAGACAGGCTCTGGTACGCAATCCAACATGAACGCCAATGAAGTGGTGTCAAACCGTGCCATTGAAATGCTGGGTGGAGAGCTGGGGTCAAAGACCCCCGTGCATCCAAACGATCATTGCAACATGGGGCAGTCATCGAACGACACATTCCCAACGGCGATGCACATTGCGATTGCTATGACCGCACGGGATGTGACCCTGCCGGGTCTGCGCAAATTGCACGGGGTTTTGGTGGCAAAATCCGAGGCGTTTAAGGACATTATCAAGATTGGTCGCACGCATACGATGGATGCAACGCCGATGACGCTGGGCCAAGAATTTGGCGGGTATGCGTTTCAGGTGGAACAAGGGATCAAGCGCGTGGAACATGCGTTGATCAACATTTACCCGCTGGCGCAGGGTGGCACGGCTGTTGGCACAGGGCTGAACACGCCAAAAGGCTGGGGGGAAACCGTAGCGTCGCATATGGCGGATATCACGGGCCTGCCGTTTGTGACCGCGCCCAACAAATTTGAGGCTTTGGCGGGCCATGATGCGCTGGTGGAAATGTCTGGCGCGTTGAAAACGGTTGCGGCGTCTTTGTACAAGATCGCATCGGATATTCGGATGCTTGGGTCTGGGCCCCGTTGTGGGCTTGGCGAGTTGATGTTGCCAGAGAACGAGCCAGGATCATCCATCATGCCTGGTAAGGTGAACCCGACCCAGTGCGAGGCGCTGACACAGGTGTGCGCCCATGTGATGGGCAATGATGCGGCTGTTGGTTTTGCGGGATCACAGGGGCACTTTGAACTGAACGTTTACAAGCCGATGATGGCCTACAACGTATTGCAATCTATGCAGTTGTTGGGGGACGCATCGGTTGCGTTTACTGACAATTGTGTTGAAGGGATCGAAGCGGATGAAGGCCGTATTTCACAACTGATGTGGGAAAGCCTGATGCTGGTGACAGCGCTTGCGCCAGAGATTGGATATGACAATGCGACGACTGTGGCCAAGACCGCGCACAAGAACCGCACCACGCTGAAAGAAGAGGCGGTGAAGCTGGGCTTTGTCACTGCACAACGGTTTGACGAAGTGGTACAGCCAAAGGATATGATCGGCCCGAAGTAATCGCCGATACAATCACACTTTTTGAGCCGTCCAGTTAACCTAACTGGGCGGCTTTTTAATTTAATTGCCTGTAATTGGCGCGGCGCGATTAACCTTTTCCACGCCCCTGCCCTGCATCATGGGATTGAGGTGTGAATGGAGGGTGCGCACATGGGTAAACACGAGTTTCAACGCATTAACGACGTTTTGGACCATCTGACGGAAGAGATGGAAACGTCTTTGCGTCATCGGGAGCATTGCAAAAACAATCGGCTGGATGAGATTAACAAACGGCGTACGTCGAAAAAGACCTGTCAGGATAACGGGGAGTCTTGGGTCCAGACCAAAGACTTGGGTGATTTGTTCGATCGTATGAACGGGCGGTTTGAACATCTGGCAAAAAAGTTGCGGCATTGAAGCTGCGCTTGTTCTAAACGGTAGCAAAGGTAGATCGGCCACTTTCCCGCTTGGGTTGTGCTAGCAATCGCTGCAAAGCCCTTGTTTGCAGGAATAGGGGCGAAAGGGATAGTTTTGCTTGCGTCGATTCCCGCCCCAACCTATGATGTTTCAAAAGCTTAAACCCACAAAGAGGGGTAAAGAGCATAAGAGGCGGGCAGCGGGATACTCTCCAAACATAAGGTGAGATTTATCTGCCCATAGGGTATCGGGCGGGTAACTTGGCACAGTTTACCTTTTTTGAAGTCAATGGGGATCCGCTTAGCAGCAACATCCTCACTCTCGGCAGCAGCGGAACGGCTGTTGTTGAGGATGATGACGGCTTTCTGCAACCTGATACCGAAGATTCTGGTGCGCAATTCTCTATCAACGGTGTTGATTTTGAATCTACCGCCTATCCCAACTATAGCGCTACAGGTTCAAACGTTGAAATTTACACAGCTCAATTTCGTGGTGGCCCTTTCAACAACCAAACGGTCACCTTTGCCTATTTGACAGCAGCCAATGATGGTGTTGATGATGGTGTAAACCGTATTGTTCAACTTTCCGGACCGCCGTTCACCACGGGCAGACGTTTGGACAACATCAACTTAACCGACGGCAACTCAAACGTTCCGTACAATACTATTCCGTCCATCATCTGTTTTACACCTGGCGCCATGATTACAACTCCGCGTGGACAGGTCGCCGTAGAAGATTTGCAAGTGGGCGATTTGGTCATCACCGCAGACAATGGTTTGCAGGCGATCCGTTGGATTGGGCGCAAGCGCATGACAGGCGCACGCTTGCAGGCCTATCCCGAGTTGCGGCCCATTCGCATCCGCAAAGATGCCTTTGGCTGTGGTCTGCCAGAGCGAGATATGTGGGTATCCCCGCAACATCGGATGCTGGTGAAATCTGAACGCACCATGCTCGATTACGGTGAAAACGAGGTTTTAGTGCCTGCCAAGGGGCTGTTGAATGATCTGTCGGTGACGGTGGATTACGGCCTGCGCGAAACCGAATATGTGCATATTTTGTTTGATAAACATGAGGTTGTCTTTGCCAACGGTACGCCAACCGAGAGTTTTCATCCTGGTCAACACGCGCTTGATACCATCGAGGACGAAGCGCGCACCGAACTGTTTGAAATCTTTCCAGAGCTGGCCGACGATCCAAAAGATTACGGACCTTCGGCGCGATTGAGCCTGAAGGTTCGTGAGGTGCAATCCCTGACCAAGCGCGGTGTGTTCGGCGCAAAGCATGGGAGAATGTGACGATAAAGACTCAGATCAAGGAAATCTGATCTGGCACAAAAAGAGGAGAATTGATCCGTTCGCGCCTGTGGCGCATCTTTGAGCATAGAATGATCCAGCACAAAGCTGGGCAGCTATGAGGCAGGGTTAATCGGCAAAGCGGCGAGGCTTTGTTCGATTTCCCCAGAAATATTGGTGGTGCAACGTGGATATCACGTTTTTTGAGACATTCGGTGTGCCAAACACCGACGGTGAATGTACGGCTGTGCATGAAGGTGTGACGCAGCTGTCCATCGCAAATGACACGCTGTTAAATGCCGTTTCTGATCAGGCCGTATGCCAGATCGAGGGCGATGATTACGTGTTGAGCGGCCCAAAGCCCGATGCGGTTTGGAGCGGTTTGGTAAATCGAGGAACGCGGCAACAACGCGAAGTGTGCTTTGCCCAATTGGTGCGCAAAGATGGGGCGGCTTCCCCCTGTCGTATCGTGATTTTACAGGGCGAGTTGCATCGCGGTGAAGCGATTTTAGATGTGCGCGTAAGCGGCCAAGAGCACACGATGAGCCCAACAGGATTGGTGTGTTTCACACAAGGGTGCAACATTTTAACGGCCTTTGGTGATATGCCAGTGGAGCGTTTGCAAGTTGGGGATTTGGTGCATACGGTTGATAATGGCCTGCAGCCTATCCGATGGATCGGGTCACGCGAAATGAGCCGCACACGGTTGCAAGTGGCCCCGCAAAGCCAGCCCGTTTTGATTAAGAAAGATACGTTTGGCCCGTATCTGCCCGCGCAGGATATTTGGGTTTCCCAGCAGCATCAGATGTTGTTGGAAACCGAAGATGCGCAAAGCCTGTTCCGTTTGGACAGTGTTTTGGCCCCCGCCAAAGCCTTGGTGAATGGTGATACGATCCAGCTTGATGAACAGTCTGCGGGTGTGAATTACATGCACATTCTGTTTGACGAACATCAGGTGGTGTTTGTGGATGGCATCCCATCCGAGAGCTTTTACCCCTGCCCCGCATCGTTGTTGTCCCTGACGGACGAGGATCGCCAGCAGGTGTTTCAGATTATGCCGCATTTGGAATATCATCCATTGAGCTATGGCCCGATGGCACGGCCCAGTGTTACGATCCATAAATCTCTGCGGTTGGCAGCGTAACATGGGGTGGGATCGTCGATTTGGCAGGGGGCTGGGATGACCTATGATCGGCCTGCCAAACATTCCCTTTCCTTAAAAGGACATCGCACCAGCGTGTCTTTGGAACAGGAATTTTGGGATGGGTTTCGCCGCGTGGCCGAGGCAAAAGGCGTGGCGTTGAACGAACTGGCCGCCCAAATTGATGCAGAGCGGGGCGTTGACTGCGGGCTTGCCTCCGCTATTCGTTTGTTCGTGTTTCGCTGGTATCGCGATCATCCTGACGCGGTATAAGACGCAGGTGGATACCATCGCGCGCGCGCACCGTTAGGTGGGCTGCTGGAACGGGGATTTCGCCGTCTACGCATTTGAAATCGAACGCTTTTACCAACATGGCAAGCAAGAGCACCCCTTCAACCATGGCAAAGCCAGCTCCTGTGCATACCCGCGGCCCCGTGGAAAACGGGATATACGCATCGCGCGATGGCTGTTTGTTTTCGGGGCGATCCCAGCGATCAGGGTCGAACACATCGGGTTTGTCCCAAAACCGTTGATGACGGCCAAGATGCCAAGGGGACAGCACAATTTGACTGCCCACTTTGATGCGGCGGTCGCGAAAGGTTTCTTCGCGCAGGTTTTCACGTACCATCATAGGCACGGGCGGATAGAGGCGCAGGCTTTCGCGGAAAACATTGCGGGTGAAGGGCATTTTTGACAGGTTTTTGAAGGTGAAATTCCCTTCGGCGCTGGCGGCGCGTGCCTCGGCGGCAACGCGGGCCTGTGCGGGTTGATCGAGCGCCAGCAGATAAAGGGTCCATGCGAGTGCGGAGGCGGATGTTTCATGTCCCGCGAGGAAGAAGATCGCCACCTGATCCACCATTTCATCGCCTGTGAATTTATCCCCCGTCAGCGGGTCGGCGGTGGTCATGATTTTGGTGGCAAGGTCGTCTGGTGCGGTGCCTGCCGCGATTTCTGCGGCCCGATCATCCGTTAGTTTTTTCAAAAGCGCGCGAATTTTGGCGCTGGTTTGTTTGGTGCTGTCCCGTTGAAACAGGTGCATCCATTGGGGCAGCTTGAAAAAACTGGCCACGTTCATCAGCGGCTGGGTGCGCTGATAATCGCGAAAGTTTTCAAACACGCCTTTGGCATCATCATCGGTAATGGGAATGGAAAACAGCGTGCGAAAGATCACATCCGCCGCCAGTTTTGAAGTTTGCTCTTCGATTTCGAGCGGCGTGTCCGTGGCCAGCGGTGCCAGCCTTTCGATGGCCGCGTGCCCTGCCCCAAGCATGGAAGGAAACACATCGCGCAGGCGGCCCCCTTCGAACGCGGGGTCGATAATGCGGCGCTGTTGTTTCCATTTTTCACCATTGGACACAAACACCCCGTCTCCAAGCAAGGAAAACAAAGCACCGCGGATGATTTCGGATTTTGGGAAATTATCGGGATCCTCATTGAGAACCTTTTTCACCAGTTCGGGCTGGTTCACAAAATAGCTGCGAAAGAATGGCATTTTGAATTCTGCCATCCATGCTTTGTACAAGCGTTCAGGTTGGCTGGCGAAAATATCTTTTCGAAACAGTTGCATATGCTGCCAGAGGGATACTTTTTCTGGGCGCGATGCGGGTTTTGGCGGGATGATATCGCTCATGCGGACATGCTCGTATGGGGGTTTACCGGACGGGTGATACGCGATGGTGAATGGCCCCGATGGGCGAAGCGGTCCGAGAGAGTTTGCGGGCCAGCGGTGACTTTGAAATAATCATAATCCCCGGGCAGATCAAAGGCGCAAAGGTATTGGAAATGCAGGCGGAAAAAACGGCGACCGAGTTCTTTTTGCTTGGCTTCCGACAGGGTTTGGGAGAAAGCGGCTGACAGGATTAACGGATGTTTGTGGCCCGTTTCAGGGGCAACGCCAGACACGGCCGCAGGATCACACAGCGCGAATGTGGCCCCGTCCCCAGGGGCGGATACATCCACCCAAGCCAACGCATCGGATTGGCACAGGAAATGCAAATCACCCCGCAGACGATCCGCGTTGCGCAGGAAACTGACCATTGGGATCACTTGCCCAAGAGTGAGAAGCGACAGGGTTGGGCCGTTGGCTGGCACCCTGCCCTGACGGATCAAATCCGCAAGGATCGACACCGCAAGATGCGCACCAGAGGAATGGCCAACCACCAGAACCTCATCCACGTCTGATTGCATGGCCGATGCAATGCGGTCTGTAAACACGGCCATGCGGGCCTCTAGCTCGGGCGGATTTTGGCCCTTGAACTTGGCCGAATAGCCATAGTCGTGCATGAGGTAATAGGCGAAAAGCTGGGCGTCTTTGCTTTTGAAATAGATCAGAAGCGCGCAAAAAAGAGCGATCCCTGCAAGCGCGCCTATACCCCAATGAATGTAGGTTTTGCCCAAGTAAAAGGCCGAAAACCCCAGACACACCGCCACCAATAGTTGTAAAAGCAACATTGCAACGGGATAGAGTGCGGCCAAAATCGGACCGATGCGCAGCTTCATCAAGCCAAAGAGCGCGCCCGAGCCGATGTATTCCCAAGCGGTGCGGAACAGCAAAATATAGGTGCGCGGGATGTTTTGGTTCATGGAGGTTTGAACGATATCCGCCCAAAACAGAATTTCGACCTGTGTTTGGGTTTGGGTGCCATCAATGTCCGCATGAACGCCCCAGCCGAAATTTTGCGCGTCTTTGGCCTTGGGGCGCAGATCGATGGCATAATTGGAAATCGCTGCCTGATCCGCACTTTCAGCGCGATACAGCTCGCGGTAGCGCCGCGGGGGCACGGGATCATAGCCAGGGATGTAAAACATCTGGCGGGTTTTGACGGTTTTTTGTGCCTCTGCGGGCATATTGCTGAACCTGATACTGCCTACTCGGGTTCAACATAGGCACGAATTTCAGCAAAAGTAAGGCAGTTTATTTGCCAATCGGCCTAACCAATCAGAGCAAGTGCGGGAAAGGTTTCTAGCAGCCAGTAAGAAAAACGGGAAAACAGATCAAACACCAGAGCCAAGCCAACGAGGATCAACAGACCGCCCATGATTTTTTCGACCGTGCCCATATGGCGTTTGAAGCGGTTCATGATCCCAACAGCGCGGTTGATAAAGACCGCAGCAATGATAAACGGCAGGCCGAGCCCCAAGGCATAAACCGCCATAAGAATTGTGCCCCGTGCCACGGAGCCTTCTTGTGCAGCGACCGAAAGAATTGCGCCGAGGATTGGGCCGATACAGGGTGTCCAGCCAAAGGCGAAAGCAAGGCCAAGGACGTATGCGCCAAAGGCGCTGCCACCCTGATCGCCCGCGTCTATGCGGGCTTCTCGATAAAGAAACGGGATGCGGATCAGGCCGATAAAATGCAGGCCAAACAAGATGATAACGAGGCCCGCGACGATCCCGAATGCCCGTTGGTTTTGCAGGAACATTTGTCCCAGCAACGACGAGGTGAAGCCCAAGAAAATAAACACCGTAGAGAGACCCATGGCGAAAAAGATCGAGGCGATAATGGCGGGGCGATTTGACTGTTTGCCATCGGTCATATCGTTCATGGATATCCCGCCCATGTAGGCCAGATAGGGCGGAACGATGGGCAGCACACAGGGGCTAAGGAAGGAAATTACCCCCGCCAAAAGTGCGATGAAAAGAGAAGGCAACAGGGCCGCGTCGATGATATCTATTCCGAACATGAACTTGGCTTAGCGTGTCTGGGTCGCCGCGTCACCTATGCAATGATCACGCTTGCGTGGACTCTTGCAATAATGCGCACTACATCTGCGCCATGACGTTTGATGATGAACTTGATGCCACAGGGTTGTTGTGCCCCTTGCCCGTGTTAAAGGCGCGTAAGCGATTGAAATCGCTTGCCTCTGGGGGTGTTTTGAAAATGCTGGCGGATGATCCAGCCGCTGTGATTGACGTGCCGCATTTTTGCAATGAACAGGGGCATGAGTTGATTGCAAGCGACACGGATGCCCTGCCCCATGTGTATTTTATCCGCAAAGTTGCTTGAGTGCTTCAATGTTCTTTAGGTATCTAAACGCGGATCGGGCGTTTTTCTTCGGACAGCAGAACATTTGCTTCGACGTTACCCACCCCTGGCAGGGTCATAACGCGGCGGCGTAGGACGCGTTCGAAATCGGCGATGTCACGGGCGACAACCTTGAGGCGGTAATCATAAAGGCCAAGCACGTGTTGAACGACTTGGACTTCGGGGATGGCGATAACGGCCCGTTCAAAGTCTTCGAGGCTGACGCGGCCTTTAGTGGCGAGTTTCACGCCCAAAAAGACGGTAACGCCAAAGCCGAGCGCATCTTTATTCAATTGCACGGCGCGACCTGTGATGACGCGGGCGTCTTCGAGTTTGCGAATGCGGCGCCAGCAGGCGGGTTGGGACAGGCCCACGGCTTTGGCCACGGCGGCAGCGTTGAGCGCGCCGTCTTTTTGCAAGGTGCGCAGGATGGCGCGGTCTGTGTCGTCGAGGTCAATCACAGCGGCAGGCTTTCGGCGTTTTTCAGGTTGGCCACCAGCATAAGGGATTCAATGTCGTTGATGTGGGGCAGTGCGAGGATTTGGCTGCGATAGATGTCTTGGTAATGGGCCATGTCACGCGCGAGGATGTTAAGGCGCACGTCTACGCGGCCCAAAAAGGTTTGGATTTCGTTTACTTCGGGGATGGTGCGAGCGGCGGCGATGAACGTGTCAAAAGCGTTGGATTGGGTTTTGTCGAGCGTGATGCGCAGGGAAACCTCGACCTCATAGCCCAGTGCTTTGGGGTCGATCTGTACGCTGCGGCCTGTGATAACGCCGCTGGTTTCCATCCGTTCCACGCGACGCCAGCAAGAGGCTTTGGTCAAGCCAGCTTGGCTCGCCAAATCCGCGGTGCTGGCGGTGGGATCGTGTTGCATCAGGCGCAAGAGCCGTCTGTCTGTATCGTCCAATACGTGCATGAATTATTCGATAACCTAAATTTTTGCGAATAACAATCGCAGTAATTTACGATTTTTCTGTGCGATTAGACCTGCAAACACTGTCAAACCCCCTATGGTGTGCGCAGATTTGACCGCAGAGGAGAAGAACATGCGTGTATATTACGATCGCGATTGCGATGTGAACCTGATCAAAGAAATGAATGTTGCGATTTTGGGCTATGGTTCCCAAGGGCACGCACACGCGCTGAACCTGCGCGACTCTGGTGCGAAGAACGTTGTTGTTGCGTTGCGCGAAGGCTCCCCTTCTGCAGCGAAAGCCGAAGGCGAAGGCCTGAAGGTTATGGGCATTGCAGAGGCAGCGGCTTGGGCTGATCTGATCATGTTCACAATGCCCGATGAATTGCAGGCAGAAACATACAAGAAATACGTCCACGACAACATCCGTGAAGGCGCAGCGATTGCGTTTGCCCACGGTTTGAACGTGCATTTCGGCCTGATCGAGCCAAAAGAAGGCATCGACGTTGTCATGATGGCACCAAAAGGCCCAGGCCACACAGTGCGCGGCGAATACACCAAAGGGGGCGGTGTTCCGTGTCTGGTGGCTGTGGATCGCAACGCATCTGGCCGCGCGCTGGAAATTGGCCTGTCCTATTGTTCTGCAATTGGTGGCGGCCGTTCAGGCATCATCGAAACCAACTTCCGCGAAGAGTGTGAAACCGATCTGTTCGGTGAGCAAGCTGTTCTGTGTGGTGGTCTGGTAGAACTGATCCGTTGTGGCTTTGAAACGCTGGTTGAAGCGGGCTACGCGCCAGAAATGGCGTATTTCGAGTGCTTGCACGAAGTGAAGCTGATTGTGGACCTGATCTATGAAGGCGGCATCGCGAACATGGATTACTCTATCTCTAACACTGCGGAATACGGTCAGTATGTGACAGGTCCACGGATCCTGAAATACGACGAAACCAAAGCCCGTATGAAAGAAGTTCTGTCAGACATTCAGCAAGGGAAGTTCGTGCGCGACTTTATGCTGGAAAATGCTGTGGGTCAGCCGACAATCAAAGCGGCCCGTCGTGCAAACGACGAGCACCAGATCGAAGCCACAGGCGAAAAACTGCGCGGCATGATGCCGTGGATTTCCGCCGGTAAGATGGTTGATAAAACAAAGAACTAAACGTTCTGACTTTATAAATTTTGAAAAGGGCATCGCGTGCGGTGCCCTTTTTGTTTATGGCGGTTATATGACTGCATCTCCGCAAAATCCCGGCCTTAAGAACTGGCTCGCCATTATCGCGCTTGGCGTGATTTGGGGCGGTGCGTTTTTGTCCAGTAAAATTGCGTTGGAAGGGTTCGGGCCGTGGTGGGTTGCGGCGGGGCGTGTTTGGATTGCGGGCATTGCGTTAACGCTGGCTGGGGCAGCCATGGGGCAAGGTGTGCATCGGGTTGGGAGTTTGCGCAACTGGGCCTATGTGGTGGCGTTTGGCGCAACGGCGACATCGCTGGCGTTGGCCTTGCTGTCATGGGGGCAACAGCATGTCAGCTCTGCTTTTGCGGGTGTTTCTATGGGGGCGGTGCCTTTGTTAATTCTGCCGCTGGCCTATGTGTTTTCGAAAGAAGAGGATATCGGGCCACGTCGGATTGCGGGTTTTGTTATTGGGTTTGTTGGCTTGATCGTTTTGATCGGCCCGCGTGCGTTTGTTTCGAACGGGGCGGACCTTGAAAACCTTGGGCGGCTTGCTTGTGTTGGGACAGCGGCGCTGTATGCGGTTGGATCAATCATCACGAGACGATCCCCGCCGATGCCGCCACTGGCCTTTGCGGCGGGAGCGTTTTGGGTGGGCGGTGCGGTGTTGCTGCCGCTGGCGTTTTATTTTGAGGGCATGCCCAGCGGGATACTGAATAGGCCGGGTTATGCGTTGATTTATGCCGCGCTCGTCCCCACAGCGATTGGGGCGATTATGCGCGTTGTCATCATCAAGTCCGCAGGATCCGTGTTTATGAGCCTGACCAGTTATATGGTGCCCGTGTGGTCCGTCATCTTTGGAATGTTGATTTTGGACGAGCAGATCACCGCCCAAATGACGATTGGCATGGTATTGATCCTGATTGGTATCGGCATCAGCCAAAGCCGTGCCTTGTTGGCGATGTTTGCGCGCTGACATGGCCGCTATGCGTTTTGCGATCTTGTTGAAAACGCCGCGATGCCCACATGATTGGCATGCTTGAAAATCTAGAAACCCGTCAGGGGCTGCCCGTTGAGATGCAGACCCTGCTTCGTGATTATCCGCGCGATGCTTGGCCGGATCATCCGAATTTCGCCGCGTCTATCCAAAATTGGTTGGGGGCACATGTCATGTTTGGCCGCTTGGCCGATATCGTTGAAAAGGACACGCAAACCCAATTGGATCGCAACAGTGATCTGCGCGATTATGTTGGGCGTTTGGGGCATTTTGGCAATCTGTTGGTTGCGAATTTGCACGGACATCACACGTGGGAAGATCGCAATTATTTTCCCGAGTTAAGCCGCGCAGACCCGCGTTTTGACGGCGGGTTGCAAATGTTGGAAGCAGACCATGAGGTGCTGGATGCAGGGCTTCAACGGTTAACCGAGCATGCAAACCGCACCATTCAGTTGGCCACGCTTGATCCCAAACAGGTTCGCGAACAGGCTGCATTGGTGTTGCAGGATGTGCGGGATGTAAAAACTTACCTTGGGCGGCATTTGCCAGATGAGGAAGACTTAATCGTGCCTATTTTGTTGCACCACAAAATGCGTGGATAAAAAAGGGCGGTTCCTTTGGGAGCCGCCCTTGTCTTATCTGCTAGGCTTCAAAGCGATGCTGATGTTCCCACCATTTCATTTTGGCCCACACCCCAAGATCAAGGAATGGACGCGGCGGCAGAGTGCTGGGCTCCCCAAGGGCCAGCATGTCGGCCAGCAAAGGATTGTCGCGCCCTGTTGCACGATCAGCGGCAAGCAGGCCAGAGATGGTGCCTTTGGTTACGCCCACGCCGTTTTGGCACACCGCAGTAAAGACATTTTTGCGGGGTTGGCCAAAGCCCGGTGCGAAATTCTGGCTGAGCGTGATTTGCCCTGCCCATGTGTCGGTGATCATATCAGGGGGCAGTTGTGGGAAACGGGATTTTATTTGCTGGGCTTGGAGGGTGCGGGCGGCGGTGTAATCGGCCTCTGTCAGCTTGCCAGAAGCGCGGTATCGGAACTGACTGCGCATCGTCAGGCGGCGATCCTTGGTATAACGGATCGTGGCCCCACCAAAGGCCATGGCAGGCACAATGCCCCAATCGGCAGGTGATCCGAGGCTTTGGTGTTCTTCGTCCGTTAGGGGACGCGTCATGGAACAGAACAATTGCAGGCTGAAGAGTTTGCCTTTGTAGGCATCAAGGTGAGGCGCAAAGCCGTTCACTGCAATGATGGCTTTGTCCGCAGTTATGGTGCCGTTTGGCGTTTGCGCAACGATTTGATCGCCGTAGGTTATGTGTGTGACGGGCGTGTTTTCAAACAGATGCACTTGGTTGCCAGACAGGCTGTCGGCAAGGCCACGCACGAGCGCAGCGGGTTGCATCAGAATGGTGCCAGGGGTGTGGATGGCGCGGCGGTAATACGACGTGCCTGTTCGCGCGGAAACGGCTGCGGCGTCCATGTCTGTGTAGGCTTCGCCAAGGGCATCAAGCCCAGCCACAAACCCATCAAGGACGGCCGCCCCTTGGGCCGATTTTGCCGCCATCATTTGCCCCTGTGCGGACCATTGGCAATCAATCTTGTGGGCTTTCGCCAAAGTATCGAGTTCTTGTGTCGCGGCACGCGCCAGCCGCAGGGCGCGGTACTGGGCCTCTGGGTCGTTCAAATCGGCACCGACATTGTGAGGCAGATCAATGACAAACCCGGAATTGCGGGCCGATGCGCCCTCCCCCACAGCGCGGGCATCAATCAGCGTGATCGCGGCATCTGGTTCATTTTGCGCCAAGCGCCGCGCGGCCGCGATCCCTGCATAACCAGCGCCAATGACCAGCCAATCCGTGCGATGATCCCCTGACAGAGCAGGGTTGGCAGATCGCGGCGGCAAGGCATTGGCCCAGCCGTTGGTCGTGTCATTGTGCGGCAATCGCATTTCTATTCGGCCCAGTTTGCAGGGTGAATGGCATAGGCGATTAGGGCATCTTTTGCCTCATATTCCAGTTCAGTTCCTGCGGGCAGCCAAATGCTGTCGTGTTTGCCAGCGGTTAAGGCTTTGCCGCCCGTATGGATGGTGAGTTCACCGTCCAAGACAATCAGGATTTCATCGTATTTGATCGTCCAAGGGAACCGCGCGTTGGTCAGGCGACCAAAGCCTGCGCCAAGTTCGGACATATCGTCAGGGCCGCAGATTTGCACCGCTTGCGCCTGTTCTCCGTATTCAAAACGCGGGTTGAATTGCAAATCAGCAAAGCGGTTCACGCGGGGTGGGGATTTTGTCATGGCAGGCTCCGTCTTTTGGATCACGCTGGCCCAAACGTTGCGTGACTTCAATGGGGTTTGCGACGAATTGCACGTGCGTTGGCGTCAAAGGCGCGGTATGGATGGAGCATTCTTGAATTGGACCTCTCCATGACACCTGTTCCCGCCGCTGCTGGTCTGAAAAATTGGCTCTTGCTGATTACGCTTGGCGTGATTTGGGGGGCGAGCTTTATGGGTTCCAAATTTGCACTGACAGGATATGCGCCTTTGTGGGTCGCTGCCTTTCGCATCGCCATTGGCGCGATTGCCCTCACCGTTTTGGCCTATGCCATGGGGCGACGTTTGCCAGAATGGAATGGGCCAAGTGGCAAGCGGATTTGGTTACATGCGCTGGGGATGGCGGTGTTTACAAATGCGGTTCCGTTCACACTGCTGTCATGGGGACAGGTCTATGTGACCAGCGGATTTGCGGGGATAACGATGGCCGTTGTGCCCCTGTTGGTGCTGCCGCTTGCGCATTTTTTGGTGCCAGGAGACACAATGGGGCTGCGCAAAGTGATCGGGTTCGGGATTGGATTTGTCGGGACAATTGTGTTGATCGGGCTGGATGCGTTTCAATTGTCTGGGGCCAGTTGGGAGCCCATTGCACGGCTCGCCTGTGTGGGCGCGGCCTGCTGTTACGCCATTGGAGCGATCATTACGCGGCTGTGCCCGCCCACGTCTAACATGGGATTTGCAGCGGCGGGATTGATACTCGCTACCTTACTGATTGTGCCCGTGGCATTGGTTGTGGAAGGTGTGCCAACTGTTGCGCCCATGAAGGCAATGCTGGGTGTGGCATTTCTTGGGCTGTTCACCACGGCGCTGGCGACGATCATGTTGGTGACGGTGATCAATTCTGCGGGTCCGAGCTTTCTGAGCCTAGTCAATTATCAAGTGCCGATCTGGGCGGTGATCTTTGGCGTTGTGCTGCTTGGGGAAACGCTGCCAGCGCAGTTTATCTATGCGCTAGGGCTGATCTTGGTCGGTGTAGCCATTAGCCAGATTAAAAAGCGGGCACGGCTAAGCATCTGATGCGAAACCGCCCCTGATCCGATCAGGGGCCACGCACGAAATTGCGTATCGGTCCCCGATCAAGTCGGGGATATTTGAAAGGTTAACACTTCGGCGGCGTGATCACCGAATCTGGCCCGTGATATCTACCCAAATCCTTGTAGGTGAGTTTCCCATCTTCAAAGAACACAGACACAATGTTCCTGCGCCGCGCATCGTTGAGGATCATTTCTGGCAGCCCATCACAGGTGCGAATGGATGAGGTGATAAAATCTTCGCCGATGGAATGGTTCGTCACCCCTTTGATGGACGCGATTTCCGTCAGGCCCCGATCACGATATGTCCAAACCCGCAATGTTTTCGCCAGATGCGGGCGGTCCACATAGGCCACGTCCATATCGCCGTCCCCGTTAAAATCGGCGACCCCGATTGGCGCAAGCCAGCGAAACCGTGTTCCAATGTTCGGATTGGCTGTACGTTTTAGGCTGCCATCTTGCAGATCATAAATGACCAATGCCGCTCCAAGACCAAGTTTACTTTCGACAACCACAGCTTCGGGTTCGCCATCTTGATCGACGTCAAACAGTCGTGGGTCCATATCTTCAAAAACAGAGTCTTTTGAGAGGGTTACGCAGACTTGTTCATCCCCGTTCGACAGGCACAACCGCCCCCATTCGGGCACATTGCCCATTATGGCGTGGCCATATCGATCTGTGGCTTGGTCAAAAACAACGCTCCACGCACCTTCAGTGCGTTTCAGACTATCCCCGAAAGCAGGAAGGCCGCCCAAAAGGACGGCCATCACAACTGCTGCAGATCGTTTGATCAAATCTGTTTCTCGGGCATTTGCACCACAAGACCATCGAGCGCATCTGTCACTTTGATTTGGCATGTCAGGCGAGATTTTTCCCCATCTGGCTCCCATGCGAAATCGAGCATGTCTTCTTCCATCGCATCTTTGGCAGGTAGTTTTTCCACCCAAGCCGCATCCACATAGACATGGCATGTGGAACAGGCACAAGCGCCACCACAATCTGCTTCGATGCCAGGGATGTTGTTGTCGCGCGCACCTTCCATCACTGTCAGGCCGTTGGCCACGTCTACTTCGTGTTTCGTGCCGTTGTGTTCGATATAGGTAATCTTGGCCATGCTATGATTCCTTGGCTGCCAAATTTCGTTGCGCCTTTTGTATCACTGCGAAAAAATGCTGCCAGTGTTTTTTTGACGCAATTTTTTCGGGGTTTCTTGAATGCAGTTAATAAATGTTCTATTTTTGTTCTTATGCGTGAACGTAATCCATGGCCCAGACCGCCTCTCTCCCTGCCCCACGGGCGGTTGAACGAGCCGCCGCAAGGGGCCCGCGTCTGCGTGGCTGGATTGGTTATGGTGCGCCAACGACCTGGCACAGCAAAGGGCGTAATCTTTCTAACCCTTGAAGATGAAACGGGAATTTCGAACATTGTGGTGTGGAAAAATGTGTACCAACGGTTTCGCCGCGCTGTGGTGGCGGGGCGTTTGCTGCGGGTAACGGGCACAATTCAGCGCGATGGCAAAGTTGTGCATGTGGTGGCCCAGCAGGTGGAAGATATTTCTTACATGCTGGATCAGTTGGTCGATCCACACCACGCAGATGCAACACAATCCGCGCAAAACCGCGCTGGTTGATCGAAACGCTTGTTTTATGTGTAAAACTACCTAGGTTTCACCCAAACGAGACCAAAAATGGCACCGAGCAGACGTATCATACCCATTGCCCTCGCGGCACTGTTCGCTTGCGCATCCGTTGCGCAGGGCGGTCAAATTGTGTCCAAACTCACCCATCCAGATCACCCAAAGCTGCCTGCAAACGCTGGATTGATCGACTGTTACGGCCATGAATTCACCCCAGCCGTTATTGAAACGGTCACGGAAAAAACACCACTGACGCCTGCCCGTTTGGCCGTGGATATCAAAACGGGTAAAACGACTGTCATCCGCGAAGCAACTTATGACACGGTCACGGTGCGCAAGATTGTATCCCCACGCAAAGAACAATGGTTTCGCGCCGTATGTCCGCACAATTACACCGAAGATTTTGTGCAGAGCATTCAACGCGCGCTCAAGGCGCGCGGCTTTTATTCAGGTGCATTGACGGGGTGGATGGATGAACAAACCAACATCGCGGTGAAACTGTATCAGCGCAAATATGATGTGGACTCTCCCATCGTGGCATTGGCCACAGCGGAAGAGTTTGGTTTGATTTCACACAGTGATTTCAGCAACTTAAAGAATTAATCACTGATAGCTGAGCAGTTGATCCATGGATTGGGACGGCTGTGAGCAGCCTGCTTCACCAACAATCTTGGCTGGAACCCCTGCCACTGTTTTACAGGGCGGAATTTCCTGCAAAACCACAGAACCCGCCGCAATACGACTGCAATACCCAATACGAATGTTGCCAAGGACTTTGGCCCCCGCACCGATCAACACGCCATTCTCAATCTTTGGATGACGATCTCCGTCGGCTTTGCCTGTCCCACCGAGCGTCACGGAATGCAGCATGGACACATTGTCCCCTACAACCGCGGTTTCACCGATCACAATAGAATGGGCGTGGTCGATCATGATCCCTCGGCCTACAACCGCCCCTGGATGGATATCAACACCGAACACCTCAGAAGAGCGCATCTGCATAAACTGCGCCATAGCATGACGCCCCTTCGTCCAAAGCCAATGGGCAATGCGATAGGATTGAACTGCCTGAAATCCTTTGAAAAACAGGATTGGCTGAATCAAACGGTGGCATGCGGGATCTCGCTCAAACACAGCTGTTAAATCCGCACGCGCTGCATCGCCGAGCGTTGGATCATCTGCATAAGCCTCGTCGATCAGCTCGCGCAAAATCTGCGTTGGCATTTCGTCAGAGGACAGCTTCAACGCCATCCGATAACTGAGTGCATTTTCAAGGGAGGAATGGTGGAGCACGCCAGAATGGACAAGCCCGCCCATAATCGGCTCTGCTTCGATCATCTCTTGCGCATCCAAACGGATACGCGACCAGACGGGATCGAGTTCGGTAATATTTACGGCTTCTTGTGTCATCGTATGACCTTTGCAAATTTTGCTGTTAGGTCTGTCTTACGCGAAACCGGCACAGAAAACAATTTGGGAGTTTTGATCGTGATAATCACAAAAACTGATTCAAACCAGCTAACTGTGATGGCGATCCGACGCACACTGTGAATGGCGAAACGCAACAACCGCCTCAATCGCTTTGATCATACAGTCCGCATAATCAGGATCATCCAAACGGCGCTCGCACAGGGCATTCTCGCGTGAACAGCAAGATGCCAACGTTCCATCCCCAAACTGATAGTGCGCACGACCATGGTGCAAACGGAACAGATCGGCGGTATGGGCCTGTGCCACCATAATAGCCGCGAATTTGGAACGTTTTGCAGATGGCTGTTTCAACAAACACGTCGCAAGGGCGACGATGTCTTGGTGCAAAACCGCGCGCAAATCCTTTGCTCACACTTCAAACGAAACAAATGCAGCAGGCCCAGCGCCAAACCGTTCAGACACTTGTGAAACTGCAATGCCAATCTGTCCAGACACTCCGTCTGACGTTCGCATTGCATCTGTGTACACCCACTGTGTCATCGTCACCGTTTCGCGCCGCACTTCGGTCCCAGCTGCGGTCACGATAACTTCATATACCTCCGAGGCTTCCCCAAGTGGCACATCCATCCCCAGCCACGTGTCCCCGTCAATCCGCGTGCGTCTGATCCAATTAACATTCAAATCACTGCCAACCCTACGTGCTTTCAGATGCACAGGCGACAAAGGGCGAAGCGCAATCAAATCAAATGTGTCAGTCCGCGTCGAATAGGTTTTGTCGCTCACCGCTTGATTGGTGGGGCCCACACGGAAATATCGTTCTAAACCGCGATCCGCATCCGTCAGGTTCACTTGGCTCAGTGCCGCGCCCAAAAACACAACCTCAGAGCCAATCGGCCAATCCCCTATCAGGTCCGCATCACTGCCCAGTTGGCCACGCAGCAACCCGCGCAAGCGATAGGTGCCATCCCCTAGCAACTCTGCCTCGCGGTATTGGAAAATCTCCCATCCCGCGCTTGATCCATTCCCGATCACGGCAATATTTGCACCGTTCAAAACATCCAAATGCGTGCGGCTCTGCAATGCGCCGGACGACAGCTTTACAACCACACCTTCCCCTTCGTCCCAGCGCCCAATACAGGCATCCCTCAAAATCGACTGTGTTGATCCAAACTGTGTCGGTGTTTCTAACACAGTGTTCAGCACATAACCGTCATCGCTTGAGGATTTGTACACGGCCACCCCACCGGGCCACGGCATTGCTGTCGCCGCCACATGTGGCCCGATAGACGTCTGGCTCGATTGCAACAGCGGCAGGTCAAGAAACCGAAAGAAAATCGACCGCGCAGGCCGCACATCGGAAACGGTGCCAATGGTCGATCCAATATCGCGTTGTTTATAAACCGTTTGCTCAACCCTAACAGCTTCGACAGCGCGCGCACCATGTTCTTCGATCCGCTCCACACGGTACGTGCCCCCCGTCGCCCCATCATCCAGCTTGATAACATCCCCTGGCACTATGCGTTGTTGCGTCATTGGCAGTGCGATCTTCAACTCATCCCGCGCAACACGAGAAGACACCAACCAACGGCTTGCCAGTTGCGCTCCTTGACCAGGTCGCAGTGCAACCGGCAATTCAACATGGGAGGTGGCATCACTGGTGTCATCTGCCAAAACGTATTCCGAAGTACCCGTTTGATACTCACGCGTTTCATCCCAATAGGATACGCGCACCCGTCCCGTTGTTTCTGCTTCGGGCGCACGGATTTTTCCAACTACTGGATCATTCCCCAACTGCACCAAATTCGCGGGCAACGCCGTGTATTCAATCCGTTCAGAACGGTTCTTAAACACCAGCTTGCCGTCCACTTCAGTGCTCGAAAAATCAAACGCCATCATCAAGGGTTGCAAGCTCGCCCGCCCCGTTTCCACGGTTTTCATCGCATACCCGATTGTTGAGCCATAAAGTTCTGACACATCAATGTCGCTTAGGCCCGAAATCTCACAGACTTCGGATACAATTGCCGCCAAGGATTGCTCTGCAAACCGCCCCGTGATCCAGTGCCCACGTGCGTGGTTTTCACCATCACTCCAAACAGACAAACGATTGGGAAAGTCGGGCCAAGGTCGAGCATCCCATGCCCACACGTGGCTATTGGCCAAATCAACCATTGGTCCGAAATAAATCTCTGATTGCGGATTATTTTGCGGATCACTCCAGTGTCCCAAAACCGCCCGCAAATATTGCATCTGCATCAACGTATCGACGGAGCCGTCCGAATAATAGGGCAGTGCAGATTCCGATGATTTTGGGTCCACGAAAACATTCGGTTGATTGGTGCCCTTGTCTATTGCAGGGCAGCCAAATTCCGTAAATCGGAACGGTTTAGATTGGCGCAACCACTGTGTTGGCGTATTTTGGCGCACCCCTGCGATGCGGTTGTAATGCTCGTGATTCCACCAATTGATCAGGTCTTTATAACGAAACACCCACGGCTCGTCATACACCCCGTCTGTGATAGGGAACCTGTTTTGCGCATCGCGCTCCACTTGATCAGGGTAATACCAATCATACCCTTCCCCGCCTGCCACGTTTTTGCGCAGATACTCTAGAGAGTAAACCGACCCTTCCCCTTCATCCAAATGCCCAATGTCATCCCGCCAATCTGACAACGGCATGTAATTGTCGATCCCGATGTAGTCTATTTCGGCCTGCGCCCACAGTGGATCAAGATGGAACCAGACATCGCCCGATCCATCTTGCGGATGATACCCGAAATACTCCGACCAATCCGCCGCATATCCCAGCTTTGTGTTTGGCCCCAAAACGGCTCGCACATCCCGCGCCAACTGCTGGAGCGCAACCACGGTGGGAAAGCTGTCCAATCCATCGCGAATTTGCGTCAACCCCCGCAGCTCTGAACCAATGTTAAACGCCTCAACGCCGCCCGCAATCGCGCACAAATGCGCGTAATGCAGAATGAACCGGCGATAGGTCCATTCATTTGGTCCAGAATATTCAACTTTCCCATTTACAATCGCAAAATCAGAAACTTGCGCAGCCCCAAAAAACGCGGCAACCTCTGCACCAGCCGCCGCCGTTTGATCTGGGCTACTCGCCTGACCCGCTGCCTTTGACAGGGTAATGCGCCCCCGCCATGGCATCACGGGTTGGTTGTCATTGTCCGAATACGGATCGGGCAATCCATTGTTTTCCTGAATATCCATCAACACAAACGGATAGAAAACAACGTCCAACCCTTCGTCTTTCAACTTTGCGATGGCTTCAAGAATCGACGCATCCGCAGGAGTTCCCCCAAACACGGGGCGATCCTCCACATAGCTGACAATTTGCGCAGTACTGCGCGTTTGCCCTGACACAAGCCAAGGCATTGGGCGCCCGTCTGCATCTTTGTGTTCCACGCGCGGTGTCAACGTGCATTCATTGCACCGCAAATCATCCCCAAACCAACTCACAACCATCGACACAGACGTCACATTCGGTACGTCTGCGCGCAAATCCTCGATTGCATGAACCACATCCGTGTCGCCACGGTTTGTGTTTACGTTGGCAACTGCCCCATCGGCAAAACCACCTGGGTACTCCACAGCCGTTGTCGCCAGCCCATATTCACCCGTGCCAGGGATCAAACACACGCCACCGATGTCTTGTGACGGATCATCAACAGTTACATGTGTTGGCTGCGCCTTGCGAAACACTTCGAAATTGAACTGCGGGATGCGATTGCCGTAATCCGCCAACTGCAAATTCTCAAAAACCACATAGGCCGTACCCCGATAATGCGGCGCGTTTTCCAGCCCTTCAATCGCCGCAATCGTCGGATCAGGGGTCTGCGTTTCATCCCCAGAATAAAAAGCGATATTCAGATCTCCGCGGCTTACCTCTTGCCCATCCGCCCAAATGCGCCCGATCTTATCGACAACACCCTCCCCAATCGCAAAAGCCACATTTACCGAATACGTGTAACGCCGACTGGTCACTTTCGGCGTAGACGTGGCTTTGCCACCGCCGCTCGTGGTCGTTGTGACGTGTTCCTGAAACTGACTTGACCAGATCAAATGGCCCGCAATGCGCGCACGTCCCATCACACGAGGCACTGGTGCTCCTTCGGTCACACCTTGCAGGCGAAACGTATCCAACCGTCCCGTTTCAACAACGCGACTACCCGTGCCCAGTATTTTTTGGTCGATCAAGCCACCAATGCCCGCCCCGATCGCCTTGCCGATAGCAGCCCCTGTCAGCCCCGCAATTGTGCCACCAAACGTGCCACCTACGGCTGCGCCTACAGCAGAAAGTAAAATAGTCGCCATCAGCCCCTCCTGTCGGGAAATTCAAATTGCGCAACAATGCGACGCGCCCATGCAGGCGTCAGAGGCGTTTCAACAACACCAGTGCCGCTGTAACTGTGAATCAATGTGGGGAATCCATCGCGCCCATCCCCCAGAATCGCCAAATGTTTCGCCACGGCTGTGCCTCGCATGCGAAACAGCACCACATCCCCTGCCCGATCAGGCTGAACTTCGACAGGGCGCAAATGCCGCGCCGCTGCCTGCCACAACCGTTCTTCTCCAGACTGCTCAGACCAATCTGCTGTGTAACTAGGCGCAGCTTCCGGCTCTGCCCCTAACACTTCGCGCCAAACACCGCGCAACAGACCAAGACAATCCGCCCCTTGGCCCTTTGTGCTGCGTTGATGACGATAAGGCGTGCCAATCCAATCGCGCGCCACGCGCACGATCTTTGCGTTCTGATTACAGGGCATTATGGGCGTCTCGCGCCATTCATATTTGTTCCTGCAACGGGATAGGCCACACTCCAATCCTCACCAGGGATATGCGGAAAGCCACGGAAATTCGCAAAGTTGCCAAACTTCCCCTTACAAGTCTCCGCGTGTTTATCACACCCAGCATGAACCCGCAGGATATCCCCGTTTTCAATCGGAAACTTGGTTTCTTCAAACAGTTCAATCACCCGCACCAGCCCGCGCAGATGATCCACTTTGATCAATCCATCTGAACCTGCATTGGCACCAGTGACCCAAGTTGCTTTGCCCCCCACAAACCAGTCCTGCTCAAACGCCCCAAGGTGCTGCAACTCCACCACCCGTCGTCCTGAAGACGTGTAAACAGTGTCTTCACCTACAAACCCTTCTGCAAAAATATCCACGCCGCATTTTGCATCTCCCAAAATACGATCACACTGGCGCAGATACGCCCGCCCCACAGGTTTGTTTAACGCCTCGCTCAACCCACGCAGTTCGGCCTCAAACGCCCCTGATCCGCGCCGGATTTCCCCAAGAGAGCCGCGAAACTGCAGGATTTTCTGATCGGTGTCGCGCCAGTTTACCAAAAAATGGCGCACCTCGGCCCCATCAAACTTGCCCGTTTCAATGTCCAAATCCGTAATGCCCGCTGAACTCAACGCCCCAACCGCTTGGGAGTTATCGACCGACAACCCAGTGGTTGTCTCAACTGCCGTCGCATCCATGCTTGACGCCGCCTCACAACTTACCCCGTCCACCACCAACGCTTTGTCGTGATCGGTAAACCCAAACGTAACCCCATCTTGTCGCGTTACAATCCACGCGCGACACATGTTCGTTGCACCCGTATCCAAATGTGCTTGCAGATTTTCGTTGATATGCCTCATCAGACGCGCACCTCAATCACTGGAATATTTGGCACATTGCCCGCCGCGAAATGCGCCATGCTCATTTCCAAACGATCCGTGTCAAATCGAACAGGCACATCAAAGGCAAATCCAGCTGTGATCAACGCCGCCTCGTATGGGGCTTCGACAAACCGCACCACGCCAGTGGAATAATCGACGGAAAACCCCTCTCCTTCGAACAGCTCAACGCCCCCAACCCCGATGGAAACAGTTCCCTCAATCGGCTTGGTCACCGCGCGGCAATACGCCGTTTCCCCCGAAACATAGTTTTTGCACAACTGTACCTCGGTCAGCACGTTGTCCCCAACGCCAATTTCCTGATCTTCAAACGCGGGTTCGCGCGATGGCAAACAACTTTTGTAATCGCACCAGTCCTTCCAGCGAAATCCATACAACCGCCCTGCCCGTGCTTCAAAAAACGACAGAACAGTATCCAGATCATCCGCAGATCGCATCGCCACCCCTGCATCATAGCGCCGCCTGGCATCCTGCCAGGGCGTGTTCCGCTCTTCAAATCCGCTGTTCAGCGTAACAATTTCGGTGCGCCGCTCTGGCCCGCCGACGGATCCAAACGACAACCCAGCGGGAAATCTAACCTCGTGAAAATTTGTCATTTAAGACCTCATTGGTTTCGGTTTCCTCGGGAAATGGCACGGCTTAACCCCGCCGCAACTTGGGTTTGGGAACGGCGGAAACTATCGGCATCTGGCGTTGTGATGTTCATCGTGACATGCACGCCACCACCCCCGCCCCCTTTAACGCCCAGTCGGCCATCCGCACCGCGTGACAAGGGTAAAATCGCCTCTGGTCCCGCTTCGCCCATCAGCCCAGTGCCACCGCGCATCGGGAAAACAGTGGGGCCATTTACAACACCCCCATTGGCAAAGGGCGTGATGCGCCCGCCAGCAAACGCATTTCCATTGGCACTGGGGAAAATTGCGCCAAAGATCGAATTCACACCACCCGTCAAAATGCCACTAATCGCATCTGTAACGGGTGACACAGCTTGGTTAAACGTGGTGCGGATCATTGTCTGTGCCAGCGACCCCAAGACATCCGAAAATTTCGCACCTTCAAGGATCACATCCCCCAAGGCGCTTCGCATTCCACGACTTAGGGATCGCGAAAACCCACGTGCTTCGCGTTCCGCAAGGGAAATACTATGCTGCATACCATTCAGTTCTTGCTGAAACACCGCAGTCATTTGCGCCGTCCCCGCTATATTGGCCTCCAAAGAAACCAATTGCTCTTCCAGACGTTCAACATCCGCCCCAAATTCGGCCATTGCTTACCTACTTTCGCATTATGTATCGGGAAATTGCGCGCACAAGGTATCCAAACTTGCGCGCGTCATTGTTGGGGTTGCCCCTGGCTCCATCCCCGCCATCACCATCAATTCCACAGGTGTTAACGCCCAGAACTCATGAGGCTGCAGCCGAAGATGCGTCATGCCAATGCGCATCAGGGCGATCCAGTCAATCATGCGGCCTCAACAGGTCCACTGGGTAAAGAAAACGTCACACGCAACAACGCCGCTGCGACCCGCGCCGCTTCCATGGGGCCGCCTTCGATTGTTGCATTGCGCAAATCATCCTCTGAGCCGTCCCAACCCGCGCCTTGCAAACCAGCAAACAACAAAAAGATCATGTCTTCCGCCTTAAACGCACTGTTTTCAAACCGTTCGATCAGGGGCAACAAGCCCTCAACACCCAACCGCTGCTCCAAGGTTGCCAACGCCCCTAGGCTCAACCGCATTGCGCAGGTTTCACCATTCAGAATGATCGCCACTTCGCCACGAAAAGGGTTCACCATCAGATCGGCGTAAACGCCAACGCGCCCGCAGACGCCAAGGTCATGTCATAGGTCGCCTCACCGTTGTAATCCCCAGCATATTCCAACGCCGTGATCTGAAACGGACCTTCCACAATGCCAAAATCGGGTACAACCACCTGAAAATCGGGAATATGGGCGTCAAAGAAAATCTGCCGCGCCCGTTCATCTGTCACATCATCCCGGAACACACCCGACCCGCTGATGCTGGCTGTTTTCACGCCACCACCAGACAACAGTTCGCGCCATCCCCCCGTGCTCTCCAAAGATGTCACATCAATCGTTTCGGTGTTAAACGCGATCTTTGACGCCCGCAGCCCCGCAAGCGTTTCAAACGAACCCGCATCATCCATATCCACTTTGACCAGCAAGTCCTTGCCGTTTTGAGCAGCCATTGTCATTCTCCAAATGGTGTAAATTATTGTTATGAAACGCGTAAAGGCACTGCTTAACGCGTTAATCATCCTCGACATATGCCCGGAACCTTAGATCAATCTGACGAATGCCAGGGCTGTCTTCGCGCACTGCGCGCGCACTGTAAAAATTTAACGCCGTCAATCGACCACGGTTTAACGCGGCATCCATATCAATCAATGCGTCACAAACGGCGGCTGCCACCTGCTTTGCCGTCGCAAACCCAGCGGTATCAGACACCACGTTGACCACAAACTCGTGCATCGCACCTGCACTGGTTTTGCTCGACTTATCCCGCGCAGTTTCATCGCCAATCACCACATAGGTTTGCGGGATTGTTCCCGTGGGCGGTGCATCAAACACATTGTCATCAATCAAATCCGCCAGCGGCACATTGCTCGCTAAGGTTTGGTACACGGCCAACTGCAACGCAAAAGAAACGGCATAGGTCATGACAGCACCTCTTCGCGTGCCAAACACATCAAATACATGGCGCTTGAATCGCTTTCTGAAACGGAATCAATGGTATAGGCGCTGTCGCCATATCGAAATCGCTGCCCAACTTTGGGCCGCTTTAGGTCATCCTTCGGCGCACCACGCACATAAATGCGATACCGCGCCAACGATGTTGCCCCTGCCGAAACTTCAGTAACACGCGCACCTCGGGCCTGAACCTCGCCCCATACTGTGCCCAATGTCACCCAAGTTTCGTTGAACCCGCCTGCGCCATCGGCCACACGCTGACGTTCTTCCAAGACCAACGCCCAGTTTAGTGAAGGTGTGTGTTTCATACTCACCCTCCCAACAATCGAACTTTGCGAAACCGTTCTAACAAGCTCAGAATACTGGACGGCAGGTTCGCCCCATCCCGACTGGCGCGATTTTCATAAAAATCCGCGGCCAACAACAGAACCGCCCGCGCTAAATCCGCAGGAACCTTGTCCCAATCATCCCCAAATCCGGCCGCAAATGTCACCTCTATGGATCCGTTTTGGGGCACGACAGGCAAGGCATTCCCAACGGAAATCAACGCTGGATACTGACTGTCTTTTTCCAAATGATAGGTTTCGGGGGCCAAAATTGTTTCTGCCCCACCCCGTTCTACAACTTTCAACTCTGTCACTTCGGACACAGGGCGCACGGGCAAAACCTGGCGATCATAATTGCGCCACCCCGTCAGCCCCCAATTGAACGTTTTCTCCAGCAAAACACACCCTGTGCGCCCCTCAACCGCCGACATCGCCGCGCGTAAATAGGCTTCCAGCAGCTCATCTTGTTCCGTATCTGCGGAAAACCCAGTGCCCACCCGCAGATGTTGTTTCAACAGTTCCAGCGGCAAAGCCGCGCTCGGAATCGTCGTCAATTCAGTCAAAATCATGTGGTGAAGTCTCCGTTACGGATCAAAATTAAGTTTGGTGCCCCCACGCTCGCCGGACGGAGGGGAGCAGCATGACAAACACGAGGACACCAGGACCAGCTGGCCCTTTTCAACAAAAGCCGAAGCTTCCGTTGCACCCACCCCCGAAAAACGAGGGTGAATTCGATTTAGGAGTTAGGACGCCGCAAACTTCAAAAGTTTGATCGCAGCAAAATCGCTCACATCACCGCCCACACGTTTTGTGGCATAAAACAGCACATGCGGCTTCGCACTGAACGGATCTCGCAAAATACGCAGATCAGGGCGTTCGGCCACGGTGTACCCTGCATTGAAATCCCCAAACGCAACCGCCGTCGCATCTGATGCAATATCTGGCATGTCTTCCGCCACCAACACTGGATAGCCCATAAGGCGTGCAGGTTCTCCCGCTGCCAACCCATCGGACCACAGGAAACGCCCATCCGCGTCTTTCATTTTACGAACGGCACCTGCGGTTTTAGAATTCATCACAAATGACGCATTCGCCCGATACCGCGCACCCAGCGCATAAACCAAATCCACAATCGCATCCGCAGGATCGGTTGCCGCAAAATCCCCATCTGCACCCGTCGCCACATACCCCAGATCACCCCAGCTCCAACTTGCGTTATCAACGGCGGTATAGGTCAGAAAACCTGTTGGTTTATCAATGCCATCACCAGAAATGAACGCTACACCTTCGGCGCGCGAAAACTTGTCTGCAATCCGTGTGGCCAGCCAACCTTCCACATCAAACGCGCTGTCATCCAGCAACCGCTGTGATGCCTTTGGCAAGGCTGACAATTCGTGCAGCGGGATCGAAATACGCTCCAACTGCGGCGTGTCCGTTTCCGTGGCCGAACCCGTTTCCGTGGCCCAACCAGCCCCTACTTCCGTGTGATCCACCAGCACGTCATAAGCCGTGGATTCAACGGCAACCACATTGGAAATCGCACGAATAGACGCGGTTGAATGCAGCACGCCTGCAATCTGATCCGCCGTCTGTGGATCGACCAAATATCCCCCATCCGCGGACACCGCCGTGGACAGCGCCTTTTCTTCCATATCTAAGGCTCGCATCCCCTCATCATCGCCAGAGCGAAGATAGGCAGCAAACGCCTTTTTGTGCGGCACTTCAATTTCTGCCACTGCCGACAAAGCAGGGCGATGCGTTTCAACCGTTTTACGTTCCAACATGTGTAATCTCTTATCCTGTTCCTGAATTCGGGTTTTCAATTCGCTGTTGATCTTTCCAACGTCTTGCAAAAATTCGCCCATGGCGGCTTTCACCTCCACTGACGATGATCCACCAGACACCGCCTGGTCAGACCGAGTTTTGGATCCTTGATTGCTCATGAACCAATCCTTGTATGAGTTTCGTGTTTGGTGCTGGCCCTTACGCCAACATCTCGTGGCGAGCCGCGTTCAACATCGCGACCAGCTCATGTGCCAGTTGATCATCCGCCTTCGCGTCTGTCTCAACCCGCGCCTCGGGCAGCATTGGAAATGTCACCAATGAAACTTCCCAAAGATCGAGTTCATGCAACAATCGCTTACCTTTTTGCGATTTTTCCGCACGAATTGTTCGATAACCAATAGACAAGCCCTCAATTGCGCCAGCCTTGATCAACGACAATGCCTCTGCACCTGCCTGCACATCGGCCAAAATTCGGCCCTTCACAAACAGGCCTTTTTCATCTTCGCGCACGTCATCCCACACCCCGATAGGTTTGGATGGATCGTGCTGCCACAACATTTTCACGCGGCGTCCACTGTTTTGAATGGCCTTCAAAGACGCGGCATAGGCCCCTTTTTGCACCACATCATTACCTTGATCAGATGCGCCAAAAACGGATGCGTATCCCGAAATTTCGGCCTCATCCGACACATTCACATCCGTTTCAAAACGGCAAAATTTGGTCTCCAGCGCCGCGCCGCTGCCTACATAGATCATATCAATGTCCTTAAATTTCGCCGCTCACACGGCATCTTGCGTCAATTCCAACAACGACATCACGCCGCGCGTCAGAACAAAGGCAACCACTCCATACACCGCCAGCCACAGTCGTTTTTCCAACCGCTCCAGCGCCTTTTCGATGGTGTCCAATCGCCGCTCCAGCCCGATCCACCGCTCATCCGTCACTTGTTTATGTGTCTCAAGCTTGGCCGCCGCTTCAAAGGGCTCATACAAATATTTGGACCCTTCACCCCTACTCATCCATTTCAGTCGGGAGCCCCAACAGCCTCCGTTTTTCTCGGTCACTCAGGAAATCCGCCTGCGCCACCCGTCGCCACTGCGCTTCGCGTTCAATTGCCAATGCTGGAATGCCATCCAAATCCGCAGTTAACGTCAGTTGCTCGTCAAAATGATCAGGCAACCAACCCGTTAACGCCGCCGCCAGTTTTTCCACCAGCGGCAAAACTGTTAGGCGGTAGAACGCGCGGTTTGCCTCGGCGTAATTGGCGTAGGTCGCATCCCCTGGCAGCCCCAACAACATGGGTGGCACACCAAAAGCCAGCGCCACTTCGCGCGCCGCACTTTCCTTGGTTTTCTGGAACTCCATATCAGATGGGCTAAACCCCATCGGTTTCCAATCCAAACCACCTTCCAACAACATGGGCCGCCCCGCATTGCGTGCCCCTTGGTGGTTGGCTTCGATTTCGTCCACCAATCGGTTGTACTGATCCGATTGCAGCGTCCCTTGCCCATCGACCCCCTTGTACACAATCGCACCAGATGGCCGCGCAGCATTATCCAACAACGCCTTAGACCACCGACAGGCTGCGTTATGCACATCCAGCGATGTGGCTGCGGCCTGAATGGGTGACAATCCATAGTGATCGTCTTGCGGGTGGAAAGATCGCACATGACAAATTGGCGCCAAATCCCCTTGCATGTCGAACCGCACCTTGCGCGCGCCCACACTGTATTCATAGGCAATCGGCCAACCATCCGTACCGGGAACCACTTTCATCCGATCCGACCGCAGCACATACAATTCCTCTGGCCCACCAACAGATCGCACTCCGGCTGCTTCCAAATAACCATCCCCGGACAACAGAAACTGCCCAAAAAAGCTCTCCATCAAATCCGCACGGCTTTGCAGGGGATTGGGTTGCGCCAACAACGCCAACATCGGATGCGTATCGTATCGCTTTTCCGCATTTTGCAGCACAAGCGGAACCGCCGCTGCCGCCTCGGCAATCATCTTCACACATCGAAATCCAACAGGGTTGGCCAAAAACCCACTGCGCGTCAGGGACGAAACGTCCCGCGCAGACCAAGCAGGACGCCCTGCACCATGAAAGGCGATCACAGGCCCTGTGGCCGATGCTTTTTCTTCAGGCACATCCTTTTGGGATGCCCCACGCAAAAATTGCAGAACCATCTGGTCTCGCTCCTTAATATTTCGATGTTCGGATTGCAGAGTTCTGGGCCACTTCAGCCCTAAAACCTGCCGTAAAATCAAAGCCGCTTAATCCGCGGCATGGTAAATGATGCGGCAGGATCAATCATCAAATCGGTCAGCGCCCAGACCAGTGCATCAACGCGGTCAGGCGATCCTTTGCCCGCAAAACCCGTTAAGGTCATCTCGGCCATCTGATCTTCAAGCGTTCGCAACCCCTTGGCATGACACACCCGCCCTTGCTCATAAAGCGCCGCAACAGGCTCTGCGCGCACGGTTTTCCCACGGGTCGCATGGACGGCGCGATACGCCAGCATTGGTGCTTGTTGGCGCAATACGGCCTCAACCATGTCGCCCCCTTGGTTCACCTCCGCAACGACACGATCCGCCTGCCACGTTTTCGCAGTATCGGCCACAACCTTGGCCCAAGCCGCTGGGCTCGCCCCGCGCACACTTTCATCGGCCAAAACCCACGCTTTCCAATGTTCGGGCCCACCACCGTGTGTCTGCACGCCCGCTACAATGATCCCACAGGCATCTGCGGTGGATTTTCCCGATGCGGGCGGATCAACCGCTACAATGATGCGATCCATTTCTGGCACATCCGCTTTTTGCAACCCGTCAAGAACATGTGCAGGCCACAAAGCCCCTTCCACATCCTCGATCATCTTGCCGTCCAGCTCTTGTTTTCCCAAACGCGAGCCCCCGTAATCAAGATACACTTTCTTCAGAAAACTCGGGGCCAAATTGGCGCGGTTTGCCTCGGTCGGAGCATGTGTCGCCACCGTATCATCCGCTTCCAAAATCTCTTTTAAAATACCGATATTGCGCGGTGTTGTGGTCACAAGGGCCCGTGGATCTTCCCCCAAACGCAATGCAAACTGCATCATGTCCCACGTATCGCGCGCCTTTTTCCATTTCCCCAATTCATCCGCCCAAACGCAATCGAACTGCGGCCCTCGCAAATGCTCTGGGCTGCTGGCCGACATGGCCCAAGCTTCCGCGCCATTTGGCCAAACCAACGCGCGGCGTGCCGCATGCCACTCTGGCACTCTGTCAGGTGGGCTGTTGGCAATGATCCCACTATCCCCAAACACCATCACTTCGCGCACCTGATCCAGCGTTTCCCCGATCAACGCCACACGCTTATGTTGTCCTGCATCTGCGGGCCCAGCGCCTTCCACCTTAGATCGCACCCACTCTGCACCCGCACGGGTCTTACCAGCCCCCCGCCCCCCAAGGATTACCCAAGTGGACCAATCGCCTGCCGGTTCCAACTGATGGGGCAACGCCCAAAATTCAAACAGATATGGCAACGCCTGTAACGTCTCATCACTCAGGCTTTTCAGAAACGCATCAACCTCCTCTTCGCTCGCGGAACCGAGCAATTCGATCAAGGACTTCACGTCTTGCATTGTCGAGGTCGACGGCATTCCCTTGGGCAATGCCGCGTATTGAGTCGCTGTATTGGTCAACTTGATCCTCAAGGGATGATAATTTCAAAAGGGCCGCACCATATTCACGAACAAGCCGCAAAACATGTGCCGTCGAAACAGGAGAGTCCCGATAAGTTCGCGTCGAAAGCTCTCTCAGAATTGCATTGCGCAGCTTTGACACATCAGTCCGCGCAGCACGAACTAAGGATGGCAGTGCTTTCGCGTCTGCATGATCAGAGTTTTTCATATGTATATGGTTCCAAGCGGAATCTTATCCGCAACAGAGGAAACAAAAACGACCCGCGGTTAGTTTGTCCAAAGCAGCGCGCCAAAACCAAAACGCCCCACACATGCCATGTTGGGATGCAATAGGGTGCAAAGCCGCTCTCGCTGGCGCCATGACCACAAATGTTTAAGATTAAGGCGTGGTGCAAAGGGTCGATACCCAATTACTCCATCATGTCAAAATAGGTACCCGCATCCGTTCGCAATGTCAACGAAATGCGCGTTGCTCACGCAACACCCCACACGCAACAGGTCAATCAAGCGTTTGTTTTAAAACAATTTTTCGCCGAACGCTCTGGCGTCATCCACCACTGTTCTGTTGTTGCTTACGGCGATTTTCTGCTTCGATCTTGCGCCATTTCGCAACATTTGCATTGTGTTCCACCAAGGTTTCCGCAAACGCGTGTCCCCCTGTGCCATCCGCCACAAAGAACAGATTATTCGATGTATTCGGATTCAGCGTTGCACGGATCGCGGGGCGACCTGGATTCCCAATCGGCCCGGGCGGCAAACCATCAATGATATATGTATTGTATGGCGTCTTCTTGGCCAGCTCACTACGTCGCAAACCACGGTTCAAGAACCCTGTGCCGTTGGTCAGACCATATTCAACGGTCGAATCCATCTGCAACTTCATACCCTTGTTCAAACGGTTCACAAACACCGCCGATACTTCTTGGCGCTCTTCGGCCACACCAGTTTCTTTTTCGATGATCGACGCCAAAGTCAACGCCGCTTCAGGTGTATCGAACGGCAAATCAGCCGCACGGTTTTCCCATTCCTCCGCTAAAATCCGTTTTTGCGCGTTAAACATCTGGTCCAGCACTTCGCTCACCAATGTTCCACGCCGCACATCGTATGTATCTGGGGCCAGCATCCCTTCTGGGGGCACGTTTTCCACTGTACCGCCCAAGAAATCGCTCTTGTTCAGCATCTCCACAATCTGCCAAGACGTAACACCTTCTGCAGCGGTCACTCTGTAATTGATCGGCGTTTTTGCTTTAACCAGCGCTGCATAATTCTCAGGCAGCTCTTCACCAGCCCCAAACACAGCCAGCCGCTCATACCCATCATCTTTGCGCTCATCCAAAACCAAACGCGCGGATTTGATCCCGATCTGATAGGTGGCACGGTACTGATACACACTCGCGGTACTTTTGGTGACGATATTCAAAATATCCGCCATCGACGCGCCTGCAGGAATTTCATAATTCCCAAACTTCAGCTTCTCCGCCTGCCCATTGTAATTGGCCGCAACGCGCATGATCAAACCATGTTTAATCGCGCCCTCGCTTTCCAATTCGCGGGACAAACGAGACATCGACCCACCACGCGGAACCTCAACAAAGATAGAATTTTCCAAAGGTCCCGGATTGCTAAACTCGGCCTTCGCCCAATAAAACAAACCACCCGCCGCGATCAAAAGAACGATCAACAGATTGACAAAATTCGCCGCAATATGCCGTGCCATTTACGCGCTTTCCGCTATTTTTAACTGCTCAAGGGTGTGGGTATGCGTCAGGACGCACGCCCCATCACCAACGAAGCGTTCGTACCACCAAAGCCAAATGAATTCGACAAGGCGACGTTAATTTCCCGCTCGCGGGCGGAATTCGGCGCAAGGTCCAGATCCGTTTCAACAGCAGGGTTGTCCAAATTGATCGTTGGCGGTGCAATTTGATCCCGCAGGGCCAAAATACAGAAAATCGCCTCAACAGAACCCGCAGCGCCCAGCAAATGCCCAATGGACGACTTTGTTGATGACATCGTCGCCGATTTCACCTTATCCCCCAGCATCCGCTCTACTGCGCCCAGCTCGATTGTATCGGCCATTGTGGATGTGCCATGCGCGTTGATGTAATCCACCGCACCTGGTTCCAACCCCGCATTGCGCAGCGCCGCTTGCATCGCGCGGAACCCGCCATCGCCATCTTCTGATGGCGCGGTGATGTGATACGCATCGCCCGACATGCCATAGCCAAGCACTTCGGCGTAAATCTTTGCACCGCGCGCCTTGGCGTGTTCGTACTCTTCCAAAACAACGATGCCAGCACCTTCACCCATAACGAACCCATCGCGGTCTTCGTCGTAAGGGCGGCTCGCCGCCTTTGGATCATCACTGCGTTTTGTGCTCAATGCTTTACATGCGTTAAACCCGGCCATGCCGATTTCACAAATCGCACCTTCCGCGCCACCTGCAACCATCACATCCGCATCGCCCAAACCGATAATACGGCTTGCATCACCAATGGCATGCGCACCCGTGGAACAAGCGGTAACAACCGAATGGTTTGGCCCTTTAAATCCGTATTTGATGGAGACCTGACCAGACACCAGATTAATCAGAGCTCCAGGGATAAAGAACGGAGAAACCCGACGTGGCCCCTTTTCCTTCAGCGTAATCGCGGTTTTCGCAATGCTGTCCAATCCGCCAATACCAGACCCGATCAATACACCCGTGCGGTGAAAATCATCATCCGTTTCAGGCTTCCAGCCACTGTCTTCAACCGCCTGTGTCGCCGCTGCAATGCCGTACAGAATGAAATCATCCACTTTGCGTTGTTCTTTGGGCTCCATCCAATCATCAGGATTAAACGTGCCATCCGTTCCGTCGCCGCGTGGGATCTCGCAGGCATAGTTTGTGGCCAAATGGTCCGCGTCAAACCGTGTAATCGGTCCAGCCGCACTTTCGCCCGCCAACAAACGCTTCCACGTTTCTTCAACCCCGCAAGCAAGCGGTGAAACCATTCCTAAACCTGTGACAACAACCCGACGCATGACAGCCCCCGTATTCCTTGTAATTTGCTTATCGCCTACCTACAGGCTGCGCTCACGCGGGGCAAGAGTGCGAACACCATGTCCCAACGCAAAACGCGGCCCCTTTTCAGGAACCGCGTTTCAGAATTTCAAACCCGTTAAGGTCTTAGGAAGCTTCAGTGATGAACTTCACCGCGTCGCCAAAGGACTGGATAGTCTCTGCAGCGTCGTCTGGGATTTCAATGCCGAACTCTTCTTCGAACGCCATAACCAGCTCAACTGTGTCCAGGCTGTCTGCGCCCAGATCGTCGATGAAGGATGCACCTTCTACAACTTTTTCTTCGTCAACACTCAGGTGCTCAACAACGATTTTCTTTACACGATCTGCTACGTCGCTCATGTTTCAAGTCCTCATAATTCGCGAAAGCTAGGCTTTGCGCTTTGGCCCAAAGGGCACTTCAAAAGAAGGGGTTTGGATTACATCCGACAGCCCCATCGGTTAACTCTGCCGCGCTATACCATAAGTTATCCCTAACGCAAATGTTTTCCATCGCATTGTTTGACGCATGCGAATTCAAGCCAGCATTAGAATTTTATCCATTGCTGCACACACTTAAACATGGCTAAAGCACCCAACTCCAATCAAAAAGGTGCGATATGGCTTACGAAAATCTTCAACTTTTCATCGACGGCAAATGGACAGACGGAACTTCGGGAATCACCGAAGACGTGATTAACCCCGCAACAGAAGAGGTTTTGGGCCAACTTCCCCACGCTTCACAGGCTGATCTCGACGCAGCCCTCGCCGCTGCGGACAAAGGGTTCAAGGTTTGGCGCGCAACCTCCCCGTTGGCTCGTCAGGCCATTTTGAACAAAGCCGCCGATTTGATGGAAGAGCGTAAAGCCGACATTGCAAAGAACATCGCGCTCGATATGGGCAAACCTGTTGGCGAAGCATCACTTGAAATGGATTTCGTCATCGGCTGTCTGCGCTGGGACGCAGAACAAGGCAAACGCGCCTATGGTCGCCTGATCCCTGCACGTATGCCTGGTCAGCGCCAAATGATGGTAAAAGAACCAGTAGGCCCTGTCGCCGCATTCGTGGCATGGAACTTCCCTGCATCCAACGTAATGCGCAAACTCGGCAATGGTCTTGCAGCTGGGTGTTCCATTATCATGAAGGCCTCCGAAGAAACACCATCCGCCGCAATCGCGATGGCCCGCTGTTTCCAAGACGCAGGTCTTCCAGATGGGGTCCTGAACCTCGTATGGGGTAAACCCGCCGAAGTATCTTCCTATCTGCTCGATAGCCCAATCATCAAAAAGCTGTCCTTTACGGGCTCCACACCGGTTGGCATGCTCTTGCAGGCCCAAGCCGCCAAACGCATGATCCGTTGCACAATGGAACTTGGCGGCCACGCCCCAGTGATGATCTTCAAAGATGCCGATATCGAAGCCGCAGCAAAACTCTGCGCGGCGACAAAATTCCGCAACGCGGGTCAGGTTTGCATCTCCCCAACACGTTTTTACGTCGAAGACGCGGCCTATGACGAATTCGCCGAACGTATGGCGGGCCACGCCAAAGACGTTGTTGTTGGCCAAGGCATACAAGACGGCACACAAATGGGCCCCCTGATCGGTGCTCGCCGTTTGGACGTGATGCAAGACCTCGTGGATGACGCAATCTCTCACGGTGCAGAACTGCTCGCGGGTGGGTCACGCCTCGGCAACGAAGGGTTCTTTTACAAACCAACGGTTCTGAAGGGCGTCCCAGAAGAAGCCAAAATCATGAACGACGAGCCCTTTGGTCCTGTCGCACCAGTTTCTTCTTTCTCCGACAAAGAAGACCTGATCGAACGCGCCAACAAACTGGAATTGGGTCTCGCCTCTTACGCCTTCACCAAAGACGGCGCCTTGGCCCAAGAACTCGGCGATCGTGTGAACGCGGGCATGTTCGGCGTAAACCACTTCGGCATCTCCACACCAGAAACACCTTTTGGCGGCGTAAACCACTCTGGTTATGGCACAGAAGGCGGCGAAGAAGGCTTACAGGCCTACCAACGCACCAAATTCATCTCAGAAATCGGCGTATAAGCCCGATATCCCCACCGCGATCAGTCGCGGTGGGGAAACTCCTGTCGCATTTGCGTTAGAATCACGCGCCACCCCGCGCTTACCTGTGATCATGCAACGCTAGGGAGACTTCTATGCTGGACGGTTTGAACCTCGAAAACGGCCACCTAACCCAATCGCAAAAAGATGCCTATTGGGATGACGGTTATCTGTTCCCGATCAAAGTCGCAGACACAGCCCAAGCCGCCCAATGGCGCAGAGACCTTCAAACCATCGAAGCGAACTGGCTCGATAACGGTCTCCCCCTCCCTCTTAACACCTACAAACGCGTCAATGCCCAAGTGGTTATGCCTCTCGCCTGTGAAATCGGCCTGCACGACCCGATCCTAGACGCCGTCGAAGGCATCCTTGGCCCAAATGTCATGCTCTATTCTGTGGAATTTCTCACCAAAGAAGCCCACACAAAACACGTTGTCACAATGCACCAAGACCTCGCCTATTGGGGCATGGGTGACATGGACAACATCCTCACAGCATGGCTCGCACTCTCTCCCGCCACCACGGCTTCAGGCTGCATGGATTTCGTCAAAGGCAGTCACAAAAACGAAATCCTGAAACACGAGGACAGTTTTGATGAACTAAACCTTCTCTCCCGCGGCCAAGAAATCGCCGTCGATGTGGCCGAGGAAGACAAAGTCGCCGTCGAACTCCCGCCCGGTTTCATGAGCCTGCATCACGGCCTGACAATCCACGGCTCCGGCCCCAATGTATCGGATGACCGCCGCATCGGCGTCGCCATCCGATACATCTCGTCAAAAATGCGCAAAGCAGGCGGCGTCAAAGACTATGCTATCCCTGCACGTGGCTCTTATGGCAAAGACAGCTTTCAAACATACGACCAACCCAAAGCCCTATTTGATGCCGACAGCATGAAACTCTACGATGAAATCCGCACCGAACAGGCCAAAGTCATGATGGCAGGCGCAGACAAAAGCAGCGCGATTTACTAGGCCCTAAGCCAATCCCAGTACCAAAAGAACTTGGGCAGACCAATAGGTCGCCCAAACCCAAAACGGCGCCAACCGCGCCGCCCAAGTACCTGTTTTCAAAACAAACATCTCTAGCCCCAGCACCAAATCTGACGCCACAAACAACAACGCCCCAATGGTAACGAGCGGCATCTGCAGAGCAAACCCCAGCCCCGCAATCCCCATCCCAACAATCATTGGCACATAACCCATAACCGCAAATCGCAACGGCCCTGCGCCGCGAAACAACATGGGGGCCACCACTATCGCAACCCCCAGCAAAACCACATTCACCAGCACAAACGGCATCTGCCCGATCACCGCAGGCTCCACCAAAGGATGCCTCAAAAACAACGCGATATAGGCCACATGCCCCAGCGCAAATGCCCCAACACCTGCTAAAAACGGTGTGTCGCCGTCCAATGACAAAAAGAAATCACCCGCCAAACACAGGCACAGCGCCAGCAACAAAAGTCCCGCGCCACCCTGCATCGCCACAAACACCACCAGCGGCGCAATCGCCGCCACCTTGGTGACTGTCTTCCAAACAGACGGCCCACGAAAACAGAACCCGCAAAAATAAACGGCCGCCGCACACAGTGCAACGGCCGTCAAAATCATGGTCACGACGATTAAATTTCGTCAGGGAAATGTTTGATCACCATACGGATCGGGTTCGGCGCAGCTTGCCCCAGACCACAGATCGACGCATCAACCATGGCCACAGACAGCTCTTCCAGCAGCCCCTGATCCCACTTGTCCTCAGACATCAGCTTAACCGCTTTTTCACAGCCAACCCGACACGGCGTACACTGACCACAGCTTTCGTCTTCAAAGAACCGCAGCATGTTCAGCGCAGCGCCACGCGCACTGTCATGATCGCTCATCACAACGATTGCTGCGGACCCGATAAACGTGCCGTATTCCTGCAACGTGTCAAAATCCATCGGAATATCTGCCATTGTGGACGGCAAAATCCCTGCAGATGGCCCACCTGGCTGATACGCTTTGAACGTATGCCCATCGAGCATTCCACCACAGTAATCGTCGATCAACTCCTGCATAGTTGTGCCCGCTGGCGCAATCTTCACACCAGGGTTCTTCACGCGACCTGACACAGAATAGCTCCGCATCCCTTTGCGCCCATGCACACCGTGATCGCCAAAAATTCCGGGTCCAGACCGTGCAACCTTGGCAATCCAGTACAACGTTTCCACGTTATGTACCAACGTTGGCCGATTAAAGATCCCAACCGAGGCCACGAACGGCGGTCGGTGCCGTGGCATACCCCGTTTGCCTTCAATCGATTCAATCATCGCGCTTTCTTCACCGCAGATATACGCACCCGCACCACGGCGCAGATCAATGTATCCAGGCTCAACAATACCGGCGGCTTCCAACTTGGCGATTTCTTCGGCCAAAATATGCAGCACCGCAGGATACTCGTCGCGCATGTAGATGTAACAGGTATCCGCTTCCACAGCCCAAGCCGCGATCAACATCCCCTCAAGGAAAACATGTGGTTCGCGCTCTAGGAAGTAACGGTCTTTAAACGTACCAGGTTCACCCTCGTCCCCGTTCACCGCCAAATACCGTGGGCCTTCGTTCATGCGGACAAAAGACCACTTCTTGCCAGATGGGAAGCCCGCGCCGCCCATTCCGCGCAGACCGCTCTCCAAAACCTCATCTTGCAGTTCGTCAGGCGTCTTCGCTCCACTGCGCAGTGATTCGAGCGTTTTGTATCCACCGTTTGCAGAATATGCTTCAAATTGTTCGTAATCAGGGATGTGTGGATGCGTATCATCCGCCTTAATCGCGGCTTCGACCTTCTCCACTGTCGCATGATCAACATGATTGTGTCCCAGCTCCAGCGTTGGTGCTGTATCACACCGGCCCATACACGGCGCGCGCAGAACTCGCACTTCTGTGCCGCTTGAATACTTCGCCGCCAAATCGCGCAGCAAATCCTCAGACCCTGCCAACTCACACGCCAGCGAGTCACAAACCCGAATGGTCAGGTTTGGTGGCGCTGTTTCACCTTCTTTAACAACGTCGAAATGCGCATAAAACGTAGCAACTTCATATACTTCCGCTTGTGCTAGCTTCATTTCATCTGCCAATGCCGCCAAATGGGCCGCAGACAAATGACCATATTCGTCTTGAATCAAGTGCAGGTGTTCAATCAACAAATCCTTGCGGCGGGGGCGATCCCCCAACAGGGCCTGAATGTCGCCCAGCGCATCGTCCTGCACTTGCCGCCCTTTTGGCGTGTGCCGCCCTTTGCCTTTACCAGATTTCCAAACGCCTTTACGCTCGTCGAGTGCCATATCGCTCACCTTGTCAGAATTTGAGCCTTTTATACGCACACGATGGCATACAAGCGATACCAAAAAGCGACAGAATTAAGGGGAATAACGCTTGGCTACCCCTAAACCTTGTTTCTTAACCTTTGATGCGTAACAAGACGTATCACACCGCGCTCAGAAATAGCCATGCTCAAATATGTAAGCACCTTTTCCGTTGTCACTTTGTTGCCAGCTGGATTGCTGCTCTACGCATCTACCCAAGGTGGATTTTAGCCCATCGCACCTCTCCTTATCCTTGGAATGGTAAATCATCTTGTCGATGCCCTCTTTGATGATGTCGCCGATGCTGCGATTGAACGCATCGTCCAAACGACGCTGCCCGTCGCGTTGGCCTGTCTGCACTTTGTTTTGGTGGCGAACTGTGTCTGGGCCTTGGTCTATCAACCGTTTGGCATAGCAACCAAATTAGCCCTCTTCTTCGCCTACACGCTCTATTTTGCGCATGTCTCAAACGCGGTAGGACACGAACTCATTCACCGCACCAAAAAGCTACCGTTCAATTTGGGGAAATGGCTCTTCATTTCCATTCTCTTTGGCCACCACACATCGTCGCACCGCCTGATCCACCACCCCTACGTGGCCACCCGATACGATCCAAACACCGCGCGATACGGCGAAAACTTCTATCGCTTTTTTTGGCGCGCGTGGCGGGGGTCGTTTCTTGCTGGCTTGGGTGCAGAAAATCAACGTTTGGGCTATCCGCCAAACAGCCGCGCCGTGGACGTGAAAAATCCCTATTTCACCTATATCATCGGGGCGTTTGCTTTCATGGCGCTCGCCTCCGTATTTGCAGGCTGGTCGGGGCTGCTGATCTATCTCACGCTGGCTTTTTCAGCCCAAGCAGGATTGCTCCTCACAGACTACACCCAACACTACGGCCTCACACGACCCGAAGCCGCAGATGGGACCTTCCCACCGATCGCCCCCCATCACAGCTGGAACGCTCCCCACTGGTTTACACGTAAACTTACGCTGAACGCGCCGCTCCATTCGGATCACCACGCCAAACCCGCGCGTCCCTTCACCGAACTGCAAACCCACCCGCAGGAAACAGCACCCCAACTCCCTTACAGTCCGGGTATCATGTCAATGATCGCGCTCCATCCGCCGCGCTGGCGTAAAATCATGCACCCCCGCGTTGCAGAATGGGCCATGCGCCACCGTTAAGAACACTGTGCATTCCCGCGATTGCATCTGTCCGTGCCAAACGGCATAGTTTGTGAAACTGATTACGGACCAATGTGATGCGCAAGACCCTCCTCGCCCTTTTCTGCCTCCTCCCTGTTACAAGCTACGCCCAAGACAGCGACGAGCGCATCCTCTCCATGTCCGAATTTCAGCGCCTCTCCGAAGGCAAAACAATGTATTTTTCCCAAGATGGGTTTTTCTTTGGCGCTGAACAATTTTACACCCGCCGTAGATCACTTTGGCAAAACAGCGCGCGCGAATGCCTAGACGGGGAATGGTACCCATCAGCGGATTACATCTGCTTTAACTACGGCCTCGAGTCCGACCCGTCCTGTTGGCACTTTTTCGAAAAAAACGGCAATTATTACGCCCGCGCCGAAGGCAGCACATCGTCTGACTTTGACATCTTCATGTACAATCTCGACACGAAACCGCTCGATTGCAAAGGCCCTGATGTAGGCGCTTAAAACAGGCTCCCTTGCCCTTCATCCGTCTTTTTCGGTTTGGCAGGCTTGGCCTTTGCGGGTTTCGTACGTTCTGGGGCCATCGCTCCGGCACCTACCGCAACACGCGCGTCCTTGAACTGGATCTCCAAACCATCCGCCTTGCCCGCAGCAACAGCATCGGAAACCAAAACACCGTCTTGATCGCGCACAACCGCATACCCACGATCCAGCGTTGCCTGATACCCCAAGGTTTCGCGCAACCGCTCCAACCCGTTCAGCTTATTGCGCCACGCGTTTCCTTGCGTTTCCGCCGCCCGTGCAAATCGCTTGCCCAATCCCTCTATTCGCTCACCTTTATTTTCAACGGCCCGCTGCAAAACCTGTGGCCGCAGCCCAGCACCTTGTTGAACCACTTGCGCACGCCGCCGTTCAACGCCAGCCTGCAACGCCCGTGGCAAACGATTGCTCAGCATATCCAGCCGCTGCGCTTGCATCGCTACTATCTCGGTCGGATTGGGCAAGGCGCGCGATAAATCCCGCAATCTTTGCTGCCGCCGCGCCAATCCATCACTTAATGCGCGAACCCGCCGCTCTTCCATGGACGCTAACCCCGCCATGAGTTCGCTGCGCACAGGAACCGCCAGTTCCGCCGCCGCCGTGGGCGTGGGCGCGCGTTGATCCGATACAAAATCAATCAACGTCGTATCCGTTTCATGCCCCACCGCCGAAATCAGCGGAATATCAGACGCCGCTGCCGCGCGGGCCACAACTTCTTCGTTAAACCCCCACAAATCCTCGATGGAGCCGCCACCCCGTGCCACAATTATCAGATCAGGACGCGGCATCGCCCCACCAGGTGTCATGGCATTGAAACCCGCAATCGCCGCTGAAACCTCTGGCGCACAGCGATCCCCTTGGACCGCCACAGGCCACACCAGAACTTTGCGCGGAAACCGATCCCGCAAACGGTGCAAAATATCGCGAATAACCGCACCAGATGGCGATGTCACAACCCCGATCACCTCTGGCAAATACGGGATCGGCTTTTTGTGGCTAGGATCGAACAACCCCTCTGCCGCCAGTGCCTTCTTGCGTTTTTCCAGCATGGCCATCAACGCGCCAACACCCGCCACGCGCAATTCCATCACGTTCATCTGATACTTGGATTGCTTGGGGAAACTGGTCAGCTTGCCAACCGCAACGACCTCCATCCCTTCTTCAGGTTGAACAGACAGCTTGCCTGCTTGCCCTTTCCACGTCACCGCATTCAGAACCGCGCCTTCATCCTTCAAATCATAATAAATATGCCCCGAGGCATAGCGATTGACCCGCCCTATCTCTCCACGCACCCGCACATAAGAAAACTGCCCCTCAATCGTGCGCTTCACCGCACCAGAAATCTCAGACACACTAAATTCAGGCGCATTTTGCCCCGGTTCTGGGTCATCAATCAGATCAGACATGGGCACACTCTCTTGCGGTTCACTCGCGCCAACCATAAAAGAACCCCAACACTAGGTACAGAGCGGAGCGCAGGTATGAACATCCTAATTTTGGGCAGCGGTGGGCGCGAACACGCTTTGGCTTGGGCGGTCAAACAAAATCCCAAATGCGACACGCTTATTTGCGCACCAGGCAACGCAGGCATGGCCCAAATCGCCACTTGTATGCCGCTTGACATTAACAACGGCCCCACCGTCGTATCTTTCTGTGCAGAGCATAACATCGACTTTTGCATCATCGGTCCCGAAGCCCCGCTCGCCGCAGGCGTTGCCGATGACCTGCGCGCCGCAGGCATCCTTACCTTTGGCCCCTCCGCGCAAGCAGCCCGCTTAGAAGCATCCAAAGCCTTCACCAAAGAAATCTGCGACGCCTCAGGCGCTCCAACTGCAGCCTACGCCCATTTCACAGATTCCAAAGCCGCAAAAGCCTACATCACCGAACAGGGCGCACCAATTGTCGTCAAAGCAGATGGTCTTGCCGCAGGCAAAGGCGTCATCGTCGCCATGACAGTGAATGAGGCGCTAGCAGCCGTTGACGATATGTTCGACGGCTCTTTCGGCGATGCAGGCGCAGAAGTGGTAATCGAAGAATTCATGGACGGCGAAGAAGCCTCTTTCTTTATTCTTTCCGATGGCACATCCATCCTGCCCATCGGCACCGCCCAAGATCACAAACGCGCTTTTGATGGGGACGAAGGCCCAAACACAGGCGGCATGGGCGCATATTCTCCCGCGCCTGTCCTCACCCCTGAAATCCAGCAAATCGCGCTCGATCAAATCGTCCAACCCACAATCGACGAAATGGCCAAACGCGGCACTCCGTATGAGGGCGTCCTTTACGCAGGTTTCATGATCAAGGATGGGCACCCCCGCCTTGTGGAATACAACGCCCGCTTTGGCGATCCAGAATGTCAGGTTCTCATGATGCGCCTTGGCGCGCAGGCGCTTGATGCCCTGCTGGCCTGTGCGCAGCACCGCCTCGCAGATGCAAAAATCAATTGGGCCGACGATCACGCCCTCACAGTTGTCCTTGCTGCCAAAGGCTACCCTGGCAGCTATCAGAAAAACACCGAAATCAAAGGCTTAGATGCCATTTCGCAAAACTCAAAGGCACAGGTTTTCCACGCAGGCACGTCCAGTGATGGCGATAAAACCCTTGCCACAGGTGGTCGCGTTTTGAACGTCACAGCACGCGGCGACACCTTGGCCGAGGCTCAGAATGCCGCTTACGCCCTTATCGACCAAATCAATTGGCCCGAAAGGTTCCACCGCAAAGACATTGGCTGGCGCGCCCTTTAAGTCGCACCTCTTACCCTGCCGCTGCGCGAACTGCGCCGGCAACATCGGTGATGACGCTTTGCAACAACCCCGCATCTTCACACTCGCCCATCACCCGCACCAACGGCTCTGTACCAGACTTTCGGATCAACAACCGCCCATTGGATGCCAGCGCCGCTTCCCCATCCGCAATCGCTTGCTTCACGCTGTCACTGTCCATCGGGTCCGCCCCTGCCCCATAGCGCACATTTTCCAAAATCTGCGGATAGGGTTCAAACACCCGCACCATTTCTGACGCACGCTTGCCCGATTGCACGAGGGCGCTTAAAAATTGCAATCCCGCGATCAAACCATCGCCAGTGGTCACATAATCGCGCATAACAATATGCCCCGATTGCTCCCCGCCAAGGTTAAAGCCACCCTCTTTCATCGCTTGCACCACATAGCGGTCGCCAACACCTGTGCGCAGCATGTTCAACCCCTGCGCCTGCATGTGTTTTTCCAGCCCCATGTTCGACATAACAGTCGCCACCAGCGTGTTCTGCGCCAACCGTCCCTCGGATGCCCATTTTTGCGCGATCAATCCCATGATCTGATCCCCGTCGGCCACTTGGCCTTTTTCGTCGATCAGCATCAATCGGTCCGCGTCCCCGTCTAAACAGATGCCACAGTCTGCCCCATGGGCCACTACTGCCTCAGCAGCGGTTCCGGGATAGGTCGAACCACACCCATCATTGATGTTAAACCCGTTTGGCGTAACACCAACCGTGATCACCTCTGCGCCCAATTCCCATAACACAATCGGCGCGGCCTTATACGCGGCGCCATTTGCGCAATCCACGACCACCTTCAAACCATTCAGCAGTTTTTGGTTCGGAAACGCAGTCTTGGCAAACTCGATATACCGCCCCAGCGCATCATCAATCCGCTTTGCACTCCCGATGTTCTCAGGCCGCGCCAGATCAATTTCACCCATAACCAGCTCTTCGATTTCCGCTTCTGCGGTATCAGACAGCTTGTACCCATCAGGCCCAAAAAACTTGATCCCATTGTCATGGTGCGGATTGTGACTGGCGGAAATCATCACGCCCACATCCGCACGCATGGATCGTGTCAGCATACCCACCGCAGGGGTCGGCACCGGACCGAGCAGAAACACATTCATCCCCGTCGACGTAAACCCACCCGTCATCGCATATTCAAACATATAGCTTGATCGCCGCGTGTCTTTGCCGATCACCACGCGGTGTTCTTTTTGGTCGCGCCGAAAATACCGCCCTGCCGCCGCGGCCAGCTTCAACGCCATATCAGCCGTCATGGGATAGCTGTTCGCCTGCCCCCGCACACCATCCGTGCCAAACAATTTCCGTTTCATCTGCTCTCCCATCCCGCGCTACAGCGTGGCTTGCCACAGGTTAATCGCCTGCTTAGTCTGTTTGATGTCGTGTACCCGTAGTATCTGCACGCCCTGACGCACCGCTTCAAGCCCCAGCGCGATACTGCCCGCCGCCCGATCGGCAGCTTCTGGCGCATTTCCGATCACGCCAATGAAACGTTTGCGCGAAACGCCCAGCAAAATCACACAGCCAAGCCCATGAAACAGCGACATTCCTCGGATCAATTGCATATTGTGTTCAATGGTTTTGCCAAACCCGATGCCCACATCCACAACGATCTGGCCGCGCGGAATACCCGCGCGTTCAGCATAGGCAACCCGCGCCGCCAAATGATCATACACATCCAGCACCACATCATCGTATTGCGGATCATCCTGCATTGTCTTTGGATCACCCTGCGCGTGCATCAAACAGGCCGACGCGCCGTGTTTGGCTGCTACCCCTGCACTGGCTTCGTCATAGGTAAACGCGGTCACATCGTTAAACATATCCGCCCCCACAGACAGCGCCGCATCGGCCACATCTGCCTTGCGCGTATCAATGGAAATCGGCAAATCAAACCCACCGGCTCGCAACGCCTCGATCACAGGAACCGTGCGTGCAATTTCCTCATCTGATGGAACAAACGCTGCGCCAGGCCGCGTACTTTCCCCACCAATATCGAAAATATCAGCACCGTTTTCGGCCATTTCAAACCCGCGTTTTACAGCTCCGTCAAAACTGTTGTGCAAACCACCATCCGAAAAACTGTCAGGCGTGGCGTTCAAAATCCCCATAATGCGCGGCGCATCCATCGACAGTCCGCACACCAATCGGCGGCGGCTCACGAAATGGCGCAACTCGGCTTCTGGCACCGCTGCCGCTGGAACCACTTCTGGCTTCGTATCACGGGACAGGCGTTCCACATGGGTGAACCAACTCCACCCCCCAGCTAAAACCAACGCACCCGCTGGACGGTTTCGATCCGTTTGCACAATCGGTCGGTAATAAAACGCGCTCATGGCTCCAGCACCTTTCGATAATAAATCACTTTTTCCGTCTGCTCGAATCCCAATCGTTCGTGCATCAGCTGCGACGAATAATTGGTCAATTCCACATCTGAGCCAAATTCTTTGAATCCCGCACGTTTGGCCCGTTCCACCAGAAACTCGATCAGCGCCTTTGCAATGCCTTGCCCACGATAGGCATCTTCGACCCAAACCCCTTCCAAAAACGGCACGGGCTGAGAATTGCACCCATTGGCGTAATCGCGCAGCGCATATTCCGCAAACCCGAGCGCCATACCATCAGCTTCGGCTACAAACGCGGATCGTTTCGAGGATGCGCCAATGCGCCCAATCTCGGCTCTTAACGCATCATCAGAATGATCGGGCCACAGTTTTCGATACATCCCAAGCCACAGATCCCCATCCGATCCGCGCATTTCCCGAATAGTGACGTCCAAATCCAAACCCGTTACTCGCCTTTGTCCCACCGCACAGCCATTTGCGCACAGACCCCTGCCAAAGCAGCAAACACAAACAAAATCAACCCATAGCGCGGTTCAACTGATCCTTGAAAGACCCCAACAATGCCAACCGCAATCATCCCAAACGCAAACCGAGCCGCCATGGCAAAGGCCGATGCCGTGCCTTTACGCGCTTCAAACTGATCCATCACACCCGTCAGCGCATTGTTCCCAACCACATGCAACAAAGGCATCATCAGCAAGCCAGGACCATAAATCGCCCAGCGTCCAAACACCCCAAACGCCCCGCAAAAAAGCACCACGCCGCAGGCCATCACTAACATGCCCTGCCACAGCAGCGTTTCGCGATACCCAATCCGCCCCACAACAAAGATATTGATGAAGTTTGATACACCCGCCAGCAAGGCCCCCGCTGCAAATATCCAAGCATAGCTTTGCACTGACAGGCCAAAGGTTTCGACATACAGAAACGGCGTTGCCGCCACATAAATAAAGAAAACCCCGTTCATAAACGACAATGCAAGCAAGTACATCATCGCCACGCGGTTTTTTAAAATGCTGAAATACCCCTTCAACACCTGCCCAAGTGCCATAGGATTTCGCCGCTCCATCGGCAATGTTTCAGGCAATCGCAACGTGCTCACCGCACCTGCTACAACACCGCCAGCGGCCAGTCCCCAAAAGATGTACCGCCACCCCCAAGTGGTCGAAACCCATCCCCCCAAAACAGGGGCCACCATTGGCGCAATGACCATCACAACCATAATGATTGATTGCTTTTGTGACAGCTCATCGCCCGAATACAGGTCCGCCATCAACGCCCGCCCAGCCAACAATGATGCACTTCCCATCAAGGCTTGGAAAAATCGAAACACCACCAAGGTTTCCGCGTCACTAACCATCGCGCAGGCCACGGAAAACACCGCAAACCCTGCCAATCCAGCAATCAAAACAGGACGCCGCCCAACGGCATCGCTCAACGGCCCTGCAAACAAGGGGCCAAGGGCCGTACCGAACAGAAACGCCCCGATGGAATACTGCACAACTGCTTCACTTGCGGCCAAATCGCGGGCAATCACCCCAAGAGCGGGCAGATAGGCATCAATGGCAAAAGGGGCCAGCATCACAATCGCAGCCAACAATGCCAACAAGCTCTTTTCCGATGTGACAGGATCAAATTTCACCGCACGCCCCTATTTTCATTCAGGCTACAGCGCCGATGGATCAAGCGCCACATCTAAACGGTCATCTTTGATGTCACCACAAGCAAGCACACGCGCTGCGTTAAACTCGGCCCCGAACCATACGGCCAGTCCAACTGCATCATCTCCTGCTGGTTGCTCCACAGCATCCATTGCAATGCGCGACGGCGCCCAAACGGACATCTGTCCGTTCTTCAACGCCCAGTCCAACTCGGTGCGTGTGCCAACCACCACGCATCGCGCGTCACGCGCCGCCAAAACCCACGCCGCCTGTTCAATGGCCAGCAACTGCAATCGTTGGTCAGGCTCGGCTTTCCCCGTCAGATCAACCGCCGCATTTGGCTCGACGCACAACACAACAGGCGCATCCATTGCGGTGATCTGATCAAGCCATGCGCCCAACGCGTCCCCGCGCACGATTGCATCTGGCAAAAACACCACCACTGGTCGTACTTGCACGCCAGCATCGACAGATCCCGCATCTTCACGAACCCGCACAATTTCCACGCCCAGCGATCCAGGTCCACGTTCGGTCTTTTCAATCCGCACAAAAACCCGCTCTGCCAATTTATGCTGCAAAATCCGCGTCGCAACCCGCTCTGCCAAGGTTTCCAGCAGGTTCAACCGCTCCGCTGCCAACTCAGCTTCAATCGCCTCGGTAATGGTGTCATAGGACAGAACCGCATCCACATCATCGGTCTGCGCACCGTCATGGCGCGCCACTTCCAACACCACATTAAACCGCAGGCCCTGCGTCACGCCACGCTCTGCTTGAAATGCACCAATTTCTACAGATTTCGAATAATCTCGCACCGCAATACGGTCGAGCGGTTGACCAATCGCGCTCGCGATGGATCGCGCTTCTAACGTATCAAACGCCAATGCTGTTTCATCGGTCATGGCCATCTCCTCACCATCATCTTTCGCCCCTATTGCCCTATTCGTCGCAAAACAACAAACGAATAGAACGCCATCTCACCTTGCGCTACAGTCAGGGAATGAAACAAAGCCTTCTTATCGCCGCCCTTCTCGCCTTTGCACAACCCGCATTGGCGTGTTCGCCCGCAACCTTTGCACCTAAATTCAACAAAACGATCCCTGCGAAGCCCGATCAAAAACTGTTCACCGAGGCCGTCCTGATCGCCACGAATTTTGAAAGATGCAAAGTTGGCAAGCGCGGCTTGAAAACCCATGCCTCACTTCGCAAGGCCGCGCTCATTCACTCGCGCAACATGGCAAAAACACGCAAATTCAGCCACACCTCAAAGGCTGGCAACGCGCGCACCGTCAAAGACCGTGCAAAACTGGCAAACCTGAAATGGCGTTGGCTTGGGGAAAACATCGCACTGCAAAACCGCTACCAATTTGGCAATCGCGTCCCGTTTCGCATCATTGACGCGGCAGCATGTAAATTTTCCAATCCGAAAACAGGCGCGACAATCCCGCCCCACACTTACGCCAGTTTGGCGCAAAGCGTGACAGCCTCCTGGATGAATTCAAAGGGCCACCGCGAAAACATTCAATCCCGCTACGCAGGACGCATGGCAACCGCAGTGGTCTTGGATGCAAGCGCACCCAATTGCGGAAAATACTACATCACGCAGGTGTTTTCGAACTAGCTCGGCTTGTAAAACAAATGCACGCCCACTTTCGCAGTGCGCAGGAATTTACGTGACCAACTCGGGCGTACAGCCGTTGTGTGATAAAACAACGCCCCGCCAGTAATCTTTGGCAAACGACCATCCAGTTTCAGGCGGGCCATCTTTGCCACCCGCGCATAGGCTTTGGGTTCGTGGTAAACTTCAGCTTTGCCATCACATTTATACGAAAATTGGCATCCAGGTCGGCCACCAACCCCTTGGCTGATCACACCACAAACAGAATTCGGGAAACGGCTGGAGTTTTTGCGATTTAAAATCACCTCAGCCACCGCTGAAATCCCCTTAAAGCTTTCGCCGCGCGCCTCAAAGTACAAGGCTTCCGTCAAACACGCCCATTCAGCACCACCAGATGCCTTTGGTACGCTGTTCAGTTCTTTAAAGCTGGATACAACGGCACCGGACGTGGCGCTTGCTTTTGCGACCTTCACCTTTGGCTTCGCGCTTTTAGGCTTGGACCAGCTGGCAATACGAACAATCGAACGCCCACCAACACCTGCAATCTTCTTGGCGCGATTCGTCCCCAGCGCCATCAGCAAACGGCGCTCTTGGGACAGGATTTTGTTTACAGGCTCGAAGTCGGCATTTTCAGCGGACACAGCAACAGGTGCGCAAAACGCAACAACAACAGCACAAAACACCGTAGATTTCACGGATTTCAAACTCGGCAGCAGAATCATCACTCTATCTTAACGACGCACATTCAACGGCAGATATCGAACGCGCTCGTCCCCTTTCAGCGAATAGTTAGAACGCCATATAGACCAAATAATTTGAAAAGCCCAGATTTTATGGCAATTGCCCTTTGGTCAAGCAGTCGCAGGGATCAAATTACACAGATTTTGCATCCAAAATTGCGGTCTGCGCCGCGGCCAATCGGGCCACTGGAGCGCGGTACGGCGAACAAGAAACGTAATCCAGCCCGATCTTATGACAAAACGCAACGGACGCGGGATCGCCCCCATGTTCGCCACATAACCCCAGCTCAATATCGCAGCGCGCCTCTTTGGCCCGCGTTGCGGCCAGCATCACCAACTCACCCACTGCATCCAAATCAATCGAATGGAACGGATCTTCGGAATACACACCAGTATTGACATAATCGCGCATGAACCGCCCCGCATCATCGCGCGACAATCCATAAGTCATCTGGGTCAAATCGTTGGTCCCAAAGCTTAGGAATTCGGAAAACTGCGCAATATGCCCAGCCTTCAGCGCCGCACGCGGCGTTTCCACCATCACACCCACTGAATATTCCAATCGCTGCCCCGTTGCGATCTGCACCTCTGATGCCACGGCATCCACACGGGATTTGACGATTTCCACCTCTTTATTGGCCGACACCAGCGGAATCATAATCTCTGGTTTGATCGGCGTGCCATGGGCCTCTTGCACATGCGCAGCCGCTTCAAATATCGCCCGTGCCTGCATCTCATAAATACCAGGAACGGTCAGCCCCAACCGCACACCGCGCATTCCCAACATCGGGTTATATTCGCTCAAATCCTCGGTCCGTCCCATCACCTTGGCCAAGGGCAAATCCATCGCTTCGGCCAAACTGCGGATTTCCTTGGATGATTGGGGCAAAAACTCGTGCAACGGCGGGTCGAGCAGGCGAATACACACGGGCAACCCTGCCATCAGCCCAAACAATTCCACAAAATCGGCCCGCTGCATCGGCATCAACCGATCCAGCGCGGCTTGCCGATCCTGATCTTGATCCGCGAATATCATCTCGCGCATTGCGGTTAATCGACCAGGTTCAAAAAACATATGCTCCGTGCGGCACAACCCAATACCATCAACCCGAAACGTTTTGGCCAGCCGCGCATCATTTGGCGTGTCCGCATTGGCCCGCACACCCAAACGGCGAAACTCGTCTGTCCAATCCAGCAGCGTGTTAAACGCTCCACCCAGATCAGGCTCCACCAAATCCGTCGCGCCCTCGATCACTTCGCCACTGGCCCCATCCAGCGTGATAATGTCACCCTCTTCGAACTGGCGTCCATCTGGCAGCTCAAATCGCTTGCGCCGCAGATCAATATCCACATCCGCCGCCCCCACGATACACGGCAAGCCCAACCCCCGAGCAATCACCGCCGCATGGCTCGTGATCCCGCCCCGCGTGGTCAAAATCCCCTGCGCCGAATGCATCCCACGAATATCCTCAGGCGAGGTTTCAGTGCGCACCAAAATACAGTTTTCCCCCTGCGCAGCACTTGCCTGCGCGGCCTCAGCGGTGAAAACAATCTTGCCCGAATTGGCCCCAGGGCTGGCGGCAATCCCATGGGTCAACACGCCGTATTCCGCCTTTGGATCAATCTGGCGGTGCAACATTTCCGTCAACGATCCGGGTGTTACAGACAACAAGGCCTCAGCCTTGCTGCGCAATCCATCCGCCACCAACGTCACGGCGATTTCCACCTCTGCGCGGCCAGATCGTTCTGCAGGGCTAGCATCCAGCACCCAAACCGCGCCGTCTTGCACCGCAAACTGCAACATCATTTCGTCTTTTAAAACCGAACGCGCGGTCCGCGCTAAGGATTGCAACTGCCCAAACACTTTTGGCGCCGCCTCTTCCAACGACAGCCCCCGATCATCGCGGCTCAAATACAATTCCCCACCGCGACCCGTCACCGCGTCATGCCCGTGGGTTTCGCTTTTGTATCGTCCGTGTGATCCCGCTTGCCCCGTAATCAGCGAAGTAAACTGCGCCGATCCCACGCCGCATTCGCCATCACCCGTACCCCAAGCCATATCCTGAATAATCAGCCCCAGCCCCGCATCTGCGGGCGCGCCACGCGCTTGACGCAAAATCCGCGCTGTTGTGCCTTCCCACATCCGCGCAACCGCACGCAAAACCTGCTGCAACTGTTCCATTGGGTCTTGCGGGAACGGTTCATCCAACTCGTCTTCGTAAAACGCCAACAACGCTGTGGCCAGCCGACCATAATCCCGTCCACGGTTGATGAACTCTTCTTCTACCAATTCTTCCAGATCATCTTCGTCGAGCCGCGCCACCTTTAACGCATAGGACCGAATGAACCGACAATACAAATCATTGGCCCGATCCAGCCCCAAATCCCGCGCCAAAACATCACGCGTTTGATCGTTCATGCCAATGTTCAAAATGGCCCGTGGCCCGCCCCAATTGCGCTGCTCGGGGGATCGACGCACCGAATACAAAACACCAGGTTTCAGCACATCGTTAAACATACTCAAATCAGGCAGTTCACCCAGCGCCAACTTATGAACAGCGGCCTTGGATACGGCAAATCCACGGGGCACAGGCATGTCTGCTTGCAACAACTTGGCCAACACCTCGGCGCGCACGCCATATTCGGCGGCTGGCAAATCTGCCGTTGCCGTGATTTCTGCGATATCCGCGAAATCGGTCATGCCAATCTGTCCCCGTTGTCTGTTACGGAAAAGACTAGGCCGCAAATGCTGCAAGCGCAACATTTAGATTTCTGCAATGCAGCGAAAACCAAAAGCACAACCGCCCCCGAGTCAATCGGGGGCTTCTCCCAGACGGGATGCTTACCCTTCAACCTTGGTAAAGTCGGCAACCTGTCCCATCACGGTACGAATACGACTGAGCAAATTCAAACGGTTGCGGCGCACGGTATCGCTGTCCGCATTCACCTGAACTGCCTCAAAGAACGCATCAATCGGCCCGCGCAACGCCGCCATGGCGGTCATCGCCGCGCCAAAATCCTCGGTCTCCATCGCAGGAGCAATCGCCGCCTCTGCGGTGTCGAGCGCCCCGAACAACGCCCGTTCTTCATCCTGCTCTGCAAACTTAATGTCCGCACCGTAAGAATACTCAACGCCGTCCTTCTCCTCGGCCTGCGTCAAAATATTATTCGCCCGCTTGAACCCTTGCAGCAGGTTGGTCCCGTCGTCCGAGCCCACAAACCCCTGCAAAGCCTCCGCCCGCTTCACCAACGACGTGAAATCATCGTTGTTCGGCATCGCCAAACAAGCGTCGATCACATCGTGGGAAATGCCTTTGTCGCGGAGATAGACTTTGAGGCGGTCATGGAAGAAGGAGAGGATTGGCTTACTTTGATCGTCTAAGAACCACAGTAACTCGATAGTGTTGGCTTGGTACTTACCACCATCAACGAAACTAAGATCAATGCTATTTGCATCAATTCCCGACGAAATTTTTGCTGTTAGTTCCCCAATTTTGCACTTTTCAAGAGCATGGAAAGTGTTTCCGACTTCCTCAAATGTCGCCAAAAGCTCTGATTGTTCGAGCACCGCTTTATTTAAATCACGTGACAGGAAATCAATAAGATATTTGTCGCGACTTAAGGCTGCTTCAGCTTCTTCAATCACACCATCGGGGTACTGACCGTAAGCGATTTCATCGCTGCCGTCTAATATTTCTAATTCAGCTTGGTCAAAGGCGAAGGAAACTGATCGTCTTAGCTGAAAGTAAAAACCGTTCATTGCCAGAGACTTTAATGAGGCCCGTACCCCATTCTCCAACACCAACCGAATAACTCCCAGCGCCGCTCGGCGTAGCGCAAACGGGTCTTTACTCCCCGTCGGCTTTTCATCAATCGCCCAGAACCCTGTCAGCGTATCAATCTTATCCGCCAGCGCCACGGCCACAGACACAGGCGCGCTTGGCACATCGTCGCTTGGCCCCAGCGGCGAATAATGCTCTTGCGCCGCCGCTGCCACCTCAACGGATTTACCCGCTTCAACCGCATAATACCGCCCCATCAGCCCTTGCAGCTCTGGAAACTCATACACCATCTCAGACGACAAATCCGCCTTGGCAAATCGCGCCGCCTCTTCCGCCGCATCCGCATCCGCGCCCACCACAGGCGCGATCTCGCGGGCCAGCGCCGCAATGCGATCAATCCGCTCCGCCTGTGATCCCAGTTTATTGTGGAAGGTCACATTAGACAGCTTATCGGTCCACGCCGTGTAATCCTCCTGCGCCACGCGCAGGTCATTTTCCCAGAAAAACTTCGCATCCGACAACCGCGCGAACAGCACCTTCTGGTTCCCCGCCAAAATCGTCGCGCCATTATCAATCGTCTCGCGGTTCGCCACGGTCACGAACTTCTCAATCCGCTCAGTTTTCGGGTTCCGCACACTGAAAAACTTCTGATGTTCTTTCATGGATGTCTGCAACACCTCTGGCGGCAGCCCAAGGAAATCCTCGGCAATATCCCCCATCAGCACCACAGGCCATTCCACAAGGCCCGCAACCTCGGCCAGCAATCCTTTGTCTTCAACAACTTCCAGCCCCAGCGCAAACGCCCCGTTCGTCGCGTCATTCCAAATCGCCGCCGCACGTTCCTCGGCATCCAGCACAACATGCGCCTTCGCCAATTCCGCTTGATACTGCTCAAACGATGTTACCTTAAACGCATCAGGCGCATGGAACCGATGGCCGCAGGTCGTGTCACCCGACACAATCCCATCCACATCAAACGGCACAACCTCTGCACCCTCTGCATCATGCAAAATGCACAGGATAGAATGCAACGGCCGCACCCATTTCAACGCTCCAGCCCCCCAGCGCATGGATTTCGGCCACGGGAAATTGCGCACCACATTTGGCACCACATCCGCAATAATCGCGCTCGCATCCCGCCCTGGCTTTTCGATCAGGGCAAAATACACCTGCCCCTTCTTCTCGTCGCGCACCTCAAGCTGATCCTTCGAAACCCCAGCTCCGCGCAAGAACCCCTCAATCGCCTTTTCAGGCGCATCCACACGCGGCCCTTTGCGTTCTTCCTTCACATCGGGGGATCGATCCGTCAGCCCCACAACAGACAGGCACAAACGGCGCGGCGTCACAAACGCCCCCGCAGACTCGTACGTCAAACCCGCCTCAACCAGCCCGTCTGTGACCAGCTTTTTCAAATCCTCAGACGCACGCTTTTGCATCCGCGCAGGGATTTCTTCGGAAAACAGTTCTAACAGCAGATCAGCCATCTTATCTCGCCCGTCTCTGGTTCCACGCCACCGCGCGTCCATCTAAATACACAGCCACAACGCGGTCCACGCCCGGCCAAACATCGCGTTCCCCAACAAAGGCAACCGCCTCACCACTGGAAACCGCCGCTTTAACTTCATCCGCATCAAAACACGGCAGGGATGACACTGGATTGGTCGGCGCCACATCCTCTGTCACTTCATAACTCTCGGTCAGCAACCCCATCGACAGGGGCGTGGTGAAACACGCCCACAGGCTTTCGGGAATGGCATTGTCACTGGTGGCGCTTAACCCATCCAGCAAGATTTCTTCCGCCGCGCCGCCGTTCACAGGCGTCAATGCAATCGTCACATCCACGGGTCCAACACCACCAGTCACCACACCGGGCGTTTTAACTGCAGGCGCTGGTTCGGGTTTTGGGTCATCCACTGGCTCAACCATCGCAACCTCTTGTCCACATCCTTCGGGCAGGTCATCCCCATCAAATTGCGCCGTGCCACAGTCGTTAATCTGCCGCCACATATACGCATTCCCATCAGGATACTGCGCGATAAATCGCGAAAACCCAAATGGAGCATTCTTTTCCGCCAACAACACCACAGCCTTGTCCGCTTCGATATCCTTGGCAATCTTTTCCGCATCGAAACAGCCAAACCAAGACGGCGCCGTCAGCGGCTCCGCTTCTGCTTTATAGGTGTCTGATGGCACATAATCCCAATCGACAGTGAAACAGGCCCGCAATTTTAACGGCGATGTGTTCGCGTCAATGCCACGGTAATTGGAAACAGGCCAAGGATCACCAAAGGCGGTGATCTCACTCAACCCGTCCTGCCGCTCGTAATAAGCGTAGGTCTGGCTATACCAAAGCCCCGCCCCCGCCGCCAAAGCGACCGCTACAATACCACCAACCATCAACTTGCCATTCATTCCGCCGCAACCTCGGGCACAAATCCCCCTGCCTCTGTCTGCACAAAGGCATCGGCACACAGCTTAGACAGGCTGCGCACCCGCCCGATATAAGCTTGGCGCTCGGTCACCGAAATCACGCCCCGCGCATCCAGCAAGTTAAACAAATGGCTCGCCTTGATGCACTGATCATACGCAGGATGGGCCATCACAATGCGCTTGCCTGTTTTTGGGTCCTCGTAAGGTGCATCCAAAATCCGCTGGCACTCTGCCTCTGCATCCTCGAAATGCTTCAACAGGGTATCCGTATCAGCCACATCAAAATTCCAGCGGCTGTATTCCTGCTCCGTCTGCTTGAACACATCCCCGTAAGACAACGGGATCGGCGCATCTGGATCGTTGTACGGCATGTCCATCACGTGATCGACGCCCAGCACATACATGGCCAACCGCTCCAACCCATAGGTCAGCTCGCCTGAGACAGGTTTGCAATCATGCCCCCCCACCTGCTGGAAATACGTGAACTGAGACACTTCCATCCCATCACACCATACTTCCCAACCCAGACCCCACGCGCCCAGCGTTGGTGATTCCCAATCGTCTTCTACGAATCGGATATCATGCAAATCCATGTCGATTCCGATTGCCTCAAGCGATCCAAGGTACAACGCCTGCAAATCGGGCGGGCTCGGTTTGATCAAAACCTGATACTGATAATAGTGCTGCAAGCGGTTTGGGTTTTCACCATACCGCCCATCCGTCGGGCGCCGCGATGGCTGCACATAGGCCGCGGCCCAAGATTTCGACCCAAGCGAACGCAATGTTGTCGCTGGATGGAATGTACCCGCCCCCACTTCCATGTCGTAAGGCTGCATCACGGCACAACCCTTAGCGGCCCAGTAGGCCTGAAGGCGCAAGATAATCTCTTGAAACGACTTTGGTTTGGTTTTTTCCACCACAGACATAACGGCTTCCTTGCAGGGGTTTGTTTCCTTGCGCCCTCTCTAGGCAAAGCCAGCAACGGGGTCAATTCCAACCACAAAACTGCGGCAGAACGGCCAAAGTTCAGCATCTTAATCCTGCCCCTTTTCCGCCCAATTCGCCACAAAAAATGCGACAAAAATGCAACGGAACTGCTAACTGCCTTCGATAGCGCGAAAAAAATGTGTTGGAAATTGGGCGCAAATAGTTAACAAGACATCTCTAGGTTGGGGGCAACAACCTATTCAAGGCGCGATTATGAGCTTTACTTTTGATTACGGTACAGACGCCTCAGTTGGCTTTGCCGAAACTCTCGAACTCCTGACAACTGGCATTTATGGCGGAACCATCATCCAACAGGATGGCAATACTTATCAGATTGAAAGTGGCGGTCGCACCTACACCTTCACTGGCTCAGGCTTCACTTATATTACAGTTTCAGGACAAACCCTGCTGGCTGGCGGCACAATTGACGGAATTTCAACGTCACAAGGCGGTGCGCTGCTTGGTAACCTCACGAACCTGAACCTCGCCTCTGCTGATTTATCCTCTGCATTTTTGAATGAACTATTGGGCTATGACCCACTCGCACTCGAAAATCTGTTTTTGTCCCAAGATTGGACATTCAACGGCACGGATGACGCGCAAGTTCTCACACTTGATATGACAACACCGGACGGCGTGCCATACGCCCCTATCGGCAATGACACGGCCTATCTTGGCGGTGGCAACGATGTGTTTGCCTTGGGTTTGGGCAACGACACGATGTTTGGCGGGTCTGGCAACGACGAACTCTACGGCAACGAAGGGGACGACGAACTCTTCGGTGGCTCCGGTCGCGACCAACTATTTGGCGGCGCGGACAACGATGTGATCAATGGCGGCAATGGCATTGACCAAATCTTCGGCGGCAACGGCGATGATCTGCTGTATGGTGCAGGGTCCAAAGACTCCATGCGTGGTGGTCGCGGCGAAGACACAATGTACGGTGGCTCTGATGATGACACTATGTACGGCGAAGATGACAAAGACGTTATGTACGGCGACGGTGGCGACGATCTGATGTTTGGCGGCTCTAAGGGTGGCACAGACAGAATGTACGGCGGTGCGGGCAACGACAATATGTTCGGCGGCAACGCACGGGACAAAATGTACGGCGACGCAGGCAATGACACGCTTAGCGGTGATCTGGGCAACGACCAAATGTTCGGTGGCACAGGCAACGATTTCCTGATCGGCGGAACGGGCCATGACCGTATGTACGGCGGTGCAGACAACGACGTTCTGGATGGTGGAATTGGCAACGATCGCCTGTACGGGATCGAAGGGGAAAACACCTTTATCGGCGGTGCAGGCGATGATCGCATGTATTCAGGTGCAGACGCAGATACATTCGTGTTCAACAGCCTAACCAACACGGGCAATGACGACATTTACAACTATGATACGTCCCAAGACACGCTCGACATCGACTTTACCGCATTCCTCAACATCAGCATCCTATCTGACTCTGTTGTGATCGACCATTCAGGTGGGTCAATCACGCTGAACGACCTGTCGATCACAAATTTCGCGGAATACAATGCGCTGCTCGCAAGCATTGACTCGTCATTCGATGATCCTTTTGCTGTCGGTTAAACACGACACCAAAAGACAGAAAAAGCCGCGCAAGTTGGGGGACTTGCGCGGCTTTTTTGTGTTCAGGGCACGCGTTTTAGGACGCGACTGCCTTCATGAAACGGTCACGGATCACAACAGGGTCCATCGTGATCACAGGCAGCTTAATGTTGCCGCTGTCACATTTCACGACCATGATGGTCATCTTCTTGCTGTCGATGGCCGCTTGCAGCGTTTTGCCCGTGTCAACATCCTGACACACCACAACATTTTCACACCCACAGGCCTTTGCGACCTCTTCCAGCTTGGTCTTTTTACCAGCGTATGTGGGCTGATCCCCCGTGGAGCCATAGGACCCATTGTCGATGATCATCAGGATAAAGTTATCCGCCACATTGTTGGCAATCGTCGGCAATGTGCCAAGGTTGGTCAAAACCGATCCGTCTCCATCAATCGAGATCACGGTCTTGTCTTGCGCCAAGGCAAGGCCAAAGCCGATTGACGAAGACAGGCCCATTGTGCCCAGCATGTAAAAATTCTTCTCATTGTCATCGATCATATGCAGCTCTTGGCTCGGCAAACCGATGTTACAGACAACCAATTGGTCACGAAGAATTGGCGCGATTTCGCGTAGGATTTCAGAACGGATCATTGGTCGCCATAGCCTCCCCAGAAAGACGCATCCGTCAGGATGGCCACAGGTTTGTTGCACATAAATGTGTATTTCAGGATTTCGTCAAACTCTGCCACATCCGATTCCTTGTGGAAATGGAACGTTGGAATGTTCAACTGGTTCAACAACGCCTTGGTGTGAACCGCCATTTCAACCTGACAGGCCACAGGCTCGCGCAGCTCTCCGCGATAGGAAATCAGCATCGGCAACGGCATACGATAGTACTGGATCAACGTGGCCAGCGTGTTGATCGTCACCCCAATCGCTGTGTTCTGCATGATGATCGCAGGGCGTTTTCCACCCATATATGCACCCGCGCACAGGCCCATACCTTCATCTTCTTTGTTCGAAGGAATGTGGAAAATATCAGGGCTGGCTTCCACTGCGTCGATCACACCTGCCAGCTGTTTGCACGGCACAGTGGTGATGAATTCGACGTTGTTTTTCACCAGATCGGCAACAATCTTGTCGTTCACGTCCATTGTTCAAATGTCCTTAGGGGTTTCGCTGTGCCCTTATGTTCGCAAATCCCGAAGTACGACAACGCAAATCGGGCAAATCTGCCCGAAATCAAAACATTCCTTCGGGAAATGCGAAATCGGTGCATCATGACGGCTTCAAGCCATGCACGCAAACGCGTGGGGCATTCACATGTTCCAGCCAAACAGTGTTACCAAATCCATAACCCAGACGCGTTGTCTATGACGCGTGGTGTTAGACGCGTCTTATATGACGCGTCATGATTAACCTTCCATTAACTTAAAACCTCAGGAGTGAGGTAAATCAACGTCGGTCCATCCTGATCAAACGCCTCTGCAATCGCCTTTTGCATCTCCTCCAAACTGCTTGGCGTGGCGGATTTCGCCCCCCATGCCTCGGCCAATTTGCAAAAGTCAGGGTTCAGCGCCTGCACCGCATTTGGCGCGATTTGCGAGCGTACCATGCAATCTTCGATTTCTTTCAGTTTAGCATTGTCCCACAGAATAATCGGCAGGCTCAGCCCCAGCTCCACCGCAACGCCCAATTCCTGCACAGTATATTGAAACCCATAATCCCCCGCGATGGCGATCACAGGTGCGTTGCCAACGCCGATTTTACCACCGATGGCCGCAGGCAGTGCATAGCCGAGCGTGCCAAAGCCGTAAGGGTGATGCCAACACTTTGGCGCCGTCATCGTTGTCGTTTCCCGTCCGACATAGGCGAATTGCGTCATGTCAGAAAAAATCTGACATCCCGCAGGCAGGGCTTCGATCACGCGATCCACAATATCCGCAATACCGGGCCGCTCTGCATCCGTTTCCGCCCGCCAACGCGCTTTTGCTGCGGCAACGTCATTTGCATCCCATCCACTGCTGGATTTGGTCGCCACGGCCTGTTCCAATGCAGCCAAAAACGCACGCGCATCAGCCACACAACACACATCCTGATTCACTTGTGGCTGCGAAAATACGCTTGGATCAATATCAATGCGCACCATCGGGCAGTCATGCCCCAAATGATCGCGCCATGTGTCGGTCTCGGCCAGTTCACTGCCCACAACCACCAGCAGATCAGCCTGGGCAAAAACACGTTCCGCCTCGCCTCGTGCCAAATACGTCCCAAATGCCAACGGATCATCCGCCGCCGAAATGCCACTGCCTGCATAACTGGTAAAGCTCGCGCCTTTCACCTTGGCCATCAGCGCACGCGCCGCATCTACCGCATTCGCCGCCCCGCCACCAAACACAAACAATGGCTGCGTGGCCTGATCAAGCGCGGCAGCCACTGCACTCACATCTTCAGCTCTTGGCACAGGTAAATGCCCCACACGCTTTGGCACACCCGCGTCAGCAGTTGCCCCTAACACATCAATCGGCACTTGAATGTGCTTGCTGCGCGGCCGCTGCGATGCAAATTCCACAAACGCACGATTAACCAATTCATACGCCGCCTCCGCAGTCTTCGCCTCTTCGGACCAATCGCACACGGTTTCCGCCGCCGCCCGCTGATCGTTCATCTGGTGCAATTGCCCCTTCTTGGCCGCCACCTCATCCAAACAACTTGATATCACCAACATCGGCACACTGTCGGAATAGGCCTGCCCCATCGGCGTCATGATATTGCACACCCCTGGCCCCGTAATCACATAAGCCACCCCGGGCTTCCCCGTGGCGCGCGCATACCCGTCTGCCATAAACCCAGCACCCTGTTCATGACGCGCCAAAACATGGGTAATCCCCGCCTCTTCGATGCCGCGATACATCTCCACATTATGCACACCGGGAATGCCAAAAATCGTGTCCACGCCACGGTCTTTCAACATATGCGAAATCTGCGCGCCTAAAGGTCGTTTCATCTTAACTTCTCCAAAAATTAGCCGTGAACAGCACAAAAACGGCCATCAATTCCAGCCGCCCCATCAACATCCCAAGGGCCAGCAACCATTTGGCCGTGTCGTTCAATCCACCGAAATTTCCCGCTGGGCCGATCTCCGTCCCCAAGCCCGGCCCCACATTGGCCAACGCCGTCGCCGCCCCAGAAATAGACGTAATCGTATCCAGCCCCGTCATCCCCAACGCCACAGAAAGGACAGCCAAGGACAAAAGGAAAAACATGAAAAACGCCATCACCGAAGACATAACATCAGCCGGCACAGATCGTTTATTGTACTTCGGCGTGAACACGCCATTGGGGCTGTGCAACCGCCTGATTTGCGCGGATATCGACGCAAACAATAACTGGAACCGAAACACTTTGATCGAACAGGTGGTGGATCCCGCACACCCACCAATCAGCCCTATCATAAAGAACAGCGTGACAGGGAAATCCCCCCACCGCCCATAATTGTCCGACGCGTATCCAGTGCCTGTCAGGATTGACACACCATTAAACAACGATTTGCGAAACGACCGCTCCAGATCAGATGACACAAACGCCCAGTGCCATAAAAACAGGATCAGGATCACGCTCACCACAAACATAAAAAACACGCGTATCTGACTGTCTGCAAACAGCGGCGCAGCTGACCCGTTCATCAACTGAACATAGCGCACAAATGGCAATGCAGCGGCCAACATAAACACCACGGCCACATATTCCGCCCCCGCACCCAGCTGCGCAAAACTCGTGTCGTAATTGGCAAACCCACCCGTGGCGATTGTGGTCATCGCATGGACCAACGCATCAAACAGGCCCAGCCCCGACAGGGAGTAGGCCACGATACAGGCAACGGTCAGCCCCAAATAAATCGACCAGATGGATTTCGCAATTTGGGCCGCTTGGGGCAAGATTTTCCCCATGGTATCAAAGCCTTCGGTGCGGAAAAGGTGCATACCACCAACCCGCAGTACAGGCAAAAACACCATGGCGACAACGATAATCCCGATGCCGCCAAACCACTGCATCAACCCACGCCACAACAAAATGCCACGCGGCTTTATCGACAGTTCGGAAAACACCGTGGACCCCGTGGTGGTCAGCGCCGACATGGCTTCGAAAAACCCATCCACCAACCGCGCGTCTGTGGCCCCGATCCAAAACGGCAACGCCCCGAAAACAGGCAAAACCACCCAAACACCCGTCGTCAGAATGAACGTCTGCTGAATGGTCAAACCGCCCGTATTGCTGTTGGCACAGGCCAACGCCACAGACCCACCCGCAATAATCGACAAAAGCCCTGACAGCGCAAACACCCACCAATGGCCGTTGCCGTCATACACGTCCATCATCATCGGCAGAACCATCGTCCCACCGAGCGCTACAACCAACAGGCCAATCACATAGATTGCAGGACGTACATCAAACATGATGGAAGGCTTGGCCCTAAGGCTTCAAACTGTCAAGCGAACTCGCGCCTTATCCGCGATGAATAAGTGTCTCAAACATCTTTGGATCAAAGCTGGATTGCTCAAACAACGGACCACGGCACAGCACTGAAATCGCATCATGGCTGTGCAGGCTTTCCTGATGGCTTGCCACCACACGAAAGTCCCCGATCCGCGCATCCGAAGCGAGCGATTGGTAAAACAACCGCACCGCATCTTCGACAAAAATCGGATTGGCCGCGTTCAACTCTGCAAAGGCTTGCTCGTCTTCACGCTTCACCATCACCTGCGTTTCCGTTGGAACCGCATCGTGACACAGCGCAACGACATCTTCGAACCACAGGGTTTCCCCAGGCAGAACCTCTACAGACACTCGCGCAACAGACCGCTGTGAATGCGGTGTGGCCAACTGGCCGCGCGTGCGACGCGCATGTTCAGACAGTTCCAGCGAACATGGACAGGTGGATGAATACACATAATCCACATGCAAAATCCGCGTCTTAACCCCGTTGTGATAGGTGCTTTCCAGCGCGATATCATAATACTGATACCCCTCCAGACCCGACCGCAACGATTGCTTTTTCATCGGGAAAGACAACCGCATTTGAATGCGTGCATCCAAACTGTCCAAATCCGTCACATAGTCGCCCAGCGCGGCATCCATCACGTCAAAGCTGAACACACTGTCAGCATGGGTATAAAATGACCGCATAATGCGGCTCATATTGATACCCTTTTTGTTTTCTTCCAGCGAAACAGACCCCGTAACCGAGGTTTCCAAAACCATCTCGCCTTTGTCCCGCGTCAAATACCGCAGCGGCAAACGGAAATTGGAAATCCCGACATGCTGAATAGCAGTCTTGGCGCCACGGATCAGGCTCGCAGGGCCGTTTTGTAAATCAGGCAGCCCAGCGATATACGCCTTATCCGCCACCAAATCGGTGGGATATTCGGTCGATAGGGCAGGATACCCTTCGCCTAAGCCACGCGCCAACGCGCCAGCTGCATCAATTGGGGCCAAATTCGCAAAAGCGGTCGCATCATTACCCGATGCCCAGCGCCGCAAAACTGCCAACGCCTCTCTCGCTTCTTGTTCTGTTGGGGCGTCATTGCCCTTAGAACGAATTTCGGTCTCTATTTCCGGGTCATGAAGGTTCATGAGTTACCCCTTTGGTTTAACCGTGATTGCCCCTTATATGGCGTTGCGGGGGTAAATTACCACCCATAACCCCAATTAAGACGCTAAGGCCCCTCTGATATCAGCCAGCAAATCGTGCTGATCTTCCAAACCGACAGAAATGCGTACCAATCCGTCTGAAATCCCCAATGCCGCCCGCTGATCATCGCTCAATCGCTGATGAGTCGTGGTTGCTGGGTGTGTGACAAGGCTCTTGGCATCGCCCAAGTTGTTCGAAATCCGCACGATTTTCAACGCATTCAAAAACTTAAACGCCGCTGGTTTACCACCTTTGATATCCAGCGAAATCACCGTCCCGCCTCGTTCCATCTGCGCCTTTGCCAAATTCTGCTGCGGGTGATCTTTTGCAAAGGGATAGGCCACACGGTTCAACGCCTCATGCCCAAACAGCTCTTCGCTCAAAAACGCGGCCGTTGTCGCCTGCGCCTCACAACGCAACGCCATGGTTTCCAGCCCCTTAACCATCACCCAAGCATTAAACGGGCTCATCGCCGCGCCTGTGTGTTTCAGATAGGTCTGCAATGGCCCCTTGATGAACTCACGGCTTCCCAGAACCACACCACCAAGGCACCGCCCCTGCCCATCAATGTGTTTGGTTGCGGAATAAATCACCACATCCGCACCCAGATCAAACGTGCGCTGGAACACGGGCGTGGCAAAGACATTATCCACAACAACCACTGCGCCAACCGCATGGGCAATCTCTGAAACACCTTTAATATCAATAACTTCCAACGTAGGATTGGAAATACTCTCAAGGAATACAACCTTTGTATCCGCCCGAACCGCTGCTTTCCATTCGTTCAAATCTGTCCCATCCACCAGCGTCACTTCGATACCAAACCGTGGCAGAATATCTTCGACAATAAACAGACACGATCCAAACAGCGCCCGCGCCGCAACCAGATGATCCCCGCCACGCAACAGGCTCATCAACGCCCCATTGACAGCCGCCATGCCGCTGGCGGTGGCAAAGGCGTCTTCAGCCCCTTCCAGCACTGCGATCCGTTCTTCAAACATCCGCACCGTTGGGTTGCCATAACGCGCATAGATGAACTCATCCTCACCGCTTTCGATAAACCGCGCCTCGGCTTGCTCCGCACTTTCGTACAAAAAACCCTGCGTCAGATAGAGCGCCTCAGACAGTTCCCCAAATTGCGACCGTTTTGCACCCGCATGCACCAATTTCGTTTTCGCTGACCAATTTTCCACAGCCACACTCTCCATTTCGGGGCTGCAAAAGGGGGCAGCCCAACAAAAAACCCCAACCGTTGGAACGATCGGGGTGCGAATGAATTTGCCCTCGACCTTTTAGTGGTAAGAGCATCCCTAAAAACGCTCAGATTAACGTGGCCCACAATCCGGTTACAAATCGCCACAACCAATGCCTACGCCAGCAACCAAGGGGCGTCAACATCCCAAAACGCAACATAATCACATATTATGGTTTGAAATCGGTTAAATACGCGCCCGCAGGCATGCCCTGCCCCGATGCGACCAGCGCGCCCAAACGCCCCAATTCATCGCCACATTTGGCCCCCGCCCCATTGCCAGCTGTCAACACAACACATTGATCCGATTGCGCATATATCAGCGGATTGCCCTTGGGCGTGAACGACGTGGCACAACTGCCAAAACTCACCGATTTACAATCCAATCCAGGCATCAACTCCTTGAATTTTTCCGCCAAAAACCCCGCAACCTCCGCATTCCCTGGCCCGCGAAACCAATCTTTCATTTCTTCAACGGTCTCAAGCGGCACATCCACAGGATCGCCCCCAATCTTCAGATACAGTTTCCCATCAGGATACCGAACTGGCGGCAACATATAAGGCTCGTAACTCAAATCTGGGGGCATATAGATCATCGACGGCATCTCTGCCAACCGCTCTGCCTCGGCCTCATCAATCTCCAAAAACGCAATCGTGCGCGCATAAACCGTCATCGGAATCGGCTCAATCAACAGACCCTCTGCCTTGGAAAACGGGCCACAGGCCACAACAACTTTGCCCGCATTAAACTGCTGTCCATCCGCACAGGTCACCGTCACCTGACCTTTGCAATATTCCACGTCTACCACTTCGCCGCGAAGCACATCTGCGCCGCCCCTTTGCGCTGCCGTGATTTCCGCAGTCACATGAGCCCTCGGATTGATCCACCCGCCTGTGCCCGTTTCATAAAGACCCACAACCTCCTCTGGGAACGCGAAAAACGGGAACCGTCGGGCTAATCCCGCCGCGTCCAAATCTTCATATGCAATACCCTGATCCGCGGCCACTTTTCGGCTGCGCTCAACCAACCACGCCCCCTCACCCTTGTCTGGCCCTGCAATCAATGCCCCAACAGGATGAAAAAAAGTCTGCTCGCCCGCCGCTTCGATCTCGGCGTAACGCGCAATGGATCGGCTCGAAAACCGCGCCCAATCCGCCTTACTGTCAAGCCGCCGTGTGATGCGCGCCTGATCGTAATGGCTTGCGAAAACCCCTTCATGTCGGGCCTTATCCGTTGGCTCCTCTTGCCCCACCAACAGTGTCTTAACTCCGAGCCCAACCAGATGCCGCGCCGCAGAGCTGCCCATCATACCCGCGCCTATGACAATCACTTCATACTGTTTTGACCCTGCCGCCATGTTCCCACACTTTCTGATAGCCTGCGGTGAAAATGTCGCATCTGACCGCTCTTGCCCAGCGCAAACTTCGCCCCAACTTATATCCTGACTAAAATAGAAAGGAATTTAATAGTCATGCAATGCCCAATCGACGGAGCCCAGCTCGTAATGTCAGACCGCAACGGTGTCGAAATTGATTACTGCCCCACCTGCCGCGGTGTCTGGCTGGATCGCGGTGAATTGGACAAGATCATTGAACGCAGTGCTGCAGCCGCCCCTCAAGCGCATCCAGCCCGCGCAGCCGATCCGCAAGACTATGGTTCCAAACACGACCGAAAGCCCAAAAAGAAAAATAAGATGGGCGGTTTCTTAGAAGACATCTTCGATTTCTAGCGCCTCTCCCCCTAATCCGCGCTAGTCTGAGAGGGCAGGCTCCCCTTCCTGCCCTCTCGCTTTCCTGTTGCACGGTCTCCAAAGCTACGGCACGCTCTCTTCAACCAAGGAGCATCCCATGCAAGACCCAATCGACCTTTACTATTGGCCCACACCCAACGGTTGGAAAATTTCCATCGCGCTCGAAGAATTCGGCCTGCCCTACAAAACCCACCTCATCAACATCGGTCAGGGCGATCAATTTGATCCTGATTTCCTGAAAATCGCACCCAACAACCGTATGCCCGCCATCACCGATCCCAACGGCCCAGACGGAAAGCCGATTTCAATTTTCGAGTCAGGCGCCATTCTCCAATATCTTGCCCGCAAAACGGGTAAATTTGGCGGCACGTCCGAACGCAATCGCATCGCCGTCGATCAGTGGCTCATGTGGCAAATGGGCGGTGTTGGCCCCATGGCGGGCCAAACCCATCACTTCATCAAATACGCCCCCCACATGGACCCTCCCCAAGACATTCCTTACGCCAAAGACCGCTACCGCGCTGAAACCGCACGGCTTTATGGCGTATTAGATCGTCAACTTGCAGGCCAAGATTACATTTGCGGCGGCTACTCCATCGCCGATATGGCCGTATGGCCCTGGGCGAGCCTGTGGGAAGGCCAAGAACAAACACTCGACGACAAACCCAACCTCGCCGCGTGGCTCAACCGCGTCGCCAATCGCCCAGCAGTACAGCGTGGCCGCGCCCATTACGCCGAACTGCGCTCTGACAATCGGGGAAAAGACGCACAAAACAACCTGTTTAAAACGAAATAGACGCCTAGAGCGCGGCATCCAACAAATTAGTCGTTCGATCTGAAACACAAACCCGCGCGGGCAGGATATTGAGCTCGTCTGCGCGATCTACGTCAAAAATTGCCAAAAGGTCTGCGTGAACAGGAATGATCTCTGCAACCTCGGCGCTTGGCAAAAAGCTTTCGCTTTCCAACCCGTCAACCATCAAAACTTCATGCTCATCAAAGATGAGATGGTAGTAGTCCACATCCATCTGCGCATCCACCAACAGAATGCTATGATCATTCAACAGCTTTTTCGCTGGCACCAAAACTTCGTCCTCGCCGTACAGCAACGCCGCCTGCCAACCCGACACTAAAACCCGATGTTGTTGAGACACCATCGTGTCTCGCTCTGGGCACCCTTCACCAAATGCGTCTTTCTTGATCAGAACTGGACGCAGCGCCATTTTATGCCGCAGTGCCGCCGCAGGATAAGAGGTTTTTGCGATCCAGCGCACGCTCTGAAATCCACGATCCAGCGTCCAAACCTGATCGCCACGTTCAAGTGTTTCAATCGGCACATCACCAACGTCGGTTCTTACCAAACTGCCTTTGGTGAAACACGGCGGTGTTGCCAAACTTGAATACGCAATGCTCGGCCCTTCTTGGTGCGAGACATAGGTTAAATCTTCCCCGATGGGTGGGAACCCACCAACACCCCCGACAAAGGCCAAACCTTCAACCGTCCCATACGACGGGAACGGCGAACCTGTCTCATTAATATTGACTGCCACAAACGTATATTCGTTGCCCGCGCTGTCTTCAAAAACCACAGAATACTCTGCTTCTACCCGAAACCCAGCGGCGTAGGACACACCATCATAATCCGTCCCATCCGTTTTGGTTTGGCCATTGTTGCTGTCTTGGAAATTGCTGTTACCGTCTTCAATATCCAACGTTTCCCAGTTGTTGTTTTCCAACCGGATCGTTGCTCCGACCAAATTCGACCCATTGCCGCCCGTCTCACCTGACAAGGATCCTGTCGTCCCGCCCGTCACAGTAATATTGCTCGCGCCGAGCGTATAAATGGTCTGCGTTGGCATACTGCTGTCTCCATGCAAAGGCAGCCGTCTTTGCGGCTATTGCATCGCGAATAGACCAACAAGGTGGTTAATCTAAGGCAAAGAGCCTCCGAAATATGGTAAGACTGTGGCGCACCCGCGCCTACTTCGCTGCCTTCCCAAACTTCTCAATCATAAACTGCAATGACAGCCCCAGCCCATCAGGCGCAATCCCATGCCCTGTGCCTTTGGACACATGCGTAAACACTTCAAACCCCGCACCTGTCAGCGCCTCCGCTGCCTCCGGCATGCTCACAGGTGGCACCACATCATCTGCATCCCCATGGATCAGCAGGATCGGCGGCTTGGATTGCACGTCCCCCAATGCCTCTGGTCGCAGCAACCGCCCAGAAAACCCTACAATACCAGCCAGTTGTTCGGCGCGTCGCGGCCCCACATGCAGACTCATCATCGTCCCTTGTGAAAATCCTACCAGCATCGTTTGCGCTGCGCTTACACCCTCCGTGGCCATAATCTCCGTCAGCCAATCGTCAAACAGCTGCGCAGACTCATCCATCCCCGCATTCGCGGCTTCTTCGGTGGACCCATCAATCCACGGGATTGGAAACCACTCATACCCCATTGGGTTCATCTGGCATTTATTCGGCGCGTTGGGCGCATAAAAAACCGTATCTGGCATATGTTCCGCCAATGGATCGCCCAGCGACAACAGATCATTGCCGTCCGCACCATACCCATGCACAAACACCACCAGCGTTTTCACTGTGCCTGATTTCGGGGCCTTTCGCCCACTGTCCAACAACGCCATCAACGTATTCCTTCTCTGTTCTTTATCACGCGGTAGTACGCCCATAACAAACGCGCCGCAACCGCCCGCCACGGCGACCATGCCACGGCCATAGCCTTCATCTCTTTCTCATTTGGCCGCGTGTCCAGCTCAAACAAAACCTTCGCCGCTTCTTGCAACGCCAAATCCCCGTGCGGAAACACATCCGCTCGCCCAAGCGACGACAACGCATAAACCTCCGCTGTCCACGTCCCAATCCCGATGATTTTGCACAGCTCTGCGATGACCTCCTCATCAGGAAAACCGCGCAAGCTGCTGTAATCCAACGTATTCTCCGCCAACGCCTTGGCATACCGCACCTTTGGCCGCGACAATCCAACCCCCTGCAAATCTTCCTCGGACGCAGCCGCCACATTGGCCTGCACATGATATCCCGCCGCCTCAACCCGGGCCCAAATCGCATTGGCCGAAGCAATGGACACCTGTTGCCCCACAACCGCACTCAGCAAGGCCGCGAACCCATCCCCGCGCCGTCGCAACGGCAACGGTCCCGTCTCTTCTAACGCCGCCGCAAAGCGTGGATCAAATGCGGCCAACCATGCCGCCCCCTCCGCCACATCCGCATCCGTTTCAATAATTCTCATTGCGCCAGCCACGCCACACAGTCTTTAACCGACCAAACCACCGCTGCCTCTGGCCGCTTGGGCCGCTTTTGCATCACCACTGGCAACCCCAGCTGCCGTGCCGCATCCAACTTGCTGCGCGACCGCGTGCCCCCTGCGTTTTTCACCACCAGCCACTCAATCCCCTCAGCCTTGAAAAACGCCACTTCTTCTTCAATCGAAAACGGCGGCCGCCCCACTACAAACCGTCCGTTTTCATATGGGAACGCGCGCTGAGGCGGATCAATCACGCGGCACAACAACCGCCGCCCTTTAAGACCCGCAAACTGGTCGAGTGTCTGCCGCCCGGTTCCCAAAAATACGGTAGCCCCTTCAGGGATTATCCCCTCAACCTCTTCAAATCGCTCAACATATCGCCAATCATCACCCGCTTGCGGCTTCCACCCCAACCGCTGTAAAATCACATGCCGCACCCCTGCGATCGCGCAGGCATTAGCCGCATGCCACGTCATCTGCGCTGCAAATGGGTGCGTTCCATCCACCACAACATCAATTTTGGCCTCTTCCAAATAGGCCACCAACCCATCCACACCGCCAAATCCGCCTACCCGCGTCTCGCACCCCAAATCAATTGGATCCCGCGTCGCCCCCGCCAGCGAAGCAATCACGTCATACTTGGCAGAAATCTCACCAATCAACGCCCGCGCATCAGACGTGCCCGCCAACACCAAAACCCGCATCACCCCGCTGTCCCCAGCACAGTTCCCGCCCGATCAATCACCACAATATCCACCGCTACATCAGCCCCGCGCAACTGCGCTTCAACCTCTGCTTTGGCCATCACTGCAATCTCTTGCGCCAACTCATTCCCCGCAATCGTCACCGCCTCCAGCGCCGTATTTGCGCCCGAAACATCCGCCAACCCCAATCGCGCTGCAACGTCATTTAACGCCGCAAAATCCACTTGGCTGCGTGAAGAATGCAAATCCACAGCCCCCTGCGCCAGCTTTGTGATCTTTCCGATCCCGCCTCCAATGGTGATGCGCGGCACGGGATGCTTGCGCAGATATTTCAGCAATCCACCCGAAAAATCCCCCATATCCAGCATCGCATGATCGGGCAGTCCAAACATCTCCTGCACCACCCGCTCGCTGGTCGCGCCAGTACATCCCGCCACATGGTCCTGCCCGCCAGCCCGCGCCACATCCACACCCCGATGAATACTCGCAATCCACGCCGCACAGGAAAATGGCCGCACCACCCCCGTGGTCCCAAGGATCGAAAGCCCCCCCTTAATCCCAAGCCGAGGGTTCCAAGTTTTCAGCGCAATCTCCGCCCCACCGGGCACAGACACCGTAATCTCCACATCCGGCGCGCGGCCATAAACCGCCGCCATCTCTTCAACCACACCACACATCATCTCGCGCGGCACTGGATTGATCGCAGGCTCCCCAACCCCAATGGGCAACCCCGCTTTGGTGACGGTTCCAACCCCGTCCCCAGCCTTAAAAACAACGCCACCGCCGCTCGCCGTAACCCGCGCCACAATCAACGCCCCATGCGTTACATCAGGATCATCCCCCGCATCTTTGGTGATCCCCACTTCGGCCCACCCCTCACCCTGCTCTTGATGTGCCAAAGGAAACACAGGCGTCTCTCCACGGGGCAGCGTAATGCCCACCTCGCGCGGAAATCCGTCCCCCCACAGCGCCATCAACCCCGCCTTCACAGCGGCGGTCGCGCAAGCGCCTGTGGTCCAGCCACGGCGCAAATCTCCTGTCGGTTTGCGTGCCATCCGCGCGACTATACCCCCCCACCTCATTTGCGCAATTCCCCATCGGCAAACCCACCTTCTTCTTTTAGCCAAAAATATCCGCAGGGGTGAATGCACAGCAGAGGGGGCAACAGCCCCCCTTAATCCTCGACCACAGGCGCATTTCTTCGCAATAGTGTCGCAACCCACCTTGCGACCCCTACCCTGCACGGCGCATAACAGCCCCATGAATACGAATCCTCTTCCCTCTGGCGACTGGCCCACTTTGGAACAAGGCTGGGTCTGGCTCTGTGGCGCAGGTCCGGGTGATCCCGGTCTCTTGACCCTGCACGCTCTGAACGCACTGCGCCAAGCGGACGTAATCGTATATGATGCGCTTGTGGATAAACGTATCCTTGACTGGGCAGGGCCACACACCACCCTCGAATACGCGGGCAAACGCGGCGGCAAACCCTCTGCCAAACAGCGCGACATTTCTCTGCGTCTGGTGGAACTTGCCAAACAAGGCAAACGCGTTCTGCGCCTCAAAGGTGGCGATCCCTTCGTGTTCGGTCGTGGCGGCGAAGAAGGCCAAACACTGGTGCAACACGGCATCCCCATCCGCATTATTCCGGGCATTTCAGCAGGAATCGGCGGCCTCGCCTATGCGGGCATCCCCGTCACCCACCGCGACGTAAACCAATCCGTCACATTCGTCACTGGCCACGATCAATCAGGCGAAACACCCTCGTCGCTCAATTGGAAAGCCATCTCAGACGGCTCCCAAGTGCTAGTGATCTACATGGGCATGAAGCACATGGAACGCATCAGCGCAGAACTGCTGAACGCAGGCCGTGCCGCCGATGAACCTTGCGCTGTTGTCACGTCCGCCACCACACCTGATCAACAGGTGCTTGAAACCACCCTTGGCAACATGGTTGCAGATATCGAAACCGCGGGCCTCACCCCGCCAGCCATCGTCTGCATCGGCAAATCCGTCCTCATGCGCCAAGCCCTCGACTGGGCCGCAATGGCCAAAGGCCAAGCCCCGCGCAACACAGACCCTCTGGGACGAGGCCGCCCCGCAGAATCCGCTTAAATGGCAGGTCTTATCCTCTCGGCTCCGGGGTCCGCCAGCGGCAAAACCACTCTTACCCTCGGCCTCCTGCGCGCCCTCAAAAATCGCGGCACGCCAATCCGCTCCGCCAAATCTGGCCCCGATTACATCGACCCGCGCTTCCACGCAGCAGCAAGCGGCGCTGAATGTCTCAACCTCGATGCTTGGGCGATGGATTCCGACACCATCCGCCACCTCGCCGCGGGCCCCGAACCGCTCTTGATCGAAGGCGCCATGGGCCTCTTCGACGGCGCGCCACCCCGTGGCAAAGGCGCGACAGCGGACCTCGCGCGCACGCTCAATCTTCCCGTTGTCCTCATTCTCGACGTCAGCCATCAGGCCCAATCCGCCGCCGCCATTGCCCACGGGTTCGCAACTCTTGATCCCAGCATTAAAATTGCAGGCCTGATCCTGAACAAAGTCGGCTCTCCGCGCCACGACCGCATGGTGCGCACCGCGCTCGAACCGCTCGCCATCCCCATCCTTGGCTCCATCCTGCGCCAGCCAAACCTGCAAACACCCTCCCGTCACCTCGGCCTAATCCAAGCGTCAGAGCATCCAGACCTCAACGCCTTCCTAAACCAAGCCGCTGATATCGCAGAACAAAACATCGACATCGACGCGCTCCTCGCACTCGCCACCGATCAAACCGCGCCAGCAAATCTAGCCACGATCCTCCCCCCACCCGCGCAGCGCATCTCCGTCGCGTCTGACACCGCCTTCGCCTTCGCCTACCCGCACTTGCTCCAAGGCTGGCATGCCATGGGCGCAGAAATCCAAACCTTCAGCCCATTGGCAGACCAAGCCCCTCCTGATTGCGACCTCGTCTTCCTCCCCGGCGGCTACCCCGAACTCCACGCAGGAAAACTCGCCAGTAATTCCACTTTCCTAAACGCTCTACGCTGCGCCCCCGCCGCCTACGGCGAATGCGGCGGCTACATGACATTGGGCGAAACCCTGATCGACGCGGATGGCACCGCACACAAAATGGCAGGCCTCCTGCCGCTCGAAACCAGCTTCGCCAAGCGCAAACTCCACCTCGGCTACCGCAACCTTACCCCTCAAGGGGGCCCCTGGAACACACCACTAAAGGCACACGAATTCCACTACGCCACCACGCTCAAAGCAGACGGCAATCCCCTGTTCCAAGCCACAGATGCAGAAGCCACCGCCCTCCCCGACATGGGCCTGCAAAACGGCAAAATCACAGGTTCCTTTGCTCATGTGATAGCGCCTGCGTAAAATACGAACAGGTTACTCGGCAGCTTCCTTTACCTTCTGCCGCGCCTCAAACTGTTCCCAGATGTGCATCCGCCCATTCTGCCGTGCATCTGCCAACCACAGCTTCCTGCGCACACCTTTGGGCTCCAGTTTATGATACACGCCGCCCGAAAATTTCGGCCAATCAATGGCGTTCCCCGTTTTCACCATTTCAGCCGAAATATCCCGACCATCTTCCAAATAACACAGCGCAACCGTGCGCCCATAGCGGTCTATCTCAGTGACTTCCGCGCGTATTTTTTGGCCTTTGCACATGTGAATCAAAGCCCATTTTGCCTTTTGCCCATAAGGATGGTTCAACTCGGGCGCATCGATCCCATACAATCGGACCTGCGTTTTGTTAATAACAAGACTGTCCCCATCCGTAATCCGCGCATACCCTTCTAAAATCTGTGGTAGAACCAAAGGCGTTGCACTTTGTGCGTCAAACACCTTCCGTTTGACGGACTTTCGATACTGAGGGTTCGGTCTGAATTTGGGCGGAATACGCCGATTGCTGCGTCCTTTGTCCCGATGCGAATTCCATACAACAACGGCAAGAACGACGAGGCACAAAAACAAAAATATTAGTATTTCCAATAATAAACCCTTTAAAATTAATTACTTAAAACCAATGCAGCAATCAACCTATAATTGATTCCACTTTTCTTAACAAACACGCTCGCCGACGAACACCCCCTAACTCAGCCGTTCCCGAATATCCTGCAACGTTTCTACTTGCCGCCCTTCGCCGTCAAAATTTCCGTCCAAAAACCATATTTCAAACGCTTTTCTACACAAAGCCCAGTCCTCTTTCAGAATTGAAAACCACGCGATATCCCGTTGCCACCCCTTCACAACGGCCGCATTTCGCCATGTGCCTTCATGCGTAAACCCAAGGTTCAACGCCGCGCGAAACGATGCTTCATTTTGCGCCTGACACCGCCAAACCAGCCGCTCATATTCCAGCGCATCCATTCCGTAACACATCAGCAGAAAGATCGCCTCGCGCCCCATGCGTGTGCCTTGCAGTTCGGGCGAAAACCAAATGCTGCCGATCTCAAACGCACCGTCCTCAGGATAAACATCACACATAGAAAGCCAGCCCATCGCGGTGCCCTCTGGCCCCAGTACGGCCCAAAACGGCTGATCTGAACGGGTGGACAAATCCTCAATCAAACGGCGCAGCGCGTCTTGATCGTCAAACGGCCCATACCGCAGATAAGTAAAACTCTGCGGCGCACGCGACACCACCGCCCACAAATCCTCCAGATGCGTCTGCCCTAGGGGTTCTAGGGTCACTGTGCGACCCGATATCTGCTTTTTTTCAGGAAATGCCCAATGAGCCCTGTCTATTTGCCGTCCCAACACCGTATCAAACTCCCCTTTGGCCCGTCACCTAACCGTGGCCTTCGGCCAACCACAACCCCTGCTTTCTTCTGGCCATAAATATCCATATTCAAACGACGCAACATTCCCCTTGCCCTTGCCCCCCTATCCCCACTACCGATGGACCTATGACCCAAGCCGCCAATATGTCCCAAGACCAGATTGCAGAACGCAACGTCTTGATCCTCATCATCGCCCAAGCTGTGCTTGGCGCGCAGATGCCGCTCCTCTTTACCTTTTCAGGGCTTGCAGGCCAGCAGCTTGCGTCAAACATCTGCTTTGCCACCCTACCGATATCGCTCATCGTGTTCGGCTCCATGACAACCGCCCCTTGGCTTTCGTCCTTTATGCAGAAATTTGGCCGCACCAAAGGTTTCATGCTCGGCGCCGCGGGCGGGGCCATTGGCGCAATCCTGTCCGCCTTGGCCATTTACACCAGCTCCTTTCCCCTCTTGCTGATCGGGTCCTATTTCACAGGCATCTACATGTCTGCGCACGGGTTTTACCGCTTTGCTGCTTCAGACGCCGCATCAGATGATTTCCGCCCCAAAGCCATCTCTTATGTCATGGCTGCGGGTCTCGCCTCTGCCATCATCGGCCCGCAACTTGGCTCGGCAATGTTTGATGCCATGGTGATCCCTTTCATGGGCGTTTACGCCGCCGCCTTTGCGCTGAACTGCTTGGGCTTTGTACTGTTCCCATTTCTTATCTCAGGCACTGCCAAACACGCCAAAGCAGCCCCCTATACAGGTCGCACGCGCATTGAACTGCTCAAATCCCCTCGTATCGCCACTTCAATGATCTGTGCCATGGTCGCCTATTCCTTGATGAACCTTGTGATGACATCCACGCCCCTCGCTGTTGTGGGCTGTGGTTTTGCAACCGAAACGGCGGGCCATATCGTGACAGCGCATGTGCTGGCCATGTTCGCACCCAGCTTTTTCACAGGCCACATCATCGCGCGTTTCGGCGTAGAACGGGTTGTGGGGGCTGGCCTCTTTATCCTGATGGGTGCAGGCATTGTTGCGCTCGCAGGCGTACAGCTCTCCAACTTCTATATCGCGCTGATCCTCTTGGGCTTCGGTTGGAACTTTGGCTTTATCGGTTCCACGGCTATGCTCGCCACCGCCCACACCGCTCAAGAGCGCGGCCCAGCCCAAGGCATGAACGATTTCCTTGTCTTTGGCCTTGTGACCGTAGCATCATTGGCCTCTGGTGGTTTGATGAACTGCTCTGGTGGCAACCCTGTTGAAGGCTGGAACGCCGTCAATTACGCCATGATCCCATTCCTCGCTCTCGCGTTCGGCTCCCTGATTTGGCTGTCGATGATCACACGCAAAAACGCGTAATGTTCTGGAAGTCGGAATTCATCTCTGAAGACCTCGCATTGTGGGTGTTTGACAACTACGCCTGGGCCATTGATCACCACAACCCGCGTTATTGGCTAAATCCAGACAGCCTCGTGCGCCCCACCAAACAGTATTTCAAAGCAAAAGGCGGCGGCGATCATGCTTCTGCCTTGGGCGTGTTTAACGACATCAAACGCCTGCTTGGCATGTCGAAAAAACGCATCGCCCTAGAACCAATCCCCCAGTTGCCCGAAAATATCGGCCACGAATACGGCCAAACCAGCATGATCGCTGGCCAGTATTTCCCCGACGAATTCAACCCTCTGATCACCTACAACCCACGCATCATGCGCCAACCTATCAACTTTATCGCAACCCTTGCCCATGAATTGATGCACGCCAAACTTGATCCCGTGGCAGATCAGCTCCCTGGGGGCTGGGACGCACATGAACTGGCCACAGACCTGCATTGCATCATTCACGGATTTGGTCTCATCCAATTGCAAGGGGCAGCAGATGCGGGATGGGCAGGCTATATGACTCAACCCACCCGCGCTTTTGCAACCGCCATTTTCGCAAAATTGACAGGCAGCGAAGCCCATATTGCCGCCGCACTCACTGGCCGCGAAGCAAAGCTGATGAAAAAAGCATTCAAAGCATTAAAGGATTGGGACGAAGAATTTTGCGCCCTGCGCGCCAAACTATAGCCTTTCGCGTTAACCCTGACTCACTTGGTGGTGGTTAAGAGACCTGTAAGTACCTAAGATCTAATGCCTTTCGCCAAAGGCTGATGCCTCAGGTTTTTCATGGAACGCTTTAACCGCTTAAAAACCGCCCATCAGCGCCAGTCGCATCAAACGCAGCTTCTTGCCCGCCTCTGATCCACCAAGCAAGCCCGCCCCAACCAATGCAGGATTATTGACCGCTTGCTTTAACACCCCACGCGCAAACCACTCCGCCCGCAGCGCAGCCCGCGCGGGTCTTGGTATCTTGCGCAAATCCTGACGGGCGGCATCCGCCCGCGCCAATCCAGCCTCTGCCAGCGTTTTCACACCTGCCTGCGTGCCATCTACCAACGGGTATCGGTCCGCTTCTTCTAATGCAGGAACCGCCATCAACAAACGCGCCACCGCACACCCCGCGCCATAGTCATAAGCGGCTTCGCTTTCGCCTCCCGACACCGCAACGGCCAACCCCATCAGCCCACCACCCGTGGCGTCCAGATATTGCTTCAATGCGGCATCATTGGCGTGCGGCTCTTTATAAATGTCCCACTGTCGAGCTTGGATCACCCCGTCGAGCCAGTCGCGCCGCAATCCCTGCGCACGCACCAATTCTGCCAGAGGCGTCACCACCTGATGGCGCCGCACTTCCCCGCCGTCAAAGATTTCCTCCACCGCATCAAGCCACCATTGCAACCGCATCTCTGCAATCATCGGCTCAGCCGTCACCCAAGGCGCCCGCGACACTTCAACGTTGAACGCATACAATACCATCAACGCATCACGTACCGCGCCACTGGCCGTCATAGCACTTAGAAAACGGTCAGGATCGCTTGTGCGCACTGTTTCTGCGCACAACGCAATATCCTCGCTGGGGTCATTTTGCATTTAGAACTCATTCACGAAGTCTACCATCAAGGCCGCAGCCTCTTCGTTCAAAAACACATCCAAATGCGAAACACCATCCAAAATGTGATAGGTGCCTTTGTCCGTTGCCGCAGTCATGGCGGTTTCAAACGCCTCTGCCAGAAACGCTTCGTCGTCACGCCCGACAATCAATTGGAACTTTGGCAATTTGCTCACATCAGCCAGATAATCAGATCGCGGCCCATAGGACGTATTCAACCGAAACGAATAGGCCTGCGTCATGGTTTCGGCCAGCGGCCCTTCTGGCAAATTAAACTCCATCACGGTCATACCATTGGCCGCCGTAATCCCCACACCGTTCAGCATCGACAGCCCGATAAACCGCCGCACCAATGGCTGCGCCCAGCCCCCTGCATCTGTGCGCGACGTCGGTGCATCATGCTTCAAAAATGGCGCGATCAAAACGGCTCCGTCAAGCATGTCTCCATGTGCGCCGCCCGCAAATCGAATGGTCAATCCACCCCCCGACGAATGCCCAACCATGATGACCTCTTGCCCATCTTCTTGATACGCAGTGATCAATTCGGCCAGGTCATCTTCCATCTGACCGATATATTGCACATCTCCCCTCGGCCCTTCGGTCAGCCCGTGACCGCGCAAATCTGGCAGCACAACCTTGGCCCCGCCAGCTGCAAATTGCTCTGCCAACCAGTTATACCCAGAACCATGTCCCCCTGATCCATGAACCACGACAACCAACGGGCCATCCCCCTCAAACAGGCGCACCGCCATGCGCGTACTGTCCGACAAGGTAAAAAACTCAGGTTCAACCGGCGGCGTTTTCAAAACCATCCGATCAAAATGCAACCCATCTCCATCAACCTTACCCGCAGGCCATTGTGACAGGATCAACCCCACTGCAATCACCAGATAAATCCCCGCAGAAATCGCTGCGAACCGTACAATTTTCTTAATAAATCCCATCGGATTATTCCTCTTCCAATTCAAAAACATCATGCACAGACACCTTTAAAACCGCCGCAATTTGCAGGGCCAAAACTGTACTTGGCACAAAAACTCTATTCTCAATCGTGTTGATGGTCTTACGCGATACACCCACCGCTGCCGCCAATTGCGCCTGTGTCATCCCCGCGTCACTGCGCAGCTGTTTCAAATGATTACGCAGCCCCCCCATTACAGCCCCCGCAATGTTGAAACCGCAAAGGTCAGCAAATACGCCGCCGCCATCAATGTACCCATCGCAGCAAACGCCACGTCAAACGTGGTCCATCCGGCTATCAGAAACGGGGCAAATGCGGGGTACATGAAAATACCAACCCAAAACCCAACCTTCACTGCACCATTCATTTCCGCAACAAACATTTCATCAGACGCCGCCTTGCGCGAGTCCGATCCCGCTTGCCAAAATGCCAGATAAATCGCCACCATAGCGGCAATACCCGCCACCCCTGGAATATATTGTGGCATCGGATCAGGGCGCCCCATCACAACGGCCAAAACGCCATAAGCAAGACACACAACCCCCGCAAACCCCATCAAAATACCACGCAACCGCACCAAACCTTCACCGTTCATGATGCCACCTTCAATCCTACGATCCCCGCAACGATCAGCGTAACGCTGCCCACCCGCAACAGGCTGGCAGGCTCGTTGAACCAGATCACGCCAAAAACAAACGTCCCGACCGCGCCAATGCCGACCCAAACAGGATAAGCCGTGCCCAAAGGCAGTGATTTCATGGCATACGCCAGCAACCAAAACCCTAAAAACGCTGTGACCCCCGTTAAGATGCTGGGCCCGACCTTTGTGAACCCCGCGCTCTCCTTCATTGCGCTGGCCCAAACCACCTCCAAAGCACCCGAGACAAATAAAACAAACCACGCCATCTGCGTTCCTTTCGTGTAACCTATGGGTTACTAAGTGTCAGATTAGAAAAGTAACGTCAAGGTTACATCTAAATTTTCTGCAAACCCCACTCACGCAATCGCGATCAGACGTGTGTACCCATTCAACGGCGCCGCTTTACGTTTCTGGACAACACAGAAAAGGAGAACACGCATGAAAACCTTTTTCATGACAACAGCCACAACAATCCTGATCGCAACAGGCGCGATGGCAAACACAACCATTGATCGGGTCGAACTTGAATTGATCCGCTCTGGACAGATTGAACTGGCCGGACAATACGACAGCTTGTCAGAGAATGAAAAACGCAAGCTGGTGAACAATTCCGACCCATGGGTACGCCAAGCAACACGCGAATGGATTAAGAGCCTGTACGACTAAATCCTACCAAAATAAGACGACACCGCCAAAGGCCCGCTATTCTCAGCGGGTCTTTAACCTTGGGCCGACGCTCCATCGCGCAACAGCTTCCAATTGATCGCATCTGTTAGCGCCTCAAAACTGGCATCCACGATGTTTGCAGACACTCCCACGGTGGACCAACGCGCCCCATCCCCGTCTTCGCTGTCAATCACAACCCGCGTCACCGCCTCCGTGCCACTACCCGTGATCCGCACCTTAAAATCCACCAAATGCATGTCATCAATGATGCTTTGATACGGCCCCAAATCCCGTTCCAACGCCCGCCAAAGCGCGTTCACAGGTCCTTGGTCGTTGCCCACCGCGTCCATGCTTTCACTGGCAGACAGGTGTTTTTGCCCGCCAATATTCACCGCCACCACCGCTTCAGACAGGGTCATACGCCCTTTGCCTTCCACATGGGTGCGTTCCACTGTCACGCGATACCGCATGATCTCAAAAAACGTTGGCAAATCGCCCAGAACACGCCGCGCCAAAATCTCGAACGACGCCTGCGCCCCGTCATAGGCGTAGCCTTGATCTTCCCGCTCTTTAACAGCGTTCAAGATGTCCCCCAACCGCGCATCACCCTTTTCAACCGCAATCCCCGCATCCGTCAGCCGTTTCAACAGGTTCGACTGCCCCGCCTGATTGGACATGGGGATAATCCGTTCATTGCCCACACGGCTCGGCTCCACATGTTCATAGGTCGTCGGATCTTTCAAAATCGCACTGGCATGCAGCCCCGCCTTATGGGCAAAGGCACTGGCCCCCACATAAGCCGCCCATTTATGGGGCACACGGTTCAAAATATCGTCGAGCATCCGTGACACTTTCGTCAGCGAAGCCAAACCAGCCGCGCTCACACCCGTTTCAAACTGGCTCGCATAGGGTTCTTTCAGCAGCAAAGTCGGAATGATCGCCGTTAGGTTCGCATTGCCGCAGCGTTCCCCCAGCCCATTCAACGTCCCTTGAATATGCCGCGCGCCCGCATCCACCGCCGCCAGCGTGTTGGCCACCGCCATTTCCGTGTCATTATGCGTGTGAATTCCCAGATGATCGCCCGGAATCCCGCTTTCAATCACCGCCGCCGTGGCCGCACGTACCTCTGCAGGCAGCGCCCCGCCATTGGTGTCACACAGCACGATCCAGCGACACCCCGCATCAAACGCCGCCTTCGCCGCCTTCAACGCATAGTCAGGATTGGCCTTAAACCCATCAAAGAAATGCTCGCAGTCAAACAAGGCTTCCCGCCCGCTCGCCACGATATGCTTGAAACTCTCCGCGATGTTTTCAAGGTTCTCCTCCAGCGTTATGCCCAGCGCCTTGGTCACATGAAAATCATGTGTCTTACCCACCAGACACACCGCAGGCGTATTGGCATTCATCACCGCCGCCAAAACATCATCATTCGCCGCAGACCGCCCGGCACGCTTGGTCATCCCAAACGCCGTAAACGTAGCATGGCTCAACTTTGGCGCCGCCGCAAAGAAATCACTGTCCGTCGGATTGGCCCCAGGCCACCCGCCCTCCACATAATCAATCCCCAGCTCATCGAGCGCATGGGAAATGCGGATTTTGTCCTCAGCGGTAAAGTCGACACCTTGCGTTTGTTGGCCATCGCGAAGGGTTGTGTCGAAAAGGTAAAGGCGCTCGCGGATCATGATAACACCTCAAACCTGAAACTTGGCCGTGCGCCGCTCGGCCTGCGCCGATCCCACTGCGTTGGCAGCAAGTTGCTTACAACTTGCGAGAAACGGGCCCCACAGGAGGCGCATTCGCGCCACCCGAGGTCGGCGAAGGCCTGTGTTGAATCACTACTCATTCCGAAACACCGTTTAATTTACTCAGATCAACTTCAGGCCCCGCCACCAACAAAATGCCTTCTTTACCCATTTGAACTGATACTCCCGCATTTGAAAGAAGGGCTTTCAAACGATCAACTTCTGAAAAATCCTTGGTCTCCATCGCAAGAGATCGCACCTCTGTCAGCTTCTTTTGCCATTGATCCAAAACGACGCCACCGCGGTTTATCCAATCGCCCATGTTGGGAGATAGAAGACCCAGCAAAAGTGCGCTGGCCTTCAAAGTCGCCCAGTCTTTTTTGGCGGCAAGGTCATGCAAGAGTGAAATTGCACCTGGTGTGTTCAAGTCGTCGGACAAGACTTCCAGAAACTCAGCGCTTGGCTTTCCATCACCTTGAGCGTCAATGGCATCGCGCCATTTACTCAAAGTCCGCGCCGCCTCTTTCGCCTTCTTTTCCGTCCAATCCATCGGTTTCCGATAATGTGTCCCTAAGAACACAAACCGAATAACCTCACCCGGATATCCTTGATCAATCAACTCCCGCACCGAAAAGAAATTCCCCAAGCTCTTGGACATCTTCTTGCCCTCCACCTGCAACATCTCATTGTGCATCCACACCTGCGCAAAGTCCTCCTCCGACCCGCAAGCGCACGACTGCGCCTTCTCATTTTCATGATGCGGAAACGCAAGGTCCAATCCGCCTCCATGGATATCAAACCGCTTGCCAAACAGCTTCTCCGCCATTGCAGAACACTCAATATGCCAACCGGGTCGCCCCCGCCCCCACGGGCTGTCCCAACCGGGCTGCTCCGCGTCAGACGGCTTCCACAACACAAAATCCATCGGATTGCGCTTATAGGGTGCCACTTCAACCCGCGCGCCCGCAATCATGTCATCCACAGACCGCCCCGACAGAGAGCCATAGTTCTCATACGACGTCACATCAAACAGCACGTGCCCCTCGGCTTCATACGCATGCCCGCGCTCAATCAGCATAGCCGACATATCCACCATCTCTTGAATATACTCGGTCGCCCGCGGCGCATGATCAGGCTCAAGGTTCCCAAGCGCCCCCATATCCTCCAGATACCACGCAATGGTTTCATCCGTGCGCTCCTGCACCAACTCCTCCAACGTGCCAGCGGCCCCCGCCTCTTTGCGCGCCGCTGCGGTTGCGTTGATCTTGTCATCTACATCGGTGAAATTGCGCGCATATTGCACATGGCCTTCGCCATACACCTCACGCAGCAAACGATAGAGAACATCAAACACAATCACAGGCCGCGCATTGCCAATATGGGCGCGATCATACACCGTTGGTCCGCACACATACATGCGCACGTCCTTTTTATCCAAAGGCGTAAAGACCTCTTTTTTGCGGGTCTTCGTGTTATACAGTTTAATCTCGGTCATCGGTCGTCCTTAACGCACACGCACTTTATCCGTGGCGGACCTATCACTCGTTATCTGTTTAGGAAATAGAGAAGCAGTCCGCCTGACACAGTCAGTGGATAATGCAAATACAGCAAATGATGCTTTTGTTTCTCATGGCGCCGACCATACCCCAGCCGCCTCAAAAAACAACCCTAACAATTCACATACGCCTTAACGTCTTTTTCTTGGTCCAAATATCCAATATTTACCGCCGCCAACCACACCCCCTTGCAGAATCCCCTCAAACCCCGTTTCCATCGGATCAACATCATCAGGGAAACCGCCCATGAAACTCTCAAATCGCATCCAATCCATTACCGGCGACGGATCAGACGGCTGGGATATCCTCTATCGGTCGCGCGATATGATCGACGCGGGCATTCCAGTGCTCGAACTCACCATCGGCGAACACGACAACCGCACCGATCCATCCATCATCGACGAAATGTATCGCAGCGCCAAAGCGGGCAACACAGGCTACGCCGCTGTGCCAGGCAACACCGATTTAAGAGAAGCCATCGCGGCGCGGGTTCAAGCACAATCAGGCGTTCCAACAACCAAAGACAATGTGATCGTCACCACAGGGGGCCAAGCCGCCCTGTTTGCCGCCCATCTCGCCTTGCTTGATCACGGCGACACGGGTTTGTTCATGGACCCTTACTACGCAACCTACCCTGGCGGCATCCGCTCCATTGGGTCAAAATCCTTGGCCGTTCCAACCCATTCCGATCACAATTTCCAACCACAACGGGCCGATCTGGAACCGCTGGCTAAATCTGCAAAATCCCTGCTGATCAACTCGCCGAACAACCCCACAGGCGTCATTTATTCGCGCGAAACACTCGAAATGATCTGTGATGTGTGCCTGACAAATGATGTGGTTCTGGTGTCAGATGAGGTTTACGACACCCAAGTCTGGGAAGGCGAGCATATCTCGCCGCGCAGCTTGCCCAACATGGCCGACAATTGTTTTGTTATTGGCTCCATGTCGAAATCCCACGCCATGACAGGTTGGCGCGTGGGTTGGATCATCGGCCCAAAAGACGCCATTGATCGCATTCTTGATCTGTCTACAATCAACACCTACGGCGTGCCGGGCTTCATCCAAGATGCCGCCACCTTTGCGCTCACCAATGGCACCGAACTGGAAACCGAAGTGGCCAATGTGTTTCGCAACCGCCTGTTAATGGCACGCGAAATTTTGAAAGACGAAACCGACATTCGCTTGATCCCCGCGCAAGGGGCCATGTATCTGATGCTTGATATCCGCGCCACGGGCCTGTCAGGCGATGATTTCGCCGATCAACTGCTGACCCAAGAACACATCGCCGTTATGCCAGGGGAAAGTTTTGGTGCATCGGCTGCGGGTCACATTCGTGTGGCCATGACTATCCCCGATGACGATTTCAAAACCGCCCTCACGCGCCTTATTGCGTTTGCCAAATCAAAGATTGCTTAACCATGCCTGTGCCCAGCCAAAAAATCACCAACCTGACCCAATCCTTCTGCACCGCATGGACAGACCGCGACGCCTTTGCCGTGGCTGGCCTGTTCGAAGCGGATGCCACATTTTTGGTAAACGGAACCCCCGCCAAAGACCCCAAAGCCATCGCCGACGTGGCCGATGGGTTTTTCACGCTGTTTCCCGACCTGCACTTCATGGCCGATGACACCCGCATCGCCAGCCCCAATGCGCTTTTGTCTTGGACCTTTTATGGCCACCATCAAAAAACCAAATCCTTCACAAAACTCAGCGGATGGATCACACTGGTGGCATCGGACACGGGCAAAATCGCCACGGCCCAGATGTTCTATGATCCAAGTGCTTTAAAAGGATAACACGATGTCCCATGATCCCGGCCCCGCCTTTCGCGCCCTGCACCAGCCTGGCAATCCATTCATCCTTGCCAATGCGTGGGACGCGGGCAGCGCCAAAATGCTCGCCGCTCTGGGCGCACAGGCGTTGGCAACCACATCGGGTGGACACGCCTTTACCCTTGGCCGCCCAGACATGGGCACAGTTACGCGCGATGAAGCACTGGCCCATGCCCAAGACCTTGTGGCCGCAACACCGCTGCCTGTGTCAGGGGACTTTGAAAACGGCTATGGCGATGCGCCTGAAACAGTGGCTGAAACCATTCGACTGGCATGCGAAGCGGGTTTGGCGGGCTGTTCTATTGAAGACACGGCCTTTGACACCGACACGGCCTATGCGTTTGATTTTGCCGTGGAGCGGATCAAAGCGGCCGTGGCCGCAACCCGTGCTCTGCCACGCGATTTCGTTTTGGTGGCCCGCGCCGATGGCATCATGAACGGCTATTACGACGTGGAAGAAGCGATCCGCCGTCTGCAAGCCTTTGATGCGGCGGGGGCAGATTGTCTCTATGCGCCTTTCCCAAAATCCGTGGACGATCTGCGCCGCATCGTGGCCTGCACGGACAAACCGATCAACGCCCTGACCGCCGGCCCTGTGTTTAGCAAAGTAACCCGTGCGGACTATGCCGCCATGGGCGTTGCGCGCATTTCGCTCGGCTCGGCTTTGGCCCGCGTCACGCAGCAATCCTTGATTGATGCGGCAACGCCCCTGCTGGCAGCGGGTGATTTTTCCACTTTGGGCACTGCAGCAGATCGCGCCACCGTTGATGCCATGTTGAGCACCCCATCCTAAGCCCCGCACACTTACGGTTTTACATAGGCCGAACCAAAGTGGAACAGGTTGCCTTTGTGCTTGATGCGCACGTTGGATCGGTCCAGATGATAGCCGCGCCTTTCGAGGATTTGGCGCACCATATGCCCGATCATTTGGCGCAATTTCACAGACGTTGCCACCTTGGGGCAGTGCCGCTTTAACAGAGGCGACAGTGGCTCAATCGCAGGGCGGCGCAAATAACTCGCGGTTTCCATGATCAAAATCACATGCTCTTGGTGCAGCCAAGTCCACAAGGATTGACCATCAAGATGCGCAAATGTGTTTGCGAATTTGTCAGGTCGATAGGGCGGAATAGCGGGTTTCGCGAAGTCTGTTTGCACTATTTTTTTTTGAGAGTCTTTTTTCGCCATTTGAGGATCCTTTTCTTCGTGCAGATGGGAGACTTTCATGGGTCTAGCTTCTTCAGGTTGCCAAACCGTTAATTCAGACGCTTTCGCTAGAAGCTTCATTTATGACGCTTCATAAATGCAGTGTCTTAATCTTTAAAATGCCCCATGCCCCAACCTTGCACTCGCTTCTCTTGCACGCCTCTTCACTCGCCGCTATCATTAATTAACATGTTAGCGAGATACCCATGAAATACGCCGATTACGCCAAATGGACCAACCGCGCCACACAGTGGATCGAAACTCATTTCGCAACGCTGCGCGACAAACCCGTGCGGGCCCAAACGCAGATCGGGGAGATTGCGGCGCGTTTGCCCGCGTCGCCCCCCGAACACGCAACGGATATGGAAACGATCATCGCGGATTTCGAACACATTGTCCCTGATGGTATAACCCATTGGCAACACCCGCGTTTCTTTGCGTATTTCCAATCAAACGCGGCCCCTGCTTCGATGATTGCAGAACAACTCACCAACGCAATCGCCGCGCAATGTATGCTCTGGCAAACCTCACCAGCGGCCACAGAAATCGAACAGGTGATGATTGATTGGTTTCGCCAAGCCATGGCCCTGCCAGACGGTTTCAAAGGCGTGATCCAAGACAGCGCCAGTTCCGCAACCCTGTCCGCCGTTCTCACTATGCGCGAACGCGCCACAGGGTTTACTGGCAATGACACAGGCCTTTCCACACAGCCGCGCTTGCGAATTTATTGCTCTGAACAGGTGCATTCCTCGATTGATAAGGCCTGTTGGGTCGCAGGCATTGGCCAAGACAATTTGATCAAAATCCCAACGAATAGCGCCTATCAAATGGACCCCGCCGCGCTCCAATCCGCCATCACTGCGGACCGCGCTGCGGGGCATACGCCCGCTGGCGTCATCCTTTGCACAGGCGGCACATCTATCGGCGCGTGCGATGATCTGCCCCCCGTCCTCGCCATCTCGCGGGCCGAGGACTTATACACCCATCTTGATGCCGCTTGGGCAGGCTCTGCCATGATCTGCCCCGAATTGCGCGACATTTGGGTCGGTGCAGAAAACTGCGATAGCATCGTGTTTAATCCGCACAAATGGCTGGGTGCGAATTTCGATTGCTCCATTCAGTTCCTCAAAGACCCAGACATTCAGCGCCGCACTATGGGCCTGCGCCCGTCTTATCTCGAAACACCGCAAGCCTCTGAAATCACAAACTTTAACGAATGGACTGTGCCACTTGGCCGTCGCTTTCGTGCGCTAAAACTCTGGTTTTTGGTGCGTGCCTACGGGCTCGAAGGCTTGCGCGAACGGATGCGCAATCACGTTAAATGGGCCCAAGAGCTAGAGGCCAAACTCGCCGCCCATCCCGATTTCACCATCACTACCCACAGCCGCCTGTCGCTCTTCACATTCCAGCACACCCCTGCAAACGCGGACCCAAACACTGCCTCCGCCAATCTCTTGCAGAAAATCAATGATGATGGGCGTATTTACCTCACTCAAACCCTGCACAACGGCGCCTTCGTGATCCGTTTCGTAGCGGGTCAGTTTGATTGCACGCGCGATGATGTTATGCTTGCCTATGACGTCATTACAGAACTGGCAAACAGCGCCCCCACAGGCGATCAGTCCTAATCGCCACCCAAAACGAACAAAGCTTAACCACATGACATTTTTACAAAAAATCTTCCTCACCCTCTGCTTCACGGTTCTTTTGCCTTTAACCGTTTCCGCTCAAACCTATCCGAATTATCAATCTCTTTATGTGAATGACTTTGCCGATATCATCGGCGCACAGTCTGAAAAACGCATCGAAGCCATGCTGCGAGACGCCAAACGGGATCGCGATCTCGAAGTCACCGTGGTGACAATCAATCGCCGCTCCGATTACGGCTCCAGCAGCTCTATCGCCACCTTTGCCACAGGCTTGTTCAACAGTTGGGGCGTTGGCAATCCAGATCGTAATGATGGTATCTTGATCCTTGTCTCCAAAGAAGATCGAGAAATGCGCATCGCTTTGGGGTCTGGCTATCCAGCGCGCTACGACGACCGTGCTAAAAACGTCATCGACAATTACTTCCTGCCCTATTTTCGCGATGGGCGCTATTCCTCTGGAATCGAAGCAGGCACCAAAGAAACTCTAAAACGTTTGGTGCTCGATTACGGCCCAGACAATCGCCCAACGCTGAAATCCCGCATAAAAAACGAAACCACGCACATCTCGGAAAACGCCAGAAACGGCGGGCTTTGGGCCTGGATTTTGGGCGCTTTGGGCCTTGGCGGTGGGGGCGTCGGGTTTAAAATGTTCCGCCGCTGGCAACGGTTCCGCCCCCGCATCTGCGACACGTGCGGACGCAAAATGCGCCGCTTAGCCGAAACAGACGAAGACGCCTACCTCGCCCAAGGGGAAATCGTCGAAGAGGCCATCAAATCAAAAGACTACGATGTCTGGTACTGCGCCTATGATGAACGCACCCGCGTCGAAGGTTATCCAAAATGGTTCACGGGCTACGCCACATGCCCGTCTTGCAATTATTACACACTGCATTCTAAACGGCGCACGTTGGTGGCGGCCACAACCTCTTCCACAGGCCGCGCAGAAGTCACGTATGATTGCAAAAACTGCGACCACCACAAAGTCGAAACCGTCACCATTCCCAAAGTCTCCACAAGCTCCTCCTCAAGCGGAGGAAGCAGCGGCGGCTTTAGCGGCGGATCCTCCTCTGGCGGTGGTGCAAGCGGCAGCTGGTAATCTGCCAAAAACGACACTTCTGCCGCAAACAGACGTGTTGACCCTGCCAAACTGTCGCAGTCTGATCGCAGCTAAGACAGAGACAGACATGATTGATCTTAACTGGATGACACACCTCATTTCGCGCACCATTGGCGCAAACCGTGGGCGTGCGGCACGTGGATCGCCACAGGCGTAAACCCGCCTCAACGTCCAACACATCCCAGTTAAAAAGATACCAATATGTCAGAACCCAAAGCCCGCCGCTCAGGTGGACGCTCCGCCCGTCAGGCCCTGCGCGCCGCTCCCGTCGCCGAAGCAGATCGCTCAATCCACGCTGGTATGGAAGGGGGCACGTACAAACCCCTGTCCGACACCCAAGTTCAGCAAATCCACACTGCCGCCCTCGATGCGCTTGAAAACATCGGCTTGGCTGATGCACCACCATCTGGCGTGAAAATCCTCACCGATGCAGGCGCGATCCAAGGGGACGATGGCCGCATCCGCTTTCCCCGCGCCCTCGTCGAAGACATGCTCACCAAAGCCAACAAAGATATCACGCTTTACAGCCGAGATGGGAAAAACAATCTACACCTCAACGGCAAACGCGTTCACTACGGCACAGCAGGCGCGGCAGTTCACCTTGTGGACGTGATGGGCAATGAATACCGCGAATGCGGCGTGCAAGACCTGCACGATGCCGCGCGGATTGTGGATCGGCTCGACAATATCCACTTCTTGCAACGCCCCATGGTGTGCCGCGACATCGCTGACAATCGCGAAATGGATCTCAACACCATCTACGCCACCGCATCAGGCACCACAAAACACATCGGCACATCGTTCACCGAACCCGATTTCGTGCCTGACGCGCTCGAAATGCTCTACGAAATCTCAGGGGGCGAGGCGAACTTCCGTGCCAACCCGTGGATGTCCAACTCTAATTGTTTCGTCGTCCCACCGATGAAATTCGCCACCGAGTCTTGCGAAGTCATGGAAGCCTGCATTCGCGGCGGCATGCCCGTGCTTTTGCTCTCCGCTGGTATGGCAGGCGCGACCGCTCCATCTACAATCGCAGGGGCCATCGTACAGGCCACCGCCGAATGTTTGGGTGGTATGGTCTATGTCAACGCCATCGCACCGGGCCATCCCGCCATCTTTGGCACGTGGCCGTTTGGGCTCGATCTGCGCACGGGGGCCATGTCCATTGGCTCTGGCGAACAGGCGCTGCTCACCGCAGGCTGCGCCCAAATGCACCATTTTTATGGTCTGCCTGGTGGGGCCGCCGCAGGCGCTTCGGACAGTAAAATGCCCGATATGCAGGCAGGTTGGGAACAAATGTGCTCCAACGTCATGGCGGGCCTGTCAGGCGTCAACATGGTGTACGAAGCAGCAGGCATGCACGCTTCCCTCCTTGGATTCTGCCACGAAAGCCTTGTCCTTGGCGACGATATCATCGGCCAGGCTCTGCGTTGCGTGCGCGGCATCGAAGTGAACGATGAAACCCTTGCCCTCGAACAGATCGAACAGGTCTGCGTGGGCGGGCCCGGCCACTACCTTGGCACAGGCGAAACCCTGTCACGGATGGAAGCTGATTACGTCTATCCCAACATGGGCGACCGCACCTCCCCGAAAGAATGGGCCGAACTTGGCAAACCTGATCTTTTGGAAAAAGCCGTCGCCAAAAAAGAAGAAATCTTGGCCGCTGGCTCTCAGTGCAAATTCGATCCTGCACTTGATGCGTCTTTACGTGAAAAATTCACGATCCATCTGCCAAAATAAAACCTTCTGCGGCGGTTCACAGGACCAATCCCCTAAAAACCGCCGCAGAAAAACGCGGCTTCCCTTGCCACCGCAACCCTATATACTGAACCTGTTATCGAATTTTCGCAGGGCATAGATGTTATGAGCAAATTTTTCGCCAAAACCGAAGAATCCCTCCCCATCATGCTCTTGCGCGCCCGCGAAGCCTTGATGAAACGTATTCGCCCTTATCTCACCGAACAGGACCTTTCCGAACAGCAATGGCGCGTGTTGCGGGTATTGGACGAGGTCGGCCCACTAGAACCCACCGAACTTGGCGAACGCTGCGTGGTTCTTACCCCCAGCCTCACACGCATCCTTGCGCTGTTGGAAAAACGCGACATGATCCGCCGCGAACCCCATCCAACAGACAAACGCAAACAGATCATCCACCTCACGAAGGCTGGTCAGGATATCATTGCCCTGATCGCACCAGAGGCGCGTAAAATCTATGAAGAGCTGGAAGAAGCCTTTGGCAAACCTCAGATGAACAACCTTTTGAACAAGCTGGCAAAATTATCAGACTTCTGACGGCTTTTCCTCCTGTGGCTCTTCAAACAAAGGCCGCAATCCTGTGATCAATCGCGCCCCTTTGGAATAGGTCACATAAGACCAAAACCAACTAAACGCGACGATGATCGGCTGGCGCACCCCAATCAGGAAATAAATATGGGCCACCCCCCAAATCCACCACGCTAAAAACCCTGACAGTTGGACTTTGCCAAAATCAATTACCGCTGAATTTCGTCCAATCGTCGCCAAATTGCCTGCGTGTTTATACGCAAACGGCTTAGGCGCGGGTTTGCCACGCAACGCCGCCACAATGCGTTTTGCCACGTATTTCCCACCCTGCTTGGCCGCAGGCGCAATACCGGGCACATCTGCATCTTCTTTCCACGCAACCTTCGCCGCATCGCCAATCACAAACACCTCTGGCAGGCCCGGAACCGACATATCACCACCGACCGCGATACGCCCACTGCGATCCGTGTCCACATTCAGCCAGCGCCCCACGTTTTTCACGGCAACACCTGCCCCCCATACCTTGCAGGCAGATGGGATAAACGCACCGTCCAACTGCACGCCATCTGCGGTGATATCCTGAACCATCGTATCCAACATCACTTCAACACCCAGCTTTTCCAGCGAAGCTTTGGCTTTGTTTGACAGTTTTTCAGGAAATGCACTCAACAATCGCGGCCCTGCCTCAATCAAAATAATCCGCGCACTGCGGGAATTAATATGGCGAAAATCTCGCGCCAACGCATGATGGGCCAATTCGGCTATGGCCCCTGCCATTTCCACCCCAGTTGGCCCGCCACCGACAACAACAAATGTCATCTGCCGCGCTTGTTCCACCGGGTCGTCAGAAACCTCCGCCCGCTCAAACGCCATCAGAACATTCTTGCGAATTTCGGTGGCATCAATCACCCGCTTTAATCCAGGAGCATGTTTTTCCCACTCATCGCGCCCAAAATACGAATGATGCGCCCCGCTTGCCACAATCACATGGTCGTATTCAAACCGCCCCTCCTCCAGAACGACTTCTTTGGCGTCTGTGTCGATGTCCAACACCTCGCCCAAAACCACCCGCACATTTTGTTGGCGTGAAAAGATGCTTCGGATCGGCCACGCCACATCCGCAGGGGACAAATCCGCCGTCGCCACCTGATACAACAAGGGCTGAAACAGATGATAATTGCGCCGATCAATCATCGTAATGTCCACAGGCGCCTTGGCCAGCGCCTTAGCAGCAGAAATACCGCCAAATCCTGCGCCAATAATAACGACTTTTGCTCTTTTGTTTGGATGGTTTGACATAATCGGCCTCTGTTCTGGGTTCCAGTCAAAGGATTTGGGCGTGGCACGCCCAAAGATCATGTTCTTCTTGGACGCATCGCTCCAAAACCACCCAATATATAGGGGGCAAACTCCCTGTTAACTACACCCAATGGTGCAAACGTCCTATGCACCAGACGCAACAGCGGCCGCAAATCGGTCTACAATTGTTCCACTTTCACCAAGCGCAGACGGGGCATCAAACACACTGTCCCACGCAATCGGCAGTACCGTTTCACGCGCCATCACATCGCGCAAATGCTCCCCGCTTTCCACGGCTTTGGCGCAGGCCCCTTTCACAACGGCACGCGCTTCTGACAGGGCCATATGCTCTGCCAGCGCAAAACTCGCTGCCTCCGCCATCATCAAACCCTGTGTATCCTCAAACACGGCTGCCATCTTTGCCCGATCCACCTGCAATGAACCTGCCAACGCCTGCCCATGGCGCAGCGCCGCGCCTGTGGCCACAACCAGCGGGGCCAACGTCATCCACTCTTGCGCCCACGCGGCCCCGTCACGCTCTTGCGCATGAATGGCCGCACCCGCCAATTGCGCCACCAATCCTTGCCCTTGCCGCGCCAAGGCCAACATCGCTTCGGCCTCGGTCGGGTTCGCCTTATGGGGCATGGTGCTTGATCCACCGCCGCTCCCAGCCCGCAACCCATCCCCAATTTGCGCCGACACCAACACATCCTGCGCCATTTTGCCAAGCGATCCGCAAATCAGCCCACACAGGTTGGCAAATTCCAAAATCCCATCACGGGCCGAATGCCAAGGCAGCTCTGGCGCACGCAATCCCAGTTCTTCAGCCATGGCATCTGCCAACGCAAACCCCTGCCCGCCAAAGGCCGACAGGTTTCCCGATGCCCCCCCAAGGGACAGCACCAGCACCCGATCCCGCATCTGATCGAGCCGCGCACGATGGCGCACAAACGGCATCCCCCAGCCTGCAATCCGTGCGCCCAGCGCCGTTGGCGTTGCAATCTGATGCCGCGTGCGCGCCGCCATCGCCGTGTCGCGATGCGTCACCGCCTGATCTTTCAACGCGCCCAGCAAAGCCGCCATTCGTCCGTCAAACAAATCAAACACCCGCCGCAATCGCAGCACTAAACCCGTGTCGATAATATCCTGCGATGTTGCGCCTTTATGCACATACGCAGAATGGCCCTTGCCCTGCTCGCTTTCCTCCATCGCCGCCACAAAGGCTACCACCAAAGACGGCACAACAACGCCGTCCTTGGTCATACCCGCGCTCAATGCACCCGGATCAATCAATACCTCGCGGGCCATTCCATTTATCACCGCCGCGCTGTCTTTTGGGATCATCCCAAGGGTTCCTTGCGCCGCTGCAAGCGCCCCTTCCACCAACAACATGGCACGCACCTCTGCACTGTCAGAAAACAAAACCGACAGTTCCGCATCTCCGTACAATCCCTTGCTCATCTGCCCCTCAGCCAATGAAATCGCCATGTCACACATCCTTTGAATTTCCGCGGTTTTACCGCAAGCCTCGCCAAGAACCAACCTTGACTTGCCCCTGTACCCATCCAATGCTGACCCTAAGCAAATTTCAGGACATGCCAGATGGATTACAACCCAAATACCCAAACCAACCCGCTACCCTATTCCCCGTTCAAGGCTTGCACCGTGCCTCGCCCGATTGGCTGGCTATCGACAATTTCCACCGATGGCATTTGCAACCTCGCCCCCTACTCCCAATGGCAAAACCTCACGTTTGATCCCCCCATGGTCATGTTCTCGGCCAATCAATACCCTGACGGTCGACGCAAAGACACCGTACGCAACGCCGAAGAAACAGGCTGGTTTGTCTGGAACATGGCCACCTATGATCTGCGCGAAGCGGTCAACAAATCCGCCCAAGCCTTTGATGCGGACATCGACGAATTTGATCATGCTGGCGTCACCAAACAGGCCGCAAAACAGGCCCCCGGACCGATGGTCGCCGAAAGCCCATGTCACTTTGAATGCTCCTACATCTCCACCCACCGCCTCCCTGGTAACTCTCCTGTGGGCACAATCGACATCGTCTTTGGCCGCGTTGAACACATCCATGTGGCAGATCACGTGCTTACCCCCGATGGCAAACTCGATATCCCCAAAATCCGCCCTATCGCGCGCATGGGCTACTACGATTACACCGTAGTGGACGAAGTTTTTGAAATGCGCATTCCAGGCGCCAGCGCCGCAGCCGATGGATTGGAAGGCAAGGCCTAGTGCCAACAGTACGCCGCGTCATCCTTGACCTTAAGGCGGGCAATCGCGCCAACTCGATCCAACTTTTGTAAGGATCCACATTCATGGGCCGCGCGTGGCCAGTCCTCATCATCCTTGGCTTTTGCCAGTTCTGCGCCAGCTGGGGCTCCCTTGCGCTGATTGCGGTGCAAATCGAAATGCGCGCAGGGTTGAACGTCACCGCTTCGAGTATCGCCGCCCTCGTCTGGGCCTTTTCCTTCTCGCTCGCCCTTGGCGCACCTTTGGCCCAAGCCATCATAGGCCATTGGCAACGCCGCGCGGTTCTGCTCGCATCTTTGATGCTAATGACCATCGGAGCAATCGCTTTGGGGCTATCGCAAAACTGGGAACAGGCCATGATCGCCCGCATCACCATGGCCATCGGTGCAGCCTCTGTCATGCCCACCGCTTCCGTGATCGCCGCCTCTATCGTGACCGAAGATCAACGCCCCGCCGCCATGTCCATTGTCTTTGGCGGGCTCACAGCATCGCTCGTAATTGCCATGCCCATTTCCAGCGCCGTGGCCGAGGCCGCAGGCTGGCGTGCGGCGTGGTACACCGCAGGGGCGGCCACCTTTGTTGCCGCGCTTGGGGTTGTGTTTGGCATCCGCAGCGATGTGCGGGGCACCCGCGCCTCCCTCTCCTCCATGCTCAGCGTGCTATCAACACCCGCCACAGGCATCACCATTGCCACAACCGCCTGTCTGATCTTCGGCGGCTTTCTCACCTATTCCATGATCGCCTTCTGGTTTGTTGAAGTGGGCAATGCCCCCCGCCCCGCCCTCACCCTTGCGCTGTTTATCTCTGGCGTGGCCTCCATGCTCGGCAACGCCTTTTCATCCCATATCGTGCGCCTGTTTGGCCGCGAAGGCACCATCGTCGCAGGCCTAGGCTTTACCGCCCTGTGCTTTTCTATCCTCTGGCTAATCCCACATGTTTATGTCCTGTCCTACCCAACGTTTGTCCTGTTCGGCGTGGGTTGGGCCATGTGCCTTGCCCCCTTACAGGCCCGCTTAATGGAAAAAGCAGGCCCCTTGGCCCAAGTGGCCCTCGCGCTCAACGCCTCTGCATTCTTTGGCGGCCAAGGCCTCGGCGCGATGGGCGGGGGTATCGTTTATTCAACCCTTGGCCCTGCCATGCTCCCCATGATCTCGCTGGTCATCCTGCTGTTCACCACAGGCCTCTTTGCCCTGTCACGCAGGCTGTGATCCATCCCTCTAGTCAATTGGCGAACACCACATCTCCACCTTGCACCGCCCGCGAACCGCGCCTAACCTGACCCAATGGATTACAGCACAAAAATCGACGCCGAAACTTGGGATTTCATCACTAAAACAGGTGAATATTATCCCCCTGAAACCATCAGCTATACCGTTGATCAGCAACGGGAAATCTATGATCGCATGTGCCGCGCTTTCTTTCAGGGCTATCCCGATGGCGTCACCGCATCCGACCACTTGATCGGAGCCATTCCAACCCGCCACTACACACGCGGCGATGCGCGCGCGACAGTGATGTATTTTCACGGCGGCGGCTTTGTGGTCGGCGGGCTCGATTCCCACGATGATGTCTGCGCCGAAATTTGCGACCGCACGGGCCTGAACGTGGTGTCCGTTGATTATCGCATGGCCCCAGAGCACCTTCACCCTGCCATGCACGACGATTGCTTGGCCGCGACCAAACACATCCTTGCCACAACAGACACCCCAATCCTGCTTGCAGGGGACAGCGCAGGGGGCAACCTCGCCGCCACGGTGGCCGCCAAATTGCGCACCGATCCGCGCCTTATCGGCCAAGTTCTAATCTACGGCGGGTTTGGCGGAGACCTAAACGCAGGCACATTTATCGAACACGCCAACGCGCCCTTGCTCACCCGCGATGAAATCCTGTTCTACGAAGGCATTCGCTATCAAGGGGGCCAACGCCCCGAAAACGACCCCACCGCCACACCGCTCCAAGACACGGATTTCTCTGGCCTACCGCCCAGCGTCATAATCTCTGCCGAATGTGACCCGATCACCGATGGCTCCCGCCTTTATCACGAAGCCATTCAAGCGGCAGGTGGAACATCCGTCTGGATCAACGAAATCGGCCTCGTTCACGGCTACTTGCGTGCCCGCACCACCGTCAAACGCGCGGCCGATAGCTTTGATCGCATCATCACGGCCTTGTCCGCCCTTTCCAAAAACGAATGGCCCTACTAAATGCGCGATCCTCGCTACGACATCCTGTTTGAACCCGTAAAAATCGGCCCACACACCACCCGCAATCGCTTTTACCAAGTGCCCCATTGCACAGGCATGGGGTATCGCCACCCCAACGCCGAAGCCGCCCATCGCGGGGTTAAGGCCGAAGGCGGCTGGGGTGTCGTGTCCACGCAAGAAACAGAAATCCACCCCACGTCCGATCTGTCCCCCGCAAACGAAGCGCGTCTTTGGTCCGATGCCGACATCCCCGCGCTGCGCCTTATGACAGAAGCTGTGCATAAACACGGCTCTCTTGCGGCTGTTCAGCTGGCGCACAACGGCTCACACGCGCCCAATATCTATTCGCGTGAACACGCCATCGCGCCCTCTCCCGCTGCTGTCGATTGGGGTGGCCCGTTGCAGGCCCGCGCCATGGACCTCACAGACATTAAAAACCTGCGCCAGTGGTACGTGGACGCCGCCAAACGCGCCCAAATCGCTGGGTTCGATATCGTCTACGCCTACGCAGGCCACGATATGACGATCCTGCAGCACTTCCTTCTGTCCCGCCACAACCACCGCACTGATCAATACGGCGGCTCTTTCGAAAACCGCCTCCGCCTGTTCCGCGAAGTGGTCTATGATCTGAAAGACGCCGTAGGCGACACCTGCGCCATTGCCATCCGTTTCGCCGTCGAAGAATTGATGGGATCAGACGGCATTGAACACCAAAACGAAGGCCGCGACGTGATCGAAGCCCTCGCCGAAGAACCCGATCTCTGGGATGTGAACCTGTCCGATTGGACAAACGACAGCCAAACCTCCCGCTTTGCCAAAGAAGGGTTTCAAGAGCCCTACACCGCGTTTGTGAAATCCGTCACCACCAAACCCGTGGTCGGGGTTGGGCGCTACACCTCGCCCGACACAATGGTCCGCCTCATCAAATCGGGCCACCTAGACCTCATTGGCGCGGCGCGGCCTTCTATCGCCGATCCCCACCTGCCTCTCAAAATCGAACAGGGCCGCATCAACGACATCCGCGAATGTATCGGCTGCAACATCTGCACCGCAGGGGACAACACCAACGTCCCCATGCGCTGCACGCAAAACCCCACAGTGGGCGAAGAATGGCGGCGCGGCTGGCATCCCGAACGTGTAAACCCCATCGAAACCAGCCAACACCTCATCATCGGCGGAGGCCCCGCAGGGCTCGAAGCCGCCCGTGCCCTCACCCAACGCGGTGCAGAGGTCACCCTGTCCGAAGCCCGCGAAACCCTCGGCGGCCGAGTCACCCTTGAAAGCCAACTCCCCGGCCTCGCCGAATGGGCCCGCGTGCGCGATTGGCGCATTGGCCAGTTGAACGATAAACCCAACGCGCAACTCTATACCCAATCTCCGCTTACAGCCGACGATATCTTGGAATACGGCATCCCCAATGTGGCGCTGGCCACTGGGGCCACATGGCGCACCGACGGCGTGGGCCGCACCCACAAACGCCCGTTGCCCTTTCTTGACACGCCCAATGTGATCGGCCCCGACACCCTCATGGCCAATGGCGCATCCGCCCTCCCCAAAGGCCCCATCGCCATCTTCGACGATGACACATTCTACCTCGGCTCCGTGCTCGCCGAACTGGCAGCCAATGCAGGCCACGAAGTCCTTTTCATCACCCCCAGCCCAATCGTCGCCCCCTATTCGGACAACACGCTTGAACAAGACCGCATCCAATGCCGCCTCATCGACCTCGGCGTGAAAATCCTACCCCTGCAAAAACTCGCCAATCTCACCGCAGACACACTCACCACCGCCTGCACCTATTCAGGCACGGAAACAAAACACCCCTGCACCGCCCTCATCCCCGTCACCATGCGCCTGCCCGTTGATACGCTCTGGCACGATCTACAGGCCCGCAAAGCCGACTGGCCCGACGCAGGCCTGAAATCTGTCACCCGCATCGGCGATTGCTACACCCCAGGCCTTATCGCACTGGCCACCCAATCAGGCTACAAATACGCGGTAGAGTTTGGGGAAACAGTGAGGGAGCCAAAACGAGAGGTGTTTGTCGGTGGTGCTTTTTTCGCTAAACTAACAAGCCTCACCCCCCAGATACGGAAGAACCGATGAGACAGTTAATCATCTTTTGCACGTTGTACTTTTTCACGACACCCTATGCCATTGCTGGTGGCTGGGGCTTAACGAGTAAGCTCGACTCAGTTGAGCAAACTAAAGAAGCGATAGTTTTGATCTTTGAACGCGACAGACTTGTTCCTATCGAACACACAAAATTCCTATCTCAAGATTATGATGCGTCGACCTGCATACATTATGAAATTTTTGTCTTGGGCGCTCCAGACAACGCGCTGATTATACATCAGAAACACTTAAACACATTGATACAAAACAACACCAAAGTGTTCTTAGGCTTTATCGGCAGCTTCGGAAGAACAAAACAAATTTCCTATTGCCAATTCAGCACACCTTATTCAGACAGCACCTTCTCTGAACTCGGAGCAAACACACCAACATTCCTCTTCGGCCTTTAACCAAGTCTGCCCTCTTCTTCTCTGCAAAAATACTCGCGCCGCAGGCATCATCACCCCAAAAACACCCCACCCTTCATGGTGTCAGGCACATCGACGCCCATCAGCGACAACATCGTCGGGGCTAACTGCACTTGCTCCAGCACCGTATCACTTGCAGGCCCCTCAGCATCGCCAAAGTAATACAGCGCAAATTCCTGCTGCAACTCGCTCCGCCCCCCATGATGCCCACGTTCATCCTGCCCATGATCGGCGGTGACAATCACGTCATACCCCGCCTCACGCCACTTCGGAATGAACGGCGCCAGCATCTCATCCATGATGAAACACGCCACATCCATCTCATGGCTTTCATGCTGAAACCGATGCCCCATACTGTCGAGCGTACACGTGTGCAGCATCCCATAATCCAGATCAAACCGCAGCGCCAAATTGGTCAACGATCCAAACAAATCTAAATCACAGGGCGTCATCTGATTGGCAGGGCCATATCCCGTCATTGTGTGAAACCTGCCGTGATTGATCGTTTCGCTCTCAGGCTCGTCATATTCCACATCCCGCACGTTATCGAACGGATGGCGGTTGAAAAACTCTGACCAAAACGAATGGGCCACCGCCCCCGTCACGCCGCCCGCTTTGCGCACTTCAGAAAACACATCAGGATGGCTCAGACGGAACACATTCCCGTTGCCTGTACACCCGTGTTCCGCTGGCACAACACCTGTGTGGATCGACGCATAACAACTGGCCGAAATCGACGGCAGCACGCTGCGCATTTTCCACTTACGCGCATTGCCCGCATCCACATGGCCTTCCAGATTGCCAAACAACCGCCCCCAATTGCGCCAGGGCACACCGTCCAGAATGATCAGCAAAACCTTACGTTTCATCATAACCCACCAATCCCATAAATGATGTAAAGCGATGGCAATATGGTCCCCACCGTCAGCGCGAACCCGATGCACAGAAATGGCCCATAGTCATCCACCAACCCGCTCGTGAACGCCCAGCCCATCACCAGCGCCGCGATGATGATGCCGACCATAACCAACTCAACACTTGCATGCTCAATTAGCCGTTCCATCAGTTCCCCGCACTCTCCATCTTGCGATGCGCGATCACGTCTTCCAACCAGCCGAGCTTCATCTCTGGCACCGAAGACAACAGCAAATCGGTATAGTCATCAAACGGCGGCGACAGCACTTCGGACTTTGGCCCGTAACGCACCACCTGCCCTTGATACATCACCGCAATACTGTCCGCGATGGCTTTCACTGTCGCCAGATCATGGGTGATAAACAAATACGCCACACCCTCGCGCTTTTGCAGGTCCAGCAACAGCTTCAAAATCCCATCTGCGACTAAGGGATCAAGCGCGCTCGTCACCTCGTCACAAATAATCAGCTTTGGTTTCGCCGCCAACGACCGCGCGATACACACCCGTTGTTTTTGTCCTCCCGACAGTTCCGCAGGATAACGATCAATGAACCCATCCCCCATCTCAATCTCGTCGAGCAGCTCTTTCACGCGTTTGCGTTTTTCCGCACCCCGCATCCCGAAATAAAACTCCAGCGGCCGTCCAATGATCGTGCCAACGGTTTGGCGCGGGTTCATCGCCACATCCGCCATTTGGTAGATCATCTGCAATTCGCGCAAATCTTCTTTGCTGCGCTGCGCCAGGTCGGGTGAAAGCGTACGCCCCGCAAACTCAATCGACCCTGCTTTTGGCGGCAACAGCCCTGTAATCACACGGGCCAGCGTCGATTTCCCCGACCCACTTTCCCCCACAACCGCAAGGGTTTGGCCTGGGTGCAACTCCACATTGATATCACTCAAAACATCGGACGTGGTGCCAGAATACCGCGCGGTCACCCCGTTCACCGTCAGCACAGGCTCTGGCGTTGGCTGCTTTTCTTCGTGATCAATGGATCGCACCGACACCAGCGCCTTGGTGTAGTCTTCCTGCGGGTTGTTGATGATCTGCTCCACAGGCCCGTATTCCACGGTCTCGCCCATTTTCAGCACCATAATATCATCGCTCACCTGCGCCACCACAGCCAGATCGTGGGTGATGTAAATCGCCGCCACGCCCGTGTCGCGAATGGCTGCTTTGATCGCCTGCAACACATCAATCTGCGTCGTCACATCCAGCGCCGTCGTCGGCTCGTCAAACACCACAAGATCAGGTTCAGGACACAGCGCCAGCGCCGTCATACACCGCTGCAGCTGCCCTCCAGACACCTGATGGGGATAACGCGATCCGATTGTGTCAGGATCAGGCAGGCCCAGCTTGCGGAACAACTCCACCGCGCGTGCTTCGGCTTCTTTGCGGCTGAACTTGCCTTGGGACACTGCCGCCTCAACCACCTGCTCCATTATCCGTTTTGCAGGGTTGAACGACGCCGCCGCCGACTGGCTTACATAGGTCACATCGGCCCCGCGCAACTTACGCAATTCACCGATCCCATGCTTGAGGATATCAACACCGTTGACCCAAACCTCACCGCCCGTGATTTTCACGCCACCCCGACCATAAGCCATGGCAGACAATCCGATGGTGGATTTCCCCGCACCAGATTCCCCAATCAGACCCAGCACCTTGCCCTTGTCCAAATCAAACGAAACACCATGCACGATCTCAATATCATGCGGTTTGGCATTCGGCGGATACACCGTCGCGCCAATCTTCAGATCGCGCACTTTAACCAGCAATTCGCTCATCCCCGTCCCCCTTTCAAACTGGTGGTTCGGTTCAACACCCAATCCGCCACAAGGTTCACAGAAATCGCCAGCGTTGCAATCGCAATGGCAGGCATCAGCGCCGCAGGAACCGCATACACAATCCCCTGCCCGTTCTCACGTGCAATGCCGCCCCAGTCAGCCTGCGGGGGTTGCACCCCAAGCCCAAGGAACGACAGTGTGGACACAAACAGCACCATAAAGATAAACCGCAGGCCCATTTCGGCCACCAGCGGCGACAGCGCATTTGGCAGGATCTCTCGGAAGATAATCCATGCACGCCCTTCGCCGCGCAACCGCGCGGCCTCCACGTAGTCCATCACCGTAATATCAAGCGCAACCGCACGGCTCAAACGAAACACCCGCGTACTGTCGAGCAGTCCCATCAACAGGATCAGCACAAACATCGTCACAGGCATCACCGACAAAACCACCAACGCAAAAATAAGGCTTGGCATCGACATGATCAAATCCACAAATCGCGAAATTGCCTGATCCACCCAGCCGCCAATCACGGCTGCAAAAAACCCAAGGATCGACCCCAGCGTAAACGATAGGATCGTCGCCGCAGTGGCAATCCAGATCGTTGTCCGTCCGCCGTAAATCATACGGCTCAGCAAATCACGGCCAATGTTGTCGGTCCCAAGCCAATGTTCACGGCTCATCGGCTCCCACACATCGCCCACAGATTCCGTCAGCCCATAGGGCGCGATCCACGGCGCGAAAATCGCGATAAAGAAATAGACCGAGGTGAAAAACAGCCCGATCATGGCACTCAATGGAATTCTCATTTTGGATGCCTCAGTCTTGGATTGGTTAAGATAGACACCAGATCCGCAATCAGGTTCAGCCCGATGTAAACGGCAGCAAAGATCAAACCACAGGCTTGCACAACGGGCACATCCCGCTTGGCCACGTGATCCACCAAGTATTGCCCCATTCCTGGATACACAAAGACCACCTCAACCACGACAACACCCACCACCAAATAGGCAAGGTTGATCATCACAACATTCACAATCGGCGCAATCGCGTTTGGAAACGCGTGTTTGCGGATAATGGTAAACATTGACAGGCCCTTCAGCTCCGCCGTTTCAATATACGCCGACTGCATCACGTTCAAAATCGCCGCCCGCGTCATGCGCATCATATGCGCCAGAACAACTAGCGTTAAAACAAACACAGGCAGGGCAATCGCATTCAACTTTGCGCCCAGCGTCATACTGTCATTGATCATCGCAACAGATGAAAACCAGCCCAGCTTCACCGCTACAAAATACATCACAACATAGCCGATCAGGAACTCAGGGATGGAAATGGACGTCAACGTCACCCCCGAAATCAGCCTATCAGGCCAACGGTTCTGATAGCGCACCGCCAACAGGCCCAGAAAAATTGCCAATGGTACGGCAACAATTGCCGCCCAGAACGCGAGGAACAGCGTGTTGCCCAACCGCGTCCCCAAACTCTCGCCAATGTCGCGCCCATTGGTCAGCGCCGTGCCAAGGTCCCCTTGTAATGCTGCGAACAACCAACTGAAATACCGCTGCACAGGCGGATCGTTCAGACCCAACTCGGCCCGTAAATTGGCAAGGGATTCAGGTGTTGCCGACTGTCCCAAAACGGACTGCGCCACATCACCTGGCAAAATTTGCGTGCCAATGAAAATCATCACCGACGCCGCAAGAAGCAATAGGAGGCTCAGCGCAACGCGCTGAACCACCAGTTTTACAATAGGATGCATATCTATCTTACGCGAAATGTGTACGCATCGCCGCAAAGCCGTTCATCAGCTCCGCATTCGGATCGCCTTCATAGCCAACCACTTTGTCAGATACCGCATCCACAAAGTCGTTGAACATTGGGCAAATCAGGCCGCCAGTGTCGCGCACCATGTAACCCATTTGCGAATACAACGCTTTGCGTTTGTCGTTGTCCAACTCGCCTTTGGCTTGGTTCAGCAACGCATCGAACTCTGGGTTCTTAAAGCGTGTGTCGTTCCAATCCGCTGTGGACAGATACGCGGTCGAATACATCTGGTCTTGGACCGGACGGCCACCCCAATAGGACGCACAGAACGGCTGTTTGTTCCACACTTCAGACCAGTACCCATCGTTCGGCTCACGCTTGATCTCGAGCGGAATGCCCGCTGCACGCGCGCTTTCTTGGAACAACGCCGCCGCATCAACGGCCCCTGGGAAGGCACCATCAGCAACACGCAGAATGATCGGAGACCCATCATGGCCTGATTTCTTGTAGTGCTCTGCCGCTTTCGCCGCATCGTATTCACGTTGTGGAATGCTCTCATCGAACAACGGATAGGCTTTGTTGATCGGCATATCATTCCCGACAGAGCCATAGCCGCGCAGGATTTTATCCACCATATCCGTGCGGTTGATCGCATGTTTCAGCGCCATACGCAGTTCGTTGTTGTCAAACGGCGCAGTGTCCGCATGCATGATGAATACATAATGCCCACGACCCGCTACGTTTTTAATGGATACGCCTGGCGCACGGTCAATCAGGTTTGCAACCTTCGGATCAACACGGTTGATCATGTGAACCTGACCAGATTGCAACGCCGCTGTCCGCGCTGTTGCATCATTGATCACCAATACTTCGGTACTGTCGTATGTGGCACCACCGTCTTCACGCCAGTAATTCGGGTTCGCTTTCCACAAATGGCGGACACCAGGCTCGTCTGCTTCCAGCATATATGGCCCCGTGCCAACACCATCAGCCGCATTTTCCATGCCGCCCATTGGCTGCACGATCAGGTGATAGTCCGCGATCAGGTACGGCAAATCCGCACTTGGCGCCGTCAGCTTCATCACCAGATTGTCACCATCCACAGACATCTCATCGATGCCTTTCATGATGCCCAGCGCCCCAGATTTAGACTCGTCATTTGAATGGCGCTGCATTGTCTTCAGCACATCATCAGGTGTCATTGTCTTACCGTTGTGGAACTCAACACCCTTGCGGATCTTAAAGCGCCATGTTTGCGCATCGTCGCTGGCCTCAAAGCTCTCGGCCAAACGCATGTCCAATTCGCCATTCTGATCCACACCCAGCAGCGTGTCACCAAACAAACGTAGGTTCAAAAACGGTACAGAAGACGCAGTCAACGCAGGATCCAGCGTATTGGTGCTCTCACCACCGCCCAGACCTTGAACCAGATGCCCACCCTTTTTGTGTGCCGCTGCGTTCGTAGCGTCCGCAAACATCGTGCTGGCCACACCCGCAGACACGCCCAGCGCCCCTGCACGACCTAAAAATTCACGACGCGACACCAGACCCTTCGCAGCCTTCTTCGCCAAATACGACAGTTCATTGCTCATTAAATCATCCTCCCAAGATGTATCAGATTCTGTATTGCACCAGCTTGCGGCGGATCACCCATCATGTGCAAGCCTTTCTTTGCTAACAATTTTCGCCCTGACAGTCCGCCGCGCTGGACAAGCGGATCACTTTGCGCTTCCCTAAGCATGACATTCAACTCGGAGAGCCCCCATGACCTTTCGTTCTGCTATCAAATCATTGTCCCTTGGCATCGGCATCTCGCTTGCCGCCTCTGCGGCCATCGCGGGCGGGCACTGCGCCGCTGGCAAAACCTTCACAGATGGCAAGCTGACCATCGCCACTGGCAACCCTGCCTATTTTCCTTGGGTGATGGACAACGACCCCGCCTCTGGCCAAGGATTCGAGGCAGCAGTGGCCTACGCCGTTGCTGCCGCCATGGGCTTTGACAAGGCCGATGTGGTCTGGACCTCTGCCTCTTTTGACCAATCCATTCAGCCCGGCGACAAAGAATTCGATTTCAACCTGCAACAATTCTCGATCACCGCAGACCGTGAAAAAGTTGTCGATTTCTCCGAACCCTACTACTCCGCCGCTATGGCCGTTCTCACCCGCAAAGGCGTGGTTGAGGCAGGGGCCACCGCCGATCTGGCCAGTCTGAAAACCCTCAAATGGGGTGCAGATGCCAACACCACGGGCGCGACCATGCTTGCCAACCTGATCGCACCAGACTCAGACCCGCTTTTGTACAACGATAACAACGATGTAGTCGCCGCCATGAAGGCCAATCAAATCGACGCAGCTCTCTTTGATCTACCAACCGCACTTTACCTCTCTGCCGTGGTTTTGGATGACGGCGCCATGCTGGGCCAATTCCCCGCTGACCGCTCCGAAAACCCCGATCAATTCGGCCTGTTGATGTCCGAAGGCAACCCGATCAAAGCCTGCGTAGATGAGGCCCTCAAAGCGATCAAAGCAGATGGAACCCTCGCCAAGATCGAAGCCCAGTGGCTTGCAGAAACCACAGGCGTGCCAGTCATCAAATAAATCCAGATGACCCCAAGACAAGAATACGAGCTGCGCCGCAAACGGCGCAGCACGCTCATCGCGCTCACCTCAACGGCTGCGGTGATTTTGGCGTTTGTGCTGCTGATCCCGCTCGCGCCCGGTTGGCCCGCCGTTAAATCCAGCTTTTTCAATTGGGAGGTATTTGCGAAATCCTTCCCGGGCCTGCTCGAAGCCTTCCTTCTCGACGTGGCCATTTTCGCATGGTCCGCCCCTGCCATCGCAATCTGGGGTCTAATCATTGCGCTCTGCCGTGATACCCGCAACCCAGCACTTTACCCGCTGCGCCTGTTTGGCGCGGTCTACACCGATATCTTTCGCGGCATCCCTGTGGTGCTGATTGTCTACCTCATTGGTTTTGGCATTCCGGGCCTTGGCCTGTCGCGCCCATGGAACTCCCCCTACATCTGGGGCAGCCTTGCACTGATCCTCACCTATTCCGCTTATGTGGCCGAAATCTTCCGCTCTGGCATCGAAAGCGTGCATCAATCTCAACGCAATGCCGCCGCCTCTCTTGGCCTGTCAAACAGCGATGTCATGCGCTTTGTGGTGCTGCCACAAGCCATCCGCCGTGTCATCCCTGCCAACATGAACATGTTCATTGCCCTGCAAAAAGACGTCGCACTCTTGTCCTTTATCGGCCCTGTTGAAATCCTGCGCCAAGCAGGGGTCTACAAATCGCTCTTCGCCAATTTCACCCCCTACGTGGCTGCCGCCGTGATCTTTTTGTGTATCACCATCCCCGCCACCCGTTTTGCTGATCATCTGATTGCCAAACAAAATCGGGCACGCAGCTAATGGCCCACCTCACCATCAAAAACGCGCAGAAATCCTTTGGCGATATCCAAGTCCTCAAAGGCATCGACCTCACGGTAAACGCGGGCGAAATGACCTGCCTTATCGGCGCGTCTGGGTCTGGCAAATCCACGCTCTTGCGCACCATTAACCTGCTTGATCCGCTCGATGATGGCACCATCCACCTGAACGGCACTGAAATCTCGACCCCAGGGCTCGACCCCCAGCCAATCCGCCAGAAAATCGGCATCGTATTTCAGTCGTTCAACCTCTTCCCGCATATGACGGCGCTCGAAAACGTCCTCTTGGCGCCGCGCCGCACCACAGGCAAATCCCGCGCCCAACTCTTGCCCGAAATCGAAGCCCTCTTCGACCGTTTCGCCCTGCCGGACCGCATGCAAAACTACCCCGACCAACTCTCAGGCGGCCAGCAACAGCGCATCGCCATCATCCGCGCCCTCGCGATGAAACCAGAAATCATGCTGTTTGATGAAATTACTTCGGCCCTTGATCCCGAACTCGTCACCGAAGTCCTCGACGTGCTACGCGATTTGAAATCCAGTGGCATGACCATGATCCTCGCCACCCACGAAATGGCCTTCGCCCGCGATGTGGCCGACACGGTTTGCTTCCTCGATCAAGGTGTCATCGTCGAAAGCGGCCCACCCGAAACCATCTTCACCAACCCAAGCGAAGACCGCACCAAAGCCTTTTTAAACCGCGTTCTCTAGGGCCTAACCTTTTTCTTGGTCAAAATATCCGCGCCACAGGCATCTTACTCAAACCTTCGGTACAACCGCACGCCAATCGCGTTCAAACAGCGGCTCATCCCCCTCAAACGCTTCGAGCTTCGCTGCCACCACAAAAACGCCATCCTCAGACGACAGCGCCACATGGCTCTTGGTATGCACCATCCAATCCCCCCGCCCATAGGACCGTTCCCAAGCAAACTTCGCGCGCGCTGAACGCGGGTCGCCCTCAGTAATCTCAAACACCTCATGCACTTTTTGCGCCGTCTTCAATCCCGTCTTCGGGTTCTCAATCAACCCATCATCCCCAATGATTTCCTGACGCCAAACATCCCCGTCTAGGGTGACATTCTTACTCTCAACCCGCTGTGTGAACCGCTTAAAATCAATCGGCACGGCCCCTTTCGCTGGATCAAAGGCCACATCAACGCCCTCCCCATCCAACACAGGCACACGCAAGGCTCCCGCCGTCACAGTCAGCGTAACAGGTTCCTCCTCTGGCCAGACAAACGGAAAATAACTCGGTGAAATCGCCACCCGCAACCGATGCCCAGCTGGCAAGCGATAGGCCGCTTGATCCAGAACAACCTCCACATTAACCGCCTCGCCAACAGGCATATCCACAACTCGATCATGCCCATCACGATGCCGCAAATTCAAAAATCCATGCGCAATTAACGCCGATGTCCCATCGGGGCGCAAATCCGTCAACCGTACCGCCACCTGTGCGCGCGGTTGATCACTGGCAAGGGTCATGGCAACCGTACAGGCGCCAACAATCTCCAATTCCTCGCGCAACGCCGCACTGTCAAAACACATCGACTTGGCATCATCACCCTGTTGGTCATCGGGCAATTCCCCAGGCCCAAACCCAAACGGAAAATACTCCCCCGTCCCTTGCCCACAGGCCACATCCGTCCCAACAGACCGATCAACATCCCCTGCAACATCCGCCAAGCCCTCACCAGTAAACGCCCAAGCCCGCACACCAGACCCATTGGCTTGATCCAACCCGACCCAACGCCCCGTCCGCGTTTCAAACGAAACCTCAGGCGCAACACTGTCCATCACATAAGCCCGATACGCAGGATCCCGATCCACCCCCCGATCAATCCCCTTCAGCCAATGATCCCACCACCGCAGCATCTCGCCCAGAAAATCAATCTGCGGCCCTGGCACACCAATATGGGGATATTTGTGGTTCCACGGCCCCACAATCCCCTTCACTGGCGCATCCAAATTCTCCACCAAATGCGCGGGCGTGTTGCGATATCCATCATGCCAACCGCCAACGGTCAAAACCGCCGCCTTGATGCTGGAATAATCCTCACACACCGACCCATGCGCCCAATAGTCATCGCGCACTTGACGTGAAACCCAACGCTCCGCCAAAAACGGTGTGTTTTCCAACCGTTCCAACCAAATATCACGCCAGCCATCCCCCACCAGTTCAGGATCAGGGGGGACCGAAAACCACGACAACGCTGTTGCCGCCCAGCCAGGGTTCTCACCGAGCATCACCCCGCCTTTGTAATGGATATCATCCGCAAACCGATCAACGGTTGAACACAGCGATATCACCGCTTTCAACGGCTCAGGGGCCAGCGCCGCGATTTGCAAACTGTTAAACCCGCCCCAAGAAATCCCCATCATGCCAACCGCACCAGAACACCATTCCTGCGCACTTAACCAGTTAACAACCTCAACCCCATCCGCCAACTCCTGTGGCGAATACTCATCCTCAAACAGCCCCTCACTCTCTCCACAGCCGCGCATATCAACCCGTACACACACATAGCCATGTCCCGCCAAATATGGATGTGTCCCCGCATCCCGCGCCGCCGTCCCATCCCGCTTGCGATAGGGCAGATACTCCAGCACCACAGGCACAGGCCCCGCCCCAACAGGAAACCAAACCCGCGCCGACAATTCCACCCCATCAGACAAGGGAATCCGCAGATCCGCCTCTTCAACCACGTCAAATGGAAACTCCGTCACGATCTGCATAGCGCCACTCCGTTTTACACTTTGGGATCAGGGTTCTCCGTATGCCCATCCACCGAAATCACCTGCCCTGATACCATACGGGCCTTCTCTGATCCAAGAAACACCGCCATATCCGCGATGTCTTCTGCCCGCACAAAGGATTTCATCGAAACCCCTGCGGCATACCCCTCATAAATTGCATCCCGCGTGGTTCCTTTGGCCGCCGCCTCACGCTCCAGAACCCCCTCCATGCGCGGTCCTTCCACCGCACCAGGGCAAATCGCATTGGCGCGTATCCCAAACGGCCCCAACTCCATCGCCATGGTTTTCATCAAGCCAATAATCGCCCACTTCGCCGCCGCATAAGGTGCGCGATTGGGATAGCCATAAATCCCCGCCGTCGAAGACGTAAACACGATGGACCCAGCTCCCGCCGCCTTCATCATCGGCGCTGCATACTTACACGCCAAAAACGCCCCCTCCAGATTGACCGACACACAGGCCTGCCAATCCGCAAGCGCCACATCCTCAACCAATGCCGTCGGCCCCGCGATCCCCGCATTCGCACAAAGCACATCCACCCCGCCCCAAACATCCGAAACCTCGCCAAACAAAGCCGCCATCCCCGCCTCATCCGCCGCGCTCACCTCGCTCACACGCCACGCTTCAGGACAATCAGCAAGCGCCGCACCATCCACATCCGTCACCCAAACATCAGCACCAGCCGCCGCAAATCCTTCGGCCATCGCACGCCCAATGCCCGCCGCCCCTGCCGTAATCAAAACACGCTTTGCCATCCCGTGCCCTTCCTTCTTTTGGCCAAAAATATCCCGGGGGTCTGGGGGCTGGCCCCCAGCTTGTAGCCTGCGGTCTGGGGGCTATCCCCCAGCTATCGACTGTTTACCGCCCTTGCCCAACAAAACGCCCCATACCCTCAGGTACAGGCAATCCCTCATGCGCCTTAGCCACTTCCACCAGTTTCGCCTCTATCTCAGGCGCAGGCGGGGCCGCCTTGCGCGTCTCCAAGCTCACGTGGATCAGCATATGCTCCGCCGTTGCCAGCACACGCCCATCGGCGGCCTTCATAAAGTGGAACAGGTGCATCTTCTTACCCGCCCCCAGCACAACTTGCGTATCAATTTCAATGACCTCACCCGCCTTGGCTTCATCCAAATGACGAATATGCGTTTCGGCCGTGAAATAACTACCACCCTTCGCGATATACGCTGCATCACAGCCAATCAGTTCCATAAACCGATCCGTGGCATCCCCGAACGCCTGCAAATACCGCGCCTCGTTCATATGCCCGTTGTAATCGAGCCAATCGAGCGGAACAGTACGCGCCACAGTGCGCACCAGCCCATCCATATCAGGGGTGCCAATCGCCTCTTTCACACCCGCGTCATAGTTGGCCAGCACAGACCCAGCCCCCCAATTCTGCGCTTTAAGCGCCCGCATCATGCCCACAAGGTTGGTATCACGAATGCGCTCCAACTCGCGGATTGAATACATGCCAGATTGTGCATCCGACTGATCCGCCACCTTTTTGATCAACGCATCATCCAATTCAGGCACATCCATCAGCTTTGACAAAGGCCACTCCATCGTCGGCCCAAACTGGCTGATGAAATGCAACATGCCAGCTTCACCACCCGCAATGCGATAAGTCTCAAACAGCCCCATCTGCGCCCAGCGCAAACCAAAGCCAAACCGCATCGCATCATCCAGCGTTTCTGTGTCGCAAATCCCATCCTTGATCAGCCAAAGCCCCTCGCGCCAAACAGATTCCAACAACCGATCCGCAATATGCCCAAGGATTTCTTTCTGAATTTTCAATGGCTTCATGCCAATCTCGGTCAGGATTTCCATACAGGTTTCAATGGCATCCTCAGACGCCGTTGTCCCGCCCACGACCTCGACCAAAGGCAGCAAATACACAGGGTTGAACGGATGGCACACCATGATGCGCGATTTATCCACCTGCTGGCTCGACAACTCGGTTGGCGTGAAACTGGATGTGGACGATCCGATCACCGCATCCTTGGAACAGGCCTCGGTGATTGCGGTGAACGTCAGATGTTTGATGTCCATCCGCTCAGGCACGCTCTCTTGAATGTAACGCGCCCCGGTCACAGCTTCGGCAATGGTACCATGAAAACTGATCTTGCCTTCTTTGGGCATCACATGATCGCTCAGGCTTGGCAAGGACCGCCGCGCATTGTCCAGAACTTCACCGATTTTGCGCTCCGCTTCGGGATCAGGATCATAAACCTGCACGTCCCAACCGTTCAGCAAAAACCGTGCCGCCCACGCGCCACCGATTACGCCCCCGCCAATAATAGCCGCAATTTTTGTCATAGTCTTACTCGCATCGTTTAAATTTCGTCATCGAAGGCCCCTCGCGGTATAAAAAGAGAGTGTTTCCTCCCTCGACCAGAACCAACATATTTTCGTCAAAGGTTTCCCCTTCCGCCGAACAGCTCAAGTTCAGCAGATACCCACCATCTACGACCAAAGGTTCGTGATTGATGATGTCACAGGTGTTTTCATATCCCGCCAGTTCAGTGTCTGTCAGAAAAATTGGAACCGCATCCGTGGTCTCTGCGGTATTGGAACACCACGCCAGATCAAAGGCCCATTTACCTGTCCATTCAGGCGCTGCATTGGCTGCACCGCCCGCGCAAATGCTGGCCAAAAAACCAACAACAACAACGGCTTTCATGGCTTATCCTCCCTTTTGTATTCCCCGCTAAACCAACGCGCGATAACAACCACCCCTAACAACACACCCGCAAATGCAGCGCTGATCACAATCATCACGCCGTACACGGCTTGGGGCAGCAAATCTCCGCTATGGTGATCTGCCAAACTGGTGTTGTTCATTCCCCAGATAAACATGGCAATGCCAACACCCGCAGCGATCACACAAGCCATCAGTGGCACTATCAAATGCACCCCTGTTTTAACCAACCCAAACAAAAGAACAGGCCCGACAAACACAAGGATCAGTAAAAAGCTGCTCATTCCCCAGTCCTCTGCTTGGGCCAGACCAACTGATCCAAATCATACCCATTGTCCGACAAGACATTCATCGCCCAGTCTTTTTCCGCCTCGCTCAATCGCGGTGTTCGCGCCAGTATCCACCCTGTGGTGCCCTTGGGCGCCCCCACAACCGCAATGTCATAGTCTTGCAAGCCCAACACCCAATAATCACCCGATGCGATCCATGACAGCCACGGCACAAACGTCACGCGCAGCTTGCCAGCACTGTCCACCGTTGCCACACCTTCCGCCTGCTCTTTTGGTCCATCCAGCGTGCCTTTGAAACAGGTGTTCAGCACCGAAACCTTACCATCATCGCGCAGGCCATACTCCGCCGTCACCCCAACACAGCCTTCTTCAAACCGATTGGGAAAGCGGGCAATTTCATACCACTTGCCAAGGTACTTTTTGGTATCCAACGTATCCACTGTGGTCATCGTGACAGAGGTATCGCGGTACACAGTGGACCCACATCCGACCAGCACCAGAATGCAAACGGCAAAGATCGACAAAAACCGCATCAATTCAACTCGCTCTCAACTGTATAACCGTCGGGCATATACCCTGGGCACAGATTGTAATTCGGTCGCCCGGACCGGCGCGTTTCTTCCGCCAACGCACGACACTCTGCAACATTCAGGTTTTGTCGATTGCTCTCGCTTTCAGGCGCCGCACAGCCCATCAAAAATCCCGCACTCAAAAGTGTCACCAAAATCCGCACGTGCATCTCCTTTACCCTCCAACCGCGATTAGCTTGCTGGTATCAAACCCATTCTTGCGCAACAAAACCCGTGCCGCCTCAATCCGATCCGCACCACCACTGGCGCTGCGATCCACGATCACCGCCGCGCGTCCATTTCGCGCTGCAAGTGCTGCCGTGCGAAACCCCTCATCAACCCACAGCACAACCACCTCTTCGCTCATGCGCCGCTGCCCGATGTAATCAAGGAAAAACACACCCGCCTGGCTGATCCGAAGACGGGCCGCCGCATCTGGGTTTGATTGCACCCAGGTGCCTGTCGTTGCACCGCGTGGCACATCAAAGGTAAACCGATCAAACGTCCAAGCGTCCTCAAACCCTTCGCGCACAACCCAATCACCCGAAAACCGCCCTGCTTCAAACCGCGAAGTGGCGGCCATAGTCACCGTTGGGTTCCATATCAGCGACACATCTCGGCGCGGCGCTTCGGGGACACAGCCCCCCAAAACCGCCACCGCCAACAGCGCCGCAAAACGCATCAAACGGGCGCTCGCTTGGTCAGACCCAGCTTTTTGCGCACACCCTCCGCATCCATCACAGACGCCCCCATACGCTCGATGATGCCAACCGCATTTTCCACCAGCATTTCGTTCGTGGCCAAATTCCCGCGTCCGAGCATCAGATTGTCCTCAAGCCCCACACGCACATTGCCCCCCGCCAATACAGACGCCGCCACAAACGGCTGCTGATGGCGGCCCAGCGCAAACGCGGACCAGTTCCAATCGTTTGGCACATTGTTCACCATCGCCATAAACGTGTTCAGATCATCAGGCGCCCCCCACGGAACCCCCATGCACAATTGCACCAGCGCAGGGCTGTCCAAAATGCCCTCTTTCACCAACTGCTTGGCAAACCACAAATGCCCTGTGTCAAACGCCTCAATCTCTGGCTTCACACCGCAATCTGTCATCATCTGCCCCATGGCGCGCAACATGCCAGGGGTGTTGGTCATCACATAATCCGCCTCGGCAAAGTTCATCGTGCCACAATCAAGCGTGCAAATCTCGGGACGGCACTCAAGCACATGGGCCATGCGCTCTGTCGCGCCAATCATATCCGTTCCTGCCGCGTTCACGGGCAGCGGGTTTTCCACATCCCCAAACACCATATCCCCACCCATGCCAGCGGTCAGGTTCAGCACAATATCAATATCCGCATCCCGAATACGCTCGGTCACCTCACGATACAGTGCCAAATCACGGCTCGGCACACCCGTTTCTGGGTCGCGCACATGACAATGGGCCACCGCCGCCCCTGCCTTGGCCGCTGCAATCGCGCTATCGGCAATCTGCTTAGGCGAACGCGGCACGTGCGGGCTGCGATCCTGCGTCCCGCCAGAACCTGTAATCGCACAAGTGATAAAGACGTCTGTGTTCATTTCCAAAGGCATGATGCTCTCCCATAACTGTTGGGATCACCATGCCGCGCGCGATGTGGAAAGACCATGCTGTTTTCGACAAAACCATGCCCAAAGCGGCGGAATTTCTCACCCTTGACGGCATCTATCGCCCGTCACATCTATGATCCATGACAACACATTGCAAAATAGCCTTCGGCGGCGGTTGCCATTGGTGTACCGAAGCGGTGTTTCAGGCGCTGCGCGGCGTCCAACGGACCGAACAGGGCTTCGTGCAATCCACTGCCCCCAATGACACATGGTCCGAAGCCGTGATTGTTCATTTTGATCCCGCAGCGATCCCCCTTGCCACCCTTGTCGAAATCCACGTGCGCACCCACGCGTCAACCTCTGCCCATAAAATGCGCGGCAAATACCGCAGCGCTGTTTACACAGCCACACCCGACCAGACAGAGCCCACGGGCCAAACCCTCGCGGCGCTAGCCCCCGAATTCGACGCACCGCTTGTCACGCAAATCCTGCCCTTGATCGCCTTCAAACCCAGCGACAGCCGCTTTCACAACTACTATGAAACCGACCCGACCCGCCCGTTTTGCAAAACCTACATAGACCCTAAACTCGCCAAACTCCGCACCGACTTCACACGGCATTTGAAAGAGTCGTAGGGCGTCCCGTTGAAGTGATTAATTCACCATGCCGCCAACTGGGTCGTGCGCAGCACAGCCCGCGCCTATCACCGCGGCAGTGTTTTGGCACAAAACACGAGAGCGGCGACCAACGGATACCATAAATTCACCAAGCCACCAACTGGGTCGTGCGCAGCACGGCCCGCGCCCGACCTCCCCCACGGGAGGGCGCACTGCGATATCGCATCTAGGTGAAACGTATCAAAAATGCGGCAACCTCAGACCAAACATAAAAGGACGAGCGCCCACCCGAGGTCGGCCGCGGGCCTTGTGACTTAGTTATAATAACTGGCCTCACAATTTGCCATAAGATCAGGGTCTTGTGAAAGCCAACCTATTAAGGTTACGTTAATATAATATTAACTATTTAATCTCCGAGCACATTATGAAAATCAAATCCCTTTTTATTGCTTCGGCCATCCTTCTGGCTGCTTGCGCATCAACCAATCCAGTCTCCATCAATAGCCAAGTAGAGAGCCTTCCAACCTCAAGACTTTGGTTTGAACAGTCCACAACACGTGATCCTCTTTTCCTCGCTTTTGCAGAAGCCGAGTTAGCTCGAAGAGGTCAAAATAGTTCAGGGCCATATTACCTAGGTAATCGAACCTTGTCCGCACTCGACAAACCTCTTTACGACAGATCACAGCCCAGCAAACGCCGTCGCGGGGGCGCAGATTTGAAGAACTGTTCTGATTTTCCGTCCTCTTTTGCGGCACAGAAATACTTCTTGTTAAGTGGTGGCCCTACGATTGATCCACATGGTTTGGATGCGGATGGCGACGGTTTTGCTTGTGAATGGGGAACCCAGTTAAAGAGGACGGTTTCGAAGTACAAAGCAAACCGCAGAATTGCAGAAAGGAAGCGCCGGGCGGCAGCACGGCGATATAGCACTTGTTACACTGGTCCGAGAGGTGGAACTTACACAATCACGGCTAGTGGGCGTAAAAACTATGGTGGGTGTTGAACCCAACGCCCCCCAAACGCAACACTCCGTATTAACCATTCGCCACCCGCAAACTTTCTGGGTGGTTTGCACCCATTGTTCTGGGTAGTTTGCTTTTTCCACAAACCGCCCAAAACCAGCAAACCTTACTCCACCGAACGCCGTTAAAAAACGGCCTTCAAAACCCACCAAAATCCACTCGAAAATCAGTAGGGCATCGGGTGTGCGCGATGCGCCTGATCGAGGTCCTTCATCACCTCATCTGACAGCTCAACATCCACTGATCCGAGCGCCACATCCAGCTGCTCCATCGTCGTCGCGCCAAAGATTGCCGTGCCCATAAACGGCCGCGTGCGGCACCATGCCAGCGCCATTTGGCAGGGGTCCAACCCATGTTTCTGCGCGATTCCAACGTATACCTCAGCCGCCACCATACTGCGGCTGGTGATCCGCCCGCCAAGGTCATTAACAAAAGTGCGGCGCGATCCTTGTGGCGTCTGATCCCCCAGATATTTCCCGCTCAGAATCCCAGTGGCGAGCGGCGAAAATGACAGCAAATCCACCTTCTCATGGTGGCTCATTTCCGCCATATCCGTATCGTGCGTGCGATACATCAGCGAATACTCGTTCTGCGTTGAAACGGGCCGTGGCGCGCCCAACTGATCCGCCATCACGCACCACCGCGTACAGCCCCACGCGCTTTCATTGCTCAGGCCGAAGTGTCTGATTTTACCTGCCTTTTGCAACTCCGCCATGGTCAACAGCACTTCTTCCATATGCCGTTGAACCTCGCCCGTGTCTTGCCCCGTCGCATCAAAGCTCCAGTTTTGGCGAAACTGAAAAGACCCCCGATTGGGCCAGTGCAATTGATAGATATCAATGTAATCCGTCTGCATGTCCGTCAGCGATTTTTCAATCGCCACGTGGATGGTATCTCGACTGATCGGCGCACCGTCGCGCACGTTCTTATACCCTGATCCTGACACTTTGGTCGCCAGTAAAACATCCCCCCGTTTGGCTGGATTTTTGGCCACCCATTCTCCGATCACCCGCTGTGTGTCCCCTTGGGTTTCCTTGGACAACGGGTTGGTTGGATACATCTCTGCGGTGTCGATGATATTCACACCCCGCTCCAACGCGCGATCAATCTGCGCGTGGCCCTCTGCAGTGGTGTTCTGCGTGCCCCACGTCATGGACCCGAGCGCCAATTCACTAATTTTTATCCCTGTTGTGCTAAGCTCTCTCATTCGCATGATTGTTCTGCCTTTTAATCTGTCTTGTGTTGCGTGCCACTCTGGCCCAATTCTGTCCCCCGTCAACGCGATAAAAAAGTTTTCCCCGATATGCGAAAAAATATTGAGAACAAATCAAGAACATGTTAACACTTAATTCATGCCACCCATCGACAGAAAACCCCATAAAACACCATCAGAACTGATTTTTGCCAAGACAGAATCAGACGTTTTATCAATTCCCTACAACCGCACGAGCGAGGTTTGCGGCCCCTCCAGACGCAGCCTGACACTCATGCTCGCCAGCCTGATGGACGGCCCGATTTTGTGGATCAAACCCAGCTGGCATCGGCTCGATTTAAACGCCCAAGGCATCGTCAATTTTCTGAATCCTGGTCGCATCACATTCGTGGAACCCAAACGCGCAGATGATGTGTTGTGGTGCATGGAAGAAACCCTTCGCACAGGCACCGTGCCCACTGTCATTGCCGAATGCGACACTCCACCGGCTCTCACCCCCATCCGTCGCTTACACCTCGCGGCGGAACAAGGGGCCAAGATGGGCAAGGTGAAGCTCCTCCCCCTTTTGCTGACCCCAGCAGATGGTGGCGCACAGGGCATCGAAACCCGTTGGCACGCAACACCGCGCCATTGCGCAAAACACAGCCGTTGGCTGATTGAACGCCGCCGCGCCCGCATGTCCCCCCCCGCCGCATGGACCCTTGATTGGAAAAACGCCATCGCGCGGGCCCAATCCACCACGGGCGCTCAGAGCATTGCAGCGGAATAAATCCACCTTGACAGCTTGGGGGAAACACCCATCCTCGGCGCATGAAAATACGCCACGCCAAACCCAGCGACGCCCGCCAAATTTGCGACATTTGGAACCCGATCATCCGCAACACAATGATCACATTCACAACAGTCGAAAAAACCATTGGCGACATGGAACAGCAAATCAACGGCCCCGATCCATTCTTTGTTGCAACCGACGCTGACAGGCTCCTTGGCTTTGCCACCTACGGCCCATTTCGCACAGGACCTGGCTATGTTCAAACCATGGAAATCTCAATAAATCTTGACGACAGCGCACGTGGCAAAGGCATCGGTCGCCAGCTGCTTCAAACACTGGAATCCGCGGCACGTGACAACACCATTACCGCGCTGATCGCCGGGGTCAGCAGCGCCAATCCATCCGCAATCGCCTTTCACAAAGCGAACAATTACTCTGTGGTTGGCACGCTCCCCAAAGTGGGGCAAAAATTTGATCAAAGACTTGATCTGGTTTTGCTGCAAAAACTGCTGTAACCAGACAGTGGGATAGCACAAGAAGGACGGCCCATGTCAATTTGGACCCGCATCGCAGAGGCCCTGTCGGCCCTTGCCAATGGCGAAAGCCTGTCACAGGTATTTGATTCACTTAAAACACCCCCAGAACGTTCGGTTGCTTTTACCATCGCCGTGATCGGTTTGGGGGCCAAAATGGCCAAAGCAGACGGGCTTGTCACACGGGACGAAGTGGCCGCCTTTCGCCAAGTGTTCCACATTCCCACCCGCGAAGAAGCACAGGCCGCAAAGGTCTTTAACCTTGCCCGTCAAGACGTTGCTGGTTTTGAGGTTTACGCAAACACCATTTCCAAAATGTTCAAAGACGACGACATCGTACTGGAAAACCTGATCGAAGGTCTGTTCTATATCGCCATGGCCGATGGGCAATATCATCCATCTGAGAATGATTTTGTTCACACGGTTGCAAATGTTTTTGGCATAAACGAACGCAGCTTTCGGGGCCTGCGCACCCGATTTGTGCCTGATGCGCCGCCCGATGCTTACGACGTGCTTGGCGTGACCCCTGAAACACCGCTGGAAGACATTCGCAAAGTATGGCGCGCCAAAATTCGCGAAACCCATCCAGATCAGTTGATGGCCCGCGGCCTGCCAGAAGAAGCCATCACAATGGCCACCAAACACATGATCGCGGTCAATCAGGCCTGGGAAGTCATTTCTGAAAAGCACGCCAGCTGATGCGGCTTGCCACCTATAATGTGGAATGGTTCGCCAGCCTGTTTGATCAGAAAGACAATCTGATCAACGATAACAGTTGGTCGGGCCGATACGATGTTAAAAAGCGGGATCAAATCGCGGCATTGGGGCATGTTTTCCAAACCCTCGATGCGGATGCGATAATGATCATAGAGGCCCCAAATTCTGGTGGCACCCAATCATCAAAAGCAGCACTTGAAACCTTTGCCAAACGGTTCAAACTGCGCCAGAACACCGCGATTGTTGGGTTTGAAAACGACACCCAACAAGAAATTGCGCTGTTATACGACCCAACTAAAATGGAAGTGACCCACGACCCCCAAGGCGTTGAAAGCGGCGAAACGGGATCACGAATAGCCCCCCGTTTTGACAGTGTTTTCAAAATTGATCTTGATACAGACGCCGAGGCAGACACGGTTACGTTTTCAAAACCGCCTCTTGAATTGGCGCTGAAACCGTTTGACGGGCCGATCATTCGACTGATTGGCGTACATGCAAAATCCAAAGCGCCTCATGGTGCGCGCACCCGCGAAGAAGAAGTGCGCATTTCTATTGCCAACAGGCGCAAACAATTGGCCCAATGTATTTGGCTGCGCCAACGGATCGACGATCATCTGGCCGCTGGGGACGAACTGTTGGTGATGGGGGATTTCAACGATGGACCTGGGCTTGATGAATATGAAAAATTGTTCGGGCAATCTGGTGTAGAAATTGTGCTTGGCGTGAATAAACCCGCCAGCGAAACCCTGTTTGACCCGCATGCCAGCACATTACTGGCCCCGCGCAGCGCACGGCCCACCACCGCGCGGTTTTACAATCACAAAACCAAAACCTATTTAAATGCCCTTTTGGATTATATTATGATTTCCCCCAAATTGCGCAGCCAGACGCAACCCACATGGAAAATCTGGCATCCCTTTGATCATCCGCAGTGTTTTTCAGACAAAACCATGTGCGACGCGCTGTTAACGGCCTCGGATCATTTCCCAGTGACCATTGATCTAAATTTCCCTCCCAAGGGCTGAAATTTGCGGGGACCCCCCTTATATTGAGGGGATGAAACATATTTACGCCTGCTTGATCACCCTTTCCCTGACGGCCCCTGCCCATGCAGAGGACACGACAATGTCCGATCTTTTGGAACAGTTTGACGATCTGTCAAAAAACGCGCAAACCCTGCTCGAAGGGTGGGTTGCCGACATTGGGCCCAAGATCGAAGAGCTGGGACCGACGCTCGAAAAATTCGCCGACAGCATCGAAGACATGAGCAGCTATCACCCACCTGAAGTTTTAGAAAACGGCGATATTATCATTCGCCGTAAAACCCCGTTGGAGCCAAAACCAAAGGCGGAACCAAAAGCCGAAGAGCCGCCGAAACAAGAGCCGATTGATCTGTAACGCCGCGCCCAAAACTTCCGCGTGATCGCTCTTTCCCTTGGGCGGCGAAAACCCTACATATCGCAGAACACTGTTTTAGGAGACCTGCGATGAATCCCTTTTCTGCTTACCCTGCCCCAGACCTGCCCCGCGATGTGCGTGATGCCGCATCGGGTGATGATTTGGGCAATCTACCAGAATGGGATCTGACGCATTTATATCCTGCTGAGGACAGCACGGAGCTGACTCGTGATCTGGAATGGCTCGGCACCGAATGCGCGGCATTTGCATCCGACTACGAAGGCAAACTGGCAGGTCTGTCAGGGGATGATATGCTCACCTGCGTTCAGCGGTATGAGAAAATCCAATCCATTTCTGGGCGCATCATGTCCTTTGCGGGCCTGCGGTATTATCAAGTTACAACAGACCCAGATCGCGCCAAATTCATTGCGGATATGCAGGGGCAGATCACTGACTTTTCAACACCATTGGTTTTTTTCTCGTTGGAAATGAACCGCATTGATGACGATGTGCTCAACGCCATGCTGGATGCCAATGCAGATTTGGCCCGCTATAAACCCGTGCTGGATCGGATGCGGGCGATGAAACCCCATCAACTGTCTGATGAGTTGGAAAAATTCCTGCATGATCAATCAGTTGTGGGCGCAACAGCGTGGAATCGACTGTTTGATGAAACCTGCGCAGCGTTGGAATTTGATGTGGATGGGCAGGTTTTGAACCTTGAAGGAACGGCAAATCTCTTGTCCGACCCTGACCGCGTCACGCGTCAAAAAGCAGCGGAGGCATTCGCCAAAACCCTTGGGGAAAACATCACGCTGTTTGCCCGCATCACCAACACGCTCGCCAAAGAAAAAGAGGTCGAAGACCGCTGGCGTAATCTGCCAACCCCGCAATCTGGCCGCCATTTGGCCAATGATGTGGAACCCGAAGTGGTTCAAGCCCTGCGTGATGCCGTGGTTGCGGCCTATCCAAAGCTGTCCCATCGGTATTATGCGCTCAAGGCGAAATGGATGGGGCTTGAAAAACTGGAAATGTGGGATCGCAACGCGCCCCTGCCTGATAGCGATGAAACAACAATTCATTGGGATGAGGCACGGGCTGCAGTGACCAAAGCATACGCCGCATTTTCCCCAAAAATGGCCGATTTGGCCGAGCCGTTCTTTACACAAGGCTGGATTGACGCCGCCGTAAAACCTGGCAAAGCACCGGGCGCGTTTGCGCATCCAACTGTGACAGACGCACATCCCTATGTGATGCTGAATTACCTTGGAAAACAACGGGATGTGATGACGCTGGCACATGAACTTGGCCATGGCGTGCATCAGGTTCTGGCAGCGGATCAGGGCGAATTGCTCTCCTCCACGCCCCTAACACTGGCGGAGACCGCATCCGTGTTTGGCGAAATGCTGACCTTCCGCACCCTGCTCGATGCAGCCCCCGATCAGGCGGCGCGCAAGCGACTGCTCGCGGGTAAAGTCGAAGACATGATCAATACGGTTGTCCGCCAAATTGCGTTCTATGATTTTGAATGCAAACTGCACGCCGCGCGAGCCGAAGGCGAACTGACACTAGACCAGATCAATGAAATCTGGATGTCGGTGCAAGCAGAAAGCCTTGGTCCTGTCTTCAATTTCATGGACGGATATGAAACGTTCTGGTCCTACATTCCGCATTTCATCCATTCCCCATTCTACGTCTACGCTTATGCGTTTGGTGATGGTTTGGTAAACGCGCTATATGCGGTGTACGAAGAAGGCGATGCCGATTTCGAAGAGAAATACTTTGAAATGCTGCGGGCCGGTGGATCGAAACACCACAAAGAACTGCTCGCACCCTTTGGCCTTGATGCCAGCGATCCAAAGTTCTGGGACAAGGGCCTATCTCTGATCAGCTCTATGATCGACGAATTGGAAGCGATGGAAGACTAACCATCGCGCGATGGGATTGCGGGTGAAAACGCATATCCCTCTGGGCTCAGCACTGTCCCTTCATATAACCCGTGCGGTTTGTCCTGCGCGGGTTCAAAAATGCTCCCCCCAAAGCTTTCTGCTTTGGGTAGGGCCACATCGGGATCCACACCAAACACAAAAAACTGTGTCCCCGCTCCGCGCGGCGGATTGTCGGGCAGCAGCCCTTGCACCGGGTGGTTTCGATAGGTGGCATCATGATGGATTTGCACAATTGTGCCCTTCATCACCACAATCGCAAAGTCATCTGAAACACGATAGGCGCTGGCGTCAAACACCCCAACCAAGAAATCCACCAACCCACGCACGTTTTGCGTTAACAGGTTAATGCCGATCCCTGTCAGGCTTTGACCAAAATCGCTTGAGGAAACAGTTTCAAAATCCATGGCGCGCCCCTTTGAGTTCAGTCCACTGAAACAGACAGATCGCCACCAACACAAGCATTACTTTAGCTGGCTGTCCTTGCTGCCCCGTCGATTGATCCCTGGACGTGCTTTGAACGACGCGTCCCGATCCATCTGACAATCAATGCAAATCTTCACGCCTGGAAGCGCAAGTCGCCGTTTTTCAGGGATTTCTTCTTCACATTCCGCGCAATGAGTCAGACTTTCGCCAAGCGGCTTGCTGCGCCCTTTCAGACGCAACAACTCATCTTGAATGGACGCATCAATCTGTTCTTGAACAGCGCCATCTTTGGCCCAACCACCTGCCATAGCTCCTCCGATCCTGCGTTAAGCAGGTTCTTTCAGCATACCTTTTTCAACGGCCATTTCACGCATTTTCTCTTGCAGCTTTTCAAACGCGCGCACTTCGATTTGGCGGATACGTTCGCGGCTGACATCATATTCACTACTCAACTCTTCCAGTGTTACCGGCTTGTCTTGCAATTTGCGTTTGGCCAAAATGTCCTTTTCGCGGTCATTCAGCACATCCATCGCTTCAACCATCAGGGCACGACGGGCCTGCAGTTCGTCACTTTCGGCATAGGATGTAGCCTGATCGGCGGTTTCATCTTCCAACCAATCCTGCCATTCCGCCGCCCCATCGCTGTCTTCGCCACCCACGCGGGCGTTCAGGGACGCATCGCCCCCCGACATACGACGGTTCATGGAAACCACTTCGGCTTCGGTTACATTCAGATCATTGGCGATCCGCTTCAGGTTCTCGGGGCGCAAGTCCCCCTCTTCCAAAGCACCAATACGATTTTTGGCTTTGCGCAGGTTAAAGAACAACTTCTTTTGGGCCGATGTTGTGCCCATTTTCACCAGCGACCAGCTGCGTAAGATGTATTCTTGGATGCTCGCACGGATCCACCACATGGCGTAGGTCGCCAAACGGAAGCCTTTTTCTGGCTCAAACCGTTTCACAGCCTGCATCAAACCCACGTTCGCCTCGGAAATCACCTCGGCCGTGGGCAAGCCATAGCCGCGGTAGCCCATGGCAATTTTGGCTGCCAAACGCAGGTGGCTTGTCACCAGTTTATGCGCAGCATCCGTGTCTTCGTGATCAATCCATGCCTTACCCAGCATGTATTCTTCGTCAGGTTCCAGCATTGGAAACTTACGAATTTCTTGCATGTAGCGGTTCAAACCCTGTTCCGGGCTTGGCGCTGGAAGATTTGAATAACCCATTTTTTGCGGTTCCTCTTTGGCCCACTTCTGTTGAAATAGAGGTAAGAAGCCAGAATTTCTATTTCAAGGTATTCACTTGGCCACTCTTTGGCGTTTTGTTGCTTATTCTTTGTGTCTTAATCTAAAATTGATGCGGCGAACTGCGATTACTTCGTCATTTCAATTTTGACAAAGCCATCTCTAACATCTTTAAATCATTGGGTAAATCGCTTTCAAACGCGACAGGCTCTCCCGAAATTGGATGAATAAATCCCAGTTTCGCCGCATGGAGGGCCTGACGATCAAAATCTGTGATTACCCTTGCGTCAACTTCGTCCAATCCCGCCACTTTGACACGGCGTCGCGTGCCATAAATCGGGTCTCCGATCAGACCATGCCCAACGTGGGACATGTGAACACGAATTTGATGGGTGCGCCCTGTTTCAAGCCAGCACTCCATCCGCGCCGCACGGCCTCCGAAATCCTCAATCACGCGCGCACGGGTGATTGCATGACGCCCAGAATTGGCCGCAACGGCCATGCGCTTACGATCCGTTTTATGACGTTCAATGTTCGTGGCAATCCGCAACACGCCTCCCGTTTCAAAGGCAACGCCAGGCAGACCGCGCAACCGCGGGTCCGCCGCGGATGGGGCCGTAATACAAAAGGCAACATACACACGATCAATGGAATGATCTGCAAATTGCGCGGCCAGTCCCTGATGGGCTGCGTCTGTTTTGGCAACAACCAGCAATCCGCTTGTGTCTTTATCAATCCGATGCACAATGCCTGGTCGCTTCGCACCGCCTACTCCAGACAGGCTATCGGCGCAGTGATACAACAGTGCATTCACCAACGTGCCATCTTCGGAACCAGGTGCAGGATGTACCACCATGCCCGCGGCTTTGTTCACCACAATCAGATCATCATCTTCATACACAATCTCAATCGGAATGTTTTGCGGCTCTGCCTCCAAGGCCACGGCAACGGGAATGGCCACCTGCCATTCTTCGCCCTCGATCCCTTGGGTTTTCATCTTGGTCACAACCGCACCATCAGACAGGCGCGTCACCGCCCCGCCTTCGATCAATTTGCCCAAACGGGAGCGGCTCAGGCTCACACCCTCTGGCACAACCTCTGCCAGTGCTTTATCAAGCCGCGCAGGCGGAGTGGCGCCAAGGGTCAGCACAAGGATATCATTGGTGTCAGACATAGATCAAAATGGGTCCCAGATGGAAGAACCCGCAAACCTGCGGTTTCTGCGGCGATTGGTGACGGTTTTAACCGCAACCATGATCCTTGGCCTTCTAGCTATCTTCGTCGTGCTTGTCATGCGTTTCTCGTCGGAAACCCCAGTGCCACTGCCAGACACAATCACCTTGCCCAGTGGTGCGACGGCCAGCACCTTTACACACGGGCCTGATTGGTACGCAGTTGTGACCACGGACAATCAAATCCTGATCTACGATCGCACCAGCAACGCCTTGCGTCAGACCTTGCAAATCGAGTGATAGATCAGCGCCTTTTTCTTGGTCTAAATATCCACTGCATGACCTTGCCGCCACGCCCAAACCTCCCCATATTGGCGCCATGAGTCTGCCCGACGGTTTCCTTGATGAATTGCGCACACGTCTTTCGATCGCACAGGTCGTTGGCCGCAAAGTTACGTGGGATACGCGCAAGTCCAATGTGGGCAAAGGCGACTACTGGTCGCCCTGCCCCTTTCATCAGGAAAAAACTGCGTCTTTTCATGTAGATGACCGCAAAGGCTTTTTCTATTGCTTTGGCTGCCATGCCAAAGGGGACGCGCTGACTTTTGTGCGTGAGACCGAAAATGTCGGCTTTATGGAAGCGGTGGAGATTCTGGCAGGCGAAGCGGGCATGCCCGTTCCAAAACGTGATCCTGTGGCCCAGAAAAAGGCGGATCAGCGTACGGTTCTTGCCGAAATTATGGAACAAGCACTGCAATTCTATCGCATGCAGTTGAAAACCAATGTGGCAACTGCTGCACGCGACTATCTTGACGGGCGTGGCATGCCGCAGGTCATTCAGGATCGATTTGAAATCGGGTTTGCACCAGACACACGCAGTGCGTTGTTTCAGCATCTTACAGGGAAAGGGATCAAACCCGAAGACCTCGACGAAGCAGGGCTTTGCGTCAAACCCGATGATGGGGGCAGCCCGTTTGATCGGTTCCGCGGGCGCATCATCTTTCCTATTCGTGATGCGCGTGGGCGCTGTATTGCGTTTGGTGGCCGCGCGATGGACCCGAATGCGCGGGCCAAATACCTCAACAGCCCCGAAACCCCCCTGTTTGACAAAGGTCGCAGTCTTTACAATCACGGTCCTGCTCGCGAAGCGGCTGGCAAGGCGCAAAGCCTGATTGTGGCCGAAGGCTACATGGACGTAATCGCTTTGGCACAAGCAGGTTTCGATCATGCCGTAGCCCCGCTTGGAACAGCGATAACTGAAAATCAGTTGCAGTTGATGTGGCGTATGTCCCCTGAACCCATCATTGCCCTTGATGGTGACACCGCAGGTATTCGCGCGGCGCGGCGGTTGATTGATCTGGCCTTGCCTCTGATGGAGGCGGGCAAATCCTTGCGCTTTGTTGTGCTGCCCGAAGGCCAAGACCCCGATGACCTGCTGAAGGCATCTGGCGCCAAAGCCATGCAAGACCTGCTGGATGCGGCCCAACCCATGGTCCGTCTATTGTGGGAACGCGAGATTGAAGGCAAGGTTTTTGACAGCCCAGAGCGCCGCGCCAGTCTAGATGCCAGCCTGCGCACGGCCCTGTCAGCGATCAAAGACCCGTCTTTGCGCAATCACTACACCGCCGCGATTAAGGAACTGCGCGCGGAGCTGTTTGCCCCAAAACACGGCACTTCGACGCAACAGAACGCACCTTGGTCGGGAGGCTGGCGCAACAAGCCACCGCAAAACGCGACCAGTGGTTTGAAATCCTCGCTGCTTGGGCAAAAAACCGCTACGGACACCACGCGCTTGCGTGAAGCCTTAATCCTTGCGGCAGCCATCCGCAATCCACATGCAGCGGTAGAGCATGAAACAATGCTTGAAAAATCCCCTATTGCCGCCCCCGATTTGATTAAAATTCAATCGGCCCTCTTGGCATTGCTGCACATGGACCTATCTGAAGATCAGGGATCGGGACCACTCATCGCCGCACTGACGGACCGCCTTGGGTTTAACCCAATGGATCATTTGATGACGCTGCCCCCCGTTCGCATACACCCCCATCTGCACCCAGATGCAGACCCCGAACTGGTGGCCATGACCCTGCGCGAAGAGCTGGTCAAACATGCCGCCATCAAAGGAGCGGAAGCAGAACTGCGCGATGCAGAAGAAGAAGTGGAAGGATTGGCCGATGAAGGGCTGACATGGCGCATCCAACAAGCGTCTGAAGCACGGGCCAATGCAACCAAAGCAGACATAAAATCAGGTGGCGATGGCTCTGAAGACAGGGAAAATTTGTCACTAAACCTACAAAAAATGATCGATGATCAGATTTGGGTAAAGAAAAAGGGGTAGAACCATTGCGAATCATTGATTCGTTCTATTGATTCGCCCACAGCTAGGTGATTCGGTCTGTTGGCCGAATCAGAACGCTTATGATCGCGATTTGCGGCAAGCGTATAAGGGATTTGGAGGCTATAATGGCAGCGAAAGATAACACCGCATCAAAGACGGACGATCAAGACGCAGACGGCCCAATGAATGACATGAGCCAAGCGGCCGTGAAAAAAATGATCTCTGGCGCGCGCGCTCGGGGATACATTACCTATGACGAGCTGAACCAAGTTCTGCCCCCTGATCAGGTGTCTTCGGAACAAATCGAAGACGTGATGTCCATGCTGTCTGAAATGGGCATCAACATCATCGAAGAAGAAGAAGTCGAAGACGACGGCGCCAAAGACCTCGCGGTGGTTGAACAAAACGCCAAAGAAGTGGCGCTGGCGGAAACCGGCAAAGAAACACTCGACCGCACGGACGATCCCGTGCGCATGTATCTGCGTGAAATGGGCTCTGTTGAGTTGTTGTCTCGTGAAGGCGAGATCGCAATTGCCAAACGCATCGAAGCGGGCCGCAACACAATGATTGCGGGTCTGTGCGAAAGCCCTCTGACTTTCCAAGCGATCACCATCTGGCGCGAAGAACTTTTGGAAGAAGATATCCTTCTGCGCGATGTGATTGATCTGGAAACCACCTTTGGCGACACCATGGAAGACGACGAAGAAGACAGCGTCGCCTCTGGCTTGAAAACCGCTGCGGGGCCAACTGCGGTTCCTGCTGCTGAAAAGGTTCAAGAAGTGGACGCCGACGGCAACCCAATTGAAACTGACGACGATGACGACGACGAGGATGAAGCAGCCAACATGTCGCTGGCCGCGATGGAAGCGGCGCTAAAACCGCAAGTCCTCGAAACGCTGGAAAAGATCGCGCATGACTATGAGGGTCTGGCCGCGATGCAGGATGTGCGGATTTCTGCGACCCTGAACGAAGACGAAAGCTATTCCGATAAGGAAGAAAAAGCCTATCAAAAGCTGCGCACGTCTTTGGTGGAACAGGTGAACGCGCTGCACCTGCACAACAACCGTATCGAGGCGTTGATTGACCAGCTTTATGGCATCAACCGCAAGATCATGTCGCTCGACTCAGGTATGGTGAAGCTGGCCGACCAATCCCGCATCAACCGCCGCGAGTTCATCGACGTTTACCGCGGTAAAGAGCTCGATCCGATGTGGCTCGACAATGTGGCCGAAATGACAGGCCGTGGCTGGAGCCAATTCATCGAACGCTTCCGCGACAAAGCCGAAGATATCCGCGCCGAAATGGCACAAGTTGGCCAATATGTGGGCGTGGACATCACCGAATTCCGCCGCATCGTGAACCAAGTGCAAAAGGGCGAAAAAGAAGCCCGTCTTGCCAAGAAAGAAATGGTCGAAGCCAACCTGCGTTTGGTTATCTCCATTGCCAAGAAATACACCAACCGTGGCCTGCAATTCCTTGATCTGATTCAGGAAGGGAACATCGGCCTGATGAAGGCGGTTGATAAATTCGAATACCGTCGTGGGTATAAATTCTCGACCTATGCCACGTGGTGGATTCGTCAGGCGATCACCCGTTCCATTGCTGATCAGGCCCGCACGATCCGTATTCCGGTTCACATGATCGAAACGATCAACAAACTGGTGCGCACAGGTCGCCAGATGCTGCACGAAATTGGCCGCGAACCCACACCAGAGGAATTGGCAGGCAAGCTGCAAATGCCGCTGGATAAAGTGCGCAAGGTGATGAAAATTGCCAAAGAGCCGATTTCCCTCGAAACACCGATTGGCGACGAGGAAGACTCGCAGCTCGGTGATTTCATCGAAGACAAGAACGCGATCCTGCCACTGGATTCCGCCATTCAGGGCAACCTGAAGGAAACCACAACGCGGGTTCTGGCGTCACTGACACCCCGCGAAGAACGCGTTCTTCGCATGCGGTTCGGGATTGGGATGAATACCGACCACACGCTCGAAGAAGTGGGTCAACAGTTCAGTGTGACACGGGAACGTATCCGCCAGATTGAGGCCAAAGCGCTGCGGAAGTTGAAGCATCCGAGCCGGAGCCGGAAGCTGCGGAGTTTCTTGGATCAGTAGGATTCGATGGATTTCGATTATTTTTTCAGAAGCGCATAGACCGAATACTGAATACAAGGAAGTTAGCGCGCATAGGTCTGCTTGAAGAGCAACGAAAAATTGAAAAGAATGAAGATCCGTACCAGGCATATTATTCCGAAGGACCAGAGCCCCTATACCTAGAAGAATGGCTGGAAATCCACTATGGACTGGAGGCTATTGATTTCCATACAATAACGGACCTTTCAAATGCGCTAAAAGTTAACTTGGAAGCGACCGCTTCCAAACACCTTTCCAAAGACTATCGCGATAGCGGCAAGTATAAAAATCTCTTTAAGGGTAAATCTTTTGTGGAAGGCTATCTTCTGGCGCTTGGCCTTGAAGGTGGGTCAAAGACATTTAATGAGACCAAGAGCTTCAAAAGACTCGAACAGTTAACCGCTGTCCGAAACGCTTTTCAGCATCAATCAACTTTGGGAACAGATGTCATTTATGCAAACGAAGTAAAAACGAGGCGTAATTCGAAATTTCTTTTCTCTGTAGAACATGAAAACTCAGAACAATCATATTTTGGCCAACAGGTTACTCTTGACGAAAAAATATTGTTTCAAATTGTCGATGATCTTCGAAGTTTATCGAGTGAATTGAAGTCTGCTCTTTATCCTTGGCGTTAGCTCACCGTTTTAACCGACAAATCCCCTTAACCTGCACATCCTTCCACCCAATAATCACGCTCTTGCTCGGCAGTTTTTCCAGCGGAAAATATTCCTTCAACATCGCTTCTAACCGCGACGTTCTCGGCGCTTTCGGATCAAGCAGTGAACAGCACAAATACTCCTCCACAATCCGCCCTTGTTGCTCATATCCATAGGACAGGAAATCCCCATCCGTGTCGGGATCAATCAGATACGGATCATCCTTCGTCTGATGCTCCCGTGCGGCCTTCAGCGGGTGATACTTCGTTACTTTGCGGTTCTGCCACTGCCACGCATGGGTCAGCTCATGGGCCAGAAACAGCGCCTGATACAGGTACAGTTTATCCCCATAATCAGGCATGTAATCCTCAAGGTAATAATCTTCGTTCACCCAAACCTTGTTAAACAACGCCACCGCCGATGGGGCGCCTGTTACAAATTCCGTTTGCGGTTCTGGGTAAATCCGTTCCGTACAGGCCACGCGGGGGCGTTTTCGGGCGCGTAGGGTGTAGGATTTCACGGGTGCTTTGTTCAGCAAACGTACTTTGGCCGTGTCCAAATCAGCGCCATGCACATGGGCCGCAAACCGCATTTCGTTTTCGGTCAGGGGGCGTCCACAAGCCGCCAGAAACAAAAGAAGGATAAGCGCGCGCATGCACGCAGATTGCGGCGGACAGGACCAAAGTGCAATGCGAAATCACTGTAAAAGACAAGGCCGCACCATCATGTTAGACAGGGAAAAATAACGGAACAACAGATGCAAACCGAATTTCAAATCACAACAACGGGCGCGGGACTTTATGAATTTACCCAAGACGTGTCTGCCTTCATCCGCTCACAGACCGCCAACACCGGAGTTCTAACCCTTTTCGTGCGCCACACCTCGTGCTCTCTGCTCATTCAAGAAAACGCCCACCCCGACGTGCAGACCGATTTGCAGGCCTATTTTTCGCGCCTTGTCCCACCGAGTACAGACCCAAGCATGAAATACCTGCGCCACACAATGGAAGGACCAGATGATATGCCCGCCCATATTAAGGCTGCGATGATGCCTGTTTTCCTTACAATTCCGATATCTGCGGGCCGACTGGTGCTGGGCACATGGCAAGGGATTTACCTTTTCGAACATCGCGACCGTCCACATACGCGATCTGTCTTTGGGCATATTTCGCCCTAATCCTGCGGCGATGCGTGGTCTTGGCAAGCCGCCCAGCCTGCCCTACATCAGGGCCAAAGCAAGGAAACCATGATGCAACTGTCCCCAGAGATTTTGCAAAAGATCGACAACCGCGATTTCATCATTTTTGATGGGGTTTGTGTGCTGTGCAACGGATGGGTGAAATTTGTGCTGCGGTTTGATCGACGGGAAAACTTCCATTTCGTGATCGCACAGTCTGACCTTGGCGAAGACATTTATGCGCAGCTTGGCCTGAAATCAGATGATTACGACACTTTCATCATCGTAAAAAACGGCGAAATGTTTACAAAACTTGATGGTGTGTTTGCTTTGATGAGCGGGATTGGCTGGCCGTGGAAAATACTCAGCATCGGGAAAATCCTGCCAAAACAGCTGAAGGATTGGATGTATGACCGTGTGGCCAAAAACCGCTATGCGCTGTTTGGCAAACGTGACACCTGCATGATGCCGTCGCCCGAGGTGAAGGCCCGCTTTATAGGTGTTTAACCCAATCGCCTAGCCGATGATGCCTGGTCGCAGGCCCATGGCCTCCATGATCATCAGATAGGCGATGCCAATCACATACCACAAGCGCACCGATTTCGTGTTTTCATCGGTGATCGCGTATCCGAGGATCAAGTTCATCGACAAAAATACATTTTCATTGCGCGTTGAATAGATAATCAGCACGAAGAGCATGATCGCATAATGCGCCCATACGCCCAGCTTTTTTCGGGCCAGCACACATGCTTCGATCATCACTTGGCTTGCCAATGCCAGCCATGTCAGAATAATCGCCAAAACTTGGATCATTGGCGGGATTGTAACAGCCACGCTTGCTTGTGCCGCAGGGGCCATGCCCATCAATGCCTTTTGCGCCGCCAGATTTGCATGAACGGTTTGGGGCCAGTTCGGATCCACCAATGAAATCAGAGTTTTAAACATGTATCCATTGGCCAAATAACTGCCGATCAAGTCGCCGCTCATGTAATGGGCCGAAATCAGTTTTTGGATCAACGCCAGCCCCATCAGAATGCTGATCAAAAACACCGCCGCACGCGATACATTGCGCGACGCGTTATCCCCTGACGCACAGGCCACCATCAGCGCAATTCCGATGTAGGTGATGACAAATCCGTGGTTTGCAATGACATAGAAATTCATCACCACGTTCAATGCCAACCCAAGCGTGATCCACAACAACAGAGTGAACCGATGGCGCATATCATCCGTAGCGATCAGCAGGATCAGCAAGAACGGGACCGCCAAACGGGCCGCAAACGGGATGTAATCCTTGGTGGTGAAAAACACGAAAACAATCGCAGAAAATAAAATAAGGAGCGTGCGAATATGCTCTTCGGTTACAAATCGGGCGATGGGCGCAATCAGGGTGCGGTCACGAAACGCCATTAGGACTGCCCTCCGCCATTGCGTTCGAACACGGCAGATCGGACCACTTTTTGGCCTGACACATCGTATCTGTTTTCGTAGACCACCACAGAAATATCTTTGCGTTTGAATACTTTGCCTTCTGCGGGGACAACATCGCCAATCACGCTGTCATGCCAGCCAACCCGTGCCGCAAGGTTGATCAAAGCATCAGCTTGATTGTCTCTGGGATAATAGCGAACGTTTTCGGCAGATGTAGTGATCTGATTTAAGAAATTTGTGCCACGCAAGCTGGCCAAGTCACGCCATGCCGAAAATTCTGGGGTTTCAGGCCAGACGCGCACATTGGCCGCGCCTTCTGCACCTTTCAGTATGATCCAGACACTGCGATCTTCGACGTGAGGTTCGGTGTACATGCCAAACCCGCCGCCTTTCCATGCCAACAGCGGCGTCGTTTTATGCGTGTAGGCCTGAAACAACACGTTAGCAGACACGACAACTGCCAAACCCGCAATCAGCAGTGCTGCTTTCTGCCCTGTCCAAATGAACATTTTTTCAAACATGATGCGCCCCGCAATACCCCGTATCTGTCCCTATCAAGCAGCTTTGTCCCCCGTCAACTTAAACCCACTAGATCGCGCAGCAAACACTCCATGTAGGGGCGCGTGATTTTTTCTACCCAAAGGCTAGAATTTCGCTATAGTCCGAAGAAAAGACCAATAAAATCGAGGTACAGGCCCATGAGATGTCCGTTTTGCGGAAATACAGACACCCAAGTGAAAGACAGCCGCCCAGCTGAAGACCACGTTGCCATTCGGCGGCGGCGGTTTTGTCCGTCTTGTGGCGGGCGGTTTACCACCTATGAACGCGTCCAATTGCGCGACCTTATTGTGGTGAAAAAGAACGGCAAACGCGAAGACTTTGATCGTGACAAGCTGGAACGCTCCATTCGGATCGCGATGCAGAAGCGCCCTATCGAACCGGAGCGCGTGGATCAGCTGATTTCGGGCATTGTGCGCCGTCTGGAAAGCATGGGCGAAAGCGATGTGCATTCTGACAAAATCGGTGAGATTGTGATGGACACATTGGCACGGATCGACACGGTTGCTTACGTGCGGTTTGCCAGTGTTTACAAGAACTTCCAAGCGGCTGATGACTTTGAGGATTTTGTAAGCGAACTTCGTCCACCTGAACCGAGCGAAGACGACAAGTGACGCCAAACACCATTGATGAACGCTGGATGCGATTGGCCCTGACCTTGGGCCGGCGCGGGCTGGGTCAAGTTTGGCCCAACCCCGCTGTTGGATGCGTCATCGTTAAGGAAGGTCGCGTTGTTGGGCGGGGATGGACGCAAGTTGGCGGCCGCCCCCACGCTGAGGTTCACGCCTTGGCCCAAGCAGGTGATGGTGCCAAAGGGGCCACCGCCTATGTCACGCTCGAGCCCTGCGCCCACCATGGCAAATCGCCCCCCTGCGCCAACGCATTGGTAAAAGCGGGTCTGTCGCGTGTGGTCAGCGCCTTAACGGACCCTGATCCACGTGTCAGCGGTAAAGGTCATTCCATTTTGCGCGAGGCGGGTATCGAGGTGAGCGAAGGGATCTGTGCCGATCTTGCAAAGGATGCCCATCGCGGATTTCTTTTGCGCACAACACAGAACCGTCCGCTGGTGACCCTTAAACTCGCCAGCAGTTTGGACGGGCGCATCGCAACACACACAGGGGACAGCAAATGGATCACTGGGTCAGCCGCCCGCAGATCGGTACATCTGATGCGGGCCCGCCATGATGCAATCCTTGTGGGGCGCAACACGGTCAGCAACGACGATCCTGATTTGACGGTGCGCGATATGGGGCTTAGCGCTCGCTCCCCCGTTCGCGTGGTTTTGGACAGTCACCTTTCAAGTGATCCATGCGCGAAACTGGTGACATCTGCAGGGAAAACCCCAACATGGTTTTGCCACGCAGACACCGCAACGGACAAAAACGGCCTGTTTCAATCGGGCGTCGAGGGCATCTCTTGCGCCACAACGGCCGCGGGTCAATTGGACATCACGGATGTACTGCACAAATTGGCGGCCCGTGGCATCACGCGCCTAATGGTCGAAGGTGGCGGGCAAGTGGCGGCATCTCTATTACGGGCTGATTGTGTGGATCAACTGGCACTTTATTCCGCAGGCGTTGTGATTGGGGCCGAAGGTCTGCCAAACATCGCTGATATGGGGTTTGACATGCTAAAGGACGCGCCGCGATTTGAACGCGTGCAAGCGTCCAGCATCGGTCCTGACGTTCTAACCGTTTGGAAGCGCGCCGCTTAACGCCACAGATGGGCGTAGCTGGCAAACAGGCCCTGCGCCTTGGCCAACCATCTGTTGCTGCCGCGCGCAGATCGTTGAACCTGCCCGTTTGCAAACCGCTCCAACACCGTTTCGATGGAACAAGGGATGCTTGTTACAGGGTCCCAATACAACGGATAATCAATCAACGTGGCATGGATCAACCCGTCTAATGTCACCTGCACATTGCGCCGTGCGGGCACTTCACCGCGGTCATCGGTCAAACCCCAGCCCGCGTAAAACGGTACACCAAAACAGGTCACGCCTTTGCCGCGCATCAGCGCCTCAAACCCTGTAAGCGAGGTGATTGTGGCCACGTGCTCCACCTGATCCAGCAGCGTGGCAATATCCGCATCTGGCAGGATCAGATCGGCAATTTCAGCAATTGCCGCCACACCCGCACCGCCATCGCGGAGCCCCGCCATTACATCGGGGTGGGGCTTATAAATCAAAAAGCTGTTTGGAAAGGCATCCCGCGTGGCCCGCACCAGATCAAGGTTTGTGCGCACCGCTCCCGCCCCTTTCAGGATGGATTGGTCATTTTCCACCTGCCCTGGGATCAATACCGTATGCCGCCCTTTTGGCAGATCAACAGATGCCGCCTTCAAATTATATTTGGACAGCTTCAACGCCACCATCTTAGCCCGAATGGTTGTCGCCCGGTGAAAGGCAAAATCGGGTAATTCTGCGCTTTTAGCAATCAACCGCTCCAAGCGGCTTTCGCGGGTTGGGTCATAATAAATCCCCAGATCATCCAAGGCCAAGGACACAGGTTCGATCAGTTCTGCGCCCAGCCCGGCAGACCGCAAGAAACCATCCTCCACTCGATACAGCGTGGCCCCAACCGCCGCACAGCTTTCGGCCAATTCGACGGTTTCTTTCCCTGACCAGACCAATAAATCCGCCCCATCCCGTGTTGCGGCCCTTATTGCCTTGGGCACATCATCAATAAACAGGGGCGGTCGTGTCGTGCCTTTGAAAAACCGCTTCAAAAACCCGCGTTTCCACAACCGCATTCCAACCAAAACTTGGGGCTTTTTAAACCTGCGGGCAAATGCGGCCTGCGTTGCCAAGGTGCGCGCCGTGCTGGCGCAATCGGTTTTGCGATCCAGAAACGGATCATACCAATGGCAGTATTCCATGTAGGCAGCATGAAACAACTGCTCTGCACTGCGCGGCTCCGCTTGAACCGTCGCAGAATTGCGATCGTCGGTTAACCCAATCCCACAATAAAACGCGTTGCCAAACACAGTTGGACGATGCCTTGCAAAAATCGCTTCCATTCCCATGGTCGAAGACACGCAATACACCTTGTGCGCCGCTTGCATCAGCGCCCAAGGGGAGACCGCGTCACGTAACAACTGCACGCGCCCGCCCTGATCCGCCGCATCGAAATAGCCGCGCCGTTGCCCTGCACCCGTTTCAGGATGCGTCTTGATCACGATCGGCACATCAGGATTTTCTGACAGCGCCGCATCAAGCATCTGTTGAAATGTACCCTCGTCAGCATTTGCCCCCGCAATGGACGCATCATGGCGGGTCTGGTCTATCAGCAACACGAACTTTTCTGGCAGGTCTGGCAGCGAAACGGGAAAGTCGTTGTATTTTGACAGATGGTGGTCTGCCATAAAAGCAATCAAATCCCGCGCCTCTTGTTTTTGCGCCTCGGACATACTGCCAGATTGCGCCAACAGGTCTTGGAAATCGCTGGGTTTGTCCGTCTCAAAATAGATGCCCTGCGCGTCAAAAACCAAAGACTGCGGTCCTTCGCCTTGCCGCCCACTTTGCACAGATCGCAGGAAACCATCTTCGGCACACAGCACAGATCCGCCAGAACTTTGCGCAATCATTTGGCCGCGCTTCGCCGTTCCAGCCCGACCCCAGATCAACACTTGATCGGTGTCTCGTGGCCAGCCAAAACGCGGCGCTTTGCCAAATGCGCCCAGCGCACGACGCAGCGGCTGATTGCGCCAATATGTTAGGGAAAAGCCAAAAACCCGTGGGCGCTTGGGTTCGGCATCCACGGGTTTCTGATCTGTCATAACGCTAAACTGCGGCGGTTAACCACCAGAGGCCGCGCTCAGGGATTGCGCTGCACCAACGCTGGATGTCAGCACGCTCAGAGTTTTTGTCCACTGCACATACGGTGCCTCGGTCACATAGATTGTGTCCCCATCGCGGATTGCGAAATCTCGGCCGAGGAAAACACCTGTGGGTTCTGTCAGATCGAGAACATATGCAAAGCGTTTCGGCGTTTGGAAATCATTTCGGCCCAAGACGCGGTTGGCGAATTCAGGTGATTCATCGCGGAAGATGAAAATGCCCGTTGGATCGGCAAGGTTGGAATTCAAACCACCCATAAAGGCAATCGCTTCGATCGCGGTCATGGTTGGTTGCGGGAATTCAACCAAGGACTGGCCACCCGTTGCACCCAATGCAGTAAACCGACGCGTGTCTTCTTGGATTAGAATACGATCTCCAGGGCGCAGGGCGATGTCTTGTTTGTTGCTTTCAAACAAATCTTCGAGCCATACTGTCCCTTTGTGTTTTCCCCGAATAACCGTGACGCGGGTGTTTTCTGGATCAGTTGTTACACCGCCTGCATTGGCGATCATGGTTGACAGCGTGCTGGTGGAGGCCTCAATCGGGAACACACCTTGCCCCCCTGCCCCAACAATAGAAACGGTGGAACCGTCTCCTGCGGCACGCGCCACGATAAATTGCGGATCAGGTGTTTGGCTGTCGAGCTTGCGCGTGATGATCCCACGCAGCTGTTCAGGTGTATTGCCCGCGGCGCGAATACGGCCAGCATACGGCACAAAGATAAAGCCCGATTGATCGACGGTGATTTCGGTCAGCGTGGACGGTGCTCCCGCGGTGCCAAAAAGGCCTTCTTCAACGTTTTCATAAACCGTGAACAGCAGACGATCCCCTTTGCGGATTGTATCCGCGCCGATGCGTCCTGCTTTCAGAAATTGATCGCTAAACCCGACAGATGCGCCTTCGGCGGTGGCTTGCACCACACGATCGTTCACAGACACAATATATGCATTACCTTGCTGCTGAACGGAGCCTGCAAAGATTTCTCGCTTATTGGGGCCAGGTCGCGGCAATCCACAGGATGCCACGGTAAACGCCACAACGAAAAGAGCCATTACCCCGGCTCTGGGTCTCATGAATTTTGACAAGGTTACTGCCCTTTTTATGTCAAACTGCCTCGGTTTTTTTCTTTTACCGTTGCACAAACATAAGATTTTTCAAAGCTTTTTGATTTACGGGGTTACTTCACGACCCGAAACTGTTGCATTGGGGCCGCGTTTGATCGGACCAACGCATCGTATGGATCATGCTCTGACAGGACCATATCCACCACTTGGCGGATCAATCGAACCCGCCCTTTTCGCGAATAATATCCGCCTGTAATTTGTGATGTCATCAGCAAAAACTGCCGATAATCGCGATATGCCGACATATCGGGTTTCTTTGGATGGGCGAAAAAATCGGCCAAATCCTGTTCCGACGTGAACTCTGGCTTACAAAACACCCCTGTGCCCAGCGCCTTAACGGGCAATCCGCGCCACAACGCTTGCTGCGCGGCGGTAGAATTGATCGTCACAACAGAGCGTGCAAAATCCAACAATTCGGCCAGTTTGCCGCCGCGCACAAAATGCACGCGCCCTTCCAGCCCGTATTCTTTGGCCAATTGCGCCGCCACATGGGACAGCGGCTGGCGGTCGTCTTCCAGCGGGTGTGATTTGAACACAAGATGATGATGTTTGGGCGCTTTTTCCGCAAAAGCCACGACGCATTCGCGAATGAACTCGGCCATGCCAGTAAACCGCGAATGGCTACGGATGGACGCGTCATGGCTCAGTTGCAGCAAACTCAAATGATACACAAACCCATTGCGTTTGATCTGCTGAGTGGCCCGCCAACGCCGATACGCATAAATTGGGCGCGTGATCAAACGCTTGAAATGCAACCAAAATTCGTGGCTCACGGGACTGTCTCGGTGGGTTTCGTAATTTTGAAACCGTTTATTGCGCACCAAAATTTGCCAATGATACACGGCACCAAGCAGGATGTGCTGGCGCATATCCCCCCACCGGGCGGGTGCTTCGGGTTGTTCGTTATCCACATACTGCAGACCCTGACGCATATCCGCCACGCTCAGATCCATCAGACGGGAATGGCCGTTTACACCACCCCGCTCATAAGTGCACCAATAAGGGCGCAAATACCCTTCTTCAAAGCAATGGATGCGGATGCCAAGTTTCGTGGCCACCTCAATCGCTGTTTTGTGCAGTGGGCGCGTGTCCCCATAAATCACCAAGTCGGTGATGCTGTTGCGCATGAAATCTTCGATAAATACGCCCCACTGATCGTAAGGATCAGTATAGGCCACGAAAGTTGAACGGTTGCGCCAGAAAAAACGGTCCCCTTCGTTGAAACCAATTTTTGTGACAGAGGCACCGGATTGAACAATCGCCTTGCTCAGGTCATAAAAAAACGGGCCATGCGGACCCTGTAAAAACAGAAATGACTTTTCGTCTTGGTTCACTTTACCCACCGGTGACCCCTGCACCCTGCGCTGTTAAACGCAAGAAATACTGTGCATTTGTTGCTTTTGCCATTCAATTTTTACGGATCAACGCAGATTGCGCCCGTACCTTTACGACTTCAGAACACTCTTTACTCAGACGCACGTGCAAACCTTGCCTTTAACCGTGCGCCTTGGCACCATAGATGCCCTTGCCCAATTTGTACACAAAGGCTACGTGCAGGGCAGTAAAAATGAGGTGACATGATGTTTACAGGTATCATCACAGATATTGGCGAAGTGGCCGAGCTGGAACAACGCGGCGATCTGCGCGCGCGTATTGCCACCTCGTATGATCCTGAAACTATTGATTTGGGTGCATCCATCGCTTGTGAGGGCGTTTGTCTAACCGTTATCGAAATGGGCACAGGAGCTGATAAGAATTGGTTCGATGTGGAAATTTCCGCGGAAACCGTTTCCAAAACTAATCTTTCATCTTGGGCCGTTGGTCGTCCGATCAACTTGGAACGGGCACTTAAGGTTGGCGATGAGCTTGGCGGTCATATTGTGTCTGGCCATGTGGACGGGTTGGCCGAAGTGATTTCCATCGCTGATGAAGGCGACAGCACCCGCGTCACGTTGCGCGCACCTGAAGAACTGGCAAAATTCATCGCCCCCAAAGGCTCGGTTGCGCTGAACGGTACATCCCTAACGGTGAACGGCTTGAACAATACAGATTTCGACATCAACTTCATCCCTCACACAAAGCAAAACACCACTTGGGGCCACGTGAAACTGGGTGATCAGGTGAATTTGGAAATTGACACGCTCGCACGATATGTGGCGCGTCTGGCGGAAATGACATCCTAATGGCTGATGATATCCAAAACGCGATTGCGCCCATCGAAACCATTATTGCGGACGCCAAAGCTGGCCGCATGTTCATTCTGGTGGATCACGAAGACCGCGAAAACGAAGGCGATCTGGTGATCCCAGCTGAAATGGCGGATGCGGCTGCGGTGAACTTCATGGCCACGCATGGGCGCGGCCTGATCTGCCTGACGCTTGAAAATGAACGCCTTGACGCGCTTGGCCTGCCGATGATGGCTGCGAGCAATTCATCGCGCCACGAAACCGCCTTTACCGTGTCCATCGAAGCCCGCGAAGGCGTGACCACGGGCATTTCCGCCCACGACCGCGCTAAAACGATCGAAGTGGCAATTGATCCAGAAACGGGCGCCCAAGATATCGCGACACCTGGTCACGTGTTTCCTTTGCGCGCCCGTAACGGTGGCGTTCTGGTTCGCGCTGGCCATACCGAGGCCGCCGTGGACGTGTCCCGCCTTGCAGGTTTGAACCCATCAGGTGTGATTTGCGAGATTATGAACGAAGACGGATCCATGGCCCGCCTACCCGATCTGGTGACTTTTGCGAAAAAGCACGATCTGAACATCGGCACGATTTCCGATCTGATCGCCTATCGTCTGCGCTATGATAACCTTGTGACGCAAACCCAAACCCGTACTGTCACATCTGCCTTTGGCGGTGATTGGGATATGCGGGTGTTTGCCGATAAAACCAACGACACCGAACATGTGGTGCTGGTCAAAGGCGACATTACCACAGACGAACCTGTCTTGGTACGCACTCATGCCCTGAATGTGGCCGAAGACGTGCTTGGCCTTGGGACCACAGGTAAACTGCCCCAAGCCATGGAACGCATCGCTGAAGCTGGACGCGGCGTTGTTATCTTATTCCGTGATCTGGACGCAAAACTGCAACTTGATGAAGGCGACACACCGCGCCGTTTGCGCTACACGGGGCTTGGCTCTCAGATTATGTCTTCCCTTGGCATTCGCGACTTTGTCTTGGTCACAGACAGCCCAATGCCTCAGATTATTGGCCTTGATGCTTATGATCTGAACATCGTTGGCACGCACCCCATTTCGAAAGGTTGATCCATGGCTGGTTCTGAAACCCATCACACCCTGCCCGCCCCTGTTTTTGCAGACGAAAAACCCAACCTCGCGATTGTGGTGTCCCCGTATTACAAAGACATTGCCGACAATCTAGTGGCAGGCGCACAGGCAGCGATCACCGCGAGCGGCGCAACCTTTGAAATGGTAGAGGTCCCCGGCGCGCTGGAAATCCCAACTGCGATCCGCATCGCGGCGCGGTCCAACAATTTTGACGGTTTTGTCGCGCTTGGTTGCGTAATCCGTGGGGAAACCACCCACTACGAAACGGTCTGCAACGATTCCAGCCGCGCGCTGCAATTGCTCGGGCTCGAAGGATATTGCATCGGCAACGGCATTCTCACGGTTGAAAACCGCACCCAAGCAGAAGTCCGCGCCGATAAAGACGGCCAAAACAAGGGCGGCGGTGCCGCGGAAGCCGCGCTTCACCTAATCGCGCTCACCCATCGTTTCTTAAAGAAAACCAAAGGGATCGGTTTTAAACCCGCATCTGAACACATCCTGATGGCAGGACAATCCAAGGACAAGAACACAGCATGAAACCTGCCGACAATAGACAGAAAAAATCCGCAACGCGGCTCTATGCTGTGCAGGCCCTGTTCCAGATGGAAGCATCTGACACAGACGCAGATACCGTGCGCGATCAATTCCTAAACCACCGTTTTGGTGCAGAAGAAGACGGTATCGAATGGTTCGATGGCAAAACCGCCCTGTTCGAAGATTTGCTGACCACGGCTGTTCGCAATCAGGCCAAGATTGACCAACTGACAGACACAGCACTGGTTGAAAAATGGCCCATTGATCGCATTGATTCCACCATTCGCGCGCTGTTTCGCGCCGCTGGGGCCGAATTGATTATGGCGAAAACCCCGCCAAAGGTTGTCATTTCAGAATTTGTCGACGTGACAAAATCCTTTTTCCCTGATGGACGCGAAGCAAAATTCGTGAATGCCGTGCTTGATCATATGGCTCGGGCTATTCAGCCAGAAAAATTCTGACCCAATGTCAAAAATCGCCACTCTTTGTCGAAAAAGCACAAGGTGTGGCGATCTATCAGGCGCAATCTGACAGAAAATCCCATTCTGAGAGCGCATCATGCGTCTGATCATTTCCTTTGCGGCCCTGTTTCTGTCCATCTCGCTTTTGCAGTTATCAAGCGGAGCCATTGGGCCCCTTGATGCCCTAGCAGGGATTCAACGCGGGTTCGGCCAAACGCAAATCGGCTTGCTTGGCTCCGCGCACTTCTTGGGTTTTTTCATTGGCTGTTGGTGGTCACCCCGCCTGATGGGGACAGTCGGCCATTCTCGCGCTTTCGCTGTTTTTGCGGCCTTTGGGGCCATCGGAGCTATCGCCCACCCGATGCTGATAGACCCAACTGCATGGGCCATTATGCGTATCATGACGGGTCTGTGTATCGCGGGCTGTTACACCGTGGTCGAAGCATGGCTGCAAGCCAAACTAACGAACGAGACCCGCGGTCGCGTCATGGGAACGTACCGCATTGTGGACATCGGCGCGTCTTCCTTGGCACAGTTGATGATCGGCGTGCTCGATCCTGCCAGTTATGTGTCTTACAACCTGCTTGCAATTCTGTGTTGTGCGTGCCTGTTCCCACTTACACTCACACAATCGCGCCAACCTGAAACGCCGGATGCGCCGCGCCTGCATCCCATCCGCACCGCAATCACATCGCCCCTTGGGGCCGCAGGTGTGATGGTGGCTGGCACAACTTCGGCTGCATTTCGTATGGTTTCCCCTATTTATGGCAGTGAAATAGGTCTGACAGCTGCGCAAATCGGCTCTTTCCTTGCCACAGTTCTTATTGGCGGAGCGGTGGCGCAGTTTCCTGCGGGTTGGCTCGCCGATAAATATGACCGCCGCTATGTTCTGATTGGATTATCTGTCGCATCCATTGCCGTATGCCTTGGTTTGGTTGCAGCCAGCAACATGGGATTTGGCGCCGTATTTGTGATGGCTGCTCTTTTTGGGGCCACAACATTCCCAATCTTTTCGGTCTCTGCCGCTCATGCAAATGATTTTGCGACACCTGAACAATCCGTAGAATTGAACGCATCTTTGATGTTCCTCTACGCCCTTGGTGCGATTTTCAGTCCGATTATCGCCGCCAATTTAATTGGCAACTTTGGCCCTGCCGCCCTGTTTGCCTTTATCTCTGGTGCGCATTTGATCTTGGTCATCTTTGGCCTCGCCCGTATGGCAGTGCGCCCGACCAGCACAGACAAAACGCGCTATAAATACCTCCCGCGCACCTCCTACACGGTTGCCCGATTGCTGCGGCGCAAACGCTAAGCGCAAAAAATCGTACATTTTGGACCAATCAGCTTACCAATTTGCCCCCATCCACCCTTGAGCCTGCACAAATCCCTCCGTTAAGCTGATCCAAACGAACAGCGGAGGCTCCGATGGCACCCATCACCAATATATACGACCTCAAGGCGCTTCACAAAAAGCGCACGCCAAAGATGTTTTACGACTATGCCGAAAGCGGATCATGGAGCGAGCAGACCTTTCGCGACAATGTCGACGATTTTGGCAAGATCCGCCTGCGCCAAAAGGTGGCCGTGGATATGTCAAATCGGTCCACACAGATGCCGATCCTAGGCCAAGATGCCACAATGCCTGTGTCGCTGGCCCCAATCGGGATGCTTGGCATGCAACACCCAGACGGTGAAATCTTGGCAGCCCAAGCCGCCGAAGCCTTTGGCATCCCCTTCACCCTGTCTACGATGTCGATCTGTTCCATCGAGGACGTGGCCGAACACACAACCAAACCCTTTTGGTTCCAGCTTTACGTGATGAAAGACCGCGACTTTATCGAACGGTTGATTGATCGCGCCAAGGCGGCGAAATGTTCAGCGCTGGTACTGACCTATGATCTGCAAATCCTTGGCCAGCGCCACAAAGACATCAAAAACGGATTGTCCGCTCCGCCAAAACCAACCCTTGCCAATCTTATCAACACCGCCACAAAACTGCGCTGGGTCAAAAGCTATCTCGGCACATCCCGCCGCGAATTTCGCAACATTGTGGGCCACGCCAAAAACGTCACGGATATGGCAAACCTTGGCGCATGGACCGCAGAACAATTTGATCCAAAACTGAATTGGGACGATGTGGCGTGGATCAAAGACCGCTGGGGCGGCCCGCTGATCCTGAAAGGCATTCTTGATACAGAAGATGCCAAACGGGCCGTGCAAACGGGTGCAGATGCGCTGATTGTATCCAACCACGGCGGACGACAGCTTGACGGTGCCCTGTCTTCTATTCGCATGTTGCCTGATATTGTGGATGCGGTTGGCGACCAAATCGAAGTGCATTTTGACGGTGGCATTCGTTCAGGCCAAGACGTGCTCAAGGCCATATCGATGGGCGCCAAAAGCACCATGATCGGCCGGGCCTTTGTGCATGGCCTTGGTGCGATGGGCAAAGCAGGGGTGACCGAGGCGCTCAATGTGATCCACAAAGAACTGGACACCACCATGGCACTGTGCGGAGAACGTGAGCTGAAAAACATGGGCCGCCACAACCTGCTAATCCCCCATGATTTTCGCGGTCAGTGGGAGCCATAAGGCCGATTGTTTCCAATTTGGAAAAAAAGCTTGCTCGAATCGACGCAATGTTTCTACCTTAAGTAACCTAAATCTGCTTTTGGGAACACTTATGCGCCACTTTACGACCCGAACCGCGGGCGGTTTTACCGCTGTCTGGTTTCATTCTCTTGAATGGTATTACACCACACTTGAAACTGTCCTTGATCGTTTCCAAAGCAAGGACCCCAGATAAGGCAAATTCAGCCTTGCCCTTTTAGATATTCTCGCCTAATGCAGCAGCTTCACGCGGCACTTACACCCTTGGAGGATTGCCGCCTTTGTAACTTAGGAGAATATCATGGCTGATATGCCAAATATTAACGCTACACTGCGTGAGGGGACAGGCAAGGGGGCCGCCCGCCAAGCACGTCGTGATGGGCTTGTTCCCGGTGTAGTTTACGGTGGTGGCGACGACCCCATCGCAATCAACGTTAAATTCAACGAGCTGTTCAAACAGTTGAAAGCAGGCAAATTCTTGTCCACGCTGTTCAACCTGAAAATTGAAGGCCAAGAAGACGTTCGTGTGATCTGTCGGAACGTACAGCGCGATGTTGTGAAGGATCTTCCAACACACCTCGACCTGATGCGCCTGCGTCGCACATCCCGTGTTAACCTGTTCATTCCAGTGACGTTCATCAACGAAGAAACTTCTGTTGGCCTGAAACGTGGCGGTACATTGACAGCGGTTCGCACAGAAATCGAATTGAAGGTAACTGCGGGCAATATCCCAGAAGCCATCGAAATTGATCTGGAAAATCTGGACATCGGTGACGTTGTGAACATTTCCGACGTAACCCTGCCAGAAGGCTCGCGCCCAATGATCACAGACCGTGACTTTGTAATCGCGAACATTTCTGCACCATCTTCCTTGAAATCCGAAGGCGAAGACGAGGATGAAGGCGAAGAAGCAGAAGCGCCAGCAGCAGAAGAAACAACAGAAGAGTAATCTTCCAAGCTTTCAAAATTTCAAAGGCCCGCGCGTTCAAACAACGTGCGGGCCTTTTCTGTTTCGGCTATAAGGCCCCAAACACTACGCCCAGGAGGTTCACATGCAAATTTTCGTTGGCCTTGGTAACCCCGGTGCAAAATATGCGGGCAACCGTCACAACATTGGCTTCATGGCGCTGGATCGGATCGCATCTGATCACGGCTTCGGCCCGTGGCGTTCCAAATTTCAAGGCGTCATCAGCGAAGGTCGGTTTGGCTCTGACCGTGTGGTTCTGCTCAAACCCGAAACCTATATGAACCTGTCTGGCCAATCTGTGGCTGCGGCCGCAAAGTTTTACAAAACAGACGTGTCAGACATCACTGTGTTCCACGATGAACTGGACCTCGCACCAGGAAAGTGTCGATACAAAACGGGCGGCGGGCACGCAGGGCACAATGGCTTACGTTCGATCCATCAGCACCTCAATCCCGAATATAATCGCATCCGTATCGGCATTGGTCATCCAGGCCACAAAGATGCCGTTGCAAGCTATGTTTTGCGCGACTTCGCAAAGGCGGATCAGGATTGGATTGACGATCTGTTGCGCGGCATTTCCGATGGCGCCCCCGAATTGGCCAAAGGGGACAGTGGGCGGTTCATGAACGCGGTGGCCCTGCGCACTGCACCACCACGCTCTTCCACAACCAAGCCAAAAGAAAAGAAGATCGAAAAACCAGCGGAACCAGAAGCCAAGGTCGAAGAAACGCTTTCGCCTTTGCAACGGCTCGCGGCAAAGTTTCGGTAATTCAATGGATTACAAAGCACTCGCCATCACGCTAAAGATTATCCTTGCCCGGCTGATACAGCTCGATTTTGTCGGCATCAACCGACTGGCCCGCGTGAACACCATGTTCGATGCAGAAAAAATCGTACAAAATTTCGTATCTATCCGCGATCTGTTTGATTTTAAGGATGTAGAACTCGACACGTCCAATCCCACGCCTCTGCCAGAAAACCCACAGCCCCTGCCCGACCAATTCAATTGGGGCGACGCGGTGATATCCCTGTCAGAGTGGCAAGCAGCTCGCAGCGTGTGCGGAATGGTTGTGCTCAAAAACGGTGAACGGGCGTACGAGGCGTATTTCCACGAAACCACGCAACACGACCGCCGCATCAGTTGGTCCATGTCCAAAAGCGTGTTGTCCATCGCCATCGGCGTTTTGCACGATCAAGGCCGCCTGCCACCGCTTGGTACACCGATTGGCCAGATTGTTCCGAGCTTGCGCGACAGCGCCTATACAAATGCAACGCTTCGCAACGTTTTGAACATGGCAAGCGGTGTTGCATTTAACGAAGACTATCTCGATTTTCATTCCGACATTAACCGCATGGGCCGCATCATTGGCACCGGTGGCTCCATGGATGCCTTCGCACAAGGAATGGTTGCGCAGGAATGGGCACCTGGCACGTACAATCACTATGTATCCATCGACACCCATGTGCTTGGCATGGTGTTACGCGCAGTCAGTGGCCAAGACCTTGATACCTTTATCCGCGATCATGTGTTTGCCAAGCTTGGCCTTGAAACCGCGCCCTATTTTGTGGCCGATAGCCTGCAAGAACCGTTTATCCTTGGTGGGTTGAACATGATGACCCGAGATTATGCGCGCATTGGATTGATGATGGTCCAAAAGGGTGAAATCGCAGGTAATCGCGTAATTTCCACCGATTGGGTTCAACGCTCTACGTCCCAATCTGCCCCGCCCCCTGATCCGGCGCGCGCGGCAATGGCCGACGGGGTTTTGGGCTATGGCTATCAGTGGTGGCTGCCGCCAAATCCTACGCAAGGCGAATATTTCGCAATCGGAATTTACGGCCAGTACATTTATATCGACACAGCACGCCAAGTGGTCATCGCCATCAACAGCGCAGATCGCGATTTTAAAGACGGCGACGGACAAATTACGCTTAACAATATTCAACTGTTCCGCCAGATCGCTGCGCATTTAGAATAATTCTAAACATTGACACTTGGCATCCAGAAGCCCATATTCAGCGCAACTCTGAAAAGGATGCAAACCCATGTTTATCCAGACCGAAAGCACACCAAACCCAGCCACGTTGAAGTTTCTTCCGGGGCAATCCGTATTGGCAACAGGCACAGCCGATTTTCCAACCGAAGAAGCGGCGCAAAACTCTCCTTTGGCGACGCAAATATTTAAGGTCCAAGGCGTCACTGGCGTGTTCTTTGGCCCTGATTTTGTCACCGTTACCAAAGACGAAAGCACGGATTGGAACCATATCAAACCCTCTATTCTGGGCGTGATTATGGAACACTACCAATCTGGCCAGCCTGTTATGGGCGATGATGCGCAGAACACAGGACACAAAGAACACACAGGCGAAGACGGCGAAATTGTCGATCAAATCAAAGACTTGCTTGATACACGCGTGCGTCCCGCGGTGGCCCAAGACGGCGGAGACATCACGTTCCACGGCTTTGATCGCGGCGTGGTTTACCTGCACATGCAAGGGGCCTGCGCAGGTTGCCCATCCAGCACGATCACCCTGAAAATGGGTATCGAAAACCTGCTGCGCCACTATATCCCCGAAGTGACCGAGGTGCGCCCCGTTGCCGCCTAACCCGATCATTTTGGCCTTTGATACCGCAGCCGCGCATTGCGCGGCTGTTGTGGTTCAAGGGGACAAAACTCTGGCCGCACGGGTGGAGCCCATGGCCAAAGGGCAAGCCGAACGCCTGTTTCCCCTGATTGAGGATGTGCTGTCAGATGCTGATATCACATGGTCCGATCTGGCGGCTATCGCGGTTGGCACGGGTCCAGGAAATTTCACAGGTATCCGCATTTCCGTTTCCGCCGCTCGGGGCTTGGCTCTTTCGCTCGGTATTCCATCCATTGGCGTTTCACGCCCCGAAGCCTTGGCCTTTGGCACATCAAGCGCGCAAACCGCCGTCATTGATGCGCGTCAAAACCGCGTTTACGTGCAGGACTTCGTGAATGGCGTGGCGCAATCAGACGTGCGCATCGAACCCATAGAAGGTTTTGCCAATCAAGCGCCTCTTTTGTGTGATGCAGATGTGGAACTAACCGCCACGCGCATTCCCACTGAAACAGCACTGGCCAACGTGGCCCGTCTTGCGGCGACTCGGTTGAACACGGATCAGCCCAAGCCAGCACCCCTCTATGTGCGCGCGCCAGATGCGGCGCTGCCGTCTGATCCACCACCGACCATTCTGCCATGACCCCTGCCCAATTGGCCGCCATTCACGCCGCAAGTTTCACGCAGCCGCGTCCGTGGTCCGCAGATGAATTTGTGGCTCTGCTTGCGTCTGAACGGACACGATTGCTGACCTCAGAAAACGGCTTTGCCCTTATCCAAACCGCAGGTCCAGAAGCAGAGCTATTGACCATCGCTGTCCATCCAAATGCCCGAAGAACGGGTCAAGGGCGCGATCTTTTAGCCCGCGCTCTCACCGCTGCGCAAAAAGCAAAATGCGAAGACATTTTCCTTGAAGTGGTGGACGACAACACCCCTGCAATCGCGCTTTATCGTGATGCGGGGTTCAGGGAACGCGCCATTCGCAAAGATTACTATAACGGTGCAAACGGTAAAAAATCATCTGCGCTTGTTATGCACAAATCGCTCTAACCGCGGCCAACAAACGGCATGTCGTTTGCCATCACTGTCATAAACAGAACATTTGTCCCCAGCGGCAAGTTGGCCATGTGCATGACTGCATTGGCCACGTGATCTACATCCATCGTCGCCTCTGCTGCGATGGTGCCGTTGGCTTGTGGCACCCCAATCGTCATTGGCTTTGCCATTTCTGTCAGCGCGTTGCCGATATCAATTTGCCCCACGTTAATGTTGAACGGCCGCCCATCGAGCGACAGCGTTTTCGTCAGCCCCGTAATCGCATGTTTGGTCGCAGTATATGGCGCGGTGCCAGGCCGTGGTGTTGTGGCCGACACGGACCCGTTGTTGATGATCCGCCCCCCTTGTGGGGATTGCGCACGCATGATGCGCCACGCCGCGCGGGCACATAGAAAGCTGCCAGTTAGGTTGATATCCACACACTGACGCCACGCATCCACATCCATTTCGTCGATGGTTGTGCCCGGCACACCAATGCCCGCATTGTTGAACAGCGCATCCAAATGCCCAAACTGTGCCACGCAGGCATCAAACGCCCCATCAACAGATGCGTCATCTGTCACATCACACGGCAATACCATTGCGCGTTCGTGGTCTGCGGCCACTTCGGCCAGTGGCCCTTCGCGCCGCCCGATCAAGCCAACATTCCAGCCAGCCGCCAAAAACGCCTGCGCCGTGGATGCCCCAACACCAGACCCCGCCCCTGTGATGATGATCGATTGTGCCATGTCGCTGCCTTCTTCAAATTATGTCGTTCAAGGTCTAGCGCCTTGGGCCAACCCATGCAAACCTAGCGCAAACATTAAATGGACGGTCCTATGCCAAAATCTCCTGATCCTTTTTTTCAACCTGTCTCTGCCATCGAATCCCCGCGTTTTGCAGGTGTGCCGACGTTCATGCGTCTGCCCCACCTTACGCCAGACCATGACCGATACGCAGACGTGGAAATCGGCCTGATCGGTGTGCCGTGGGACAGCGGCACAACCAACCGTCCAGGGCCACGGCACGGCCCACGCCAATTGCGCGACTATTCCACTATGATCCGCGCTATGAACCCCGTGAATGGCATCAATCCATTTGCGCTGACCAACTGCGCCGATCTTGGCGATGTGGGCGCGAACCCGTCCGATATCCAAGACGCGATGCGTCAAATCACCGAATTTTATTCGGCCATTACGGGCGCAGGTATCATCCCAATGACCGCTGGCGGTGATCATCTTGTTTCCTTGCCTGTGTTGCGTGGCCTTGCGCAAAATGGCCCGCTTGGCATGATCCATTTTGACGCCCACACAGACCTGTTTGATACGTATTTTGGTGGGTTCAAATACACCCACGGCACCCCGTTTCGCCGCGCCATCGAAGAACGGCTGCTTGATCCAAAACGTGTTGTTCAAATTGGCATTCGCGGTACAGCTTATAACACCGAAGACATCGATTGGGGGCTGGAACAAGGGGTCACAATCATCCGCATTGAAGAGCTGTTTGACCGTGGCATTCCCGATGTAATGGCCCAAGCGCGGGACATTGCTGGCACACAGCCGACCTATTGTTCTTTTGATATCGATGTGATCGACCCAGCCTTTGCACCTGGCACGGGAACACCTGAAATTGGCGGCGTAACCAGCTTCCAAGCCCAGCAATTGGTACGCGAACTTTCTGGCGTGAACCTTGTGGGCGCTGATCTGGTCGAAGTCTCCCCACCGTTCGACCCATCAGGTGGCACTGGCTGGCTCGGAGTCTCAATAATGTTCGAACTGATGTGTATGCTGGCTCAAGCCCATAAAAATCGCGTGTAAGACCAGATAAACCGCAGAAATTTACCAATCTGGCTGGTTGCCGCAGGGGCATTGCAGGCGTATACCCGCGCTCAAACACCAATTTTGCAGAGGCCGCCCCCGTGGACCCAATTACCCTATCAACCGAAATGATCGTGGTTCTGGCGCTGTTGGGCTTTACGGTTTTTCTGTTTGTCTCTGAAATTGTCCGCGTCGATCTGGCTGCCATTATCGTGATGGTGCTGCTTGGTGGACTCAGCTATCTTCCTGGGCTTGGCGGATTGGCTGATATCAATCATCTGTTTGATGGATTTGCGTCCAACGCCGTTATTTCCATCATCGCCGTTATGATCATCGGAGCAGGCCTTGATAAAACGGGCCTGATGTCAAAGGTGGCAGCGACCATTCTGAAATATGGCGGCACCACCGAAGGGCGGATCATTCCGATCATTTCGGGCACGGTTGGCGTGATTTCCAGCTTTATGCAAAATGTGGGCGCGGCAGCCTTGTTCCTGCCCGTGGTTTCACGCATTTCATCGCGCACCAACATTGGCCTTTCGCGTTTGCTCATGCCCATGGGCTTTTGTGCCATCTTGGGCGGCACTATGACCATGGTTGGCTCATCACCACTGATCCTGTTGAACGACCTCATTATAGCAACCAATGCGGATTTACCTGCGGACCAACAGATGCAAACCTTTGGGCTGTTTTCTGTTACCCCAGTTGGCATTGCGCTGGTCATCACGGGTATTCTTTACTTCATGATTTTTGGCCGCTGGGTGCTGCCTGGTGCTTCCGCAAAAAATGACGCGGCCTCTGGTCAGTCCATGAACGAATACCTCAAGCGGCTCTATGGCCTGAAGGCCGATATTGTCGAGGTCGAAGTACCCGAAGGAAACATCCTGCTCGGCCAATCATTTTCTGATCTGATGGATGTGCATCACATCTATATCATCGGCTCTTATTTCAAAGGTCAGCGCTGGATTTCCCCCGTTGTTGACACCGAAATCACCACCCCATGTCGCCTTGCAATTTTGGGCCGTAAAAAGGTGATCGAGGAAATGGCCGATATTTATGGCCTCAACATCCTCCCCGAACTTGACATCTTTGCCGAAGAATTCGCCCCTACCAAATCAGGCGTTGCCGAGATTGTTATCCCGCCAGACAGCGAAATCATTGGCAAAACCGCCCAAGAACGTGCCTTGCGCAAAACCTACGGCATGTCGATGTTGGCGATCCACCGTGGCGAGGAAACCCTCAGCCACGTAGAAACCGACGACCACGAAGCAACCCGCATTGGCCGCGTGCCGTTTCGGGCGGGCGATACTTTGGTTGTGCATGTGCAGTGGGAAAACCTGACCCGCGTGAACCGTGACAAAGACTTTGTCGTGGTCACATCAGACTTCCCCCAAGAAGAACTACGTCCGCAAAAAGTCTCATGGGCGCTTTTGTTCTTTTCCATCGCAGTGGGCATGATCCTGTTTACAGATGTTCGATTGTCTTTGTGCCTGCTGACAGGGGCTGCTGGGATGATCGTGACCAAAGTACTCGACATCGATGAAGCCTATCGCGCCGTTGGCTGGAACACCGTCTTTTTGCTGGCCTCGCTGATCCCGCTTGGCCAAGCAGTGCAAAGCACGGGCACCGCAGAATGGATCGCCCAAGGCATCTTGTCTGTACTTGATGGCTGGCCAATTTGGGCTTTGCAGGCGGGCGTTGCCATCCTTGCCACCATCTTCACGTTGGTCATGTCAAACGTGGGAGCAACGGTTCTTCTAGTTCCACTTGCCGTGTCCATCGCAATTGCGGCGGGGGGCGACCCTGCCATCTTCGCCATGACTGTCGCGATTTCCACGTCTAACTCGTTCCTGATTCCCACCCACCAAGTGAACGCGCTGATCATGGGCCCTGCGGGGTACCGCGTGATCGACTTTGTACGCACGGGCGGTATCATGACGATTCTGTTTTTGATCGTTTCAATGTTCATGATGAACGTGGTGTTTTAAAAAGCTTTGCCTTTTTGGCGCTTCCCCAAAAGACGAACGACTACTCTGCGTCGGACGATTGCACTGCCAACTCTAGCACAGGGGCTGGAACAGCCTTTAGATCACTGATCCCCAACGGCTCTGTTGGTTTGGCTAGCATATAGCGCGTGACCCACAACAACCGCTGCTCTGCCCGCGTAATCGCCACATAGGCCAGTCGTTTCCACAATGCGATCCCTGCCTCTGTGCGCCCTGCGCGGCTTGCGGCGTAAATGTCGGGCGCAAACACCTGAACATCACGCCATTGGGACCCTTGCGCCTTGTGAATGGTACAGGCGGCCCCATGCACGAACGCCGCCCCCATCCGTGCGGCGGACGGGATAAACGGTTCTTCTTCATCAGGCATTTCGATCTTGATAATCGTCGCGGCCGATACTTGCGGGTCCTCGGCCCCCACCACATGCAGACGTGAAAATCCGGGTTTGCGCCCTTCGTCCAGATAAACTGCCTGCGCCCCTTTGATCAGGCCACGGGCCTCCAGATCAATGCGCTTTTTGCGATGCTTCATGGGCAATTCAATCCCGTCGCAAATCAACGGTTCCCCAGGCAAAAGCATTTCCGCAGGCGCGCCAAAGGCATTGCGAAACGCATGTATTAACCTGATCCGCGTTGCATTGCGCCACACCAAAACAGGAGACCGCGCCATCGCCGCCGCATCTACGCGCGGGGCCACAACCACGCGATCATCCCGTTGCGCTGCTTCCTCGATCATCTTTTCAAACTGATGAAATTCCAATTGCGGGTCAGACAGTGCATGAGCCAGATCAAGGATCGGATTGTCATCGGCCTGCCTGTGAACGCGGCTTAAAACCAATTTGCGCGGCTCTGGCAATCCGTCAAATGCCATTGATCCTGACTGCCCAACAGGGGCCAATTGCGCAGGATCGCCAAACAGGATCAGGGTGGAAAAAATCTCCTGCAAATCCTCAAGCTGTTTGTCGTCGAGCATCGAAGCTTCGTCCACAAACCCCACATCCAAGGGCTCTTCGCGGCGTTTCCACCCAATAATGAAATCCGATCCCCGCAAGCCCGCAACCGCCAACGCGCCTGGCACGGATTTATTTGTTTGAAAGAACAGAAATGCCCGCTCCAGCGCCGCATCTGTCAGCCCTTCAATCTCTGGTTTTTCGGCATTTCCTGCCAACCATTCCGCAATTTTTTCATACTCGGGATCATACATCGGCGTGTACAAAATGCGATGAATGGTGGTCGCCGCCACACCACGATTGCGCAGCACCGATGCCGCTTTGTTGGTAGGCGCCAAGATGGCCAAGGTGCGGCGGTCTTTGCGCGCCTTACCTTCGTAATCGCCGCTTATGGTATCTACACCCGCCTCTGTCAGCGCCTCGCCCAGCTTCGCCAACAACATGGTTTTGCCTGAACCCGCCTTGCCCAAAACCGCCAAAGTCTGCTGTTTAGCTGTGGTTTCAGGACGCAACAGCGCATCATCCAGATCAATACCCGCCGCCTTCAGAACATCCGCAACGGTATCATAAGCACTGGCTTGATCTTGAGAGAATTTCATAAGGCGCAATCCAGAACTGAGGTTTGCTCAATCATACCCCAGCCCAGCACAAAGCTGAATGCTAAATTAGCCCGTTTGTGACGCCTTCCTCGTTTGGCGTGGCATCCCAAAGGCATGATCAATCCACAATGCGGACAGATCAGGGGACACACCCGCCTTCGCACACAGAGCCAACCGCGTGTCTTCAGAAAATTCCCACAACCCCACCGAAATTTGCGCCCCCTGCGTGCCACTTGTTCCCATAATCTCGGGCGACCAGCCCAAAGATCGGTAAATACGCACCATTCGCCGATCAAACACCCCAACCGCGTGCTTTAGCCCGAACGTGAGTCCAATTTCGCACCCCCCAAGCATCACCGCCGCTGATGCGCGAACCGCATCATCATCCACACGCGGAGATAAACAAAACCGCGTGCTTTCCCAGATCAGCGGACTTTTGATATCACCCCCCGTGATGTCGCGGAAATGATCATTCACCATGCAATTTCCCGTGGTGGGCAACGCGCGCATCGATCCGCCATGCCGCCCGTCAGGCATTTGCCAAATCACGTAAAGCGGGTTCATATCATCGTACTCGTCCCGCTCCTCTCCATACGCGTCCACCGTCACGTCCCAGCCCAAACGATCGGCAAATTGCACCGCGCGATCTTGAAACATCGAGTTCTTTAATTGGGGTTTCATCGCCAATTCATCGGCATAAAGATAATGCAGCATAGGCCCAGCTCCGCACGCAATCGGACCGCAGATCACCGCGCGATTGGGCGGTTCATCATTTCTACGATCTGGTTTCAGATGTATTGCGCAGACCCTTGCGATGAGAGAGTTAACAAAACATCGCCGTGCGCTGGGGTTGGGATTTGTTAGGGTATTTCCAAAGGGGCCAAGGTCATATTCTAAAGATGAATAAGCCCTTGAGACAACGCCTTAGCCACTGCATGTGTGGTGTTGGCAGCCCCCAGCTTAAACCGCGCGCTTTCAATATACACACGCAACGTATGTTCTGAAATTTGCAAGAATTCTGCCGCACGGGATCGGTTCATGCCCATGCCAAGCAATCGCAACGTATCTGTTTCGCGCGGGGACAGCGATACATATTCCATGTCCGTATCAAAGTTTTCAATGGATCGAACCGCAGCATGTAAATAATGCCCAATCAGCAATAAATCGGACATCCAATGGGACAGAAATTTTGCCCATTCTTCGTCCGAACAGGAATGACTCAGCGAAAACAACGAAAACTCCCCATGCGGGCCACGGATGGGAACCGAAACACCTTGATTGCCTACCCCCCCATCCAATGCCTCTAGGAAAAAACGTCTGGCTGGCTTTTTCTCCCAAGACAGGGATTTCCAGCTGTAAGGGGTAAATCGCTGAAACGCGCTCAACACGACGGGGTCAATGCGATACAACTCCTCGGTTTCATAGTGTTCTGCCCAAGCTTCGTCATAGGTGGCCAGCGCATAGGGATCCCCATCACTGTTCACCGAATGATAGATGACGTGGTTTACCTGAAAAATATCTCTTAGACCTGCAACAACTTGGTTGAGTTCGACCAGCGTTTTACAATGTTCCACGCGCTCTAGGAACGCTTCTAGGTGACTCGGCATTTTGCTCCGCTGCGACGCGATCAGGCGTCTTTTTAACCAACTCGGTCACCGCGATGTGGATGGTGTCGTCTAACTGCTCCGCCAGCTCTGTCAGCTGATTGCGTATCGCGAATTTTCGCAGGTCTTGTAGAACGTCAATCATCCATTCTTGGGACATGAAAATCCTCGTTTACAATAGTTAACAGAACGTTAACACAACTATGACAAGAAAAGGTTAACACCAACACCCCGCAGCTGCATACTAGCCTTTTTTGGCGGGACGTTTCGATTTAATTAACTGATTTTAAAATGATTTACTAAAATCAATCGTGCCAAATCGGCAAAAATTAACCCGCGCAAGGTGAACCAGACGCGGGTTAACACAATCTCAGAAAAGTTTAGAACTTTGCTTTACTCGCCTTTAAGGTATCCTCAAAGGTGGTCAGGCCGGTTTCCGTCGCACTCACCAAAACAGACATGTTGCCAGGCTTGTGCTCATTGCGCAGCATTTTCAAATGCGCCTCTGGGATGTCGTTCCAATCGAACACTTCGGACATACACGGATCCAGACGCTCTTCCATCATCAACTGGTTCGCTGCCATGGCTTGTTTCAGATGCGCAAAGTGGGAACCTTGAACACGTTTTTGGTGCATCCACAAATACCGCGCATCCAATGTCAGATTGAACCCAGACGTCCCAGCGCAGATCACAACCATGCCGCCCTTTTTCACCACAAATGTGGACACAGGGATCGTCGCTTCGCCTGGGTGTTCAAACACCATGTCGACATTGTTGCCTTTGCCGGTGATGTCCCAAATGGCTTTGCCAAACTTGCGTACTTCGCCGAACCACTCTTTGTATTCGTCTGTGTTTACAGTCGGCATTTGACCCCAACAGTTGAAATCTTTGCGGTTCAAAACGCCTTTGGCACCCAGTCCCATTACGAATTCACGCTTGCTTTCATCTGAAATCACGCCAATGGCGTGCGCCCCAGCCTGTTTGGCCAATTGGATCGCATAGGATCCCAAACCACCAGACGCCCCCCAAACCAGTACGGTCTGACCAGGTTTCAAATCATGTGGCATGTGACCAAACAACATGCGGTACGCAGTTGCCAATGTCAGTGTGTAACAAGCTGCTTCTTCCCATGTTAGGTGCTTTGGACGCGGCATCAATTGCTGCGCTTGCACGGTTGTGAACTGTGCAAAAGACCCGTCTGGCGTTTCATACCCCCAAATACGCTGGCTCGGAGAGTGCATCGGATCGCCGCCGTTACAATGCTCGTCATCCCCATCGTCTTGGTTACAGTGGATCACAACTTCGTCGCCGACTTTCCAGTTTTTAACCTTGTCACCCACGGCCCAGACGATACCAGACGCATCAGAACCCGCGATGTGGTAAGGAGCTTTGTGAACGTCAAACGGGCTGATCGGCACGCCGAGCCCTGCCCATACACCGTTGTAGTTCACACCAGCGGCCATGATGAACACCAGCACTTCGTTGCTGTCTGGCTTGACCACATCAACAACTTCTACTTCGAACGCTTTGTCAGGCTCGCCGTGACGTTCGCGGCGGATGGTCCACGCGTACATCTGCTCAGGCACATGGCCCATTGGGGGGATTTCACCAACCTCATAGAGGTCCTTTTGGGGCGCTTCGTAACCAGCATCAAGGGCCATGGTCTGTCTCCTGCTTTGTCAAAATCATGGCCGTATGAATCACCCAAACGACCCGTTCGCACGATCAATGCCGCGACGCAGCAAAAAGCGCAAGAGCAATAATGTAATAAAATGCAATCTTTGTACGTAATTTAATTGCGTGGTGAATTTTCGACACTTTTAACGCAAAAAACGCGCCACAAGGGCGCGTTTCCTGAAGAACATGTGCCGAATTTTAAACGGCGAGGTTTGGAATGATCTGCTTTTTGCGGCTCACCACACCTGGCAACACAACCGTATCCCCCGTCGCATCTGCACCGAATGACTTTGATGCCACTGTTTTCACCAGATCATTTGGAACCAACAGCGTGCTTTCTTCGTTCAGAATATCCACAACAAACAGCAGAAGCTGATCAACGCCATCTTCTGATGCTACTGTTGTCATAGTGTCCATCAGGCTTGCCTTGCGGTCCAAAACCGTGGACGGAGACGTGGTTTCCAGTACGGACACGCGGAAATTTGTGCCCGCCACTTCGTATTTCTTTGAATCCATCCGCAGCAGTTCTGCATCAGAAAACGCAGATACATCAGATTTTGCCGCAAACATCTCCGCCGCATAGTCTGGGATATCAATGCCCAACTCGTCCGCCAGCGCCTTGGCCCATGCCACATCCGTGTCCGTTGTCGTCGGTGAACGGAACTCCAATGTGTCAGACAGGATACAAGACAACATAACACCTTTGATCGCATCAGGTGCCTTGGCCAAATCATCGCCCATCAGATCAGCCATGATCGTCGCCGTACACGCCAAAGGACGCACGGTGATATTGATCGGACCTTTTGTTTTGATCCCGCCAACCAACAGATGGTGGTCAATGATTTCAATAATGTTTGCATCGTTAATAGATGCAGGCAATTCCGCTGGATTGTTTGTGTCCACAATTACTACATCATCGCCTTCGGCCACATCTGCAATAATTTCTGGCTGATCAAACCCCCAACGGTTCAGCACAAACGCTGCTTCAGTGTTTGGCGTGCCAAGCAGCTTGGGCGCTGCCGCTGTGCCTTTGATTTCAGTCAGATACCATGCCCATACGATGGCGGAACCTGTTGCGTCTGTATCGGGGGCCATATGGCCAAAAACTTGGATCATTTTCGTCTTTTCCATGCGATTTGCGTCTGTTCGCGGCGCTTATACCCACGCCTGTGCCCTCTGTCACTAGGGTACGGCGCAATGCTGCGTCCCGCTCAGCGCAAATGTGCGATGGCGTTTGCGTAATATCGGATCAGGTCTTCTTCTTGGGGTTTGAAATGATAAAGCCCGTCTTTCAGTTCTAATGCGCGGCGCAGCACCAACATACGCAGACCCACCTCAACCGCATAATCCAGATTTCGGCGCGGAATGTGCATATAGGCACCATTGGCCTGCAACCGCTCCAATTCTTCGCGTGCAAGGGTTTGCACCTGTTCTTGGCTCAGCGGTGCTTGATCCCCGTCCAGCAGCACCGTCGAAATCAGCGAAACAGGCAGGATCGGCACAACCTGCCCCACCTGCCGCATCAATTCTTTACCCAATTCCCCCGTCATGCGTTCGTGGGACATCTCTGCCTTATCGGCCACAAAATCTTTCAGCGACATCGGCACGCCAAAGCTCACGCTCGCATACCCAAATTTATAGAACCGACGAATGAGGCGCAGCCACATATGACGCGTGATAAAGTGCAAAAAGACCCAAATCTTAAAGAAAACTCCAGTCTTCTCCCCCCGATGCGCCGCGAGCAGTACACGGTCTTCCAGCACACGATCATAATTCACACCCACAGGCACAAACAGCACATCACGTTCTTGGGCCGCATCAAAATCCGATACAATGTAATTCAGCAGCCCCAGTTTAGCGGGCTTCAACGCCCCATCGCGCGACAGTCCGCCTTCCGGGAAGACGGCCTGCGTCACACCCGCCGCCGTTGCCATTTGCACGTACCGCGCCAAGACCCGACGATAAAGCGCGTTGCGCGACTTACGGCGGATGAAATAGGCCCCTGTGGATCGGATAAACTGTTTAAACGGCCAAACCCGCGCCCATTCGCCCACCGCATAGGACAACGCGGAACGCGATGCGGCTAGAAACGTCACGATCACATAATCCATGTTTGATCGATGGTTCATTACAAACACCACCGTCGCATCCTTATCCATGTTTTGCAGCGCGTTTTCGTCCACATACCCCAAACGCACACGGTAAAGGGCTCGGCTCAACCAGCGGGCAAAGGTGATCCCCGCCCCAAAATAGGCAAATGCCGAAAACGAAGGCACAATTTCCCGCGCATATCGCATGGCCATATCAGCCGCCACGCTATAGGGCACGCCTTCTTCCGTGGAATGTTCAATCACCGCTTCCAAAACAGCAGGATCATGGGCCAATCGATCAATCATCACTTGCCGTTTGGTCAATTTAAACGGTTGGATTTGCAATTGTAGACGGTCATTCAGCCGATTGATGGCCCGATTGAAGCGGCGGCGCAGATACCAGCGCACGGATGGCATCAAAATACGGTCCAACAGGCCCGCAAAGGCCAACAAGCCAGCAACCCAGACCACCCATACCGGAATTTCGACTGTTTCAAACATTCAGACGGTGGTACGCCACTTTGAAGCTAAGGGCCAGTCTGAATAATCCCGCATTGATTGCGCACGAATGTTATTCTGACGGTTGCATTCGGGTAATAATCTAACTTATGCTGCGGCGCAGCACGAATATGGAGTCGCGAAATGTCTAATACCCCTGCCCGCCCTTGGTTGATCCGCACCTACGCTGGCCACTCCACCGCCAAAGACAGCAACGCGCTTTACCGCACAAATCTGTCAAAGGGGCAAACAGGCCTGTCCGTCGCGTTCGACTTGCCAACGCAAACGGGATACGATTCTGATCACGAACTGGCCCGCGGCGAAGTGGGAAAAGTTGGCGTTCCCGTTGCACACTTGGGCGATATGCGTGCGCTGTTTGACGAGATTCCACTGGAAAAAATGAACACTTCGATGACGATCAATGCCACCGCACCGTGGCTGCTCGCGCTCTACATCGCGGTGGCCGAAGAGCAAGGCGCGGATGTGACCAAACTCCAAGGCACAGTACAAAACGACATTATCAAAGAATATCTATCGCGCGGCACGTATGTGTGCCCGCCAAAACCATCCTTGCGCATGATCACTGATGTGGCCGCATACTGCTACACCAACGTGCCTAAATGGAACCCGATGAACATCTGTTCCTACCACTTGCAAGAAGCTGGCGCGACACCCGAGCAAGAGCTTGCCTTCGCGCTCGCAACAGCCACAGCCGTGCTTGATGATGTGCGAGGCAAAGTTCCCGCCGAAGATTTCCCAACCGTTGTTGGCCGCATCTCTTTCTTTGTGAACGCGGGCATTCGTTTTGTGACCGAGATGTGTAAAATGCGCGCCTTTGTCGATCTCTGGGATGAAATCTGCGAACACCGTTACGGCGTCACAGACCCAAAAATGCGCCGCTTCCGTTATGGCGTGCAGGTAAACTCGCTCGGCCTTACCGAACAGCAGCCAGAAAACAACGTCTACCGCATTCTCATTGAAATGCTCGCCGTGACCCTGTCAAAAAACGCCCGCGCCCGCGCGGTGCAACTGCCCGCGTGGAACGAAGCGCTCGGTCTGCCGCGCCCATGGGATCAGCAGTGGTCCATGCGCATGCAACAAATCCTCGCCTTTGAAACCGACCTTCTGGAATACGACGATCTGTTTGATGGCAACCCCGCCGTGGATCGCAAAGTCGAAGATCTAAAACAAGGCGCACGTGACGAACTGGCGCAAATCGACGGTATGGGCGGCGCAGTGGCCGCGATTGAATACATGAAAGGCCGCCTTGTTGATTCCAACTCCGCCCGTCTGGGTCGCATCGAAACAGGCGACACCACTGTGATCGGCGTAAACAAATACACCGAAGGCGAAGAAAGCCCGCTGACCACTGGCGACGACGCCATCATGGTTGTGGACACCGCCGCCGAAGCGGACCAAATCGAACGCCTGCAAGCATGGCGCGACTCTCGTGATGACGGCGCAGTCAAAGCCGCGCTTTCTGATCTGCGCAAAGCCGCGCAAGAAGGCACAAATATCATGCCCGCCTCTATCGCTGCGGCCAAAGCAGGGGCCACAACAGGCGAATGGGGCACGGCCATTCGTGGAGTCTTTGGCGAATACCGGGCCCCAACTGGTGTTGGTAAATCTGTGTCCAACCAGACCGAAGGCCTCGATCACATCCGCGATGCAGTGGACGCTGTATCCGATAAACTCGGCCGCCGCCTGAAATTTATTGTCGGCAAACCTGGGCTTGATGGCCATTCCAACGGCGCAGAACAAATCGCCGTACGCGCACGCGATTGCGGCATGGATATATCTTACGAAGGCATCCGCCTAACACCCGAGCAAATCGTCAACTCCGCCATCGAAGAACAAGCCCATGTCATCGGCCTGTCGATCCTGTCAGGCTCGCACGTTCCATTGGTCGAAGACGTTCTGAACCGCATGAAAGCGGAAGGTTTGGGCGATATTCCTTTGATCATCGGCGGCATTATCCCAGACGAAGACGCCGATCACCTGCGCGCCATCGGCGTGGCCAAAGTCTACACCCCAAAAGATTTTGAGCTGAATACCATCATGATGGATATCGTAGCGTTATTGGACCCACAGGCAGTAGCGGCAGAATAAAGCCGCTATTTACTGCTAATACTCCCGTAAACGCCCTTCTTCTCGTCGTCCATTTCGGCGGGAATGAAGAATTTGCTGCGATCTTCATAAAGCGACATGCTTTCCCCGACAAAACCGTGGCTGGAGCGATTCCCCGTATAAGTAAAGCTTAGTCGACTGGAGTTATAGCGACCATTCAACAGCAATATCGGATTATCCCCGTCACAGATATATGACCCCCATTCAAAGAACACACCGACCGCCGCCTTCACATCGCTCACGTCATAACAAGTGTTCTTCTTCACAAGCTTCGGTGAAGGCGTCGCCTTGGCAACGGCAGGCACACCGCCTGCTTTCTTCAAAGACTCCAACACCAAATCGCGAATGGCTTCTTCATCGACAGCAACAGATTGCCCAGCACCTGCAACACCAGGCTCACCTTTTTCGCCTTTTTCACCCGCAGGTCCCATCGCTCCCATTGGGCCTTCAGGGCCCATCGGCCCCACATCACCTTTAGGCCCCCTTGGACCAGTAGCACCAGCAACCCCCCGCAACTCCGCCTGATAATCCCGCGCCAAAAGCGCCGCCACAGTCGCAGGATCAATAGGAGCTGCTTTACGATCTTTTACCGCTTGCAGTTGTGCCTCTAACGCTTTGATCTTCACGGACATCGCTTCGATATCCGCCTGTTGCTGAGGATTTGTCACAACGCGGCGGGTTTCCGATAAATCATCCTGCACCCCATCAAGGGCATCATCAAACTTTTCTACGCGCGCCTGAAGATTGCGGATTGTCTCTTTCAGCGCGTCGCGTTCCCCCTCCAATGCACCCACCTTTTCACCCAAACGCTGCTCGTACTTGGTTTTTTCAACTTCTTCTGAACGATCCGCAGTCAGGGACGATCCATACACACCTGCAACGGCGGCAAGTACACCCACGCCGCCTGTCACACCCAAACTCTTCCAATCCGTTGCCATTTTAAAATCCCTCAAAGATCCCGTTCAAACTCTATGCCTGATATCAAAGCCCGTGTGTGCGCGAATACCCGTTTGGTTTTGACGGCACCCAACCGTCCAGCGCCCCATCCGCAGGCTTATAAACTTCGACCTTTAACGGATAACACGCGGCTTCGTCGCTAGAATGACCCGTGGAACAATCCCCGCCTGGGCATGCGGATAAGCCCCCCACCAAATCCATTTCCGCAAAAAATTCGATGTAATCGCCGGGTCGAACGGGGCTTGCCTTCATAAAATATTGCTTCGTATCCGGCATGAACCCAGTGGCCATGAACACGTTGCACACGTCATGCACCAACATTTCAGCATCGCGCACATCGGTATTTGTCCATTCCGCAAATGCACGGCTCAGGTTCGAATGACAGCAGTAATGGTAATCCACACCGTTCAAAATGTCGTTGGTATATGGGTCGCAGCGTGTGCCGATAACATCATGCACGGAACCACCATATTCATCCCACCCATACCAATCGAGCGTATCATAGGTAACCGTTGCCATGGGCCGAATATGCGGAATCGTGGACCACAACTGATCCCCCGTGGATACATGCGTGCCATGCAGCGCACGGGTTTTACCTGAATAGAAGCGCTCACTCAGATCATTCGCGTTCCAAAAGTTCAGATCGCCGACCTGTGATCCTTCGACACTGACAATTCGACAAAAATGTCCCGCTGGTAGGGACCAACATTTCGCATCGCGTGGCGGCACAATCACTTCGTCCACCAAAACCATGTTCTGTCTGGCCACGCGGTACAGATCCATCTGCGGCGCGGGCAAGGTATCAATGGGATAACAAACAGTGGGTTTGATGGCGCGGCGCACAGCTGCGTCACTCGGTTCGGGGGATTCTGGCGTGTTTTTCATCGCCAGAGCATGGGGTGCGCACCTGCCCCCTGTCAATCATTCTAGCTTACTTCTTGCCACCAGAAACCGTTGCGGCAGCGGCTTTAATTTCTTCGGCGATTTCCATGGCTTCCTCTGGGGAAAAATCCATTGGAATTTCCACGCCCGCCCCTTCGATGAACAGGCGCACCATACCATCCGTGGTTGGCCCGATCTGCAAATTTGCCTCGATGTCACGTTCTGTATTGATACCCATGTCACTCTCCTCAAAGATCGTGGTCGAGCTATCGGAAATTCGCAGCGTTTTCAAGACAGATCAGTCTTGCAATTCTCTTTCGGTATCGCTAAATCCCGCGTCAGTGCCGGCGTAGCTCAGTAGGTTAGAGCGCTTGATTGTGGATCAAGAGGCCCCCCGTTCGAGCCGGGGCGCTGGTACCACCCCCTCCTTTTTCAGAAAAATCACCGAATACTACGTCTTATTCAGCCGTGATTGACCTCTGCCTATGCAGTGGTGCAAATCATTTGAAATTGGGGAATGGATAGGTCAACGCGTGCCACAGCAGCGCGCGCAAACCTTGTGTGGCAGTGTTAAGAGCTTGCCAAAATAGAACGGATGGAATCCTGCAAGTTGGTATCAGCAGGCGCTTTAACGCTGCGTCCAACAACGCGCGTTGTTGGGGTCGACTGCCCAAATGCGCTTGATTCTGTTTTTTCAACGGTGTGTCTGGCTTTGGGTGAAAACTTATCCGCCAAAACAAAACGACGTTTCGGGGTTACAGGTTTTTCAATGTGCGACTGGGCCATCTTTACTCTCACAATCGTTACTCATAATGCCGTTTTTCAAAAACGCCATCGTCTTACACTTACGCGCATCAACGTGATGCAAGTCCATTTATAACAAATGATCTTGAATGGGGGAATATGCTGTCCACATTTTTGACCCAACAATAAGGCAGAACCGCCTTATTTCGCGATAACAAGACAACAATCTTCTGCATTTGAATTGAAATTAACGTGAAAATCCGAACACGAGTCTCTGAAATGCGAGTCTTGAAAACCACACATTAAGTAATTGTTTTCAAGTAATTTTTTATCAATTTCACTTCCCAACCCTACGAACCTTGCCATCAAAACCTTGCAGCCCCAGAGTCCATCAGGGGCGTCGAATTCCGATTGTTTAGCAACAAGCAACACTGCGTTCATTTTGCAAAAATGCAGCAATTTTTATTAAAAAAGGGCCCATTCCAGCAAAAATCGCACGAATTTACGGTTTTTTAATTTTCAAGAATCGTCCCCTAGCAAGGGTTTCTCTTGGCGTTTTCATGCACCAAGTCCACATCCAAATGATAAAGCCCGCGCCCCTGCTCCTTGGAAACATATAATGCGCGATCCGCATCAGATAATATTTGCTCGCTTGTGCGCTCTGACTCTTGCGCCACGATGGTCGCCCCAATACTGGCCCCGATCTTACACGCGATATCTTCAAACAGGATCGGCTCAGCCACTGCGGCGATAATTCGGTGTCCAACATCAGACAGCGATGACTTGTCCCCGTAATCAGACAAGACAATCACAAATTCATCGCCCCCAATCCGCGCCACCATATCCGTGGCTCGCGTTTGGCGCAGCAACGCACGCGCGGTTTCCTGTAACACAAAATCCCCCGCCGCATGGCCGTGGGTATCATTGACCGCTTTGAAGAAATCCAAATCAATCTGCATCACGGCGAATCCCTTGCCTTTGGATCGGCGCAGCAACCGCGCCAAATGGTTTTCCACTGCACGGCGATTGGCCAACCCTGTCAACGCATCCGTAAACGCCTGTTCCTCTGCTTGGTCACGCGCCCCTTGCAGGCGTTGGCTTTGTTCTTTGTGCTGCTGGTACAAGATCGACTGCACTTCGATCATGTAAATCATTTCAACGGTGGGATCGGCAGGTGAAAAATCATTGTTTTTCAATTCCCGCGCATGCACCACATCCATCACCCCTGCCCCGAGCGCCAAGTTCAACATCGCTCCTCCATCGGGCATCGCCGCGACCACCGCTTTCATATTGTGATGCGCCATGGGCGCAATCTGCACCACAAGCGACGCGCCCTCATGCTCCAACAATGCTTGTACTGATGTGATCCAAGATGGCCGCTTTACAACCAACAGATCAAACACAGATTGCCCAATGGCCACGCGCCCATCAAACAGTTTTAGAAACGTGCGCCCAGCGCCCGTAACCGCCCCGTCTGCGGACATGCGCACATGCAACGGCATCAAAATATCAAGCGCGCGATCCGTGATCCGTGTGTCATTGGACCCGTCATTCTGGCGCGATGGTAACGGCACAACATTCATGGTGTCACCATCACGCTGTCCGGAACAGCATCTGGCAGCCCAACGTGCATCACCGAAATGTTGAATTTATCCAGATCGACTTTGCCCTGTTGATTGGGATAATGATCCACAAGGATCAACGCCCCATAATCATCCGCCATCCCGCGTAACAGGCCCAGAAACACCGCCCCAAACCCCAGCTTTTCAAAGCGATAGTTCAGAGTGAATTCACTGTCCGAATGCACATCCAGCTGGAATTGCGGCACATCCAAATCGGGTAACGCCACTTTGGCGCGGCCTTGCACATCTTCTAAGGAATGGAGGAATTCCACAAAAGTCTCACCGCCAAAGCGCAACAATTTGCGCACCGATTGCAACCTGCTTTCTGACACAACAAATGTGCCAAAATCTTCGAGCAATTCGGACCGCGTTCGACCCAATACCTGCCGCAATGCGTTTAACAATTTATCCGTGTCATCGTCATCGTAGGTCAGCATTGGTTCGAAATTGAAACTGCTTAGCTGCGCACGGGTGCAGGCCTCTTCCCACACGTTTGTCCCGAATATTTCGCAAACATAGGCCTGTAGCCCACGATTGATCGTACCATGCATGTTTTTACCCCTCCTCAGAGTGGGTTAAGACATACGACACACCTTATTAATAATCGTGAACACGACGCCGTTTTCGAACGACAAAATATCTAAAACTTGATCGGCCTTAGAAGTCTGTTGGCGCGCCTCCCTCGGCTTTGCGCCGCTCGACGAATTCGCTCAACTCTTCGCGAATCCCCTCATCCATGGGGGGCGGAGTAAATTCATTCAGAATGTCTTTGTAAATTTTGTGGGCGCGCTCCACAGTCCAAGTTGCGCCATCCGCTTCCCAAGCTTCATAATTGCGCCAATCGCTGGCAATCGGGCTGTAAAACGCAGTTTCATACCGATCTTGCGTGTGTTGCACCCCGAAATAATGTCCCTGCGGGCCTACTTCTGCGATGGTGTCCAGCGCAATATCTTCCTCGCGCGTTTCCGTAATCACAGGCTCCATATACCGTTGGATCATCTGCAACACTTCACAATCCATGATAAACTTTTCAGGGCTCGCAATCAGCCCTCCCTCAAGCCACCCCGCCGCGTGATACACAATATTTGTACCAGACTGCACCGAAGCCCATAGACTGTTTGAAGTTTCCCACATGGCCTGCCCATCGGGCACATTTGCAGTACAAACCCCGCTGGATCGGATTGGCAGCTTATAAAACCGCCCCATTTGCCCTGTCATTTGCGTGGCCCGAATGTACTCAGGTGTCCCAAACGCAGGAGCGCCCGACTTCATATCCACATTCGATGTGAACGTCCCAATGGCCACAGGACATCCTGGGTTCACCAATTGCAACAACACAATCGCCGCTAAGCCTTCGGCAATGCTCAACGAAACTGCACCCGACATGGTCACAGGAGCCATGGCTCCCGCCAACGTGAACGGCGTCACCACAACGGGTTGGCCGCGGCGCGCCAATCGCATCGCCCCGTCGAGCATTGGGAAGTCATGCACCAAAGGCGAAACGGAATTGATATTGGTGTACATACGCGGGTTCGCATCAAATTCATCGTGGGTCAGCCCCCCCGCGATCCGCACCATCTCCATAACGTCTTCAACGCGTTCCTTACCAAGCGAATAGGCATGGACGACTTTATCCGTCAGGATCAACTTTTCTTGCAAACAATCCAAATGGCGCACGGACGCATGAACATCCGTTGGTTCCACAGGGTATCCACCCGCCAAATGGATACAGTTGAAATAACTCGTCAGCTTCATCATGTTTTTGAAGCTTTCGAAATCACCCGATTTCTTACCCGTTTCCATATCCCAATAATTGGGCGGCGAAGACACGTTCACAAACGCCAGACTGTTGCCGCCAATATGGACGGATTTTTCTGGGTTTCGCGGGATGATCGTATGTTCGGCTGGGGCCTTGGCCACCATCTCCATCACAAGATCTTCGTCAAAGAAAACGGTTTCCTCGTCGGTTTTGCACCCAGCGGCCTTTAGGATTGCAACCGCTTCGGGGTTCATCATCTTAATGCCGATTTTGGACAGGATGTGCATGGCCCCACGATGAATTGCTAAAACGCCTTCTTCATCCAACGGCTCTGTGGGACGGTCCAGATTTTTGATCGAACGCCACGGCATTTGATCAATTGCAGCACTTGATGTGCGCCGCGTATTGCCCGCGCGTCCACCGCCGCGTGTTCGTCTTGCCATTGATCTTGCTCCCTGAATTCCACGATCTTTCGGGCAGTGTTGCAGCGCCTTGTCGCTTTCAGTGTGCCATTTGCGACAAAGGGTGACGATTCCAGAAAGGATACACCTGAAACTTCATCTTAAATGGCAGGAACTTTCAAATGATGTGCGTCCATGAAAACCACTCCAGCATCCACGCGGAATAAAGCCGATCAACAAACACCGATTCGGATCGGATTTTTGCTGATTGATGGATTTTCGTCTCTGTGCATCACCTCCATGACGGGTCCATTTCGCTCTGCCAATCGCGAACTCGGGTATGACGCCTTCAGTTGGGATTTTTTATCAACGGATGACGAGCCGATCACGGCATCCGACGGCATTTCCATTCTCACCACATTGTCCAGCAAATCCGCACAGCACTTTGATTACTTTTTCACGTGCGCGGGGATGCAGTCGGACCCGCCAAACCGATCAGCCTTGAATGCAACACTGCACCGTTTTTCTCGTCACTCAGACGTGTTCGGTGCCTTGTGTATCGGGAGTTTCATGCTGGCGCGTGCAGGATTTCTGGATGGGTACGATTTTACGCTGCATTGGGAAAACCAACCCGCTTTTAGTGAAGAATTTCCCGAACTCGAAGTCTCTCCCAATCTTTACGTAATGGACCGCGACCGCTGGACAGGGTCTGGTGGGTTGTCATCGATGGATATTGCACTGCACATTATTGCAGAACGCCACGGCGCTGGCATCGCAAATGCTGTGGGCAACCAATACCAGATTGATCGTATTCGCAGCGCTTCTGTGGGCCAGAGACCATATTCGCTAAACCAATATGAAACCCTGCCAAAACCGGTGCAAACAGCAATCCACACGATGATTGCAAACATGGAAACGCCGCTCTCCATCCCAGAAATCGCTCAATCCGCCAATAAAACCGTGCGCTCACTGGAACGATTGTTTGCCAAACATCTGGCCTCTAGCCCAGCGCGGTATTACCGCACGCTCAGGCTTGAAAAAGTACGCCAATTGCTGTGGCACACAAACCTGTCCATTTTGGAAATCGCGCTGATGACGGGCTTTCCCAGCCCCTCACACCTGTCGCGGCTGTACCAAACCGAATTTGGCATTAAACCATCAGAAGACCGCAAAGACCGCGCCGCGCTTTAGGGCTATAAATGCTCCGCCACGGTTGAAATATCGGGCAGGATCACATCCGCCAAATGTTCGATATCTGCCGCCGATGCTGGCCCCGTTAGCACGCCGATGGTTTTACCCACCGCTGCCGCACGCCCCGCACCCAAATCGTGGGTACTGTCTCCCACCATGCCCACGGCGCTCATGGGCAAATCCACGGCCTGCCCAAAGGCCAACAATGGCCCCGCATCAGGTTTTGCCCCATGACCACTGTCAAATCCCGCAACAAAATCAAACAGATCAGCGATATTTTCTGCATCCAATTGCTGGCGCGCTCCCTGTTCGTAATCGTTGGTGACAATGCCCAGTTTGATACCACGGTTTTTGAGCCCTTGGAACAAACTGCGCAAATCGCACACAGGCAAAGACGGCAAAGCGTCCAAGTGTTTTACCGCCACCGCATCCACATCGGCAAAGCTCCAGTCAGGCAGTAAATCCGCCCAAGCCTGATTGATTTCCCCCGCAGATGCGCCAACCACCAGACTGCCTGCCAGAAATTCCTTAGACACAGGGTCATAGCCCACCGCCGCCGCCAATTCCTGCGCTTTTACCGCGTCCCCCCCTGACAAATCCGCTAGCACCTGATCGCACCAAACAGCCCACGTCCCACCATAGTGAAACAGCGTCCCATCTTTGTCGAAAACCAAACCCTTCAGCGCCATGTCGCACCCTTTCATGTGTTTCAAAACCCATAGCCGCGGCCGCATCCACTGTCCATTCACCTGTTATTTCAGTTTGACTCGGCGCTCAAACTGATTAACAACGTTAACTATGGATACACCTTATGATCTTCGTACAGGCCTTGGCTACCAACTGACCATCGCGGCACGCACAAACAATGCCGATTTCGAAGCCGCACTCGCGCGTCTTGGGATTACGCGTCAAATGTGGTGCGTTCTGGTTGCCGTGGGCGAGCAAAACATCACCGCCCCCTCTGCCATTGCAGATTACATCGGCATTATCCGTCCTGCGGCCTCGCGCACGTTAAAACAGATGGATCAAAAGGGGCTGTTGCATCGCAAAAACGGACAAACGGACAAACGCACAACCACTGTCGCGCTTACCGATCAGGGGCGGGATGTGCTGGATCGCTCTATGCCCATGGCGCTGGCCACGCGATCTGCCATTGATGGCGCACTTACCGCTAACGAACAACAACAGCTGTCCCAGCTTCTTGCAAAGCTCACATCTTCGCTGCAAACCACGGCCACAGGGGTCTGACCATGACCAAACTCTTTTCCTACAAAAATCGCCCGCCCCACCTTGGTCCCTATCCGCTGGAACGATTGCGCCGCACCGAAACCGCGCCCGATCTGTCGTCCATGCCCCCCCAGCAACAGGTCACATTTACCGCCGACGATCCCGTTTCAGTGATCAACGCCATGGGCGAATATCAAGCCATGATGGATGTGATCCGCGATGGCACGGTTAAGGCTGAAATGGCGACCATCCCGTCTGACCCCCAAGAACGGGCCAATCACCTCAAGGCGTTTGGATATTACTGTGACGCGTCCATGGTCGGCACCACCCGCATCACATCCGATCTGTGGCTTAAAACCCCCTTTTCCAATCCAGATGTGGATCGCCTTTCGGACACGCTGCGCACCAAACAGGTGAAAACTCTCGCCTCTGGCATCGATATGATCATGGCTGGCCTGCGCGAAGCCATGGCCGCCCCACCAACCACTTGTGACCACCACACAAACGCAATCGCCTTTTTGTACGAATACCCCCGCGATCCAAAACCCGACGAAAAGGGCAGCGATTGGATAAAAGACGCACAAACCCACCGCGCCGCCCTGCGCGCCTCTGAAACCACCAGTGTTTTGGCCGCTTACATCCGATCCTTGGGATATGACGCACGCGCCCATTCCGCATCTGCTACCGATATTGATCTGGCGCGGTGTTCCGTGGCCGCTGGCCTGGCGCAAAACCTCGACGGTGTGGCCAGCAACCCTATCCTTGGCACACGATTTGGCCTGTCTGTCATCACCACAACGCTCGAAATTACCCCAGACCAACCGCTCGCCGCGGATCAACCACCGCTCTATTCTTATAAATTTGGCACGGGCAAACACGCCAAATCCGCCCGCACCCGCGATCCCTTTGCCAAACGGGATTTCGCCGATGGCCCGCACCCCTATGAAAAGCTGAAAAAAGTCGATGACCCAACCACCTACATCGACGCCCCCAACGTGGCTCGCGTTCCCAAACGCGCTGATATGTTTGCCCGCTCCCTGTTCGGTGATCTTGGAAAATCCACGCAAGAGGCCGCCAAAAATGGCAACTATGCTCGGAAATCTGCAGCTGCCTTTGCATTCCGCCACGCCCTTGGCGCGTTCGTCCTGTTGCAAGACGGCGGCAAAGCAGATGAAATCCACCCCTCCGTATCCGACGCAGATCGCAACGCCGCCAACCTAAAGGCCACCGCCTACTTCTTGGGTTGTGATGCCGTTGGGCTCTCTGCCTGCCCGGACTGGTGTTATTATTCCCATGATGCCACAGGCGCAGAACTAACGCCTTACCACTCCAACGCAATTTCCATCGTGATCGACCAAGGCCACGAAACCATGGAAGGCGCATCAGGGGATGACTGGATCGCCTGCGCCCAATCCATGCGCGCCTATCTGCGGTTTTCCCTACTGGGCGGCGTCCTTGGCCAGCAAATCCGCAACATGGGGTACACCGCAAACGTCCACACCGTTATGGGATCCGAAGTCGTGCAACCGCCGCTCATGCTCTTGTCGGGCCTTGGCGAAGTGTCACGCATCGGCGAGGTGATCCTCAACCCCTTCCTAGGTCCGCGCCTGAAATCGGGCACCGTCACCACCAATATGCCGATGACGCATGACAAACCCATCGACTTTGGCCTGCAAAAATTCTGTGAATCCTGCAACAAATGCGCCCGAGAATGCCCATCAGGCGCAATCACCGCAGGCCCAAAGCTAATGTTCAACGGCTATGAAATCTGGAAATCCGACAGCCAGAAATGCACCACCTACCGCATCACCACCGCAGGGGGCGCAATGTGCGGGCGCTGTATGAAAACCTGCCCTTGGAACCTCGAAGGCCTGTTTTCCGAAGCCCCTTTCCGCTGGGCCGCCTCAAACCTGCCGTTTGCGGCCAAGGCATTGGCAAAACTTGATGATATGGCGGGCAACGGCTCCATCAATCCTGTGAAAAAATGGTGGTGGGATTTGGAAATGGTCGATGACGGCCCTTACACCACGCCCCAAAAACCTGTTTCCGCCCGTGATCTGTCCCTCAACCTCGATCTGAAATTCGAAGACCAGACATTGGCGGTTTATCCCGCCAACCTGTTGCCCCCGCCCTATCCGTGGCCCTTCCCGATGGATCGCGAAGCCGCGATTAAAGCCTATCACGATATGATCCCAGCGTCCGAGCACAAACGCCGCCGCGCCGCGGGACAACCGCCAGAACACACCTATTCCTTTGACGACACCGCCGATAAACCCGTCATGCGCGTTCAGGTGTCAAAGGTCGAAAAGCTGTCTGATCTGGTCACGCTCTACGAATTTTCTAACCCAGATGGTTCCCCCCTGCCCCCCAGCACCGCGGGGGCGCATATTGACGTGGTCGTCGCACCCGAGTTTTTCCGCCAATACTCCATGTCACACGATCCCGCTGACCCGTCCAAATATCAAATCGCAGTCCTGCGCGAAGACGGGGGGCGCGGCGGCTCCAAACTTATGGCCCGCTCGTTTGAACAGGGCCGCATGGTGTTTATTTCCAAACCCCTCAATCACTTCCCTCTGATCGAAAACGCGTCAAAATCATACCTCATGGGCGGGGGAATTGGGATCACACCGATGGTGGCCATGGCGCATCGGCTCCATGCCATTGGTGCGGATTTCGAACTGCATTATTCCGCGTCCCGCGCCGATCAAGCCGCTTTTGATACGATCCTACGCAATCAACCGTGGTCCAACCGCGTATCCCTGCATTATTCTGATCAAGGTTCCCGCGCCGATCTGGCACACATCCTGCAATTCAAAGACGGCGCACATGTTTATACTTGCGGGCCAGATGCTTATATGGCGTCCGTTCTCGACACAGCTACAGCAAACGGCTTTCCAGAAGACAACCGCCACATGGAATACTTCTCGGTCCCCGAACAACCCGAATACGAAAACCACGCCTTTACTTTGAAACTGGCGAAATCGGGACGCAGCTTTGACATCCCCGCAGACAAGTCGCCAACGGATGTGCTGCAAGAGGCTGGCGTGCAAATCGACGTGAAATGCTCAGACGGCATTTGCGGCGTCTGCAAATGCGGCATCATTTCGGGCGAGGTTGAACACCGCGACTTTGTTTTGTCCAACAAGCAACGCGAAACCGCCTTAATCCTATGTCAGTCACGGGCAGCAAAAGCAAACGGGGTTCTGGAAATAGACCTTTAAAGTGTGTTCAAGTCCAATGCGGTGTTCCTTGCCCTGGCAGGGATTGTTGCGCCATGTATGGTGTTTGATAATCAAGCCCATGGTCATCACAAAACCCCATGATCCATTGATCATCCATCAACAAAAAGCCGAGCACTGACCCTTGGAAATCCACATCCGCCGCGCGGGTGCGCAGATCGTCCACGCTGGCCCCACTGGCCCCTAAAAATACATCGCGCACGTCATCATTTCCAACGATCCAAGCAAGGGCTTGCAGGGCGACAACTTCGGCGGCGTCTGGGGTCATTACGAACAATCCGTTTCAATTTTTCTTTAATCGGGAAAGGTTTCATTAACACCTTTGGCGTTTCCTGTCAGGACACAACGCCACTTTCTGTTCGTCTTGTCTCAACAATGCGCAGCCCAGCAAAGGAACCCCTCAATGCCAGGACGAATACTGGTTTATGATCCAATCATAACCAACAGATTGATGCTCAAGGCGCAGTTGTCGCACGACTTCTTTGATGTCTGTCTTGCGACCGATCTGACGGACCTTCAATCGAACTTGCGCCACAACCGTCCAGATGTGGTGCTGATGTCCTATCACGCGGATCGCGCTACGAATTTTGAAGCGGTCAATTGGATCAAATCCAATCCCGTCACCCATTACGTGCCCATTGTGTTCTTGGCGAACGCGTCTGATACCTCGGTGTGGGATCACTCTCATGATTTTCTGGTAGAAGATGTGGTGCATTACACCGCGCCAAAATGGGTCATGACCGCACGGCTCAACCTGTTGATCCGCTCCAAAGAACACATCGATGGTCTGGTGGCCCAACACCGCACCATGTCGGACATGGGGTTTGCCGAACAAAACCTGTCGTTCCCGCCCCCATCAACTCAACAACATTTTATTGATCTGACACTGGCCCACGCCAGTTTTGATGATGCGTTCATCGCCCAAGTCGCAGCGCTCCTCTCGCAAGATTTCCCAAGCCTGCAAATCATCACCAAATCACGCCGCCTTCCCCACACGCGAACGGCGGATTTATACGTCATTGATCCCGACCCTCTTGGCCAAGGGGCCGCATTTGCGAAAATGATGGCACTGCGCCGATCAGGGGCACAAAATGCGGCGGCGGTGCTGTTCACAACAGACATTGCGAACCAGAAGCTGATGCAACGCGCGTTGGAATTTGGGGCCAATGATTTTGCCGCTACAGCGTGTTGCGCAACCGAAATGGCCAGCCGTATTCGCCGCGTTTTGTGGCACCGCGATATGGCCAAAAACGCTGAACAATCCGTATCGCATCATTTACAATCTGCACTGCACGACCCGCTCACTGGACTTTATAATCGTCGCTACGCATTGCAGCATCTGAACCGCCTTATGCTGGCGGCAAAACCAACAGGTCGCGCCGTGACCGCAATGGTCATTGATCTTGATCGGTTCAAGACGATCAACGACACTTATGGCCATCTTACAGGGGACCTCGTGCTGCAAGAAACCGCGCAAAGGTTGCGTAAAAACCTACGAACAGCGGATCTTTTGGCGCGGATCGGGGGCGAAGAATTCCTCGTGGTTCTTGAAGGGGCCAGCATGGATCGCGTGCGCCGCATTGCCGAACGGTTACGCCGCCAAATATCATCTACCCCTTACACTGCTGCGGATGGACAACCCATCGCCCTATCTGCCAGCATCGGGGTCGGCGCCACACGCACAACTTGGGACACGTGCACCGCCATCATCGACAGCGCCGATGTGGCTTTGTATCGCGCCAAAAACAGCGGGCGGGATTGCGTCACGTTTAACGAAAAGGCCGCGTGAGCAGGCTGCGTACAGTTATTCCCGCCGCTTGTGTTTCGACTTGCGCCGCTCCGCCTGAATCTCTTTGGCCCGTTCAAAATGGGCAGCGCGTTCTGCATCGCTCATCGCAATAACTGCAGCCAGATACGCCTCATGCAACGATTGTGTCTTGCTCAGCACCGCCCCTTGCGACGCAGTCATTGCCGCGCGTACAGCCTCTGGTGAAAAAGGGGTTTCCTGCAACGATTGTTCTAACATATCGCGGTGCTTGCGCATGGATTTTCGAAACGCCTTGCGATCCTTGGACCCTTTCCCAACCAACGCCATAACGTCTGTCTGCGCGGGCTCTGGCAGGGCTAGAATATAGGCGCCAAGCCCCATTGAAACACGGTCCAAATGCCGCCCCTTGGGTCCTTGGTGTTTCCAAAACGCGCCAGCAAAAGCCGCAACAATCAACAGGTTCACCGCGAAAGACGCGATAAACGCCACTCGCAACCAATTGCGCGGTTTCTTTGGAGTTTTCGCGTTTTGTTGATCAGTCATTGCATCTATCCACTTGTTTCATCCGCTTCATAATTCGTTTTCAAGGTACAGATCGAAACCATCATCCAAAGACGCCAAATCCGCACCAGGAACATAACTCAACACCGCATCAGGGGATGTGAACCCCACAATCATTCCCAAACACGCACAGGCCGCCAGTGTCGTGATCCCAGCCCAGCCGCCAAACAATTCCGCCCAAACAGCGCGAGACCGTTTTGGCACCACAGCAGGTACAGTCTGAACAGCGGCGTCTTGCACATGCTGCGCATCCGCCAAAATTCGTGCCATGAGGTCCGCACTTGGAACGGGATCAGCCGATTTCGCCGCTCCAAACAGCGCATCAAACCCGTCGTTGTGATGTGTACCATTCTTTGACATCTAAAATTCCAATCCCAATTCCACTTTATGCACCGCCAACGCCTGCGCCAAGCCGCGTTTGCCCCGCGCTAACAGGCTCTCAACTGCATCGACGGAAACGCCCATCACTTCGGCTACCTCTGGATTGCTCAGCTCTTGTAAAAACCGCAAAGAAACCGCCTGCCGTTGTCGTTCTGGCAGGGTTTGCAACGCCGTCTGCAAGGCCGCCGCACGATCTTGGCCGATCATTTTTGTTTCGACAGATGGGGTTTCATCCATTGGCTCAGCCACACTGTCGATATCCGCCGTGCGCCGTTTGCCCGCATGTTTGCGCAACCGATCTGTACAAAGATTGCTCGCAACGCGGTACAGCCAGGTTGAAACCTTTGCTTCGCCCTGCCGCCATTCTGGAGCGATCTTCCAAAGCCGCATCAACGCCTCTTGTGCCACATCTTCGGCCTCGGCCCGATCATTCAACATCCGAAACGCCAATGCCAAAACACGCGGAGTGTGACGATACGCCAGCTGGTTTGCTGCCGCGCCATCCCCATTCGCGAACAACACCATCAAGGCGTCGTCACTTATGTTGCTCTGGGTATCGAAAGGCATCATGCTGACCCGAACTACCTTTGTTTGCAAAAGGACGCAACGCGCAGTCCATCCACGCGTTGCGCTTCGAATTATTCTTCGTGCTTACGGAATTTGCCGCGCATCGCTTTCATTTCGTCCTTGGAAATGCGCCCATCGCCATCTTTGTCCAAACGTTCCATCATGCGTTCAACAACCTTGCCAGTCATTTCTTCCTTTTGCAGCAGGCCATCTCCATTGGTATCTGCTTTGGCCATCATCTTGGCGCGGCGTTTTTCAGCGCGATCTTTGCGCTTTGCTTCCCGCTTTTCACGGTGCGCGGTCATTTCGGCTTCATCCAGCGCGCCATCATCATTTGTGTCGATTTCCGCGAATTTCGCATCCCGTGATGCCTGAATTTCCGCCGCATCTAAAAAGCCATCACCGTTGGAATCGACCTTTTCAAACCGAGTTTCCATTTTGCTTTTGGCCAAAACAGGGGCCATCGTCGCTGTGCCAACAAACGCAGCGGTAACACCCAAAGCGATCAGTTTCACTGAAGTTTTCATCTGTTTAACTTTCCTAAGTTGCGCATTTTTTGTGCTTCGTGGCAGTGATACGCGCCGCGCCGCCCCTTCCGTCGCCGCTTTGGCAAAAAAAATTTTGCGACATCCCGCCGCAAGACAGGTTGTCCCAGTTCAATCGGATCAAAGCTGTCCTATATAGTCTGCATGGAACAAACAGATCACATCACCAACGACAACTTGGCCGAACGCGAAGCAAAGCCAGCCATGCTGCGCGGCTGGCGTCGTAAATGCCCAAATTGCGGTACGGGTCCGATGCTCAAGGGCTATTTGACTGTGCGCGACACTTGCGAAGTGTGTTCCGAAGAATTGCATCACCACCGCGCCGATGACGGCCCGTCTTATGTGACTATTCTTGTCTGTGGCCATATCCTTGCGCCCATTATGATGTATGTTTTTGAAACATGGCGCCCTGATACTCTGGTGCTGACTGTTAGCTTCATGATCGCTTTTGTGGCACTGGCATTGTATCTATTGCCACGGATCAAAGGCGTCTTTGTGGGTCTGCAATGGGCCAAACGCATGCACGGCTTTGGCCGTGACGCAGCGCAATCCCCAGCCGAATAACCAGAACCGCTAGACTTTTTGCCTGCTGCCCGATTTATATGGGCCAAACAATTACAGGCACACTCATGTCCGATACTTTGCCCAAAGACGTTCCGATAAAAAACGCCGCTACAGTCATTCTGGTGCGGGATGCGCAGGATGGTCCGCAGGTTTTGATGGGCCAACGGGGCAAAGCCGCAGTATTCATGCCCAATAAATTTGTCTTTCCAGGCGGGGGGCTTGATGCCGCGGATGCCGAAGTCACGCTTAATGGCAGCGCTTCAAAAACCTGCATGACACGCCTCACCAACCTATCTGACGATGATATCGCGCTTCCCTTGCTGGCCGCAGCCATTCGCGAAATGTGGGAAGAAACAGGCCACGCTATTGGCACACCATCAGATCGCGCCGCCGAATTGGCCAACACCCAGCCCGAAAACTGGCGCAGCTTTTTCCAATCTGGCCACCTGCCTGATCCGTCTGGGCTGGAGTTCATTTTTCGCGCTGTCACGCCACCAGGTCGCCCTCGTCGGTTCGATGCCCGATTCTTTTTGGGCCGTGCGGATCTGATCCAAGGGGATTTGGATGATTTCTCTCGCGCCGAAGATGAATTATCCCACCTCCAGTGGATTCCTCTGTCGAAATCTCGTGAATTTGACCTCCCCTTCATCACCGAAGTGGTGCTGGCAGAGGTGCAAAACCGACTGGCCAACCCAGACGCAGATCACCCCGTTCCGTTTTTCAGTCATGACGGCGAGCGATCCCAATTCCTCAGTCTGTAGACGGTATCGGGAATTAAGTCCACTTTACCTGCCGATTAAGTCCAGTTATATGGGCGTATGGCCCTTTCCGAAGACCTCTTTTTCCTCGACCCCGCGTTCGAGGGCAGCTTGCAAAGCCAAATTCGCCAGATCGTGGCCTCGGCTATTCTATCGCGGCGCTTTTTGCCGGGGGAACGATTGCCCTCATCTCGCAAACTGGCAAAACACTTGGGCATCAGCCGCATTACCGTCACGCTGTCTTATCAGGAATTGGTGGCAGACGGATATCTTGCAACGCGATCCCGTTCTGGCTTTTTTGTGGCCGACGATGCACCGTCTTCTGCGTTTGATGGCAAAACCGCCCCCCAACACGATCAGGTGGATTGGGACAGCGCCCTTTTGCGTAACTATGCAGGCGCCGCCAAAGTGGAGAAAACCTTTAACTGGCAGTCCTACCCCTACCCTTTCATCTATGGCCAAGCGGATCCAAAACTGTTCAGCCATTCTAACTGGCGGCTCTGCGCGCATCAGGCACTCGGCAAAAAGGAATTTGACAGCCTTACCTCTGATTACGCCGAAGAAGACGACCCCCAACTGATCGACTTTATCGCGCGCCATACGCTGACACGGCGCGGCATTCACGCGAACCGCGATCAAATCCTGTTGACCGTGGGGGCACAAAACGCTCTCTGGATGGTGGCGCAGCTGCTGCTTGGTCCAAACCGCAAAGCAGCCTATGAAAATCCAGGCTACCCGGGGTTGCGCGGTATTTTGCGCCAATCTGATTGCACGCTTGTGGCCATCGACGTGGACAAAGACGGCATGAACCCCGCCGATTTGCCTGAAGATACAGATGTGGTGTTCACCACCCCCAGCCACCACGCCCCAACCGCCGCAACGATGCCCATGTCCCGCCGTCATGCGTTGTTAAAGCGGGCAACGGACAGCAACATGATCATTGTCGAAGACGACTATGAATTTGAAATGTCGTTCCTCAATGCTCCGTCCCCCGCGCTCAAGTCACTCGATACCGAAGGGCGCGTGATTTACGTTGGCAGCTTTTCGAAATCTTTGTTCCCGGGTCTGCGTCTTGGCTACCTCGTTGCCTCCGAACCGCTCATCCGACAGGCCCGCGCCCTGCGCTCCACAGTGTTGCGCCATCCTCCGGGCCACATGCAGCGCACCACCGCAAATTTCCTTGCCCTTGGGCACTATGATGCCCTGATCCGCCGCATGAAAGACGCCTATTTCGAACGCCGCCAAGTGATGGCACAGGCGCTCGAAGACCACGACCTTACGGTGGCTGGCTCCGCATCTTTTGGCGGGTCATCGTTTTGGATGCGTGCCCCCGATCACGTCAACACCGAACACCTCGCCGCAGAACTGAAATCCCAAGGTGTGCTCATCGAACCTGGCGCTCCTTTCTTTGAAGGCCGCGAAGGCCCACACAATCATTATCGGTTGGCTTATTCGTCCATCGACAGTGCGGCGATCCCCAAAGGTGTATCCATCATTTCAAAAGTGATAAAAAACCTCTAGCGCTCAGAGCGCAGTTTTGTCACAGTATGGGTCGTTGGAATCATTCAATGGGTCATCTGGCACTATCCTATGCCCCTTAAAAGATTCCAGTGTTCGCGCAGGGGAACATCCGTTTGGGTATCCCTTGCAAGTAAATCGCTGCGGTGCTGTCAAATCACCGCAGATCAGGGAGAATAACATGAAATTGACTAAAACACTCACAGCTATGGCCGTGGCTCTTGCTGCTACAACAGGTACAGCAGCAAACGCACTGGACGAACTGGTTGTTGCTTACTTCTTGGAATGGCCAACACCAAACCAGTACGCGCAAGCAAACAAGCTCTACTCCGAAAAACTGGGCATTCCAGTGAAATGGGTTGCATTCGACGCAGGTACAGCAATGTCCGCAGCGATGGCGTCTGGCGACGTACACATCTCCTACTCACAAGGTGTAACACCGTTCTTGGTAGCAACTGCTGCTGGTCAAGACCTTCAGGTCGTAGACATCGCCGTATCCTACTCTGACAACGACAACTGTGTTGTACGTTCCGAGCTGGAAATCTCCAAAGACAACGTGATGGAATTGAAAGGCAAGAAAGTTGCTGTTCCTTTGGGCACAGCTGCACACTCTGGCTTCCTCGCACAGATCGCGCACTTCGGTATGTCCGAGTCTGACTTCACAATCGTTGACATGGCACCATCTGACTCCGCTGCTGCGTTTGCACAGCCAAACACAGACCTCGCTATGGCATGTGGTTGGGGCGGTTCCTTGCGCGCAATGAAGCAGCACGGCAACCCAATCATCGAAGGTGCTGAAAAAGAAGCCGTTGTTGGTAAAGTGTTCGACGTAACATCCGTTCCAACAGCATTCGGTGAAGAAAACCCAGACATCCTGGCGAAATTCTTGGCAATTACTGCGGAAATGAACGCACAATACGCCAAAGACCCAGCGCCAATGATGGAAGGCATCGCCAAAGAAGCTGGTATGGACATGGAAGGCACATCTGCTGTTATCGGCACGTTCGTATTCCCTGACACAGCAACTCAGCTGTCCGCAGACTGGATGGGTGGTGGCGTAGCCGAGTACCTGGCAGAAAAAGCGGCAGGCCTTGGCGACAAGATCACACCACTGTCTGATTACTCTGCAGTTGTGAACTCTTCTTACCTGGAAGCTGCTTCAAAAATGTAAGGAATTCGCCTGATATTCAGGCGTTTCATAGAAAATAGGTGTGGCCCCCTGTACATTGACGGGGCCACGCCACACACTTCCCCAATAAAAAACGAAACAGGGACACCTCATGTCGGGACTCATCATTGACGATGTTTCTATGACCTTCGAATTGCCCAATGGCGGCAAAGTCGAAGCTCTTAAAAACATCAACCTCAACATCAAGGAAGGCGAGCTGATGTCAGTTCTCGGGCCTTCTGGGTGCGGGAAATCAACGCTCCTCAACATCCTCGCAGGGTTCCTTGCGCCAACCGCTGGCCAATTGTCCTTGTCTGGTGAAAACATCTCGGGCCCCAGCCCCAAACGCGGCATGGTATTCCAGCATGGTGCGCTGTTTGAATGGATGAACGTAACCAAAAACATCGGTTTTGGCCCAAAAATGAAGGGTATGCCACAAGCCCAGATCAACGAAAAAGTCGAAGAATTGCTCGACATCGTTGGCTTGCAGGACTTTGGCGAAAAGATGATCTACGAAATGTCTGGCGGCATGCAGCAACGTGTGGCTTTGGCCCGTTGCTTGGCCAACGAACCTGACGTTATCCTGATGGATGAACCGCTTGGCGCGCTTGACGCACTGACCCGCGAAAAGATGCAAAGCCTCGTGCTCGACATCTGGAAGAAAACGGGCAAAACCATCATTTTGATCACACACTCAGTAGAAGAAGCGCTCCTCTTGGGCGAACGCCTTCTGGTTATGGCCCCGCGCCCTGGCCGTGTTCACAAAGAATATCACCTACCTTTTGCAGAACTCGGCGTCGGCGCTGATCTGCGTGAAGTGAAACGCCATGAAGACTTCGGCCCAAAGCGGGATGAAATCCTGTCTATGATTTGGGACATGGAAGAAGAAATCATGGGTCGGACGGAGACAGCATAATGTGGTTTGAAGTCGCAGAAGCCCTCGTCACCTCCTTTTGGATGGTGATTGGCATTACCATTATCCTCGGCTTGTTTGTGGTGTTTTCCATCGCAATCAGCTTCATTTACCGTGCCTATGACAAAACCAAAGACAAAGCACGCGGCTATTCCAGCCTGAAAACCGTGACTTTTGGGGACGAAAGTTCGGTTGTTGCAAACCGCGTTGCTTCCATTGCTGCGGTTCTGTCCGTTTTCCTGATTTGGTGCATCGCCACAGGCTCCAGCTTGATCCCAACGATCCTGCCACCGCCATTCACAGGTGACACACAATTTGAATACACGGCCCGCAACGCCGCTGGCGAAGAAGCAACGGCAACCGTGTTTGTTCGGGTTCACAAAGCCACCGAGTCAAAGCCTGAAAAGCTGACCAATGCCGCCCAAGGCGATGGTTTTGCCAAAGACGACGTCTTGCTGATCCCAGAGCGCCGCTCCAAGATCATCAAAGTTCAAGACAACGATGAAGGCGGTAAAGAAGACGGTTACGAAGTGATCGCCATCAACGGTCAACCCGTTGTGCGTGAAAACGTCTATCCCTACGCAGATGGCGAAATCCTTGTGACCAAACGGGGCAGCCTCTCTGTGCGCCCATCCACGGGTCGCACAATGGAAGCACTATACCTGCCTCCACCAGAACAGGTCTGGTCCCGTTTCTTGGACCTGTCCGCGAACGGCTACCAAGGTGTTGGCCTTTGGGAAAACGTGTTCTGGTCCTTGTTCCGCGTTGTGATCGGCTTTGCCCTTGGTTGCCTGTTCGGCATCCCGCTTGGCTTTGCCATTGGCCTCAACTCATGGCTGCGCGGCTGGTTTGATCCCATCGTAGAGGTCATGCGCCCCGTACCACCATTGGCGTTGATCCCGCTGGTCATCATCTGGTTCGGCATTGGCGAACAGGGTAAAATTTCCCTGCTGTTCCTCGCCGCACTGTGGATCATGATCATCGCCGCACGCGCTGGTGTATCAGGTGTCAGCATCTCTAAGGTGCATGCCGCGTACTCCCTCGGGGCCAGCAAACGCCAATTGTTGACCAAGGTCATCCTTCCAAACTCCCTGCCTGAGATTTTCACAGGCGCACGGGTTGCGATGGGTGTCTGTTGGGGCACAGTGGTTGCCGCCGAATTGGTTGCTGCGGAAAAAGGGGCCGGTAAAATGATTATCGCTGCGTCTAAATTCCAGCTCACCGATATTGTTATCATCGGCATCATCATCATCGGCGTCATCGGTCTGGGCATCGACGTGCTGATGCGTATGGTCGAAAACAAACTGGTGCCATGGAAAGGCAAAGGCTGATCGAATTAGCCTGTTAAAATACAGAAAGGGCCGCTCGATTGAGTGGCCCTTTTTTGTTGGAAACAAGAACGGTGGGATACCCTTAAGTCATAGGAACGTATGGGATTACTTCAGAGGTATGCTCTGATCACTCTTTAGATCAAAAACCTACATTCATGATTGAGCAAGCTAAGTTCCTGATGATTTCACCGAAAACACAGATTACCGTCGATGTGTATCTCGCAGTTTCTTCATCCGTTTGCGAGTTCTTAATACCACAAAGCGCCTTAACCAATATGATGATTGCTTGCCTATCCATCGGGACTTTCGGAGCACGTCTTTACGATGCATTGCTTTAAACGATTTTTCGTCAAAATCGCTTTCCCGAAGCTCGTTGCGCTGCTTTTGTAAAGCGTCGATTTCAGCTTGAACAATCGCCTGCTTAGTGAGCAACTTTTCCGCAAAAGTAATCTCGCTGCCTATGCACAGCCTTTCAATCCGCAAGCGGTTTGAGCCTTCGTAAGCGATACCCCAATTATCCACGCGTGCGTGACAAGTTTCATGTACGATTGTCAGAGCAAGGTCCGCAACTGTCGCAGTCTTTGCATGACTTTGGCCAAAAAAACAAATACCCATTTTTACGTCGAACCATGCAAGCGCATAGTCAGAGATTTCTACCACAAGGCCGCCTGGTAATAACCGTCGGATTTGGTTGATGATTTTGGGATCAGTTTCGGCGATCAAATTGAGGGGTTGCTCAAGTCTTTTCAACAAGTCAGTGCTAAGAAGGACATGGACCCTCAAGCGAATACCCAAGTGCTCCGACTTCACGAATAAAATACGCCATCGAATTTGGCTTCGTATGCCCATGATCACCTATATTCTGCACGAAATCGTCTGAGCTATTTTGTTTTGGAACCAAAAGAACTCTGTGATTTAACCTAAAAATTTAAAACTGCTCGTTTTAACGTATTATGCCACTTCAATAAGTGACCTTCTTTTCCATAATGGCATCTGTCGCTCTGATTTAAAACCGTCCTGTCAAAGTACTCACCCCAACCGCTTAAACATCACCAACGCATCCACATACCCCAACTCAGGATGGTCAAACGCCTCTGGCAATCGCCCCACTTCCTCAAACCCCAGTTTCCGCCACAGCCCAACAGCCCCCACATTGCTCGCCAGCACGAAATTAAACTGCATGGCACGAAACCCCAATTCCACCGCCCGCACCTGTGATTGCTCGCACATCATCCGCGCAATGCCTCGCCCTTGCGCATCACTGGCCACCATATACCCACAGTTACACACATGCGCACCGCCGCCCGCATTGTTCGCTTTGATGTAATAGGTCCCCAGAACCACCCCATCTTCCACCGCGACCCATGTTTCGCGCGGGGCGTCCATCCAAATCCGCCGCGCACCCGCGCGATCCGTATCAGGATCAATGGCATAGGTGGTTCCCGCAGCTACGATCTGACGAAAAATCGGCCAAATCTGTGCAAAATCCGCATCCGTGGCTTGGCGAATGTCCATTCCCCTGCCTCCCCTTTTTGTTTTTCAAATATTTTGACAAGGCCGCGTTCAAACGGCAACCCCACCAAAGAAACGCCAATTGCACAGTTTCTGCTTCTATTTCAAAGGCATTTGCGTTACCAATAACTAATGAGACCATTGGTCTCAATATTTGTAAATTTAGCAGATTTCTGGGAAATTGGGTCCATCCGCGCGGTAAACTGGACCTAATAACACGCCCACGAATATCCGATACCCAATCTGCTGCCCCAAAGGACCTGAATCACTGATGTCTCGCTCTGCTTTTCTGTCTCAGACCGCCCCCGATTGTCCGCCCTCTCTCATTGCTCAAGCCGCCACTGGCCCCGCACCCCGCGTGGCCATCGCTCGCGCAGGGGCCGAACTGCCGATGATGGCCGCCAAAGACGCCACAGAAGCAGGCATTATGACCCCGATTTTTGTGGGCGAAGAGGATGCGATCAAAGCAGAAGCCGACACGTTAAACTGGGACATCTCCGGCTACGCCATCCACAACACAAATGGCGAGGCAGACGCCGCGAACACAGCAGCCGCCTTATGCGGTTCAGACGAAGCAGATGTGCTGATGAAGGGCCACCTGCACACCGACATGTTCATGAAAGGCGTGCTCACGCGGGACAACGGCCTGCGCACCGCATCACGCCTTGTGCATGTGTTCCACATCACACCACCTGGCCGCGATGAACCGCTGCTGGTTTCTGATGCGGCTGTCAACGTCACACCCGATATCAAAACCCGCCAAGCCTGCACACAAGCCGTGGTGGACCTTGCCCGCGCACGCGGCATTGAACGCCCAAAGGTGGCGTTCCTCTCCGCCACAGAATCCGCCATTCCCTCTGTGCCATCCTCTATAGAAGCGCAAGAATTGTGTGATTGGGCCACAGCTGAAATCGACGGCGCTGATTTCTCGGGTCCGCTCGCGATGGACCTGATCCTATCCCCCGAAGCGGTGGCCACAAAGGGCCTTACCGATAATCCGGTTGCGGGCCGCGCAGACTGCATCGTGGTGCCCGACATCGTGTCTGGCAACGCCATTTTCAAATCCCTCGTTTACATGGGCGGCGGCTGTGCCGGCGGAGTTGTGATGGGCGCCAAAGTCCCCGTCCTTTTGACATCGCGCGCCGATCCCCCTGCCGCCCGCATGGCATCCGCTGCGCTTGCAGCGATCTTAACCCGAAAATAGGGATAACATCCCAACCCATACCTGCCACACTAGCGCAAATCGCATACACGTCCGAACCGGAGCCCAGCTATGAACAAACACGTACAGCCAGACCTCGATACCTCCCCCAAAGTATCGGACGAGATCCGCAAAACCACCTGTTACATGTGCGCTTGTCGGTGCGGCATCAACGTCCACATGGAAGGCGAAAAGGTCAAATACATCGAAGGCAACCGCGATCACCCGATCAACCGTGGTGTTCTGTGTGCCAAAGGCTCTGCTGGCATTATGCAGCATTATTCCCCTGCGCGCCTCAACGCGCCGATGAAACGGGTTGGTCCGCGTGGTTCGGGCGAATTCGAAGAAATCTCATGGGACGAAGCCTTCCAAATCGCATCCGATTGGCTGACACCGCTGCGCGAAACCGCACCAGAAAAGCTGGCGTTCTTCACAGGCCGCGACCAATCCCAATCCCTAACGTCCATGTGGGCACAGAACTTTGGCACGCCAAACTATGCCGCGCACGGCGGGTTCTGTTCCGTAAACATGGCTGCCGCTGGCATTTACACCATGGGCGGTGCGTTCTGGGAATTTGGCCAACCCGATTGGGAGCGGGCCGAAATGTTCATGATCTTTGGCGTTGCCGAAGACCACGATTCCAACCCCATCAAACTCGGCCTCTCCCGCCTAAAAGAACGCGGCGCAAAGGTCGTGGGCGTAAACCCAGTGCGTTCAGGCTATAACGCCATCGCAGACGAATGGGTCGGCATCACACCTGGCACAGACGGCCTGTTCATCCTGTCGATGATCCGCGAACTGCTGGCCGCCGGCAAAGTCGATCTCGACTACCTCATCCGCTACACCAACTCCCCCTACCTTGTGAACGTTACCGAAGGATCGCCCGAAAATGGCCTGTTCCTGCGTGACAAAAACGGCGAACCACTGGTTCTGGACCGTGTCAGCGGCAAAGCCGTTGCTTGGAACAAAAAGGGCGTGAAACCGAACCTGCAAGGGGAATACACTGTCAACGGTGTGAAATACCGCCCTGCCTTTCAACTAATGGCGGAAAAATACCTTGTGGATGACTACGCCCCCGAAAATGTTGCCGAAAAAACGGGCGTTAAGGCTGATACAATTCGCCGCCTCGCCGCTGAGCTGGCCCAAACGGCTTTTGAAAAAGAAGTGGTCATCGACCAACCGTGGACAGATTTCCGTGGTGAAAAGCACGAAAAAATGATCGGTCGCCCCGTCGCCTTCCACGCAATGCGCGGAATTTCGGCGCACTCTAACGGCTTCCAAACCTGCCGCGCCCTGCACTTGTTGCAAATCCTGCTCGGTTCGGTCGAAGTTCCAGGCGGCTACCGCTTCAAACCGCCGTATCCAAAACCTGTCACGATCCACCCCAAACCTCATTCGGGCGTAACTCCTGGCAAACCGCTCAACGGTCCACACCTCGGTTTCCCGCAAGGCCCCGAGGACCTCGCAATCGACAAAGACGGCAACGCGATCCGCATCGACAAGGCGTTCACATGGGAAAACCCCATGTCCGCCCACGGCATGATGCACATGGTGATCTCCAACGCCCACGCAGGTGTCCCATACAAAATCGACACGCTGTTTATGTATATGGCGAACATGTCGTGGAACTCCTCCATGAACACGCGCAGCGTCATGGATATGCTGACAGATAAAGGCGAAGATGGCGAATATGTGATCCCGCGCATCATCTATTCCGATGCCTACTCCTCGGAAATGGTTGCATTTTCTGACCTGATCTTGCCCGATACAACCTACCTTGAACGTCACGACTGTATCTCCCTGCTTGATCGTCCGATTTCCGAATCCGAAGCCATGTGCGACAGCATCCGCTGGCCCGTTGTGGAACCAGACCGCGATGTGCGCGGCTTCCAATCCGCACTGATTCAGCTGGGCGGCAAAATGAAACTGCCAGGGTTCACCGCCGAAGACGGCAGCCCTTTGTACGAGGATTACGCCGACTACATCACCAACCACCAACGCCGCCCCGGTGTTGGCCCACTAGCTGGTTGGCGCAACGAAGACGGCTCTGGCAAAGGGCGCGGCACGCCGAACCCGAAACAGATCGACACCTACATCGAAAACGGTGGCTTCTTCATGGATCACATCCCAGATGAGGCCCTGTTCTTCAAACCTTGGAACCAAGCCTATCAGGATTGGGCCGTGGAACGGGGCCTGTTTGATGCACCTGCGCCCTATATGTTCAACGTCTATGTCGAACAAATCCAGAAATTCAAACTGGCCGCCGAAGGCCACGGTGATATCCAACCACCAGATTACCTGCGCGATCAGCTAAAGGTGGCGATGGACCCGCTGCCAACATGGTGGCAACCTTACGAAGAAGCGCTGGTTGACGGTGAAGAGTATCCGCTCCACGCGCTCACCCAGCGCCCTGCCGCGATGTACCACTCTTGGGGCTCGCAAAACGCATGGCTGCGCCAAATCCACGGCCACAACCCGCTCTATGTGTCTGGTGACATTTGGGCACAGCACGGCTTTGCCGAAGGCGATTGGGCTTACCTCAAATCCCACCACGGCGAAATCAAAGTGCCCGTTGTCAAAATGGACGCGCTCAACGCAAAAACCGTCTGGACATGGAACGCCATCGGTAAACGCAAGGGCGCATGGGCACTCGACAAAGACGCACCAGAAACCACCAAAGGTTTCTTGCTCAACCACCTGATCCACGAACTGCTGCCCCCAAAAGGCGACGGTTTGCGCTGGTCCAACTCCGACCCAATCACGGGCCAAGCCGCATGGTACGACCTGCGCGTCAACATCCGCCGCGCTGATGCGCCCGCTGATTTGCAGTCACAACCAAGCCCAGCGCCACAGCAATCCCCTGTGGGGCAAGGGCCGAAAGACATCGCCTACGGAGAAGAGTTCTGACCCGAACACACTCCATAACAGGCCATGGCGGCGTAAAACTCCACGTCACCGACCTCGGCCCACTCAATGCCCCCGTGATCATGTTTATCCACGGCTACTCTCAGTGTGGGCTCTCGTTTTTGCGCCAACATGCGCTGGCTGACAACTTTCGTGTGATCATTCCCGATCTACGCGGCCATGGCCAATCGGATAAGCCGCTCAACGTAGATGCCTATGACACGTCTACCTCTTGGGCACATGATGTCCGCGCCATCATCGACACGCTAACCTTGCAAAATCCAGTGCTCGTCGGGTGGTCCATGGGGGGCTGGGTGGTGAATGATTACATCCGCACCTTTGGCGATGCCGAAATCGCAGGCCTCGCACTTGTCGGTTCGTCCATTACGACGGGACGAATGCTCCCACCAGCGGCGCTTGCCGCCCGTACCAACAATCCAGATGTGGCCGCAACAGCCATGCGCGGTGATGATCTGGCTGCGAACCTCACGGCCACCGCGAAATTCGTGCAAGTGTGTTTTTCAACACCTCTGTCCGCAGACGATCTTGCGTTTATGACAGGCTTCAACATGCTCTGCCCCCCCGCCGTGCGCAACGCCTGCCGGTCTCGGAATGAAGACTACCGCCCATCCAGCGCCAACATGACAAAACCGGCGTTGATCCTTTGGGGTCAACACGAACAATTGGCCCCTGCCCCCATGGGCGAACAGGCCATGGACGCATTCCCGAACGCATCCGCGCTTATCTATGAAAATTCAGGCCATGCCCCATTCTGGGAAGAGGCCGACCGCTTTAACACCGATTTATCAGCCTTTGCCGCTCAGGCATTTAGCCAAATCCAAGGAGCCGCCGCATGACGACCCTACCACAAACCACTCAGAAAAAGCTCGGGCTCGCCATTGATCTCGACATTTGCGTGGGCTGCCATGCCTGTGTAATCAACTGTAAGGAATGGAACACCTCCAACTACGGTGCGCCCCTGTCAGATATGGACGCATACGGCGCGAACCCTGTTGGCACCTTCCTCAACCGCATCCACACATATGAGGTAAAGGCCGAAAATAAACCGGCGCAAACCGTACACTTCCCCAAATCCTGTTTGCACTGCGAAGACGCCCCTTGCGTCACCGTATGCCCCACAGGCGCGTCCTACAAACGGTCTGAAGACGGCATTGTTCTGGTGAATGAAAGCGACTGCATCGGCTGTGGTCTTTGCGCATGGGCCTGCCCGTACGGCGCACGGGAACTTGACGCCAAAGAAGGTGTCATGAAAAAATGCACCCTCTGCGTGGATCGTATTTACAACGAAAACCTGCCCGAGGAAGACCGTGAGCCTGCTTGCGTGCGCACTTGCCCTGCCAATGCACGTCATTTTGGCGATTACGCGGACCCGAACTCCAACGTGTCCATAATGTCCCGCGAACGCGGCGCGGTTCCATTGTTCGATGAACAAGGCACCAAACCCGTCAACCGCTACCTGCCGCCACGTCCAAAAGCAGACATCCACACAGACGGCGACATCGACATCCTCGCGCCGTTCCTTGACACAACACCATCGCCACAAAAAGGCCTGCTCGGCTGGCTCGACAAAGCTCTGGAGGCTCTTTAATGCATCCCGCACCATCTGTTATCGTCTTCACTGCGCTTTCTGGCCTCGGCTTTGGGCTCTTGGCCTTCCTCGGCCTTGGCATCCCTGATGTGTCTGGCACCACGGCGTTCATCTTCTTCTTTATCGCCTATGCCCTTGCGGTTGGCGGGTTGATTTCCTCCACCTTCCACCTTGGCAATCCACAGCGCGCGCTCAAAGCGTTCAGCCAATGGCGCAGCTCTTGGCTGTCGCGCGAAGGCGTCTTTGCCGTTCTTGCGCTCAGTGTTACGGGCATCTACGCCGCTGCGTTGATCTTCCTTGATACGCGCTTGCCCATCGTCGGCATGATCGGCGCCGCCTTGTCCATGGTTTCTGTGTTCTGCACCTCCATGATCTATGGCCAGCTGAAAACCGTGCCACGCTGGAACCAACCGATGACCCCTGCGCTGTTCGTTCTGTTTACCCTCGCAGGGGGTGCGCTGCTGGCCGCACAACTGAAACTGGCCGCAGTGTTCATGCTGATGCTCGGCGGCGCACAGGTGTTGCATTGGCTGGTGGGGGACAAACGCCTCGCCATCGCAGGGGGCACAATTGAAGCCGCCACAGGCCTCGGCCATCTTGGCAAAGTGCGTCTGCTCGAAAGCCCGCACAGCGGCAAAAACTATCTGCTCAAAGAAATGGCTCACGAGGTTGGCCGCAAACACGCGCAAAAACTGCGTATGATCACCATCCTGTTTGCCTCCCTGATCCCAGCGGTTCTCTTGCTCCTGACAGCCCCAAGCCACGCAATCGCGGCCATCGCAGTGATCTTGCACCTGATTGGCCTCTTTGCGGGCCGCTGGCTGTTCTTTGCAGAAGCAGAGCACGTCGTGGCGCTCTACTACGACAAACATCGCAGCTAAGCTGTTGCAAACCCGATCCAAAGCCCGCAGGTTCACGCCGCGCGGGCTTTTTCTTTGATAGACACAACTGTGAGCAAATTAACCACCAGTATGCGGCTGCCCAGCGCTCACTACAGCCCCCCAATCAGCTCTAACTCGCCACATCTAACCCATCGGTTAACCCAGACGCGTTGTCTATGACGCGTGCTGTTAGACGCGTCGTATTAGACGCGTCACAGTTTATACTCTGTTAAGAAATGACAAACGCACAGAGCAGCCCGTTGTACCCCTGCCACAACAAAAAAAACGCTCTCAGGAGGCAGATCCGAGAGCGTTTCTTTTCGTGTCAGAGCCGATCAAATCGCAGGGGACGAGACCTGCTTTTCGTCGGCTTCGCTGTCTTTCACTTCGGTTTCCTCGGAAACTTACTCGTTACTTTAACAACTGGTGCATCGCACCCTACTGACCTGGAGGTGGGCGGCTGTGCGCCCTGAAGTCGAGAATGGTTATCGCCCAACTTTCCCTTGTTTTCTAGGGCCTATGCGTGAAACGACACATATTCTTCGTGAAATGAACCAAGTTTTTGCAATGTTAAATTGGCGCTTCGTGAAACGACACACCCTCGATTCCCCTGTGCAATTCACGAAGCGTCATATGACCACCACGCCATTGCCACAGCTTCGGCACGGGGCTGACACATTTCTGCCCGATTCTCTGCTTAACTGGGTGTAACTCACGAAAAACACTACAAAACGGGTCATTTGGATGAATATCAACGTAATCTTCTCTGGTCGGGATCGAATCGTGCTTCACGCGCTGCCTGCAGTGATGTGGTTGGCCAGCTGTCTTTACACCGTTCTGATCATCCTGAACGCCCTTCCGCCTATGTTGTCGTCGAACTCGCCTGTGTCACTCAAAAACATTGCCGTCATTTTGATGTGTTTTTTGCTGATGTATCCCGTCTATCGGCTTGGCTTTATGGCAATCACCCGCAGGTTCCCTGACGCACCGATTGTAAAACGGGTCGCTGGCCTTTCGCTGATTTGCGTTGTCATTGGCGCGATCTGTCTGGTTGCCGCAATCCTTATCGCAGATATTGCCGGCAGCCCGCTCAGCAGTGCAGATACAAAATGGTATCTGCTAAACCTCCTGGTTGGCATGTTTCTGATGCCCGTCTTCTTCTTTATCATCCGCGGTGGTTCGATTGTTCATGATCAGCTCACCAATGGTGGCAATGGTCACGCCGCACGCATGATCCTGCGCAAACTCGGCCCTGATGCGGGGCAGAAACTCGTGCGCATGCAAAGCGCGGATCACTACGTAGAGGTCCACACAGAACGGGGTGCGAAACTGTTGTTGATGCGCCTCTCGGATGCCACTCAAATCCTAGAAACTTTCGATGGAGCGCAGGTGCATCGGTCCCATTGGGTGAATTATGCGGAAATCGCTGGGGTGGTGAAACGCAATCGCAAAATCTGGCTTCGTATGTCAGACGGGGCCGAAGTCCCCGTGTCACGCAGCTATCGCCCATCTTTGCGCGCCGCTGGAATGATCTGATCACTTCAAGAACAGCACCAGAACCAAGATGCTCAAAATCACCAACGCGATGCCCAACACCTCGCGTCGCGTCGTGGTTTCTTTGAAAATGAAGTAACTCGCGCAAAACGAAAAGATCAGCTCCACCTGCCCCAGCGCTTTAACATAAGCCGCGTTTTGCAGTGTGAACGCCGTAAACCAGCCAAGCGATCCAATCATCCCGGTCAGCCCCACCAAAAACGTCACACGCCAATGCCGTACCACTTTGGCGATCTCGCCCGCTTCGCGCAAACGCAACCAAACTGCCATAATCACGGATTGAAACACGGTCACGCACATAAGCGTAAACACAGATCGCATCAGAAAATGCCCATCGCCCAGCGCCAATGACGCCCCACGGTAACCAATGGCCGACACCCCAAACAGCGCCCCACTGGCGAGCCCAATCCCCGCCGCGCGATTGAAAAATCGACGCCAACCATCGCCGCCCTCTGGGGGATCAGACAGTAAGATCACGCCAACCAGCCCAATCACCACTGCCAACAGGCCATAGCCAGAAATCCCTTCGCCAAGCAGAATGGCCCCAACCAAGGCCGTTTGAATGGTCTCTGTTTTCTTAAAGGTGATGCCAACCGCAAAATTTCTCTCGGAAAACAGCGCCACCACCAACATCGTCGCCAATATCTGCGCCACACCACCCATGGCCGCAAACGTCAGAAACCGCCCATTCACTTGGGGCAATTCCCACCCATTGGCCCTAGTCAAAACGGCCAATAGCACCGCTGCCAACGGTGCGGCAAACACAAACCGCGCAAATGTTGCACCACCTGTACTCAACCCCGTGGCCTTCAGATGCTTTTGCAACATAAAGCGCAGGTTTTGGCTAAACGCGGCGGCAATCGTGATCGGGATCCAAAGTTCCATAGCCCCCACAAACCACGCCCCCCTCAAAAGGTCGAGCCATCCTGCTTAAATGTTCTTCAAATACACAAAAAAAACGCCCACTCCGAAAAGAAGGCGTTCCAATTCAGCTCTTAAAGCCGAACTTACTTCTTAGCAGTCGTCTTTTTGGCCGCTGGCTTTTTCGCTTCCAACGCATCCAACCGCGCCATCAACGCCGCATTTTCCTCGCGCGCTTTTTGCGCCATCAGACGCACCGCATCAAATTCTTCGCGGCTTACGAAATCCCGATCCGCCAGCCAGCGATCCATCCAGCTTTTCATGGCTGTTTCCGCTTCGGTCTTGGCCCCTTGTGCCACGCCCATCGCGTTGGTCATCACTTTGCTGATGTCTTCAAAGAATTTGTTCTGGGTCTGCATCAGAGCCCCCTTATCATTGCTGCGTTCCCTCGTTATATGGGAAGGAAATACCAAAATGCAAAGCCCAAAGGCGCGACCCTTCGCCCCGTTTGGCGCAGTATCGGGGCAAAATACATGATCGCGGCGCTTCCTTTTCCCAATATTGACCCCGTTTTATGGAGCGTTGATATCGGCGGCTTTACCCTCGCCATTCGTTGGTACGCACTGGCTTATATCGCTGGGTTTCTGCTGGCATGGTGGTGGGGCAACCGTGCCATTCGCAACGCACAACTTTGGGTAAACGACACTGCCCCAATGACCCTAAAACATGCCGAAGACTTCCTCACTTGGGCCATTGTCGGCGTCATCATCGGTGGTCGTTTGGGCTGGGTGTTGTTCTATTCCCAAGGCGCGTGGCTCGATGATCCCACCATGATTTACAAAGTCTGGGAAGGCGGCATGTCCTTCCACGGTGGCTTCCTCGGTGTCGTTGTTGTGGCCATTCTTTTTGCGCGAAAATACAAAATCCCCGTCCTTTCCCTCGCAGATATCCTCGCCCTTGGCGTGCCGATCGGTCTTGGCCTTGGCCGCCTTGCCAATTTCATCAATGCCGAATTGTGGGGCAAACCCACCACGGCTCCTTGGGGTGTTGTCTTTCCAAACACGCCCGACTGCCCGCTCACATGGCTCGATCCTGTCTGCGCCCGCCATCCCTCACAACTCTACGAAGCCATCTTAGAAGGCATCGTACTGTTCGCGCTTCTAGCTTACCTCGCCTATCGTCGGGGCTGGTTGAAAACACCGGGCGCATTGGCTGGCGTATTTTTCATGGGCTACGGCGCGGCGCGGTTCTTCGTTGAATTTTTCCGTCAAGGAGACGCACAATTCACCAGCGCCACCAATCCTTGGGGCCACATCCTGCGGTTGGGGCAAGAGGTAGACAGCATCGGCTTCACCATGGGCCAACTTCTCTCTCTGCCAATGATCGCCGTCGGCCTGCTGTTGCTGATATACGCCCGCCGCACATCATCCACCACATGACAGAACTTACCGATATCCTGCTGCGCCAGATCGCGCGACTTGGCCCTCTGACTGTGTCGGAATTTATGGCCCAAGCGCTTTATCATCCCCAGCACGGCTATTACACCAACGCCAACCCCCTTGGCGCAAAGGGCGATTTCACCACCGCCCCTGAAATAAGCCAGATGTTTGGTGAACTCGTTGGCCTGTCCCTTGCGCAGGCTTGGCTCGATCAAGGGGCGCCGTCCCCCTTTTGCCTTGCCGAACTCGGTCCAGGCTCAGGCCAATTAATGTCCGATGTGCTGCGCGCAACAAAATCCGTGCCAAATTTCCACACCGCTATGCGATTGCATCTGTGCGAAGTGAACCCAAACCTCAAAACAGAACAGGCCGCCCGCCTGCCCGATCCGACATGGGTCACGGACACAACCGCGCTGCCCGATCTACCACTGTTCCTGATCGCCAACGAATTTTTCGATTGCCTGCCCATCAATCAATATGTCGCCCGCGAAGACGGCTGGGATGAACACGTGATTGGCGAAAAAGACGGCGCACTTACATTCGCGCGCCGCCCTGCAGGGGCCGTTGAAACCGAACTTCCAGATGCCCCAACTGGCACAATCCTCGAACTCTCCCCTGCGTCAAACGCCATCGCCCAAGACATCGCCGCCATCATTGCCAAAAACGGCGGCTGCGCCCTGATCTTTGATTATGGCGGCACAGGGGGCGGTGACACGCTGCAAGCCTTACAAGACCACACCAAAGTGGACCCGCTTCACGCCATTGGCCAATCTGACCTCACCGCTCACGTCAATTTCGCCGCTTTGTCTAATGCCATCGCAAACGTCCAAACCATAGGGCCAGAACCCCAAGGCGCATTTCTCGAACGGCTCGGCATCACCCCCCGCGCCCAACAACTTGCCGCCAACCTGTCAGGGGACGCGCTTGAAAACCACATCACTGCACACCGCCGCTTGACCCACCCCGATGAAATGGGTCAACTTTTCAAAGCATTCGCAATTCTGCCCCAAGGCGCCCCAATCCCTGCAGGTTTTCCCAATGACCCTTGATGTAATCACCTCCACCGCGCTCACGCCTAAACACGGCTTCTTCTGTCGCGCTGGCGGGATATCTACGGGCATTTATCGGGGATTGAACACTGGACTTGGCTCAAACGACGATCCGAAAAACGTGCTGCACAATCGGGCGCTGGTGGCTCACCACCTTGGTGTGCGCCCAGAAAATCTGGGCGGCGTTCATCAAATCCATTCGCCCACTGTTCACATCGCAACACCCAAAACCATCGCAGATCGCCCAAAGGCAGATGCGCTTGTCACCAACCACACGAGCCTTGCCCTTGGGGTTCTTGCCGCAGATTGCGCCCCGATCCTGTTTGCCGATGCCGATGCTGGCGTCATTGGTGCGGCCCACTCTGGCTGGAAGGGGGCTGTTGGCGGGGTCATACAATCCACCATCGCCGAAATGACCAAACTCGGTGCCAGCCGCGCGTCTATTTCTGCCGTTGTCGGCCCCTGCATTTCACAGGCCAACTACGAAGTCGGACCCGAGTTTTTAGAACAATTCATCGACGAAGACCCCGAATTTTCACGGTTTTTCACCAATGGCACAGGGGATCGTTATCTCTTTGATCTGCCCAGCTTTTGCCTGCACCAACTGCGCAGCGAAGACATTGCCCACGCCGAATGGGTTGGCCATTGCACCTATGCCGACGACTCTCGCTTTTTTTCCTACCGCCGCACCACGCACCGCAAGGAATCAGATTACGGCCGCATGATGTCAGCCATCGTATTGTAGCGGAATCAGAAACAATGTGACGAGTCTTGGGCTTATTCTGCCCCAATCCATCGGCTCCCGCGCAGACTTCACAGCGACAACACCCTTATTTCCAACGCTAAACACAGCTTTGCGACATCCGTCACAATTTGGTTCAAGGTTTTCGCGTCTTTCACAAACTTACCTTTTTCCAGCGCATTTTGCGGCGCAATCGACCCGTAAAACTGTCCTTAACGAAATGACAACTACGCAAAGGGTCAAAACAATGAAAAGCAAACGTTGGATGAAATGGGTTCTGAAAGAAGCAGCTGACATGTCCAAGGACAAGCGCTAATCCCTAATTTTTTGCAGGCCCAAGTTCCCAAGACTGTCCCTGCCACAGAAAAACCCCGCGCCATCAGCGCGGGGTTTTTCTGTTTCTATGTCTGTTCAGTAGCGATCAATCGTCGCCAGCGCGCTCTTCTAATACGCTAAACGGAACGCCCGGCGCATCCTTCGCCCCGCGAATAACCAGCGATGTTTTCACACTCGCCACGTTGTCCGCCGCCGTCAGATCATTGGTCAAAAACGTCTGGAAACTGGTCAGATCAGGTGCAACACACTTCAGAATGAAATCAATCTCGCCGTTCAGCATATGGCATTCGCGTACCAGTGGCCAATCACGGCAACGATCCTCAAACGCGCTCAAGTCCACTTCGGCCTGCCGTTCCAGTGCCACCATCGCAAAAACCTGCACCTCAAAACCCAATTCACGTGCATCCACATCCGCATGATACCCGCGAATAAATCCACTTTCTTCCAGCGTACGCACACGGCGCAAACAGGGCGGCGCAGAAATCCCCACGCGTTTGGCCAACTCCACATTGGTCATCCGTCCATCCGCTTGCAGTTCAGCCAGAATCTTACGATCAATTGGATCGAGCTTAATAGTCGGCATAGGCCCTCCGGTTCAAAGCCACGCAAACACATCGCTTGGCTACAGTCGCGGCAAATTACGCAAATGATCAGGTTTGCGCAATAATATTTCGCATCTGCGCAACATTATTTCACCACCCCCCTATTTGCTTTCAAAATGACGTGAAAATCCCTCTCTTTCCCTCCTGTCAAAGCCCACGTATACAGGCCCAAACAAGTCTTGCTGCCAAGGAAACACACCCATGTCCGATACCCGCCACACCCGCCTTTTGATCATCGGTTCCGGCCCTGCGGGCTACACCGCTGGCGTTTACGGTTCACGCGCAATGCTGAACCCGATCCTTGTTCAAGGCATTGAACCTGGTGGTCAATTGACCACCACTACCGAAGTGGAAAACTGGCCCGGCGATACCGAAGTTCAGGGCCCTGATCTGATGATCCGCATGGAAGCCCACGCCAAAGCGATGGGGACCGAAATCATCGGCGACATCATCACCAACCTCGATCTATCCAAACGCCCTTTCACCGCAACAGGGGACAGCGGCACAATCTACACAGCAGACGCCGTGATCCTTGCAACAGGTGCCCGCGCCAAATGGCTCGGCCTTGAATCCGAAGAAAAGTTCAAAGGCTTTGGCGTATCCGCTTGCGCCACTTGCGATGGGTTCTTCTATCGCGGCCAAGAAATTGTTGTGATCGGCGGCGGCAACACCGCCGTGGAAGAGGCCCTGTTCCTCACCAACTTTGCGTCCAAAGTAACCCTCATCCACCGTCGCGATGAATTGCGCTCTGAAAAAATTCTTCAAGACCGCTTGATGAAGAACGACAAAATCGAACCGCTGTGGTTCCATGAGCTCGAAGAAGTTATCGGCACCGAAGACCCGCTCGGCGTTGAAAGCGTGCGCGTCAAACACACCAAAACAGGCGAGATTACCGAAATCCCCTGCAAAGGTGTGTTCGTGGCCATTGGTCATGCCCCTGCAAACGAACTGGTCATTGATACGCTTGAAACACATATGGGCGGCTACGTTGTGACCAAACCTGACAGCACAGAGACCTCTATTCCTGGCGTGTTCGCTGCGGGTGATTTGACCGATCACAAATATCGCCAAGCCGTCACCTCTGCGGGCATGGGTTGTATGGCCGCCCTCGAAGCAGAGCGTTTTCTGGCCGAAGACGACTAACACAACAAGCGCGCTCCAGCGCGCACATATCTGAAAAAACAAACGTTCTCATGGCCCTAACCCCGCCATGAGGGCGTTTTTTTATGCGTTGCAGCAAAGCCACGATGCAAAAAATCGAAAAGACAACGTAGTTTTGTCTTTGTTGCGACACAGTTCTGTACTATGCGTTCACGCGTGAACACACTTTGATTCGCGAGTAACGTAGTGCAAAATGCAAAAACCAGATTAGACGACGAAGACCAGCTCTTCCGTCTTTTACGCCAGCTTGATTTGGCGTCCGATGCCTCGCAGCGCGCCCTTGCCGCTGCGATTGGGGTATCGCTTGGTCGTTTGAATGCTCTGCTGAAATCCGCAATCGACGCGCGTCTTGTCACCACCAGCGACCGTGCTGGCCCTGACAAACGCCAACGGTTTTCCTACTCCCTCACAGTTCGGGGTGCGGCGGAAAAAGTACGGCTCACAGACAGATTTCTGGCGCGTAAATTCGAAGAGTACGATGCTTTGCACGCCGAATTAACAGGAACCACCAGCGGAATGGTTCCGCTTAAACATAGGACCACTACGATGGAAAATAATCTTGCCCCAATTTCAGAGCTTTTTGTCAGCTATGATAGCGCTCAGAAACTCAAAGTCGAAGCAGCAGACCTCACCAGCCACGATCTGACACCCCGTCAGATTTGCGACCTGGAATTGTTGATGAACGGCGGCTTCAACCCGCTCAAAGGCTTTTTGACCGAAGAAGACTACAACAGCGTTGTCGACACGATGCGCCTGACTGATGGCTCTTTGTGGCCAATGCCAATCACACTTGATGTGTCCGAAGACTTTGCAAACTCCATCGAAATTGGCCAAGACATCGCCCTGCGCGACCAAGAAGGCGTTATTCTGGGCACGATGACAGTGACCGACCGCTGGGCACCTAACAAATCTCACGAGGCGGAAAAGGTTTTCGGCGCAGACGACATTGCCCACCCTGCCGTGAACTACCTGCACAACACCGCTGGCAAAATCTATCTCGGCGGTCCTGTCACAGGCATCCAACAGCCCGTACACTACGATTTCCGTGGTCGTCGTGACACACCAAACGAACTGCGCGCCTACTTCCGCAAAATGGGCTGGCGCAAAGTGGTTGCCTTCCAAACTCGCAACCCACTGCACCGCGCGCACCAAGAACTGACATTCCGCGCCGCGAAAGAGGCTCAGGCTAACCTGTTGATCCACCCCGTTGTGGGCATGGGTAAACCAGGCGACATCGACCACTTCACACGCGTGCGCTGTTACGAAGCGGTGCTTGATCAATACCCTGCCTCTACCACGTCCATGTCCTTGCTGAACCTTGCCATGCGTATGGCTGGCCCGCGCGAGGCTGTCTGGCACGGCTTGATCCGTAAAAACCACGGCTGCACCCACTTCATCGTAGGCCGCGACCACGCGGGTCCAGGCAGCAACTCCCAAGGCGAAGATTTCTACGGCCCATACGATGCGCAGGACCTGTTCCGCGAGCATCAAGAAGAAATGGGCATCGAAATGGTCGATTTCAAACATATGGTTTATGTGCAAGAACGCGCACAATACGAACCAGCCGACGAAATCGAAGATCGCGAAAACGTCACCATCCTAAACATTTCAGGCACAGAATTGCGTCGCCGCTTGGCCGAAGGTTTGGAAATCCCAGAATGGTTCTCTTTCCCAACCGTTGTGGCTGAATTGCGTAAAACCAAACCACCGCGGGCCAAACAGGGCTTTACTGTGTTCTTCACGGGTTTCTCTGGCTCTGGCAAATCCACAATCGCCAACGCGCTTATGGTGAAACTGATGGAAATGGGCGGTCGCCCGACCACGCTGCTCGATGGGGACTTGGTTCGTAAAAACCTGTCATCAGAGCTCGGCTTCTCGAAAGAGCACCGCGATCTGAACATTCGCCGTATCGGCTATGTGGCCTCTGAAATCACCAAAAACGGCGGCATCGCCATCTGTGCGCCCATTGCGCCTTATGCCACAACCCGCCGCGCCGTTCGCGAAGAGATCGAACAGTTTGGTGCCTTTATCGAAGTACACGTTGCAACCTCGATCGAAGAATGCGAACGCCGCGACCGCAAAGGTCTCTACAAATTGGCCCGCGAAGGTAAAATCAAGGAATTTACTGGGATTTCAGATCCCTATGACGTTCCAGAAAATCCTGAACTGCGGATCGAAACCGAAAATGCTGACGTGGACAACTGCGCGCACCAAGTGCTGTTGAAACTCGAAAGCATGGGTTTGATTGCCGCTTAAAGCAGGCAACACAAATAAACAAAAGAAAGCCCGGCAAAATGTCGGGCTTTTTTATTTGAAGACATTTCATATTTTCGACAAATTCTATCAGTAGCCTAACCATCAGTGGGCGAAGTATGCCCAAAGTAAAGAGTATCGGAGTAAACGCATGTTGCGTCTGAGTGATCGGGGCATCCCCCCGCATATGCTGCATTTGTACGAAGTGAATGCAGACACACCTTCCAAATCAATCGAACACAACGACGACGCAGTCCGCCTTCCGTCTGTTTTGCTAAAACTTGGGTCCGCGGTGGCCGCTGGGCTGAAATCCATGCAATCCAAACCGACGGATGATTTCCTGCCTGACAGTGCAAAATCTGCCCGCAACAAAAGGGACGAAAGCCAATACTTGGGTCAAACCTCTGTACGCGACACCCGCTGGACGCCGAACCGTTAAAGCCGCAGTTCGCCCTGCATCACAATTTTGGCCGAACCACCAACTGCGACTCCACTAATATCATCACGCGGGCCGATGACCCGTACATCTGCGCGACCAGGGCGTCCCAGCCAATGGCCTTGCTCTGCAACAAACTGCGGATTTTCGATCAAACCGTGATGCCATAAATACGCAGCCATACAGCCCGTGGCCGACCCTGTGAACGGATCTTCAGGCAGGCTCGGTGGTGCAAGCAGCAGACGTGAAAACACATCCCCTTGCGCCGTTTCACCGCCTAAAGTCACCAAAAACGGCTCCATCAAATCCGCCCGCGTCACACCGCTACTGGCACGAAACGCCTCCAGTTTCTGATAATCCATCTGCGCAGATCGCAGCGCCGCCTTATCTTTCAGAATGGTAATGCAAAACGGCGTACCCGTCGAAACAGACTGCGGCAATCCGATGATATCATCCCCAGATAACCCATAAATATCAGCGATTTGCACGGGATCAAACGTGGGCCCAAACACAGGTTTCGCCTGTGTCATGGTAATCACCGCATGTGCCCCCGTGGCATCCACGGTGATGGGCATCACCCCTGCCCCAATCTCCAACGTGAAACTGGCCTTGCCGTTTTCCAAAGAAACCAGCCCCCGTTCCAACAATGACGCGACCGTCGCAACGGTCGGATGTCCTGCCATCGGGATTTCTTTGTCGGCCAGATAATATCGCACACCAAAATCCGCGATTTCACTGCCAATCAGATACGCACATTCCGCAAGCGACGTTTCTCGCACCAGCGCAAGACGGTCTTCAACGGAGATATTGGCTGCATCATGCACCACAACGCATCCGTTGCCGCCAAAGGTTTGTGTCGTAAACGCATCCACCCAATCAAACGGGTAGGACACCATCAATGCACACTCACAGGGGCAAACTCGTTGGTCCGCGCAATCGCAAACGCCACAGCGCGATCCTTGGCCAATGCCAACTGTTCTCCATCCTCGGAATGAATGGCATACACCTGCCCTGTGTCGGACACTTGCGCGCGCACATCTTCGGGCAATTCAGATACATCTACGGCGCGGACATACACAACCCGATCCAAATTTTCGTGGTCGAAATTAAACTTCACATTCATGTCGTCTGCTCCTTATTACTTTGAAATTTCAATGGTTTGCACAACCGTTTCTGGCATCGCTCGGCGCAAATCCACATGCAGCAATCCATTTTCCATGGATGCACCCGCGACTTCTACGCCATCGGCCAAAACAAACGAGCGTTGGAACTGCCGCGCCGCGATACCACGATGCAGGAACATTCGCCCTTCGCTGTCGTCCACTTGACGGCCACGGATCACCAACTGCGCATTTTCCAGCGTGATCGACAGGTCTTCTTCACGAAACCCTGCAACCGCCAGCGTAATGCGATAGGTGTTCTCCGCACTTTGCTCAATATTGTAAGGAGGATAGCCCTCATTTCCCGACTTTGCGGTGCGTTCGACCAAACGATCCAACTGTTCAAACCCCAATAAAAACGGATGAGAGGCAAAAGATATCTTTGTCATTGTTAAGCCCTTTTTAGGTAAGCGACTTCGTTGTTAGGCCCCAACTCTGGCGACCCTGCTAAGAATATGGGGGCTTATGGGCAGATTCTCAAGAACTTATTGATCAACCCACTGTTATCTGGGCAGGATTTCTAGTATGTTTGGCCCATGACAGGCTTACATTCAAACGCACCGCAATGACCCAGCCCCCACAAATGAACCACCGCGAAATCCTGCGCGTAACTTTGGCCACCAAACGCCAAGAACACCGCGACTTGGACGAAGCCATTCATGCCCTGCACGACAGGGGACGGTCCGACCCGCTGACCATTCAACGTCTGAAACGCCAAAAACTCGCGTTAAAGGATGAAATCCGCCGGATCGAAGACGAAATCACACCAGATATTATTGCGTAACCTGCCCACGCGGATATAGTGCGCCCTTCTTTGAAGCATAGGTAGAATACAATGTCTCAGATCAAAGTTGGAATCGTCATGGGCAGCCAGTCCGATTGGCCCACCATGAAACACGCCGCTGATATTTTGGATGAGCTTGGCGTCCCTTACGAGGCAAAAATCGTATCCGCCCACCGCACCCCCGATCGCCTGTGGTCTTATGGTAAATCCGCCGCTGAGCGCGGTCTCCAAGTCATTATCGCAGGTGCTGGCGGCGCCGCACACCTGCCAGGCATGTTGTCGTCTAAAACCCGCGTTCCTGTGCTCGGCGTTCCTGTGCAAACCAAGGCTTTGTCTGGCGTCGACAGCCTGTATTCCATCGTGCAGATGCCCAAAGGTTATCCAGTTGGCACCATGGCCATTGGCGCGGCGGGCGCTGCAAATGCGGGTCTCATGGCTGCTGCGATCCTTGCCACTCAAGACACCGATCTCGCCACGCGCATTGATGCGTGGCGTGATGCCCTTTCCGCCTCTATTCCAGATGAGCCAAGCGATGACTAATCCCCTTGCCCCAACCGCAACCATTGGCATTCTTGGCGGCGGGCAACTGGGCCGAATGCTCTCTGTCGCCGCCTCTCGATTGGGCCTGAAAACCCACATCTTTGAACCGGGCGCAAACCCACCTGCGGGCCAAGTGGCGGATGCCGTTACAACCGCGTCTTATGAAGATCACGCCGCGCTTACCGCATTCGCCAACAGCGTCGATGTCATCACCTATGAATTTGAAAACATCCCCACAAATGCGCTCGATGTGATTGAATCAATCCGCCCTGTGATGCCCAATCGCCGCGCATTGGCCACATCCCAAGACCGCATTAGCGAAAAAGAATTCCTCACCTCGCTTGGCCTGCAAGTCGCCCCATACGCCAATGTGGAAACCGCTGCGGACCTTGCCCATGCGGTGGAAACCATCGGCACCCCATCCATCCTAAAAACCCGCCGCTTTGGCTATGATGGCAAGGGGCAGGTCCGCCTAAAGCCTGATACAGATCCAACATCTGCATGGACCGAATTGGGCGAAACACCCTCAGTTCTTGAAGGTTTCATTGATTTCAGCCACGAAGTCTCGGTCATCGGTGCGCGCTCCCAATCTGGCGAAGTTGTCTGCTTTGATCCTGGTGAAAACGTCCACCGCGATGGTATTTTGCACACAACCACCCTACCCGCGCGTCTGTCAAAATCACAGCACATGGATGCCATTCTTGCAGCTGGAAAAATTCTGAACGCGCTTGATTACGTGGGTGTCTTGGGTGTGGAGTTTTTCGTCACCCCTCAAGGATTGCTGATCAACGAAATCGCTCCACGAGTTCACAATTCGGGCCACTGGACTCAAAATGGCTGCGTCATCGACCAGTTCGAACAGCACATTCGCGCCGTGGCGGGCTGGCCTCTGGGGGATGGCAAACGGCACTCCAACATCACCATGACCAACTTGATTGGCGATGAAGTGAACGACGTGGCAACCCTGTCCAAAGACGCCTCTGTCGGCTTGCACCTTTATGGCAAGGCCGAAGCCAAAGCGGGCCGCAAAATGGGCCATGTGAACAAAATCACGGGTCCCGCTTAAACGCACCTGTTTTCAAAAACGTCGTTACCTGCTCAATCACATTGGGATTGTTCATCATAAACGTATGGGTCACTGGCATCACAATATGATCCGCCATACCCTCAACTTTGGTGCTTTCTACCCCAACTTTGCCATCATCTGGCCCGTCGATCAGTGATGACAGCAACGGGTTGAGCGATTGCTCTCCCGCTATAATACCCACTTCAAAATTCACAGGGCCCAATTGGTTCGGCAGGCTGTCTTCTCCGGTGCCCAATTGCATCCCTGCAATACCATTCCAAAATTCAAAACCAGGCAAATCATTCAATTCATCAATCACGGGCGTCCCGTGGTTGGGCGGGCCCATCATCACACTGCGCCCCAGTCGCGCAGGTGGTTTTTCCACACGGTCCATATAATACCGCAACAGAATCCCCCCCATGGAATGAGTCACAAAATGCACCGTTTCCGCTTCACGACAGGTATATAACGCTTCTGGAATGGCGCGGTCCGCCAAATCCTCAATCGTGGCTTCCTTACTGGGATAATCAACGTTTACAACGTCATAGCCTGCCCGTTTCAGGCTCCACTCCATCACCAAAAGCGAATTGGCACTGCGTGCTAACCCGTGCAGCAGCACCACACATTCACCCGCACGCGCTGTCGATGGTATGAATGTGGTCATGGCAAATATCCAAATCGTAAAAAAGCCAGCTCTCATGATCCGAGGATAAACGAAACTGGCTCGACCTTGTCAACTCACCGCTCGGTTACCCGCGATTTGCTGCCCAAACCGAAATCCCAATACCCCCGAGCACCATTACCGACGCCATAACAAAGGTCATCGTCACAGGCTCAGACAACACCACAAACCCACCGAGCGCCGCAATAATGGGCACAGTCAGTTGCGCCACGGCGGCGGTTGCGGTCTGCAATTGGGTCAAAACCTGATACCACAACGCATACCCCAGCGCCGACGTCACCGCACCAGACACAATCGCCAACGCCGCTCCAATCGGTCCAATCGCATTGTCTGTCAGAACCAACCAAGCCACCAAAACCACAGGCAAAGCAGCGGAAAAATTGGCACATGTGGCCACCAGCGGATCACGTGCCTTGGCTCCTTGCAGCGAATAAACACCCCAGCCCAGCGCCGCGATGGCCATGACACCCATGCCAATTGGGTTGGGCGCCACATCGCTCGGCGCCAGCAAATACACCAACCCAGCAAAGGCAATCCCCGCGCCAACCCATTGTCCCGCCAGAGGCTTTTTGCCAAACAATACCGCCCCAAAAAACATGGTAATCTGCACGCCACCAAACAGGATCAACGCCCCCAACCCCGTGTCCAAACTGTTATAAGCAAAGGAAAATCCCAACATATACGCCAGCAGTCCAAGGGTTGCCGATGGATCAAACGCACCTCGAATTTTCCCCGCATCGCGCCGCATCACAACCAGAAGCAGCAACACAACAACACCCGCTGTCACCCGCAAGGCTGCAAAACTCAGCGCATCAATATCGCCCCCTTCCAACGCCGTACGGTTCAGCACGGAATTGGCCGCAAAGGCAACCATGGTCAGGGCAGTTAACAAAAGCAGTCGCATACGCCTTTGAAACAGGGAAAGCCGCGCGGCACAACGCTGAAACCGCTCTGCTGCCGCGATCCCGCACGATCTGAGTTCACAAATTCGCTACTTCAAGATATCCACATTCGGGTAATTCCCACCACAATACCGACAACAACTGGTGCAACTCCCCTGCCCGTATTCGCCGATGCCCCAGCTTTTGGTGCGATCCCCGTTAAAGCCGCCAAAACAGATGTTCTCACCTGGCTTACAAATCAACGCCTGAGTGTGGTTCAGATTGTCATCAAACGGATAGGTCAGACCATTACCAGGCCATTCCACTTCGCGATCTTGGCTGAAAAAGCGGATATAAATGACATGTTCATGCTCATTGCGCAGTGTCCAATTCAACTGCGTCTCTTCCTCTTGCGCCTCAATGGGCAACGCCATGAGCAAAAGACAGAACACCAAGAATGCAAACACCAAACGAATTTTCGAAATCATCACAGTCTTAACTTTCAATCAGGAACATACCGCCGCTTGTGTTGACCACTTAACCGCCCAATCCATCAAAGAACAAGTCAGGCGGATAAAACAAAAACGACCCCGCAGATATCTGCGAGGTCGTCTTGTTTTAAACTGAAACGTCAGTTTGACTTGATGTATCCTGCGCTCGGACTTTCTTCGAAAAGTCCTTCCGCTCAGGAAATTCGTTTGGCCCCTTAGGGCCAAACCGATTTTTACATCATGCCGCCCATGCCGCCCATGCCGCCCATGTCAGGCATGCCGCCACCAGCAGCACCACCTTCGGATGGCTTGTCAGCAACCATTGCTTCTGTTGTGATCAACAGACCAGCGATGGATGCAGCGTCTTCCAGTGCTGTACGGCACACTTTGGCAGGGTCGATAACACCGAAGGAGAACATGTCGCCATATTCTTCTGTCTGGGCGTTAAAGCCAAAGGATGTGTCGTCGCTCTCGCGGACTTTGCCCGCAACAACTGCACCGTCAACACCAGCGTTTTCAGCGATCTGACGCAGTGGCGCTTCCAATGCGCGACGCACGATGGAAATACCAGCAGTCTGGTCAGCGTTTGCGCCTTCCATGCCAGCCAAGCCTTTAACAGCCTGAACCAGTGCAACACCGCCACCAACAACAACACCTTCTTGAACAGCGGCACGTGTCGCGTTCAGGGCATCATCAACGCGGTCTTTGCGCTCTTTCACTTCAACTTCTGTGGAACCACCAACGCGGATCACAGCAACACCACCAGCCAATTTGGCCAGACGCTCTTGCAGTTTTTCACGGTCGTAGTCGGAAGTTGTTTCTTCGATCTGGCCACGGATTTGTGCAACACGGGCTTCGATCTCTGCTTTTTCGCCAGCGCCATCGATGATTGTTGTTTCATCTTTGGTGATCTGGATTTTCTTCGCAGTGCCGAGCATTTCCATGCCAACATTTTCCAACTTCATGCCGAGGTCTTCGGAAATCACTTGGCCGCCAGTCAGAACAGCGATGTCTTGCAACATGGCTTTACGACGATCGCCGAAACCAGGTGCTTTAACAGCTGCGATTTTCAGACCGCCGCGCAGTTTGTTCACAACCAAAGTTGCCAGCGCTTCGCCTTCAACATCTTCTGCAATGATGACAAGTGGCTTGCTGGATTGGATAACTGTTTCGAGCAGTGGAACCATTGGCTGCAAAGAAGACAGTTTCTTCTCGTGCAACAGGATCAACGCATCGTCGAGCTCAGTTGTCATTTTGTCTGGGTTTGTCACAAAGTATGGAGACAGGTAACCGCGGTCGAACTGCATACCTTCAACAACGTCTGTTTCTGTTTCCAGACCTTTGTTTTCTTCAACAGTGATAACGCCCTCGTTGCCCACACGCTGCATTGCGTCAGCGATTTGTGAACCGATTGCGGCTTCGCCGTTGGCAGAAATTGTACCAACTTGTGCAACTTCGTCGCTGTCTTTTACTTCGCGTGCCATGGATTTGATGGCGTCCACAACGTTAGAAACAGCAGTGTCGATACCGCGCTTCAGGTCCATTGGGTTCATGCCAGCAGCAACAGATTTCATGCCTTCTTTTACGATGGCCTGTGCCAGAACAGTCGCGGTTGTTGTACCGTCGCCTGCTGTGTCGTTTGTGCGAGAAGCAACTTCTTTCACCATCTGCGCGCCCATGTTTTCGAACTTGCCTTCAAGTTCGATCTCTTTGGCAACGGATACACCATCTTTGGTGATGCGCGGTGCGCCAAAGGATTTGTCCAAAACAACGTTACGGCCTTTTGGGCCCAGCGTTACTTTTACAGCATCAGCCAGAACATTCACGCCTTCCAGCATGCGGTTCCGTGCGTCGGTGCCGAATTTTACGTCTTTTGCAGCCATTTTCATGTGCTCCTATTCGTACGATTATAACTTAAGAAAGAAGGCCGAGGATGTCGGATTCTTTCATCATCAACAGCTCTTCGCCGTCAACTGTGACTTCCGTGCCGGACCACTTGCCAAACAACACGTTGTCGCCAGCTTTTACGGCCATCGGGATCAGTTCGCCGCTGTCTTTGCGCGCGCCTTCACCACAAGCAACTACTGTGCCCTCGGCTGGTTTCTCTTTTGCGGAATCTGGAATGATCAGACCACCAGCAGTTTTTTCGTCGCCTTCAGTGCGGCGAACCAGTACACGATCGTGCAAAGGTGTGAGTGCCATGGAGTATGCTCCTTAACTCGTTGTTTCAATTTGTCAGAGGCTGGATTTCAATCATTAGCACTCGCCTCCTCAGAGTGCTAACAGCGGGTTATTTAGGAAACGCACCGATCAGAGTCAAGCCAATAGCCACAGGATTTTCCACGCAATTTCACGCCTGCCATTGCCCTTGGGTCATCTGAAGATTTCCTTGCCAGACCGCCCGTTGCCACCCACTGTCTTTCGCAGCACGCTACATCCAAGGGGGAACACCATGTCAGCTATTCCAGCACGCATCAAAGCAGGCTACGGCATATCCGAAATCGGCGTCACAGGCATGGTGGTCTTTGGCAGCTTTTACATCTTCAGCTATATGACCAACACGCTCGGCATTCCTGTTGGCATCGCTGGCACAATCTTTCTCGCCACAAAACTCTTTGATGTCCTCACCGATCCGCTTATCGGCTACTTATCGGACCGAACCAATTCACGCCTCGGCCCGCGCCGCCCTTGGATGCTGGCAGGCGCCTTTGTCATGGGTCCCGCACTTGCCATCGCATTCTACGCGCCGTTTTCCACCGAAAGCTGGGGCGCAAATGCCGTTTGGTTCTCGGCTTTCCTCATGCTCTCCTACCTTGGCCTAACCATGATCGGCGTGCCCTTTGGCGCAATGACTGCTGAAATGACCGAAGATTACGACGAACGCACGTCTATCACCGCTTGGCGTATGTGGATCGGCACCATCGGCATTCTCTTTGGTGCCGCAGGGTATGCGATCCTAACTGGTAACTTTGGCAATCTGTCGGTCGAAGGCTACCGCATGGGTCTCATCACGATCCTTCCCCTATTGATGATTCCCACGCTCATCACAGTATTCGCCACCCGCAACGCCCCGGTTCACCGCACAACACTGGTGGAACACGGCTTTTTCGACGGGATCAAAATCGTTTGGACCTCGAAATCATTTCTCATCATCGCAGGCTCCTACATCCTGATGATCTCTATGATTACCGTGGTCACATCCAACGTAAACGCCCTGATTGAATACCTGCTTATCGAAAGCCAAGACATCCAGCCAACCCTATCCGCCATCCTCTTGTTCCCCACATTCCTGACATTGCCTCTGTGGGTTTGGCTCGGAAAACGCATGGAAAAACGCACAGGTCTGCTGATCGGCGGCATCATGTATGCCATTGGAATGGCATGTGTTTACTTCGTCGGTGTGGGCGACACGGGAATGCTGATGATCATTCTCGCCTTCATGGGTGTTGCCTATGGGGCCTATCAGATTTTCCCTTGGGCAATGCTGCCTGATGTCATTTCCGAAGCCCAGCTTAAACACGGCGGCTCGCTCGCGGGGCTGTTTAATGGCTGGTGGACCACCGCCCAAAAATTTGGCATCGCGCTCGGCCCATTTTTGGCAGGCTTAGTTCTGCAATCCGGTGGCTTTAAATCCTCCGTCGGCGGACAACTTGTCGAACAATCCGACACCGCCATTGAAACCTTGCGCATCACCATCAGCCTGCTCCCCGCTGCGGTTTTTGTGCTCGGTGTTTTGCTGATCATGGCCTACCCCATCACCCGATCCGATCAAAACAGTCGCACAGACGTCACTTAACCTTCAAAAACCCACTTTGCCGCACAATTAGCCATAGAGATATGCGCGCAAATGTGGCAAAAACCACCTCAACAAAGTCTACATGTGGTCGGGGGACCAAAAGATGGCAAAGTATTTTGTAACGGCAGCGCTGCTGGCAACAACCACGGCGGCCTTTTCGACAGGCGCATCCGCCCAATCGCTCAACCTCTATGGCAACAGTGGCTTGATCGACATGCCAAGCGCCGATCCCCAACCAGACGCGCAAATCAGCGGCACCATTGCAGGCTCCGCTTCTGACCGCAAAATCACATTGTCATTTCAACTGACCAAACGTCTGTCCGCCTCCTTTCGCTACTCCGACCTGAAAGACTGGACCATCGCAGGGGACGACAACGACCGCAGCTTTGATGTGCAATTCCAACTGTTCGAAGAAACCGACACACTGCCTGGTGTCGCCATTGGCTTGCGCGACTTTATGGGCCAAGGGGCTTACGGCGCGGAATATCTTGTGGCCACCAAAACAGTTCACCCAAAACTGAAACTGACAGGTGGTTTTGGCTGGGGCCGTCTAGGCAATTCCAGCAATATTGCTGATCTGCGCGTGGGCGCGAACGCTCAAGGCGGTGTCCCAACTGTGAAACAGTGGTTTGACGGACCCGTTGGCTTTTTCGGCGGGGCTGAATGGCAAACGCCGGTCAAAGGCCTAACCTTCAAAGCAGAATATTCTTCGGACAAATACGCCCGCGAAGTGGCCGCAGGCGCCATTGAACGCAAAAGCCCGTTTAACTTTGGCCTTGAATACAAACGCCGCGACGCCATCAGCTTTGGCCTGTATTACCTGCACGGGTCCGAAGTGGGCTTGCGCTTCTCTGCCGCGATCAACCCAAAACGCCCGCCAACCGCAGGCTCGCTTGAACGCGCACCATTGCCTGTGATTGCGCGCCCGGTCAATTATTCCACCAACACCGATTGGGCCAACCAACCCAACTTTACCACAACCGCACGAGAAAAATTCGCGGCCGTTTTAAAAGAACAGGGTTTGGCTGTCGAAGCCTTGGCCGTGAACGGTCGTTCTGCGGAACTGCGCATCCGCAACGACAAGTTTAACGCTTCTTCTCAGGCCATTGGCCGTGCGGCCCGCGCCATGTCATTTGTGCTGCCCCATTCTGTTGAAGAATTTGTCATCACCCCTGTGGTCGATGGTATCCCAGCTTCGTCTGTGGTGATCCGTCGCTCCGATCTGGAACGGCTTGAAAACGATCCGATGGGCACTGAAAAAATGCTCGCTGCCGCCAACATCCGCAGCGCCTTTGCTCTCCCCGAAGGTGGTGAATACCAACCGGGTCTCTATCCAAACTTCAGCTGGACCATCGCCCCTTATGTGTCGATCTCCTTGTTTGACGGCTCTGGTCCCGTTCGCGCCTCTGCAGGTCTTCGCGCCAGCGCGGATTACGCGATTGCGCCAGGCTTCTCACTGTCAGGTGCTGTCACCCAGCGTGTGTTTGGCAACCAAGTGGACGAAACACCACCCCCCTCTGGCCTGCCACGGGTGCGCACCGACCGCGCACTTTACAAACGCGAAGGCAAGACCGCCCTCGAACGCTTAACCGCCGATTATCTGTTTAAGCCTGCACCAGATTTTTATGGCCGCGTATCTGTTGGCTACCTCGAAAGCATGTTCGGCGGTGTTTCTACTGAACTTCTGTGGCAACCCGCCAACCAACGCTGGGGCTTGGGGGTTGATCTCAACTACGTCAAACAACGCGACTTTGATCAGCTGCTGGGCTTCCAAGACTATGACACGGTAACAGGCCATGTGTCTGCCTATTGGGCCGTGAACCGTGGCCTGACTGCGCAACTGGATGTGGGCCGCTACTTGGCAGGTGATTGGGGCGCTACTCTGTCCGTTGATCGTGTCTTTGCCAATGGCTGGCGCATGGGCGCGTATGCCACTGTCACAGATGCCGACCCATCCGCATTCGGCGATGGCAGCTTTACCAAAGGATTGCGCCTGTCTGTTCCCCTGTCATGGGGCATCGGCACACCCACACGTAAAACCTATGCCATCGACATGAACACCGAAGCCCGCGATGGCGGCGCACGTCTGAACGTCGAAAAACGGCTCTACGGTTTGGTCAGCGAATACCAACGCCCAGGGTTAGAAGCAAATTGGGCACGGTTCTGGCGGTAATGACCCCTTTGAACAAACTTCTTGCTGGGGCGCTCTGTCTCGGCCTTGCCGCCTGTTCCTCTGAAAAAGAAACGGAACCGGGCCTGGGCAAAATCGCGCTGACCATGGCGCAGGCACGTCTTAAGAAGAAAGACGTGGAACAAGCAAGCAAAGCGAAACCCACACCGGGTGTCACACGCGAACAAATGCAGGCCCTCGGCCGCCCAGTTGTCTTTGTGTCGGTGCCGCGATTTGGGTCTGGCGTCGCAGCTGTTGAATTGGCAAAGAACGGCCCCTTCCGCACTTACATGGGCGCGGATCAGGCCACCGTCACCCTGCGCTCTGGCATCGTCACCGCCACGCGCGGACTGTTCGTAGACCTGATCGCCCAAGACCTGTCCATCAATCCCGATGACCTGTTTCGCGGCAATTTCCCCAAAACCTACAGCAAAACGCAACGTCATTTGACAGGGGAAAGCACACTCATCACCCACGAATACGCCTGCGCCATTGCCCCGGCGCCTGAAACCCAAACTCTGGATGTGTTTGGCAAAACGCACACAGTGCGCCAATTCACCGAACTTTGCCGCCGCAAAGGTCGCGCGTTCCAAAACGACTATTGGGTCGATCCATCATCAAATGTTGTGTGGAAAAGCAACCAATCCGTGTCCAAAGAAGTGGGCCATGTCACCCTGCAACGGGTGGTCCAATAACCGATAGAGTGCGGGTCGTATTTCGGGCGACACAACTCAGGCCAAGGCTCGCTAAAACGGCATCCCACAGCGGCACATTTCGTTAACAAAACCTAAACGCCGACACGTCCAAATAGACGTGTCGGCGTTATCTTTTGGTTAACCTTTACGGGGTGACCGCGCTCTAACTCGCCAACCCTGGCAACCACAGCACAATCGCAGGAAACGCCACCAGCAGCGCAATGGTAATCCCATCCGCGATGAAAAAGGGTGTCACACCTTTAAACACATCCTGCACGCTCAGATCATCGCGCACACCTGCGACCACAAAACAGTTCAACCCAATGGGTGGCGTAATCAGACAAAACTCCGCCATTTTCACCACCAAAATCCCAAACCAAATGCCACACATGGGGCCAGACATGCCAAACGTGCTTTCTGCCGCCGTCACATCAATCCCCCCATTCAGCGCCATAACCGCAGGATAAGTGATAGGCAGGGTCAACAACAGCATCCCAATGGCGTCCATAAACATCCCCAGCACCGCATAGGCCAGCAGGATACAAACCAAAATCATCATCGGCGCCATATCCAGCCCCGTGATCCAATCCGAAAACGCATCGGGCAATTTGGCAAACCCCAAGAACCGCACGTAAATCAGAACGCCCCAAATGATGGTAAAGATCATGATGGTCAGCTTGGCCGTTTCCAACAGTGCCTCTTTCAACTGTTGGAATGACATTTTTCGATACATCGCCATTAAAAACACGATGAATGCACCGATGGCCCCGCCCTCTGTGGGTGTACCCCATGCCTCACCAAATGGGTTATAGACAAAGAAAATGATGATCACGACCACCGCCACAATAGGCAACGCAGGGGGCAGGCTCTCAAACCGTTCCCGCCATGTGAACCCCGAAACAGGGGGACCAACATTTTTGAACACCATTGCAATCCCGATGATCAAGCCCGCATAAACAACCGCAGAAAACATGCCGGGCACAAAGCCAGCCAACAGCAGCTTACCCACGTCCTGTTCCACAATAATCGCGTAAATCACAAGAATAGCCGAAGGCGGAATAAGCGAAGCCAGCGTGCCCCCCGCCGCAACCACACCCGCCGCGAACTGTTTGTCATAGCCGATTTTCAACATTTCTGGGATCGCAATGCGCGCAAACACCGCCGCAGTGGCCACCGATGCCCCTGAAACCGCTGCAAATCCAGCCGTGGCGAACACCGTTGAAACCGCCAACCCACCTGGCACCCATGCAATCCACCGCTTTGCCGCTTCAAACAACGCCGTTGTCAGCTTGGCATGAAACGCCAGATATCCGATCAAAATAAATACGGGGATCAGGCTCAACACCTGCGCGCTGACCTTTGATTGTGGCACGGACCCTGCGATCTGCATCGCTTTGCCCAGCGCACCATCCCAAATGTCACGCCGTTCGTTGAAAAACAGGAACTTTTCGACAGAATAATCTACCTTGTCCCAGAATATCCAAACCAGCCCCACAAATCCCGCCATGCCCGCCGCAAAGGCCACGCGCATGCCCAAGACCACCATCACCAGCATCCCCGCAGAGACCCACAAACCGATTGTTACTGGTTCCATCAGTCGTCTCCTTGAACGGCGCGTGCTTCAATGGCGGCCTGCTCTGCAACGCTCAGGGTCAAAGGCACGGCCACAGGGTTTTCCAACCCCAGCACCAAAGCCCGCGCATATCCAATGCTTTGCAAAACCAACCGCGCCACCAAAACACCAAAGGCGATAGGAACCATCAACTTGCTCGGCCACCACGGGATGTAAATATCCGTGGTGCTGTCGCGGCTGCACAAGGGCCGCGCGCAATCAAACGCGCGGTCGAAATGCTCATACGCGCCCCATGTCAGCATGGTCATCAAAATCAAAATCATCAGAACAGACAGCAGTTCAAACAACCACAGCGCCCGCCCTTTCAACGCCGACACCACCATATCCATGCGAATATGGCTGCCATCGCGCTGCACATAGGAAATCCCCATAATGGCAATGATCGGCATCGCCACCTCGATTAAATCAACATAACCAGGCAAAGGTGTGCCGAAAAACTTGCGCCCCGTTACGGAAATCGCGGCCAAAAACATCAATGAAAAAATGGCCAAGCCACTGGCCATTGCGCAAATCCGCTCCACAGGCAGCAAAGCTCTATCCAAACGACTCAAAAGACTGGAATCTTCCAGCACTGCTGCTCCGCCCGCCATGGCGCACCTCCCCAGATGGTTGTGAGCCGCCCCTTTTGGGACGGCTCGTTCCTGTGTTTAGTTTGTGGCTTTTGCGTCTGCCAAGGTTTTTACAACCAGATCATACAGCTCTTGGCCAGGCAGGCCTTGCGCTTCCATGTCTTTGATCCACGCATCACGGATTGGATCGGCCGCTTTGGCGCGGAAGGCTGCGATCTCAGACTCTGCGATCTCCACTTTGGCCACGCCTTTTTCGGCCAGAACACTATCCCACTTTTTCAGCAACTCGCCATAGTTCGCGAGGTAGTGATCCAGCGCCTCATCGACCGAGCTATCAAGGGCTGCGCGGTGCGCATCAGACAGGCCTTCATAAGCGTCAATGTTCACAACAACTGGGCAGTTCACGGTGCCTGGGTTCAGGTTTGCTGTCCACCAATCCGCTTGGTTAATCGTGCCAAAAGACAAGTGCGCGTGCTGCGCAAAAGCAACCGTATCCACCAAGCCGCCTTCCATCGCCTGATAGGCTTCGGTTGCGGTCACAGATGTGGGCACACCGCCAACTGCGGCAAAGGCTTTGCCCAAACCACCTGTGGCACGCACCCGCATCCCATCAAACTTTGCCAGCGTGTCACGTGGCTCGCCTGTACCCACCAGATTGTACTGCGGCATGGGTGATGTCATCAGCAACTTGGCATTCCACTGGGCCATTTCTTCTGTGGCCGCAGGATGCGCATAAACTGCTTTGGACACAGCCACTTCCTGCTCCAGATTTTCAACACCCAAGAACGGCAATTCTAAAACCGTCACAACACGGTTTTTGTCACGGTGATACCCCGCACAGAATTGCGCCATTTCAAACGCACCGATGGAAATACCATCAAGGTTCTCTTTGTTCTTTGACAACCCGCCATAAGACACGTTCATCGTGAACTCGCCACCCGTCTTTTCAGAGACCAGTTCGGCCAATTTTTCAATGTGCTCTGTGAATGCACGGCGCTTGCCCCAAACAGACACATTCCACTCTTCTGCAACTGATTCTGTGGCAAAGCTGGCCGCCAAAGCAGTCATTACAACGGTTTTCCAACCTAATTTCATGATTTCCTCCCAGAAATTGCGCCCCACAGTGAGGCTTGTGACAGAACGTTAGCCAATTCTGCGCCGATTCCCTATGGCGAATTTCGTAACGCTACGAAGCGCGCACGATCGTCCCCCAAAGAAGGCAAAACCGAAGTTCTTTTGTTTTTCAAATATCCAAGAAACCCTGTTGCCTCTTGTACAAACACCCGCTTGCTGCGCCTGTCGTAAATCAGCCAACCATTCCCATCATTTTCTTGCGAATTCACAGGCAAACAGTTGCTCGATTCGCCCAATACAGGTAAATGAACTTTACGACTTGGGTTTGACTTGTAATTTTGGCCCAATGCCCCAAGAACCGAGGATTTTATGCGTATTTTGATTACTTTGGCCTGTATCGGCCTCATGGCAGCCTGCACCCCAACCACAGAACAACCCTCAAAATCTCGCCCCGGCTTTACCGCTGTGCGCAGCGCCGATGCGGGCCTTGCCGCGTATTCGCGCGTGTCGAAACGTATGGAACCGCTGACCGAACAAATTTGCCGCTCTATCCACAGCGCAAAACCTCGCTCTTTTTGTGACTTTCAGGTGCGGGTCATTAACGATCCCAAACAGCCCCCGAACGCTTTTCAAAGCATCGGCAAAGATGGTCGCCCGATTATCGCGTTCAATATCAACATTTTGCGCAGCTTTAACAACGACGACGAACTGGCCTTTGTGTTCGCCCACGAGGCAGGTCACCAAATCGCCCAGCACATCGAAAAATCCCAAGCCAATGCGCTTGCGGGCGCTGTTCTTGGTGGGTTAATCGTAGCCGCTGGCGGCGGGGATGCACAGATTGGCATCGATCTCGGCGGCTCCATCGGCGGGCGCAGCTACTCCAAAAAATTCGAATTGCAGGCAGATACAATCGCCGCACACATCACGGATCGCTCTGGCTATAACGCGAAACTCGGTGCCAAGGTTTATGAACGTACAGGCGGATCATCCGCGCTTTTGGCCACGCACCCGCCGTCAAGCGAACGCATCGCCCGCGTGCAATCCACCATCCGAACCATTGACGCAGCCAAAGCCAACGGCCGCCGCGCCGCCATCACATGGTAGATAGCTTTTTCGGATATGGGTCGTTGGTGAATGCCGCCACCCATGACTATCCCAACACACGCCCCGCCACATTGCGCGGCTGGCGGCGCGTGTGGGTGCAATCGAGCACACGTAACATTGCGTTTTTATCGGTGAAACCCGATTCTCTCAGCATGATTTCAGGCCTTATCGCAGATATCGGCGATGTGGGCTGGGACATTTTGGACCAACGCGAAGCGGCCTATGATCGCCAAATCCTGCAGACCGAGGGCTTTGAAGGCGTCACGCTCTATCAAGCCAAACCCAGCGCCATGGCGCCTCTTGGCGGCGGCCAGCCAATTCTGCTCAGCTATCTCGATTGCGTGGTACAAGGGTTCCATACGGTCTATGGCATTGATGGCGTGCGCGATTTCTTTCGCTCTACAACGGGGTGGGATACACCCATCCTGAATGATCGCGCCGCACCGATTTATCCACGAGCTCAGGTGCTCAGTGACGCCGAAACGGCATGCACTGATGATCACATTAAGATGGTCGGCGCACAGGTCATCGCGAACGCTTAAAGCGGGCGGCAGCCATTCAACGCCACGCGCACCCCCCCTATCACGGCCTGAAAGTTAACAAAATCTGAATCATGACGCGTCTTACAGCACGCGTCTTACACGACGCGTTGTGAACGATGGGTCAAAAATTTACCACACATCAAAAACGCAAAACGCCGCTCCAATCGGAACGGCGTTTCACCACAATTCGAGTTTTATATCAGGGCGTTACAGCTTCACGTTTTGCAACAATGGCATCAGCTTGGACATATCTGGCCCGTGCTCCATCCCCGTCAGCGCCTTGCGCAGCGGCATGAACAACCCACGGCCCTTACGCCCAGTGGCCTCTTTCACTGCTGACGTCCACGTGCCCCAGCTGTCGCCATCCCACGGGCCCTCTGGCAACAATCCTTTGGCCGTGGCCACGAACTCCGCGTCTTCTTCTGCGATCAACGGCTCTGCCCCATCACGGCACAGCGCCCACCATTTGGCTACCTCCGCGCGGGTTGCAACGTTTTCTTTCGCCACATCCCAAAACGCAGGAGCAATTTCTGAAGGCACGCCCAATTCCGCCAGCGCCTCCCCCATATCCGCAACGGATAGGGATGCCACCGCCTTGGCTGTCAGTGGTTTCAAATCCTCAACATCAAACTTGGTCGGGGCCGCGCCAAAGGCGGACAGGTTAAACCCATCCACCAGTTCTTCCATGCTAGAACGCAATTCAATCGGTTCAGAAGAGCCAAGCCGCGCCATCATCGACACCAGCGCCATCGGCTCAATCCCTGCTTCGCGCAAATCACGCAACGCCAACGTACCGAGCCGTTTCGACAGCGCCTCACCTTGCGGCCCCGTCAGCAGCGAATGATGCGCAAAGGATGGAACAGACCCGCCCAGCGCCTCAATAATCTGGATTTGTGTCGCTGTGTTGGTCACATGATCGGACCCGCGAACCACATGGGTGATCCCGAAATCAATATCGTCACAGACAGACGCCAGCGTGTACAAAAACTGCCCATCCCCACGGATCAGCACAGGGTCAGACACAGACGCCGCATCAATGGACAAATCGCCCAATATCCCATCCGTCCATTCGATCCGTTCATGATCGAGCTTGAACCGCCAATGCCCATCCCGCTCCGCCTTCAACGCCGCGCGTTCGTCGTCCGATAACGCCAGCGCAGATCGGTCATACACAGGCGGCTTGCCCATGTTCAGTTGCTTTTTACGCTTCAGGTCCAGCTCAACTGGCGTTTCAAACGCCTCGTAAAACCGCCCTTTTTCGCGCAGTTCATCCGCCGCCGCGTTGTACCGATCAAGACGTGTTGACTGTGTTTCCACGCGGTCCCACGTCAGGCCCAGCCATTCCAAATCTTCCTTGATCGCATCCGCATAGGCCTGCGTGGATCGTTCAGGATCCGTGTCATCAAGGCGTAAGATAAATTCGCCCCCCGCCTGTCGCGCGATCAAATAGTTGAACACAGCAGTCCGCAGATTTCCAACATGCAGGAAACCAGTGGGAGAAGGCGCAAAACGGGTAACGGTCATGGGGCACACTCAAAGATTGGAATTTGCGCCCGTCATACTCTCCTTTCTGGCAAAGGCCAAGGCCCCCACCTTATTAACCCAATCGTAAATAAAAGGTTAAAGTTCGCATTTTGTTCTGTTAAGATTGTATTAACAAAAAACGGAGCAGTCCCATGTTACGCGTCCTTGTCGCGCTTTTAATCCTTGGCACACAGGCCACGGCGAATACCGTCCTCATTGTGGACGGCGACACCCTCGATGTGGATGGCACCCGCTATCGTATCAACGGCATCGACGCACCAGAAGCGGCACAAAAATGTAAAACCGAACGGGGCAAAGATTGGGCCTGCGGCGATGCGGCCACCAACGCGCTTTATGCGCTGACCAACGGCAAAACCGTGCGCTGCGACACGCTGGCCAAAGACGGCTATGGCCGCGACATCGCGCGGTGCTATGCCGATGGAACAGACCTCGCCGCCGCCATGGTCGATCAAGGCATGGCTTGGGCCTTCCTTAAGTTTTCCGACGAATACGAAGCGGCTCAAGAAGCCGCCAAATCAGCCAAACGCGGCATCTGGCGCGGCCCATCCGAACCCGCATGGGCCTTCCGCGCCGCCAAATGGTCCACAGCCAGCGAACAATCCCCCAACGGCTGCCCCATCAAGGGTAACATCTCCGCCAACGGCAAAATCTACCACCCGCCGTGGTCAAAGTGGTACTCGCGAACCAAGATTAACACTAGCAAAGGCGAGAGGTGGTTTTGTGATGAAGAGGAGGCGGTGAAGGCAGGGTGGCGCGCGCCGCGGTGGAAGTGAACTACTCGCTAATTTTTGGAAAAGTTATTTACAAACTCAAAAGTATCGTCACCGCGACACTGCATCGCTTTTTCTACTAGTCGAATCCATTCATTCGGTTCTTTATCTACCCAGAAAGCGATGGAAGCAGACGCAGGACTATCTTGAATCTTGGAGTCGCAATTTAAATACTTTTGCCCACTTGTGAGTTTCGCTGTTTCTAAAGCAAGTCTGTCAACTTCAGCATATCTTTTAAAGCTGCCTTCCGCTCCGTTCTCTAAATGATCTTTGGCAATAAAAAGCATACCAGGACCGTCATAATCCAAAGCGAATCTGAAGAGGAATTTCCCTCGCACCGACCCAACGGTGACTCGTTCAACTTCACGAAAGTCTATGGTCGTCGAAATACTCTTCGTTTCTTTTGCAGAAGCGAAGGCTTCACAACTTTGATTATAAGAAAGTGTCTTAGAAAGAATGAAACCTTCCAATTTGTATACAACCGAGCCACCTAACCGAAAGCTCGAAGTGTCCGCCTGCTCTAATGCCTGCGTGATCTACAATTCTTCTGCTAACAAAGACACCGAAGACGCCGTTAACCAAAGGACACAACTTAGAAATATACGCAATTCTCACTCCCTATAATTTTTTACAAAATTGTGGCGTCAAACACCAACCGCTTGGCCCAAAGGCCAAGCTAAAAATAACGCTTAGATCAGTGGCAGGGCTTTGGCCCCACAACACTTGCCACAAAACCACCCTATCAAAGCCAAAGCCCGAGAACGCTCTAAGCTCCTTCGCTTACCCGTTATCCCGCCAGCGATTAACAATCGGATACCGCCGATCCAACCAAAACGCTTTATGCGTCAACCTCGGCCCAGGCGCGGATTGAAACCGCTTATACTCCGAAATATTAACCAGATGCTCGATCCGTTTCACAGTGGCCCGATCAAACCCAGCCTCCACAATCTCCGCCACGGACCGATCCTCATCCACCAGCATCTCAAGAATAGCATCCAGCACCGCGTAATCAGGTAAGCTATCAGAGTCCTTCTGATCCTCGCGCAACTCCGCACTCGGCGGCTTTTCGATGATATTCACAGGGATCACAGCCCCCTTCGGTCCCATCATCCACTCGCGATGGTTCGCATTCCTCCAACGGCAACTCTCAAACACCCGCATTTTATAGAGGTCCTTGATCGGGTTATACCCTCCCGCCATATCGCCATAGATCGTGGCATAGCCCACCGCCACTTCGGATTTATTGCCCGTGGTCAGCACCATTTCCCCAAATTTATTCGACAGCGCCATCAGCAATAGCCCCCGCAGACGGGATTGGATGTTCTCCTCGGTCACGTCAGGCTCCAAGCCTTCAAAAAACGGCGCCATCGTGTTCGTCACCGCCGCCCGCGCCTCGCCAATGGAAATCGTATCCAGCTTCACACCCAAATTCGCCGCCAATTCCTTCGCATCATCCAGCGAGGATTGCGCGGTATATTCAGACGGCATCATCACACAGCGCACATTTTCTGGCCCCAGCGCATCCGCTGCAATGGTCGCTACAATCGCACTATCAATGCCGCCAGACAGGCCCAGAACAACCTTCTTGAACCCTGTTTTCCCCATGTAATCGCGCAGGCCCTGCGTCATCACACGGTAATCTTGCTCCCATTCGTCCACATGGGCGATCTTCTCGCCTTCAACGGCTTCCCAGCCCGCATCGCTACGCACGAAATCCACATGGGCAATCGCCTCGTCAAACAGCGGCATCTGCATGGCCAGCCGCCCGCCACGGTTCAACACAAATGACCCGCCATCAAACACCTGATCATCCTGCCCACCGACCATGTTCACATAAACCAGCGGCATATCGTTTTCGATCACGCGGGACACCATGGCAGACAACCGCCGATCAAACTTGTTGCGGTAATAAGGCGAACCATTGGGCACCACCAAAATCTCCGCCCCAGATTCCGCCAGCGCCTCTGGCACATCTTCGTGCCACGCATCCTCGCAAATCGGGTTGCCAATCCGCACCCCGTTCAAATTATACGGCCCCGCAATCGGCCCCTCGTCAAACAAGCGCCGTTCATCAAACACATGGGTGTTGGGCAATTCATGCTTGCGCAGCGTGGTCACGATTTCCCCGCCATGCAGGATGAAATAGGCGTTAAACAGCTGATCCCCCTCGATCAAGGGCGCGCCAATGCCAATGCTAGGCCCCGTATCACACTGTTTTGCCAGTTTTTCCACATGGGCCATGGCATCACGGGTAAACGCCTCGCGCAGTACCAAATCCTGCGCCTGATAGCCCGTCACAAACATCTCGGGCAGCACAACCATATCCGCACCAGCAAGGGCCGCCTCTGCATGGGCCGCGGCGGCTTTGGCAATGTTTCCTGCAAAATCCCCCACCGTCGGGTTCAACTGCGCCAGCGTCAGCCTCAGTTTGTCAGTCATGATCACGCTCCTGAAAATCTTATCCTTGTTAGACCCAAATGGCCCGAAAAGCACAAGACGCAAGAATCCTTGTCACAGAAATTCCAACGACTTACAGTTAACGCCAATCGCAAGACCGAGGGAGCGCGGCGCACCAGCCGTGGGGAAACTTTGACCAAGACCACATCGCTGATCCACGCCACAACGGCAGCTGCCCTTTTAACCTTTGCACCGGTTGCAACACTGGCCCAATCGTCCGAACAAATTGTCACCAAACAGTATGACACGGGCGGCATTTATGAGGGCACGTTCAAAGACGGCAAACAACACGGCACAGGCACATATCGCCTGCCCAACGGCTATGAATACACAGGCCAATGGGTGAACGGTGAAATCCGTGGCACGGGCGTGGCCCGATACCCCAATGGCTCCATCTATGAGGGTGAATTTGTTGACAGCAAATCCGAAGGTATCGGCAAAATCACCTACGCCGACGGCACAACATACGATGGGGAATGGAAAAACGGCAAAATTCACGGCACCGGCGTGGCAAAATTTGCCTCTGGCATCGTATACGAAGGGGAATTCCTCGCAGGGAAACGCCACGGCAAAGGGGTGATGACCTCCCCCGATGGATATCGGTATGATGGGGACTGGGTCGAAGGTAAGATGACAGGCACAGCCCTGATCACCTATCACGATGGTGCCACCTACAAGGGCCAAGTGCTCGAAGGTGTGCGCGAAGGCAAAGGGTTCTTAACCCTGCCAGACGGCCGCACCTATGAAGGGGATTTTTCCAACAACAACTTTGACGGCATTGGCGTTTACAAAGATGCGGACGGCTCTGTTTACGAAGGCCCAATGGTCCAAGGCCGCCGCAATGGTGTGGGCAAAATGACCTCTGCCAATGGCTTCATCTACGAAGGCAACTTCACCAACGACATGCGCGATGGCAAAGGCAAACTGACCAACGAAGCTGGAATTGGCTATGAAGGGGATTGGAAAAACAACGTCAAATCGGGCAAAGGCACGCAAACCTACGAAAGCGGCACAGTATACACAGGCAACTTCGCAGACAACAAGCCAAACGGCACAGGCAAAATCACCTACGCCAATGGCACCACCTACGAAGGCGAATGGGTGGACGGCAAGATTGAAGGCGAAGGCACCATTCGTGATGTGAACGGCACCGTTTATATTGGTGCACTCAAAAATGCGAAAAATCACGGCTTTGGTAAAATCATCTATGCTGATGGTCATTCGTACGAGGGCAATTGGGTCGAAGGCGTGCGCAGTGGTCAGGGCCGTGTCACCTACCCCAATGGCGCAGTGTTCGAAGGCCAGTATGTCGACAACAAACGCGAAGGCCGTGGCAAGATCACCCTACCTGATGGGTTCAGCTATGACGGCAACTGGTCCAACGGCGAAATCAATGGCGAAGGTGTCGCAACCTATGCCAACGGCGATGTCTACACCGGCAGCTTTAAAAACGGCCAACGGGAAGGCAACGGCAAAATGGTCTATGCCACGGGTGAAGAATACGATGGGTTCTGGACCGCAGGCAAACAGGCCACGCAGGAAGAGGCCGAAGCCGCCGCAGGGGAATAAGCGGTCCGCGCCTTACCCTTCGCGGCTTGGTTCATTTGGATTATCGCTAAACAGCGCGATCTTATTCCCATCAGGATCGCGCAAATATCCTACATAAAAATGCGGCCCATAGGACGCGCGAAATCCAGGCGCGCCCTCATCCACGCCGCCCGCAGCAACCGCCGCGCGGTGCAAATCACGCACGCCTTTTTGGGTATCCACATCAAACGCCACCATCCCCCCGTTACCCGCTGATGGCGTTTCCCCATTGAACGGTTTCTTAACGTAAAAATCGGGCGATACCTGTGTCTGCCCCTCTGGCACAGGTGGGATAAAACTCAGGTCCCCGTGATACCGTTCAAGGCGGTATCCAAGGGCGAGTAAAAACGCAGAATAGAACCGTTCAGCGCGGGCCATATCGCGGGCACCAACCGTGACATAAGCAATCATTTTCACGTTCCTTTCTGGGATCGGGGATGTTTGGAAGTTTATCATAAAATTGCGGGAATACACATGGGGGACAACCATACAGTTTGACGCCCTGTCGCATTGCGCAAACCCTCATCCCCTCAGCGATAAAGCCCCCACCACCTCCGCCACCAATGTCTGAACAAACCCTTAACGTCGACACGTCCAAACAAACGTGTCGACGTTTAAGTTTTGTTAACATTCAGGCCAAGAGTGTTCGGTGGTTTTCTCATGGAGCCAAACCCTTAACAGGCCACCCCTGCATCCCATTTCGCCATCCGTGGCACACCCGATTTCTGCAACATTTTACGTCGGTTAACCCGTTCACCTTTGCCCGCTTCCGCCATGGCGTGAACACGGTCAATCACCTCAGACACCACCTCAGGCTGTGCCAGTGCCAGTTCCAACAGAAATTCATCTGGATGCCGCCTGATCACACCATACTGCGCCAATACACGGGTTGGAAAATCCCCAGTGTTTGCGGTCAGCAGCTCGTTTGCATTCCCTTCAATCGCAGCCGCCAAAACATGTCTATCGTTCTGATCTGGCAAGACAATGTCATCCTCGGCCCCATCAGCAACTGTCACATTTGCATCGCGCCAATCTGCCGTCAGCATCGCAATTTCGATGCCCGCCTCTGCGGCCACTCCATTGCGGGCCGCCGCTCGCCGCCATTCTTCAAGGATGCGTGCGGACCACAGCGGCTCAAACAATCCCGCCTTGGCACAGCCCATCAAAACACTGCGCAGAATCGACGGGTACAAAACGCAAGTGTCGATCAAAACGCGGGTCATTGCAGCCTTAAAAACAACGACTTAAGGTATGCTGATTCCGCCAAATTTGGATGCACAGGATGGTCCGCTCCGGCATAGCCCGTATGCACAATCTGCCCCACACGCCCCCCTTTTCCGATCCCACGCAAACTTGCCTGACGAAAGCTGGTAACATCCGCCGCATGAGAGCAGGAACATAGCACCAAATACCCACCAGGGCGCACCAATGCTGCCCCCATTCGCGCCACTTTTTCATAGGCCCGCAAACCCGCTTGCAGCGCAGGTTTTGCAGGGGCAAATGCAGGGGGATCACAAACCACCACATCAAAGGTTCGACCTTCGCTCGCCAGTGCCGTCATCACGTCAAACGCATCGCCTTTGCGGGTATCAAATTGCGCAGCAAAGCCAGATTTTGCCGCTCCCTCACTGGCCAAACCCAAGGCAGCCGCCGATCCATCAACGGCCAATGCAGTGGATGCACCACCCGCCAAAGCCGCCAGTGAAAACCCACCAACATGGCTGAAAACATCCAAAACATCAGCCCCTTGCGCCAAAGATGCAGCAAACGCGTGGTTCGGACGCTGATCAAAAAACAGCCCCGTTTTCTGCCCGCCAAGCACATCCGCCAAATAGGTGGCCCCATTCATTGGCACCGCAATCGGTCCATCCACAGACCCGCGAAAAACTTCGCTCTCTTCTGACAGGCCTTCCAATCCACGGGCACGGCCACTGGCGTTCTTAATGATGGTCACTTCGCCAAACACCTGCGCGATGGCCTCGGTTAATTCTCCCATCAACCCATCAATCCACGCCGCATTTGGCTGCACCACCAACACATCGCCAAACCGATCAATAATCAGCCCCGGCAGGCCATCCGCCTCGGCATGGATCAAGCGATAGAACGGCTCAGCAAACAACCGATCACGGTGATCCTTGGCAAAACTCAACTTTGCCGCCAGCCAGTCCATACCAATGGCGACACCGCGATCCCGCTCCAACACACGACAGGCAATTTTCGATGTGGGATGAAACGCCACCTGCGCCACAAAATTGCGATCCGTGTCCAGCAGATCAACAATTGTCCCCGCGGCAATCTTTTTCGTGCGCCGATCCGTGACAATCTCGTTGTCATAGGCCCATGGAAAACCATGGCGCACACGTTGGGGTGACTTGTTTGGGCGAAAGCGGATTTCTGGGCGTGGATCTGTCATAAACGCCCCATACCTGCTCTGCCCAACGGGCGAAACAAAAAACGGCCCACGTGGGGCCGTCTTTCCTGAATTCATTTAGGGGCGTTACCCTTTAACAGGTGCGCGAAGCGCCTGTTGGATTTGGGCCGCAACATGGTTCGTGATCCGAACTTTTTGCGTTTTGCCTTCGCGCATCGCACGGTATGCCTTGCTGCCACCAAAGGCTTTCAAGGACGCATCAATGCTTTGCACTGTGGTCACAGGCTGGCGCGTTTCTGCATCCAAAAGGACATAGTCAAACTGCACATTGTGCTTGCCACCCACGGTGTTACGCGCTTTTTCGGTGATCGCATGGAACATGTTCACGCGGGCCGCCATTACAACTTTGCGCGGTCCAACCAGCGCGTTTGTTCCCTTGCTCAACGCATCCGTCATGATCGCTTTTACCTGCGCACGGCGGTCCCCCAGCGGGTCTTCGCGCCAGACGATATCGGCCTTTGGCACATAAACATCCGCTTCGGACACGACCAGATATTCTGGCACGGCCACTTGCACATCGACCACTTCATACTGCGAAGCAACGCCAATGGCTGTTGTGTTCAACGATGCAACTTGGTTTTCCTGAGGGAAAAAGCTGAGCGTTTGATCTGTTTGCTGTGTTGTCGGCACAGAAGTGAAAACTGCAGATGGAGCCTCTGTCACAAGGTTCTGCGAAGCATTATTGGAAGATACACAAGCTGTCGTTGTCAGCGCGATGGCGAACAATCCAGCGATTTTACCCATACTAAACATACTGTACCTCCTTTGACCGAACTCGGTCTTTGGTTGCGATTGATGGTCCAGTTATCGCGGAGGAATGAGACGTATTTGAGGTAAATTGTGTTCTTTTGTGGGGAGTCTATGTGCCAAGCCGATGGTAAACTTCCATCAAAAACAGTCCTAAATCTATAATTTTCTTATATTTTACAGATAGTTAACTCAGAAACCGCTACAGTTTCTCAAATGTCACAATTAAGACAAATGTGGCGGCACTGTTTCTTAGGACAAAACAATGGACTCAAAAGGGCGACTCATCAGAATCGCCCTATTATTTAGTCAAAGATGGTTCGGAAGCGTGTCTTTCGCAGCTGCATTCACCAGCCATTCGTACACAAACTGCCCCACAGAGCGGAAGCAAACCAGTTCCAGCTTACCCTCTTCTGTCAGCCAAAATGCAACCGCAACCTGCCCCAGACGGGAGCGCCGCATTTCACCAAGCGGCAAGCCCTCTACAGACATATCCGCAGGTGTCCCTTTGGCGATCACCTCGCGTACGCCGTCCCCCGTCAGGGTAAACAACGCCCGTGCATCCGATACATTTGCGGCCAGAAAATGCTCGCCTTTCAGCGCCTTTTCCAACTTTGCCACCACGCTATCTGCATCGGCGTAATCGCAAAACAGGATCAGCTCATCAGGGGACATCCACGCGACGCCACCTTTGGTTCCAACCTTAACGCCGCGCACTTCTGGCATGCCCAGACCCACTGCAGATTTCACCGCTTTGGCCATTTTTGCAGACGACAGGTCACCTCGAACCGTGATCATTCCTTTAACGCCTGCATCCTCTACACGGACTGCACCGTCAAAGCTCGCACCATGTGCTGCACTGATAACATTAGACATTTTGACGTGCCCCCTCTTTATCCAAGAACACTGGATCAACGATTTTTGCATTGATGGTTGTACCATCAACCCGTGCGAACTTGATGGTTTCTCCCATCCGCTCTGGCCCATGTTCAACCAGCGCCATGGCAATAGAACGTTTCAACGTGGGTGAGAAGTAAGTGGATGTGATCCGCCCAATCATGTGTTTGACCCCGTTCGGGCGCGTCGTGCCATCTACGGCATAGGCCCCGTCTGGGATCACAACATTCGGGTCTTCCGTTTCCAGCCCAACAAGACGCCAGCGATCCTCGCGCACCATGTCTGGCCGTTCCATGGCCCGTTTGCCCAAGAAATCTTCTTTCTTCTTGGAAATCGCCCAATGCAGGTTCAAATCCTGCGGGATCACCGTACCATCGGTTTCGTCGCCGATCATGATAAAGCCTTTTTCGGCCCGCATCACGTGCAAGGCTTCGGTGCCATAAGGCGTCATGCCAAACTCAGCCCCTGCCGCCAGTGCCGCATCCCAGAACGCTTGCCCCTGCGCCGCAGGAACGGCGATTTCATAGGACAGCTCACCCGAAAATGAAATCCGGAACGGACGCGCCTGAATGCCCGCGATCTTACCATCCGCAAACGTCATGAACGGCATGCCTTCAGCGGACACATCCATATCCTCGACGCCCATCTTTTCAATCACTTTGCGCGCATTCGGCCCCACAATCGCGATTTGCGCGTATTGCTCGGTCACATTGGCGGTATAGACTTTCCAGTCCCACCATTCCGTCTGCAACCATTCTTCCATCCACGCATGAATGCGATCTGACCCGCCAGATGTGGTGTGACACAGGAACGTTTCTTCATCCAACCGTGCCACAACACCGTCATCCGACAAAAACCCGTTTTCCGAACACATCAAACCATAACGACACCGGCCGACCTTCAGGTTGCTCATCATATTGGTATAGAGCATGTCGAGGAACTTGCCCGCATCAGGCCCCTTTACGATGATCTTACCAAGCGTCGAGGCATCCAAAATCGAAACACTGTCTCGTGTTTGCAAAATCTCACGATGCACCGCCTCTGTCACGCTCTCGCCGTCTTTCTGGTAACAATACGGACGACGCCAATCACCCACAGGCTCCCAGAAGCCACCGTTCGCATCAGTCCATTCGTGGATCGGGCTACGGCGCAGCGGTTTGAACAAATGCCGCGAGGCTTCGCCGCCAATCGCACCCATGGAAATCGGGTGGTATGGTGGGCGGAACGTGGTTGTCCCAACTTGCGGAATGTCCGCGTTCAAACTGTCGGCCAGAACAGCCAAACCGTTGATGTTGCTCAACTTACCTTGATCTGTCGCCATCCCAAGCGTTGTATACCGCTTGGTATGTTCAACGCTTTCATACCCCTCTTGTGCGGCCAAGCGCACATCAGAAACTTTCACATCGTTCTGATAATCGAGCCATGTTTTCATCTGCAATTTTTTGCTCATACCCTGTGGCATGGACCAAACTGGCAGAATTGGCGCTTCGGCCTCCGCACTTGCAACGGGTGCGTCTTTTACAACGGATTTATACCCCGTCACCGCCGCCGCTGCATCCCCAGCCGCGAAACCGTCAGCCAATGCCGCTGCCGCATCCAGATGCCCGTTCGCCGTACCGGCAACAGACACAAATCCTTCGCCATTGTCGCCCAGCGGTGGACGCGCGGGATCAGGACGGAACATCGCCGTATCTGTGTCCCACGTCAGCTTGCCCCCGCAATGGGACCACAAATGCACAACAGGGGACCAGCCACCAGACATGGCCACTGCATCACAGGCAACCTCATCGGTCTTTGTGCCCTCGCCAGCCTGTGAACAAATGCCCACGGACGTCACACGTTTGCCACCGTACACAGATGACACTGCTTTGCCCGTTTCAACGCGAATACCCATATCGCGGGCTTTGGTTGGCAATGGGCCGTCCGCAACAGGGCGTGCGTCAATAATGACAGGCACATCCAGCCCTGCCTCTTTCAACGCAATCGCGGTGCGGTAGGCATCGTCGTTGTTTGTTGCCACGGCCACACGATCCCCAACGGACACACCGTGGTTCACCGCATAATCGCGCACGGCACCTGCCAGCATAACACCTGGAATATCGTTACCAGCAAAAGACAGCGGGCGTTCAATCGCACCCGTTGCTGTCACAATCTGTTTGGCTCGAATGCGCCACAAACGGTGCCGCGGCCCAGCGATCTTAGGCGCGTGATCTGTCAGGCGTTCATACCCCAGCGCATAGCCGTGATCGTAAACCCCTGCCCCCATCGTGCGCGTCCGCACACGAACATTTGGCAGCGCTTCCAATGCCTTAACCGTTGCATCAATCCAGTCTTGTGCAGGTTTACCGTCAATTTCCACACCATCCACAGGCGCACGCCCACCGATATCTGCGTATTGCTCCAGCAACAGAACTTTTGCGCCCGACTGGCCCGCTTGCAATGCCGCCGCAAGCCCAGCGATCCCGCCGCCCACAACCAACACATCACAATGCGCATAGAAATATTCGTAAGTATCCGCATCACGATCTTCGGCCTTAGGCGCAGGGCCTAAACCCGCTGCTTTACGAATGATCGGCTCGAACACATGCTTCCACGCAAAACGCGGCGCGATGAATGTTTTGTAATAGAACCCAGCCGGAAAAAACCGCGACATCATCTTGTTCACAGCGCCCACATCAAATTCCAGCGTAGGCCAGTGGTTCTGTGATTTAGCGTCCAACCCGTCAAACAGCTCGGTTGTTGTGGCCCGTGCGTTCGGCTCGTATTTGCCACCTTCGCCCAGCGCCACCAGCGCATTCGGCTCTTCTGGACCTGCCGCAACGATGCCGCGCGGACGGTGGTATTTGAACGAACGACCTACCAGAACCTGGTCATTGGCCAGCAAAGCAGAGGCCAGCGTGTCGCCCTTGAACCCCTGTAAACGCTTGCCGTTCCAGTTAAACTCAACCTTTTGGCTGCGGTCGATCAGGCGACCACCATTTTGCAGACGTGTGCTCATTTCACAAATCCTTCCCAGTCAGGGCGTTTTGTTTTGATCTTTTTAATCAGGTCTTTGGGCGGCTCAAACGTTTGCGCCGAATAGGTCCCAAACACTTCCAGCGTCATGGTACACCGCGCCGCATGGAACCATTTCCCACAGCCATTCACATGCCGCCAGCGTTCAAAATGAACCCCCTTAGCGTTCTTGCGCATGAACATATAGGTTTCGAAGTTATCATCCGAAGACCCCGCCCCATAACGCGTGATATGGGCTTCGCCCCCCGCAGAGAGTTCAGTTTCTTCAGCGGCAATGCCGCAGTTTGGACAGGTTAAGAGTAGCATTTCGCGGCTCCTTGAAAGTCAGCCTTTTCAACCATATGTTGAAAAACATGGAACTTGTTGTTTGGATATTCGGAATTCTTCTGGTCGCTGGCGTTGGCATTGCCATTTGGGAAAAACGCACGGGCAAAACGGTCGTCGATGAAACCGATCCGAACGCCGCCAAGATGGACACCGCCCAGCGCGATGTCACGAACGCGCAGCAGATGTTCAACCAAAACTCGCATTTTCATTAAAGGGAAAAACGCTTGGACGTTTTTTGGAACATTATGGCACTTTGGCCGCTTTGGCTTTTGCTCGGCTTTCTCGCTTTCTGTCTTCACGCAAAGGATCGCCTGAGCAAGCAATCTGCCAACAAAAGGTTGTCGCGCGGCCAAAACGTTACAAGTACCAGCTGGGCTGGAGATGACGGTAGTGGAGGCAGCGACTAACATCAGTGCGCCACCCCAGCAGCAACGCTCTCATCAATAAAGCGTCCTTCGATAAACCGCTCCATACCGAACGCCGATGCCAATTCCCCTGGCTCGCCTTTGGCAACCGTTTCCGCAAACGCCCAACCTGATCCGGGAATGGCCTTAAACCCGCCTGTGCCCCAACCACAGTTGATGAAACAGCCACCGAGCGGTGTTTTGCCAATGATCGGGGACCGATCCCCTGTCACATCCACAATTCCGCCCCACTGGCGCAGCATTTTCAGGCGTGAAATCATTGGGAAGGTTTCAGACAACGCCCGCACTGTTTCCTCAATATGGTGGAACGATCCACGCTGGGTATAGTTGTTGAACGCATCCGTCCCGCCGCCAATCACCATCTCGCCCTTATCGGACTGTGACAGATACCCATGCACGGTGTTCGCCATGATCACCACGTCCATACAGGGCTTGATCGGCTCTGATACCAACGCTTGCAACGCCACGGATTCCATGGGCAAACGGAAGCCCGCCATATTGGCCAGCTCGCTTGAATGCCCCGCAACCACCATGCCCAGCTTCTTACAGCCAATCGGACCCTTGGAGGTTTCAATCCCTGTCACCTGACCATTGGCTTGGTTCACACCCGTGACTTCACACTTCTGGATAATATCCATGCCCATATCAGAACAGGCACGGGCATACCCCCACGCCACCGCATCATGACGCGCCGTGCCGCCACGGGGTTGCCACAACCCACCCAGCACTGGGAACCGTGGCCCCTTCAGCTCGATAATCGGGCAGATCTCTTTTACCTTCTCAGGGCCAATCCACTCTGTCGCCACGCCTTGCAACGCATTTGCGTGTGCCGTGCGCTGATAGCCGCGAATTTCGTGTTCGGTCTGCGCCAGCATGATCACGCCGCGCGGGGAAAACATCACGTTATAGTTCAGGTCTTGGCTCATGGTCTCGTACAAAGACCGCGCCTTTTCATACAGCGCCGCTGAAGGGTCCTGCAGATAGTTCGACCGAATGATGGTCGTGTTACGGCCTGTGTTCCCACCGCCAAGCCAGCCTTTTTCAATGATCGCCACATTGGTGATGCCGTAATTCTTGCCCAGATAGAACGCTGTGGCCAAACCATGGCCCCCTGCGCCAATGATGATCACATCATATTCTTTCTTCGGCTCTGGGGATCGCCATGCGCGCTCCCATCCGGTGTGATACCGTGCAGCTTCACGCGCGATTGCAAAGGCGGAATAACGTTTCATGGGCAGGCTCCGAAAACTGGTGTCTTGTGACGGGACAAATAGAGGCAGTGGCAGTTGGCCACCGTATCCCCTTTTTCACGGGCGACTCGTAACAGGCCAAACGACATAGCGCGAGCGATTCCCGACATTTGCGCGGTTTCAATTCGTCGCAGCATCATCCTGCCGATGGGGTTTGCGTTGCTCAGGCCAGCAGACTATGTGTCAGGGAACATTTCATCCGCACAGGTGCGTCTATGTTCTGGCTACTTGCCACAGGTTTGATCGTTATCGTGGGTGCGCCCTTGGTCGTAGCCCTGATCCGTCGCGACCCCTCGGCGCCCAAGGCCGCCGAACAGGATATGACCATCTACAAAGACCAAATCGCCGAAGTCGAACGGGATCTATCGCGCGGCGTTCTCAACACCGAAGAGGCAGAGGCCGCCCGTGTCGAAGTCGCCCGCCGCTTGCTGTCTGCGGACAAACGCGCACAAACCGAAACGGAGGCAACCCCTGCCCCGAAACAGGCCAACACCGTCGCTCTTGCCATCGTGGCCTGCGCCTTTTTGGGTGGCGCTTGGCTCTATTCCCAACTCGGGGTTCCAGGTTTGCGCGATTTGCCCTTAACCGAACGCCTTGCCGCCGAACAACAGGCCCGCGAAAACCGCCCCAGCCAATCCACCGCCGAGGCCGCCGCCACAAAGCTCGATGTAGAGGCAAACGCACAACTAGAAAGCCTCGTAGCCCAACTGCGCGATGCGGTTTCCCAGAACCCAACAGACCAAACGGGCCTGCGATTGCTCGTGGACAACGAAGCACGCCTTGGCAACATGTCAGCCGCCCGCGCCGCCCAACAACAACTGATGGATGTGCTTGGGGACAACGCCCGCCCGTCTGATTTTACGGATATGGGCGAAATCATGATCTTAGCCGCAGGCGGATATGTCTCCCCAGAAGCCGAAAGCGCCTTGGCCCAAGCCCTTAACCGCAATCCACGCGATCAACGCGCACGCTATTATTCGGGCCTCGCACTGGCCCAAACAGGTCGCCCCGATGTGGCCTACCGCATGTGGGCAGGTCTGCTCGAAGAAGGACCTGCTGATGCGCCGTGGATTCCGCTGATCCAATCCCAGCTGCCTCAAGTGGCCCGCGCCGCTGGCATTCCGTTGACATCACAACCCCAATCGGGCCCCAGCCAAGAAGATATCGAAAACGCCAACCAAATGTCTGACGCGGACCGACAGAATATGATCCGTGGCATGGTTTCTGGTCTTGCGGATCGTCTGGCCACTGATGGCGGTACACCCGCCGAATGGGCGCGTTTGATCCGTGCCTATGGGGTTCTAGGCGAACGGGGCAACGCCAATGCCATCTGGACCGAAGCAAAAGAAACCTTCAAAGACAACGCTGACGCCATGACCGTCCTAACCGAAGCCGCCCGCGCCGCAGAGATCATCAATTGACCCAAGCCTTCGAAGACGCCCACGATTTTTTGGCGGCAATCCCCGCCAACGCACCCCTTTTGGGGCTCGACCTTGGGGACAAAACCATCGGCATCGCCCTGTCTGACGTTCTCTGGTCCATCGCCACCCCACGCGAAACCATCAAACGCAAAAAGTTCGGCATTGATGCGACCGCGCTCGAAGCGATCATTGACGCCACTTCGGCCAAAGGGCTCGTCCTTGGCCTGCCACGCAATATGGATGGCTCCGAAGGGCCCCGCTGCCAGAAAACCCGCGCTTTTGCGCGCAACTTCGCCCAGCGCCGTGATTTGCCTGTTTTGTTGTGGGATGAACGCCTATCCACAGTGGCCGCTGAACGCGCCTTGCTCGAAGCAGACACCTCCCGCGCCAAACGTGCAGAAGTAATTGACCATGTGGCCGCTGGCTATATCTTGCAAGGGGCGCTGGATCGGTTCGCGCATATCAAAAAGGGTCTGTGATGGACGAAGTCTGGAAACGAAACGAAATCGACAGCCCCTGCGTGAAAATCTGTGTCGTCCACCCCGAAGCACGGCTGTGCATCGGATGCCATCGCACGTTGGATGAAATCGCGCAGTGGTCCAAAATGTCCGCAGAAGACCGCGCCCGTGTCAAAGCAGAACTGCCCGCCCGCGCACCCCAATTGCGCGGCAAACGCCGTGGCCGCAACCGCAGGTAACGCACAAAACTGTCAGATGACAAAGCGTTAATATTTCGCTAACATCCACCACATACAGGCGAAATCCGTTAAGGAAACACATCATGCGGTGGATATATCTGGCAATTGTCGCGGTGCTTGGCATCGTGTTTTGGCGCAAAGACGTGCAGCTGATAGACCTCGTTTTAAACGCAAATCTGAAATGGTCTCTGGCGGTCGCCCTGTTTTTGGGCGGCATTATCGCGGGCCAACTGATCCTTGGCGCAAAATCCCACCGCAACACGGCACGCTGGGCCTTTTGGGGCGTTTTTGTCGTCGGCATCTTGGGGCTGTTGGAATATTCCGTTGAATGGCGTCAGAAAACTCTGATCGCCAACAACGAAACCATCGTCTTGTCTGCCGCATCTGTGGAAACCGTGACACAGCATTTTGTGCCCATGCGTGACGGCCTGTTTGAAACCGAAGCCACGATTAACGGCCTTGAAACCCGTGCCCTTATTGATACGGGCGCATCGCTGGTTCTGCTCAATTATGAAACTGCGCAAGCTGCGGGAATTGACGTTGACGCGCTCAGCTATGACACACCTGTGCGCACCGCTGCGGGGCTTTTGGATATCGCCACCATTTCCCTTACTGAAATTCGCGTCGGCACACGCATTCTGGCCACTGATGTGGACGCAGCGATCACCCCAAAAGGGCTCGATCATTCAAACCTTTTGGGCATCAGCTTCCTATCCCAACTGGACGAAGCGGTTGTCGCCAACAACCAAGTCATCCTGAAACAAACCCGTTAATCCGCGTCTACCCACTGCTGCATCTTCGACTCATCGGCGGGGCGGAAATACGCGATCATGCGCCCTTCAATCGGCCCTTTTAACCCCATTTCCCAAGGGGCCACCCCATGCAGCGCATGGCGATGAATGACATAGGCTTCGCCCGTCTTCAGCGGCAATTCCACGCGCGGGCAAGTTTCAAAAATCTCGCGCCGCGTGGCCATGTTCACATCAGTCAAATCCACCTCTGGCCACTGCGCCACAGGATAGGGAGCTAACGCCTCTGAAAATGCGCGCTGCACAATTTTATGCGATCCCTCCCAGATCACAAAAGGTGCTGCCTTAGCTGGGCTGTCCGTCAACGCAATCCCCAGCAAAAACTGATGAAATTCGCGCAGAAACCGCCGCCGTGGCTGCCCTTCACCGTGCAACCCATCCACATGCGCCGCATCCCGATTGCGCCGAAACGCCAACGCCGCGTCGCTCTCTCCCTCCCACGGCTGGGGATAGCCTTCATAACACACAGACACCTGCGCACTGTCCCACAAAATCGGCTCTGGCTTGATATATTCATGCACAAAATCAACCGCCTGCCCCGCCAACGGCACACCGCTCACAGACCCATCCGTCAAATTTGGCAGGGCATTCACCCCTACAAACCACGTTCCCCCACAGCGCAACCAATCGCGCTGCATATCAGGGTCCTGCGCCACACGAATGGCCGCAGGCTTAGCCGCCTCAATCCACGCTGTCATCCGTGGATCAGGGGCAAATTTGACCCATCCCGTGTCGTGGTAACTCAACCGAAAAACACCTTACGCAGCATATTCAACGCCACCAGCATCAGGAAAAACGCAAACACCCGCTTTAACGGCTTTGGGTCCATCGCATGGGCAATTTTCACACCCAACGGCGCAGTGATCAACGTCATGCAAATGATCAGCAAAAACGCAGGCACATTCACATAGCCAACTGTAAACGGCGGCAGGTTTTCCGCATCTGGATTGCCAAATAGAAACCCAATCACACTGGGAACCGCAATCACCAAACCAAACCCCGCAGCCGTGGCCACCGCGCGATGGATCGGCACACCAAACAGGCTCATCAGCGGCACACCAAAACTGCCCCCGCCAATGCCCATCAGCACAGACATGAACCCCAGAACAGGGGATGTAATCGCTCGCCCAACACCCGTAGGCATTTTTTCACCCAAACGCCATTCAGCACGACCAAAGGCCAAATATAGCCCAACAATCAGCCCCAAAATCCCGAAAATAACCTGCAATTGACTGGATCGCAGCCCTGTTACCGCAACAACCCCAATGGCAGACCCAATCGCAATCCCAATGGCCCAGCCTTTCAGGATATCCCAATCCACCGCGCCCTTTTTATTGTGCGATTGCACCGAACGGATGGAGGTAAACACGATGGTGGCCAGTGATGTGGCCAAACAAATCTGCATCAATTGCGCGTTGTCGTACCCAAGGGCTGCGAAGGCATAGAAAAACGCAGGCACCAGGATAATACCGCCCCCAACGCCCAGCAATCCCGCCATAACACCCGCAAACGCACCAATGGCCATCAGCAGGATAATCATCGGGATCAATGTGGTCATTTCAGGCATAACACGCTCCGCATAAGATGCCTTTTGGTAGCGGACAGATCACTCCGCCGCAATGGGCTGCACATGTGACAGAGCCAATTCCACCACCTCAGGCCCAGCGCCTTCTGTGTGCGCCCGTTCAGACAAAGTGCGCCGCCATTGTCGCGCCCCTGGTCGCCCAGCAAACAGGCCCAACATATGACGCGTGATCTGGTTCAACCGTCCACCTTGCGCCAAATGTGCCTCAATATAGGGCAGCATGTTCAAAACCGCCTCATGCGCCGAACTGTCCGCATCACCGCCAAACAACACCCGGTCCGCACTTGCCAAAATATCGCTTGGCTGATGATAGGCCGCACGCCCAAACATCACCCCGTCCAGCCCACGATCAATATGCTCTTTGGCTTGATCTAGCGTGGCTAATCCACCGTTCAGCACAATTTCCAGATGCGGAAATGCGGCTTTCATCTGATGAACCAGTTCATAGTCCAAAGGTGGGATATCTCTGTTTTCTTTCGGGGACAGCCCCTCTAACCACGCCATCCGCGCATGAATAGTGAAAGAGCGCACCCCCCGTGCCGAAACGGTTTCAAGGAACGCAGGCAACACATCAGCAGGCACTTGATCGTCCACACCAATACGGCATTTCACCGTGACCTCGGCCCCCGTCGATCCCTCGCGCATCGCTTGCACGCAATCGGCCACAAGGTCAGGCTCACGCATCAAACACGCGCCAAATTTACCCGATTGCACCCGATCCGATGGGCACCCCACATTCAGGTTCACCTCACCGTAACCATATTCACACCCCACCCGCGTGGCCGTTTCCAACTGCGCAGGATCAGACCCACCCAGCTGCAAGGCAACGGGATGTTCGGCCTCATGAAATCCCAACAACCGATCCCGATCCCCATGGATCACCGCAGGTGCCGTCACCATTTCAGTGTACAAAAGCGCATGTTTGGACAGCAGCCGATGCAAATACCTGCAATGGCGATCCGTCCAATCCATCATAGGGGCTACTGAAAGGGTTCTGTTGATTTGTGTCGTCATAGCCGCCTTCTAAAACCACCGCATCGCTAAAACAACCCAAGCCATTTTGTGGCACAAAATTCGGCCTACCTGAAATCTCCATTGCCCCCTTCATCGAACACAGCAATACTTGCGCAACCCAAACATCCATACAGGTCTTATCATGTCTCAACCGCTCCGCCTTGCTGGCAAAACCGTTCTTGTGACTGCCGCAGGGCAAGGGATTGGACGCGCCTCCGCACTGGCCATGGCGGAAACGGGCGCACGGGTGATTGCAACGGATGTGAATGCCGATTTACTGGCAGATTTGCACCACGACGCCATCGAAACACAGGTGTTGGACGTTTTGGATGATACCGCCGTTCAAACCACCATGAACGCCAAAAAACCGAACGTTCTGTTCAATTGCGCAGGGGTAGTGCATCACGGCACGATCTTGGACTGCACCACTGATGAATGGGATTTCGCCTTTAATCTGAATGTGCGCGCCATGTTTATCGCAACCCAAGCGGCCCTGCCTCACATGCTCGAACAGGGGGGCGGTTCTATCATCAACATGTCGTCTGCCGTGTCTTCAATTATCGCGGCCCCCAATCGCTTTGCATATGGCGCATCCAAAGCGGCGGTTGTGGGGCTCACCAAATCCGTGGCCAAAGATTTCGTCACCCAAGGCATCCGCTGCAACGCCATTTGCCCAGGCACAGTCGAAAGCCCGTCATGGCACGAACGGGTTACGGCCCTTGGGGAACAACTGGGCAGTTATGACGCTGCCCTTGAACAATTTGTGTCGCGTCAACCCATGGGTCGAGTCGCAACTGCAGACGAAATCGCCAATCTCGTCGTATATCTTGCCAGCGACGAAAGCGCATTCACCACGGGCCAAACCCACGTCATCGACGGCGGTTGGGCCAGTTAAAGGAACCCCATCTCATGAAACTCCTTCGCTACGGCCCATCGGGCGCAGAAAAACCAGGTATGATGGATGCAGAGGGTAATATCCGCGATCTTTCAGGCCAGATTGATGATGTGAACGGCGCGCATTTGTCAGATGCCGCACTTGCCCGCCTCACTGCACTCGACCCAAACACATTGCCGATTGTGGATGGAAATCCGCGCATCGGGCCTTGTGTTGGCGACATCGGAAAATTCCTATGTATCGGTTTGAACTACTCTGATCATGCCGCCGAAACGGGCGCAAAAATCCCTGAACACCCGATCCTGTTCTTCAAAGCCAACTCAGCCATCGTCGGCCCCAACGACACCGTTGTCATGCCACGCGGGTCCGAAAAAACCGATTGGGAAGTGGAATTGGGTGTCGTCATCGGAACCGAGGCAAAATACGTCAGCAAAGAAAATGCACTGGATTATGTGGCAGGCTATTGCATCGTCAACGATGTGTCCGAACGCCACTTTCAGGCCAATTTGACAGGGCAATGGACCAAAGGAAAATCCTGCGACACCTTTGGGCCCACTGGCCCATGGCTCGTCACCAAAGATGAGGTTCCAAACCCACAAGCCCTTGATATGTATTGCAATGTCAACGGGGAACGCCGCCAAACAGGCAACACATCCACGATGATTTTCACCGTGGCCGAAATTATCGAACACCTCAGCCAGCTGTTCACCTTTCACCCTGGTGATGTGATCAGCACAGGCACGCCCCCGGGTGTTGGATTGGGGATGAAACCACCTCAATTCCTCAAAGCAGGGGATACAATGGAACTGCACATTGATGGGTTAGGCGTGCAAAACCAAACCGTCGCGGCGGATACGTAACCGCCAAACGCAGCGGTGGGGTTTACTCCGCTGCCGCCTGCGCCCCCATGCGGTTCGCACGATAGGTGCTCATGGCTTGGCCAAAGGCTTCGAACAACGGTTTTGAAACCGTGTCTATGCCCGCTTGCCATTCAGGATGCCATTGCACTGCCAACGCAAAACCAGATGCGCCTTCCACACGGATCGCCTCTGGCGTGCCATCAGGCGCATAGCCTTCAATCACAATCCGCTCGCCCGCGTCTTTAATTCCTTGCCCGTGCAGCGAATTGGTCCGAACAACGTCCGTGCCCCAAATCGCCTCAAACGCGCCACCCTTTTCCAGATTAATATCGTGGCGCAGGGCGAATTTTTCCTCAATCGTACCGTCAGGGGGCATGCGGTGGTTCATACGGCCCGGTAAATCACGAATTTCAGGATACAGCGTGCCACCAAAAGCCACGTTGAATTCCTGAAAACCGCGACAAATCCCCAAAATGGGTATGCCGCGCTCCACACAGGCACGGATCAACGGCAGGGTCAGTCCATCACGATCCCGATCAAAATCCCCATGCGCTGCGGTGGCCTCTTCACCGTATTCTTCAGGATGCACATTTGGACGCGCACCCGTAAACACAAACCCGTCGAACATGGCACACAGTTCGTCAATCGTGTTGAAATCAGGCGAAGCAGGCACAATCAACGCCGTGGCGTTGCTGACCTTGGACACGGCCTCGATGTTGTGCATACCACAAGCCTGCACAGGATAACTGTCATCAATCAGATAAGAGTTTCCAGTAATGCCAACAACAGGACGCATAACAGACCACTTTCTTTTGCTTGTTTCGCAGAATGTGACCAATCGCTTCCTTGGATGCAAGGGGCAGCACACTGATACGCGGTGTTGCCCATGAAAAAAGGCGCCCAAAGGCGCCTCAATCCTTCAAAACCTACGTGGCATTACCCTTCGGCTGTGAACGTTGCAGCCTCGATCCCAGCAATGGCGCACAGTACATCGTTTTCAGACGTATCCCCAGAAACCCCAACCGCGCCCATGATCGCGCCTTTTTTGTCTTTAACCAACACGCCACCAGGAACAGGCACAAATCGCCCACCATAAGCTCCGTTCAGCGCATCCGTCAGATACACCTGTTGTTCCGCCCGCTCCATCATTTTGGAACTGGGAACACCCATCTTAACTGCGGCGTTGGCTTTGCCATCTGCAACATGGAACCCGCCGGGGGCCGCACCGTCCTGCTTTTCAAACGCCAAAACGTTACCACCCGTATCGAGCACCACAACAGACAAGGGCTGCATATCCAGCTCTTTCCCTTTGGCAAACGCCGCGCGTACAATTTTGCGGCATTTCGCCAAATTCAATCCAGCCATTACTGTGACCCTTTCAATTCCAGTCGACGTGCATGCAAGATTGGCTCGGTATAGCCCGCTGGCTGCACAGTGCCGAGGAATACAAGATCACATGCCGCTTGAAAAGCCAGCCCCTGAAAATCAGGGCCCATCGGCGTATAGGCGGCATCACCTGCGTTTTGCTCGTCCACCACCAACGCCATGCGCCGCATGATCTCCATCACCTGATCGCGCTCCACCACACCGTGATGCAACCAGTTGGCAATGTGCTGGGATGAAATCCGACAGGTGGCACGGTCTTCCATCAGGCCCACATTGTTGATGTCTGGAACTTTGGAACAGCCAACCCCTTGGTCGATCCAACGCACCACATACCCAAGGATCCCTTGCGCGTTGTTTTCCACTTCGCGTGTGATCTGATCATCACTCCATGCGCGATAGGTCGCCAATGGAATATCCAAAATGTTTTCCACATGGCCCCGACGACCGCCCGCCTTGATCTTGTCCTGAACCGCAAACACATCCACCTGATGATAATGCAGCGCGTGCAACGTGGCCGCCGTTGGGCTTGGCACCCAAGCACAATTCGCACCAGACCGAGGATGCCCGATTTTTTCTTCCATCATAGCGGCCATCATATCAGGGGCGGCCCACATGCCTTTGCCGATCTGCGCTTTGCCCTGCAAACCACATTCCAAACCCACATCTACATTCTGGTTTTCATAGGCCCCGATCCAGCTTTTGCGTTTAATGAAATCTTTGCGCGAAAACGGCCCCGCTTCCATCGAGGTGTGGATTTCATCCCCCGTGCGATCCAAGAATCCAGTGTTGATAAACGCCACACGATGTTTGGCCGCACGGATACATTCTTTCAAATTCACTGTTGTGCGGCGTTCTTCGTCCATAATGCCGATTTTCACGGTGTGACGCGGCAGGCCAAGAATATCCTCAACCTTGTCAAACACCTCAGCAGCAAAGGCTACCTCATCTGGGCCGTGCATTTTGGGCTTCACCACGTAAACCGATCCATGCACCGAATTGCCGCTGTCCCGCTTCAAATCGTGCATGGCAATCAACGTGGTCATCATGCCATCCATCAGACCTTCGAACACTTCGTTCCCGTCTTTGTCCAAAATAGACGGGTTCGTCATCAAATGCCCGACATTGCGCACCCACAACAACGCACGCCCTTTCAGGGTAAACGCACTGCCATCAGGGGCCGTATATTCGCGATCTGGGTTCAAACGGCGGGTCGTAGTCTTGCCCCCCTTTGTGACTTCTTCTTCCAGATCACCTTTCATCAGGCCCAGCCAATTGGAATAGCACAGAACCTTATCCGCCGCGTCCACGGCCGCCACGCTGTCTTCGCAATCCATAATGGCACTCATGGCGCTCTCAACCAGCACATCCGCCAGCGCTGCCTGATCGCGACGGCCAATCATGTTGTTGCCATCAAACAGCAGCTCCATGTGCAACCCATTGTTTTGCAACAATATCGCTTCTGGATTGGCACGGCTCCCGCGATAGCCTTTGAATTTTTCTGGGGAACGCAGCGGATTGCCGTCCATCAGCAACGCACCGTCCACAACCTCATAGGTGCGCACATCCGCATGGCTTGTTCCATCAATCGGGAAATGATCATCCAGCATCACACGCGCGCGCGCCACAACGCGCCCCCCACGGCCACGATTGTATCCGCCGGGTTCTGGCAAATCCCCCAAAACATCCGTGCCATACATCGCATCATACAAGCTGCCCCAACGGGCATTCGCCGCGTTCAGCGCATAACGTGCGTTCATGATCGGAACCACCAATTGCGGCCCAGGCACCTTGGCAATCTCTGGGTCTACATTCGCCGTTTCAATCTCGAAATCCGCACCCTCTTCCACCAGATAGCCGATGTCTTTCAAAAACGCCTGATATTCATCGCGGTCATGCAACTTACCACGGCGCTCAATGTGCCACGCATCAATCTGGGCCTTCAAATCTTGACGATGATCCAACAGCGCCTTGTTCTTTGGGCCCAACACATGAACGATTTCAGAAAACCCTTTCCAAAACGCGTCGCCATCCACTTCTGTGCCGGGAAGGGCACGCGCCTCCACAAACTCTGCCAATTGCGTATCAACCTGAAGCCCGTGTTTCTCGATGTATGCCATGGTATTCCTCCAAAAAATCGCACCACTCCTACGCCAGCCACCCCGTCGGGTCAAACGCGCTTTGCTAATGAAATTGATTAGAAATTCTTAACTCACAAAAAAGGGGCCGACCCGCAGGTCAGCCCCCATCAAACTCTACTCGAAATTAACCCTCGACGCGTGCGCCAGTGGTGCTTTCGATCTGCACAGCAGCCCCTTCTGGCGCATCCCCGCGCAGAAATTGCGTGCTGAAAAATACGACAAACCCAACGGCGACAAGGCCAAGCACCAATCCGATTCCCACCAGCGGCCCTTTATGGCGCTGTTTTTGGGTGTCCAGATTTGTGTCTGTAGCTGACATTGTCATCTCCTTTGGTTGTGTTACCAATCACGACATAGGGCGTTGCCCCAAAAAGTCGAGCAAAGGACCACAAAGATGAAACCCACCCAAGCCCCCACAATCCGCCTGTCCGACTACACACAGCCACCATTTTGGATCAAAACCGTCGATCTGCACTTTACCCTGCACCCCACGGCCACCCGCGTGCGCTCTACCATCGAATTCACCGCCAACAGCGACCGCACAGATGGCCCGCACGACCTGCGCCTGCACGGCCAAGACTTGAAACTCATCTCCGCTGCACTCAATGGCACTGCGTTAAAGTCGGATGAAATCCTGCTCGATGCCGAAGGTCTGACCATCCCCGCCGATCTGGTCCCCCAAGACGGTTTCACTTGGACGGCCGAAGTTGAAATCAATCCAGAAGCAAACACCTCCCTCAACGGCCTTTACATGTCGAACGGCATGTACTGCACCCAATGCGAAGCCGAAGGTTTCCGCAAAATCACCTATTCCTACGACCGCCCTGATGTGATGGCGATTTACACCGTCAGCATCGACGGCGACAGCCCCGTTTTGCTCTCAAACGGCAACAAACAGGGCCACGGCAAATGGCATGACCCGCACCCCAAACCCGCTTACCTTTTCGCACTCGTCGCGGGCGATCTTGTCGCCCACACCGACAGCTTCACCACCATGTCGGGCCGCGAAGTCGCTCTCGAAATCTGGGTCCGCCCGGGGGATGAGGACAAATGCGCCTACGCCATGGATGCCCTCAAACGCTCCATGCGCTGGGACGAAGTCGAATACGGCCGCGAATACGATCTGGACCTGTTCATGATCGTCGCCGTGGATGATTTCAATATGGGCGCGATGGAAAATAAGGGGTTGAACATCTTCAACTCCAAATACGTCCTCGCCTCGCCGCAAACAGCCACAGACCGTGATTACGAACTGATCGAAGGCATCATCGCGCACGAATACTTCCACAACTGGACAGGCAACCGCATCACTTGCCGCGACTGGTTCCAACTGTGTTTGAAAGAGGGCCTCACCGTCTTCCGCGATCAACAATTTTCAGGCGACGAACGCTCTCACGCCGTAAACCGCATCGAAAACGTCCTACAACTCCGCGCAAGACAATTTCGCGAAGACGCAGGCCCGCTCGCCCATCCGCTACGCCCCGAAGAATACATCGAAATCAATAACTTCTACACCGCAACCGTCTATGAAAAGGGCGCCGAAGTCATCGGAATGCTCCGCACCCTCGTGGGCGCAGAAAACTATCGCAAAGCACTCGATCTGTATTTCGAGCGCCACGACAACCAAGCCTGCACCATCGAACACTGGATCAAAGTGTTCGAAGATGCCTGCGACACCGACCTCAGCCAATTCGCGCTGTGGTACGCCCAAGCAGGCACACCAAAAATCGGCGTTACCGAACGCTTTGAAGGCGACACGCTCACCCTCACATTCACCCAAACAAACCCCGACACACCGGGCCAAACCGACAAGAAACCCCAGGTCGTCCCAATCCGCACAGGCTTCCTCGGCGCCGACGGATCAGAAGCCGCACCAGAACAACTCCTCACCCTCACAGACAACGAACAATCGTTCGAAATCAACGGTCTGTCAGCCCACCCAACAGTCAGCTACCTGCGTGGGTTCTCTGCCCCCGTGATCCTGAACCGCACCGTAGACAACGCCACCCGCGCCTTCTTGCTGACCCACGACACCGACCCGTTCAACCAATGGGAAGCAGGCCGCGACTATGCCATGTCCCTGCTCACCGATATGGCCACCAAGGGCACAAACCCCGACGCCGCTTTCACCGCCGCTATGCTCGCCGTCGCCACAAACGATGCGCTGGACCCTGCCTTCCGCGCCCTCGTCCTCTCCCTCCCCTCCGAAGACGCGCTGGCACAGTCCCTGTTTGACGCAGGCCAAACACCCGACCCAGATGCGATCCACACCGCGCGAAAATCTCTTGCCAAAGCAATGGCAGACACCATGGCCGACGATCTGCCAAACCTCTATGCCTCCCTTGCCGTATCTGGCCCCTACACCCCGGATGCAACGGACGCTGGTAAACGTTCTTTGCGCGCTGCAGTCCTGTCCCTCATCAGCAAACATGAACCAGACTGCGCCACAGCCCGCGCCCAATTCGCCGCCGCAGACAACATGACCGAACAACTCTCCGCCCTCTCCACGCTTATCTCAAACGGCCAAGGCGCAGAGGCCACCGCCACCTTCTACGACCAGTGGAAAGCAGACCGCCTTGTTATCGACAAATGGTTCACCGTGCAGGTTTCCGCCGCACCCCCAGACACCGCCGTCGATGTGGCCAAAACGCTGACACAACACCCGGATTTCGATTGGAAAAACCCAAATCGCTATCGGTCCCTGATCGCAGGCTTTGCCATGATGAACCCCGCAGGGTTCCATCGCAAAGACGGGCGCGGCTATGAATTCTTCGCCGATTGGCTGATAAAACTCGATCCCGTAAACCCGCAAACCACCGCGCGGATGTGCGGCGGGTTCGAAACATGGCGGCGCTACGATGCCTCGCGTCAGGGGCTCATGCGCAAACAACTCGCCCGCATCGCCGCCCTGCCGAACTTGTCCAAAGACACCGCCGAAATCACAGGAAAAATCCTCGGCGATTAAGTCCTAAAATTGCCTTTTTCTTGGGGCAAATATCCGCGGGGGTGCGGGGGCTGCCAGCCCCCGCCGCCGCACCAAAAACAAATTTATCAAAAGGGACACATTTCAATGCCATTTATCCTCTCCCTCATTGCCATCGCTGGGGCCGCTTATTTCTGGTTCAACCGTGCGCGAAACGCCAAAGACGCCGCCGTTGATATCTTGGATGCGGCCAATGATGTGCGCCTTGCCGCCCGTCGCTTCGGCTTCAAACGCCGCACCAACGGGCACCCCGTTGATGACATCAACGAACCCGAAGTGGCCATCGCCACCATCGCCACCGCGTTTTTGGAACTCGACGATCTGCCCACCCAAAACCAACGGGATCAATTGGCGGTGCAACTGCAATACCAGTTAAACCAATCGCCCAAAGATGCCGAAGAACTCATGGTTCTTGGCCGCTGGCTGATGCAACAATGTGGCCGCCCAGACGCCGCAATTTCCCGCGTCACACGCCGTCTTTATAAATTTGACGGGGTGCATTCGGTGGAACCCTTGATGACCATTCTCAAAAACCTTGCGGGGGAAAACCTGTCTGACAGTCAATCAGACTGCATCACCGACATCACCCACGCGTTCCGGCTCTAAGGACACACCAATGCCCCAAGGAAAATCCGCCCTTCAATCTCTGTTCATCGCCCTTGCGGATACATTTGATGAAGAAGGCCGCGCAGGCGCGCAAGAGGCCGCATCGGCCCTGCGGATCATGGCCGACCTGATCCCGAACGCGCCACCCCTGTTTTCAACCAGATACGCAGAGGCACTGACCCAAACCCTGCAAACCTCAGATCACCCGCTTGCACCCCTGATAATCAACGCCATCCCGTTTATCCCCTGGGGCGGGTCCGAAGCCCGCAGTGGCCGCATATCTGACACGCTCGCCGATCAAATGCCCATGTGCGAACTGGTCGGTCCGGACGGCCTGTTCAAAATCGGCCACGTGCGTGTTGGCCTCTGTATGCAACAGGCAGGCGTCGTCTATGGCCCGCGCCGCCACCTTGCCGAAGAAACCTTCGTGCAAATCGCAGGTCGCGCACTTTGGTCCACCGAAAACAACACCCCAACCACCCACGACACAGGCGCGTTCATCCACCACCCGTCGAATGTTCTGCACACCTCTCAAACCACTGGCGCGCCCGTGTTTACCGCGTGGCGCTGGTCTGGCGACATCGGCTTTGACACGTATCAATTGAAATAGCCGCTCACACAGACGTGCAGTGACAAAACCCCCGCACCCCGACATCCTTGGCCCAAACCAAAGGATGTACCATGCGCACAATTCCCCTTCTCCTCTGCCTTCTCGCCTCCCCCGTCATCGCGCAAGACCGCGCAGGAAATGACACGGCGGGCGAATGGCGCTTTGACCACCACAAAGCCTTCGGCCTGTGGGACAGCATGTGCGACTGGCGCGAAACCGATGGCATCACCGAACGCCGCTGTTATCTGCGCTATGTGGATGTGTTTTCGCCCCGCCCAAAATTTGCCGCCGTCTTTACCTTTATTACTCCTGAACCCCAAGGGTACAAAATCGAATTCGGCATCGAACCAAACACTCTGTATAAAAAGGGCGGATTTCGCATAGATGCGGGGGACACAACCACATGGCAGCTTGATGATATCAACTGCACGCGCATCGCCACATGCACATGGACAGGGAACGCAGCTGACACGTTCATCGCCGCTCTTGCCGCATCCAGTGATGATCCAGCCGTTCTCGTCCAAGATTTCTTCGACCGCCACGGCCAAGAACAACTGCTGAAATGGGATCTCACCCCCTTTGCCGCAGCCCTTGCAGATTTCAACGCCCAAGTGGGCGAACGCGGCTTGCGCTAAAACACCCAAACGCCTAAAACGCATCCTGATAATTGCACCAGATGCGCAAAGGCAAAGCACATGCTTGATCTGACATTCACAGAACCAAAACCGAAAACCATCTCAGGCGCCACAGGCGATTGGGAGCTTGTGATCGGCATGGAAATCCACGCGCAGGTGGCCTCAAACGCAAAACTGTTTTCAGGCGCATCCACCAAATTCGGGGCCGAACCAAACTCCAACGTGTCTTTTGTCGATGCCGCTATGCCTGGCATGCTGCCCGTCATCAACGAATTTTGTGTGGAACAGGCGGTGCGCACGGGCCTTGGCCTCAACGCAGAAATCCACCTTTACTCCGCGTTTGATCGCAAAAACTATTTCTACCCCGACCTGCCGCAAGGCTACCAAATCAGCCAGCTCTATCACCCCATTGTGGGCGAAGGCGAAGTGCATGTAGACATGGAACCAGGCGTGGCGCGCACCATTCGTGTGGAACGCATCCACCTTGAACAGGACGCGGGTAAATCCGTACACGACATGGACCCAAACATGTCTTTCGTGGACCTAAACCGCACAGGCGTGGCCCTGATGGAAATCGTGTCGCGCCCCGACATTCGCGGCCCAGAAGAGGCTGCCGCCTACGTGGCCAAAATCCGCCAGATCGTACAGTATCTCGGCACCTCCGACGGCAACATGCAAAACGGCAACCTGCGTGCAGACGTCAACGTGTCTGTCTGCCGTCCCGGGGATTACGAAAAATTCCGCGAAACAGGCGATTTCGGCCACCTTGGCACGCGCTGCGAGCTGAAAAACATGAACTCCATGCGCTTTATCCAAGCCGCGATCATGGCCGAAGCCAAACGCCAAATCGCCATCTTGGAAGACGGCGGCGAAATCCAGCAAAACACCATCGCATGGAACCCAGACACGGGCGAAATTTCCCCGCTGCGCTCCAAAGAAGAAGCGCATGATTACCGCTATTTCCCGTGCCCAGACCTGCTGCCACTGGAAATCGAACAGTCTTGGGTGGACGAGATCAAATCCAACCTGCCAGAACTACCAGACGCGAAAAAGGCCCGCTTTATGGCCGATTTCGGCATGACAGAATACGACGCCAGCGTTCTGACCGCCGAAGTGGCGAGCGCCAACTACTTTGAAGAAACCGCCAAAGGCCGCGACGGTAAAACCGCCGCCAACTGGGTGATCAACGAACTGTTTGGCCGTCTGAAAAAAGACGAATGCGACATTACAGACAGCCCCGTGTCCCCCGCGCAACTTGGCGGCATCATCGACCTCATCGCCTCAGACGCGATCAGCGGCAAAATCGCCAAAGACCTGTTCGAAATCGTCTACACCGAAGGCGGCGACCCGAACGAGATCGTCGAGTCTCGCGGCATGAAACAAGTCACCGACACAGGCGCGATTGAAGCCGCCGTAGACGAAATCATCGCCGCCAACCCCGACCAAGTGGCCAAGGCGCAAGCCAACCCCAAACTGGCTGGCTGGTTTGTGGGTCAGGTGATGAAGGCAACGGGTGGCAAGGCCAATCCAAAAGCAGTGAACGAGCTGGTGGCGAAGAAGTTGGGTGGGTGAGTGAGTTTTTGATCTCAAACTTTAACAAAGTCACCTTAACGGTCGTTGTGTTGATAGCGACTTATCAAATCTCTACGTTATTTTTTGAACGAAGCTACGAAAAGGAATTAAGTGCGTTTGTTAATAGCGTCGAGAAAAACTCAATCAGTGAAGACGGTGTTTGGTTAGAAATACGTAACTCTCTAGGAGGATGGGAGAAAGCAATTCTAATTTTTGGATATTACGGGTCAGGTGATAGAGAAGTGTGCGATCAATTGCTTAATTCGCTATCTAAAGAAAACTCTACGCGCGAATATCGATGCTCCAGTGTGAATATCGATGCTCCAGTGTGAACTGACCCGTTACCGATAAACAAAAGGCTCATCGCTACAATCTTCACCGCGCCTACTTGTTTGAAACAGCTAGGCCAAAAAGCCTTCAGCGAATTTGTTGCAACAGTTTTAGCTAGTAAACCGAACGCCCCCTAGGACGGACCTCATGCAAATCAGACCCGCCAATCCAAACGATGCCGCGGCCTTGAACAGCATTTTGCAAGACCTCATCACCGCAGGAAAACGCGCCAAACCGAGCAGCCCTGCGTTTGTGTTGTCCCATTACATCGCTCATCCCGACCAAATCCAATGCAGCCTTGCAATCGACCAAAACGGGCAGGCTCTCGGCTTCCAATCCCTCAAACGCGCCGTGCGAGGCAACCCTTACGGCACATCAATCGGATGGGGCATCATCGGCACGCACATCCGCCCTTCCGCCGCGCGGCGCGGCCTTGGGCGTGCCCTCTTTGAACACACCAAACGCGCGGCCCAGTCCAACAACATCCGCGAAATCGAAGCCCTTATCGCCGCTCACAACGCGCCAGCGCTTTCCTTCTATGCGTCGCTCGGGTTTCAAACCTATAAAAAGAGCGCCGAGACGGTTGGTAAATCCTTTAAGGTTCTTTAAGAAGGCAACGTTCGTTTCTAAAGGCCCACCCCAATGCAAGCCCCCTTCCGCTCCTCCCCCAAACACGTCCGCCCTGAATGGATCGACTATAACGGTCACCTCAACATGGCCTATTACACCGTGCTGTTCGACACCTCCGTCGATGAGATTTACGAAGAAATCGGCTTTGGCCCCGACTACGCCAAAAATGACGGCCACACGACTTACACGGCGGAGTTTCACATCAGCTACATCCGCGAGCTGCACGAAGGCGACGAGGTCTATGTGACCACGCAACTGATCGCCTACGACGAGAAACGGTTCCACACCTACCAAGAACTTTTCCACGCCGACGGCTGGCTCGCTGCCACGGGCGAAGCGCTCGCGCTGCACATTGATATGTCAGGCCCGCGCGTGGCCCCGATGCCCGATCACATCCTTGCCAATTTCAAGGCCATCCATGCAGCCCACAGCGTTTTGCCCTTGCCCAAACGGGTCAGCAAATCCATCTCAATCAAAGCCTGACGGTTTTTCGCCCAAGGCCACTCAACGCACCACTCTGCCCTTGCTCTGTCGCCCCTAATCGGGCAAAACCACAGCCGATCAAGTGATGGGAAAGTCAAAATGCAAACCTTTGAATACAAAGTCGTTCCAGCCCCAAATCGGTCCAAACGGATCAAAGGCGTCAAAGGAACCGCAGGGCGTTTTGCCGCCGTTTTGACTGAAACCATGAACGAACAGGCCGCCGAAGGCTGGGAATACCTGCGTTCCGACAGCCTGCCCGTCGAAGAGAAACCAGGCTTGCTGAAATCCCGTGTTGAAACATATCAAACGGTTCTGGTGTTTCGCCGCACCGTTGTGGCCGATGAAACAACCGCCATGGCAGGATATATCGAAGATCAAACCGATATGGTCGAAGCCGAGCCAGACCCCGTGGTCGAACCCGCACACACCCCAGAATCAGCGCAGGAACCAACGGAACTGCCTGCCGAACCTGCCGTGTCTTCAGACTGGGCCGAAACAACGGAATATCCCGCCGACCCTCCGATGACGAGCCAAGCGGAAGACAGCCCTTTCGCTCAGCCAGAAAACGCAGCCGACGATCCCGCAACGCGTTAATCGCCGCGTTAGCTGCTCACATCGAGCGCCAGCGCATGGACCCGTTCGTCCATCTCGGCTTTGACACAGGCCATGACGGCACGTTGGCGCGCCACACGGCTCATCCCCTTGAGCGTCTCTGCCCGCATCACAATACGAAAATGGGTCTCGCCCCCTTCGCGGTATCCCCCATGCCCCCGATGATCTTCACTTTCATCAATAATTTCAAGAGTTTGCGGCTCAAACTCAGCCGTTAACTTGCGCTCCATGCGCTCTTTCATTGTCATATTTTTTACCATTCACCCTAAAATGCCCCTTGGCGCTCTGGCTTAATAAGCTAAACTCCCTCGTCCGAGTCGAAAAGCACTTCTATGACTTCAGGTTGTAAAAACTGTGTTTCTCACTCGGTTTCGCGGCGGCCCTACTCTTTCGGGCTGGAATAGAACGCACTCACAAAGGATGACCCAATGGCCGAACGCTCGCCGTTTGATTTCGACATTTCCGTTTCTGCTGATAAAAAGCGGCGCGCCAAAGGACGGCGCGGCATGTCTGGCGCGTTTGAAACGTCATCCCGTCAATGCCAGCACGATGGCTGCAACGAACCGGGCAAATACCGCGCGCCAAAACATCCTGACAATCTGGAAGAGTTTTATTGGTTCTGCCTCACGCACATCCGCGAATTTAACTCCAAATGGAACTTCTTCGAAAACCACTCCGAAGAAGAAATGGAAAAACAATTCGCCGCAGATCGCGTATGGGACCGCGACACAAAACCCTTCGGGGATAAGGCCAACCACGCCAAAGCCACCATCGAAGAAAAAGCATGGGCACGGCTCGGCATCGAAGACCCGACCGAAGTGCTTGGCGCAAACGCCACCCGCAATCCCGGCAAATCAGACCCAGCAGGGGGCACACGGCGCTTGCCTGCCGCCGAACGCAAGGCGATTGATATTTTGGAAGCACGGGACAACTGGACCAAAGCAGAACTGCGCAAACAGTACAAAAAACTGATCAAAGAACTGCACCCAGACATGAACGGCGGCGACCGCTCAGACGAAGACCGCCTGCAACAGGTCGTTTGGGCTTGGGATCAAATCAAGAATTCCAAACTCTTTAAATAATCTCGTCTTCATCAAACAGCGGGTCACGCTCCATCTGCGTGGCCCAATCTTCAACCGCTTCTTCTGCCTCGGCCGTGGATTTCACCTCGGCAATATGGAACGTGGCGTCCCCTTCGTTCACCACAGGCAACACTGCCCGCCCGATGATGACACCGCCCAATGGTGCAATCAGCTCTGCCTCTTCTTGGCCAAACGGGTCAGATACCGCGCCCAGCACATCGCCTTCTTTCACAAAATCGCCTTCCCCTTTGAACCCGCGCAACAACCCGCCCGCAGGGGAACGCACCCATTTGCTGCCCTCACATAAAACGCTTGGCCCTTTGGGTTTGGCGATACCTTTGCGCGATACCATGCCCAGATGCCGCAATACGCGCAAAATCCCCGCCACGCCCGCACGCACAGCCATTTCATCAAACCGCAGCCCTTCGCCTGCCTCATACAACAGCACATCCACACCGCGCTCCGCCGCACATTGCCGCAAACTGCCTTCGCGCAAGTCAGAGGTCAGGATCACAGGGGCGCCAAACACATGGGCCAAATCCAGCATACCTTCGCGCCCTTCGGACACACGAATTTGCGGCAGGTTCGTGCGGTGAATGGCGGCAGAATGCAAATCCACCCCAAAATCACATCGCGCCACAATATCGTTAAGGAAAATATGCGCCAAACGCGATGCCAGCGATCCTTTGCTGGAACCTGGGAAAGATCGGTTCAAATCGCGTCGATCAGGCAAATACCGCGATCGCATCAAAAACCCATAGGTGTTCACAATCGGCACCACAATTAACGTGCCGCGCAGGGTATCGAGCCCCTCAAACCCCAACAACCGGCGCACGATTTCCACGCCAATCACCTCATCCCCATGCACACCCGCGCTGACGAAAAAGGTCGGCCCCGCCTTTTTACCGTGGATCACATGGGCAGACAGCGCCACAGGGGTATGATCCGCCATCACGCTAACAGGCAAATGCACCGTGGCCCGCGTCCCCGCAGCCACCGCCGTGTCGCCCAATACAAAATCCGCCCGCTTAGCCATTGGCACAATCCTTTGAAACCTGCCCCTGCTTTGTGCATTTCAAGGTAAAGTGCAAGAGACCCACCCAATTCCTTGTGACGTTAAGTCCAATTCAAATTTCGACCTACCCCTTGCACCCTACCGCGATATATTCCACTAAGCACTGCACGCCTTTTAACGGGCTCATTTTTTACGATCACGCGGGACGAAGACTATGGCTGACGGCAACTTGGATATGATGGCTGAACCAACAGAAGAAATTTCTGTTCGCGATGTGTTTGGCATTGATACGGACATGAAAGTCAAAGGGTTCAAACAGAACTCTGACCGTGTACCAGAAGTCGACAGCACCTATAAATTCGACCCAGACACCACAATGGCGATTTTGGCGGGCTTTTCACACAACCGCCGTGTGATGATCCAAGGCTATCACGGCACAGGGAAATCCACCCACATCGAACAGGTGGCCTCCCGCCTCAACTGGCCAGCCGTGCGCGTGAATCTGGACAGCCACATTTCTCGTATTGATCTGATCGGTAAAGACGCCATCAAACTGAAAGACGGCAAACAAGTCACCGAATTCCACGAAGGCATCCTGCCATGGGCGCTGCGCAACCCCGTTGCCATCGTGTTTGATGAATACGACGCGGGCCGCGCAGACGTTATGTTCGTGATCCAGCGCGTTCTGGAAAAAGACGGCAAACTGACATTGCTCGACCAAAACGAAATCATCACCCCGAACCCCTACTTCCGCTTGTTCGCCACAGCGAACACTGTTGGTTTGGGCGACACAACGGGCCTCTACCACGGCACCCAACAAATCAACCAAGGCCAGATGGACCGTTGGTCACTTGTCGCGACCCTGAACTATCTGTCCCACGACGCAGAAGCGGCAATCATCCTGTCGAAAAACCCGACCTACAACACCGAACAAGGCCGCAAAGACATCAGCCAAATGGTCACCGTCGCCGACCTGTCGCGCACATCCTTCATGAACGGCGATATCTCCACCGTGATGTCCCCACGCACCGTGCTGGCATGGGCCGAAAACGCCCGCATCTTCGGCGACATCGGCTTCGCCTTCCGCCTTACTTTCCTCAACAAATGCGACGAGCTGGAACGCCAGACAGTGGCTGAATTCTACCAACGCTGTTTCGACGAAGAACTGCCAGAAAGCGCGGCGAGTGTGAGCTTGGGGTAACCCTGAAAGGCACAGTATGACTTACAGATCGTGGCACAAAAACAGCATGGCACTTGCCACCGCTTGCGCCACGCTTTGGGCTATACCTGCCGTCGCTGACGTGTCCTCCACATGGTCCACGCGCCAACCCGTATCCCTTGGCTCCCAAACATACCTTGTTGCCGTTGACCCCGCCAAAACCTACGCCCTCGTTGGCCCGTCTAAACGCTCCACCAAGATGACCGTGAAAACCGTAGAACGCGCCGCCAAAGCCGCCACAGGTTGCAACACCGCCGTGGAACGGGTCGTCTCCATGTGGACAGGCGGCCGCGATGACGAAGCGATCCCGATGAGCAACCTCAAAGATATCCCCGCCGTGCGCGTCGATCTGAAATGCTAGGTCAGTAAAATGAACAAACCAAACGACAACCCCGCTGATCCGTTCAAAAAGGCACTGGCCGAGGCGACCAAAGCCATGGCGAATGAGCCAGAGCTGAACGTGTCTTACACCGTCGATCCCGCTGGCATGTCCAACGATGCGATGCGCCTGCCGCAGGTCACCCGCCGCATGACCCGTGACGAGGTTCTGCTGGCCCGTGGCACCGCCGACGCCTACGCCATGCGGATGCGGTTCCACAACGAGGCAACACACAACCGCTACGCGCCACAAGGCGAAATGGCCCGCTCCTTGTACGAAGCCATGGAAACCGCCCGCTGCGAGGCCATGGGCGCACGCGCCATGCCCGGCACCGCAAGCAACATCGACGCAAAGATCAGCAACGAAGCCGCTAAAATGGGCTTTGCGCAAATCCAAGACGCCGCGAGCGCACCGCTCGCCACCGCTGCGGGCTACCTCGTGCGCCATCTGGCCACGGGCCGCGATCTGCCCCCTGCTGCCGCTCATGTGATGGAGCTCTGGCGCGGGTTCATTGAATCCCAAGCCGAAGGCACGCTTGAAAACCTGCAAGACGTGCTCGACGATCAAGTCGCCTTCTCCAAATTCGCCCGCCAAATGATCGATGATCTCGGGTATGGTGAACAGCTCGGCGATGACCTAGACGAGGAAAACCCCGACCGTCAGGAAGAGGCCGAAGAAGACAACCAAGAGGAAGAAACGCCCGACACCGATTCAGGCGATCAATCCGACGATCAGGACGAAACCGAAGCCTCCGACGATCAGCAAGCCTCGGACGAGCAACAACAAGCGCAAACCTCCATGGAAGAGCGCGACGATATGGACAATGCAGAGGAAATGGAGGCCCCAGACGGACAGCCCCCCATGGACCCTCCGCCCCCCGCACCCCATTCGGATGCAGACCCAAATTACAAAGTCTACTCCACCGAATTTGACGAAGAAGTCCTCGCCGAAGAACTGGCCGAACCTGCCGAGCTGGAACGCCTGCGCGCCTACCTTGATCAGCAGCTTGATCCGCTCAAAGGCGCAGTATCCCGCTTGGCCAACAAACTGCAACGTCGCCTTCAGGCGCAACAAAACCGGTCTTGGGCGTTCGACATGGAAGAGGGCATCCTTGATGCAGGCCGCCTTGCGCGTGTGATTTCCAACCCAACGACCCCCCTGTCTTTCAAAGTCGAAAACGACACAGAGTTCAAAGACACAGTGGTCACGCTCCTGCTCGATAACTCAGGTTCCATGCGCGGCCGCCCGATTTCCATCGCTGCCATCTGCGCCGATGTCCTCGCCCGCACGCTGGAACGCTGCCAAGTGAAATGCGAAATCCTCGGCTTTACCACCCGTGCGTGGAAAGGCGGACAATCCCGCGAAAACTGGCTCAAGGCAGGGCGCGAACAAACGCCAGGGCGCCTCAACGACCTGCGCCACATCATCTACAAAGGGGCCGATGCTCCATGGCGGCGTACGCGCCCCAACCTCGGTTTGATGATGAAAGAGGGCCTGCTCAAGGAAAACATTGACGGCGAGGCGCTCGAATGGGCGCACAAACGCATGGTAGCTCGCCCAGAACAACGCCGCATCCTGATGGTGATTTCCGATGGTGCGCCGGTGGATGATTCCACTCTGTCGGTAAACTCCGCCAGCTATCTTGAAAAGCACCTGCGCGACGTGATCGCCATGATCGAAAACCGCAAACAGGTGGAACTGATCGCCATCGGCATCGGCCACGATGTAACCCGCTACTACGAACGCGCGGTCACCATCACAGACGCCGAACAATTGGCAGGCGCGATCACCGAACAACTGGCGGGTCTGTTTGATCCAAACCACAAGCAAGGGCCAAAAATGGTGCTGCGCAAAACGGGGTAACACATGTTCCAAACCTTTGACGCCACCACCACGCCTGAAACGGGCGGCCCCCGATTGGCCGCTCTGCGCTCCGCCATGCAAGCCGAAGGCCTCGACGGTTTCATCATCCCCCGCGCCGACGCGCACCAAGGGGAGTACGTGGCCGATTGCGACAAACGCCTCGCGTGGCTCACGGGCTTCACAGGCTCTGCAGGCTTCTGCGTCGCCTTAACGGATATCGCAGGCGTATTCATCGACGGGCGCTATACGCTACAAGTCCGCGACCAAGTGGACCTCGATCACTTCACCCCCGTTGATTACCCCAAAAACAATCTTGGCGACTGGCTCGCTTCCACCGCCAAAGACGGCGATGCGATCGGCTTTGATCCTTGGCTCCACACCAAAGGCGAAATCGACGCCGCTGAAAAACATCTTGCGGGAACAGGCATCACGCTCAAACCCTGCGACAATCTGATTGATCGCATCTGGGCCGATCGCCCCGCCGCACCGTCCGATCTGATGGTCCCTTACCCTGTTGATCTGGCGGGAAAATCCAGCGCCGACAAACGCGCGCAAATCGCCAAAGGCCTGCGCAAAGACGGCAACGGTTCTGTTGTTCTCACCCAACCAGACGCCATCGCATGGCTTTTAAACACACGGGGCACCGACCTTGGCCAAACCCCTGTTGCACTGGCCTTCGCCACACTCGACGACACAGGCCACGCCACCCTGTTCATTGATCCCGTTAAGGTAGATGACGCCCTGCGAAGCCACCTCGGCAATGACGTGACCATACAACCCCCTGAACAGCTTGGCCCGACAATCGACGCCCTCAAAGGCCCCGTTTTGGTGGACAAATCCACCGCCCCCGTCTGGCTCGACGCCCGCCTCAAAACCGCAGGAACCGATGTCACTTACGCCGCCGATCCAATCCTTCTCGCAAAAGCCGTGAAAAACGAAACGGAAATCGCAGGAACCGCCGCCGCCCACATCCGCGACGGCGCTGCGGTCTGTGAATTCCTCGCGTGGGTGGCCGCCCAAGGCCCCGCCCCCGACCTCACCGAAATCGACGTGGTTAAAAAACTTGAATCCTTCCGCGTGGCCACAGGGTCGCTGCAAAACATCAGCTTTGACACCATCTGCGGCACAGGTCCTCACGGTGCAATCATGCACTACCGCGTGACGGATGAAACCAACGCAAAAATCGAACCCAACAACCTGCTGCTGGTGGATTCAGGCGCACAATACCTCGACGGCACCACAGATATTACCCGCACCATGGCCATCGGCTCCCCCCCTGCCGAGGCGATCCGCGCCTTCACCCTCGTGCTGCGCGGCATGATCAACGTCTCCATGGCCCGCTTCCCCAAAGGGCTGGCAGGGCGCGATATCGACCCGCTCGCCCGCAATCCCTTGTGGCAAGCAGGGCTCGACTTCGATCACGGCACAGGCCACGGCGTTGGCGTTTATCTATCCGTTCACGAAGGTCCGCAACGCATTTCCCGCGTGTCAGATGTTCCACTGCAATCAGGCATGATCCTGTCCAATGAACCAGGCTACTACAAACCGGGTCACTTTGGCATTCGACTTGAAAACCTGATCGTTGTGGAACCGGCCAGCCCGCTCGAAGGGGCCGATGACCGGGAAATGTTGCAATTCAAAACCCTCACATATGCCCCAATTGATCGGTCCATGATTGATGTTGATCTGCTCACCAAATCAGATCGCGAATGGCTCAACGCCTACCACGCAGAGGTCTATGAAAAGCTGGCGCACGTGTGTTCAGACTCCACAAAAACCTGGCTCAAAGGCGCCTGCGCACCGCTGTGACCCGGCTGTTCTTTGCAAAAATTAGCTAAAACCTTACGGAAATAAACAAACCCTTAACAAAAACGTAAGGCGGCACGTCGCACCGCAATCCCAGATGTGCCCGTGTTTTCAACACGTTGAGAATGTGAAACAAACTCGCAATACATCCCTGTAAAATTGGCGAAATTTCACACTCCAATTTGCAAAGCATTTTCCTAAAACTGGCAGGGCCCCCGCGTTGTTTTAGTCCCGATCCCGCCGCATATAAGGTTCATCGCCTAACAGCGCCCTTCGGGTGATGGGCACAGGCAGACACTGTCAGGCGAAACCGAACTGGGGTGGTTCGTAAAATAACCGCGACACGCGGGGCGAGAGGTGAAATGGATCACGGGAAGGCGAGCCCGATCCAAACCACCACGAAGGGAGGTCCTTGAGCGAGGAACCTCCCTTCTTTAATTCCGCACCCCCCGTCCAATGCCTAAATAAATCCCAACTAAACCCGCAACTTTCTGTTGTGCCATTTCACAAAAACCTGTGATATACTGCGCGAAATCAATCAAATGGAACCATCATGGCTGGCCCAGAAATCACAATTGAACCCGCAAAAGGCACATGGAGCGTTCGCGCCCAAGGAGCCGTTATCGGTGAAACCACGAACGCGCTGATCTTGACCGAAGGCGATTATGAACCCGTCATCTATGTGCCACGCGAAGACCTGCAAATGGTGTTCTTTGACGCTTCCGACAAAACCACCACATGCCCACACAAGGGCGACGCCACCTACTTTCATCTGATCGGCAAAAGCCGCCGTCAGGAAAACGTGGCTTGGTCTTATGAAACGCCCCACAAATCCGTGGCGGCCATCAAAGACCACCTTGCGTTTCACCAAGACGAAGTCACGGTCGAATCCGTTTCCTAATTTCCGCAAACACGCGTTAGGAATGCTGCTCTTGCGCCGTTTCGGCCATGGCTTGGCTATAGGCTCGCAACGCATCCACCTGAAACAACGCACCGACCAAAACGGGCGTGCCCTCTGCTTCCGTCGACGCCACCACAGGCAAAAACGCATGTTTTGATCCATCAAACAGCGGCAACGCCACCTCAAGCGAGCTGGACCGAACCACAAAGGTTTTCGCATCAATCAACGCCTGACAGGCCGCGACATCCGCCATACGCGGATGATCCAAATCCCGCATCAAAGTGCGCACAGGGATCGTGGCCAACAAATACGCCTGTGGCCCCGCCGCCAACCGCACCCCGCGCCGTTCCAACTGTTCCAAAAAGAACGACCGCGCCACAAACTTGCTGGCCAAGGATGTAGACACAGCCACCGCAATCATAACGGCCAGCCCTGCCTGCCAGTCACCCGTCATTTCAAACACAATCAAACTGGTGGAAATCGGTGCCCCCAACACGGCGGCCCCAACCGCCCCCATACCTGCAATCGCATACAGCGTCTGCGTTCCAGACAAATCAGGGGCCAGTCCCGTCGCCACCCAGCCAAACGCCAATCCTGTCAGGGCACCAACCATCAACGCAGGGGAAAACGCGCCGCCCCCCATACGCCCGCCCATGGTGATCGCCACCGCGGCCACTTTCACCACCACAAACGCAACCGCCGTCCAAAATCCAATCTGCCCCGTCAGCGCCAAGGACGTGGTTTCATACCCAACGCCGATAATATGGGGCGCAAAAATCGCAAGCACACCCAGCGCCAAGCCCGCCAAACCAGGGCGCAACCATCCAGGAATGCCAAACTGCGCCTGCCAATGGTCCCCTGTGTCCTCGGCCCAAAAAATCGCCCGCATCATCACCACCGCCACCATCCCACAGGTCAGCCCCAGCAACACAAACGCTGGCAATTCCCAGTAAAATTCCAGCATATGCGCGGGCAGCGTGAACTCGGTAATATCCCCAAACCGAAAACGGCTGATCAAGGCACCTGACACCGCAGCAATCACAATCGGCCCAAAAGAATGCACCGCATAATGGCGCAGGATCACTTCCATCGCGAAAATTGTGCCCGCAATCGGCGCGTTGAAACTCGCCGCAACCGCGCTGGCCACCGCACAGCCCAGCAAATCACGCGCCGTGACCCCATCCGCCTTAATGAACCGTGAAATCTTGGATGAAATCACCGCCGCCAGATGCACCACGGGCCCCTCGCGCCCTGTTGATCCCCCGGATGACAACGTAATCAACGATGCAACGGCCGATGCCAGCCCCGCCTTACCCTCGACCTTACCATTGTGCAATGCGGCCCCTTCAATCACATGGGCCACCGCACGCACGCGTCCATCAGGGGTGTATCGTTGCAGGATAAACCCAACGATCAAACCACCAATCACAGGCACCATCAGCACCCAATACCACGGCAACTGACTGGCCGCCGATGCCAACTGCACATCGTTTTCGCCGTAAATCCATTCCTGCAAACTCGAAATCGCCACCCGAAACCCGAGCGTCGCCCAACCCGCTGCAATCCCGATAATCAGCGCAATCAACCAAAACTGCAGCGTGCCCAATCCGTCACGCCGAATGGCCCGCACGATCTCGCGACTCCACAATCGGGTCTTGCGAAACGGATAATTGCTCACGAACGCCGTCCCCCTTTGGCAGTTTTGCGCTTTCCCCAGCCCCTACATCTTATTAACCTGTGCATCAATCACAGACACCAATACCAGTCGGAGCCAACCTCATGTCCAACAATGCCCAAGCCATTGCAGAACTCAAGTCACTTCTGGGCGACAGGCTGTCCACCGCAGAAAGTGTTTTGAACCTGCACGGGGACAATGAAACCTATTACGACCTGATGCCCCCTGATGCGGTCGCCTTCCCAAACAACACCGCCGAAGTGTCCGAAATCGTTAAAATCTGCCACGCGCACGGCTGCCCCGTCATTCCTTGGGGCGTTGGCACATCACTCGAAGGCCACGCCCTGCCCATCCGTGGCGGCGTAACCATCGACATGATCAACATGAACAAATTGCTGAACGTGGCCGCCGAAGACCTCTATGTGGTGGTGCAACCGGGCATCACGCGCGAAGAGCTGAACACCGAATTGCGCGCCACAGGTCTGTTTTTCCCCGTTGATCCAGGCGCAAACGCCACCATTGGCGGCATGACAGCCACCTCAGCCTCTGGCACCACAACCGTGCGTTATGGCAAAATGAAAGACAACGTCATGGCACTCGAAGTGGTGCTGGCCGATGGCCGCATCATTCGCACAGGATCACGCGCGAAGAAATCTTCCGCAGGCTACGACCTCACCCGCCTGTTTGTCGGGTCAGAGGGCACGCTCGGCATCATCACCGAAATCACCCTCAAACTGCACGGCCAACCCGAAGCCATCTCTGCCGCCGTCTGCGAATTTCCCGACACCGCCAGCGCCGTCAACTCGGTCATCATGGCCGTGCAAATGGGCCTGCCCGTGGCGCGGATGGAATATGTGGACCCTATGTCAATCAAAGCGATTAACGCCTATTCCCACATGTCCATGAAAGAAACCCATCACCTGTTTATGGAATTTCACGGATCAGACGCCAGCGTCGCCGAAACCGCCGACCGCATGAAAGACATTGCCGAAGATATGGGCGGCGGCGGTTTTCAATACGCCACCAAGGCCGAGGATCGCACCAAACTCTGGCACGCCCGCCATAACGCATACTTTGCGATGAAGGCCCAGAAACCAGGAACCGACGGCATTTCCACCGATGTTTGCGTGCCGATTTCCAAACTCGCCCAAGCCATGGATGACACCATCGCCGATGTGGAAGCCCACGGCTGGCAGGCCCCCATCGTGGGCCATGTGGGCGATGGCAACTATCATGTTCTCTTCCTGTTTGATCGCAAGAATGAGTCCGAGTTGAACCTCGCCAAAGAGCTAACCTCGCGGATGAACCTGCGCGCGCTTGAACTCGGTGGCACGGTCACAGGGGAACACGGCATCGGTATTGGCAAAATGAAATACCTTCAGGCAGAACACGGCGAAGCCGTGAATATCATGGCCGATCTGAAACGCACGTTTGATCCAACAGGCATCATGAACCCCGGCAAAATTGTGAACGTGAACTAATGGCCATCCGCCCCCCTGCGCCCAGCGCCTCAATTGCCCTTGAAACGGATTCGAGCGGCAAACTCCACGCCCCGTCTGCGGCGCGAAACGCCAACGATCTTTGCGCCGCCATCGCCAGCATCGCGCCCACCGCAGGGCAAGCGCTCGAATTAGCAAGCGGCACAGGTCAACACATCATCACCTTCGCTGCCGCCATGCCGACCCTCCAGTGGCAGCCGAGCGAATTAGATCCCACACGCCTCACCAGCATCACTGCCTATACAGCAGATAGCGGCCTCACCAACATCGCCGCCCCGATCAGGCTCAACGCCACCCAATCAGGCTGGTCACAAACCCTTGATCCCAAAGACCTGATAACGCTGGCAAACCTCCTCCACCTTATCTCAACACCCGAAGCAGAAACCCTAATAACCGAAGCCGCCAAAACCCTCGCCCCAAACGGAACACTCGCCCTTTACGGTCCGTTCAAACGAAACGGCTGCCTCACCAGCGAGGGCGACAAAACCTTCGATGCAAACCTGCGCCAACACGATCCCGAAACCGGCTACAAAAACGATCAATGGGTTATCTCAACCGCAGCACACGCGGGCCTAACCCATGCCACAACCATCGAAATGCCCGCCAACAACCTCGCCCTGATTTTCCAAAATTCCTGACGCCAAAGCTGGTAGAATTGCGGCAAAGCAACTCATTCAAACAGGCCAAGAAACGCCCCCTCCATCATCGAAAGGTCATATTCTCGCCAATATCCTCAAGCATTACTCTCCAAAATTTTGAGGTATTTTAAATGTTCAAATCGTTTCTCCTGACAGCCGCTATCAGTTCCATCTGCTTGCTCACAGGGCCAGCACAGGCAAAATCCACTTCTGACATCAGCGCAGAAATGAAAGACAAAATCGCTGGGGATCAAGACTTGATCCGAACCTTCACGCGCATCGAAAACCAACTCGCAAAAAACCAGAAAAGCGATGCCCTTCAGCTTCTTATGCGTAATTTGTTCGCAATTTCTCCCATTGGTCGGCTCAGCGCCCAAGACCTTGAACAATACGAATCCATTCAAATCGCGTCACAGCGGTCCCGCTTGATTTCCAGAATACTCGCTTGGGATTTGAATGCTGACGGAACCATCACACAAGCCGAAAGAGAAGCCTTCACAGGTCGTCAAGCCGCTGACTTGGAACTGACGTTTGGTCTGGCGGACACCAATGCCGATGACGCGTTGTCGTTCCCAGAAATCCTCAATTATACAAAAACGAAAATCAAAACTGGGCGCAGAAATGTGAACAACCGCTCTCTGCTTTTGTTTGATCTTGATGAGGACGGCTTCACAACTGCGCCTGAAATCATTGATATCATAAACGCGTTGGAAGACGCTCCGATGAACCTGCGCAAAACCCGGATAAAGCGAAAGATACCAAACGCATTTGGCAAACTTCAAGCCACCTGCACGGCCCCCAAACCTGCTCAAAATGCGCAATTGGTTGTCCTGACAGGCTATGAAGGTGCCGCCCTGTCTACAATCAGCGTTGCAGGCATGAACGATGTAACACATGCGGCCCAGCTCCATATCGAAGCAGGCACAAAACCGATTTATTTGGTTCTTGCCAGCCACACAAAAACCATATGGGAGTTTTCCGGCGCAACAGATCGCATTCAACAATTGGTTGTCCAGAAAAGCCGCGTCCATGAAGGCGGCGGTGCGGGCGTTGTCGGCATCCCCAAAAACCGCATCCATTTTGTCGAACAAAACAGTTGCGTCGATGCTGTTTCGAAAGTCGACGATGGCAAAGGCATTATGGCCTATCAAAAGGCCCAAAGAGAACTATCCCGTGCGCCCGATCAAATGCTTGCATTTTATACGATTAACACGCTGGCCTTACCCTCTGGCAAAGGGGGCAAACAAAGCAGCGGTGGCACAGATATTCTTGTTCTTAACGGCAAACGCTATGAACTCACGCCCGAAGGTCCAAAGTTGCTTGACCAACCAAATGGTCAAGGTCCAACAGGCGGTCCGTTCGGCAGCTCTAACACAATGCAAAATCTCAAACGGTTCCATCCCGCAGGGATCCGCAAATTTGACGTCGACAAAGTGATTTCACCCAAGCCTGCGCAAGCCTACGATGTTCTCCCACAAGAAGCAGGGCTGATGCAGCTCATGGTCGAAGATAAAATCCGGGTCAACGGGCGTGGCTATTACCTGATTGCCAAACCCATCGCCCGATATCCTGCGGGCCTCGCAGGGGGGCACAGCGTTAAATTCTTGCTCGGCGAAGATGTCCCTGTGCCAGCAGGTTCTCCCGGCCATTCCTCGGTGTATTCCATTGGCGAAGGCAAATGTTTAACAAATCGGTGTCGATAAGGTCTAGGGCCTTTGGACCGATCCGATCAAACCAAACACCCCGTCAAACGCCCCATCCGCCAACGCTTTACACAACACCCGTTCAGGGTTGGTTGGTGGGGGAAAGCTGAGCGCATCGGCACGCGTGAACCCGAATTTTCCATAGTAGGGCGCATCCCCCACTAGGATCACACGCGACCAGCCTAAATCCCGCGCAACCTCCAGACTTTGGCGCACCAACACTCCGCCAAGACCTTCCCCTTGATAGGTCGGATGCACCGCCACTGGTCCCAACAACAACGCAGCATCCTGCGCCGTGCCAATCACCACAGGCCAATACCGAATGGCACCCGCCAACACGTGATACTCATCGCGCGCCACCAAACACAGGTCGGCCACAGGATCGACACCCTCGCGCAGCCGATATGACGACAACGCTTCTCGCCCAGGTGCAAAGGCAAGGTCGTACAGATACTCAACCTCGTACCGATCCTCGTCCGATTCTGGCGTCAGGTGAAACATCGCTGCCTTTCGAACCCTACAAACGAACTCTGCGTTTGGGGCAAATCCACTTTCCCTTGCGATATCAGACCGCTACAAACGTGGCAACGCATTCCAAATCAGGAAACCCCCATGTTTTACCGCCCCAATATCGACGATCACGGTCTGCCCCATAACCCGTTCAAAACCATCGTCGCTCCGCGCCCCATCGGCTGGATCAGCACGCTTGATAAAAACGGCAACGCCAATCTCGCGCCTTATTCCTTTTTCAATGGTGTCCAAGATGTCCCGCCCATGGTGATGTATTCCACCACAGGGCGCAAAATCGGTCTGGACGAGGAAAAAGACAGCCTTGAAAACATCCGCGCCACGGGGGAATTCTGCGTGTCCATCGTGTCATCGGATTTGCAGGACGCCATGAATATTTCTTCCGCCCACGCCCCCCACGGCGATGATGAATACGCCCATGCCGGCTTGACCAAAGGCACTTCATCCGTAATCAAAGCACCCTTTGTGGCCGAAGCCCCTGTTTCAATGGAATGCAAGCTGTTCCAAGAAATCGCATTGCCAGGTCATGCCTTTATGATCATTGGCGAAGTCGTTGGCATTCACATCCAAGATCAGCACATCAAAGACGGCTTGCTCGATATCACCTCTTATAAACCGCTGGCCCGATTGGGGTATCGCGATTACGCTGCGGTGACAGAAACCTTTTCACTGAACCGACCCGGCCAAACCTAAGGACACCCCATGACAACAGTACTCGGCATCATCGGCGGCTCTGGTGTTTACGACATCGACGGCCTTGAAAACCCGCAATGGATCACCGTCGAAAGCCCCTTTGGCAATCCCTCCGACGACCTGCTGGTCGGCACGCTCGACGGTGTAAAAATGGTCTTTCTGCCCCGCCACGGGCGCGGTCACGTGCAAACACCATCCACCATCAACTACCGCGCCAACATTGACGCATTGAAACGCGCAGGCGTGACCGATGTGATTTCCGTGTCTGCCTGCGGCTCTTTTCGCGATGAAATGGCACCCGGCGATTTTGTGATCGTCGATCAATTCATCGACCGCACCTTTGCCCGCGAAAAATCCTTCTTTGGTCCAGGCTGTGTGGCCCATGTCTCCGTGGCCCATCCCACCTGCCCGCGCCTTGGCGCGGCTTGCTTTGACGCAGCCAAGGCCGAAGGCATCACCGTCCACAACGGCGGCACATACCTCGCCATGGAAGGCCCGCAATTTTCCACCCTCGCAGAATCCAAAATGTACCGCGAGGTCTGGGGCTGTGATGTGATCGGCATGACCAACATGCCCGAAGCCAAACTCGCCCGCGAAGCAGAGCTGTGCTACGCCTCTGTGGCCATGATCACCGATTACGACAGCTGGCACCCCGACCACGGCGAAGTGGACGTGACCAAAATCATCGAAACCCTGATGAGCAATTCCGCCAAAGCAAAGGGACTAGTGGCCCGCCTGCCAAACATCCTCGGCGCACCACGTGAAGACTGTCCACATGGCTGTGATAAGGCGCTGGAATTTGCCATCCTTACGCAACCAGACGCCCGCGATCCAAAACTTGTGGCCAAACTCGACGCCGTGGCAGGCCGCGTGCTTTGATGTTTGTTCGCGCGGTTGCACTTTTACTGGCAGTGACGCTCATGGCCTGTTCGGGGCCAGAGCGGATCGACTTTGTGCCAACAGACAGTGCAAACACCACAACACGTGAAATCTTTGTGGCCACCACACGCCAAGCAGATGGGCCTACGGATTTCTCTGCAAAACGCACATCACGCCTGAACTATGCGCGGTATGACATCTCGATCCCGCCAATCCACGTGGAAGGCAAAATCGAATGGCCTGGAAGAAACCCAAATCCAGCCACGGACTTTGTCACAAAAAACGTCACACCTTACGACTCCGCCTTAACGTTTGGCCGCGCATTAAACGCCAATGCCGCGCGCAACACAGACACGGCGATCATCTATGTTCACGGCTACAACACATCATTTGCCGAAGGCACATATCGCCTCGCGCAGATTTCCCACGACATGCAGGACCGCAATACGGTGATCCACTATTCGTGGCCCGCCACAGAAAATTCGCTCGAATACATCCGTGATCGTGACAGCATTCTATTTGCCCGCGATGGGCTAGAATCCCTGATCAAAACTGTTGCCGATCAAGGGTTTGGCAACATCGTCATTGTCGCCCATTCTGTGGGATCGAGCCTTGTCACAGAAACCTTGCGCCAAATTTCACTGCAATCAAAATCGCGCCTATCCCACCGCATCGGCGGCGTGATCCTGATTGCACCAGATATCGACACGGATCTGTTTGAAACCCAAATCAGCCGCATCGATCCGATGCCAAACCCGTTTGTTGTCTTTGGCAGCGCCGAAGACCCCGCCCTACGCCTATCCGCGTTTCTGTCAGGGCGCGCCAACCGCGTGGGCCAGTTAAAAGACACCGAAACGCTGCGCCGCTATGGCGTGCAGTTTGTGGATGTAACGGACGTGAAAGACGGCGAAAGCGGCCACTCCGTCGCCATCACATCCCCAACGATCCTCTCCATTTTGCGTGAACTGCCCGATCCAAACCGCACAAACGACGTCACCGTCCTGCAAAAACGGATCGACGACGTCAGCCGATGACCCAAAGCACGTCAGATTTGCATCGCACGGTGCTGCTTGGGGCAGATGGATTTATTGGCAGACATCTGGCCTATGGCTTGCGCGATCTTGGACACAATGTTGTCTGTGTCGCCCGCAATCCAACCGCTTTGATGGAAATGGGGTTTGAAACCCTTACCGCAGATTTCTTGGATTCTGCAGTTCAGTCATCCGATTTTTGGAAAGAAAAACTTAAAACCGCGGACCACGTCGTTAATGCCGCAGGGCTGCTCAACGGGTCAGAACGTGCCTTTACTGCAGTCCATGTCACGACCCCACTTGCCGTCTATTCAGCCATGCCCAAAGGCGCCACAGGGGTCCTGATTTCTGCTGTCGGTATCGACGCGGATACGGATTTTTCCAAATACCGCCGTGCGGGAGAAACGACCGCGCTCGCGCATAACGTAACGGCTTTGCGCTGCGGCTTGGTGTTGTCCGACACCTCCTATGGCGGCTCGTCTCTTATTCGTGCCTTGGCGGCATGTCCAATTGCAATGCCCGTTCCATCGGGCGCAGCCCCCCAGTTTAATCCAATCCATGCAACCGACCTTGCAGGGGTCATTGACGCTGTGTTGCGTCATCCCCCGACAAGCAACCCAATTGACGTGGGCGGCCCAGAAACCGTTTCATTGCATACACTGTTGGCGCAATACCGCCGCTGGCTTGGCCTGCCAAAAGCACCAATAATCACCCTCCCTTCCCCTTTAATGTCCCTGTTTGGTTGGATTGGTGATTTCTGCAAAATGGGGCCGGTCTCCCGCACGTCCTTGGCGCAAATCAACGCAGGCGTTGTGGCCGACACCACAGCGATGCACGCCGAAATTGACGCAAGCCCGCGCGGATTCAGCAAGTTCTTAAACGCACGCCCTGTTGGCACATCCGATCTGTGGCATGCACGTCTGTTTCTGATGAAACCCGCCGTGCGTCTGTGCCTTGCTGTGTTATGGCTGATATCGGGCCTCATTGGTCTAATGCTCCCGCCTGACCAATTCCTGCCCCTACTGAACACAGCCATCCCAGACAATGTGCTTGTTGCTATGGCGCGCGCAGGCGGTGTGATCGACCTATTCATCGCTTTGGCCTTGATCCGTGATTGGCAGCCCAAACGCATCACCCAATTGCAATTCGCGATGATTATTGGCTACACAGCCACCTTCAGCCTCTTGAATCCAACCCTCTGGCTGCTCCCGCTTGGCGGGCTGTTGAAAAACATTCCCATCCTTGCGCTGTTGCTGATCCACACCATTTTGCAAAAGGAAAGATGATGGAACTTGATCTCTACCTCATTGCCAAATGGATACACATCCTGTCATCCACGGTTTTGTTTGGCACGGGTATCGGCACAGCATTTCAAATGGTTTGGGCATGGCGCAGCCAAAACCCGCAAACCATCGCCCATGTTTCAGGCGGGGTAGTGATTGCGGATTGGCTGTTCACAACACCCGCAGGCCTTGTCCAACCGCTGTCAGGGCTTGCTCTGATCGCACTTCAAGGGTGGTCTTTGAACGCACCGTGGTTATTGGCAACCTATGCGCTCTATGTGCTCGCCTTCATCTGCTGGGCCCCTGTGGTCCATCTGCAAATCCGCATCCGCAATCTTGCCCGCACCGCCGCGCAAAACAACGCGCCCCTTCCACCTGAAGCACGCCGTGCCTTTCGCCTCTGGTTTGCGCTTGGATGGCCCGCCTTTGCCGCTCTTGTGGCCATCTTCTGGCTTATGATATCGAAACCTGACCTCGGCTTTTGAAAGACATCACAATGACCAAAGACATCACCGATTACATCCGCACGATTCCTGATTTCCCCCACAAGGGTATCATGTTTCGCGATGTGACCACCCTGTTTGGCAATGCCGAAGGGTTCAAACTCGCCGTTTCGCAGATGGTGGAACAATGCAAAGACATGAATATCGACACCATCGCAGGGCTCGAAGCACGAGGCTTTATCATCGGCGGCGCAGTGGCAGAACGGCTCGGAGTTGGGTTTCTGCCTGTGCGCAAGGCGGGCAAATTGCCAGGCAAAACAATATCCGAAGATTATACACTGGAATACGGCACAGCCACGATCGAAGTTCATGACGACGCGATTGAAGCAGGGGCACGCGTTTTGCTGATCGACGATCTGATCGCCACGGGGGGTACGGCAGCCGCAGGGATCAAACTGATCGAACGCTTGGGCGGCGAGGTCATCCATGCGGCCTTTATCATTGACCTGCCAGATTTGGGTGGGGCGCAGGTCATCCGTGATCTGGGTGTTCCTGTCACATCGCTTTGTGCGTTTGAGGGCGATTGATCCACGTTTCGCGGCCATTTATCCAAACGCTCGTACGCGCAATCCACACCCAATTCCTAAACAACCGCTTAACGCCGACACGTCCAAATGGACGTGTCGGCGTTTATGTTTCGTTAACTCTTTGCTGCACCGTGAAAGACACACAAACGCCTTTACCGCGTTAAAATCACATCAGGATTCATAATCCCCATCGGGTCCAGCGCCGTTTTAATCCCACGCATCGCCGCTAATTTCGCTGGATCACCATAGCGCTGCAGATCACCCGCTTTGAACCGTCCAATGCCATGCTCTGCCGAAATTGATCCGTCATAGGCGTGAACCAAATCATGCACCACATCCATTAAATCCCGTTTCAAATGCGCCCAATCCGCCTTTGCGTCGCCTTTGGGCGGGTACACATTGAAATGCAAGTTCCCGTCACCCAGGTGCCCAAAACAGTTCAGCCGCAGGGGGCCAAATGGCGCCAACGCCGTGCGGCCCTCGTCAATGAACGCCGCGATCCGATCTTGCGGGATGGAAATATCATGGCTTGAAATCGCGCCAATCCGTTTGTTCGCTGCAGGAATGCTCTCGCGCACGGTCCAAAACGCATCGCGCTGCGCGGCGGATTGCGCCAGGACCACATCGCAGATCAACCCATCTTCCAGCGCCGCTGCCAAAACTGCGCTCATCCGCGTTTCCATATCCGCATCCACGCCAGACCCAATCTCCGCCAGCACCATCCAGTCTGGGGCGCCCTCAAACGGCGTGCGCACCTCGGGCATGGTTTCATGCAGAAACTCAAACCCGACCCCACTCATCAATTCAAACGCGCTCACCAATCCATCGAGCGCCACTTGCATCCGCGCCAACAGCTTTGCCGCCGCCCGTGGCCCCTCCACAATTGCGAAACAAGTGGTCAACGCTGCAGGTTTCTGCACCAACTTCAACACCGCCGCTGTAATCACCCCAAGCGTGCCTTCAGACCCCACCAACAGATTGCGCAAATCATAGCCTGTGTTGTCCTTGCGCAACCGCTTTAACCCGTGATGGATCGTTCCATCGGGCATCACGGCCTCAACCCCAAGGCACAAATCCCGCGCATTGCCATAGCGCAGCACCTGCACGCCGCCCGCATTCGTCGCCAAATTCCCGCCAATCAAACACGATCCTTCCGATGCCAACGACAATGGAAACATCCGCCCTGCCTGATCCGCCGCATCCTGCACAGCGGCCAATGTCATGCCTGCCTCTACCGTGATCGTATTGCCCACAGGGTCCACATTGCGCACCGCAGACATCCGCTCCAGCGACAAAACCAACGGTGCCGCTACGCCCGTGGCCACTTGTCCCCCAACCAGCCCCGTGCCACCGCCATAAGGTACAACGGCAACCCCATGTTCGCCGCACAGCCGAACCACCGTTGCCACCTCTTGTGTTGAACGCGGACGCGCCAAAACACCACCCTGCCCCTTCACCATCCCACGCGGCTCTTCCAAATACCGCGGCTCAATCGGCCCAGCCACATCGGGAATAGCCTCGTTCAACAGGGCAAGAAACGCATCATCAGCGGGGTTTAGCATCGGCACTCTCCTTGCAAACAGGCTTACCTGCCCCCCCGCGCACTCACAAGCACCGCTATTCGTATTCCGTGTAAAACTGCGGCGGCATCACAATCACCGTTGGGCGGGCGGGCAGGCGATCTTGGCTCAGGATCAGCGTGCTGTCTTCCATACGCACCACATCAAACTCATCGCGCATCCCCGCCAGAAACGCCCCGAGCGTCGTTTCCCCAAACCAGTGCATCGGCAACACCACCGATGATCGAAACCGTTTGAGCGTTTTCACCATGGTCGGATGATCGAGCGTCATGCCCCCATCCACGGCCGCCATCACCACATCCAACCGTCCGATCCGCGCAAACTGCTCGTCACTTGGTTCGTGATGAAGATGGCCCAGATGCCCAATACAGAGCCCCGCCACCTCAAAGATAAAGATCGAGTTTCCATCGGGGATCTGCCCCGTAAACACCCCCCTGATGTCCGTGGTCACATTGCGGATCAGCATTTCGCCTAAGTCCAATTCGTGCTCTGCCACACCGCCTTTGGGGTCCCAGCCCCGCAGGATATGCGGAATGCTTGGGTCAGGGTAATCAGTGTAATGGCTGGAATGCCCACGGTTCATTGTCACGATGTCTGGGGCCTTATCCACCTTGCCGATATACCCATTATAATCCGTGACCGCACGCAATCCTCCAACGGTATCAATCACATACATGGAATGATCTGCATATGTGATCGCCACTTCATCTTTTTTCAAAGACGCATAATGGATTTGTGGCCCCGCATCCGCAAACGCCAAACAATGGCTCGGCATTCGGGTCTGTGCCAGCGTGGGCGTCGCCGTCATGGCAAATAGCACCAGAAAATATCTCAGCATATCACACCTCCCCGAATCCAACTCTGACCTCAGCCTACACCGTTTTCCCAAATCCCTTGATCACAATTGCAAATCCGTGCAACCAACAGGCATGTACATCGAAATCATCAAACGCCCGAACGGCGAAGCCCCCGAATGGGTCCGCGACGCATGGATCGGCTTGCGCTTGCCGCTCTATCACCACCTGCCAGTCACCAGCAAAGTTCAAGGCGTTGTCACAGGATCGCGCACGCGGCTCGGTGCGTTTCTGAAAGGTTTGGTGCAAGAACCCCAAACCATGACAGGCTATTACGTGCATTCAAAAGGCGCGATTGAAATCCTTGCCGCGTTCAACACAGACGCTGCTAAATGGTGGGTCGATAACGCCCCGCACAGCCTCGAAGAGGGTCAGGTTTTGATGTTTGAAACACAGGTCTGCGGCAACGTCATAAACGGCTAACCCGCGTCCGTTTTACCCCGCCGATCACCTCGGATATTGGCATAAAGCACATGTGTCCGCCACCTCCCCGCAATTTGCAGATAGCTTTGTGCCACACCCTCGTACTTAAACCCTGTCTTTTCCAGCAACCCGCGTGACGCCGCATTCTCGGGCAGGGTCGCCGCCTCAACACGGCTCAAATCCAGCTGGTAAAACGCATAATGAACAACGGCCTGAATGGCATCGGTCATATAACCAGACCGCGCAAACTCCGCCCCGATCCAATACCCCAACGTCCCCGCCATCGCAGGACCGCGCCGAATGTTGTCCAACGTAATGGCCCCCAACAGCGCCTGATCTTCGCGCCGAATGATAAACAATGGCACGCCTTTTCCCGCCTCATAGGTTTTACGCGCCCAAAACACGCGGTTGGAAAACGCCCGTTTGGAAAAATGATCAGGGGCCCAAATAGGCTCCCACGGGGCCAGAAAGTCCTCGCCATCTTGGCGCAATTTCACCCAAGATAAATGATCGGCCATCATCGGCATGCGCAAGGTCACATGCTCGGCCTCTATCATCACTTTGGGGCGGCGTTTAAACATGCGCCAAACTATCCCCGCCCGTTAATGAAGGTCAAGAACGGCGCAGGAAAACTTGCACATCTGCCACATTCGTGCCCGTGCCACCAATCACCAACAAATCACCCGCCGCCTGTAGCCCGTGAAAGCTGTCGTTGTTCCCCAACACCGCATCCACATCCAGCCCCGCATCCGCAATCCGCGCACAGGTTTGCGTATCGACAATGCCACCTGCGGCATCGGTCGGGCCATCGCGCCCGTCTGTCCCACCGCTCAGGAACACCCAATCATCACCGCTTTCCGCTGCCCCTTGTGCAACGCGCAAGGCAAGCTCCTGATTGCGCCCACCCACGCCATCACCTACCAGCTTCACCGTGGTTTCCCCACCAAATATCAAAGTGCAATCTCCAGAATGAGCGTTCATCGCCGACAGCACCTTTTGCGCGGCCTCCGCCACATCCCCTTCCAACGCATCATCCACGATCACAGTGCCGTCACAGGCTGCCACCATCGCCTCTAGGCTCACACGGTTCGATCCGATGATCTGATTGTACGCTGGCCGCATCTCGGCCACATCTTCATCGCGGCCCAAATGATCCCGAACCGCCTGCGGCATGGCATCCCAAGCACCCGCATCCATCAAAACTCTGCGGGCCTCGGCATGGGTGCCCACACGACCCACGGTGGGACCACTGGCCACCACCCGCAAATCATCGCCAATCACGTCAGACAGGATCAATGCCCGCACCGAGGCCTTCGTGGCCGCCAACAACCCGCCGCCTTTCAATCGGCTCAAGCACTGGCGCACCAAATTCATCTGATTAATATCAAGCCCCGAACCCAACAAAACCGCATTGGCCGCCTGTTTGTCCGCCGCCGAAACACCTTCCACAGGCGCAATCGCCAATGCCGAACCGCCCCCTGAAATCAACGCCAAAACCTGATCTTCAGGGCCCAAACCCGCCACAAAATCCAAAATCGCAGCCCCCGCCGCGACACTTCCATCGCTTGGCACAGGATGCTCCCCAATCATCACCTCGGCCCCTGCAATGTCCTGTGCATTTTCCGCGTTTGTCACCACCAGCGCCTTGCTTGCCTCTACATGCAACAGCGCCTCGGCCATCATGGCTCCTGCCGCTTTGCCCAGCGCAATAACCGCCACGGGCCCCGTCACAGGCTGTGCATTCAATGCACGGCGCACCGCGCCCGCAGGGTCCGCTGCCGCCACCCCCGCTTGAAAAATGCGCGTGGCCTCGGCTCTTAATGCTGCATTGTTCATGAAATTCTCCCACTTACAGGCGAACATAACCGCAGCGTCACAAATCGCCAACGCATCTTGCTCAATAGGTCCAGCTATCGCACACTCTGCCCCATGCCTGACCAAACCAAAATCGACCGCCTCAACGCCGAAATCGACGCACGCCGCGATGATCTGATTGCCCTGACCCAAGACCTCATCCGGATTCCAACCGTCAATCCGCCGGGCGAAAACTACCGCCTGATCTGCGAATACCTTGAAACCCGCCTCAAACCACGCGGCTTTGATTGCGACCTCATCCGCGCCTTTGAAACCCCAGGGGACAGCGAAAAATATCCCCGCTGGAACATCATCGCGCGGCGCGAAGGCACGACACAGGGCGATTGCGTCCACTTCAACTCTCACACCGATGTCGTGGAACTTGGCCAAGACTGGACACGCGATCCTTTTGGCGGCGACCTTGACGGGGATAAAATCTATGGTCGCGGCTCTTGCGATATGAAAGGCGGCCTCGCGGCATCCATCATCGCCGCCGAAGCCTTCATCGACACCTTCCCAGACTTCGCAGGCGCCATCGAAATCTCTGGCACAGCAGATGAGGAAACAGGCGGCTTTGGCGGCGTCGCCTACCTTGCAGAAAAGGGTTACTTCGCCCCAACCCGTGTGCAGCACGTGATCATCCCCGAACCCCTTGGCCTTGATTGTATCTGCTTGGGCCATCGCGGCGCATGGTGGGCAGAGATTGAAACAAAGGGACGCAATGCTCACGGCTCCATGCCGTTCTTGGGCGATTGCGCCGTACGCCACATGGGTGCAGTCCTGTCAGAAATGGAAACCTCGCTCTATCCCCTGTTGGCCTCCAAGCGCACCGACATGCCCGTGATCCCCAAGGGCGCACGCCAATCCACGCTCAACATCAACTCGTTCCACGGCGGCCAAGACGAACCCGAACCCGATTTCACGGGCCTGCCGAGCCCCATGGTCCCTGACAGCGCGCGCATGGTCATCGACCGCCGCTTCCTGATCGAAGAAACCCTCGAAGACGTGCAAACCGAAATTTACAACGTTCTGGAAAAGGTAAAATCAGAACGCACCGATTTCGATTACAAAGTCCGCGAAATCCAGCAAATCCACCCCTCCATGACAGCCAAAGACGCCCCCGTCGTCACCTCTATCGCTGCCGCCATCGAAAAAACCCTCGGCAAACCCGCCGAATATGTTGTCTCGCCCGGCAGTTACGATCAAAAACACATCGACCGCATCGGCCATTTGCAAAACTGCATCGCCTACGGCCCGGGCATCCTAGAGCTCGCCCACCAACCCGATGAATACGTCGAAGTCTCCGCAATGATCGACAGCGCCAAAGTCATGGGGCATTCCCTGTGTGACTTGCTGCTTGAATAACGTCCGCTTCGCAGTGGATATTTAACCTCAAAAAAGGCTCTTAAGGTTCTGTTAACCTTCTTGAGCCTTCTTTGTTCTCCAAATACTCAAATCTGCCCCACCAATTGCGTTAGCTTCGCCATGGCGGGCATGGACGCCGCCTTCATCCGCCCCAAGATCGCCTGTTTTTCCGCGTCATCTGGCGACACACCGCGCACCATTCCACTGAACCCGTCCAGCCGATTGTGCGTCAGCCAATCGCGGATATCACTGTCACGCGACCAATTGTATTGGTTCATCATGAACGGGATCATCATGCGAATCCAATCCGTGTCGTGATTGGGCAAAGGCACCACCGTAGACAGCGCATTTTTCTCGACCTCGGTGTCTTTCACCACCTCAATATGCGCAATCAACGCCGCCGAAAACACAGGCTGATAAGACCGCACGGTTTGGGGCGTAATCAGATCGCCTTCAAAAATCGGTTTCGTTTTAAGGTTTGAAATGGCGCTGGCAGAACAATCCACATGCACGATATTTGGCCCCGTCGGAACACTCCCCTGATCCAGCAAAATCTCATCCACGCCAATCTTTTGCACCCGCCCCAAACGCAGCACATTCTTCACCCGCCGCATTTCGGCCAGTTCTGCTTGGCTCACGGTGGCCCCATGAAACATCTTCGGCTTCACATCTCGATCAAGCCGCAGCAAAACTCCGCTGTCCTCCAGCCGATCAAACAAATCATCCACACTCTCAGCCGCCGCAATCGCTTCGAACTGAAGCGCCTGCGCGCCAAGTGTGCTGTTGAAAAACGAAATATCCGATTGCGTGTTTTTACGGTCCAGCATCCACCCATCGCGCGGCATGATCCAACGGATCGTATCAGGGTCCACACTATTGCCCAGCAACCACAAAACCGCATCCATGCCCGTCTTGCCACCGCCCACAATCACATAACCCTCAGGCTTGCGATCAATCTTTGGCAGGTCATTCAGCGGCATGAACCACACCCCATTTTCCACCTCAAACTGCGGCGTATGCGTGGATGGAACCGTGGTTTTCAGATAGGTGGCATCAACGGTTTTCCCCGCTTCCACCTCAAACACCTCCCCTGTCAGCGTGTTTTCAAACATCCCCGCCCCGTCAGAGCGGCACATTGGAAAATATCGCACCCGCCCGCTTGGCAAAAAGGTCTCGTGCATCACCGCGTCAAAATAGGCCGCCACCTCGGCCCCCGTGGCCAGTGACCCCAATCCTTTGTTCAACCCAACTTGATCAAACTTGCCATTTGACAATTCGCGCGAACTCACTCCGTAAAACGCACTTGGTTGATGTAGTGTTACGAACGGATAGGCGTTGTTCCAATGCCCACCTGGTTTCGCGAATTGATCCACAATGATGATATCCGCATCGCTCTCGCTCACCAACACATCGGCAAAGGCCATGCCCACAGCACCACTGCCCACAATCAGGTAATCAGTTTTCAATTGGGTCGGTGTCATCGGGTGCTCCATCGGCAAATCTTTCGCCAAATATGCACCGATTGCGCGCTAAACCAACCTTAACCCCACGGCAAAACTACACCGCAATATTGTCGATTAGCCGCACACCTTCAAACCACACCGCCGCAAACAACCGCGCGGGACGCTCCGCCGCCCACAACAGTGACAGGTTGTTAATGCCGCGCAGGTCGATGTATTCCACCTCGCCAAATCCAGCGTCGCTCAGCCGCGCAATCGCACGATCCCGCAGCACGGCCAACGGCGCGCCTTCACGCAAACCTGCGGCAATCCCTTGCAATTCCTCATGCAGCAACGCCGCCGTTTCAAACCCAGCCTCTGACAATTGCAAATTGCGCGATGACATGGCCAAACCGTTCGGCTCTCGGATTGTGGGGCAACCAACCACCTCAATCGGGATATCCAAATCCGCCGCCATGCGTTTCACCACCAACAATTGCTGGAAATCCTTCTCCCCAAAAAACGCCTGATCCGCCGCCGTTTGCGTGAACAGCTTGGCCACCACCGTGGCCACCCCTTCGAAATGGCCGGGGCGATGCACCCCGTCCATACAATCCGTTAAACCTTCCACGGTCACAGTCGATGAAAACCCATCGGGATACATCGTATCCCCATCGGGCACATAGACCACATCCACCCCCAACGGTGCGAGCTTCTCTGCATCTTCATGCTCGGTGCGCGGATAATTCGCTAAATCTTCTGGGTTGTTGAACTGCTTTGGGTTCACAAAAATCGTGACAATCACCCGGTCACACGCCGCCTTGGCCGCCGAAACCAAACTCAAATGCCCCGCATGCAACGCACCCATGGTGGGCACCACGCCCACAACCTCGCCCGCCCGCTTCCACGCGGTCACCGTGGCCCGTAACGCAGCCAAATCCCGTTCAATCACTGGCGTCATTTACGCGTCTTTCTTTGGCAAAACATCTGCAAACACATGCTCTGGTCCGGGGAATTTGCGCGTTTTCACATCCGCCGCATACTGCGCAATCGCTTCTTCAGCCGTTATGCCAAGCTCTGCAAACCGCTTTACAAACTTCGCCTTAAACGCCGTGAACAACCCCAGCATATCGTCCAGCACCAATATCTGACCATCACACCCTGCAGATGCGCCGATCCCGATGGTCGGAATTTCCACCTCTGCCGTGATCCGGTCACTCAGCCCCTCTGGCACTTTTTCCAGCACAACCGCAAACGCCCCTGCATCCGCCACGGCTTTGGCATCCGCCACAACTCGCTCTGCATCCGCATCACGCCCCTGAACCTTATAGCCACCCAACGTATTAATCGACTGCGGCGTCAGCCCCACATGCGCCATCACTGGCACACCGCGCTTGACCAGAAACGCAATGGTTTCCGCCATCTCAACGCCGCCTTCCAGCTTCACCGCACCCGCGCCCGTTTTTGCCATCAACCGCGCGCCATTGCGAAACGCCTGCTCTTTGCTTTCCTCATAGGACCCAAACGGCATGTCCACGACCATCATGGCACTGTTCAATCCCCGCGCCACCGCCTGACCATGCAGGATCATCATCTCCATCGTCACACCCAGCGTGCTGGGCTGCCCATGCAGCACCATGCCAACGCTGTCCCCCACCAGAACGAAATCGCAATGGGCATCCATCATCTGCGCCATCGGGGTGGTATAGGCGGTCAGGCTCACCAACGGCTCTCCCCCTTTGCGAGCCCGAATATCCATCGGCATCGGTGCTTTTTTCTGTGCTGTGGCGCTCATGGTTTGCCCCCTGTGCTGTATTGCAAATCGGATGTAATGCCTGCCCTTGCGAAAGACCACCCTCCCCATGCGTCAGGCGCTAAAAACCCACACCCTTGATTGCACAGGCATTTACTGGAACACTCACCCTAAGACTTTGCTCGCATCCAGATAGGAGATCCTCGATGACATTCTTCAAAGCAACGCTCACGGCCACCGCTGTGCTACTGGCCTCTTCTGCACTCGCCAAAGACGATCTGACCATCGCGATCCAACTGGAACCACCCCACCTTGATCCAACCTCCGCCGCGGCAGGGGCCATTGACAGCGTGCTTTACTCCAACGTGTTCGAGGGCCTCACCCGCTTTGGCCCAGACGGATCGGTCAATCCAGGCCTCGCCGAAAGCTGGACCATTTCTGACGATGGCCTCACCTACACCTTCAAACTGCGCGAAGGCGTGACCTTCCACGATGGCACCACCATGGACGCCGATGATGTGGTCTTTTCCCTCAACCGCACCCAAGGCGAAGAGTCAGCGAACGCCCAAAAAGCACTCTACGCAGGCATCTCATCCGTCGAAGCCATAGACCCAACAACCGTCAAACTCACCCTCTCTGCCCCCAACGGTTCCATGCTCTTTAACCTCGCATGGGGGGACGCTGTGATCGTCGCGCCTGAAAGCATCGACACCATCAAACAAAAACCAATCGGCACAGGCGCGTTTAAATTCGACAATTGGGTGCAGGGCGACAAAATTGATTTGTCACGCAACGAAAATTACTGGGGTACGGCCCCTGCGCTGGCCAAAGCCACCTTTAAATTCATCTCTGATCCCACGGCCGCCTTCGCCGCAATCATGGCCGAAGACATCGACGCCTTCGCAGGGTTCCCTGCCCCAGAAAACCTCCCCCAATTCGAAGCAGACCCGCGTTTCAAAGTCATCGTGGGCAACACCGAAGGGGAAACGATCCTGTCCACCAACAACAAAATGCCGCCCTTTGACAATGTGAAGGTGCGCAAGGCGCTGGCCCACGCCATCGACCGCCAAGCCATCATTGACGGCGCCATGTTCGGCCTTGGCACGCCCATCGGCACGCATTTTGCGCCGCACAACCCAGACTACGTGGACCTGACAGGGAACAGCACCTATGATCCTGAAATGGCCAAGAAACTGCTGGCCGAAGCAGGCTTCCCCGATGGATTCAAAACCACACTGAAACTGCCACCCCCCTCCTATGCACGGCGCGGTGGCGAAATCATCGCAGCCCAACTGCGCCAAGTGGGGATCGAAACGGAAATCTCTAACCTCGAATGGGCGCAATGGCTCGAACAAGTGTTCCGTGGCAAGGATTACGGCCTGACCATCGTGTCCCACACCGAACCCTTTGACATCGGCATCTACGCCAACCCCGAGTATTACTTCCAATACGACAATGCCGATTTCCAAAAACTGATCGCGGATTTGAACGTCGAAGCCGACCCCGCCAAACGCACCGAAATGATCGCAGCGGCACAAACGATCATCTCCGAGGATTACGTCAACGGCTACCTGTTCCAATTGGCGACGCCCACAGTGGCCAAAGCAGGCCTGCAGGGCCTGTGGAAAGACGCGCCGACGCAAGCGACGGATTTGACAGGGGTAAGTTGGGCCGAATAACCTCCCCGTAGGGTGCGCATTCATTGCGCACCATTCCGCCACTTCCCCAAACACAAACGCCGCCCAAAAAGGCGGCGTTTTTCGTTAGAGACAAACGAACCGTTGCACCCAAAAAGCAAAGGCAGCGCCAACCTTGGGTGGCGCGAATGCGCCTGTCAGCCGACAGGTGATTGCTTGCAATCACCGAAAGTAACCCATGGGGGAGGCGAGAGCTTTGCCTGCAAAGCCGAGACGGTAAGGTTTTGGGACAAAACCTGATAATCGGCGCAGCCCTACGGTGCCGTCGGGCCAGAAACGATAATCTGATTCCGACCTACATTCTCGTCTTTTTTTTCTCTTGAAAGTATGAATGCACAACAGGAATAAACGACACCGAAACATCTTTGAATTTGCGAACACGGCGCAAATAGTCATCCGCAATTTTTAGTTCAAACAAAGTCATCAAGGGCAGATTCTTGGGGTCAGGGCGTCCCTTCCTCTTGTCGTAAAGCAGCCATAGGCAAACTGAATAGTTATTGTCTGTGACCTTCTCTATGTCTTCTGGAATGTCATTGAGAAAATTCTGAGCCGACGGCCGTCCAGATTTTCTTATGTGTTCTCGGATTTCACCTAAGAATACTGGGTCTGTAAGAAACGCTTCTGAATAGAACTTAGCCTGCGAAAAAAGGTGGCTAAGCGAAGACGCGCCTCCCGTCGGTTTGCAATGAATAATGCGAACGGAGCCTTCATCATCGTAACTTAAAATATCACAAAATTCCTTGTTGCTTAATCCGTTGCCGACTTTCAACTTCGCTCCGTCAAACTTGATACTCTTGCCATCGGCTTCAACTGCCTTGCTGTTGAACACACTTTCGCGATTGGTTTTTGTAACAGGATCGTAGATTTCAAAATTTTTGACTTCATCTTTGCATTCAACGATGTTCAAACGGTGGTCCACAAAATCCATGATGCTTTTATAAAAGTCGTAATCAACCTTCGACCAAATCCCATCGCTGAGCAAAAAATACCCGTCGTCGATCTTTCGCTCGTCAACAATGCAATCGTAAACAGACCAATTTTGATTTGCCAAAATCTTTTCATCAATGGTGGAGTACAAATATATCTTCTTATTCACCATTTTCTTTATCGTCAGTTCACCTCTGATTGCATTGCCCACCTGTTCGATTTTAAGGTCAGAATATTTCGTTGTTGGTGTCTTGGTGCTGTTTGAAAACACGAATGCAGTTTCGTCCGTCAAAACAAATTCTGGAATACACAGGTGACTTTGTCCAAAATCCTCATTCTTTAGTGCCTCTAGAAGAAGTGCATCCAGTTCTTCGACCTGCTCTTGCGTCGCTGGAATTAGATTGTGATAATTCGGAAAAGTGGTCTTATAGTCGTCCAACTCATAAGTACTAAGAAACTGTTTGCATTTTTCAATCAAACCGTCCCAAGACAGTTTTTCCTTGCCCGACACTTTCATGGTCAGGTTGCTTCTTCCTTGAAGCGTGATGTTGTCTTCTCCAATTATGTTGGCCGAGATGTATTTCAGGTCTTCTGTTTCGTTCAAACCAAATGAAAACGCATCAGATGGACGACTGGTTTGCCGATCAACACTGGTTGTGGTCAGTCCACGGTTTTGAGATCTCACCTGACGAATTTGTTCATTGCCGCACATATTCATGGCTGTTCTGACACCAAAATCTTGCACCAAAACACTCTTATTTAAATAAGTAGAAGGTGAGCGACCAAATGTGGCAATCAATAAACGTTCTTCAATTCCAATCGTCAGTATCCCGTTAGCTGATTTCGTGTGCCCCTCAAAGGAAAGTTTTGTATCATCCTCTAATTGGCCGTTCACAAAATCAAGCCAAGGAGGATTTGTTTTCTGACTTCCGGTTTCAAAATATCTAAACTCGCAAGGATTTTCTCCGTGTACGAATTTTCTTAGAGCGTAATTTTGCTTTTTCTCCATTGTTTCGATTGCGAGCAAAACATCCGTAATTTTCATGCCTTCGGAAGCTAAGTAAAACGAAATGTGACCAATGGCTGTTTCTTCAATGTCTTCAAACAAATTCATGCACTCACTCCTCAAAAAATTTAATTTGGCTAATATATTTCAACTTATGATCGTATCTCCATAATTCAACCGTAGTTTCCTGTTTGTTATTTGGTGGTGCTTGGGTTCCATTCCGCCCAAACGCAACAAAGCTTAACTCCAGAAAAAACACGTTACCCATACCCGCGGACCCCCTGTTTCTGGCTAGTTTGCATTTCCCCAAAACCGACCAAAACACCCAAACCCTACCCCACCGCGCGCCTCTCTGAGCGCGGTTGCGCAAGTGTCCTCGCGCCGCTAACGTCACCCCATGCTGCGCTACACATTATCCCGTCTCCAATCTCTGATCCTGTCGTTGATCGCAGCCAGTCTCGTCATATTTTTAACGGTTGAAATCGTTCCGGGGGACCCCGCGTCCTTCATGCTCGGCCTCAACGCGAGTGAGGACACAATCGCCGCCTTACGGGACCAACTGGGCCTAAATGTTCCAACATATCAAAGGTATATCAACTGGGTCGTGGGATTGGTGCAGGGGGATTTCGGAACCAGCTACACTTACCGCACCCCCGTGTCACAAATGATTGCAGATCGCCTCTGGATCAGTCTGCCGCTCGCGCTTTACGCGCTCACACTGTCTACCGTGATCGCCTTTCCTGCGGGTATCTTGGCCGCCACAAAACGCGGCTCCATCGCGGATGTTCTGGTGATGGGCTTCACCCAACTCGGCGTCGCCATTCCTAACTTCTGGTTTGCGATGCTGATGGTCCTGCTCTTCGCAATCAACCTACAATGGTTCTCCGCAGGTGGATTTCCGGGATGGGACAATCCGCTGCTTGCCATGAAATCTCTCACTCTTCCTGCCATCGCTCTCGCTCTTCCACAGGCCAGCATCCTCGCCCGCGTTATGCGCTCGGCCCTCCTTGACACCCTGTCCGAAGACTACATCCGCACCGCCCGCGCCAAGGGCCTGACCCGACGCCAAACCCTGCGCCGCCACGCCCTGCGCAACGCCCTGATCCCTGTGCTGACGATCATCGGATTGCAGTTCAGCTTCCTCATGGCGGGCGCCATTATCATCGAAAATGTCTTCTTCCTCCCAGGCCTTGGGCGGCTGGTCTTTCAGGCCATTACACAGCGCGATTTGATCGTGGTGGAAAGCGTTGTCATGCTCCTCGTTTTTGCGGTCATTGTCGTGAATTTCGCGGTTGATATCGCCTATGCGATTGTGGATCCCAGATTGCGGAACGCGCGATGAACAGGGCTAAACACCACAAGTTAACTCATCGCAAATGGGCCGCGCGCTCATGAGCTTTTTGCGCAACAGAAACATCTTCATCGGCGCGGCCCTCACTGCCGTTTTCGCCGCGCTCGCTCTCGTCTCATTTGTCTACACGCCTTACGATGTCACAGGGGTGGACATCGCGAACCGCCTCAAAAAACCGCTGTCCGAAGGCTACCTTCTCGGCACCGATCACTTTGGCCGCGATATCCTGTCGATGATCATGGTGGGGGCCCGCACCTCTATCGCCGTGGCCCTTGTGGCCGTCAGCATCGGCATCCTGCTCGGTGTGCCGCTCGGTCTTGCGGCGGCCGCCAACAAAGGCTCGCTCACGGATGAGTTGATCATGCGCTCCAACGACCTCGTGTTCGCCTTCCCAAGCCTCGTCATCGCCATCCTGATCACCGCCATCTTCGGCCCCTCAGCGCTCAACGCCATTATCGCCATCGGCATTTTCAACATCCCCGTCTTTGCCCGCCTCACCCGCGGCGCGGCGCTGTCGCTTTGGCAACGGGATTACATCCTGTCGGCCCGCGTCGCAGGCAAAGGCCCCGCCCGCATTTCCATCGAACACATCCTCCCGAACGTCACGAACCTCTTGATTGTCCAAGGCACCATCCAGTTCTCGCTTGGCATCCTCGCCGAAGCGGGCCTGTCCTACGTCGGCCTTGGCGCACAACCCCCGATCCCCAGTTGGGGCCGCATGCTGGCAGACTCCCAAACCATGATCTCTTTCGCACCGCACATGGCGCTGTTCCCGGGCCTCGCCATCGTGTTCACCGTGCTGGGTTTAAACCTGATGGGCGATGGGCTGCGCGACATATTTGATCCTCGCATCCGCAGGGGCAAATCATGACCCTGCTGGCCATTGAAAACCTGCACCTGTCGATCCACGACACCGAAATCCTGCATGGTATTTCCCTGACCGTCGACGCAGGCCAGATCGTTGGCGTGATTGGCGAGAGCGGTTCTGGCAAATCCATGACCGCCTATTGCACAACTCAACTGTTGCCAAATGGATCACACACAACGGGCAAAATAACACTTGATGGAACGGACATTCTGAACGCGCCTGAACACACCATGTGCGCCCTGCGCGGCAACGACATTTCTATGGTGTTTCAAGAACCCATGACCGCGCTCAACCCTGTTAAAACCATCGGGGACCAAGTGGCCGAAACCATCCTGATTCACGAACCAAACACCTCCAAAGCGGACTCCATGACACGGGCCGCAGAGGCGTTGGAACGTGCTGAACTCCCGAACGACAGTTTCCCACTGTCCCGTTTCCCACACGAAATGTCAGGGGGCCAACGCCAGCGCGTCGTGATCGCCATGGCCATTGCGCTGCGTCCAAAACTCCTGATCGCGGATGAACCCACAACCGCGCTCGATGTGACCACACAGGCTGAAATTCTGCGTCTTTTATCCAGCCTTGTGCGCGAAGACGGCATGGGTCTGATGATGATCACACACGACCTTGCGGTGGTGTCAGGAATGGCCGATCACATCCACATCATGCAGCACGGACGCATCGTCGAAAACGGCCCAGCAGAAACGCTGTTTCAGACCATGCGGCACCCCTATTCTAAGGCCCTGCTTGCGGCTTCCGCCCACGTGCCAGATCGCGACGCAGCCGACACCGAAACACCGCTGCTCACAGTGCAAAACGTCACCCGCGATTACACTCTGCCACGCAAAACCCTGTTTGGAAAACCTGGCACGTTCCGCGCCGTCGATGATGTGTCCTTCACCATCAAACGCGGCGAAAGCCTTGGCCTTGTGGGGGAAAGTGGTTGCGGAAAATCCACGCTCACCCGTGCCATCCTCGGCCTTGAACAAATCCAAGGCGGCGAGATCCTGATGTCTGGCGACCCTGTCTTTACTGGCAAGAGGCCCAACCGCGCGGTACGGCGCAAAATGCAGGTGGTGTTCCAAGACCCCTACGGCAGCTTCAACCCCCGCCACCGTGTCGCGCGCCTCGTGTCCGAACCCTTCCACCTGCTCGATACCCCACCACCCGACCGCACGGACCGCGTCGCCGAGGCTCTCATTTCCGTCGGCCTCTCCCCCAATGACGCCGACAAATACCCGCACGAGTTTTCAGGCGGCCAACGCCAGCGCATCGCCATCGCCCGCGCCCTCATCATCAAACCCGAACTGATCATACTGGATGAGGCCGTAAGCGCCCTAGACGTCTCCATCCGCGCCCAAATCCTCGACCTGCTGGCCGAACTGTCAGCCTCACACGGCCTCACCTATCTGTTCATTTCGCACGATTTATCAGTGGTGCGTTCCATCACCGACCGTGTGCTGGTAATGAAGGCGGGCAAGATCGTGGAACAGGGCGAAACGGATCAGGTGTTTGACGCGCCCGTGCATCCCTATACGCAAAATCTGATCGCAGCGGCGCCACAACTGCCAAGCAAGATGTGACGCCCCACTTGTGCGGATCGTGATCACACGTCTGCAACCAGACAGTTAAACACCCCCATTCCAAAACATGATCCTTACCACAATCTTACCCCAGACGCGTTGTCGTCGACGCGTTGTGCATGACGCGTCTTATAAGACGCGTCATGATTCATTTCTTGTTAAGAAAGGCACGCGCCGCGCCTAAGTCACGCGGCGCAGCTGGTTGACTTCCAATCCCATTGCCTATCATTTGAAATGCAGTTTCCCGCACGAAACCAACAGCCGAGAACCATCCATGACCCACCTCCCCGACCTCTGGTTTGATCCAACAAAATGCTTCATCAACGGTCAATGGGTTGCCCCCCTTGGCGGCGAACAGCTGGCGCTCACCAACCCCTCTACAGGCGAAGACATTGGCACCATCGCACGCGGAACCGCTGCCGACATAGACGCTGCCGTTGCCGCCGCCGAAGCCGCACGTCACGGTGAATGGGCCCGCACCCCAGCGTTTGAAAGGGGCCGCATCCTTGCCCGTATCAGTCAACTGATCCTCACCCGCGTCGAAGACCTTGCACGGATTGAGGCAACAGATGTCGGCAAACCCCTCACCCAAGCCCGTGCAGACGCCATCGCCATGGCCCGCTACATGGAATTCTACGCAGGGGCCGCCGATAAAATCCACGGCGAAACAATCCCTTACCTTGATGGCTACACCGTTTATACCCTGCGCGAACCCCATGGCGTGACAGGCCACATCGTGCCGTGGAACTATCCCATGCAGATCATCGGGCGCTCTGTGGGTGGGGCGCTGACCATGGGCAACACCTGCGTCTTAAAACCCGCTGAAGAGGCCTGCCTCACCGCCCTAGCCTTCGCTGATATCGCCCGCGAGTCGGGCCTACCAGACGGCGTCCTAAACGTTGTTCCAGGCCTCGGGTCCGAGGCAGGCGCAGCGCTCTCGTCCCACACAGGCGTCCACCACATGTCCTTCACAGGCTCCGTCGGCACGGGCCAACTGATCCAAACCGCCGCTGCCCAAAACGTCATCCCCGTCACACTCGAACTCGGTGGCAAATCCCCGCAACTGGTGTTCGATGACGCCGACTTCGACGCGGCCCTCCCGTTCCTCGTGAACGCAGGCATCCAGAACGCAGGCCAAACCTGCTCTGCTGCCTCTCGCATCCTTGTCCAGCGCGGCGTGTATGACGAAGTCACCAGCAAAATGGCCGCCAAATACCGCGACCTCAAAGTCGGCCCCGCCATGGATGACCTCAACGTCGGCCCCCTCATCTCGGCCCGCCAAAAAGACATCGTCACAGATTTCCTTGCCAAAGGCAGCGACCTCACCATCGCCGCCCAAGGCGAGATCATCGCAGATGCCCCATCTGGCGGACACTACGTTGCGCCAACCCTGTTCGAAGGCGTCGCACCCGACCACCCCCTCGCCCAACAAGAAATCTTCGGCCCCGTGCAAACCATCATCCCGTTCGATGACGAAGAAGACGCCATCACCATCGCCAACGGCACCGATTACGGCCTCGTCGCGTCTATCTGGTCCCAAAACGGCGCACGCCAATTCCGCCTCGCCAAAGCGCTCGACACAGGACAAGTGTTTATCAACAACTACGGCGCAGGGGGCGGTGTCGAATTGCCCTTCGGCGGGGTTGGCAAATCGGGCCACGGTCGCGAAAAAGGGTTCGAAGCGCTCTATGGCTTCTCCAAACTCAAAACCGTCGCAGCCCTGCATGGATAAGACATGACCAAATACATCGACACCCACGCCTTTACCGTTCGCCCGTCTGACTGTGATGCACTTGGCCATATGAACGTAGCCCGCTATCTTGATGGCTGCTCGGACGCGGGGTTTTCTTTGCAATCCGTGTGGTCCCTGACACCCGAAGACATCCGCGATGGCCGCCAACTTGCCTTTGTTGTGGCGCATGCAGACTCAAATTTTCTGCGCGAACTGCGCATCGGCGATCACATTCAGGTCCGCTCTGAACTGATCAAAGCAGGGACGAAATCCTGCAAAGTGTGCCACCACTTTTTCCTAGACGACACGGAGGTTTTTAATTCCACCTTCACCCTTGTTTTGATGAACCTCAAAACCCGCAAAGCCGAAGCCATGCCCGACGATCTGCGTGTGTCCCTTCTTGCCGCCCATGCTTAGGCTGTCCAACAAACAGGCCCGCCGCCTCTGGCTGCACACAAACGGCATCGCTCAGCCGCAAACAGGCCCCGCCGACGCACTGCAAATCATCCGCGATCTGGGCTTCGTGCAAATCGACACCATCCGCAACGTCACGCGGGCCCACCATCACATCCTGTGGTCACGCAATCCGAATTACCGCGAAAAACAACTCTGGCCCCTCTTGGGCAAACACCGTCAAATTTTCGAACATTTCACCCACGATGCCTCGCTCATCCCGATGGAATTCTACCCCATGTGGGGCCGCCAATTTGCGCGCATGGCGGTGAAAATGGCTAAATGGTATCCCAACATCGACCAAGCCACCAAAGACGACATCTTCGCGCGGATCAAAGCCGAAGGCGCACTGTCCACTCACGCGTTTGATACAAAAATCGAAGGCCCGCGCGAAATGTGGGCCCGCCCGCCGCATAAAAAGGCCCTCGATCTTATGTGGTACGACGGCACGCTATCCACTTGCTTTCGCGAGAATTTCACCAAGTTCTACAACCTCACCGACCGCGTTGTCCCCGATCACCTGCGCACCCCCAAAGGCAGCGACACGGATCAAATCAACTGGCTCTGCACCGCCGCCATGGAGCGTTTGAACTTCGCCACCCAAGGCGAAATCCAACGGTTTTGGGAAGCAATGGACGCCAAAGAAACCCGCCGTTGGACCGAAACCCAGACCCACCTGATCCCTGTCGAAATCGAACGCGCAGATCGCACGACCTACACGGCTTTTGCACATCCCGACATCGAACACCGCCTTGCCAACAGCCCCGACCCAACCAGCCGCCTTCAACTCCTCAACCCGTTCGACCCCGCCATCCGCGACCGCACCCGCCTCGCCGCTCTCTTTGGTTTTGAATACGTCAACGAAATGTTCTTGCCCGCCGCCAAACGCCGCTGGGGCTATTACGTCTATCCACTCCTTGAACGGGACCGCTTCGTCGGCCGCATCGAACTCAAGGCAGATCGCAGTAAATCAGAAATGTACGTCACAGGGTTCTGGCCCGAACCCGGCGTCAAATGGTCCACCGCGCGCCACAAAAAGCTCGACACAGAACTCACCCGCTTTGCCCGCCTCGCAAGCCTAAAACACATCGATTGGCAGGCCCAACGCGCCTAATTTCTTCTGGCCCTAAATATCCAAATCCACTCTCGCGACGCAACGCAATCCTTGCAATCCTTTCTCCCTCAACAGACGCTGGTAAAAAAGGAACCGCACCCATGATCAAACTCCACCACCTCAACCGCTCCCGCTCGCTCCGCATCCTTTGGCTGCTTGAGGAACTCGGCGTCGAATACGAGGCAATCCGCTATGAACGGGACCAGAAAACCAACCTCGCCCCACCCGAACTCCTCAACTTGCACGCCCTCGGCAAATCCCCCGTGCTGGAAATCGACGGCCGCATGGTCATCGAATCCGCCGCCATTGTCGAAGCGATTTGCGCGCGTCACGGCCAACACCTGATCCCTGCCACGGACTCCGATGCCTACATCACCCATATGGAACTGATGCACTTCGCCGAAGGCTCCGCGATGCTGCCAATCCTGTTAAATCTTTACACCTCAAAACTCGGCGATGCAGCGGCCCCTTTGCAACCACGCATTCAATCCGAATTGAAGAACCACTTTGATTATATGGAACAGATGCTGCGTCCCTCTGGCCATTGGGTCAGCGATGATCTGTCTGCGGCAGATATCATGCTGTCTTTCCCTGCCACCATTGTGTTGCGCTATGGTATGGGCGACCAATACCCAAAGATCGCTTCCTTCGTGGATTGGATGCAAAATCGTCCCGCGTTTCAGGCCGCATTGGCAAAAGGTGGCGGAGACTAGCCCGCCTCCTAAAAACCCACTACGCTGCCACAAACATACGGGAGATTTGCCATGAGACTCGCAGGAAAAACCGCCATCGTCACAGGGGCTGCGTCGGGCTTTGGCGCAGGAATTGCGCTGAAATTCATCGCCGAAGGGGCCAAAGTGGTGGTGGCAGACATCAACACAGATGGGGCGAGCGAAACCGCCAAAACCCTGGGTAAAAACGCTATTCCCTGCCATGTGGATGTGGGCGATGGGGCCTCCATCAACGCCCTGCGGGACACAGCGATTGAGGCATTTCAAACCATCGACATCGTGGTCAACAACGCAGGTGTCACCCACCTGCCCACCCCGATGGAAGACGTGTCAGAGGCAGATTTTGATCGCGTGATGAATGTGAATATGAAATCCATCTATTTCATGGCAAAGGCTCTGGTGCCCCACATGAAAGCCAACAAAACGGGCAATTTTTTGAACGTATCGTCCACCGCTGGCATTTCCCCACGCCCCAACCTCAATTGGTATAACGCGTCCAAAGGTTGGGTGAACACCGCCACCAAAACCATGGCCGTGGAACTCGCCCCTTTTGGCGTCCGCGTGAATGCGCTGAATCCCGTCGCTGGCGAAACACCTTTGCTGGCTTCCTTCATGGGCGAAGACACCCCCGAACGGCGCGCTGCGTTCCTGTCCACCATTCCCTTGGGCCGCTTTTCCACCCCCGAAGACATGGCCAACGCCGCCACGTATCTGTGTTCAGACGAAGCATCCATGATCACGGGTGTCTGCATGGAAGTCGACGGCGGGCGCTGTATCTGATGCAGGTTGGCCCCAAGAACTTGATCACCGATGTGCCTGGTCTTCGCGTTGGCAACGCATCAGACGACACGCTAAAATCAGGCAGCACGGTCCTGCTGGCAGATAAGCCCTTTATCGCGTCCGTCGATGTGATGGGCGGCGCCCCGGGCACGCGCGAAACCGATCTGCTCGCTCCTGACAAAATGGTCGAAGCCATCGACGCGCTGGTTCTTTCGGGCGGCTCTGCCTTTGGTCTTGATGCAGCCACAGGGGTACAAGAACGTCTGCGCCAAGATGGGCGCGGATTTGCCCTTGGCCCTGCGGTTATCCCGATCGTCCCCGCCGCCATCATTTTTGACCTTCTCAACGGCGGCGACAAAGATTGGGACCGCAACCCTTACTACGACCTCGGCGTTGCAGCCTATAACAACGCAGCGACAGATTTCGACATCGGAACCGCAGGGGCGGGCACGGGTGCGCTCACCGCCATGCACAAAGGCGGCCTTGGCTCTGCGTCTTTCACGCTCGACAGTGGGCACACCGTTGGTGCTTTGGTCGCCGCCAACCCCATTGGTGCCGTGACGCAACCCAATTCCCGTCACTTCTGGGCTGCCCCCTTTGAACAAAACGGCGAATTTGGCGGGCTAGGCCCCGACACACAATCCAACATCGCGACCCCAGAACCGAGCCGCAAGGTCGCCGCCATGGCGAAACTCGGCCGCGTCCCTCACGGTGCACCGACCAATACCACAGTCGCAATCATCGCCACCGACGCGCCACTGACCAAAGCAGAATGCAAACGGCTCGCCACCGCCGCACATGATGGAATGGCCCGCGCCATTATGCCAAGCCATACGCCACATGACGGTGATCTGATCTTCGCGCTGTCCACAAACCCACGCAACGGCGAACCGCCCGCTGATCTCATGACACTTGGCAATGCGGCGGCTCATTGTATCGCCCGATCCATCGCCCGCGCGGTGTATCACGCTACGCCTGCTGACAACGATCTGCTGTCAACATGGGCACAGGACACACCTTCTTCAGAGTAAAAATATCCGCGCCGCAGGCATTCCGCCCGCACGGGTAACTACAGACCCAAACAGTGGCGCATAATCGCCTTTTGCACGTGCAAACGGTTTTCAGCCTCGTCGAAAATCACCGAATTTGGCCCGTCCATCACGCTTGATGTGGCCTCATCCTCGCGGTGGGCTGGCAAACAGTGCATGAACAACGCAGTGTCATTGGCATGGGACATCAATTCATCATTCACCTGATAAGGCCGCAGCATATTATGGCGCCGTTCTTTGGTGGATTGGCTGTCGTGCATCGACACCCATGTATCCGCCACAACCAAATCGGCCCCTTGCACCGCTAAGGCTGGATCACGCTCAATGGTGACGCGAACACCCGCTTTGCGGGCCAGTCCGACAAACTCATCCTCTGGGTCCAACTGCTGTGGCCCCGTAAACGTAAAATCAAACCCAAACTGCCCTGCGGCGTGCAGGAAGGACGCACACACATTGTTGCCATCCCCACACCAGACAACTTTCTTGCCTTTGATCGGGCCGCGATGTTCCTCAAACGTCATCACATCCGCCATGATCTGGCAGGGATGCGTGCGGTCGGTCAGACCGTTGATCACAGGCACATCGGAAAATTCCGCCATTTCCAACAGCACGCTTTCATCGAACGTGCGGATCATGATCAAATCAACATAGCGCGACAAAACCCGCGCTGTATCCGCAATGGTTTCCCCATGGCCAAGCTGCATGTCAGCACCTGACAAAACCATGGTTTCTCCACCCATCTGGCGCACGCCCACATCAAAAGAAATCCGCGTCCGTGTGGACGGTTTTTCAAATATCAGGGCAACCATCTGCCCTGAAAGCGGCTGATCCGTGTCCGCCGTCCCCTTAGGCAGGCCCGCGCGGGTGTTTTTCATCAGCTGCGCTTGATCTAAAATCTGGCGCAGCGCCGCAGGGTCGGTTTTGTGAATATCCAGAAAATGCGTCATTTGGCGGCCTCAATGGCGCTCGCCGCTTGATCGAGCAGATCAACCGCCTGCCCAATTTCATCATCAGACATGTTGAGCGGTGGCAGCAAACGGATCACATTGTCCCCCCCTGGCACAGTTAGAACGCCCGCATCATAGCCCGCTTTCACCACATCAAGATTGGTGACTTTGCACTTCACCCCGATCATCAGCCCAAGGCCACGCACCTCTTCAAACACATCGGGATGGCTCGCGACAAGCCCTTCCAGCTTTTGGCGAAACAGCCCAGCTTTGCCGTTCACTGCATCCAGAAACTCATCATTCGCAACAATATCCATCACCGCACCGCCCACGGCGCAGGCCATCGGATTGCCGCCATAAGTGGAGCCGTGCGTGCCCGCAACCATACCGCTGGCCGCATCCTCGGTCGCCAAACACGCGCCTAGCGGAAAGCCACCGCCGATACCCTTGGCCACGGCCATAATATCTGGTTCAATCCCCGCCCATTCATGGGCAAACAATTTACCAGTCCGCCCTACACCGCATTGAATTTCATCAAAAATCAACAAGATACCGTGTTTATCACACAGATCGCGCAGCCCCTTCAGACATTGATCGGGGATTGGAATAATCCCGCCTTCGCCCTGCACAGGTTCCACCAAAATCGCCGCGGTTTTATCATCCACTGCCGCTTCCAGCGCATCATGATCCCCCACAGGTAAATGAATGAACCCAGGCAACAACGGCCCAAACCCTTTGGTCAGCTTTTCGGCCCCCGCCGCAGAAATCATTCCAAGCGAACGACCATGAAAGCTGTCGTTAAACGCGATAATATTCACCCGTTCAGGATTGCCCTTCTCGTAATGATACTTGCGCGCCATTTTCACCGCACATTCCATGCTTTCCGTGCCAGAGTTGGTGAAAAACACTGTATCGGCAAACGTGTGTTCCACCAGCTTTTCTGCCAAAGATTGCTGGTTCGGGATCTGGTACAGGTTCGATGTATGCCACAACTGCGTTGCTTGATGCTGCAATACTTCAACCAGTTTTGGATGCGCATGACCCAGCGCATTCACCGCAATACCCGCGCCCATATCCAGATAGCGTCGGCCCTGATCGTCCACCAACCAGCTTCCTTCGCCTTTGACAAAAGCCATGGGCGCACGTCCGTATGTGGGCAGAATTTCAGGGATCATCGAAGTCTTCCTTCTGTATTTTAAGCGCCAATCCGTGACGGATCATGGGCTGTAAGTCAATTATGTTAGGGGTGGCTCGGGAAACAAAAACGAGCCGCGTAGCGGTAAGCTGGCGGTGGATACAATTAGCGTCGGCGTCGCGGCGTTGTGTATGCTGTCGTGTTTTCCATGACGCTCACCTAATGCGCGGCACGCCGTCCCGTCAAGCAAAGTTTTGCGCGTGGTTGCCAAAGTAGTCCCCAGACGCAATGAACCGCGCCAGATGTGCGGCTTCTGCCATGCGGGCTTCTTCCGCGCGTGTGCCAATCATCACAACGGCATCGCTGGGCAAAGAAAGCGGGTCCAAAACTGCCCTTACAGCGGCGCGGGCTGCGGACCACCCCAGCGGCCCTTCTGCCTCGGGCGCACAGGATGCAAAGGGAACGCCTGCAACTTCGGACAATTCTCGTTGAAACCGCTTTGGTGTTTCGCCCGAAGGAGCAAAAGCCGTCAGGGTCACACGATCCAACCCACGCAATTTATCTTGCACCAGATCAGGCATCTCCAACCGTTTGCGCAGCCGCAACTGCAAGCCGTCCACCGAAAACAGAAACCCAACAATATCCCGACCAGATCCCAGCAAGATCGACGCGTATTGCGGATATTCCAGCCCCAATTCCCGCGCCCGTTTGATCCGCATACGCACCACTTCCACAGGCATCCGCTTACCGATCAGCGCGTTGCGTGACTGCGTCCAGCAGTGTTTTTGCCAGCCGCGTCCCAACCGTTTTGGTCCGCCGTTGTGTCCAATCCCCGCCATTCGCGCCTCCTATCTGCTTTACAAAACTGTTGATCCGTCCCATGCACAGATCAAGCAATCGCCGCTGTTCGTTGCAAAATCAGACGGCTCAGCCAGCATTTTGTCTAAAGTTTGAGCATTCTGATGACGTCAGTCGCACAAAATCCACGCCGCGCCGCTGTGATGATCCTTTTGGCCAGCGCCCTGTTCGCCGCCACCACCATCGTTGCAAAATACCTTGGCACCACTGAAACACCGCTGCATCCGATGCAGGTTTCCGCGGGCCGCTTCTTTTTTGCATTTCTCGCAATCACAGTATTTGCAGTGACAACCCGCCAACGGATTACAAAACCCAATCTACCGCTACATTTCGGGCGGTCCTTTCTGGGCTGGATGGGTGTGACCCTCATGTTTGCTGCTGTTGCGCGCATTCCCTTGCCCGACGCCACCGCAATCAGCTTTCTGAACCCCGTGTTTGGCATGTTCTTCGCCATTCTCATCCTAAAAGAAACAATCGGCAAATGGCGTTGGCTTGCCGCCGCTATCGCACTGTGCGGTGCGTTCATTCTGTTGCGCCCCAGTGGCAACAGCATTCAACCCGCCGCCCTTTTGGCTCTTGGTGCGGCAATGGCTATGGGGCTGGAAATCATCCTGATTAAGTTCTTGTCAGGCCGCGAAAACCCCGTGCAAATCCTCTGGCTCAACAACACCATCGGCGCGACAATTGCCTGTACCGCCGCCTTTTTTGTGTGGCAAAGCCCAAGCATGGATCAATGGATCGGGCTTGGTGCCATTGGGCTGATTATGGTCACAGGACAGGCTTTGTTTATCCAAGCCATGCGCAGCGCAGAGGCATCCTATGTTGCGCCGTTTAGCTATGCCACACTGGTGTTTGCCACCCTCTATGATTTTTTGATCTTCACCGCGCAGCCTGATGCAATTTCCATTCTTGGGGCGGCAATCATTCTGTCTGGTGCGGCCCTGCTCGCGTGGCGCGAGGCGCGAATTGCCAACAAAACCTAACAAAATGCACACGAAACTGGCAGGCCAACACCCCAAGACCAGCCGATTCGTCTTGTAACCCCTCCCCCAGACGGGATAAGGTGCAGCCTGATACAGATTACGCGATGGCCGTTGGCTGCGCACGATAAAGGAGACATCTTATGTCTTGGACAGATGACCGCGTTGAATTGCTGAAAACCATGTGGGGCGAAGGCAAATCCGCCAGCCAAATCGCCAAAGAGCTCGGCGGTGTAACCCGCAATGCTGTGATCGGCAAAGTTCACCGCTTGGGCCTGTCTAACCGTGCGACACCCGCCAAAACCGCCAAGGAAAAGCCAGCCCCGAAAGAGGCAGCCAAGCCAAAAGCCGCGCCAAAACCAGCGGCCAAACCGTCCCCAGCGGCGGAAATGGCGGAAAAGCCAGTGGCCCTGCCAGTGCGCAAACCGATCATCACGGCAGGCCAGCCTCTGCCGCCGCAGCCTTCAAATTCTGAAATCAGCGAAGAAGCCCTCGCAACAGTGGCCGAAGTTGAAAAGAAAGCGAAAAAGCTGAACCTGATGCAATTGACCGAAAAAACCTGCAAATGGCCTATCGGCGATCCAGCAACCGAAGAGTTCTGGTTCTGCGGTCTCGGCGTGCAAACAGGCAAACCTTATTGCGAAGCCCATAACGCCGTTGCTTTCCAACCGATGTCAGCACGCCGCGACCGTCGCGCACGTTAATGCCCTTACAGGCTCCGATCCCGATCCTGCGCATCTTTGATGAAGCGCGGGCGCGGGATTTCTACTTGGATTATTTGGGGTTTTCCGTTGTGTTCGAACACCGTTTTGAACCCAACACACCCATTTATATGGGAATATCACGCGGGACCTGTGTCATTCATCTGTCCGAACACAATGGCGATGGCACTCCTGGTTCGCGCATCCGCATCCCCGTGAAAGATGTTATGGCCGTTCACGAAACTCTTGACCCACACTACCGTTATGCCCGTCCAGGCTTGCAGGACCAACCCTATGGAACCCGCGAATTTTCGGTCACGGACCCTTTCGGAAATACGCTTATCTTTTCTCAGGATGTGTGATCAATCCGCTGCTCAATTGCCCGTGAAAGGCTTGACCCGAGCTGGAAAACCACCACATTTACCGCAACGACACCATAAACGCGAAAGCCATGATCAGCTACACGCTTAAATGCGAACACGACCACACATTTGACAGTTGGTTCCAATCCGCGGAAGCCTTTGACAAGCTGCTGGCTGCGGGAATGGTCACCTGTTCGGTCTGCGGTGCCCTCGGGGTGGAAAAGGCCGTGATGGCCCCACGTGTGCGCCCTGCGCGAAATGCTGCAAGCCCATCTGAACGCCCCTTGTCCGCCCCTGCATCCCCCGCCGAACAGGCGCTGGCAGAAATGCGCAAAGCCATCGAAGCCAATTCCGAAGACGTGGGTGACAATTTTGCCAAAGAAGCCCGCAAAATCCACGATGGTGACGCGCCCGAACGATCCATCATCGGGCAGGCCAAACTCGAAGACGCCAAAGCCCTGATCGAAGACGGCATTCCCGTCGCGCCCCTGCCTTGGGGCCAAAAAAAGCGCGCCAACTAACACCGTCCCTTTCCCCCGCGACCAAAACGCCCTTCCCCTTGCGCCTTATCCCGCGTAAGACGTGCCCGAACGTTTTGAAGCAGCCCAAGGGACCCTTGCATATGCCCCGCTTGGTCATGAAATTTGGCGGCACGTCCGTGGCCGATCTTGATAAGATCGCCAATGCCGCAAACAAAGTCCGACAAGAAGTCGAAAACGGCTATGAAGTCGTGGTCATCGTATCCGCCATGTCTGGCAAAACCAACGAACTGGTTGGTTGGGTCAAAGACAGCGCCCCTGAAAACGGGCTGTATGACCGCGCCGAATATGATGCGGTTGTGTCTTCTGGTGAAAACGTCACATCGGGCCTGATGGCCATGCGTCTACAAGAAATGGGCATTCCCGCGCGCAGCTGGCAAGGCTGGCAAGTGCCAGTGCAATGCACAGGCAAACACGAATCCGCACGCATTGACGCGATCCCATCTGACAATCTTGATGCGTCTTTTGCGTCAGGCTGCAAAGTCGCAGTCGTTGCAGGGTTCCAAGGCGTTATGGCCGACGGCCGTATCGCCACATTGGGGCGCGGCGGATCAGACACCACCGCCGTGGCCTTTGCCGCCGCGCTCGATGCAGAACGCTGCGACATCTACACCGACGTAGACGGCATTTACACAACCGATCCACGTATCGTGGCAGATGCACGCAAGCTGCATAAAATTTCTTACGAAGAAATGCTGGAACTGGCATCGCTCGGGGCGAAAGTCCTACAAACCCGTTCCGTTGAATTGGCCCGGTCTTACCGCGTGCGTTTGCGGGTTTTGTCCAGTTTTGAAGAAGATATCTCTGCCGAAGTCGGCACACTCGTTTGCTCAGAGGAAGAAATCATGGAAAACATCCGCGTAGTCAAAGGCGTCGCTTACTCTCGTGACGAAGCCAAAATGACCCTTGTCTCCGTCGCTGACCGCCCAGGGGTTGCTGCGGCAATCTTTGGCCCGCTGGCAGATGCAGGCGTGAACGTCGATATGATCGTGCAAAACATTTCCGAAGATGGCCGCACGGACATGACCTTCTCTTGCCCCGTCGATCACGTGCCTTTGGCACAAGCGGCAATGCAAAAAGCATCCGATGAAGGCGAGCTGAACTATCGCGATTTGATCACCGACACGAACGTTGCGAAAATCTCTATCGTTGGGAACGGTATGCGGTCGCAGGCAGGTGTGGCCAAGAAAATGTTCGAAGTTCTGGCCGCCCACCACGCCAACATTCAGGTTATCACAACCTCCGAAATTAAAATTTCTGTGCTTGTAGATCGGAAATATATGGAACTGGCCGTCCGCGCACTGCATGATGAGTTTGAACTCGCAGACGCATAGCGCATAAGGAACACTTTGGTAAAATCACGCTTAGACAGTCGGCAACTGCTCACACGGTTGCGCGACACGCTGGCAGAAGACGGCGATGGTCAGCAACGGCTCGACCACATCACTGAGCTGGTGGCGGCGGGTGTTGGGGTCGAAGTGTGTTCCATTTACCTGCGCCGTGACCGCCAAACACTGGAACTCTGCGCCACCGAAGGCCTGAAAAAAGAATCCGTTCACGTCACCCGCTTGCGGTATGGCGAAGGGCTCGTTGGGCGCGTCGCAAAAGAAGCCTCTCCTGTGAATGCGGATGACGCGACCAAGGAAAAAGGCTTCCGCTATATGCCCGAAACGGGCGAGGAAATGTATTCATCATTTCTCGGCGTGCCGATTCAACGCTTGGGCGAAGTGCTCGGCGTTTTGGTCATTCAATCCAAAGCGCAACGCAAATATTCCGAAGACGATGTCTACGCGCTCGAAGTGGTGGCCATGGTCATTGCCGAAATGAAAGAGCTCGGCGCGTTTGTCGGCGATGGGGAGGCGATGACAGCCCCACACCAACGGCCCATCATGTTTTCAGGCGCCTCTGCCCAAGAAGGCGCAGCACGGGGCAATGTTCTGTTACACGACCCCCAAATTGTTATTTCAAACCCTGTTGCAGACGATCCTGAAGCCGAAAAAATCCGCTTAAACGAAGCCATGGACAGCTTGCGCATTTCCGTGAACGACATGTTGTCCGCCACAAAAAAAGAAAGCGATGGCGAACAGCTAGAGGTGATGGAAACTTATCGCATGTTTGCCAATTCCAAAGGCTGGCGCGCACGACTCGAAGCTTCCATCGACAGCGGTTTGGCAGCCGAAGTTGCCGTTGAAAAAGAACAATCCGCCACCCGTGCCCGCATGGCCCGTGTACCCGATCCTTACTTGCGCGAACGGCTGCATGATCTGGATGACCTATCCAATCGCCTGTTGCGTATCTTAACGGGGCAAGGCCGTGCCGAAGGGGATGCCCTGCCTGAAAAGGCGGTTTTGGTTGCGCGCAATATCGGGCCAGGTGAACTGCTTGAATATGGCAAAGACCTGCGCGGCATTGTTCTGGAACAAGGATCTGTTGGCTCCCACGCTGCAATTATTGCGCGGGCTTGGGCCATTCCCATGATCATCCACGCAGACAACATCACCCGCGAAGCGTTGAATGGCGATGCGATTTTGGTGGACGGGGATCAAGGGATCGCCCATTTGCGTCCAGACGACAACGTCGCCTCTGCCTTTAACGACAAAATCGCCATGGAAAACCAAGCACAGGCACGGTTTACCGCCATTCGCGATAAACCTGCGGTGACCAAAGACGGCGTGAAAATTGATTTGTTGATGAACGCTGGTCTGCTAGCAGATTTGCCCAGTATCGACAGTTCTGGGGCCGAAGGCGTGGGCCTGTTTCGCACCGAATTGCAATTCTTAGTGCGCAATGAAATGCCCAAACGGACCGATTTGTCGCGCCAATACGCCCGCGTGATGGACAGCGCCAAAGGCAAACCTGTCACGTTTCGCACGCTTGATATCGGCTCTGACAAAGTTGTCCCCTTCCTCAAACCAGAAGACGAGCCGAACCCCGCGCTCGGCTGGCGCGCCATCCGCATTTCGCTCGATAAGCCGGGCATTATGCGCATGCAGCTCGAAGCGATCTTACGGGCGGCCCAAGGGCGTGCGGTCAACATTATGTTCCCCTTCGTGGCCCAATTCGAAGAATTCAAACAGGCCAAAGCCATGCTCGATAAAACCATCGAGAACGAGCTGCGCTTGGGTCATGTGGTGCCCGAAGACATCAAAGTGGGGGCCATGCTTGAAACCCCTTCGCTGGCGTTTGCTCCGAACCAATTCTTTGAAATGGCAGACTTTATTTCCATCGGCGGCAATGACCTGAAACAGTTTTTCTTTGCTGCAGACCGTGAAAACGAAAGGGTGCGCCGCCGCTATGATACGCTGAACGTCAGCTTTTTGACGTTTATCGAATTGATCGCGAAACGCTGCTTTGAATTTGACACGCCGGTCAGTTTTTGTGGCGAAGACGCGGGCCGCCCACTCGAAGCGATGTGTTTTGCGGCCATGGGGTTGCGCACTTTGTCGATGCGTCCTGCCTCCATCGGGCCCGTCAAAGATCGCTTGATGACGGTGGATTTGGCCGCTGCAAAAGACGCGATTGACACCGCGCGATTGTCAGGGGTTCAATCCGTGCGCGATGACATCCGCAAGTGGTACACAGACACCTATCGCTGAAGCAGAGCTTTGGCTGCCGCTTCGGCCTCGGGCGTGATGACATCCCCTGCCAACATCCGCGCAATTTCCGTTGTGCGTTGATCCACATCCAGTTTTGCAACAGTGGAAATCGTAACCCCTTTGGTCACAGATTTAGAAACCTGCCACTGATGCGCCCCTTGCGCGGCCACTTGCGGGGAATGAGTCACAACCAAAATCTGCGCCTGTTCGGCCAATGCCGCCAATCGACGCCCAACCGCATCTGCGGTGGCTCCGCCCACGCCTCGGTCAATCTCGTCAAAGATCAGGGTCACACCTTCGTTTTGGCGGGTTAAACACACTTTCAACGCCAACAGAAACCGCGATAATTCCCCACCCGACGCGATTTTTTCAATCGGTCCAGATGGCGCCCCTGGGTTCGTAGCAACGGTAAACGCAACGCCGTCGCGCCCGTCTGGCCCGGCCCCCACATCTGTCATTTCAGTGGTGAAAACAGCACGTTCCATTTTCAACGGTTTCAATTCCGAAGCCATTGATTTATCGAGCTTTCCTGCCGCCTTGGCCCGCGCGGTCGTCAACTTATCCGCAATACCGTTATATACATCCTTGGCCGCCGCCAATTCCGATTCCAACGCAACAATCTGATCCGCCCCTGTATCAATGGCTTGCAATCGCGTGCGCAAATCATCGGCAAACTCCGCCAATGTGTCAGGCAGTACATTGTGCTTACGCGCCAGATCGCGGATCGCAAACAATCGCTCTTCTGTGGCTTCCAATTCCAGCGGGTTAAAATCCAACGCTTGCAGACAATCTTCCACACCGCGTTGCGCATCTGACAATTCCGATGCTGCCCGTGACAGGGCGGCAATGGGGCTTTCTAATCGCCCCTCGGCTGCATCGGCTGCCCCTTCAAGCCAGCGCATCGCATCCATCATCGCCCCTTCGGCAGCATCGGCCCCTAGCGCATTTGCCGCCTTGGCAATGTCTTCACGCACACGCTCTGCGCCCTGCATCAAACGCCGCTTTGCATCCAGCGCCACTTCTTCACCGGCCTCAGGCGACAGATCGTCCAGTTCTTTTACCGCATGACGCAGAAAATCCGCGTCCTTTTGTGCCTCTTCCAGCGCCGCTTTTGCTGCGTCCAACGTGCTTTGCGCTTTGCGCACAGCGGACCACGCTTTGCGCACAGGCCCAAGGTTCACACCCGCAAACGCATCCAGCAGCGCCAAATGCCCTTTGGCATTCAGTAATCCGCGATCATCATGCTGTCCGTGTAACTCCACCAACGTGTCAGACAAGGCGCGCAACACTTCACCAGACACGCGGCGATCATTCACAAATGCGGTCTTACGCCCATCAGGTGTGTTGGTTCGACGCAGGATTAACTCATTGTCTTCAATGCTGAAATCATGATCCGCTAGCACAGCCGCAGCAGGATGACCCTCGGCAATATCAAACACCGCTGTCACTTCGCCTTGGTCTGCACCCTTACGCACCAAATCCGCGCGGCCCCGCCAGCCCAGAACAAATCCCAAACTGTCCAATAGGATGGATTTACCCGCGCCGGTTTCCCCGGTCAGCACGTTCAAACCCGACTGGAACTCTAGGTCCAATCGGTCGATCAGCAGCATGTTTCGGATGTATAGGCCACGCAGCATTTGCGGTTACAGCCACTCGCCCCGCGCGACCTGACGCCAGATTTTCTTCAGCCAACCTTGGCTTGCATCATTCGCTTCATCTGTGGAAATGCCTTTGCCCGTCAACAGCACGAAAGTGTCGTTATACCAATCCGTACCCTTGAAGTTGTGGCCCAGAATCGCACCCGCAGTTTGCGCATCTGCATTCAAACCCAGCGACACATAGGCTTCGACCAAACGGTGCAAGGCTTCGGGTGTGTGCGTTGTGGTTTGGAAATCCTCCACCACCACGCGGAACCGGTTAATCGCAGCACCAAAGTGCCCTTGTTTAAGGTAGAAACGACCGATAGCCATTTCTTTACCTGCCAAGTGATCCAGCGCCAGATCAAATTTCAACAACGCGGATGACGCGTATTCACTGTCAGGATACCGTTCAACTGTTGTACGCAGGGCTTGCAATGCTTGGAACGTAATCCCCTGATCGCGGCTCACATCGTCAATCTGGTCGTAAAAGCTCAGCGCAATCAGATACTGCGCATAGGCCGCATCTTCGTCTGCTGGGTAAAAATCCAAATACCGCTGCGCTGCGCCACGGCTCTCTTCATAAAGTTTGGCCTGATGATACGCAAATGCGGACATGATGATCGACCGTTTCGCCCATTCAGAATAGGGGTAAAGTCGCTCAACCTCGGTGAACAGGACGGCGGCATCTTCTGCGCCACGGCGTTGTGTCAGCTTTGCTTCGGCCTGCTGAAAGATTTGCTCAGGCGGCGTGTTTTCTAGCGTGACTTCTTCTTCCTGCGCGAAACGCCCACAACCAGCCGTGAACAAAACAGTGCCAGCCACTGCGCCCAGTACAATACGTTTTGCAAAAGAAGCCATTACTGCATCACCCTAATTCGCTGGCCCAACCATAGGCCGCAATTTGGCAGTTAACTAGCACAAAATGACCAAAGGAAAAACGGTTTCGCACGGTAAAGGCATAACTTTTATCCTATGCCTTTGATCGTATCACGCGTGAACGAAATCTGACGGTTTGATATGCGCACCTGGCAGGTCATTCCACTGCTCTGATGTGACGTCGATCATTTCCCACGCATCTGGATTCGCGAACAATTCACGCAGCAACAGATTGGTGGCGCGGTGGCCCGCTTTTTCGCCAACATACCGCCCAATAATCGGGCTGCCAGCCAGTGCCAGATCACCCAACGCATCGAGCATTTTGTGGCGAACACATTCGTCGGCACGGCGGAACCCTTCGGGGTTCAAAACATCTGCACCATCCACAACGATGGCGTTTTCCAACCCACCACCAAGCGCAAGGCCAGCAGATTGCATCATATCCACGTCACGACGACGACAGAAAGTACGGCAATTGCTCAATTCGCGCACAAACGCGCCATTGGACATTTTAAGGGATTTTGACTGCTGCCCGATGGCCGCTTCGTCAAAATCAATTTCAAATTCGATTTCAATGCTATCCGCAGGGGACAAGGTGGCAGTGAACCCGTCAACGGCAATGGTCACATCTTTCAAAATGCGGATCGCCCGCAGCGGCGCGTCTTGTTCTTGCAAGCCCGCCTTCAGGATTGCCGCAACGAATGGGGCAGAGCTGCCATCCATGATCGGGATTTCTGGGCCGTCAATTTCGATAAGTGCGTTGTGAATGCCTGTGCCAGCCAGTGCGGCCATCAGGTGTTCCACGGTGGACACTTCGGTCCCTGCATCATTTGCAAGACGGGTACACAGCTGTGTGTCGTTCACATGATCGTACAACGCTGGGATCAGGTTGTCGCGATCTGTTACATCCACGCGACGCATCCAAATGCCGTATTCAGCCGAAGCAGGCAAAACGCGCAAAACGGCTCGTTTACCAGAATGCAGGCCCTTGCCTACTATTTCGATCGGTTGTTTTAAGGTTCTTTGCATAACGCACCCATGCTTTTGCTTGCTCTGATAAATAAGCAAAGCAAGGCGCAATCTCAATTCACGCTTTATGACCGAATGTGACAGCCCAGAAACAAAAAGGGCGTGTCTGTAACACGCCCTTTTTCAATACTTATGTCGGAATTATCGGATCAGTTCGCCTGACGCCGTAAAAACGCTGGAATTTCAATGCGCTCCTGCTCTGGATCCACTTGATCCTCGGCCATGTCAGCGGATTGTGAAACAGGTGGCTGTTCACGGTGCGCGGTTTCCTGCGTATCGCCGTGGCCTGTCATGCGTGAAATCAGGCTGTTCAAGCGGAAGCCTTTTGGCTTTTCTGCCTGTGCAGAACCGGCAAAGAACTTTGGTGTTTCCGCGCGTGTCTCTTCAACACGAGGCGCCTTGGACACCGCAGCGTCCAATCGCGCCAGTGTTGATGCACTTGGTTGGCCCACTTCTGCTTGCGCTGGGGCCGCCGCGTATTCTGTTTGACGATCAAAGAAGCTTTCAGTGGCCTCCACAGTTTCAACCGCAGCGGGTTGTGGCTGATAGGCAGGCGCTGGCAATCCATCGTCTGTTGTCAGTTCCGCAGCCACTGGTGCTGGTTCCGCAGGTGTTTCCACTGTCATTGCTTCAAACAGGCTCGGCTCTGCCACTGTTTCAGCAACGGCCTCAACTTCGGCCACTGGCTCTGCTTCTGGTGTTGCTGCTGCAACTGGCTCTGCCACTGGCGCAGGCGCTGCTTCTTCAACAGGCGCGGTCAATTCTGTGCCCGCTGGCAGCGGCTCTTTCAAGCTGCGGCGCGGCACTGGAATATCTGCGGCACCTTCAATGGCGTCGATACCTGTTGCCACAACGGAAACGCGCATAATAGCTTCCAAAGATGGGTCCATCGTAGACCCAACAATGATGTTGGCCTCTGGGTCCACTTCTTCGCGAATGCGGTTTGCCGCTTCGTCCAGTTCGAACAACGTCAGATCGCTGCCGCCTGTGATGTTGATCAGAACACCGCGCGCCCCTTGCAAGGAAATCTCGTCGAGCAGTGGGTTGGCGATGGCTTTTTCTGCCGCTTGGATCGCACGATCTTCGCCAGATGCTTCGCCTGTACCCATCATCGCCTTGCCCATTTCATCCATAACGGAGCGAATGTCAGCAAAGTCGAGGTTGATAATACCAGGGCGCACCATCAGGTCTGTCACACCTTTAACACCTTGATACAGCACATCATCTGCAAGGCTGAAGGCCTCTGTAAATGTTGTCTGCTCGTTTGCGATGCGGAACAGGTTCTGGTTCGGAATGATGATCAGCGTATCCACAACCTTTTGCAGCGCCTCAACGCCTTCGGTTGCTTGGCGCATACGACGGGAGCCTTCAAATTGGAACGGCTTGGTAACAACACCAACGGTCAGAATGCCCAGCTCGCGTGCAGCTTGTGCAACGATTGGCGCACCACCAGTGCCTGTGCCGCCACCCATACCGGCTGTGATGAAACACATGTGCGATCCGACAAGGTGATCCACAATCGCTTCGATGCTTTCTTCTGCGGCAGCCGCACCAACGGCTGGCCGTGCGCCTGCACCCAAACCTTCGGTGATTTTCTCACCCAATTGGATTTTCGACGTCGCCTTGGCGGATTGCAATGCCTGCGCATCTGTGTTCGCAACCACGAAATCCACGCCATCCAGCGCTTTGTCGATCATGTTGTTTACAGCGTTACCGCCAGCACCACCGATACCAAACACTGTGATACGTGGTTTCAAATCTACCATTTCTGGCATGCGCAAGTTCAATGTCATGTTTAATCCGCCTGTATTTTTTTGCTCTCGCCGCCTTAAGACGGTCGTATTTGCCCTGATTCGGTATGCTAAACGACTGATTCGCGAACGTCACGAAAAATCGTAGAATCACCAAGATTTATTGTACTCATTACACAGGTTCAGCAAGGTTTCGCCCACCAAACCACATGTCGTTTACCAGTTATCTTTAAACCACCGCATGGCGCGTTTCAGCGGCTGAACACCGTGACCTGCAACAGGCAGATTGAAATCCCAACACTCGTCTTGCGGGTGCGCAGCATGCAACGCCAAACCCACGGATGACGCAAAGGCTGGACCCGTTGCTGCCTGTGGAAGCCCTTGAATTCGCAGCGGTTTTCCCAACCGCACTTGCTGTCCCAGAATGCGGCTCGCCAGCCCTTCCAACCCTGGAATTTGGCTGCCACCCCCTGTCAAAACAATCCGTTGTCCTGGCAAATGGTCAAACCCAGCACCGTCCAAACGGGCGCGCACTTCTTCCAAAATTTCCTCAACTCTTGGGCGCATAACGCCAATCAGCTCGGATCGGCTGATGCGGCGACGGTCGTGATCGAAATCACCCGTGTCCCCACCAATTTCGATCATATCGCGATCATCCATCCCCGTGGCCATCACACCACCATGAAAGGTCTTAATCCGCTCTGCCGTGGTTGTGGCCACCTGCAAACCCTGACTGATGTCAGACGTCACAAGATCCCCGCCCATGCGCACGCTATCGGCAAAAATCATGTGTTTCTTCAGGAAAATAGAAACCGTTGTGGCCCCGCCGCCAAAATCAATGCAGGCTCCGCCCAACTCTTGTTCGTCTTCCACCAGCGCAGACACACCCGAAACATAGGCGGATGATGCGAAACCAGCCAATTCCAGATCGCACCGCTTGATACACTTCAGCAGGTTTTCAACCGCGCCTGTGTTCACCGTCAACAGGTGCATATCCACAGACAGACGATTGCCAATCTGACCACGCGGATCAGACAAGCCAGACCGATGATCGAGCGCAAAGTTCACTGGCATCGCGTGAACCGCTTCACGGCCTTGCCCGTAATCGGGCACATCACATTCGGCCAAAACACGCCCAATGTCGTAATCCATCACCGACCCGTTTTCCAACTGCACAGTGCCCGTCACGCCATAGCTGCGCGGTTCGGCCCCTGACATACACGCAATCACGTGATCGACACGGGTATTCGCCATCTTTTGTGCCGCTTGCACTGCGGTGCGAATGGCCCGTTCGGTTTCTTCCATTGTGCTGACTTCGCCAAACCGTACACCGCGCGACCGCGTTGTGGCCACGCCAATCACACGGAATGCGCCGTGGCTCGCCATGGCGGACATGCCTTCTTGGGCGTTCATCTGAACAGAAGGATCAAACTGCAAAATCATGCAGGCAATCTTGGCCGTGCCCACGTCCAAAATCGCAACCACTCCCCGTTGCAGGGCCGCGCGGCGGCGTTGTCTCATGGCGCGTTGTGTTTCGTATAAATGTGTCATGCTATGTCTCGTCTTCCCCATCAGCTATGGCCCGCAACCGATACAGCTCGTCGACTGCTGGCACGGATAATCTAAGGACAGGTCTGCGCCCATCTCTCATATCTACTACTGTTACATCCCGTCCCAACACATCGCGCGCACTGTGTAATGCGATGACGCGCTCAAGCGCTGGAACTGGGTCCTTAACGGGCAATTGGATGATTTGTTGGCGATCCAACATGACATCCCAGCGTCGCTCGCCCATGCGACGCAATCCTCTGACACGATCTGCAATCGGTTTTGCAGCCGCCAAAATCTCCAGCGCTTCTTCGGCCTTGGCCTGCGCACCATCCCCAATGATCAGCGGCAACCCGTGATACCCTTCACGGCTCACCAAAATACCCGCGCGTTCGCCAACGGGATCAACCAATTCCAAATGGCTTGGCCCCCGCCAAACCAGTGCAGGTGCGCGTTCGTTGATCTGCACCTCTAAAATGCCGTCACGCAAATACACATCCGCGTTTTTAACCGCATCGACAGCTTCGATACGGGTTTTCAACGCCGCCAAATCCAACCGCATAGAACTGACTGGAAATTCCATCGGCACAGCCTCGCGCACCTGTTCTGAAACAACTGTGCTGGCCCCTTTGATCTGCATCAGATTGACCGCAAATTCAGGGCGTTCTTCGATCATGCTCTTGGCGTTTGTAATGCTCTGCGCCAATTGCAGCTGTGTTTGTTCCTGCGCAAAATAATTCGCGGTAAATCCAACCACCAACATCAACGGAACCCCTGTACGGATCAGGGATTTATACATCGGCGTCAGCCAAATTCGCTCTAGGCGGTACTTGATGCGGCTTGGGCTGTAATCATGCCCACTTTTGGGGGCAGGCGCAGGACCAAAGCGTTCACGCAGATCGTCTATCGCTGACATGACGCATCCTCCGTGATCCAAGTGACCAATTCACCAAAGGAAATCCCCGCATGTTCCGCCTGCTCAGGCGCAAGCGATGTTGGCGTAAATCCGGGTTGTGTGTTCACCTCAAGGATAATCAACCCATCAAGCCCCTTGCTTTCGTCCCACCGAAAATCAGTCCGCGTCAGCCCACGACAGCCAAGCGCGTTGTGCGCGCGCAATGCGTATTCCAAACAAGCATCGAAAATCTCGGTCGGGATGTTGGCAGGGATTTCATGACGTGACCCGCCTGCCTTATATTTGGCGTCATAATCGTACCAGCCATCAGTGATGATATCTGTCACACCAAGGGCACGATCCCCCATCACCGCCGTGGTCATTTCACGGCCGGGGGCGAATGCCTCAACCATCACGATCTCTGGCATGTCGTCATCTAACTTCGCGGGGCCGTTGGCGTTTTCATCCACCAGATACACCCCAACGGAGGACCCTTCATTGAACGGCTTAATCACATAAGGCGGCTGCATCGGGTGTGCTGCCATTGCATCGGCTTTGGACACCAACATGCTGTCCATCATCGGCAAACCTGCCATGCGCAACACGTCTTTGGATTTCTCTTTGTCCATGGCCAGCGCAGAGGAAAACACGCCAGAATGCGTGTAAGGAATCTGCAACCATTCAAGCAAACCTTGAACGCAGCCATCTTCGCCCCAACGACCGTGCAAAGAATTGTAAACCACATCGGGATTGGACGCGCGCAAATCAGCCACCAGATCAGGACCCGCGTCCACCTCTGTGACCTCATACCCTTCTGCGCGCAATGCTTTACAAACTTCCGCAGCTGACGCCAGAGACACCTCTCGCTCAGCCGACGGGCCGCCTTTTAACACTGTTACGCGATGGAATGCCCTGCTCGACATTGCTCCGCCTCGTCTGTTACCCTCGGCCCTTATGGGCTCTGCGGGCGTTTATTAGATCGTCTTACGCGATCCATACCGCTTACGTCTGCGCGCCAGCTTTGCCAACCCGCATAATTTCCCACTCTAGGGATATTCCGCTGTTTTCCAAAACCTTTTTTCGCACCAACTCGCCTAAATTTTCTAAATCTGCGGCAGATGCGCCACCCTTGTTGATCAAAAAGTTGGAATGCATCTCGCTCATTTGCGCCCCGCCGATGGATGCGCCGCGCATTCCCGCATCGTCGATGACCTTCCATGCCTTCAGATCATGCACGTCATCCGCTTGCCCTGTGGATGAATACCCTGCAGGGTTGCGAAATGTTGATCCACAAGACCGCTCTTTCGTCGGCTGCGTCGCCTCCCGCTTGGCCAGTGCATCTTCCATCTTCGCTTCAATCTCTGCTGGATCACCCGCCGTGCCCTGCAAAACCACAGAGGTAAGGATCACGCCCTCTGGCAAAGTGGTGGAACGGTACGCAAACCCCATATCTTCTTTGCTTAGCGTAATAACCTCGCCCTGCCGCGTTACAGCCTCTGCCTCGACGAACACATCCGCCGTATACACTCCGTAACAGCCCGCGTTCATCTTCGCTGCGCCACCTATGGCCCCAGGAATAGTCCGCAGAAACGCCAAATCCGTGCCCGCCTGCGCCGCCTTACGCGCCACATGCGCATCGAGCGCACCAACACCAGCCCGCACGCGATTGCCCTCAAGCTGTTCAATGCTATTGAAACCTCGGCCAAAGCGGATCACCACACCATCCAGCCCCCCATCACGGATAATCAGGTTCGAACACACGCCGATGGGAAACACAGGAACGCTCGGATCAAGACCGCGCAAAAACCCCTGCAAATCCTCCATATCCGCAGGCGTAAACAACACCTGCGCTGGGCCACCCACACGCAGCCAACTCAGCCCCGACATATCGTGATCAAACGACAACGTGCCGCGCACGTCTGGTAAGTTTAGGTCAGTCATCTTTCGGCTCACTCTGAAAATTCGTCTTTTCAAACGGGTCTTTGGGGATCGGCACACCAATCTTTCGCAACCCCATACGCCCGATGTAATAAAACGGCCAGCGCATTATGGACCCAACACCCAGCACAAACATAATGGCAAGAAACGGGTTCCCTGCAATCCACAGATACGGGATTAAGGGGAACAGCAGGATCAACAACAACAGCGCAAAAGGCGGATGATACGGACGGGGCAAAAACGCAACGATGCTGCCTATGACAATCCAAATCGCCGCAAACACCACCGCCGAAAAAAGCCCGATTTCAAACACCCTGCCAGTCCCTATTTGTAAAAATCAAATTTAGGCCCTTCAAACGGGTCACCATTCATCTTGGCCCGTATGAACCGCCCAAGATAGACAATCGGCCAGCGCAACAGCGATGCCACCCCGCCCAGAAACATCACACACAAAAACGGATTGCCCGCAATCCACAGATACGGCACCAGCGGGATCAACAGCAGCATCAGTAAAAACGCACCTGGCGGAATAAACTGTTTGGGCGACAGCGCAATCACGGTCCCCTTCCCGATCCACGCCGCCGCAAAAATAACGGCTGTTGTCAGCCCGACCTCCATCAAGGGCCGCCCAGTGTGATACGCAAATGCTTTGACGGCGAGCATTGGACGAATTCGCGTTCAACATGACCTAACATGTCACGTTGCCCTGAAAATTCCACACGCGCACGCGCCTCTTCAAAAGACAACCACTCAAACGCGGTATGTTCGGCATTCAGCACCACCTGCGCGCCAGCCCCAACAAACCCCACGAAAACAGGCAAAATGCTGATGCAATCGCGGTCGGCTTCATAAAACTGCTCGCAGAAATCGGCACTGTAAAACCGTTCTGGCACCAACCCCGTTTCCTCTTTGATTTCACGCAAAGCCGCATGCCATGCGGTTTCACCCGCTTCGATCTTACCCGCCACTTGGCACCAAGCGCCCACCAGCGTATCGGCGCGGCGCATCAACAGAACCTGAGGTGTTTCACCTTCATGCCGTATCAAAACCGCAGAAACAGCAAAGGATCTGATGGGCAATTCGGGCATTTAGCCCAATGCTTTCGGCAAATTGTTGGCCCAGGCACTAATTGTACCCGCCCCCAAGCAGACCAACAGGTCCCCTGGGCCACAATGCTCGCGCACGAATTGCTGCAACGCGGCCTCGTCTGCCACTGCTACAGCCTGCCTATGGCCATGGGCTGTTAAACCCGCCACCAAACTGTCCCGATCTGCGCCTTCAATCGGGTTTTCACCCGCAGCATAGATATCGGTAATTCCCACAATATCCGCGTCGTTGAAACACGAACAAAACTCTTCGAACAAATCGCTCAGCCGTGAATAACGGTGTGGTTGATGCACCGCGATCACGCGCCCTTTGGTGGCCTGCTTGGCCGCAGACAACACCGCCGTAATTTCCACAGGGTGGTGCGCGTAATCATCAATGATCGTTACGCCCTCAACCTCACCCACACGGGTAAAGCGGCGGTTGACGCCACCGAAATTCTTCAGCGCATCGCGGATTTCATCCACTTTCATGCCCAAATGCCGTGCCACCGCAATGGATGCCAGCGCATTCGATACATTGTGATCACCCGGCATTGGCAGAACCATATCGGGCATTTCAACACCCTCGCCCTGCAAGAACACATCGAAATACGCCTGCCCGTTTTCATAGCGTAAATTGTCCGCCCGCACATCCGCCTGACGGTTAAAGCCATAGGTCACAACACGCCGATCCCCCACACGCCCAACCAGCGCCTGCACCTCTGGATGATCCGTGTTGCAGATCGCCACGCCATAAAACGGAATGTTCGAAACAAACGTGTGAAACGCCTCGCGCAGCACATCAAATGTGCCGTAATGTTCCATATGTTCTGGATCAATATTGGTCACAACGGCAATGGTCGCGGGCAACCGATTGAACGTACCGTCGCTCTCGTCCGCTTCTACAACCATCCATTCGCCATCGCCCATCCGCGCGTTTGATCCATAGGCATGAATGATCCCGCCGTTGATCACCGTGGGGTCAATTCCCCCCGCATCCAACAACGTGGCCACCATCGTGGTCGTCGTGGTTTTGCCATGCGTCCCCGCAATCGCCACGTTCGATTTCAATCGCATCAGTTCGGCCAGCATTTCCGCACGCCGCACAATCGGCAAGCCTCGCGCCCGCGCCGAGTCCAGCTCTGGATTGCCAGGTTTAATCGCAGATGAAATCACCACAACTTCGGCATCTTCCAGATTTTCAGCCATCTGCGGAAACGAAATCCGTGCGCCCATGTCGGCCAAACGATCTGTGATCTTTGATGGCTTCAAATCGGACCCTTGCACCGTATAGCCGTGATTGATCAGAACCTCGGCAATGCCAGACATCCCAATACCGCCGATACCCACAAAATGGATCGGCCCGAGCTGTGTTGGAAGTTTGGTTGCCGCGTTCATTTCTACTCTCCTGCCAGTCCTGCGACCAGATCACCCAGATCCTTTGCCGCGTCTGGTTTGCCTTGCGTCAGGGCCGCCGTCGCCATTTGCAACGCGCCTTCTTCGTCGTTCAAAACTGTTTGAATGTGCTGGGCTAAAACCTCAGCCGTCAGTTGGCTTTCAGGGATAACAATTGCCGCCCCTGCGCTGGCCAAACCTTTGGCATTTGCCGTCTGCTCATCACGGATCGCGATGCCCAGCGGGATCAAAATGCTGGGGCGGCCAATGATCGAAATATCCGCCACAGTGGATGCTCCAGATCGTGTAATCACCAACTGGCACTCCGACATACGCGCAGGCACATCGTCAAAAAACGGCTGCACATCTGCACTGATCCCAGCGGCGGAATAGGCCGCAACCGTATCCTCGTGATCCTCTGGCCGCGCTTGTTGCGCCACGCGCACCCGCGCCTTCAAGTCATCTGGCAACAAGGCCATCGCTTGAGGAATGGTCTGGGACAAAATGCGGCTGCCTTGTGAACCACCCATGGCCAGCACCGACATGGGCCAATCCCCGGGCGCGATATAACCCGCACCAGCCCGTTCCAAAATTGCACTGCGCACTGGGTTGCCAATGAACACGCCTTCAACACCTTCAGGCAGTTCGGTTGGCCATGTCCCGCAGGCCACTGTATCCACACGTTTGGCCAGCAACTGATTTACACGGCCCAGAACGCCGTTTTGTTCGTGGATCAAACGCGGTGTTTTCGACATGATCGCCGCCAACATCGCAGGCAACGCGGGGTATCCGCCAAAACCCGCAACAACCGCTGGTGGGTCTTTGCGCATACGGGTCCACGCGCTCAACGCGCCGCCGATGATACGAAACGGCACGCCAAGTTTGGCCACCAAACCGCCGCGCGCAAATGTTCCTGCGCTTACGACCTCAACCGTCACGGCCTCAGGGAACCCCCCCGTATACCGCGCACCGCGTTCATCCGTGGACAGTTTCACACGCCAGCCACGGGCCAGCATTTCCTCGGCCAGTGCTTGGGCTGGAAACATATGTCCGCCCGTACCACCTGCCGCGATTATCAGTAATTTACCTGTCATCTGACCCTAATCCTGCTCTGCTCTCTGCTCCGAAAACATCGCTGATATCGCCTTGGGGACGGGTCCGCGTAAAGGCCAATAAAAACCCTAGGCCAATTCCCGCCGCCACCAATGACGACCCGCCATAGGACACAAATGGCAACGTCATACCTTTGGCAGGCAACAGGCGCACCGCCACACCCATATTGATCAGGGCTTGCATGCCAAACAATGCCGCCAAACCCGTACCCGCAAAGCGAATAAACGGGTCCCGTTCGTGGATCAGCCGCAGGAAAGAACGTACAGTTACAATCATAAACAGCGCGATAATCACCAGAACAAGGATCAAGCCATATTCCTCGGCCGCCACCGCAATAATGAAATCCGTATGCGCATCTGGCAGGGACCATTTCACACGGCCCTCGCCTACACCGACACCAAAGAAACCACCTTCTTGGATCGCGTTTGTGGCATAACCAATCTGTGTGCGCGGGTCGATTTCGGGGTTCAAATACCCATCAATCCGCCGCGCAAAGTGTTCCGATGAATTATAGGCCAGCACACCCGCACCCGCCACCGCGCTCGCCATACCAGCCAGCAATGTCATGGGCGCACCCGCCACAAAATACATGATAAGCCAGCTGGCAATAATCAGGCTCGCCTGTCCAAAATCAGGCTGCATCGCCAGCAAAAACGCCACCAAAACTGTCACCGCAAATGACATCCGCTTACCTGGCGGCCCCGCTACTTCAAAACTCGCGGCCATCAGCCATGCGGAAAACACAATAAATCCAGGCTTCAAAAATTCCGACGGCTGCACCGATGCAAAGCCGAGCGAAATCCACCGCGTCGCGCCTTTGCCAAAATCCGTACCGATAAACGGCAGGGCACAAATCGCGATCAAACAACAAACAAAGCCGAAAACACCCAAACGGCGTACCATTTTGGGCGAAAGCATCGACACCAAAAACATCGTAATCAGGGCAATCGTGCCAAAAAACAGCTGTTTATAAACATAATAAAACTGCGTCAGGCCGTTGCGTTCAGCCAGCGGAACCGATGCCGCAAGACCCAGCAAAATGCCCACCATGAACAGCATAAGGATCGCAGACAAAGCCCATTTGTCCACGGTCCGCCACCATTTTGGAAGGACTGGTTCACCGGGCTTGCTCGCCACAGTGCCAAACACCATCTCCGTCATGTGAAATGCCTGCCCTTAAATACGCTACTCTTGCCTTGTTCCGCCGCCTCATTATTCGGGCGATCGTGAATTGGACCCAACATAACCACACTGATTCGAAAATACTAGGGCTGATTCGGGGCCGTTTTGTGAAACCCATTAATCCGCTCATTGCGTTACGTCTTGACTCATTCCCCTCAGACATTTCAAAATTGAGCAAGATACATTTAAATTTATTGGGGATAGATTATGCGTTTACTGGTTTTGTGTTTATTTTTACTCGGATGTAGTGCAGCGCCAAGTGACGACCTCAGGGTCCAGTACGGCAAAGAAGCTCGAAAACTTGGATTGATACCCGTCTTCCCACCCCGTGAAGAGTTTCAATTAGGCGATGTGTTTCTTTGGTCGCAGCCAACAGGAAAACCAGACAAACGGCACAATCTATGGGTCGGCTCGATGCCAGAGTTTCAAATTGCAGCCGACAAATTTTTGGAAGATAGAATTGTGTTTCAATCCACCGCCGCTTCTGGAGACCAAAAAGATCTTTTCGGAACGGATCTGGCGACTCGAAATGCGCAACGCATCCAGACCCTACCCATTGCGGCCTTTCCAACAGTGTCTGGCGATGCGGGTTTCAGTGGAAGCATTGGTATTCTAAAAGCGCTTCAGGCGATTGGGCTGGCTGGGGGGGCCAGAACCCAAGTAACTTTGAACTTTAATGACGTGCGAACATATTGGGTGCCTCGCGTCAATGCTGTGGCAGAAGTTTTGCAAGCGGAAGCCAAAAAAGGTAAAAGTATTTCCAGCAGCACTGACATTACTGATGTGCTTCTAAGTAGGTTGATAACCACCGCCCCTGGTCGAAACGTGAATACTATTCTGGCTGTTCCGGCCAACATTTTAGAACAAGACTCAAAAAGAGGCGGCTTTTCGAACTCCCCTTTGGACCTTTGTGATCCCAATGACACAAATGTTGTCGGCATTTCAGTCGTTAGCCGTGTTTATCTCACACGGCAAATTAACTACACTTACCGAAATGGACGCATCATTAACGCAGGCGTCAAACGGGCAACGTCAGGCACACTCAGCGATATTCCGACCCAATCGCCTGTAACTGTCAACGTCACCCCCAGTGCAACAGGCGAAGTATCGGATTCCGCTCTGGCGTCGCAAGTCACTGCGTTACAATCTCAAATTGATGCACTTTCACAATCCCAAGGAACCGGGAATAGCGTTTCGTTTCAAAGCTGGGATGCCCGCGGCCTGACCTTTGCTCAAAAATATGCGCGCCCAGTGTCTATTGGATGGGAAGGGTACGATTTTCGCGATCCTAAAATTAAGGATATGCTCTGCAAAGCCAAGCCACCCAAAACCAATCCTTAGTATCCTCAAACCCATAATCCAAATCCCATTTCCAAAGCAAAAAGGAACGCATCATGTTATTCTCAAAGGCTTTTTCCCGTTTCGTCGCAATTCTTGGCACATCACTCTGCCTATTTGGCCAACCCGTCTTCGCCGACACGATCAGCGATCTAGAAAATCAAATTGAGCTCGTCAAAAAGCAGACAGAGCTTGAACTAGAAAAGAACAAACTCCTCAAAGAAAAGTTGGCCAATGTGACGCAGCGCGCGGCCATTGCTGCAAAGCAAAATGAACTTTCAACCGCGGTCAGAAATGAGGCAGCCGTTCTCATCAAAGTGAATTCGGCTTACATCTCGTCCAAAGTTGATGGAACCAAACGATGTAACGCTGCTCCGTTTGTTGAGCATAAATGCAACGGTGAAAAAGAGTGTGACTTCAAAGTCGACGAAACGATTTGTGGTGATCCGTCCAACAAAATCGACGCCAAGAATATTGTTCTAAACTACAGTTGCGACAAACTGGTGAAAGACGCGTCTGTGAACTTTGGACTGCAAGCACATTTAACCTGCAATTGATCTGCGGCCCCACACTTTAACTACACCGCCACCACCTCCAACACATACCCATCAGGGCGCACGACCACAGCTTCAACCCCATGCTCTGCCAGCCAATCCTGCGCTCCCACCACCATGGGCAAGTCACTTTCAATTGCCCTGCTGGCCAGCACATAAAACCCCTGCTTTGCGAAATCATCCGCCAAAACGCCGTCTATACGGGGTTGCGGGGCCAGCGCACCACCAACCCCTTTGCGCGTACCGAGCCCCGCGCCCAGCTCTGGCCAAATGCTCTTCATCTTACCTTTAGGCGCTTCCCCCGCAGCCGTTTGGTTGATCAGTTTCCCCAAACTCACCGTCAACTCAATAAACTGCCTGATATGGGGCTCCCGTTCGCTCTCATAGGACCACAACACATCCTCACCCCCGTACAAAACCTGCCCCAGCTTCCAGCTCAAATTGGCCACATCCCGAATGCCCGCGCACATGCCCTGCCCCATAAACGGCGGCATTTGATGCGCCGCATCCCCCACCAGAAACACACGATCTTTGCGCCAGCTTTCGGCCACACAGGATCGAAAGGTGTAAACAGCTGATCGTTCCAATTCCGCATCTTCGGGCGTGATCCAACGGGACAACCGCTGCCAAATCTCGCTTTCATTCGGGTCCACCGCACGATCATCTGGCAGCCGCAACTCCCAACGTCGTCGATCCCCCACACCGCGCACGTATGTGGCCGAATTGACGGGATCACAAAACTGCACCGAATAATCCCCAAGGTCAGGGCGCGGCCGTTTCAGGATCAAATCCACCACCAGCCAGTCTTCCTTGAAACCCAGATCATCCTCGCCAATGCCAAGCCTGCGCCGCACAAATGAATTCGCACCATCCGCCCCAACAGCATAAACAGCCCGAACCGTACGCCCGCCAGCCAGCGTGACATCAACCCCCGTTTCATCCTGTTCGATATCCGTAACCGCAACGCCTTCGATCAACTGAACATGCGCAAACCGATCCAACCCAGCGCGCAGCGCATCCTCGATCCCAGGCTGGTGGCACCGATTGCTTTCATGCCAACCCATGGGGCCGATGTTTTGATCGCGCGACCAATCCACTACCACCGTGTCGTTTGTGTCTTTAAACAGCATCCCGCGCCCCACCATCGTGTGGGGCAACACTTCCTCCGCCAAACTTGCCGCCTGAAACACGCGCATCGCCTCGCCGTCAAAATGCACCGCGCGGGGCAGGTCATAGGGTTTGGGCTGCTTTTCCACGATCACAGCGGACACGCCCCGTCGCCCCAGCAAATTGCCCAGCAACAGGCCAACAGGCCCCGCCCCAATTATGCAAACATCACAATTCAGCGGTTTTGGTTCCTTCCATGCGCACCCCTTCGCCGTTGCGATGGGTGCCATCTGGGTCAATGGTGGCCAAATTGCAGAAAATCTCGATCCGATGCCCGTCAGGGTCCAGAATATAAAACGCTTCGTTTTCCCCCCAGGACCCATCCCCACGCGGGTTCACCCAAGAATGCAGCACAGGCCCGCGCACAAAGCGCACATCCCCACGCGCACGCAACTGCGCCTCCAATTTCACCCAATCCGCGCGGCTGTCACATTCAAACGCGAAATGATGGAACATGGGCGGCCCCTTCAAATCCTCTTCTGGCAAAGACGGCTTGGGCGTATATTCCTTGGCTGGGTTATGCACGATCACCAGTTCATGATGCACATCCCCAAGCCGCATAAAGGTCAACTCCACAGGAATGCCCTCCACTTCATAGGCGGCATGGCGCTCTGTCAGCTTAAACCCCAAAACCTCGCGATACCACGCAATGGCACGATCCGTATCAGCAACCTCAACCGCGAAATGCTGCATTCGTTTGATTAATGGCATGACGTCCCTTTCATTAGGGCCTGTTAACACTATCGACATCATCGCAGCGCGAGACGGATTTTGCTCTGCACAAGGCATCTGGCGCGCATAAATCTGGCGATTTTCAGCGCCAGATAACGCCCCCTCTCGGGCATGCAAGCATGCCCTGCCGGGCAGCGGAGCAGGGCAAAATCCGCCGCGCCGCGTTGCGGTTTCGCGAATTTTCGCCAGACCTGCGTTATCTGCCCTTGAAATAGCCCCCTATTCCTGCGGTCAGATGCCTTGTTCTGACGAAAATTCGACTGAAACTGCGGTGATGTCGATAGTGTTAACAGGCCCTAGGCCAAAGACAACCACGAAAAAGACCGTTGGTGAAGCCACCAACGGCCTAAACTTCAGAAATAGTGCGTTTGTTTACGTCGCTGGTGCGGCTGGCACAGGCACAACGCGGCTGCTTAGGACGGCGTCGATTTCGCTTTGCGCTTCCATTTCGTCCACTGCTTTCACCGCGGCCACTTCGCGGGTCAGCCGTTCCAGCGCTGCTTCATACAACTGACGTTCGGAATAGGATTGCTCACGCTGTTCGTCGTTGCGGTGCAAATCACGTACAACCTCGGCAATGGAAATCAGATCGCCAGAGTTGATCTTTTGCTCATATTCCTGCGCACGGCGCGACCACATGGCCCGCTTCACCCGCGCACGGCCCTTTAGGGTCGTCAAACATTTCGCCACAACATTCGCATCGGACAGCCCACGCAACCCGTGCAGGATCGCCTTTTCCGTTGGAACCTTCAGCTTCATCTTGTCCTTTTCGAACGCGATGTCATAAAGCTCCATCTCAATGCCAGCGACTTCTTGTTCAATAATATCAACGATTTTGCCAACGCCGTGGGCGGGGTACACAACGAACTGGTCCACTGCAAAATCGAGGTTCTTTTTCTTAGCCATTCAGCCATATTCCTTTTGAGGGGCCCCGCATCGGCGCAGGACCTTTCCGCACAGCAGCATACCACAAAAAGCCCCCCTCTGCCAGAGGGGCCAATCATCTGATTTTCAACGATTAATAGGGCTTAGCCGCCCTTGCCGGGATTCGGTGAAAAATGCGTTTCCAGCTTGTTTTCCACACCATCGAGCTTTTCCGCATCTGGCAGCGGATCAACCTTGGTGATGATCACAGGCCATTTTTCCGAATACTCGCGGTTAAACTCCACCCATTTTTCCATGTCAGGTTCCGTATCAGGACGGATCGCATCCACAGGGCATTCTGGCTCACACACACCACAATCAATGCACTCATCAGGGTGGATCACCAGCATGTTTTCGCCCTCATAAAAGCAGTCCACTGGACAGACTTCCACACAATCTGTGTGCTTGCAGGCGATACAGTTATCAAGAACGACATAAGTCATTTGCGTACTCTCGAATGTTCAACATTTGAAAGGCGTTATATGAGGGATTGGTTTTGGCGGAAAGAGAGAAATTGCCGCGCGTGTTCACAGTTCGGTTTCGCCTCTTTAATCACAGTTGATTTCCGCGTGTTTTCGCGCCACATACGGCCCAATCTCCACCATTCGAAAGCGGCACAATGACAAATCAAACCATCCTCATCACCTCTGCCACTGGCCGCATCGGCAAAGAACTTGTCGCCCGTTTGGCCACAGTGGATGGCATCACCACACGCGCCTGCTATTTCAGCGAAGACAAAGCGGACATGCTCACATCTCTGGGCGCGGACGAGGTGGTGAAATTTGACCTCTCCGATCCTGCCACTTGGGGCCCTGCCCTTGATGGTGTCACTGCCGTTTACTCTGCCTCGCTCGATCCAATGCTCGAAGGCCACCTTGCGTTCTGCAAAGAACTGGGCAAACACCGCGACACGGTCAAACACGTGGTCCGCGTCAGCTGCATGGGCGCCGACACCAACACGGCGTCCTATGACCCAGACCAACACGCATCGCGCGCAGGCGCGGGCATCCCGCTGATGCTGCAACACTACTGGTGGGGCGAAAAGGCATTGATCGACGCTGGCCTGAACGTCACCGCGCTGCGCAACAACTTTTTCATGAACCACCTTTTGAAAACCGATTGCGAAACCATCGACGCGGAGGGCTGGTTTTCAAATCCTCTTGGCGACATGCGCAACTCCTTCGTCGCCACCCGCGACATCGCCGAAGCCACCGCCGTCTGCCTCATCGAAGGGCCAGAACGCCACGGCAATAAATTCTACGACATCACAGGCCCAGCGCCCCAATCCATGTCCGAAATCGCCGCCGATCTTGGCCGCGCCATGGGCAAAACCATCGAATACCGCGCCCAATCCATGGTGGATTTCGAAAACGATTTCGGCGCAACCCGTGCCGAGTTTTTCGAATACCTCACCAACGGGTTTTACACACGCTGCAGCCCCGATTTTTACAATCTGACAGGCCACAAACCCACATCCTACTACGATTACCTCACCACCAAGGGCGCCAGCGGCGAAACAGGGCTAGAGGAATTGTACCAAGGCAACCTGTGGAAAAAAGGTGTGGATGCGATGAAAGACGCCGCAAAGGTGTAATCACCAAAAGACTCAGAAAATGACTCGCCACGAATTGTTAACCAATAGTTTGTGCGAGCCAAATTCGACACTACGCTTTACGATCCTTGAAACACTCTTGTACTCAAATAAAATGGCATGAGGCGTGAAATATGGGTCCTACAAACATGATCGTTCGCAAAGCCAAAACAACAGACGCGGCAGAAGCTATCTCTGTTATTCGATTGTCTATTTCCAAGCTGTGCGTCGCAGACCATAAAAATGATGCCTCTGAACTTTCTGGTTGGCTCTCCAACAAAACACTCACGCAATGGGTTCAATGGCTCGGTCGAGAAGACGCAATTTTGCTGGTTTTAGAAAAGGGAAACAAATTGCTCGGTGTTGGAATGATCGACCACCAAGGTGAAATTTTGCTTAATTACGTCCATCCAGACAATCGGCTCACTGGTGTGAGTAAAACACTTCTAACTGCGCTTGAGGAGGAGGCACGCGCATTGGGACTAACTTCTTGCTTTCTAAAAAGTACCATAACAGCCGCAAAATTCTATCAAAGTTGCGGTTACGTGCAGGGAAGCGCAGCTCGGCTCGAACTCGAAAAACAGCTATAACCCAATCACTCCCCCTTAAACTTCCGCATCGCGTCGCGCTCCTGACGATTGGGTCGCCCTGATCGCTCCGCCTCTGGATTGGGCACATACACGCCCTTCTCCTTCTTCACGGGTGGGGACAAATCCACATACAACGTCTGCGCCTCAACCGCTGGGCCACGGCGTTCGCCGATGGCCACAACCTCAATCACGCGCACGTCGTCTTCCTTGGGGAACGTAATCACGTCCCCCGCCCCCACAGCCACGCTGCCTTTGGCGATTTTTACGGAATTGATGCGACAATGCCCTGCGGCGATCATCTTTGCGCTCAATCCGCGCGATTTGAAAAACCGCGCGAACCACAGCCATTTGTCGATGCGGATTGTCTCACGCGGTGCGTTCAAGATTTACCTTTAAGCGCCATCAAAGCCGCGAACGGGTTGTCTGGATCAATCGGCTTGTCTTTCTTTGGCGCAGGCTTGGAAGAATGCACCTTCGGCTTGCCACCTTGCGGCTTCTTACCTTTGCCTTTGGCTCCACCTTTGCCCGCTGGGCGCTGGTTGCGGCCTTGATCGGAGGGGCGCTTCTTCGGAACCCAACGGAAGGTATAAAACACTTCCATTTCCGCCTCTGCCGCCTCAGTCGGGGCTGCTTCTTCGGCAGGGGTGGCTTCTGCCGTGTCTGCAACAGGGGCATCTTCCGCTTTTGCTTCCGCGTTGCCCTCAACAACGGGCGCTGCCTCGGCAACCGCCTTCACCTTTTCACGCTCGCCCCGCTCCCCAGCATAGCCCAAGCCACCCATCAAATCGGCAAACTGCTCCAGCGTCATGCCCGTGATCGACAGCATATCTCCTGTGGCTTCAAACCCGCCACGTGTATCGACCGCGCGCAGCATATCCGCCAGCCGCTCCAGCATATCAATGCGAATGGCCCGCTCCCCAGCCAAACGATAACCCGCACGCGGGTAATACCCATTTGGCGCACCAACAACCGCAGGAATGGTCACCAACCCTGCAGGCGGTGCTTCGGGGAATTCACCCAACCCTTCGCTCAGCGACCACAAAACCAAACGCAATCGCGTTGGGGCGGGTTTCAACATCAGGTGCTGGAAAATCGTAAACTGGCCAAACCGCACACCGTGTTTGCGCAGCAAAGACCGCGCATCTTGGTCCAGCGATTTCACATCATCCGCAATAACAGACCGTGGAATAACCCCAAGGGATTCAATCAAACGGAACGCCACACCACGGGCCAACCCAACGATGGCTTCGTCGTTTTTCATCGCGATCAGTGGCTCAAACGCGGCTTCAATCTTGCGATTGATGAAATGGCTCAAACGGCGGCGTACTTTTTCGGCCACATCTTCGCCCGCCTCCATATCCACAAAGGGTTCCACCATCGGGCTCATTGCATCGGCCCCAGCAACCAGTTTGCCCACGGCAAACTCGCCCCACATCAACCCGCCTTGTTCGGTGAAATCAAACTCCGTGTCTGGCGCGTTGTAAAATCGATCCGCCAACAGCTTGAATTGCGGCTGCAAGGCCTGCAACGCGGCAGAGCGCAAAGTCTTTGCCTCTTCGCCTGTGGCACTTGGGTCCATCTGAAAACGGAAGCCCGTCAATTTACCTGCGAATTGGCCCTCGATGGTCACTTCACCTTTGTCGTTTACGTCAGCCACAAGGCTCTCCTTCTGTTTCAACCGCCGCATCAACATGGATGTGCGGCGATCGACAAATCTTTGGGTCAGCGCGTTGTGCAACGCATCTGATAGGCGGTCTTCTACTGCACGGGTTTCGCCGCGCCAATAGCTTTCATCAGAAACCCAGCCCTTTCGCTGAGCCACATAGGTCCATGTGCGGATAAACGCCAATCGTTTGGACAATGTGTCGATATCCCCTTGCGGTTTATCTATGCGCGACACCCGATCCTGCAACCAACTGTGCGAAATCTCTCCGTCTTCGTGCAAAAACTCGAAAATGCGCTGCACAATGGCATTGTGTTCATTGCCGCTAACTTGACGAAAATCGGGGATTTGGCAGGTCTCCCACAACAATCGAACACTGGCAGGATCCGTGGCCCGCGCGGTTACATCCGCGATCTGGCTCAACGCTTGTAAGCTGCGATGATCATCCGCATCCCGTGCCCGTGCCAAAAAAGGATCATTCGCCGACTGCCCCAAAGACGCAAGCAACGCCCCCACCGTGCCGAATTCCAGCCGCGAATTGCGCCACTGCAATTTCTTAATCGGCATAAACCGATGGGTCTCAATTGCTTCCACCACTTCGGGTTCCAAGGGCGGCGCTTCCCCGGTCACCCCAAACGTCCCATCATTGGTGTGCCGCCCCGCACGCCCTGCAATCTGGCTCAACTCATTGGGCATCAATCGCCGCATCTTGCGCCCGTCAAATTTGCTCAAGGATGAAAACGCCACATGTTTCACATCCAAGTTCAGCCCCATGCCAATCGCATCCGTGGCCACCAAATACTCCACATCGCCGTTTTGATACATGTCCACTTGCGCATTGCGCGTGCGCGGGGACAACGCCCCCATGACCACCGCCGCACCGCCCTTTTGACGGCGCAACAATTCAGCAATGGCATAGACATTTTCCACCGAAAACCCAACAATCGCAGATCGCGCAGGCATGCGGCTGGTCTTTTTCGGCCCCGTATAGGTCAGCTTTGAAAACCGATCCCGCCGAATGAACTCTGCCTTGGGAACCAATTGCGCAATCACACTGCGCATGGTTTCCGCCCCTAAAAACAGGGTTTCATGTGTGCCCCGCATATGCAGCAATCGATCGGTAAACACATGGCCGCGCTCTGGATCGGCACACAACTGCACCTCGTCGATGGCCACAAAATCCGCATTCATCCCTTGGGGCATCGCTTCGACCGTACACACCCAATACTGCGCACGCGCGGGTAAAATCCGCTCTTCCCCTGTAATCAGCGCCACCACGGATGGTCCGCGCAACGCCACCAGCTTGTCATAAATCTCCCGCGCCAACAGCCGCAACGGCAACCCGATCACACCCGTCTTATGCGCCAGCATTCGCTCTAACGCATAATGGGTTTTACCAGTGTTGGTGGGGCCTAAAACCGCGCAGATACGGGACGGCAAATGACTCATGACAGGCAGCTTTCAATTCTTAAACCACCCCTACACGGAACCGTGCCGGCTCTCAACCAAAGACGTATACAGGCCTACAGCTCGACACCCTCAACCTGATCTTTCAACCGCTCTAACGCCGCTTTCACATCCGGTCGATGGGGGTGAATTTTCTCTGCCTCTTGGTACACCCGCAACGCCGCCTCGGGCCGATCCATCCGCTCCATAATCATGCCAAGCCCAGCCAAAGCCCCGAAATGACGCGGCTCCAACAACAACGTCTGACGAATATCCGCAATGGACAGCCCATAGCGATCTGCCACGAACCACGCCGTTGCTCGCGCATTCCACCCTTCGGCAAAGTCTGGCGCATGGTCAATCAATGCTGAAAAATGGCCAATGGCTTCGTTCACATTGCCCTTGTCCATCTCCGCACGGCCCCGCTCCAGCAGATAATCCATGGATTTCGACCCAGATTTCGACCATTGCGTCCAAATCTGTTTTTCGATGTCTTCCCAGCTGTTTTCATCCGCCACGAGCAAGTCTTCGAACAAATCATCCAGAGTTTGCGTTTGCGCTCCCACTGGACTTGCGGCAATCTGCGCCCCAAGACCAAAAATAATTGTGAAGATTAACGCCACGGCACGGTTTGCAGTTTTCATCTGGGGCCACCATCTTTACCAATACGTAACAATCTAGGCCAATTGTGCCAAAATGGAATACCGAAAGGATCAATCATGAGTGATGTCATCAACCAAGCTGTAGAAGCTTTGAACGCAAAATTGGGCGGCGAAGGCTTTGACGGTTCTGTCAAAGTGGAAATCGCAGGCGAAGGCGCACTGATCGTGGACAGCAATGGCGCACGTGCAGGCGACGATGATGCAGATTGCACCTTGTCCGCAGATGCCGAAACATTTCAGGGCATGATGGACGGCTCCGTGAACCCGACATCCGCCTTCATGACAGGCCAGTTGTCCGTAGATGGCGACATGGGCGCTGCCATGAAACTCGGCACGCTGTTGTCCTAAATGACGAGCGCACCGCTTTACGCTGAACTCGAGCGCATGCCCGAAGGCGGGCAGGCGTTTTGGCGAACAGCCGCTGACGGGGTGCGTATTCGCACCGCCGTTTGGCATGGCAGCGGTGACAAAACGGTCCTGATTTTTCCGGGCCGTACCGAATTCATCGAAAAATATGGCGATGTGATCGCGCGGCTTCTGGATCGCAGCTATTCCGTCGCCATTATTGATTGGCGTGGCCAAGGCCTGTCAGATCGCCACCCAACCAAACGCGATATGGGCTGGGTGAAAGAATTCTCCGATTATCAGTTGGATGTTGCCGAACTGCTTGGCACTGTCAAAGATGCTGGCCTACCTGACCCATACGCCATGATCGGGCATTCCATGGGCGGCGGCATCGGTCTTCGCGCATTGCTGAATGATCTGCCCGTAGAAAAAGCGATTTTCAGCGGTCCCATGTGGGGCATCCATGTGGAACCCCACATGCGCATTCCTGCCGCGATTGTCGCAGGAATCGGCCCATCCATCGGATTTGGGGAAAAATTCGTCCCCTCAGGCAGCGATGCCTATTACGTGCTAACCGAACCGTTTGAAGGCAACGTTTTAACCAACGACGCCGATCAATTCGATGTCATGACCCGCCAGTTGCAGGCCCATCCCGAGCTTGGTCTTGGCGCACCGTCTATCCGCTGGTTCAACCGCGCGCGCCGCGAAACCGCCAAACTGGTGGCTGAAGCCCCAAGCAAACACGATTGTCTCTGCCTGCTTGGCACGGATGAGGCCATCGTTTCAGTGCCTGCCATTCACGCCGTCATGGCAAAATGGCCCAACGGGAAACTGGTCGAAGTCCCGAACGCCCATCACGAGGTTCTGATGGAAGGACGCGAACAATTGGCACTGGTTTGGGCCGAAATCGACGCCCATCTGGCATAACGGTTCCGCAAGTTTCCCTTTTCATTCGGGTCCAACCGCTCTAAAGCGGCGCATCGAATTCTATAATCCTCGAAAGGATTTCCCAATGGCTACGCTCAAAGCAGGCGATCTCGCTGCTCTTATTTCTGGCTCCCCACGTATGGCGGTTGAATCCGTTGACGGGGACAACGTGTCCCTCGTGTGGTGCAACGAAGGTGTAATCCACCGCGACACATTTGACAAAATCCTGCTGAAACGCTGGGAAGTACGCGAAGGCGGCGACGACCGTGGTGGCAAACGCTTTGGCGGCGGAGACCGCGGTGGGGATCGCGGCGGACGCGGCGGCTTTGGCGGCGGAGACCGTGGCGGCGATCGCAAAGGCGGCAAAACAGGCTGGGACGGCAAGCCACGCGAAAAATCGCACTTCCGCAAGGACTAAAGCACTTTTTTCGTCAGAAAATTGTGCTGCGCACCCAAGCGATTTGCAAAATCGCTAAGGGCGCACTGCGAAAAAGAACATCAAAAAGGGCCGCAACACTGGCCCTTTTTATTTGCCTGAAATCCGATGGAACAGGTGCGTAAACATCGCCGCGCCCAAGATTGGGATAATCAGGTTCAACACAGGCACCGTCAACGGCACAGCCATCAACGTACCCGCAATCCAGATTTGTGGACGGTTGGCCTTGCGCAATGCTTTGCCTTCTTTGCGCCCAACACGGCGCACCGCCACCATCTGAAAATATTCACGACCCAGCAAAATCCCATTCACCACCCAAAACGCTACGGGAATGAACAAATACAGGATCAACGCAAACAGGTTCACCACGATCATCAACCCCAAAAACCCAAGGGAATCTATGATCGTTTCACCCATCCCAACTTTGCGCACAGGCCCAGCATTCGGATAATGACGCGCCTCCACCGCATCCATAATGCGATCCAAGAACAGGCCGATAAACAAGGACGCCACAGGCACCATCAAAAAGATCGACAGCGCAAACATCCCAAAAATCGCAAAGCCATCAAGCACCGATGACAGCCATTCCAATTCCCCAAAATAAGGCAGGCTCACGGAATTGGGCAGCAACCACAAAACAAACAGCGTGGTCAAAACCAACAGCAAAACCGTCAGCCCCACGCCGCGAAAAAACACGCCCATAAACTTCGGGTCGCTCATTTGCCCAATGGCTTTGAAAATATCGTCGATCATCAGCTGCTGACCCATGTTGTGATTGCATTCAAATCTGGCCGCTTACGTTCCGATGGCTCGCTTCGCACTGTTCCTATGTGCATGAACCCCGCCACATATTCTCCTGCGGCCAACCCAAGATGATCTTGCAAGAACGGTTCATCAAACGCCGCCCATCCCGTGATCCAATTCGCGCCCCATCCACTAGCCAGCGCGGCATTCAAAACAGATGTGCAACACGCCCCCACAGCCAAGGTTTGTTCCACCTCTGGGATCATATCCGTCTGTTTCAAACTTGCGACCACCGCAATACTCAACGGCGCATTGTCAAAAGAAAACCGCGCCTTGGCGACTTTGTCTTCGTCCAACCCCAGTGCCCGCGCACGATCCGCAACCGCGTCCCCCAATCGGTTCAGCGCCGCATCTTCCAGCACCAAAAACCGAAACGGCTCCAGCATCTTGTGATCAGGCACACGCGCACCTGCGGTCAGGATAACCTCGATCTCGGCACGGCTCGGCACTGGGGCAGTTAGCGTTTTGTGCGATACAGATCGGCGCTCCAAAAGAAAATTCAGCGCATCTTCATTACGTCTTGGCATCTCTCACTCCAAAGTGGGATCAGACGCCACTCGAACCAGCGCGGTTAAATCCGCAAGCCGTTCAATCTGGCGCCCTGTTTCATCAAAATTCTTTGGGTGTAACCAAGCCTGAAACGCTGCCTCCAGCGCGGGCCACTCTTTATCAATGGCCGCAAACCACGCCGTATCGCGATTGCGTCCTTTGTACATTGTTGCTTGGCGAAATACGCCTTCGTAAGACAGGCCGAGCCGTTGCGCCGCTCGTCGTGATCCCGCATTCAGCGCATCGCATTTCCATTCATACCGACGATACCCCGCCTCAAACGCCCATTTCATCATCAGATACATGGCTTCGGTGGCGGCGCGGGTCCGCTGCAACGCTGGGGCCATATTGATATGCCCCACTTCGATGGACCCTGCATTCGGATCAATCCGCAAATAGGATGCAACCCCGCAAAAACGACCCAAATCCTTGTTCTTGATCGCGTAAAAATGCGGATCATCCAGCGCTGACATTTCCCGCACCCAACGGTGATATGTGGCCTGCGCATGAAACGGGCCATAAGGCAGGTAATCCCAAATCCCATCGCTCGTGTCCTCGGAATTGGCGCGGTAGAGATCGCCCACATGAATCTCGGCACTCATCCGTTCCAGCCGCGCATACTGTCCGTCTAACACCGCTCCGCTTGGCGCAGGGGGCGCCACCCAATCTTTTACGGGAAATCCAACAGGCTTAACCATGCCCAAACCACTCTAAAAAATGCGTCATATCCAAACAGATAAACACGCAGCATCAAAAGTCCATGGGCCGCGCCGAAAAACCCTTATCGAATGAACCCTGGATTGTCCCCCATATCCAAATTCGGGAACACATCGCGCTCCAATGATGCGCGATCAAGACCAAACAAATCATGCACCGCCCAACCCGCATATTGGCGCAAGTCTGCGGTCGGCATCAAATCCCGCCGCGCATATAAATCTGCCTCATCCAATCCAGGCCATTGCCCATAAACCTTGCGCCCCTTAACCGCACCACCCGCCAATATCATCGCACCCCCCGTGCCATGATCCGTGCCTTGGGAACCGTTTTCACGCACCGTGCGGCCAAATTCGGTCATGCACAAAACGCAGGTCTTTTCCCACACAGGGCCCAACTCGGACTTCAACGTGGTGAGTGCTGATTGCAATTCACGCGTGGCATTGCGAATGCTGCGCGATTGGCGCTGATGTGTGTCCCAACCGCCAATCGAAAACGTTGCAAACCGCGTATCCTCTTTCAATCTTGCCGCCGCAAAGGCAGCCAGCCCCCCTGCCTTTTGCGCACTTGCCGCTTCTTTCATCTGGTTGACCATATCGGCCATGCTTTCACCGTCGTCCCCATCGCTCATCTGCGCCATGTTCAATTCAGCGGCAAGGGTCATGGCCGTTTGCCCAGCCTCAGCAAACAACGGGTCTTTTTCGTAAATCTTCTCAAGCAACAACTGCGCCTGCGGGCTCAGATCAACGCGGCCCTCTGGGGCCCAGCTTGTGGTGGGCGCCGCCCCACGCAGCACCAACATATTCTCGCGTCCAACAGAAAACGCCGTGTCTTTCTTGGCCCCAGGGATCAGCCCCAACATGCGGTTCATCCAGCCGCTGTCGCGCACATCTGATGTCACTTCAACAACACCTGCTTCCAGCAAATCCTGCCCGTCAAAATGGCTGCGCTTGTCGCGGTATGGCGTGGAAACCGCCTGCACAAACCCCATTTCCCCTGCTTTCCACAAAGGCATCAATTCGCCCAGCTCTGGATGCAGGCCAAAGAACCCATCCAAATCCTGATGCTCTGTTTTCCACAGGTTGGGGCGATACTTGCGCAACAACGGATCGCCCACAGGGGCCACCACATCCAGCGCATCCATTGCCCCGCGCAGCACAATCACCACCAATCGGTTGTCCGTTGGCACACTGGCAAAGGTCACAGGTGTCACCAACGGGCTCGCCGCCGCACTACACCCCAGCGCCAAGGTCTGCGCCATGAAGTTCCGTCTGGATCGATCCATCCGCCTATCTCCTGTTAAACTCGGGCGACGCAAGGACCAAGGTTAAGCCCTCCTCCCGCTGCTCGGCACCACCAACCGCAAATTTCAACGATCCACCGGCCAATTCGCGCAGCGCCAATTCCACGAAATCACGTGGGTCTGTGTCGCGCCCCAAACGCCGTGAAATCGCCAGCGCCCATTGCAATCGCGAAGCCAACCCTTGCGCCGTAATCCACGCCTCTGGCTCTTCAGGCCAGCCATTTGGACCGGGCGCACTGCGCAATGGCTGCCCCATCGAATTTAGCGGCAGGTTCAGCCCACGGTTTACTTGCCCTGTGGCCAGATCATCGAAATCAGCCTGTGCAATGCCCAGCGCGCGCAGGCTTGCTACCATAAATTCAAACGGCTGACGCGCCTTTTGGCCCAGATCAACCCACGCCGCAGGATGATCCAACATAGCGCCGTAAACCGATGGCAAATCCCCGTCCGTATTGGTGTAAACCCGCGTTAATTCATCCACCAACTTGGGGTCGGGTTCATCCGAAATGAAATGCACCACCAACTTTTGCGCCACATGCCGCGCGGTATCTGGATGCAGCGCCAAATCGCGCAAAAACGCCTCAATATCGCTCATCTTGGCGGGATCGCCACCATACCGTTTGCCCAGTACATCTTCGGCCCCAGGTTCGGCCCAACGGGGCAGAAACTTGGCTCCATCCTCACCAACAACCAATCCTGTCAGCAATTCCGCCGCTTGACGCACATCGGTTTGGGAATAGGCCCCACCAACGCCCAGCGTGTGCAACTCCATCACTTCACGGGCCAGATTTTCATTCAACCCCTTCACCTTGCGGCGTTTCTTTCCGTTTTTCGCGGCCTTGGAATTTGGCCCGATGCTGCGCACCTGATCCAGAAACAACAACATGGATGGATGGGTTGCCGCTGCCACCAACATATCGCCAAACGACCCGTTCACATGGGGACGAATGGCCTCTTCTTGATAGCTGCCCCAAACCGTTTGCTCTAATCGGCTTTTGGGAACCACCGTGAAATGATCCGCCCAGAAAAACACCAACCGTTCACGAAATCCTTGCCCTGCATACAGGGCACGACCAAACACACGCCTCATATCCGCCGCCCGCAACGCGTTGCGTTCTTTGTTCGATGCCCTCAGCAAAGGTTTCGCCCCTGCATCACCCTTTTTCGCGGCCCGCTTGTGTTTCAAATAATCGCGCATCAATTGTGCGCGATCCGCAAACGAAGGCCCAGCATAGGCCGCAATCCCCGCATCCGCCTCGGTCACTTGGCGCAACAACGCATCCACATCGCGCACATCAGCTTCGCCTGCCGCAAACCCATAGCCAAATCGAAACGCCGCTTTCGTTGCAAAACTCTGCACTTTGCTCACCTCTTGTGCCTTTTCGTCCAACATAAACCGATACGACCCATTGGCAAAGCTCCGTCGTTGCTAAAACGGGCGAACTTCTGCACTCTAACCGCAAAGAGAAAGGACCCCCATGGAACTCTTCTATGCCCGCGGCACTGTCGCGCTTGCCCCGATGATTGTCCTGCACGAAGCAGACATCCCCTTCACCGCCACCCGTGTTGATTTTTCCAAGGCCGAGCAACAATCCCCCGAATACCTCAGCCGCAATCCCAAAGGTCGCGTGCCTGCCCTCGTAACAGATCAAGGCATTCTTACAGAAACCCCCGCGATCCTGCCTTATATTGCTGGCCTGAACCCCGCCGCAAACTTGTTGCCGACGGATGCTTTCGCCTTGGCCAAGATGAATGAATTCACCAGCTATCTCGCCTCAACGGCCCACGTCAATCACGCCCATCGCATGCGTGGTTCACGTTGGGCCACTCAACAATCGAGCTTTGATGACATGGCCGCCAAAGTGCCCCAGAACATGCGCGACACCTATGCCTACATCCAATCTGAATGCCTGCGCGGCCCGTGGGTCATGGGCGATCAGTATACGGTTGCAGATGCCTATCTGTATACGGTCTCCGCTTGGCTCGAAGGGGACAGCGTCGACATCAACGAATTCCCCGCAATCGCCGCCCATTCAACGGCGATGAAAACCAGACCAGCGGTGCAAAAGGCACTGGCCTACTGAACCCCGTTCTTGGCCTTCCACGCGTCCCACACCGCTTGGGAACCGTGGTACACGTTCAAATCAATGTCGCCTGGGGCCCCTGGCACACGCCCCGTACCTGAATACTGCCAGAACCCCCATTTCTGGCCCGGATACACAACCGATGGATGATCCGCCACGGACCGCAGCCAAAATGTATACCCGTTGACCTTTTCCAGCTCATTTTCACGGTAAAAATCAACGGTGGTGTAAATGATCGGCGCTTTGCCGTAATGCGCTTTCACAATGCGCAGGAATTGCCGCATCGACGCACGCACCTTACGCGCTTCTGGCCGCAATTTGCATGTGGGCGACGCGTGGTTCCATTCGATATCCAACACAGGCGGCAAAGCCCCCGCATCTTTGGGCACATTGCGAATATACCACGCGGCCTGTTCGCGGGCGTTGCGACAGAAGTAATAGAAATGATACGCCCCGCGTGACACACCTGCACGGGCTGCTCCGCGCCAATGGCTGCGAAACTCTGGGTCCAAATGATCCCCACCCTCAGTGGCCTTGATAAACGCAAACTGAATGCGGTTGGCCCGCATCTTGCGCCAATCAAGCCCCAGCTGATACCGCGCCACATCCACACCATGCACAGGATACTGCCACGGTTTAACCCCTGGCCAATCCACAGGATCACTGTCGGCAAATTTCGGATTGCCCGCCACAATGCTCGGACTTGGCTGCACCACTTGCGTTTTAGGGACCGAGTTCTGCCGCCCGCCGCCACAAGCCACCAATCCCAAAACCATAAAAACAAAAACCAAATACCGCATCAAATCGCCTCAACTTTTTTCTCAGTCTTGGCTCAATCCACCGCCAAGAGCCAATCACAAATCGCGACATCAGAAAAACGGTCAAAACCCGCCCATTCTTCTGGCCAAAAATATCCCCCGCGCGGAGCGCTAGAAATCTACGGCTCGTCTGGAATGGCTTTTGGTGGCCCCTCTGGCCCTTGCGATGCCTCTTGCGCCGCACCCGCAACCGCCCGCTTTTGCTCCTCGGTTAGATCGGCCCCCCCGCCTTCGATCTCAACCTTCACATTGCGTTCGGCCATACGAATACCGTTTGCATCAAAGATATCGCGCACCTTTTGATAGGCATCGCGGCGCACCAACCATTGTTCACCCGGTTTGGTCATGAACTTCACACCCACCACCATGTTGAACTCTTCCATGCGGCGCACCCCTTGGGATTTCAGCGTGGACAGGATCGACGGGCCGTAATGCTCATTGGCCTTTAATTCCGCGCCAACCTTCTTGACTAGCTTTTTAACCAGCTGCAAATCCGTATCAAACGGCACGCGGAATTCCAGCTTCATAATCACCCAGTCGCGCGAATGGTTGGTCAGCGATTTCAGCTCCCCATAAGGCACCGTATGCACTTTACCTCGGTGGTGACGAATGCGCATGGAGCGCACAGAAATGCTCTCCACCGTGCCCATCAAATCACCCACTTCGATGTACTCCCCAAGACGGAACGCATCATCAATCAAAAAGAAAATGCCAGCCACAATATCGCGAACCAAAGATTGCGTCCCGAACCCGATGGCAATGCCCATGATCCCAGCCCCTGCCAAGATCGGCGCAATGTTCACACCCGCGGCGCTCAGAACGCTCAACGACACCATAATCAGCAGGGACACCATCAAAATGGTGCGCAACAACGGCAACAACGTGAACATCCGCGCCTCTGGTCCAGGGGCTTGGCCGTCCACGGGCGGTTCATAATCTGCCACCCGTTTGTCGATCACGGTTTTCGCCCACGTCCACACCAAATCGGCCAGCAACAAGGCCACGATACTGTCGACCAGTACCTCCAGCACACGGCCCACGACACTGCGATCTGACGACAGATCAAAAATGTTGATGCCCCATGCCATGGCCAGTGCAAAGACCGCGCTCATCAGCAGAACAAACCGCGCAGCACGCTGCACAATGGGCCGCGTGGTTGCATAAGGATCTGCAAACTCTGGCGTCACAGGTTGCGGCTCCCCTTCCAAAACCTCGCCCTCGGCCTCGGCGGCTACAAATTCGTCCAAAACCTCTTGCGCCTCGGCAAGATGTGCATCGTGCAGGGCAGCGGTTGATTGATCAAAGAAATGATCGATCCACGCCGCCATCAATTTCAGGCTCGGAACGATCAGGCCAATCACAAGGATCGCCCACATAATTCCAAACAACCCGACCAGCCATGCGGCAAACACCACGCCCACCAAAATCATCAGATAATTGCGCCAAAACCGCAAATCCCGCAGCGCGGTTTCGTCTTCGCACAGGGTTGGAACACGGCGAAACGCCACCCAGATACAGACCCACGCCACCACCACAACCATCAGCGCCAAACCAACAGTTTGCGCCAATGCTACGGCCGTGATGCTGCCGCCCATGTCCATATCGCGCATGGTTGCGATGCGGTTCAAAATAAAGGACAGGGCCAAACCCGACACCACCGCAAAGGCCAACACCCGCACCATCCAATGCAAATGCCGCGCCACAGGCGACCCATAAGGAACAAGGCGCAGTTCAGGTGCATGTGGCGCTTGGAAAAACAGCGACACAGTCATGATAACGCGGAACAACAGCACCATCACCAAGAAATCCATCACCAGCGATTCCACCAATGGATGCCAAGTGAAACTCTTGAACGCGCCAATACTGCCCACGGCAAAAATGCCAAGACCCGCAAAAATGATCGCTGCGCGCAGGGCCGCCCCGGTCAGTTTTTCCATCGGCGCGTCTTTGGGCGATTGCTCCACACGCAACAGCGGATATTGCATAAACTGCCGATACAGCCATTCAAGCCCCAAACCGATCAGCAGAAATGTGATCAAATACGTCAGTGACCGCACCTTTTGCGCATGGCTCAATTCGCTGTCCCACACATCGGACATAACCATTGGCATACGCGGCAACACGTTCCACGCGACTGCCAAGGATTGCGCGCGCTCGGCAATTCGTGCCAGCCGCGCATCAATCTGTTCGCGCAGGGTCAGCACAGGGGCATCATCAATAACACCATCTTCGGTCACGCTGTCTTTGATCCATTCCTGCACACTCGGGTCACCAAGCAGACGCAAAAATTCTTTTACATCATTGGGGGATGGATCAGGCACGACAACGGTTTCCGATCCGCCACCGCTTGGCATGATTTGGGCGAATGCTGGCACAACGCCAAAGGTCAAAAGGATCGTGATAACAAGGCTGCGCAGAAACAAGGTCATGATGCACCTACTGGGCTACCGCTGTTTTTGTTGGCTTGGGCATAATCCAGATTGGAATAATCCGCCTTAACCACCCGTTCCACATCCAAAACACCTTCTTGGGGCATCACCTGACAGGCCAACCGTTCATTGGGCTCCGCATTCCATCGGGCCAGAACCTTTGCTTCCAATTCACTTGGCGGGGCCAGCTTTTCGCCCCCCTTCACAACCCGCACGCGGCAGGTTCCACACCGCCCGCGCCCGCGGCAGACGTTGGCGTGCGGGATGCTGTTTTCATGGGCCATTTCCAACAGGGTCAGCCCCGTTTCAGATTCAAACGTCATGGGGCGACGGCCACCATAGGACACCCGCACATGGGATCGCTCGCGCAGTTTCAGACGAATAAACCGCGCCAATAACACCAAAGCCACCAACCCCAGCGAAACGCGCGTGGCCAGTTTGGGGCGTTCTTTGGCCTGCGCCAAAATCACGGGGATCATTTCAGGATCAACGGTGGGGCCATCTGCATTGGGATCATTTTCCATCACCATGCCCAAACCACCCTCTTCAACCGAGATGATCTGGCGTCCCCCTTCCACAAACCCCAACATGGCAAGGATCGGCAACAGGACAACAAATGGATAAAAGAACTTCATCACACGGGCCGATCCATCTCGCGCCCGCAGCCATGAATACACACCAATGGCCCCGTGAATCCACGCCACCACCAACAGCGCAACCTGTTGCAAACCATTGATAGGCGACACGATCCAAAACTGGCTCAGGATCAGAAAATACGTGGGCTCCAACCCCAATTGCTTGACCGCCATAACCCCAAACACATGAATGCCCATCAGCGGGATAATCAGAACACCCGCAATCATCTGCGCCATGTCGTAAGCAGGTACGCGCAGCGTATTGCGCCGATACAGCGAATATAGCGCGATAATGAAATGCACGACCAAAGAGACCTGCAACAGAACTTTCAAAGGCAGGACCGAGGACCAAACGCCGCTCAATGCAAAGCGCCAATCCTCCATCAATTGCACCGAATGCAACCCGAGCGACAGGTTCAGCAAATGCATGGTGATAAAGGCAAACAACACCATGCCCGTGATGATCATCGCTTTCAGTCGAAGTTTTGCGCCCCAATGGTTGGCGATCACGGCATCGGACATCGTATAGTTCCCTCGTTCGCAGTGCCATCATTGGCGCAGCACGTGCATAGGAAAACCTTTGACCCAATGGGCCAAAAGGTCAAGCCACCGATCACGCCATCGGGTTTAGGATTTGTGCAGTTTCGCCGCCGCCCGCAGACCATTGGCCAACATCACCACATCAATGGCCACACAGGCGAAATTCACCCCCCAGCCAATGAATTTTTCCGCCAACTTTGGATCAGGGCACATAATCCCCGCCGCCTTACCCGCCGCGCGAATACGCTTGATTGCGTCTTCCATGGCCGCCTGCACGTCTGGCGCTTGATCATTGCCCAAATACCCCATGTCGGCGGCCAAATCAGCAGGCCCAATAAACACCGCATCAACACCATCAACCGCAAGGATATCATCCAGATTGTCCAATCCGCGCTGCGCCTCCACCTGAACAATCAGGCACATCTGATCGTTTGCGGTGGTCAGATAATCAGGAATGCCCGTCCACTGCGACGCACGCCCCAGCGCCGAACCGACCCCGCGAATACCTTCGGGTGCATAGCGCGTGGCCCGCACCATCTCCGCCGCCTGCTCCCCCGTTTCCACCATCGGCACCATCACTGTTTGCGCCCCTGCATCCAGCACTTGTTTGATGAACCAATCTTCGCCTTTTGGAACCCGAACAATTACCTGAGACGACGACGCGCTCAGCGCGCCAATCTGCTGGGAAATCTCGGTTGTGCCGTTGGGGGCATGTTCCCCGTCAATCAACACCCAATCAAACCCCGCCGTGCCCGCAATTTCCGCCGCATAGCCATCCACCAGCCCCAACCAAGCCCCTGTTTGCAGCCTGCCTGCGGCCAGATTTTGTTTCAATGTGTTGATCGGTGCGCCCATAGCGGCCTCCTGTGTGTGGGATTGGTGTGGTGTGTCCAGCTTTTCGGGAAACGCAGCGCGGTTCAAGAGAATTGCGAGGTGAGGCCGTGATTGAACACGTTACAAAGATTGAACACCTTACCAGTTGGTTAACTCTGACGCGTCGTGCAACACGCGTTGTCTAAGACGCGTTATCCATGACGCGTGTTGTATGACGCGTCATGATTCACCATTCGTTAATAAATCGACAAAAGCCTCGCAAAATCATCACCCTAGGGCGCGGCCGCAATTCTCAAACCTCAACAAACAGTTAATCGAACGTCACATCCACACGCCCAAACGCGCCATAATCTGCAGCAAAAACAGACCCTGACGGCGCCTCAATCGGGCGTATGAACGAGCCTGAAAGCACAACATCCCCCGCACTCAGTCCTTGGCCATACTGCGCCAACCTTTGCACCAACCAGACAATCCCCATCGTCGGATCGTTCAGCACACCCGCCCCCAAACCCGTTTCTTCAACCGTTCCATCGCGCGCAACAACCGCCCCGACCCAACGCAGATCAAACGCATCAGGGCTATGTTTTTTGTCTCCCAAAACGATGCCCGCATTGGCCGCATTATCGGCAATCGTATCAAACACTTTGCGTGGGGCGCCGCTGTCTGGGTCCACCCGTTTGATCCGCGTGTCCAGAATTTCAATCGCAGGGGCCACCCAATCTGTTGCCGCCAAAACAGCCTCGCGCGTCACATCCGCGCCAGCCAAATCTTCTCCCAGAATAAACGCTATTTCCGCTTCGATCCTTGGCTCGATAAATCGCCCCTTTGGCACATGCCCATCGTGATCAAAAAACATGTCGGCAAACAGGATACCGCTGTCAGGAATATCAATACCCAGCGCCATCTGCATCGCCCGACTGGTCAGCCCGATTTTCCACCCCTTTCGCACTGCGCCGCCCGCCTCTTTTGCCGCGACAAACGCGTCTTGAATGGCATAGGCCTCGTCCATCGTGATATCGGGATGCGCCACTGAAATCACACCCGTTTGGGTGCGTGTCACTTCGGCATCCAGCAATTTTTGCGCCGCGACTTTGATCTCTTCAGGGGTCATTCGTCCACCACGCTGTTGCGCAAAATGCCAACACCTTCCACTTCCACTTCAACCACATCACCTGGCTTCAAAAATACGGGCGGATCAAATCGCGCCCCTGCCCCTGTCGGCGTACCTGTGATGATCATGTCCCCGGGCACCAGCGTCGTGAACGTCGAAATATACGCAATCTCGGCCGCATGATTGAAAATCATCCGACTGCTGCGGTCTGATTGGCGCACTTCACCGTTCACCCGCGTTTCCAGCTTAATATCCAAAATCTGATTTGGGTCTTTGAACGGCACAATCCACGGTCCGATGGCCCCCGATCCGTCAAAATTCTTTCCTTGCGTGACGTTGAATTTCGCGTGGCGCACCCAATCGCGCACCGTGCCCTCATTACAAATCGACAAGGCCGCAATATGATCCAGCGCATCTTCTTCTTTGATGTGCCGTCCGCCTTTGCCAATCACCACAACCACCTCGCCCTCATAATCCAATTGCTCTGAAACAGTTGGGCGGGTCAGCGGCACGTCATGGCCAACAAAGCTGCGTGGAAATCGCGGAAACAACGACATAAACTTCGGCGCGTCTTGGCCGTCTTTGTACTCGGCATTTCGGTCGGGAAAATTCACCCCGACACAGATAATTTTTTCTGGCTGCGGGATCGGAATTTCATACACAAACGTCCCGATGGGATGGGTCACGTCTTTGGTTTGCGCGGCTGCGTCCAACCTGTCCAACCCACCCTCTGCAATCACTTCGCGCAGGGTCGGCCACTCTGGAAACTGGTCGGATAGGGCAATCATTCCGCCCTCTGCAACAGCGCCGTAAAACATGTGGCCTTCACTGGAAAAAGTCGCAAATCGCATGGGATATCCTCACGTCATAGGTCGAAATATAGATAACACGTTAACAAGATTTCGCAACAGATATCCCGTTTCACCCAGATATCTCATTCATTAACATTCATTAAAATGAACGCACATTAACGGTTTTCAACAGACAATAAGGTACGTTTCTGGGCGCGTTCTGGGTGGTTTGCTTTTTTCCAAACTGACGTTAACCTTTTCTCGTCTGCCCGTTAATGAATCCGAACGCCTTGGCGCACCAATTCGTCCTGAACCTGTTCAATATTAACCTTTGCCACTTCGGTATTGCCCTGCACGGCAACGGCCGCAGCGATCCCCGCACCCTGCCCTGCCACCGCACAACAGGCCATGTTGCGGGTCGCCGCATGGGCCACTTTATCCCCGCCAATGGCACGCCCTGCCACCAGCAAATTCTTCACCCCTTTCGGGATCAAAGCACGGTAGGGAATCTGCATATACCGCCCCGTTGTTGGAATGATCAAAATACCGTAACCATCTATGAATTCGGGATAAATTCCAATCGTATCCTCGAAACGCCCTTGCGCGCGCACATCCGTTTCACTCATATTGTAAACCGCATCAATCTTGCGCGTATCCCGAATGCCAATGGTCATACCAAAGTTGCGCAACCGCGCCCCTTCACATCCAGGCGTGTATTCGCGCAGCGCCTGGATCGCCAGCATCGCTTGCTTACGCCCTTCGATCTCGAACCGTGTCAAACTATCTGGGTCCGTCCCGTCACATTCGGCCAGATGCACAAGGTTCATATAGGTCATTTCACCTGTGTCATGCACCGCGCCCCACGTGCCCGCAATGGTGTTCAAATGCGGTGGGATAATTCCATTTTTTATCGCCTTTTCAAAGGGTTTGCCCAGATAGGGCGAAAACATCTCGTCCTCTTTCCCATCCGTTTCCACCTGCCATTCGCCGCTCGACCAATCCGCATAGGTTTGCGGATCGGCCTTCACGCCCTCCATGAATTTCTGCTTATCCGCACCTGCCAAATGGAACATCACAGACGCGGCCTGCATCTCTTCCACAGGGGTTTTCACACACGGAGCCCCTGCCCGTTCCGCCACATCCGCATCCCCCGTGGCATCAATCACAACGGTTCCCAAAATCGCCTCGCGCCCAGCTTTGGATTCCACAATCACGCCTGTGATTGTGTCCCCGTCCATCACGGGGGCCACAAACTGGCGGTGCATCATCGGATGAATGCCAGCCTCTTCCACCAGCGCATCCGCAACCAGCTTAAACCCTTCGGAATCAAGTTCATAAGACAGAGATTGGCTCTCAGGAACCGCAGCGCCCGCCGCCTTGGCTCGCTCTTCAAACTCCATGCCAATGCCGCCTGCTTCAACGGTCTGCGCATGGCGATACCATGCAAATCCTTCAACCCCGACCGTGGTGATATTGCCGCCAAAACAGCCAAACCGCTCCACCAGCGCCACACGCACCCCTGCCCGCGCCGCCGCCAATGCCGCAGCCAAGCCGCCAGGGCCAGACCCGATCACCAACACATCCGTTTCATGGATCACAGGGGTTTCACGGGGCGGTTCATTAATGGTTTGCATGGGTTTTCCTGCTAAAGATCACTCAGATTTGGCGTTTTCAACTTCTTCCAACAAAATCGGTATCGCCAAATTACAAGAATGGATTCCCATCACAGTGGTCAACTGGATCGCTTCCAAAATTTCCGCCTGCGTGGCCCCTGCCGTTAACGCATTCTTAATATGTCGCCGCACGCCTGGCCCGTACAAATGTGTTGTCGCAGCATTAATCGCAATCAGGATCAGCTCCTTCGTTTTCTGATCCAACGGTCCTTGTTGGGGCACAGTTCGAAACGCCAAATAGGCTTCTAAAAACTCTGGATCCAGGTCCGCAAACGTATCCCACAAAGGGTTCCAATCCCCTTTGTCTTTATGCGCTTTCATGTTCGGATAATCGGTCATTTCTTTGTTCTCCAAATACTCATCCACCCCGATGCTTAAACGAATCCCGACGGAAAGAATAAAGCGCGTTTGGATCAACCGCCACATCCACCACCGCTGGTTTTCCACAGGCCAACGCTGCGGTGATCGCATCCCCAACCTCTCCAATTTCATCAACGGAATAGCCAACCGCACCGTATAATTCCGCCGCTTTGGCAAAATCGGGCGAAGACACATCAGCCCCAATATACCGCCCATTGAAAAAGTCCCGCTGATAGGCTTTTTCCGCCCCCCAACAGCCATTGTTCATTACCACAGTCACGGTATTGATGTTATGATCCACGGCGGTGGACAATTCGGAAATCGTCATCCCAAACCCACCATCCCCCATCAGGGACACTACGGGCCGATCAGGCTGCGCGCATTTAATCCCCAGCCCACAGGCATAGGAAAAGCCAACCAAGCCGAAATCCATCGGCGTGTGCAGTGATTTTGGCGACCAGTAATTCAGCGCATCCGTGGCCTGCAAACACAGCGTGCCTGCATCCATGGTAATCGCCGCGTCTTTTGGGATCACATCGCGGAACACTTTGAACAGGCCAGAGGGCTGGATCGGCCCCGCACCCATCATTGCCTCCGCATCACGTTTGGCCAAAAACGCACCGCGTTCTTCCTGAAATGTCGCGGTCCAATCGGCAATTTCATGGCGCTGCACGATCTTGCCAATGGCATCGGCAATCTGGCGCGCCGCACTTGGCGCATCCGCCCAAATGCCCACAGCTACAGGGAAAAATCGCCCAATCGCGGTTGGTTCCAGCTCTACCTGAATGATCTGCGCATCACGGTTGATGTTGTCATAGCTATAAAAAGTGGAGTTAAACCCCAGCCGCGTGCCCAGCGCCAAAATCACATCCGCTTCTTTCACCAAACGGGATGCCACAACATTACCGCGTGGCCCCATCTGCCCTGCATTCAATGGATGCCCAAACGGCACCGCATCGCCGTGACCTGGGCTTGTCACAATCGGACAGTTCACCGTTTCCGCCAGATAGATCGCCGCTTTGTGCCCGCCTGTATTCTTGATGCCACCGCCCGCAACTATTACAGGCTTTCTCGCGTTCTGCAGCAGCTCTGCAGCCGCCACAACACCTTGCGCACCTGCGCTTGGCAGGCTCGTGTTGCGATACGCATTTGGCCTTTGCAAATCTTCAAAATCATGCTGCCCAGACAACACATCGCGGGGCAAGTTCAATTGCACTGGCCCACGGCGCGGGCTGAGTGCCGTGCGAAACGCTTCGCGGAACATCTCTGGCACACGGTCCGTTCCTGTGGCCGTCCAGGTCTTTTTCGTCACAGGCGTGAAAATCGCCTGCTGGTCCACCTCTTGAAACGCATCGCGGTACACATGGCCAGACGCCAGCGCCCCCGCAATCGAAACAACAGGCGAAAACGCCGCCTTAGCCTGCCCCAACCCTGTCACAAGGTTCGTCGCACCCGGCCCATTTTGCCCCGCCAAGATCACGCCTGTCTCGCCCGAGACCCGCGCATAGCCATCGGCCATATGGGTTCCTGTGCGTTCGTCATGCACACCCACAAAATTGATGCTTTCACTGTCATAAAGCGCATCGAACATTTCCATCGTGGCGGACCCGATCAACCCGAAAACGGTCTTAACCTCTTCCACCTCAATCGCAGCAACTGCCGCCTGCCCACCAGACATAACACCCATGTCATTCACCCTTTTTCAAAAATTCTAAAATTGGCCGCGAAAATAATTCGGGGCTTTCCATCATGCCAAGATGCTGTAAATGCGGTACAATCTGCACTTCTGCTCCTGCTATTTCTGCGGCAATCGCATGGCTCATGGCGGGCGTGCTGCCGCTGTCGTTTTCACAGGTCATCACAAACGAACGCGCCGAAACGGGTGGTTTCGGCGCGATCAGTTCCCGCACACCATGGGCCAGAACCCACGCCGCTTGGGCATAACTTTCGCCGTCCACCAACCCACGCCATTCGCGTACCAATCCTGGCGCAACATGATCGCTGTCCAAACAGGCAGGTGTAAACCACCGCTTCAACGCCGCATCAAACGTTGAAAACGCGCCTTGGTCTCGCACCGACTTCGCCCGCTCTTCCACCGCTGCCTGTCCGTCTTCCCCCCGATCATGCGGGGAGTTCAGGATCACCAGCGACGCAACCTTTTCGGGATGATCGAGCGCAAAGCGCCGATTGATCATGCCGCCAATGGAAAACCCAACCACATGCGCAGTCGTAACGCCCAGATGATCCATCAGCCCCGCCAATTGATCCGCATAAACAGCCAAAGACGCATCGCCAGACAGCGGCGCAGATTGCCCGTGACCATACAGATCATAGCGCAAAACACGGTACTCCGCTTCAAGTGAGGCCAACATCCCATCAAACACACCCGAACACAGGCCAAGACCGTGGATCAGCGCAATAACAGGCCGATCCACCGCTCCGCTCAGCGCAAAGGCTGTGCCATCTGGGGCCGTTTTAAACACCCGCTGGGTTGTCCACATCGCGGCCCATTTCGGCCAAATCTTCGTACCGATCCCCGATACGGTGATGTGGATGCCCCCCAATCGATGCCCCAAACGCGATGATCACTTCGTCATCCGCAGGCGCATCTGGCACCGTCAAATGAATGGTCTGATAGTGGGAGCGACGCCCTCCATCGTTTTTATCCATCAACGGGATCATCATGGAACAGCCCGCCGCCCCACGTGTGTTTGTGAACGCCAAATAGGATTTCGCATTCACCGCATCACGCATTTGATTGCCAAAAAACAGCGTATGCGTCAGCGCCTGCGCATGTTCAAGCGAACCGCCCATGCCCACAACAGATGCTTTGCCATACCCTTCCAGATCATCGCCTGTCACATCCAAAATCATGTCGGTCAGCAGCTTGCCCACCACAGGGCCAGATTCGATGATCGCAGGGCGCAGGTTTTCAACATACCCCATCCCAAACCACGGGTTTTTAATGATCGCCAGCGCGGCCACCAGTTTCGTGGCAGGTTCGACGGCACGACCCTCTTCAATCAGGGTATTTTGCACGTGCAACAACGTGCGGCGAATTTCTACGGCCATGTTTACGGTTCCTTAGCTAAATTCTGGCATAACTTCGTCGATGAACAATTTCATCGACCGTTTTTGATTTTCGATGTCGAGCCCCATGGACGCGTAATACAAAAAGCCATCGACGCCCAGCGCCTCGTATTTCTTTAACTTTTTGATCACCTCGTCGGGTGTGCCGAACATCAGGTTTTCTTCCAACATATTGGGTTCAACGCGCACGTTGCCCTCTAACTGATCAAACGGGATTGGCTCGGGGAATCCGTTCACCACATCGCCTTTTTTCATCATCAGATTGCCAAACAAGGACAACACATTGCGCACCGCCCCCAGCGCCGCCTGACGATCTTCTTCAGTGTTATAAACCGCCGTGTGACGCATGGTGGTGAATTTGCCGCTGAAATTCGGGTTCAACCGCGCCTTCGCATCATCCAACCGCTTCTTGTATTCTTCCAATTCAGAAAACGGCATGGTCAGCGGCCAAGACATGATATTGCAATTGTTTTCAACGGCATAGTCATAGGTCACAGGCGCCCGCGCGGCCACCCAAACAGGCACATCCTCTTGCAGTGGTTTGGGGCAAGATGTGGCTTTCGGGAACTGCCAATATTCGCCGTTATGCTCCACATCGCCTTTCCACAATTTTTGTACCAAAGGCAGCATTTCCTGCATGTATTTATAACTGTCCCGTTGGTCGAGCCCTGGGAACATGCGATCAAATTCGCGCTGATAGGCCCCAGAACCGATACCGAATTCCAACCGTCCACCAGACAGTAAATCGAGCATCGCTGCCTCGCCCGCCAAATTGATCGGATGCCAATAAGCGGCGTTCACGACACCTGCACCTAGGCGGATGTTTTCCGTATGCTCGGCCCACCACGTCATCAACTGAAACGGGTTTGGCGCGATGGTCATTTCAAGCGCATGATGTTCGGCGGCCCAGACCACTTCGAACCCAGCCTTATCGGCCATTCTAACCATATCAAGCGTGTGATCGCGCACCTCAATCATAGAGGTCTGATCGGTAATCCGTTCCAGATTGATTGCCAGATGAAACTTCATAACGTCCTCCTATCGTGGGGTGAATTGGGATGGCAGCGGATCAGATGACGTGTTCATCCAAACCGTTTTGGGCCGCGTGTAATCGTAAACCGCCTGATAGCCGCTTTCACGACCATAGCCCGAGTTTTTCATGCCGCCAAACTCGGCTACAGGGGAAATCACGCGGTAGGTATTCACCCAAACGATCCCCGCTTTTACGGCTTTTGATACGCGTAAGGATCGCGCAGAATCCCGCGTGAAAATCCCTGCCGCCAGCCCGTGTTCGGTATCATTCGCCAATCGAACCGCTTCTTCTTCGGTTTTAAATCGAACCACGCTTACCACAGGGCCAAACAGCTCCGTATCAACAATGCGCAGGTCATGGCTGGGGCAATCCACAATTGTGGGCTCAAAGAAAATACCATCAAGCCCTTCGGGGACTTTGCCCCCGGCCCGAATGGTCGCACCTTCGCTTACCGCATGGGCCACTTCGCGTTTGATGTGATCCTGCTGGGCTTGTGTACACAGCGGGCCCATTTCGGTTTCATCCAGCATCGGATCACCGATTTTTACGCTTTTCGCAACAGCAGTCAGTTTGTCGATAAACTCATCGGCAATATCTTCGTGCAACAACAACCGCGACCCGGCCACACAGGATTGTCCCGTGGCGGCGAAAATCCCGCCAACCGATCCGTTCACAGCACTTTCAATGTCAGCATCATCAAACACGATGAACGGAGATTTCCCACCCAATTCGAGCGACACCTCGGCAAAGTTCTCTGCCGTGTTCTGAATAACATGACGCGCTGAAATTGGTCCCCCCGTAAAGGACACACGCGCCACTTTTTTATGGCTAGTCAGTACCTTGCCACATGGATCGCCGTGGCCCGAGATGATGTTGACCACCCCGTCTGGAATACCTGCCTTTGCGATCAGTTTGCCAAATTCGAGAATTGGCGCAGCCGCGTGTTCCGATGTTTTCAACACAATCGTATTACCCGCCGCCAAAGCAGGTCCGATTTTAACCGCAGACAGGAACAACTGACTGTTCCAAGGCACCACGGCCGCGATCACGCCTAGCGGCTCGCGGTGGGTAAAGACAAACAGATCAGGCTTATCAATCGGCAGAGTTTTCCCCATAATCTTATCCGCAGCACCCGCGAAAAACTGGAAAAACTCCGCAATATACGTAGCCTGCCACCGCGTTTCCTTCAACATTTTGCCCGTGTCTCGGGTCTCCATCGCGCCCAGCGCTTCGGAGTTTTCTGCCAGCAAATCCCCCAAACGGCGCAGGCAATGGCCCCGTTGTGTTGGCGTCATTGTGGCCCATGGTCCCTCGTTAAATGCGCGATCTGCTGCTTCCACCGCGGCATTCACATCCTCGGCTGTTGCTTCTGGGATTTCTGCCCAGTCTTGACCTGTCGCGGGGTTAAAGCTGGTAAAGCTGCCCCCGTCGGACGCGCCAACCCATTTGCCATCAATCAGCATCTTAAACTGTGTCAGTTCAGCCATGTGGTGTTCCTTTTGTAAATTCGCCAAAGGCCCCATCGAAATAAATCAACGGCGCAGCTTTGGATGATCCTGCCCATGTCACCACCCCGAAAAACGCGGTGTGGCTGCCCTGTTCGACCGCTTGGGACACACTGCAAGAAAAAGACGTGCTGTCCTCGATATGAGGCGCATCCCAATCTTTGTGCGGCACGTCTGAAAAGCGGTTTTCAACCTGCAAATCATCGTTACCCGCAAACCGAAGGGCCGTGTCTTTCGCCCCTTTGGGCAGCACACATACAGCAAATTTCCCGTTGTCTTTCACCGCTTTTGCGATGCGACTGTCGCTGCGCAAACAGACCATCACAGTTGGCGGGTCTGCAGATACGGAGGCAAACGCACTAACGGTTGCACCGTGTTTTCCAGCGGGCCCGTTCGTTGTGACCACCGTCACCGATGCCGCCACGTGGCGCATGGCGGCGATGAAATTATCCCGTTCAACGATTGTGGTGGAAGGTGTGTTCGATTCCATTGAAACCCCATTTCGAGTGGCAGATGATCCTTTATTGCCGAAATTTATCTATTTGAAAAACGAATTTTACTGCATATAAAGTTCGAAAAAATCGAAGTGTGAGTGATGAATCTCTCTAACCTGCAAACTTTCCTCGCCATTGTCGAAACAGGCAGTCTGATCCGCGCGTCTGAACAGTTAAACGTGACCCAATCCACCGTCACCGCGCGGCTGAAAACACTGGAAGATGATTTGGGCCAAACCCTTTTTGTACGGCAAAAAACTGGTGCAACGCTCACTGCGCGGGGTGTGAAATTGCGCCGTTATGCCGAGGTCATGGTGGAACTATGGCACCAAGCCCGCCAAGAAACCGCCCTGCCCGAAGGGATAGAGGCACTCGTTAACATCGGGTGTCATTCGGATTTGCGCAAAGGGTTGGGGCAATCCCTGTTGAACAGCATTCGCGGTGCGCGCCCGAATTTGGCGGCAAGTGCTTGGTCAGGATCCAACGCCGATCTGACGCAATGGCTAAGCAGTGGGTTGATTGATCTGGCGGTCACCTATCACACCGCCACTGAGGACGGATTTCGCCTACATGGATTGACCGATGAGCCATTGGTTCTGGTGTCTTCGGACCCAAACAGCCCGATGCGGTTCGATCCCAACTATGTCTTTGTGGAGGGGGGCGAACAATTTGGCCGTGACCATGCCGCCTATTACGCGGATGCAGACACGGCGCGGTTGAGTTTTGGCTCACCAAACTGGGCGTTGGAACATCTACTGGAACAAGGCGGATCGGCGTATTTGCCCGCCAGTATTGTGAAACCCTATTTGGCGGCTGGCACATTGCACCCCATTGCCGAGGCGCCTAAATTCAATCGAAAGACCTATTTGATCGTAAATGAAAAGGCGACAGCCACATGGGATTGGTTGCCAAACGTCATTGCGGCCTTACAAGCATAGGTATCATTGAATTGGACAGACCATGAATACCATCGAAATTCTCGACCGTTTAATTGCCTATGACACGGTGTCTGCGAACCCTAATCTGGATTTGATTGAATGGTGCGCCGAACTGATCAAAGACGCAGGGGGCGATGTAACGCTAATCCCTGATGCCACGGGCAAAAAGGCAAATTTATTTGCAACGATTGGCCCACGGGATCAATCGGGTGTCATGCTGTCTGGCCATACAGATGTCGTGCCCGTTGAAGGGCAAGCATGGACCAAACCGCCTTTTGAATTGACGCTGGATGATGGCAAATATTTCGGGCGCGGAACCTGTGACATGAAAGGATTTGTGGCCGCTGCATTGTCCGCCGCTCTGACTGCTGCGCAATCAGATTTAAAAACACCGCTACACCTTGCCTTGTCGTATGACGAAGAAATTGGATGTATTGGGGTGCGGTCCTTGGTGGACATGCTGGCAGATGCGCCGTTCAAGCCGAAATTCTGCATCGTTGGCGAACCCACCTCTATGCAGGTGGCCGTTGGGCACAAAGGCAAAATGGCAGCCAAAGCCACGATGATTGGGCGCGAAGGGCATTCTGCGTTGGCCCCGATGGCCGTAAATGCCATTCACATGGGTGTGGATTTCGTAAATGTGCTCCGCGACCTACAAGATCGTTTGGCCCAAAAAGGCGCACAAGACGATGATTACAGCGTCCCCTACACAACCATTCACGTGGGAAAGATCAACGCAGGCGTGGCGCTAAACATTGTGCCAAATACCTGCGAAGTGTTGTTTGAAATTCGATCCCTTGCCCAAGACGATCCAGACGCGTTGATGGATGAAATCCGCGCTCAGGCCGACGCAATCGTGGCCCAATACCAACCCATCGCACCCGAAGCCGCGATCACCATTGAACGCACCGCAAACACCTATCCAGGCCTCTCCACCCCAGAAGAAGCCGCCGTTGTGCAGTTTGTAAAGTCTCTGCTCGGGGCAAATGACACCATGAAAGTGGCCTTTGGCACCGAAGGAGGATTGTTTTCTGAACAGGTGGGCATTCCAACGGTGGTTTGCGGCCCTGGCTCTATGGAACAAGGGCACAAACCCGATGAGTTTGTATCCGTGGATCAGTTGGCCAAATGTGATGACATGCTGGCGAATTTGGTGGCGCGTTTGAAAGACGGGATCGACTAGATTTCTAAGCCAATTCAGCAGACCGCTGCGCGATCCATTTCTGAAAATCATGCACTGTGCCCTCGTAATCTGGGCCAGCCAAAGGACCACCTGTGACATGGCGCGAATGCAGTGCGCGTTGCATGGTTTCCAGCTTTTCGCGGTCTTCGCGGTTTACTTCGTTCCACACAGCAATCCGATCCGCCAAAATGCCATCGTCCAATTCGTTGCCAAAGGTGGACAAAGTCCAGCGGACTTCGATTTGTTCAGCGTTGATTGGGAAAATCGACAAGGACACCAGCGTCGTCGCTGCCACGCTAACCACTTGGCTTGGATAAACCGCAAACAACGTGGATCGCTTGCGCTCTTCATCCGTTAACCCAGCCGCACCGTTACCCCGCCCTGCGGCACTGTCAGGGTAATTGGCGAAGTAGGATGTGAAACCCGCACCCGATGGCCCTTTGCGCGACAACCCTGTGGGCGTGTAATGGTGCAGCGTTTCGGGATGCACCACAGACAGGTGATAGCCTTCCATGAAATTCTCAACCAAGGCTTTCCAATTACAATTCCAAACCTCTTTCGCGGTATGAATATGGCGAAAATTCTCAGGCTCGTAGGGGGCGATCAACGCATCAAGGTCCGCCAGATCAAACGGATCGGGTGTGTCGGACAAAGACGCATAAATGAACCCATTGTGAATGCGGCTTGGAAAAGAGGGCAGCGCACAGGTCTTTGGATCAAACCCCGTGTTTTTCATACGTGGCGCAGACAGCAAATTCCCGTCAGGCGCATAAGCCCAAGCATGATACGGGCACACATGTCGTTTGGTATTTCCCGCCCCTTGCGCCACTGGCATACCGCGATGACGGCACGCATTGGACAACACGGCGATGTCAGCGCCCGCACGGGTAATCAGCAAAGGTTCGTTCAACACCTGCTGCGTGAAATAATCTCCATCATTTGGGATTTCATCCGCTCGCCCCAAACAGTGCCAGCCCGTTTGCAGGATCGTTTCACACTCCCACGCAAACAAATCCGCATCGGTGTAAAAGCCGCCCGGCATGCTTTGCGGCCCATCGCTTGGGCTGTTGGCAATGCTCACAAGGTTTTCACGCAAAGGATGGGTCATGGCAGGCTCCTGATCGAACAGCCAGAGGATGCCATTTGCGTTCAATCGGTCTGGCTTATTTGCGACCTGACAGCGACGTTATTGGGATATGGGCCGTACCAATTGCAGGTATGGATCAACGCCAAAAGCATCTAACACGGCGCTGTGGGTGCGTTGATTGATGACAAATCCAAGGTGCTGATAAAACCCAACCGCAGCATTTGACGCATAGGTATCAAGATAAAGCGACGTGCAGCCCGCACGCCGTGCCAGTTGATCTGCATGTTCCATCAATCGCCCACCTAGCCCCGTGTTTTGGGCTGACGCATGAACCGCGATATCGAGAATATAAAATGCATTCTCAATGGGTTCCGCAAACAGCGCATCAATGGCATCGGCAATGTCATCGGAAACCAAACGTGCGCCCTGAATCTCACTAGATTTGTCAAAGCGTGGTTCGATTTCACTGGCGGGGAAACCGTTAATCAACCCAACTATCGCATCACCATCCATTGCCAGTGTTGTGCTGTCATAACTGTTGGCAGCCCCTGCTACGGGCCATTCCTTTTGCGCTGCATCCACCCAGTTATCATAGGATTGATATTCAAGTCCGATCAACGCGGGGTCTTCGGACCAAATCAATTCCGCAATTCGCGTGGTAAAGTCAGTGGGCGTGCCTGCAACCAGTTGCGCCATACCCTTGTCCTAGCGTGAAAACAGGGTGCGGCAGACTGAAATAAAGGGACGCGCAGATTTAGGAAGAGCACCACCTTTTTTCGTTGCGATCACCGTGTGCAGCGTTTGCGTGTCTGCTGGCAACGGGCGTGTAATCAGTGCCTTACCGTTGTAGGACAGGTTGGTGGCTGGCTTCGTACCAAGAATAGAAAACCCGAGCCCTTGGCCCACAAGACCGCGCACCATTTCATAAGATGGGCAGCGGTATTTCACTTGCGGCGTCAGGTTTTGCGCAGCGAACAGTTGCAAAAAATAATCCCCAGACGGCGGCACATCCAGCAAAACCATCGGATGATCGGTCAGGGTTTCAAGGGTCAGGTTGGGTTCTGCCGCAAGCGGATGATCCTCTGCCAACAAAATGTAAGGTGGCAAAGAGGACAGCGTGGTCGCCTCGATATCATCAGGCAAATCAACACCCGTCATCAAGGCCAAATCCAGCTCCCCCGTGCGCAAGCCTTCGATCAAACGGCGATGATCCCCTTCCATCAATCGCAAATCGGTGCTGTCGTCTTGCGCAAATTTCGCGATGATTTCGGGCATCATGAACGGGCCAAACGTATGAAAACAGCCGATGCGCAATGCGGCATCCGATGGGCTTGTGGCCAAGGACGTTACAGGGTCAATTCGCGCGGTGCGCCCATAGGCACGGTTGGCATAGATCAGCGGCGATCCGTTTTTCGCGGTGAAAATATCCTGCACTTCGCCCACAAATACATGATGGGTGCCGATGCGCTCTGCCGAAATCACCGCGCAATCAAAAGCGACAAGTGGATCCACCACGCGCGGCGAGCCAGATTGCATATTTGCCCAGTTTGCACAGTCAAATTTGTCTTCGATTTCTGCCGCAAACCGCCCTGCGAAGGTATCCGAAATAAACGACTGATCATCGCGCAGCAGGTTCACACAGAAATTCCCGTTCTCAAGGATCAGCGGCGCGGCCTTTGCCTCGTGATGTACACAAACCAACAGCGTGGGTTTGGGCGTATCCGCTGATACAGACGTCATGGCAGACACGGTGACACCAGCACGCCCAGCAACACCGTCCGTGGTGACGATGTTCACGGTACAGGCCGCATGGGACATACCGCCCAAAAACGCTTCGCGTAGGGCTGCGTCTTGTGTTGAGGATTGGGTCACTTTTGCGCGGCCTGCATGCGAGCATTGATGTAGGTGGCAAAGTCATAATTCGGGCGTTCAAGATGCGACAGATGCCCAGGTTCCGCCATCTGGGAACAAATACCGTTATAGACTTTTTCGGTGCAACCACGGTCTTCTTCGTTCACGTCATCCAGCAGGGTTTTCAGGTCTGCAAGGTTTTTCAGCGCTTCTTCGTCTTTCATCCACTCTTTGGACATGCCACCACCGAAATTGATGCGCACTTTGCCCACCCCTTCGGGATGCAGCGTCAGATACCAGAAATAGCCAGGGGTCAGCGTGATCAGCAGGCTGGGATAAATCGCCAACAGATACGTGGTGCGGCGACGCTCCCCTTCCATGCGGTCATTGTCAGGATGGGCCAGCGCAATTTTTAACTGATCATCTTTGAGGATCGTGTGGTAATTGAAGGCAGGCAAACCCGGGGGGCAATCCATTTCTTCGAGTTTGGAAAACGCGCCAACAGTGCCAGCGTGGCACACGGGCAGGTGATAGCTTTCCATGAAATTCTCGGCCAGAACCTTCCAGTTGGTGTCCCAAACATGGGTTTCGAAAAAGGTTTCTTGATAGTTGGCCATATCATAGTCGGCGATCATGGCCTCCACATCAGAGAGCTGATCCGCCACATCTGGGGCATCTGAGTTCAACGTCACAAACACCCATCCCAGCCATTCTTGGCAGCGCACTTGGGGCAGTTTGTAATGCTCTTTGCAGAATCCTTCGTTCAGGGTCATGGCAGGTGCGCCGCGCAATGACCCATCAAGGTTATAGGTCCACGCGTGATACGGGCACACGATGGAACGGGCGTTGCCCCGACCGTGCAAAAGGGTCGACATGCGGTGCAAACACACATTCGATTGGGCCCGCAATGTGCCGTCTTTGTCGCGGATCACCATGATCGGTTGTCCTGCGAGGTCTTGCGTCACGTAATCCCCCGCATTTGGTAGCGCATCCGCGCGACCCACACAAAACCAATCTTTGGAAAAGATGTCCGACAACTCGCGTTTGAGGAACTCTTCAGACGTGTAAACAGACGGCGGCATAGCGCGGGCTTGTTCAAACGGCTGACTGACGTTTTGGTTCAGCTGCTCAACAGGGTTTGTCGTGTGATCAAGCATGGTCGTGCCTTTTCAAAAGAAGGGTGTCGATTCCGAATAACACATAGGTCAGAAACAGCTTTCGAGCAATTGCCGCGTGTTGATTTCTGTCATTTCAACGGGATTGCCGCCCACGGACGGGTCGCTCAAGGCTCCTGCTACCAACGCATCCATATCGGGGTCAGTGACGCCCAGATCAGTGAGCGTGTCAGGGATATGCAGCGCCGCGTTCAATTCACCGACAGCATCGTAAAATCCACCATAGCCGCCGCTTATGCCAAGATAGGCGGCGGCTTCGCTCAAACGATCTTTAATCGCGTGCTCGTTAAATCGCAGAACAGGCTGCATCACCACGGCATTTGTGGTGCCATGATGGGTGTTGTGATGCGCACCAATGGGATGGGACAGCGCGTGAATGGCACCAAGACCTTTCATAAACGCAGTTGCCCCCATCGTGGCTGCAACCAACATTTGTGAACGGGCGGCAATGTTTGTGCCATCGGTATAAGCGGTGACAAGGTTGTCCTTGACCAACTTCATACCTTCAAGCGCAATGCCTTGGGCCATTGGATGAAAATGCGGCGAGCAATAGGCTTCGAGGCAGTGAGCAAAAGCATCCATCCCCGTCCCCGCAGTAATCATCGGCGGCATGCCAACAGTCAGCTCTGGATCAGAGATCACAATGCTGGGCAACACTTTGGGATGAAAGATGATCTTTTTCTGATGGGTTTCAGAATTGGTTAGAACCGAAGCACGACCCACTTCCGACCCTGTACCAGCCGTGGTTGGTATCGCAATGATCGGTGCGATTTTGTCAGCGTCTGCGCGGGTCCACCAATCGCCAATGTCTTCAAAATCCCATACGGGGCGGGTTTGACCGCACATGAAAGCGATCATTTTTGCCAGATCGATGCCCGAGCCGCCGCCAAAGGCGATAATTCCATCATGATTTCCAGCGGCATAAGCCGCGAGGCCCGCAGCAAGGTTCTTTTCGTTTGGGTTTGGATCAACCTCGGCAAACAAGGCGTGCTCAAAGCCACCTGTTTCAAGAATATCCAATGTCTGCGCAGTAATGGGTAGTGACGCTAAGCCACGATCCGTGACCAGCAAAGGGCGTTTCATGCCAAGGGAAACGCAGGCTTCGGCCAGTTCGATAATGCGGCCAGCGCCAAAGCGAATGGCGGTAGGAAAGGACCAATTGGCGCTTGGGGTCATGGGTGTTCTCTCGGTTGTCAGGTTTCAAAGAAAACAGTGACCGAGGAAACCTGCCTTTGTCCATGACAAAGTGACTCCAAAACACTTGGAAAGCCGCACATCTATTGCCTGCTTCAACCAGATGAAGCAGGTGCAGTTTTTTAGGGGTTCAAAGGATTAGTTTACTGGCTTCTCCGCCAAAACAGTACCGATTTGATTGCCCACATCCGTGGTTCCATCAACGGTCATCGATACAACGATGCCACCGATTACCGCCAGCGTTGCGGTCAAAACAACCCAATCCACTGTCACAGCACCCTCGGTGTCCGCACACCATTGTTTAACGCGCTGAAAAATACGCGGCGCTGGTTTTTGAACAACTTCACTCATACTCTTACACATTTTACTGCCTCTCAAAATGGGCCCAAAACCTCGTCCGTTTTGGGTACATGTCTCGATCTTTACCGATTCTGTGCGCTCTTTTTATGGCGAAATGGGGCAGCAATAAGGAATTTACGATTTTCTATAATTTTTAAGTAAATTGAAATTTTCTGCCCTTATTTACAACGAAGTTCTTACGGACCAAAGCTCGGGAAACAGCTCAACTTTCAGCATATTATGCAGATACGACACGCCACCCGTGCCTCCTGTACCACGTTTATTGCCAATAATGCGTTCCACTGTTGTGACGTGATTGAACCGCCAACGACGGAAATAATCTTCGAAATCCACTAATTTTTCTGCCAACTCGTAGTATTCCCAATGAGTGTCGGGGTCCTGATAGATTTGCCGCCAAATGTCTTCTACCCCTGCCGAATGCGGTAGTTTTTGTGACACATCGCGGGTCAAAACCTCGCTTGGCACGTTATACCCGTTGTCCGCCAACATTCGCAGAACCGTGTCATAAAGGCTCGGTTTCGCCAGCTCATCTTTTAACGCTTGGTGTAGGTCTTCGCGGTGAGCATGGGGTTTTAACAGCGTGTGATTGCGATTGCCCACGATGTATTCCACCAAACGGTATTGATGTGATTGAAACCCAGATGACGCCCCAAGATCATCGCGAAACTGTGTGTATTCAGATGGCGTCATGGTGCGCAAAACGTCCCATGCCGAATTCAGCTGTTCGAAAATCCGCGCCACGCGGGTCAGCATTTTAAACGCCATACGCGTTTGACCTTGCGCAATCAAATTCCGCGCGGCCTGCAATTCATAAATTGCCAGCCGCAGCCAGATTTCAGAGGCTTGATGCTGCACAATAAACAACATTTCATCATGGGCATCGGACAACGGATGCTGTGCCGTCAGGATTTGATCGAGCCCCAGATAATCTGTGTAGGACATCTTATCAGCGAAATTGAGCGTTGCGGATTCAGGTGTTGTGTCTTTGGTCATGACGGTGATGTCCATTCCCTGCAATGGCGATTGGTTTCTGGACCCTACTGAGTACCACCCAGTTTACAACCCAATGGCACTGCAAGTTTCATCAAACGTGCCTCTGATCTGCCCTGTCAAAGGATTGTCCAACGGGCAACGATAATCACGCGCAAATGCGCCTCATTGGCCCATCCGCGCCCTTTCTGCTGGCCAAGGGGGATTTCATACTATAAGGCCGCGCCAAACACCTTATTTTCTTAGACAGGCCGATCCAGATGGAACTTAGAAATATCGCGATTATCGCGCACGTTGACCATGGTAAAACAACGCTCGTGGATGAGCTGTTGAAACAGTCTGGCGCATTCCGCGAAAATCAAGCGGTGGCAGAACGTGCTATGGACAGCAACGATCTGGAGCGGGAACGCGGGATCACTATTCTGGCCAAGGCCACCTCGGTGGAATGGAACAACACACGTATCAACATCGTGGACACCCCAGGCCACGCAGATTTTGGCGGTGAAGTGGAACGCATCCTGTCCATGGTCGACGGCGTTGTGTTGCTGGTGGACGCGGCCGAAGGGCCGATGCCGCAAACCAAATTTGTAACATCCAAAGCATTGGCGTTGGGTTTACGCCCGATTGTTGTGGTGAACAAGGTGGACAAGCCTGACGGTGAACCAGATCGCGCACTTGATGAGTGTTTTGATCTGTTTGCCAACCTTGGCGCAGATGATGATCAGTTGGATTTCCCAACGATGTATGCCTCTGGTCGTGCGGGCTGGGCCGATATGGAACTGGACGGTCCTCAAAAAGACCTGTCCGCCCTGTTCGATCTGATCGTGGATCATGTCCCTGCCCCAAAACAGTTGGCCAAACGCGAAGAACCGTTCAAAATGCTGGCGGTTACTTTGGGCGCTGACCCGTTCATTGGCCGCATTCTGACAGGCCGCGTTGAAAGCGGTACGCTGAAAACAGGCGACACAGTCAAAGCCATGAGCATGGACGGCGAAGTGGTTGAAAGTTTCCGCGCCACCAAAATCCTTGCGTTCCGCGGTTTGGCCCAATCCCCAATTGATGTCGCAGAAGCAGGCGATATCGTATCCCTGGCAGGTATGACCAAAGCAACAGTGGCAGACACATTGTGCGATCCTTCCGTTGAAGAGGCGATCCCAGCCCAGCCCATTGATCCACCAACCATTTCCGTAACCTTTGGCATCAACGACAGCCCTTTGGCGGGGCGTGACGGCAAAAAAGTGCAATCACGCGTTATCCGTGACCGTCTGATGAAAGAAGCTGAAACCAACGTCGCAATCAAAGTGTCCGACACTCCAGGTGGCGAAGCGTTTGATGTGGCGGGTCGCGGCGAATTGCAGATGGGCGTTTTGATCGAAAACATGCGCCGTGAAGGGTTTGAATTGTCAATTTCCCGCCCCAAGGTGCTGTTCCAAGAGGTGGACGGTGTGCGCTGTGAGCCAATCGAAGAAGTTACCATTGACGTGGACGACGAATATTCCGGCTCTGTTATCGAAAAACTGACAGGCCCACGCAAAGGTGCGCTGACCGAAATGAAACCCGCTGGTGCTGGCAAAACACGGATCATTGCGCATGTGCCATCCCGTGGCTTGATCGGCTATCACGGTGAATTCCTGACCGACACGCGCGGCACAGGTGTTTTGAACCGTGTGTTCCACGAATGGGCACCGCACAAAGGCAAAATTCCAGGCCGTCGCGCAGGTGTGTTGATTTCCATGGAAAACGGCACATCCGTGGCGTTTGCGCTGTGGAACCTTGAAGATCGCGGTAAGATGTTTATCGGCGCACAAGAAGACGTGTACACTGGCATGATTATCGGCGAACACAGCCGTGAAAACGATCTGGAAGTGAACCCGCTGAAAGGTAAAAAGCTGACCAATGTGCGGGCCAGCGGCACAGACGAAGCGGTGCGTTTGACCACACCTGTACGCTACTCCTTGGAAGAAGCCATCGCCTATATCGACACGGATGAATTGGTTGAAGTAACACCAAACGCCATTCGTCTACGCAAAGTTCATTTGGATCCGCACGAACGGAAACGCGCGGCCAAAGCTGAAAACGGCTAAACCGTTCTCGGTACAAAGCCAAGAAATTGGGACGGCGTCGCCTTTGAACAAGGTGACGCCGTCTTTTTTTAATTCTGTCCCATAGTTTTCCATTTGCCCAAAACGTAAGCAGAATTTAGTTGCGCCTGCTGCGACCTTCTGTCCATATTGATCTTGTGCCACGTTACGCTCGGGGGCACGGGTTCTCGGGTTTTGGTGGCCGTTTCTTAACACAGCACAGGGGCCATTATGCCACGCCAAGCAGAACCAAGTTTCCGCGAATCCACCAACATCATGTTCAACAACGCCGTGGACCTGCTGGACCTGCCGCCAGGTCTGGTGGAAAAAATCAGAGTCTGTAACGCCACCTACACTGTTCGATTTGGTGTTCGACTGCGGGGTGATATCCATACCTTTACGGGCTATCGTTCTGTGCATTCTGAACATATGGAACCCGTCAAAGGCGGCATTCGGTACGCCATGTCCGTGAACCAAGACGAGGTCGAAGCGCTGGCGGCCCTAATGACCTATAAATGCGCATTGGTCGAAGCGCCGTTTGGCGGATCAAAGGGCGGTTTGTGCATTGATCCACGGGAATGGGAAGAAGACGAGTTGGAACGCATCACCCGCCGCTTTGCCTATGAATTGGCCAAACGTGATTTGATCCACCCATCCCAAAACGTACCAGCCCCTGACATGGGAACAGGGGAGCGGGAAATGGCGTGGATCGCCGATCAATACGCGCGCATGAACACGACGGACATCAACTCGCGCGCCTGTGTGACGGGTAAACCAATTTCTGGTGGCGGTATCCAAGGCCGCACCGAAGCCACAGGTCGCGGCGTGCAATACGCGTTGCAAGAGTTTTTCCGCCATCCTGAAGATGTGAAAGCCGCAGGACTGAGCGGCACGCTGGACGGCAAACGTGTGATTGTGCAGGGCCTCGGCAACGTGGGCTATCATGCGGCCAAATTCCTGTCAGAAACCGACGGCTGCAAGGTCGTTGGCGTTTTGGAATACAACGGCTGTGTCGTTAACGAAGACGGCATCGACATCGAAGCCCTGAAACAGCATTTGATTGCGCACGGAAGCCCAGATGGTTTTGCTGGCGGTACGATCCATCCTGCAGATGCACCAATTCTGGAAATGGATGCTGATATTTTGGTCCCTGCCGCCATGGAAGGTGTGATCAATTTGAACAACGCCGATCGCATTAAAACACCCCTGATTATCGAGGCCGCGAACGGCCCAGTCACATCAGGCGCGGATGAAATCCTGCGCAAGAAAGGTTGTGTAATCATCCCCGATATGTACGCAAACGCGGGTGGTGTAACGGTATCTTATTTTGAATGGGTCAAGAACCTCAGCCATATTCGATTTGGCCGTATGCAGCGCCGCCAAGAAGAAGAACGCCACCGTTTGCTGATTGACGAATTGGAAGTCGTGACAGGGCAAAAACTGTCAGACACGTTCAAACAGCGCTATTTGCATGGCGCGGGGGAGTTGGAGTTGGTGCGCTCTGGGCTCGAAGATACGATGCGCGGGGCCTACCAAGATATGCGCAAGGTTTGGCATGAACGCGACGATGTGCATGACCTGCGCACGGCGGCATACCTCGTGTCGATCAACAAAGTGGCAGACAGTTACCGCGCTAAGGGTTTGTAAAACAATTCATATTTCAAAAACGGGCGCTGCGGTTTGTAGCGCCCTTTTTTGTTTTTGTGATCCACACAGTCTTTGCTCACACGGGACCAACACCAACCCTTTCAATCAAATTGTTCATATTTTCAAAAGCAGAATTCGATCAGCATTAACCATATCTATTCCTGACATCCTCCAAGGTTGCCGCAAGTCAACATCGTCATTTTGTAATTTCGGAGGAAACAATGAGCGCTACTGTCATGATTATAATGGGGCTGCTGTCGGTTCTTGCACTTTCAAGCATCGATTTCGATTCAATTGAAGAAATCCGCGATCGAATTAATGACGCCAGAGAGGATCGCGAAAACGCAGAAGAGCAATTTCAAGACACGGCAGATTTAGGATGGCTTGATGTTCCCGAAGACGGTGTGGATGGATCGGAAAACGATTTCAGCGCGTTTCGTGACAGTTTGTTGAACTTTGCCACAGCCAGTGACGCGGCGGATGCGTCCGTTGAACCTGCGCAGTTTGGGGCAGAGCTGCCGGTGGGCCAAGACACCGATCCGTTCGACAGCTTCGCGCAAGAAGAAATGGCCGAAGGCAACAGTGCATATGATCCATCTTTGGCATCCGACCCAGCCACGGATTTGTGGCCGATGGACGGGCAAAACCAGCCTGCGGATAACTCAGATCTGGTCCAATTGGCCGATAACGCTTCAGACGCGGACGCGCTGAATGGTCCTCATGGACCAAAACCAGATGCCGACGGCGTTGCGTTTGCCTCGGCGGAAACCATGACCCAGCATGAGGGGCACGCAGACAACGGATTGGATGACACATCCCAAATCGCAGTCCATTCATCGGAACAAGAGTTTAAAGGGTTGCCACCAGAAGAATTGGTGCTGCGCAAGGCGGCTTAACCCGTGTTCAAGCGTTTTCAGGCCCGAGGGATCGTTCCATAATCAGAACTTCGATCGCTTGGGCCAATTCGCGATTTTGCGCGGGGTTTGTTGCACCACCTACCCCCAAACGTTTGCCCAACCGCCAATACAAACCTGGTGCCCAACTTTTGGGTTCTGGTTCATGCAAACGCACTAGAAAACCGTTAGAGGGCTTAAACGCAAACACCCCACGATCCACTTCAGCCATGTTATACGCAGGGCACACAATGTTTCCTTGCGCATCAAACAAACCTTCTTTGGTTAAGTACAACCCGTGTTGCGTGACGCGCAAATTCCATTGCGCCTGCCAAATAAACAAGGCCCCAACCAGCGGTACCAATATCTTCAAAAGCACGCCATCTGGCGGGTTGCGGAGTGTCACAAAAATAAGCAACAGCCCTAAAATGCCCAGCACAATGGCACCGAACCAGCGGCGCCCTAAAGACGGTTCTAATGTTGCGATTGCATCTTTCATTCTCTCTTTAAAGCGTAACAACCAAAAGGTTTCCAGCACCTTTTGATCCGATAGCCGCCTTGCGCGTGACTTTGCAGATCGCCGCAATGCCCCTAGTCGATAAAGTCATCTGCCCGTTGCCCTGCCCGTTCATAGTGAATGGGCAGCACCCTGCCATAAAGCTGTTTGCAGCGTTCGGGCGTTGCCACCATATCAGGTTCTTCCACATAGGAAAATATCGCGACATACCGCTGACGTTGCCCAGACAGTGGTGCCACGCGATGCAAACTGTAACGTCCCTTGAACAGCTGCAAATCCCCCGGTTCCAAATGCAGTTGCGTGACTTTGTCTGATGTCCCGTTCAGCACGCGTGCGACTTCTTCGAAGTTTTCACCATCCGCGCGGATGTTGGGGGCGTATTCAAACGCGCCACCGTGTTCAGCATTCTGAATGGCCAATGTGACGGTAAAATTGTTGGTATCGAAATGCCAGGGAAACCCAGAGCCGGCCCCCGCCGTATTGATGATCACATCTGCAAGCGGGTCGGCGTATCGGTAAAACCGGTCTTGTTGCAGGCAGGCCTGAATAAACGCATCGAAATTCGGATGGTCCTGAATTTGACGCAGAGGCCCTGATTTCGCAAAGTTATCCGCAGGTACAAACGCGTTAGAGCGATCAAAAAACTGCCGCGCGGGATGATGTTTGGGCAGGGATGGATCGTCTTTGGTGAAATAGGCATTCGTGCGCTTGTACGATTTATGGGCAAGTGGCGCAGTGGCTTCTGCCTCTGCGATCAGGGCGGCGCGGCCCGCATCCGTCAGCGTGTTTTTCACAACGGCACAGCCATCACGGGCCAAATCCGCACGCACCCGATCCACCAGTGCGGCGTAATTTGCATCCGTAGGCGCATTCAATGGCAAAGCCTCATAATTTATGAGCGCAGTCTGCTCCACGTGTTACTCCGCTGCAGTTTGTTTGCCTTGCGGGATCACTTCGTAGCCTGCCTCTTCGGGTTCATCATCCGTCATTTCAGGTGGGAAGCCAGGGGCACGGATATCAAGGCCCGTAGCCTCTTCGAGCCGTTTGATAATGTTGGGGGACAGCTCTCGATCACCGTATTTCTGAATGCCATCATCAAAAATTTCACAAATCAACGGAGAGATTTCCAAAGGCACGTTATTGCGTTCTGCAATTTCTTGGAACAGACCCACATCCTTTTTCACAAGGTCCATCGTAAAGGAAATATCGCGCGACCCGTTCAGGATCACTTGGCTTTCAGTGACGTGGCTGAACGAATTACCCGACGAAATTTTGATCGCCTCATAAGCCGTGTTCAAATCCATACCCGCCGCTTTGGCAGTTACCAAGGCTTCGGCATTGGCCACAAGATGCACGGTCGCGAGATAATTCGTCAGCACCTTGAGCATTGATGCTGAGCCAAGGTCACCCGTGTGCAAAATGCGCCGCCCCATGGTTTTAAGAAATGGAAGAATGCGATCAAACGTATCCCTATCACAGCCTGCAAAAATTGAAATATTGCCCGTATCGGCGCGATGACATCCCCCAGAAACAGGGCAATCCACCGCCGCGCCACCCGCCGCGATCACCTTTGCGCCCAAGCGCTCGGCCTCGGCCTGATCGGTGGTAGACATTTCCATCCAGATTTTGCCCTCTTTCACCTCTGGCAGCATCTCTTGCAGCACCGCATCAGATGCAGCAGGGGACGGCAGGCAGGTGATCACCGCATCACACTCGCGCATCATTTGGGCAGGATTTTCCGCCGCTTTGGCCCCTTTGGCCACCATTGCATCCACCAAATCGCGGTTCAAATCCAGAACGGTCAGGTCAATTCCATTGCGCAGCAAGCTGCCCGAAAGTTTGTGGCCCACATTGCCCAAACCGATAAATCCAACTTTCATAACTGTACCCTGTTCTTTGTTGTTTTGTTGTTTTGTTGTTCCCATGACATGCCAGTCGGCTCCAAAAGGATAGCCCATCTGCGACATGTTGGGGTCGGGTTTTGATGGATAGGGTTGCGCAAGAGGCTTCGCGCCCTAAGGTGATCCCATGACTTGGCCTGCAAATTCTCCACAGCATGACACGGATGCCCAAGCGGGTATCGAGGTTACAGACGATTTCGAACAATTCGAACAACGCAACGATGTGTTTAGCCGCGCAATGTGGGATGAAACCGTACAATCGCCCAAAACAGACGCTTTTTTCGCCAGTTACCGTATGGAAGCCACGCCACGACGGGGTGATGGTTTTTCACAAAGAGATTTTGCCTTGCGCAATGCGTCTTGGTTGATTTCGGATGTGATATCAGACCGAAGTGCAGCAGAGGGCCGCCGCGAAGGGTTTCAAGCTCCCATCGCCGCCGACACCCCGATTGCGCCCGAAGCGATGGCCATTGATGACCCATCCGCAATGAGCGCAGAAGTTAAACGCATTGCCACGTTTTTTGGGGCTGACCTGTGCGGGATCACAGAGTTCGACAGGCGCTGGCTTTATAAATCACGGGTGGACACTCGTGACATGTCTGCGGCCCCAAACGATTTGCCAGAGGGCATGACCAGCGTCATCGTGCTGGGACACCAAATGGAAGAAAACTTGGTTGCCACCTATCCGTCAGCACTGGCTGGGGCCGCAACGGGGCGCGAATATTCGCACGAAGCGGCCATTGTGATGCAAGTGGCTGCCTATATTCGCAATTTGGGGTACGAGGCAGTGGCATCGATGAATGATACGGGTTTGGTGATCCCCTATGCAGTGAAAGCAGGTCTTGGCGAATACGCGCGAAACCAATTGGTGATTACCCCAGAGTTCGGCCCGCGCCTGCGATTTTCCAAGATTTTTACCAATCTGCCGTTGTCCCATGACGCGGCAAAACCGCTCGGCGTGCGGGCCTTTTGCGATATTTGCACGGCTTGTGCAGATGCCTGCCCTGTTAAGGCGCTGCCGTTTGGCCCACCAAGTGATGAACAGCCCAACGTCAGTGCGATCAAAGGCGTTAAAAAATGGACGTCTGACGCCGAAAAATGTTTCGGTTTTTGGGCGAAACTGGCTTCGGACTGTGCGATTTGCATGCGGGTTTGCCCTTTTAACCGCGACTTTACCAAATGGTATCACCGTGTCTGGCTAAAGTTGGCGTTGTCTCCGTTGCGCAAGCTGGCCCTGCGCATGGCCAAAGGGCACGGTGCGCGCAAGAAACCCTCAGATTGGTGGCGTTCGCCGTAAGCGAACAGTGCTTTTCGCGCTGTGATCTTGGTTCCATATGAAATGCCACCTATGTTTGGAGAAACCAAATTCGGAGGCACGACCATGTCCATCAGACCCGTAAAATCCACTCGCCAAGCGCAACCAACGCTGGAAGGTGCAGGCGTCCATTTGCATCGCGCTTTTGGGTTTCAAGACCCATCAGAGCTGGATCCATTTCTGTTGTTCGATGACTTTCGCAATGACATTCCAGAACACTACGCCAATGGATTTCCGTGGCATCCGCATCGTGGGATTGAAACGATTACCTATGTTCTCTCTGGGGAAGTGGATCATGCAGACAGCCTTGGGAACGAAGGCAAGCTGGCCGCTGGGGATGTGCAATGGATGACCTCTGGCAGCGGGATTTTGCATCAGGAAATGCCGCGTGGAAATGCGCAAGGGCAGATGCACGGGTTTCAATTATGGGCCAACCTGCCCCGTGACTTGAAGATGACCGCGCCACGCTATCAGGATGTGGAGGCCAAGGAAATTCCTGTCATTCAGGATGATGACGGAACGATTGTTAAAGTGATCGTTGGGGATTTCTGGGGTAAAACTGGCCCCGTGGATGGCATCGCCGCAGAGCCGCAATACCTTGATGTTTATGTTCCAGCGGGTGTGAAAAAGACGCTGCCCGTGGACACATATCGCCGTGCGTTCGCTTATGTTTTTGAAGGGGCTGGTGCGTTTGCGGGGGCATCTGATCCAACGGGAGTGCTGCTCGAAAAAGAGGTGATGGGCGAAGAAGTGAATATTCGGGATCTGTCGGGCAACCGCACGCTGGTAAAGTTTGACACGGGCGACAGCGTTACCGTGCAAGCGGGCGAAGAAGGTATTCGATTCTTGCTGATATCAGGCAAACCGATTGAAGAACCCGTTGCTTGGCACGGACCGATAGTGATGAACACACAAGAAGAACTGCAAAAGGCCTTTGCCGAGTTGCGCAACGGGACGTTTATTCGCCCCGCCCACTGATCAGATTGCGCCCAGCCATTTCAGCAGGGCGTAATACACAACGCCGAACATCATCAGGTTGATCACCAAGACACCGAGCCAGTTGATCCGTTCACGAGATTTGTCGCGGGCCACATCGACGCGATCAAAGGCTTTGCGGTTGTTTTGCACGATTCCATCAACGCGTTTGCGATCCACTTGGCCCCGCCGCCGCGGGTGGGCGATACGCTTTTCCGCCTCTTCCAAATACGCAACATCTTGGGCGACGCCGCGGGGGAGGCGGCGGCCGGCGCGGCGGAGTTTTTGGGCTAAGGTGCCCTTTTTGGTTTTAAATTTGTCCGACACCAATGTGTCGATCTCGGCTTTGGCCGATTCAATTACTTTATTACTCACAGGTCATATCCCCCCAAAGGATGCACCCTGAGTACGCTGTTTTTAACCGATTCTCAAGCCGCGCGGGGCCTGTGGGCTACAGGTGTGGCATCTGCGCCAAGGCGGGTTTTGTGATGGGTTTGCAGAATAAATCAGCGCTCACGGATTTCGGATCAAGCGTGATGGACCCTGCCACCACATCGCACCCTGTGGCCCGTTTGATGGCGTTGACGGCGGGGGCCATATCGTCGGTAATGGATTGCGAGCCCATACGGATGGCCACGGCATTGCCCGCCTCTGCAAAAACGGCAAAGTCTTGATTTTCTTGGGTAATAATGTCCCCGCCTACGATACGTTGCTGCACGGGTATTTGCGAACAGGCCGCGGTGGCCACGGCCAAAATGGTGAAAAATCCTGCTCTCATGACGGCTCTCCTTTGTGTTTTGATGAAGGAAAGGATCGCCGCGATTGGTTAATTCAACGGGTGGGCTGGGCAGACAAAATACGCAGGATTTGAGGCAAGTTGATAAAGACGCGGGAGGCCATGGTTTTTCTTTCCACAGCCAATGGGGATGCAACGACAGCGGGACTCTTTACTGCCCATCAGGTGGATTGGAACCTCAAACACAGTGGCCTTCACGGCGTTGCGCAGAGAGATGCGTCAACCGTGCGCAGCGTTTAGGTTTGGGAGTTTGTGAAAAAAAGCAAACCACCCAGAAACAGGGGTCCTGTAGGTATGGGTGGCGTGTGGGTTAACGGGGTGTTGCGTGGGAGATCGGGGGTGACGATGGCCAATTAGGGGCCTTTTTGGAAGTCATGGAGTCTTCATTTTTCTTTCTAAAAAACCGATTGTCTGTAACGTAGAGTGTTTTAGGAATGGATAAGTTTAGAAAGAAATTGATACAAATGGAGCTCTTAACTGCGCCATTTTTTTCGGCGATTGTAAACGTACCTTCGCGCGTCGGTTTTTCGTATGCGATATTCTAGCAACTGCTTGCTGACCAAGTATTCATCAGATGCTTGTTCAAGGCTTATCCCTCTTTCAATAATACTAACCGCTACGGTTTTGGGAATTAAAATTGCCGTACTCAAAACCTTTGCCTCCTCCTCAACTTCTCTATCATAGTCCCGTTTCCCATTTGGCAAAATTGGAACGGAGAGCCCATGCCCCAAAATAATGTGTGCGAGCTCGTGCGCAATATTTGCATTCTGTCGATTTGGATGGTGGTAATCATTGTGAATTACCTCCCTTTTGTTTCCCAACGGCAAAGTAAGGGCCGAGAAAACGTCCTCGTTGTTGTTCTTCCAAAAATTTTTGATTTCGCTGGGAATAGTTGGGTGTGTTGAAAGTTCAAGGACATCAACGCACAAGTGCTCTGCGAGCTGTTTAGTAACAATCATCCCATCCGAACTGATTTTCAACTCTTCTCTATAAATTTGGGCGTATTCTTCAGACTCTTTAATGAACCCTCGTCTAAGTTTTATTTTCTTTCTCCCTCATGTGCTCATAAGCGGATTTTATCATAGCTTCCAATGCGGCTGCGCCATCAGAGCTCAAATTCCGATCTGCCCTGAGTAGCGTTGTAATTTCAGCTAATGGTTCAGGTTTACTAACTTCATCCAAATTAGTTTTGTAGAACTTCGAAACGTCTAGCTTCGACCAAGTAGCTAGTGCTGCAAGACTATCTATATCTGGCCGCCTTCCTTGACCCATTCTAGTTAAAGTGGAAGGGGAAACGCCAGACTCATTCGCAACCTTTTTCCAGTTTTTTTTCTTAGCCAATCGATAAGAATCTAGAGCAGAATAAAATGCCTCAGCATCGAAAAAAGAATTTGACATATGATCTCCATTTTCACTCTTGCAATTTTTTTTCCACGACCCTAGGTATAGTGAATAATTGCTACCTAGCAATTAACAATCACTACAACAATAAGGAATGACGCAATGTCACGATACTATGTAAACAAAAACTCTCAAAATAACGGTGACCACGAAGTCCATACCACTGGCTGCTCTTGGCTCCCAGCGGTGGAGAACCGAATTTATCTAGGGGACTTTACTACTTGTCGCTCAGCAGTAACAGAAGCGCGCAAGCACTATGCACAAGTAAACGGGTGCTATTTCTGCGCAACCGCATGTCATACACAATAGGAGAATAAAATGGCTACTAACCCACCCAAAGGCGACGGGCATCGTAAAGGAGCAGTAAGGCAGCGCTCTCAAACAAAAACGCCTTCAGGCCACTATGTCAAACGAGACGCAAACACAGGTCGCTTCATGGATGTTAAAACTTCGAGTAAGACGCCTTTTAAAGGCGTTCGAAAAGAGAAATGAAACGAGAGTCAGGCGCAAATTAACTGCCACATGCGCCTGATATCCTCACCCATCCATCTTCAACGCTGAAATAAACGCCTCCTGCGGGATGTCTACTTTCCCGAACTGACGCATTTTCTTCTTACCCGCTTTTTGCTTGTCCAACAACTTCCGCTTCCGCGATACGTCCCCACCATAACATTTCGCCGTCACGTCCTTGCGCAGGGCTGACAGGGTTTCCCGTGCAATAATCCGCCCCCCAATCGCCGCTTGGATTGGGATTTTGAACATGTGTTGGGGGATCAGGTCTTTGAGCTTTTCGACCATGGCGCGGCCCCGTTGTTCGGCGCGCTCAGAATGGACCATGGTAGAGAGCGCGTCGACGGGTTCTTCGTTCACCAAAATCTGCATTTTGACGAGCTTGTCTTCGCGGTAGCCTTCCATTTGGTAATCGAAGGACGCGTAACCTTTTGTTACGGATTTCAGGCGATCATAGAAATCGAACACCACTTCGTTCAATGGCAGGTCGTATACGCACATGGCGCGGGTGCCTGCGTAGGTGAGGTCCAGTTGGATGCCGCGGCGATCTTGGCAGAGTTTCAACACATCGCCCAAGTATTCGTCGGGCACAAGGATGGTGGCTTTGATGCGCGGCTCTTCGATGTGGTCCACATGGGTGAGGTCGGGCATGTCGGCGGGGTTGTGCAGTTCGATCATAGAGCCATCGCGCATGTGGACGTGATAAATCACGCTTGGGGCGGTGGTGATGAGTTCGATATCATATTCGCGTTCCAGGCGGTCGCGGATGACCTCTAGGTGCAAGAGGCCGAGGAAGCCGCAGCGAAAGCCAAAGCCGAGCGCGGCGGAGGTTTCCATTTCGGTGGAGAAAGACGCGTCGTTGAGCGAGAGTTTCGCGATGGCTTCGCGCAGGTCTTCGAATTGGGCGTTGTCCACGGGGAACAGGCCACAGAAGACCACGGGTTGGGACGGTGCGAAGCCTGGAAGCGGTTCTTCGGTGCCCTTCTTTTCGGTGGTGATTGTGTCGCCCACTTTGGTGTCGCGCACCTGTTTGATGGAGGCGGTGAGGAAGCCCATTTCGCCCGGGCCAAGCACGTCGATATTGTCCATCTGCGGGCGGAACACACCCACACGATCCACGGGGTAGACGGCGTTGGTGGCCATCATGCGGATGCGGTCACCTTTGCGCAGGTATCCGTCGATGACACGCACCAGAACCACCACGCCGAGGTAAGCGTCATACCAGCTGTCCACCAGCATGGCCTTGAGCGGGGCATCTGCTTTGCCTGTCGGGGCGGGCAAGCGGGTGACCACGGCCTCTAGCACATCTGGAATGCCGATGCCTGTTTTGGCAGAGACCATGATGGCATCTGTGGCGTCGATGCCGATCACATCTTCGATCTGTTCACACACGCGATCTGGTTCGGACGCGGGCAGGTCGATTTTGTTTAGAACGGGGACGATTTCGTGGTCCGCGTCGATGGCTTGGTAGACGTTGGCGAGGGTTTGCGCCTCCACCCCTTGGGTGCTGTCCACCACAAGAAGCGAGCCTTCGACCGCGCGCATGGAGCGGGAGACCTCATAGGCGAAATCCACGTGGCCGGGGGTGTCGATCAGGTTGAGGACGTAATCCTCCCCATCGTTGGCTTTGTATTCAATGCGCACAGAGTTGGCTTTGATGGTGATGCCGCGCTCTTTTTCGATATCCATCGTGTCGAGGATTTGCGCCTCCATGTCCCGCTCGGCCACTGTGCCTGTCTGCTGGATCAAGCGATCCGCAAGGGTGGATTTACCGTGGTCGATGTGCGCAACGATGGAGAAATTGCGGATTTTTGAAAGATCAGTCATGGGGTTGGGATATGGCGGGGATTGGCGTTTGCGTCAAGGTGGGTTGGGACAATCAGCACATCTATCCCATGGGGATCTGACCAACATGTGACTGCTGGTGTTCTTGCCTCGTGGGGGATGTCGTGTCACAAGGGCTTCAAGAGCGCATGAAGCGTCGGATTGAGGTGGATATGAAACGATTTTTAGCCCTTTTGGCGGCCTGTTCCATGCTGGGTGCTGCGGATGCGCAGGCGGGGCGGATTGAGCGGGCGTGCAAGGCATCGGACCGCAAAGCGGCCACGGCGAGTTTGTGTCGGTGTGTTCAACAGGCGGCGAATGCAAAGCTGACCTTTGCGGATCGGCGTTTGGCGGCGAAATTCTTCAAAAAACCAGACTTGGCGCAAGAAACACGCCAATCATCAGACCCGCGCAAAGAGCGATTTTGGAAGCGGTATAAGGCGTTTGGTGCCTATGCGTCCAAAATTTGCGCGAAGTAACAACGGCGCGTTTCAGGTTTTACTGGCCACCGTTGCGGCGCAATGCACTGACTGGTACGGCGGAGCCGATTGCGGACCAAGATGCAGAGGCGCGTGCGATTTTGGTGTCATCCCACGTCACGAACGACAGGATGAACCCTTCGCGCGTGATTTCTTCGGCGGTGATGTTAAAACGTAGGTTTTGCGCCCGCGAGGCATCAATGCCCGAAAGTCCGATTGTGATATGGGGTGGTTTTTGAAACGGCGCCGCAAAGGCCACAGGAATGCGCACACCGCGATCCCCGTCCCCCGACCACATCGGTTCATTGTTGTCCACGTGATTAAAGACCTCACCCGTGCCAGTGATGATCTGCATCCCCACCAAAGGGGAGGTTGTTTGTTGCGCAAATTGCGCTGGCATATGCCGTGTTCCGTCCATTGTTGTACCTGTGTTGCCCCACGGAAAATAGAGTACTCTGCCCTCGTTACACTTCGGTTAAGCTAAGCAAATCAATACAGGGGTTTAAAAAACTGCTGGTGTCCTGCGTTGGTATTTTTCCATCGTCTGGACAGGTTCAGTGAATCACAGCTGACAGATCAGGTCAAACATGAATTCGGGTAAACTTTGTGGACCGTGACAAATAAATCGACAGGGGACGCGATTATCCCGCTCTGATTGCAAGGTGGTTTTATCACACACGCCTTAGGGGGAAATTGCGATCCTGACATGGGATTGTGTTACATCAAGGGGAATGGGGCTGAGCGCGCAGTTTAGACCGTGGCCTGAAACGCCCTGCCCTGACAGGGCATCAAAGACAGCATCATGATTGGTGCAGATCAATCGCGTGCCATCCGCGCCCAACACGTCACCGCGGGCATCCAAAGGCAGGAACTGATGCGGACAGGCATTCACAAAAGCACGAATGCCAGCGTTGTCGTGGACAATGAGCATAGGGAAATCCCCGATCAGATGTGCCGATATGCCCATTTGCACGTCTTTAAGCGTGCAAATGAGCGTACCAGCGGCTGGCGCGTCTGGGAAATCTGTCCAATGCAGGGTCATTAGGCCGCGTCGATCACACCGCGTTCGATTTGATCCGCTTCGATGCTTTCGAACAGGGCTTTGAAGTTGCCTTCGCCGAAACCATCATCGCCTTTGCGTTGGATGAATTCGAAAAAGATCGGTCCGATGACTGTTTTGGAAAAGATTTGCAGCAAAACGCGGGTTTCACCGCCATCCACGACGCCTTCGCCATCAATGAGGATGCCGTGTTTTTCCATACGTTCAATCGGCTCTTGATGGCCCTGAACCCGTTTGTGGGACATTTTGTAATACATCGGTGGGGGCGGTGGCATGAACTCAAGGCCGCGGCTGTGGATTTCATCGGTGGCCGCGTAGATGTCGTTTGTGGCAACCGCGATGTGCTGGATGCCTTCGCCTTTGTATTCTTTCAAATACTCTTCGATCTGGGATTTATCGTCGGCGGATTCATTGATCGGAATGCGGATGCGTCCACAGGGCGACGTCAGGGCGCGTGATGTCAGGCCAGTGACCTTGCCCGCGATATCAAAAAAGCGGATTTCACGGAAATTGAACGTGTCGCGATAGAATTTATACCATGTGTCCATGTTGCCTCGGATCACGTTGTGGGTCAGGTGATCGAGGTAGAAGAAGCCAACCCCTGTTGGCTGTTCGTTGGTGTTGAAATCAAATTCATCCGCATAGGCGTTTTCGCCTGCACCATAGGTATCGACAAAATACAAAAGCGAACCGCCGATGCCTTTGACGGCTGGTACATTCAGGGATTTGTCGTCTGCGTCATAGGGCTCTGCCCCTAGCTTGATCGCATGTTCATAGGCGTGTTGTGCATCCACGACCCGCCACGCCATAGACGGCGCACAGGGGCCATGATCGTCCACGAAACGCATCCCAAAGGAGTTTGGTTCAGCATTCAGAACATAGGTAATATCGCCCTGCTGCCACAGCTCTATCGCTTTGGTTTTGTGCGTGGCCGTGTGGGTGTAGCCCATTTTGGTGAACAGTTTGCGCAGTTCTTCAGGCTCGGGATGGGCGAATTCAACAAATTCAAACCCATCGGTCCCTGCTGGGTTCATGTCTGAGATCGTGGATTTTGGTGCGTCGTGAGGAAACGGGCCCATGGGAGACTCCTGTAAGGTGCGATGTTTCCATTAAGATATCGCGCTAATATTGCGGGAGGTGCGCAAAGTTGTTAGTGAACAGAGGTAGAATTGCGATAAAGTCGCAAAATATAGCTTAATCACGCGATAAATTTGCAACCAAGGGAAATATCATGCTTGATTCCACAGATTTAAAACTGCTTTCCGCGTTGCAGGACAATGCAACTGCAACGGCGCAAGAGCTGTCTGAAACGTTGCACTTGTCAGCCAGCCAGATTGGACGGCGGCGACAAAGGCTGGAGGAAGCGGGGTACATTTTGGGGTATCACGCCCATGTTTCGCCCAAGCATTTGGGATTGGATGTACAGGCCTTTGTGCAGGTGGCCATGGTGGGACACACGACCGACAATGCAAAGCAGTTTGAACAGCTGGTGGATCGCACGCTCGAGGTGGTTAGCCTGTGGACGCTGACAGGGGATGCGGATTACATGCTGCGGGTCTATTGCAAATCGTTGGCGGCGCTGAATACGCTGGTGCATGAGGTGTTTTTGCCCCACGAAGCGGTGGCCCGTGTGCAGACCAAGATTGTGATGAAGCAGTTGAAAAAGGATACAGGTCTGCCCATTGATTAACGCCGTTGCCGCGCCAAAATCACATGTGCCGCAATGCCCAGTCCGTAGGCCGTAAGGGCAAAGACAACAACGCCTGAAAAACCCATTACGGCAATCATGCTGAGAACAATGGGTGTGCCAAAGGTGTTCCCCAAATTGCCCATCTGTGCAACGGCCCCATTGGCGTGGGCTCGGTCCGTGGCCGATTGGTTGAGCGCAGGAATGGCCGCGAAATTTGCGCCCTGCACCAACCCCAGGCAAGCAAACAACCCAATGCACAGCGCGGGGTGTCCTGGGGACACAAGCAACAGTGCGATGTCGCAGGATGCTGCGGCGAACCCTGCAACGACCACAGTGACAGCGGAACACCAGCGCAGCAGCAAAACGCCGAGGGTCATGGATGTGGCGATCCCCGCCAAGGGCATTAATCCAACGGTTATTGCGCGGGAGGGTTCAGGGATGAACGGCGGCAAAATCGTGAGCAGGGACACAAACGTCAGCGTGTAGCACAACCATGCAAGCGCGGGCGCAGAAGTGGCGGGGTTTGTGTAAACCGCCACATGTTGGCGCAATAAATTTGTGATGGGTGCGGGCGTTTCACCAGATACTTTGGGCAGGGTCACAAACAGGATGCCCGCGATGGCCAGCATCCATATGGCGTGGGCGTAAAAGATACTGGGCACGCCGTAAGCCGCAATTAACGGAGCGCCAAGCCACGCTGTGAGCGCATAGGACACCCCAAAGAACGTGGACCACAGGGTCATGGCCAATGGAATGAACCGCACTTTTGTGATCTGTGCAATCAGCGTTGGTGCGGCAACTGTGATGACCAAATGCGAGGCCCCTTCGATCAGGCGCAGGCCAAGCATAATGGGCAAGGTTGGCAAGGTTGCTTCGATCAGGGTGATACCGGCGCCCAGCAGCAAACCCGCCAGCAGCATTTTGCGAAACCCGACGCGGGCCACGATCAGGCCAGCGGTCAGGCCAAACACGATGCCCAGAAAACTGATAATCGACAGGATAAAACCAAACCACGGGGAGGCGGCTCCGTTTGTGTAAAAGGCTTCGAGGTCGGCATAAACGAGCGAAACTTTGGAAAACTGCGCCGCTGCCCCAAGGCCCGCGCACCAAAGCAAAATCACGACAAAGGGAGAAGACCGCAGCATATGAAACTTGTGACGGGCGCGAACAAGAAGGGCAAGTCGGCATTTTTGTGAATTGGGTCTTTTGTTCACGTGGGCTTTGGCGCAAATTGATCGCATAGGTTACGCGAAAGGCCCCCATGGACAGTTTTTTCCTTCAAGCCACGATTTATCTTGCCGCTGCGGTGATTGCGGTTCCGATTGCCAAACGAATTGGGCTCGGTTCGGTGCTGGGGTATTTGATTGCGGGCGTGGTGATTGGGCCTGTTACGGGGCTTGTGGGCAACGAAACCAAGGACTTGCAGCATTTCGCGGAATTTGGCGTGGTGATGATGCTGTTTATCGTGGGTTTGGAGCTGGAGCCGCGTGCGTTGTGGGATATGCGGCATCGGTTGGTCGGGCTTGGAGGGTTGCAGGTTTCGCTGACAACGCTGGCGATCACGGCGGCGTTTCTGATTTTTGGACAGATTTGGTATGTCGCACTGGCCATTGGTTTGACCTTTGCGCTGTCATCCACCGCGATTGTTGTGCAAACCCTGAATGAAAAGAACCTGATGCAAAGTCAGGGGGGACGGTCCGCGTTTTCGGTGCTGTTGACCCAAGACATTGCGGTGATCCCTATGCTGGCGCTGGTGCCTTTGCTGGCGCTGGGGGATTTCAAGAACTTTGCCAGCCATAAAGGTGGTCATCATTCCATGTCATTGGTGGAAGGGTTGCCTGGCTGGGGTGTGACCCTTGTAACCCTTGGGGCGGTGGCTGCGGTAATACTCATCGGGGTTTATTGCACCCGACCAATTTTTGCGTTCATCGCGCGGTCACGGCTGCCTGAAATGTTTACGGCCATTGCCCTGTTGCTGGTTGTGGGTATTGCGTTGTTGATGACCGTGGTTGGACTGTCCCCTGCCCTTGGCGCATTTTTGGCGGGTGTGGTTTTGGCGAACTCTGAATTCCGCCATGAACTGGAAAGCGATATTCAACCCTTTAAAGGGCTGCTGTTGGGGTTGTTTTTCATCACAGTTGGGGCTGGCATCAACTTTGCCATTTTGGCCGAAAACCTTGTCGGCGTTATCGGGATGACCCTTACGGTTATGGCGATCAAAGGCGCAGTTTTGGCCGGGCTTGGCCTGTTGTTCAAATTGAAAGGACGCGACCAGTGGTTGTTTGTGCTGTCCCTAGCGCAGGCAGGTGAATTTGGCTTTGTTATGTTGTCGACCACGGTGCAAACCAATGTCATTCCTTACACGCTGTCCCAACAACTGTCGCTGATCGTTGCGCTTTCGATGCTGTTAACGCCGTTGTTGTTCATTGTGTATGAACGTTTGACCAAGAACATGGACGAAGCAGACCCAGATCATGCCGAGGATGAAATTGACGAACAGGGCACGGTGATCATTGTTGGCATTGGGCGGTTTGGCCAGATTGTGAACCGACTTGCCTTGGCGGTTGGGATCAAAACCGTGGTGATCGACCATAAGATTGATCAAATCGACGCCATGCGCAAATTTGGCGTCAAAGGGTATTTCGGAGACCCCACACGGCCCGAGTTGATGCACGCCGCAGGGTTGGAGCATGCGAAAATTCTGGTTGTTGCGGTAGATGATCGCGGTGCGGCCAATAAGTTGGTGAGCTATGCACGGTCCAAGAGACCCGACATTTTTATCATCGCCCGCGCCTATGACCGCAACCATGTGTATGAGCTGTTCCATGCGGGGGCCAACGAGATTGTGCGCGAAAGTTTCGACAGTTCGCTGCGTGCAGGGAAATACATGCTGCAAGGTATGGGTTGGACCGAATTTGACGCAGATCGTGCCCGAGAGCATTTCTTTGAAGCGGATCGCCATGCGCTGGCGGAATTGGCGGAGCAGTGGGACCCCAATGTGCCAAATCTGCAAAACAAGGCCTATGTAGAAAAAGCCAAGGCGGTTAACGAAGACCTGTACACCAGCTTTTTGTCAAACCTGACGCAAGTGCTAGAGGCGGAAAACCCGAGTGCCGATGAGGACGAAAAAGAGGGTTAATCATCCGCGATGCGCGGGCGTCCGGATGCAATGACCGTGATGTCAGCTTCTACGAATACGTGCTTGCCTTCGATGTTTGCTGTGCGCATGTCTTTTTCAACACGGATACGAATGCCTTGGGCCCCTGAGGACACTGCGTCGCTGTGGGCTTGATCGGACAGATGTTTTTCAAGGTCGGCTAAGGCCAAATCTTGATCGGCATACTCTTTGGGTCCATCGGCGAAATGCACGCGATATCGCCCTTCGCCAGCGCTGGTGATTTGGCCAGAGCGGCGCATTGAGATTTGCCCGACCACTGCCCCGATAGCGTTGGCCACACCCGCATATTCAGGCAGGATCATCGGCGTAGACAAGCGTTCACCAACCGCGCCGTAATAGCTGGGTGCGGATGCGCCAAGGCCAATCACAGGCAGGTTCAACCCCACATCCAAGGCCACCAATCCACGGTGATGGGCCATGCCCATGCGCGAGAGAACATGACGTGCGAGATCAGCAGATGGAACGCCAAAATCGCTGCCATCTTCGGCAAAGGCCGCATCGAGCAAGGTTTCAGCGGTTTGCGTTGTGACCTGATCAATCACCGCCACCGCCATGTCATCTGCATTGGCTGCAATACGTTGACCTGCGCCGTTGCGTTGGCGTGAAAACAGATCAAGCGCCGCGCGGGCCGCATCTGCGTTCCAGCTGTTCAAGATGCCCGTTACATGGGCCGCGTCTGACGGCGTGACGGAGGACACCATCACCAAACCACGGGCCACCAGTGTTTTCAGCGCAGCACTTTCCATGCGGTTGGTCAGCAGTTTGCCCATTTCCCATGCCTGATCGCCAACGCGATCAAGCACACGTTGTTCACGGTCTGACAGCCCCGTTGGGGCATGGCCAGAGTGACGGATCGGCACAACAAATCGCCCATCATATTCGCCCAGCCGTTCCGAACTGACCTGTCTTTCCAAGGCAGGTAAAACCACATCAGGAAATTGTTGTGCCGCCAAAGACACGGGCAAAACACGGCGTGGACCAAGTGTTAGGCCGCCACGCAGTCCATCCCGCGCGGCGTGGACTTCGCTGTCGCCGCCCAGACCTGATGTGCGCATGGCCACGGCTTCGACCATGGTGCGAAAGCCGCCAACGCGCGCGCCTTGAGGATCAATCATTGGACGGCCATCACGCAACACGGCCACGTCTGTGGTTGTGCCACCGATATCTGACACGAGCGCGTTGGTTTCATTTGTCAGCCAGCGTGCCCCGACAATGGAAGCCGCAGGGCCAGAGAGGATTGTTTCGATGGGGCGTTCGCGGGCCATTTCTGCGCTGATGAGCGCACCATCGCCGCGCACAACCATCATGGGGGCGGTGATGCCTGCGTTTTGCAAATAGGCTTCGGTTGCGCCGATCAAATGGTCAATCATCCCAATCAGACGCGCGTTCAAAACGGCGGTCATAGCGCGTTTTGGGCCGCCGAGTTTTGCGCTGAGTTCGTGTGAACAGGTCACGGGTGCGCCTGTCACTTCGCGGATGATATCGCGGGCGGACATTTCGTGTTCTGGGTTTCGCGTGGCGAATTGGCCTGCAACGGCAAAACCAGACACATCGCCCTGCAAATTGGCCAGTTCACTGCGCAACGCATCGAGGTCCAGCGGCGCGGCTTCGCCCCCTGAATGGGTGTGGCCACCTGCAACCGAGATTACAGGGTCGCCGCCCAATGCTTCGTCGAGGCCCTGGCGTGCGATGTCTTTGGCGTTAAAGCCGATGAACACCAAACAGACCCGTGCGCCCTGCCCTTCGACCAGTGCGTTGGTGGCCAGAGTGGTGGAAAGGGAGGATAAAGCGATGTCGCTGGGGGCGACGCCTGATTGATCAAGCACCGCCTGAACGGCCGCGCCAACACCTTCGGCCAGATCGTGGCGTGTTGTCAGAGATTTGGCGCTGGCCACAACCGTATCGTCTTGGATCAATGCCGCATCCGTGTATGTGCCGCCCGTGTCCACGCCCAAAAGATATGCCATTTTGCCTGTCCCTTTAAACCCGTTTGGTGTGTAGCGGGTGCATGACCAATCGTCAGGAGAAAAAGCGACACCCATTCACATTTTTTACCCCAAACGCGACGTCACCTGTGATTGGGGTTTAGCGATGGGCAATTTTGGCGCAAACTGACGCAAACTTTGCAAAGGCTGATGACATGTATGATCGTTTAGAAATCGAAATCAAAGACCATGTGGCAGAGGTGCGTTTGAACCGCCCTGAAAAGAAGAATGCGCTTGATGCGGTGTTTTTCGAAGAGCTGGCAGCGGCGGGTGAGGCGTTGCAGGACAATGACGATATTCGCGCGGTTGTGATGTATGGCAATGGGGGATGTTTTTGTGCAGGCATCGACACCAGCGCGTTGATGCAGTTTGCCTCCGACATTGATGGGATGCGCGCGGAACTGGCGACGCGCAGCGCAGGGGATCGGGGCAATAAATTCCAGCGCCCAACGGTTGTATGGCAGGACTTGAAGGTTCCCGTGATTGCCGCGATTGAAGGCGTGGCCTTTGGGGCGGGTATTCAATTGGCGCTGGCGGCGGATTTTCGGTTTATGGCGCACGATGCGCGTATGGCGATTATGGAGGCCAAGTGGGGCATTATCCCTGACATGGGGATCAGCCAAAGCCTGCCCCAATTGATGCGGGCGGATCAGGCGAAAGAGTTGATTATGACGGGACGGATTTTAGAGGCGCAAGAAGCCCATGATCTTGGCCTGACGACATATCTTGCGGATGATCCTGTGGCCGAGGCCAGAAGAATGGCAGCTGATTTGGCGGCGCGGTCCCCTGACAGCATCCAAGCCAGCAAAACACTGGTGGACACACTGTGGGGCGAAGGGCGCGATCAGTTGGTGTTGGAAGGCGAGTTGCAATCCAAGATCATCGGGCATCCACACCAGATGGAAACCGTGATGGCACAGATGCAAAAACGCGCACCCGTTTACAAATAAACGGGTGCGACGGATTTAGGGCCTGTTAACAGGCCCTAATCGAACAGCTTTTTCAGCGCGTTGCCGACTTCTTCTTTCAGCTTGTCCTTGGCTTGATCTTCAAAGGACCGGGTGTCGGTTTCGCTGCTGAGTTCTTTTTTCAGCTTTTTCTTCACCTCTTCCTCGGGATTTTTGAGTTTGGCCTTCGCCTCGTCGAGCTTCTTTTTCAGCTTTTTGGCTTCTTCGCTTTCCTTCAGCTCTTTTTGCAGCAAAAGGTTTAGCAGTTTATCCAAATCAGGGCGGAATTTCAGGTTTTGCCAAGGGCCCGTGATGGTCACGGGAACGGAAAATTCTGCATCTTCTGACAGGGATGTCGGTGTAACCACATAGTTCATCGCCTGCCCGCCGATGTCCACTGATCCTTTGCCGCCTGCCTTAAACAAGGGGCTGATCAAGGACAGGTCCACGTTTTTCAAAACGCCGTTGTCCATTGAAAATGTGCCATCCAATGTGGAAAATTCTGTGGCCCCTTTGAACCCGCCAAAGGCGGATTTGAGGTTGCGCATCATGCCCGCCAGATCAATGCCTTTGATGACACCGTTGGTGAATTTGACCGAGCCGTTGCCTGACAAAGAGGTCATAATTTGATCGAGGCTTTGCCCGCGCCCGCGCAGCGCAAGCGTGGTGTTGCCAGAGCCGCCGAGGCGATCCATGCCAAGCAGTTGACCCAACAGAGGTTCCAGTTGCACGCCATTGGCGCGGATGTCTGTATCAAAGGCAACGGTATTGCCACCGCGCACATTGATTTCGCCCACCATCGCCCCTTGGAACGCACGCACGTCCCGCAGTGTCAAAGTCAGCAATCCGTTGGTAAGCTTTGCCTTAACATCAGTTTTGCCCAGTTGGCTGACGCCCAGATTTATGCCTGCGGCGCGCAAATCAACATTGGCGTCAATTGCATCCAGACCCTTGAGCGTGATCGGGTCTTTGGACCAGCCCGAAGAGGATGCCCCCGCAGATGACCCCGAGCCAGAGCCAGCCCGTGCCCCGCTTGACTTATCCGCCGTGTAGGCGCTGAAATCCAATTTGCCGCCGTTCAACTGTGCTAATAACAGTGGGCGCGGGTCTTTGGGTGTTATGCTGATGGCCCCTGTCAGGGTGTTTTCATCCAAACGGAGCTTTGCCTTGCGCAGACGATATTTTCCCGCAGGTGTCAGGGCAAACGTGCCCGACATGCTGGCGGATTGGAATGTGCCTTTGGGCATGCCTGCATCCACATCAAGCATTTGCATGGCCCCACGCAGATCAGAAAAATTCGCCGCAAAATCCCCATCGGCAAAGTTTTCAGCACCTTGGCCAAAACGGCCATTGTAAGAGGCAGAGCCAATGCCCGCGATTTTCAGCGATAGGTCGCCTTCAAATTCCATCGTATCGAGCCAGTTGCCATCACTGAGGACCGCAATTTTGACATCTGTGTTTTTGCCGCCGTATTGCGCCGCTGTGTTGGCGTTCAGCGAAAGACCCGCATCATTCATGCGCACTTGGCCCGCGCCGACAAGGTTTTTCAGATTGTTCGCTTGGGCGGGCAATTGAATGCCCGCACTTTTGGCAACCGCAATCAGATCAGGAATATCAGCAGTGAAGGCAGCATCCACCATCGGCAGTGCGTCTGTCATTTGTGCAATTCCGTTCAAGCCAATGGTTGCATCCCCCATGGAAACAGAACCGTTAATGGTGGTGGATTTTTGCGCCGCAAATGCAGAAAGATCGGAAATCGTTCCTTGGACAGAGGCCGTGCGCCCGTCGATGGTGGCCGTAAGATCAACCATGGCGTTTGAGGAAGCTTTGGGCAGTGAAATCGTGCCACTGATCCCTGTTACATTCACAGTGGAGCCTGCGGCGCGATCTGTATAAACCACCTGCCCGTCCGAGATTTGGCCCAATTCAAGAGTGGGTGTCGCAGAGCCCGAAGAACCGTTTGACCCAGAGGATGGGGTGGCTGAAGCGTCGCTTGCCGTGCCGTTCGATAAATCCCAGTTTACGCGGCCGTCTTTGGCCTTTTCCAGGTAAACAACGGGGGAGATCAATTCCAGCTTTTCAATTTCAACCTCACCGCCCAGCAAGGCCATCAGATTCACGCCGACCGCCGCACCATCGGCGGCGATCATAACGGGTTCGCTGGCCCAATCCGCATTCGAAATGGTCATACGGCCTGTTTTCACACCGAGTGTTGGGTACAAAGTTGGCGAAAAGTCACCTGCCAACGTCAGTGTACGCCCTGTTTGTTTTTTCAATTGATCCGATGCCAGTTGGCCAATTCTGTCCGTGGGCAGCATGAACAAAAGGCCCACAGCCACAACAACCAACGCCACAAGGGCCACACAAATTCTTACAATCCAACGCATAAATACCGCTCTTTCTTTTGACCTATTATTTGGGGCATTTGGCGAAAATCGCAACCTTTGGTCTGGAACGTGTCACAATAATCTTATCTTGGATCGCAAAATCACAAGAATCGGGTCGTATTTGATGTGGCGATCCCGCAGAAAGGCCCCATGACACAGAAATCACATGCGATGTCCCTTTTTGAATGGGCGCTTCTGCTTACCTTAGCGTTTGTGTGGGGCGGTTCGTTCTTTTTCGCCGCCGTTGCAGTGGTGGAAATTCCCCCTGTCACGGTTGTTTGGGTACGGGTTACGGGGGCCGCGGTTATTTTGTTTTTGGCACTGCGTATTATGGGCCAATCCATGCGGTGGGAGCGCGAGGTTTGGGCCGCGTTTTTCTTTATGGGGTTGGTCAACAACGCGATTCCGTTCAGTTTGATCTTTTGGGCGCAAACGGAGCTTGCAAGCGGGGTTGCATCCATTTTGAACGCGATGACACCTGTTTTCACGGTGATTGCCGCGCATTTCTTGACCGCAGACGAACGGATCACAGCCCCGCGTTTGCTTGGCGTGGTGTTGGGTTTTGTTGGGGTGTTTGTTCTGATCGGGACACCTGTGGGAGGCAGTTTGCTTGCCCATCTGGCAGTGCTGGGGGCGGCGGTGTCTTATGCGTTTGCGAGCATTTTTGGAAAACGGTTCGCGCGTTTGGGGGTGAAGCCGATGGTTACGGCAACGGGTCAGGTCAGTGCTTCGGCGATCCTGTTGTTGCCCGTGATTTTGGTGCTGGAACAGCCCTGGACCTTGGCGATGCCATCACCGGCGACCATTTGGTCGATGATCGGGCTGGTGACGGTTTCAACGGCTTTTGCCTATTTTTTGTATTTCCGTATCTTATCAACCGCAGGGGCCACAAATGTGGCGCTGGTCACGTTGTTGGTTCCTGTGTTCGCAATCGCCCTTGGCATTCTGGTCTTAGGCGAAAGCCTGAACGCACGACAGGTGCTTGGATTGTTCATCATCGTCGCGGGGTTGATCGCCATTGATGGACGCGCATTGCGGTGGGTTAAAAGGTAACCTCAACGCCTGGCAATTTCAGCTCTGCCACCAGATCGCGCACTTCTTGGCGGGCGGCCACATTGGAAATGTTCAACGAACCGCCGCCCACGTCTTTGATATCCAAAAGCGTGAGGCCGTGGGGAAACAATTCGCGAAACACCACACGATCCGAAAAGCCAGGGGCCAAACGGAACCCGATGCGGCGGGACAAATCCTTGAGCGCCGCGCCCACTTTGCGTTTGTTGTGCATGTTTTGCGCGCCAACACGGTTGCGGGTAACGATCCAATCAATGGGGCGTGCGCCCGTTTCGGCGCGGGCTTTGCGGGCTTCCCACACCATTTCGGAATACACGCTTGGCCCTGTGACGGCGGTGGTTTCAGGATCAATACGTGCCAGCAGATCAAAGTCCACAAAGCTGTCGTTCATGGGAGTGACAAGGGTGTCGGCCATGGCGTGGGCCAGCTCTGCCAATGCCGAATGAGACCCTGCGCAATCCACGACGATAAAATCGTTTGCTTCATCAAGAGATAGAATCGCTTTTTGAAACGCGACGAGTTTTACTTCGTCGTCCGCGTCTGCGTCTGCGGCAGTGGGCATTTCGGCCAATTGCGGTTGGGGCAGCGTGACATCAGTTTTGCGAACGTATTCGCGGCGGTTTTCGATGTAGCGGCCCAAGGTGCGCTGACGCAGATCGAGATCGACCGCGCCAACCTTAAATCCGCTGCGTAATAGTGCGGTCAAAACGTGCATGGCCGTGGTGGATTTGCCAGACCCGCCCTTTTCATTCCCAAAGACGATAATATACGCCATCGTTGTCCCTTGCCCCATTTCTTGGTTTGTTTACGTCGGGCTTGCGGGCACTATGCGACAAGCCAAAACCGAATACAATATTGTTTCCAATATGGAAACGGTTGGAATTTTACGAAAAATTCCAGTGCTGAATCAAAAACGCCGCCCCAATTTGGAACGGCGTTCTGAAAATCTGAAAGCGGGTGATTAGAAGCCCAAGCCTTCGTATTTCTTTTTGAACTTTGAAACGCGGCCACCGGCGTCCATCAGTTTTGTGTTACCACCTGTCCACGCTGGGTGAGCGGATGGGTCGATGTCGAGTGTCAGGGCGGAACCTTCTTCGCCGTATGTAGAACGGGTTTTGTAGGTTGTACCGTCGGTCAATTTAACCTCGATCATGTGATAGTCGGGGTGCAGATCTTTTTTCATGTTCCAAGCTCCAAGATGCGGGCTAATCCGTGTGCGGCATCAGCTGATTCTGACCCGGTAACGCGGTCGCCCTGCGGAATTACAGATGCGCCGTATAGACCAGAAAAACAAACGGAGCAAGGTGTTATCTTGCTCCGTTTGAGAGTCATTTTTCTTGGGTGTTTTGCGCCTTATTCGGCGGGCACACCCGTCATCCGCGACATGCGCAAGGCACGCAGTTCATCAACCGACATTGGCTTTTCAAAGACGCGGGACATTTCAAAATCTTTGGCCGCTTGCAAACGGTCGCGGTGATCCATGAAACAGACGGTTGCCCCAGCGCACCAGAGGCTGACCATCCACACAAACCCAGCAATTGGGAACAATACCAGTGCGGCCAGCATGGCATAAGATGCAATGGTTGTTGGGGCGGCGATATCTTCGATGTTTTCGAATTGCAGGATCGTTAAGCCATCAAACACAGGCATGGTGAGCAAGAGGAATACATAGGCGACAACCAGTGCCACAACGATGGTCCCCGAAATCAGGTTCAAGAGGAACATGCGAATTGTATATGCCCCAAAACCCCAGAAGATTTCCACATCGCGGCCCTTGGGGGTGCAAGCGTGGGCATTGGCAGCCATTGGCACAGCCAAAGACCCGTAAAACAGCTGCGCAAAAATCTGCATGACACCAAAGTAGGCATAGGCAGCGGGGTGCATCAATTGCGCATAAAACGCGAGGAGATCTTCGTCACGGCCAGAGAGGATCGCATCCTCTGCCACGGACAAATCAAAAATCCCAATTTTTGCGGCGATGACAAACATCACCAGCGACATACAGCCAAACAAAAAGTTCACGAGCGCGTAGAAGCGGAAGAATTTGAAGGACCGTTTGAACAATTTGCCCAAATCTGTCGGCGTGACCTCATCCGCGACGATCAAGCCTGATCGGATGTGGACAAAGATCATGTAGACCGTGAGCGTGCCAAACCCAAGCATCAGCAACAGGGCAAAGACAATCGGGGAATCCGATAGGAAAGAGAACAGAGCATAAAGAATTGCGAAAAGAAGCGCCCAACACGGCAAAGCGCGCCAGAAGATAGAAAACGACAATGCAAACGTGCGCATCAGAAAGGACAACATGCCTGTACCCCTAAAAGACCTCAATTCTTGTCAAAGTTGCAAAAGAATGTGGCGGGAATTTGGAACCAATGCCCCGCCTCACGAAGAATTTTGTGTCAAATTGGAAACAATTGGTGGGAATAAGCTTCGAATTCGGATTGGAGGTCAATGAAATTGGTAAGTTTTGAACGCATCTTTTCAGGCGTTCTTGAAGATGCCATTGCACAAAAATCGTGGCTTGAACTGCCAAATCACTGACTTTATCAAGGGATTATGGAAAGATATCTGTTGATTTCGGGGATTGTGTTCTTCGTTTCCGCGGCAGTGGGCACTTTTACGCCGTATTACCCAAGGATTATTAAAATTTACTGGAGCATTTCCAGCGTTTTGGTTTTGCTCGTTGTTTTGCGCATGTTGGGAAGCGCTGGCGCAGAATTTGCTTTCTTTCTGATTTTCGCAGTCGCGTTCGGCGGTTGGTTTCTTGTGTCCACGATTGGGCTGGGTATCGGACGCATACTAGGTTCAATTATTCACTCACACAGGAGTGATTGAGCCTTTTTGTGCGACTTGCGATCAAAGGGTTCTTTGGTCGGTAAGAAAAAACCCCGCCAAAGTGACGGGGTTCATCTGTTGAAGAAAGGCGGCCCGCTGGACCGCCCTTTCGAATTCTAGTGTCGCTTGGCTTACTTGGCTGCCAAAGGACGATAGTTTGTCTTTTCTGCGATACGCGCGGATTTACCACGACGGGAGCGCAGGTAGTACAGTTTGGCACGACGAACGCGACCGCGACGTACAACTGTGATGCTGTCGATGTTTGTGGAGTAAAGTGGGAACACACGTTCCACGCCTTCACCGAAAGAGATTTTGCGCACTGTGAAAGCTGCTGCGATACCAGAGCCGCCTTTACGTGAAATGCAAACACCTTCGTAGTTCTGAACACGAGAGCGCGTGCCCTCTGTTACTTTAAAGCCTACGCGGATGGTGTCGCCCGCTTTGAAATCTGGGATGTCTGCGCCGAGAGCGGCGATTTGTTCAGCTTCGAGCTGTTCGATGATGTTCATCGTCATAGTCCTTCGTGTTGCGCTTTGATGCGCTGTTTGATGCCATTCCTAGAGCTCTGTGTCTTCGATCGGGTCCGCGTCTTATTTTCCTGCGCGCCCGCCAGAGGTGGGGTAACTGTTTTAGGTGTGGTCGTTGCCAACGATTGGGGACTGCGGCCAGAGGTTGCGAAGCACAACAGCGGCGCTGCGAATCCAGTTGGGTCGGAGCACTTGGGGCGTATAGGCGGGTGGCGTCTGGTTTGCAAGAGGTTTGCACAGGGTGCGGCGGCTTCGCTTTGAGTATTTTTGGAACAAAGAAACCTAGGCGTCCGTGTCCTTGTTCAAATACCGATCCCACATGTCGGGGCGACGGGCGCGGGTGATCTGTTCGGATTGGTCTTTGCGCCATTTTTCCACGTTGCCGTGGTGACCTGATGTCAGCACATCTGGAATTGTGCGGCCTTTATACTCTGCGGGGCGGGTGTATTGGGGATGTTCCAGCAAGCCGTTTGAATGGCTTTCGTCCACGGTGCTGTCTGCATTGCCAAGTACATTCGGCAACAGGCGTACAGTTGCGTCGATCAGGGCTTGGGCAGCGATTTCCCCACCTGTCAGCACAAAGTCACCGAGCGAGATTTCTTGCACGTTGTATTCTTCCAACACGCGTTCATCGACACCTTCAAAGCGGCCACACAAGAGGGTCATGCCCTCTGCTTTGGCAAAGTCCTGTGCCATTTGTTGGGTAAATGGTTTGCCGCGCGGCGACACGTAGATTACGGACCATTTGCGTTGATCCATTGGCGTGCCTTGACGTGCGAGATCGAATGCACGCCCCACCACATCGGCGCGCAAAACCATGCCCGCGCCACCGCCCGCAGGCGTGTCATCCACGTCTTTGTGTTTGCCATTGCCAAATTGGCGCAGATCAATGGGCTCAATCGCCCATTTGCCTTCTTGCAGCGCGCGGCCCGTTAGGGATTGGCCCAGCACTCCAGGAAAGGCGTCAGGAAAAAGCGTGATGATCTTGGCCCGCCATGCGCCAGCGATTTCTGGCGTATCGGTCATCAGTTCCGTTGGCTTGCGTGTTGCCCGCACCGCCAAGCGCCCGTGAGACCGAGTGAGGTTGCGGCTTTTCATACCGTGGGAGCGGGGTTTCTTTTCATCTGCCATAGGTTGGAATTAGTTGTTTGGTGGTTGATTGTCTATGCGCCCTGATCGGGATTCATCAAAGCGTGTTTTTGCGCGATCACTTCGGCATCGGATAGGCTTGACCCGTTCAGGCGTAGAAAAGCAGGGTTGAGATCGACAGATTGGCTGACATTGCGCTGGCTTACAGATTGGAGAGAATTTCGCACATCTTTTGGCACATTCAGCAGGTCCAACAAGGCGGGGGCGCAGGCGTTAGGGCCCTTTTGATACTCTTCTAACCGTGCGGTGGTGACGGAATGCGGAGCCAGAGCGGATTTGAGAAACGCGGCGGTTTTGGCAGTGCAGAGGTCTGGTGGCAGCGCCGCGTTGAAAGTTTCAAAACTGTCGGTCATGCGACTGGTTCGAAGGTGGCGTTTGTAAAGGCTCGAAATCCACGCCTCCCGATCCCGCAGTGTGTAAAACAAGCTGATTTCTGTGTCTGTGCCCAAGCGGTTTTGCAGCTCTTCTATTATCACTTTGGCCAAACGCGGGGCGGTTTGGGTATAGCCAAGCACGCGTGGGCCATGATTGGGACGAAACCCAGGCACACCGCCAGAGAAGGCTTCGCGTGATAGAACCAGCGTTTCGGTTTTAGGCAAGGTTTTGATGTCTGCGCGAAAGGCCCGGCGAAACTGAAACAGCCGCCATGTGTTCGGTGCCCAGCCATATCGCCGCGCTGCGTTCAGAGATGAGGCAAGTTCTGCCCTGTTCCAGAATGTGCAAAAGGGCGCGAGCGCGTCGCGGTTTCGCATCATAAAGCGTTGCAGCGTGGTGGTTCCTGTTTTGTGGAACCCCGTGTGCAAAATTACACGGGTCATTCAGGCATGACACCTTCGGGGGGATCAATAACCAAACGACCCGCAGTAAGGTCTACGGTTGGCACGGCTTCGGCAGTGAAGGGCAGCAAAACATCACCCCCTGATTTGAGCCTGATTTCCAGCAGGTCCCCTGCGCCATGATCGTGAACGGCGCGCACTTTGCCCAGGGTTTCACCACCCGTGTCGACAACAAGAAGCCCCATGAGATCGGAATAATAATATTCGTCATCAGGCAGGTTGGGCAGCACATCACGGGCAACAAACAGGCGCACACCGCGCAGATTGTCGGCCTGATCTTTGAAACGCACGTCTTTGATACGGGCGGCAAAGCCCCCTTTCACGGGGCGCGTGACCGTGAGATCAAAGGTCTGCGTGCCATCTTCGGAAGACAAGGGGCCATACGTGCCGATGTCTTCGGGCACGGCACAAAAGGATTTCAGGCGCACTTCGCCTTTGACCCCAAAGGCCCCCATGATTGCGCCAACGCAGATGGTTTTTGAGTCTGTCACAGCAAGGGTTTCCATATTCAAATCCGCAACCGTCCCTACCGCGAAAGTTTCCCGAAAGAAAGACGTGACAGATTTTTTGTCGGATGTTACGACTGTTTCATCAACAATGAGGTGACGCATGGATTGCTGGAAAATTACGAAGGCTGGGAAGACCCTATAGCCCCGTAATGTGGGCTGTTTGCCCGCCATCAATCTTTTACCTCGTGTTGCTTGGCCGTTTTGGCCTTTCTTTGCCCTAGCCAATTTGCAACCCGTGGTGCCCCCTTTTTCGCACACACGTTGGAATACCGTTATGTACCGTTTTTTTGAAAACCTCGTTAACCCCTATGCCAAACGGGCCGTTGGCACGCCGTCGGCCAATATCTGGGCCTTTATTCGCAGCGAATTGCATCCGTTCCGCCGTGTTATTCCGTGGATGCTGTTCACATCGCTTGCGGTGGCGTTGATGGAAACATGGCTGATTAGCTATTCTGGGCGGGTTATTGATTACATCAACAATTCGGACAAATCCGTTTTGTGGAATGACTATGGATGGGAGTTGTTGGGCGTTGCCCTGTTTATCCTGTTCGCGCGGCCCTTGGCCCATTGGATCACAGCCATTTTGCAGCATCAAACCCTGTCTGGTTCGCTGCGTGATCAAGTTCGCTGGCGGGCGCATACGCATTTGCTGGGGCAAAGTCGTGGGTTTTTCCATGATGATTTTGCGGGCCGATTGGCGAACCGTGTGATGCAGGTTGGTCCTGCGGTGGAAGACAATGTGTTTACTTTTTTCGACGCGGTTTGGTTTGTGTCGATCTATTTCCTGTCTGCCTTGTGGATCATGACGGGGATCAGTGGTGTGCTGGCCTTGCCGATGGTTTTGTGGCTGGGGGCGTTTGTCCTTTATATCGTTTACATGGGGCGCAAGATTTCAGCGGCGTCAGAGGACATGTCCCAAACCCGATCCATGGTGACGGCGCGGGTGGTGGATGCCTATACCAACATCGAAAGCGTTAAGTTGTTTTCAGGGGCTGCCCGTGAACAGGATTTTGCCCTTGAGGCGGCAAAAGCGGATTTGGAAAAGTTCCGTCTTTTTCTACGGCTGTGGTCGCGTATTCGGTTTGATCTGAACATTTTGACGGGCATTCTGATCGTCGGGGTTATTGGGCTGTCGCTGTATTATTGGACCCTTGATCTGGTCACGATTGGGGAGATTAGCATTGTTGCGGCATTGGTGATGCGCCTGTCTGCGATGACGGGTTGGATTATGTGGGTCAGTACCTTGTTGTTTGAAAATGCAGGGAAAATTCATGAGAGCATGGACAGTTTGGCGCGACCGCAAACCGTTGTGGATGCGGATGATGCCCCTGCGTTGGAAGTGGATCGCGGGGAAATCCGATTTGTGGAATTGGCCCATCATTACGGCAAAGACGCGGGTGGATTGAACGGGCTGGATCTGACGATTGCAGCGGGTGAAAAAGTTGGTCTGGTTGGGCGATCTGGTGCGGGGAAAACCACGCTTGTGAACCTGTTGTTGCGGTTTATGGACCCAGAAACAGGCCGCATCGAAATTGATGGGCAGGATATTTCTGGTGTTCAACAGGAAACCTTGCGCGGGGCCATTGGTATGGTCACGCAAGAACCAAGCTTGATGCACCGATCCGTGCGCGACAACATTATGTTGGGGCGGCCCGATGCGGATGATGGAATGATTGCATCCGCCGTAAAGCGGGCTGATGCGGCGGATTTCATCCCTGATCTGGAAGACCCAAAGGGCCGCCGTGGGATGGACGCCTATGTGGGTGAACGCGGTGTGAAACTGTCTGGCGGGCAACGGCAGCGCATTGCGCTGGCCCGTGTTGTGCTGAAGGACGCGCCGATTTTGGTGTTGGATGAAGCCACATCCGCGCTCGACAGTGAAAGCGAGGCGGCCATTCAGGATGCGTTGTCGGGTGTAATGCAGGGCAAAACTGTGATCGCCATTGCGCACCGTTTGTCCACCATCGCGCGGATGGATCGGATTGTTGTGCTGGATGACGGCAAAATTGCCGAAATCGGCACGCACCAAGAGCTTTTGGCCAAAGGCGGGCTATATGCTGGGTTCTGGGCGCGGCAATCGGGTGAAATGTTGGGATTGGACGAAGGATGAAATGGCTTTTAAATCGGCTTGATCCATTTGCAGCGGCAGATGGCCCGCCGCCTTTGTCTTTGTGGCCGTTCTTTCGCTGGTGCATCAGCGGTACTATTCATTGGTGTTTGATCGCTGGGTTTCTGTCCGCCTTGGTTGGCGTGATCGAAGTATTTACTGCGATCATCTTGGGGTCTGTGATCGACAGTGCGCTGAACAGTGGCGTGGATAATCTGTGGAATGACAACACGCTGCTGTTTACGGGGGCGTTGCTGTTCTTTCTTTTGCTGCGGCCCATAACATTTGGCCTGTCATCGGCCACGACATCCGTTTTGGTGGTGACAAACCTGAACCCGTTGGTTCACAGCCGATTACACCGTTGGGTGCTTGGGCAAAACATCAGCTTTTTTGACGATGATTTCGCGGGTCGTATTGCACAAAAAGAAATGCAGGCGGCGCGGGCCATTTCCGATGTGGTGGGCGAAACCCTGAACGTTGTGTTCTTTGCGCTGGCGTCGCTGGTCGGGTCTGTTTTGCTGTTAACAACCATCAATCTGTGGATGGCCATTGGGTTGGGGATTTGGACAGTATTGTATCTGCTGGCCATTCGCTGGTTCCTGCCTCGTGTCCGCGCGCGCGGCAAGGCGCGCGCGGGGGCGCGGGCGACCGTGACGGGGCAAGTGGTTGATACCATTACAAACATCAAGACGGTTAAGCTGTTTGCACGGCGTACATTTGAAGACGGCGCGGCCATTGATGCGATGGGACATTTTCGCGAACAGGAATTTAACTTTAAGGTTTTGGCAACCCTGTTCCGTTTCACCATGATCTCATTAGCGGGGATTTTGCCCGTGGTTTTGGTGGGGGCAACGTTGTATTTGTGGACCAAGGGTCTGGCCACACCTGGGGAAATTGTAACCGCAGGGGCCGTATCCATTCGCATTGCACAGATGACGGGATGGGTCGGGTTCACCATTATGGTGATCTACGCCAACATTGGCGAGGTTGAGGACGCGATGCGCACGCTGGCCCCGCCTAATCGTCTGGACGAAGTCCCTGCCCCCATCGCAATTGATGGCAGCGGTGCAATCGAATTTGATGATGTAACGTTCGGGTATGGGCGCGACGATAACGGTGTGCAAGGGATCAGCCTGACGGTGAACCCTGGGGAGCGTTTGGGCATTGTTGGCGCGTCTGGTGCCGGGAAATCGACGCTCGTGGCGCTGTTGCTGCGGCTTTATGATGTGGATCAAGGCGCGGTGCGTGTGGACGGACAAGATGTGCGCGAAACGTCCGAAGAAGATTTGCGCCGACAGATTGGGATGGTGACGCAGGACACGGCCATGTTCAACCGATCCGCGCGCGACAACATTCTGTATGGGCGCCCTGATGCGACCGAGGCAGAGTTGATCGCCGCAGCGGAACGGGCCGAAGCGCATGCGTTTATTTTGGAGTTGGAAGACCACGCGGGGCGCAAAGGGTATGAAGCGCACCTTGGGGAACGCGGTGTGAAATTATCGGGCGGGCAGCGCCAACGGATTGCGCTGGCCCGCGCCATTTTGAAAGACGCGCCGATTTTGGTTTTGGATGAGGCGACCTCTGCGCTTGACAGTGAAGTAGAAGCCGCCATTCAAACCGCGCTAGATCAGGTGATTGAAGGAAAGACAGTTTTAGCCATTGCGCACCGATTAAGCACGATTGCGAAAATGGATCGGATTGTTGTGCTGGACGAAGGCCGCATCGTGGAAGAGGGAACGCATGACGCCTTGCTGGCAGAAAACGGATTTTACGCGAAGTTTTGGGCGCGGCAAACGGATGGGTTTGCAGCCTAACGGTCGATGATATGCAAAACCTCTGATCGGTCTTCCCAACCTTTGGCCTCCAACTCTGGCTGGAGGCTTTCTTCTTCGGGGTAGCCGACACACAGGTATGCCACGAGGGTCCAATCTTGTGGCACATCCAAATCTTCGCAGAGCTTTTCTGGGTCGAGGATAGACACCCAGCCAAGACCGAGCGAATGGGCGCGGGCAATCAGCCAGAATGACATGATAGCAGACACCACGGAATACCGGCGTGCTTCGGTCATTGTGGAGGCGCCAAGGCCAGAGCCTTTGGTGGTGCTGTCATCGCAGAAAATAGCGAATTGTTCGGGGGCCTCTTTCATGCCAGCGAGTTTCAGATCGGCGTATTTCTTGGCCTGATCGCCGCTGTAGCCTGTCAGCGCCTTGTCGTTTTCCGCCTTGAAATTGGCATAGGCTTTGGCGCGGGCCGCATCTGTTGACAGGCGCACAATGCGCCACGGTTCGGACAGGCCAACGGAAGGCGCGAGACGAAAGGCCTCGAAACATTCGGTAAGACTGTCTTGGGGGATTGGGTCGGTTTTGAAGTGGCGCACATCGCGGCGCCACTTCAAGAGGTCAAAAAACTCGGACCGGAAATCAGACGAAAATTCGCGCATTTTTCCGATCCCGTTTCTTATTCTTCAGCTGCTGCTTCTTCTGCAGGTGCGTCTTCTGCTGGAGCTTCCTCGGCTGGTGCTTTGGCGGCTTCGGCAGCGTCTGCTGCTTTTTGTGCTTTTTCTTCAGCGCGCTCTACAGCTTTTTTGCCTGGCTCGCCTTTTTTCAGGTTGGCACGTTCTTTTTTCTCAACAACGCCAGCGGCCTCGAGGAAACGAGATACGCGGTCTGTTGGTTGTGCGCCTTCGCCGAGCCAGTACTGAACGCGTTCCATGTTCAGCTGAACACGGTTTTCGTCGTCTTTGGCGAGCAGTGGGTTATATGTGCCGAGCTTTTCGATGTAACGGCCATCGCGTGGCATGCGGCTGTCTGCAGCCACAACGCGGTAAAATGGACGTTTCTTAGAGCCGCCGCGGGCCAGTCTGATCTTCATTGCCATGGTGTTTTCTCCTTGAATGGCGTGTGAGGGAAACCCTCAGGATTGGTGTTGTTTGTGGTGTTGGATTACTTCGCTGATGATGAAGTTCAGGAACTTCTTTGCGAATTCGGGATCAAGATCCGCACGTTTGGCCAAGTCTTCGAGACGTTCGATTTGGCCTGCTTCACGTGCAGGATCAGATGGCGGGAGGTCGTGGGTGGCTTTCAGTTTTCCCACGGCCTGTGTGTGTTTGAACCGTTCGCCCAATGTATAGACGAGGATGGCATCAAGGCGGTCGATGCTGTCACGGTGATCCTTCAGGATCTCGGCGGCTTTGGTTACGGTGTCAGTCATTACAATGCCTCCGGTGACGGGTGACGCCAAATATGCATGGTTCCGTATTCAACGTGTTCGAAGGTGGTTTCATAGGCTGCGCCCAAGCGTTCTGCGACACGCTGGCTCGGTGTGTTTGCGGGATCAATTAGGCTGATCGCCGTTTCCCAACCAAGTGTGTTGTAAGCAAAGTCGCGCGCCGCAAAGGCGGCTTCGGTGGCGTATCCATGGCCCAGCGCGTCTGGCATCAAAGACCATCCGATTTCACGCTCTGGCCAGCCAAAAGGCTTTAACAAACCGCAGCGTCCAACGTATTGACCGGTTTCACGCACATCGAGGTGCCAAAAACCATAACCGCGCACGGCCCAGTGGCCCACGCGACCGACGATTTTGTCCCAAGCACCCATTTTGCTGGTCTGGCCACCGACAAATTTCGAATGATCGGACGAATAAAAATCCATCTCGCGGTCAAGATCATCTTCGCGCGGTGCGCGTAAAATGAGGCGTTCGGTTTCAAGCACTGGAATATTGATCATGCCAACTCCTCCGGTGCGGGGTGACGAAAGATTTGATCTTCGCCCATGTGCGGGTTGACGTAACTGCTTTCGTACACCGCGCCGAGCCGCGCAGCGAGCGCCATAGAGCGGGTGTTGTCTGGCACGATATGCGAGGACAATGTGGTAAAGCCCAGATCGGAATAGGCCCATTTGCGCGTGCGAACGGAGGCTTCATAGGCGATGCCTTTGCCTTCAAACTCTGCAAACAGTGCATAGCCAAGTTCGGGTTCTGGCCAGCCTTCTGGGTTCCAGATGCCAGACAAGCCCGCAGGTTTGCCCGATGCTTTTTCCACGATGGAGAAATAGCCGTACCCGTGAATATGCCAGTGGCCGATGTTCAGTGCAAACCAGCGCCACGCGTCATCGCGTTTCATCTTTTCGCCAAAGCCGATGCACTGATCGGACGCGTAAAAATCAGCCAACGGATCGAAATCCGAAACCTGTGGTCCGCGCAGGATCAAGCGGTCTGTTTCCAGTGTGGGGGCGTTGGTCAGGGTCATTTTTTCTTACCGAACCCTGACAAACCTGGGGGCAAGCCCATGCCGCCGCCCAATCCGGGCAAGCCGCCACCGGGCATTTTCGCGCCCATTTGTTTGGCCGCTGCTTCCAATTGTTTTGGGTCCATATCGGTGGGCATTCCACCTGGAAGACCGCCTTTGCCCATCATGCCTTTCATGGCTTGTTTGAGCATGCCGCCTTTGCCCATTTTGCCCATCTTCTTCATCATGTCCGCCATCTGACGGTGCATTTTGAGAAGTTGGTTCAATTCGCGCACTTCCATGCCCGCCCCTGCGGCGATCCGTTTTTTGCGGCTGGCTTGCAGGATTTGCGGGGCGGCGCGTTCTTTTTTGGTCATGGAATTGATGAGAGCGATCTGGCGGTTAAAGACGCTGTCGTCCATGCCCGATTCCTCGACCTGTTTGGCCATTTTCTTCATGCCCGGCATCATCCCCATGATGCCTTCCATGCCGCCCATTTTTTTCATCTGTTCCAGCTGGCCCTTGAGGTCGTTCATGTTGAACTGACCTTTGGCCATGCGCTTCATCATCTTTTCGGCTTGTTCGGCCTCGATGGTTTCTTGCGCCTTTTCCACAAGGCTGACGATATCGCCCATGCCAAGGATGCGGCCTGCAACCCGTTCTGGGTGGAATTCTTCGAGGGCGTCCATTTTTTCGCCCAGACCGACGAATTTGATCGGCTTGCCTGTAACGGCTTTCATGGACAGGGCCGCGCCGCCGCGTCCATCGCCATCCATACGGGTTAGGACCACACCGCTGACGCCGATTTTATCGTCAAATTCTGTGGCAACATTCACCGCGTCTTGGCCTGTGAGGCCATCGACCACCAAAAGCGTTTCGCGGGGCTGAGCCACATCGCGCACCTCTGCGGCTTGTTGGATCAGCTCTTGGTCGATGTGCAGACGGCCCGCGGTGTCGAGCATGTAAACATCATAACCGCCAAGTGTGGCTTGTTGTTTGGCGCGTTTGGCGATTTGGACGGGTGTTTCGCCTTTGATGATTGGCAGAGTGTCTACGCCGATTTGCGTGCCCAAAATCGCCAACTGTTCCATCGCCGCAGGGCGGTTGGTATCGAGCGAGGCCATAAGAACGCGTTTCTTTTCGCGTTCAAACAGGCGTTTGGCGAGTTTTGCGGTTGTTGTGGTTTTACCAGAGCCTTGCAGACCGACCATCAATATCGGGGCTGGCGGGTTGTCGATTTTCAGATCGCCCGCTTTGGCATCATCCCCTGACAGGAAATGCACCATTTCGTCGTGAACGATTTTCACAACTTGTTGGCCCGGTGTCACGGATTTGGTGACGTTCTGACCTGTGGCTTTTTCCTGAATGGCCTTGATGAAATCGCGGGCCACGGGCAGGGAAACGTCTGCTTCCAAAAGGGCAACGCGCACTTCGCGCAGGGCGGTGGATACGTCAGCTTCGGACAGCGCACCTTGTTTGGTGAGTTTGTCAAAGACGCCAGAGAGGCGGTCGGAGAGACTTTCAAACATACCGTGGCGTCCTTTCGTTGTTGCCGGTTACAGAAGAATGTAGGAATTCCGAGCCCAAAAACCAATTGCCCAAACGACAATTACACCCATGGGCGAAACTCGCTGATGGGTGGCGATCCTGAGACCGGAAGTCTGATGCTTCCAATGGATAGGGAGCGTTTAGGGGTTCAGGGGATGCGAGTCAAGCGGGGTTGGGTTTTATCGTGGCTTTACTCGGCCACGGAAAGTATAAAATGCTTTCGCGTTGTCAACTTGTACTTGCCAGATCTTGAAGCTCGGTGGAGCAATACATCCGCTAGCAGAGCTCATTGAAATCTTAATTTGCGTACTATCACCGATGCTGTAAGCAAAGATGCCTGTGCCGGTCGCAATTGGAAACATGTGTAAAGCTGTGTACCCAGGTTCTGGTGGTGACGGCTGTCCACTTGGATAGAACAATCTATAACGACGTGCTTCATTTGGTAATTGAAAAGAAATGGTGCCTTTACCCGTATCACCATCGTCGAATAGTAACCGCCAAGTTGTTCCTTCCCTCACAAGTTTGATATCAAAATTCTGACTAGGATGATCGAAACCAAAATGGCAGTTTTCGGGGCAAGCTGGCCAAATTGAAATTCTTGCCTTCCCCTCTGGTTCAAAATTGTTGAATTGATCCTCTAACGCGCCAGAAATTTCTACGGTATCTCGGGCTTGCTCTTTGGGTTTTGAACATGCTTCTGCATAAGAGTTTAAAAACAATGCAGTAATTATGCCTACAGAAGTGCATTTTGTTAAATTCATAACACTTTTCCTGGATTGCAGATGGTGTAGGGGTCAATCATTTGTTTGATCATTGTCATCAGGTGCAGCTTGCCCGTATCGCCGTATTTTTGCAGGGCTTCGCGTTTTTCTGTGCCGATGCCGTGTTCGGCAGAAAATGAGCCGCCGATGTCTTTTAGGCCGTCCATCACGGCGGGCTTTATCTGGGCTTTGAGGTCATCTGGGATGGGGTCTGTGTGGGCGATGGAATAGTGCAGATTTCCATCCCCTAGGTGGCCCAGAACGTGGATCATCAGCCCTGCATTGAGCGCAGCAATGCGGGTTTCGACCAGTTTCACAAAGCTGTCGAGATGCGCGAGGGGCACGGAAATGTCGAACCATTCGCTGTGGGGATAGACGGTGCCCATGGACATGGTGTCTTCGCGGATCATCCAGATATCATTTGCCTGTTGCATGGATTGTGCGGCAATGGCGTCTAGCACATTTTGGGTTTCGAAATGCGGTTCTAGGGCCGCGAAAACCACCTCCTCTGCTGTGCCTGTGGGCACATGCAGTTCGTAAATCACGTAGAGGGGTGCATTTGGCAGAGTCATGAGCGGGTTGGTTGTTTGCAGCTCTGCGTTTTTGGTGGCGAAGGCGTTCCACATAGCCTCGGCGCGCAGCACGTCGATGCCTTGTGTGCGGTGTAGGGTTTGCAAAACAGCCAAGGCCGCCGCTGCGTCTGGCAAGGCCAGAAGAAACGTATGGGGTGCAGGTGGTTCGGGAAGCAATTGCAGAATAACACTGGTCACAAGGCCAAGCGTGCCTTCGGCCCCGATGAGCAATTGTTTGACATCGTAGCCTTCGTTGCATTTTCGCACATGGGCCAGATCAGATAGGATTGTGCCGTTTGGCAACACGGCTTCTAGCCCCAGAACGCGGTTGCGCATGGTGCCGTTTCGATGTGCTTCCATGCCGCCCGCGTTGGTGGACACCATGCCCCCGATTGTGGCTGTGTCGCGGGCTGCCAGATCAATGCCTGTGGTCAACCCGTGTGCCCGTGCGGCGGATTCTGCTTCGGCGAGCGTTGTATTGGCGCTGATGTGGGCGGTTTGGGATAAGGGATCGATGTCCAATACCCGTGGCATATTGGACCCGAGGATCATCACTTCATCACCAGATGCTGCAACCGCCCCTGCAAGACTGGTGCGCCCGCCATGCGGGATCACGGGCGTGCGTGTGTCATTGCAAAGGGAAAACACAGCAACGATTTCATCGATAGTGCGCGGTGCAACGGCCAGCGCCCCTTGGGTATTGGCGGGATCAATGACGGGATCTAGCGCGCCGATCTGATCTGGTGTCAGCACCGTTGTCACATCATTCAGGCGGTCGCGAAGGGAAGTCTTGGTCATGTAAAAACCATAGCCCGATTGCACCTCGCCCGCAAAGCGATATGAAAGGGTATGACTCTTTCACCATATATGCGTGGCCATCTGGCGATGCTGGCGTTTTCACTGCTGGTTGCAGGGTCGTTCCCACTTGGTGTTCGCATCGCGAATTTCATTGATCCTGTGGCGCTGACTGCGGCGCGGTTTTGGATTGCGTCTGCAATCCTTGGTGCGATTGTTCTGGCTGGCCCCAAACTCACCCGCAGCGATATCAAAGCACCTTGGCGGTACTTTGCGCTGGGGGGTGTGTTTTCCATCTATTTCGTTTTGATGTTTCAAGCGTTGAAGACCGCGCCGTCCATTTCCACGGCTGCCATTTTTACGCTTACACCGATTATGTCCGCTGGGTTTGGGTGGCTTTTGTTGCGGCAGGTTACAACCCGTTGGATGGCGTTGGCATTGACGGTCGGTGGGCTGGGTGCGGTGTGGGTGGTGTTTCGCGGCGATATCGGCGCCATTCTTCGATTTGATGTGGGGCGCGGGGAAATCATCTTTTTTGTCGGGTGTTTTGCCCATGCGCTTTATACGCCCATGGTGCGATTGCTGAACCGTGGGGAGCATCCTGCGGTGTTCACCCTTGGCACGCTGATTGCTGGAGGTTTTATCCTGACCGCGCTGTCGTATCGCGCGTTGTTGGCGGTGGATTGGGCCGCCCTGCCCGTTATCTTTTGGATTGGGCTGACCTATCTGTCCCTTTGCGCCACGGCGGCATCGTTTTTCTGTGTGCAATACGCCACGCTGCACCTGCCGTCGGCTAAAGTCATGGCCTATACATATCTGATCCCAAGTTGGGTGATTATCTGGGAGATGGCGTTCGGATCGAACTTGCCGCCTTTGGTTATTCTTCTTGGTGTGGCGGCCACCATTGTGGCGTTGTGGATGTTGTTGGCGGATCGCTGAGCAGGCTATTCCGTGGCAATGGTTTCGGCGGCCAAGAATTTTTCAAAGTCATCAAGGTTTACCACTTCGAACTGGCCAAAGCTTTCCATCCAGATCGAGGCATCTTTCAACGCTTCGGGGGCGAGTTTGCACCATTTCACCCGTCCACGGCGTTCTTGTTCGATCAGCCCAGCGCGGGTCAAGATTTGCAGGTGTTTGGAAATCGCCGCCAGTGACATTTCAAAAGGCTCCGCCACATCTGTCACCGCCATGTCGTCTTCTAACAGAAGGGTCAGAATGGCGCGGCGTGTGGGATCGGCCAACGCAGAAAAGACCATATCGAGGGAGGGTTTTACCATGACGCCAGCCGTAGCGGTTGCGGGCAGGTTTGGTCAAGGGCGCTTGCGTCCATGCAATCCTAGTAAGATTCCCAAATTTCACGTGATTTCCGCGCTTGACGGGTGCGGTTCAGTTGCCTAAACAGCGCCACGGTCCGGCGTGGTAGCTCAGTTGGTTAGAGCGCACGACTCATAATCGTGAGGTCGAGAGTTCAAATCTCTCCCACGCCACCATTATTCCTCTGAAAGCAGTCTTCCCCACACTTTGGGGATGCGAATCCCGAAAAGCCGTGCAATTTTGCACTGCAAACTGGGAGACACCGCATGGCTAATGTTCTGTATGACGCATTGTTTGGAAAACACGCAGGCAAAGACACGCCTTTTTTGTGGTTGCCTGATGGCCGTAAAATCACCCACGCCGCGTTCCTAAAACAGGCCGCGCAATTTGCGCATGTGTTAACGGATGCAGGGCTGTCGGTTGGGGATCGCGTGGCGGTACAGATTGAAAAATCCGCAGAGGCGCTTGCGATCTATGCGGCCTGTGTGCAGGCGGGGTTTGTGTTTCTGCCTTTGAACACGGCTTATACCGCAGATGAAGTGTCCTATTTCGTGGAGAACAGCGGAGCCAAAGTGTTCATCTGTGATCCTGCCAAACAGACCGCGCTGCAAAGCGTTGCGGATGCGGCAAGGGCGCAGTTGGAAACGCTGGATGTGAACGGGAACGGCAGTTTTGCCGATGCGGCCCAAAGCAAAGACACGCAATTTCAGACCGTGCCACGGGACAGTGATGATCTGGCGGCGTTTTTGTACACGTCTGGCACAACGGGCCGTTCCAAAGGTGCGATGCTGAGCCACAAGAACCTGTTGTCCAATTCCGAAGTGCTCGCCGAATTGTGGCGATTTAGCAGTGATGATGTGCTGTTACATGCCCTGCCAATCTTTCACACGCACGGTTTGTTTGTGGCCAGCAACATCACCCTTTTGGCGGGTGGCTCGATGATTTTCCTGCCCAAATTTGATTTGGATGTGGTGATCGAAAAGTTGCCACAGGCCACATCCATTATGGGGGTTCCGACGTTTTATACCCGTCTGCTGAGCGATGCGCGGTTCGATAAGGCGCTGACTGCGCATATGCGATTGTTTGTGTCTGGCAGTGCGCCCCTGTTGGCCGAAACCCACGTGGAATTTGAAAAGCGAACGGGCCATCGCATTTTGGAACGCTATGGCATGACCGAAACCAATATGAATACGTCGAACCCCTATGATGGGGAACGCCGTGCGGGCACGGTTGGATTTCCCCTGCCAGGTGTTGAAGTCAAGGTCACAGACCCTAACACAGGGGACACATTGCCAAACGGAGACATTGGTATCTTGGAAGTGCGCGGTGACAACGTGTTCCAAGGCTATTGGCAGATGCCCGAAAAAACCGCCGAGGAATTGCGCGAAGACGGGTTCTTTATCACGGGCGACATGGCACTGGTGGATGAAGATGGATATGTGCAGATCGTTGGACGCAACAAAGACCTGATTATTTCAGGCGGGTTCAACATTTACCCCAAAGAAATAGAAGAGATTCTGGATGCACAAGACGGCGTGTTGGAAAGCGCCGTTATCGGGGTGGCTCACCCAGATTTTGGCGAAACGCCTGTGGGTGTTTTGGTGCCAAAAGCGGGTGAAAAGCCCGATCTTGAACAGATCGCAGCGGGACTTCACGATACCTTGGCACGGTTCAAACATCCGCGAAAGTTGATCACGATGGATGCGCTGCCGCGCAACACAATGGGCAAAGTGCAAAAGAATGTTCTGCGCGAGGACCTGAAGGACTTGTTTGGCTAAGGAACCTGTGGCGCGGTGATGGTTTCAACGTTTTCCATCCGCTCGATATAGTACCAATCGTCCTCGTAGTTTTCGCTCATGCCTTCGGTCAGTTCCTCTGGCCAATGCAGATCGTGATTGTGGCCAAGATGGCTTGGGAATTTCTGATCAAAGGCGGCACGCACCCGTTCAAACTCTGCCCGCGTGGCCACGTTGTTTTCCTGTAAGTATCGGTGCATTAAAATTGCACCGCGCAAGGACAACCCAGCATTAACAGGCGCTGTGGAGCCCACAAGCTCTTCGCGGTTTTCGATCCCTGTGAGGGCCTGCACCACATCCCGCCAGATGAAAGGATAATCTTCGAACCGCCAAACCGTCATAGGCAGATCAGCCTTTTTCATTTGCGCACGGTGCAAGAAATCAGACCAGCGCAGCCCTGGCAGGTTTGCCTCTGATACGAAATGGTCAAAGGAGACTTCGGGCTTAGCCTTGATCCCAGTGGAATAGCATGACGGAATGAAGGTGGCGGGATTGCGGATGCACACAAACAGACGTGTTGGCAGCCCTTCTAGTGCTGTCACGATGCGATTGATCGTTGTGCCAATGCGCGGGTAGAAGAACTCTTTCCCGATGGGGCGCATGAGTGTCCCCGATACATTGGGATCGACCATAACGATGCGACGGTATTCTTTGTCTTGTGTCAAAGTCGACAAAAGATCCGCATTGATTTGCTCCACATCTTCGCCCGCCTTGAGCTGACGAACCGCGCGCGCAAAGGCTTTTTCAGAAAATTCGGGTTCTGGAACACAGACCCCATTGGCCGCCAACAGATCGCTGTTCAGCGCGAGCATTTTACGCAAATGCTGTGTTCCTGTGCGATGCACGCCGATGTGAATCCGAATATCCATAGTTGCCTTATGCCAGACTGGCCAATGATTGCCTAAACGAAAGTAAACGCAAATGAAAACGCCGTTGTGGACACCGAAATAGCTTTGGTTTATGCGCGGATCAATGGCTGATACATCAGATATACCGCCTGTCGCCCCTGCGCCACGTTTGGCCCATGGGCGGCTGTGGCGCCTGTTCAATGGGTGGAGCCTGCTCGGGCTGGCCATTGCTGCGGTTGTCATCTTGCCGATTGCCACGGTGTTTTGGCTGGCATTGTTTCCCGAAGAAAACATTTGGCCGCATATGTTGGACACCACGCTGCCGCGGTATCTGCGCAATTCGATTGTTATGATGCTTGGGGTTGGTGTGCTGGCGGGAGGTGTTGGCACGTTGGCTGCGTGGTTGGTGGTGATGTATCGCTTTCCTGGCCGCAATGTGGTGCAATTGGCATTGCTGCTGCCCTTGTCCCTGCCCGCCTATATTGCCGCCTTTGCCGTTGTAGATTTCCTTGAATACGCGGGGCCGTTGCAAACATGGATGCGCGGTGTATTTGGCTGGGCCACACCGCGCGATTATATGTTTCCAGAAATCAGATCTCGTGGCATCGCCATTCTGGTGCTGGCATCCGCGCTGTATCCTTATGTGTATTTCCTTACGCGCAGTGTGTTCCAAACCCAATCCGGGGCCGCCATTGAAGTGGCCCGCGCCTTGGGATGTGGCCCATTTCAAAGCTTTTATCGTGTTGGCCTGCCATTGGCCCGCCCAGCCATCGCGGCCAGTGTGGCCATCGTTATGATGGAAACCTTAAACGAGTTTGGCGCGATGGAATTTTTCGCCGTGCAAACTCTGACAACGGGCATCTTTTCGGTGTGGCTGGATGGGAATAACGCGGGGGGCGCGGCACAGTTGGCCTGTGTGATTCTTGTGTTTGTGATGGTACTTGTGCTGTTAGAAAAGTTCAGCCGCCGACGGATTAAGTTTCATGAAACAGCCCGCAATATGCGGCCCCCAAAACCGATGGAACTGTCGGGGAAATCTGCGTGGGCCGCATTGGCATTTTGCACAGCACCCATCTTAACTGGGTTCGTTTTGCCATTGGCGATTTTGTTGGATCACGCCACGGGACGGTGGATTCTGTGGGCCGATCCCGCCCTGTGGGCAGCAACACTGCGCACCATCGTTTTGGCCGGATTGGCCGCCCTGATCACTGTTGGTGCTGGCCTGTTGCTGGTGTTTAGCGTTCGATTGATGCGCAACCTGTTTATGACACGCCTGCTGCCCATCACGACCATTGGCTACGCTGCACCGGGTGCCGTTCTTGGATTGGGCATTTTGTTCCCGTTCGCGGCAATGGATCACAGCGTGGCGGATTTCATCCTGTGGGTTACAGGCTTTGATCCAGGGCTGTTGCTGGTTGGTTCAATGGGGGCGGTTGTCATTGCCTATTGCGTGCGGTTTTTTGCAATTTCTGTGGGCACGATTGACGCTGCATTTACCAAGATATCGCCATCCCTTGGTATGGCATCCCGATCCTTGGGCAAAACCCCAAGGCAAACGCTGTTCCAGCTTTATACGCCTATGATCAAAGGGGCGGTTGCCACCGCTGGCCTATTGATTTTTGTTGATGCCGCCAAAGAGTTGCCCGCCACGCTGCTGCTTTATTCCAAAACGACACTGGCCACCGAAGTGTATTCCAAGGCATCGCTTGAAGACATCGAAGGCGCTGCGCCTGCGGCCCTTATCATCGTGCTGATAAGCCTCTTTGCGGTTGTGGTTGCCAGCGCGTCAAACCGTGATTGAGCCCTATCGGTGCAGACAGAAAATACTGTAAAGCGGCACTGCACCACGAATTGGGGGAGCCTGCAAAATTTTTCCCCAAAAGGTGCGAAAAAACTCTTGCAATCACCCCCATCTTAGACCAAAACGCCGCGCAGTGCCCCTATAGCTCAGCTGGTAGAGCAACTGATTTGTAATCAGTAGGTCCGCGGTTCGAGTCCGTGTGGGGGCACCATCACTCCAGCTAACTCATTGGTATCGCTTCAGCTTTTGGCATTTGCTAGGAGCCGTAGACCATGTCGGAGACCATTTCACGCCCATTCACCTTCGTCAAAGATGGTGTTTTCTACTTCAGCCGTCGCATTCCGAAAGAGCTGAGAAGCCACTACACATCGCCCCGGATCGCGTATTCACTGCGCACGAAGTCGCCGAAGATCGCGGAAACGAGAGCCAGAAGAGCTGCCGATCAGCTGGATGAATACTGGTATCACCTGAGGTGTCGTGACGCAGAGCTGCCGGGAAAGCACATGCTGAGGCTTCAAAGGGCGACGGGAACCAACAACTCTGATCTGCAGCCTGATGTCTCCTCGTCATCTGTTCTTTTGTCTGAGGCCGTGGGGATTTATCTGCAGCTGAAGGGCAAGGGCCGCCCTGTGACTTTCCACAGAGCCGCTGAGAGGTCCTGTGGCTACGTCATCGACGCCTGCGGAGACAAACACCTAGATGCCTATACCAAAGCCGACGCTAACGCTTTCCGCGATGCCCTGATCGCTCGAGGCCTCGCAGGGAGCAGTATGACGCGGGTCTTCGGTACAGTCCGGGCGGTTACGAACTTCGCCGCAAGTGAACAGGGTCTCACCCTGAACAATCCCTTTGCAGGCGTCTACTATGATAGGTCGGCTGGTGTCTCTGATCGCACCTCTGTTCCTGCCGATGCTTTGGCTGTCGTTCAGGCCAAGTGCCGGGAGCTTGATGACGATCTTCGCTGGCTTGTGGCTCTGGTGTCGGACACAGGAATGCGCCTAGCCGAAGCTGCTGGGATGACCAGAGAAGACTTCATCCATGGCGAGGAGGGGACCTTGTTCGCTCGGGTCCGCCCTCATCCGTGGCGTCGTCTCAAGACCAAGGGCAGCGAACGGGATGTCCCGCTCGAAGGTGAAGCACGATGGGCCGCTGAGCGCATCCTCAACCAACAAACCTCCTCCAAGTTCGCCTTCCCTCGGTACAACAAGACCGACACGACGAACGCCAACGCAGCCAGCGCCGCATTGAACAAATGGATGAAGGAACACGTACCTGCAGGATGTTCCATGCACAGCTTCCGCCACTCGATGCGAGATCGCCTCAGGGCTGTTGAGTGTCCAGCCGACATCGTTGACCAGATCGGGGGCTGGCAGACGGACGGGGTGGGTCATGGATACGGCTCAGGCTATCCGCTGGAGGTCCTCAGGAAGTGGATGAAGGCAGTCACGTGAGCCGACATGGTCTACGGCTCCTAGCAAATGCCAAAAGCTGAAGCGATACCAATGAGTTAGCTGGAGTGATGGTGCCCCCACACGGTTAGTCTTGCGGCTTGTGTTCCCGCTGCAGGCGTCACTTCAGCTGGTAGCTCCAGCAAAACAAGGGCTATCCGAGGTCGGGGTTGTTCGTCAACAGGCGCGGCGTGGTCTACGGGAGGGTCTACGGTGACCCGAGCAAGGCGTCTGTGCGGTTCCCGGGGGCGTACTCACATTGCCGTCGCCGTCGCTGATCCATGGTCATCGCTGCAGCCGTGTGCCGCTGTAGGTGCATGGGGGGGTATTGCGAACGCCCCGCTTATTGGTAGGGCGCTCACATTTTTCTGGCTCAAACATCGGCGAGATAGCTGGAGCCGCCCACTGACCCAAAGGACTGGGGCTTCTTGGCTAGAGCGTTGCGGTAGCGGTAGTTGCCGATGGTGGTCTCTTCGAGGTCCAGAGCCTCCAGCCCAGCCTTGAAGACCGAATGGTTACGGATGCGATCTCGGAAGTTGGATGCATCATAACCAAGCTCAGCCCGTAGATCGGTGAACCGCAAGACCTCATCCGGGTGATCCTCGAAGTGCCTCTCTGCAAAGGTCAGAGCCTGCTGCACCTTCCCTGTGGCTTTCACCTTGGCTGGTTCCCAAGTGCTGACCTTGCAACCGGGGAAGACCACAGGGATGAGATCACGGATACCAGATTGCTTCGGAGCGATGATGTAAGCGTTGCAAGGGCCACACTCGGAGGCACTGCCCTGTCGCACTGCTGATCGGCACAGCGCCTGCAGGATGTGATGCATGTGTTCCCCTGCTTCCATCGCTTGGACGGAGGCTTTGGTGACCTTCTCGTCGTTCCTGATGCGGCTGTGGCACCGTGTCATCACTTCGTAGTCCACCTCCGAGTAGTTGTTGACCCCAGCGAGGATGACGTTCTGGACATGTCGGAACTCATTCGTCCCCTGATGCCTGCCCCAGTTGAGGAAGCTGACACGGTCCGGGGTCGTGCTGAGTAGCCCTCTGATCAGGTCCGGGATACCTCCGCTACTGACTGCCTTGTGGTAGACCACGAGCCACTCTTCGTCAGGCTTGCTATCGATCAGAAGGGCGACTTCCTGAGCCAGAGAACAGCCATGCTTTGCCCATGCGGTCTTGCCTGCCCCCTTGTCCATGACTTGGACAGTGAGGTTCCGATAGCTCTTGATCGCTGAAGGTAGTCGCACGAGCTTCCCTGTTGCCTTCTCCCATTGCGCGTAGGTGGCACGGACACGTCCGGAAGCATCGAGGATGACCACTGGGGCAAGATCATCTGGGATCGCGTCTCGGCTGTCGAGCGCAGTGATGACCGTGGAGGCGTTGTGGAGCTTGCGCAGCAGTACGCAGCGGCCTGAGAGAGCATACAGGGTGTCGAGATAGGCAACGTGGCGCTGCTCCAGACCTCGCCTCGCTGACCAGCAGCTGATCCCTGTAGCTCCCTCGATGTCAGGCCATGTGTGGGTCCCGCGACCACGAGAGGCTACAAGCTGACGTTCCAGCTCCTCGATTAGCTTGGCCAATGCAGGATGGGTGTGCCGCAGTGGATCGCGCAAGGACGCAAGCTGGTCTGTGCTGAGCGACACAACCTCAATGGGCAGCATCGCCTCGTCCCAAACCCGAACGGCACGAACGTCACCCCTGTACTGGAAGACCTCAACGTCTTGGAAGCGACGACCATGGCAACGGCTCATGACCATGGCGTGGGTGGTGAACAAGACACGAGCCTCTCTGGGCTGCGTGGAACTCAGCTGATTGACCTCGTTGTTCCGGGTAAGGACCGCAAAGTCAGCCTCATCAAGACCAATCTCCTCAACAAGCCGGGCGATCTCATCAAGCCGCGAGACGCAGAGCAGGATAGACACATCGCGGTGATGTTCAGACCTCAGGAGGTGCTGGACGAAGTGGATCAATGCCGTGGTCTTCCCAACCCCGGGATCGAGACTGGAGAGGAAGAAGCTGGGTGGCGCTGTCCCGTCAGCCATAGCCGCCATCGTAGCGACAGGTTCTCGCAGAGCTGTAGCGACATCCGGATGCAGCAGACCCCCACCACGACGGGTCAATGTGTCCATCAGGGAGGTGGTCGACGCGTCAGCCAAGCCGCCTGAGCTGTAGCTGGTACAATCGCTATAGAGAGGTCTTAATGGTGTTTGTACCACCGAGGCTGACCCATGCCGCAAAGCACAAGTCGACCCAGTGGCCAAAGCAGATGCTTGAGCCATGAGTTGGTCCTTGATCATGTCGTTGTTGGAGGGGGAGTTCGAAGCTGAAGACGCTTCAGTCAAAGCAGAAGATCACCGCCAAGGTCGATCCTTTGCAATGGTGGAACCTAATCCAGCTCAAGCAGCCGCATAGATACTCTCACCACCACCTTGATAGGCATCAAAGACATGCCGATAGAGGTTGTCGCATTTGGTGTTGAACACGGTCTCATCGTAGGCGTCTGGCAATCCACCATCGAGGATCACCTCAATCGCTTGCCGTACCGCGCCACGCGCCTTTTCTTTCTTAGTCCAGTCAATCACCAGCTTTTCGTCCTTCAGGGCCTGCAAGAGGTCCCGACAGACTGCTTTGACCTGATCGCGTTCTTTCTCGGACAGCTCCGGCTCGGGCTTCGTCAAGATGTCAAAGACAGCTTTCTCTTCTTCTGACAGCCCCTCACGTACAGCTTGCTGCTCTTCCTCTGACAGGTCTTCCGCCAGCTTCACAAGGGCCTTGAAGAACGCCTCGATGTTTTGGCTGCCGCTGTTGTAGCTGTCGATCAGGTTCTGGAAGCGCTCAAGGAAATCCGCGCGAGTTGGGTTTCGGGCAACCATCGCTGTGAGCTTCTGGTGCAGCAAGGCACGGAGCCTTTCGGCTTCGGTGCGCTTCTTACCTGTGTCAAACTTCTCTCGGAGCTTGTCGAAGTCGATCTGACTGATGTCGATCACCTCGGGATCATCTGGTGTCTCGTAGGGGATTGGTGCGACGGAACGATCCAAAAGGTCTTCCACGTCCTGCATGATTGCCTTGATGTCGGGCTTGGGCATCATTGAACGGATGCGCTCGGCAAGCACTGAGATGAGAACGACGTCGGGAGAGAACTCGCTGGAAGCAGGATCAGGCAGGATAGCCTTGTATACACGGGAGACAGCCCGAGCTTTGGCTAGGTACTCTCGTTTGGCTTCGTCCGTCTCAATCAGGGCCTCCACAGCATCGGCAAGCAAGGCGACCTTCTCCAGACCTTGTGCCTGCTTAATCGCAGCAGCGTCGATCTTCCTTTCGGCCAAATAAGCAACGGTAACCGCGACAAGGTGCCGGAGGTATTCAACGAGGTCGCTCTTGTCCCTGATGGGCGGCTCCTCCGTCCCAGTGTTGCCGCCACCGTAGATCGCCAACGCCTTTTGCAGGTTTCTGAACACACCGACGTAATCAACGATGAAACCTGCTTCCTTGCCGGGGTAGTTTCGGTTCGCCCGTGCGATGGTCTGCATCAGCGTGTGGTTCTTCATTGGCTTGTCGAGGTAGATCGTCGAACAGGACGGCACGTCAAAGCCGGTGATCCACATGGCACAGACGAAAACCAGCCGCAGAGGGTCCTTGTCATCTTTGAACTTCTCGTCGAGGTCTTCTTCAACTATCCGCTTCCGGTGGGGGCGAATGTCGAGACCTTTCGCTTCAAGTTCGGCAATCTCATTTTGGCTCTGTGACACCACTACTGCCATGTCAGTAGTCTTCATCACATCAATCTGAGCTTCCAGAACAGGCTTGTCCTCTGCCGAAGCCGTCGCAAGCTCAGCCTCTAACTCTTCACGATGTTTGTCCCAGTACACCCGGACCTTGTCGTGCATCTTCACCGCAGTTGCCTTGTCGATACACACCATCATCGCCTTGCTGCGTTGACCGCGACCAACGAAGTGACTGACCAGATCGGAGGCGATGGTCTCAAGCCGATCATCCCTCGTGATAAGATGGTATTCCCTTGCAAACTCGCGCTCGACCTTTCGCTCCTGTGCCTCATCGAGGTCAGCATCTTCGAGTAGCTGCTGCAGATCATCAGCCAAGTCTTCATTCATTAGCTGCAGTTCGGGGATACGGTTCTCGTAGTAGAGCGGGACAGTTGCACCATCCGCGATGGACTGGGCGAAGTTGTAGACAGAGATGTAGTCGCCGAAGACCTCGCGGGTGCGTTCCTCCCCAGCCATCAGAGGCGTCCCTGTGAAACCTAGGAAACCAGCATTAGGCAGCGCGTTCCGCATGTTCAGGGCAAGTGTGTCGTACTGGCTGCGATGGGCTTCATCCGTGATGACGATGATGTCCCGGCGATCAGACAACTTCGGGTAAGCCGCGCCGTCGCGGGTGTTGAACTTGTGGATAAGCGTGAAGACGTAGCGGTGGTCAGCACTCAGCAGTTCCTTCAGGTGCGCTCCGCTTTGTGCGTGAACTCCTGCACTTGTCACCGCTCCAGTCGCAGCAAAGGTCTTGTAGGTCTGCTCGTCCAGCTCCTGCCTGTCCGTCACGATCACAAAGGTCCAGTTACCCTGAACCGAACGTAGGATTTTCTGGCAGAAGAACACCATCGACAGGGTCTTGCCGCTGCCCTGCGTGTGCCAGAAGACACCCAGTCGCCCGGCTTCGCCCTCGGGCCTGTCCTTGGCGTTGATCACTTCGGTGATCGCACGGTTGACCCCGAGGTATTGGTGGTTCTTGGCCAGCTTCTTGACCAGCCCGGCCTTTTCCTCCTCGTAGACGATGAAGTTCTCAACCAGATCGAGCAGCCGTTCTTTGTCGCACAAGCCCCTGATGGCTGTCTCGAGCGAAACAACGCCCTCTTCGCCCTCGTCGTTGATCCGCTTCCACTCGTGGAAGAACTGCCAAGGGGAAAAAGTGCTGCCGACCTTGGTGTCCGCCCCGTTCGAGAGGATCACAAAAGCGTTCGGGGTGAAGATGTGGGGGATCGTGTCTCGGTAGTCGGTCAGGTTGTCATCATAGGCGTTCTTCACCGGGACACTGAACTTCTTCAGCTCGACAAGCACCAGTGGAATGCCATTGACGAAGCCGATGAGATCAGGCCGCCGCTTGTGCATCTCACCCTTCACCCAGAACTGCGAGGCGAGGAGGAAATCGTTTGCCTCGGGATCACGCCAGTCGATAATCTGCGCTGTTTCTGTGGTGGCATTGCCTCGGGCGTCGGTGACTGAGACCTTCACGCCATCACGTAGCAGCTTGTACAGCTCGTGGTTGGCGTTCTCCTGCACCATACGGGATCGGTCGCGGGTGATCTCGCCAGCAGCTTGGGTAATAGCACTGGCGGGTAGCTGAGGGTTCAACTTCTCCAAAGCCGACACAAGCCGGGCTTCGATGATCACTTGCTTCTCGCTTTCGCGCCCTTCAGTCGAACTGCCGCTGCCCCACTCATTGTAGAAGTTCACCGTTTCCCAACCCAGATCACCAAAGAGTTGGATCGCAGGCTGTTCGACAGCTGCGTCTTCTCCGTAGTCGTGGGCTGTGTCGGATGGGGTCATCGTGTATTCTAACCTTCGGGTTTGTACTCTTGGCGTTGGGCAATTTCCTGCTGAAGCGCCAGAGTTTGCCGTAGGCGTTCCAAGCCAGAGAAGCCGGGTGATTTCTCCTGCCAAATCAAGATTTCTTCATAGAGCTGCCATTTCGCATCCATCGCTTTCTCTATTCCGATTGATGTCGCAGTCGAAGAAAATCTGGATTCCACCCAATCTCCAAGTCGATCAACTTCTGCTACGAACGTGGAATCATTGTAGGGGTCGAGCCACGCTCTTTGTCGATCCAATGCGTCCAAAAGAAGATCGACTGTTTGGTATTCAATAGTACCAGAAGCGGTGCGGATCAGTTCAAGTACTTGTTCAAGGTCTTCTTCTGAAGTTGCGTGCCGTATGCTTTCGTAAGCAGAGACAGCCGAAAACGGAGGCTTTTGCTCGTTGGCCTGCTGGGACGTAACCGCCATTGGAAAGAGACTCGCAAACGAAAGGCAAAACGCCAGCAATGTCCTGTTCATTCGGCGGCCTCGATCGCTTCCTCGGCTTCGCTCACGTCGATCTCGCCAGAGACCAACTTGGGCAGCAGCAGATCGCGCTGTGCGCGGAGGTTGGCGTTTGTTCTGGCAAGTGCGGAAACCTGCGCGAACATCGGTTGAGCAATCTGCTCAAAGCGATCCAGCAAGACTGCAGGGGGCTTCGCTATCGGGAAGGACTTGACGCTCTCAGGACGAACTCGCTGACGGCCTTCCGATCCTGACATGCTCTTGATCGCCACATCGCGGAACGCGTGTGAACGGGCCAAGCAGTAGATCGCATGTTGAGCCAAGATCAGAGGACGTAGCACGATGAACTCGGTTGATCCAAAGGCAACAGGCCTCTCTTCATCTAGGAAGTTGACGAACCCGGTCTTACCGTTTTCCAGGCAAGGAGTGATCCGAGCGACAAGTGTGTCACCGTTCTGGAACTTCGTCCCGCTGTTGCCGTCGCGTTCCTCGATAGGCCCTATGGTCATGTTAGTTTCCGACAGCGAACCCATGGGGACAAAAGGCTTGAAGCCCTCGCGAGGAACTGTAGTTCTCGGGTTGACCAGTACGATTTCTTCCAGTCGAACGATGGGCCAACCAGCTGGGACCACACCAGCCTCACCCTCCTCAAACTCCACCTCCCCATGCCCCGGAAAGCGGAAGTGGACGAACCACTCCTCGTAGAGCCGCCGGGCCATTTCTTCGATGATCGCGATGCGGCGCGTGTTGCTCTCGATAAGGTCGTCATAGGCCGAGAGTATCGCTGCAATGCGCTGTTGGGTAGGAAGAGGCCAAACAGGGACTTCCGCCACTTTCAGGTGTTTCATGTGGCGCTGATAGCCGAAGTGTTCCAAGCCCAAGGACTGACAGGCAAAGTATAGGTAGCGGGTGTCGATGCCATCCTTGCCGCGAAAGACTTGGGTGCCGTCGGCACCTGCAGCGAAGGGGAATGGAACATACTTGAAGCGGCATGTGTGATCACCGAAGACGATCACAGGGTCGACGGACGGAAAACGCGTACCCGCGTCATTCGTGTAGCCACCTATCAAGCCCGCGCCTTGGTCTATAACAGGCAGTAGACCATTGGGCAGGTAGTCAGATTTCTGCACTTTGCTCGTGGGGCGTAGGATGACCACCAAGTCGGTGAACTGCATTCTTTCGGGGATACAGCTCAATGAGTAGCCTCCAATACGAGCGAGACGTTCTCGGCTACCTGCTCCTCCAGTGCCGCCGCTTCGACGTTCAACTGTGCGAGTTCCTCGTTCAACTCCTCGAACCGCTCGATGAAGTCCACATCCTCTTCACCACGCGCTGACGCTCCGACATAGCGTCCGGGGTTCAGGCTCCAGCCTTGCGCCTCGATCTCCGTTCTTGTCGCGATCTTGCAAATGCCGGGGACATCAACATAGCCCTCAGCCAGCCCATGCTCGGCCAACAGGTCGGAACTACCAGCCTCGGTCTCAATGTCTTCTCCCCTGTGAAGCCGCACGATGTTGGCAAGGAACTCGATCTGCTCGGGCAGGAAGTCGCGATGGGCGCGGTCGATTTGGTGGTAGAAGCTGCGGGCATCGAGGAACAGTACTGAGTTCTCCCGCTCGGTCCCGCGTTTACCCTTGTCGAAGAACCAAAGGGTGCAGGGCAGCGTGACAGTGTAGAACATGTTCGGCCCAACTGAGACGATGACATCCACATCTCCGGTTTCGATCAGCTTCTGCCGGATCAGCTGTTCGCTGTGCCGTGCGTCGCCAGCGGAGTTGGCCATCACGAAACCCGCTCGACCATTCTCGTCCAACGACGAGTGGAACAACTGTATCCAAAGGTAGTTCGCATTGTCGGTGCTGGGTACGCCGAAGGGAAAGCGCCAGTCACCTTCCAGCTCCTCCTTGCGGACGCCCGAGACGTTGAAGGGCGGATTGGCCATGACAAAGTCGAACCCACCGTCCTCGAAGGGCCTTGGGAACAGCTTCTTGATGTCATCGGAGTACGTGTTGGCCTCGCGCACGTCACCGGAGAGGCCATGGACGGCGAGGTTCATCTTGTTGAGGTTGACCGTCGTGCGGTCCTTTTCGACCCCGTAGATGCTGATCTCGCTGTTTGCCGTCTTGCCGTGGCGTTCCACGAAGTCCGCCGACATTGCGAACATGCCACCAGAGCCACAAGCCGGGTCGAGGATGCGACCATGGAACGGCTCGATGATCTCGACGATCAGCTTCACGATGCTCTCAGGCGTGTAGAAGACGCCGCCCTTTTGCCCTTCCTTCATGGCGAAGTTGCCGAGGAAGTACTCATAGACCTTGCCGAAGGCGTCCCCGGTCAGGTCGATGGGGGCAAGGAGACGGAGCAGTTCGACCAGCACCTCGTTGCCAAGGTCGGTGTAGGTCTGGGGCAATGCTCCGGCGAGGTCCGGGTTGTCCTCTTCGATAGCTTTCATCGCCTCGTTCACGGCCTTGCCGATGTTCGAGCCTTCAGGGAGAGACTGGAGATGGCTGAACCGAGCCTCAGGGCGCAGGAAGATCACACCCTCGGCGTCGTAGTCGGCCTTGCTGATCTTGCGACGGTTGCCTGAGCCGATGGGGCCGATCTTGGCTTCGGCCTCAGCGAACCGCTTCTCAGCATAGCGCAAGAAGATCAGGCCAAGGACGGGCGACGAGAACTCAGCAGGCTTGAGCCCGGTGTTCGCCCAAAGTTGATCTGCTGCGGACCATAACCGCTTCTCGACGTCCCCGTTGACCATAAAGTCACCCCGTTCTCAAAAATATCTCAACATCAGTATCCAGTCATTGGACAATCGGAAAGGGCATAAGTCGAGAGCCTGATCCAACGACAGTCAGTTTCTACCCATGCGGTCTTGGCCGATCTCCAGCACCACTTTAGCAATAAAGTTCCACCAATGCATCACCCGAAACTGTTTTCGGTCGCATTCAGCGTTCGTGGCAATCCAACCCGTATCAATTCCCCGAAAGGAACCGGCATGCATGACATCGCATCCATCTTCACCACCATCAAACTCGGCCCGCTTTCTGTCGCTGCAGCATGCTTCGACGGTCAGCTCCTGTTTCTAACCGAACATCTTCTGGACAGGCTGAAGTTCGACGGCTTGACCCTAGAGGCTGTCTTCTGCAGCGCCACCGCTTATGACAAGGCAGGCAAGAAACATGAAGTTGTCACCGAGGAAGGGCTTTATTTCCTGCTCCTTCAGTCCGACGCCAAGGAAGCCAGACCGTTTCAGAACTGGGTAAGCCAATGCGTTCTACCTGCCGTTCTGCTTGATCGGTTTTACCAAGTCGGTGAAGAGAAAAACGGCACACATTCACATGATGTGCTTGATCCCAAGGATGAATACGGGAATGTCCCAGAGGCATTTCATTCTTGGTTGGCGGAAGCCGTACTGCCCTCAATCCGCCGGTGTGGTAGGTTTTTCACCGACCTTGAGGAACTCTTCGACGATCAAGGCTTGTATCACCCAAGCCCTAAAGCCGTGAGCAAAGAGCTTGAACTTCTGGTCCTCCGTAGCGGTGTAGGCCGCAAGATCAGTCGGTTTCACCAGCAGCCGTCTAAACGCCGATTTGCTCGTGTGGCAAAGCAGTTCTCAGCCTTGAATGACCTGACCGATCCTGCCACCTGACCTCTAAGTTCCTCCATTGCAATAAGCCGTTGCCCCTGATGCTGCCTGCTTCGTTAGGTTGATTTCTGGCGACGGCTGAAGCGTCTTCAGCTTCGAACTCCCCCTCCAACAACGACATGATCAAGGACCAACTCATGGCTCAAGCATCTGCTTTGGCCACTGGGTCGACTTGTGCTTTGCGGCATGGGTCAGCCTCGGTGGTACAAACACCATTAAGACCTCTCTATAGCGATTGTACCAGCTACAGCTCAGGCGGCTTGGCTGACGCGTCGACCACCTCCCTGATGGACACATTGACCCGTCGTGGTGGGGGTCTGCTGCATCCGGATGTCGCTACAGCTCTGCGAGAACCTGTCGCTACGATGGCGGCTATGGCTGACGGGACAGCGCCACCCAGCTTCTTCCTCTCCAGTCTCGATCCCGGGGTTGGGAAGACCACGGCATTGATCCACTTCGTCCAGCACCTCCTGAGGTCTGAACATCACCGCGATGTGTCTATCCTGCTCTGCGTCTCGCGGCTTGATGAGATCGCCCGGCTTGTTGAGGAGATTGGTCTTGATGAGGCTGACTTTGCGGTCCTTACCCGGAACAACGAGGTCAATCAGCTGAGTTCCACGCAGCCCAGAGAGGCTCGTGTCTTGTTCACCACCCACGCCATGGTCATGAGCCGTTGCCATGGTCGTCGCTTCCAAGACGTTGAGGTCTTCCAGTACAGGGGTGACGTTCGTGCCGTTCGGGTTTGGGACGAGGCGATGCTGCCCATTGAGGTTGTGTCGCTCAGCACAGACCAGCTTGCGTCCTTGCGCGATCCACTGCGGCACACCCATCCTGCATTGGCCAAGCTAATCGAGGAGCTGGAACGTCAGCTTGTAGCCTCTCGTGGTCGCGGGACCCACACATGGCCTGACATCGAGGGAGCTACAGGGATCAGCTGCTGGTCAGCGAGGCGAGGTCTGGAGCAGCGCCACGTTGCCTATCTCGACACCCTGTATGCTCTCTCAGGCCGCTGCGTACTGCTGCGCAAGCTCCACAACGCCTCCACGGTCATCACTGCGCTCGACAGCCGAGACGCGATCCCAGATGATCTTGCCCCAGTGGTCATCCTCGATGCTTCCGGACGTGTCCGTGCCACCTACGCGCAATGGGAGAAGGCAACAGGGAAGCTCGTGCGACTACCTTCAGCGATCAAGAGCTATCGGAACCTCACTGTCCAAGTCATGGACAAGGGGGCAGGCAAGACCGCATGGGCAAAGCATGGCTGTTCTCTGGCTCAGGAAGTCGCCCTTCTGATCGATAGCAAGCCTGACGAAGAGTGGCTCGTGGTCTACCACAAGGCAGTCAGTAGCGGAGGTATCCCGGACCTGATCAGAGGGCTACTCAGCACGACCCCGGACCGTGTCAGCTTCCTCAACTGGGGCAGGCATCAGGGGACGAATGAGTTCCGACATGTCCAGAACGTCATCCTCGCTGGGGTCAACAACTACTCGGAGGTGGACTACGAAGTGATGACACGGTGCCACAGCCGCATCAGGAACGACGAGAAGGTCACCAAAGCCTCCGTCCAAGCGATGGAAGCAGGGGAACACATGCATCACATCCTGCAGGCGCTGTGCCGATCAGCAGTGCGACAGGGCAGTGCCTCCGAGTGTGGCCCTTGCAACGCTTACATCATCGCTCCGAAGCAATCTGGTATCCGTGATCTCATCCCTGTGGTCTTCCCCGGTTGCAAGGTCAGCACTTGGGAACCAGCCAAGGTGAAAGCCACAGGGAAGGTGCAGCAGGCTCTGACCTTTGCAGAGAGGCACTTCGAGGATCACCCGGATGAGGTCTTGCGGTTCACCGATCTACGGGCTGAGCTTGGTTATGATGCATCCAACTTCCGAGATCGCATCCGTAACCATTCGGTCTTCAAGGCTGGGCTGGAGGCTCTGGACCTCGAAGAGACCACCATCGGCAACTACCGCTACCGCAACGCTCTAGCCAAGAAGCCCCAGTCCTTTGGGTCAGTGGGCGGCTCCAGCTATCTCGCCGATGTTTGAGCCAGAAAAATGTGAGCGCCCTACCAATAAGCGGGGCGTTCGCAATACCCCCCCATGCACCTACAGCGGCACACGGCTGCAGCGATGACCATGGATCAGCGACGGCGACGGCAATGTGAGTACGCCCCCGGGAACCGCACAGACGCCTTGCTCGGGTCACCGTAGACCCTCCCGTAGACCACGCCGCGCCTGTTGACGAACAACCCCGACCTCGGATAGCCCTTGTTTTGCTGGAGCTACCAGCTGAAGTGACGCCTGCAGCGGGAACACAAGCCGCAAGACTAACCGTGTGGGGGCACCACTACCTTCCTAATGTCAAGCTATTTTTACTGCCTAATTTAACTTTAGGGAGTGTCTTCATGGGTTACATTCTGGATACATCAAACTCACAATCATCTATTCCTCACACGGTTATCCGTGGCAGGACCTACTACTTTCAGATGCGAGTGCCGAAGCAACATCAGCAAGTATACGGGCAATCTATTCGGGCTAGGCTGTCTGAGTGCGAGGACGAGGCACGTAATCTAGCTACGCATCTTTCCCATCTGCTAAAACAGTCATGGCAATCAAACACCAAAGTTAAGGTGTGCATTGATCAGGCTTTACGTTCTGTCCGTCCAGTCAAGGTAACTTTTGCTGCGATAGCTGATGAATACATCATCACGAGACAGGTTGATCACAAGTCTAGCATGGTAGCTGTCAGAGCTTTGCTAACCGTAGCTGGTGATCGTGCAGTTGAATCCTACAAACGAGACGATGCACGGGCTTTGATGGCTCACCTTCAGTCTGTTGGGAATAAGACTGCGACCATTAGAAGACGGTTCAACACTATTAGTGCTATTCTCAACTTTGCTTACCAAGAGCTAGAGATTGATAGACGTAACCCATTTGCCAAGATGACCATAATTGGTGAAGGGTTGGATGCAGCCAAAAGAGGGACGTTCACAGAACAGGAACTTCGTGATGGCTATCAACAATCAATGAACAGCATGACAGGGATACCGTTGCTGTTTCCGATGCTTGGTGAGACTGGTTGTCGTCTGGCTGAGATCGTTGGGTTGAGGGTAGGGGATGTCGAACTTGATGATCGTGTTTTACACATCCGTCCCAATGATAAACGAAGACTAAAGACTACTGGCTCAGAACGATCTTTGCCTCTGACGCAGACGGCTTGTTTTGCCCTAACAAAAGCACTCCAGCATTCAGATGATGAGTGGGTCTTCCCACGGTACATCAAAGAGGATGGTTGTTATGCCACTCATGCGAGTAATGCCTTAGCCAAGTGGACGAAGAGAAGATGGGGGCTGACTGCACATAGTCTTAGACACACGTTTAGAGACCGTCTCAGGGCTGCTGAGGTACCATTAGAGGCCATAGACCAGATCGGTGGCTGGTCCTCTGTCTCAAACATCGGCTCAAAGTATGGGCAGGGTTATTCGGTGGAGCACTTGAGGCAGTACATGGATAGGATTGCTATCACCTGACCCCAGTTAAACTCCCCGAGTAATAGAAGAAGTAAATTGGTGAGAGGGCTGGCTTATGTGCTGGCCCTTTTACATCTCCATGCTGGCTCAAAAGGGACCAGTAATACCCTGCTAGGATGACCGTAAGTAGTGGACCGTAAAAGTTGATAGTCCCCTCTCAGTCCCTCTTTACTACTCTTTTTCTCCATAAAATATTGACATACTGTTAAGTTTATGTTATAATATAACATATAGAGCGGGGTGAGTTTCCACTCTGCTTTACAAAAAACAAATCCCCAAAAACATACAAACATACAGGTGAGCAAATGCCCGTTTTTTCGGACTCGGATTCCGTCATGGACTCTAGTGACAACAATCAACCCAAAACATTCAAACAGTGGCAACAGCTGCGTCGTTCCAACCCATCAGGAATGAACGGCTACTACAGCACGAAGACCCAGCAGAAATTAATGCAGGACCGTCAGACTTTGGGGGATTCATTCTATGAATAGCCTCGAACTGCTAGAGCAGCTAGATCAAGCACGTGATGTGTTTCAGTCAGCAAACGTCCATCAGCAACATGAGATGGAAGGTATTCGTACAGAGCTTCGTCTACGTGGTTTGTTCTCATCCAAACAAATCAGGCCTTCCAGCATGGCGTATGAGTCAATCGTAGCAGTGCTCTTTATGCAAATGACACGGACAGGTCAGAAGCTAACCGTTCCACCGACTATTCTCAGCAATCCACACAAGTACTCGGTACCCACATCGTTACCGAGAGACTTAGCTGCAGCTGTGAAGGCCGACCTGCTCCTGCTGGAAGACAAGTGTACATACAGCCCTGCACTGCGTCTGCATCAGCTTGTCATAGGCACCTTGGCTAAGATCAATGGTGAGGATGCAGCATGACTGAACTTACATACCGTTCACTGCTCCGTACCCAGCAGCCCAATAAATACGAACGGCATGGGTACACACTCTATCGTTCAATGCAGACGGACCCTGAGTTCAAGCATGGTCTTCGTGCTTGGGTACAGTTTCCTAACGAGACAGAAGCAAGTCTCTGGAGAGAGGAAGGCTCATTAATGCGGAGCAAAGGGTCGTTTGAAGATCAAGCTTTGTTCACGGGGCTGTCGGCTTGGCTTCAGGCCATTGAGCTTGATCTGATCAAGCAATCCAACGAGGAGCAAAGTAATGCAGAATAACACACCTGCCCACATTAACTCTCTGGCTGAACTCGGCTCTTTTAGAACTTCCAACCCTGAAACGATCAAGATGGCAGATGGAACTGTACTCCGTCAGGTTACCAATAAAGAGTTCCTAGCTAAGGCAGAGGAAGATAATGCCTCGGACCATGTGATGGCAAGGCAGTCTGGAATGTCTGGATGGGTGACACGAGACAGTGGCCAACACGTAATGATTAAGCTGGCGACTGAAACTGCCTACGATCTTTCTGTCCCAGAGGATGGGCCAGTTGCACCATCAAACAGTGACACTGAATATGCTCCGGATGACCCAGAAGAGCTCAACTATGATGGTGAGTTCTCTGACCGTGACTTTGATCTGTTTGCTGATGTAGTCGGCAAGATCGAAAGCAATGGAGACTACACAGTCGTTGGTGGCTACAACGACCACTATCAAGGCAAGTACCAGTTCGGACGGCTTGCTCTCAAGGATGTTGGTATTGGGTTTAGTCAGGAAGCACGACAGGCGTTCTTGGGAGACCCTGAGTTGCAGGAAACAGCCTTCCAGTCTCTCACAATGCAGAACCATAAAACACTGACGAGGCTTTCTGCAAAGTACCGTCGGCTTAGCCAACGTGAACAGCTGGCCATTCTGGCTATGGCTCACAATGCAGGTGCGGGTGGGGCCTTAGAGTATCTTCGTACAGGCAAGGACACAGCTGATGGCTTTGGTACAGCTGGATCCAAGTACATCAATGCAGTCAGGTCAGCATTCCGAGGAGGTGAGGCATGAGTAGCCTGTCTGAAACCTCATTCGACTATGACGGTGTCGTCTGGACCTGTGCTTTGCTCCCGTATCGGATCATCGCATGTAGGGACCTTATTCAATACATTGTGCAGGTCCGTAATGAGAAGGCTTACCGTAATCTCTCATACTTCTCGGAGTGGGAGCCTATTGAAAGACATTACCCTCAGCTGGCAATGGCTGGTCTACCACTTAACAGCCCTGAGGTGCTGTCTCATGAGGTGAAACGGAGAGTGATGCGGCTGGGCAATAAACCTGCTCTCAATGATGATGAAATTGAAAGGGGGCCTACCTGCAACTTAGGTCAACTAAAAACGTCTAAATAGAAGTTAGACTATGTTGTTAGTAGTCATGCTTATTCGATTTTGAGGCCCCGATATCCAATGATCTTTCCTCCTTTGCAAAGGTAGTTCTGAGTTCCTCTACACTGATATTCATTCACGTGTTTAACCGAAAGGTCCTCGGGAAACATAAACCCCGTTGCAGACACTTCACCTTCCAGATCCCATGATGGTTCAATCCAGGTCTGCATGACTGCATGTTTTCGGTAAGGTTTCCCTGTTACGTCGTGAAACTCAAACTCAACATGTATTTCGGTTATGACAACGTCATCTGACATGTTTTTCCCGTTGGTAATAAAGGCTTTGGCTGTTGCTTTTTCGGGTCTGTCGTCGAACGGATGAGCATATAAACCAAACCTTGCGTAAGCTTCAGAGGTTTGTGGAGAAACTTCAATCTGTTGATCCATTATACACCTTCTTTTTATGGTTTCCGCAGATAACAGACCTGCCCCACCGTGGCTATTAATGCAACGATTGGCAGAGGTTACGGTCCCTTCGTTGTTTTTAGCTGTGGCTGGCCAACCAGTTGTGAGTGTCAAAGCTAATGTTGAAGCAAAAAACAAAGGAAATTTAGTCATGTGACCCACCCATGATATCATTGCCGATCGTAGGCATTTAACAAACCCAGACTAAAAATTCTTCCAGCTGAAACCTTACGCATCTGTATCTCTCCACAAGTTTCATAATGAGATTGGCATGTCCCTATGTGGTTAGCAACCAACGTCTAGGTATACCTGCTGACAGGACGGTCAGGGATGTATGGCTAGCTCGGTAGGGGGGCTTTAGGTCTGGCTGTCAGCAGGGCTGAGAGGTTCTCCGTGGCATGTGAGACAGGTGGTAGAACCAAAAAAAGGGCCAGACCCGAAGGTCCAGCCCAGTGTGGAAGTGTCTGCAGGGAAGTGAGACATGTGTATTACGGACCAATGCCTGAGTTGTAAGCGTTTGGCGAACCCGCTCTGACGGAGAGTGAGGGAATGAGTTAAGTGTCCACTATTGAGAATGGACACTTAGGGGCATTTTATGAGCCGAGGAAAGAAGCGCTTTTGGTCGGATGACGAGAAGCGAGAGATTTGCCGCCAAGCGGCAACGGAGGGCTTTTCTGTCGCGCAAGTTGCACGACGTTATGCAGTGAACGCAAACTTGATTCACAACTGGATGAAGGATCCCCGCTTTGCAACGCCCACGGAGGACATAACCTCTCCCCCCGAAGACGCTTTTCTGCCTGTCGAAGTTGAACTGAGCGCTCAGCCGATAGATAGGATGGTCACTACCCCTTCGGCTTCAGCTCTTTGTGCGACGCGCGTTGATCTAACGTTGTCGGATGGACGACGGGTTTTGATTGAGGGGCCAACAGCGCTGAGCGCGGTTGTGGGTTTGGTCGAAGGATTGGCCGTTTGATCCCCGTTCCTAGTAATACACGGGTTTGGCTTGCGGCTGGCGTAACGGACATGCGGCGCGGCTTCTATACACTGGCATCGCAAGCGGCAAGCGTCCTAGAACAAGACCCGTACTCGGGCCATCTGTTTGTGTTCCGTGGCCGTCGGGGTGACCTTTTGAAGATCATTTGGTGGGATCAACAGGGCGCATGTCTATTCAGCAAGCGGCTGGAGAAAGGCCGCTTTGTTTGGCCTGCTGCAAAAGACGGCAAGATCAGTGTAACGCCCGCACAATTATCAATGCTGTTGGAAGGCATCGACTGGCGCATGCCCCAGAAGACGTGGCGGCCATTGCAAGTTGGATAGGTGCATATTTGTTGGTTTTTGTACGTTCAGGGATTCACGACGCTGACCACATCAAGTATAGGAACGCATGCCCGATGCACCCGATATAATCCCCTCCGAACCCACAGAGTTGCGCGAGTTCACCGTTGGATTATTAGCCGAGTTGAAGAACCGTGACTTGCTTATTGAGAAGCTGCGCCATCAGGTTGCAGGGCAGAACAGTCACCGCTTTGGATCGAAGGCCGAGGGCATCGATCAGCTACAATTGCGACTTGAGGATGAAGAAGTTGCTCAAGCTGTGATCGCGCCCAATGCGCCGCCTGAGCAACCTGCTGCGCATGCAAAGATCAAACCCAAGCGTAAACCACTGCCTGATCATCTGCCACGCGTGGAACGGGTTCTTTCTGTCGGTGATGACTGCGCCGAGTGTGGAGGTGCACTGCGCGAGTTGGCCCGCGATACAACAGAAGAGCTGGAATACGTCCCGGGACGCTTTGTCGTGAACCAGATCATCCGCCCCCGCGTGGCCTGTAAGTGTTGCGAGGCAATCAGCCAAGCACCACTGCCGTCACGCCCGATTGAGAAGGGCATTCCCGGCCCAGGGTTCTTAGCCCATGTGTTGATCAGCAAATACATGGATCACTTGCCGCTCTACCGTCAGGCACAAATCTTTGCCCGTGAGGGCTTGGACATTGATCGTTCGACACTGGCGGGATGGGTGGGTAAATCCGCAGCGTTGCTGGAACCACTGGCGATGGCCATCAAACGTCACGTTCTGTCAGGCCAAGCCATCTTTGCCGATGATACGCCCGTGAAGATGCTGGCGCCAGGCATTGGCAAGACAAAGACAGCCCGCCTCTGGGCCTATGACAGGGACGAACGCCCTTGGGCCAGTGATACCCCACCAGCTGCTTGGTATGAGTTCACGCTAGACCGCAGAGGTATCCGACCAAGCGAACATCTCAAAGGTTACCAAGGCTGGATGCATGCCGATGGCTACGCAGGATTTGAAGAGCTTTACCGTTCTGGCCAGATCAAGGAAGTGGCCTGCATGGCCCATATCAGACGCAAGTTTGTAGACGTGTTCAAGTCCCAAGGCTCGCATGTGGCTGAAGAGGCCATACAGCGCATCGCCCAGCTCTATGCCGTAGAGAAGGAAGCACGCGGCTCACCGCCAGGCCAGCGCGTCGCACTGCGACAACAAAAAGCAAAACCTATTCTTGATGATCTGGAAAGCTGGCTGCAAGGCGAGTTACCCAAACTATCGGGCAAAACGCCATTGGCCAATGCAATCAGATACGCACTGACCCGCATGAAGAGGCTGCGTGACTATTTGGATCATGGCTTTCTGGAGCTGGACAACAATACAGCAGAACGATCCATGCGTGGCATTGCCATAGGCCGCAAAAACTACATGTTCATGGGATCTGAACGCGGGGGCCAGTCAGCTGCCATCATCTATACCCTCATGGAAACCGCCAAGCTCAACAACGTTGATCCCCAAGAGTGGCTCACAGACGTCCTAACCCGCATCGCCAACCACAAGATCAACAGAATTGATGAGCTGCTACCTTGGAACTACAAGGGGTGAAGCTAGGGGTTCGCCTACTGGAACAGGTTCTCCAAGTGCTTACGTTTTACACGCTCATTTTGGTTTGGCCAAATATCAGTGGAAGGAATCAGGTACATGCTTGCTAAACGTTGTTCGACCAACGTAAAGCGCAACCCAATATTCTTGATCACCGGCGTCTTTTTCCTTCGGCTTTCAAATCGTACCATGTTGTTACATGCTTTTGCATCTGATGGCCCAAGTCCATGATTGATCAACGCACTTTGAGACAACATTAAAACTGGATATGACATTTGAGTACTCGCTAATATGAACTAATGCACATTTAGGAACCAGAACGTACTTTTCAAGTGTAAATGCCACAGTATTGTGCTGGAAGCACCTTTAACTGTTCATTAGCCCACTCAACACCCGCCGCATTCCATCAGGATTTCCGACCAGTTTGGGGTCACGGCACAGATGCGTAGCAATGACTTCGGCCGATTGTCTTTCCAGGCCTGCCAAAACAAGTGTTTCAATAAAAACGGGATTTGCATGGTCCCATATTACTTCATGTGACGGACCCCGATAGCAGCTTGCTATGATAGTTGTTGCAAAACTTGGCGTTGTCATAAGCAAAGCTAGTGTTGATATAATGATAGTACGTTTCATGTTGCCCCCAACATATATTTGAAAGCACTAGGCATCGTTCAAAAGCCAAATTTTGTCAAACAATCTAAAATTGAAAGAGAGTAATGTCGCTTGGATTAGGGTGGCTTTGGACGACAGCGAGCGAGTTGACCATACCACCAAAAATGCCATCTTGAGAATGGGTCACCAACCTTTTACAATCGGCTACCCATTATCACCCCTAAAAAAACACCCAAGCGCCCGTTTTTGGTCTCATTTTCTTGTCAGACAGGCTTTGTAACAAGTTTGATGAGTATTTTGATAAAATGTCTGACCAACTACAAATCCTGTATGCCCTTGCAATAAGCGCCATTCTTGGTGCTTTGATCGCGCATGGCGTCTTTGCGCTTTTGTCGATTGCTGTAACCTGACTGCCCTCGGTGTTGCCGCATCTCGTCTAAATTGCCGCGGCAACACCAATCGGACGGATTTAACAAGAGTTCCATTTGGGCGACCACCCAAGCGCACATTACTATTAGGCTGAACCATGAGTAACACATACAAAAAACGGTTTGTTCTAGAGGGGTTACACAGCCTGACAGGATCATGGGTTGATTTGATTGAATTTAAAAGCACTGCGCAAGAGGCTCAAGCCAAACTGTCTATCATCGAAACGCACCTAATTCTTCCAAGCCTGTCGATTGAGGGCGCAATCATCCTGCCTGCAGAGTTTTCCGCGTTTAGAATTGAGCGGATCCAAAATAAATTTGATGATCAATAATCAGACGAATCATCCTAAAGCGAACCATCCCTAAGCAGGTTTACCGAACGCTTACCCTGAGTTGGATCACTCTCTAAAACAACGATCCAAGATTACCCTCTCTTATAGCCAACACTTAGGTTGTAGTCGGTGTCACAAGTATCCCCTGAACAGCACTCAAAGATGTTGGACTTACAAACAGCACACTGCTCATGCCCATGTACGACTACAGTGTTCAGTGGTGACTGACATCTAGGGCAACGTTGTTTGTGGGCATTAGCTGGGTTTAGAAGGTTATCCGTTTCAATATCGGTTCCACACGTCATACTTGGGCCAAACCTTACATGATGAGTTCTGCATCATGTATGATCCAAAGTCATTCCCACCAACAGAACAGTATCCCACAACCCTATCATAGGTCTTGGCTCCAGTAAGTTCACATATAGCCTGTGCCCCTTGGAACTGCTTGGCCAGCTTGGTTGCGGCTTGGCCCTGCCTAGTATCATTCTCAGGGCAATCTAGTGCTGACAGCCTGACAGCTATGCCATTCACTTCAATGGTATCTCCGTCTCTCACATGAGTTACCGTTCCACTAAGGATCGTCGATTGAGAAGAAGCCTTTGGGGCGGCTTTAGGGCCTCTATGGCAGTGGTAAGGCTTAGAGCCAGCATGACACCCCTGTTTGTTTAAGCCACCACTATGGGCAGTGGCTTGATTGGCTAGGATGAGGAGCATTGTTGCGATGAAAGCTGTCTTCCAGACGTCATTACTCGTGAGCCACTTCACGCATGGACGTAGGATGAGTGAAATGAATGAGAGGGTCTGGTTAGCCATTAGGTTTTGTCTTTCTGCATATCCCAGATGAAGCCTAAGTCATCTAGTCTCTGTATACGTTCGGGCGGCAGGTAACTCTTGCGCACTCTTTGACTGATCACCCATTGGCCCAGATGAAACCCATTCTGCTTAAACCTCTTCTTAACCTTACAATGCCCCTCGATTTCTTTGAACTGAACTAAGCTATCGAAACCCTTTTCCCATGCTGTCTCATACGGGTTAAAAACAAAGTCTATGTTGTTTAGCCTTTGCTGACGATCATGGGAAAGATGATCTTTGCCCAGCCTTTGGTTGCCGACCCATACCCCAAGCTTATAGCCTTCCATTTCAAAGGTTCTTGGTACTAGGCAATGACCATTAGTGGTTTTGAACTGGAGCAGCTTACTGAAACCATATTCCCAAGCCTCAGTGAGGGCATCCCAAACGAAACCTATATCATCTAGTCTTTCCTTGCGTTCAGGGGGCATGCTGTCTTGGTTGGCTCTTTGTGTGCCAACCCACTTTCCAAGCTGAAACCCATCCAGCTTAAAGTGTTGATGCACTCTGCAATGACCTTCGGTTTCTTTGAACTGCTCCAACAATCCAAACCAGAACTCCCAAGAAGCAGTACTTGCCTCAACCAACACAGTCCTGAGTGCAGATGAGAACTCAGCATCAACAGACTTGGGCAGATCAAAGATGATCTTATCACTGATGCTCTTTCGGTTCTGAGAGCCGTTCTTAGCCATGCTGGTGCGGTACTGATCCAATGTATCGGCTAGTACCTCGTCATGTGCTCTAAGTGCCTTCAGGACATCCCACACAGGCTTGAAGTTACTTGCCTCAATGGATGCCTCATGGTCATCCCCATCCTCAATGAAGACAGGCAATACAATCGTACCCTTCTTCTGAACCTTGGCTCCTCGAACCTTCCTGATCGCACGACCAACAGCCTGAATGATCTCAACCTGACTGCCACGAGGATCAATGAATGCCACACCATCGAGGGATGGAACATCTACCCCCTCAGCCAAGCATCTAGCATTGGTCAGGAGGCCTCTGTCGTAGCCTTCAAGCACCTTCAGCCTGTCGATCTTCTCCTTGCGATCTCCAGCCTTCATAGCACCTGAGACGTAGTCCGACAGGAAGGTGCCTTCAGGTCTATTTTCTGGCTCAATCAGGTTGGCTACATCCACCAATTCATCTGAGAACTGCCTGGCTCCAGCAACTCGACTGTGGAATGAGATCACCCTTTGAAGATCGTAGTCTTTGACTGCCTTCAACATGCCGATCTTAGCTGCGAGTGTTCTAGCATCTGTCTCATTGTCAGGGTCTGTCGAGACAATCTCGTAGTTCTCAATCCACTCCCAAACCATCGGCTCATCAACACCGACGATGACCACTTGGTAGTCCGTCAGGAGTTCCTGTTCGATGGCCTGACCAAATGTCAGCTTGTGAATAACAGGACCGAAGACAGCTTCGTCGTCCATTCCGACCACGGCTAAGTCATTAGCCTTAGCAGCATCCTTTACCGTCTTACCGAAGTACCTTGGTGTAGCTGTCGTGAAGAGCCGTTTGTCTGCCCTGATCTTCTCACCATCAAGGATCGTAGCAAACCCTGCATCAGCCTTACCTGCGCATCTGTGGGCTTCGTCAGCTACTGCTAGATCAAACGCAGGCACTGCATCATCAAGCTGTGCCTGAGCTATCAGGTCAGAAGACTGGTAGGTGCAGAACACAACCTTCGGTTTTGGCTGCTTCAGGAACTTAGCAATCTCTTCAATCTCAGACGTAACAGGGAAGGGTGCATCAGCAGGGTCCATGTCTTCTGTCTTCTTGCCCACTGACTTATCAGAGCAGACATTGAGAATGTCGAAGTCGGTGTTTCCTGCCCAAGCCCACTCTCGCATGGTTTGAGACAACAGGCTCAAAGAGGGCAGCAGGACGAGTGTGGTATGTGCTTTCAGTGCTTCCTTGATCCATAAGGTGGTGAACGTCTTGCCTGTGCCACAGGCCATGATCATCTGGCCACGGTCAGAACTCTTCAAGCCAGAGGCGGCATCCTCAATGGCTTTGATCTGGTGGGTGTCTGGTTTTGGCTTTGCTTTAACCTTTGCCTGATAGAGATCGGCAAATGATGCAGGGTACTCAAGAGGGGCGTCACGGAAAGAGTTGAGGTTGAAGATTGTAACAGGCTTGTCTTGTCCTTTGAGTGTCTTCTCGGCCTTGGCTTCAATCTTGTTGGTGGTTTGCATCCACAGACGTTTGTCGACTTCTTTGCGACCAGTGTCAGCCAAGAAAGAGTTCATATCACCTTTGGTGGTGGTTCTATGCTCACCGTAACACTTAGCTTGGACAGCCCAGATCAGGCCCTCTTTGTCCCTAAAGACTAAGTCAGTTCCTAAGTCCTGTCGTTGCCACTTGTTTGGGTAGTCATCCCATAGCCAGACCTTATCGACAGTCTTGGACCACTCAGGATCGTTCTCTAAAAACCACTTACAAAAGACTTCAAAAGGTTTGCCCTTACCTTGCTCACCGTAGTCTTGCTCAAGAGAGGCAATGAACTCATCGAAAGTAGCCAAGGTAATGATCCTCTTAGGTGACTAAATGATGTTGGATGATTAACGTGATGTCATCAAGGGCAACGGTGTTCATAGAAAAGTTCTTTTTGCCACTAACGGTGCCACCGTATTTCCGTGTATTTGCTGACGAAGAGAACGACTTGTTGCTCCCAAACTAGTTTGTTCTACGAGGTTGACGAGTGGCCACATTTCCGGAATGACATTGAGAAGGAGTATTGTAAGCGTTCGGTAAACCTGCTTAGGGATGGTTCGCTTTAGGATGATTCGTCTGATTATTGATCATCAAATTTATTTTGGATCCGCTCAATTCTAAACGCGGAAAACTCTGCAGGCAGGATGATTGCGCCCTCAATCGACAGGCTTGGAAGAATTAGGTGCGTTTCGATGATAGACAGTTTGGCTTGAGCCTCTTGCGCAGTGCTTTTAAATTCAATCAAATCAACCCATGATCCTGTCAGGCTGTGTAACCCCTCTAGAACAAACCGTTTTTTGTATGTGTTACTCATGGTTCAGCCTAATAGTAATGTGCGCTTGGGTGGTCGCCCAAATGGAACTCTTGTTAAATCCGTCCGATTGGTGTTGCCGCGGCAATTTAGACGAGATGCGGCAACACCGAGGGCAGTCAGGTTACAGCAATCGACAAAAGCGCAAAGACGCCATGCGCGATCAAAGCACCAAGAATGGCGCTTATTGCAAGGGCATACAGGATTTGTAGTTGGTCAGACATTTTATCAAAATACTCATCAAACTTGTTACAAAGCCTGTCTGACAAGAAAATGAGACCAAAAACGGGCGCTTGGGTGTTTTTTTAGGGGTGATAATGGGTAGCCGATTGTAAAAGGTTGGTGACCCATTCTCAAGATGGCATTTTTGGTGGTATGGTCAACTCGCTCGCTGTCGTCCAAAGCCACCCTAATCCAAGCGACATTACTCTCTTTCAATTTTAGATTGTTTGACAAAATTTGGCTTTTGAACGATGCCTAGTGCTTTCAAATATATGTTGGGGGCAACATGAAACGTACTATCATTATATCAACACTAGCTTTGCTTATGACAACGCCAAGTTTTGCAACAACTATCATAGCAAGCTGCTATCGGGGTCCGTCACATGAAGTAATATGGGACCATGCAAATCCCGTTTTTATTGAAACACTTGTTTTGGCAGGCCTGGAAAGACAATCGGCCGAAGTCATTGCTACGCATCTGTGCCGTGACCCCAAACTGGTCGGAAATCCTGATGGAATGCGGCGGGTGTTGAGTGGGCTAATGAACAGTTAAAGGTGCTTCCAGCACAATACTGTGGCATTTACACTTGAAAAGTACGTTCTGGTTCCTAAATGTGCATTAGTTCATATTAGCGAGTACTCAAATGTCATATCCAGTTTTAATGTTGTCTCAAAGTGCGTTGATCAATCATGGACTTGGGCCATCAGATGCAAAAGCATGTAACAACATGGTACGATTTGAAAGCCGAAGGAAAAAGACGCCGGTGATCAAGAATATTGGGTTGCGCTTTACGTTGGTCGAACAACGTTTAGCAAGCATGTACCTGATTCCTTCCACTGATATTTGGCCAAACCAAAATGAGCGTGTAAAACGTAAGCACTTGGAGAACCTGTTCCAGTAGGCGAACCCCTAGCTTCACCCCTTGTAGTTCCAAGGTAGCAGCTCATCAATTCTGTTGATCTTGTGGTTGGCGATGCGGGTTAGGACGTCTGTGAGCCACTCTTGGGGATCAACGTTGTTGAGCTTGGCGGTTTCCATGAGGGTATAGATGATGGCAGCTGACTGGCCCCCGCGTTCAGATCCCATGAACATGTAGTTTTTGCGGCCTATGGCAATGCCACGCATGGATCGTTCTGCTGTATTGTTGTCCAGCTCCAGAAAGCCATGATCCAAATAGTCACGCAGCCTCTTCATGCGGGTCAGTGCGTATCTGATTGCATTGGCCAATGGCGTTTTGCCCGATAGTTTGGGTAACTCGCCTTGCAGCCAGCTTTCCAGATCATCAAGAATAGGTTTTGCTTTTTGTTGTCGCAGTGCGACGCGCTGGCCTGGCGGTGAGCCGCGTGCTTCCTTCTCTACGGCATAGAGCTGGGCGATGCGCTGTATGGCCTCTTCAGCCACATGCGAGCCTTGGGACTTGAACACGTCTACAAACTTGCGTCTGATATGGGCCATGCAGGCCACTTCCTTGATCTGGCCAGAACGGTAAAGCTCTTCAAATCCTGCGTAGCCATCGGCATGCATCCAGCCTTGGTAACCTTTGAGATGTTCGCTTGGTCGGATACCTCTGCGGTCTAGCGTGAACTCATACCAAGCAGCTGGTGGGGTATCACTGGCCCAAGGGCGTTCGTCCCTGTCATAGGCCCAGAGGCGGGCTGTCTTTGTCTTGCCAATGCCTGGCGCCAGCATCTTCACGGGCGTATCATCGGCAAAGATGGCTTGGCCTGACAGAACGTGACGTTTGATGGCCATCGCCAGTGGTTCCAGCAACGCTGCGGATTTACCCACCCATCCCGCCAGTGTCGAACGATCAATGTCCAAGCCCTCACGGGCAAAGATTTGTGCCTGACGGTAGAGCGGCAAGTGATCCATGTATTTGCTGATCAACACATGGGCTAAGAACCCTGGGCCGGGAATGCCCTTCTCAATCGGGCGTGACGGCAGTGGTGCTTGGCTGATTGCCTCGCAACACTTACAGGCCACGCGGGGGCGGATGATCTGGTTCACGACAAAGCGTCCCGGGACGTATTCCAGCTCTTCTGTTGTATCGCGGGCCAACTCGCGCAGTGCACCTCCACACTCGGCGCAGTCATCACCGACAGAAAGAACCCGTTCCACGCGTGGCAGATGATCAGGCAGTGGTTTACGCTTGGGTTTGATCTTTGCATGCGCAGCAGGTTGCTCAGGCGGCGCATTGGGCGCGATCACAGCTTGAGCAACTTCTTCATCCTCAAGTCGCAATTGTAGCTGATCGATGCCCTCGGCCTTCGATCCAAAGCGGTGACTGTTCTGCCCTGCAACCTGATGGCGCAGCTTCTCAATAAGCAAGTCACGGTTCTTCAACTCGGCTAATAATCCAACGGTGAACTCGCGCAACTCTGTGGGTTCGGAGGGGATTATATCGGGTGCATCGGGCATGCGTTCCTATACTTGATGTGGTCAGCGTCGTGAATCCCTGAACGTACAAAAACCAACAAATATGCACCTATCCAACTTGCAATGGCCGCCACGTCTTCTGGGGCATGCGCCAGTCGATGCCTTCCAACAGCATTGATAATTGTGCGGGCGTTACACTGATCTTGCCGTCTTTTGCAGCAGGCCAAACAAAGCGGCCTTTCTCCAGCCGCTTGCTGAATAGACATGCGCCCTGTTGATCCCACCAAATGATCTTCAAAAGGTCACCCCGACGGCCACGGAACACAAACAGATGGCCCGAGTACGGGTCTTGTTCTAGGACGCTTGCCGCTTGCGATGCCAGTGTATAGAAGCCGCGCCGCATGTCCGTTACGCCAGCCGCAAGCCAAACCCGTGTATTACTAGGAACGGGGATCAAACGGCCAATCCTTCGACCAAACCCACAACCGCGCTCAGCGCTGTTGGCCCCTCAATCAAAACCCGTCGTCCATCCGACAACGTTAGATCAACGCGCGTCGCACAAAGAGCTGAAGCCGAAGGGGTAGTGACCATCCTATCTATCGGCTGAGCGCTCAGTTCAACTTCGACAGGCAGAAAAGCGTCTTCGGGGGGAGAGGTTATGTCCTCCGTGGGCGTTGCAAAGCGGGGATCCTTCATCCAGTTGTGAATCAAGTTTGCGTTCACTGCATAACGTCGTGCAACTTGCGCGACAGAAAAGCCCTCCGTTGCCGCTTGGCGGCAAATCTCTCGCTTCTCGTCATCCGACCAAAAGCGCTTCTTTCCTCGGCTCATAAAATGCCCCTAAGTGTCCATTCTCAATAGTGGACACTTAACTCATTCCCTCACTCTCCGTCAGAGCGGGTTCGCCAAACGCTTACGGAGTATTTTGATTTATGAAAAAATTAGCTTTGGTCGTTGCCCTATTTGGGTTGCTTGTAAGTTGTGGTGCGGCCGAGCTGTACACTGAAGATAGAGCAGTGGATAAAACCATAATGGTACCGACAGGGTTGAGACCAGTTCCTAAGGCAATAAAAGAAGTTTTCAAAGAAGCAGGGTGGAAAACCGTCGTTGCGGGGAAATCTTTAGTGACGGCAGGAACTTCAAATGGTTCCTATATTAACCTCTCTACGAAAACTAAATACCCTGCTAGATACTCAGTGTTGGCAGACTCTCGGCCTTACGATTACTGCATCGATTTCACCCAAAAGATCATCTACGATATTTCTATATTGGATAATGTAACTGGTGAGGAAGTAGCTGCATTTTCCGGTTGGGGCTGCGGTGAGAGGATAAAGAAAAAAATACGTGCAACACTTGAGCCGTTTCTCTAGCTGAATGCACAACCACGGGGCTCTGTCGATAATTGAAGTTGGTTTTAAACGGCTTAGAGAAATGAAAGAAACACATGAATAAACCATTGGTAAGTTTTGCAGCTTTAACAATAGTTGTAGGCTGTGCATCGGAGCCTCCAAGAATAGAGCATGCATCCGAGCATACAATTCAGATTGGTGTTAACACTCTCTCGCCCGTTAACAGACCATCTTTTCAAATGATTGAGATGGCTGCTGCCCATTGCGGAAAATATGGTAAAAACGCCTCGTTTAGAGGTGGTGGAAATACAATTGAAAGCCTCTCAACTGCAGAGTCTTATCTATGGCAATGCGTAGGGTATTAGGAATAATACGAGGTCCCATATTTCATTTTCCAGTACGTCCATTGTGATGGTAGGAGATTTTTAGTTGGCAACTAAGGTCATAGGATATGTGCTGACAGTTGGTCATAGGTGTTGGGCTAGGTGTTATAGGGAAGGCTTTAGGGTCTTGCTCAGCAGCCCCACAAATTTGAATGGCCACAATCACGACGTGCACTGAATCACATAAGAACGTGTGCGGCGCATAAACCCTGCTGCCAAAGCTTGGGACATATTTGGATCATCGACGAAACGATATTCGTTGGGACATTCTTTAGCAGCAAACCGAACGGCAAACTGATAAATACGTTGTTTGATTGATCCTTCCGTTTCACCTATGCCCGGTGCTGCCGTCACCGTAAGAAATCGTTTGCTGGGGGTCAGTTCCTCCACAGAGAACTGGATATTACCAGTACCCCCAATAGAGCTGTCCTGTGATAATTGTTGAGGTGAAGGGGTGTAGTCACACCCAGCCAACAAACTGATACCTACAATTCCTGCAACCAAAACCTTACGCATCTGTATCTCTCCACAAGTTTCACAACCAGGTTGGCATGACCATATATGGTTAGCAACCAACGTCTAGGAATGCCTGCTGACAGGACGATGGTGGTCTTCTGGCTAGGTAGTGTAGAGGCAGGCCCTAGAAGTGGCTGTCAGCAAGGCTGAGGGGATGTCATGCAGTTTTCACAGCTGCTATTCTCAACTCATTAAAGACGAAGCCTAAAATGCTTTCTTTGATGTTCCTGCTCGAAGCACGCAATCTGCTTCTCGAGCCTTCAATTCTTTAAAGATTGCAGCTCTTTCGTTGCCTGTTGTAATCCAAGTATTTGGATCCAAGAACGTGCAGAGATAACCTGTGGGCATGTCCTTGACAGTCTGGTCGTTGATTGATTCACAAGCAGTTAACAGCCCAAGACCAAGAACACTTACAACCAAAGCCTTACGCATATTTACCTCTCCACAAGTTTCACGATTATATTCGCATGACCATATATGGTTAGCAACCAACGTCTAGGAATGCCTGCTGACAGGACGATGGTGGTCTTCTGGCTAGGTAGTGTAGAGGCAGGCCCTAGAAGTGGCTGTCAGCAAGGCTGAGGGGATGTCATGCAGTTTTCACAGCTGCTATTCTCAACTCATTAAAGACGAAGCCTAAAATGCTTTCTTTGATGTTCCTGCTCGAAGCACGCAATCTGCTTCTCGAGCCTTCAATTCTTTAAAGATTGCAGCTCTTTCGTTGCCTGTTGTAATCCAAGTATTTGGATCCAAGAACGTGCAGAGATAACCTGTGGGCATGTCCTTGACAGTCTGGTCGTTGATTGATTCACAAGCAGTTAACAGCCCAAGACCAAGAACACTTACAACCAAAGCCTTACGCATATTTACCTCTCCACAAGTTTCACGATTATATTCGCATGACCATATATGGTTAGCAACCAACGTCTAGGAATGCCTGCTGACAGGACGATGGTGGTCTTCTGGCTAGGTAGTGTAGAGGCAGGCCCTAGAAGTGGCTGTCAGCAAGGCTGAGGGGATGTCATGCAGTTTTCACAGCTGCTATTCTCAACTCATTAAAGACGAAGCCTAAAATGCTTTCTTTGATGTTCCTGCTCGAAGCACGCAATCTGCTTCTCGAGCCTTCAATTCTTTAAAGATTGCAGCTCTTTCGTTGCCTGTTGTAATCCAAGTATTTGGATCCAAGAACGTGCAGAGATAACCTGTGGGCATGTCCTTGACAGTCTGGTCGTTGATTGATTCACAAGCAGTTAACAGCCCAAGACCAAGAACACTTACAACCAAAGCCTTACGCATATTTACCTCTCCACAAGTTTCACGATTATATTCGCATGACCATATATGGTTAGCAACCAACGTCTAGGAATGCCTGCTGACAGGACGATGGTGGTCTTCTGGCTAGGTAGTGTAGAGGCAGGCCCTAGAAGTGGCTGTCAGCAAGGCTGAGGGGATGTCATGCAGTTTTCACAGCTGCTATTCTCAACTCATTAAAGACGAAGCCTAAAATGCTTTCTTTGATGTTCCTGCTCGAAGCACGCAATCTGCTTCTCGAGCCTTCAATTCTTTAAAGATTGCAGCTCTTTCGTTGCCTGTTGTAATCCAAGTATTTGGATCCAAGAACGTGCAGAGATAACCTGTGGGCATGTCCTTGACAGTCTGGTCGTTGATTGATTCACAAGCAGTTAACAGCCCAAGACCAAGAACACTTACAACCAAAGCCTTACGCATATTTACCTCTCCACAAGTTTCACGATTATATTCGCATGACCATATATGGTTAGCAACCAACGTCTAGGAATGCCTGCTGACAGGACGATGGTGGTCTTCTGGCTAGGTAGTGTAGAGGCAGGCCCTAGAAGTGGCTGTCAGCAAGGCTGAGGGGATGTCATGCAGTTTTCACAGCTGCTATTCTCAACTCATTAAAGACGAAGCCTAAAATGCTTTCTTTGATGTTCCTGCTCGAAGCACGCAATCTGCTTCTCGAGCCTTCAATTCTTTAAAGATTGCAGCTCTTTCGTTGCCTGTTGTAATCCAAGTATTTGGATCCAAGAACGTGCAGAGATAACCTGTGGGCATGTCCTTGACAGTCTGGTCGTTGATTGATTCACAAGCAGTTAACAGCCCAAGACCAAGAACACTTACAACCAAAGCCTTACGCATATTTACCTCTCCACAAGTTTCACGATTATATTCGCATGACCATATGTGGTTAGCAACCAACGTCTAGTAATGCCTGCTGACAGGACGATAAAATCCGTTTGTCTGGAGTGGGTAGGTAGCCGCATCATATCGGGCTATCAGCAGCTGATAGTGGCTCTCAGGGTTATCTACGGCTTGTGGCGTCTCTGATCTTATTTCTTAAATCTGCTAGATAACGAATACTCTGATGATAAGCTTACTTGCGGATGCGGTTAATCCAAACATCAATTGAAAGAGCCTTCACGTGTCTTCAAACCAACCAATGGACAGATATTACTCTAGTTCTTTTGATTACTCTGCTCACACAGACTCAAAACCTCTGTTAGAAGCAGTCAAGTCTATCTGGCTCAGTCTACCTTCTGATACTCGTGCAGCTATTGACCCAGTAGGTCCAAACGCCAAGAAGGCAGGACTACCAACTCTTGAGGTAGTATTACTTCAACTATTCAGACTTTGGATTACTGAACCTGAACGGTGTTTAGCTACCCCTCGTGGTAACAGCCTGAAAGTCAAAAGCATTTACAACCCGAAGGGTATTAACCCTGAAAAGTTGCGTATGATCTTGGATGCTCTCGAAGCAAATGGTTTCACGGAAACTCTTGCACACAGCCACAGTGATAACCCTGCCCATACAAACACGACTAGCCGCATCAGAGGATCAAAGAAGCTGTTTCGGCTTTTTGAGGGGGTTAATGCCTCTGAGTTTGACATCACAGAAGACCCAAACACACCATTAGTGAAACTAAACAAGTTTGATTTAGACCCAAGAACTGGTGAACCCAAACGGTCCAAGTCAGGGACGAAGATCAAACACGCAGTCGAGTATGATCAAACACTCCCGCATGTGATGGAAATGACCAAAGTCCTCAGAGCATACAATGACCTCTTGAGTAAAACACATATTCACCTTGCCAACATTGATACACCGACCATCACACGTATTGGTACAGATGGGAAAGAACAACAAATCCAGATCACCCATTCGACTAAAACTGTTACACGTGTGTTCAGCAGAAATAATTGGGAATGTTATGGCAGGTTCACTGGTGGTTTCTGGCAACGTGTCGGAGACAAGGACAAAGAAAATCAAATTCCCTATCGACGTCATATCAGGATCAATAATGAAGCTACTGTTGAACTAGACTACTCCTCACTTCATCCAAACATACTAACAGTGGAAGCAGGTCTAGACCCGATAGATGACATCTACACACTGGGTTACCAAGTGGTGGAACAGTACGATCAAACAGACCAGAGACTAATTCTCAAAGGGCTGATGCTAAATCTACTGAATGCTAAAAGTCACAAAGCTGCTTATGGAGCCTTCAAGTATGACCAGCCTACAGGACACCCGTTCAAGAGCCTAGAGAAGGAACAGTTTGATAAGTACGTTGAAGCAATCATCAATAAATACCCATATCTAGAAAAGAGTTTAGGTGCTGATCAAGGGGTGAGATTGATGTTTATAGACAGCCAAATCATTGAACAGATCATAATCTTAGCCACTACAAACAATATCCCCATCTTAACAGTTCATGACTCTGTGATCTGTAGAGAAAGAGATGAGGAATCTTTAAGAAGCTTTATGAAGATTGCCACCTACAAGATATTAAGCACACAACTGAACTTTGACATAAACAGAGCTTCAATGATGAGAGCTGTTCAGTCCACAATACAAGAAAATAAAGAGCTGTTTAAAAAACTGTATGACAACGCAATCAAACAGGATGTTGGATCATCTACTGATTACCACAAACAACAATGGGAAAAGTTTCAAAGACTAGCCTTTCTACAGTAAGGGTTTTTTTGTTACCGGCCACATTAGCAAGCTACCACCTAAAACCACTATTCCTTGCTTAACTACTAATTCACCCAAGCAGGTTTACTTCTACTATTACTAGGGGGTTTTAAGATTAGTCCCCCGTATGAAACATTTCTATCAGTAGAATTTTTCACCTATTGTACATACGAGAAGCTACCCCCCCCATCCCCCCTTTGGGGGGGGTGAGATGCTTCGTAACAATGTTTGTTTTAGAGGTGTGAATCCTAAACTGGGACCCAAACAACCATAAGAATATCCAAGCAGGGTTGAGCCATACTGATGTTGACCAGACAGGTTGGTATACATCCTGCGATACAAACCCAAAAGCTCCCCACTAAATCTACAATGTGAATAATCTCGAAACGATTGCCGATGGAGAACTTATGGTTATGTCACATGCTAAGTTCATTCCTGTTTGTCGCAGCAACTGTGATGCGGTGTTAGACAGCTGCGATACACACCTCAGAGGTAAGTAGCTGAAATCAATTGAAAAATACATTAAGTTACTGAAAAACAATAACTATTTTGTAATCCCCTGTATTTGAGCCGTTGGATACATCTTGTGATACATTTCAGTGTTTGTGGTGTTTCAAGCCTAAGATCATGTTGACAGGCCGAAGTTAATCCAGCAAGGTTTATGGGCAGTGAAATTGGCTAAGTCATTGAGTAGGTTCGATAATACTACTCGCATGGATAACCTTGGTAAGCTCACGGATGTTCGAGAAATGCTTTAGCATTTTGAGGTTAGTCCGTGTGGGGGCACCATTTTTCCAACAGATCTAAATGAACAATGTCGTGAGCCGCACACAACTCGTGAGGTCTGCGGGTTTTCAGAAATCACATCGGTTGGACGGTCAGTTCGCTGGTGTGCGTTTTAGCATCAAACCGTCGACCACGACCCATGCGATTGTGCTGTACCAATCTGAGGATTGGCCGCGGCGGGTGGGTTTGGGGGCGCTGGTTTCGGTGGTGGCTGCAAAGGGGAAAACACAGGGAAATGCGGAGTTTGCGCCATCCGTTTTGCAGGCTTTTAACAGCTCTTCTTCGTCCAAGTCCCGTTCGGTATTTAAGTTCAATGCCTTGTTAATACGCACAAAAATATCTTCTTGGACCTTACTGGAAAACGGCACGTATCCGATGTCTTTGATGCGGATTGGAGCTTGGGACAAGGCGTGCAATGTGTCGCTCGGTTCAGGTGTGGCCTGCACCAGAAACAGCGAAGTCTCGTCTGGGAATCCGAGTTCTGGGGCGCGCAAGTTCACGCGTTTGCGCAGCTTGCTGATATAGGCTTCGGTTTCAATTTCAGCCCCCGACAGGCCGATGACAATCCGTTTGTCCGCTGTCGGATCAAGCGTTTCAGATACGGAATGCAAGGCTTGCAACAACGGTTCAGCTTGTGAAAGTTTGCTGCCCGCAGGGCCTGCGATCAGATCCTGAATGCGAGCTTCGTCCACCGCGCCCAAATCTTTGAAGTTGTCAAAAAAATTGGCGCCAAACACGCCTAGGCGAATGTTGGCCACGTCCCCTGCCCGCGTTGTTGAGCGCCGCAAACGGCGATACAGCGCATCTGCGGTTTGGCGGTTGAACGTCACCGCATCCGGGCTGGCATCCACGACGAGCACAATTTCGTATTTTTTGCTTTGGGCACCGCGCAGCGCATCGAATGCTTTGACCCGCGCCGTATCCATTGGCAACATAACCGCGGCCATGGTCACAGATGATTGCCCCATAACATCCACCACATCCGCAGCCATGATTGGCATGGAAAGGTCAGAAAAGCGCCCTTTGATCTGAACCTCTTCAAGGTCTGGGGCCGCCTTGCGCACATTGGTCGCTGTTAAAAATTCAGTGGCTTGTGACAATGAATTCCAGAACCGCAATGTGGGCCGTTTGGTTGCTGAAATACCCGCACCTGGCACAATTTGGCCCAAGTCGGGCGGCATTAGAACGTCAGCTCGGCGCAGCCAAACCTGTTTGCCGTCGTGATTAATTTGCACGTGTTTGTCAGTTCCGTCGATGACGGTTAACGGTTTGCCAAATTCAAATTTTTGCAGATTGAGGGTTTCGAAAGCAGGGCTTGCGGATACTTCAATCGGGCTGAACTTTGCATATGCTGTTTGTTGCGCGAGGCTCGGCACTGTCAAACAAAGCCAAGTGAAAAGCGTGGCGCAAAAACGTATGATCATTGGAGCCACCGCTTGATGTCTCGGCGTCCGCAAATGACGCCCAATCGGTTAAACCCACTGCTGAAACCGCTGGCGGAAAAAGAGATTGTTCCGTTGCGACGCGTGGCTTCGACCGTGCCGTTAAAACTGATTTCGCGGCCACGTTTAAGCGCGCGCGCGATTGCTGTAGACATGTATTTGCCGTCAGGACCCGGCACAATGGTGCGGCCGCGCACCTCAATCGGGTATCTGCGCCCGTCCACAACGGCAAACCTAACAGAATTGGGCACAAATGGGTTTGGGGTGAGCAAATCAAAATACATCCGCGCACCTGAATCTGTGGTTTTAACGGAAAGTTTCATTTCAGGACTGCGAAACAGGTTCATCCCAGACCATGTTTTCGCGGGGGTCGTAAGTGCGCAGGTATCGCTGGTTGCGCGATAGGTGGCCCATTGCCCAGAGCGTTTATAGTTACGGCTCGACGTGTGGTCGGGCGTGACTGGCGTGAATTTGGTTTTCAGCAGCATATTGGCCAAATCCCGCGATAAATATTTACGTGCAGGTTTGCCTTTGCGTCGCGCATATTGGGCAATTGAATTGCGGTCATCCGCCGTAAAGGTTTTGGATTTTCTTGGCTCACGCACCGCATTGTTGATTGTACGGGCCAGAACCCATCGAATGTGACGCACTTGATTTTCGTTCAGCCGAAGAGCGTTTTCCTTTTTCGCAAGCGACGCAACGCTTTCAGGGAACATATCAGACCCGTCATAGCCACATTGCGCTTCGAGCAGTGCGATAATGCCTTTGGGGTCCAGATCATCATAGCGCGATGAGGCATATTCACCGCTGGTTGTTTTACCTGTCAGGAAAAAGGGTTCTTGGGCTTTGTGGCTGGCACTGATGGCGGCCCATATTTGCGTTTTGGCCAATCCACGTGCATTGGCAACAGACTCGCCGGTGAACGGAACCCGCTGGTTGGCTGCGACCATTTCGGAACTGACAAGCGGCTTGCGTGTATCAATAGACAGAGTCAGTTTTTCCCGTTTTGGGTCCAGTGACGCCCCGAGTTTCAGGCGCGGCGCAGTGCTTTCCGTGGACACAGAGGGCACCAAAATAAGCGTGCAGCTTTTGGTTTTGGTGTCTTTCGTGGCCTCGTTTGCGGGAAACCGCGTTTGCGCCATGCCGGGTGCGGCAAGGGAGACCCAGCCAATGGCGGCAATCGTCACAGCACGCATAATCTGCTTGGTAAGGCCCGTCATTTGCGTGGTGCTACCTGTCGTTACTTGCGGATAGGAAAGAATATATGCGTACAGTTGCGATCTTGAAAGCGGGAAAAGCCTTCGGTCAAATCTTCGAACCACTGTCCTAGGCGGACATAGTTTTCATCGTCCACCGCCTTAATCCCCAGTGTTTTCAACCGCAACTTTAACGCCGCCTCGGACAGATCGCGTTTTGGTAAAACCGCATCATTGCCTGAGCGCATCGACGACAAGGAAACCATATCAATGTTACCGCTGGTTTCTGCACCAGAACGTCCTGATAGGATATCTTTCATCAACAATTCAGATGTAATCACACTGATCAAACGTTCGTTGGTGTCCACGTTTCGCGCCAAAAGCCCAGTTTCGCGCAGCACATCATCGCGGTTAAACACAGGCGCATCCGGCCCTTCGATCACCACGTCATCTACGGTTTTAACTGACTTTGACGCGCCCAAGCGTTTGGCCACATCCACCGCGCGCGATAGGCTGTTGACGATGTCCTTGGTGTTGGTGATGAGTGTGGATCGTTCCACTTTGCCTTTGCGATCTTCCACATAGAGGGACGCGCCAAATGTGGTTTTTACCGCGCCGTCCAAGTAATATTCGGCAAACTTTGTACCAAACTGGCCTGTGATAATATCGAGCCACGCACGTTCTTTGCCCGAAGGCCCGCGTAGAACGTTGCCTGACTTGGTGACAGACGTGATGAGGTTCTCCACATCAACTGGAGCCGTGTTGGGCAGACGGATCCCTTCGATCACCCAAAACGCCCGTGTGATCGGCTGTCCTGCCTCTTTCATGCGCGTTTCGATATTGGATGTTAACAGGCTGAATTGGGCAGAGGTTAACGGGCTGAAGCTGTTGTCGCTGTCAATCGCGTCCATCATCTTTTTGAAGGTATCGAACTGTTTGGCTGGCAACACATCGCCCGATGGCGCAATTTCGAACCAATCCACAACCCAGCGCGTTTCTGGCTTAGCTTTGCGCAGGGCAGTTTCAAGTTTTTCAAACCCTGTCTGTGCCAGAGTTGCCGCATCAGAGAACACGGCAAAGCGAACCAGATCGGCATCAATTTCGGTTGTGACGACGCTGCGACTGGTTATGCCTGCCCCCGGGAGACGGATGGGAATGATTTTTGTTTCGTCTGCCAGCGTTATTTCGCGATTGCCAAAAGGTTGGGAGATGGGCAGCAGTTTGCCAATTTTGTCGTCTGGAATGTTGGCTTGCGTCTCTTCTTCGATGAACACATCTGTGCTGTCGAACTGGGAATAGGTTTTGATATCCGTTCCATCTTTCAAAACCCCCGCCGTCATAAAGTCTGCGTCGGGGACCGTACCAAAAAGCGGCAAACGCTCATCCGTTCCTGCGTGACACACGGACAAAGCCACAGGCTTGCTGGGCGTAGGGTCAGGCTCTTCCTCTTTAGGAACCGTCACGGCCACTGTGTCTTTTAATTTGGGTTTGATTGACGGCTTTTCGATTTTGGCAGCTTTGTCTTCCAGCTCGGACGCAAGATCGGCGATGCTGCCAACTTTTTTGTCCGCTTTGTCAGGCTCATCATCTGACAGATCAGCCAAACCAGAAATGCCCCCGCCTTCGACGGTTGGCTCGCTTAACGCATCGCCGATACTTGGATTTTTGCGAACGGTTGGCTCTTCCGGATCCCCTGTCAGAATATCGCCAATTTTGCCGATGATTGTGGGCTCTCTGTCGATGGGGGATCGGTCTTCCATCTTTCGCGGAGCTGCGATGACGATGATCGTAACGCCCTTTTCCTCGGCTTCGTCACGGGACAAAAGATGATTGGTTCCTTTGACCCGCACGCATTTCGTGTTGCGAAGCCGAATTCGATAATCAACGGACGACTCGATGAGTTCGCCGCCTTGGCGGATGTTGATGGTGGAATCATCTTCAAGAACGAGTTCAGCTACCTGCCCCATCCCGAGAGTCAGATATTCTTTTTCCGTTGTGGCGAATACGCGCGCAACGAGGGACTTTTCTGGTGGAACGACGATTTGTCCCCGTTTGCGCCCGTCTCGCGTGGATATTTCAACGATAACGCGGTCGGATTCCGCGATCTTGAACCGTTTACTCCCTTGGACCTCGACACCCGCTTTCATCTCATTTGGGGCCGCCCACTGCCGACAATTTGCGTCCACAGCCGTGCCAAGCAGGGCCGCTGCAAGCGCCCCGACCAGACCTTTTGTGAACCAGCCCTGCTTCATGATTTCAGAACTTTCGCAGGGTCTGTTTTGGCGGTGCGGAAGGCTGGATAAAGCGCAGACAGCAGACCAATGGAAATGGCACAGATCACAACCGGCCAGAAGAAGTTTGAAACAGGGGCAAAGATCGCGTCAAATTCTGCGGCCTGATCGCCTGTGGCTTGCGCGGTTTCAAGGGCGCGTGCCACCAACATCTGGCGAGTCTTTTCAATCAAAAACGCCCCAAGGCCCAATCCAGCCAATACGCCGACCGTGACCGAGAAAAACACCGACATCACTTGCGTCAAAACCAGATCACCACGCCGCATACCGAGCACGCGCCACAAGGCCAGCTCTGTTTCGCGCAATTTGGCAGAGGTAAAGATATTGGCCGCCACGGTAATACAAACGCCAAGCACAATCAGGCCCAGCAGTGGGAGAAAGATGCGCCATGCCGTGTCTTGAATATCCAGCGCCCATTTGAAATCCCAAATATCTGATTGTGGTTTGAACCCCATCTTGGACAGACGAGAATATAGCACCAGAACCTCGCGGATTTCTTTGGCATAGATGTGAAGGGAATCTTCCCATGGAAAATCCGTAAGCGTAGCGATGGTTTCCCCGTCGAACCAATTATCGACACCCGCGTTTTCAGGGAACTTATATTCGCCATCGCGATCCCGCACAAAGCGATCGAAGATCAACAAAGTGCGGTTGGGGAAATACAACTGACGCCCCCCTTCCCCGTGCAGGATCACGCCTGCCAGTTCCAATTCGACCGGCACTTGCCCCACCAATTTGCGCCCACGGTTATAGCGGTTGATGATCACAGTCACACGCTTGCCGATGAAATCAGAGTAATCCACCGCCCCTGTGTCGAGCCCTTCGGTATCGAAGACTTCGGACACCATTGCGGCGGTTAGAATGACCTGTGGCTGGTCATGGTTGCCCACAAACGGGCCACCCGCGGCAAAGTTCAACAGGTCATATTCTGGGTCGTTTTCCAGCAATCCTGTCACAGAAAATGTTTTTGCTTTGCCCGATTTTACAACAACACGGGACGTGGTGGCGCGGCGTTGCACAACCACGTCTACCAAATCATCGTCGATAATCGCTTGTCGATCAGGAAAGCGGTCATCGTTTGCTTTGTCTTTGATCCTCGGCTTAATTTGTATTCGGTTCAGCCGCGATCCTTCGGTGATTTTCTGGTTCACGTAGTCCTGCGCCCCGACAATGACCGAGGTAAACACGGAGACCTGACACACCCCGATGATCAATGACACAAGGATCAGGGACAGAAACAGCGGTCGAAACACCGTTTCGCGGATGGCTTGGCTGAGCAAAATGCGGAATGGCGCACGGGGTTTCCACCCGAAAAAGATCGCTTCGTCTTGGCCAGGCATATGCGAAGGCAGTGGTGTTGCGGTACTGGCGGGTTCTGAGTTCAGTTCGCGCAGCACGCCGTTTTCCAACAACAACTGACGGCCGTGATCGTAGAACACCTCGTCATGGCTGACGACGATGACCGTATGGCCGTCTTCAACGAGCGCGCGCAGATGCGCGACAACTTCTTGTTTCAACTCGCCGTGCAAACTGGCCGTTGGCTCATCTGCAAGAATGATGCTTGGGCGTTTTACAACCGCACGCATGATCGAGGCACGTTGCGCCTGCCCGCCAGATGCGGAGGATGGATAGTTGTTGAGCGTGTTTTTCGCTCGTTCTTTTTCGCTGTAGAACGCAGGCTCCAGCGCCTTGATCCGCTCGGATCGTTCGTTTGGCGTGTTATGGCCCTGTAATTCCAGTGGAATTTCGATGTTTTTGGTCAGCGACATATGGCTGAACAAACGGCCCTCTTGAAAGATGAAGCCAATATTGTTGGCACGCAACTCGTCCAAATACCAATCAGGACGGCCCGCTACATCGGTTCCTTCGAAAGCGAATTCGCCTTCATAGTCGGTGTCCAAAAGGCCCAAAATACGCAGAAGTGTTGTTTTACCCGAGCCGCTCTCGCCGCTGATAACGTTGAAACTGCCCCGCTCAATATCCAGAGAAAGGTCTTTCAGAATTTCGATGCGCTCATCGGCGACTTCGAAAACGCGGTTAATATTTTTTAATGAAATAATGGAGTTGTCGGACATGGCCTGCGGTCCCTTTTACAAAAAAAACACGTGTGCGAACCCCCTGCGCCCACTTTGGTGCAGGGGGTTGCAGGTTTTAAGGGAGTACCGCGATGGGCATCCAAACCGCAGGGTTACGGTCAAACTCGTCTTGGTTCGCTTCAAAGAACTGGTTGAGCTTTTCAGAGGCCGTGTCGATCCGCTTGGTCATGGCCAAACGTTCATTTGGAACCATTGCCGCCAAGAAGTTGAGGTCAAAGTTCAACAGGTCAGAGCGGAACTGAATGCCCAGTTTCTTCTCAATCACTTCTTCGATTGGCTCGCTGGAGTCGTACTCTTCCCCTGAAATCGCAGCAATCGCTTCGGAGATGGACTGAATCATTGCCTCTTCGTCCACACCAACAGTCGCCAGAACGGAATAGAGGTTGATCAGGTTGATCAGCGTTTCTTTTTCGATCTGGATTTCAGGTGACAACAGATCGTCATTTTCCAGAACGTAGCCTTCACGGATCAAAACGCCGCCTTCGCCTGCGTCGATGTTGAAATCAACACCAGCTGCGCGCAAACGTTCGAGCATTTCACCGTTCAGAACTTCCAGTGGGATGGTGGCAAAGCCGTTCAGGTCAAACGCCATTTTGCCAAGCGCGTTTTTACCTTCTTCAATCGCAACAGCCGCATCCGTAGACATTTTCAGGATAAGCTGCTCAGAGATGTCTTTCTCTTTTAGCCCAGCGCCGAACGGAATGAAGCTGCCGTTTGTTTCATCAGCAAGCGTTCCCAGAACATTCGCAAGGTTCGCACCTTCACCTGGACCCGCCTGAACCGAAATCACGTTGATGCTTTGGTCAAAGTAGTCTTTTGCGATCTTGTAAGCATCCAATCCAGCTGGAATACGCCCTTCTGAATCGAGCGACCCAATTGTCGTTGGCTTTGCATCATCATTTAGAACCGCGATGACGATCTTTTTGCCTGATTGCGCCCAATCAAAAATGTTCGCACCATAGTACATCGCATCAAGAATTGGTTCTTCTACATCACCACCGCCAGACATGAATGCGGCCGCTTTTTCCAACGCATTCGCTGCGTCTTTCAAAGGCATTGGGGCAACTGGAACCAGTTTTTCCTCATCCCCTTCATCACGATAGAACAAGAAGCCCATTTCAGAACCCTCACGCACCTCTGCAGGAAGGGAGCTGATACTGCCAGCGATGGCTTTCGCAGTTGAAAGCGCAAAGGCATCCATGGAACCCGTCGCATCAAACACAACCAAGATCGTGGCTGTCGTCAAAACGCTTTCAACGCTTTCGAGTTCACCTTCTTTGATTTCAATCGCCGCTGTAGGCGCCAAAGCGGCGGGCAGCAGCACGTTATAAACACGCTTTTCTGTTACGCCGCGCAGGGAACGCATTTCCGAGCCGAGCACAGGATACGGACGCGTGGAGCGTTCGCGCAGGCGTGTGGCTTCTAGGTTTTCTTTGAACGCAGGCGGGTGCAGTTTCTTGTTGCCTGTTTCCATAAACTTTTCGAGGACCGCCTCGTCATCCCATGCGGTGATCTCTGGACGTTCTTCCAAGAAGGCGATTTCAGAGAAACTCAGGGCTTCGCGCGTTGTCCAGTTGTAGGTCTGATCTTTGGCTACGAAGGCAACGTTACCTGACAGGGCTTCATCTACGGAGTCTGCAGGCAAATCGGTGATTTTGTAGTAATCCCCAGCATCGCAGATCACAAAGTAGGGTTGCAGCAATTCCAATTGGAATGCTTCTTCAGATGCGCTTTCGTCAGTGAATGCTGGAATCTTGTCTGACCCCGCAACGATTTTGAAAATAAAGCCATTTTCTGTTTTCAGCATCTCGTCTGATTCACATGCGAGGCTCATTGTGCTGGTCAACGATAGCCCTGCTGCAAGCGCAGCCGTTGACATAAATTTAAATATTTTCAATGTGTTTACCTCTATACTAAAGTTCATCGCGAAAAGTTTCGGAGTCGAGCCTATGCTCACTAAAATTATTTTACAATACTTGCATTTCCAATTTCAGCGAGACTCCATGACACCTTCAATAATAACTTTAATTCGTGCTGGTACGGTTGCCATTATTTTGTCTGCCATGCTCGCAGTCCCGACTGTTTCGCAGGCGCAAGACTGCTCTGTTCCTTTGGAAATCGACGATCTGCGAATCGAGCATTTGGGCAAATTAAACGCACTTCGAAAACGGCAAAGCGTGAATACTGTGTCAACAAACAACCAACTTGACGCGATTGCCCAGAAATATGCGTGTTTGCTCGCCGAGACAGGGCATTTCGATCATGTGGGGCCTTATGGGTCTACGTTGGCAGAACGGGCGCGCGATGGCGATTACGAGTTTTGCCAGATCGCAGAAAACCTCGCCAAAGGGCAGCAGTCTGTAAACGAGGCCTTGATGGGCTGGATCACATCGGTGGGGCATTGGAAAAATCTCGTCCGTGCCACGGTCGAAGAAACGGGCTTTGGCGTTGCCTATGTTGGCCCAGCCCGTGAAATTGACCCGAGTGGGCCGCAGACCCTTTCAGAATTGGCCACGAGCCTTGATGGCAAACCCCGAAAAAGCGTGCGGCGCCCCGCAAGCGCCACACGAAATTATGTTTGGGTTCAGCTGTTTGGCAAATCTTGCCGCTGATCAGTGATTAGAATTTGATAACGGGTACGCTGGCGTCGTCTGCGCCGCCAGCCAACATATCAGAATTCCAAACGGCAAAGTTCAGCATGCCGTCTTCGAAATCCACAGTCATGACATCACCGCATTTGGCGCTGACACCTGCTGCGGCATCTGCGTTCAGCGTTGGCGCAGTTTTTGCTTCCCACGACACGACCCCATCAACGATCTCGGCTTCAGGTTGCTTTAGCGCCAAATCTCCGCAAGAGGCACGCATCGCTAAGTCTTTGCGGGATGCCAAGCGGGTTTCTGAATCCCCGATCCACACGAGATCATCATTCACCAACCCTTCTTTGCCATATTCTGACAGAATTTTTGGAACGATGTTTTTGGTAAAGGATGCTTTGGTAAAGCCTTCTGGCATGACAATCGAACGGAAGATTGCAATGGCACCATCTGCTGGGGCTTTTTCGTCATAAACCGCCATCACTTGCTCTGATCCAGGCTCTGGCCAGTTTGGTTGTGACAGCACATGGCCCAAGCTGAGTTGACCTTCGGCCCCGATGTCTTCGGCACCACCAACAGAGATAGTCACGTCTTCACCGAGGTTTTCGATTACGGTTTCTTCGATTTCGGACCGGTTCATCCCTGGACGCATGCCAAGAACTTCGAATTGAAGTGCGGAGACAGCGGCCACTTCGGCTTCCACTGGCTCTTCTTCAACAACGGTTTTCGCTGCGAGATCTTCGAATGTTGCAACGCCTTGGCCTTCCTCTTCGCCAAGAACGCCGCCATCAAGACCCGCAGCGGCAACTGCGACGCCCGCAACCAAGCCACCCTCGCGGGCCATGACCACACCATTCATATGGGCCAACAAACGTTGCGACGCGAGCGTTTTACCCGGCAAACCGTTTGCCGCTTTGTACGCTTCTACAGCGCGGCGCGTGCTGCCGCCCCATGCGCCATCTGGCACACCAGCGGGGAACCCTTTTTCGTTCAAGCGAACTTGGATTTCGCGAAGTTGTGCTTTGGTTGTGTCACGCACCAACACAGATTGGAACAGCATAGGGCTGTCATCTGGAATGGATGCAAAGGCAACTGATGCTGCGGCCAGATCATTGATCTGCACTGGTGTAAGCTTGCCGGTAACTTTGGCACCAATGGCAGCTTGATACGCTCTGATTGATTTACGCGTTCCTGGTCCAAATGACCCATCAATCGCAGCAGTATAATGCCCTTTGGCAGCGAGCCCTTCTTGAACCAAGCGGCGCTCTGATTTGTTGATGCCGTATCCGACGCTACCGCCGCCGCCACCTTTGGCCTTCTTTTTGCCTTTGCGGCCTGCTTTGGCTTTTTTCTTGCCTTTACACTTACCGGATGCAGCACAAGCAACGCCGATCACGACCAATGCGCCGAAGATTTCTTCAGCCCCTGCGCGCGCCGGAGTCGGGGTCACAACCGTGGTTGCGGCCATTGCAACAGCAACTGTTGCACCGACAAAGGTTTTGGAGAATGTGGCAGTTTCCGAACCACGAAGAGAGGATTTCATTAGCAGCATTTAAATCACCTTACGCTTTAAACATTGGGTCCAGTATACAAAGACGCCAACATAATTTCCAGTTTTATGGACAAAATAAATGTCCAAAATTTCTTTGACTTAGTCCTTGAACAGATCGGACAGCCCGCCCGAGGGCTTTTTCTCTTTGGCTTTGTCACGGCCTTTTGCAGCGTCACCAAACAGATCAGAAAGACCGCCAGAGGGCTTTTCATTCCGCTCCAGATCGTCCTCTGGCTCTGCCAATACATCGCCCAATCGTTTGATCTGGCTGTTGTCGAGTTGCCCCGCCAGCGCAAAGGTCAATTCATCAATAGCGTATCCCGCCGCCTCTGGTCCGACCAAGGAAAATTGAATCCCTGCGATGGCATTGCGACCGTTTTCTGTGACCAAGGCCATGTATTCCATGCCTTTGCCAAGGTTGTGGACGCCACCGATTGTGCGCCCGTTCCGATCAAATGCTGTGATAGCGGTGGATTCAACCGTATCAAAAAATCCACCCGCAAGGCCAACACCTGCAACATCGCGGTCAAACAACATGCTGATCGGGCCGTTGAATTTTGGCGAGCCTGACAGCGAAGGGCTTGTGGGGTTTGATCCATCTTCTGCTGCAAAAACATCGGGGCTGGAACTTGAAAGTCGCAACGGTGCTTCGGGTGTCCCGACAACACATCCGCTTGCACTCGCACCGACCCCACACTGGCCTGATCGTGCGATACGTTGGCCCACGTAGTATCCTGCAAAGGCCACGTTGATCCCGTTTTTGTCACCGCCGTACATGGATGGTGAATAGAACGGGTTCTTTGAGCCGATTGGGATTTCCGAAAACGTAATATGCCCTGCGTCCGCTTGGAACGCTTTGTTTTCGATGCGGATCACTTTGCCAAATGCGCCTTGATCATCAGCCACAGCAGGCGCTGCGAGGGCGAAACATGAAACGGCAAGGCCAGTTTTAAAGGTGTTTTTTAACATCATATCTCGAATCAAATTTTCGGGTCACGTAAGCGTGAAGTGTTTGCGAAAACGGGGCAAATGGCAACCAAGCGTCACCGAACCGTAGTTTCCACGAGAAATGGCGTAGCGTTTCGTTTGTCAGGTTGGCGGCTTCACCCTACCTTTTGATCAACAGCAGGAGAATTATTATGGACCTGAATTACACCGAAGCCGAAATCGCATTTCGCGATGAAGTGCGTGCGTTCATCAAAGCAAAATTACCCGATCATTTGGTTGATCAAAGCAAGCTGGGCACAAGCCTGACCAAAGCAGATTACGAAGAATGGCATGCCATTTTAAACGCGCAAGGATGGCTTGCGCCAAACTGGCCCAAAGAATTTGGCGGTGCCGCGTGGAATGCCGTAGAGCGCCATATCTTTGAAGACGAAATGACCAAAGCCAACGCCCCGCGCGTTGTGCCGTTTGGCCTGTCGATGCTTGGGCCTGTGTTGCAGGCTTTTGGGTCAAAAGAACAGCAGGATTATTATCTGCCACGTATTTTGAACGGTGACGATTGGTGGTGTCAGGGGTATTCTGAACCAGGGGCTGGGTCTGACTTGGCGTCGGTGCGCACGTCTGCGGTGCGTGATGGGGACCATTATATCGTCAACGGGCAAAAAACGTGGACGACGCTTGGCCAATACGCCAACAAGATTTTCTGCCTTGTGCGCACGTCCAAGGAAGGCAAACCACAGCAAGGCATTTCATTCCTGTTAATCGACATGGACACACCGGGCATCGAAGTGCGCCCGATTGTGCTGATCGACGGGACACCCGAAGTGAACGAAGTGTTTTTCGACAATGTGAAAGTACCTGTTGAAAATTTGGTGGGTGAAGAAAACAAGGGTTGGACCTATGCCAAATATTTGTTGACCCATGAACGCACAAATATTGCGGGAGTCGGCTTCGCCAATGCGGGGCTTCAAAACTTGAAACGCATCGCGCGGTTGGAACAATCGGGCGGGCGTCCTTTGATCGAAAATCCCCATTTCGCGGCACGCATCGCGCGGGTGGAAATGGATCTTATGGCCATGTCCACCACCAACCTGCGCGTGGTGTCCCAAGCCGCGGCAGGCCAAGCGCCCGGTGCGGAAAGTTCCATGCTGAAAATCAAAGGCACGATTATCCGTCAGGAGATCAACGCGTTGACCCGCAATGCGGTTGGCCCCTATGCCATGCCTTTTGCCAGCGAAGCCTTGGACGAGGGCAGCAACGAAGAACCCGTTGGCCCAGATTACGCCGCCCCTGCGACGGCGCAATATTTGAACAACCGTAAACTGTCGATTTTCGGGGGATCAAACGAGATTCAACGCGGCATCATTACCAAAGCCATTCTGGAATTGTGAGGAGACCATGAATTTTGATCTGACAGACGAGAGACAGATGTTGCAAGACGGCTTGCGCCGTTATCTTGCTGATGCCTACACCGCAGAGGCGCGTAAAAAAATCGAAGATGACGAAGCTGCCTTTTCCCCTGATATCTGGACGGGCCTTGCCGAAATGGGTGTTATTGGTGCGTTGTTTCGCGAAGAGGATGGTGGTTTCGCTGGAGAAGGGTTCGACATCGCGCTTGTGTTCGAAGAACTGGGCCGTATCGGTGCGGTGGACCCGCTGATTGACACGGCGGTTTTGGGTGGTGGCTTGATCGCAGTGCTGGGGACCGACGCACAGAAGGACGTGATCGAAACCGTTATTGCAGGCGGCGCACATCTGGCGGTAGCCCACGGCGAACCGAGCAGCCGTTTTGACATGCCCCGTGTGGAAACCACAGCCACAAAAGGTGCGGATGGGTATACATTGAATGGACGCAAGGCAATTGTGGTGAATGCGCCGAGTGCAGAAAACCTGATCGTCAGCGCACGCACGTCCGGCGATATTGCGGATACAGACGGCATTAGTCTGTTTATTATCCCAGCAGATACAGATGGCATGACTCTACGCAGCTATCCCATCGTTGGTGGGGGGCATGCCGCCGAGGTGACCCTATCGGATGTTAGCGTTCCAAATGAAGCGATGCTTGGCGCGGAGGGCGCTGCGTATGATGCGATTTCGGCAATGAATGCGCGGGCGACTCTTGCCATTTGCGCAGAGGCGCTTGGCCTGATGGAGAGTATTAAAACACTGACAAACGACTATCTGAAAACGCGCAAACAATTTGGTGTGCCGATTGGTAAGTTTCAGGCCCTGCAACACCGTTTGGCGGATGTACTGATCGAAATCGAACAGGCGCGGTCTGCGGTGATTAACCTTGCAGGGCACGTGGATGCAGAACCGTCTGTGCGCGATGTGCATGTCAGTGCCACCAAAAATCTGATCGGTTTGGCCGCCCGTTTGGTTGTCGAAGAAGGCATCCAAATGCACGGTGGGATTGGGATGACAAACGAATATGAACTGGGCCATCTGGCAAAACGTTTGACCATGATCGACCACCGCTTTGGCGATACGGATTATCACATGGAACAGTTCATCAAACTGGCGGTGGCCTAAAAATCCACCAGTTTTACCGACCGTCTGTCCCTGATCTTTTTCGGGGTCAGACCAAATTCATCCTTCATGGATTTTGCCAGCGTTTGGGTGGATCCAAACCCTGTGGCAACGGAAATATCCACAATCGACACCATCGTTTCCTCTAGCATCGCTTTGGCCCGTTTGACCCGCAAGCGTTTATAAAACCGCGCTGGGGTGTCATCAAAGACTTCGTTGAATTGCCGTTCCAAATGGCGCACGGACACGCCCAATTGATCTGCCAAATCCACCATAGGCAGCGGATCGCTGATGGTTTCTTCCATCAGGTTAATTGCCTTGGCGATCCGCTTGTCAAACAGGCTCTCGTTATGGCCGATGTTGCGCGGTTGTTCGGTGCTGGTTTTGCGAATGGCAGGCATCAACAACAGGCTTGATAATTCGGCGACTTGCGGGCTGGTCAAATGATCGGAAATTAGACCAATCATCAAATCAAGCGTGGAGGAATGCCCTGCTGATGTAATGATCCCATTTGCGTTTTCCGCAATGCTAAAGGTGAGGTTGGGGAAATAGCCCGCTTCGCTGAGAGTTAAAACGTCTTTCCAATGGGTTGTCGCCTTGCCCGAGGTTGGTCCCGTTGCTTCGATAAAGGATGTGGCGGCATCAGACAGCAAAACCACCGTGCGCCCCATGCGTTTCATCGCGCGAATCCGTGCGATCCAATCCGCGCCTGTTTTCTTGCGCCCACCAACAACAATCATCACATCGGAGAAATCGTGGTTTGCTACCGCGGGTTCGGCCCGAACGATCATGCCTTGCGATCCTGTCAGCAAACCAGGCTTGTCCGACACATAGCGCCAATCAAAGGCCCCCTGTCCCAACACATCATTCGCTTGTGCGAGCACACCGCTGACGGCAGCAACTTCAAGCGCGTCGAAGCCCGTGCTGACGAAAATCTCGAACCGGATTTTTGACCGCTTTTCGCTTTGGGAGTTTTCGAAACGCACGCTCATTGGTCACAGCAGCCAAGGGATTGACCGCATAAAACATGCGGTTCAGGCGTTTTTGCGTTAAAAAATGCCGATAAACTATGCTTACGATTCTCAGTCACACACCATGTTTGCAAAAATATTCCTGTTGTTCAATATTTTTTCACACAAGTAATATCACTGTCGCTCACGAGCCGCAAACGGCGAGAGTCACCCCAATTTTCCATCCAAATCCGTACAATGTGTGCCGATTTACGCCAAACTCAGGCTTCGTCCCGATTTCTCCACAGCTCCCACGCGAAACGCGTGCGCACACCCAAATCCAAAAACGGGCGCGGCGGCAAGGCACTGGGTTCGCCAAGACTAAACATATCCGCGATCAACGGATTGTCCTGCTCCGTGGCCAGATCAGCGGCCAAAGTGCCTGCAAACGTGCCTTTGGAAACGCCCACCGCGTTTTGACACGCCGCTGTCCAAATGTTTGGCGCAATCTGCCCAAACGCTGGGGCGCTGTTTTGTGAGAGGCACACAATGCCGCTCCATGTGTGTTCAATCTCGACGTTGGGCAACATGGGAAAGCGGGCATCAAAGAGCTGTTTGTGGGTGCGTTTAACCCTTTGCTGCGTGGCGGGTGTTACCTTTTGGCTAGGGCAGTATCCAAGGCCCTGACGGATCAAAATACGCCGATCATTTGTGTATCGCATCGTTATGCCAGCAAAGGCATTTGCAGGGGTCAGCCCCCATGGCGCATCCACGCCATAGGCCTGTTGTTCGGACTCTGTCAGGCGGCGGGTTAAACTGCCATGGGCCGCCAAATGCAAAAAGCGGTTGGGATAAAACCCAAATTGTTCAGAATACCCATTAGCAGCGAGGATCATCTTTGGCCCGCGCAACGATCCGTGTGCCGTTGTCAGATGAACCCCATTTTGGAAATTTGCGCTGATCACTGGGGAATGTTCAAACAGCGTCACATTTTCTGGCAAGGTATCTGCCAACCCACGGGTAAGCGCAGCAGGGTTCATCAATGCTCCACCAGGTGTGAACACTGCAGCGGTAAAGTGATCTGAGCCCACTTTTGCCCGCACGGCATCCGCATCTAACCATTCAAACGGCTCACCCAATGCTTCCAATTCTTTGGCGTAGGGTTCCAAAACCGTTTTCACACCACGCTGGGACACCGCCGCGTGATAGCGCCCATCGAGCGACCAATCACAATCAATATTGTGGGTGCGCACGATGTCTTGCAGTTGATCAATTGAAAATCGGGCCAAGCGCATAAACCGATGCGATCCTTCCAACTCATCAAGCGAAGAGCCCACATTGTGCGGCAGATCAATGGCAAAGCCGGAATTGCGGCCCGAGGCATTTTCCCCGGCCGCGCCTGCATCAATCAACCCGATATGCTGATCGGGGCAATTTTGCGCCAAGCGCCGCGCGGCGGCCAGCCCTGCATACCCTGCCCCCAAGACCACCCAATCCACTGCCACATCTTTGTTCAAAGACGGGCGTGGCGTTCTGGGGGGCAGATGGGCGCTCCACCCATTTGTGCGATCAACAATTGGGATACGTGCGATTTTCATGATCAAACCCTGTGTCCTAAAACTTCGTTTGACAATAGCACCATACACATGTGTATTGTAAAGAACAAAACTGTATGGAATCCCTCGATTGACCCTGCTTTCAACCGCACAGACACAAAAGCGCGACCCACAGAAAACCCGCGATGATTGGATTGTTGCCGCCCTATCGGCACTGATTGAAGAAGGGATTGAAGGGGTTCGTATCCTGAAACTGTCCAAATCGTTGGGCGTGACGCGCGGCAGTTTTTATTGGCATTTCGAAAACTTGGATGAGTTGCTGTCTGCCATGGTTGCGGAATGGCGCGTGCGCAATACAGGCATCATGCTGGATGTGCTGGAGCAGTCAAAAACGCTCGAAGATGGGGTGCTTGATCTGTTTGCGGTCTGGGTGGATCATTCCAAATTCATGCCCCTGTTAGATCAAGCGATCCGCGATTGGGGGCGGCGATCAGATGACATTCAGGCGCTTGTGTCCCAAGAAGACGACAACCGTATCGCGGCTATTTCGGCATTCTATCAACGGCATGGTTATGAAAAGATCGAAGCATTTGTCCGCGCCCGCGTCATCTATTTCACGCAGCTGAGTTATTACGCGTTGGTCGGATCAGAACCGTTTGAAAAACGCAAAGAGTATTTGGAAACCTATTTCCACTGTTTCACAGGCCGCAGCATTTCTGCGCAAGCCTCTGAGGCCTTCTTTTCCCGTATCCTTGGCCAGAAAGCCCCATCATGACACATGCTCCCACCCGTGGCCGTCGCAAGCGCAATCGCAGTGCCGCGCCCGCCATTTTGCGCAGACCAAATTATCGTCAGTTGAAACATCCGTTTCCACAACAGACCATGTTTTCGGATGACGAAATCCACGCCATTCACGACACCGCCCTGCGCGTGATCGAAGAGTTGGGGATCAAAGTTCTGCTGCCCGAAGCCCGCGATATCTTCGCCAAGGCTGGTGCGCGGGTAGATGATGATCACATGGTGTATTTGGGACGTGATGTGGTAGAAGCCGCGCTCAAAACAGCACCGCGCAGCATACGGTTGCGGGCGCGTAATCCGCTGCGCGAACAAGATTACGAATTGGGGTCTATGATCTTTATGCCTGGTGTTGGCTGCCCCAATGCCAATGATGCTGAACGGGGCCGCCGCCCTGGCAGTTTGGCGGATTTCACCGAAGCCATTAAGTTGTGCCAGCACTATGATGTGATGCACACCTTTGGCCCGTTGACCGAAGCCCAAGATGTGCCGATCCATTTGCGCCATTACGAAACCATGCGCGTTCAGCTGGAATACGGGGACAAGCCGATGTTTCTGTACGCCCGTGGGCGTGGTCAGGTGCAGCAAGGGTTTGAAATGGCGCAAACTGCGTTGAACCTCACCACTGAGGAGTTCGAAACGGGCACTTGGATCACCACTGTGATCAACTCAAACTCTCCGCGTATGTTGGACAATCCAATGGCCCAAGGGATCATTGATTTTGCCCGCGCCAATCAAATCTCGATCATCACACCGTTTTGTTTGGCCGGCGCGATGGCCCCGATCACGCCTGCGGGTGCATTGACCCTGCAACACGCCGAGGCCCTGTTTGGCATCACACTGGCCCAATTGGCCCGCGCAGGTGCGCCTGTCAGTTATGGTGGGTTCAGTTCAAACGTGCATATGAAATCGGGGGCGCCTGCCTTCGGCACCCCTGACCATTTGAAGATGCAGATTGGTGGGGGACAATTGGCCAAGCTGATTGACCTGCCGTGGCGCACGGCGTCTGGCTCTGCGTCGAATACGGCGGATATGCAATCGAGTCTTGAGACTGTGATGGGGCTTTGGGGTGGGTCCATGGCCCATGGTACGTTGTTGGTTCATACGGCGGGGTGGCTCGAAGGGGGGCTGACCTTTGGCTATGAAAAGTTCATCAACGATATTGAAAGCCTGCAAATCTTTGCAGAGCTGTGCGAGCGCCCCAAAGCGGATGACGCGGAGATTGGGTTTGATGCATTGGCTGATGTGCAACCCGGTGGGCATTTCTTTGCCACCCAGCACACGATGGATCGGTATCAAACCGCGTTTTACGAACCTATCGTGGCAGATTTGAACAATTTTGGCAGTTGGACAGAAGCAGGTTCGCGTACATCAACAGAAAGGGCGGTGGATGTTTGGAAGGGTATCCTGCGCGATTTCACCCCACCCGAAGGCGGGGCGGAGGCCGTGGAACGGATGCGATCCTATGTGGAAAAAGCAACCGCCGCAGGGGGCGCACCGCCGCTTGATTAGGGCTTATTCGTCGCCTGGCACGCCGTAGGAGGGCGCGGCCCTTGGGTCGAGCGCACGCTGCACGTAATCCGCCAATTGTGGTTTATACACGTCCCACGCGGTTGCGATGGCTTCGATTGGGCAATCTTCTGTCCAGTCACATCGCAGATCAGCCACTGGCCATGGCACGGCGTCACACATCTGCATCCCTGCGGAATGCACGGGGCCTGCCTCGCCGCCTGCGGCCAATCCGGCACGCATGGCCGCAATTAATCGATCCCCCAAATGCCCTGTGGTCGACATGAACCCGTCAACCAGAGCCTGAGGGATATCTTCGTTGGCCAAAAGGTTCCCCGCAGCCACAACATCTGTACCGTGGGCTTCGGTCCAGATACCCAGCGAATTTGGCCCTGAATGGATCGCCGTGCGCCCATTTTTGTCGATGGCGAGTACTTGGCGGTATTCCAGAAATTGTGCCTGATCGCGGATGCCTGCAATTGCTTCGGGTGCGGACATGCCCCCCTGCATCAGATCAAGCGCAAAGGGGCCAAGCCGTGGATCGGTGATGTTCTGGCTGGCCACAGCCCCAACACCTGCACGGGTATAGGCACAACGGGCCGCAACGGCGGGGGAAGACGATGAAATCGCCAGACCAAACATACCCGTTTCTGCGCATCGGGCCACAACGGAAAAAGTCATGACGGGATCACCGCTGTGCCGTCGATCTCTACCAACCACTCGGGCCGCGCCAAGGCCTGTACCACCAAGCCAGTGGACACGGGATGCACGCCTTTGATGTATTCCCCCATGGTGCGGTACACCGCCTCGCGGTGGCGCACATCTGTGATGTAGACCACCACTTTGACAAGATGTTCCATTTCACCGCCGGCTTCTTGGATCAGTTGGCGGATGTTCTGCATAACCTTATGGGTTTGCTCAACCGGATCATGGCTGTCGATGTTTTTCGCATCATCCAAATTTTGCGGGCATTGGCCGCGCAGGTAAACGGTTTTGCCCCCTTCAACCACAACCGCCTGACACAGATCATTGTCGAGGTTCTGTTCTGGATAGGTATCAGATGTGTTGAATTTACGAATGCGCGTATGTGCCATGTTGGCCCCCTGATATCGTTATGTGCCGCTCGGCAGTTTCAGGGTCTTTAAACCGCAATATCTGCCTTGCCGCAATGATTTCACACACTGCGGCAAGGCGAAGTTTGTTTATTCAAAAACACCCACGAGGTCTTCGATCCCAACACCGTCTTTGATTTCGCGCAAACGCGCATAGATCAGGGCCAAGCCAATGCTGACCAAACCGTAAGACAGGGTTTGCAACAACGCGGACAAAACAACCAGGAACGCGATGGAGCCGCTGCCCAGTGAACCCAGCAGCCATTGCACAATGAATGTTGGGATCAGGTTCAAAATACCTGCTGCAATGCCGATCACGATAATCGTGCCAATGACGGGCCAGCGATATTCTTTGGTCAGTTCGGCACTGCGCCCCATGGACCCAAAGCCAACACGTTCAATCACCAAAACGGGGATGGTTACGGCAAACACGCCGTAAATCCAAATACCGGGTATGATAAGCGCAATCATGCCAAAACCCGCCAAAATGGAAATCACCAACGTTAAGATCACGTTTGGCACAAGGGTTTGCACCGCTGTAGAAGCATATTTACCAAAATTTGTGCCGCGCCCTGATTTTGCGTCATAAGCCAGTTGCACAATGATCGCGGTTACAATGCCGTAAATCGCCAAAGACAGCAGGGTTGTTCCGATCATAACTCCGGCGAACCCTTGGGCCAGAACATCAGGTTCTGCCGTGCCGAACATGATGTCAAATCCCATCAAGCTGCCTGAAATAGCCAGCGCAAACAGAATGGGAATAAAAGCCGCGACTGCGACAGCAACGATATTGCCAAACAACAGTGAAAAACTCTCGCTGATGATTTGACCCGCCCCCAAGGGGACACGTGGAGGAATTGTGGCGCTATCAGACATGATATTTCCTTACTTTTAAGTTGTTTCCGTTTCTATTTTTTCAGCATGCCGTTTGTTGGCACGTTTGTCGCCAAAAAGTTGGCGTTGTTCGAGGAACGCGCGCTGCGCGTTATAAAAGCTCTGTAAAAATTCGAGGTTTTCAGACGGTTGTACTTTGTCTGCGAAATCGATCTTTTTGCGGATTTGTTTGACCACTGCATCAATCGTATTTTTGCGCCGCATTGCGGTTGAGGCATTATAGACAGACGCATCGGCGCGCAGCAAATCTTCGAGCGTTTGCAATTCGAACGCGCCATAGTGTTCCAACTGGTGCGACAGGAAAGTGAACTTTGATGCTTTGACGTTGCTTACACTTGGCGACAAGGCCAAGTCTTTGAGCAGGATCGGTTTAGGCAAATGGATGACAAACGTCCCCGCGATCATATCACCCAGTCGTTGGCTGCGCCGATTGAACAACGGCACCGCAATCACACCGCAAATCCATGCAAGCGATATCAAAGACCACATCGGGCTTGCCGCCGAAAGGGAAAACAACAAGGTGCCCGGCAAGAAAATCTCTGCCTCTTTCATCAGATTGCGCACCACAAGTGATTGCGCCGTCAACGACCCGCTGTCCGCAGCAATCACCTTAATTTTCACCATCCGTTTGCCCAGCGTTTGCCCGTTCCACAGCAATTCGGACACCACGTAATACGGAATACGAATAAGGAAAAACAACATGGACGCGATGGCCATCATGGTGTTTGGCGTGGAGAGCCCGATGGAGCCCAGGAAAATCAACAGCGCAATCGCCGCGATAAATGTGATCAGGATATCGACCAATTGCGCCCCAAACCGCACGCCAAAGGTGGCGATTTCAAAATAAAGCGGCACGCCTTCTGGTGGCATCAATTCGTCAAATCCGGGCCGTTCGGGTTTGGCGCGTTTTTTGAACCAGAACCTCATGATCGGGACCGCCCTGCCAATACGAACCATGCGAGCCACAGCCCGCCGATCCCCCAGCCAATGACCAACCGCGCGGTGCGATCTTGGATCAATTGCCGACCGAACCCTTCGAGGAGTGCTGCGGCAATCAACATAATGGCAGCAACCAACGCCAGCTTTACCGCATCTTTACCCGCATCACGCAATGCGTCTTTGCGAGTACGTTGCCCAGGAAACAGCACGGCCGCACCCAATTGCACACCGCCGCCACACGCGATGCAAATGGCCGAAAGTTCGGTCACACCGTGAATCGAAAGCCACCCTGCAAGGTCCAGCCCCAAGCCCCGTTCCACATGCAGCGCATAAAACGCCCCAAGGATCAGACCATTGTAAAACGTCAGCAGGATCGCAGGAACGCATAGAAACGCGCCCAGCCCAAAGACGAAAATGGCGATACGCGTGTTGTGCGAAAACAGATATGTGGCAAAGGCTCCAAGACCATTTACCTTTGGATCGCTATCATAAATGACCCCGCGCAAAAACTCGGTGGAGCTGTCAGGCCCACGCCCGCCCGCCAATTCAGGGGGCATGAAAACATAAAACCAAGACGCGTTTTCAAAGAATAGGAAATATCCTGCTGCTGCGCCCAGAAACATGCACAGAAACCCGATCAGGATATAAACCCACGACCGCCGCATCGCTTGGGGTGCCCCTTGCGTGAGGAATTTGCGCAGCAATCCACCCAAGCGTTCTTGGGGGGCGTAAACGCTTAGATATGCGCGTGAGGTCAGCGCCTCTAGGTATCGCAACAAAGCCCGATCAAGCGAGATCTGCCGTGCAATGGACAGGGCCGTTGTGCTGCGCCGATAGAGGCTTGCCAGATCGCGGGCCTCCGCAAAGGTCATACGGTTAAACCCTTGCCGTTCTGCCTTTGATGTTAAGGCTTCGAGTTTGCGCCAATCTGTTTCTCGTTCTGCACGAAAGCGCGCGGATCGCATGACATCGGTTTGATCGCTCATTAGATCACCTCTCGCGCTTTGATATCGAGATATGCGGAAATCAGTTGTGCCGTTACCGTGCCAGGCTTGGCGTCCACAATTGTCACCCCAAGGGAAGCCAACCGCCCCAACACCACTTGACGTTCATTCAGGGTTTGCCCTGCGGCCACCAATTCGGCCACTTGATCCATGTCATCTGGTGCGGATTCCGTCATATTTTCCAAATTAGGATCGCGCATGATCACAAAAATAACCGCGTGCCGTTTGGACAGAACGCTGATGTTTTCCACCATCAGTTCTGCGGTCGTTGTGTCCACAAAATCGGAAAAAATAATGATCAGACTGCGTTTGGGCGTGCGGGCGTTTAATTCTGTCATGGCCAGCGTGTGATTGGTTTCCAAACTCACGTAATCCAGCTCTGACGTGCGCAGGCGGATCGAAGGGAACGCCGCGCGACCCGGTTTGGGTTCCACAAACACATTCGGGCGCGTGTCATAGGCATAAAAGCCAACCATATCCCCGCCCAACGCCGCGGCCCAAGCGGTGGCCAGTGCCGCTGTAACCGCATGATCAATCTTTGGCAGCCCCGCAATTTCTTCGCGCATCAAATAGCCGTTGTCCAAGGCCACAATCACATGGTGGTTTCGTTCGGCCCGCAATTCGCGCGAAACCAAGTTGCGGTGGCGTGCGGACCGTTTCCAATCAATAGATTTCACATCCATACCCGTCACAAAATCCCGCAACTGGTGAAATTCCGTGCCTTCCCCCACCGCGCGGTTTTCTTTCATGCCGTACATGCTCGACAACACAATCGACGTGATCTGACCAGATTGCACCAGCCGAATATTGGGGACGACTTTAACATCCAGCGAGAGAGCCAAGGTTGGCACCCGTTCAAACAGTTTAAATCGGGACGACCAAATCAAATGCAGTTTATTGATGGACCAACTGCCCCGCCGCACGGCGCGAACAGGAACCTGCGTTTCCACATCAGACCCAAACGAAATACTGTCAGGCCCTGACAGGCCTTCGGGCCAATCAACCTTGCCTGTCATGCCGTTCGTGGGTGGAGAAATCTCAAACAAGAAATTTTCTGTTTCGCCGACAAACATTTCAGGAGGAACGACAACGTTCACTTCTTTTCGGGGCGCGCGCGATAAGAACAGGTCTATCAACACCGCAAGGCCAAGCACGACCCAAGGGGCAAGCGCTGCATCACGCAGCCCTTGGCCGAGGACCAAAACCATGGCCGAAATGGCGAGTGCGACAGCACCCGCCAAAAGCAATCTGCGCGAAGGACGTATCAGCGGGGGGCCTCAACTTGGTTAAGGATGTTTTCAAGGGATTGCACTGATGTGCGCCCTTCGATTTCAGCGCCCGGGCCAAGCACGATCCGGTGACGCATAGAGGGTACGAACAGGCGTTTCACATCATCAGGGATCGCAAAATCGCGTCCTTGTAACGCGGCGGCGGCACGGGTTGCAGCCGCCAGGGCATCTGCCGCGCGGGTCGAAGCGCCATAAGAAATATCAGGGCTGTTCCGCGTGGCGCGTACCAGACGCAGGATATAGGCCAGAATGTCATCATCAATGATAATGCTGTCCACCACATCACGGCTTTCTTGCAGCGCTTTGGCATCCAGAACGCTCTCAAGCTGTCCTGTGACCCCAGCAGAATCCAGTGGTTCTGCTGCGTGATGTTTCAAAATCGCCATCTCGGTGGCTTCATCAGGGAATTCCAACACGATCTTGAATAAGAACCGGTCAAGTTGTGCTTCTGGCAGGGGATAGGTTCCTTGCTGTTCAATTGGGTTTTGCGTGGCAATAACGATAAATTCGGACCCCAAATCATGGTCTTTGCCATCAATGCTGACCACCCGTTCGTTCATGGCCTGCAACAGCGCCGCTTGTGTTTTGGGCGGAGCGCGGTTGATTTCATCGGCCAGCAGTACTTGGCTGAACACAGGCCCTTTGGTCAGCGTGAATTCAGAGGTTTGAAAATTGAAAATCGACGTGCCCAAAACATCGCCTGGCATCAGATCAGGCGTGAACTGGATGCGCCCGAAATCAAGGTTCAACGCCCCTGCGAAACTGCGTGCCAGCAGGGTCTTCGCGGTGCCGGGCGGCCCTTCGAGCAGGGCATGGCCTTTGGCAAACAAGGTGATAAGCAACAGGTCAATGACCTCTTCCTGACCATGGACGGTCTTGGAAATTTCGGCGCGAAAGGCTTCGGCGCGCGCGTGAAGGGCTTCAAGTGTCATCGTTTAACTGCTCCAAAATACGTTCGAGTTTGTCGACATTGGCAATGGCCGCTGTCGCAGAAAGGTTAGAAGGCTGGGTGCGAATGGCGTTTAGCGTGTCTTGCAGCGGGGTCACCAAATCAGGGCGTTTGCGGCGGACAAAGCGCACCGCCGCATCCGGATCATTTTTATGGGTTGGCCCCAAATTACGCGCTGCAATGGCGGACAAACGCACGTTGGCATAATCCGCCAGCAACGCACCGTCCTGTTCGGTTAGCCGCATCAGACGCGCCGCAGCTTGATTGGCCACGCGTTTGGATGCGTCCACTTCGGTTTTGCGGCGTAAAATCGGGCCGAACCGCGCACTGGCACGCCACAAGATCAGGGCAAACAGGATGCCACCACTGAGCCAGAGGACAGAAAACGGGTAGGCAAAGAATTGTTTCAAATCGGCCCAGGTGCGGTCCCGTTGGACCCCTTCGAATTGATTGATCAGCCAAACCTGATCGGAATAATCAATCATCAACGTTCGATCATCCGCTAAAGGCAAAATCAAATCCCGCGCGATCACCGCGTTGTCACCAAGGCGTATGCCGTGATTGTTCAACAGATCGGGATCAGACAGCACCCACGCGAAATCATCGCTCGCGCTGTCACCTGACATTGGGCATCGGCCCAGAACCATTTCCCCTTCGCGCCCAACCATGGGAATACAGCCGCGCCCTTCAAAGACTTGCGCTTGATAAAGAACCGCCGTTGCCTTGGAATTGTCAGGCAGACGCACGGTGAACTTGCTGAAATCTTGCGGCAACACTGATACCGCGCCAATTTTGGCAGGCATGATGTCGTGCAAAACTTTTGTCGGAGCACCTTTGGCCACCAGCAATTCGGGATGCGCCTTACCTGTGAGCCGCATTCCGCTGCGCCACTTGGGCAGCACGTACATGGTTTGCACGATACGACCCTTGCGCCGCACGACCCCTGTGCGCAGATCGTATTCATCGCTTTGGGCCAAGAACTCTTCGGTATTGCGCGGCGTCACGCGGCGCTGGTCCAAATTGGTGTCGAAAATCGGCAGAATACGCAATCCGATCACATCAGGATCGCTGGTCCAGCCCCCTGTGAAACTGCGTACAGGATGACCTTTGGCGGCGACCCAAGATTGCAACCCATCATACCCCGCAGGGGATTTTCGCAATTGCTGTTGGCTGCCAGAGGCAAAATAAATCAAGATGCCAACCAGCACCAAAACCCCTGCCCCGATCAGCAACAAATCTGTGCGGCTTTCGCGCCCTGTGCTTTCACCGCTCATAGGGACAGCTCCCGCAGCAGGGGTTTCGCACGCGCGGCAAAATCGGCGAATTCTTCTTCGCTGACGTCTCTCTCCCCAAAGTGAACCAATTCGCCCTTTAGAACCAAGGCACTTAGTTCGGGCAGGTATCGGCTGTCTTTGGGCATGCGGCGCAACACATCGCGCGCGGTCCAACTGCGTTGCAGCAACAGATCATTGGCGGACACCGCTTTGTAGATAAGCAACTGCGCCAAACTGATCAGTGCTTGCTGTCGATCAGGATTGTTTAAGATGCCGTCAAAGGATTGCATATCAACGGGTGCAGATGTTGCCTGCCGTGTGCGACCTGATTTTGCGCGTTTGGCGTTTTCGGCATCGCTGCGCAGCACCACCGACCCTGCGCCGCCAAATTTGTAAAACAAAAACAGGATGACAAACAAAATGGCCCCAGCAATCAGCGCCGTGGCAGGATCAAACTCTGACACACCAGAGCGCGAACGGGTTGTCCGTTCTTCCTGTGGTTTTGGTTTTTCAGTGGTTTGAAGATCAGGTTTTGGTCCATTGGGATCATAGTATTGCACATCACTTTGCACGCCTTTCAGGCGCAGTGTGCTTTGGTATTCTTCAGATATTTCTGGGGTTTCAAGTAAAACAGCAGTGTCTTGAGCGCGTGCAATTTGAGGGACCAAAACACCCAAAATCAAACCCACGTATAAAAGACGAAAACCTATCATTCCTTGGAATCTAGGTTAGCCGAAATCAGAACACAACTGCGATAACGCTCAGCAGTTGAGTTTTTCTCGTGTCGATAAACTTTGTGGCATTTGCGATGAAATATTGGCCCTTTGCGTTGTTTTCAGTTCCGCAGATTCGTAAGCAAAGTCCAACACGACGAAAAGAAAAGACACCGATGCAAAACGATACATCTTCTCCTCCTACTGGTCCGTTGGCTGGCCTGCGCGTTCTGGATCTTTCCCGTATTCTGGCAGGGCCGACCTGTACGCAGCTTTTGGGGGATTACGGCGCGGACATTATCAAGGTGGAAAAACCGGGGCTTGGGGATGACACCCGTGCGTGGGGGCCGCCCTATGTGACGGGTAAAGATGGGCAGCCTACATCCGAAAGCGCGTATTACCTGTCGGCAAACCGCAACAAACGGTCCGTTGCGATTGACATTGCCACCACAGAGGGCGCGGCCAAGATCAAAGCTTTGGCGCGTCATTGTGATATTGTGATTGAGAATTTCAAAACAGGCGGGCTGAAGAAATATGGCCTTGATGCGCAAACCTTGCTGCAAGACCATCCCAGCCTGATTTACTGTTCCATTACGGGATTTGGGCAAACAGGGCCAAATGCGCACAAACCTGGCTATGATCTATTGGCACAAGCCTTTGGCGGGATCATGAGCCTGACGGGTGATCCTGATGGGGAGCCCATGAAGGTCGGTGTTGGCATTGCTGATGTTGTCTGTGGTCTTTACGCCTCGACCGCGATTTTGGCTGCTTTGCGCCACCGCGATCAGACAGGTGTGGGCCAGCATATTGATGTTGCACTGGCCGATACCACGGTGTCTTGGCTGGTGAATGCTGGGACAAATTATCTGACCTCTGGGCAGGAACAGCCGCGATTGGGCAATCAGCACCCCAATATCGTGCCTTATCAAGTGTTCAAGGCAGCGGATGGGCATCTGATTGTCGCCGCGGGCAATGATGCCCAATATGCGCGGTTCTGCGAGATTTTGGATCGTGCTGATTTGGCTACCGACCCGAAATTCGCCACCAACATTGCGCGTATCGAACACCGCGATGACATCGTTTCGATCCTTTCGGATGAAATCGCAAAACACAAAAAGCATGATCTGGTGGCCGCGATGGAAAGCAGCAATGTGCCAGGCGGGTCCATCAACACCCTGTCCGAAGTCTTTGCTTCGGATCAAGTGGCCGCGCGGGGAATGAAGATCGAAATGCCAGTGGAAGATGCCGCAAAGGGCCGTGTGGATTTGATCGGCAATCCGGTTAAGTTCAGCGAAACGCCCGTAACCTATCGCCATGCGCCGCCCACCTGTGGGCAACACACAGATGAGGTGCTGCGCATGATTTTGAAAGACGATGGAACGAACGCTTAAAGCGTTTCGCTTTTACCTTGAAACATTTGTTGTGATTGAAACGCAAGAAATCCCATTACCGTCAAGCGGTTAGCGAAACGCATGTGAGTCAACAACATCGCTCACCGCTCTAGTCTGGGTCGGGTCGGTATCCAGCTTCGGCGGCCTTGCGCAGAGAATCTGCGGCACTGTTCAAATGCCCCCCCACTGCGCGCAGCAAACTGCCCGCCACGGACGCATCGTTTTCGATTACGGCGTTCAGTTCTGATGCACCGATACGCAAGAAAACAGTGTCTTCTATCGCAATCAGATCGAGGACGCGCACATCATCAAGGATCACCGCCAGATCACCGATCAATCGGCCTGGGTTGATTTCGGTTACGAGCCGTTCGGCATCGCTGCCCACTTCCCAAAACAGCCCCGCCTTGCCCGACACACACAAATAGGCCGCATCGGCAGGCTCATCCTTGCGGAACACCGTGTGGCCTGCTTTGGCGTTGTACCACTGTGCACTATAGGCCAGCAGACGTTGGTTTTTCAGATCAATGCCTTTAAACAAATCCGCCTTGGACACAGCGGCCAGTTTGCGGTTCAAATCGTCGCGTGACATGTCGTCAGAGCGCAGATCAATGTTTTGTCGCCCCCCATCAATACGGCCGTTTTCGATTTCGATAAACATGTCATAGGTTTCGGGCGCATTGAAATGATCTTCGATGAAAATCTTGGTGGCGTCTGGCATTAAGTCACCAATGCGTTCGCGCATTTTGCTGCGGCTGTCGGCGTCATGGCTGCTGAGCGCGCTTTGCAAAATCAGGATATCAGGCTTTTTTATCCCTGCGCGACTGATCGCAGCGCGTTCGCGGAACACCGCTGGCAGGTTTGTTCCACCAATACCCATCTCTAAATCAAAAATAGATTGCGCCGCTTGCCGCCGCCACCCATGCGCATTGATCACCTCGACCACGATGTCTTCGACTTTTTTGTCCCGTGCCCCTGCCATATTTGAGATGCGCCCAAAAATGGCATTCCCCAAAACAGACATGACGGGGATGTATTTGTCTGGGTTGATCTTTTCAAACAATCCGCCCAGTTCCTGCACCAAATGGTCCGCACTTTTCTTGCGAATGTCCAACACGCGCTCTTTAAAGGCCTCATCAAAGGCAGGGCCGATTTGTTCCGCAGAAAAGGCAAATGGCACGGTCATCAGCAAGGACAATTCCTCATCGCTTAGCCCATCATTGCCCAACTTGATGCGTTTCATGTGAATGTCGGACAGCTGTTGATAGAGCGCGTCTTCCATGTTCAGGCGGCGAAACAGCGGGTGATCTGTGCCGTCTGACCCAAAGGTGGCGATCAGGTTCCCAACCACGCTTGAGGACATTTCGGTAAGGGGTTCGATCAAACCTTCTGATCTGAGGACCCGCAAAAATCCTTCGCTGGCGGCCAAAGTGGTTTGTTGCAAAAACCGTACTGGCAACGCGTACATCAGGTTGCTGCCGAGGGGAGACACAGGGTTGAACTTTTCTGGATCAAAGGGGTGAACCACATCCATCAATCCAGCCGCATTTAATTTTTGAGCAATTTCCGGTCGCAAATCCACGATCAGTTTTGCCAGTTCAGGCTGTGTTTCTGGGTTCATGCGATTGCGCAGGGCACGACGCACCATGAATTCATCAATGCCCATGGCTTCGACAATTTGGAACCACCAATCGCGGATGGCTTCGTCACTTTCAAACCCCGCCTGTTGTGGATCGACCCAAGTTGCCACCAAAGGATCAAGACTGTTGCCAGAGCGTTTGGCCTCTTCCAGCCAAGCGTTAAATTCGGCCCGCATGTCTTCTTGTATTTGCGGATTGTGTTTTAGGGGCAGCATCAGGTTGTCCCCCAATGTTCCGTCAAACATATAGGGGCTGGAATGGGCATATCCGATGCGGCTGCCCACGACACCCTGGTGTAGATCGTTCAAGGGTTGGCCAGCAATCGTTACCGCACCACGATAGGGGATCACCTCGCGGGTCAGCAAATCAGCAAAGGCTTGGCTTGCGGACTCGCTGCTGGATTTAACGGCAACGCGCGCACCTGCTGGGATGGTCAGGTTCAGGTCATCCAAAATAACGTGATCACTTTCATCGCGCACGGTCACGTTTTTCAAAACGATGTCCCCATGCAGGCTTGGGTTTTGCGCAGGTTCCCCTTCGAATAACGCGTCTTCCACCAGTGTTTTGGGGGCGAACCGTTCTGTGACAACCTCCCAGCGCAGCGCCATGTCCTGTGTTTGGTTGTAATAGGCCAACAGCTCTTTCCAAGGGGAGGACAAATCTTTGTAAGCCGCAAGCGCCGCCACCAAAGCACCCACTGTGATTTGCCCCTGAATGGCCAGAAAACCCCCAACGGAATAGAAAAAGAACGGAGTCAGTTGGTTGATGAAGTTGTTCAGGAACTTCATAAAAAACTTTTTCTGATAGATCTGAAAACGAATGCCAAACAACGCGCCCAATCGGTTGGAAAACAGCGCCAAACGGAACCGCAACCCACCGTTCACGCGAATGTCGCTAACCCCAGCCGCCGTTTCGCCGATATCTGCCGCCAATCTGCGCACTTCTTGAATGCGCGATTTGTTCAGCAGGTTGATCTGTCTTTGCAATTTCGGGATCAGCCACGCCTGCAACGGGATCAACGCCACAGAGGCAAGGCCGAACCAAAAGCTCTGCGCAAACAGAAAAGTGAGAATGGTCAGCATCTGGCCTGCTTGGAACACGGGCTGAGAGAGCATATCACCCATTAGCCCGCCCATCGGCTCGGCCTCGGATGTGACCATAGACACCAATTCCCCTTGCGAAGTTTTGCGGAAATACGGGCGCGGGAAACGCAACATGCGGCTGAGCAATTGAAACCGGAACCGACGCAACAAGCGTTCCGCCAGCACACCCTTCATCGTGTTCAGACGCATTTTCAACAGACCGTTGGCCAAAACGGACAACAAGAACCCACCACACAAGAGCAACAGAAACTGGATTTGGCTAAACTCGTAACCAAGCAGACTGACAGGGCTCCCGTCCCCGCCGATGGCATCGTTGATGATCCGCTTAGGCAGCTCTAACGTGATGTAAAGTAACGGAAATGTGGCCAATGTCACAGCCAACAACATCAGTTGGCTGCGTTTTGAGTGTTTCCAGATGAAGGCAAATAGGGTGGAATCCATTCAGAACGTTCCAAAACCAAAATGTGAGAATACGACAGATAGGGTCGCGCGAATGTGCCCTAAAGACAAGGGCCAAACGATTGGGCGGCACGGGTCAATCAAGCAGAACTGTCAGAAACTTACCAAACCCCTAATCCAGACGCGTCTTACACGACGCGTTGTCTATGACGCGTGTTGTATGACGCGTCATGTTTCAGACTTTGTTAACTTTCGCGCGTTCGCCATCCATCGAACTGTGCCGGTTCAAACGAAAAAAGGGCGGCGCAAAGCCACCCTTTCAATCATCGTTCCAAAGGCACATGCCTCACATGCCAAGCGCTTCTTTATAGATTTCCAGAACCGCTTCTTCCTCTGAAATATCCGCAGGTTCGCGTTTGCGCAGAGCCACAATTTTGCGCAGCACTTTCACATCGTATCCGCGCCCTTTGGCCTCTGCCATCACTTCTTTCTGCTGGTCTGCGATGTCTTTCTTTTCCGCGTCCAACCGCTCGTACCGTTCGACAAAGGCGCGCAATTCTCCTGCGGCCACGCGGTAAGACCCTTCGCCGGGGGCCGATGTTTGGCCAAAGCCCTGTGCATCATCCAATACGTCTTCCATTGCGGTCTCCTACCTGATTTCGAATCCTAGGCCCACTGCCTAACGTTCTGTGAAACCCACTACAAGGCTCGACGCTTCAGTTGCGCAACAGAACGTGGGAAAACTGCATCCAGCGCAATTTTTCACAGAACCATACGTAAAGACTTGGCCCCGTCCAATCTTTCATGCTACCGCCAGCGAAACGACGGAGGTTCCCATGTCTTGGCTTATTTATCCTGGCGCAATTGTCACCCTTTTGGGGCTGGCGGGCCTTGGCTATTGCATCAAAACGGCGATGGGTCTGCGCACGGCCAACCTTGACGATGATCAAATGACAGCGCAACTCCAACGGTTGGTGCCGATCAATCTTGGCTCCGTCTGCGTGGCCGCATTGGGGCTGATGATGGTGGTGATTGGCGTTTTGCTCTGAAGATTATTGCGCCACGCAAGGATTAAACGCCCTGCGCGGCACCATCACAGAGGACAGAAATCCGCGATCCACCTTAATACGAATACTCGTCGTAAATCTTTGTCAAATCCCCGCCCCATTCGTCGCGGTATTTGTGAACCAATTCACAAGCGGGCGAATGACCGGTTTCCACAACTTCTTCCAACGCGTTCAGGAAGTGGGTTTCATCTGGAACCAAGCCGCCGTTGCCCGTTTTCGCACGCGCCGCCAGACCCGCCTTTGAAATTGCAACACATTCCCGTGCCACATCCATCATTTTGATGCCGTTCACTTCGGCAGATACCCCATCCACGCTGGCGGCAACGCGCAATTCTTCGCGCGTTTGAGCGTCCCAGCCGTTGCACAAATCCCATGCCGCATCGAGCGCGGTTTGATCGTACATCAACCCAACCCAGAACGCAGGCAAAGCACACAGACGCCGCCACGGACCACCATCCGCGCCGCGCATTTCCATGAATTTCTTGATCCGCACTTCGGGGAAACAGGTTGTCAGATGATCGCCCCAATCGCTTTGCGTTGGCATTTCACCAGGCAGTGCGGGCAATTCACCTTTCATAAAATCACGGAAGGACTGGCCCAGCGCATCCACATATTTCCCGTCGCGATAGACAAAATACATCGGCACATCGAGCGCATATTGAACATACCGCTCAAAGCCCATGCCGTCTTCGAACACAAACGGCAGCATGCCCGTGCGCGCATCATCCAAGTTGCGCCAAATACGACTACGCCAGCTTTTGTGGCCATTTTCTTCGCCATTGAAAAAGGGCGAATTGGCAAACAAGGCCGTGGCCACAGGTTGCAACGCCAAACCCACACGAAACTTTTGCACCATGTCTGCTTCGGAAGCAAAGTCAAGGTTCACCTGCACCGTACAGGTGCGGCGCATCATCTGTTTGCCGTGCGTGCCAACGGTATCCATGTAGGCGTCCATCAGCTTATAGCGCCCTTTGGGCATCAAGGGCATTTGCTCATGGGTCCAAATCGGCGCAGCGCCCAGACCGATAAAGCCCGCACCAATCTTATCAGCGATCTGTTGTACCTCTTTCAGGTGCGAATTCACTTCGTCGCAGGTTTCATGGATGGTTTCGAGCGGCGCGCCAGACAGTTCCAACTGGCCACCAGGTTCTAGCGACACATTCGCGCCGTCCTTTACCAAACCAATGATTTTGCCGTCTTCTTCCACGGGGTCCCAACCAAACCCTTCGCGCAGCCCATCCAGCATCGCCTTGATCCCACACGGTCCGTCATAGGGCAGCGGCATCAAGCCTGCTTTGTCATAGCCAAATTTTTCATGTTCCGTGCCAATGCGCCAATCGTCTTTGGGTTTGCACCCATCCGCCAAGTATTGCGCCAATTGATCATGATGTTCGATGGGGCCACCGCCCGACTGTGGAATGGACATCGCGTCTCTCCAAATTGCTGGGCGTTTTTTCAACGCCTCGCGTGATTGTTTTGCTTAACTTCGCAAGGTCCAAAGACAGCACCCGCGAAATTATCGTTAGCCCAGAGGTGAAACGGATGGCGCGGGGTGTCAAGGCACGATGCGAAACCCATCAGGACCATTATAAGAAAACATTACGGCTTGGCGCGCCAATCTATCTGCCAAACCCGCCGTGTCAGCCATAAAAACGCACCACCCCCAGCAAGGCACAGCGCAGGGGTCAGCACGGGGTGAAACATCAGTTCCATAAAGGCTTCGGGAAAACGCCACGTTGCCCCAAATTCGATTTGGTAATTCGTGGCCGTGCTATTGCCCCCAAGACCATAGAGACAAACAAACCCAATCCCCAACATCCAATGACACAGTGGCGTGCGGTAAAACACAAGCGTCACGAGAGCGAGCACGATCCCATCAAGGACACCCCCAAACAATTGAAACGCAATCATGCTCGGGATTGTCAGATATCCATTGAGCAAATACCGATCCCGCTCCCCTGTCAGAAATCCCCATCCATAGCCAAAGGTAATCAATTCGTGAACAAAGCCGATCACAGGCAGTGTTATCAGGGCGCACAAAAACACCCAACCTGCTGCCTTAAACCGTTTCAATGCAAAACTCGCTTTTCCCAGATCAAGAAGCGCGCATTGTCTGTGCTGGCCATCGCCCGCACCGCCATTTCATAATCAACGCCTTTCAGTGCGGCAAACGCATCAAATAACAATTCGCTGCCTTTGGCGCTGGCGGGAATGGCGATGGGTTCACCACCGCGATGGGACAGCACCCAGAACACATCGTCTTCGAACGGACCGCGATCGTTCGTGACAATTTCCAGTTTCGTCAAATCTTCGAGCGACACATAGGCCTCACCTTCTGGGGCAAGGTATCCCACCTCACGCTCTGTTACTTCGACCACGCCAACAGCTTTTTGTGGTTTGTACATTTTCGCGCGCAGTATGGACCAAAACATCAGCCCTGCGAACAATGCCGCGATCATACCGCCCAGAAAGGTCTGCGTCACACTTTCACGTTCCAGCCCGACACCGATCAACCGCACCCCCCAAAGGATCAGCAAACCGCAAACAATCACTTCGCGCCAACGCCACAATCCTTCGCGCACTTCGGGTCTGATGAAATTCATCGCCAGTCTCCCAAAGCGTCCTGCCACAGTGCAAGGGCCGCCACCGCCGCCGTATCCGCGCGTAAAATACGCGGGCCGAGGCTTACGGAATGCACACCGTCCATGCCGCGCAGTTTTTCTACCTCGGCAGGGGAAAACCCGCCTTCCGGTCCGATCAAGATCGCCCATGGGCCTGCACCCAGCGCCGCCAAATCAGTTGCCGCTTCGCCAACCCGCGTTTCATCGCAAAACAATAATTTTCGCTCCGTCGGCCACTCCGCCAACACACGATCAAGCTTCACCAAATCCACAACCTCTGGCACAAAGGTTCCGCCGCATTGCTCTGCTGCTTCCACGGCATGGGCCTGCAACCGATCCTGTTTCAGCCGATCCGATTGCGTGTAGTCTGTTGATACGGGGCAAATCCGTGCCACGCCCATCTCGGCTGCTTTTTCCACGATGAAATCGGTGCGTGCCTTTTTGATGGGCGCAAACAACAGCCACAGATCGGGCGGCATCTGCAATGGCTTTGATTGTTCAACACAAGTCAGTATTCCATTGCGCTTGTTTGCAACGGTGACATCGGCAAGGAACTCCCCATCGCGCCCATTAAACAGCGCCACGTGCGCACCCTCTTTCAGGCGCATCACCCCAAAAAGGTAATGCGCTTGATCCCGCGACACCGCGACCGCTTGCCCCTTGGCCAAGTCCGCGTCTACAAAGAGCCTGATTTTCGCTTGTTTCATGGCCGCACCATATGACCGATCAAAACCAGACACCAGACCTGCCGAACGCTGATGGCGGACGGGTTGCAGATGCCACTGATCTAAACTGGGTGGATCGTTTTTGCCCATTGTGGTCGCGCCCGTATTTGCGGCTCAGTCGTGCGGATCGTCCAGCGGGCACATGGTTGCTGCTGATCCCATGTTGGTGGGGGCTGCTGCTGGCCATTCTGATTGATCCAGCAGGTTTGCAGCCCGTGGACGGGTGGATCGCAGTGGGCTTTGCCATTGGTGCGTTTCTGATGCGCGGTGCGGGATGCACATGGAACGATATTTCGGATCGCCACATTGATGCACAGGTGGAACGTACGCGTTCGCGTCCGTTGCCATCGGGTCAGGTCAGTACGAAACAAGCGCTCGTTTGGATGATCATTCAAACGCTGTTGGCCGCTTGTATCCTGTTTACATTTAACTGGTTTACCATTGCTCTGGGTATCCTCGCGCTGGTGCCTGTTGCGATTTACCCTTTTGCAAAACGATTTACATGGTGGCCCCAAGTGTTTCTGGGCCTCGCCTTTAATTGGGGGGCTATGCTTGCATGGGCCGCGCATTCGGGCTCTTTATCGCTTACGCCCATTCTGTTGTATTTTGCAGGCATTGCATGGACCCTGTTTTACGACACGATCTACGCCCACCAAGACATTGAAGATGATGCTTTGATCGGGGTGAAATCCACTGCGCGACTTTTTGCCGAGAACACGCCGCGCTGGCTGTTTGTTTTTCAAGTCGTCGCCATGACCTTGATGTTGATTGCGGTATTTACGCCTGCCGCCGTGGCACAATTGATGGCAAATCCCATTGTTTTCATACTCGTATTCGTTGGCATCTGGGGCTTTGGTGCGCATCTAACACTGCAATTGCGCAAGCTCGATATCTCGGACCCGCGCAACTGTATGCACCTGTTTCGCTCCAACCGCGAAGCAGGTCTGATCCCCATCGTGTTTTGGGCGCTGGCAATTCTGATTGGCTAACTTGATCCCACCCCACTGATCAACTACACCGAACCAAGACACATTCGCCCGAGGACGTTAATGCACCGCACTGCCCTTCTGTTTTCAGCAATTAGCTTTGTTCTGATTGCGGCGGCGTCCTTTTTCTTGGCCAGTCGCGCGGTGGAATACATCGAAAACGCCACACAAGAATCCGTTGATAAGGCGCTGCTTGCCTCTGGCCAAAACTGGGCCACAACCCGTGCGGATGGGCTGGTGGTACACCTTACAGGGCTTGCCCCAGACGAAGCTGCCCGTTTGCAAGCGCTTGAAATCATGGGGCAAGTGATCGACACGAACCGCATTTCAGATCGCACAACCGTCTTGCAATCCTCTGAAATCGTTGAGCCGCGTTTCTCGCTCGAAGTGCTGCGCAACCTTGATCGCATCTCTCTGATCGGGTTGATCCCTGAACGGGTCGGTCGTACCTTTATTCTGGATCGCGCCGCGAAAATTGCGGACGGTGGCACAGTTACCGATATGCTCGAAAGCACGGAGCATCGCGTGCCTTCGGGCTGGGCGCGAAACTTGGATTTCGGATTGCAAAGCCTCGAACGGTTGCCACGCTCCAAAATCTCGATCACGCCCGATGCAGTTCGCGTTACTGCCGTTACGGAATCCCCAGAAGAACAAGCCGAGGTCGAAAAGGCCTTGCTTGCGGCCAAGCCCGAAGGGTTAAAGCTGATTATGGATATCTCTGCACCGCGACCCGTTATTGCGCCATTCCGCTTTCGTATGCGGGTCACAGATAGTTCGGTCGAATTGCAGGCCTGTTCTGCGGACACACGGGCATCACGCGATCGCATCTTGCGCGCTGTGCGCAAGGCTGGCGGTGAGCAAAAGCTGATCTGCGATATTGGTCTTGGGGTGCCGACATCCGAATGGGATCAAGCCATTATTCAAGCGATCCAATCTCTTACCCAATTGGGGGGCGGCACGCTCGACGTGACCGACAGCGACATTTCCTTGGTGGCCAATGACAAAGCGTCCCAAACACAGTTTGACACCATCGTTGGCGCATTGGAAAGCACCCTGCCAGAGTTGTTTTCATTGCAGGCGGTTCTTCCCCCGAAAATCGCCACGGACGGGTCGCAGGCCGCAGCCGAAACGCCCGAGTTTATTGCCACGCGCAGCCCAGAGGGGCTCATCCAATTGCGGGGCCGCATCCAAAGCCAGCAAGCCAAAGAAAGCGTTGGGGTGTTTGCCCAAGCCTTGTTCGGGGCTGACTCTGTCGATAACAAAACCCGCATTGATCCCGAATTGCCCGATGGCTGGCCCAAACGCGTTTTTGCGGGGCTCGAAGGCTTGGCAGAATTGCGTCATGGTGCGGTGATTGTGCAACCCGAAGAAGTGTCCATTCGCGGCATCAGCGCCAAGCCTGATATCACCACCATCGTGTCCAAATTGTTCGCCGTGCGGTTGGGGTCTGGGGATGAGTACAAAATCAATGTGCAGCACGACCCAAAGCTGATCGAAAAAGACAATCCGCTGGATGCGCGTCAGTGCGAAGCCCAGATCAACGCAGTGCTGGGCGAACAGCAAATTGCGTTTGCTCCGGGGTCTTCAACCATCGAAGCATCAAGCCAAGGGGTGCTCGATGCCATTGCCGACATCCTGCGTGAATGCCCTGACACCGCTTTTGAAATCGAAGGCCACACCGACAGCCAAGGCCGCGATGAGATGAACCTCTCGCTCAGCCAGCAACGCGCCGATGCGGTTCTGTCTGGCCTCTTGGCCCGTCGCATTTTGATTTCAGGGCTGACCGCAAAAGGATTTGGTGAAACCCAACCTTTGGCCGACAATGACACAGAGGAAGGACGCGCCGCCAACCGCCGCATCGCGTTCCGACTTGTGACCGAAGAAACCACCACCACGACTGACCCCGAGGAAGATACATCCGATGAATAGAACCGAGCTGATCGTTATCATCGCCATCACTCTTTTTCTGACTTTTTTGGCAGGGTGGTTGCTGCGCTGGGCCTATGGCCGTTTGAACAGCGTCAACTCGGTTAATATTACCGAAATTGACGATCTGGCCCACCGTCTGCACGAAGCAGAAGAAGCCCGCGATCAGGCTATGACATACATCCAGCAGCGCGAATTCGAACTGACCAATCAGCTGACCCAGTCAGAGGCCGAATTGACCGCAGCGATGGAAGGCTTGGGTGCCGCACGGCGCGAAGCGGGGGAATTGCAGGCGCAATTAGACGCCTTTCATGCTCAAGGCACAAGCACCAGTTAAGCTGCCTACCAGCGTTTTAACGCGGCCTCGTCTGTGTCTTTTGCATCGACCCATTCGGCCCCTTTAACGCCTGTTTCTTTTTTCCAAAACGGGGCGCGGGATTTCAGAAAATCCATCAGGAAATCTGCCGCTTCGAATGCTGCTTTGCGATGGGGTGATGCGGCGGCCACCATCATGATCTGTTCACCTGGCTTCAGCGGGCCATAGCGATGCACAATCAACGTGGCATTCAAATCCCACCGCTTGTGCGCCTCGGCTTCTATCTCGGCCAGTGCGGCCTCTGTCATGCCTGGATAATGCTCCAGCTCCAGTTCTTGCAGATCGCCCGTATCGTCGCGCACCAACCCAGAAAAGCTGACCAATGCGCCAATATCCGTACGCCCTTCGCGCAGCGCGCGCAGTTCAGACCCAAGATCAAAATCTTCGCGTTGCACCCGAACGGCCATATCAACCGCCTGTCATTGGGGGGAAAAACGCCAACTCGCGCACGTCTTTCAAAGGCGCGTCAAAGTCGGCCAAGACTTGATCCACCGCCACGCGCACCACGGTTAAATCGCTAAACGCCAGATCGTATCTGTCTTCGCGTGCGCGCAGTTCGGCAACCAATTCACCAACCGTACTGGCGGTCGTTTCCACCGTTTCGCGCGGCAATCCGATACGTTCACGCACCCATGCGAAATAAACAACATCCAGTTTCACGCCTTAGGCTCCCGCAAGAACGGCAGCGATTTTGCGAAATAGTCCCAGCCCGTTACCGCCGTCAAAACCGCGGCAATCCACAGCAAGACCACGCCAACCGTCCATGTGCCATTCATAAACTGTGCATATCCGACTACGCCGTTCACGTCTTCGATAGTGCCAGCCATGACGCCTTCGTAGATTTCGGCGTCCATACCTTGCACGAGGTTCAAATAGTGATGTTCAAACACCCCTTTGGCAAACAACACCGCAATGGCAATCATTTGCACCGTGGTTTTATATTTGGCCAAATTGGTCACTTTCAGCATCCCCGCTGAAGCGCCTAAAAACTCACGCAGGCCAGACACAAACACTTCGCGAAATAGGATCACAGTGGCAGGCAGCAAAATCCAAGCGTCCATCACCAATTTGTCGGCCGTCGATAACCCCACGATGATCACAAGCGCAATAATCACCATCGCCTTATCCGCAATCGGATCAAGCATTGCGCCAAATTTGCTTTCTTGTTTCCACAATCGCGCCAAATAGCCATCCAGAAAATCTGTCAGCGCCGCCGTGATAAACAAAATCAGCGCCACCCAATCGGCCACAGGGCGTTGGAAATACAAAAACAGGATCGCCACACCTGGGGCAGCGATCAAACGCAGGACGGTCAAAATATTTGGCAGATTCCACGTCATGAATGGGTCCTATTGGCAGAAGCGTGTCTTGGGGAAACTCTTACCTGCTGGCTCAGCCTTTGTCATGGAAGAAGTCATAGATTGTTTGCGCCAAAGCCCCTGAAATCCCATCAACCGCCTTCAAATCTTCGAGACCTGCGCGAGAAACCGCCTTCGCCGATCCGAAATGCAGCAACAACGCCCGTTTGCGCCCTGCCCCAACACCAGGCACTTCGTCCAGTGGATTGGCGAATTGCGATTTGGCCCGCTTGGCACGGTGCGTACCGATGGCAAAACGGTGCGCCTCATCGCGCAGTCGTTGCACAAAATACAACACAGGATCATTGAACCGCAGGGCAAATTTACTGCCATTCGGGCGGTAAAACTCTTCCTTACCCGCATCGCGCTCTGTGCCTTTGGCCACGCCAATGAACGGCACATCATGCACGTTGAGTTTGCGGAAAATCTCTCGCACGGCTGAAACTTGACCCGCCCCACCATCAATCAGGATCAAACCCGGCCAGTTATCTGTTTTACGAAAAGGGTCCTCTTTCAGCAGTCGCGTAAACCGCCGTTTCAGAACCTCTTTCATCATCCCAAAATCATCGCCAGGCGTCAGGTCATCCCCTTTGATGTTGAACTTGCGATAGGCCGATTTCATGTACCCGTCCGGCCCCGCCACGATCACTCCACCCACCGCATTTGTGCCTTGGATGTGCGAGTTGTCGTAAACCTCAACACGCTCTGGGATATGCTCCAGATCAAAGGCTTCTTTCAGCCCTGCCAACAGCTTGGTCTGTGTGGCACTTTCCGCCAACTTGCGTGCCAGGCTTTCGCGTGCGTTGCGCAACGCACCCGCCACCAAATCCGCTTTTTCGCCACGCTGCGGGATCAGCACTTCAACCTTCTTCTCGCGTTTGTCGGTTAACAACTGTTCCACCAGATCAAGGTTTTCGACCGCGTCTGACAACAGCACCTGTTTGGGCGGCGTTTTGTTGGAATAGAATTGCCCCAAAAACCCTTCCAAAACCTCGGCAGCTTCGGCGCCTGATCCAGTTTTGGGAAAATACGCACGGTTTCCCCAGTTTTGGTTGGCGCGGATAAAGAACACCTGCACGCAGGCCTGACCGCCTTCCATGTGCAGCGCCACAATATCGGCTTCTCGCACCCCTTGGGGATTAATCCCTTGTGCCTGTTGCACCTGCGTCAGTGCCTTAATCCGATCCCGCAGGGCGGCGGCCCGTTCAAATTCCATCTTTTCGGACGCTTCGCCCATCTGTTTGGCCAGCGCCTCTTGCACATCGGTAGAGGACCCGCGCAAAAATCGCCCTGCATCACGCACCAGATCCCCGTAATCTTCTTTGCTGATGTATCCCACACAGGGGGCGGAACATCGCGCAATCTGATATTGCAAGCAGGGCCGCGTGCGGGTTGCAAACATGCTGTCACTGCAATCGCGCAACAAAAAAACCCGCTGAAGTTGGTTCAGTGTTCTGTTCACCGATCCTGCGCTTGCAAACGGGCCATAGTAATCCCCCTTTTGCTTTTTCGCGCCCCGATGTTTAGTAATCATCGGAAATTCATGTTCCTTGGTCACCAGAATGTTCGGGAAACTTTTGTCATCGCGCAACAACACGTTATAGCGCGGCTTCAACTGTTTAATCAGGTTCTGTTCTAGCAACAGCGCCTCTGTTTCAGTTTTAGTTGTCAGAAACATCATCGTAGCGGTTGCTGAAATCATCCGCCCAATACGCGCGGAATGCCCATGCGGCTTGGCGTAGTTGGATACCCGTTTTTTCAGATTTCGCGCTTTACCGACATACAAGACCTCTCCTTGTCGATCCAACATGCGATAAACCCCAGGGCTGCCATCCAAGGTTTTCACATAACCCTGAATCACCAAATACCCCGTTGGCGTGTCCGCTTCGGCATGGCCCTCTTCTGGCAGATTTTGATCGGTTTCTTCTGTCATGCTTTCTCTATGCCTGATTCCCAGCGTCGCTGCACCGAAACTCGCAGGGGTACAAGGATTTTTCTGTCCACGTCTCTTGTGGATAACTCTGCGGATAACTCATCGTGATCCTGAATTTTTCCTTTGTTTTCGCACCTTTCACCGCTTTGCACAAAAAATAGGCAATTATTTACACCCTTGTTTTTAAACGATAAAAACATTACTTCCGTGCAAATTCCTGAAATCATTAACAATTTTGTTACACACGTTAAATAATATCAGCCAAGGTGGACAAAACCCGTCAGCACCACGCACCTTTGGGACTTTGGCCACTCAACCCTGAATGTCTGGTGTGCGCCATCCAAGGTGCTGACCACCGTCCACATTCAGCAATTGACCCGTCATCGCAGGGCTGTCCAAAAGATAGTTCATCGCGGCAACGATTTCTTCAGAATTGGACCCACGTTCCAAAATCGTGGCTTTGCGCTGATTGTCAAAATGGTCTTGGCTTTGCCGCTCCCCAATGATGGTGGACCCGGGCGCAATGCCGTTTACACGCGTCGCAGGGGCCATGCCGCGCGCTGCGGTTTGCGTGAACGCCCACAGCCCCATTTTGGCGATGGTATAGGTCATGAATTCGGGCGTCAGTTTGCGCACCCGTTGATCCACAATATTGATCACTGCGGATGTGGCTTTCACCTCGCCATTCTCATCCTGAGTCGCATCAGGCACTTGTGCGCCAAAGGCTTGGGTCAGGAAAAACGGCGCACGCAGGTTTGAATTGATATGGCGCTCCCAATGTTCGGGTGTTGCCGTTTCCAGCCGATCATATTCAAAGATCGACGCATTGTTCACCAACACATCCAGCGGTTTGCCAAGCGCCTTTGATGCGCGGCCAACCAAATCCTGCGTGGCGTCAATATCCAGCAAATCCGCCTGCAAGGACACTGCTTTGACCCCATAAGACGCCGCACGGGAAACGGTTTCAGCCGCATCATCCACAGAGCCATTGTAATGCACCGCAACATCAATCTTGCGCCGTGCCAAAGCCAGCGCCAATTCACGCCCCAACCGCTTGGCTCCGCCTGTTATCAAGGCCGCGCGATACATCACGCCCCCTTCCCGCAGGAACAGGTTTCACCCGCCAGATTATACCGCCCGCAGCTTTCGCATTTTTCTGTGGCTTTGACCGTTTTGCGTTTGAACGGGTTCTTAACCTTGGGCAGCCGTAGCCGCCCAAAAATGCCCAGCACCATGATAAAAATAAGAAAGAGGATGACAATTTTTGACATCACTTCACCCCGTATTGCGCCCAAAGCGCCTGATCTTCGACCGAAGCAATAGCATCGCCAACCGCCGCCTGAACCCCAAACCGCGACAAAAGCGATTTCTTTTGTCCCAGCACATTGAACTTAACTTTGTCGCCGAACTTTTCCTTCATGAACGGAACCAGATGACCAATGCCATCCACCAACCCGTCTTCCACGGCTTTTGGACCCACCCAAATCTCGCCGGTGAACAGATCACGATCCGCCAGTTTCGCACCGCGCCGCACTTCTACGTGATCTTTGAAATTTTGGTGGATCACACGTTGCAAGTCTTTCAAACGTTCCACATCTTCGGGGCGTTCGGGGCGAAATGGATCGAGCATGGATTTATCCTCGCCCGCCGTATGTACGCGCCGCTCAATCCCTTGTTTTTCCATCAGGCCAGTAAATCCAAAAGACGCGGAAATCACACCGATGGATCCAACAACGGAACTTGGGTCCACATAAATTTCATCCGCCGCACAAGCCAGCCAATAGCCCCCTGAGGCCGCCACATCTTCGCAAAACGCATAGACTGTTGTGTCGGTTTCCTGTGCTAGGCGGCGGATACGCGCCCCAATCAGTGACGATTGCACAGGAGAGCCGCCGGGTGAGTTGATCACCAAAGCCACCGCCGCAGGTTTTCCCTTGCGAAACGCTTTTTCGAGCAAAGGCGCAAGGGCCGCATCATTCAACGCCCCGCCCCCAAACCGCCCAGCGGACGCAATTACGCCAGACATTCGAACAACAGATACGGTCGGGTGGCTTTTGAGCCAAGGAATAAATTTACGCATGGCAAACACATAGGGCGAAACCCCACGGTGTTAAACCCACCGTACAGGCTCTTTTTGGGGAAAATATCCAAAACCCGCGCCCTGCGGCTTGCCCCATCCCACTCAAAGGCGTACCGCTGGGCCAAGACGATTGGACCCATTATGCCCAAACACTCCATTTACGGCACAACCCCAAATACCACCGCTGCGCCCGAGCGGGACAATTGGCGCGGGTTGAAATGGATGCTTTTGTCCGTTGTGGCTTCATCAGCCATGACAATTGCCGCGCGTGTGGCCAGCCAAGAATTGGACAGCCGTATGGTGGTTCTGGGGCGTGGCCTGCTCACTCTTATTGCCATTCTTGCACTGTTGGCCTTTTCCGCGAACATCCGCCGTAAGCTGCAATTTACCGACATCCGAGGCCATTTGGTGCGCGGTTTCCTGATCGCCATATCAACACAGATGGGGTTTTACACCATCGCCACCGTACCTTTGGCCACCACCACCGTGTTGTTCTTTACCGCGCCCATTTTCGCCACGGTTCTGGCCATACTGATCCACGGCGAAAAAATTGGCCCCAGACGGATCGGTGCGATTGTAGCAGGTTTTGCGGGTGTTCTCATTATCATGCGGCCTGGATTTGACGCATTGGAGCTCGGCCTTATCACAGCCATTGGGTCATCGCTGACCTTTGCTATGGCCTTGACCATGTCACGCAATCTTTCAAACGCGGATGGCCCTATGTCCACTTACTTTTCGTCGGTGGTGATCATGGTGATTGTGTCGATCCCAATCGCGGCCCCTGTTATGTCTTTGCCCACCCTGAACCTGACTTGGGTTGCCATGATCGCGCTGGTCATCACCTCCACCATTCGGGGCATTGGCGATATCGAAGCCTATCGCCATGCTGACGCCGCGCTATTGACCCCTATCACATACTTGCGTTTGGTGTTTATCGGGTTGGCCGCTTACCTTTTCTTTGGCGAAACCCCAGATGGCCCCACGCTGATCGGTGCAACCATCATCATCGCGGCTACGCTCTATATCGCCCAGCGGGAACGCTCCCTTAAAGCACAGAAATAGCCTTTTTCTTGGTCCAAATATCCAATTCTTTTGGCGCGGATCAGCTCCAAATATCGCCAATTGTGAACCCTTTTTGAAACGGATCACTTGGGTCAACCATCCATTGCGACGTGCCGTAAATCCACCCCTGCCCCGCCAGTTCAGGCACAATGACAGGGTAATTGCCAACCACCGTTTCTTCCAAAATTCGACCTTCAAACACTGTGCCAAGCGGCCCTTCATTCACATAATAATCGCCAACCTTTAACTGCCCTTTCGCGTGCAGCACCGCCATTTTGGCACAGGTTCCCGTGCCACAAGGGGAGCGATCAAAAACACCAGGCGCCATTTGGGGTTGGGACCAATCAAACGCTCCCGTTGAAACCGAAACCGCAGATGAACCATGCGCATCACTACGCCGTGCGGGACCTGTTAACTGACCAATGGTTGGTCCCGTAATCCCTGAATTTTCTGGATGTACCACCGGCAATTGTTCGACCGCTGCTTGCCTGATCATTTCCGCAAATCGCACCTGATCCCGTTCGTTTTCTGGACCCAACTCAATGCCAAACTGCGCCGCATCTGCGATGGCGAAAAACATCCCGCCCCATGCCACATCAATCACTGCTTTGCCAAAGTGCGGGATTTCCACCTCTGCATCCAAATGCACGGCAAAGGCGGGTACATTGCGAAACGCCACCTTTGTCACTTTACCATCTTTGCAATCCGCGCGGACCTTCAACACGCCCGCAGGTGCTTCTAAGGTCAGTTCGGTCACAGGCTCCACCATCGGTAAAATCCCCGTTTCCAGCAGCGTCGTCACCACGCAGATCGTGTTTGATCCGCTCATGGGGGGGTATTCTGTTTGCTCCATTATGATGAACCCAGCATCTGCCGAAGGATCACAGGGTTCCACTAACGCATTGCAGCATAAAACGGGATATCCACGCGGTTCGCGTAACATTTTCAAACGAATGTCATCGTGATGCGTCTCCATATACCGCATCTTTTCATAAACACTGTTCCCTTTTAGCGGCGGCATACCACCTGTAATCACACGGCCAGGTTCCCCCTCGGCATGAACTTCGACTGCAGTGATGAGTTGGGACACGCGCATGATGGCCTCTTTTTTGGCTTTGGCACCACCCTAAGGTCCCGAGACGTGGGTTCAAGCGGTGCCCTGCAGCTTTTTACACAATTCGGCACCGCGCCCCATTTACAAATCAACCACAAAACGCAATGTATCCAACACCGTAGGTATGCGAGCGTGGTGGAATCGGTAGACACGCCAGACTTAAAATCTGTTGTCCTTATGGACGTGGGGGTTCAAGTCCCCCCGCTCGCACCAACACTCAATCCAAAGGATTGAGTGGGCGGCAGATGTTTCGCAGAAACATCGAGAGTAACCCCCGCCCCAATCTTTCCCAATTCCCGCACACTTCCCGCCGTTTTCCCGCGTTAACGTGGTTTTAGGGCGCGCCAGTGTACGTTGGCGCCGAGGAAAGAGTAAGGAGCACATCATGATCCATCAACGTTTGGACCCGTTCACAATCCGCCAAATTCGCGAAATGCTGCAATCTGATTTGCGCAATGCCACATCGCAAGCGGATTTGACGCAACGATTGAATGCCAAAGGTTACGGATTGCGCCCCTCGGCCAATGGCACAATGCTTACGGCAGAACCACAGGGTCTACCGCTGTTCCCGTACACAGCGCCGGCACAGTAGCGGGATTAGTTTAAACTTTAACGAAAGATAATCACGAAGGCACATTTTCAGATGTGCCTTTTTTCATTCATCCTACACGCACAAAAGTAAGGGCTGCTCGTTAAATCAGCCCTTTACTATTTTCATGACCTTTTGGTCCTGTGTCAGCGAAGCGTTTACGCGGCCAAACGGATTTTGCGGCTTGGGGCAGCCATCAAAGAAAACCGTACAGGCATATCTTTCAGCGCTTCTTTTACGCGGGGTGCTGTATTGCCTGTCAAAAAGCTAACGCGATCCGATGCTGTTTCAACATCAGATGTTACGTGACTGATCATCATGTCTGCTTCCAGACGAAGAATCGTATTGCTCATTTTTTGTACCTCAACTCGATTACAGTTTACTCGTGGTGCAAAGTGTTTCACCTTGCTTGGCCCTGTTTTGACGGTGAAAACGGGCGTTCAAAGGACCCGTTCAAGACGATTTCAAGAAAAATTTTGCGCAAATTGTGTTCATTAACCAGAAATGTGGCAGCGTGGTTTGGTGCGTAGAAACCCTAAAAATAAAGGGAATATGCGCAATTTCGCCATTTCCAAAAAATGGCAATATCACCACACCAATAAAAAAGGCCCCGTTTAGGAGCCTTCTTTTGTCATAAGATTCTCAGACTTTATCGTCCCCGCATCCGCGGATCGAGCGCGTCACGCAACCCATCCCCGATGTAATTCACTGACAGCACAGTCAATGAAATCATCAAGCCAGGCAGGAACACCCGTTCTGGATACAAATCCATCCGCTGTACCGCATCCGCCAGCAACTTGCCCCAAGTTGGGAAATCCGACGGAAAGCCGACGCCAAGGAACGACAACGCACTTTCGGTGATAATAGCCACGGCCAAGCCCAAGGTCGCTGACACCATGATGGGAGACAATACATTAGGCAACAGATGGCGCATGATGATTTTGCCGGGCCGCGTACCAATCGAATGGGCTGCCATCACGAACTCTCGTTCTTTCAGCGCCAACACATCCGCGCGCACAATCCGCGCGGTTTGCATCCAACTGGTAATCCCAACAACGCTTACGATCAAAATGAACATGCCTGTTTCAATGCCAAAACTCTGGCTCAGCTTTTCGCGAAACAGCGTCACAGCCACCAACAGAATTGGCAGCAAAGGCAACGACAGCATCAAATCAGTAAACCGCATCAAAATGAAATCGAGCCGTTTGAAAAAACCTGCCAAAACGCCGACCGTTGTCCCGACCAACAACGACAGAACCATCGCGGCCCAGCCAACGGCCATGGACGCGCGCCCCCCTTCGATCATCTGGCTCAGCAAATCACGGCCCAACTGATCCGTGCCAAAAGGATGGTTCCAGCCCACTTTGGCATCACCGTCCCAAATGCCCCAAATAATCGGGCGCATGTCTTTTGCGCGAATGTCCAGCTTTGTGGCTTCCAACGTCCAGATGAACGGGCCGATCAACACAAACAGGGTGATAAACAACAGAAACCCACCGCCCAACACAGCGCCTTTATGCTGCTTGAACTGCCGCCATACATCCTGCCACTGGCTGGTTGGTGGCGCAGTTGGGATTGGGTCTCCCAATGGGTTGTTAGGGGATACATCAGTCATAGCGGATCCTCGGATCAAGCACACCGTATAATACGTCTGCGATCAGGTTAAACAGCACGATCAAAATGGCGAAGATAAAGGTAAAGGTCATCACGGTTGGGATGTCGCTGGCAAACAGCGCAATCAGCAACTGATAGCCCAAACCATTCACCGCAAATACGTTTTCGGTAATAATGGCCCCGCCGAAAATCGCAGGGATACCGAGCGCAATCACCGTAACCACAGGGATCATTGAGTTGCGCAACACATGCACCATCACGACAACGCCTTCACGCAACCCTTTAGCCCGCGCCGTGCGCACATAATCCTGTTTGAGATTATCGAGCATAGCAGAGCGCATGTAGCGGCTGATCTGCGCAGTGGTTTGCAGCGCCAAAACCATCACAGGCAGCACCATCTGTTTAAGCTGGATTACAAATGCATCCCAATCCACCACCTCGTGAACCGTGTTGTACTTTGACGGCAACCATCCCAGCTGTACCGCAAAAATCCAAATCAACAGTGGCCCCGTGAAAAACGGTGGAATCGAAAAACCCACCATCGTCACAAATGTACCCGTCTGATCAAAGATCGAATAATGCCGATAGGCAGAGTAAATGCCGATGGGCAGGGCAATCAGCACCCCCACCACATACGACATGCCAACCACCCAAAACGTTTGTGGCAAAGATTGGATCACCAAATCCATCACAGGGCCACGGGTCTGCCATGAAATCATGCGCAGTTTGCCTTCGGAGAAAGACGTGTCGGGCAGCCAACCCGCCCACCATGTGTTTGCTGTGGCCCAGTCGATGAACACTTGCGGTTCAATCCAGAAAAACTGCACCAGCCATTTATAGTATTGGATGTAAATCGGTTGCCCAAGGCCAAGCGCCTCGCGCATTTTTTCTTTCACATCAGGGGGCACGGTCAGCGGCACTTGGGACATCGGGTCACCAGGTGACAACTGCAACAGCATAAAGATTGCCAAAGAAATAAACAAAAGCGTCGGAATAGACAGTAATAGTCGACGAATAGTAAAGGTGAGCATAGACGCCTCGGTTTATGTCTTGGGGGTAAGGAAGGGGCCCTTGATGGTTAAACCAAAGGCCCCAAGCTCAGATTTTTGTGAACCGCTTACTTGATGCGGTGCCAGTCAGCAATGTTCCACAGCTCACTGTCCCAAGTGTTCAGGACAACGCCGCCCAAGGACAGCGCGTGTGCGGACACACGACCACGGTCAACCAGCGGAATGATTGTCATGCTGTCTTTTGTCAACATGTCGTTCATCTTTTTGCCGATTTCACCACGCTTCTCGATGTCACCTGTACGAGCCAGTTCGTCGATCAGCTTGTCGTATTCTGGATCACAGAAACGGTTGATGTTTTCACCCTGCCACTGTGACTCTGGCTTTGGCTCGTTGCCACAACGGTACGCTGCAAGGTACTGCTGCGGGTCTGTGCCGTTAAAGTTGTTGGCGTACATTTCTACGTCCGCATAGAACTTTTGGAATGTGTCAGGGGACCCTGGGTCACCGCCAAAGAACACAGACGCATCAAGGTTACGCAGCTCGGTTTCAACACCGATCTCGGACCACCACTGTTTGATCAGCGCTTGGAAGTCCTGACGTACAGCGTTTGTGGATGTTTGGTACAGGATCGCAAGTTTCTTGCCATCTTTGTCACGTACACCGTCGCCGTCGGAATCAACCCAACCAGCTTCGTCGAGCAGTGCGTTCGCACCTGCGATGTCTTGTGTCAAACAACCCGTGTTGTCAGACGCAAATACTTTTGGCGCAGGAACAAGGTTACATGTCGGACGACCAGCAGTACCGTAGCCGATTTCAACCAACAGGTTGCGATCGATTGCCATGGACAGCGCGCGACGCACTTTTTCGTCTGACAGGAATGGGTGCGGTGCAGCGCGTGTTGAACGTGTTTCCGCATCCAACTCTGGGGATGGATCCGTCAAGTTCATTTCCAGACGCTCAACCAGTGAACCGAATGCTGCGATTGGCTTACCTTTGCCGCCTTCAGCCATTTTCGCCAACACATCTGGTGCCAACTGCATGTTCCAAGCGTAGTCGAATTCACCTGTTTCCATGACAGCACGACCCGCAGCCGTTGCATCGCCGCCACCTTTAAAGGTCACAGTTGCAAATGCTGGTTTTGCTGGATCACGGTAGTTTGGATTCGCTTCAAACTGAATTACGTCGTTTGGACGGAAATCAGTTACGCGGAATGGGCCTGTACCGATTGGGCCAAAGTTGGCTTCTGTACATTCTGGCGCCTTTGCACCCAAACAATCAGCGAATTGTGCTGCTTGAATGATTGGGGATTGGCCACCCATGAACGGGCCATATGGGTTTGGTTTTGGCTGGTTGAATGTGACCTTAACTGTCAGGTCATCAATTGCTTCAACGCTTGTCACACCATCAAAGAAAGATGCCTGTGCGCAACCGCCTTCTGGGTGCATACAGTAATCGGCCGTAAACTTAACGTCTGCAGACGTTACAGTTGTGCCGTCAGACCACAGCAGGCCTTCTTTCAACGTCCACGTGATGGATGTCAGGTCTTCGGACACGCCACCGTTTGCAACCGTTGGAATTTCTTTCGCAAGATATGGAACCAGCGCACCGTCTTGGTCGTAACGGCCCAGCGGCTCGATAACCATGGATGACGATTCAACGTCTTTCGTACCGCCCGACAGATACGGGTTCAGGATGGATGGCGCTTGCCAATAGATGATGTTCAACTGCCCATCGGAACCGCGTTCAGCAGCCGCCATGGACGCCATGGAAAGCACAAGTGCGCTTCCTAAAGCCATTTTCTTCATCGTCATACGAAGAGTTCTCCCTTTGAGGTTATTGTTTAGGTCAGAGCCGCATTTAAAACGGCATTTAGGGGGATCAGGTCCGAGCGAAAACGCCTGCGTTTGCAGGTGAAACCAACGTGAAACACGCAGCTCTCAAAGCGTTCTGGCACTAAGTTCTCCCCAAGAGTTATTTTCCGAAACGAATCCGAAAAAAGCAGACCATGAGCAAAGTAAAGACGATAAAGAATTAGTTTACAATGACTTTTCTTTTGACCATTTGGTAAATTGACCCAACGAAACATCCCAACTGCGTACTCGTTATGCTCTTGACGCCACGCCAAGCAGTTTCCAAACTCGCGCCACTCTCATCATCAGGACTCATTTATGGCTGACGTCTACACTCCCTTTGAAATGTTGGAAAAGCTCATCAGCTTTAACACCGTTTCACACCGCTCAAACCTGCCTTTGATTGATTTTGTCGAGGAGTACTTGTCTTCGCACGGTGTAACTGCAACCCGCGTGTATAATGACGAAGGTGATAAAGCGAACCTGTATGCACACATCGGACCCATGGTTGAGGGCGGCGTCATTTTATCTGGCCACACGGATGTTGTTCCTGTGGAGGGCCAAGATTGGTCCACTGATCCTTGGACAGTTGTGGAAAAAGACGGCAAATATTTTGGTCGTGGTACGTGCGACATGAAAGGTTTTCTCGCCATTGCTCTTGCCTATGTGCCCCACATGATCGCTGCCGATTTGCAAACCCCGATCCAACTGGCGCTGTCTTATGACGAAGAAGTGGGCTGCGAAGGCGTGATTCCGATGGTTAAGGAACTCGCAGGTAAAATGCCCAAGGCCGCCATGTGTATCGTTGGCGAACCGTCTGACATGAAAGCCGTTACCGGCCACAAAGGTGGCATCGGATTTCATACCGAAGTGACAGGGTATGAGGTTCATTCTTCCCTTGCCCATATCGGTGTTTCTGCGGTCATGACCGCCGCCACCCTTGTGGAATGGCACAACAAGAAAAACGAAGAGGCGGTTGCCAACCACGACCCCGAAAATGAATTTGTGCCCCCCTTCCCCACCTATCACGTCGGGACAATACAAGGCGGCACGGCAGGCAACATCACCGCCAAGACCTGTACTTTCATCAATGATTTCCGCTTGCTCCCAACACAAGACGCCAAAGCCGAGGCGGAAGCGTATATGGATTTTGCAGCAGAACTGGATGCGAAAATCAAAAAGGTTCGTCCAGAGGCAGGTATCAAAGTCACGCCAAAATTTGGCGTTCCAGGTCTGCGGCCAGAAGAAAACGGCGCGGCAGAAACCCTTGTGCGCCGCCTGACGGGCGACAACTCTATCAACGTGGTCAGCTACGGCACCGAAGCTGGCCATTTTCAAAACGAAAACATCTCTACCGTTATCTGCGGACCTGGTTCTATTGACCAAGCCCACCAAGCAGATGAATACATCACCGTTGACCAATACAATCTGGGCGCCAAATTCATGCGCGACCTGATTGCTGATCTTTCATAAGGAAACTGACATGCCACTGATCAACCGCTTTGCTGAAACCCACGCCGAACTCACCGCCATCCGTCGCGATTTGCACATGCACCCAGAATTGCAATTTGATTGCCACCGCACTGCGGGCATTGTCGCGGATAAACTGCGCGAATGGGGCTGTGACGAGGTGAAAACAGGCATCGGCCAAACGGGTGTTGTTGGCGTGATTAAGGGCAAGCAAAACACCTCTGGCAAAGTCATCGGCCTGCGCGCCGACATGGATGCCCTGCCGATATTTGAGGCAACGGGCCTCGACTATGCGTCTAAGGAAGACGGCAAAATGCACGCCTGTGGCCATGACGGGCACACCACAATGCTGCTCGGTGCGGCGCAATACCTGTGCGAAACCCGTAACTTTGACGGCACAGCCGTGGTCATTTTCCAACCCGCCGAAGAAGGCGGCGGTGGTGGCCGTGAAATGGTCGAAGACGGCATGATGGAAGAATTTGGCATCCAAGAAGTTTACGGCATGCACAATTGGCCTGGCAAAGATGTTGGCACATTTGGCATCCGTGCAGGTGCATTTTTTGCAGCGGCGGACCTGATCCAAATCGACGTCACAGGCAAAGGCGCACACGCCGCCAAGCCCCAAGACGGCATAGACACAACCGTTGTGGCCGCCCATATCGTTATCGCGCTGCAAACCATCGCATCCCGCGTGGCCGATCCGCTGGAATCTGTGGTTGTTTCCGTCACCAGTTTTGAAACAGAAAGCAAGGCGTTCAACGTTATCCCTGAAAAAGTGGAACTGCGCGGCACAGTGCGCACGCTTTCCCCTGACATGCGCGACATCGCCGAAGAACAGATCACACGCATCGCCGAAAACACCGCAGCCGCCTTTGGTGCCACGGCAAAGGTCACGTACAACCGCAACTATCCCGTTATGGTTAATCACGATGCTCAAACAGAATTCATGGCTGATGTGGCGAAATCCGTGGTCGGCGATCACAACGTAGAAGTGGGCATGGAACAAACCATGGGCGGCGAAGACTTCGCCTTTATGCTCGAATCCCGCCCAGGCGCGTACATCCTGTGTGGCAACGGCGATGGGGCAATGGTTCATCACCCAGAATACAACTTCAACGATGAAGCAATCCCAACAGGCTGCACCCTTTGGGCTAACATTATCGAACAGGGCATGCCTGCCGCATAATCGTCCCTTTCGACATGCCGGCTAACATTATCGAACAGGGCATGCCTGCCGCATAATCGTCCCTTTCGACATGCGGGCTAACATCATCGAACAGGGTATGCCCGCCGCATAATCGCTCAAAAGGCACGGTTGACCGCTCAACCGTGCCTTTAATGTTCTTCAAATACCAAACCTAGCGCCAGTGATTGTTCGCGGCCGCCACTGTTTGGAAATTTGTCGCCACCACCAAAGACACTTGCGTCAGATTTGCAGGATCATTGGCGTATTCGGGCCGCATCCGTTCGCGCGCTGCGTCATCTGGCTGTGTTTTCTTCACCGCCATCCGCGACAACATTATCGCCAATTCATACCCTTCTTCAGGTGTTTCTGTTTTTAAACTCGGCAACCAACTCATGGCATTCTCCCATTTATGTCGTGTGCGATATATTTTATCCTCTATCCCAATCATGAACTTGCGATTAGGTCAAGAAAATTGTATCGTGTGCGATATAAGTTACCGAAAGCCCGCTATGCTTGACGAGTCGACCCTGCCCACTGATCCGCAAAATATGATCTGCTTTGCGCTCTACACCGCCAGTCATGCCGTGAACCGCGCCTATGTGCCCCTGCTTAAAGACCTCGGCCTGACGTATCCGCAATGGATTACGCTATTGTTTTTATGGGAAAAGGACGAACAGACTGTGGGGGACTTATCGGCCAAATTGCAAATGCAGACCAACACGCTCACGCCTTTGCTGCAAAGGCTCGAAACACTCGGTCACATCACCCGCACGAAAAACCCCAAAGACGCCCGCCAAGTCGTCGTTCGGCTCAGCTCATCCGGGCGGCACCTGCAACAGCACGCTCCCATAGTCACCCGCTGTGTGATCGAAGCAACAGGCTTTGACCTGCCAATGTTGGATAATTTGGTCCACGTGCTGTCGACCCTGCGTGATCAGGTCAGCACCGCCGGCTAATGCGCTGGTAGCCGCACAAACACGTAGGTTTTCTGCAACGCGCCTTTGTCTTTGAGCGACACTGACGCTTGGGGACCGTCAAAAATATCAAAAGTAACTTGTTCAAAGCTATCAGGATGGTTTACCGCACCTTGCGTGCGAACCGTTGCGAACTCACCATGGGCGGAACACACATTCATATCGTGCGCCAAACGATCATAAAGCTCTCGCGCCGCATCACTTCGAAATTCGAACGCGAAAGCGCACATATATTCTGCGGTGCTGATGCTTTCGCACTTTTGGCCGCGCAGCATCGGCTGATCTGCACTTCTTTCTTTAAGAACGGCACATAATTCACTTCGTTCCTCTGCCGTGGCGAATACCGCAAGCAGAAGAACGGCTATCAAAATACCGACAAAAATTAACGGAATGAAATGCGCGAGTCTCAAGGCTCCAACCGCACAGCACCCTGTGACGCATTACCAACGTGCGCTGCATAGACCCGCAGGGCGCGGCTGACTTTGCGGGCACGCGGCTGTGCTGGGGCCCACGGGTTCTCCCGTGCTTCCATGGCGGCGCGGCGTGTGGCCAATTCTTCATCCGTCAACTTCACATTCATCGTGCGGTTCGGGATATCAATCTCGATGATATCCCCTTCTTCGATCAGTGCGATGTTGCCGCCCTCACCCGCTTCTGGCGAAACGTGGCCGATGGACAGGCCAGATGTGCCGCCAGAAAACCGCCCATCCGTGATCAGCGCACAGGCTTTGCCCAGCTTCATAGATTTCAAATAGGTCGTCGGATACAGCATTTCTTGCATTCCTGGTCCACCACGCGGCCCTTCATAGCGGATGACAACCACGTCGCCTTCCACCACTTCTTTGCCCAAAATACGCTTACATGCCTCATCCTGAGACTCGCACACAACAGCGCGGCCGTTGAATTTCAAAATGCTCTCATCCACGCCTGCGGTTTTCACAACACAGCCCTCTTGGGAAATGTTGCCAAACAACACGGCCAAACCACCCTCTTGCGAATGGGCATGTTCTGCATCGCGGATCACCCCGTTTTCACGGTCCAAATCCAGCTCTTTGTACCGCCGCGACTGTGAAAACGCCTGCGTTGTGCGCACACCGCCAGGGGCCGCCAAGAACAAGTTATGCACATCTTCGTCATTGGACGTGCGCACATCCCATTTGGCAATCGCATCGCCCAATGTTGGCTCATGGATCGTGCCGACAGATGTATCGAGCATTCCTGCGCGGTTCATTTCACCCAGCAGGCCGAAAATCCCGCCAGCACGATGCACGTCTTCCATGTGAACGTTCGCAACCGCAGGGGCCACTTTGCACAGGCAAGGCGTCTTACGCGACAAGCGATCAATGTCATCAACGGTGAAATCAACTTCGGCTTCCTGCGCCATGGCCAGCAGGTGCAAAATTGTGTTTGTTGACCCACCCATGGTGATATCCATGCGCATCGCATTTTCAAACGCCGCTTTCGTGGCAATCCCGCGCGCGGACACAGATTTATTGCCATCCACGTAATATTCTTTAGTCAGTTCCACGATCCGCTTCCCTGCTTTGCGGAACAACATTTCACGGTCGCTGTGCGTGGCCAATGTGGACCCGTTGCCCGGCAACGCCAAACCCAGCGCCTCGGCCAAACAGTTCATCGAATTGGCCGTGAACATCCCAGAACAAGATCCACAAGTCGGACAGGCGCTTTCTTCAATCGACAAAACTTCTTCGTCGGTACGATCAGGGTTGGCGGCTTCCATCATGGCATCCACCAGATCAATCGCTTTCAGCTCCCCATCAATGTCCACCTTGCCCGCTTCCATCGGGCCACCCGATACAAACACAACAGGGATATCCAAACGCAGCGCCGCCATCATCATGCCGGGCGTGATTTTATCGCAGTTGGAAATACACACCATCGCATCCGCGCAGTGGGCGTTGACCATGTATTCCACACTGTCCGCAATCACTTCGCGTGACGGCAGGGAATAGAGCATCCCATCATGCCCCATGGCGATACCGTCATCCACCGCGATGGTGTTCATTTCCTTTGCAACACCACCCGCCGCATGGATTTCTTCGGCAACCAACTGGCCCAAGTCTTTCAGGTGAACGTGACCAGGAACAAACTGTGTGAAAGAGTTCACAACCGCGATAATCGGCTTGCCAAAATCACTATCAGTCATGCCAGTCGCACGCCAAAGGCCGCGCGCGCCCGCCATGTTACGACCATGTGTAGAAGTTCTGGAACGATACGGAATCATTGGGTGTGCCCTCGCAGTGAATTAGTCCCGCGTGTTTTGCCTGATTAAAGCCAGAAATGCTAGCCACATCGCCACAAACGCACGCCAGTCTTTTTCAATCTTGCCAAGCCTGCGGTGAAAAGTTTTAGTAATCGGATACAGACCAAAGGAATTGACGGCATGGCCATCCTAAAATGTATCGAATGCGGCGGCAAAGTTTCCAGCGAAGCAGCATCATGCCCCCATTGCGGCTATGTCAAAGGCGCACGTCCCAGTGAGCCACCAAAACCCAGCCCGCTGCTAGGCGATACACCCACTGAAAGACCCCCGTCAACACCTGCCAAAACCAGTCCATGGGTGATCATTGGCGCCTGCACCGGCGGATTGCTTGTCCTTTTTATCATCATTGGCGCTATAGCTGGTTCACAAAGCACTTGTAAAATCACCAGCCTGCGAAACACCGAAGACACCTTCATTGTAAATGGCCAATGGGACTACGGGATCGTCACAAATGCTGTCGTTTCACTGGACGGAAAAGCCCGCCAAGTCACTGTCACAGTCCGCCTTGAAACCAACCAAGGGGACATCACAAAATCCAAACGCGTCGCTGTATCAGAGAATGGCAGCCGCGAAGTCCAGATTCAGTTCATCGAACCCACAGTGACGACCAAAGTCCGCCAAAGCTACGCAACGTGTAAATAAGAAATGGGCAAAGCGAAAAAGCGAGGTTCTAGGGACAATGCTCACCATAGGTTTCATCTCGAAAGCACATCACGCGACCGCCACAGACGACCTCTAGCTGCTTTCTTTTGGCCAGAAATATCCCGGGGTTTGGGGCAGAGCCCCAAGCGGGGGCAAATGCGTGGGACAGCGCCAAGGTAAAATGGTGGGTTATACTGGTTCCACGAAAATGGGGGCCAAAATGGCCCCCATCAAATCAGTTAGGTTCAGATCGCGCGGTCTTAGTCTGCTGCGGCTGTCAGCGCGTTGCCCAGTGCGAACAAGCTTGCGAACAACAACACGATGTCTTTCAGCAGGAACTGGCCAGGAACAACCGAGATGGCCAATACACCAGTTTCAGGAATAAACACGCCAGGTGTTGAAAAGAAGAAGCTGAAAGTCACAATAAATGTTCCCACTGCGCCCAATGCGCCCAGCACAGCCAGTTTTGGTGCAAAGAACCGTGCGGTGAGCAATGCGGCGATGATCAATTCAGCCACCCCGATCAGTTTGGACACGGCCCCTTCAGACAAGAAGGCGTAGAGCCAGCCCAGAAACGGTGAGTTTTCCACCAATCCTCGGATTGCGCCTGCTTCGTAGGCGGTGAACTTCATTGCGCCGAACCACACAAAGACAAGGATCAAAGTTGCGAAAATCCCTTTGGAAGCAATTTCGGTCAATCGGTTGCCAAGGTCCTGAGGTGCAGCAGCGCTGTTTACGGTTGTATGTGTCATGTTAGATCTCCAAATCTGTGTTTTGTTTGTTTCGGTGGCGGACTTGCCAGTCGTTGAAAACAGATCTATATGTTTGTTACTGATCAGTCCATAATTAATGTCCGTTGTCATATAAAGTGGGACATCAGAGCGGCTTGAGCATTGGAGGCTCTGGCTCGTTAGTGTGATTGATTATGCTGCTTGTTTCTGATGTTGCAAGCGACGTTGTTTGATTGTCTGTTTCTTGATCCTCTTCCTTTCTCTCAGAATGGCTTTGTCGCGGCCGAAGTAGACATCGGCGGGTGTGACGTTGTTCAGGCTCTCGTGGTATCGTCGGTTATTGTAATAGTCGACGAAGGCCTCGATCTGGCGCTCGAGATCGCCGGGCAGATAGTAGTTTTCTAACAGCACTCGGTTCTTCATCGTTTGATGCCATCGTTCGATTTTGCCTTGGGTCTGTGGATGGAACGGAGCACCACGGACATGATCCATATTTTGCCCTTCCAGCCATTCGGCCAGGTCGCCAGATATGTAACACGATCCGTTATCGCTGAGCAGGCGTGGTTTGTGCCGAACAACCGCTTGGTCACAGCCTGATGCTGTCAGAGCGCGCTCAATCGTCTCGGTCACATCACTGGCCCGCATGGTTGTACACAGTTTCCATGAGATGATGTAGCGGCTGTAATCATCCAAGATCGTAGACAGATAATACCACCCCCAACCAATGATTTTGAAGTAGGTGAAGTCTGTCTGCCACATCTGATTGATGGCGGTGGTTTTATCCGTGAACTCGTTGGCTGCTTTGATCACCACGTAGTCTGGTGCTGTGATCAGGTCGGCTTCCTTGAGAATGCGATAAGCTGATGATTCTGAGACAAAATACCGCTTTTCATCGGTGTATTTGACTGCCAGCTCGCGCGTGCTCAGCGCCTCGTGTTCCAGCGCAAACGCGATCAGGTCGTCACGACGATCATCGGGGATGCGGTTCCAAACGGATTTAGGGCATGGCGATTTGTCAGCCAGCCGGTCAAACCCGCCTTCGAGATATAAATCATACCAGCGATAGAATGTGGTGCGTGGAATGCCCAGCATGTCGAGGGTCTGCTTGGTTGGCAGATGTGATCCCTCGACGGTGCGGATGACCTCCAGCTTCTCAGACGCAGGGTATCTCATTCCTCGAACTCCCCAGCCCCTGTCATGCTTTTTTTGAGAAGCCGGTTCTCAAGCGTCAGATCGGCCACGCATTCCTTCAAGGCCATAGCTTCTGAGCGTAGTTCTTTCACTTCAGGGGATGTGGCCTGACGCGCCGTATCGCCAGATAGACGGCGTTTGCCTGCTTCAAGGAATTCTTTCGACCAGCTGTAATACAGGCTCTCCGCGATGCCCTCCCGACGGCACAACGCTGAGATGCTTTCTTCTCCACGCATCCCTGCCAGCACAATGCGGATCTTCTCCTCCGCCGAATAGGTTTGACGTGTCTTGCGGCGGATGTTCTTTACCAATTTATCTGCAGACGCTTTGCTGCTTCCGGATTTCTTGTTCATCTTCACTCCATGAAGGTTACGATGAACCAGAAATCCTCCGTTGTTCAATTCCTCAAATCTGTCCCAAAGGCCCTGACGTCAGACACCCAAACCCACATCGGCTGAATCCGCCACAACAAAACAGGGTTCCACCGCACCAGCGCAAGGATCAGAGCCACACCCAGCAGCCCAATCAGAAACAACAGAACCCAACCAATCACAAAATCACCCGCGGCGTCCGCCAATAAAACACCCCAAACGCAGGCCCCCAAATCCAACACAGCGCCGCAACGAGCACCGCCGCCGTCACCAAAACCTCACCCAAATCTTTGCCGCCGCCGAACAGGGTCAAAAGTCCCACTTGCAGCAGCATAAAACCGAACATCACTATGGCCGAGACCACAAGCCCTAGTCCAATTGCAGGAACACCCCGCATAGAGGCAACTGCCAAAGCCCCTGCCCAACCAGACAGAACACTGAACAAAACCGCAAAGGCGAAGATCATCATGCCCATGTCACACCTCCCTCGCACTGCCCCCGACTCGATCGGGGGCCTTTAGCCGGAAAGACCCAACGACAGGGCAGCGCCGAACTCGGGTGGCGCGAATGCGCCCGCTGGTTCGACAGGCCATTGCAAAGCAATGACCGAAAGAACGCCCATGGGGGAGGTCGGCGCAGCCCGTGCCGGGCACGGGCATGCTTCTCGGACAACTTAAAATTTCCAATCATTTTAATAGCTTATCGAATCTATTGCTTCTAAGTCGCGATTCAGACGGGACCACTCCGCTTTCAAATAAGCACGGCCCGCCTCACATAATTCATGATGCACATTTCCTCTTCCAACTTTTTCCTCATCGGTGTCCGCGCTTATGAAGATAGAATCTCCAGCGTCAGCAATCTTAGAAATTAGATTGCTGCCTAACTCTTCTTCGTCGTTAATTTTCATTTGGAAAACACTAATCAAAAATGGGACTTTGCTGTCGATATCTACAATAGAGTCGGCATCGGCAATAATCGCGTTAAACTCTGCTAGTTCTGTACGCATTTCCTCAATCCATTCTCTTCTAAAGTCCGCCATTTTAAGTTGTACTTGCAACTTGCGATCTATTCTCGCGTTAGAAAGTGCCTTTTGTTCTGAAGATCGCGTTGCAATTTGGGTGACCACAAGAGTCAGCAATGGAAGCCCCACAGTTGCAACCAACGCTTGATGGTTCGCTATCCAATTGTTCAATTCGATAAGCAAGTTGTCACCCTTCCTTCCCTTCCAAATAACGCCGCTTCGCCTCTTCATTCCGCCCAAAGTCTCGAACCATATTCTCAATCGCGACTTCATCCGATTTATCCGCATACCTAAACTCTGAATCCGCGTAGCGATTGATCTCTTGGATCACCATTTCCACCGTAATCGGCTGGGCCAGTTCGGAAATCATCGACTTCTTCGTCTCATAATCCTTGGCGATAAACAGGTCCAAATTCTCCATCCACTCGTCTGGCAACTCGAAGTCCATCGCCCGCACCTTAACAGCATCCGTGATGTTCTTAATCGCCCGCCCCGTGAACCTCGGATCGGCCTCCTGAATGCCCTTCAGATACGTCCCCAGCTTCGCAATCGTATCCAAATCGCCAATCTCCGACGACACCCGATCAAACACGTTCAGCAACCCCTGCTCGTGCGGCTTCGAATGGCTATCATACGATGCCGCTACAGCCTTTTTAATCTGCTGCGCGGCGAACAGCTCGTGATCGCCCACAGGGATGTCGTGGTTTTTGCCCATCAGCAGATGCAGGATGTCGATGTAATCCTCTCGCGTTTGTGGCCCATCCACGAGGAACCGCGCCCCCGCCCGTTGGCGCAGCGCGTCGTCCACGTTTTCGGGATAGTTCGAAAACATCCCAAAGGTACAATTCCCGCGCACTACCGTATTGGCCCCCGCGAAGCTTTCCATCAGCACGGCGGTAATCTCCAACTGTCCCGCTGAACTCTGCCGATCCCCCCGTTTGCCCGCCAGCTGGTCAATATCGTCAATCGTGCCAAAGCCAATCACATTTTGATCAATCACATTGTTGATGAACGACTTTGCATTCTGCGCTGATTTCCCCTGATAACTGTCGATGCTGTCCGTGCTCAGGTTCTCATACCGAAACGCATAGCCTGCATTGTTGCAGTAATCGTTAATCATCCCCGCCATCATCTGGATCAGCGTGGTTTTCCCCGTCCCAGGCATCCCATCGCCCATAAACGTAAAGATAAATCCGCCCAGTTCCGCGAACGGGTTCAGCTTGCGATCAAAGTCATAGGCCATCAACATTTTCGCCAGCTTCATCGCCTGATATTTGGCGATGTGGTTGCCCACAACTTCGTTTGGCTTCTTGAACGTCATGGTCAGTTTGGATGATTTCGCCTTATGGCTGGCACTGAATCCATTGATTTCAAAATCATCCGCTTCCACCCGGTAAGACACGTTTTCAAACGCCTCCAACCGCGGCAAGGAACCTGCCCGCAGCGCAACCTTTTCCATCAGCTTTTCACAGAACGCCTGCACCACATGCACCACGCCCGCTTCGTCCTTGGCAAACAGCGCGAGGTCCTGATCCAACTCCCACAACGCCCCATGCAGGGCCAGTTGCGGGTTGTCCGTCAGAACCTCTTCAACCGCGCCAATTTCAACGGTGCTTTCGCCCTCTGCTGCGGCCGTCGCCGCCACCAAATTCGCCGCCATATTTGCAAACACATGCAGCGAAATCGCGGCCGACGCCGCCAGCAATTCCCCAAATTCCGCCTTCTTCGCTAGGGCCAAATTCCCCGCGAGGTTATCCTTCAACAACTCCGACAAACCCGTCTGATCCGCATACTGATCGCTCACCACATGGGCCACCGCCAGCGCACGGCGCAAAGACTGCAACACAATCGCCTGTACAGGGGACGTCAACGGATCACTCTCATCCGCGCCCTCAATGCGATCAATCAGATGCACCCCTTCGGGCCGCGCAGTGGAGCGTGTCACCAATCCCGGCGTTGTGGATCGAAACCGCCGCCGCGTGCCAACACCGCTGGATCGCTCCTTAGGCGCCTCCACATCCCGCTTCGCCGCCAACCGAGGCGTATGGTCAAACCCATCCAGCATCGCCACAGCATCCGCATACTTCTCAAGGATCAACTCCTCCTTGAGTTCCATCAAATCACCTGTCTTGCTCATAATTCACCTTCCGAAATCGGTGGGCTGCAGCCCACCCAACAATCCTTTTTCTCTGCGTAGGGCGGGCTTCAGCCCGCCAAAAACCACTTAGCCATAACTCCGAACCTTGCCCTTACTTCCAACAACGTACTTCCGCACCCCGCGCAGGCCCTTTGGGTCGCGGTGGTCCAGCACCTGATACGCCCGCTGCGGCAGGATCAGGGATCGCCGCTGTGTTGTCGCCCCCGTCAACTCACTCCGATCATCCAGATCGAAAATTTCCCGCTCCACCGTGCTGAACCAGCCCGATTTCTCCTCTGCCACCTTTTTGGATCGCAGCGTTTCCACCGTCCAAGACAGCGCCCAGTCCAAGCCTGGCTCGCCTTCAGCCTCTGCCAAAATCTCTCGCAGGGGTCCTGATTGTTCCGTAAACGCATGGGAATACATCGGCCCGATGTGCACGCGTCGCAGTGTTTTGGGGTGCAGATCGTCAAAGTCCTGATCAAACCCCGTCGCAATCGTCACCAGCTTTAGCCCAGACACCGCCTGCGCCATCAGATGCGCCTGCACTTGGGGCCAGCGTCGCTCGTCCTGCACCAGCGCCGTGCGCCCACTGTCCACCAGCTCCATCATATAGATTGCAGGCAGGTTCGTCTGGCTGTCGTAACTCGCCCAATGCACAAGATACTTGCGCCGATCCCCATCGTTCCCACGCCAAATTGCAATCGGATCATTGGCGGCGAAAAACAAATCGCGCCCCGCCAGCCATTCATAATACAGCCGCTGGGACATGGCATATTGCAGGTTGGTCGGATGGGAATGTTCGTTCAGGATATGCTTCACCATATCCTTCTTAATCTGCTCTGGCTCTGACAGGTTTGCCAAATGCCGCTCCGCATTCAGCGCGTCATTGGCCATTTGCAACAGCTCTTGAAACACGGGAAAGCCGCTGTCCTGCCGATCCACCGACATGCCGTTTGGCAGCGCGCCAGACACCCGCCATGTCATCAGATATTTGTAGGACAGCGCCGTGAACGTATGGCTCAATCGATCCAGATAGCCGCGAATAATCTTGGCCTCTTCACGCCCAATCAACCCTTCATCTGTTGTGATTTCAGTCACCCCATCCAAGTGCCCGATGATGCGCTCGAACTTCGCAAAATACCGCCGCGTCTTGGCCGCCCCTTCAAGGTATTTGTGGTCAAGGGTGAGGTCAGCGGTCATTTAAAAATACCATTTCAATTTATAAGGGCTTTTGTCATCTTTTGTGCGCACAATCCATTGAATACCAAAACCAAGTATCCCTGAAACGATGAGGTGCAGCAGGATGAAAGGAAACCCAAAATAAAGGCCGACCAGAGCGCAAACCGCAAAAGTGGTAAAGGGAATATTCTCCCAAAATCGCTTATTCATCGTCGCCTTTCTCGCATCTCATTACGCACGCAATCGTGTAAACCTTAGCCGCCCTTTCGGGGTATTTGTGATCTAAGGTTAGGTCAGCGGTCATTTAAAAGTGCTTTCGTAATGAGGGCACCTAAACGGCAATAATTAATCTCCATCGCCACCGTCACCGTCACCGCCCTCTGAATTATAGCCATCTTCTTCGTTTTTGAACACAATCTCAGCAGCGGTGGGATCTTGTCTTCGATAAATCAAATAGATCAGATGACTAAATCCAAACCAACCACAAATAAGCGCGACCCATAAAAAAGTGCTTTGCCAGATTGCAACTGGGATGACGAGCAAACCAAATACAGGCCATCTCGCATACATGGCTAAAACGACCCAATCAGGTTCTTTCACATCCGCACGCCGAACGCCGTCTTGATTAACTCTTGGTGGGATCAATCGCTCACCCATCAAGCCCCATACAGGTTCTTGTCGTGCTTCTCGACGATCTTCTCAAACCGCCGCGCGAACCGCTCGTCTGACTTGGCTTTTTCTTCCAGAACCTTGCGCGCGAACACCATATGGTCTTCGTGCTTTTCCATCATTTCAGCCATACGCTGGTTCGTTGCCGAGCCAATCGCCGCCATCGCTGTTTGCGCTTCTTGGTCCGTTTGCACACCGATCTCGTTGATCTTATGCGCCACGTCTTGCTGTTGTGCCGTTTTCAAGGATTTCGTCAGCGCATCATACAGAACAACCCGTTGCTTTGTGTCTGTCTGCAGCTTGTTGATCAGCACCATCTGCGTGGCCGCTTGGTTCTGCAAACTATCGACCCAGGATTTGCCCTTCTCGATATACCGTTCCAACGTCTGGGAATTGGCCAGCTTCACTTGCTCGGCCTGTGCCAGTTCGTTGTATTTCGCGTTCATTTCGGCAAGCTGGCTTTCCAGCTTGGTGCGTGCAGCCGCATCTTGTTCCACGGAAATCTTGTTTTCCAGTTCAATGATGCTTGGATCCATGGCCAGCAAATCTGCCTTGATCTGCTCCAACTCGCCCACAGCGGTTTCGCGCTCCACCAGAGTTTCCTGCAAGTTGCCTTCAACCCGTGTCTTATGCTCGTTCAGCACCGCCAACTGACCCTGCAACAGGTTCACAATCACATCGGATTTCGAAATCAAATCCTGCAACTTATCGTCAATGCTGGCCGTGCGCATCCGTTCTTGGCGCAGGCTTTCGGACCGCGCTGACGAAAAGATACCAACAAAGGTTTCCCAGCCCGTTTTGGACCGCATCGCATCAAAGTCCTGCGAAAACGCGGAGGTTACATCATCCAAACCCATGATCAGTTCTGCAATGTTTGCATTCATCGCATCTGAATGCGCATGCACATCATCAAGGCTCGCATTTTCGATATCAATGGAAATATCCGCCGTCCCGATCTTGTCACGGGCCGTTTCAATTTTACTGGTGAGTTCTGCGATTTTGGACTGCGCCGCCTCCACCTGAGCCTGAGATTCTCTAATTTGCGCGTCAAAATCCGCCATGAACGTTCCCTTTCGAAATTTCGTTTTGTTTCCTCATATATAGGCACACAATTCGGAATATTTAATACCTAACTACTGCAATTGTTGCATTCAGCTGTGATTTTCTTGGCAATTTCAACTCCATAAGGATGGAATGACGCGGTTCCCTTGCCCTAGGGGCCGTTTCTGTGTCAGGACTGCGCCAAATTCTTCACCCGAACGGAGCCACACCATGCTGACGACAACTGACCTGAAAAACCTTCTGAACGATCCAACACTGCTGTGTGACAAGGCCCTTGTTGCAGGGGAATGGATCGACGCGGACAGCGGTGAAACCTTTGAGGTGAAAAACCCAGCCCGCGGTGATGTGCTGACCACTTTGCCAGACCTCGGCGTTGCCGAAACCCGCCGCGCGATTGAGGCTGCGGAAGCAAGCCAAAAAGCATGGGCCGCGCGCACAGGCAAAGACCGCGCTGCGATCCTGCGCAAATGGAACGATCTGATGATCGAAAATGCCGATGATCTGGGCATGATCCTGACCGCAGAAATGGGCAAACCCCTTGGCGAAGGCAAAGGCGAAATCCTCTACGGTGCGTCTTTCATCGAATGGTTCGCAGAAGAGGCAAAACGCGTTTATGGCGAAACCATTCCAGGCCACCAGCCGGACAAACGTATCACGGTTTTGAAACAACCCGTTGGTGTTGTGGCATCCATTACGCCGTGGAATTTCCCCAACGCCATGATCGCACGCAAGGTGGCCCCAGCTCTCGCAGTTGGCTGCACATTCGTGGCACGCCCTGCCAAAGAAACTCCGCTGTCCGCTCTTGCCATGGCGCTATTGGCTGAACGGGCTGGCGTACCCGCAGGCGTGTTCTCTGTTATCACAAACTCCCGCGCTTCCATCATCGGCAAAGAATTCTGCGACAACCCAATCGTGCGCAAACTCACCTTTACAGGCTCCACCGAAGTGGGCCGCATCCTGATGGAACAGGCCGCGGGCCAGATCATGAAAACCTCTATGGAACTCGGCGGCAATGCCCCATTCATCGTGTTTGATGATGCAGACCTCGACAAAGCGGTCGAAGGCGCAATGATCTCAAAATACCGCAACAACGGCCAAACCTGCGTCTGTGCAAACCGCATTTACGTGCAAGCGGGCGTTTACGATGCTTTCGCAGAAAAGCTCGCCGCCGCAGTGTCTGCCATGAACATTGGCGATGGCCTTGAAGATGGGGTCACAGTTGGCCCACTAATTTCCATGGATGCTGTTGAAAAAGTCGAAGAACACATCGCCGACGCCACAGCCAAAGGCGCAAAGATCATGGCAGGCGGCAACCGTCACAACCTCGGCGGCACGTTTTTTGAGCCAACGATCCTCACGGGTGTCACATCCGACATGATGGTCACAAACGACGAAACATTCGGCCCCGTTGCGCCCCTGTTCAAATTCGACACCGAAGAAGAAGTCGTTGCAGCCGCCAACGACACGATCTTTGGCCTCGCCTCTTATTTCTACTCCAACGACCTGTCCCGCGTTCACCGCGTACAAGAGGCACTGGAATACGGCATGGTCGGCGTGAACACGGGCCTGATTTCAACAGAAGTCGCCCCATTTGGCGGCATCAAACAATCCGGCATCGGCCGCGAAGGGTCTTCTCACGGGACAGAAGATTATCTGGAAATGAAGTATATTTGTACAAGTATCTAAGGGCTTGCACCGCAAGCCCTCGCCTCGCCAAGACTTTGCTTGCAAAGTCTGAGAGAGGCCGAAGCTGCGTAAAAAGATCCATCTCAAATAAAATTCCAAAGGGCGCCAACACTAGGCGCTCTTTCCCATTCTCACCCCACACAAACGTGATTTGCCCCACACGCCCGTTCGCGCCACCGTGTCCCAAACATCAGGGGACCCGTCATGGCCAAACGACGCAGCAAATCCAACCGCGCGAAATCCACCTATAAGTCCGAGATCAAAGCCACCGACCAAAAGAAACGCAAAACCCTCCGCCTCTTGCGCAACCTCGCCATCGCGACCCCTGTCGTGGGCGTCGCTGGGTTTTTCTCGGTCAAATCCGTTCAAGCCACCATCTGCGAAGCAGACCTCACCAAGGTCGGCAAAGGCGTCCCGTCAATCGTGCAAATCCACGACCCGAATTGCCAGCTGTGCGCGGCCCTGCAAAACCAATCCCGCCGTGCGCTCAAATCCTTTGAAAAGGACAGCTACCGCTTCCTCGTGGCCAACATCCGCACCGACGACGGCAGCGCCTTTGCCGCAAAATACCGCGTTCCCCATGTGACCCTCTTACTCTTCGACAAAAAAGGGGGAATGACCCAAGTGGTGCGCGGCCCCATCGACCAAGACGCCCTCGAAAACATCCTCAGCGCGCATATGAAACGCTACGGCTAACGCCTGTCATCTAGGCGCGATTAGGCTTAGTGTTCCGTTTCCAGAAGGGTCCACCCTAACGCCCGATACAAAGCACTGTGTCCCGCAATCAAAATGGCCACAACGCCAACCATACCGAAATACGCGACAAACCCGTGCAGCGCCATGCTCGGCATAACCCACAGCAGCAATGTATCATTGCCGCTTTGAACAAAAATCGCGCCAATCCCCATCAGCAGACCGCCACAAAAATTCATCACACTGAGCCGCAATCCACCCATCTTAATCTTGAATTTCTGGTTAAAAACGGATGACAAAACCGCCCCGACAAACAGCGCTAAGACAGACAGCTCAAACACCAAATCAGGCGTCGTTCCCGCCCCACTGACAAAGCGACCGATCAGCGCCTCATAACTCCAGTCGGCTTTTGTCACGAACAAAAGCGTCGCCGCGACCCCCATCACAACAAGGGCAAAGATCGTCTGCTGACGGCGACGATACAGCCGAATACAGCTCCATATCCCGAGGGCCAAAAACATGCCCAAAAGGACCCAATACAGCCAATCATCCTCCATCGTCAGCCGCACACCACGCGGCAACGGCTCCAACGCTGGAAGCCCTTGATGCACGTTAAGCGTCCGCGCCGCCGCAAGGCCGAGGAACGTAAAGATGAAAGACAGCTTCCCACTGCTGATCCGCCCGACAGACCCGATGAAACATCCCCCGTTGAGCCATGCGCCCAATCCCATAACGCCAACACCAATCAAAAGCGTCGATGTCAAACCACTGGCATTTGGCAAATTCAGCGGCATGTTGGAAAAACCAGCCAAAACAAACAAGGTAATCGCCGCCCAACTGGACGCCACAAGGATCCCCAACAGCCAATCAATCCGCCGCCGCATTACCAAACGTTCCGTGGCCGCCACCGTGCAGGTGCTGGCCCGTGACAAGGCAAATCCGAGGATGAAAGCAAAGATAATTGTGAACATTCAGAACAAACTCTCAACAACGCGCTGCCAACACTAGGCCAAACCACGCGCACATTTAGCAACACCAAGATGGGATTTTCACAAAAAAGTTCGCGACGCGCCAAGGATTGCCATTTACCGCGCGTCTAACCACATTATGCGGATGGAAACGAGCGACGAAAATTTGGTCACATTGGCCCAAACAGGGGACGCGGCGGCGTTCTCTGCGCTGATTTCGCGTCACTACGACCTGATCCACCGCATTGGTTTTCGTGTGCTGGGGTCCCAAACCGAAGCACAGGACATGACCCAAGACCTCTGCCTCGCGCTCGCCACCAAGATCACATCATTTCGCGCAGACGCAAAATTCACCACTTGGCTCTACCGCGTTGCCATTAACGCGGCCCGCGACAGATTGCGAAAACGCAAAACCCGCCAAAAAGCCACCGAAGGCTGGGGCGACTTTGAATTAAACAGCCGCGCCGCAGAAGCCGAAAATCGGGCCCAGCTTGACTGGCTCAACCAAGCCATGGCCACCCTGCCCAAAGACCTGCGCGAAACCGTTGCCCTTGTTTTGGGCGAAGATCTGACCCACGACGCCGCCGCAACCATCCTCAACATCTCGCCCGGAACCGTCAGTTGGCGCATGTCAGAGGTGAAAAAACACCTCCGTGCGCTCGCCCAGAAAGAGGAGCTCATCCAATGAATGACCTCGAAAAACTCCAAGCCGCCTTGCGCGATGCCTCCCCTGCTCCAGATGCAGATGCCAAAGCCGAAGCCCTGCGCATGGCCGCAGAAAATTTCGCGCGTATCCAAGAAAGCCAATCCGCTGCACGTCCCATGTCCGAAGCCCCAACATCGGGGTCCCTCTGGAAAAGGACCACAGCTATGTTCACATTCTCAAACCTCCGCCCAGTGCTTTATGCCACCTCTTGCCTTGTTGTTGCAGGAGCCGTTTTCGTGGCCTATGACCCGTTCAACGACAACGGACCAGCGATTTATGATGCGGATTTGTCTTCGGATGAAACCGTGCTTGGCGAACCCGAACCTGCAATTGTCTTAGAAATTGAAGAAAGCACGGTTCAGAACCGCTTGCGGGCCGAACCAAAAGCGGAAACTCGATCTACGCAAGACGCAACTAAGAAGGCTGCGACCGCTGGCAACCTTCAACAATCCATGGCTCAAAATCCCCAAACTGCTCACCGTGATCTTGAAAATGAGGGGCAACTGTACAGTAGCACCACAAAGCCGAAAATGCGGACACAACCAGGGGCTTTGAAAGGGGTTAGACTAAAGTCATACAGCGGGGATGCGTCACATCAGAAAAAACCTTTGGCGATGACTGCCCCACAAGACGACGCCATCATCGCGCCGCAACCCAACAATGACCAATTCACAGCCGCACCGGAAAACCCCGTCAAAGTCACGGCGGAATCCCCCGTTTCAACCTTTTCCATCGACGTGGACACGGCCTCCTATGCTTACGTCCGCTCAACCTTGCTGAACGGTGGACAATTGCGCCCTGATGCTGTGCGGATCGAGGAAATGATCAATTATTTCCCCTACGATTATGCCGCCCCCGCCGCCACATCCGATGTGCCGTTTTCCACCGATATCAGCGTGACGAAAACACCGTGGAACGCGGATACAAACCTCGTGCGCATCGCAATCCAAGGCAAAAAACCAGCCATCGAGGACCGTCCACCGCTGAACCTCGTGTTCCTGATCGACACGTCAGGCTCCATGCAGGACGCGAACAAACTGCCCTTGTTAAAACAGTCCTTCGCGCTGATGCTCACCGAACTGCGCCCAACGGATCAGGTGGCAATCGTCACCTATGCAGGGTCGGCTGGGACGGTTCTGGAACCCACCAATGCGGGCGACACCGCCACAATCCTAAACGCGCTTGATTCGCTCAATGCGGGCGGGTCCACCGCAGGGGGCGCGGGGCTTCGCGCCGCTTATGCGCTTGCGGATCAAATGAAAGCAGAGGGTGAAATCTCTCGCGTTCTGCTCGCAACCGATGGCGATTTTAACGTGGGCATTAACAATCCCAACGATCTGAAAACCGCGATTGAAAAGAACCGTGACAGCGGCACATATCTGTCTGTTCTTGGCTTTGGCCGTGGCAATTACCGCGATGACATGATGCAAACTCTGGCGCAAAACGGCAACGGAACCGCCGCTTATATCGACACATTGGCCGAGGCGCAGAAAACCCTTGTCGACAATCTGTCTGGCGCGCTGTTCCCCATCGCAAATGACGTAAAAATTCAGGTGGAGTTCAACCCCGCCACAATCGCTGAATACCGCCTGATCGGCTATGAAACCCGCGCCCTTAACCGCGAAGATTTCAACAACGATGCGGTGGATGCTGGCGATATCGGCGCGGGCCATCAGGTCACTGCGCTCTACGAAGTTACCCCCGTCGGCTCCCCCGCGATCCTCAACGATCCTTTGCGGTATGCCGCCGATACGGCCGCTTCGGACTCCTCCGAACTTGGCTTTTTTAAACTGCGCTACAAAACCCCTGGGGCCGCAGAAAGTCAGCTCATTACCACCCCGATCAGTCGATCCGACACGCCTGCAAACACAGGTTTCGCCGCAGCTATTGCCGGGTTTGGCCAACTGCTCAAAGGATCCAAATACACCAATTCTTGGACCTTAGGCGATGCCATTACGCTGGCGTCAGAAACGAAAGGCACAGACCCTTATGGCTACCGCGCCGAAGCAATCCGTCTGATGAAACTCGCCAAAGCACGGAAATAAACCCGCCTTCTTTTGGCAAAAAATATCCGCGACGCAGGCATTCCAATTTTTATGTCCTCACAAACGCCAACCCCCGCCGCATTTGCGTCGGGGGTTCTGTCAAAACAGGTCGCGCGCTCAGGTAGGGGAAACTCAGGGCACAGCGACGGCTCGGCCAGCCGATAAGGGACAGCGGCTGGAACATGGCGCCTCAAAAGGGGAGGTACGAGGCGCCAATTCTGTGTGTGATTTACGCTGTGGCTTTGGCCTTAGCGACTTTCTTGGCTGGTTTTGCCTCGATCGTTTTGCTCGCATCCGCAATCTCGATGCGGCGCGGCTTCAACGCTTCAGGGACTTCACGAACCAAGTCCACGTGCAAGATGCCGTTTTCTGTGGTCGCACCAACTGCACGCACGTGATCGGCCAAATGGAACCGTTTTTCGAACGTGCGCGAGGCGATTCCACGGTGCAAATACGTCACCTCTTCTGTGGTCTCTGCTTCGGCTTTCTTGGCGGAAATCACCAACTGGCCTTCGCGCATTTCAATGGTCAATTCGTCATCGGAAAACCCAGCAACAGCTACCGAAATACGATAGTCGTTTTCGTCTGTTTTCTCGATGTTGTATGGGGGATAGCCGTTTGTGTTTACATCAACCGACATGGCGCGATCCAACATGGACGCAAGACGGTCAAAACCAACAGTGGAACGGTATAGGGGTGCAAAATCATAAGTTCGCATGAGCAAACATCCTCCTTAAGAAGCGATATTTAGATACGGCCTTCCATCATGGACAGACCTGAGTTTTAGTCACCAGACCCCTTCATGGGCATCCAGTACTAGGTAATCTAGGAACACCCAAATGGGGTTTCAAGACTAATTTTTCACAAAAAATGAATTTTGTGTTCGACCCAATTGTTCGCTTAAGGATTTATCAGAAACACGCTTGCCTTTGAACACGCCTTTGTCGCGCTGCAACTGGTTCATCAACTCTTCTAGTGGGCTCCCCAATGATGTGCCAAGCGCCACATCACGGTCTTTCCACGTGGCTTTGGCCGAAATCACAGAAGCAATCTTTGGTTCGCCGTTTTCAATCACAAAGATCGGCGCGCCCGACGCCCCAAAAGACGCGCTACACGACAGCACAAATACCGCCATGCTCTTGCCCAAAATCTCGCAAGGTTCTTCAATCGACGGCATTTCAGAGCGATCTTGCGCGTAAGATACCACCTGAACCTGTGCGCCGATCACGGGACGCGCGGAACGACCGAATGGCGCAACTGCGGCGTTGCGGATGGAATGATCAAGCTCAACCAGAGCAATGTCATTGCCCACATTTTCAAATTCTGCAGTGCCGTTGTGAACGTATCCCCCATGCACAACAATTCGCCGCGCTTTGCGGTGGGCAGATGCCCGACCTTGGCGCCACCCTGCGGCAAAGGACACATCGCTCGGGTCCAACCGCTCTTCGTTATTTGGGTCAAATACGCAATGGGCCGCTGTCAGAACGAGGTTCGGCGCAATCAACGCCCCCGTGCAAAACCCGTCATTGGGCAGGTTCACACGCCCAACCGCTTGCCAGGCTTTGGCTTCATCCGCGCTCATCAACTTGCGCGTGGGGTCTTCGCCTTGTGCTTTTACGAATGTTTGCGCTGATGCACTGCTTGCGCACAGTGCCAAAACCATCATCAAAACCCGTGTAAACATATCTGTCATCCATTGCTCGTTGGATGCAGATTGCCCACAAACTGGGCCTAAAGAAGGGCGAGAAAATCCAATTACTGGGGCAAGGTTGCGGCAGCCCGCACAGTTACGCCACTTTTCTGACGCAACTGTTAGTTGGTTAACGCGTAGCGTTTAATCATCCGATCAACAGGCGTTCCATCCTTCAACGGCACGTCTTTCACCACGTCAAAGGGTGCAAAGCCGATGGCCGCATAATACCCCATGCCAGGCACATTATCTGCACGAATGCGGGCGTTGATTTGCGAAAATCCCGCCTCTATCGCCGCCGCCTTCGTGCGTTCAAACAAAGCACGCCCGACACCTTTAACTTTGTTGCTGGCCCGCGCGAATGTGGCGATATCGCCGATATCCTGTGACACACCATCCAAATGGTTTAACTTTTGAAAGCCCAAAATCGCGCCATCTTGTTCTGCCACAAACAGGCTGACAATTCCTTCCCCTTCAAAGTAATGCGCATGAAATGCGGCCAAGGACAGCACTTCCTCCGCCGCCGTCGTACCACCAATCTCGATAATCTCATTTAACAGCGCGCACATTTGCGCTGCATCCGCAGGGGTCGCTTCACGTACATTCATCTTAGCGTCTTTCCATCGCAGCGGGTTTTGGTCCGCCCGTTGCCCAATCCAGCAATTCGACGGTATGCACAATCGGCACATCTGTCCCGCTGCCAATCTGCATCATACACCCGATATTACCAGCCGAAATTACATCGGGCTGCTTGGCCTCTAGCGTTTGAACTTTGCGCGCTTTCAACTGCCCCGAAATCTCGGGCTGCATCAGGTTGTACGTCCCTGCCGAGCCACAGCACAAATGGCTATCCGCAGGCTCCACCACCTCAAACCCTGCCCGTTTCAGCAGGGTCTTTGGAAACGTCTTAATCTGTTGCCCATGCTGCAAGCTACACGCCGCATGATAGGCCACCCGCAGCCGTTGATCCGCTCCTTTAGGCATATCCAGCTTCATCAACACCTCAGACACATCCATCGCAATCGCGGCCACCCGTGCCGCATCTTCGGCCAATGGCCCATTGCGGAACATATGGCCATAATCCTTCACCGTGGTTCCACAGCCAGACGTATTGATCACCACCGCATCCAGTCCTTCGCCATCCAACTCCCGACACCACGCGGCAATGTTTTTACCCGCCGCCCCATGGCTCTCGGCGGTTTTGCCCATGTGATGGGTCAGCGCCCCACAGCACCCCTGCCCGTCCGCAATCACCACATCACAGCCCAGACGGCGCAACAGCCGAATGGTGGCATCATTGATATCCGTGTTCAGCGCCCGCTGCGCACAGCCCGTCATCAGCGCCACACGCAACTTGCGTTCGCCAATGGCAGGAAAAACCCGCGCATCATCATTGCGACTAACTGCAGGAATGGTCTTTGGTGCCATCTCCAGCATCGCTTTAAGACGCGGATCAGGCATAAACCGCGCAAACGGCCGCCCGATCTTTGCGCCCAGCAATGCCACACGGAACCGTTTCGGATAGGGCAGGATCTTCGCCAGCACTCCCCGCAACACCCGCTCCATCACAGGCCGTTTATAGGTCTGTTCGATATACTCGCGCGCATGATCCACCAAATGCATATAATGCACTCCTGACGGACAGGTGGTCATACAGGCCAGACACGACAAACACCGATCCACATGTTTAACGGTTTTTTCATCCGCAGGACGCCCCGTTTCCAGCATGTCCTTAATCATGTAAATCCGCCCGCGCGGGCTATCCAACTCATCGCCCAGCACCTGATAGGTCGGGCAGGTCGCCGTGCAAAATCCGCAATGCACGCAGGATCGCAGAATGTCATTTGACCGCTTGATCGCAGGATCATTCAGTTGCTCTGGCGAAAACTCTGTTCTCATATCAAAACCCGCTGAACACGACGGCAGGCAACACCGCTGTCGCAACACCGCTCACCAGCAAGGCCCCGACATACGGCCAACCGCCCAAATCCTTCCACCACCGCAACGCTTGCGCTGGGATCACAGCAACAGCCGCAAACATAGACATCAACGCGCTTGCCCGTCCGATACCATTAAACCAATCGTCAGGCCCCGATGACGGCGGCACGGGCCACAAAGCCCAAACACCCAGAACAACGGCGGTCATCGCCAAGGCCATCAGAAACGGCCTGCCCTTGGGCATGGTCGCTAAAATCAACCAAACCAATATCATTGGCGCAAACAAAATAACTACAACTGCCATTATCCCATCAACCTCTCATTTAAAATTCCACGTGGATCAAACTGCGACCGCAACCCTTGGCTTATTGCTGCCAATGCCCCGATTTCTGGCTCAAACACTGGGCCCACGCCAGCTCCGCGCATTAACGTGGCATGTCCTGCAATCCCAGACAGCGCCCCGCGCACGTCTGTGGCCTCGGCAACCTCGGCCCAAACCAAGCCCCCGCCCCAATCATACAGCAGTGTTGCACCATCGAGCGCCGCCGCCACACGGGGCCCATCGGATGGTTTTACCGATATCCGCCACACATCCCCTTTGCCACCCGCAAACTTAACCGCATCCCGTACAGCCGCCCAATCCGCCGCCCTGTTTAATGACACATCCCCAAACCGCGCCAAAACCTTCGACAACTCCGCCGCGCGATACGCCACGGAGTCTTCAAACCCTTCCAAACGCAGCATCGTCACGCCCGCATCTGGATCATGGGCCGCCCCTGAAACCTCAAAAGGTGAACCGAGCGCCTCTGACATGGCTTCAACCGCCCGTACATCATCCAACCCTCGCAGCTCAACTGTCACGGTTGCCTCAATGCCAGGCAGCACTTTAAACGCCACCTCACTCAAAACCCCGAGCGTACCATGGCTCCCGCACATCAGCTTCACCAGATCATAGCCCGTGACGTTTTTCATCACGCGCCCCCCGTTCTTGATGATATCGCCGCGTCCATCCACAAACCGCACGCCGATCAAACTGTCCCGACAGGCCCCTGCCTGAATGCGCCGTGGCCCTGATACATTCGCCGCGACCACACCACCAATGGTGCTTTCACCGTCCGTTCCCAACACGGCATTCGCCCGCATCGGTTCAAACGGCAACCGCTGGTTTTCTGCCTTCAGCGCGTCTTCAATCTGCTGCAACGGCGTCCCTGCCCCCGCCACAATCGTCAATGCTCCAGGGTCATACAGCGATATCCCCGACAGCCCAGCCGTCGACAAAACCTCGCCCGCACATCGCCCCACAGGCCGTGTACCGCCCCCCATGATGCGCAACGGTCCTTCTGCCTTGCGCACCAGTTCACTCAACGCTGCTTCGCTCTCAGCTGTCATCATCTTCTTTGGTCCATAAATATTCTGGGGGCGCGCACTGCGCGGGGGCAAAGCCCCTGATTACTCCGCCGCAAGGCGCCGTGCTTCCGTTACACCCAAAGGAAACACCTTTGACGGGTTCAACAGCCACGCAGGATCAAACACATCCTTCACCCGCAACTGCGCCTCCATATCCACCGTGTCGAACTGTGAATACATCAGGTCGCGCTTTTCCACCCCAACGCCGTGTTCGCCCGTTAAACAGCCACCCACATCCACACACAGCTTCAGAATCTCCGCGCCCATTGCCTCGCATTTCTGCAAATCGCCCTCTTTGTTGGCATCAAACAGGATCAACGGGTGCATATTGCCATCCCCGGCATGGAACACATTCCCCACGCCCAGCCCGTATTCTTCGGACAACTCTCCAATCCGTTTCAACACAAACGGCAATTCGGACACAGGGATCGTGCCATCCAAACACATATAGTCGTTGATCTGCCCCATGGCCCCAAACGCCGATTTGCGCCCCAACCAAATGGCAGCACTCTCTGCCTCGGACGTGCTTTCGCAAAACTCTACAGGAGAGTGCTTGGCCGCAATCTGACGGATCAGACCCAACTGCATATCAATCTCGGCCTCTGATCCTTCCACTTCAATGATCAGCACCGCCTCACATTCGGGATATCCCGCCTGCGCGTGCTTTTCGACCACTTCCAGAACCTTGCGATCCATGAACTCGATGGCCACGGGCAACACACCTGCCTTGATAATGTCGGACACACAGGCTCCCGCCACCTCATTGCTGTCAAACCCAACCAGCGCGGGCCGCGCGCCTTCGGGTTTGCGCAAAATGCGCAGCGTGGCTTCGGTCACGACGCCCAACTGCCCTTCGGACCCACAAATCAGACCCAGCAAATCCAATCCACCCGCATCCAGATGCGCGCCACCAATTTCAACCACCGTGCCATCCATCATGACCATGGTCACACCAAGGAGGTTGTTCGTTGTCACGCCATATTTCAAACAGTGCGCCCCGCCTGAATTCATTGCGATGTTTCCCGCAATGGCACAGGCCAATTGGGATGAAGGATCAGGGGCATAAAAGAAATCTTCTTCTTCGACCGCTCCTGTCACGCTCAGGTTCGTGCGCCCAGATTGCACGCGAATAAACCGATCCGCGTAATTCGTCTCGATCACATCATTCAACCGCGCCACGCCCAGGATCACACAATCCGCCGTTGGCAACGCCCCACCCGCCAGCGATGTGCCCGATCCGCGCGGCACAACGGGTACGCCCATGTCATGACAGACCTTCAAAATCGCTGACACCTCTGCCGTGTTGCTTGGCAACACCGCCGCCAATGGGGGGCATTTATACGCCGTTAACGCATCACATTCGTACACCCGCGTTTCATGGGGCTCGTGAATGACCGCATCCATGGGCAAAACCGCCTGCAAGCACGCAACAATTTCGGATTTGCGCGATAGAATCTGCGCATTTGGGGCAGGCATTTGCATGGTATGTTTCCACTTTTCAGTATTTGGTCAAATAATATTACCAATTTGGGGAAATACAATCATTATATGCCCTGACTCCCCGCACGCCCTGCGTTAAACCAATCTCATGACCGATCTTTTACCCGAAGCGCTCACGCATTTTGCATTGTTGGACGCACTTGCTGTCTTTGCACTGATCCTCGCATGGCTTGGCAGCACCGCATTTATTGAACGCAAAAACACGACCAATCCATCCACACATATGCTGATGGAACAGTATCGCGAACGGTGGATGACCCAGATGGTCACACGCCAACCTCGCATCTTTGACAGCTCCGTCCTCGCCATCATGCGCCAAGGCTCCACGTTTTTCGCCTCCTCTTGCATGATCGCAATTGGTGGCTGTGTGGCGCTGCTTGGCGGCGCGGACCAGCTCACCATGTTTGCCAGCGATCTTGCCAGCACCCCTGTCGCGCCCAAAGCAGTGTGGGAAGTTAAAATCCTCTTACTCATGGCCTTGCTCGCCAATGGGTTTTTGAAATTTGTTTGGTCTGTGCGCCTGTTTGGCTATTGCGCCATTGTCATGGCCTCTACACCCAATGATCCAACGGATGACGCGGCCTATCCCACCGCCGCAAAATCCGCAGAAATCGCAAATCACGCCGCGCGGTCTTTCAATCGCGGCAAGCGCTCGGTCTATTTCACGATTGCGGCGCTGACATGGTTGATCGGGGCAATCCCACTGATTATCGCAACACTTGTGACGCTGACGTTGATCTATCGGCGCGAATTCAATTCCCGCACTCGGTTAGCATTGGCGAACTAAAGCGTTTCGTAAAAAACCTGAGCCATCGGCCTTTCGCGAAACGCATTTCATCTCAGTTACTTACAGGTCTCTCAACCATCACCAAGTGATTCAGAGTTAACGCGAAAGGCTATATGGCCTTAGTACCCGGGGCAGATGGTCGATCCACCTTGGAACACGCCATGCCCCTTTTTACAGCCGTAAAGGCCTTCTTTTTCTGGGGCTTTTTGCACCACGGCCACGGGTGTTGAAACAGCACCCGTTTGCCCGCCCAGCAGCTTGGCCCGCGCACATTGGTTTACCGCACGCGCCTGCGCTACCGTGACATCGTCGCCATTCAACGTGGAGGCAATCACACGTCCGTTGCTCATCTCCAGCACCTCAACCGCAGCGCCGTGAACCAACCCCTGCTCTGCCTGACAGGCTGCATGGGCCTGAATTTGCGTCTGTTCTGGTATCAACGCGATCTTGTCTGCACTGGGCGTTTCAGTACACGCCGTGACCAAAAGGGAAATGAAAACAGGGGCAGAAAGTCCAAAAGAAAAGCGTAGGGTCATGTGATCTGATTCGAAGCAATTGGTGGCAGGTTTCCCCATATCTAGTAACACACCACCCATTTGGATCAAGCAATAGTCACTACTCTAGGTATAGGATCACAGGCCGAGAGACCGTTTACCGCCCCTCATACCGCCACGCGGCCACCATCAATCCAGCCACCAACAGCAACAAAGCCCAGCCTGGCAGGATAGGGGTTTGTCGAATATCTGTGGCCAAATACGCATTGCGCGGCGTCACACCCAACCACCCGCGGCCTGCAGCAGACCATCCCGCACGCACAGATCGCAATCGCGGCGCGGCGTAATCTTGCAAACGCAGAACTCCTCCGCCTGTCGCGGTCAGGATCGGTTGCAGAATGTCCGCGCTCGCCATTGTGCGTTCAAACTCGCGCGGCGCTGTTGGCCCAACAGCCACCACTGCATCGAGCTCTCCATCGCTCAACCGATACAGCCCGTTTTCCTCGCCTTCAAACTCTGCCGTCCACTGGCCAGGTGCTGTTTCCGTTGTATCGAGCGTAATCACCGATCCATCAGGGCCCGTCACGGAAATCGCGCCACGCTCTTCTGTCAGGGATCGCCGCGTTACCGTCACCGTGTTCCCGTTCACCACGGCTGAAATGCGTTCTTCTTCCAGCTCGGGTTCTTTCATTGTCCAATGGGCCAGACGGCGCAGCAGTTCCAATTGTGGCCCGCCCCCTTCAAACCCGCGCGACCACAGCCACGCATGATCTGATGTCAGCATGGCAATGCGCCCTTCGCCAACGCGATCCAGAACCAGCAATGGCCGATCATCAGCCCCTGTCATCACCACATGGCCTTTGCTGGCCTCTGTATCAATCAAACGGAACCAACGGCCCCATCCGGGTGTTCCGTCCTCGCCTTTTGGCAAGGGCGCAAATTCATCCAGCGCGGCCGTCACAGGATGTCGCTCCCCCAATTCCGAAATCATCGGGGTGAACCCCCGTTCGATCAACCGCGCCGTCGGCTTGGCAGGTAAAACAGTTGTCAACGGCGTGCGCGCAATGCTGTCAGGCCCGCCAAACGCAGGGCCAGAGGCCACCAAAACAGCCCCCCCACGGCGCACATAATCCGCCACATTCGCCATATACCGATTGGGCAGAATACCGCGGCGGCGATACCGATCAAAAATGATCAGATCGAACTCATCAATCTTTTCTAGGAACAGCTCGCGCGTTGGAAAGGCAATCAACGACAATTCGCGCACAGGCACGCCGTCCTGTTTGTCAGGGCTGCGCAGAATGGTGAAATGCACCAAATCCACCGCCGTGTCCGACTTTAGCAAATTGCGCCACGTGCGCTCCCCAGCGTGGGGCTCACCCGACACCAACAACACGCGCAACCGATCCCGCACACCGTTGATCGACAGCACCGCTCCATTGTTGCGATCCGTTAATTCACCCTCTTCAGGCACCACTTGAAACTGCAACACATTCAAACCGCCATGGGGCAGTGTCAGGGGCAGTTCAAACTGCCGCCCAACCTCAACCACAAACTCGCGCGGCGTTTCCCCATCAACGGATATGCGCAACTTTGCTGACCCTGCCACCGCCGCAGGGACAGCGCCTTGGTCTTCAACACGCAAAAACAGCGTCACAGGCTCGCCCACAATGGCAAAAGCAGGGGCGTTATCGATCACCAAGCGACGATCCCAATCGTCCGCTTCCCCAGTCAGAACAACATGTACCGGTGCGGGAAACACAGCCAGCATATCAGCATCATGCACTTGCCCATCTGTCACCAAAATGGCGCCTGCGATGCGGCTCTCGGCCACTTCGCTGGCTGCTTTGGCCAATGCGGTCACAACCATAGACCCATCGTCAACGGCACTTGGGTCATTCTCGACCTCAATCACCCGCGTTTCGAAATTCTCTAAGTCGCCAATCTCGGATTGCAACGCAGCTACGCCTGCATCGATCTGTTCAGGGCGCACATCCACCGATTGGCTCTCGGTTTTGTCCACCACCACAAACACAATGTTCGATAGGTTTTCGCGCTCTTCCTGACGAAACACAGGCTGTGCCAAGGCCAACAGAACCACCGCCAAACCTGCCAGTCGCAACCACCAACCGGGCAGACGCCGCCAAATGGCCAGCAGTGTGAACACAACGGCCACGGCAATACAGGCCAACAACACGGGTTGCGGAATAAGCGGGGTAAAGGCGATCTCAAATTCCATTTGAACACCCCAGTCCCATCAGCACGCAGAACTTTGATTGTGCAAAACCCATCATGTTACTGCCCCAACCGATCCAACAGCGCAGGCACATGCACCTGATCCGATTTATAATTGCCCGTCAGCACGTGCATGATCAGGTTCACACCAAACCGAATGGCAATCTCGCGCTGGCGTTCCCCTTGCGATCCGCGACCGACAGGAAACAGGAACCGCCCGTTTTCACCTATGGCCCAGGCGCTCGCCCAATCGTTGCCGCCAATCACCACAGGCGTCACCCCATCGTTCAAATTGCGAAACGGCATACCCTCGGTTTGCTCCGCATCTGGGGGCGCGGCCTCCACCCAAACCTGCGCGTTGGCATACCGACCTGGAAAATCCTGCAACAAATAAAACGTGCGCGTCAAAACGTGATCTTCTGGCACAGGCTCCAACGCGGGAATATCCAAATTCTGCGCAATGGATTGTAATTTTTTGCCGTTGGGCGTTCCCCCCGAAAGGCTGCGCCCAATATTCGCATCGCGCGTGTCAAACAGGATCATCCCGCCGCCACGCAAAAATACGTTTACCTTTTCCATAGCGGCATCTGACGGCACAGTTTGCGTGTCTGAAACGGGCCAATACAAAAACGGATACAGCGATAATTCATCCGTTTCCAAATTGACCGAAACGGGGGAAATCGGCTCAATGCTGGTGCGCCGAAACAGTTCTGCAGACAGCCCCAATAACCCCGCACGCGACACATCATCCAGCCGCGAATTGCCCGTTTCGACATAGGCCAGAACCGTATTATTCGCCGCTTCCAAAATTGCCGCTTCATCCTGCGCATCCGCTGGCGTCATCGGCAAAACCGCAAGGGCCATCATTGCCGCAACCCCGCGCATCCACAAACGCCCACCAACCAACAGCGTTGCCAGCACATCCACACACAACAACGCCAGTGCCGCCATTAACAACCACGCTTGCAACGGCTGTTCTTCAGATCGTGTGAGCGATAAGAAGTTTGTTCCAACGGGCCAGCTCGCCGCTTCAAGCACCCGATCCGCAGCCACTGCATTTAACGCAACACGCCGCTCCCCGCTCACGTAAACACCAGGAGGCATGTCAGCGCCAAACACACCACCTGCCAAGCGCGCACCGTCCACACCTGCCAAGGCAGGTGCATCGCGCAACACGCCAAATCCATCTAAAACCTGCTCAGGTACCCACACCGTGCCTTCCAACTCTGCCGCATCCAGCGTGGCAGATCGTGCCGAAATCGCCAAACGTTCCAGCAACTGCACAAACAACCCAGACAGCGGCAGCGAAGACCACTCCGCATTGGCCGTCACATGAAACAGAACCACGCGCCCCGCCCCTTGATCCTTGGCCGTCACAAGCGGCGTTCCATCCACCAACGCGGCCAAAACCCGTTCAGACAGGTTTGGATCAGGTTGCGCCATCACTTGGCTTTCCACCAACACATCGCTTGGCACAGTCAGCCCGAAAAATGGGCTGCTTTCGGGAAAGGCCTGCAATCCCTTGGGGGATCCCCAACTCATCGCGCCACCCACGTTTCGCCCGCCTGCCCGCAGGCGTACAGGCAACAAAGGATGTTCGCTAGATTGCCCCAAACCGCTCGCCGCCAATCGCGGCCCTGCAAAACGCACCAACATGCCGCCGCTTTCCACCCATTCGCGCACCGCGCGGGTTTCTTGGCCTGACATGTCGCCCACATCGGCCAAAATCATCACATCAGGATTGGCCTGCAAACTGTCCATGAATCCCGCTTCGATCACATCCGCAGTGGGAACCAATGCTTTGCGCAAGAAATGCAAGGGGGAGACTAAAACCGCCCCTTCTTGTTCTGTGCTACCACCAATCAACGCCACTTTGCGCCGCTGAATGCTGTCATCTGTCACCACAACCGCACCCGCAGATCGCACAGTGTCTAGCACCACGCGCTTCACCCGATTGCGCAGCTCGGACGGCAATTCAATCGCCAGTTCCGCCTCGGTCGCGCCGTCTTCAAACGCCCCCGACCCTTGCGCCAATGCCCGCGTGATCCCCGCTGGATCAGGTCCTTCCGCTTGCACTGCAAACTCTAACGGGCCACCCGCGTTCACGCGCACCGCAGTTGTGCTAAGCGCTCCGCTTTCAATGCCGATGCCGCGCAGCGCCAAAACCCCACCTTCGGCCTCGGCCACGCTCACATCGCCTTTTTCCACAAAGGCCGTCATCAAGTCATCACGCCCCTCCCGCGCCAATCCATCAGACAGCCACAGGGTTTCATAGGCCTCGCTCGTTTCTGCCGCTTGAACCCAATCTTCATACACAGGTTCCCACGCATTCGGCTCCAGCCCATCAACTTTGTTCAACCAGTCACTGGCATTCACAAAATTCAGCGGGTTTTCCCCACGCGGGCCGTCAGACAACAAAACAACCGCCACAGGCCGCCCGTCCTGCACCGCAAATTGTAACACCTCGGTCAGCTTATCCTGCCGCTGCCCCCAGCTTTGCGCGCTCGCCCAACTACCATCCATTGCGATCAACAAAGGCGCACGCCCCGCCACGCGATCCGTCGGATTCAACACAGGCTGCGCAAACGCCAAAATCGCCGCTGCAATGGCCGCCATACGCAGCAAGAGCAACCACCAAGGGGTGCGATCAGGCGTGGTTTCCTTATCCTCCAACCCCAGCAACAAAGACACCGCAGGAAACCGCCGCCGCAAAGGCGCAGGCGGAACCGCCCTCAGCAAAAACCACAGGATCGGCAGCGCCAGCAGGCCCAGCAACAACACAGGGGCCAAAAACCCGATAGAGCCAAACGCCATCATCGTGCTGGCCCCGCAATCGCATTGTGAATCCACATCAACGCGCTTTGTGCGGGCTGATCTGTGTGATGGCACAAATACATCCACCCCGTGCGCCGTGCGAGCGCCTCTAGCTGGTCTTTGCGTTCTGCCAACCGCGCCAGATAATCATCGCGCAAGGCTTTGGCGCGGCGCGTTTCAAAACTCACACCGCCGCCCATGCTTTCGAAAATGGTGCGACCATCAAAAGGGAAACTTTCCTCGGTTGGGTCCAAAACCTGCACCAAACAGCCTTGCACCCGCTGATCCGCCGCACGGCTCAGCGCATCAATCACGCGCTCCCAATCCCCCAGAAAATCCGAAATCAACAGCGCCCGATTGCCCCGAACCATTTCTTTGTTCGGCGGGACGCCGAAATCATCTTGTGCCCCTTCAACCAACCGCATGGCCATTTTCGTGATCTGCCCGCGCCCATGTTTTGGCGGCTGTGGGTCTTCCATCAGCCCCACACTCTCGCCCGCTTTCGCCAATAATATCGCACTGGCAAGGCCCAGAATCCGCGCACGCTCACCCTTAAGCGGTAAATCCTTTGCGCCGCGATATTGCATGCTGGCCGATCGATCGACCCACAGATGAACCGCTTGCAAATTCTGCCATTCCATCTGGCGCACAAAATGCGCATCCGCCCGCGCCGATCTGCGCCAATCAATCTCGCGCAGGGGGTCTCCCGCCGTGGCAGGCCGATACTGCCAAAACTCATCCCCTGGCCCTGCCCGCCGACGCCCATGCGCCCCAAGGCTAATCGTAGCCGCCAATTGATCCGCCGCCGCCATCAACGCAGGAAACCCCGCAGCAGCCTCTTCGGCATCACTGCGCAGTTGATCTGGTGTTATGTGCGCTGCGTCATTCACGCGGCGGCCTCTGCCCCCGTGACCTGAACCGTCAGCCGCGCGATCAAATCAGACAGCTTTTCACCCCGTGCGCGCGCGGCAAAGCCCAACGCCATACGATGGATCAAAATCGGATGGGCCAGCGCAATCACATCGTCCACAGACGGCGCCAACCGTCCCTGCACCATAGCCCGCGCCCGTGTGGCCAACATAAACGCCTGCGCCGCCCGTGGCCCTGGCCCCCAACTGACCGCATCGCGCACAAACTCGGGCGCTGTTTCGTCTTCTGGACGCGCCGCGCGCACCAAATCCAAAATCGCCTCAACCACCGCATCTCCCACAGGCATCCGCCGCACCGCCGTTTGCGCCGCCATCAACGTTTCAGGCGTGAACACTTCTTGCGCCTCTGCCTCATCCGCACCCGTGGTCGCCAGCAGAATATCACGTTCTGTGTCTCGGCTCGGGAACCCCACATCAATCTGCAAGATAAACCGATCCAACTGCGCCTCTGGCAACGGATATGTCCCCTCCTGTTCAATCGGGTTTTGTGTGGCGAGCACATGGAATGGCGCAGGCAAATCATATTCCTGCCCTGCAATCGTAACTTGGCGTTCCTGCATCGCTTGCAACAGCGCCGATTGGGTCCGTGGACTTGCGCGGTTAATCTCATCCGCCATCAACAACTGGCTAAACACAGGGCCTTTCAAAAACCGAAACGCTCGTGCCCCATCGTCATTGCTCTCTAAAACTTCGGACCCCAGAATATCCGCTGGCATCAAATCAGGCGTGAACTGCACACGGTTCGTATTCAGCCCAAACACCGTGCCCAATGTGTCCACCAATCGTGTTTTCGCCAAACCTGGTGCCCCCACAAGTAACGCATGGCCACCACACAACAGCGCTACCATGGCCTGCTCTACAACCTGTTCCTGTCCGATAATCCGCTTTCCGATCCAAGCGCGAGAATTTCCGAGCAACACAGAAGCCTTTTCAACTTCCTCCGCCAAACTTGCCAATTCGCTTGCATTCTCAGACATGAACAATACCTTTTTGTTTCGGGCCACTGGGACGTTGAACCCATTTAGAACCAATTAACGCGGCAAGGACAAATGACAAATCCGAAAGACGATGAAATAATCACAAAACCGAGTGCGGACAGCATAGCGCAATCCGCCACCGCTGCGTCAAAAAAGGGCCCGCCACCCGTACATTTGTGGAATCCACCGTTTTGTGGCGATCTCGACATGCGCATCGCGCGTGATGGTACGTGGTTCTATCTGGGCACGCCCATTGGCCGAAAACCGCTGGTAAAGCTGTTTTCTTCCATCATCCGCAAAGACGGCGATGATTATTTCCTCGTCACGCCTGTTGAAAAGGTTGGCATCACCGTCGATGACGCGCCATTCGTTGCCATTGATTTTGATGTGGAAAACCAAGGCCCTGATCAAACCCTCACCTTCACCACGCAAGTGGACGATGAAATGACTGCTGGCCCTGACAACCCCATCCGCGTGATGCGCGATGATGAAACAGGTGAACCCTCGCCCTATATCCTCGTGCGCACCAACCTCGAAGCCTTGATCGACCGCAAATCCTTCTACCGCCTTGTGGACCTTGGCGAACACGCAGACGTGGACGGCGAACAATGGTTCGGTGTGCGCTCCAACGGCGCGTTTTTCCCGATTATCCCATCGGCGGAATTGGACGCCTAAATGCCAACGGGCCACCTCCATCTGGTCTGCGGCCTGATCTGCGCAGGCAAATCCACCCTCTGCGCATCGCTCGCAGAGCAGCCAAACACCATTGTGCTATCCGAAGACGTCTGGCTCAAAACCCTCTTCGGCCCTGACATGCAGACCCTGTCCGACTATGTCACCTACTCCAAACGCCTCCAAGGCCTGCTGATCCCGCATGTGTCGACGCTGCTCGGAACGGGTCTCAATGTCGTCCTCGACTTCCCCGCCAACACACTCAAACAACGCGCATGGCTGAAAGCTCTGATCGACACTGCGGCCTGCGATCACACTCTGCATCACCTCGACACCCCGAAAGAGGTCTGCCGCAGCCGCCTGCGCGACCGCAACACCAGCGGGTCACATCAATTTATCGTTTCAGGAGAACAATTTGATCATGTTTCGGCCCATTTCGTCCCGCCCAGCGCCGACGAAGGCTTCTCGATCACACTCCACACGCCTTAAGGGCTATTCTGCGGGGATCACATCCTCAATCCACGCATCACCGCGCTGCGCCACCACCACACCGATGGCCAAAACCGCCGCGCCTAGCGCTTGGTTCCAATCCCATGCACCACCAAAGGCCAGCAGGATCAGCATCACATAAAACGGTGCCGCATTCAGGTGAAACGATGCAATGCCAACCCCAACCTTTGCCACACCCAAAATCCAAAACGCCTGACTGATCGCCATGCCGCAAAACGCAAAGATAGCCAACAGGCCCAGCCCACGTGCGTCGAGCACGCCAACCTCTGTGCCCCACCAGCCAAAGGTTAAAAACACCGCCAGCGTGATCTGGCAAAAGATCATCGCCCCAACCAAAGTCAATGTGGCCTGCCCAATATTGCTCATGCCAGGCAAGTCTTTAACAGTGGCCCGCGATCCCCAGGCAAAGATAAACGTGGCTCCAATGCCCATCAGCGCCCCAAGTCCGAATTGACTGTCTGCCAGCGATGCCCCCGCTGCAACAACCCCACCTGTCAGCACCAAGGCAACGCCCAAAACAAAGGAAACCGTCAGCCGCCGCCGATCAAACATCACCTCCAGTGCAACCGCTGCCACTGGCATCATCGCTGCCACCAACGCCGCCGTTACTGCATCTGTCATGGATTGCGTGACCAGCAAAATAACCGTACCCGTGCCAAACCCGATCCCACCGATCAGCAATCCTTTGCGCCACGGGGCAGTTTTCACGCGCGTCCAGCCATCCATCAAAATCCACACGGGCACCAACAACGCACAGCCCAGAACAATGCGCACCGCGATCAGCGATATCGCACCCCAGCTTTGCAACAGCACTTCCGCCGCAGGAAACCCCATCGCAAACAGCGCAATGGAAATCATGCAAATCCCATGCCCAGGCGCTGCGCGCCCGCGTTTATGTGGTGTTCGATGTGTCAAAATGTGCCCAAAAATAAGGAGCCGTGTGGTCACCTCACACTGCAACATCGATTCGGTCGCGCCAAAAAACGACCCACAGGTCGCAAACCAACGCCGCGCCTTTTTCTTGGTCTAAATATCCAAAACCGATCGCCGCCTAACGCACGACTGTATCAATCATGCCAAGGCCCATTCACCTTCTCGCCAACGGCATCCACACGCTCAAACGTATGCGCCCCAAATCGATCCCGCAGCCCTTGGATCATATTCGCCGTGGATCGTTCTGTGCGGCTGGCATTGAAATACGACAGGGCGGCAAACAACGCAGGCACTTCGATGCGGGCCGTCACCGCCATGCCCACCACACTTTGTAATGCTTCAGCATTGTCTTTCATCAGGGTCTCGAATTTGGGCGCAAAGAACAAACGCCGCGCCCCGTCTTGAGCGAAAGCATCCGACATATCATCGAGCAGCACCGAACGGATGATACACCCCGCCCGCCAGACCCGCGCAATGGCTGCCAGATCAAGGCACCACTCAAACGCTTCGGATGCACGGCGCAGCACTTCAAACCCTTGGGTATAGGCGCAGACTTTCGCAGCGATCATCGCTTGTTCCAATGCAGCAGTCCCAGCGTCTTGTGCGCCCAAATCCCCCTGCTGCACCGCGCCAAACGCCGCCGCACCTTGGCGGCGGCCTTCGATATCTGCCGATACATTTCGCGCTTCTACGGCCGCTTGGACCATTCCAATCGGCGCTCCCAGATGCAGTGCTTCGATCACAGACCATCGCCCTGTGCCTTTCTGCCCAGCCTTATCCAAAATCATGTCGAGCATTGCCTTGCCCGTTTTGGGGTCATCGGCCCGCGCCACTTCTGCTGCAATCTCAATCAGATAGGAATTGAGCGGCCCATTCATCCATTTGGCAAACACATCCCCAATGGCCGCCGCGTCCATACCCCAGCCATCGCGCATCAAACCATAGGCCTCTGCAATCATCTGCATATCGGCGTATTCAATCCCGTTGTGCAGCATTTTAATGAAATGCCCTGATCCTCCAGGACCAAACCAATCACAGCAGGGATCGTCTTCGAATTTTGCTGACGCATCCTGCAAAGGGGCTTTGACCCGTGCCCAGCTTTCTTCGGACCCGCCAGCCATAATCGCGGGACCATGCCGCGCACCTTCCGCACCGCCAGAAATTCCCATGCCAAGGAACAGCAGGCCCTTGGCTTCGAGCTCTGTCACACGGCGCTCGGTTTCTTTGTAATACGAATTGCCCAAATCCGCGATCAAATCCCTTTTTTCAAGCAGGGGCGACAGCATTTCGATCACACTGTCCAGCGGCCCGCCCGAAGGCACCAAAACAAGCACTGATCGGGGGGATGGCAGGCTTTGCACAAATGCTTCGGCATCCCTACAGGCCAGCAAATCCCCTGCCAAATCTGCCCCCGCGTCAACAACAGCCTCGGATTTTGCCAAAGTGCGATCCAACAGGCTGACCGAATGGCCTTCTTCAGCCAAGTTCAGCGCAAATTCACGCCCCATCACGCCGATACCCACAAGACCTACATGTGCCATTCTAAACTCCCAATTGGTTCATCCCATTCATTGCACTGATACGTAACTTGTCCAGACCAAAAACCAACTTTCCGTAACGCAAGCGTTGACCGCAAAGTGACGGGTGCTTACAAAGGGCCCATGGGAGAGGTTCTTAAACTCAAACGCGGCGATCTACGCGATGCGTTGATTGACTATGCTTTGCAGGCCGCAAAGGATGGCCACATCGAAGTGATGTCACTGCGCCAAGCGGCCCGCGATTTGGGTGTGTCTTCTGGGGCAGTTTATCGCCATTTCGCGGACAAAGACGCACTGCTCGCTGAAATCGTAAAACTCGCCTTTTTTGATTTGCGTGAACGGTTCATCACCATTCGCCCCGAAGGCGCCATCGCAAAATCCAAGGCCGAAGCCATCGCCCGCTGCCGCGCCACCTGTCGCGCCTATATTATGTACGCCCATGAAAACAACGCGCTGTGGCACATGATGTTTGGCCGCGTTGGCATGATGTGCCGCGATGAATTGATGCAAGATCCCGAACTCAAACGCTACACGCCGTTTGATGTGGGTATGGAGCTTGGCAAGGATTTGCACCGTGTCGGCCTGCTAGATCACGAACCTAACATCGCAGACAACCGCTACATCTGGTCCGCGATCCACGGCGCGGCTGATCTTGCCCAATCGGGTGCGCGACTTGACTCAGATCACCTTGACCAAGTGATCGAAGACACGGTGCAACGCAACATGCGTATGCTGGGCGTAAATCTGAATGATATCGAAAACGGTTAACGTAAACTGAGTTGCCAGCCCATCGCCTGCGTGCAACGCTGCCACCATGCAAACCATCGATTCAATCCCCGCCCTCGAAGCGCTTTACGACGATGCGGCCCCCGCCTCGCTGACCAAAGTCACCCCCGTCATCACGCCCAACTATCGCAAATGGATCGAGGCTTCTCGATTTTGCATCCTCTCCACCGTCGGGCCAGAAGGCACAGACGCCACCCCGCGCGGCGATGATGGGCCCGTAGTGCGCATCGCAGACGAAAAAACCATCCTGATGCCCGACTGGCGCGGCAACAACCGGCTCGACAATTTGCGCAACATTGTGCGCGATCCGCGTGTCTCGCTGATGTTCCTGATCCCCGGCGAAAAGAACGTGGTGCGCGTGAACGGCACCGCCAAACTCACCGCTGACGCCGATCTATGTCACAGCTTTGAGCAAAAAGGCATGCACCCCAAAACCGTCATCGTCTTCACGGTCAAAGAACTCTACTTCCAATGCGCCAAAGCCATCCTGCGCTCAGGCCTCTGGAATGGTACAGATGAAACATTGGTCGTACCCACCGCAGGTGATTTACTGAAAGAAATGAGAGAGGATTTCGACGGCAAAGCCTACGACGATGCCTATGTGGATCGCGCGAAGGCGACGATGTGGGGGTGACACCTGTCGGGCTAATCTGACCTCATAGCCCCTATAACCCGCCGTGTTAGGCTGAGGAAAAGCTCCCGTTCGGCGGCGTCCAAATCTGCCAACGCCACAGCGTTTTGATCGTTTGCGGATTGATACGCCTGCGCTTTGATCTCGACCGCTTTCGCGGTCAGCCAGATTTTTTGCACCCTCGCATCCGCTTCGTCCTTGGTTCGCTTTATCAAACCATCCCGCTCCATACGATTAAGCGTGTTTGCCAACGTGGCTTGCTCAATATCAAGACGAACCAAAAGGTCGCGTTGTGACACACCATCCTTTTCCCAAAGTTCCAACAAGATCGGAAATTGGCCAATAACAATACCCAACGGGGCGATGCGATCTTGCAATCCTTTGGCGAACAATCGCGCCATGTGGTTCACAAGGTATCCAGCAGAGGAATCTTTATCAAAAGTCATGTCAGAGATTTACACTTGTATAGCTTGCTATGCAATATTATATAGCTTGCTATGTTAATAAGAATCGAAAGGCTAAAACCATGTCAAAACTTCAAGAACTCGACCCCATCGTCGCCCTTGCCGATCAACTGCAATCCGAAGAAGGGCCGGTCGTTTTGGTCAATATTTTCACGGTGGATGCTGCCGAAGAAGACGCGCTCGTCACCGCCTGGACCCACGATGCACACTTTATGAAAGAACAACCCGGTTATGTTTCGACCCAGCTTCACAAGGGAATTGCAGGCAGCTCTACCTTTATGAACTACGCCATTTGGCAAGACGTCGCGTCCTTTCGCGCGGCCTTCACAAACCCAGAATTCCAGCGCCGCATCGGGCAATATCCGCCAAGCGCAGTAACTCGCCCGCACCTTTTTACAAAATTGGCAATCGACAATCTTTGCACAGCCTAAGCCGCGAATAGGAGTCTCCTCATGCTTGGAAAAATTCACCCAATCGCTGGCGTCATTGGGTTTCTAACAATCCTCACCTTTTGGACCTCTACCGCTATCAGCGAACTCTTTGCCAGTTATGAAACAGTGGCCGCTGTAAAACAGATGGTTCTGTACGGCATGTTCATACTCTTGCCCTCAATGGCCATCGTTGGCGCGTCTGGAATGAAAATGGGCAGCCGCCGCAAAGATGCGCCAGCCCGTGCCAAAAAGAAAAGAATGCCGATCATCGCGGCCAACGGCCTGTTGATCCTGCTACCGCTCGCATTTTTTCTGGAATCCAAAGCCAGCGCTGGCAGCTTCGACACAACTTTCTACACACTGCAAGTCGTTGAACTGGTCGCAGGTGCAACCAATTTGACCCTAATGGCCCTCAGCATCCGTGACGGCCGCGCAATGGGCCAACGCCGCCGATCAATGCACGCAAAAACCTAAGGAAAATCAATCAGGCCGCTTCACCGGAAGCGGCTTGTTTGCGTTTAGTGCGCTTCCGCCCAGTTCGCCCCCTGTCCCGCATCCACAATCAGCGGCACATCAATCTCAACGGCGGGCATCGCCGCCCCTTCCATCACGGCTTTCACCACTGAAATCGTTTCATCAACCGCTGCCTCTGGAACTTCGAACAACAGTTCGTCATGCACCTGCAACAGCATTCGCGCGGGCAGATGCGCAATCGCATCGGGCATTCGGATCATCGCGCGGCGAATAACATCCGCTGCTGTCCCTTGGATCGGCGCGTTGATCGCCGCCCGCTTGGAAAACCCAGCCTGCGGCCCCTTCGCGTCAATGTTCGGCGTGTGGATTTTGCGCCCAAACAGCGTCTGCACAAACCCGTGTGCCTTCGCGAATGCCACCGTATCATCCATATAGGTTCGAATGCCTGGGAAGCGTTCAAAATAACGATCAATGAACCCTTGCGCATCCTTACGCGGTATCCGCAGATTCCGCGCCAGACCGAACCCTGAAATCCCGTAAATCACCCCAAAGTTAATCGCTTTGGCCTGACGGCGCACATCTGGCGTCATCTCATCCAGCGGCACATCAAACATCTCTGATGCGGTCAGCGCGTGAATATCAATCCCATCCGCAAAAGCCTGCTGCAATTCGGGTATCTTCGCAATATGCGCCAAAATCCGCAGCTCAATCTGGGAATAATCGAGCGCCACCAGCACATTCCCCTCCTCTGCCACGAACGCTTCGCGAATTTTGCGTCCCTCTTCGGATCGAATAGGAATATTCTGCAAATTCGGATCAGTCGAGGCCAACCGCCCCGTGCTCGCCCCCGCAATATGATAAGACGTATGAACCCGCCCCGTATCCGCATTGATGTGGTTCTGCAGCGCATCCGTATAGGTGGATTTCAGCTTGCTCATCTGCCGCCAGTCAAGCACGCGGGCAGGCAAATCATTGCCCTCTGCCGCCAAATCCTCCAGCACATCGACACCCGTGGAATAAGCCCCTGTCTTGCCTTTCTTGCCCCCCTGCAACCCCATCTCGTCAAACAGAATTTCGCCAAGCTGCTTGGGCGACCCCACATTAAATGACCGCCCCGCCAGTTGATGAATTTCATCCTCCAGCCCAGCCATTTTCTGCGCGAAATTGTTCGACATGCGGCTCAACACATCGCGATCCACCTTGATCCCGTGCATTTCCATTGTCGCGAGAACGGGCACCAACGGCCGCTCCAGCGTCTCATAAACCTTGGTCACTTTCGTGGTATGCAGCTGTGGCTTAAACATCTGCCACAGGCGCAGCGTGATATCCGCATCCTCAGCCGCATATTTCACCGCCTCGTCAATGGGCACCATATCAAACGTTTTAGCAGATTTCCCCGTCCCCAGCAGCGTCTTAATGCTGATTGGTTTGTGATCCAGATATCGCTCGCTCAGCGCATCCATCCCATGATTGTGCATCCCACCATGCAGCGCATAAGACAGCAGCATCGTGTCATCAATCGGCGCGACCTCGATCCCCTGACGGCGGAAAATCTTCAGATCATACTTCATGTTCTGACCGATCTTGATAATCGCATCATCTTCCAAAACGTCCTTGAGCATGGAAAGCGCTTCGCTCGCATCCATCTGCCCCTCGGCCAATGCGGCACCGCCAAACAAATCGCCTTCGCCATCCTTATGGGCCAGTGGAATGTAACAGGCTTCGCCCGCCTCCACGCAAAGGCAAATCCCCACCACATCAACGACCATTTCGTTCAGCCCAGTGGTTTCCGTATCAACCGCAACCCAGCCCCGTTCCCGAATACGATCAATCCAAACCTGCAAGGCGGCAGCATCGCGCACGCATTCATATTTCTCGGCATCAAATCCCGCCGTGGCCGACGCAGGCACAGGGGCCGCACCCAACACTTCTGGCTCTACAATCGTGGGCGGTTCCACCCCCAACTTGCTGGCAATCCGCGTGGTCAGCGTGCGAAACTCCATCTCCGCCAGAAACCCCAGCACATCTTCCGCCACAGGCTCGCGCACATCCATTTCCGCCAGATTGATGTCCAAATCCATATCTTGCTTCAACGTCACCAAATCACGGCTGATGCGAATTTGATCCGCATAATCAATCAAGGTCTGCCGCCGCTTGGGCTGTTTAATTTCCTCAGCCCGCGCCAACAAAGTATCAAGATCACCATATTCGTTAATCAACAAAGCCGCCGTCTTGATCCCAATCCCTGGCGCCCCTGGCACATTGTCCACGCTGTCCCCCGCCAGCGATTGCACATCAATCACCCGCTCAGGCCCCACGCCGAACTTCTCTTCTACTTCCTCAACACCAATGCGCTTGTTCTTCATGGCATCCAGCATTTCAATGCCACCGCCCACCAGCTGCATCAAATCCTTGTCCGAACTGATAATCGTCACACGCGCCCCAGCATCACGTGCCTTCACGGCCAAGGTCGCAATAATATCATCCGCCTCAAATCCCTCTTCTTCGATACACGCCAGATTAAACGCGCGCGTTGCATCGCGGGTCAGGGGAAATTGCGGAACCAAATCCTCAGGCGCTGGGGGACGGTTCGCCTTATACTCTGGATAAATGTCAGACCGAAACGTTTTCCCTTTGGCATCAAAGATCACCGCACAATGGGTCGGCGCATCGTGGCCTTTGTTATCTTCCACGAATTTATACAACATATTGCAAAACCCAGACACCGCACCGACGGGGAGGCCATCGGACTTTCGTGTAAGCGGAGGAAGCGCGTGATAGGCTCGAAAGATAAACCCAGACCCGTCAATTAAATGCAGATGATGCCCTTTACCGATGCTTGCCACGTGCTTACCTTTACAAGAATTCCAAGATGTCAGGACCAACCTAAATGAACGCCAAAGCCTTTGCGATAGCCATTTTGTGTTTCTCGGCCTCTGCACCGCTCAGCGCCCAAGATTCCTGCACATTTCAGGAAAATGGCGAAAACAACTGCGCCCATTTCGTCGGCTGTATCAACGAAGGCGAAACCTTGATCAAAGGAACCACACGGGGCTGGCAAAACGGCACACTTTACGGCGAAACCACCACAGGCGTGGTATGCAAAGGCACATGGAGCTATGATGACCGCCTTGAAAAAGGCGAAGGCCTAATTGAATGCGAAGATGGCGAATCCGCCAATATCAACGTTTTTTCGCGCGGTGTGACTGTGCGCTCCATCACAGGGGTTGCAATTACGTCTTCGGGAAAACGCCTTCGCATTTGGGGCAGCACCGATCTGTCCACACTATTCGCAGAACGCTATCCAGATGCCCCTGTCCCGGGCCAAACCTATAAATGTGGAACCGCATGGATTCCCCTGCCAACACAGTTTCCAAAAGACCCAGAATTAGCCAATTAATTCGGCAGCAAACCTGCGCCACGTCATCGGTGTATCCTTTTGAAAGGCCGCTGCATTTGCGCGTTGACCTGTCACCGCTTCAACGGTCAAGAATATTTCCATCACTTCCAGCGATGAAAATTCGGGGATCGTTTGTTCAAACCCATGCCAATCCGCAATCAACCCCCGATCCAGCGCCCATTGCCCGATCACTGTTTCCACGGCGGTTAAATCATCAGGCGCGGCAACCTCCACCACAGCATCCGTGTCCAAACCAGCTTCCAGCTGCTGCAACAGAAACCCGCGATCAAGTTTTTCGCTCGGCAACTTTTTAAACTGATCCACAATCGCAATTTTCTTCGGTCGCGCCGATGTGCTGATTTTCTCTGAAATACGGGCGCTGATTTCTTCGCGCAACGCGCCGTCATCCAAACGGGCGCTTTCGACCGCCAGCAAAACAACGGACGCGCCATCAACCGTTTGCACAAACGCCGCTGTCCCTGTCACCCCTTTTACAAGCCCCGCAACATGCTCGATTTCCAGCAACGAAAACCGCCGCGCACCAAGGTTAATCTCGGAATCCACGCGCCCGAAAATTTCGATTTTACCGCTGGCCCGATCCCATTGCAGGATATCCCCCCCATCAAAGGAACGAGGCGCAAGCGGATCAATCACAGGGTTTTCCTGCGCCATATCAGCGATATACCCAAACGCCACGCGTGGCCCAGACACACGTGCCACCCCTTTGCGCATGTCCCCCGTTTGCAAAACACCGTCTTCCCCAACAACGTCAAACGGAACACCTTCAACAATTCGACCCCCTGGGCTGCCATTCCAGTGATCCTCTTCCAGATCGGAAATCGTGTCATAAGCGGAATAAAAATTCGTTTCCGTCGCCCCATAATTCATCGCCTGTTCGGCCCTTGGAAAATGCTTTCGTGCCGCTTTGACCACGGCTGCGGAAACGGGCTCACCCCAATATCCAATATGGCGCAGCTTTGGCGCACCCACTGCCCCAATAGCTTTGCCAAACACTACGGATCGCCATTTCGTCGTTGGCGCTGACATCACAGAAACACCTGTTTGCGCCATCCATTCCAACAGCGCAAAGGTATCGCGCGACGCCTCATCAGTTGGCTGCACAATGCGCGCACCCACCGACAATCCTGCAAGAAAATCCATCACACCGGGGCAATCCCAACGATATACATAATAATACCGCTCACCCTGTTTTGCTCCTGACAGCGCATAATAATTCCGCGCCCGATCCAACACGCAATATGGCAAGACCACCCCTTTTGGCGCCCCCGTACTGCCCGAGGTGAACACCAGCAACCCGACCATTTCAGGTAGGAACTTTGGCAAAGACATTGGCGCATCAAACCCATCGGTCAGCTCTGCCAACGCATCGCGCCCACCACCCCCATCGACGATCAAAACCTCAAAGGCTTTTGTGCGATCCAACAGTGGTTTTATCTTGCTCCAACTGTCCGCCGTGGCGATCACCAGATCAGGATCAAACGATTGTACCCGCGTTGCCATGGCCTGTGCTGGCAAATCATTTTCCACAGCACACAGCATGGATTGCGACGCAATCACCCCCGCAGACCCGCACAACATGGCGGCCCCTTTGGGTAAAATCAGCATAACGCGATGCTGATCCAAAAAGCGACGATCCTTTCCAAAATGGGCAGGTTTGTTGGTTTGAAAATGCTGCACCACGGCTGCCATTTTCAAGCTATACGCACGCAATTCTTGCAAAGAAAGCGACTGGTCGCCAACGCACAGCGCATCCGACCTATCGTCCTTTTCCGCCAAAAAAGCGATGATCGACCCACGAACATCTGCATCTTCTTTCCACGCCTCTAATGGCATGAAATCGCGCGGTTCGGGGCAACCACCGTACTTTGACAATCGCCCTGCGGACAGCGGCGCGCCCTTTTCTTTTGTTGCCCTTAATAGGGTTCGTGCAACACGCTGCGCATACCAAATGGCCCGAATTTCCAGCGACCCTTCGTTGGGCGGGGGGGCGACCCTCTCCAAATCAAACCGCGCCACACCGTCCCTATCCAGCCAAGCGAACCGCGCCGCCACGTGGCTGCCTTTACTCAACGCCAGAAACAACGGAAAGGTTTTGACGTAAAACGGACGCAGGAACCACGGCACAACCGCCTTTTCACCGGGCGCTGTCAATCCATCAAAATCAATGTCCAACGCCTTGCCGGGCCCCAGCGCATCCGCCGCCCGCGCCACTTGCAGCGCCTGTGACATGGCCTTGCGTTGCAACACTGGAAACGCCGCGCCCAGTTGCGCCAACTCTTCAGACACCCATGTTCGGCGCACATTGGATGGCCCCGTAAACCGTGCCACAAGGCTGGTCACAACGGTGCCGTTCATAAACCCCGCCAAGTTTGACAGATACCACATTGCCCCCACACTTGGCCCGTGCGCACCGATGGTAATCAACCCGCCATCAGCATCTGCCGCGTCTGCAAATACGTCCTTAGCACGCGAGCTGATCTGCGCGCTGTCCGCCAAGGCCAACAGCGCTCCTTTGCGCATTTGGCCCGCCTGATGAACCACGATATCCGCATCGCTTGCAGGGTCGACAGCCACGAAACCCCGCGCATCCGCCGCGTCGCAGATGGCCTTTGCCGCCACGGATTGGTGCGGCAAGATCAGACTTATCAGCCCATGTATTTTATCCTGATCCGTGTCGCGTAAGTCCTGCGCAAACGGCAACTGGCGTAGGATCATACCCAAAATTCGCAGCGCACCTTTCGGGTCTACCGCAATAGACGGCTCCAATGCCTGCGCCAAATCCGCCAAGTCCACCAGCTCAAACGTATCGCGAAAATTGACATACCCAACAGGCCCCATTTCACGCGCCGCTGTATCAATCACGTCCCAGTCCCGCGCCGTCCCCAACCCAATCATTTGCACATATTGCGCCGCCAAAATCGCAAGCGACCTGTTCGCACTCACCATATCCAAATGCCGCGCGATCAATGCCCAGCCAGCATCCAGATCATCCATGAAATAATGATACATGGCTTGCGAATAAACACCATTTGCATCTGCAAACCCATCTGGAAACGGTGCATTCGAAACCCGCCGAAACAACGCAGTCAACGCGTGCCGATCCATTTGGCCCGCTTGCAACCGCGCCAAATCCGCTTCAAACACATGCCCTGCTGTTTTTGCAGCACGTGGGTTTCGCATCTGCACTGTCGCGGCCAACGATGCTTTCTGCACCGATATCGCCCTATCCAAATCCGCCCAATCCGCATCAAGCAGGGGGTTTTCCCCTGCCAAAGCGCGCAAACGCGATAGCAAGTCCTCCGACGCATCTGGTTTCAAACGGTCCACCAAAACCGCCATGGCGGCTGAACGGATTTCAACCTCCGCTCGCGCCAATCCATCCAGCACATTACCACGCCGCGCCACAGGGGCCTTTGCCACCGGCAAGCCCGCACAAATCGCTGCAATACTGTCTGAAATTGAAATCACACAAACCTCTGAAGTCACCAATTCAGGAAAAGCCTAAACGGTTTCAAAAGGGTGCGAAACGGAAATTATCTGTGGCGGCTTTGTTGGAACACCAAAGCGCAGATCGCGGGATCAATGCCCTGCGTCAGCGCCTTCTTTGACCACAAACTTGCAGTCGCAATAAGGGCATTCAACCCAGCCATGCTCCATTGGAATTTGCAACCAAACGCGCGGGTGCCCACCCTCACCACCATCACAATGAATGCGATAACTGTCTACTTCTTTGGTCTCTGGGGCTTGCGTGCTCATATCCAAAACTCCGTTAAATCACGCCCCCTTATTCTCAGCTAAATATGCGCTTTGCAAGTCTGTTTCGCCGCGTCACACGCGGTCCATTTCTTCTTTTGTCCAAAAATATCCTCGGGTGAATGGGCCAACGGCCCAGAGGGGCGACGCCCCTCCCCCTGTGCGACAGCGCACACAGGCATAACACGGCTATGTGTTGCGATTAACCGCGTTCAACCATGCGCCCAGCGCTCGCACCCCCTAAGATATGCACATGCAAATGGGGCACCTCTTGCACGCCATGCTCCCCCGCATTTGAAATCATACGGTATCCATCCCCCGTATCAGGGCTCACCCCAATGGCATCACAAACTTTGCCGATGGTACGCGTGAAATCAACGATCTCGGCGTCCGATGCTTCACGCGCGAAATGGTCGTAATTCACATACGGTCCCTTTGGGATCACCAAAACATGTTCTGGTCGCGCAGGTTGGATATCGCGAAAAGCCAAACAGTGATCGGTTTCCATCACCGTTGTGTTGGGGACTTCACCGCGCAGGATTTTGGCAAAAATATTTTGATCGTCGTAGTCATACGCCATGGGCTGATCCTAATCTGCAAACAAATAAGGCGTATGCGCAATCTCGCGCGCCTTATCTTCAGTTATGTCCATAAATGCAGAAATCTGCATCGTGTTTTCTTCGGGCTCATTGCGATCCGAAATGCTGTAAAAGTTCGGGTAATTCCGATCGCGCACGGCATTGCTTTCATAAGCGAAATCCATGCGGATGGTCGGCACCACCCGTTTGATCGTATCCTCAGACGCGGTAGGCCCCGCAAGCCCTGTGCGGATCGCATGGCCGCGCAAATAGTCGTCATCAAACGTACAGGCCAGTTCCAACATCTTTGTGGTGCAGCGGTCAGAATAGAAATCCTCCAACAACTCCACATTGGATGGGTCCGCACAGATCATCAAACGATCTGTGAAAGACCGTTCAAACAAAAGCCGCATCACCGCCCGCCTGTGGCGCGCCCGTTTTTCCAGTGTCTTTTCAATGCCCCCCATGTCAGGCATCGCCGTGTCCTGTTCGTCAAACAAATAGGCATAGCCGCGCACGCCTGTCACCTCTTCGGCGGCATGTACAAACCGCTTTGCCACATGCCATTTCTTACATACAAGGATCAGCAATTCGCGCTCGCGTCCGATGGTGCTTTCGCGCTCCCAAAACCGCGTTGCAAACCGCCGCCCTTCGCGCCCCCGCGTGGTCAGGAATTTATGCAAGGTGCGGCCTTCGTTGGTGATATTCAAATCAATATCCCCCCCCGCATAGAGCCGCCCCAGCTTGTCCTTCAAATCATGCGCCTCGGGCGAGATTTTACGCGCAAACAGGCTGTCTTGGCTCAACAGGAAATCATATTGATCGTTAAAGAACGTCACAGGCATCCCATAATCTGTGAACATCAAAAACGTCAGCGTGCGGTTAATCACTTCGTCCTTGGGGACAAGATGCAAAACCACCGTTTGGAAAAACGTTTCATCTGGAATCCACGTGGTTTTGAAAAATTTCACCACGTCTTTGCGCTCTTTTACAAACCGCAACACGGCTTCAACCGTACGGCGGCGCAAACACCACCACTGAGACCCGATTTTGATGCTCATGCCCTTGGGCACATCACGTTTGATCCCCAGCGATTTTTGCAGCTTATACGAATTGTAAAACAACGCCTTGTTTTGGCGTTCATTGAAAAAGTGACGGTAATACAACCGATCCTCTTTCATACCCGTTTTAATCCAATCGCTTTCGAAAAAGTCGTTGTTTTCGATGAAGTCAACGTCGTTTTCATCCAAAAACCGATGGGTATAGGTGGCTGGCTTGATCGCCATACAATCGCCGGACACCATGTAAAAATGTGTGGCGTCTGGAAAGGCATCATTGGCCGCTTGCATCGCATTGATCGACCCTTGCACCAGCGACCATTCCCCCCAACCGCAACTCACGCGTTTGGCGAAGGTCACATTTGGATTGTCCGCCAAAGCCTTTGTGATCTGCGCATAGGCAGCCTTATCTGCGCTGGCATCAAAGTGAATGGATATGCAATCCCCCACAGACGTCAGGCCTTCGGCCTGCTGGATGATGGCTTCGGGGTCTTTGTGACACAAAAGGATATAGGCAATTTTTGCCATCTGCGCTGTCGCCTGTTGTTGTTTTCGCTACCTCAGTTAGGGGTTTATCCTTAAAATTTGCCCCAATAAACACTTTTTCTTGGCATTCTTCTGCCTAAACGGTAGATCATGATGAAAGAACAAGCGCACAAGCGTTGCAGAGCAGGAGTAACAGTCATGGGCTTCCCAGGAACTTGGATGACCGAAAGCGAAAGCGTGGCCTACCGCGTTGTGCCGAAATGCGCGTGTTCGACCATTGGTCAGATCATGTATTACTCCGATCATGGGCGTTTCTTTGATGGCGACATTCACGACAGCACCAAAGGCTTGCACAAGTGGTCCCAAGAATATTCCCAAGGCCCTATCACCGAACGCGTACAGGCCCAAGACACGTACACCTTCACCTGCGTGCGCAACCCTTACACCCGCATTCTGTCGTCCTTCTTTGACAAAATCTGCGGCATTCAACGCAACGGCAAACGCTATCGCGGCAATCTTGTGCCCAACATCATCCGCAAATACGGCGTAGAGGTTGAAGGCGATTTCGATCAAATCCAATCGTTCCGCCGTTTTCTTTTGTTCGCACGCGACACCATCAAATGGCGCCGCCCGATGGACCCTGATATCCATTGGTCCGCTATGGCGGGTCACGCCTCAACTTTGGTGGTGAACGGCGGCAAATACGACAAGATCATCACAACCGAAAACTTCAAAGAAGGCATGAAAGACGTGTTGAAAAACATCGACGTCAAACACGAAGTCGATGTCGATAACATGCCCCGCTTTAATGAATCCGAAGGTCATGGCCCCAAACGGGCACACCCCGTCGAAGACTATTTCGACGATCTGTCCATGCACTTGGTCTATGAAATCTACAAACGGGACTTTGTGTTGTTCAAATACGATCACACCGATCCCAGCCGAAAAGAACCTATTGGCGAACCCGATTTAGAAGAAATCTACGCCAAACTTGGGGAATAACCCCAACAGACGTTCAAGCAAAGCCACTCCAACCAGAGTGGCTTTTTTACATCTGATATGTTTTGAAACATACGCGCGTGCGCCCTCAGCCTTTATTGTCACGCTTTTTCAGTAGTTTACCCTAGGTCAATTTATGCAATTCACCTTTGCATTTTTGCAACATCAATGTTGGATTTATCACTCCTCTCTAGAAATTACCCCAAACGCGCCCATGTGACGTTAAGGTAAAGACAGCGGAACCATGGTTAAGCCTTGGGTAGGGGAAGTTTTCGATCTTGGGTTCGCGCAACAAAGGTAGGGAAAATGAGCATCATTTTTATTGCGGCGTTTGCGATGGGCATTGTGGTGGGGTTTGTCACCTTGCTACTGGCGTTGGCGTTTTACGGCTAACCCTTAAAACCCATACTCAAATCGCGCGATATCTTTGGCAAATAACCGTCCAACCAGCGCCTGATCTGCCTCGGAAAAATACGTCTGATAACCGTCTCGCTTGGACTTATTCGCATGCGGAACCACACCCAGCTTGACCCCAATCGCATCTTCCAACACCGCAATATCTTGCGCCAAATGCTCTAACCGCAGATAAAGATTGCACTGATCCACGCCCTCGCGATCTGTCACATACCCCGCAGCACCGTCATTCCCCATCATCGCTTTGGTCAAGGCATCATTCAAAAACGCTGAAAAACCCACCGCCTTTGCCAAGGTCACATGCGGATGGTCAAATGTTTGATCTTGTAACCAATGGTAATAACTGACCATGCGATCCCACGGATTGCGCACCAGCGTAAAAACGAAATATGTCTCAATCTGCGTTTGATCTACCACCCCATAGATATCCCGCAATTTGGAATGTTTCCACAGCCGTCCAGACGTCTGCACATCTTTCAAACGCTTGCGCCTATTCTTGGCCTTGGGCGTGTCCCCGATCAGCACATCATCTTTCATCGCCTTCCCTTCAAGGGCCAACGCCAGTGACGTCCCCCCTGTTTTTGGGATATGCACAAAAATGTATTTGCGGCCGTGCGAAACAATCATGCCAAGACCCTAGGCATCCGCACTGCGCAACGCAATCACTGCGCCTGACGCAATGATCAGCGCAATCCCGACCATACCCCAAACATCCACTGTTTGCGCAAACAAAATCCAGGCCCAAAAGCTGGCAAAAATCAAAAAGGAATATTCAAACACCGCAATATAGCTGGTGTCCCCAACCTGATAGGCCCGCGTTAACATTGCCACGGCAACCATGGAAAACACCGCTTGAACAATGGTCCATTTCCAGAAAATGAAACTCGGCTCAACCCAACCTGTGGTGACAAAACTGCCCCCATCCCCAAGCCCAGCGGCCATCAAACCCAACCCAATCGCGCCCAAAACCCCAAGCGCGAAAAAGAACCAAAACAGCAACGTCACCGTGTCTTCGCCATCGCACAGATACCGCGTACTCAGCGCAGTCAACGCCCAAGTAATCCCCGCCAACATGGGCAAAACGGCGATCAATTGCACCGCTGTCACATCCAGCTTCAGCACCATCATAACACCGACAAACCCAACAACCGCCGCCACGATGCGCCAAATGCCGATCCGCTGCCCAAAGAACAGCACCGAAAACAGCAAAACGAACAGCGGCGCGGTAAACAGCCCCGCACCCACCTGCGCAATCGGCAGAAAGGCCAGCGCCCCAAAATACACCCCCATGGAAATCGCGCCACAGATGGATCGCACCGCAACCCCACGCCAATTGCGTGGCAGAATGCGCCATCCCATCAACACGGACAGGACCAACAACGTACCGCACACCATGACCGAACGCATGAAATGGAATTGCCACAACCCGCCTTCACCCGCGATGACGCCCACATAATTGTCGACCAACCCAATGATCGCCATGCAGCACACCATCAACGCAGCCCCCTGCGCGGTGTTTGTTGTCGTTGCCATCTGGAAATTCCCGCTTACACTTGTTGCATCTACCCACAACCCAACCTGTCAGGCAACACTCATGCGTCCACAAACCTTTGGCGAAGTCACCATCCACCGCGTGCTAGAGCTAGAAGGCCCCTTCATGCTCCCCTCGGACGTGTTTCCAAACGCCACGCCGCAGGCTTTGGAGCCGGACATGCACTGGCTGCTAAACCACTCCATCTGCCCCAACACGGGAAAACTCATTCTGCCCGTGCAATCCTATGTGGTGCAAACGCCTGATCACACCATCCTGATCGACACCTGTGTGGGCTGCGGCAAAACCAGTGCCCTGCCCGATTGGAATGATCGGGATGATGACACATGGCTGCGCAACCTCGCCGCCGCTGGATTCACACCCCAAGATATCGACTTTGTCTTCTGCACCCATCTGCACGCGGATCACACAGGCTGGAACACGCGTTTGCTCGATGGGCGCTGGGTTCCCACTTTTCCAAACGCCACATACATCCTCGCAAAATCCGAGGTTGCAAAAGCCGAAGCAGACCAATCCAACGTGTTTCGCGAAAACGTCCAGCCCATCCTCGAAGCAGGCCAAGCCCAACTGGTCGAAACGGATTTTGCCTTAAATGACATGATCACTTTGATCCCAACGCCTGGTCACACCGTTGGCCACGTCTGCGTGCAAATCCAATCAGGCGGCCAAACCGCCATCATGATCGGCGATGTGATCCACTCCCCCATCCAACTGGCCCACCCCGATTGGTCGATGGTATATGACGACGATATGGACCTTGCGGCTGCCACGCGAATTAAGCTGTTTGATGGATTGGTCGATACAGACACTCTGGTCTTAACCGCCCACCTACCAACCCCATCTGCGGGTCGCCTAACAGGCCACACAGATCGGCCCTATGATTTTGCTTATGTGGACAAAGAATAGGCCGCAAATACTCGACAACATTGAAAAGTCTGACATATAAAATCCGAACGATCTTGGGAGGGAATCATCATGGCAAAAATGGCAGACGAAGCAGGTCTCGATAAATGCGCAGCAAACTTTGTGGCGCTGACACCCTTGTCTCATCTAAACCGCGCCCGTGATGTGTTTCCAAACCGTGATGCGCTGGTGTATGGTGCGCGGCGTCACACTTACGCTGAACTTCACGCCCGGTGTTCGCAATTGGCCAGCGCCCTGATCAAACACGGCATCACGCCTGGTGACGTGGTGTCCACCATCTGCCCCAACATCCCCGCCATTGCCGAGGCGCACTTTGGCGTGCCCGCCTCTGGCGCAGTGCTCAACACCATCAACACCCGCCTTGATGCCGACACCATTGCCTACATCTTCGACCACTCCGAAGCCAAAATCGTGCTTGTCGACACACAATTCCTGCCCGTTGCAAGCGACGCCATCGCCATGATGGATGGTGACGGCCCCATGATTGTCGAAGTGGCCGATGCCGCCGCTGGCTTCCCTGCCACAGGGGATCATTTGGAATACGAAGACCTGCTGCAAGAAGGCGACCCAAACCACCCGTGGCACATGCCCGATGATGAATGGGACGCCATTTCGCTCAACTACACATCTGGCACGACAGGTCGCCCCAAAGGGGTCGTCTGCCACCATCGCGGCGCATATTTGCTGACCATGGGCACCGCACTCAGCTGGCAAATCGGCCTCTACCCAAAATACCTCACCATTGTGCCCCTGTTCCACTGCAACGGCTGGAACCATACATGGATGATGCCCAGCTTAGGTGGTCAAATCACCTGCTGCCGCGATATCACCGCCAAGGCCATTTTTGATGCGATCGAAGCCGAAGGCATCACCCATTTCGGCGGCGCACCTATTGTGCTGAACACCCTCATCAACGCCAAAACGGACGAAAAGAAATCCTTCGACCATGAAATTTCCGTCCTTACCGCAGGCGCACCGCCAAGCCCCGCCACGATCAAAGGCGCAGAAGAGCTCGGCTTTAAAATCATGCAGGTCTACGGCCTGACCGAAACTTACGGCCATGTCACCGAATGCGTCGAACCCGATGACTGGGCCCACTTGCCAGAGGCTGAACGCTACGCCCAAATGGCCCGTGTCGGCGTGCAATACCCCATGATGGAAAACATCGACGTGGTGGACCAAGACACCCGCAAACCCGTCCCGCGCGATGGCAAAACCATTGGCGAAATCGTCATTCGCGGCAATCCCGTGATGAAAGGCTATTACAAAAACCCCAAGGCCACGGCAGAAGCCTTCGAAGGGGGCGCTTTCCGCTCTGGCGACATCGCGGTGCGCGAACCCGATGGCTACATCCGCATCACGGACCGCATGAAAGACATCATCATCTCGGGCGGCGAAAACATCTCGTCTGTCGAAGTAGAAAACACCCTCATGTCCCACCCCGCCGTATCGCTCTGCGCCGTGGTGGCCAAACCGGACGAAAAATGGGGCGAAACCCCATGCGCCTTTATCGAATTGAAAGACGGTGTTGACCAACCGACAGAGGCCGAAATCATCGCCCACACGCGCGAACACCTGTCAGGCTTCAAATGCCCCAAAAACGTGGTGTTCCAAGAACTGCCGAAAACCAGCACGGGCAAAATTCAGAAATTTGAACTGCGGCACGTGGCAAAGGCGCTTTAACCCAATCACAGGAGGCAAACCGTGGTAGAAGACACATTCGTCAATCGCGGCGCAGCCACCTTTGCATTCGAATACAACCACCCCCCGCGCGACATCTACTTCGCGCTGCTGCCAAAACTCACCCTGCTGGCGTTTTCATCCGCAGTGGAACCTTTGCGCATTGCCAACCAGATCACGGGGAAAACGCTCTATCGCTGGTTCACCATGTCCGCCGATGGCGCGCCCATTCGCTGTTCAAATCACGTGCAAATTACACCTGATACAGCGCTCAAAGACCTCGTGAAAACCGACCGCGCTTTTGTGTGCAGCGGTATCGAACCCGCCACCACGCTTGATCCCAAAGTCACCCAATGGGTCCGCCGTCAGAAAGCCCACGGCGTTACCGTTGGGGGTATTTGCACAGGCGCGTTCACTCTTGCCGCCGCTGGAACACTGCGCGCCCAACGTTTTACACTTCACTGGGAAAACCAACCAGGCTTTGGTGAAATCCACCCAAACCTCACGCCTTCGAAAAACCTCTATGAAATGGACAAGGGCTTGTTGACCTGTGGTGGTGGCGGGTCGGCCACAGATATGATGCTCGACCAGATCGAACGGGATCACTCCAAACAACTGGCGATCATGGTTGCCGATATGTGCTTGCACTTCCGCTCCCCCAAACAAGGCACCAACCAACAATCCGCCCACGCGGTGGCCCTTGGCACACGCAACCCGCGCCTGATTAAGGCGATTGAAATGATGGACGCGAACCTTGAAACGCCGCTGTTCATCACCGACATCGCGGATGAGGTTGGCCTCTCCAGCCGCCAATTGGAACGCCTGTTCAAACGCTACCTCAACCAATCCCCTGCCGAAGTTTACGTGCGCCGCCGCACCGCACGCGCCTATGCGCTGCTCAGTGAAACAAATCTCTCCACCGCCGAAATCGCCATGGCCGCAGGGTTTTCATCTGCCAACCAACTCTCCCAACGGTTTCGCCGCCTATACGGTCTCTCCCCACACGCCCTGCGCAAAAATTGGGAAGCAGAATCTTAACGTCTGGTATCCTTTGAACAATTCTGTAAGATTCCCGAAAAAACAGGGGCAGCAGACCAATGGCAGGCAAAGAACCATTTTACCCAAACGGGCATTATTACTCTCCAATCGGGAAACCCCGTGCGGTCAAAGGATATTTTGAAAGCGAACATTTCCAACGCCAAGTGGCGCATACAGACGGTCTCATGGATTACCCTGCTCATGCGAAAAAATGGGCGGCGATCAGCAAGAAAATGATCGAATTTCCGTTCCACCCCAGAGATGATTTCCGCTATTTCGCCAAGAATAACCAACTGCCCTATTTCGATGCGTCGATTCTGTCGGGCATGATCCAAACCATCAATCCCACCCGCGTCATCGAAATCGGCGCAGGGTTTTCCACCGCCGCGATGTTCGACACCTTTGATCGAATGACAAAGCCAAAGCTGAAGAAATTCACCACAATCGACATTGATCTGACACGTGTCAAAGGGCTCACGCCGCCGGACACCTGCGAAATGATCGAAGCCCCCGTTCAATCCATCGACCCCGCCTATTTTGGCGAGCTAGAAGCAGGGGACTTGCTTTTCATCGACACATCCCATGTTTTGAAAACAGGCTCAGACGTACACTACGAATATCTGCACATCCTGCCTGCCATCAAAAAAGGCGTCCATGTTCACATCCACGACATTCACTACCCGTTTGAATACCGCCGCCAATGGGCCCAGCAGGAAAACCGCTCGTGGAACGAAGTCTACCTCGTCGATATGCTTCTGACCTTTTCGAAAATGTTCAAAATCGAATTCTTCAACGACGCCTTCTTACAGGTCCAATCCGAAGACCTGCGCAAAAAGGGCGATATGTTTGATCGTTTCGATGAATTCGACGCCCGCCCCTTTAATCGTGGCGCAGGATCAATCTGGTTAAAAAAGGTGGCCTAAGCGTTTATCGGGTCTGATCTTCGGCCCGCATAACATTGTCACATTCCCAAAACACATCGCGTAAACATCCTTCGCAGATACCGCGATCAAGGCTCGACATGGCATCGGCAACCGCTTCGGATTTGCTGGGGAACAAGCGATCTTCGCCGATTTCATCAATCACATGAAAGCGGTGTAAACTCGCCACCAATGGCGGAAACAGCGCCACGATGCGGAACGATCCCCCCTCCGCCTTGGCCTCGCGCGCGGCGTTAATCAGGAAATCCGCACCTGCCAGATCAATCTTGCCCATGCCCTTCATGTACAGCAACTTGTGCTTTTGCCGTGGATTACGCGCACTGATCTTTTTGTATTCCTTCGCCACGTTTTCCACGCTGCCAAAATACAACGGCCCATCCAATCGAAACGTCAACAACTGCGGGCATTCCGTCAGGTTTGATCGTTCCACATTGCGAAACTTGCGCGACCCATCTGGCTGCAACATCGGTGCGGTTACGGGCAATTCAGGATGCGAACTTTCGTAAATGAACACGCACAAGGACGCGATCACACCCACATAAATCGCGAAATCCAGCTCGATAAACAGACCCGCCGCAAGCGTCAGGCCAAGGATCACCGTTTCAGGGCGGCTGCTGGTTATGATGTGGCGCAGTTCGTTAAAATCAATCAAACGCCACGCCACAAACAGGATCAAACCCGCCATGGCAGGCTGGGGAATAAACGCCACCCAATCGGCGATGAAAAACAGCACCAACAACAACGCAAGGCTCGCAAAAACGCCTGACAGCGGCGTCACCGCCCCCGCCGTCGCATTCACGCCCGACCGCGTGAAAGACCCCGATCCCGCGTAACACTGAAAGAAACCGCCAACCACATTTGATAACCCCTGCCCGATCATCTCTTGGCTGGAATCAAATTGTTCTTTGCGCCGCACCGCAAAGGCTCGACCAATGGAAATCGCTTCCAGCAATCCCACCACCGCAATCGCCGCCGCACCAGGGGCGAGCATGGCCACATCTTGGATAGACGGGTTTGGAACATGCAAAGACGGAACCATATTGGGCAAAGCACCGACCATGGCCACACCATGCCCCGCCGCATCCACAAACCACGCCAATCCAGCCCCCGCGAGCAATGCCAGCAAAAAACCTGGCAGCCGTGGCGCAAATTTTTGCACCAAAATGGCAACCCCCAGCGTCACCCCGGAAATCAACAGCGCATAAGGATTTGCCTCTGTGATATGCAGCGACAATCGCTCCAACCGCTCTGCGATATTGCCGCCGCGCTCCACAACAACGCCGCTTGCCCCTGCCAATTGACTGACCGCAATCAAAATCGCCGCGGCCATGGTAAACGCTGTCATCACACTATGGGACACAAAGGACACAAGCCCCCCAAGGCGCGCAAACCCGCCCACCATTTGGAACAGCCCCACCAGAATGGTCAGCGTCAACGCCAACTCAATATACCGCGCCGATCCAGGTGCCGCGAAATCCGACAAAGTGGTGAACAGCACCGCAGAAATCGCGGTGGTCGGCCCCGAAATCATAATCATGGATGACCCGAACATCGCCGCAACAATGGCCGTAATCATCGCCGTATAAAGGCCGAACTCAGGGGGCAACCCAGCAATCGTGGCAAAAGCCACCCCTTGTGGCAAAACAATCGCCGCGTTGATTAGACCAGCATAAGCATCCGCGCCAAGGCTCTGGCGCGAAACACGAGTGCGCCACGTTAGCGGCGGAAAATAATCGGCAATTCGCATAAGACAGCGATCCAATACCAGCAGGGAGTGTGAATCAAATTACCGCCCGCCTACGCCTGTCGGCTCAACTTTGCAAGACCACCAAAGGGTCGCAACGCCTCCGACAACCTACCTAATGACAAAGACACTACCCAGAACAGGATTTCCCCTGTAAGGTAGCCCCATAAAACAGGCCAAAGGCCGACAGAGGCGTGCAGTGACAGCTCTCAAACAATATGAACGGCTCGAGTCTCTCGGGCTTTGGAAGGAATCTGATGCGGATCAAAGACGCGAAGTGATCGTGTCCTTTGGGGCTGCGTCTTTGGTGCTGTCTGATTCCAATGGCAAACCTTTGGCACACTGGTCCTTGGCGGCGGTGCGCACGCTTAATTCGGGCGAACTGCCAACCATCTACAGCCCTGATAAGATCAGCAGTGAAACGCTCGAAATTGACGACGAGCAGATGATTGAAGCCATCCAGGAAGTGCGCAAAAACATCCGCCGCATTGGCCCACATCCTGGCCGCCTGCGCTGGATATTGTCAGGCGTTATCATCGTTCTGGTCTGCTTTTTGATGTTCTCGTGGCTGCCAAGCATTTCCGCCGATTACGCCACGCGTGTTGTCCCCCCCGCAAAGGCACAGCAGATCGGCAAAGACATCCTCGCTCAAACCAATCGCCTCACCGGCCAACCCTGCGGTGATCCGCTCAGCCTGCCTGCGTTGCGCAAACTCGAAAACTGGCTTTTACCCGATGGTGGCAACATTCACATCGTTGATATGGGCGCACGGTTTTCGGCCCATATTCCGGGTGGCAACATCCTGATCAACCGTGTTCTGATCGAAGAAAACGCTGGCCCCGAAGTGGCCGCAGGTTTTGTTCTGATGGAACGGGCGCTGGCGGCTGAAAGCAATCCAATGACGGGCATGTTTTCCTCCATCGGCACACGCGGCACGCTCACGTTTATTGCCAACGGCACCCTGTCACGCGATGGGCTCGCCGCTTATGCGCGCAAAACCCTGACGCACCCCATGACCCGCCCCAGCGACGAAACCCTTTTACCGCTGTTTCGCAAAGCCGCACTCACCTCCGCCCCCTACGCCTATGCGCTCGATGCAAACGGCACGGCAACCGCAGGGCTTATTTCAAACGACCCCTTCAAACAAAACTACCGCCCGCAAATCACTGACGCCGACTGGATCGCACTGCAAGCGATTTGTGGGGATGGGTGAGTTTTAGAGGCCACAAAATCATAACGAAACACTTTGCAGCCGCTCACAATTGTGCAAATTTAAAGTATACCAAAAAATTAAGAGGACTTTCTAATGCGTTTACTTTTGATTTTCTTAGCATTTGGCCTTGCGGCGACACTGTCTTTTTCCACTACAGCACAGGCCAATGGCTGCCGATATTTCTCCTACGTCCAATATGGAACCGTCATGTACGGTGGAAACCCACAGGACATGCGAAAAGGCTTTCGTGTCGGCCCTGTCAGAAAAACCGCAGGCAACACCTCCGCCTCCAGCGCAAGCGGCATTATCAACATCGGACCCTTCGATTCAGAAAGCGCGCTCATCCTAGAACGCAGTCTGGCTGTGGACGACGTCAAAGCCCAAGGGTATGTCCGAAGCGGGAATTTCACGTTCCCAGGTGTTGTCATTCACAAACAAAAAGATTGCTAATAACCCCGTGATTTCGGCCTTGGTCGCACGCATTTCTGCCATCAAATGCAGATAAATTCTTTCTGCGATCCGTAAACTCTTACACACAGGTTCAAGGGATTGATGACTATTTTTGGGACAATGCCATTTTTTATAAGGTAGCCTCAGAAACACTGACGTTCACAATTTCACCCTAATCCCCCCAACGAAAAAGGCCGCTCCCATCGGAACGGCCTTCAAATTCTTCAGTGTGGCGAAGATTAGTTCTTCGCGTAGAATTCGACCACGAGGTTTGGTTCCATCATCACTGGGTATGGCACGTCAGACAGGCCAGGAGTGCGAACGAATTCCGCTTTCATCTTGCCAGCGTCTACGTTGATGTAATCCGCAAAGTCACGCTCCGTAGAAGCAAGTGCTTCCATCACCAGCGCCATTTGCTTGGAACGGTCACGCACTTCGATCACGTCGCCTTCTTTCACGCGGTAAGACGGGATGTTTACCTTCTTGCCGTTCACTGTGACGTGGCCGTGGTTCACGAACTGACGCGCAGCAAATACTGTTGGGACGAATTTCGCACGGTACACAACCGCGTCCAGACGACGCTCCAACAGGCCGATCAGGTTTTCACCTGTGTCGCCATTCACACGAACCGCTTCGGCATAAATGCGACGGAACTGTTTCTCTGTCAGATCGCCGTAGTAGCCTTTCAGCTTTTGCTTGGCGCGCAGCTGGATACCAAAGTCGGACAGCTTTTGCTTACGGCGTTGACCGTGAACACCAGGGCCGTACTCACGACGATTTACAGGGGATTTCGGACGACCCCAGATGTTTTCACCCATCCGGCGGTCAATTTTGTATTTGGCAGTCGTACGTTTAGTCACGGCTGTTCTCCTTCTGTGGCCCCAAAGGGCGATTTGTGAAGGGCGTTGTCCTCTGGCCGAAGCCCGACAGGGTTCCTTTTGCAAGGTCCACCAACACCAAGTATCCGCAATTGCGGATGAGCGGCTTATAAGGGGTTTAAGAGGGGAGTCAACAGCGCCAAACACCCAAGTGTTCAGAAAGTGGCGTTCACACTCTGCCTGTTCATTTTGCGCACGTTTTTACGTGCAAAGCAACGCACTTGCGGCCAGCAAACAGCGGTCTGTAACAGGGTGCCTCAAATGCGCATTGCAGGAACGTCCTCTGGGTCAAGCCGCAGCTCAATCAGGAACGGGCCAGAGCGGGTTTCCATCGCCTTCAACGCCTGCTCCAACTGATCCTTAGAACGCACCTCAAACCCCTGCCCGCCAAGCGATTTCGCGATATCTGCAAAGGATGGCCAAGAAAACTCCGTCAAGCTCGGGTCCATTTTACGATCCACAAACTGAATGTGTTCCGCGCCATAAGCGGAATCATTGGCAATAATGATGATCAAATCGAGCCCAAGGCGCACCGCCGTATTAAACTCGTTGATCCCACCCATCATGAACCCACCATCCCCACTAAACAGGACGACGGGACGCTCTGGCGCGGCCACAGCCGCGCCCACAGCTTCCTGCAAACCCAATCCAATGGCGCCAAAACTGACCGTACCGACAAAACTCTTTGGGTTTGGAACCGACAAGCGACACCAAACCTCGGTCATAAATCGCCCCCCATCCGTAACCAGCACGCGGTCTTTGGGCAGAGCGTCTTCAAGCCGTTCCAGTGTTTCCACGTAATTCACAAACCCATCTGCCGCTTTGCCCGACCCTGCCACATGCTGTGTCAGCACCGCAGTATCCAAATCACGGGTAAAGCCGCTTGCCGCAACATCGGCCTCGTTCAACCAATAAAGAATGGTCTCCGCAGCCAGCCCAGCATCCGCAACAAGCGCCACATCAGGGTGCAATCCACCACCAATCGCTGTCGGGTCCGTGTCAATTTGAATGATCCGTTTGTCTTTCATCAGCTTGCCACGATCCGTTGTGAAATCATGCAAAGCCGTACCAAAACAAACGATACAATCAGACTGCGCAATCAAATCATACGCTGCGGGCGTGGACAGCGTTCCAAAGATATCAATGTTATACGGATGATCATTGAAAAGCCCCTTGGCACGCAATGTGGTCGCAAGCGGGGCTTCTAATCTATCGGCCAATTGCACCAATTGATCATGGGCATGAATGGCCCCACCCCCGCCAAAATCAAAGGACGCCGTGCCGATGCGATCATCCCAATTGCATTGTCCAGCAAATCACCCTCTGCGGCTCCGCCGGGGGTCGTGAAAACATCAAGAACCTGCGCAGAGTATTCCGCTTTTTGCCACATAAAGTCGGCGGGCATGTTCAAAACAATCGGGCGGCGTTCTACCTGTGCGCGGTAAAAGGCTTGCGCCACATCTTTTGCCACTGTTTCGGGCGTGCGAAGCTGCACAAAACCCGCACCTGTTACCTTAACCACCGCCCTTTGGTCGATGCTTTGCAAATGGCGCGGATTATCGGCTGGCGTATCACCCGCCAAAATCACCAACGGCGCGTGAGCGCGCGCCGCCTCTGTCAACGCTGTTGCGCAATTTGTCAGGGCCGGCCCGTGCGTCACAGTTGCAACGCCCACTTGCCCCGAAATATGCGCATAGGCCGCCGCCATCAAAACGCTGCTGCCTTCGTGCGCCGCAGGTATAAAATCACCGCCACAGTCTCTGACAAAACTATCGACCATAAACAGGTTCGCATCACCCATCAAACCAAACATCTTTGTCGTCCCGTTGTCTTTCGTGGCTCGGGCAATGGATTGATAAACATAATTGGCAGCGGTCATTGAGCCTGTTCCTTCACTTTCACAAAATAGATGCTTCTAAGAACGATAACGTCAAAATCGAAGCATTAGGCTTCTAAGTTGATCTCATTTAGAACATCATGGCATAAATTTGGCTGAAACTCGAACATTTGAGGTGAAATTTTGCTCGACACTTACGAAAAACGGATCCTGAAAGAACTGCAACGGGACGGGCGGGCCAGCACCCAAACCCTGTCTGATGCCGTGGGGCTATCCCCATCCCCGTGCTGGCGGCGGGTCAAACGGCTCGAAGAAGATGGCTACATCACCCGCTATGCCGCAATTCTGGATGGAAAAAAGCTGGGCTTGCGCGCTTTGGCGCATATTCAGGTTTCGCTGATAGATCACGACACGTCTTCGATTGCCAAGTTCAAGGATTTCATCGACCACAATGAACAAGTGCTGGAATGTGCATCCATCACGGGTGATTTTGACTATATTTTGAAAGTCGCAGCCAAAGACCCCGAAAGCCTCGAGCACTTTATCATGCAAAACCTTCTTGGGCTAAAGGTCGTGCGCACCACGGCAACCACCTTTATCCTGCGTCAGATGAAGGTCTCTGGCGCGCTGCCTGTCGATATCTAGGTGCGGACGAAACGCCCCAAACCTGTGCCGCTGACACAAAACCCTTAAAAGTTGAACTTCACGTTCAACGACCCCGTCACCTGACTGTCACGCTGGCCTTCGAACTCTTTGCCAAGCCACGTAACGCCGTAAAACAGCCCCGCATTTTCGCCTTCATACAGGAAACCAGCACGGGCACGGGGGCGGACATTGCGCACCTCATATCCACGGCTTTCAGGCAACAGATTGCTGTCCCTCACATAGGCCACATCGCCACCCATCATAAAACCAAAGCTGCGATCATCGCTGTGGCGCACATTTGTCACCAAATGCCCTGTCACCGCTTCCCGGACAAAAAAGTTACGCGAGATATTCTTGCCAAACACCGCATCAACCCCAACTCGTGCATAGCTTTCAATGCCGACCTGCGCTTCGGCAAAGGGGCGGACCAGCGTATTGTTAAACCGCACATCGCGCGACAATTCACCCTGTGCCGTTGGATACACTTTATTTCCCAGCTGCGTTGCCGCCGCCGTTGGCCCTTGAATGCCCAACCGATCATGGGCCCAATCCTGAAAATCATCCAAACCGGTTTGCGGTCCCACAAACACCAATTCCCCACCATAGGACACATTGTAATTGCCCCGCTCATAATGGGTAAACGCACCAAGCCCGATCACACCCGCATAGGCACGATCAGGGAACGGATTGGCCACCGACAAATCTTCGGGCGCAATGATTTCTGCACGGGCGCGATACTGCATCAATTCAAACGGGATCGCAGGCAATCCATCCAACACATGATCCCCAAATGTCACCGAAACCTCGTATGACCCCGTGCGCCAACGGTCATTGCCATCGCCAATGAAATCGTTGCTAAACAGGCGCGAAACCCCCACCACGTTTTCAAGATTAGGAAAGGCGAACCCCTCGGCAGAGGCGGCACTGGCTTGGGTGATGCCCGCAATGGCAATCAAAACTAAACGCATCGGATGTCTCAACTTTTGAATCTCGTCCTCCCTTCACCACAATTTGTGGCAGATTTGCGGCAAATTTGACCGATGCCCGAATTTCAGTTGGAATTGCCCACCGATGTGACCATCATGCCATAATCACAGCGTAAGGGGCGATCATGTACAAACAATTAACCATCGCGATTGCGGCACTTGGCTGCGCCACCGCCGTGCTTGCTCATGACACCGCCACGGGCATTGTCAAAGAACGCATGGACGGCATGGTTGTCCTCAGCAAAGCGATGAAAACGGTTCTGGCAGAAACCCAATCCGCCGTCCCAAATCCCGATGTGATCAAACAGGCCGCACAGGCCATGCAGGATCACGCAGGGGACACGATGACCAAACGCTTCCCCAAAGGATCCTTGGACCACCCCAGCGAAGCAACCGAAGCCATCTGGCAAGATTGGGATCGCTTCACCTTTCTTGCGTCCCAACTGGACCTCAAAGCAAAGGGCCTCGCACTGGCCGCCGCAAACCCGATCAGCAACAAAACGGTTCAATCCCGCGACAATTTCATGCTGATGGATTTCGCCACAATGGGTCCAGACGAGGTTTTCACCCTTATCGGAATGAACTGCAAAGCCTGCCACCAAGATTTCCGCGTAAAGAAGAAATAGTTCATGAGCAGTTTTACAAAAATCGGCCTCTTTCTTGCGGCTGCCATCGCCATTGTCTATGGCATTGTACTCAGCGCCACGTTCGGCGTCACACCCAGCATCGCACCTCGTAAAACTCCCGCGCCAGATGGGTTTGACGCGGCCCAGTATCAAACACTGATTGATCTACAAAGCACGGATCAAATGCACGTTGAAAACCTGAACGGCCTTGGCGATCCCTTCCATCCTGGTTTTATGACGGACCCAGCCATAGTTTATGTCACCGTCAGCACGGGTCCCTATGATGCCTTCTACGTGTTCTTCAATAAACAAGGCCGCGAAATCGGTCGCCGCGAAAAAACCCGCACAATGTCTCCGCTAGGAAGCCTGTTCATGGATATCGACGGATATTTTGCCGTCACGCAACAAGGGGTGGGCGACCAACAATCCTATATAGATGTCGAAAACGGCGCGTTGATCCCGTTTGAAACTCTTGAAAAACTGCACGCGAAATCAACGACATTTCGCGCTATTTCTTATCACGATGCACCGCGCGAGTCCGAAACCTACAAACAGAAAATCAACACCTACATTCTAAAGGTTGATGGTGTCTGGCTGCGCGCCAAAATGGGCCAAAGCGATCCACCGCAATTCCTCGATTGGAAAACACCAAGCTTTCCCCAATTTCACACGCAATACCGTTTTCCAACCAAGGACGATCCAAACCAGGACCGAACAACCTTTAACGCTGGCAGCTTTTTTGGGGGCAAATACACGATCCACCAAACGTGGTTTGACGAACAAGAATATTTCCGCCGCCGTGCCCCGTCTATCGGCAGCACCACAGGAATGGGCACGCCAGAACACTGGCGCGGCACAGGATATTACGAAATTGCAGCGGATGATAAATCCATAAAATTTGCCATCCCAAATGATCGCAAAATCCTGTCAGGCAGCGGACGCTTCACGATGAAAGTCATGGGCCATGAATCGCTCGATCTGATGGTGATCGAACGCTACGCTGGCAACGACGCGCAGTATTACATTGTCTCCACCAAAGATTAATGCGCGATGGTGCGGCACTGATCCCAAACGCTCTCAGCGCGGTCCAGCTTCAGTATCCAATCGAGCGGAATATCCCGCACGCCGCAGGCCGCCGCCATGATACTACCGATGATAATCGCCCGCCCACAGCTGTCGCCACCTGCGCGGATGTTCTGTTCGACAGCATCCGCGTAATCCTCGGCGCGTGACAGGATGTGAAACGCCAAAGGTACGGCCATGGGCAAATGACACGCCCGCCCGGTCACCTCGCCATAGGCAACACTGTCCACTTCATCTGTGCCTAATGCTGCACGCAACGCTTCGCCAATCTCCCCCTCGGCCTCTTGCGCTGTGACCTTCAGAACAGTCTTTAAATCCCCGCCTTCAATCACACCGTTCAGCACCGCCGCACAGACCGCAGCATATCCTTCTGCCACGTCATTGATGTTGGTCACTTCCCGCGCGGCCTTGGCCATGGAAACCTGTGCATCACCGCCATAGCGGGCCACAATGGCAGGCAGGGTCGATGTGGCTGGCAATTGATCGTCGTCAATCCCCGTCACCTCTTTCTCGGCCGCCGTATTCTCCAGCACACCGCGCGTTGGGCGGTCAATGTATCCCTGATATCGCCCCCCAGCGCCAAAATGCGCCACGAACGCCGCACGATACGCCGCCCCGTCAAATCCATCGTGGTCTAGGATAGATTGCATCACCAAACGCAGCACCTCTCCGTATTGGCTCTGCATCCCATCACACCGCAACGCATGGGCGAAATACGCTGGCACGCCCTCATGATGTGCGGGGTCAACAGGCACAAACGCCCCACCACCATGGGCATCCGCCACCGCCTTAATCCGCGCAGGATCATACACCCAATGCAGGCCCAGCGCCGCTGCATCCGCCACCAAGGCCCCAAAAACCGCCGCTGCTTTGCGTTCTGCTGACATGATCTGCCTCTTTCCAATCTATGATGTTTCCAAAAACAATAGCGCCCTGCCCCTAAATGCCAAGCTCCCAGAATTTGCCATGGACATCCCCACCCGATCCATGGCGCAATACACTTGATGGAAAACCCACACACCCTTCGCCCCCTGCCAACTGGCCCGTTCCGCTTTTTCGCCCTTGATGTGGAAACCGCGAACCGCTCCTCGTCGAGCATCTGCCAAATTGGCGTGGCCTGTGTACGATCCGACGGCTCTATGGCCACTTGGATGAGCTATATTGACCCTGTCACAGACGATTGGTCCGCCACTTGGGTGCATCACATCACCCAAGACACCGTCAATGGCGCCCCAGATTTCCCCACTGTCCTTGCGCATCTGCGCCCCCATCTGGACGGTGAAATCGTCTTTCAACACAGCCACTTTGATCAAAACGCCATCCGCCGCGCCTGCCTGAAACACGATCTCGACATCCCCAACTGGCGCTGGCGCGACAGCGTTAAGGTCGCGCGCAAAGCATGGCCCCAACTGCGCGGCAACGGTGGCTTTGGGCTCGCCTCGCTCAAAGACTATCTCAGCCTCGAATTTCGCCATCACGACGGCGAAGAAGACGCCCGCGCCAGTGCCGAAGTGGTCCTGCTCGCCGAAGAAAAAACTGGCCGCGATTTTGCGCTGAAACGTGTCTTAAAACCCAAGGTCGATCCGAACCAACTCGACCTATTTCCCCCTCAACTAAAGGAACCTCAAAATGGCCCTTTCTGATCAACTCCCCCTACACTCTGGCTTTCACGCAAAATCCACCGCACTAGAGGTTGTTGACGGCATCGACCTCACTGGAAAAACCGCAATCGTCACGGGCGGCTATTCGGGGCTCGGCCTTGAAACCACCCGCGCATTGGCCGCCAAAGGTGCGGCTGTCATCGTTCCTGTTCGCAATCCCGCCAAGGCATCCGAAACGCTCGCCGATGTAACGGGCAATGTCACAACCGCCCCGCTTGATTTAGGTGATCTTGCATCCGTGCGCGCATTCGCCGACGCCATCCGCGCCGATCACACCCAGATCGACATTCTCATCAACAACGCAGGCATCATGGCCTGCCTTGAAACCCGCGTTGGCCCCAATTGGGAAAGCCAGTTTGGCGTCAACCACATGGGTCACTTTGCACTTACCACCGCGCTAATGCCTGTTTTGCAAAACACCGATGCTCGCGTGGTTGCGCTCTCGTCCACGGGTCACAAACTCAGCGACATACGTTGGGACGATATCCACTACCACAGCACCGACTACGACAAATGGCAGGCCTACGGCCAAGCCAAAACCGCCAACGCCCTGTTTGCCAACGCCCTCTCCCGCCGATTAAAACCCACAGGCGGTCACGCGTTTTCGGTCCATCCTGGCGGCATCTTTACACCCCTGCAACGCCACCTCCCCAAAGAAGAGATGATCGCCCTTGGCTGGCTCGGCGAAGACGGCGAACCCTCTGAACTTGCCAAACAGGGGTTCAAAACCCCCGAACAAGGCGCATCCACCAGCACATGGGCAGCCACCTCTGCTAAACTCAACGGCATCGCGGGCGTCTATTGCGAAGACTGCGACATCGCCGCCGTCACAGATCCCGACAGCCCCACCGCCCGTTTCATGGGCGTAAACCCACACGCCTGCGATGACGACAGCGCCGAACGGCTCTGGCAGATCAGCGAAACACTCTTGGAATCGGCCTAAATCCGAATCGTTTTCACGGTCGTCCCCGCGAAAACCGCGGTTTCGCACCGCACATCAAAATTTAATTGTCTGACATTTACGCCCATTTGTCAGACATTTAACCCCAATCAACCGACACCCTCCCGAAAAAACTTCCCAAAACGCAAACCAATCGCTTAGGCTCAACCTACGGACGCCACGTCTAGCTCATTTTTTCAGGCCTCCGACGATCCATTTGATCACACCGAACACGAAGCCCGAGCCAGCTTCACCCGATTTGCATACGGCTCATTTAATACCGCGCAAACCGCGCCTTTTCTGGGAGACTATTATGAACCTAAGACCTGATCCAACGTTCCACGCCTCGGCCAAATTGGCGATGCAAGCCCCTGTTGAAAACTACGCCTTCACCGTCATGCTCAGCCCAGATGGCAGCCAATCTGATGGCATTGCTGTGGTGGATGTGAACCCAAAATCGAAATCCTACGGTGAAATCGTCCATAAGGTCATCGTTGATTACAAAGGCGATGAATTTCACCACTTCGGCTGGAACGCCTGCTCCTCCTCGCTCTCACCGCTTACTGGCCACGCCTTCTTAGAGCGCCGCTACCTCATCGTGCCAGGCATCCGGTCTTCGCGGATTTACATCATCGACGTCAAAGACCCCCTGAAAGCCAAAGTTCACAAAGTGATCGAACCTGAAGAGGTCTTTGCCAAAACAGGATATTCCCGCCCGCACACCATCCACTGCGGTCCAGAAGGTATTTATGTCTCCACCCTTGGCGGCGGCGGCAAAGATGGCACCGATGGACCTCCGGGCATTTTCATCATGGATTGCGAAACCTTTGAAATCATCGGCCAATACGAAATGGATCGCGGCCCGCAGGACAAACACTATGATTTCTGGTGGAACCTGCCACAGGATTACATGGTCAGCAGCGAATGGGGCCTGCCGCCACAATTCGAAAACGGCGTGGTGGCCGAAGACCTCCTGTCCAACAAATACGGCCACTCGATCCACTTCTGGGACCTGCGCAAACGCAAAAACATCCAAACCATCGATCTGGGCGAGAACCACCAGATGGCACTGGAAATCCGCCCCGCCCATGACCCAACCAAATCCTACGGGTTCTGCGGTGTGGTGGTGGACACCACCAATCTGCAAGGCGCGATCTTTACATGGTGGCGCGACGATGATGGCAAATGGCAGGCCAAGAAAACCATCACCATCGACCCGCGCCCTGAAAAGCCAGAAAACCTGCCACCTCTTTTGCAAGGGTTTGAGGCCGTCCCACCACTTGTCACCGACATCGACCTCAGCCTCGATGATAAATACCTCTACGTGGCCTGCTGGGGCCTTGGCGAAATGCACCAATACGATGTGTCTGATCCCATGAACCCTGTGTTGGCAGGCAAGCTCGAAGTGGGCGGCATTGCACGGGGCACCAACCACCCCAACGGCAAACCCTTCGTCTATGGCCCGCAAATGGTCGAAGTCAGCCGCGATGGCAAACGCGTCTATTGGACAAACTCGCTCTATTCCACATGGGATGACCAGTTCTATCCAGATGACGAAGGCGGCCAAATGGTCATGGCCAACAACGACGAAAACGGCTTCCATCTGGATAAGGACTTCTACGTCGATTTCCCCAAAGGCTACCGCAGCCACCAGATCAGACTGGAAGGCGGCGACTGTTCCACAGACAGCTTCTGCTACCCGAACGTCTAAAAATTGCCTGACCTAATATCTGCGGCGGCCCTTTCGTGGGCCGTCATTTTCTCTGGCTTTTATCACGGAATCAACCCTGGCATGGGCTGGCCCCTCGCGGTCAGCGCCGCCTTGATGGAACGCAAAACCAGCGCCCTGCCCAAAGCACTTGGCATGCTCGCGCTTGGCCATTTCCTCGCCATGATCGGCATCCTTTTGCCGTTCTCTATGATGATGTTTCTGGTCCAATACGAAATCGAAATCCGCATTGGCGCTGGCATCCTCGTTATCCTGATGGGGCTCTACCTGCTGATCAACCGCCGCCACCCGAAATTCCTCGCCCGCGTTCATCCCGCACGTCTCGCACTCTGGTCGTTCTTGGCGGCTATGGCCCACGGCGCGGGCCTGATGCTCGTGCCCATTTACCTTGGCATCTGCGCCATTGCACCAGACGACACAGGCCACCGCGCCGCCGAGGCTTTGATGAACAACAATATCTCGGTCGCATTTCTGGTTGCCGCCACCCACACGCTCGCCATGACCGTTGCAGGGGGCGTCATCGCCACTATCATCTACTACTGGCTTGGCCTGAAATTCCTGTCCAAAACATGGTTCAACCTCGATATCGTCTGGGCGCTGTCCCTCGTTTTGGTTGGCGCATTTGGAATCTACACGGCCTTAAACGGGCACTGACCCGCACCTTCTTTTGGCCAAAAATATCTCGGGGTTTAAGGGGCAGCGCCCCTTAGCCACACTTCGAATGGCCACAATCCAAACAGGTCATGCAGCCCTCAACCATCTGCAACCCCATACCACCACAAGACGGACAGGATTTCCCCCGCGCCTGTGTGCCAAGATGGATCACCTCAGACGCAGGATCAGCCTTCAAATGCTGCCCCTCACCGCCAATAAAGCCAATGCGCACCATGTGTTCTTCGATCACACTACCAATGGCCGCCAACATGGACGGGATGTATTTTCCCCGCACCCATGCTCCGCCACGCGGATCAAAAACCGCCTTAAGTTCTTCCACCACAAAGGACACATCGCCCCCGCGTCGGAACACCGCTGAAATCATCCGCGTCAACGCCAGCGTCCAGGCATAATGCTCCATGTTTTTGGAATTGATAAACACCTCAAACGGGCGGCGTTGCCCATTCTGAATGATGTCGTTGATGGTGATATAAATCGCATGCTCGGATTCAGGCCACTTCATCTTATAGGTATGCCCATCCAGCGCTTCTGGCCGATCCAGCGGCTCTGCGATGTAAACCACATCCGCCCCCGTATCCACTTCTGGCGCGGTCTCAGCCGTTTCAGACACCGACAAAACCGATCCCGTCACATCGTTCGGACGATAGGTCGTACACCCCTTACACCCTTGATCCCAAGCGGCCATATAGACCTCTTTGAAATCCTCGAAAGAGATATCCTCAGGGCAATTAATCGTCTTGGAAATCGAGCTATCAATCCACTTCTGCGCCGCCGCTTGCATCCGCACATGATCAAGCGGCGCGAGCGTTTGCGCGTTCACAAAATACTCGGGCAAAGGCGCATCGCCTTTCTTTTGCCGCCACAGATCAACCGCGTAATCCACCACTTCTTCTTCAGACCGCGATCCATCGTTCTGCAACACCTTGCGCGTATAGGAATAGGCAAATACTGGCTCAATCCCACTGCTCACATTCCCAGCATAAAGCGAAATCGTTCCTGTCGGTGCAACAGACGTCAGCAAGGCATTGCGAATGCCATGTGCGGCCACCAATGCGCGGGTTTCTTCATCCATCGACGTCATACTGTCGTTGTCCAAAAACGCCTTGGCCTCGTACAAAGGAAAAGCGCCCTTCTCCTCAGCCAGCCGTGCCGATGCCCGATAGGCCGAACGGGCAATCTGCCCCATCCAACGCTCGGTGATCGCAGCCGCTTCAACGGAACCGTATCGCTCACCCACCATCAACAACGCATCGGCCAACCCTGTGACACCCAGCCCAATACGCCGCTTGGCTTTGGCCTCTGCCGCCTGTTCAGGCAGAGGAAAACGGCTCGCATCCACCACATTATCCATCATGCGCACGGCAGTCGCCACCAGCTCATCCAGTTTCGCCTCATCCAGATGCGCTCTCTGTTCAAACGCATCAGACACCAACGTGGCAAGGTTGATCGACCCCAGCAAACACGCCCCATAGGGCGGTAACGGCTGTTCCCCGCACGGGTTCGTCGCAGCAATGGTTTCGCAGTAATTCAGGTTGTTCTTCTCATTGATCCGATCAATGAAAATCACACCAGGCTCGGCAAAATCATAAGTGGACCGCATAATCTTGTTCCAAAGATCAAGCGCTTGCACGGTCTTATATACCTTGCCATCCCACTCCAAATCCCAAGACGCATCGGCCTTCACCGCATCCATAAACGGATCAGTAACCAACACAGACAAATTGAACATCCGCAACCGCGCGCTGTCTTGCTTGGCGGTGATGAAGTCCTCAATGTCAGGATGATCACAGCGCATGGTCGCCATCATGGCACCTCGCCGCGAGCCCGCAGACATGATCGTGCGGCACATGGAATCCCACACATCCATAAACGACAATGGGCCAGAGGCATCCGCCGCCACACCCTGCACAGCAGCCCCCTTGGGGCGGATGGTGGAAAAATCATACCCAATGCCACCGCCCTGCTGCATGGTCAGCGCGGCCTCTTTCAACATGTCGAAAATACCGCCCATGCTGTCTGGGATCGTGCCCATGACAAAACAGTTAAACAACGTCACCGACCGCTCTGTGCCAGCGCCCGCTAAAATCCGCCCTGCAGGCAAGAACTTAAAACCCTCCAGCGCGTCATAAAACTTTGGCTCCCACGCTTCTGGCGCCTTTTCAACAGACGCCAGCGCACGGGCCACGCGCCGCCAAGAATCCTCAACCGTTTCATCAATGGGCTGCCCTGCGGCATCCTTGAAACGATACTTCATATCCCAAATTTGCTCGGCAATAGGGGCGGAAAATGCAGACATGTGATGGCTACCTTTGGATTGAGTTTTAGCGCGGCAAGGCCGCGAAGCTAGTGCGTGATTGCGGACTCGTCAACGATTCGCGGATGGGATCACGGTTTGCCCCATGCGCGGTCTTGCGCCTTTTCTTATCAGACAGAATCGGCGTAGTATGAGATCAAACATACCACATATTGTGATCGAATGTCCAAAAGCACCTATATGAACCTCATCAAACTCTGCGTTGGCGCAGACAGCTTTGAAGATCAAGCACGCTGGATCGCCCAGCGCAAGGCCGCTGGTGGCCCCAACTATCTATCAAGCCATGTCACCCGCATGTGGCCCAAGCAAGAGGCCGAAATCCTAAAGGGGGGCTCGCTCTATTGGGTGATCAAAGGGGCAATCCAAGCCCGCCAAAAGATTGTCCGCTTGGACGAGGTCATCGGCCAAGACGGCATCCGTCGCTGCGCCATTGTCATGGAACCCGAACTGATCCGCACCAACACGGCCATCCGCCGCCCCTTCCAAGGTTGGCGTTACCTCAAACCCGAAGACGCCCCCGCCGATTTGCCAAAATCCCGCGTGAAAGACGATGCTCTGCCCAAAGACTTGGCACTGGCACTGGCGGATATTGGATTGCGATAGCCCCCCGTTTTCCAACACCAGCCCGCGCCGCACAGCCGCACTTTGGAAACTTAAAAAGCTCTAAAGGATTGGTTAACCAAACAGAGCCTTTTTCTTGGCTTAAATATCCATCCGCCTTAGCCGCGATCCCGCGACCAACCTGTTTTCGCAGCCAGTTCCGCAAAGCCAGCCTCTGCCGCCGCATCCCATTCCGCAACCTTACTTGCGTAAACCGTGGCTTCAGAACGCAGCATCAAACCATCGCTCAATATCCGCAGCCCATTGGCCCGCAGTGTATCACCCGTTGATGTGATGTCCGCAATCGCTTCGGCTGTCAGGTTCTTCACCGTGCCTTCGGTTGCCCCTTGGCTATCGACCAACTGATAATCCGCTACACCCTGCCCGCTTAAAAATTGCCGCGTCAAACCGTGATATTTCGTGGCAATACGCAATCGAAACCCGTGATCGGCGCGAAACTGTGCTGCCACCGCATCCAGATCATCCACGCTGGTCACATCAACCCAGGCATCAGGCACGGCCAGCACCAAATCCGCGCGCCCAAACCCCAGCGGCTCTACCGCGTCAACGATTGCCTCCCAGTCACCCATCTTCTCGCGCACCAAATCCGTGCCTGTGACACCCAGATGAATGCGGCCCGCGGCCAGTTCTTTGGGGATTTCTCCTGCGGACAGCAACACCAGTTCCACATCATCCATGCCCTCGACCAGCCCCGCATATTCGCGGTCCGATCCCGTGCGTTTGATGGAAATGCCTTTGTCTGCGAACCACTCAATCGTCTTGTCCTGCAAGCGGCCTTTGGATGGAATACCCAGTTTCAACATCACACGCCCCCTTCCTGCACAGACACCAAAACTTCGGGGCGGATCACGCCGCCCACTGCCGCAATGGATCGCCCTTGGCCCAGCACTTGGGTCAGCGCATCGTATCGCCCACCGCTTGCCACCACGGGCAGATCGGGGCGGTTTTCGGCGGTAAAGCCAAACACAAACCCGTCGTAATATTCCATGTTCGTGCGCCCAAAAGACACCGCAAACGGCAATTCATCCACGTTCACCCGCCGCGCCGCCAGCGCCTGCAACCGATCCTCCATCGCATCTGCAGATGCTTGCAAAGCAGGGAAAGACACCGCCATATCCCGCAACTGCGCCAGCACATCCGATGACATGCCTTTCAGCGCCAAAACAGCCTCAACCATCGCGACTTCTTCGGCAGAAATCGGGTCCGCTGCCGCGTCTTCTTGCAGTACCGCAATCCGCGCCAAAACCTCTGCCTCGGATCGCAATCCTTGCTGCGCGCTGGCCACGGCCACAACACCCTCGGCCCCAACGGCGGCCACTTCGGCCAACAACTTGGCGCGGCCTTCGGACATCTCGGTCACACCGCCATACCGTTCCAACAAGCGTACAAACCGCGTGGGCCGCCACACATGACGGCGCAGCGCCGCACGGCGCCGATCCGTGGTTTGCAACCCATCAACCGCTGCCAACAAAACGCTCATGTCCCCTGTGGACACCTTCAATCCATAAGGCGCGAGCATCCCCGCAAACAGCGAAAACACCTCTGCATCCGCTGCCGCAGGGTCCGTGCGATCAAACAGCTCGTACCCCACTTGCGTAAACTCGGTGGATCGTCCGCCCATCTGCTTGCGCCACACACTGCCGTTATAGGTATACCGCGCTGGTTCCGCTCCTTCCGCCATGTGCCGTTGCACAATCGGAACCGTGAAATCGGGCCGTAACATCTGTTCGCCCAGCATCGGATCATGGGTCACAAAGGCGCGTGCGCGAATATCCTCGCCATAGAGGTCCAACAACACATCCGCAGGCAACAGACTGTCCGTTTCCACAGGCAATGCGCCCGCCAAAACAAAGCTGTTGGCCAGCCGATCAGCCTCTTCTTTGATACGCGCACGGCGGTCGTTTTTCATCTGATCTCACCCACCACACGGCACGAATGTGCCATGCCCTCCCTCCCCCACGGGAGGGCATATTCCAACACCAACATTGAACGCCGCTGCTTCAAGTTATTCCAAACAATAGTGCCCAGACGCACCAACCTCCCGAGGTCGGGCATGTCCCATCCGCGCCTCATGACAGGTCTCATCCCTCGGCCCGCGCAATCATCGCCTTCACTTCAGCCACCAAATCCCCCCGCGCGATCTCCTTCTGCGCAGGTTGGGCCTTCCATTCCTCGGACGTTTCAATCTCGGATGCCAACCGCGCGCCCAGCGCCAGATCCTTAATCTGCACCACGCCCTTTTCTTTCTCGTCGCCGCCTTCAATCACCGCAACAGGGCTCTCGCGCTTGTCTGCATACTTCAACTGATTGCCGAAATTCTTTGGATTGCCAAGGTAGACTTCCGCACGAACCCCTGCATCCCGCAACTCAGACACCATCGCCTGATAATCGCCCATACGGTCCCGATCCATGACGGTGACAACCACCGGCCCCTTGGCCTTGGTCTCCATCCGCCCCTTCTCACGCAACGCGGCGAGCAAACGATCCACACCAATGGACACACCCGTCGCAGGCACTTCCTGCCCAGTGAACCGCTTCACCAGATCATCATAACGACCGCCGCCAGCCACAGACCCAAACTGCCGTTTGCGGCCCTTGTCGTCGAGGATTTCAAAGGTGAGTTCAGCTTCATAGACGGGGCCAGTGTAGTAGCCAAGACCACGAACAATTGAGGGGTCAATGTCGATGCGATCAGGACCATATCCTTGCGCTGACAGCAATTCGCCAATCTGCTCCAACTCGTCCACACCAGCCAAGCCAATGGCAGACTCGCCCACCAATTCACGCAACCGCGCACAGGTTTCGCCTGCCGTGTCGCGCTTGGCATCCATGAACCCCATCACAACATCCGTCGCCGCATCATCCAGCCCAGCCCCCTCAGTAAAGTCCCCGCTTGCATCCTTACGCCCAGCGCCAAGCAGCGCACGCACGCCCTCAACACCCAACCGATCCAGCTTATCAATCGCCCGCAGCACAATGCCCCGCGCGGCCTCATTTTCATCGCCAGCCAAACCAGCAACTTCCATCACCCCGTTCAAAACCTTCCGATTGTTCACCCGCACAATGTAATCCCCACGCGGAATGCCAACGGCTTCCAACGTGTCCGAAAGCATCGCACAGACCTCGGCATCCGCCGCCATGCTCGCCGTGCCTACCGTATCCGCATCACATTGATAAAACTGCCGATACCGCCCTGGCCCCGCCTTTTCATTGCGCCACACTGGCCCCATCGCATAGCGACGATAAGGCGACGGCAAATCATTGCGGTTTTGCGCATAAACCCGCGCCAAAGGCGCTGTCAGATCATAGCGCAGCGCCATCCAGGACTCATCCTCATCCTGCCACGCAAACACGCCTTCATTCGGGCGATCCACGTCTGGCAAAAACTTCCCCAGCGCCTCAACCGTTTCCACAGCGGACGATTCCAAGGGATCAAACCCATAGCGATGATAAACCTCGGAAATCTGGGCAAGCATCGCATTACGCTCATCCACTTCCGCACCGAAATAATCCCGAAACCCTTTTGGCGGCAGCGCCTTGGGTCGTTGAATTTTCTTTTTCTTATCTTTCGCCATGACGTCAGCCTTTTAACCGCAGCGCGGTGATCCTTATTGTGCTTCACCCCATACCGTGATTGGCAATGCGCGACAAGGTAACCCGCCGCGCCAAATCGAATTTCGTTGTGACATGGGGACCAAAGCGCTATCCAACGCCTATGACAGACGCAGAACACATCACCCAACTTGAAGAACGCCTCGCCCACACCACACGACAGGCCGAAGACCTATCCGAAGTGGTCGCCGATCAGGCCAAACGCATCGACATGCTGGAAAAACAGATGAAAGCGGTTCTGGAAATGGCCCGCGACACAGCGCAGGGCGAAGGGTCTGTAACGCTTGGGGATCAACCGCCGCCCCATTGGTAGGTCAGACTGGTCAGCGCCATGTCCTAACAGATGTTTAGCTCGGCTTAGCGGCAATATGCTTTACAAGGGTCAACGCCTGAATTTATAGAAGGTATTGCCTTTTTAATGCACGCAGCAACATCTGCATTGAATATTCAGAGTGCTAAGGCTTTAGAAATCCCTTAGAAGTTTGAAGAGTTCTTTCTCGTGCTCTTTCTTAATCAACCATACCCCACGAAATCGACCTTGTTTTGTAACACCGACAAGGTCACGGTCTGCCTTTCCTTTATCTACCCAAGTTTGCAGTCCAATCCTTCTGTTAGCGCGATGTAATTTCAAGGATGGGCTATAGTGTTTTTGCAAAGCTAGTTTGATTTTACGGTTTGAATTCGTCTTTTGACCATAAACGATGCCGCATCCAACAACAGTGTCTTTAATATTCAATAGTACGATCGAATTTTTTCCGTCGCGTCTCATGAGAACTTGCATCAAATTATTTTTGGAAGCTCCAACCTTCAAATATCCGCTTTTATTCAAGTATTGATTGAACGCATTGGCTTTTCTGTATCGGTTTTTACATACAGAAATTGTCGAAACCAATGCCGCACTGAAGGACGTTTGTTTCAGACTTTTAGCAGCACCAGCTCTGTCAATTTTGCTAAGGTTTTCCAAATTAGGAATAATCTTGTCGGCCGAGGCCGTGGAAAAACTAAACGAATACACAACAGCGATTAGAAGTATGTTTACGAGATAATTTCTCAAAATAAATCCCAATAATTAATGGCTAAAGTGATATGGCCATCCGCCAAGGCAAAAAAGACCGAAAGTGGACTAGTCACTTGCGAGTCTGACGTATTCAGCGCATTTGTGCAAGATCATTCCCTGTTATTCTAACAAGATCGCGTTACCTTAAACTAGGTAATATCATCAGTTGTATTCACAATTAGACACGGCAGATGGACCTGCTGGATACATGTGTTTCCATACTGCCGAGCCACTGACACACCCCCTCACCCCAATGCCGTCGTCACCTCAATCTCGCTCTCCAGCGTGCGATGCACTGGGCACTTATCCGCGATCTCCAACAACCGCGCCCGTTGGTCCTCATCTAAATCACCCTTCAACGCGATTTTCCGTTGGAATTGGTCAATTTTGCCCTCCGTTGCTTCACAATGGTCGCAGTCTTCAGCGTGAATTTTCCCGTGGATCACATCCACCGAAATATCCTCCAGCGGCCAGCCTTTGCGCCGCGCATACATCCGCACCGTCATGGACGTACAGGCCGCCAATCCAGCCGACAAAAACTGATAAGGCGTCAGGCCAAGGTTTGACCCGCCATAGGCTACAGGCTCGTCCGCCAAAACGTGATGATCCGATCCGACCGAGATATCTTGCAAAAACCCATCCGCATCCGCCTCGTCTGACCGCACCACACCATCTGGCGCGCCTTTAGCCACTTTCACCGCTGGCAGGTTCAAATACCGCCGCGCCCAGCTTGCAATCACATCGGCTGCGTATTCCGCATCCTCTGCACGGCTCAACAAATGGTCCGCGTCATCCAGCGTCACGAAACTCTTGGGATGTTTCGCCGCCCCAAAAATCTCTCCTGCGTTTTCAATCCCAACCGTCTGGTCAATCGGTGAATGCAGCACCAGCAGCGCCTTTTTCATTCCCCCAATGGCAGACCGCAGATTGTTCGCAGACACATCCTCCACAAAACTCTGCTTAATGATGAACGGTCGCCCCCCTAGGGACACTTCCGCCTCTCCTTTCTCGGCAATTTCTTCCAACGCAGAACCGAAATTATGCACCACATGCTCAGGATCAAACGGTGCGCCAATGGTGGTCACCGCTTTCACACTCTCAATGTCACCCGCCGCACGCAAAACCGCCGCACCGCCCAAAGAATGCCCAATCAACAAGGATGGCGCTTCAATTTCTGCTGCCAACGCCTCTGCTGCCAGCTTCAAATCTGCCACGTTTGACGAAAAGTTCGTATTGGCAAACTCCCCTTTGGAATGGCCAAGCCCCGTAAAATCAAACCGCAACACGGCAATCCCCATGCCTGCCAATCGCTGCGAAACCCGCCGCGCTGCAGGGATGTCCTTGGAACAGGTAAAACAATGCGCAAAAATCGCCGTCGCGTGCGGCTTGCCCGCTGGATAATCCAACCGCGCCGCCAATTCCTCGCCCGAATGCCCCGTAAAGCTCAGCTTTTCCGTTTTCATATCAAAATCTCCTTTTGCGCAAACCCAAACACCACGAAGGCAACAGTTCAAGCCCAAGGGCACAATCTCTCTCCCAAGTGACCGACCGCACATCATCCGTGATCAACTGTAACAATTGATTAACTACCCCACCTTACTGTCATCCCCCGACTTGTTCGGGGGACCCAGAAGTTATGAATTCCCACACCTACATACTCGCCAGCCGCCCTCAAGGTGCAATCTACATCGGCGTCACAAACAATCTGATCCGCCGCATTTATGAGCACAAACAGGGATTAGGGTCTGCTCACACGCTGAAATACAATATTAAAAGACTCGTTTGGTTTGAGGCATACGATGATATAACAGAAGCCATCAAACGCGAAAAGCGTCTGAAAAAATACAAACGCGAATGGAAAATCAATTTGATCGAGGCGGGCAATCCGCACTGGCAGGATTTGTGGGAAGACATCATACAATAGTTTTCGTCATCACCCGACTTGTTCGGGTGACCTCGCACCACAAGCACTAGACCCAACGGATCGAGATCACCCACATAAAGCGGGTGACGACGGTGGATTATAGCGGGTGATGCCTTTTTGTGTCATCATCACCTGACTCGTTCGGTTGACCCCGCGCCACTTGATTGTGCGCTAAGGGGATCAGAATTCCTCAACCATCTGAACACCGGGTACATGCTTCAACGCCCCTGCGATCTGCGGGTTCAGCACGTAATCCTGCTTCAGCGCGATCTCCACTTCGCCGGGCAAATCTGGGTGCATCAGAACCAAATGCACAGGGCCCCGTTGCCGCGCATTGCCCGATTTATTCGCCTCTTCCAACCGCGTGGCCACAGACCCAATCGCGTCTTCTTCGCCAATATAAACCTTTAACCCCATGGCCGCCGCATCGGCCACGGCCGCATCCACCAACTGCGCCCCGCGACACAACAACTTCAGCTGATCCGCCTCCATCGTCGCTTCAACCGTCAGCACAACATTCGTGCCCGGCACTAGAAAATCGCGAAATTTTTCGAGCGTGTCGGAAAACACCGTACATTCAAACAACCCCGTCGGGTCCGAACACTGCACAAAGGCAAATCGATTGCCCCGCGCCGATTTGCGTTCCTGCTTGGCCGAAACAGTCCCCGCCAATTTCGCCGCAAACGCACCAGAGCGCGCCTTGTTTTCCACCTCGGCCAGCGTCATCACTTTCTTACGCTTCAGCGGCCCCAAATAATCATCCAAAGGATGCCCAGACAGGTAAAACCCAATCGCCTGATGCTCCATGGCCAACCGTTCCGTGGGCAACCAATCCTCTGGCATTGGCAATCGTGGCGCAGGCAAGTCTTCCCCACTGTCGCCAAATAGCCCACCTTGGGCCGAGTTTTTCTGCTCATGGGTCGCCGCGGAATAGGCCACCAGCGCATCCACACTTTCCAAACACTTGCGTCGATTGCCATCCAGCTGATCGAACGCCCCAGATCGCGCCAGCATTTCCATTGGGCGTTTCCCGACCCGCTTCAAATCCACGCGCCGCGCCAGATCGAACAGATCGCTGAAAGTGCCACCCTCCGTACGGGCATCCACGATCAGCTTCATCGCTTCGCCGCCCACGTTTTTCAACGCGCCCAGCGCATAGTGAATCTTGTCACCCGCCACCGAAAACGTTGCCAGCGATTGGTTCACGCAGGGCGGCACGACCTCGATCTCCAACTTGCGTTTGGTCTCTTCGATAAACACGCCCAGCTTGTCAGTCAGATGAATATCACAGTTCATCACCGCGGCCATAAACTCTACAGGATGGTTCGCTTTCAACCACCCCGTTTGGTAGGACACCACCGCATAGGCCGCCGCGTGGGATTTGTTGAACCCATAGTTGGCGAATTTGTCCAACAGGTTCCAAACCTCCATCGCCTTTTTCTGATCCACACCATTTTTGCCAGCGCCTTCCAAAAACTTCGGCCGCTCCGCATCCATCGCCTCTTGGATCTTTTTACCCATCGCACGACGCAACAGGTCAGCCCCACCAAGGCTATATCCCGCCATTTCCTGCGCGATCTGCATAACCTGTTCTTGGTAAACAATAATACCCTGTGTTTCATCCAGAATATGATCAATCGTCGGGTGCAATTTATCCCGTTCCGACTGTCCGTTCTTCACCTCACAGAACTTTGGAATATTCTCCATCGGGCCCGGGCGATACAACGCTACCAGCGCGATGATATCCTCGATACAGTCGGGCTTCATCCGCCGCAGCGCATCCATCATGCCGCTCGATTCCACCTGAAACACCGCCACCGTCTTGGCGTCTGCGTACAACTTATACGTTGCCGCATCATCCAGCGGAATGGCGTTGATCTCGTTCACCGCACCCTCTGGCGGATCATACAATTGCGTCCCATCAGGCGCGATATGCAAATCCCGCCCAGCGCCGTTAATCAAATCGAGCGCGTTCTGAATAACTGTCAGCGTTTTCAGGCCGAGGAAGTCGAACTTCACCAAACCCGCCTGTTCCACCCATTTCATATTGAACTGGGTCGCTGGCATATCCGAACGCGGGTCTTGGTACAGGGGAACCAATTCATCCAGCGGTCGATCCCCAATCACAACCCCCGCCGCGTGGGTGGATGCGTTGCGCAACAATCCCTCCACCTGCTGCGCATAGGTCAGCATCCGATCCACAACTTCTTCGGACTTCGCCTCTTCGCGCAAACGCGGCTCATCCGCCAACGCTTTTTCGATGGACACAGGCTTCACACCCTCTACTGGGATCAGCTTAGACAGCCGATCCACCTGCCCATACGGCATCTGCAAAACCCGCCCGATATCGCGCACGGCGGCCTTAGACAAAAGCGCACCAAAGGTAATGATCTGCCCCACCTTATCGCGGCCATATTTCTCCTGCACATATCGGATCACTTCTTCACGGCGGTCCATGCAAAAGTCGATATCGAAGTCGGGCATGGACACCCGTTCAGGGTTCAAGAACCGCTCAAACAGCAAGGAATACCGCAAAGGATCAAGGTCAGTGATAGTTAGCGCATAGGCCACAAGACTACCCGCACCAGACCCCCGCCCGGGCCCCACAGGAATACCCTGATCCTTGCCCCACTGAATGAAATCCGCAACGATCAGAAAATACCCAGGGAATCCCATCCCCTCGATAATCCCCAGCTCGAAATCCAATCGCTCCTGATATTCTTCCACACTCACCGCATGGGGAATAACCGCCAACCGCTGCTGCAAACCCTCGTTGGCAATGCGGCGCAGTTCAGCCACCTCGTCATCCGCAAACTTTGGCAGGATTGGATCGCGCGTAGTGGCTCGAAACCCGCACCGCTGCGCAATCTCAATCGTGTTTTCCACCGCCTCGGGCAAATCGGCAAACAACTCGATCATCTGCTTTGGTGTTTTGAAATAATGCTCTGGCGTCAAACGGCGGCGCGGCTCTTGCTGATCCACATAGGCCCCGTCCGCAATACAAATCAGCGCATCATGGGCCTCGAACATTTCGGTCTTAGGGAAAAACACATCGTTGGTTGCCACCAGTGGCAAATCCATCGCATAGGCCGTTTCCACGAAAAACTGTTCTGTCGCAATCTCGGCGGGTGTCCCGCGCGTGCCTTCACTCGGATGACGCTGCAATTCCACATACAGCCGATCCGCAAACATATCCGCCATACGCATCAACAGCGCCTTTGCGGCTTCGTGCTGGCCATCCTGCACCAACTGCCCAATCGGCCCGAGCGCGCCGCCTGTCAAACAGATCAGCCCCTCCGAGTGTTTGCCCAATTCCTCCAACGTGATGTGGGGCAACTGATCGCCGCTGTCCAAAAACGCACAGGAATTCAGCTTCATCAGGTTCAGATACCCCGCTTCGTTCTGCGCCAGCAAAACAATCGCACGCGGCGCGGGCACTTTGCCCCCCACCTGCGCGGCACTGGCATAGGCCAAATCCATCTGACAGCCCACAATCGGCTGCACCCCAGCCTTGGCGGCTGTTTCCGAAAACTCTAGCGCCGAAAACAGGTTACCACTGTCCGTCACAGCCACCGCAGGCATGCCCATTTGGGCGCACATATCTGGCAATTTCTTCACCTGAATGGCCCCCTCCAATAAGGAATAGGCAGTGTGAAGGCGAAGGTGGATGAATCTGTCTTGCGTGCTCATGCGCCAACCCTATCGCAGCTTGCAATGGGGCGAAACCCGTTGCACACTGCGGCAAGCAAAAAACAAAAAAGAGCAGCAGGATGACGTGTCTTTTTACCAAGATTTATGGGGAGCGGAACACGGGCGCCATCTATCTTGAAAAGCTGGTGAATAAGAACTTCGCCACCGACATTCTGCGCGGTGATTTTGGCGTGGATAAACGTGTTTTGCGCCTTGTGCTACAACAGCACAAACCGAAACTGCGGCCCGCTGAAAACAACCGCCTACAAGACAAATACCACGAACGCATCCTCTATTCCGATTTCGGCCTCAAACACGCGGCTCCGCCCGTTGATGTAATCCGCGCCGCGCCCCATTCGGAAAACACGCTGTTCCTGCTGATCACCAAACATCCTGTGTTTTTTCTGTCATCTCTGCACAACCGCCCAGAAAACCCGCTGTGGGATCACGATGAAATGGGCTTTGACCAATTCCTCGAAACCCCGTGGCCCGTATCCGAACGCGACAATGTGGGTGACAAAACCCTCGACAGCCCGATTCACCTGTGGAACGAAAAAATGCGCGCTTATGTGACCCTGATGGGCGCCGCTGACAACGTAATTCACATCCGCTACGAAGATTTGCTCTCAGACTTTGACGATCAATTGACCCGCATCGCGGAGTATATCCCATCTATCAACAATGGCTTTGGCAACGTGCGCCGCTCAATCAAGGCCAGCGATAATATGCGCTTCGAAGATTACCAGCGCCGTTATAAATATCACAAAATCAAAGCCGACTACAAAAAACGAGACCTCGAATACATCTATCGCAAAGTGGACGACGACGTGATGGACGCACTCGGCTATCGAAAGGTGATTTAGAAAAAGCATCATGAAAAACTTGTTCCCCAGCTTGCCCGACACTCCAAATTTTAGCGACGCCTTGAAAGCGTTTCCTCGGGCCGCTGGAACAATCATGGGTTTGATCGACGAAATCATGTTGCGCGACAGCGATCTTTCCGTCGCAGAACGTGAACTTATCGCCGCTTATGTGTCGAGTTTGAATGCCTGCACCTTTTGCTACGGCTCACATAAAATCGCGGCCGAGGCCTTCGGAATCGACGATACTTTGATCGAAGCGATGGTCAGTGATCCCAAAACGGCGCCAATTCCCGCAAAGCTGAAACCGATTGTGGCTTACGTAACATGCCTCACCCAATCCCCATCAAAACTCACGGAAACCCATGCCAATGACGTCTATTCACAAGGCTGGTCTGAACAGGCGCTTTATGATGCGGTACAGGTCTGTGCGCTGTTCAACTTTATGAACCGCCTTGTTGATGGAACGGGCGTCACGTTCGATCCAACATCTCTGCCTGCCATGACAGAGTCAGAAAAAGCGGATCGCCGCAAACGCACATACTCCGACTTCGCCAAATCAATCGGCATCACGTAAGAACGCTAAAACACTCGGAAAAACCCACTTCATAAGAATTTGGTTGCCATCTCTGATTAAAATTGCTTTCCTAGACGCAGCGGCCGCCACCATGTTCTACGCCACATCGAACGTGCGGGCATAAGGCCTCGTGCAAAGTACCGTGGCGGGTTGTTCCTATGAAAATCGAGTTTCTTCTAAACGGAGAGACCGTTTGCGTGGAAGGCGACACCCCCACGCGCACGCTTTTAGAGTATTTACGCGAAACACGGGGCCTAACGGGAACCAAAGAAGGCTGTAACGAGGGCGATTGCGGCGCCTGTTCTGTCATGGTCACAGATGGCGATGGGGCCAAGGCACTTAACGCCTGCATCCTGTTTCTTCCCCAACTTCACGGCAAATCCATCCGCACCGTCGAAGGGCTCGCCGCCCCCGATGGCACGCTGCACCCCGTGCAATCCGAAATGATCGACCACCACGGCTCGCAATGCGGGTTCTGCACCCCTGGCTTCATCATGTCTATGGCCGCCGCCCACCAAAACGGCGACACGAACCACGATGACACTTTGGCCGGAAACCTCTGCCGCTGCACGGGCTACGCCCCGATCATTCGCGCCGCAGAGGCCGCAGAAAAACAGGCCAAACCAAAGCACCTCAAGGCCGACAAACCAACCAAAACCCAAACGCTGCAATCGCAAAATGCCTTCGTCCCGAAATCCTCTGACGAGCTTGCCGATTGGTACGTTGAAAACCCCACCGCCACCCTGATCGGCGGGGCAACGGATGTGGGCCTCTGGGTCAACAAAGACTTGGCGGAACTCTCCCCCGTTGCCTTTGTCGGCCAAATCGAAGACCTGCGCGGCATCGAAGTTTCAGATGGCCGCATGGCCATCGGCGCATCGGTCACGCTGTCCCAACTCCACACCGCTGTGGCCAAGAAATACCCCAGCCTTGCAGAACTCATCCGCCGTTACGGCTCTACCCAAGTGCGCAACGCGGCCACCATCGGGGGCAACATCGCCAACGGCTCCCCCATCGGGGACAGCCCACCCGCGCTCATCGCCCTTGGCGCACAACTCTACCTGCGCCGCGGCGATGATTTTCGCAACATGGCGCTTGAGGATTTCTTCATCGCCTATGGCGAACAAGACCGCCGCGACGGCGAATTCGTCATCGGCATCGCCATTCCCGACCAGCCCGACAACCTGCGTTGTTACAAAATAAGCAAACGCTTTGACCAAGATATTTCGGCGCTTTGCGGCTGCTTCAACATCACACGCACGGGCGAAAAAATCACAGACGCTCGCATCGCATTCGGCGGCATGGCCGCCACCCCCAAACGCGCCACCGCCGTGGAAACCGCGCTTATCGGCCAACCGTGGACCCAAGACACGATCACCACCGCCATGGCAAAATTCGCGCAAGATTATCAACCCATCAGCGATGCGCGCGCCTCGGCCACCTATCGTGCTCAAACCGCGCAAAACCTGCTGCAACGGTATTTCGATGAAACCCAAGGACACGCCACCAACGTGCTAGAGGTGGCGCCATGACCGTCCACAAACCCACCCCGCATGATGCTGCAAAACTGCACGTCACAGGGGCCGCCCGCTACACCGACGACATTCCAACACCTGCCAACTGCCTGCACCTCGCATTTGGCTTGTCAGACGTGGCTCACGGAAACATCACGTCTGTAAACCTCAAAGACGTCCGCGCATCCGAAGGCGTCATCGACGTCCTCACCGCCGATGACCTACCCGCCGCCAACGATGTCTCCCCGTCCAACCACGACGAACCCCTGCTGGCAGATGGCTCCGTCCACTTCGTCGGCCAACCGATCTTCCTCGTTGTCGCCACCTCCCACCTGCTGGCGCGAAAAGCGGCGGCAAAGGGTAAGGTAAAGATCAAAGCGCTGCCCGCCGTCCTCTCCATCGACGATGCAATTGCCGCAGACACAAAATTCGAAGACCCGATTATCTTCGCCAAAGGCGACGCCGCAGACGCTATCAAAAACGCCGAACACACCCTTTCAGGATCATTCGAAATCGGTGGCCAAGAACATTTCTACCTCGAAGGCCAAGCCGCCCTCTCTGTCCCGAACGAAGGCGACATCACGGTCCATGCCTCCACCCAGCACCCAACCGAAATCCAGCACAAAGTGGCAGAAGCGCTTGGCGTGCCCTTCCACAACATTCGCGTCGAAACACGCCGCATGGGTGGCGGGTTCGGCGGCAAAGAAAGCCAAGGCAATAGTCTTGCGTGCGCCACAGCCATTGTCGCAGCCAAACACGGGCGTCCCGCTAAAATGCGCTATGACCGCGATGACGATATGGTCATCACCGGAAAACGCCACGATTTCCGAATTGATTACACTGTCGGTTTTAACGGCGCTGGCTTTATCGAAGGCATAGAATTTACCCAATATTGCCGCTGCGGCTGGGCCCAAGACCTCTCGCTCCCCGTGGCAGACCGGGCAATGCTGCACGCCGACAACGCCTACCACCTGCCAAACGCGAAAATCACCTCGCACCGCCTCAAAACCAACACCGTGTCCGCCACTGCCTTTCGCGGCTTTGGTGGCCCACAAGGTGTCATCGGCATTGAACGGGTCATCGACCACATCGCCCACACGCTCGATGTGGACGCCAGCTACATTCGCACCGCCAACGCCTATGCGAATAAATCGCGCAATGCAGGCCAGATCACACCCTACCACATGGAGGTCACAGACTCCGTCACCGATCAAATCATGATCGAGCTGTTGGAAAAATCCGAATACTCCAAACGGCGCGAACAGGTGAAATGGTTCAACCACGAAAACCCGCGCCTCAAACGCGGCCTCGCCATTTCGCCTGTGAAATTCGGTATTTCTTTCACCCTCACGCACCTGAACCAAGCAGGCGCGTTGGTGCATGTGTATTCCGACGGGTCCATCCACCTAAACCACGGTGGTACGGAAATGGGCCAGGGCCTGTTCACCAAAGTCGCACAAGTGGCCGCCACTGTTCTCGGAACGCCGCTCGACGCGGTGAAAATCACCGCAACCGACACGGCCAAGGTTCCAAACACCTCCGCCACCGCCGCCTCTTCTGGCTCTGATCTGAATGGTATGGCGGTGAAAGCAGCTTGTGAAACCATCAAAGGGCGGCTGACCGATTTCGCCGCCGAACACTTTAACACACCCGCCGATCAAATCGAATTCGGCAAGGGTATGGTCCAAATCGGCAAACAGGAAATCTCTTTCTCTGACCTCACCGCCCTCGCCTATCAAAACCGCATTTCCCTATCCTCCACTGGCTTCTACGCCACGCCTAAAATCCAGTGGGACCGCAAGGCTGGCAAAGGTCGCCCCTTCTTCTACTTTGCCTATGGCGCAGCCGTGACCGAAGTGGTCATCGACACCTTAACGGGCGAAAACCGCATCCTGCGCACAGACATCATCCATGACGTGGGCAAGTCCCTGAACCCCGCCATCGACATCGGCCAAGTCGAAGGCGCATACGTCCAAGGTGCGGGCTGGCTCACCACCGAAGAGCTGGTTTGGGACGACAAAGGCGTGTTGAAAACCCACGCCCCCAGCACCTATAAAATCCCCGCCTGTTCGGATCGCCCCGATGTGTTCAACGTTTCCCTCTGGGACAAAGGCGAAAACGTTGAGGACACGATCTACAAATCCAAAGCCGTGGGCGAACCCCCCTTCATGCTCGGCATTTCCGCCTTCCTCGCTTTGTCCGATGCGGTGGCTGCCACAGGTGACGGTTCGATTTACCCAGACCTCCAAGCCCCCGCCACCGCCGAGGAAATATTAAAGGCCGTTGCACGCCAAAAAGGTCAGACATGGGGCTAAATCTGTCAGACCTTCGCGATGCAATCGCCCAACACGGCCCGCTCACCCGCGTGCTGATCGCTGATCATCAGGGTTCCACCCCACGCGAAGCTGGTACATCCATGCTGGTCTGGGCAGATGGCCAATCAGGAACCATTGGTGGCGGCGCATTGGAACAACAAGTCACCGATTTCGCCCGCACGATCAGCAAACCCACCGCGCTCAACATCCCACTTGGCCCCGCCCTTGGCCAATGCTGCGGCGGCAATGTCGCGGTGGTCTTTGAACCTTTTACGCTCGACACACTCCCCCCCGACACGGGGCCCTACATTCGCAAAATCAGCGGATCATCCGAACAACCTCTCGCGTTCAAACGCCTACTAAAATCCCTGCGCAATTCAGGCCAAGCCCCGAGCCTCATCTGGCTTGGCGGTTGGCTCCTTGAACCCCTCACCGAGCCCAAAACGCCGCTCTGGCTTTACGGCGCAGGTCACGTGGGCCGCGCCATTGTCGATACACTCGCCGACATGCCGTTTGAAGTGACATGGATCGACACCAGCGCGGATCGGTTCCCCAGCTACATCCCGCCCCATGCCAACTATTTGATCGCACAAAACCCGACGGATGCCGTGAAACACGCCCCCGCCAATGCGCATCATCTGGTGCTAACATACTCTCACGCGCTTGATCTGGACCTGTGCCATGCGATTCTCTCGCGCGATCACGCCAGCCTCGGTTTGATCGGCTCCAAAACCAAACGCGCCCGATTCAGCAGCAAATTATCCGACCTCGGCCATTCATCTGCACAAATTGCCAGCATGATTTGCCCAATTGGCCAACGCGACCTCGGGAAAACACCCAAAGCCATTGCCATTGGTGTTGCCGCCGAATTACTAAAAGCAAGCGCCACGCAGTCTGCCAACCAAAGGGCCACAGCATGACCCCACTTTTGCATCTTTCAGGCCTGACCAAAGCCTATCCTGGCGTCATCGCCAACGACGATGTCGGTTTTGAAATCCAACCGGGCGAGGTTCACGCGCTCCTAGGGGAAAACGGCGCAGGCAAATCCACGTTGGTGAAAATGATCTACGGCCTCGTGCGCCCAGACAGCGGCGAAATGCGCCTGCATGATCAACCCTTCACCCCATCCGAACCCCGCGAAGCCCGCGCCTCTGGCGTTGCAATGGTGTTCCAGCACTTTTCTCTGTTCGAGGCCCTCACCGTGGCCGAAAACATATCCCTTGGTATGGAAAACCCACCCGAAAACGCGGCACTTTCCGCACAAATCACCGAAGTTTCGGCAAACTATGGCCTGACGCTCGACCCAAACCGCCGTGTCGGCGATCTCTCTGCAGGGGAGCGTCAGCGCGTCGAAATTGTGCGCTGCCTTTTGCAAAACCCAAAACTCCTGATCATGGACGAACCCACATCCGTTCTCACGCCACAAGAGGTGGACATCCTGTTCCAAACCTTGCGCAAACTGCGCGATGAAGGAACGTCGATCCTCTACATTTCCCATAAACTCGAAGAAATCCGCACCATCTGCGACAACGCCACAATCCTGCGCTTGGGCAAAGTGGTCGGCACCTGCGTTCCATCAGAAGAAACACCAAAAACCATGGCCGAAATGATGGTCGGGACCGAACTGAAAACCCCGTCAAAACGTCCCTACACCCCTGGCCCGAGCCTTCTCGATGTCAACGACATGTGGCTGCAAAGCGCCGATCCTTTCGGCACGTCCCTGCGCGACATCACCTTTTCTTTGCACGCAGGCGAAGTCCTCGGCGTTGCAGGGGTGGCAGGCAACGGCCAAGATGAACTGTTGCTTGCGCTATCAGGCGAAGAACGCGTCAGCCCTGACGCGATCAAACTCAAGGGCGAAAACATCGGCAACATCGGCCCAAACCAACGCCGCCAACTCGGCCTGTTGGCCGCACCCGAAGAACGGCTCGGCCATGCCGCCGCCCCTGATATGTCACTCACCGAAAACGCATTGTTAACAGGCCACACGCGCCAGCGCCTCACGAACAAAGGCTTCGTCAAATGGCAGGCCACCCGCAATTTCGCCCGCGCCATCATCGAAAAATTCGATGTGCGCACACCAGGCACAGAAAATGCGGCGAAATCCCTGTCAGGCGGCAATCTGCAGAAATTCGTCATCGGGCGTGAAATCATGCAACGCCCTGATGTGCTCGTGGTGAACCAACCCACTTGGGGCGTCGATGCCTCTGCCGCCGCCTTCATCCGCGAGGCCATCCTCGAGCTGGCCGAACAAGGCGCGGGTGTTTTGGTCATCAGCCAAGACCTAGACGAGTTGATGGAAATATCAGACACATTCGCCGTGCTGTCAGAGGGCCGCCTCTCGCGCGTCCGCTCAGCAGCTGGTGTCACAATCGAAGAAATCGGCCTGTTGATGGGCGGAACGGAGGTCGATCATGCTGCGGCTTGAACAACGCCCTGAACCATCCCGCGCGATGGTCATTGCCACGCCAATCATTGCAGTAATCGCCACAATGATCGCGGGCGGCATTATGTTTGGCATCCTTGGGACCAACCCATTCACCGCCATTCGCATCATCTTTTGGGACCCCATCTTTAACGATGTGGTCGCCAGCTACACGCGTCCGCAGCTGCTGGTCAAAGCGGCCCCACTGATCCTGATGGCCATCGGCCTGTCCTTTGGTTTCCGCGCCAATGTGTGGAACATCGGGGCCGAAGGCCAGTTCATCATGGGGGCCATCGTGGGCGGAGGAACTGCCCTCGCCCTATATCCATATGAAAGTTTTATCATCTTCCCGCTGATTATTCTCATGGGCGCAGTCGGTGGGTTTCTCTGGGCCATGATCCCCGCCCTGTTGAAAATCAAATTCAACGCCAACGAAATCCTCGTGTCTTTGATGCTGGTCTATGTGGCGGTGAATTTCCTCTCGGCTATGGTCACAGGCCCAATGAAATCCCCTGTCGGCATGGGCTTCCCAGAGTCGCGCAATTTCAATGAATACGGCTCTGCATTTAACGCAGAGCTGATCTCAAACACGGGTCTACATTTTGGTGTCATCGCCATGATGGCCGCCGTGATTGTCGGCTACATCGCGCTCACCCGTCACTTGTTCGGCTTTCAAATCCGTGTCTCAGGCCAATCCGCCCGCGCCTCGAAATTCGCAGGGGTCAACCCCAACGTCACCATCGCGCTCTGCCTTGGTATCTCGGGCGCACTTGCAGGGATGGCGGGCCTGTTCGAAGTCACGGGCCCCGCAGGCAAACTCTCCACCAACTTCCCGCTCGGCTATGGCTTCACCGCCATCATTGTGGCGTTCCTTGGTCGCCTCAACCCCATCGGCATCCTACTCGCGGGCCTCTTGATGTCCCTGACCTACATCGGGGGTGAGCTGGCACAGTTCCAGTTGCAAATCCCCGCCGCCGCGATCCAAGCGTTCCAAGGTATGCTCCTCTTCTTCCTGCTTGGCGTCGATATCCTCATCAACTTCCGCGTTCGGCTAAAAAGTAAGGGAGTCGCATAATGGACCTCTCCGCAATCTCCCCCATAACCCTGATCGTGTCGCTCATGGCGGCCTCCACCCCGATCCTGCTCGCCGCGCTCGGCGAACTCGTTGTGGAAAAATCAGGCGTCCTCAACCTCGGCGTTGAAGGCATGATGATCATCGGCGCGGTCTGCGGATTTATCGCAGCCGTCACAACAGGCTCCCCATGGCTCGGCTTCATCTTTGGCGCGCTCTGCGGCGCGGCGCTGTCGATGATCTTCGCGATCCTCACCCAATACCTGATGGCAAACCAAGTGGCTTCTGGCCTCGGCCTCACCATGTTCGGCCTCGGCTTTGCAGCACTGCTCGGTCACAAATACTCAGGCATCAAGCCACCCAAATTCGAAAGCCTCGACCTTCCCGTTCTCACCGACCTGCCCGTTATCGGCCCACTTTTGTTCAGCCATGACCCAATGGTCTATATCTCTGTGGCGATGGTCTTTGCTGTTTGGTATTTCCTCAACCGCACCCGCGCAGGGCTCGTTTTACGCGCTGTGGGGGAAAACCACGATGCCGCGCACGCGCTGGGATACAAAGTCATCCGCATCCGCCTTGCCGCCATCGCCTTTGGCGGCGCAATGGCGGGCATGGGCGGCGCATACCTCTCGCTGGTCCGCGTCCCGCAATGGACCGAAGGAATGACAGCAGGCGCAGGCTGGATCGCACTCGCCCTTGTGGTCTTCGCCAGCTGGAAACCTGGCCGCGCATTGATCGGCGCATATCTCTTTGGGGGCGTCACTGTCCTACAACTCAACTTGCAGGCGGCAGGTTTGTCGATCTCCCCTGCATATTTGTCGATGACTCCCTACCTCGTTACCATTATTGTCCTCGTCGTAATGTCAGCGGACAAAGCACGCGCCAGCCTGAATGCACCTGCATCACTGGGTAAGCTGTTTCACGCAACGACATAACCGTTATAACAAGAACCATCGCCGCTCGCGCGATACAACACCAACTAGGAGACCCCTATGAACCTCATCAAAACACTGCTTGCTGGCGCTGCCCTTGCCACAGGCTTGGCGGGCGCTGCCCACGCCGAAGACCCGCTCAAAGTCGGCTTTATCTATGTTGGCCCAACAGGCGATTTCGGCTGGTCCTATGAACACGACCAAGGCCGCAAAGCCGTAGAAGAAGCGCTTGGCGACAAAGTTGAAACATCTTTCGTTGAATCCGTGCCAGAAGGCGCAGACGCAGAACGCGTGATGACACAAATGGCGCTGTCAGGTCACAAACTGATCTTCACAACGTCCTTCGGCTACATGGACCCAACCATCAACGTTGCGAAAAAATTCCCAGACGTGAAATTCGAACACGCCACTGGCTTTAAACGCGCCGACAACGTGTCCACATACTCCGCTCGTTTCTATGAAGGCCGCACAGTCATCGGTCACATCGCGGGGCACATGACCGAAACAAACACAATCGGCTACATCGCGTCCTTCCCAATTCCAGAAGTGATCCGTGGCATCAACGCGTCCTACCTTGCCGCGAAAAAAGTGAACCCAGACGTGAAGATGAAAATCGTTTGGGTCTACACTTGGTTTGATCCAGGCAAAGAAGCAGACGCGGCAAACGCCCTGATCGAACAAGGCGCCGACATCATCATGCAGCACACGGATTCCCCTGCTGCTATGACCATCGCCGAAGAAAAAGGCATTTATGCCTTTGGCCAAGCGTCTGACATGAAACAGTTCGGTCCAAACGCACGCCTGTCTTCCATCATTGATGACTGGGCTCCTTACTACATCGCCCGCACCAAAGCGGTTCTCGATGGCACATGGGAAAGCACAGACACATGGGACGGCATCGCACCTGGCATGGTTGCCATCGGTGAGTTTTCCGACAAAGTTCCTGCTGACGTTCAGGCCTCCGCCAACGCGATCATCGAAAAGCTGAAGTCAGGCGAAATGCACTCCTTCACTGGCCCAATCAACAAACAAGACGGTTCTGCATGGTTGGCCGAAGGCGAACGCGCTGACGACGGCACATTGGCCACAATGAACTTCTACGTTGAAGGCATTGAAGGCGACGTTCCGAACTAAGGAATATGCTCAAGAAAATAGAAAGCCCCGCACGGTGCAAACCGCGCGGGGCTTTTTTGTAAAACGCTCGGAATCAAGGAAAGCCCGCCGAGCATCACTCACCCGCCCCTTGGGCGGGTGATTTCGCAACGCAGTTGTACCAAAGGAACATAGAAGACGTGCGCACCAAAAAAGGGTTCCAAAGCCAATCGCTTCCCCATCCGCGGTCAGCTGCTGCTCGACTGTACAACAACAGTCACCTAACGCGAAACCTTCCACCCATCGGCATGGCGAACATACAATTTATCCGACAGCGGATAAGATCCATCTTCGAGAATTTTTCCGTGTATATCCAAAATCGCCTGCCTGCTCTTAAGACTGACATCTAGCGAATAAACAACAACGTCACGCGTTGGCACTATCATATAAAACGCACCTGTTCGCTCAAAAAGTCGGTCCCAAAACTTGGTGTCCAGCAGGAAACTTGCCTCGTAAGTTCCATCATAGAACAACGCCTTTAATCCACGTCCCAAGTCTTCAATCTGAGGTTTCTCTTTTAGGTTACGCAAACCTCGATCAATCAGATTGTCCCGTGTAAACCCACTGCCCGCTAACTGACTTTCCACAAGATACTCGATAGTGGTGGGCGTATCTAAGGCAACAAAGATGTGTAAATCTCCCACAAATGGTTTGCTAACAACTGAATTGCTAAGATCATTTGCTTGGGTCTTCAAACTTTCGTGTCTCACAAGCGTCCTAATTGAACTCAGATCTCTTGCGCTAAGTTGGGCGGCAATGTCTGCACCCCCTGTAAATGACGTGTTCAACGTTTGCATGTGAAAGGTGAATTCTTCAAAGCGCTCCAGCTCGCTCTCAGCTCCTCGAAGCTTCTGAAACAAATTGTCAGGAAAAACTGTGATCTCACTTCCTGACTTTGTAAACACTGACAAACTATTGTCTGCTTTGTTCAGGGTGACAGACTTCACGTCTTCACGTCCCTCCAAATTCGATTTCATCAAGTTAAGCGTTTCCAAATAACTTTGCACATTCAGCGTGTCTGCCTGTGCAGCGCCCACCACCGTAAGGAGCAGACAAATCACCAAAAACCTTTTCAAACCTAACCTCATATACAACAAGATAATTTGTCCACCAGATCTATTCAATAAGACGAGCATTCACCCCTCACCGCCCCAAAACCATCGCCACCTTTGCCCCAATCAACCGCCCAAACAGCGCCATCGGAAACCGCTGATACCGAGGCGCGTCATCCTCAAACGGCAGATCACTGTCGCGCCATTTCAAATTTGTGCGCATTTCCACAGGTGGTGTTTCCCCGCCAAACGCATTTCGAAACGTCGAAACCCAATGTCCGCGTTTGTACTTCAAATACATCGCCGTGTTACAGCACCCCGCCACATATCGTTTCGTCGGCGACTTAGCTTTCAACGCATGGCCTACCAGCAATTCTGCCCCCTTCACACACCGATACCGATCATCGCGATAGGTCAGGTAATCCCCGCCTCCGTCCGCGCTTAACGCAGGTTTGGCATCTGGCAGCGCCTCGATTATGCGGCCGCCTGCCTGACAATCATCACAGTAACAAACACCCGCCACAATCGGCGCGCCAGTGGCTTCAAACTGAACTTGCCCGCAGGCACAGGTTTGCGTTCTGACATTCATCGTATGCTCCTTTTTCCCAAAGCAAACACAGCGTACCTTTCAACACAAGCGATCTCGCCACTTTCCCTTTCGCAAATTCACGATATGATCTCCCCAGATACTTTAGGGGACCATCATGTTACTACGCAGCATCATTTTCAGCACAGCCATCCTTGCCACCGCACCCGCCTTCGCCGCCACCTGCGGCAACACCAGTGCTGGGTTTAGCACGTGGAAAAAAGAATTCGCAGCCGAAGCCAAAAAGGCAGGGGTGAAAAAACGCGGGCTGAATGCGCTCGCCAACGCGCAATACGCGACAGGCACGATTAAGGCCGACCGCAACCAAAAGTCGTTTAAATTCACACTCGAAAAATTCATGAAAGTGCGCGGCGCAAATGCCATCGTTTCCAAAGGCAAAAGTCGCAAAGCCAAAAGCGCCAGTTTCTTCAACTCCCTCGAAAAGAAATACGGTGTACCAGCGGGCGTCATCCTTGCCATTCACGGCATGGAAACAGGCTTTGGCGGGTTCATGGGCAACTCCCAAGTGGTCTCTGCCATCACCACGCTCACCTATGATTGCCGTCGCTCTGATTTCTTTAAACCCCACGCCATTGGCGCGTTGAAACTGGTGGATCAAGGCTCCATCACAGGGGCCACCAAGGGCGCGAAACACGGCGAATTGGGGCACACACAATTCTTGCCAGGCAACGCCCTAAAATACGGAGTAGACGCCAGTGGCGATGGCCGTGTGGACCTTTACAACCAAGCAGACGCGCTGGCCTCTACCGCCAACTTCCTGCGCCAAAAGGGTTGGAAACCGGGTAAGGGTTATCAACAAGGCGAACCGAATTTCAAAGTGATCAAGCAATGGAATGCCGCAGGTGTGTACCAAAAAGCCATCGCCATCATAGCAAAACGCATTGATGGATAAAAAACAGCGGCGTTCCACAACCTGAAATAGAATCCAAGCTAAATCCTTAACACACTGTTAACGCTCTAAACTTAAAAAACGGTTAAATGTTCGTGCCTGCTTCTGTTTTTGCCGCAGGCTCAAAAGGTGTGGAGCATATGTCGACGACCGTTTGGCAAGGGGATTTGACAACAACGCAGACTGTTGCGTCACAGTCGAGCTATATCCTCGCCTCTGACAGCTCGATCACCAGCGCCCCTGCCATTTCGGGCGATGCCTCTGTCACCGATGTCGACATCGAAATCCTCGGCGTGATCAATGCCACCGCCACCGCCATTGATCTGCAAGGAAACGCGGCCAACCAATCTGCCCACCACATCACCATTGGCTCCAACGGCAACATCGCGTCCAACACGGGCCACGCCATCTGCACATTCGGCTGGGGGAACCTCATTACCAACAACGGATCGCTCACCTCGGCGCAACAAACAGCTGTTATCTTTCACGCCTCTGCCGCGCAGCAAACCAACACGTTGCACAACACCAATGTCATCCACTCCACATCGGGCATGGGAGTCGTATTTAACGGCACGGCCATCGCCACGGATTACGCTGTCCTGACCAACAGCGGCACTATCACCGCCGATCTGCATGCCGTACGCAACAATTACACCCGCCTCACGCTCGATAATTCTGGCACAATCTCATCCACCACAGGCGCTGGCATCTACGCACTCAACGGCGCAGAGGCCGCACAGATTATCAACACAGGGTCACTATCGGGCACAACAGCCATCATCATGATCGGCAACGGCGCCCTATCGGTAAACAACACCGGCACACTCACCGCCACCGCAGGCATCGCCATTCAAAAACAACAAGGCAGCGGAACCGTCATCAACGGCGGCACAATCACGGGCGATGTGCTGTTTGGCGCAGGGTTTGATCGCGTTGACAACACAGGGCTGATCGACGGGGATATCACGCTCAGCTTTGGCAACGATGTCTACACCTCTACCCCAACAGGCAGCGTATCTGGCACCATCTATGGCGGTGGCGGGCAGGATAAACTGACCACTCACACAGATGACGTGTTGTTCGGTGGCCAAGGCGACGACAGCTTTTTCATCCACCACAACGCCGCCCAAACCAACGGCGGTGATGGCATCGACACGATCACAACATCCGTCGATTTTACCCTTGATGCCTCCAGCGAAAATCTTGTCATCGCAAACGAAACGGGCCAACGTGGCGAAGGCAACGCCTTGGACAACACACTCACAGGGGACACGGGCGCGGATGTTTTGCTCGGCCACGCTGGCGCAGATATCATCTATGGCCATAACGGCCACGACACCCTTTTTGGCAACGATGGCAAAGACCGCCTGTTTGGCGGCAATGGCAACGATTACCTCAAAGGCCACGCCGGAAACGATTCCCTTACAGGGGCCAAAGGCAACGACACACTGCTCGGCAATGACGGCAAAGATCGACTCTACGGCGGCAACGACGACGATGTTCTAAAGGGCGGCAACGGCAAAGATCGCCTTTATGGCAGTTCGGGCGATGACACGCTCACAGGCGGGTCTGGCCGCGACAAACTCAGTGGGGGCAGCGGTGCGGATACTTTCATCTTTAACACTCTTGCCGACAGCGGCGACCTTCGCGCCACCGCAGACCGCATCACCGATTTTGAAAGCGGGATCGACACGATTGACCTCTCAAACCTGTCCAACAGCACCTTCACACTGAACACCACAGGCCCGCTATCAGGCTCAGGTTCAGCGGAAATCGCACTCGATATCACCACCCTGCACACCTATTTGTCCATCGACATAGACGGGGACGGCAGCAAAGACATGGTGATCCGCCTCAGCCACTTTCACGGCATCTCGGAAACAGATTTTATCCTGTGATCCGCTTGCCATAGCCCCACATGATGCGAATAGCGATTAGCATCAACAGCGCCGACAAAACAAACGGCGCCCCTGGGAATGTGAACATCCAGCCTTCATCACTGAACACCCAGAACAGACCAACCATCACCGACGGCGCCAGAATGGACGCAATCGCACGCACCGAACTGACCACGCCCTGCAATTCCCCTTGCGCATTGTCAGGCACCGCACGGCTCATGATCCCTTGCATCGCGGGCCCAGCCAACATGCCAAGCGCGCTCAGCGGCAGCAGTGCAAAAATCACCCAAGTGGCAGGGGCAAAGGCGATGCCCACAAACGACAGAAACTCCATCGACAGGCCCAAAACGGCGGTGCGTTGTTCCCCCAATCGCGGGATCACCACGCGGATTAGCACCCCTTGCGACAGCGCCATCATCGCCCCAAACGCGCCGAGCGATAGGCCAACAACCCAATTTTCCCAACCGAACATCGCAAACGTAAAAAACGCCCAAGTAGAGGGGTATACAATAAACGCGAACTCTTGAAAAAAGAGAACTACTAACAAACGCGTTTGCCCGGCAAACTGGCTCACCTGCGCGATAGCCCCCCACGGCAATGCACGATGCCATTCAAAAGTGCGGCGGTTCTTCTCGTTCAAAGTCTCTTCAAATGCCAAGGCGCCATAAAGCGCAATGGCTCCCGCCAAAACAGCCGCTACAAAGAACGGCGCACGCGGTCCCCATTCAGCGGCAAACCCACCGATGACAGGCCCCAGAATAAACCCAATGCCAAAGGCCGCGCCCAGCAATCCGAAATTCGCGCCCCGCTCTTCGGGCTTTGACACATCCGCAATCACTGCGCTGGCCGTGGAATGGTTCGCCGCCGTGATTCCGCCCAAAACACGCGCCGCCAGCAACAGCCAAATCGACCACGCAATCCCCATCAACACATAATCCACTGCCATTACAGACAGGGACACCAAAAGCACTTTACGTCGCCCAAATCGGTCCGACAGATTTCCGATCAGCGGCCCAAACAAAAACTGCATCAGCGCGAAAACGGTGGACATAATCCCCCCCAAATCGCCGCATTCGCCAAAGTGGACCCGCCCAGATCTAGCATTAGATCATCCATCACAGGCATAATCAGACCAATGCCAATCGCATCAATCATCACCGTCAACAGGATGAAATAAACCGCACGTGTGTTGGACATGGAAATAATAACCTTAAACTCAGTAGGGGGAAACTAGACCCAGAGAGCACTGCTTACAAGAGGGATATTTTTTAGGCGAGAACAGCTAAAAAATACCCCAAAGCGCGCCAGCGCCATGCCCGACCTCCCCCACGGGAGGGCATTCCGCCAAAATGACAGCGAAAGGCGAAATGTAAGGAGTACAGCAACCTTGCAACGAGCCGCAGCATCTCCCGAGGTCGGGCATGACGTTGTCACACCCGCCCCCCAAATATCCCGTAGGGCGGGCTTAAGCCCGCCAAAGCCCATCAAATCGGCCAAGGAATGTTTTTAAAGATCGCCAACAACTGCTCGAAAGCCACGCGCGTTTGCACGGGCAGGAACACGTAACTCACACCTGCCACCCCTGCCGTTTTTGCAGTTATGTCCAGAGCTTTATCGCCGACCTGTCCCGCCACCTGCAAAGATCGCAGTGACAATCGCACCAAAGTAACCGCAAGCGCCTTCGCTTTTTTGTTAAACTTGGCCAACTTCGCTGGATCAACGTCGCTGTCAGCTGCATCCAACTTCGTCGCCTCCAGTGTGATTTCATCCAATCGGCTTTTTAAGACAGCAGCATCATTTTCATCCAACTTAGGAATATTGTCTGTCTCGCTTTCCAGCACACCTGAAAATGCTGACTTCAATGCTTCTGATATCGATGATGGGGTTGCATCCGCATCAATCTCAACTTTGTCCAAATGACCAGTTCGTGCCAAGGCGGCTGCAAAGTAGTGCCGCATCAATTCAAAATGCTGCTCAACCAACCGCTCCAACTGAGATTGCAATCGGTCGCCGATCACATCCGCGATCCAGCTGTCCAAACTCGCCTCATGCAAATCCGTTCCAGAGAACATCAGCAATCGCGGGCGCAGATCGCGCAAAGGGCGTTTAACTTCACCTGCATAGTCCTGCAACTCACGTCGAAACCCCTCGTCGATTTGCTTGGTTTCCAGCGACGCCAACAATCTCTCTGACTTACTGCGGAGCAGTTCAAGAAGTTCAGAAATGTCTTTTTGAAGCCGTTCATCCTCTAGGTCAGAAAGGTCACTTGGAAAAGGAACCATCCGCATAAGGTTTTTTAAATCGTCATAGCTAAAGTCCGCCAATGCCGAACGCAGGATGGATGTGTCCAAAATTGTTTCGACATTCCCTTCGCTCTTTGCTGGTTTTGGATTGCCATCAGCCTCCGCAAAAATCCCAGCAATCACCCCATTGGTGTAGGCGACATCATTTTCGCGCCAATCCTCATCAGGGATAAGCGCTACCTTTTCTAACACTTTACGCGACAACAATTTGCCGTCGCGAAAACCTTCATAAATTGGATACCAAACCTCCCAATGCTCTCCTCGCGCTGTCAGTTTTGTTTTCACCTCGGCCCATTGTTTCGACACCTGATCAGGCACGCCGTCAACCCATAGCGATGTTCCCATCAACCCAACAGGTGACAGACCTTGGGATAATGCCTTTAAATCGGATCGAATAACTGACCAGTAAACAGCGGAATTTGCTGCGACAATGGCTGCGGCATCAGAAGCATCAGAAGCAGCTATGGCGGCCTGGGTGGCTGCGACGATGGCCGCATCGGCGCTGACCGCATCAGTGGCCTTGGCGGCAGCGTGGGCGGCAGCGGCGGCTGGGGAAACATCGGCGTCATTGGTAACAGCCGCACCGATGGCCGCATCGACGGCTGCATCGACAGCGGCGTAGGCACCATCGACGACAATCTTGATTTCAGGGGTTGGCCATGTGCTAGCAACTGCGGCAATTAAGTTTGCACGTTGCCCAGTAAGAATCAAACGTGTCCAGTTGTCTTCCCAAACGCTATTAATAACCAACATTGGCCACATGCGCAGAGCGACACGCGCAGCGATCACCTGCGCCACCTCTTCGGGCTGCTCCAGTAAATACGTCTCTAGCGTCGCCCGATCCACAACCTCCGAAATCTCAACCAAACCGCCACTCCTTCCACCCTCAATTTGGCCACTCCCTGTGCCCATATCAACCAAACCCGTTGCGCAAATCGTTAACGCGTCATTCCACCAAACTTGCTGGCGTAAAGCTGGCTGGTTTGCGGGGTGGTTTGCATCCTCTTAACAAAGTCCTACCCCAGCGTGTCTTAACGCACCGTGCGCCCGCTTCAGTCCTCGACGGGCGGGGCCCCGCCAGCAAAGGCATTGGCTTGATCATATCGCGGAGCCGCTTCCTGCATTTCCAGATGCAATCCCTCCCCCGTCCAAGGGTTCGCACGGGCCAAATCTTCGTCAAACTCAATGCCCAGTCCTGGGGCGGTTGGGGCCACGATATACCCGTTATCCCATTGAATTGTATGCTTAATCAGGTCGAGATGAAACGCCCCACCGGTCTGAATGGTCTCCGCCATCAGCAGGTTTGGAATGTTCGCCGCCAGTTGAATATTCGCCGCCCATTCCACGGGTCCCGCATACAAATGCGGTGCCATTTGGGCGTTATACACTTCGGCAATGGCGGCGATCTTTTTGGTCTCTAAAATCCCACCAGACCGCCCCAACGCGGGTTGCAAAATAGTTGCCGCACCCGACCGCAAGACAGGCGCAAATTCTGCTTTGGAAACAAGGCGTTCACCCGTTGCCACAGGGATGCGAACCGCGCGCGCCACCTTGGCCATTTCCTCGATATTGTCAGGCGGGATCGGCTCTTCAAACCACAAGGGGGAATAGGGTTCCAGCGCCTGCCCCAAACGGATCGCCCCCGCCGTTGAAAACTGCCCATGCGTTCCAAACAGCAGGTCCGCCTTATCGCCAACCGCCTCGCGGATCGCCTTACAAAACGCCACCGATTGCGCGATATCGCCCATCGCAGGCATATGCCCCCCCCGCATCGTATAGGGTCCTGCGGGATCAAATTTCACTGCCGTAAACCCTTGATCCACAGCGGCTTTTGCACTTTCAGCCGCCATCTCGGGAGACGACCAAAACGCCGTAATTTCATGATGCTCCATCGGATAGAGATAAGTATAAGACCGTATCCGCTCGTTCATCAGCCCGCCCATCAGCGCGTAAACGGGCCGATCATGGGCCTTGCCCAAAATATCCCAACAGGCAATTTCCATCCCCGAAAACGCGCCAATGGTCGTCGGATCAGGTCGCTGGGTAAAGCCAGACGAATACGCACGGCGGAACATAAGCTCAATGTTTTCAACATTCTCCCCCATCATATGACGTTCAAACACATCTTTTATCACCGCACACATCGCCTCGGGTCCCACCGCTGCGGCATAGACCTCGCCGTAGCCGACAATGCCATTATCCGTGGTGAGTTTGACGAAAATGAAATACCGCCCGCCCCAACCGGGTGGACGGTTTCCAACCACAAAAATCTCAAGATCGGTCAGCTTCATGAAACGGCTCCTTTTTTTCATCACCCTGACGGGGGTCCGCAGATTTTTCCAGCCCGTTTACGAACTCTTAGTCGTTTTCTGCTAACTCTTTCGTATCGTCGACTGTCTCGGCGCGTTCGACCAATTTTTCACCACTCAATCCACAGGCGTCGCCACGGCAAACCCCGAAACAGACTAGACCTTTGCCTGCGAACGGCCTATTGCACGGCCAAACTCATGCAGGATGACGCTTCGTGACCAAACGCACACCCATTTCCGATTTCGCCGCTAATTTGCGTAACAATTCGTATTTCTCGCACCCGCGGGAACTGAACTTGCCGCAAACCCGCACCGATATCCTGTCGGGCCTAACCGTTGCATTGGCGTTGGTTCCCGAAGCTGTCGCTTTTGCTTTTGTTGCTGGTGTTGATCCGCTGGTCGGCCTGTACGCCGCATTCATCGTTGGCTTGATCACTGCCGCGTTTGGCGGGCGTCCTGGCATGATTTCTGGGGCAACGGGTGCGCTGGCGGTTGTTATGGTCTCGCTCGTGGCAGATCACGGCGTGCAGTATCTGTTCGCCACGGTCGTCCTGATGGGGATTTTACAAATTGCTGCGGGTATTTTCCGCCTTGGTAAATTCATCCGCATGGTGCCACACCCTGTGATGCTTGGCTTTGTAAACGGCCTCGCCATCGTTATTTTCTTGGCGCAAATGGAACAGTTCAAGGTGCCAGATGGCGAAGGGCATCATGAATGGATGTCGGGCAGCACGCTTTGGATCACGCTTGCGCTGGTTGCGGCCACGATGGCCATTATCTGGGTCACGCCGCGCCTGACCAAGGCATTTCCCGCACCGCTTGCCGCCATTGGTATCATCGCTGCGGCGGTTATTCTGTTCGATGTTCCCGTCCCACGCGTTGGCGACTTGGCTTCTGTTGAAGGCGGCTTGCCAGCTTTCGCAATTCCATCCGTTCCGCTCACGCTCGAAACACTGTGGATCATCCTGCCTTACGCAGTGATCCTCGCGGCCATTGGCCTGATCGAAAGCCTGCTTACCCTCAACCTTGTGGGTGAAATCACCAACCAGCGGGGCGGCGCATCAAAAGAATGCCTCGCGCAAGGGGCCGCAAATACGGTCACAGGTTTCTTTGGCGGCATGGGCGGCTGTGCCATGATCGGCCAGTCCATGATCAACGTAAACTCTGGCGGTCGCGGGCGTCTGTCTGGCATTTCCGCGGCGCTGTTCCTGCTTGCCTTTATCCTGGTGGGCAGCAGCATTATCGAACTGATCCCACTGGCCGCATTGGTGGGCGTGATGTTCATGGTCGTCATTGGCACCTTCGCATGGCAATCCCTTAAAATCCTTGCCCGCGTACCCCGCGCCGATGCCTTCGTGATTATTCTCGTCACCGCGGTAACCGTTGCAGAAGACCTCGCCATTGCGGTTGTGGTTGGCGTCATCGTGTCCGCACTGGTTTACGCATGGAACGCCGCCTCACGCATTTCCGCAACCGCGCATCCATCCAAATCTGAACCGGGCGCACGGGTTTACGATATCGAAGGCCCCCTGTTCTTTGGCTCTGCCACGCGGTTCCAAGAATTGTTCAAACCTGCAGATGATCCAGACACAGTCATTCTCGATTTCGCGGGGTCACGGGTTGTGGACCAATCCGCTTTGCAAGCGATTGAAGCGGTGGCAGAAAAATACGACGCGGCAGGCAAACGCCTGATGCTGCGCCACCTGAGCCAAGACTGCCACCAACTGTTGAACAAAGCAGGGCAATTGATGGTCGATACAGACGATGATCCAGATTACCGCTTGTCAGTGGATTACGATGTACAATTGGGCCGCATCGGGAGCCACTAACCCCGACGCAACCCAACTGTATTAATCAAAGACGATCACGTTGCGGCGGGATTTACCTGCCTTAGTGTCTTCAATTGCTTCGTTGATTTGATCGAGCGAGTAGCGGTTCGAAATCAGCTCATCAAGCTTCAGTCGGCCCTGTTTGTACTGTTCGATCAGCCACGGAATATCCCGTTTCAAAACGGTTTCGCCCATCAAAGATCCTTTGATCGTTTGGCTCAGGGCCGTAATCATCACGGGTTCATAACTGGCGAATTGCCCTGATGGGGGCATCCCCACCATGATCACTTCGCCGCGCGGGGCAAGGTAATCGGTGGCGGTTTCAAACGCTTTGATCGCCCCAACGGTCACAAACACATAATCCACACCGCGCCCACCAGTGGCCGCCTTTACCTTGTCTACTACATCCGCGTCCGTTGCCTTGATCGCGTGGGTTGCGCCAAATTCCAGCGCGCCATCGAGTTTGTCGTCTTCCAAATCCAGCGCAACGATGGTGACACATCCGCTCAGTACGGCCCCTTGGATTGCGTTCAAACCGACGCCCCCAGCACCGATCACCGCAACCGTGCTGCCAGGCCGTGCCCCCGCTGTATTAGTGACCGCCCCAAGCCCTGTGATCACACCACAAGACAGCAAGCTCGCCACATCCATGGATAGATCTTCTGGGATCGAAACAATCTGACTTTGATCCACCACAACGCTTTCGGCAAACGCACCCGTGCTGATGCCGTGTTGGGCCACCTCACCATCTTTTAATCGAATGGGGGATTCTTCCACGCGGTCATAGGGCTCTTCGCAGTTCACCAAATGCCCCGATCCACAGGATGGACACGCCCCGCAGGAGCGCAACAATGTAACCAGAACAGGATCGCCAACCGCATATCCTTTGACTCCATCGCCCACTTCGGTGATGCGCCCCGCAGCTTCGTGCCCGAACACCGCGGGCAGATGCCCACCCCACGCGCCGTCTTGGGCGAAAATGTCCGAATGACAAATGGCGCAGGCTTCCAGCTTTACCTGCACTTGGCCCCGTTTCGGGGCCTCAAGCGTGATCTCTTCAATGCTCAGATCAGCGCCAAATTCACGGCAAACCGCTGCTTTCATGATGTTTTTCCCATTGTTCTTTGATGTGAGGATATTCAGCCGCCGGTTTTGACACCCGGCAAAATGCACAGCATTTCGTATAAGATATTGGCGCCAACCAGCGCGGTGTTCCCTGATGGATCATAAGGGGGCGACACTTCTACCAGATCCACACCAACGATGTTCAGCCCAGCCAAACCACGGATCAATTCCACCGCTTGGGGCGGGGTCAGGCCACAAATTTCAGGCGTCCCCGTTCCGGGCGCATAGGCAGGATCAAGGCTGTCGATATCATAGGTAATGTAACATGGCGTATCGCCGATATGTTCTTTGATCCGTGCGGCCAGCGGTGTCAGCGATTGATGCCACAGCTCCTCGGCTTGGATCACCGTAAACCCCCAACGGCGTGCCTCATCAAAATCATCTGCCGCATAACCAGTGCCACGCAACCCGATCTGAAACACTTTATTGTCCTGCAACAGACCTTCTTCATGGGCGCGACGAAACGGCGTGCCGTGCGCGATTTCTTCGCCAAACATATGTTCATTGATGTCCGCATGGGCATCCACATGAACCAGCGCCACGGGGCCGTGTTTTTTGGCAATGGACCGCAATACAGGCAGTGTCAGCGTGTGATCTCCGCCGAGCGTCATCGGGGTTACATCGTGTTTTAAAACTTCGTCATAATACTCCGTGATCCGCCGAACTGAGTCCTTCAGATCAAAGGTATTGATCGGCACATCGCCCAGATCGGCGCATTGCAAACTGTCAAACGGGGCCGCGCGGGTCCACATATTGTAGGGGCGCAGCATATTGCTTTCGGCGCGGATTTGTTTGGGACCAAACCGCGTTCCAGACCGCCAACTTGTGCCAATGTCCATCGGAATGCCGATAAAGCCAACATCCAAACCTTGTGCCGTATCCGCCGCCGGCAGGCGCATAAACGTGCCTGGCCCTGCAAAACGGGGCATCTCATTTCCACCTAACGGTTGGTTTGGCATATCAGGCTCCGAACTTTTGGCGATGCGCCCACAGGCACATCAATTCAACAGCTACATGCGCACCTGCAATCGCCGTTGCTCCGCTTACGTCATATTGTGGTGAAACCTCGACAACATCCATGCCCACCACGTTGATCCCCGCCAACCCGCGCAGAATCGCAGCGGCCTGACCACTGGACAAACCACCCCAAACGGGCGTGCCCGTGCCAGGTGCAAACGCTGGATCAAGGCAATCAATATCAAACGTCAGATAGGTCTGATGATCGCCAAGGATCGCTTTGATCTTCTCAACCACCGCCTCTGGTCCAATGCGATGCACCTCTGGCGCGTCGATGGTTGGCACGCCGAGGTTATCTGGATTTGAGGTACGAATGCCCACTTGAACAGATCGCTCAACGTCGATCAAACCTTCCTTAACGGCCTTGTAAAACATGGTTCCATGATCAATCCGATCAGGATCATCATCGACCCAAGTGTCTGAATGCGCATCAAAATGCAAAAGCGATAGGGGGCCATATTTCTCTGCGTGCGCCTTAAGAATGGGATAGCTGACATAATGATCCCCCCCGATCGACAAACACGCCGTGTTCGTGGCCAGAATACCGGCAATGTGGTTTTGCAGTGCTTTGGGAAACTCCCAAATTTTCGCATGATCGAATGCCACATCGCCGTAGTCCACAACGTTGAACTCGACCATCGGGTCCACATCCCACCCATAGGGCGCATCAGGGGATTGCAATGCGCTCGCTTCACGTACCGCGCGAGGACCGAGCCGCGTACCAGGGCGGTTTGTAACCGCACAATCAAACGGAATGCCTGTTACTGCCAGATCCGCATCCGATAAATCCTTGGTATAAGTGCGCCGCAGGAACGATGTGGCCCCCGCATAGGTTGCTTCAAACGAATTGCCTTTGTGACCTTCTCGCGTGAACGCCTCGTCAATGACCTTAGCTGCATCTTCCAGTGCCATATGCTGTCTCCCTTGTTCGAAAACAGCATTTGCACAACGAATGCAAAACGCAAGCGGCCTAAGGCTCTTCTACAGGAAAATTCAACAAATTCGCGCGGCGCAACGTGCGCACGGGATAGGTTTCATCAAACTTGAACCGTTCGAGCGAAAAATCAGGTTCCAACCGTTTCAGCGCGGCCACCATTTTCCACATGTTTTCGCGATCCCCCATGTGCGCATAAAGCGCCAAAAGGTGCCGCAAAGGGGGGCGGAAATTTGGGGTCACTCGGGCCGCGGATTCCCCGAACTGAATGGCCTCTTCGTATCGACCAGACGCAATACAACTGATGCAATGAAACGTATCCCACCAATGATGAAAGCTTGACCGTCCCGCAAGATCGGTCGCTTTTTTCGTCAATTGATAGGCTGTTTCAGCATCTCCTTCCCACATGTTTGCGCTGGCCAGGGACGATAGGGAAAACGCACCCGAAAGGTTTGGATCAAGCTGCTGACTGGCCACAGCATTGGCGGCGCCTAAATCGGTAAACATCAACACTTGCACCTGATTGACCAACGCTTGCACCAATGGGTTGTCCCCATCCATTTCCAACGCTTTTCGGTTCAACCCTTCGATCATTTCCAAATCGGATGACCTGTTCGTGCTGAGCAGTTCAGTCAGTTGAATGGTTTTCAAAAGACTTTGCCACGCCAAGAAAAGGCCGTTTTGATCAATGTCATACGCGCTGCGCAACAAACGATCAGCCACATCCAATCGGCTGGCTTCAAAGGTTTCCATTTCGCGCACAGCCCGACGCGCCATCGCGGCAGAGGCCAGCTCGGGCCGTTCTGACGGGAAAGTATTGGCCATTGCATCCAGCGTTTTTTCCGCTGCTTCAACCGTGATGTCTGCCAGCAAATCTTCGGTGGCGGCGCGCATCGAACTGGCATCGACCTGCGCTTTTTGGGTGTGTAAAACGCGGCCCGTTTGCGCATGGGTTAGACGGATGAACGCCAGACTTTGCCCACCTTCTTCGGCCACTTGCGCATCAATTTCAATTTCCGCCGCATCCTGATCGGTTTCGGCCATGCGCACATTTACGTGCCGCCATGCTCGAACCTGTTCGGCAATATTTTGGCCGATCTGGTTGGCCAAAACATCGCCCAAAATACCAGACGCCCCAGTGTTTGGATCGCTCGTGCGTGTGCGCAAAACCAATCCTTTGTTGCGGGCAACCAATGCTGATTTACGTCGGTCAAATGCGCCGCGCACTTCTTGCAACCACCCTTCAAATGCGGTGTCGCGCACCAACAATCCTTCGAGCAACTCACGCCCTTTATGGGTCGTGCCATCAAAGTCGTCGTAATCTACTGAGACCAACTCTGGGTCGAGCCGCACCGTTGATCGATCGACAATGAAACAATCCGTATGGTCGCCCAACGCGCGACGAATTTGGGTCAGTTCTTGGCGCAGGCTTTGCCCCGCTTGCTCGGGCGCACGGCCACTCCACAACTTCTCTTCCAAAAACCTTCGGGGTCTGGATTTGCCATCTGTCAGCGCAAGAATCGCCAACAACGCGCAAGCTTTTGAACCCTTTGGCGTCAGCGGTGTTGCGTCTGGCCCCAACACTTGAAATGGACCAATCGCCTGAATTTTGATCAACTTTGAAACCTTCCCCTCACTCACCTTATGGTTTTCCTAGGACCCCCAAATGGCGAATATGCTCATCCCTTAGTAGCAAACTAGCAGGTCTTTTTTGTAATTTGTGAAAAAATCGTCAAATTTGTTGTCTTAGATGCTGAAAAATTGACAAGCGCATCGGATGCTCTTTCAATCAAATTATAGATAAAAGGAGTTTCTCACATGGCTGTTTTCACCCCACAAGGACCCCAAGGTCCTCAGGGCCCGCAAGGGCCACAAGGTCCGCAAGGCCCACAAGGACCGCAGGGCCCACAAACCCCGCAAGGACCCCAAGGTCCACAAGGCCCACAGGGGCCCCAAGGATATGCTGGAAATCCCTATGCAGGCACGGCGCTGACTACCACCCGTGATGGAACGCAACGTTTTTGGGATGGTACGCCAACACGGCCCGTGTCCTATCAATCGGGCAATGGCAGCAGCGCAGAACGGCAATGGAAAACCTTCAAAAAAATGGGCGCTTATCCCCGTTCTGCTGCCATTCTGGCAGAGATCATGGGGCTCATCCGCGTCGATGATACGGTGGAACACAACACCGCCGGAATCAGTTTTGTGGGCGCTGGCATGAATGAACCCATTGTGAATCTGTCCCGCCCAAGCCTGAGCGATTTTGAAACACAGCTGCATTACCTGCGCGCGGCGGCAGACCTGCGGTTTGATCGTCAGGCGGAAATTGAAACCCAAATCGGCGATTTGACCCCATTCTTTGGCGCGCTCAGCTATCTGTCGAGCAGCAGCAACAAATGGACGCTCGAAGTTTACGCGTTGATCCAACGCACCTGCCAAGTGTGCGAGATGCGTTTGAAACAGCTCTTTGATTGTCCCCGCCCCATCGCGTTTGCGCAAGAGGTGCAGCCAATGATCCAGACCCCAGGGCATGGCACTTGGCCAAGCGGACACGCGACCGAAGCCTTTGCTGCAGCCACATTGATGGCTTATCTGACGGATCCGAATTACAAAAACCCCGTCAAAGGTGTGCGCGATCAGTTGCCAGCCTATCGTTTGGCGGCCCGCATCGCGTTGAACCGCACAGTGGCAGGGGTGCATTTCCCCACAGACAGCGTGGCAGGTGCGGCCCTTGGGATCGGCATCGCCGAATTCATCATCAACTATTCTCGCGGCGCGAAAAAGACGTCGAGCTATGCTTTTAACGGCGGCGCATTTAAAGGCGACTTTAACCTGACCTTGCTTGGGGAAACGATGCCCCCTGACGGGTCTGGTAGCAGCAATCCAACGATCACCCGCACAGATTTTGCACTGCCGACCAAAGGTCGCACAAATCTGTTGTCAAAACTGTGGGACGCCGCCGCAGAAGAGTGGGAAGCCTAAACCGAAATGGCTGCGGGTCGTATGATCCGCAGCCATTCCTTTAAAGCTTTTCACGAAACGCTTTAATACGCTTGATCCATACGAGATCGCAAACCAGCCTCATCTGAAACCGTTAACGCACCAAGCTGATCAATCTGATATTTCGGCTGGAACGACCATTGCAATGCTGCAAGCGCATCCAGTTCCGCTTGCGCATTTTGCGCTGCGGTGTGCCACGGGCCGATATCTGGATTGTTGGCAAACAGCTGCGCCAAGGATCGCGTGATTTGGGGGGCGGCCACAGATGTGCCTGACAAAACGGTTGTTGTGCCGCTTAACGTGCCACTGGCCATGACACCGCGCAACGTCCAACTGCTGTCGCCAATGGCAGACAGGCTCGGTTCTTTGCGCACATCAGGCGCCCCAGTTGCGGTATAAGGGGCTGCAAACCCCGTGTCCCCCAGCGCCGCACCAACGCAATAGATTTGCGCAGGCATTTCGGGAGACACCCAAGCAGAATGGGTTCCCCGCGTGGTGACAGGACCATTTGCAGGTGGGGTATAGGGGGTTTTCTTGGGCGGCGTCCAATCCCACAATTTGTGATCATCCAAATAGGATTGTCGTGCCAAGGCCTGAAACCCAAGCGGGCGATCGTCGCGTTGCACTTCGATGCGGACCGATTGTTTGGCGTTTTGCGTGCCAAGTGTGATGGTCCATGGCCCCGATGGCGCAAGGACTTTACTGGACGTAAACGCCGCCGTTGGTGCAATCGCCAACAGGTAATAGGGCGCAGTTTGCCTACCTCCATCCAAGGGCTGTGCCGCAATGGAATACACCCGCGCCACCGCGCGACCATCCCCTGCTGCCAAAGATACAGATTTCCCTGCGGGAATGGACCCAAGCGCCAAAGGCGAGGCCTGCAAACAATCCAGCTGCAACAGCATGTCTTCGGGGCGATCTGGCCGCAACTCCACAAAACTTGGCGTATAATCCTCTGATTGCACACGCAGGGTCACGGGTTTTGGTTTGTTCGGCTTTACGGTCATATGCCCAATCTGGCGGGTCAAATTGTCATTCCCAAAGGCAAAGACCACCCGCATCGGCACACCTGTGCGCTGCTCTCGGCGCAGGATTTCCGCTGCAATTTGGCGATCAATCAGGCTTGTTCCATCCTTGGCCCCAGCCAGCACTCCAATCGACAGATTGACCACCAAAGGGCGATGCTGTCCCTTCACCGCCAACGCGTCTGCCTGTTCTATGATCCAGCGCAAGGCCCGCACCACATAAGGCTGCAATGTGGCTCCTGAAGTGTCTTCGACCGCTTGGGGGGGCAATTGCACCGCCAACATGGGGCAGTCGCGCAGGGCGTCATCTTCATCGGTTGGCTCTGCTCCTCCTGCGATATCGCACACGGTTGTTCCGTGTGTGCTGGCCAATTCTGAACCTGCACCCGCGGTAACTCCGTTCCAAATCGGGCTGATTTCGTGACCAAATAGCCGATCATTCACCGCTGCATATTCTGCGGCTTCATCCAGTTGCGGTCCTTTGGCCAATAGCGCGTCAATACTGGCTGCATCCACTTGCAATCCGTTCTGCATCGACACATGCGATCCGTTTTTCACCAACTGATCCTGCGTTTGCAGCCACACGCCATGCAGCCGCGTTTTTCGCGTGCCTGACGCATCGGATGTAAACCGCGCGTTCAAATACCCAATAGCATCATCAATGACCGCCACAATTGGCGCCAACATCGGTTTCGTCGGCTTGGCCGTTTGCACCGATTTCGGTCGCGCAGCCCCATTGGGGATCAGAACAAATTCCGCTTTGTAGGTTTTTGCAAAATTCTCCACGCTGCGTTTTTGGTGCAAAAACACATCCACCTGCACGTCCGCGCGAGGTGGATCTTGGATCAGGGCGGCGATACGTACCCGTTCTACGTCATCAAGGATGAAATCCGATGCTGCCGTTGCCTGATCTGCTTGCGCGGCCAACCACGTTAACGTTGTTTTGATAGATGCGGGGCTGCCTGTTGGCTTTAGTCGTACCAGCGTAATGTCGTATCCAAACGCACCGTCACGCCCTGGCTGGTACACATGATCAAACCAATCAAGATAGGCATTATCTGTTTTTGAACGCTTGGCGCCACCCCATGAAAAATTCATATCGCTCCCTTTCAAAATAACCGTAAAAATAAGTTACCTTATCAGACGGCACAAAGGCGGCACCTGTCAAACACTACCGTTCGTTGAGTCGGGAAATTACGAGGTTTTCACGCTGGCTCAGCGAGCGCAGGGCAAAACAACTGAAAAGGTGCTGCCTGTGCCTTGCTCGCTATCAATCTGTAAACGGCCCCGATGGCGCATCAAAATGTGCTTCACAATCGCAAGGCCCAGTCCTGTTCCGCCCTTATCCCGTGATCGGCCCTTATCAATGCGATAAAATCGTTCCGTCAGCCGCGCGATATGTTTGGGCGCAATGCCGTCCCCCTGATCCGTCACCGTGATGCGCACCATTTCAGGTTCTTTATCGTCAATACGCGAGGCCACCCTGATCACTGCATCAGGACGAGAATATTTGGCGGCGTTTTCGATCAAATTTGCAAAGACTTGGGTCAATTCATCCACATTGCCAAACACATCGGGCAAATCTGCACCAAAATCTGTTGCCACTGTTGCCTGCTCTTTCATCAAAATCGGCTCCAGCGATGCCACAATCCGTTCCAAAATAGGGTTGATCGTCACCTTTTCTGTAGGCGCATAACGTTCTTCGGATTGCAGTTTTGACAGAGACAGCAAATCATCGATCAGCCGCGCCATACGGGCGGCTTCTCTTTCCATCAGTTGTAAAAACCGATCCGAGGCCTGCTGGTCCGACCGCGCGGGCCCTTGCAGGGTTTCAATAAACCCATAAAGCGCCGTCAGCGGGGATCGCAACTCATGGCTCACATTGGCCACAAAATCCGTTCGCATCTGCTCGGCTTCCAAAATGTGGCTCACATCCTCAAAGCTCACAACGGCAGATGCTCCATCCCGCGTAGCGTTTTTTTGCAAGGACACCGCTGTCATGCGAAAGGATGTTGGAACGACCAATTGCAACCGCACATCCACGCTTTGGCGATCTGCTCCGTCCAGAACATCGTCAACGGCCCGAATGCAGCGTTTGTTCGGCACAAAGTGAGACAGTTTTTTGTTACGCAACCCCGTCCCAAACAGGCTAACGGAGGCGGAATTGCGATAGGTTATGGTTTGATCTGCGTCGACGATAAACACGGCAACGCTCAGCGCATCCAAAATGCTCTCGATCTCGCTGTCCATTACCAGTTCCTTTCAATCTCACTCTCTTCATTGTCGCATTCCGTGGCTTGGCTCAACCCCGAAGCGGCAATGATCAATCGCCGCCCAAAATAATTTGCGCCAAACAGATCAGGCTTCGCCGCAGGACGCCATATTTTTACGCCTTATAATCAGAGTCTTACGGCGAGCCTTGCGCTCAGCGCATAGCGGCATTCCCCAATTGTCAGTTGTCTTAACGCGCCCGTAAACCCATTTAAGCGTCAATTCAAAGAGCAGGCGCTCTGAAACGCATCAAAGACGAAAGGGTTAATAAATGGCCTATATCTCAGACACGACAAACACCTTTGGCTCAACCATTGCAGACGCATGGACAGCTGTAACATCCGCCATCGGCACCTTTTTTGCCGACATCCACAATGCAGGCGCACGCTCCGAAGCGATCAAAGAACTGCAAGCGATGGATGACGCCACATTGCAAGCAAAGCACGGCATCACACGCAGCCAAATCATCGGCTACGTGTTCCGCGACAAACTGCTGCCGTAACCCGTTACTGCATCAAACCATCGGATTTGAGACCCGCAAGGGTCTCATCCAGCGCCTGAACCGCGCGGGCGCACAGCAGATCAATTTCATCCTTCGAAATGATCAGCGGCGGTGAGATAATCATCGTATCGCCCACGTGGCGCATCACCAAACCATTGGCAAAACACCGTTCGCGGCACCGCAGACCAACCGTGCCAGCATCCACTTTGAACGGCGCGCGGTTTGCTTTGTCTGGGGACATTTCCAACGCCCCCATCAGACCAATGGATCGGGCTTCGGCCACCAACGGGTGATCCTCCAACTCTTTCCATTTCTTCGCCAAATACGGCGCTGCCTCTGATTTCACGCGGTCAACAATGCCTTCTTCTTCCAATAGGCGCAGATTTTCGAGCGCAACGGCACAGGCCACAGGATGCCCTGAATAGGTGTAGCCATGGGCAAATTCTTCCGAATTGATCACATCCGCGACCGCATCCGAAATGATCGACCCACCGATAGGCTGATACCCAGATGATAGCCCCTTCGCGATGGTCATCACATCCGGGCGAATGTTCAGGGTTTGTGACCCAAACCATTCCCCTGTGCGCCCAAAGCCGCAAATCACCTCGTCCGCGATCAACAGGATTTCCCGTTCGGCGCAGATGCGCTGAATTTCAGGCCAATATGTTTCTGGCGGGATGATCACTGCCCCCGCCCCTTGGATCGGTTCCGCGATAAAGGCAGCCACGTTGCCTTCGCCCAAACGGTCGATTTCTTGTTCCAACAACCGCGCCCGTTGCAGGCCAAATTCGGCGGGGTCCATATCGCCACCCTCAGCGTACCAATAGGGTTGATCGATGTGGGTGATATCAGGGATCGGCATCCCCCCCTGTGCGTGCATAAACGCCATCCCACCAAGGCTGGCAGACCCCATCGACGACCCGTGATAGCCATTCTTGCGGCTGATAATCACCTTTTTGTCTGGCTTGCCCATCAATGCCCAATACTGGCGCACAAGACGGATGTTCGTGTCGTTTGCTTCGGACCCAGAGGATGCGAAAAACGTGTGATTCATCCCCTCAGGCGTCAGCTCCGCAATGCGCGATGCCAAAGCCACCACAGGCGGGTGCGTGGTTTGGAAAAACGTGTTGTAATAGGGCAGTTGGTCCATTTGCGCCGCGGCAGCCTGCGCCAATTCAGATCGGCCATAGCCAAGGTTCACGCACCACAGCCCTGCCATTCCATCCAGAATTTCAACCCCTTCGCTATCTGTCAGCATAACGCCTTGCGCTTTGGTGATTACACGTGCGCCTTTGGCGTTCAGCTCGTCCCCTTTGGTAAACGGGTGCATGTGATGCGCTGCGTCAAGACGTTGCAAATCCACGGTAGGCAAATGATTGTCGATGCGTTTCATGAGGCGGGCTCCCTTAACTGTTCTCCCGATCTAACGCTGGGGCATCAGGGGCGTCAAACGGAATCGCCTAATTTTTGACCGCAACGGCAGGTGGCGTGTTTGCGCGGCGCGACAACACCCATTCGCGGTAGGAGATAAAACTGACCGCTGCGATGATAATGCCACCCCCTGTCAGCACATAGACATCCACGTCTTCGGCAAACAGGAAATACCCCAGCATCGTCGCCCAAACCAATTGCAAAAACGTAACAGGTTGCGTCACCGCAAGGGGCGCGGCGCTCAACGCTTTGGTCATGGTGAAATGGCCAATGGTCGCAAACACCGCAACCAGCCCCAACCACATCACATCCGTTAACGATGGCGGACTCCAAACAGCATAAGCAAAAGGCGCAAGCCCAATGGTCACAAACACCGACAACATACCCACAACAACCGCGGGATTGGCCTGCATGCTCAGTCGTTTGGCCAACAGATAGGACACGGCAAATAGGGGCGCAGTGAACAGCATAGCCGTTTGACCTTCGTTGATGGTTTGAAACCCGGGTCGCAGGATCACCATCGCGCCGACAAAGGCGGCGACAATCGCCAAAATCCGCCGCGCCGCCAGTTTTTCCCCCAAAAAGATCGCCGCGCCAATGGCGATGTAAATCGGGGATAGATACCCAATGGCCGTGACTTCCGCGATGGGAATGCGGGCCATGGCAAAGAACCACAGGATCACACCCAGCGCATGGCAAAACCCACGCACGGAATAGAAGGCCAAATCACCGCCGCTGAACCGCCCTTTAAAGATTTCGCCCATGAACGGCAGCATAATCACCAGCCCAATCACATAACGGATAAACGCCGCTTGGGCTGCGGGTACGTCTGATCCGATGTAGCGCACAATGCCTGTCACACAGACAAACATCAGGCCTGTGACCATCATCCAACCAATGCCAACCCAAGGGCGGCCAATGTCTGATGGGGGTGTGGAATTGCTCATGATCTGTCCAAAACGTAATGCCCCCACCCAATCGAAGATTGCACACAGGCGCAAGCAGTGTTCGCCAAAACGTCACGTATCACGGGGCGTTAGACGGCGCGCAACCCCAGCATCTCGCGGGCTTGTTGCCATGTGGCGACGGGGCGTTCGTATGTTTCACACAGATCAACACACCGCTGCACCAACGCAGCATTTGAGGGGGCCAATGTTGTGCGATCCATGCGAATGTTGTCTTCCAATCCAGTGCGCGCATGCCCACCTTCGGCGATCACCCATTCGTTCAACACGATTTGGTTTTGCGCAATTCCCGCAGCACACCATGTAACCTGTGGCATCAATCGCTTGGTGGTTTTGACGTAAAAATCAAACACCTCACGGTCCACAGGCATGGCATTTTTCACGCCCATGACAAATTGCACATGCAGTTTTTCAGGCAAACGTCCGTCTTCAATCATCTTAGCACATTGGAACAAGTGGCTCAGATCAAACGCTTCGATTTCTGGAGTTACATCATGGGCTTTCATCTCTGACGCCAGCCAATCCACCAAATCGGGGCTGTTTTCATAAACCCGCGTAGGAAAGTTATTCGACCCGACAGTCAAGCTCGCCATATCGGGACGCAAAGACAGCATCCCCCCCCGTTCACGCCCATTGCCAGACCGCCCGCCCGTGGAAAACTGAACAATCATGCCAGGGCAATGCTTTTCCAATCCTTCTTTCAGGGCCGCAAATTTATCAGGGTCCGAAGACGGGGTTTGATCCGCATTGCGCACATGTGCATGGCAAATGCTTGCCCCTGCTTCAAAGGCTTCCTGCGTGCTTTCAACCTGCTCTGATATGGAAATCGGCACGGCTGGGTTGTCCGCTTGGGTCGGAACAGATCCCGTGATCGCAACGCAAATAATACAAGGGTCCATGGTCAATCCTTACATGTCCAAAAATACAGTTTCAGCGGGGCCTTGAAGGTGAATATCAAAGACAAAATCACCGCCATCATCAGGGTGTGCGATCAGGGTGTTGGCCCGATCCCCTGCCGCCAACAAAACAGGATCAACCGCATTCAGTGGGTCCCCTGCAAAATACATCCGCGTGTGCAGCCCCGTGTTTATCCCACGTGCCACAATCCAAAGACTTAGATGCGGCGCGTGCTCATCCCCAATAGACCCTGGTTTGATCGTGGTGATTTCAAAAACACCCGTGTCCTGATCCCCTGCCACACGGCCAAACCCTGCAACATGCGGGTCTGCACCCTCTTGGCTGGCATAAACCCCGTTTGCATCGGCGTGCCACACCTCGATCATCGCATCGAGTAAGGGCGCACCTGCCCCATCAATCACGCGTCCTTTTATGGTAATGCGCTGCCCTGCGGCTTCGTCCCTTGCAATGACCTGTCCTAAATCTGCGGGATACACCCCTGTTACCTCGGCAAAATTCGGCACACAGCCAATATGCACATAAGGGCCAGCGGTTTGGCTTGGGCTTTCTTTCAACTGCCCCATCACATGCCCTCCTGCTCATGTTCGAACAGTGCCGCATCCCGGCCCCGCAGAACGATATCGAACCGATAGGCCCGCGCATCCATAGGAACAGTTGCCTCCATATCCAAAGGCGCGATCAACCTGTCTACAGCTTCGCGTGATGGAATTGATCCCACGATAGGGCACAGATCAATCAACGGATCCCCTTCGAAATACATCTGCGTGATCAGGCGTTGCGCAAAGGCATGGCCAAACAGGCTGAAATGGATATGCGCAGGCCGCCAATCATTTGGGCCATTGGGCCAAGGGTAAGCTCCAGGTTTCACCGTGCGGAAGGAATAAGAGCCGTCCTCTTTGGTGATAAACCGCCCACAGCCGCCGAAATTCGGGTCGAGTGCTGCGATGTATCCTTCTTTTTTGTGGCGGTATCGCCCGCCCGCATTGGCCTGCCAAACTTCGACAAGGCAATTTGGAACACCGCGCCCATTTTCATCCAAAACACGCCCATGCACGATGGTGCGTTGGCCAATGGCGGCTTCGCCGCTTGCCGCAAAGTTATGGATCAAATCCGCGTCCAATTCACCGATCAGATCATGCCCAAACACGGGGCCGCTCAGCTCTGACGCGGATTGGGGCATTTTCAGCAACTTTTGCTGAGGCGCGCGCAAATGCGTGGAACGATAGGGTTCGTGAAACGCTGGCGGATGCCAACCGCGATCCCGTGGAGCAAATGGCGTGTTACTCATTTTCCATCTCGGCCAGCGTTTGTTTCATGATCTTCAATGCCTGATTGGCCTTTGGCACCCCTGCATAAACCGCCACATGCATCATCGTTTCGATCATGTCTTCTGTGCTGGCCCCCGTGTTCGCCGTGGCCCGCACGTGCATGGCCACTTCTTCGAAATTCCCCTGCGCGGCCAACAGGGCAAGGGTCACAATAGACCGTTCCCGTTTGGTGAAATGTGGGCGCGACCAAACGCTGCCCCATGCGCCTTCGGTGATGAAGGTTTGGAAGGGTTCATCAAACGCGGTCTTTGCGGCCTCTGCCTTATCCACATGCGCATCCCCAAGAACCGCACGACGGGTTGCCATGCCCGTGTCATACCGATCAGACATGCCCGTTTTCCCCAAAAAAGCCGCGCAGCAATTGGGTAAAGACTTGCGGTTTTTCCACACAAGGCAAATGCCCCGCACCGCGAATAATCGAAAACCGCGATCCAGAAATCAGCTCTGCGGTTTCGCGCACCAAATCGGGCGGCGTGGCCCCATCGCGATCCCCGACCACGGCCAATGTTGGCTGGGTCAGGCGTGACGTGCTTTCCATCACATCCGTGTCGCGAATGGCAGCGGACACGCGCGCATAGCCCTGATCTGTTGTGCGCACCAACATGTTGCGCCACATGGCAAAGTTGCCGTCATGGTGAAACTCTGGCGCAAACCAACGTTCCAAAATGGCATCTGCCATGGAGCCGAGTCCATCGGCTTTCACCTGTGCGATACGATCATTCCACAAATCATCATTGCCAATGCGTGCGGCCGTATCTGCCAGCACCAGCAGCCTGACCAGATCGGGACGCTCTGCCGCCAACCCTTGCGCGATCAACCCACCAACTGACAGACCCACAAAGGCGGCGTTGGACAGGCCAAAGTGATCCATCAAAGTGGCCGCATCGGTGACCAACTCGTGCATGGCCCAGCCTGTATCGGGATCGTCAGATAACCCATGTCCCCGCTTATCATATCGCAGCACGCGGTAATTCTGCGCCAGCTCTGCCACAACCGCATCCCAGATACGAAAATCAGTTCCGAGCGAGTTGGAAAACACCACCGCAGGCGCATCTGCTGGTCCTTCGATTTGGCAATGTAACGCTGCGCCATGTGTCATGACAATTCTCGAAACCATACGAACCAGCCTTTTCAGTCAGTGCAATAATTCTGTAACATCTCTCATAAAGAACGCGTCGAAACAATATTAAGGAACGCTGCATGTCTGATTTAACCAATACATCTGCCATCGTTACAGGGGGCGCATCGGGGCTTGGGGCGGCGGTTGCAGCCCATTTGGCAGGACGCGGCGCCAAAGTTTGCCTGTTTGACATGAACGCAGACGCAGCCACGCAAACCGCTGCAAAACTCGGTGCAACTTGGCAGGAAGTGGATGTTTCAAACCCTGACAGCGTGAAAGACGGCTTTGAACAGGCCCGCGCCAAACAGGGCCAAGAACGCATTTTGGTGAACTGTGCGGGCATCGGCCCTGCGTCCAAAACCGTGTCACGTGGCGAACCCCATGATCCTGCCCTCTTTGCCAAAGTTATCGGCGTGAACCTGCTTGGCTCGTTCTATTGCGCCTCCACTGCAGCGGCGGGCATGGTCGCGGGTGATCCAACGGCGCCAGACGGGGAACGGGGCGTGATTGTGAACACCGCTTCGGTTGCGGCCTATGAAGGGCAAGTGGGCCAAGTGGCCTATGCCGCATCCAAAGGCGGCATCGTCGGCATGACCCTGCCCATGGCGCGCGACTTGGCCGACAAAGGGGTGCGCATTGCCACCATCGCCCCGGGCCTGTTCAAAACACCCCTTCTCGAAGGATTGCCACAAGAGGTTCAAGACAGTCTGGGCGCGCAAGTTCCCTTTCCGTCGCGCCTTGGCAATCCAGAAGAGTTCGGCAAACTGGTGGGCCACATCATCGACAACCCGATGATCAACGGCGAAGTGATCCGCCTTGACGGCGCGATCCGCATGGCCCCACGCTAAACGAGTTTGACAGGAACAGCCGCTGGCCCGCGAAACCCAAATCCGGTGAAATTCACTGGGCCAGCCAGTTCCATATTCGGGAACCGTTCAAACAGCATCGGCAACATCAACTGCGCCAACATCCGTTTGGCGATGTGCATGCCTTGGCAAAAATGCGGCCCATTTCCGAACGCCTGATGGGGTTGTTTGGCGCGGAAAATATCAAATGTTTCGGGCACATCATATAGGTCTTCGTCGTGACAAGCCGAAGCCTGAATGGTCATCACAGTATCCCCTTTGGGGATCAAACAGCCGCGCAGTTCAACGTCTTCTTTCACCAAACGGCTGCTCACCTGAATGGGCGCACACCAGCGAATGCCTTCATCAAAGGCCGCACCCCACAAAGCATCTGCCTTACAGGCCGCAAACTGATCTGGATTGCTCAACAGCCCATACACAATCGTCAACAGCGCATCGCGCGGCTCGTTAATTCCGCCCCCAATGGCAATTTTGATATTGCTGCGGATTTGGCTCATGTCTATCGGATCGTCGGCGTTCACCATAACCGATAATGCGCTTGGCCCTTGCTCCACTTTGTGGTGATCAATCATCGCATCAAAGCAGGCATTCATTTCCGTATTCGCCGCGTCACTGGCCACAAACGGCGCATCAGCCCAGCCGAAATTCCCAGCCCCATCAATCAACACCTGCGACCAACGTTGCATATCATCCACACTGGCGTTTGGTATGCCCAGCAAATGGGTTAAACACTCTGCCGCAAAGGGGCCAGCAAGGGCGGTAAACAAATCAACCGTTTCCCCACGCGGCAATTCCGCCACATGGCGTTCGGCAATATCGCGATAGATCGGCTCCCAACTGCCTTTGATGTTTTTGGCAGAATAACTGGGGGCCATGGCGCCCCGTTCGCGGGCATGATCTTCGGCATCTTTACGCATCAAAGTATGCGCCTGAAACGCCCGCTCCATCGGCGTGTTTGGGTCGTTCGAGCTGAACACCGCGGGGGTGTCTTTGACCATCCGTGTATCCGCTGCCTTGGTGAGCATGGTGCGGCCAACAGACGTAACCCGCAACACAGGCGCTTCGGCCCGCAACCGTTTGTAAATCGGGTACGGATCGCGCACCAAATCAGCAATCGTGATTGTGTCGTCAATTGGGGCCAGTTGATCCATATCGTCCTCATGTCTTTTGCACACCCATGGTGGCGCGGGCGGATGACCAAGGCAATGGTTCAAAAGACAGAAATGGCGATCCCGGGAGGACTCGAACCCCCAACCCTCTGCTTAGAAGGCAGATGCTCTATCCAGTTGAGCTACGGGACCGCTGAGTGCGTGATGCGCCAAAACGGCGGCGCGATCAAGGCTTAGTGTGTCCAAACTGTGCGGCGATTGGTGGCGAAATTATCGCCATAGCCGCCCGCGCGCACGTTCTGTTTGCGCTTTTGCGGTTCAAACACCGTGTAAGGAATGCCTTCGTTGGTGGCATAATCAACTGCGGCGTCTTTGCTTTCGAACATCAGACGCACTTGGCTGTTCATATCACTGGAACTGGTCCACCCCATCAACGGATCAATCTGGCGCGCCTCTTCAGGAGTGAATTCCAAAACCCAAGTTTTGGTTTTCGCCTGACCTGATGTCATGGCGTTGCGCGCTGGCTGATAAATCTTGGCAAGCATGGTTGTCCTCAGTTGTTCCCTGTCTGGGCTGATACCCGATTATTGAGACCATAAAAAGACCGAAAAGTCTATTTTTTCTGTCCGTCCTTTGCGGCTTGGTCAAGTTTCTCCTGCTCTTGTGCCGCAACTTCGGTCGCAGCGGCCTCAATCGCGGTTTTCTGTTCAGCACTTAACGCATCCGCAGAATCGAGCCCAGGTATCGCCACGCGCACTTCGCGACGGGCAAAATCAATGCCGGCGGCATCAAATTCGGCCTTCACACGGTTATAGATTTCTTTACGCGCCATAAACTGTCGGCCTGGTTTGGCCATGAACTTACCGCGCATCACCATGCCAACATCATCGAATCCAAACACCCCTTGGGATTTGAATGGCTGCAGGAAATCATCCTTCCATGCGTCTTCGGCCATCATTTCATTGCCGATCTTTTTAAAGATCTTTTTCACCTTATTGGGGTCCGTATCGAACGGTACAGTGAACATCAGCTTCATGATCACCCAATCACGGCTGAAATTCGTGAGCTTTGGAATTTCCCCATAAGGAATGGTGTGAACCAACCCACGGTGATGGCGCAACTGCATGGAACGGATAGAGATTTTCTCAACCGTTCCCATGGTGCCTTCAACTTCGACATATTCGCCTGTGCGAAAGGCATCGTCGATCAGGAAGAACATGCCAGACACGATATCTGCCACCAGCTTTTGCGCACCGAAACCAACGGCCAAACCGATGATACCAGCACCCGCCAACAACGGCGTGATATCAATACCGATGTTGCCCAGCGCAATTAGGCCAAAAATCGCGGCAATGGCAAATTTCGCAATGCCAAGGACCAACGGCAAAACAGTGGACAGGCGTGATCCCCCTGCCCCGCCGCCTTCTCCACCGCCCGGTTCTTCGTCGTTCAAATCAATGCCCAACGCCGTTTGCTCCGCGGCCAATTTGCGGTTGATCCACAGCGACACCAATTCCCAAACCAGATAGCCAACAGCAATCACCATCAGGATTTCGATCATGCGGCCCGCCACCTGAACTCCGACACCAGCGGCTGCAAGATTGCTCAAATCAATGCCCCACACCTCTGCGATGATGACAATGATAATGGCAAAAACCACAACGCGCCCAATGCGGATATAGCTGCGTTTCGTTGAAACATAGGCCCGTTCCGCCACAAAGCCTTCGCCTTGCATTGGTGGCACCAGATGACGGACCAAGGCTCGAACGGCGGTGTCAAAAGTCGGGCCAAACGCCAGCAGAAACATCATTTTGTAATGCGGCGCAGTGGCCAGCACTTCAAACATCCCAAAGCTGACAATCACGTTAATCAGCAACCATGTAAACACGGACAGACCGATCAGATAAACGGGATAGAATTTCGCCAACTTGTCTTCGAATGGGGTAACGTCATCACGCCCTCGGGCCATAGTGACCAACCCATCCCATGCCCGCCAGGCCACAACAATGATGTAAATATGGACTGACAGGTTGAGCCAAAAACCAAGTCGCGACGTGCCCATGGGCACATCGTTCAGCGCATTAAACTCCACAATCCCCGTGGACAGGCCCATCAAAAGGAACAAACCAAACTGGTTGCGGTACAGGTATTTCGCAGTCCAATCATCGGTGGCAATCAATCGGTGTTCTGGACGTTCTGGCGCCAATAGGAACCGCCCCAGTGCCAAGGCCAAACGCGGCAAAGCAACAACGTTAAACACGATCACTTGGGCAAACTGCGCCATATCTGGCGTAATCAAATTGGTCGTAACCAGTCGCGCCACCGCAAAGAATGCAATCAGGCCATAGATTTGTTTTAACAGTCGAAAGCTCAGAAATTTCAGCGATTCAAACAGCGTCGCATCATCGCCGATGGTTTGCGTATGCCAATTTCGTGTCAGCCAATTCACCAGCTTTTCTGCAACAAGGCCCACTGCCAACCCTAACAGGATGGATCCGAGCAGTTGTAAAATCCCCATCCCACCTAAAGTGTTGTAGAAATTGCTAAAACTGGTGGCTTGGCTCGAAATCAAAATCGGCAATCGCACGATGGCTTCATATACGGCAGTCCATGTCCCGTTGGCCGCCGCCATTAAGAAATCCAAAACGGATGTTTCGCTGGCAACCTCTTCTTCTTTTTTGGCAACGGCATCCAAACGTTCCAGCAACATGTTGCGCACGTCTGCATCAGACATTCGTGAAACCATATCGCGCACATCTTCAGGCGTCAGGTCGGCTGCATCAACGGGATCCGTTGCCGAGGACTCTCCTCCGCCTGAAGTTGGTATAAGTGTCTGGGCAGACACAGGCTGCACCGCAAAAAGAGTTAGAATGACGGCAAGTGCCGCCCAAAAAGTCGTGAAACGCATACCAAAAGTCCCCAAAGCCCCAATCTGCCACGTAATCTGCACAGGGCGTTCATTGCCGTTAGGACAAAATCAAAATTCTGTGTCAGGCGCAAGCATCTGCATGGCCGACGAAACCTGGATTTTGGGGAAATGTGGTTACTGACCGAACGCATGGGAGCGAGGGGTGGGGTGGGTGATATGCACCCGATCAGTAACCAGTCTTGCTGCTTGCAAGATCACTATAGGCATCGCTGCCCAATCAAGGCAATCACAAATTGCGTAAAAGTTGCGCGATTAACAATATACTCTACCCTTGATTTCAGGACTTTATTTACCATTTACTGCTCGGCCCCTGAATTTGTGATTATTACGACGATGGATCGTCACCTTGATGGGACTTTCGGATTACTGAATGAACAAAAGATTAACGTTTCCCTTTTCAGCCAAATAATCGTCCAGCCACTGACAGCCTAGGTCAGCAGAATACGTCTAAATACTCGCTGTTTATGGCGAGGCACATAAATCTGTGCCACAAGGGTTGAACACCGCACCAAGACATTCATGTTAAAGCGGACAGCGAAACGCACGCGGTGCAAAGGAATCACCATGGAGCCCATGCAGCAGCCCATTTTAAACACCCCAACTTTGGATGAGCGCCCGAAACTCGAAGGTGGCAAACCCATTGTGCTGCATACAGAGTTTTCGCCTGCAGGGGATCAGCCCACTGCGATTAAAGAGCTGTGCGGCGGGATCAATGACGGCGAACAGAACCAAGTTTTGTTGGGGGCAACGGGCACGGGTAAAACATTTACCATGGCCAAAGTGATCGAAGAAACGCAGCGCCCCGCCATCATCTTAGCCCCAAATAAAACGCTCGCCGCCCAGCTTTATGGGGAGTTCAAATCTTTCTTCCCAGACAACGCTGTCGAATATTTCGTCAGCTTTTATGATTACTACCAACCAGAAGCCTATGTGGCGCGCTCTGACACGTTCATTGAAAAAGAAAGCCAGATCAACGAACAGATTGATCGGATGCGCCATTCGGCCACCCGCGCATTGATGGAACGGGACGACGTGATCATCGTCGCCTCTGTGTCGTGTATTTACGGCATCGGCTCGGTTGAAACCTACACTGCCATGACCATCGACCTGATCGCGGGTCAGGAATACAACCAACGCGGCGTGATGACTGATCTGGTGGCTTTGCAATACAAACGCAACGACAACGCGTTCGTGCGCGGCTCGTTCCGCGTGCGCGGGGACAGCGTTGAAATCTGGCCCGCCCACATGGAAGATCGCGGCTGGCGGTTTTCGTTTTTTGGCGAGGAATTGGAAAGCATCGTCGAATTTGACACGCTGACGGGTGAAAAACACGCAACCCTTGATAAGGTCCGCGTTTACGCCAACAGCCACTATGTGACGCCGCGCCCCACCATGAACCAAGCACTTAAAGGTATCAAAGCAGAGCTGGGCATTCGCCTCAAACAGCTCGAAGACGAGGGCAAACTGCTCGAAGCGCAGCGGTTAGAACAGCGCACAAATTTCGATCTGGAAATGCTAGAGGCCACAGGCGTTTGTAACGGTATCGAAAACTATTCCCGCTATCTGACGGGCCGCGCCCCAGGGGAACCGCCGCCCACATTGTTCGAATACATTCCAGACAATGCCATCGTGTTTGCGGATGAATCCCACGTGTCTGTCCCCCAAATTGGCGGCATGTACAAAGGCGACTATCGGCGCAAATTCACACTGGCCGAACACGGATTTCGCCTGCCATCCTGCATGGACAACCGTCCGCTGAAATTCGAAGAGTGGGACGCCATGCGACCCCAATCCGTGTTTGTCTCGGCCACCCCACAAAAATGGGAACTGGAACAATCAGGCGGCGTATTTGCCGAACAAATCATTCGCCCAACGGGCCTCCTTGATCCGCCCGTGGAAATCCACCCCGTGGAAACACAGGTGGATGATCTGCTGGACGAAGTGCGCAGCGTGGCCGAAGGCGGCGGGCGCGTACTGGTCACAACCCTGACCAAACGCATGTCCGAAGACCTGACCGAATACATGCACGAACAGGGCATCCGCGTGCGCTACATGCACTCTGATATCGACACATTGGAACGCATCGAAATCCTGCGCGATCTGCGGCTCGGCGCCTTTGATGTGCTGATCGGGATCAACCTCTTGCGCGAAGGGTTGGACATCCCTGAATGTAAGCTGGTGGCCATTTTGGATGCAGATAAAGAAGGCTTCTTACGCTCTGAAACCTCGCTCGTGCAAACCATTGGGCGGGCCGCGCGAAACGCAGATGGCCGCGTGATCATGTATGCTGACCGCATCACAGGGTCTATGGAACGGGCTATTGGCGAAACCAACCGACGCCGTGAAAAGCAACAGGCCTATAACGAAAAGCACGGTATCACCCCAGAAACCGTAAGAAAGAACGTCGAAGACGTACTTGCGGGCCTTTACGAAGGGGACACGGATCAATCCCGCGTCACCGCCAAGGTCGACAAACCGATGATCGGGGAAAACCTGCAAACCCACTTGGATGCCATGCGCAAAGACATGTTGAAAGCAGCCGAGAACCTCGAGTTTGAAGAGGCCGCACGCCTGCGCGACGAGGTGAAACGTTTGGAAGCGGTGGAACTCACCATTTCAGACGATCCACTGGCACGACAATCCGCCGTTGCCGCCGCCGCAGAAGACGCCAAAAAAGCCAGCGGGCGCAGCACCGCAGGGCGGGCAGGCACAACCGTTGTACGCGGCAAAAGTAAACGCAAAAAGTTTTAGGGCAGCTTTAACAGCTGCCCCAACACCATCCTCTAGTCTGGATCATCACAGCGCACCGTCACGCGCACTTTGCCTTTCAGGGGTTGTGACCATTTCAGATCAAAACTCTGCCCTCCTGGCCCAACACCCCCTTCGAAATAAGGCTGTGTGTAAACAGGTGTATTGGAACTGCTGAGCATTTGCCCATCTGGCATCGCCGCCACCACATATCGGGCCTTGGCATCAAAGGGCATGTAATTGCCGATCCCCGTGCGCCAGCCCGCCCCAACTGTGGTGCGGCTCACTTCCAGTGTGACAGGGTTCATCATGTGTTCATCAACCCCTGTAAACGTGTTGCCGATCACTGTGATGTTGCGAAACTTATCAGGCAACAAGGGTGCGATGGAACTGTCTACGCTTTCCACACGCCCAAGGTTTGGGCCCGAAAACGCTTTAAATACATTACCACTGATGTTCAGCCCGTTAATGAAATGCCCTGTGCCATGGGGCTTGATCGAAATCCAACGGAACCATGATGCAGACCCAGCAGACGTGAAATGGTTGCCCGTGATCGTCATCCCACCAAACGAAAACCCCGTGATAATATTGGGCGTTGCATCGTGTTCGTTGGTCCATTCAATCGTACAATTGTCCACATAGTTGCCCACGAACGACAGCTTTGGATGGTTCTGCGCGATGATCAAACCCGACGACCGAATATTCCCGCCTGTGTTGTCATCTTGGAAAAAGTGGTTGCCCGTAATCAACGCCCCGCCGCCGCTGATCACCCCCCAATGCAGAAACCGCAACGCGCGGTTGTTGCGCACCTTCACATCATTGCAGTTGGCGTTAAACCCGATGGTTGTGCGCTGGCTGACCGAAATTTCCTGCTCGTTCGACAGCCATTGGTTGCGATCCAACAGCATCCCCGCACACCCATGCCCCGCAGAGGTCAGGCCGCGATCTTTTGGTGTGGTAAAGAAACAATCTCGCACGTGGAAAATTAGCCCGTCATCGGCAATCATCACACCGCTGGATCGCCCGTTACAGGCAAAATCAATACTGTCGAGCGAGAAGCGGCCCAAGTAATTGAAACCCGAAAAATCCAACAAATACTGGAACCGCGTGAACGTATAGGTTTGGTTTGCAGGTGCGCCATACAGTTGACGGCTGAGCGTCAATTCACCTGTGCTGGCGTTGACAGACCGCACATAGACCTCGCGGCCAACACCCGTGCCCTGCACCAATGATCCAGGCTGCACCCCGCTGACGTTTGAAATGCCCGACAGGTTAAACGGATTGTTGGGATCATATGTGGCGGTGCGTGTGACCTCTACGTCATTCCACGCTGGGCTTGATGCGGCCTCAATCCGACCGTTGCGCAGAACGCGCCGCGATGAAAATGTGTTGCGATTTCCAACCACCGCCTGAACGTCAATCGGGCTGGTCAGGCTCACGGTGCGCCCTTTCATATCCAGCGATTCATGATCGGAAAAATTCAACAAGGCTTGCAAACCCTTTTCCAAGGCCAGTTGTTCATTTCCAAACGCTGTAAAATACGTTGGATAATCGAAATTTTGCAGCAATTGCAGTTGCGCAGCCGCTGGCATTGAGACCGTACCATGAAACCGAATTTCCGATGCAATGGTGACGGTGCTATTCAGCTGAAACACCCCGTCAGGCACCAAAACCGTGCGCCCGTTTGCTGCGGCATCTGCTGCTTCGAAAGCGGCCACGTTGTTGGTACTCCCATCCCCAATCGCGCCATAATCGGTTACATCCACCACATCCAATTTTGACGATGTATAAATGTTTGTCACATCTTCGATGATGATGTCATCTATGCGAACGATCCCGTTGTTCACCCCAGTCAAATCAATGCCGAAATGTCCAAAAACGGGGTCTTGCCCCCAAACCATGTCCACACCGCCACGGCCACCAGACCCGACAATGGCGGACACTTCGATCACCTCACCGTAATTTTCCAGTGCGATTGATGCCCCTGTTTCATCCAAACCCGTGACGTGATTGCCCCCGCTGTCCCCCGCCCATGCGGCAATGCGCACCGATGGCAGTGGCCCAGCAACCGCCTTAATCCGTGCGCGAATTTGCCAATAACATCCCGGTATCATCGGCGTATTGCCCGTATACCGCAGCTTTTGCGTGTTCGACGTTTTCAGCAATTCCAAACACCCGCCAAAATCTGCATCCGCCGCGATCAACGTGGCATTGCTCGCCCCGTCGTATGTGTCTGATCCAGGCGTTCCATCCTCGCTCGACCACACATCAAGCCCAAGCGCAAAGGCTGGTGGCATCAACTGGAGCCCATCGGTAAGTGCCTTGTTCATTCAATGTCCTTTCAAAGCATTCGGGCCAAAGCCCCACAGCAAACCACGCGCTAAACGTCACGCGGGTTGGTTCGTTCGGCGAGGCTGAAAGCTCAGCGCACCATCGCGAAAGGAAATAAGGAACAAGGTTTAACGCTGGATGACAGGACCGTTCGGCACAGCTGCCACTTGCGCATGAAAAAGGGCGCACGCAGCGCCCTATCTGATGAAAATTTTGTGGGGATTACGCCCCGACACCAGCTGTTTGCAGAATGCTGACGCCACTGATCTGCCAGTCCCCAGCGACATTCACCAACGTGTAACGCGCCACGTAATACAAACCTTTAACATCGCGCAGCAGCACATCTTGGGTATATGCCCCATCCGTTTCCACCAATTCTTGGAACGTCACTTCGGCTGGGCGATGCACCATCGGATAGCCGTTCACAACCATTTGCGCAAACCGTTCAGGTGTTTGAAAAATCTGTTTAATATTGGGCGCGGCATAGCTGAACGCAGTTTGGAAATCATCTTTCATAAACGATTGAATTTGCCCCGTGATAACCGATTTAATCTCGTCCTCTTGAGCCTGCAAAGGCATGGCCATCAAGGCCAGTGCAAAAACGCTGCTTAGAATTTTCATGATGTTTTCCTCCAATACCCCTTTAAACCTAGGCTTGTTTCATCGCTCGTCAAACCTCTTGACCCGTCCCACCGCTTTGCTACAACCCATTCAAGGGGAGCGCGAAAGCCCCGTGAGGCGGCAGCCAGAGTTTCGCATCCACATACCTTAACCAAGGAAGGATGCTCTATGCCTGCCCCAAACGAAATCACACAATCCCAACTCAATCGTCTGATCGGCACACCCGATTGCCCCGTCATTATCGACGTGCGCATTGACGCAGATTTTGCCGAAGATCCGCGCATGATCCCAACCGCCCTGCGGTGGGATTTCAACGATTCCGATGCTGCTGCGGCTATGATCGGCGACCGTCGCGCGGTCGTTTCCTGCCACAAAGGTCTCAAACTCAGCCAAGGTTTTGCTGCGATCCTGCGCAATCTGGGCGTGGCCTGTGAATTCCTTCAAGGGGGTCATGTGGCATGGGCCGATGCGAACCTTCCGTTGATCCAACCCGCCCCAACAAACAGCCTCTGGGTCACGCGGCATCGGCCCAAAATTGACCGCATCGCCTGCCCTTGGTTGATCCGCCGCTTTATCGATCCAACTGCCCGCTTTCTGTTTGTCAGCCCTTCTCAGGTTTTGAATGTGGCTGAAAAATTCAATGCCACCGCCTTTGATGTGCCAGATTGCGATTGGACACACAGCGGTGACGCCTGCACGTTTGATGCGTTTTTGAAAGGTTTCGATCTATCGATCCCCGCCCTTGACCATATGGCCCGTATCATCCGCGCCGCCGATACGGACACACTGTCCACCGCGCCTGAAGCCGCAGGGTTGTTGGCGCTGTCCCTTGGTCTGTCGCGCATGTACCGCGATGATTTGGAACAGCTGGAACAGGGCCTTCTCCTATATGATGCGCTGTATCGTTGGGCGCGGGATGCCACCAAAGAAACCCACATTTGGGACGAAACCGCATGAGCCAACCAACCCTAACTGACGCCACCAAAGTTTGGGCCAAAATCGGCTTTCTGTCGTTTGGCGGCCCTGCAGGCCAAATCGCCCTGATGCACAAAGAGGTGGTCGAAACCCGCAAATGGATGTCCGAGCGCCACTTCCTCAACGCGCTCAGCTTTTGCATGTTGCTGCCAGGACCAGAGGCCATGCAGCTCGCCACCTTCGCAGGTTGGCGATTGCACGGAACCCTTGGGGGGCTGATCGCGGGCCTTTTGTTTGTTTTGCCAGGCGCATTTGTCATTTTGGCTCTGGCATTCCTCTACATCACATTCGGCCAACTGCCCGCAGCCGAGGCAATTTTCCTTGGCATTAAAGCCACCGTTGTCATCATCGTGATCGAAGCCCTGTTACGCGTTTCAAAAAAGGCTCTGCACAGCATGGCCCATTGGCTTCTTGCAGCCACCGCCTTCGTTGCCATCTTTTTCCTCAACCTGCCGTTTCCCCTGATCATCTTGGCCGCAGGTGTGTTTGGTTTGCTCACGTCCTCCCCGCCAGAGGACGTTGAAACCCTGTCCAAGGGCCAACCGATTGGCAAAACCATCCGCACCATCCTTTTGTGGCTCGCCATTTGGTGGCTGCCGATTTTGGTGCTTGATGCAATGCTGCCCGCGTCCATCCTCACCGAAATCGCGTATTTCTTTTCCAAACTTGCCACGGTGACATTCGGCGGCGCATATGCCGTGCTCGCCTATATGGGCCAAGACGTGGTCACAGCCAAAGACTGGCTGACCACTGGGCAAATGATGGATGGCCTTGGCCTAGCAGAAACCACCCCCGGTCCTTTGATCCTTGTAACAGAATTTGTGGGCATTCTTGCAGGCTATGCAAACGGGGGATGGGGCACGGCCCTGTTGGCAGCGGGCATCACGCTTTGGGTCACATTCACCCCCTGCTTTTTATGGATATTTGCAGGCGCACCCTATGTGGAATGGATCAGCGCCCAACCTCGCCTGCGCGGCGCATTAAACGCCATCACCGCAGCCGTTGTTGGCGTGATCCTCAACCTGTCCGTTTGGTTTGCCCTGCATGTATTCTTTGGCGAAGTGACCCAAACGAAAGCAGGCATCGCCACCCTGTGGGTCCCCACGTTCAGCAGCCTCAACCCAATCGTCGTGGCGCTGGCAATTGTCGCAGGTGTTCTCCTGTTGGTCCGCCATATGAACCTGCTGTGGGTGCTCGCCATTTCTGGCACGCTCGGTTTTGCATCCTCGCTGGTTTAAACCGCTGACTTGGGCAATTAGGTCCTGTTAACACTATCGACATCTCCGCAGCGCGAGACGGATTTTGCTCTGCACAAGGCATCTGGCGTGCATAAATCTGGCGATTTTCAGCGCCAGATAACGCCCCCTCTCGGGCATGCAAGCATGCCCTGCCGGGCAGCGAAGCAGGGCAAAATCCACCGCGCCGCGTTGCGGTTTCGCGAATTTTCGCCAGACCTGCGTTATCTACCCTTGAAATAGATCACTATTCCTGCGGTCAGATGCCTTGTTCTGACGAAAATTCGACTAAAACTGCGGTGATGTCGTTAGTGGTAACAGGCCCTAGCCCAAGTCGCCGTTCAAACCTGCTTCGATCAACGCCACGGTTTCTTCAACACCATAAAGTGCGATAAACCCACCAAAACGGGGCCCTTGGGATGCACCCAGCAGAACCTCGTAAATCGCGGTGAACCAATGGCGCAGCGGTTCAAACCCATGGTTCTTACCAACTGCAAACACAACAGACTGCAGATCGTCCGCATCGGCCATGTTCAGCGTTTCGATTGGCGCTTCGCCGTTGCCCATATCCGCGTTCTTTTTGTCAATCATGGCCTTAGCCGCATCCACATCCTTCAACGCCGCCGCCAAATCTGCCAACGCCGCGCGTTCCTGATCGGTGGGTGCGCGGAACACTTTCGCAGGCTTCACAAAATCATGGTAATACCGCACGGCAAATCCCGCTGCATCATCCAGACCTGGGTTCGTTTCAGGGGACGCTTCAGGCGCATATTTGTTGATGAACCCCCACATGGCATCCTTCGTTTCCGCCGAAGAAACAGACGCAAGGTTCAGCAACATCGAGAACGGCACAACCATATCGCTGGCGGGTACATTATGCCCATGAATATGGAACACAGGGTTGTTCAACCGCTGCGTTTCATCCTGCGAAGCATAGGCCCGCAACTGTTGGTGATATTCATCCACCGCTTTTGGGATCACATCGAAATGCATCCGCTTCGCGGTTTTTGGCTTTTGATACATAAAGTACGACAAGGATTCCGCCGACGCATAGGTCAGCCATTCATCAATCGAAACACCATTGCCAGACGTTTTCGAAATCTTGTGACCGTCTTCATCCAAGAACAGCTCATACACAAAATGGTCCGGTTTCTTGCCGCCCAAAATCTCGCAAATCCGATCATAGATCGGCGTGTTTGTGGAATGGTCCTTGCCATACATTTCAAAATCCACGTCGAGCGCAGCCCAGCGGGCCCCAAAATCTGGCTTCCATTGCAGCTTCACATTGCCGCCCGTCACAGGCAGCGTGAATTCTTTGCCATCCTCGTCGTCAAACGTGATCGTCCCGTTTTTGCCATCCACATGCTTCATCGGCACATACAAAACACGCCCTGTTTCAGGATGGATCGGCAGGAAGATGGAATAGGTCGCTTGGCGTTCTTCGCGCAATGATTTCAACATCACCTTCATTACGTCATCGTATTTTTCACAGGCCCGCAGCAGCACCTCGTCAAACTTGCCTGACTGATAATACTCGGTGGACGAAATGAACTCATACTCAAACCCAAAGGTATCAAGAAAGCTGTTCAATTTCGCGTTGTTGTGCGCACCAAAACTGTCATGCGTGCCAAACGGATCAGGCACAGACGTCAGCGGCTTTTGTAAATGCGCCTGCAAACTTTCGGCATTTGGCACATTGCCTGGAACCTTGCGCATCCCGTCCAGATCATCGGAAAAACAAATCAATCGCGTCGGAATATCTGAAAGCACCTCAAACGCGCGACGGATCATCGTCGTGCGCGCCACTTCGCCAAACGTGCCGATATGGGGCAGACCTGATGGGCCATATCCTGTTTCAAACAGCACATAACCCTTTTCAGGCGCACCCTTTGAATACCGTTTCAAAATCTTGCGGGCTTCTTCAAAAGGCCAGGCTTTGCTGCTCATCGCAAGATCACGGAGTTGGGACATGATAGATTCCAGTTTTCATTTGGTTCAAGCGCACTCCCTATTGCTCCTGCCCCCAAGGGTCAATATTATCGGCACGAATATCCACCAAAGGCCGCACCAATGACCGCAGATGACCTCAACGAAAGCCCATGGAACCTTCAGGACGCGTTAATTGCGCTTATGGTCTCCACATCCGTGTCCGATACGCAAGTGCGTACATTGGAACTGTTGTCCATTGATCGCGTGGTTGGCCATTTGCCTGTTTTCGCGGATTATGACGCGGATCGCATTACGATCATCTCTCAGACCGTATTCGATATTCTCGAAGACGAAGACGGCCTAGATGCGCTGTTCGGTCTGGTGCGCAGCGCTCTGCCAGAAAAATTCAACGAAACCGCATATGCCCTATGCTGTGATGTGGCTGCCGCTGATGGTCGCTTGCGCGAAGGCGAACTGCGGTTCTTGGAAGAAATCCGTTACGAGATGAACATTGATCGCCTTGCTGGGGCCGCGATTGAACGGGGCGCACGCGCCCGCCACCTAAAGGCGTAACGCCAGATTACTTGATGCTGTCGCGGAACACTTGCCAGTGACGATCAACGATCTGTTCATACCGCGCCGTTTTCTTTAACGCTTCAAGACCTGCATTGAACCGATACATGTTGGTTGTTCCGCGCCAGTGACGTTTGGAAATCACCACATGCAGCGTGGTTGTGGACAACGCCCGTTCCATTGCTTTCACATCACCTGTCATGTCTAGGCTCGCAATGGTACTTGGCCCCAGAAATTCGTTGGCAGACACGAAATCAACTTTACCCTCTGCCAATAACTCAAAACAGGCAGCAGGGCTGTCAGCACGCACCAAATCGATCAGATCGTTGGTCAACCAAAGACGACCGTTTTCTTCCAGATCGTGGGTGAAATAACCTGCTGGACGGCAAAGGGATTTGCCGTGAATATCTGAGTCATCAAAGAACCCATAATCCGCGTCTGCTTTGGCATACAACAACTCCAAAAACTCAAACACAGGCTCCGAGAAATGGAAATTCGTACAACGTTCGTTGTTCGGATCGGCCGCGCAATCTGGTTTGATCCATGGAAAGCCCATATCGAACTTCTTTTCGTCTAACAGCGGGAACAGATGCTGTGACCAATCGTTTTCCCATGTGATCGAAAAGGGCAGCGGGCTTGGGGCCGATTCAAATGACGCATTCACCAATTCGGTGAACATACCACCCCCCAGCCAATCCTGTTGCGTGAACGGCGCGTAATTTGATCCCGTCAACAAACGGATATCTGCATCATCCTGCAGCAATGGCGTCGGATCGGCCTGCAACGCAGTCACAGTTTTTGCAGGCTCGGTGGTTTCAACCGTTTCGGTTTCTGTGGCTGCACTTGCTGCGGTGGTCGTGACATCGTCGGGCGTTTCACCGTTGATGCACGGAACGTTCAGCGCCACACCTTGCGGAAGGTCCACAAGGTTGCCTCCCAACGCCTCTTCGTTTGCGTAATAAACAACCGACCACTTGCTGCGATCACCATAGTAATTTTGCGCAATCGACAACAGCGTATCACCTTCTTGCAAGACATAAGTCCGTCCGCAATCTTCCTGCGCCTGTGCGACACCGGCCACTGTGACCAGCACTCCCCCCGCAATAAGTTGTTTCAGCATAGCATTCCCCCGAAGGCTGCGTTGTGACTTCCGACTTAGAAGCTCTCCCAGATTCGAGTCATGTGGCTATCAACGATGCGCTGATAATCACCCGAGCGTTTCAACCCGTCGAGACCCGTATTGATTAGTTCTAACATCTCTTCCGCTTGCGGGTGGGATTTCCCAACAACCACATGCAAACCTTCGATGGACAGTGGGCGCGATTGAACCACATCAACTTTGTCTTCCAGGTTCAATTCTTTCATGGCTGTTCTGCCAGAAAATTCGTTGATCGCCACGGCATCAACTTTACCCTCTTCCAACAATTCAAAACAGTCTGCCATCGTAATCGGTTGTTCCAGTTTGACCAAACCCTTGGTCAACCAAAGGCGACCGTTGCCTTCCAAATCATGCGTGAAAAATCCCTTTGGACGGCACAGTGTTTTGCCTTCCATATCCGCATCTGAGTTGAACACCAGTGGGCGTTCCTTGGATGTGAACAACAGAACCAAAATTTCAAACATAGGCTCGGAGAAATGGAGGTTCTGACACCGCCAATTATCTGGCATCGCTTTGCAGTCAGGTTTGTACCAAGGATAGGCCAAATCCATCACCGCATCCGTCAGAAGCGGGTCAAGGTGCGCTGACCAATCGTTAACCACGTAAATGCCGAAATCTTTTACTTCGGCGTTGCCTTTCATCGCACTGTCGACAACTTCGGTGATCAAACCACCCCCGGGCAATTTGCGGTCAGTAAATGGCGCATAATCATCTGCCGTTACCAATTTGATTTTACGGTCGCGTGCAGAAACTTGAACCGCCGCAGATGCGTTCGACGATGTGGTCACGACAGCCGTGTCGTCGGTCGAACTTGCCGCCGCTTGTACCGTGCCACCTTCTAACCCTTGTGGAAGCCCCCCAATACACGTCAGGCGCAGTTTTTGCCCAACGCGAATACTGTCAGGATTGCTGCCAATCGCGGCGATATTTCCCTGATGGATCGCTGACCATTTCTTAGCGTCTTTATACTGGGAATCTGCAATTAGGGACAGTGAGTCACCACGCTTTACCGTATAAACCCCGCCGCAGGTCTGCGCAGCAACGGCCGTTGCCCCCATTACCAGCGAAATACCCGCTGCGATCAAACATCTTGTTATCATGGTTCCACTCTCCCATACATTTAGCGGCAATTTGCCAGTATTGTGGGTCACGCGCAACAGTCGTTGACATGTATATTCGGCATTTTTTCATTATTTTTGGGCACAAACATGCGAAGTCTTTGCCAAACTATTGGTAAAGTTCAAATATTGCCGATTTGGGCAACTCAACCCACAATAATCAGACATCATAAGTTGCCGCGAAGAACCTGCATTTTGGAAAATTTCCACAATATATTTCCCCCAAACTCACGAAACATGAACCGCCCTTCACCACAACACGCGCTTTCGTTGACGACCTGTAAAAACCTGTCTACTGAGTGAATTCAGTAAAAGCTGGGGAAGAGCTTTTGCGCGGGGCAGTTTAAAAATCTGAATTGATCACGCGCAGGCCAAAACGCATCTGCGTCCTAAAACCCCAACACTAGTAACAGGGTGGAATTGGTCGCGTGACACATCGTTTTAATCAGCTGAAAATCTCCTTGCTCACGCCTTCCGTTTTGGCTCTCACTCTGGCGCTTGCCGCCCCAAACAGCGCAATCGCCCAATCAGTCAGCCTATCCCCTGCTCCAATTGCCGAATACAATGCGCTTGTCTCTGATTGGCAAAGCAAGCGGGACGCGTTGAACGCCGCCCTTGCGAAGAAATCCGAATTCGAAACGGAAACACAATCGCTCACTGAAAAAGCAAACGCGCAGCAAGCGAAAATTGATGCCGCAAAAGACGGGCTCAGCAGCGCAGTTGTCAAAGTTGCCAGTGCCAAAAAACGCCTTTCGCGCGTGGACACATCTGACGCGGACCCACAGGGTGATGAACTGTCCACAGCTCTAATCCAGAGCCAGACCGAACTTAACACCGTCATCTCCTCTTCCGAGGATCTGCAATCCAGCATTTCAGCGATGAAAAACGAACATGAAAAGTTGCGCTCCACGGTGGATCAGTTGAAAAACGCCGCTGCGGCAGCCCAGGCCGCAGTCAGTGCCGCAGAAGTCCTGGTTGAAGCCGTTAAATCCGCACAACAGGCCATTTCCGAAGGTGATGGTGGTTCTGAAACGGATTTGGAATCCGAATTCTTCCAAGACGCTGTGGCCCAAGCCGAAAACGCCAGCAAATCAGAACAAGCCGCCAAAGCCGCCCTTGCCGCCACACGCAAACGCCAAATCGAAGTGGGTGAACGTTTGCTCAAAGCAGATGAACAGCTGGCCAACGCCAAACAGGCCGAAACCAACGCTTATGAAAAATTCGCAGCCGCCGATGCCGCCTTCAAGGCCCATCAGAAAAAGCGGAACGCAGAAATTGCGGCGCGCAACGAATTGATCGAAGGTATTGAACAAGAACTGTCCATCGCCCAAGACCAACTCGAAGCGCAACAAGCGATCCTGCAAAATGAATCTCTGACAATGCAGGATTTCACCGCGCAACAGGCCGCAGCCGCCAACACGCTTGCTGATCTGCAATCCGATGTGGATCGTGCCCGCAATGCGTTTGAAACCGCAACGAAAACACTGCGCGGCGATCAGAAAACCCGCGCGGTCCAGTCCGCAGCAATTATCGCGAACCTGAACGCCAGCATGCGCGAATTGATGATCGCTTCGGCCCCTGCAGCGGATACAAGCACGGCCACGGATCGCGTTATCCTGCCTGCCTCTGCATTGTTTTCAGCAAGCTCGGCAAAGCTGCAAAATGCTAATGGCGTTCGCCTGAATGAGATCGCCGCGATTTTGAAAGACGCAACAAACCGTGTCCCCGAAGGCATCGATTGGATGATCCGTGTCGACAGCTATGGCACTGGCAATTCGGGCGAGGCATGGTTCCTCAGCCAAAATCGCGCCCTGTCAGTGGCACAAGAACTGATCGCAATCGGCAAATTTACTGGATCACAAGTTTCAGCAAACGGCTTGGTAAACGCTCAGCCATTTTCTGATGCAACACAAAACGGCTGGATCGAAATCGTTCTGACGTCACGGTGATCCGCGCGGCCCTTGCCAATCCAGATCAATTGCTTTGAACTGCCGCAAACGAAACCAAAAGGCAGCCCAATGACATCCCTGTTCGAAGGCATTCGCATTCTCGACCTCACCTCGATGATTTCGGGGCCCACCACCACTATGATCCTCGCGGATCAAGGGGCGGATGTAATCAAAATCGAAACCCCTGAAACTGGCGATCACACCCGCATGGTGTCCACTCGTCGTGCTGGCATGTCCGCGTCTTTTGTGAACAACAACCGCAACAAACGTTCGCTTACGCTTAACCTCAAGGACGACCGTTGCCTTGCAGCGTTTCAAGCACTTGTGAAAACGGCAGATGTGATCGTGCAGAACTTTCGCCCTGGTGTCGCCGATCGTATCGGCGTTGGCGAAACGGCCTGTCGCGCACTCAAAGACGATATCATTTACGTGTCGATTTCAGGCTTTGGCGAAACAGGCCCCTATGCGCAAAAACCCGTCTATGACCCGCTGGTTCAGGCTCTTTCAGGCCTAACAACGGTGCAGGCAGGATCGGATCAAAACCGCCCTCGATTGGTGCGCACAATCCTACCCGACAAACTGACGGGATTTGCCGCATCACAGGCCATTTCCGCCGCCTTGTTTCACCGCGAACGCACAGGCACAGGGCAGCATATTCAACTGTCTATGCTCGACACTGTTATCTCGTTTCTTTGGGGCTCCGACATGGGCGGGCACACGTTTGTTGGCAATGAATTTACCCAAGAAAACGCCCAAAGCTTTATCGACCTGATCTATGAAACCGCCGATGGCTATATCTCGGTTGCGGTGCAATCCAACAAAGAATGGGCCAACCTGTCCCGCGCCTTTGACATGCCCGAACTGGTCGACGACCCACGGTTCAAAACGGCGGCTTTGCGCGGCAAAAACATCGACGAACGCCTTAACCTGACCCAAGAGGTTTTGCGCACCCGCACCACCGAAGACTGGCTCGCACGGCTCGAAGCAGAAGATGTCCCCTGCGCCCCCGTTTTGCATCGCCGCGAAATGCGCGTTCATCCGCAGGTGCAGGCCAATGATACCATCATGGAATATGAACACCCCACTGCGGGTCGCCTGCGCCAAGCCCGCCCAGCGCCACGGTTTTCGGAAACGCCCACATCCGTGCGCATTCCACCGCCAGCCTTAGGGGAACACACAGCCGAACTCTTGGCCGAAGCAGGACTATCTCAAACAGATATCGCCACACTCGCCGCCGAAGGGCTGATCAAACTGGGGGACAGCGCATGACCAAACCACTTGATTTTTACTATTGGCCAACTCCCAACGGTTGGAAAATCTCTATCCTGCTCGAAGAGTTGGGCATCCCCTACTCCACCCACATGCTCCACATCGGCAAGGGCGAACAGTTCACTCCAGAATTCCTCGCGATCAGCCCAAACAACCGCATGCCCGCCATTGTGGATCATGACGTAACTGGCGATCCCGTGTCCGTATTCGAAAGCGGTGCAATCATGTGGTATCTAGCAGAAAAAACGGGGCAATTCCTGTCCGAGGACCCAGTGAAGCGCAAAGAAACACTGGAATGGTTGTTCTGGCAAACGGGCAACCAAGGGCCCATGGCGGGGCAACACAGCCATTTTCACAACTACGCCCCTGACAGCGAAAAAGGCGGCTATGCCGCCAAACGATACGCTGGCGAATACACGCGCTGTTTGGGCGTGTTGGAGCGCCGTCTTGAAGGGCGGGATTACATCGTAGATGACTATTCCATCGCGGATATGATGTGTTGGCCTTGGGTGCTTATCGGCAAGGCCATGGGGCTCAGCCTAGACGAATTTCCAAACGTCATTGCGTGGCGCGCCCGCGTCAAAGACCGCCCTGCCGTGCAACGCGGTGTCAGTCTTGGCAAAGACAAACGCCCAAGCCGCCCTCATACCGATGCGGAACGCAAAATCCTGTTTGGTCAGAAATGAACGACCAAGCCAAAGGCCTGATCCTCACCAGCATTGGCGTTTTGTCTGTCATCCCCGACAGTTTGATCGTGCGTCTTGTGGAAACGGATGGGCTGACATTCATGTTTGTGCGCTGCGGTTTGGCAGGCTTGATGATCGGCCTGTTCACCCTGTTTCGGCACGGTTCAAACACCCTGCAAGCCTATAAAAACTTGGGGCGCTCGGGCCTGCAATACGGTGTGCTTTTGTGCATTTCCACTTTTTGCTTCATCTATGGTTTGCGCCTAACATCCGTGGCCAACGCATTGTTCATTGTTAGCACATCCCCTGTTTTTGCTGCGCTCGCCAGTTGGGCCTTTTTGGGGGAACGGTTTTCGCCGCGCATGATTTGGACCACTATCTTTGCCCTGATCGGCATTGCGATTATCGCTGCGGGGTCTCATTCAGGGGGGCAATCATCCCTACTTGGCGATGCTATAGCCCTTGGCGCTGCAGCCACGCTGGCCTTTGCCTTTACCACGGCACGCGCGTCGCGCAGCATGTCCATGGTTCCTGCAACCGCCATCGGGTATGCTCTGACGGCGATGATTTGCGTGCCGTTTGTGCGGTTTGACACACTGTCGCAAACCGATCTGACCCTTTTGATCATTCTTGGGGGCATGTTCGTTCCATTGGGAACGGCGCTTATGTCGCTTGGTCCACGCTACATCACCGCATCCGAAGTGTCCTTGCTCCTGTTGCTGGAGGCCGTTCTCGCACCGTTGCTTGTTTGGTATGTGGTTGGCGAAAACCCTGGTCCTTATGCCTTGATCGGCGGAGCGGTTGTTTTGAGCACTTTGTTCATTTCAAACATGATCGGCCTGAAACGCGGGCGTTAAGGCATCGCATCTTACACAAGGTTTAATTGCACATCCGCAAGATCGAGCCCCTGTGCCCCCGGGATGCGCATCACTTCCACGCCGTCCACAAAGATAGACGCGCCGCTGCCATCTTCAAAATCCTGCACATCCACGTCAAAATCGTCTAATTCTTGGCGACCTTCATGGCTGTAGATGTCCACTTCAAGACGATCCTCAGCCGCATCAAAATCCATCACTGTCGGCGCTTCTTCTACCCAAGTGTTAAAGTAGCTGGTGAAGGTATCTTCCCCCTCGCCGCCATAGGCTTCGGTGGCACCGCGAATGTGCAATTCATCGTTGCCTTCGCCACCATAAACCTCATCCACTTCCCCTTCGGTGTCCGTGCCAATTGCGGTGATAGTGTCATCCCCCGAGTCGCCGTGAACCACATCCGTGTCAATGCCTGTTGCGATATCGTCATCACCCGCACCGCCGAACACATCGCCAGTGCCATGGCCAGAAACGATCACATCCTCGCCGTCACCCCCAAAGATGGTCGCGTCTGACTCCCCGTCAGTAATCAAGTCATCGCCAGCCCCCCCGTGTAAATGGCTGATCGCGTCATCTTCAAAACCGCCGCGCAAAGTGTCATCCCCATCACCGCCAAACATGTGATTATTGCCCGACCAATCCGTCAAAACATCATCCCCTGCACCGCCAGACAACGTGTCATCTCCGTCGCCCCCCGTCAGGCGATCATCCCCCCAACTTTCCTCTGGCGTGCCGTCATCCTCTGCCATCAAATCCTGATCGGCACTGTCATCGTCTAGGATATCAAGCAGATCACCCCCTGTGTCTTGCGACACCGCATCCGCTTCACTTTCGGTATTTTCCGATGGCTCATCCTCAGACGCCACCAACCCTCCAATGGCGGTTCCCGCGAAACCCAAAACCGAAAGAATAATTATTTCCAACATCTGCCCATCCTTTTCACAGCGCAGCAGACCCACGCCACGTGAAATACGCCCTACAACCCCTTAGACATGGATACAGCGATATCAGAAACAAAGGGTTAATAGCAAAAACCTGATCTAGGACGGGGCCCATGGTCACGCGGATTTCCCCTTTCCTTTTAAACGATTCTCGCCTAAAGACCCCCATCTGCTGAATTGCAGATACTCCACGGGCCTTGCTGGACGACATCCCGGCCTGCGCCATAACACTAACTCATGAAGGAGACCCCGATGTCGATTACTGCTGAAGAAAAAGCACGCTTGATGAAAGAATACGCAACCAAAGAGGGCGACACTGGTTCCCCAGAAGTACAGGTTGCGATCCTGACATCCCGCATTTCAACGCTGACAGAGCATTTCAAAACCCACAAAAAAGACAACCACGGTCGTCGTGGCCTTTTGAAAATGGTTGCCCAGCGTCGTAAACTGCTCGACTACACAAAAGCAAAAGACGAAGCACGCTATCAGGACCTGATTAAGCGTCTCGGCATCCGCCGCTAAGCGATCTTTTGATCTGAATTTTGAAACCCACTCTTTGCAAAAAGGGTGGGTTTTATTTTGCCTCAATCACACAAACAGACCGCTATGATTATTCGCCACGCCACGCTTTACGGAACGGTTCCAGCCAAACACCAACCCGCATTTGATGCCCATATGGCAGGACCCGTTATCGCGGCAATGCAGCAGTATCCAAACATCGTAAAAGTCGAGCTAGAAAAGATCACTGAACAGGGTACAGAAACCCCGCCGATCTATTTGCAGTTCAATTCTTATTACGCGACTTTGGAAGACATGAACGCCGCTTTGGCCAGCCCTGTGCGCGACACCGTAAAGGTGCTGACCCAACAGGGTTTGAAACAGTTCGATGGCTATATGACTCATTCCGTGTCACAGCTTTTAACGCCCTAAACCAAGAAGTCCGCGATTGCCGTATCTTCGGTGATATCGCGCAAGCCAAACCCAGCTGTCGCCGCCGTTTGTTCAAGCTTTGCGAAATTGGCCCGATCATCTGTTTCGATACCGATAAACACCGTCCCGAAATTCCGCGCTGATTTCTTAAGATATTCAAACCGCGCAATATCGTCGTTTGGTCCCAGCATGCCCAAAAAATCCTTCAGCGCACCAGGCCGTTGGGGCAGGCGCAGGATGAAATACCGCTTTAGCCCTAAATACCGCTGGGCCCGTTCTTTTACCTCGGGCAGACGTTCGAAATCAAAGTTCCCACCCGAGGACACACAGACAACCGTCTTTCCTTTGATTTGATCGGCAATATCCGTCAGCGCATCCACCGACAACGCGCCAGCGGGTTCCAAAACCACGCCTTCCACGTTCAACATTTCGATCATGGTGGTACAAAGCCGATCCTCTGAAATGGCCAACACTTGATCTGGCGTCACATCCATCAGCGCCGCAAAATTGCGGCTGCCGATCCGCGCCACAGCGGCCCCATCCACAAAGCTGTCCACGGTATCAAGCGTCAGCGGCCCCTTATTGGCCACCGCAGCTGCAAGGCTCGCCCCACCAAGAGGCTCGCAAAACACATAGTTCAGCGCGTCCATCCCAAAATAGGAAACGATTCCCGCGGACAATCCACCACCCCCAACAGGCAGCACAATCACATCTGGGATCCGTCCCAATTGCGCTTCGATTTCCAACGCGACAGAGGATTGCCCCTCGATCACATCCATATCATCAAACGGCGACAGGAAATGCCCTGCCTCAGCTTTGCAAAATTCTTGCGCCGCGGCCAATGTGTCGTCGAAAAAATCACCGACCAGTACAATTTCAACAAACTCACCGCCAAAAACCTTGGTCTTCATAATCTTTTGCTGCGGCGTTGTTACGGGCATGTAAATCACGCCCTTCACCCCAAAATGTTTGCACACAAACGCCACACCCTGCGCATGGTTGCCCGCGCTGGCACAAACAAACAGGTTTTGCTTTGGGGTCTTTGCCAAAACCTTGCTGATCGCATTAAACGCCCCACGAATTTTATAGGATCGAACGGGCGACAGATCCTCACGTTTCAACCAAATATCCGCGCCAAACTTTTGGGACAGATGATCGTTGCGTTGTAACGGAGTGGCTTCAAACACAGCGCGCATCGCCTTTGTGGCTTGCGCTGTTTTATCTTGAAAATCGATCATGGGATGCTCGTGCGTTTGTTTGCACCAAAGCTAACGCATTGCACGCCCCAGAACCACCCGCTAAGGTTTCCAAATGGCACCCAATCGCCTTTCTCTCAGCCTGCAATCGCTGGTCGTTCTTACCACATGTGTCTTTCTGTTTGGCATGGGGCAGTTTCACCGCGCCGCAGGGGCCGTTGTTGCCCCCGTTTGGCAGGATCAATTTGCGCTCAGCGCGGATCAGCTTGGCTTTGTGATTTCTGTTATTTTCATTGTGAACATCGTGGCCCAAGGCTTTATCGGCACGCTGCTCGATAAATACGGCCCGCGTATCATTATTAGCCTGTTCCTCCTGATCCTTGCCCTTGGCACGCTCGCTTGTATTTACGCCAACTCCTTTGTCGGCCTTGTGGTTGCGCGCCTTGTTTTGGGCTTGGGGTTGTCCGTTGGCGGTGTTGGCATGTACATGTTGCTGGCCCGAAACTTCCATGCCGATCAATTTGGCTTTCTCAACGGTCTTATGGTGACGATTGGTGGCATTGGCGGGCTCGCCGCCACGTATCCGCTGGCCTTTGTCATTGATCGTTTCGGCTGGACCAACGTGTTCATCGGTCTTTCTATTTTCACCGCCTGTCTGGCTGCAATGGTCTTTGCCACCGCGCAAAAAGAACCCAAGGAATCGGACACAGCTCCACAGCCCAAAATCAGTTTCTTTTCGCTGTTGAAAAACAAAAACCTGCACCCGATCCTGTTGATGGCCATCGTCACATGGGCTCCCATCACCTGCATCACGGGTCTTTGGGGCGGCCCCTATTTCAAAGCCGTTCACGGGCTGTCGCTCAATGAAACCGGTGCATTTCAAATGCTGTTTTTTGCGGCCACTATGACATCGGGAACCGTGTTTGGCCTGATCGACAAATACACCCACATCTCACGTTACACGGTGATCCTTACCGCCTCGGCCATTTCTGTTCTGTGTCTCGCTGCTTTGGCGCTGGCAGACGCGCTGCCGCTTTATGTGGCCGCTGCGCTTTTGTTTGTCATGATCTTCTCACAACAATTCTACGTCCCGCTGATCGCCCAGTTGCGCGATGTGGTGCCAGACGCTGCCATCGGTCGTGCGTCGAGCCTTTATACAATCGTCGCCGTGGCGGCGATCCCCGCGTTTCAAACCCTGTTTGGCATCGTCATCCAATCCACCAACACACTGCCGCCCGAAACCAGCTATCAATACGCTTTTGGCGGCATGGCGCTACTTATCCTGATCCCATCGCTGATCTATGCCGTCCTACCAGCGGCGAAAAACCCTGTTTGACACGTCAGAACAGCCTCAACGTTGCGCCACTTCCGCCCAGTGCTGCACGCAACGCTTCCCTTTCGACGCAACCTCCTGTAAACGCGCGTCATCTGAAATGCAGCGTTACGGCCCCGCCGCTGCAAACGATGATCTGGGGCGGGACGCAATGGGGCGTCCAACACAACAAGGCACTGCGGGAAGGCCCCTTTGCCTAGAATGGAAAAAGTATGTTTGACGAAGTCAAAAAATCAATCGAATGGGGCGGTGAAACGCTCACTTTGGAAACGGGTAAAATTGCCCGTCAGGCCGACAGCACAGTTATCGCCACTTTGGGTGAAACTTCTGTTTTGGCCGCTGTTGTCTTTGCGAAGAAAGAAAAGCCAGGAATGGATTTCTTCCCACTGACCGTAAACTACCAAGAAAAATACTACGCCGCAGGTAAAATCCCAGGCGGTTTCTTTAAGCGTGAAGCACGCCCAACAGAAAAAGAAACACTGACAGCACGCCTGATCGACCGTCCGATCCGCCCGCTGTTTGTTCCGGGCTTTAAGCACGAAACACAAGTCACTCTGACAGTTCTGTCCCACGATCTGGAAAATGACCCGGACATGGTGGCGATGATTGCCGCATCCGCGGCCCTTACCCTGTCTGGCGCACCGTTCATGGGTCCAATCGGCGGCTGCCGCGTTGGCTTTGTGGATGGCGAATACGTGTTGAACCCATCCGTGGACGACATGCACGAGCTGCGCAACAACCCAGAACAGCGCCTTGATCTTGTTGTGGCTGGCACCAAAGACGCCGTAATGATGGTTGAGTCCGAAGCCTACGAACTGTCCGAAGCAGAAATGCTTGGCGCCGTTCAATTCGCGCACGAAAGCATCCAGCCAGTGATCGACCTGATCATCGACATGGCCGAAGAATGCGCGAACGAGCCGTTCGACTTCCAAGCACCTGACTATTCCGACATTTTGGCGAAAATCACCAAAATCGGCGAAGCAGACATGCGTGCGGCATTCGGCAACACAGACAAGCAAGAACGCACCGCCGCTGTTTCCGCAGCCCGCGACGCGATCATCGAAGCCTTGTCCGAAGAAGAGCGCGAAGACAGCAACCTGTCCACCGCCATGAAAAAGCTGGAAAGCTCGGTTGTGCGTGGCGATATCGTCAACACAGGCAAGCGCATCGACGGTCGTGATCTGACTACCGTTCGCGGTATCGTTGGTGAAACTGGCCTTCTGCCACGGACACACGGCTCTGCCTTGTTCACACGCGGCGAAACACAGGCGCTGGCTGTAACCACACTGGGTACAGGCGATGACGAGCAGATGATCGATTCACTGCAAGGCATGTTCCGCTCCAACTTCCTGCTGCATTACAACTTCCCTCCCTACTCTGTGGGCGAGTGTGGTCGTATGATGGGCCCTGGCCGCCGTGAAATCGGTCACGGTAAACTGGCATGGCGTGCGTTGCAGGCGGTTCTTCCTGCCCCAACGGATTTCCCATACACAATTCGTGTTGTGTCCGAGATCACAGAATCCAACGGCTCCTCCTCTATGGCATCCGTTTGTGGTGGCTCCTTGTCCATGATGGACGCAGGCGTTCCATTGAAAGCACCGGTTGCTGGTGTTGCGATGGGCTTGATCCTTGAAGACGACGGCAAATACGCCGTGCTGACAGACATCCTCGGCGACGAAGATCACCTCGGCGACATGGACTTCAAAGTGGCTGGTACAGAAAACGGCATCACGTCCTTGCAAATGGACATCAAAGTTGCTGGCATCACCACCGAGATCATGGAAAAAGCGCTGGATCAGGCCAAAGACGGCCGTATGCACATCCTTGGCGAAATGAACAAAGCACTGTCCGAGACAGGTTCCTTCTCCGAGCATGCACCACGCATTGAAACCATCAACATCAACCCAGACAAAATCCGCGAAGTCATCGGCTCTGGCGGTAAAGTGATCCGCGAAATCGTGGAAACATCTGGCGCGAAAGTGGACATCAACGACGACGGCACAATCAAGATCGCTTCTTCTAACGGCGCACAAATCGAAGCCGCAAAAGAAATGATCATGTCCATCGCAGCTGAACCAGAAGTGGGCACAATCTACACTGGTACAGTCGTGAAAGTGATGGACTTCGGTGCATTCGTGAACTTCTTTGGCAAACGGGACGGTCTTGTACACGTATCCCAAATGGCAAATGAGCGCGTTGGTCACCCAAAAGACGTCGTGTCCGAAGGTCAATCCGTTAAGGTGAAACTGATGGGCTTTGACGATCGTGGCAAGGTGCGCCTGTCCATGAAAGTGGTCGATCAGGAAACTGGCGAAGAAATCACAAACGAAGAGTAATCGCTCCCCCGCCCCAGACCTGATCTGGGGCCACACAAAATTCAGAAAGGCCTCGCATTTTGCGGGGCCTTTTTTACATCATGGCTCAAAAACAGCGCATCCAGAATTATTCATTTTCAAATCTCACAGCCGCCACAACAAATTGTGCGCTTTAATTTCAAAGACTTAACACCATTTTTACTGTGGAATCTGTTGCCTTTTCACGACGCACTCCGCTTTGGAAACCGAAACGTTAAACCGTGTGAATTTTCGTTGGCTTGTTCCAAAAACCACCGCTTCCTAGACCGAATTTACCAAAAATAAGGAACTCGGAAATGAATACATTCAAAACAACCGCTCTCACCCTCGGCGCCTTGTTGGTGTCTTCTGCGGCTTTCGCAGACGGCCATTCAAACGCACCTAAATTCTATGGTCATGTCTTTGGTGGATACACCAATGCGCCTGATCTTTCCTTTTCTGGAACGATTGGCGGTGCCCCGCAAACTGTGGCCACAGAATTCGGGTCGGGCTATAACTTCGGTATTGCTGTTGGTAAAAACATCGGCGCGTGGTCGAACAGTAAAATCAACACCCGTGCGGAAATCGAATTGTCCTACAGCCGCGCAAACGTGGATGCGATCGACTTTTCTGGAAATGGTGTAGGGTTTGAACCAAACACATCTGGCAGTATTTCCACCACGAACCTGTTTGCCAACGTTCTGTTCGATTTCAAGACCTCAACGAAATGGACCCCATACGCAGGCTTTGGCGCTGGTGTCGCATTCGTCGACAATGATCTCGTCTATGGTCCAAACGTTCGTATTTCTGACAGCGATCAAGCTTTTGCCGCACAGCTGATTGCTGGCACATCTTATGAACTGTCAGAGCAAATGGACCTCACCTTTGACGCACGATATTCCCGTGCATTCAACGTGTCCTCCTCTCGGTTGAACGGCGCAGGCGCGTCCACGGGCACAGTGACCGAAGACGTGGACAATCTGCGCGTTAACGTCGGTGTGCGCTTTAAATTCTAACCACACCCCAAGCGTTTCGCGAAATACAAGGTGCACGTTTCGCGAAACGCACCCGAATAAAGACACTCAACACCCGCATTAAAACTGTTCAATCACGCCCTCATCCCAAAACCGTGTCTTATCGTTATTTGAAACGTGAACATGATTCACGTTTACTGATTTCAACAAAACTTTCTTGGAAAGGAACTGAATATGACACTGGTAAAAACTCTGATCCGCCCCGTGATTATTGGCGCGACAGCTCTCTCTCTCACCGCTCCAATGGCTCAGGCGGATGGCAAAGATGTTGCGCTGGGACTTGTCGGCGGATTGATCATTGGCAAAGTCATCGCTGACAGCCAACAAGACCGCGCCGAAAATCAATACGTTTACACCAACCGACACAAAGCACAGCGGCACAAGCATGTGTCCAAGCGGCGTAGCTTTTACAAACGCCATCGTCATGGCGGCCGTATCCACACGCATCGGTATCACAAACGCCACACCCACTGGAACTAACACGCCAGCCCGCAGGTCGCGCTCTCCCTTTGGCGCGGCCTGCACCTTTATTTGCATTGAACATCAGGGCGCGGGTTCACCCGCGCAAACCACCCAAATCAATCCCGCGCGTACACATCTTCGTAGCGCACGATATCATCTTCACCCAGGTAAGAGCCCGTCTGCACCTCGATCAAAACCATCGGCACTTTGCCTGGGTTTTCCAAACGATGAACAGCGCCAAGCGGGATGTAAACTGACTGGTTCTCCCCAACCAATTGCACATCCTCATCAATGGTTACTTTCGCTGTCCCTTCGACAACGATCCAATGTTCCGCGCGGTGGACGTGGCTTTGCAAGCTCAGCGCCGCGCCGGGGTTCACCACAATCCGTTTCACCTGAAACCGCGATCCGTTGGCAAGGCTGTCAAAGCATCCCCACGGGCGGTGGTCACGAGGAAATTGCGTGGCCTGCACCGCCTCTTTATCCTTTAGCGCTTGAACCGCCAATTTAACATCTTGCCCGCGGCGTTTGTCCGCCACCAAAACCGCATCTGGCATGGCCACGGCAATAATATTATCCAGCCCAATGCCCACCAATTCCAGATTCTCGGATTCGGACCGCAGCAAACTGTTGGTGCATTCAATCGCGCTCGCGGGGCCGTTCGTCACCACCCCATCCGCGTCTGGTCCACCTTCGGCCCATACCGCGTCCCAGCCCCCCAGATCGGACCATTTGGCCGAAAAAGGCACAGCCGCAATATTCTGTGCGTGTTCCATCACTGCGTAATCAATTGAAATATCATCCGCCTGTGCCCAAGCGTCAGGGTTCAATCGCAAGAACCCTAAATCAACCTTTGCATCGGCCAATGACCGACCAACAGGATCAATCAACCCGCTGGCGTGGGCGCGAAACGCATCCACAATCGCCTTAGCCGAAAACAGGAATATCCCTGCATTCCACAGATAATTCCCCGCGTCGAGCATGGCCTGCGCCGCATCCGCATCTGGCTTTTCCACAAATCGGCGCAGCGCGACCGCATCACCTGACACAGGGGCGCCGTCCAACTCCAAATATCCGTACCCCGTTTCTGCATGGGTGGGCGCAATCCCGAAGGTTACCAAATCTCCAGCTTCGGCCCGCGCCACACCTGCGCGAACAGCCGCCCGAAACGCCGCCGCATCTGGAACCACATGATCACTTGGCGCCACCAACATCAGCGCATTTTCGTTTTGCGCATTCAAAAACAGCGCCGCCGCCAAAATCGCAGGGGCCGTGTTACGCCCTTCGGGTTCGATCAAAATTGCACCAGGATCAATGCCAGCACTGGTCAATTGTTCTGTCACAATGAACCGAAAATCCGAATTGGTCAGCACAATCGGCGCTGCAAACCCTTCGCCAGACACGCGTTTTGCGCTGGCTTGAAACAGGCTTTCTTCTCCCACCAACGGGGCAAACTGTTTGGGATAGCTTTTGCGCGACAAGGGCCACAAACGTGTACCCGACCCTCCGCACAGCAACACAGGCGTAATCATGCTCTACCTCTTATCATTCTTCCTTTCGGTATAAGATGCTTAGGGTCGCAGAACAAAGTTAATTTTCTAGGCACATCTTCCACAACCTTCAGCCCATTGATCCAACCAAACCGCAGCACAAATCCAAAACAAATCTTCCAGCCCATAAAAAAACGCGCCACAGTGGGCGCGTTTAATCTTAAAATGGCACGGCGATCAGCTCGGCAATTTTGTCTTACGCAGATAAGGCAGAACCGTTTCAAATTCGCCAAACTTCGCTGTCGCGTCTTCGTTTGAAACCGTAGGCGGAATGATCACATCTTCGCCCGTGGTCCAGTTTGCACCGGTCGCAACACCGTGTTTTGCGGATGTTTGCAACGCATCCAGTGCGCGCAAAATTTCGGCAAAGTTGCGGCCCACCGTCATTGGATAAGTCATCGACAGTTTCAACTGTTTGTCTGGCCCGATGATGAACACAGATCGCACTGTGGCGCTGTCCGCAGGGGTGCGCCCGTCAGGCATGTACGCCTCGGCTGGCAACATGTCGAATGCCTTTGACACTTCCAAACCCTCATCCGCAATGATCGGGAAACCCGCCTCTGCGCCCGATACGGATTCGATGTCCACTTTCCACTTCTTGTGCTCTGCCACGCCGTCCACGGATACGCCCATCACCTTTGTGCCACGCGCAGCCCATTCATCTGCCAGTTGCGCCACAGCGCCAAACTCTGTTGTACACACAGGTGTGAAATCCTTGGGGTGCGAAAACAAAATCGCCCAACTGTCGCCAATCCAATCGTGGAATTTATATGTGCCTTGATCCGTTTCAGCCGTGAAATTCGGAACCACATCATTGATACGCAAACCCATTTCGTTCTCCTTTTCAAACGTATTGGCGCCATTTTCTGCCCCTCAGCCCAGAAAGACAAGCGCCAATCCGCACAGTCACGGCGACACCTCTTGAATGGACAGAATGAATTCCTATCTGAAAACCACTGCTAAGCTGCTCAATTGTATTCGTAGGGGAACACCATGGCGCTCGCTCAAGGGGATATTGTCTTTATTGGTTATGATTCCGAAAGTTGGGACCGTTTTGCGGTGCTGGCCACACGGGATCTCGACGAAGGCGAGGTTGTGCGCATCACCACATCTGATTGGGACAGCGCCAACGGCGATTTCACGGATGAAGCCAATTACATCGAATGGACTGTCCCCACAGGGGGCATTCCATCGGGCCAAACCATTATCTTTTCTGAACAAAACGGCAGCACATGGCGCACGGGCACACCCGATAACCTCTATTCCAATCAATTCGGCGCACCTGTCGAAGTGGGCGAGGTGAACATCGACGGCCAATCCAATGGCATCACCAACGAAGAGCTGTTCTTGTTTCAAGGCGATCCGGGTGATCCAGACGTGATTTCAGGCCTCGTCACAAATAACAGCTCCACCGACATTCCACCGGGCCTGACCAGCACAACGGGCCTTGTGAACATTACAGGCAACAACTCCAACACTGTGGATCTTGCGGAATACAACGGCATTTCCACAGGAACCAAAGCAGAAATCCTCGCCGCTGTCGGCAACCCAGCCAACTGGGGACATGAAGGTGGCCGCGAATACAATGGTGGCACAGGCGGCACGACGGCGGGGGAAACCGATCTTCTTGATGGGTTTGATCTGCTCAACACCACCTTTGATATCATCTGCTTTCCGCCAGGCGTCATGATTACAACCCCAACAGGGGACGTGCCCGTTGAAACTCTGGCCGTTGGCGATCTGGTCCTAACCGCAGACAACGGCATGCAGCCCATCCGCTGGATTGGTTCCAAACATTTGTCAGGCGCACGCCTCCACGCTTGCGATCATTTCCGCCCTGTCAAAATCTCCGCTGGAGCCTTTGGCAACAACCTGCCCGCCAACGACATGTGGGTGTCCCCCCAACATCGCATGCTCGTAAAAGACCGCATTGCGGAATCCCTATTTGGGCACGCCGAAACGCTCGCCCCTGCAAAGGGCTTGGTAAACGGCAACGACATCATCATTGATCGCAGCGTCACATCAGTTGAATATATCCACCTGCTGTTTGACACCCACCAAGTGATCTTTGCCAACGGCTGCCAAACCGAAAGTTTTCATCCTGGCAAAACATCAATCAACGGGCTCACAGATGCCGCGCGCAACGAAGTGTTTGATCTCTTCCCTGAACTGCGCAGCAACCCGTCCCATTTTGGCACAGCCGCACGCCCATCACTCACCATTGCAGAAAGCCAGCTGATCACAGCTGAACGCACAGGCTATCAACCAACCGCTGCGCCCATCACACACGTCTGGTAATCCTCCGCCCACATCCTTGTGAAGCAATAGACCTTGCGGCCCGTTCTCTTGGTATGCTTTTAAATCAAATGACTTTTCAGATCGTTTAGGGACTTTCACATGAAACCACTTTTGACCGCAGCCATTCTTTTGCTCGGCGCAACCCAAGCACAGGCACAATCCTGCGGTGGATCGTTCAGTTCCTTCCTCAAGGGTGTAAAATCCGAAGCCGTTTCAAACGGCACCGCAGCGGGCACAGTGGATAAATTTCTGGCTAACGCTCGCATAGATCAAAAGGTGCTTAAGGCGGATCGCTCGCAAGGTGTGTTCAAACTCAACTTCACCCAATTTGCCCAACGGGTCATCAGCGCCAGCCGCCTGTCCAAAGGCAAAGCAAACCGCAAAAAATACAACAAAACCCTGACCAAAGTGCAAAACACCTACGGCGTTGATCCTGCCGTGATGCTTGCGTTTTGGGCGCTCGAAACGGATTACGGTGCGTTTCAAGGCAACTTCAACACACTGAACGCACTGCTTACGCTCAGCCATGATTGCCGCCGCCCCGAATTGTTCCGCCCGCATATTTTTGCCGCGCTCGAACTTTACAAACGTGGTGATTTTTCACCCACCAAAACTACAGGCGCTTGGGCTGGTGAAATCGGCATGGTGCAAATGCTGCCAGGCGATATCATTACGCGCGGCGTTGATGGCGACGGTGATGGGCAGGTTTCGCTGAAAACCTCCGCACCCGATGCGCTAATGTCTGGGGCAAATGTCATCGCTGGCCACGGCTGGCGGGCCAATGAACCGTGGCTTGTGGAAATCACCGTTCCAAGCGATCTTGATTGGTCTCAAACTGGCCTTGATAAATCCATGACCGTATCCGAATGGGCCGCACGCGGAGTTAAGGCGCGGGGCGACATGCCAAACGGCGCATTGCAAGCTTCTGTTCTTTTGCCACAAGGGCGCAAAGGTCCAGCCTTCCTCGCACTGCCAAATTTCAAAGTGTACTTTGAGTGGAACAAATCCTTCGTCTACGTGACCACAGCTGCCTATTTCGCCACGCGGATCGCAGGCGCTCCTCGATTCATTGAAGGCAATCCAGACCCATCCCTGACCGACAGTCAGATGAAATCCCTGCAACGCAAACTGGCTGCACGCGGATATGATGTGGGCAAAATCGACGGCATCTTAGGGGCCAGAACCCGCGCCGCCGTTCAGGCCGAACAGGCCCGCCTTGGTATGCCCGCCGACGCATGGCCGACCAAACAGCTTTTGCAAAAACTCTAGGGCGCGTAAAACGCACCCAGCTGATTGGTGCAGGGCGCTGCAAGCGGATCAAAGAACTCAACGTATTCAATCGGATCACCCGTTTCCTGCGCCGCGATCACATTGGTAGACATGGCAAAGCGGTGAATCATGAACTGCGCCACCCAGTCTTGCGCTGAATAGCCGGCCTCAAGCCCGAAATTTGTATCCAGAAAATACAGCGTTAACGGCGTATCCAGCTTGGTTTCAACGCGCAAAAACGCATCCGCATCCGCCAAAAACGCTTCCGCCTCTGCACTACGCCCCGCATCGCCATAAACCTCTGCTAATGCAGCGCGTCCCAGTTCCACAAACCCTTTGGGCTTGCGCGAAAACACACCAAAACCAACAGCCCCAACAACCGCTGTTCCAGCAATTAATACCATGCGCCGTGACATCTGCATTTAAACGCTCCGTCCTGCCCGCATCGACAACGCCGATAACGTCAATGTTGGATTGGCGGGCGGTCCAGATGGAAATGCCCCCGCACCCAGTGCAAACACATTGCGCACCGAATGCAGCCGCATATCCGCATCCGTCACGCTGGTTTCAGGATCATCTCCCATGCGATGGGTCCCCTGAATGTGATCTTCGGAAATCAAACGCGCACTCACATTCATCGCTTCAATTTGGAACGGCACCACATCGGGCAATCGCTCCACCGCCCAATCCAGCGCATCAAACGCATATTTGGAATGCCCCTGCCACACGGTCGCGGCGTCTCCATCTTTTAGCACCACACGGTTATCCGCTTGCGGCAGGTCTTCGGCAATCAGCTTTATCTTCACGCGTTCTGCCCAACGTCCTTTTACAGGGCGGATCGGCGCAGGCGCGTTGTGGTTTTCCATCAAAACCGCCCCATGGGTTTTGCGGTGATCTCCGTCATATAAATCATAACCATGCCCTGTGATCGACGTCCCGCCAAAGAAGTTCCCTTCCCCGGGCCCCGTATCAATCATCGCAACCACGGCCACCTGCTCATGCAGATACCGCCCCAACGCCGCGTTCTTCACACCACTGCGCATCAATATCGCAGCATTGAAAATGGCGTTCGTCCCAAGGGCCACCATGTCCGCCGAAATAGTATGCTCCACCCCATCCGCGCTTCGCACCACGACACCGCTGGCCACACCGTTGGTGATATCAATGGAACGCACCTCGGCCCCAACCACAAGGGTCACACTGTCCCGTTCAAAATGGCTCAGCCCGTTCAGGATCGAAAATTTCGCATCCACAGGGCACAGGTTACAAATGCCGTTGGCACAGCATTGCGGCCGCGTGCCCCCATTGGCCCGCGCCGTCGGATGAGGCACCCAATTGCGTGAATGGCGCTGCAGTGCCACATCACTGCGGCTCAGGACATGAGGTTCAAACGGAAACGGCCCAGAACGCGGCAAAATGTGATCTGTCCCACCGCCAGCCACCTCCATCACCGCTTCCACTTCCCCATAAAGCGGCTCCAACTCGGCATAGCTCAACGGCCAATCCATCCCCACACCATATCGGCTTTGCAATGCAAAGTCGTTTGGGTGAAACCGTGGCGATGCCGCCCACCTCCAATTGGAATTGCCCCCAAACACCGTATGCGCCTTCCAATGCTTCAAATACCCAGACGTGTTCTCAACGGGAATATCTTCTTCAACTTGAATATTGCGCTTCAACTGATCCGCATGGGGTTGCACCTGCCCCTTTTCCAACACCAGCACCCGCAGGTTTTCGGGCAACTCGCGCAGGAAAAACATCGCAGCAAAGCTCGACCCAGCGATCACCACATCCCAGTGATCCGTCACAACGTCTGTCAGGGGTTTCGTGGTGAAAATGATAGGGCTCCTTTGCGGTTGATCCGTTTAGAATCCATTCCGCCCCCACGATCAAGCCTTAGGTTGGTTCTAGCCCACCATCTGTTCGGCTTGGGTCAGGTCCACACTCACCAATTGGCTCACGCCCAACTCTGCCATGGTCACACCGAACAAGCGGTCCATCCGCGCCATAGTCACCGCATGGTGCGTGATAATCAGGAACCGCGTGTCCGTGCGGCGCGTCATTTCATCCAGCAGATCACAGAACCGCGTCACGTTCGCATCATCGAGCGGCGCATCCACCTCGTCCAGCACACAGACCGGTGATGGATTGGCCAAGAACACCGCAAAAATCAACGACAGCGCGGTCAACGTTTGCTCCCCACCTGACAACAGGCTCAACGTCGACAATTTCTTACCAGGTGGCTGGCACATAATCTCAAGCCCAGCTTCCAGCGGATCATCGCTTTCCACCAGAACAAGGTTCGCATCACCGCCACCAAACAAATGCTTAAACAACGTGGCAAAATTCGAATTCACCTCATCGAACGCCGCCAACAACCGCTCGCGCCCTTCTTTGTTCAGGCTGGCAATCCCCGTGCGCAACGCCTTGATCGCTTCTTCCAGATCAGATTTCTCCGTGACCAGCGCATCGCGTTCTTCGGTCACTTCCTTCGCGTCTTCTTCGGCCCGCAGGTTTACTGCACCGAGCGCATCACGCTGGCGACGCAACCGTGCAACATCATTTTCAATGGCCTGTGCAGGGGGCATATCCTCTGGGTCTGCTTGCAAAGTTTCCAGCAGCTTCTCAGGTGAACATTCCAGCTCTTCGCGAATACGATCCGCCGCCGTTTCCACCTGCACCCGCGCCGCATCTGCCACCGCATCCGCTCGTGCCCGTGCTTCTCGCGCCTCAGATGCCGCGCGCTCTGCGTCCCGCTCGCCCTGCTCGGCTTGGCGCAGGTTGGTTTCTGCAACGGCCAACGCATCGGACGCATCTTTCAACCGCGCCTCGGCCTTTTCAATTTCGCGGCCCAACTCTTCGCGCTTGGCAAGAATTTCTTCAGGCGCAGCGGTGGCATCTTTCAACTCCACCTCAGACGCCTCTTTGCGCGAAGCCAGTTCTGCAATCCGCGCCTCGGCTGTTTCCAACCGATGCCGCCACCCAGACACTTCTTTGGTGATTTCCTGACGCCGTTTGGTTCGCGCTTCGCCGTCACGACGTTGCTCATCGTAAAGCGACCGTTTCGTCAGCATCGTCATACGCGCGGCTTCTACCGCCACCTTCAACGCTTCGGCGGTTTCGCGTGCCGCGTCAAGATCACCCAGATCGCGCACCGCTGTTTCCGCTTCTTTCACTGTGGCCGAAGCCGCCAGTGTTTCTTCGCGCAACCGTGTTTCTGCCAGAGTTTGCGTTTCAACCTTGCCAGACAACATATCGCGATCCGCCTCGGCACGGCTCATGGCCCGTGTCGCGGCTGTCGCTGCTTCATCCGCTACCTTACGCGCACGCCGCGCTTCTTGATCGGCCGCAATCGTGGCTTGCAGGGCCGCATGGACTGCATCGAAATCCGCCCGCGCCTTGGCCGCTGCATCTGCCGCAACACTGTGCGCCCCGCGCAGGTCTTCCAATCGGTTCACCTGCTGCAAACGCAATGCCGCCGCACTTGGCGCATCATCTGCCCCTGCGCGAAACCCGTCCCAGCGCCACAGATCACCTTCAACGGACACCAACCGTTGACCGGGCTGCAAATCCGCCTGCAACCGCGCCCCGTCGGCCCGCGCCACAACCCCAATCTGGCTCAACCGCCGTGCCAAAACATCTGGGGCTGTCACATGCCCGCCCAGCGCCGCGGCCCCAGCGGGCAACGCCGCCACACCAGAATAGCTCGGCATTTGCGCCCAGCCAGAAATTCCATCCGCACCCACAACAGGCGCTTTCAAATCATCCGCCAATGCCGCGCCCAGTGCCGCTTCATACCCTTTATCGGCACGCACATCATCCAGAACCTGCGCACCGCCCGATTGGTCCCGCGCGATCACACGCTCAAGCGCCGCAACCTCGGCATTCAATGCGTTGGCTTCACCTTCTGCTTCGGACAAGGCGGCCCGTGCTTCTGAATCTTTGGATTGCTCCTCTGCACGTCTTGCCTCAATGTCGCCAAGCGTGGTTTCCGCCTTTAACGCGGCTTCCTGCGCTACACCGTATGTGGTGCTGGCCTCGGCCAAACGCTGTTCAGCTTCCGCCAAACCGTCCTTCGCTTTGGTCACAGACTCTGCCGCCGCTTCGGATTGCTCAGCACGCGACGCCAAAACCTGTTTCGCATCCGACAACATCCGATGCGCCGATTGGTGCCGTGCCGCCAACCGCGCCACGTCTTCGTTGTGGCGATCCAAATCGGATTCTTTTTCTTGCATCACAGCAGCGGCATCATGGGCTTCGGCCCCCGCCGCTTCGATCCGCTCATCCTGACCTTCAGAGGCTTTTACAATTGCCTCAAATTCCCAGTCGAGCCGTTTGATGGTTTCTTCCGCATCACGGTTCAAACCGCTTTCACGTTCGATGTCTTTGCCCAGCTGTTCAATCCGACCGCGCAACGTATCAATCGCCGCCCGCGCCCGATTTTCCTGATCCCCCAGCGCATCCCGCTCCACACGCAACCGCTGTACAATCGCACCCGCAACGGCTTCTTCTTCGCGCAACGGAGGCACTTTGCCTTCCAAATCCATGCGCAACTTTGCCGCCTGTGCCGCGCCGCCCTGACCAGATGCCGCCAGCTTGGTCGCAGCCGTCAACTGCTCAATCGCTGCGGCCAGCGCCAAATCCGCCTCGCGCCAACGACGATACAACAACAATCCTTCGGACTGCCGCAATTCATCAAGGATAGACCGATACCGCGCCGCCTGCCGTGCTTGCCGCGCCAACGTGTTCAACTGACTATCCAGCTGTTCAATCACATCATCGACACGGGCAAGGTTGGTTTCCGCCCCGTTCAGCTTCAACTCCGCCTCATGGCGACGCTGATACAAACCACTGATCCCCGCCGCTTCTTCCAACACGCGACGGCGGTTTTTGGGCTTCGCGTTGATCAGTTCCGAAATCTGCCCTTGGCGCACCAATGCAGGGGAATGTGCGCCAGTGGACGCATCTGCAAACAACATCTGCACATCGCGCGCACGGGTGTCTTTGCCGTTGGTTTTATAGGCAGACCCCGCATCGCGCGTGATGCGCCGAATTACCTCTAGCGTGTCCTGATCATTAAACGCCGCAGGGGCCAGCCGGTCGCTGTTGTCCAACTGCAAGGCAACTTCTGCGTAATTGCGTGCAGGGCGCGTGGCTGCCCCCGCAAAAATTACGTCTTCCATGCCACCACCGCGCATGGCTGTGGGGCGGTTTTCCCCCATGACCCAACGCAACGCTTCGAGCAGATTCGACTTCCCGCAACCATTAGGCCCCACAACACCCGTCAGCCCGTCCGAGATCACCAACTCGGTCGGATCCACAAAGCTTTTGAAGCCCGTGAGACGAATTTTGGAAAACTGCAAGTCGCGCTGCCCTGTTGATTCTTAGTTATCGACCAAATTCTTGGCCCATCGGCCATGAGTCAACCAAAAACCCCTGCATTTAGCCTGATGAGCAGAGTTATCCACAAGATATTGGCGTTTTCGGCAATTTTTCTCGTTTCCCCCACGCCGTAAAAATCCCGCACTATGTCGGAATCCTTCTTGCGCCTGCCTCCAATTGATTGCACAAAGATCGTGCAAGGTTCCTCATTCAAACGCCAAGCGTTGAGGATTAATTGGGAATGTGGTGCAGGCGGACCGATATCAGGGGCCTAAATCCACAACCGCCCCCGCGACTGTAAGCGGCGAGCGATGTCTGAAAATACCACTGCGGCAACGCGGGAAGGTCAGACAAAGCGTTGAGCCGCAAGTCAGGAGACCAGCCGAGCGAGAGACCTTAACCCATACTGTCGGGAGTGGCAGTGAAGGAGACCAAGATATGAAAAACGAAGCTAAAGTAGCCGTTCAAACTCAAAGCCTGTCAAAAACAAACATGATGGTAATCGCATTCGCCGCGTTTGTTGGCTTGGGTATCATCGCCATCACAGGTCACGTTCAAGCAGCAGCCTTGCACGACGCAGCACACGATGTGCGTCACGCAACCGGCTTTCCTTGCCACTAAATCTCCTGCGCTGCTGAACCGCAGTGCGTTCAATACACTTCAGTTGGCACAGCCGGATCGCATCCTTGCGTTCGGGCCAACTGCGTATGTTAGGCTTTGAAATGCTCACACGGATCATCACGACCGCCCTGTTTGCGGGCTTTATCGCAGGCGTCCTTGCCGCGATCCTCCAATTCCTCCTCGTACAACCCCTCTTGCTGCACGCCGAACTGTTTGAAGGCGGCGACCTTACGCACTTTGGCGCTTCGGGCGCTGGCACGGCGGCCCACGCTCCGTGGCCAGGCATTGATCCGATACGCGATATGCTGAGCGTCGTGTTCACCGCGCTGATCTACACAGGCTATGCCTTCCTGCTCGTGGCTGCTGTCGCATTTGCAGCAGATCGCGGCCACGACATTACACCGCGCACAGGCCTCATCTGGGGCGTTGCAGGTTTTGTCGCGGTGCAACTCGCCCCAGCCATGGGCTTGCCCCCAGAACTTCCAGGCGCAGGTGCAGCAGATGTTGCCCCACGCCAAGTTTGGTGGTTTGGCACGCTCTTTGCCACAGGCCTCGGCCTCTGGCTTATCGCCTTTGGCCAAAGCGCCGTGTCATGGATCATCGGCGCAGCTGCGCTTGCGGTGCCCCACATTATCGGCGCACCGCAACCTGATCTGTTGGTGGGCCCTGTACCACCGGAAATCGCTGCTCACTTTGCCGCGCGCGCACTTGGCACGGGTCTTGTCGCTTGGGTCATTCTCGGTGGTCTCGTCGGCTACTTCTGGAACAAAGAGGCCTAACAATGCGCAACCCCATCGCATTCCTGTTCATCGGCTTGTTCTTTGGCACGGGCATCGGATTCATCTGGGCGGGATCGCTCGGGGTGACCTTCGATGGCCATGACCATGCGGAACACGCGGGCGGCGGGGCAGCGGTGGATCACGCAAATATGGATCACGGCGGCATGGATCATTCCCCAGTGAATGTCCCCGCTGGCCCCAATGCCCCCACGCTCGCGATGGTGCTGCACAAGGACACGATGTCTGGCCTGAACCTCGAAATTCAAACCACGAATTTCACCTTCAGCCCAGAAACCGTGAACCAAGCCAACATCACAGGCGCAGGCCACGCCCATGTTTATGCCAACGGCAAAAAACTGTCTCGCGTATACGGCAACTGGTTCCACATCACGGGGCTGCCTGCTGGCGAACACACCATCATGGTCGAACTCAACGCCAACAGTCACGGCGTGATCCAAGTGGACGGCAAACCCCTGCAAGTCACACAAACGGTGACGATCCCATGACCTATGCTGGTATCCGCCCGATCAAACAAAACCGCAACTTCCCTGCGGGCCTTGCATCTTCGATCCACCCATCAGGTGCATCGGCATACAGTTTGGCAAAGGCTTCAACATCGGGCCCATCCGCCTCGGCATCGACACCCGCAAACAAATATGCCGCCTTGCCCTCACTGCGAAACGCAACCGCTGTGGGCTTGTCACACACATTCAAACACTCTTGCCCGCGCACCTCAAAATCCCCCAACGGGGCCAGCCGCGCAGACACATCCGCAATCAACGCCGCCCCTTTCGGGTCGCCATCCAATGCCGCACATGTCGTGCAAATGAAAACAGTATGAGCCATAGGCTCACCTAACCGAAACAAAACACCCGCGCAATCGCTGCGCTACAGGAGCCATCCATGTCCGCAAAAATCCCCGCCACAGTTGTCACAGGTTTTCTGGGCGCAGGCAAAACCACCCTCATCCGCCATATGCTGCAGAACGCAAACGGCAAACGCATCGCTCTGATCATCAATGAATTCGGCGATCTGGGCGTGGATGGTGATATCCTCAAGGGCTGCGGCGATGAAACCTGCACCGAAGACGATGTGATGGAACTCTCCAACGGCTGCATCTGCTGCACCGTGGCCGATGATTTTGTGCCAACCATGGAAAAACTGCTGGCCCGCGAAAACGCACCAGACCACATCGTTATCGAAACCTCAGGCCTCGCCCTACCACAACCGCTGGTCCGCGCCTTCAACTGGCCCGAAATCCGCACCCGCGTCACCGTTGATGGGGTTGTTACAGTGGTGGATGGCAAGGCCGTGACCGAAGGCCGCTTCGCCCACAACGTGGCCGCCGTCGATGCCCAACGCGCCATGGACGAAAACCTTGATCACGAAACACCGCTGTCTGAATTGTTCGAAGACCAGATCGCCTGTGCCGACATGATCGTGGTGAACAAATCCGATCTGCTCGATGCGGATGAATCCACATCTCTCGTCACCAAACTCAAATCCGAAAGCCGCGATGGCGTGCAAGTGGTCAAAGCCTCCATGGGCGCACTCCCTGTCGATGTGCTGCTCGGCCAAGGCATCGGTGCCGAAGACGACCTCGATGCCCGTCACGAAGTCCACCACCATCACCACCATCACGATGACGACCACGACGATCATCACGACGACGATCACCACCATGATCACGAACATGAGCACGGCCACGACGAATTTGAATCCTTCGTGGTGGAACGGGCCGAGATCACAGATCCAACGGCATTTGCAGAACAAGTCGCCGATGTGATCCGCGCCAACGATATTCTCCGCCTCAAAGGCTTCGCTGCTGTGACTGGCAAACCCATGCGGCTCACGTTGCAGGCCGTTGGCCCTCGCGTCGACACCTACTTTGATCGTCCGTTCAGCGCGGATGAACCCCGCACAACCCGCCTTGTCGTCATCGGCCAAGCAGGTCTTGACCAAACCGCAATCACGGCTGCCCTGCAATGACCCTCACTGTTCAAACAGGCGATCCACGCGATCCAGCAGTTGTAAAACTGCTGGAACAATCGCACGCCTTGATGAACGAACTCTTTCCCGCCGATAGCTGCCACTACCTCGAAATTGACGATCTCTGCGTCCCCGAAATTACCATGCTTACCATTTCGGAGGGCAATCAAATCATCGGCTGTGGCGCACTGTCCAACAAATCCACCTACGGCGAATTGAAATCCATGTTCGTGGACCCAGCCGCCCGTGGCAAAGGGGCCGCTGACCGCCTAATCAGAGAACTCACCACCCTCGCCAAATCCCAAAACCTGCCGCTGTTACGCCTTGAAACAGGTGAAAAACTCGCCGCCGCGATAAAGCTCTACGAAAAACACGGTTTCACCCGCCGTGGCCCCTTTGGCGACTACCACGATGATCCTGAAAGCACCTTCATGGAACGCCAAATCTAACGCGTTCCCTCGCGCTTCTTTGTTCTCTAAATACTCAAACACGCCCGCGTCCAGACGAAAGCCAACACACTATGCACCTCCTGAACGCCCAGCCTGGCACGATTGACGACAATGAACCCGTTGACCTCGGCCAAACCCCTGCCGACATCGTCTTCATCTCCGCCGCTGACACCGAACTCGCGGGCCTGTCCGAAGCGCGCTCCGAACACGCATCCCCTCCAACCCTGCGCCTTGCAAACCTCACCCATTTGCAACACCCGATGTCCGTCGATCTGCACATCGAACACTGTGCCACAAAATCCAAACTTGTCATCGCCCGATGCCTTGGCGGCACAGGCTATTGGAAATACGGCCTTGAACAATACGCCATCCACTTAGGCCAAGCAGGCATTCTATTTGCCGCACTCCCAGGGGACGACAAACCCGACGAAGACCTCTGGCGCCTTTCCACCGTGTCTCGTGATGATTGGGAAAACCTCTGGGCCTATATGGTCGAAGGCGGGCCAGAAAATAACACCAACTTCCTCAACTACGCCGCCAGCATGGCAAACGGCGGCGACACACCGCCGCTGGCCAAACCGCTCCTACGCGCAGGCGTTTACTGGCCGGGCGCAGGTATTGCAGACCTTTCTGCCGCTCAAGAAAACTGGACAGACGGCGCCCCCATCGTCCCGGTCATTTTCTACAGGGCCCTTGTCCAAGGTGCCGGCCTGCACCCCATCAATCGCCTCACCAAATCGCTCTTGCGTGCAGGCCTCAATCCCTTGCCCATCTTCGTGGCCAGCCTCAAAGACCCTGTCTCTGTCGCCACCCTCGAAACCCTCTTCAATGACGCCCCACCCAGCGTCATCCTCAACTGCACCTCCTTCGCCGTCGGCTCGCCGCACGCAGGCGACACTGCTGCTCAAAACCCACTCGCTGCCCCTTTTGCAAATGCCGCCCCAATTTTCCAAGTGGTCCTGTCTGGCGCTTCCGAAGCAAGCTGGGAAGAAGGCCTCCACGGTCTCACCGCCCGCGACATCGCCATGAACGTGTCCCTGCCCGAAGTGGACGGCCGCATCCTCTCCCGCGCTATTTCTTTCAAAGGTGAAGCCTATTTTGACGAGGCAACCGAATGTCCCATCGCTGCTTACCGCGCGCGCGGGGACCGTATCGAATTTGTCGCCCAACTCGCCAAAAACTGGGCCACCCTTCGCGCCACAAAACCCGCGGATCGCAAGACAGCCCTCATCCTCGCCAACTACCCCAACAAAGATGGCCGCCTCGCCAATGGCGTTGGCCTTGACACACCAGCCGCAACTGTAAACGCCCTGAAAACCCTGTCCGACAACGGCTATTCCATCCAGAATATCCCCGCCGATAGCGATGCCTTGATGACGCAAATCATGGCAGGCCCCACCAACTGGCTCACGGATCGTGCAGATCGCACGGGCGGCGCAGAACTTCCTCTCGCCGACTACCTCGAACACTACAAAAAACTCCCCCTCGATGTGCGCGATCAAATCGAAACCCGCTGGGGCGCACCGACCCAAGACCCCTTTTTCTTGGCAAAAATATCCAAATCCGACACGATCGACACCCCGGACCCCGACGGCCATTTCGCCCTTTCAATCTTCGATTTCGGCAATGCACTCGTGGGCGTGCAACCCGCACGCGGCTACAACATCGACCCAAAGGAAACCTACCACTCTCCCGATCTTGTCCCACCGCACAACTATCTCGCCTTCTACTTCTACCTGCGTCACGCATTCGGCGCACACGCGCTCATCCACATGGGCAAACACGGCAACCTCGAATGGCTGCCAGGCAAAGCCCTCGCCCTCTCCGAAACCTGCTTCCCCGAAGCAATCCTCGGCCCAACCCCGCACATCTACCCGTTCATCGTCAACGATCCGGGCGAAGGCACACAAGCCAAACGCCGCGCCGCCGCAGTCATCATCGACCACCTCACACCGCCGCTGACGCGCGCCGAAACCTACGGCCCCCTGCGCGATCTCGAAGCGCTCGTTGATGAATATTACGAGGCCGCAGGCGTCGATCCCCGTCGCCTCACCCACCTGCGCCGCGAAATCCTCGCCCTCACCTCTGCCACGGGCATCGACACGGATGCGGGCATGGGCGGCGCAGACGAAGAATCCGATCTCGCCAAACTCGATGAATACCTATGCGAGCTGAAAGAGGCGCAAATCCGCGACGGCCTGCACATCTTTGGCTCCTCTCCCGAAGGTCGCCTCGAAACCGATCTCATCGCTGCGCTCGCACGCGTTCCGCGTGGCAACGACGCACCCGAAAACGCCTCCCTGCAACGCAGCCTCGCCAACGATCTCGGCCTCAACTTCGATCCGCTCGATTGCCAAATGTCCGACCCATGGACAGGCCCACACCCTCAAATCCTCGCCGATCTCGACACCAGCACATGGCGCACCTGTGGCGACACTGTGGAACGCATCGAACGGCTCGCATCCCAACTTATCGACGGCACAGATCCCACCGACCTGCCCCAAACCACTGCCGTCCTAGATCACATCAAAACCCACATCCGCCCCACGGTCCGCGCCTGCGGTCCTGCGGAATCTGACGGCCTCCTCACCGCGCTCAATGGCCATTTCGTTCCCCCCGCCCCATCAGGCGCACCAACGCGGGGCCGCATGGATGTGCTGCCCACAGGCCGCAACTTTTTTTCTGTCGATTCACGCGCTGTCCCCACCCCCACCGCTTGGGCTTTGGGTTGGAAATCTGCCAACCTCCTCATCGAACGCCATCTGCAAGATCACGGTGATTGGCCACGCACGCTGCTGATCACCGCATGGGGCACCGCGAACATGCGCACAGGCGGCGATGACATCGCACAGGCACTCGCGCTCATGGGCGTGAAACCCCAATGGGACAGCGCCAACCGCCGCGTCACAGGGTTCGAAATCCTTCCACTTTCGGTTCTCGCCCGCCCCCGCGTCGACGTCACACTGCGCGTCTCAGGCTTTTTCCGCGATGCCTTCCCGCAACAAATGGCGCTCGTGGATTCTGCCGCCCGCGCCGTCATGGAACTCGATGAACCCGCCGATCAAAACCCCGCCGCCGCCCGCCTGCGCGAAGAAGGAACCGAAGAAGCCGCCTTCCGCGTTTTTGGCTCCAAACCCGGCGCATACGGCGCTGGCCTGCAAGCGATGATCGACGAACGTCTCTGGGCCAACAAGGCCGACCTCGGCGAAGCCTACCTTGAATGGGGCGGCTACGCCTACGGCGCTAAAACCGATGGAACACAGGCCAAAGAAGCGCTCAAAACCCGCCTCTCCCAGACCGAAGCCATCGTGCAAAACCAAGATAACCGCGAACACGACCTCTTGGATTCCGACGACTACTACCAATTCGAAGGGGGCGCCGCCGCCGCAATCGCAACCTTGCAAGGCCAAGACCGCCCGATCTATCACAACGACCACTCACGCCCCGAACGCCCCGTGATCCGCACCCTCGACGAAGAGATTTCTCGCGTCGTCCGCTCCCGCGTGGTGAACCCGAAATGGATCGACGGCGTGAAACGTCACGGCTACAAAGGCGCGTTCGAAATTGCCGCCACGGTCGACTACATGTTCGCATTTTCCGCCACCACGGGTGCCGTAAAAACCCACCACTTCGATCTGGTGCACGCCGCCTTTATCGAAGACGAAGCCACCCGCGACTTCATCAACGACCACAACGCCCCCGCCCTACGCGAAATCGCAGACCGCCTGCTCGAGGCCATGGACCGCGGCCTCTGGATCCCCAAATCCAACTCCGCAAAAGCCACGCTGGAGGAGTTATCGAATTGAACGTTCCAACGAGCAAGGTAATCCACGCGGGCGCAAACCATGATTGGCAAGCGATCCTAGACCTGCTGCACACCTGCTTTGCCTATATGGAAACCCGCATCGATCCGCCATCTTCGCTACACACACTCACACCCGCTGATATCCAGCGACAAGCGACAAACGAAACCCTCCTCCTCGTTTTCGACGCAGATCAGATGCCAATCGCCTGCACCTTCCTCACTGAACACCCCGATTGCCTCTACCTCGGCAAAATGGCCGTCCACCCAGATCATCGCGGCAAAGGCATCGCCAAGGCTTTGATCGACACATCCACCGACCTCGCCCGCACCCTTGGTCACACAAAACTCCGCCTGCAAACCCGCATCGAACTGCACGAAAACCACGCCATCTTCGCCCATCACGGCTTCGTCAAAACCGCCGAAGGCACACACCCGGGCTTCATCCGCCCCACAGAAATCACCATGGAAAAGACACTCTAAAGCGTTTCGCGAAAACCCTGCGACATCAGCCTTTCGCGAAACGAATTACGTCTTCGTTACTTACAGGTCTCTCAATCACCATCAAGTGGATCAGGGTTAACGCGAAAGGCAATAAGCCCAACTCTTTTTCTTGGGCCAAATATCCAAAATTCCACCCTTGCCAGAACGCCCCAACCCCGTAAGGTTCCCCTAATCATAGGAACCTAACATGTCTCCAGATCAAATCTTCTACCTGATCCACCTGCCTATCTTTCCCGCATGGGCGCTCCTCTTCTTCGCTCCCAAATGGCGCGGCACGCAAATCTTCGTTCACACGGCTTTGATCCCCCTCGTCCTTGGTGCGCTTTACACGCTCCTGCTCGCGCGTGGCATCATGGGCGAAAGCACGCCCGGCGCAGGGTTTAACTCCCTGTCCGCCGTCATGGCCCTCTTTGCGCATCCTATCGGCGCGCTCAATTCATGGGTCCACTTTCTCATCTTCGATCTATTCGTCGGCGCATGGATCAGCCGTGATGCCATCCGGCATGGCATCAAAACCCCAATCACATGGCCCTTCCTGCTTTTCGCACTGATGTTTGCCCCGCTCGGCCTCGCCGCATGGCTTATCTTCAAGGGCGTCACAGGGCGCGGCTGGTCCCTACAAGAGACATCACCATGACAAAAACCACAGGCCACTGCTTTTGCGGCGCTGTCACCTTCGCCTATTCTGGCCCCCAAACTTGGGCTTGCTACTGCCATTGCACCGATTGCCGCCGCAACTGCGCCGCACCTGTTGCTACATTCTTGGGCACACCGCTTGATGGGTTCGAATGGACAGGCCAAACGCCAAAGCAATTCAACTCGTCCAAAGGCGTCATCCGCCACTTCTGCGATACCTGCGGCACCCCCATGGCATTCCAAGCGGATCACTACGTAGGCGAAATCCACCTCTATGCCGCAACACTGACGGAACCCGAAACATTCGAACCCCGCTCTCACGTATACTACAACAGCCGTCTCCCATGGTTTCACTTGGAAGACGGCCTTAAAAAATACGGCGGTTCAGCGGATTAAGCGTAGCTCACCACTTCATACTCAATCCCATCATGATCCTCGAAATAAAACCGCTCACCCGGTTCATAATCCTGATGTGAATTCGGCTCATACCCCGCCGCAATGACCTTCGCCTCAATCGCGCGCAGGTCATCCACAACCACCGCCAAATGGTTCAATCCAGCCACCGTTGTGTAACTGTCCTCTTTTGACGGTTCCGCTACGGGTTCTTTGTACAACGCAACATAACTGTCGCGCCCGCCCACATGAATGCTGCGCCCTTGCGTTTTAGATGCCCCTTCCCAGCGAATGCTCCAACCAAACACATCCGCCAACATCTTCGCACTGCGATCCAAGTCACTCACAGTTACATTCGCATGTTCTAATCTTACTTCAGCCATAACAGTCTCCTTCTTGCATTTCTTACTGTTATGTCTAAGCTACGGCCTCAACCTAACTTTAGGTCAAGGACTATTTTTAATGCAGTCTAAAATTGAAAAAACCATATCTATCGGATACTTATCCGAACGCACTGGGGTCGCCGTATCTGCGCTGCGCTACTATGAAACGCAAAACCTGCTGCACCCTGAACGCAATGCAGGGGGCCAACGGCGATTCTTGCGGGCCGATATCCGCCGCGTGTCTTTCATCCTCATCGCACAACAATTCGGCTTTACCATCGACCAAATCAAAACTGAACTGGATCGCCTGCCCGCTGGGCGCACGCCTACCAAACGGGATTGGTCAAAGATCGGCACGCATTTCGGCAAAATCCTCGATGAAAAAATCGAAACCCTGCAAAATATGCGCAACAGCCTGAACAGCTGCATCGGCTGTGGCTGTCTCTCGCTCAAATCCTGTGCGCTTTACAACCCCGCGGATAAGGCTGCGACGCGAGGCACAGGCCCGCGTTACCTCATGGGGGACAAGTCGGGCGACATCTGACGCCCGTTTCTTTGTTCTGAAAATACTCGAAAAAACCTATGCAGGCTTCAGATCATAGGTCTTCTGCTTGAGGAATTTCATCAAGCCAGGCCCGTCTTTCTCAAACGCTTGCAAGACTTCTGGTTCAATCAGCTCACCCACAACAACCTTTTGGTCTTTGTGCATGGCCTTTTTGATTTCATGCAACAACAGCGATTGGCGCAGCGTCACCGACAGTTTGTCGGCAATCTGATACGCGCGGGAATTGGACCCTGGGAAAAACACAGGCAAAACCTGCGCCCCGGATTGGCGGATCATCTTGGCTGTAAACGGCATCCAATCAGGATCCACAACAGGGCCAAACCACGTGTCACTGGTGGCAACTGTGCCCGCAGGAAACAACGCGATACAGCCATCGTTTTTCAAATGTGCGATGGCTTCTTTGCGCATCCGAATGTTGGTCTGGATGGCATCTGGCTCATGCGGGAACGCAACGGGCAGCAGATATTTGTCGATCCGTGGCACATGGCGCAAAAACGCGCGGGCCAGAATTTTGTAATCATCGCGGGCATGGCTCAACAAATGGGCCATCACAATCCCATCGACCAATCCGTGTGGATGGTTTGAAACCACCACCAAAGGTCCGGTTTTTGGAATGGAATCCAACTGATCCTGCGGCGTCGTCAGCTTGATATCCAAACGGTCCAGAACAGACTTCCAGAAATCTGGATCGCGATCTTCGTCTTTTTCCCACTGCCGCACCAGCCACAACAGCTTCAGTCGGCCAGTCAGGTTTTCGATCACGCGAATCAACGCGCGCTTCCACACTGACGTAAATGATCCAGCATAGGTCAACTCGGACGCCTTATAAGGTTCCGTGCCACCCGTTGCTTCCAGGATCAATTGTTCCTTGGTTTTCATCACTTACCTTCGCCGAAATAGTCGCCGACCAATGCTTTAATCGCATCGCCCAGCTCTGCCGCTTGATTTCCGCTGGTCTCTACAGTAATTTCGCACCCTTTGGAAGCGGCAAGCATCATAAGCCCCATAATACTGTCGCCGCCCACATCAATACCGTCCTTGGATACGGTTGCTTGTGCGTCAAACGCTTCCACTGTTTCCACAAACTTCGCCGACGCGCGCGCGTGCAGCCCTTTTTCGTTGATGATCGTTAGATCCATCCGCATGGCCTGTCCCCTTAGCCTATGGAATTTGCAACCCATTGCTGGCGTTAATGTATTTCTTGCCCGCCGTCACGGACAGTTCGACCGCCTTATCCAGCGGCAATCTGCGGGACTTTGCCAGTTTCACCAGCATCGGCAAATTGGCCCCATACATAATGCGCCGTCCCGATCCTGTGCAGGCTTTCATGGCCAGATTGCTCGGGGATGATCCGAACATATCCACCACGACGACAACACCGTCCCCCTGATCCACACGATCAGCGGCCAGACAAATTTCGTTTTGCTTGGCGTCACGATCCACTTCGGCAGCCGTTGGAATGGCTTCGATGTTGTCCAGTTTGCCCAACACATGCTCCGCCGCGGCCAAATACTCTTTGGCCAAACCACCATGTGCAACGATTACGATCCCGATCAAAGCCGGTCTCTCCTATTCAATTCAGGCGCCCCGACGCCGTTCCATTTCGCGATGTCGTCGTGACACCTGCCAGCCGTCCGCCTCAAGCGCCTTGGCCAATTCTTCTGCAACAGCAACCGATCTGTGCTGCCCACCTGTGCATCCCAGCCCAATGCTGAAATGCGCCTTACCCTCATCGCGGTACGCTGGCAACAACAGTCGCGTTAGGCTGGTTAACTGATCAAAAAACGCGCTGTATTTTGGGTCTGACGAAACATAGTCCAAAACATCACTATCTTGACCCGTTTTTTCGCGCAAACTTTGATCCCAATACGGATTCCTAAGAAAGCGGCAATCCATCACCATGTCAATTCCGCGCGGCACGCCACGTTTATAAGAAAACGATTGCACCGAAATGGCCAAAGACGCGCCGCCTGTCCCGCTGAACAACCCGCCAATTTCTGCTTTCAGATCATGCGGGGTCAGCGGTGTTGTGTCGATCAACACATCCGCACGGCTGCGCAACTCTTTGAGCAGTTCGATTTCCTGTTCGATCCCGCGCAGGGGTGTGTCATCTGGGGCCATTGGATGGCGGCGGCGGGTTTCAGAATACCGCCGCACCAACGCATCTGCTTGGCAATCCACATACAACAGCGAAGGCTCCATCACTTCGTCTTGTTTGAACGCGTCATACACATCCAAAACGCCGCGAACCGAAAAGTCCCGCGTCCGCACATCCAGCCCCAGCGCCATTGGTCGTCCATCGGGCGGGCCTGCAATCAACCGTGGCAACAGGGCCAGCGGTATATTGTCGATGGTTTCATACCCCAGATCCTCGAACGCTTTAATGGCCGTGCTGCGCCCTGCCCCAGATGGGCCTGTGACCAAAACAACGGGAATATTCCCATCTTTTGCCGTCTGAGCATTTGGTTTCAAATGGATCACGTTCGCAGATACGCCTTCACGTCAGGCGCCCACCGCGCCCCAGAATTGTTAGGGTAGACGCTAAATTTGGAACATTTCGCCCATTTATCAAGCCAAATCGAACGCCAAGCACTTCACAATACTGCAACTGTGGCAATCTCGTTGGTGCGTCTTGGGCCAAATCCACCACCCAAACCAATGGTGCGCTGCGCACAGACGTGGTTTCGATGATCCCTAAAAAACGGGCCTCGACCTTGGATTTCAATGGCTCAGGCGCGGAGATTTCAACATGTGATCCTGATTGCACCAGCAGCACTTGATCATCCGCGATCAAATCCGCCCCCAGCGCCATCATCTGCAAAGCCAGCCCGGATTTCCCACTGCCAGAGCCACCCACAAACAGAAAACCCCGCCCATGAACCGCAATCGCGGTACCATGGACGGGGCTGTTATTTATCGCCAACATGGGCAGGTTTTACACAGGCAAACCAACCACAAAACGCGCACCAAGCGGCGCATCGCCGTCTTCCGCGTCACGCGCATGGATGTTTTCGGCCCAGATGACACCTTTATGGGCTTCAACAATCTGCTTGGAAATGGACAGACCAAGACCAGAATTGTTGCCATAATCATGCTCTGGACGTTCCGAATAGAACCGTTTGAACACTTTGGTCAGCGCCTCTTCTGGGATCCCTGGACCAGTGTCTTCAACCACGATCAACACGCGGTTGTCTTTCTCACGGGCCCAAACCCGAACCGCATCGCCCTGTCCACAGAATGAAATCGCGTTGGAAATCAGGTTCACAAAAACCTGCGCCAAACGGGCTTCCATACCGTCAAACATGATCGGCGTGTCTGGCTCATCCCAGATCAGCTCGACTTCTTTGTCATTGGCTTCATGTGTGTGGAACTCCGCAATACGGCTCAGCATGAGGGTCAGATCAAAGACTTCTTCCTCTTCTTTCACCAGCTCTGCATCCAAACGGGACGCATTTGAAATATCAGACACCAAACGGTCCAGACGGCGCACATCGTGTTCAATCACGTCCAGCAACCGAACACGGCCATCCCCTTCGGGTGCAATGCGCAAGGTTTCCACCGCGGAGCGCAAGGACGCCAACGGGTTTTTAATTTCGTGGGCCACGTCGGCCGCAAACTCTTCGTTTGTGTCGATCCGATCGTAAAGTGCCGATGTCATATCACGCATGGCACGGCTCAGACGGCCAATTTCATCAGGGCGTCCAGACAAATCTGGGATACGCACACGGGTTGCATCATCCTGACGGCCTTCTTTGGTTGTGCCAGCCTCGGCAGCACGGGCCAAATCATGGATCGGATTCGCAATTGTGTTGGCCAGCGCCACGGACAATACGATGGATACAACAACTGCCAACAGGAACAGGCGCAATACGGACTGCTGCTCAGCGGCCAGCAATCCATCGAGGTATCCAGGCTGTGATGTCAAAACCATCGCTGCAGCAATGGACCCATCGACCATAATCGGGCGCGACACGGCCAAAACGGTTTCACCCGCTTGCGTGTTGGACCGACGAATTGATTCTTGGCCAGAAAACGCTGCCTTTGCCATTTCACTTGCAAAGAACTGTTCCGACATAGGTGCGGTTTGTCCGCTTACGGTGCGCAAACCAGGCAACACATCCAAAACACCACCAAGCCATGCGATAAACCCGCTGCCAGTGGCCAAATCAACAGATGCACCGTTCAACTGCACTGCAATGCTTTCGTCTGGCAGGTAAACACGCGCAATCAGGCCCTCTGAAACAGGCAATCCTTCGATCAGGCCACGATTGGTTGTGTTTTCGTCGAACAAACGCGCTTCGATTACATTCGTATACAACTCAGATTCGATCACCATGCTGGATTGTTTTTCAACAACCAAACCGCCTTTGAACTGGTTCAGGTACAACATACCCACCAGCAAAATGCACAGCGCAATCAGATTGAACGTAATAATACGACGCGCCAACGCGGATGTGCGGATGCGGGTCAGGTTTTCCAACCCGACAGAGCGCAACAAACCGCGCCCCCCGCTCAGACCGATTGCATTCGCAACGTTTGAAAACAGATTACCCCGGCCCCCGCGCGGTTCTTCTGTCATATGCTCGTCTGCCAAGATGGCCATTATTCTGTGTACCGGTAACCAATACCATACAGTGTTTCGATGGCTGAAAACTCATCGTCAACACTGCGCATTTTCTTGCGCAACCGCTTGATATGGCTGTCGATTGTACGATCATCCACATACACCTGATCGTCATAAGCAACGCCCATCAGCTGATCGCGGCTTTTCACAAAACCAGGACGGCTGGCCAATGCTTGCAACAACAGAAATTCTGTCACTGTCAAACTCACAGGCTTGCCTTTCCATGTCACTGCGTGGCGCAGCGGGTCCATGGTCAATTCGCCCCGTTCGATCAGATTTTCATTTGGTGCGTCTTCGGTTTTACCCGCATCAGACAGTTTTGCCTCTTGGCGGCGCAGAATCGCGCGAATACGTTCCACCAACAAACGCTGTGAAAACGGCTTGCGCACATAATCATCCGCGCCCATCCGCAAACCCAGAACTTCGTCAATCTCGTCATCTTTAGATGTCAGAAAGATCACTGGCATGTCCGTGCGCTGGCGCAACCGACTCAGCAAGTCCATTCCGTCCATACGCGGCATCTTAATGTCCAAGACTGCCATATCGGGCAATTCATCTGTGAACGCGTTCAGCGCCTGAAGCCCATCATTATAAGTAGAAACATCGTAACCTTCTGCTTCCAGTGTCATAGACACAGAAGTCAGAATATTGCGGTCGTCATCGACCAACGCAATCTTTGCCATTGTTTGCCCTCGAAAGCTGCCTGCATTTTTTATTTTTATAACCCTACTTAGGTACACGTTCGTTAACGGCGCAAATGTTTTTTCCGCTAAGTGGTCTATTTTTAGCCACAATTTTTCCCAATTTTGTCATTTGAGTCACACTCTGCCCCAAACCCCTTATTAAAAAGGCGCCGTGTTAACGTTAACTCAGGCACATTACCGCAATCGCTGGCCTTCCATTACGTGACTATGGTGCTATACAGCCCGCGTTGCTGCCGCAGCATTCACAGGAATGGCCGTAAAGGGCCGCTAATTGATACAATCAAGCGCAGGGTGATCAACACCGCGTCGCGCTGAGGAGCAAGACCATGGAAGCAGGCCGCTTCAATCCTTCCCAATCTTTGGAAAAAACGGGCATCACGGGTGTCGCTAAGGCGCACTACAACTTGCTGGAGCCAGCCCTGATCGAAACATCCGTCAAACGCGGCGAAGGCGAACTGGGCCAAGGCGGAACGATTCTCGTTTCCACAGGCAAATTCACGGGCCGCTCTCCTAAAGACAAATTTGTGGTGGATGAGCCTTCCGTAAAAGACACCATCTGGTGGGAAAACAACCCGCCCATGGCCCAAGACGCATTTGCGCAACTGCACGCAGACATGCTCGACCACATGAAAGGTGGCGAATATTTCGTCCAAGATCTGTTTGGGGGCGCTGACCCAGATTACCGCGTCAACGTGCGCATGGTGACAGAGCTGGCATGGCATTCCCTATTCATCCGCACCATGCTGCGCCGTCCAGAAGTCGAGGAACTCGACACCTTCGCACCAGAATACACGGTCATCAACTGCCCGTCCTTCAACGCGGACCCAGCCAAACACGGCTGTCGCAGCGAAACAGTGATCGCCATTTCTATCGAAAAGAAACTGATCCTGATTGCGGGCACGGAATACGCTGGCGAAAACAAGAAGTCTGTTTTCTCTCTGCTGAACTACCTTCTGCCAGACCAAGGCGTCATGCCGATGCACTGCTCTGCAAACCACGCAACAGATGACAAAGACGACGTGGCTGTGTTCTTTGGCCTGTCTGGCACAGGTAAAACGACCCTGTCAGCGGACCCCAACCGCATTTTGATCGGCGATGACGAACATGGCTGGTCCGACAACGGAACCTTCAACTTTGAAGGCGGCTGTTACGCCAAAACGATCAACCTCTCCGCCGAGGCAGAGCCAGAGATTTTTGCCACTACACAGAAATTCGGCACTGTGATCGAAAACATGGTCTACGATCCGTTCACCAAAGAGCTGGATTTCGACGATGATAGCCTCACCGCCAACATGCGTTGCGCCTATCCTCTGCACTACATCTCTAACGCATCTGACACGGGTCTTGGTGGCACTCCACGCAACATCATCATGCTTACATGTGATGCCTTTGGCGTTCTGCCTCCGATTTCACGCCTGACACCTGCACAGGCAATGTACCACTTCCTGTCTGGCTTCACATCCAAAGTAGCTGGCACAGAACGCGGTGTAACAGAACCACAACCAACGTTTTCCACCTGCTTTGGTGCACCGTTCATGCCGCGCCGCCCAGAAGCCTACGGCGCTCTGCTGCGGGACCGTATCGCAGCATCGGGTGCAACCTGCTGGTTGGTGAACACAGGTTGGACAGGCGGCGCCTACGGCACAGGTTCGCGCATGCCAATCCGCGCCACCCGCGCTTTGCTGACAGCCGCGCTCGATGGTTCATTGAACAGCGCAGACTTCCGCAAAGACGAAAACTTCGGCTTTGACGTTCCAACATCCTGCGCAGGCGTGGCCGACGTCCTGCTCGATCCGCGTCGCACATGGGACGACCCCGCCAGCTATGACCGCAACGCGGCCAAATTGGTTCAGATGTTCTCTGACAACTTCAAACAATACGAAGAATACGTCAGCGACGATGTTCTGGCTGAAAAAGTCGGCGCATAAAAAGCGAAACAGTCTAAAAAAATAAAGCCGAGGCATCCGCCTCGGCTTTTTTGTTCGAATTGCATCCTGTTCCTCAATCCCCTAGCGTCAAACACCATAGCAAACAGGGATTTTCAACATGTCAGGCAAGAAACAAGACACGAACTGGCCCCTTCCAAAATTCTATTTCTCAGTCATCATTGGCGGTGAAACAGTCTCCTTCCAAGAAGTTTCGGGCCTCGATGTCGAAAACCAAACCATTGAATATCGCCATGGTGACAGCCCTGTTTATAAAACAGTCAAAATGCCAGGGATGCAAAAACTCGGAAACGTCACGTTGAAAAGGGGCGTTTTCACAAAAGATAACAAATTTTGGGATTGGTACAGTAAGATCGAAATGAACACGATCGAACGTGAATTCGTTCAGATCCAGTTACTTGATCAATCGGGTAAACCAACCATGACATGGACCCTCGACAACGCTTTCCCCGTCAAAGTAAGCGGAATCGATCTTCAAGAAGAAGGCAACGACGTCGCGGTGGAAACCATCGAAATTGCGTATGAAAAACTCAGCGTCAGCAATTCTTAAACAATCATGACAAACCTGATCCTCTACCTCATGGGCATCAATGCCCTCACCGCGCTCATCTTTTTCTACGACAAACGCCAATCCCAATCAGGCGGCTGGCGCGTGCCAGAAAATTCGTTGCTTGGCTTGGCAATCCTTGGCGGTTCTTTAGGCGCAAAATTTGCCCAACTTAAATTCCGCCACAAAACCCGCAAACAGCCGTTTGGCCATATACTGAACGCCATCCTTGTTCTACAAATCCTGCTGGTTCTCGCGCTCGCCCTGCCATGGACCCGTACGATTTTGCTGTCCCCCACATGAACAGGCGTAACATTGCCTGCGGCAAACATCCGACTTGCGCTTGGTAAAGCTCCGAACCTAAACTCAGCCCATGAAACGTCTTCCCGCCACTTTGGCCTGTGTTTTGGCCCCGCTACCTGCGCTGGCACATCCCCATGTGTTTGTGGACGCGGGCGTGTCATTTATCTTCAACGACGCGGGCCAATTAACATCCGTTAAAATCGAATGGGCCTACGATGATCTTTACACGCTGATCACGCTCGATGATTTGGGGTTGGATGTGGACGGGGATGGCATCATCACCGTGGCCGAACAGGAAAAACTCGTTGGCTTTGACATGAAATGGATTGATGGGTTTGAAGGCGATCTTTACGTCACCCTCGCCGACACTCCCCTAATCCTAAGCCAACCCAAAGAATACACCGCCGAACTGGTGGATGGTCGACTCATCACATCCCACGTGCGCACCTTCGAAAATCCCATAACCCTATCGTCTGAAACCATCGCACTGAAAGTCTACGATCCCACCTATTACTCCGCTTACACCCTCGATCTCGGGGCCGAGGTGATCAACAACACTGGCTGTAACATGACCCAAATTCCTGCGGATCTCGGCAAAGCCTACGATGTGGTGGAAAACCTGCTCTATGGCAGCAACTCTGATGATGATTACCCTGCGGTGGGCGAAAACTTTGCCGACACGTTGACCTTATCATGCGAAACATCCTCCTAGGAATCGCGCTGTTCTGCGCGGCCAGTCTTGCCCTGTTTTGGATCATCGGCGGGTTTGATCAACTGGCCGCTTGGGCATCCTCAGGGCAACGCAATTTTCAAAACCAAATGGCCCGCAGTTTACGCGCCCTGCGCAGCGGCGATGCTGGCGCTGTCATCGCTTTAATGGGCGTCTGTTTCGCTTACGGTTTCTTTCACGCCGTAGGTCCGGGCCACGGCAAATTCCTGATCGGTGGCTACGGCGTCGCCACGCGCGTCACCATGTGGCGGCTTTCGGGCATCGCCTTATTATCGAGCCTAGCGCAGGGCCTCTCCGCTGTGTTGCTGGTTTACGGTGGCATCCTTTTATTGGGACTGACCCGCAGCCAAATGGTGGACACCGCAGAAGATATCTTTGCCCCCGCCAGTTACATCGCCATCGCGCTTGTGGGTCTGTGGCTGGTGATACGGGGCTTGCGTAAATTCTGGCGGATGCGCCACGTTCATCCCGATACCGCAGGGCATTCCCACACAGGCCACGGCGACACTTGCGAAAGCTGTGGTCACCGTCACGGCCCATCCGTTGAGGAAACCGAAAACGTTCGATCCCTGCGCGATCTTATCCTACTGGTGGGCGCAATTGCCATTCGTCCCTGCACGGGGGCTCTATTCCTGCTGATCCTCACATGGCGCTTTGATGTGTTCGGCGCTGGCATCGCAGGCACATTCGCCATGGCCCTTGGCACTGCCAGCGTCACCATCAGCATCGCGATTGCCGCCACGCTGTTTCGCACCACCACCTTGCAATCGGTCTCAGGGCCAACGGCACTGCGCGTTGTCCCCGCCCTCAAAATCGCGGCAGGGCTGATCGTCGGCATTGTTGCCGTTCAACTGTTGCTTTCAGTGATCTAGGCTAACTGCTGTTCAACCAGCTTCACCCAAAACGCGGCCCCAAGACCCAACACCTCATCATTGAAATCATAGTCCGCCGAATGCAGCGGACGCGCGTGCGAACCACTCACACCATTGCCCATCAACATAAAACACCCGCGTTTGGCATTTGCGAAATGTGCAAAATCCTCGGAAAACAACTTCGGCTCGCAAGACCCATTCACCGCGCCCACCTGTCGTGCCGCACGCGTCCCATCTTGGGCCGCAACTACGTCATTAATGACGGAGGGAAAAATCGTGTCGTAACGGACCTGCCCTGCAACACCATGGGCCAAACACACGCCCGCCACAATCTGGCGCATCCGCACTTCAATGGCGCTGTTTACTTCAGGGCTCAACGCCCGCGCATCCCCACGCAACACCGCATGGCCAGGCAACACATTGCGTTTCCCATCCGTCTCAAACTCAGTGATCGACACCACACCGTTCAAACTGGGGTTCAGCTTACGTGACACGATGGTTTGCAGCGCGCTGACAATCTCTGCGCCCACAACAATCGCATCCACCCCCATATGGGGCAGCGCCGCATGCCCCCCTTGCGCGGATATCTCAATCTCGAACAAGGCCTCGCTTGCACAAATTGGCCCTGCACGCGTGGCAAACGATCCGACTTCCATACCTGGAATATTGTGCATCCCATAAACTTCATCGACGCTGAACCTATCAAACACTCCATCTTTCAACATGGCCAGCGCGCCTTCGCCGTGTTCTTCATTCGGTTGGAACAGAAACACCACGCGTCCATTGAAATCCCCGTCATGGGCCAACTGCTTCGCCGCACCCAGCAACATCGCCGTATGCCCATCATGACCACAGGCGTGCATCACACCATCGTTTTGCGATTTATGCGCAAAGCCATTTGCCTCATGGATCGGCAGTGCGTCCATATCGGCCCGCAACCCAATACTGCGTGTGCTGTTGCCCTTTTGCAAAACTCCAACAACACCTGTGCCCCCAACACCGCACTGCACCTCCAGCCCAAAGCTCTCCAGCAACGCCGCCACCCGCGCCGATGTGCGGTGTTCATCAAATCCCAACTCTGGATGGGCATGAAAATCATGCCGCCATTCCATCATTTCGCTTAGATCGGTCATTTGGTGAACTCCTCTCAAGTCTTGTGCGACCATACCAACCAACCACCACAGAACCAGCAGAAACCTACGCCACGTCAAGCAATCGCACTCGTAACATTCTTACGCGTTTTGCCGCATGACAGCATTTTTATTGCGGCGCAGCATTGACGGGTTCAGGTCAGCGCCATACTTCTTTCCCCAAACAAAGAACGTATGAAATGGGATTCCCAAATGTTGTTGCCTAACCTTTTGAACACCTGCGCCGCTGCCATCCCTGCGGTTGAAAATGTCGTGGATCGTGCGCGTGCGAAAGTTGCGGAAAACGTAACTGTCGATGGACGCGTGAATGGCAAAGCATTTGAAGATCACCAATTCGCGGCCCACGGGCTTGCATGGTACGCCACGTATCTTTTGTCCCTGCAACAAATGCACAAATGGGCAACGCATTTGGACGCCGAAGGCAAATTTGGCGAACTGGAACAACTGATCCTGCAAATCAGCTTTGGCGAATACCTCTGGCAAATCTGGGGCGGCATTCCGATGTCCCAAGGCGAGGTAGTGCGCCTACAGGATTTGGGCCTGTCCCAATCCGATCAAATGGCACTGGCTGTGGAATCTGTGCAAACTCTGACACAACAAGGCAACACCCAAGACGCCCGCTCTCGTCTGGTTGATCTGATGCTCGAACGGGACGGCGCAGCCACTGTGGGGGTCACGGGGCTCGACGAAGAACTGGAAATGATCCGCGACCAATTCCGCCGCTTTGCCGATGAACGCGTGATGCCAGATGCCCACGAATGGCACCTGAAGGACGAGTTGATCCCGATGGAAATCATCAACGAACTGTCTGAAATGGGCGTGTTCGGCCTGACCATCCCCGAAGAATACGGCGGGCTAGGCATGTCCAAAGCGTCCATGTGTGTGGTCTCCGAAGAACTGTCTCGCGGCTACATTGGCGTTGGGTCCCTTGGCACACGCTCCGAAATCGCCGCAGAACTGATCATTGCAGGCGGCACGGAAGAACAGAAACAAAAATGGCTGCCACAATTGGCATCGGGTGAGACCCTGCCAACAGCCGTCTTCACCGAACCAAACACAGGCTCTGACCTTGGCTCCTTGCGCACCCGCGCCGTGAAAGACGGCGATGACTGGTCCATCACAGGCAACAAAACATGGATCACCCACGCCGCGCGCACAAACGTCATGACCCTGCTGGCCCGAACCGATCCAGACACCACCAACTACTCTGGCTTGTCTATGTTCCTCGCTGAAAAGACACCGGGCACGGATGAGGCCCCTTTCCCAACGGACGGCATGACAGGCGGCGAAATCGAAGTCCTCGGATACCGTGGCATGAAAGAATACGAACTGGCGTTTGATAACTTTAAGGTCAAAGGCGAAAACCTGCTTGGCGGCGTTGAAGGCCAAGGCTTCAAACAGCTGATGCAAACCTTTGAATCCGCCCGCATCCAAACCGCCGCCCGCGCCATCGGCGTAGCGCAAAACGCCATGGAAATCGCCACAAAATACGCCCAAGACCGCAAGCAGTTTGGCAAAGAGCTGCTCGCCTTCCCGCGTATCCGCTCAAAAATTGCGATGATGGCTGTGGAAATTATGGTCACCCGCCAGCTGACTTACCATTCCGCGTTTGAAAAAGACAACGACCGCCGCTGCGATCTCGAGGCAGGCATGGCCAAACTCCTCGGCGCCCGTGTCGCATGGTCCGCCGCAGACAACGGCTTGCAAATTCACGGCGGCAACGGGTTTGCTCTCGAATACCCGATCTCCCGCGTCCTATGTGACGCGCGGATTTTGAACATCTTCGAAGGCGCGGCGGAAATTCAAGCCACCGTCATCGCTCGCCGCTTGCTCGAAGTGGGCCGCAACTGATCGGGCCTGAACCCATCGCTACAGTTTTGAGAGCCACTGATCCTTCAGTGGCTCTCTTTCGTTTTATCGACATAGCGAAACTCACCCACGTTTTCGTTGTACTTCAGCTCGTGAATATCCCACTTTTGGTCATTGCGCGTGGGCAATTCGATCTTTTGCGCCATGATCGTGCGATCCCCGTCTGATCGCAGCGTTATCATCCCATACACCGCCACATTGCGATCCTTCGCCTCTTCCAACTCCCGCTCTACCTTTTTGCGTTCTCGTTTGTTTGGCGCTTCATCTATGCGTTTTTTGAAATCCAATATCCGTTCGTAAAAATCGGATACTTTCGAAAACTCCCGCGTTCTGCGCGAAATTTCCGTACTGAAAATCAATGGGCGATGCCCCCGCCCATATCGCCCAAACGCCCCGAGCGCATCGGGGCGCGGATGGGCATAAGCCTCGTCATCCCCGCTTGAAATCACCACCGCCAAGGCATTCAACGCGCGCAAAAACGTTTCGGAAAAATGGTGGCTGCCGTGATGGCACGCCTTTGCCACATCTACCTGAAACGTCTTGCGCCCCTTGGCGACCAAAGCTTCGATGCTCGCTTGCGCAATATCCAATTCCTGCCGCTCCGCATCCGTCATCGTGCTGCCCTTGGCTTCCAACTCAAAAATAGTTTTTTCCAAATCGGACACATCTTCTTGGGCTGCACAATAATGGCGGAACAGATAATCTTCGGATGCGGTGTTCAAATCCCCCCCAAGCAGGATTTTCAACGCCCCAATGCGCAACTTAACCACCACGGAATGGCCGTTCTTTGTCTCCCCCTCATCCCCAAGAGTGGGCAGCACCTTGCGCCTTGCTCCGTCAATCGTGATACGCTGTGGAACGGGTCCCAGAATTTCCATCGTCACGGGCGCTCCATCCTCAAATCCTGGCACAAACCCGTCCTCTGAATCGAGCGCTTGAAACCTCATCCCCTTGTTGTTGGGGTTCGCAACCGCCGTGCGCAGGGTTTCCATATAATCCTTTGTTGTATGGCGCTGCGCCTTTTCCAAGTCGCGCAGTTGTCTGTTGCTGCCAATGATTTCGGTCAGATAATTCTCCCCCCGTTTGGGCGAATATCCAAGACCCAGATCCCACAAATACTTCACATGCGGGATGTCTTTTACTGCCTCTTTATCCGCCTTGCTGACGGACCGTTCCACGATGCCATTGTGAAACATCTGTCCAACGCTCAGTTTCGGGTGTTCAAAAATATCCTTAAACCCATAGTAATGATCTTTGTCAGGATGCGAGACCATGACCCGATCAATATGAAACGGATCCTTGGCCCCTCTGTCGTTGGGCTCCACCCCATCCACACCCTTCACCTTGCGCCCCCGCAAGTTATAGCGCCATGAAAGATAGCGCAGCATGTTGTCGGTTTTCCCCGCATCAATGACCAAAACCTGATCGTCAGGCGTCACGATGTGCGTGCCATCTCCTTGGCCAATATCCACGAAATTCACTTCAAGCGCCCGCGTCTCTGTTATGTCGGATTTGCGCACCCATCCCGTGTCACCGCGGCATTTGATCTTTTCCCAATCGCCGTCCGTTTGACCCAACCAGCGCAGCCAATCCCCGAACAAAAGATGGTTCACCGCATCCCCATCGGTGGCAGGGGTTTGCCGTAAAACCGTAGAATTTTGAGCGATAAAGTAATTTGTATTCTTTTTCAGGATCATAAAGCCGACTCCCAATGAAATGTTGAAATACGGTCAGCCTACGCCATCTGGCAAAAATCACCAAATGATCCTGGTTTTGGGAATGTTCGCGCAAACCTTAACAAAACCTAAACCATGACGCGTCTAACAACACGCGTCATACACAACGCGTCTGGGTTAACCTTTGCTTCAGAAAACCGCCCCAAACCCTCGGCGGCTCACCTCACCGATCCTGCCAACCGTACCATTTAAACGCCGCGGGCAATCCCCAGCGCCGAACCCGCGCAAACGGATACCGTGCTGGCTCTGCCTGCATCCCATCTGGCAATGGCTCCTCATACGGTTTCCCTGCCACCATCCCCGCCATCAACTTACCCGTATAGCTGCCCATGGACACACCGTTGCCGTGAAACGCCATCGCCGTAAACGCGCCACTCCATCCCCCAATCGGCCCGACATAGGGCACCAAATTGCGCGCCACACAGATCAGCCCAGACCAGTGATAGGCCGTGCGCACGCCCCGCCACGCGGGAAACATCGCATCAAAATCCGCCCGCACCGCGCTTGGCATTCGCGCCCGATCACGCGGGCCTAAATTGGGCGTGCCCCGCATCCCAAACAGCATCCGCCCATCAGGCAGCAGGCGGAAATAATGCAGCATCTTACGTGTGTCACAGGTCATCTGGTTCACCCGCCACCCCTGATCCGCCAGCACGTTATCTCCCATGGGTTCCGTCACCATAATGTGGCTAACCACGGGCGTATACCGCCCGCCCATCCAGTGCGGCAGGTTATCCGAATTATACCCATTGCCGGCCAAAACCAGCTTCTCTGCCACCACACGTCCTTGCGCCGTGTACAAAGCAAACCGCCCATCAGACAGCTGTTCGATCCCTTCAACGGTGGTATTTGCACAAATTCGCCCTCCAGCCTTGCGCACCGCATCCGCCAGCCCAAAAACATATTTTTGCGGGTTCAAACAAAACCCCACATCGGACCACATGGCTCCGTGAAACCCCGCCCCATTCACACCGTGTTCGCGCAACGCCGTCTTGGGAATGATCTCGCTTTTCACCCCTGCCACTTTATTCAGAAACGCCGCGTCCTGTGCAAACCCATCAAAATCCTTGGGGCGATGCGCCATCAACCATTCGCCGCGCGGTTGCACATCGGCATCAATACCCTGCGCGGATAACACGTCATCCACCACCTGCGTCGCGCGGACTTGTGCGCGGTAAAACACGCCCAAATCCTCCGTCCCCCAGCGCCGCGCATACGCCGCATCCGATATCTTGCCGCCCCCCATGCAATTGAATCCAGCATTGCGCCCAGACGCGCCCCACCCCACAGGTGCGGCATCCAGAACAACAGGGGCAAACCCGTGATCCTTGGCCAAATGCAACGCCGCAGACAGGCCCGTAAACCCCGCACCAATCACCGCCACATCCGTTTCGATATCCCCATTCAAACACGGATCAACGGCGGGCGCTGGCGTTACGGCTTCCCAATAACTGCCAACAGGTCTGCCCGTATCATAGGCATCCGCATGGTAAATCCGTTTCAACCGCGACATCGCACATTCCTCCACCGCTCAGGGTTGCCATGGCGGGCGCAATTTGTCACCAACAGGGGTATGAAAAAGATCGCGCTCATTGCCCTCCTAACGCTAACAGCCTGTCAAAAGGATGAAACCATCTCTGGCCAAACCGATGCTTCAGACACATGGCTGCTTATCCAAATGAACGGTGAACCGATTGTGCCAGACATCACGCTGACCTTTCCAGAAAAAGGCCGCATCGCTGGCCGTGCGCCCTGCAACACGTATTTCGCTTCCCAAACCGCACCCTTGCCGTGGTTCGAAGTGTCGGGCATCGCCTCTACCAAACGCGCCTGCCCCAACCTCAAACTCGAAACAGCCTATTTTCAAACGCTGGACTCCATGACCCTAATCGAACGCAAAGGGGATACGCTTTTGTTGTCCGACGACGCGCATCAAAGTCTGGAATTCAAACTGAGGGATTAGTCAGGCACAGACATCGCTAAAATGCGGCTCATCCGCGTGTAGCTTTCGCCTGTCTCTTCGGCCCATGCGTTAAATGCCTCTTGTGCCTTTCGCAATTCACCCTTGCTCGTGGCTTTGCCCTCCAGCACCCCCGCATCGCTTAACGCCCGCACCACCGCACGGCTCAGGATGAAACTGTCCTTGCCCAAAAACCGCAGCGCATATTGCCCCGTACTCCCCCCGAGCCGCGCACCCCGTTTTTTCATCACATCCCACAGGCCAACCAAATCGCTCGACGGCCAATCCTCAAAAAACCGCCCCGCTGTCCCATGTTCCTGCGCCAAATCACTCAAAAAAATCGCATTATCGCGCACAGATAAAATCTTGGTGGCGTGGCGCACGATCCCTGTGTCTTGCAAATGCGTGTCCAAATCCTCATCGGACATGAACGCATTGCGCCCTATATCAAACCCATGAAACGCCGCTTCAAATCCATCCCATTTCTTTTCGATAACGGACCAATTGAACCCCGCCTGAAACACCCGTTTTGAAAACTCCGCCAAAATACGGTCATCGCCCAGCGCAGATATATCACGGGCATGATCATGGGCCGATATGGCCTCTTCCAACGCGGCTTCGCTGCCTTTGCGCTCCAGCGCCATCCCTCTGATCTGATCAAATTTCCGCATGTTTTTCCCCTTTCTCCAGCACGCGCACCAACCGCGCCCGCGCATCTGGCAGGGGGCGGTTCCCCAGTGCAGGCGCCAACCAGCGCTCCAAAAAATACCCCGTGGTCTTTAATGCGCCCAGCACATCTGACAGCTCCGCATCCACACCCTGCATCTGCAAAAACTCTGGCAGCGGCAGCATCCGATCCGCATATTCTGCCCCCGCTTGGCGACACACGGCACGGCCACTTTTGGGCGATACATAAATCAACTCTTGCGTCCCACCCGTGGCCGCACAGGACGACAAATCCAACCCATAGCCCAACTCTTCTAGGATCATCAGCTCCCACACCGCGTAATCCGCCGCAAATGGCGCGGCTGAATTCAGCCGCTCGATTAACGCCAAAGTGTCAGCGTAAATCTGCGTCAATTCCATCCGCTCTGGCATGGCAAACCGCATCAACGCGCAAATCGAACTCAGCGCCGCCAATCGTCCCCGATCAGACATGATTCCGCTGCGCGATTTCAACAACTCCACGCGGTACGCCCCCAGATGATCCTCCAGTCGGGCGCGCCATTCGACCTCCACCTGATTGCCAGGTTGCAGCACAGGCGCTTGCTTGCGCGATGCACCACCGCGCACGACCCCCGCATGGCGGCCATGTTCTTTTGTTAAAACATCTAAAATAACCGAGGTCTCGCCGTGCCGCCGTGCGGCCAATATGACCCCTTCGTCACGCCATTCCATGACACAAGGCTAGGGCCAATCGCCCCCCACCTCAAGCACCTGATTACGTGCCGATATCGAGCGAATATCCAAATCCCCGCACGGTACGCACAAAATCAGTGTCCGACACTTTGCTCAGGGCTTTGCGTAACCGCCCCACATGCACATCCACCGTGCGTGTGTCCACGTTCAGATTGTCTCGCCACACACGATCCAGCAATTGTTCACGGGATAACACGCGTCCTGGGGCCTCCATGAACACCCGCAACAGTTTAAATTCTAAGGGCCCCAGATTGATTGTGTCTTCGCCAAGGCTCACCTTGTGCTGCACCAAATCCATCGTCAGGTTTTCATACACCAGAACATCCGCACCCGTCTGGCCAAACGTATGACGCAGCCCAACGCGCACCCGCGCCATCAACTCTTTGATGGAATAGGGCTTCACCACATAATCATCCGCCCCAATGTCCAATCCTCTGATCTTGTCTTCTTCCTCACCACGCGCGGTCAGCATAATCACGGGAATATGTTTGGTCTTTTTGTTGCGCTTCACTTGGCGGCACACTTCCAATCCTGAAGTCTGGGGCAACATCCAATCCAGCAACATCAGGTCGATGGATTCTTCCTCAAGGATCAACAGCCCTTCTTCGCCTGTTTCCGCCCGAAACACATCATATCCTTCAACCCCAAGGTTATAGGCCAGAAGTTCCAGCTGGGACGCTTCGTCTTCAACCACCAGAATTTTCGCACCACCGCTCATTCTTCCATCAACTCCCCAGTGACCAGATAATGCACTTGCTCTGCGATATTTTTCACTTGGTCACCCGAACGTTCCATATTTTTGGAAATAAACAACAAATGCGTGCAAGGCTCAATGTTTCTCGGATTTTCCATCATATAGGTTAACAACTCGCGAAACAGACCATCCGTTCTGTCGTTGATCTCATCATCCATAGCGCTCGCCGCACGGGCCTTTTCCAAATCACGTGTGACATAGGCATCCATAACCAGATCCAGCATCGCCGCCACTTTTTGCGATGTTTCCACCAAATTGCGCAGCACCGATTTCATGGCGGAAAAATCATCGACAACCCGCACACGATACGACAGCGTTTTGGCGTAATCCCCCATCCGTTCCAGACAGGCTGAAATCTTCAGCGTGGTAATCGCACTGCGCAAATCTTCGGCCATGGGCTGGCGCAGGGCAATTAAACGGATGGCGCGATCATCAATCTTGTTTTCCAACTTGTTAATTGCCGCATCCCCTTTGGACACTTGCTTGGCCAAGGTTTCATCATTGGCTTCCAATGCCTGACCCGCCGCAATGATTTGCGCCCCGACTTGGGCCGACATGTCCATCAGCATCTTTTCAATCTTGTTCAGCTCGGTATCGAACTTTGTCACAATATGGGTGCTTTCCATCGTCTAAGGCTCCTACCCGATCCGACCAGTGATATAGTTTTGTGTGCGCTCATCTTCAGGGGTCGTAAAGATTTTCTTTGTCGGCCCGCTTTCAACCAATGTCCCCAAATGAAAGAACGCCGTGCGCTGTGAAACCCGTGCGGCCTGTTGCATGGAATGGGTCACAATCACAATCGTGAAATTCGCCCGCAACTCGTCAATCAACTCTTCAATGATGGCCGTGGCAATTGGGTCCAGCGCCGAACAGGGTTCATCCATCAAGATCACCTTGGGCTTCACCGCAATGGCACGCGCAATGCACAACCGTTGCTGTTGCCCGCCCGACAACCCTGTGCCGGGTTGTTCCAAACGGTCTTTCACCTCGTTCCACAACCCCGCTTTTTTCAACGCCCATTCAACCAGCTCTTCCATTTCGGCTTTGCTCTGGGTCAGCCCATGAATACGCGGCCCATAGGCTACGTTTTCAAAGATGGATTTCGGAAACGGATTTGGCTTTTGAAACACCATGCCCACTTGCGCGCGCAATGCCACCACATCCACTTCGGGCGCATAGATATCTTGCCCCGCGATCTTGATTTCACCGTCTACGCGGGCAATCGGCACCAAATCGTTCATCCGATTGATGCACCGCAAAAACGTGGTTTTACCACAACCTGACGGCCCGATCAGCGATGTCACCTTGTTTTGCGGAATGTCCAAACAGATTTTGTTCAACGCCTGTTTGTCGCCGTAATGTACATCAACATCTTTGGCCGTGATGATAGGAATATTCGCCATAGTCTTAGAACCTCAGTTCGAATTTCTTGCGCAAAATAATTGCCGCAATGTTCATGATGATCAGGAACAACAGCAGCACGATAATCGCCGCCGATGTTTTTTCTAAAAACGCCCGTTCTGGGCTGTCTGCCCACAAAAAGATTTGCACAGGCAAGGCCGTTGCGGGCTCTAAAAACCCTTTGGGCACATCCACGATAAACGCGACCATACCAATCATCAGCAACGGCGCCGTATCGCCCAGCGCCCGCGCCATGCCCACAATCGCCCCCGTAAACATACCCGGCAGCGCCAGTGGGGCCACATGGTGGAATGTGGATTGCACCGAACTGGCCCCCATGCCGAGCGCCGCTTCACGAATGCTTGGCGGAACCGCCCGCAGGCTGGCCCGTGACGCGATGATAATCGTTGGCAGCGTCATCAGCGACAACACCATCCCCCCCACAAGCGGCGAAGATCGCGGCAATCCGAATGTGTTCAGGAATATCGAAAGCCCGAGCAATCCAAACACAATCGACGGAACCGCCGCCAAGTTGTTGATGTTCACCTCGATAAAGTCGGAAAACTTGTTTTTGGGGGCAAATTCTTCCAGATAAATCGCCGCCATGATCCCAATGGGAAACGACAGGATAAAACACACCGACAGGGATAGGATCGACCCCACCAATGCGCTCAGGATGCCCGCCAATTCAGGCTCGCGGCTGGCCCCGTTTAAAAAGAACCCTGTGTTAAACACTTGTTGCACTTGATCCCGTTCAATCAGCGTATCAATCCAGCCAATCTCCTGATCGCTCAAGCGCCGCTCATCTTGTGGCAAATCGCGGTTGATCTGCCCTTTCATCAACAGGTCCACATCATCCGATGCGCTCACCCAGATTGTGACAGCCCCACCCAGAATGGACGGGTCAGCTTCAATCGCCCGCTCCACCTGATAACTCGCCTCCGAACTCACCAACCCATACAGCTTGCGCCGGTCTTTGCGTTTTTTCGCCTCTGGAAACGCCTCTTTCAGACCATCCTTTACGATTTTGCCAAACGACGCATCGCCGATATCCGCTGGGTTCACCGCATCCGCATCCAGATTAACCGTCAAAGCGATTTGCGTTGTGCTAATCGCACCTTTGCCTTGCCAAAAGATTGATCCAATCATGAACGCCAGAAACGCAAGCGACAGCGCAATCGCCAGCCGCCCTGTCCAGCGAAACCGCAATTCAGATGCGTGGCGGCGTTTCAGGTGCGCTTGCCCTTTGGTCAAATCCGACAGGCTGTTTTGTGTGTGATCAGATGTATCAGTCATATTGCTCTCGGTATTTCTTAACGATCCGCAAGGACGCGTAATTCAGGCACAGGGTCGCGACGAACAGCAACAAACCGAGCGCGAATGCCGATAAGGTTTTCGCGCTGTCAAACTCTTGGTCCCCTTGCAACAACGCCACAATCTGCGCCGTGATGGTTGTCACCGCATCCAACGGATTTGCCGTCAAGTTTGCAGCCAAACCCGCCGCCATAACCACGATCATGGTTTCTCCAATTGCACGGGATGCCGCCAACAACAGGCTCCCCGCGATCCCTGGAATGGCTGCAGGCAAAATCACTTTGCGAATGGTCTCTGCTTGGGTCGCACCCAATCCCAGTGACGCATCGCGCAATGCTTGGGGCACGGCGTTAATCACATCATCCGACAGGGATGAAATCAGCGGGATAATCATGATCCCCATCACCAAACCCGCCGCCAGCGCGCTTTCAGATGCCACCTCAAGCCCCATCGACCCGCCGGTCCATCGAATGAACGGCGCAACCATTAACGCGGCAAAGAACCCGTAAACCACCGTCGGAATACCCGCGAGGATCTCCAAAAGCGGCTTAATCACGTCCCGCGTGCGGCGGTTTGCATATTCCGCCAGATACACCGCCGAGGCGAGCCCCAGCGGCGTTGCCACCGCCATGGCAATGGTGGAAATCAACAGCGTGCCCGTGAACAGCGGGATCACCCCAAACGCCCCTTCTGCTGCCACTTGATCCGCACGCAGCGCCGTTTGTGGGCTCCACTTGGTTCCTGTGATGAAATCCCAAAACGAAATGCGCTCAAAAAACGCCCACGCCTGCCCAAGCAGAGACGCCACAATCCCAATCGTGACCAGAACAGCCACCAGCGAACACAAGATCATAACGCCAATAATCAGGCGTTCCATAATCTTGGATCGTTTGGAATTTACAAAATCAACGGGCGTTTCGCGCGGCCCTGCATCCACATCGGTGACAGCCATCTTGGTCTACTCTTGCTTATTGCCGCAAACGGACCTGCACATCGGCAGGTCCGTTCCAATCGGCTTTACATGGACAGGTTTTGCAAACCGCGAATGGCATCTTCGCCCGCCGCGCGCTCGTCTTCTGTCAGCGGGATCAATCCCTTATCCGCCAGATACCCTTCTTCGCCCCAAGCATCCTCAGACGTGAATTCCTCCAAGAACGCTTCGATGCCGGGCACCACACCCACATGGGCCGCTTTCACATAGAAATACAACGACCGCGACACGGGGTAATCTCCTTGGGCAATCGCATCAAATTCTGGCTCAACGCCATCAATCAACGATCCTTGCACATTGTCTTCGTTTTGCTCCAGAAACGAATACCCAAAAATCCCAAACGCATCTGGGTTCGCATTCAGTTTTTGCACAATCAGGTTGTCGTTCTCTCCGGCTTCAACATAGGCCCCATCTTCGCGGATGTTGTGACACAGGGATTTATATGCCGCTTTGTCGGTCTTCTTCAGCGCGTTGATCCAATCGAACGATTTACAACCGCCCTCCATGGCCAGCTCCACAAACGCATCGCGTGTGCCGGATGTGGGCGGTGGGCCCAAAACCTCGATCTTGATCGCAGGCAAATCGGGATTCACTTCATTCCACATGGTAAACGGGTTTGGCTTGGTTTCACCCTCAACTCCTGTCGGGATGTCTTTGGCCAACCCCATGAACAAATCTTTCAGGCTGAACGATACTTGATCCGCCGCCTTTGAATTGGCCAACACAATCCCGTCATACCCGATCTTTGCTTCAACAATCTCTGTCACGCCATTTTCGGCACATTTGGCGACTTCGGATGCTTTGATCCGCCGCGACGCATTTGTGATATCGGGAAACTCCGTCCCAACCCCTGAACAAAACAGCTTAAGACCGCCGCCCGATCCTGTGGATTCCACAACAGGCGTTTTGAAGTCCGTGGATTTACCAAAGCGTTCCGCCACCGTGGTGGAAAACGGGAAAACTGTGGAAGAACCAACAATGGTAATCTGGTCGCGCGCAAAGGTGGGCGCGGTTGCGCTTGTCAGGATAAGTGCCGTTGCACAAAGCGTCTTGGTAAACATCTAAATGTTCCTACTTTTGGTTTCGTGTCCGATTCGTATCGGATGGCCCAGACCTAGGCCGCGAATGTGACACTCATCCTTCAGTTTTGTGACGCTTCCTTTTCAGTTTTGTAACAACCCCATGACACGCGAACGAAAATTCACCGCTCAAACGACAGACGATTGCCCGCCATCTTTGACCGCTTCCATCGACACATGGGTCGAACTGCTCGCCACATGGGGCAGGTTGGAAATCACCTCGCCCAACACCGCGCGATACGCCTTTATGTCCACCGTGCGCACCTTCAGCAGATAATCGAACGCCCCCGCGATCATGTGGCATTCCTCAATCTCGCTCACCTCGGACACCGCATCATTGAACGCCCGCAACGCCGTCTCGCGTGTGTCGGACAACCGCACCTCCACAAACGCCACATGGTCCAATCCCAGCTTGTCCAGATCCAGCACCGCGCGAAACCCACGAATATACCCTTCACCGCGCAATCGCTTCACCCGCAACTGACAGGGCGTTTTCGATAGGCCCACAACCCCCGCCAATTCCGTCATCGACATGCGCCCATCACGGTGCAATGCCGCCAGTATTTTGCGATCAATCCCATCCAAAGAACTATCAACCACGTCTTTTCCACCCTTTTCGCCTGATACTTAAGTCGAATATGGACAACATGACCTACAATTCAATCAAATACAGACAAACAGCCCTACATTTGAATGATAAAGAGGATATATCGCACTCTATTGCATCGGAACCCGCTATGGCTGATCTACAAACACTTCGCACCCAAATCCGCGCCGCCCACCTCGCAGACGAAGCCGCGTTGCTGAATGATCTCCAGTCTACCGCGCAGATTTCAGATGCAAAAAAATCCGCCGCCACAACCCGCGCCGTCAACCTCGTCACCAAAATCCGCGAACAAGGCGATTCAGGCATGATGGAGGTTTTCATGGCCGAATACGGCCTCTCCACGGATGAAGGCATCGCGCTCATGTGCTTGGCAGAGGCGCTCCTGCGCGTTCCAGATTCCGAAACCGTCGACGCCCTTATCGAAGACAAAATCGCCCCGTCCGATTGGGGCAGCCACCTTGGCAAATCCTCCTCTTCCCTCGTCAACGCTTCCACATGGGCGCTCATGCTCACGGGCAAAGTCCTCCACGACGAAGAACCCGGCATCGCCGCCACCCTCAAATCCGCGGTCCGCCGCCTTGGCGAACCCGTGATCCGCACAGCCGTGTCCCGCGCCATGCGTGAACTTGGCGCACAATTCGTCCTTGGCGAAACCATCCGTGAAGCCGTCTCTCGCGGCAAATCAAAGGCGCGGCACGGCTTCACCTACTCCTACGACATGCTCGGCGAAGCGGCCCTCACCGCAAACGATGCCGAAAAGTTCTACGACAGCTATGCGGACGCGATTAAATCCCTCGCCAAGCACTGCAAATCCGATGATATCCGCGAAAACCCGGGCATCTCCATCAAACTGTCCGCCCTGCACCCCCGCTATGAACTCGGCCAATCCGAACGGGTCATGCGCGAACTCGTCACCTCCACCAAACGCCTCGCTCGTATGGCGCGCAAAGCCAACATGGGCCTCAACATCGACGCAGAAGAAGCCGACCGTCTCGACCTTTCCCTCGACGTAATCGAAGCCGTCCTGCGCGACCCTGACCTCGCAGGCTGGGACGGATTTGGCGTGGTGGTCCAAGCCTTCGGCAAACGCTGCAACGGCGTCATCGACTGGCTGCACCAACTTGCCACTGACTTGGATCGCAAAATTATGGTCCGCCTCGTCAAAGGCGCCTATTGGGACACCGAAATCAAACGCGCCCAGGTGGAAGGCACCGAAGGCTTCCCCGTCTTCACCCGCAAAGCCGCCACCGATGTGGCCTACATCTGCAACGCGCAAAAACTGCTCGGCCTGACCGATCGCATCTACCCGCAATTCGCCACCCACAACGCTCACACCGTCGCCGCCATTTTGGAAATGGCCACCGACAAGAGCGCGTTCGAATTCCAACGCCTGCATGGCATGGGCGAATCCTTGCACGACATTGTCCTCGCTGATGAACAAACCCGCTGTCGCATCTACGCCCCCGTCGGCGCACACCGTGATCTGCTCGCCTACCTCGTACGGCGCTTGCTCGAAAACGGCGCGAACTCCTCTTTCGTCAACCAAATCATCGACGAAGACGTCCCCCCATCCGAAGTCGCCGCCGATCCTTTCGAAACCCTCGCCAACGCCCCCGAAGACCAAGTCGCCCTCCCCGCAGACATCTTCGCCCCGCGCCAAAACTCCCGCGGCTGGGACCTGCACCGCCACGCAGACCTAGATGACATCGAAACGGCCCGCGCACCCTTCGCACACACCCAATGGACCGCTGGCCCAATCACCGTAGCAAAACCCACTGGCACGGAATCCCTCACCGTCACCAACCCCGCCCGCCACGACGATGTGGTCGGCTCGGTGTTGCAGGCCACCGCAGAAGACGCCGAAGCAGCCATCGCAAACGCAAAACTCTGGAACGCCCCTGCATCCGACCGCGCCACTGCCCTGCGCAAAGCCGCCGATCTGTACGAACAAAACTTCGGCGAACTCTTCGCCGTACTCGCCCGCGAAGCAGGCAAAACCCCCATGGACGCCATCGCCGAACTGCGCGAAGCCGTCGATTTCCTGCGCTATTACGCGGATGAGGCCGAACGCCACGCAGACGCGGAACCACGCGGCCTCTTCACCTGCATCTCTCCGTGGAACTTCCCGCTCGCCATCTTCTCAGGCCAGCTTTCCGCCGCGCTCGCTGCAGGCAACGCAGTCCTCGCGAAACCCGCAGAACCCACCTCCATCTGCGCCCATATCGCCGTAAAACTCCTTCACGAAGCAGGCGTCCCAAAATCCGCCCTACAACTCCTCCCAGGTGCAGGCCGCATCATCGGCACTGCCCTCACGTCCAGCGACAAAATCAATGGCACTTGCTTCACAGGCTCCACTGCCACCGCGCAAACCATCAACCGCGCTCTGGCCGCCAGCACCGCCCCCGACACGCCGCTGATCGCCGAAACAGGCGGCCTCAACGCCATGATCGTGGACAGCACCGCCCTGCCCGAACAGGCAGTACGCGACATCATCGCCTCTGGTTTTCAGTCTGCAGGCCAGCGTTGCTCGGCCCTACGCGTCCTCTACATCCAAGAAGACGTGGCTGACACCTTCACCGAAATGCTCTTTGGCGCAATGGACGAGTTGGTCGTGGGCGATCCGTGGGGCTTCACCACCGATGTGGGTCCCGTCATCAATGATGCCGCCGCCGCAGGCATTCGCGCGCACATCGAACAGGCCCGATCCGAGGGCCGTTTGATGAAAGAACTGCCAACCCCAACCACAGGCACCTTCATCCCGCCCACCGTTCTGCGCGTAAACGGCATCAACGATCTGACCACCGAAATCTTCGGCCCTGTCATCCACATTGCCACCTTCAAATCCGAAGACCTCGACAAAATCGTCGACGACATCAACGCCAGCGGCTTCGGCCTCACCTTCGGCATGCACTCGCGTATTGATGATCGTGTCGACAGCGTCACCGCCCGCCTGAACGTCGGCAACATGTACATCAACCGCAACCAAATCGGCGCCATCGTCGGCTCCCAACCCTTCGGCGGCGAAGGCCTCTCTGGCACGGGCCCCAAGGCAGGCGGCCCCGCCTATGTGAAACGCTTCACAGCAACCACGCCCATCAACGGCAGTGCCCCAAAAGGTGAAGCCGCCGACATCACATCTGTGCAAGACGCGCTCAACACCATGTCCGCCATCCGCCGCCCGCGCCTGTCTTCCGAACTGCTGCCAGGCCCAACAGGCGAGAGCAACCAACTCTCCACCTTTGGGCGCGGCACAGTCCTCTGCCTAGGTCCAACGGCTGAAGACGCCACGGCCCAAGCCCGCACCGCGCGGCTCAACGGCTGCGCCGCACTGCAAATCGCACCAAATGTCACCAACGGCATCGACGCTATGCTCGACCGCACCGCCCTGTCCTCTTTGGAAAACTTCGACGTAGTGGCGCTCTGGTCTGATCCAGCCGATCAATCCGCCGCACGCGAAGCCTTGGCAAACCGCAACGGCGCTCTCATCCCGCTTGTCTGCGGTGATGATCTGGCCGACCGCTGCACCATGGAACGTCACATCTGCGTTGACACCACCGCCGCAGGGGGCAACGCCCAACTCCTCGCCTCCGTCGAAGTGTAAATCACCAGAACCGACCGCCCCCGATTCAATCGGGGGCCGCCAACCACCAGTGTCTTACGGCAACCGCGGCTCCCGTCCGAGCAACTCATCCAACTGCCGCGCAAACCAGCCCTTCGGGATGAAATGCCCACTGGGATGCACATCCAGAACAACCCGCCGCCCCGCGTCACACTCCCAAACGGAACGCTGATGCGCCAGCGGCGGCACATTGCTCCACTCTGATCGCGCCGACACATCCCCACAGTTAAACTTGCGCCGCCACAACGCCACGGGATAGGTTTCATCTCCTCCACGTCCCATCGGAAAATCCATCACCGTATCCGTCAGCCCATGCACATGGCGCACCTCACGCGGCATCCCCGCGCAATCTTCATCCTGTCGCAATGTCCCAGACACCGCCAAGACCGCCCGCACATCCACAGAGGTTTCACAGCCAAACCGCCATGCCATTGCCGATCCATAGGAATACCCCGACACAAACACATTCGAAAAATCAATCGGATATCGCTTGGCCGCATCCGCCAACACCCGCTCGCCAAAGGCAACATCCGCCGTATCGCTGCGCCAGAAATCCCAGGTCCTACCGGCTCCATTTGGGGCCAACAACAAAACCCCACGCCGCCGCGTGGCCCCCGAAATCCGCGTGTGCTTCACAATCAATGTGCCCTGCCGCCCCCAGCCATGAAAATGCAGCATCACAGGCAGTGGCGTCTCCCCATCCCATCCATCAGGAGCCTTCACATGATACGACCGACCATCCTCCATCACACAGGGCACATCCGCATGGCACACGTCGTCCGCCACCGCGAAAAACGGCCAACACACCAATAGAAAAGCAATCAAAATCCTCATGACGCGACCCTACACAGAAAAACGGGGCTGTCGATTAACAGCCCCGTTACTTCTTTTGGCTTAAAATATCCGCGCCGCAGGCATCCTACCCCGCCGCGCGCTGCACCATCCCGAACAAATCACGCGGATCATCGGGATCGGCAAGCATATCCAGATCCTCGTAAAAACCGCTGGATTTCAACTTGTCGCGCACATACCGCAGCGCACTGAAATCTTCGATGGCAAAGCCGACCCCGTCAAACAATGTAATCTGGCTTTCGCTTGTGCGGCCTGTTTTGGCCCCTGTGATAACCTCCCACATTTCGGTGACAGCAAAATCCTCTGGCATCTGCTGGATTTCCCCTTCAATCCGCGTTTGCGGGGGATATTCCACAAACACATCAGAGCGTGACAGGATATCCGCGTGCAATTCGGTCTTGCCTGGACAGTCCCCGCCGATGGCGTTGATGTGAACACCCGCGCCCACCATGTTGTCCGTCAGGATCGTCGCATACTGCTTATCCGCCGTGCATGTGGTGATGATCTGCGCGCCCTCAATGGCCTCTTCGGGTGTCTTACAGGCCACCAATTCCATGCCAAACCCTTTCAGGTTGCGCATGGCCTTTTCTGTGGCCGCAGGGTCAATGTCATACATGCGCAGCTTGTCCACGCCAACGATGGCTTTCATCGCAAAGGCCTGAAATTCCGATTGCGCCCCATTGCCGATCATCGCCAACGTCTTCGCCCCTTTGGGTGCCAGATGCTTTGCCACCATCGCACTGGTTGCGGCCGTGCGCAGCGCCGTCAGGATCGTCATTTCAGACAGCAACACAGGATAGCCATTGCCCACATCCGCAAGCAGGCCAAAGGCCGTCACCGTCTGCAACCCCTCTTTCATGTTCTTGGGGTGTCCGTTGACGTATTTAAACCCGTACACTTCCCCATCTGATGTGGGCATCAACTCAATCACACCTTCCGCAGAATGGGACGCAACACGCGGTGTTTTATCAAACAGCTCCCAGCGGCGGAAATCGTCTTCGATGTACTCTGCAATCTCTTTCAACATCTGTTCCAAGCCAATGAAATGGATCAGTTTCATCATGTTATCGACACTGACAAACGGCACCATGGCCAGCTTTGATGGATTCAAATTCATCATATTTCTCCTTAATGCACCGCTGAACCAGTCTTGCGTCCGCTAAACCCACCTGTGGCACGATCAAACACACGGCGCCCCATCAGGCTCGCCACCAGATCAACCATCAGGCTGGCGGTTTTGCCCCGTTCGTCCAAAATCGGGTTCAACTCCACCAGATCAAGCGAACTGACCAAACCGCTGTCGCACAGCATTTCCATCACCAAATGCGCCTCGCGGAACGTGGCTCCCCCAGGCACTGTGGTTCCAACGGCAGGGGCAATAGACGGGTCGAGGAAATCAACATCCAAACTCACATGCAGCAAACCATCCCGCTCTGCCACGGTTTCCAGAAAATCACGCAACAACGGTGCAATGCCGTTTTCATCAATGGCCCGCATGTCGTGCAATTGGAAATCATGGCGGGCCAATTCCGCCCGCTCCGCTGGGTCGACAGACCGCAACCCGATCATGCACACACGCTTTGGCGGCACTTTGGCATCCAATTCAGGGAACCCTTCGAACCCATCACGACCACAGACATACCCAACAGGCGTGCCGTGCAAATTGCCCGATGCGGTGGTCAGCGGTGAATGATAATCGCTATGCGCATCCAACCACAAAACATACAAGGGCCGCGCCTGTTCTTTGGCATAAGACGCAACCCCGGCCACCGTGCCAAGCGACAGACTGTGATCACCCCCCATAAAGATCGGGAACCCTTCCGCCATCGCATCTTTCGCAGCTTTAAACAGCGATTTGGTCCACGCGATGGTTTCTCCCAGCGCAAACACGTCTTTATTTTTGCTGCTCGCTGGCTCAACAGGCCCCATCGCCACATTGCCACGGTCTTCAACCTCAAAGCCCAATTCATTCAGCGTTTCACCCAGACCCGCCACGCGAAACGCATCTGGCCCCATCAAACAGCCCTGTCGCCGCTTGCCCGAATCCACGGGCGCGCCGATCATCAAACAGGTTTTCTTTTCCATTTTTTATCCCTTCAAAATGCGGCCAACCGCTCCGCTCAACTGACATAACGTCAGGGCTGCAAACCATTGGCTGAATATGCCACCCATTGGATGACGGTTTTTTGCGAGGCTTCAGCGACTGCATTCACAGCCCGTGTCATCCCGTCTTTGCATCTGTCCGAGGGCCATCCCCCGCCGGGAACCAGAAGGCGCTTTGCAGCGCACAACGTTCCTGCCACTTCTATATCCGTTTAAAATTTCATGTAAACACTCGCGCACCACGCTTGATCTAACAAACGTCTGATTTTTTTCTTGTCACAGCGAATATTTTTGCGCACCATGCAAATATTGCATTCGTATGCAAAATGCCGAATCGCCGCAAAACCAACCCCTTTGGGTTGTCGAATGGGGAAACGGTCGCTTACGCTTGTTAAACGGATTCGTATTCGCAAGCCCAAGGGAGAAAACAATGGGAATTATGAAAAACTTAATGACAGCAACGGCCTTTGCCGCTGTCTCAGCTTCGGCCGCAATGGCCTGTGAAATCTCAGCCCGCGTCAACATCGTCGGCAACGAATTTCCAGCCATCCAAACAGTGGGCGCAGGCGCACAGGAATGTTCGGGCGCAGAGGTGAAAACAAACCTCACCGCGGACCACCAGAAAATCAACGTGGCTGGCATGTCCGGCAACCCAGCAGAATACACCTCTGCCATCGTTGCTAACTCTTCCATCGTTGCGCTGATGAACGAAGACGTCATCCGCCCGCTGGATGATCTGGTTGCCAAGCACGGCCAAGACCTGAAAAAGAACCAGCTGATCACAGTGAACGGCAAAATCATGGCCGTTGCCTTCATGGCGAACGCGCAGCACCTCGTTTACCGTAAGGACGTGCTGGAACAGATCGGCATGGAACCCCCAAAAACCTACGAAGACATGCTGGCAGCGGCTAAGAAAATCCGCGAAATGGGCATCATGGAAAACCCAGTGGGCGGCGCATACAAAGCAGGCTGGAACTTGGCCCAAGAATTTAACAACATGTACATCGGTACAGGCGGTAAATTCTTCAAAGACGGTTCTGCTGAAGTGTCCATCAACAACGAACAAGGCGTTGCTGCTCTGAACATGATGAAAGCTCTGTCAGAGTACATGAACCCTGACTTCCTGACACATGATTCAAACGCAACATCTGCCGAATGGAAAGCAGGCAACGTTGCTCTGATGAACATGTGGGGCTCCCGTGTTGGCCCTCTGCGTGACACAGAAGGTTCCAGCCAAGAAGTTGTCGACAACACAGCCATCGACGCACCAATGACAGTTGCAGGCGGTTCCACACCAGCCACAACTCTGTGGTGGGACGGCTGGACAGTGTCCAAAAACATCTCTGACGAAGAAGCAGAAGCAACCTTCATCGCGCTCAAGCACGCTATTCGTCCAGACATCCTGAACGAGACAACTTCTCCACAGGCTGTTTGGTTGATCGACGGCTACGAGCCAACAGATGCAGCCAAAGGCGTTTTCGCAGCGGCACAAGCAGGGTCCGTACCATACCCAATGCTGCCATACCAAGGCCTGCTGCACACAGCACTTGGCGCTGAACTGGCGGACTTCATGCAAGGCAAAGAAAGCGCTGAACAAGCACTTGCCGACACAGAAGCAGCCTACACAGCGGCCGCCAAAGAAAAAGGCTTCTTGAAGTAAGCCTTTCACCAATCGCAGAGAGGGCATAGGTCCTCTCTGCATCCCATATCTTCCCGCCCCGTTAGCCGAGAAAATCATGCGACACTCCACTTTCTTCTGGTTCTTTCTGCCCACGGGGCTTGCGATGCTCCTGTTCATCGCATTGCCTATCATTTCGGTTGTAACCCAATCCGTTTACACCCCCCATGACGCGGTCTTTACCGTATCAGAAAACTGCGGCCCCTTCGGCTGCACGCAAGAAACCACCATCGACCAAGAAGCAACCGCCGCCTTGCGCGAAGCAGAACCACTTGGAAAATTCGTTGGTCTGCAAATCTATCTGGATCGCGGCCACCTCGCCACATCCGAAGTGGCCGAAGCATGGCGCACCCGCGATAGCATCGGTGGCTTCATGTCAGCACTTGGCAACCTGCCGTTCTATCGCGCGATGGCCTTCACGCTCACTTATACCTTTACCGTGACACCCCTTCTCATCATCCTCGGCTTTATGATCGCCGTGGCTGTGAATTCATTGGCTCAGCGCCTAAAGGGGATCGTGATCTTCTTCTCGCTCCTTCCAATGATCACCAACCCGTTGGTTGGCTCGCTGATCCTATTCTGGATGATCGACAGTCGCGGCATCATCGGCAACTTTATCCAATGGGCCGCAAACGACCCTGATCTCAGCCTCAAGGCCTCCACCGGCCTCACGTGGATCATGCTCATCGTATACGGCGTCTGGCACTCCGCGCCTTTTGCCTTTGTTGTGTTCTATGCAGGCCTGCAAACCCTGCCCCAAGACACGCTCGAAAGTTCGCGCATTGATGGGGCCACGCGCTGGCAACAAATCCGCTATGTGGTGATCCCGCACATCATGCCGCTTGTCACATTCGTGGCTCTTATTCAGCTAATGGATAACTTCCGCGTCCTTGAGCCAATCATCGGTTTCAACGCCGAAGCGCACGCCACCTCGCTCTCGTGGATCATCATGAATGATCTGGGCGGCGAAACACGGCTCTTGTCCTCTGCGGCCAGCTACTCCGTGCTGACAATCATCGGCGTTGCCATCCTCTTGTCCCCTGTGCTGGTCCGCACATGGCGCGACTATAACCGCAAGGAGGCATAAGCCATGTCATCCAAACTCAACAAACAACCGATGGGCCTGCGCATCTTTTCCGTTGGCTTCGTGGTTTTGTGGTTTATCCTCGCCGCCTTCCCGTTCTTCTGGACACTGTGGGGCAGCTTCAAGGTAGAGCTCGATTTCTTCTCCAAGGCCGATTGGACCAACGCCCTGACTGGCGCGCGCACAATGGCCGAACACGGCACGACCTTTACGGGCGCAGGATATGAAGGCGCGTGGATTCAAGAAGAATTTTGGAAATCCGTTATCAACACAGCCATCATTTGCTTTTTCACGGTGACAATTTCCCTGACCATCGGCACCCTTGGCGGTTACGCCCTGTCCCGCTCTGGCTACAAATACGTGTTCTGGCTGCTCATGGCCGCGCTGATTTTCCGCGCTATGCCTCCTGTGACACTGGTGTCAGGCTACCTCTTGCCGTTCTTTAACTGGAACCTCTGGGGCATCTTGCCCACAACCATCGTTGTTCTGGTTGCCATCAACCAACCCTTCACACTGTGGATGCTGCACAGCTTCTTTCAGAAAATCCCGAAAGAACTGGACGAATCCGCGATCGTGGATGGCTGTTCCCGCATTCAGGCGTTCCGCTATGTCATCATCCCTGTGATGTGGCCAGGCGTAATCACCACAGGTCTCTTCTCGTTCCTCTTGGCCTACAACGACTTCATCGTGACCTCGATGCTGCTCGAAGAAAAGAACCGCTCTATGGTCCCTGCGATCAACGCGTTCATGGGCACCACACAAACCGAAGGCAACGTCATGTTCGCCGTCGCCGCCGTTGTCTCTGCAATCGCGCCGCTCTTTGTGTTGGTGATGTTCTTCCAACGCCAAATCGTATCGGGCCTCACCGCTGGCGCTGTGAAAGGCTAACACAATGCACCCCAATAAGGCCGCGCTCAAATCCTACAGCGAAGCCTACGCCTACCCATCCCCTGATGGGTACGCCGATGCAGTCCATGCCTTGTACGCGGCCGATGCCAACATCAACGTCGTGCATCCCTTTAACAAGGTTCACGGCGCTGGGGCCTATGCCCACCGCGTGCTAGGCTCTTTGCAAGATGCGTTCGATAATCTCTGCCGCACAGACTACATCGCTTTTGGCGGCCAGTTTGAAGATGCAGACTGGGTCACCTGCACAGGATACTACACAGGCACATTCAACGCCCCTTGGCTCGGCATCCAGCCCACAGGCGCATTGGCCCACCTGCGATTTGGCGAATTTCACCGCATGGAAAACGGCCAAGCCATCGAAAGCTACATCTTCTTTGATATCCCCGAATTGATGATCGCTGCAGGCCAATGGCCGATCAAATCAAGCCCCGGTGCAAAACGCGGCTTCACAGGATACCTCCCAGGCCCCGCCAAACATGATGGCTTGCAATGGGGCGAAAACGACCCCGCCCGCTCACAAGACTCGTTCGAAATGGTCACCAAAATGCTCCAAAGCCTCGCCACTCCCGACGAAGCTTGGCGCCCCTATTGGCATCCCAATATGCTCTGGTACGGCCCCGCCGCCTTTGGGTCTTTCATCGGGATCGAAGATTTCGCCAGCTTCCAAGTCCCCTTTGAGGGCGCGTTTTCCGAATGGATCGGCGGCTCTGTCAAAGGCAGCAAAACCCGCCACTTCACCCGCTTTGGCGATGGGGATTACGTCTCCTCTGGCGGCTGGCCCTCGCTCAACATGATCCAAATCAAACCCTTCCTCGATCAACAGCCCACAGGCGAACGCCTCTATATGCGGGTCTGCGATTGGTGGCGGCGCGACAAAACTCCAGACGGCGACTTACTCGTCGAAAATTGGGTTTTCGTAGATATCCCCGATGTGCTGAAACAACTTGGCACAGACCTATTTGAACACATCGACACCCCATAAAAGAAACCAAATGACTGATTTCCAAACCGAAAAATCCCTCGTGCGCGACTACTACGCCGCACTCGACGCACCAGACGCCGACCTAAACGCGGTGATGAACCAATACATCAGCGCCGATTACCTCTGGCGCGGCTTCCACCCTTTTAATGAGCAAACCTCTGGCGCGGACGTCGCAACAAAATTCTGGCACCCGCTGCGCCAATCCCTCACCCACCTGCAACGTCGCCAAGATATCTTTATGGCGGGGGCAAATACGCTTGATCACGGCGGCACTTGGGTTGTCTCCATGGGCCACCTCATGGGCCTGTTCGATCACGCATGGCTTGGCATCCGCCCCACAGGCAAAATGGCCTTCCTGCGCTATTGCGAGTTCAACCGCGTCGAAAATGGCAAAATCACTGAAACCGCCATGTTCTTTGACATCCCGCATCTGATGATCCAAGCAGGCCAAAACCCCTTCCCCCCCCAAACAGGCGCACATAACATCCAATGTGGGCCACAAACCCACACTGGCCTGATGTTTGACGCCCAAGACCCAGCCGAGGGCGAAAAAACCCTCGCTGCCGTTGATTACATGGTCAGTGACATCAAAACATGGAAAGGCGGACGCGAAGAACCGCTGGTGGATGAACTGCGCCGTTCATGGAACGAAGACATGATCTGGTGGGGGCCCGCAGGTATCGGCGCGACCTATACGATTGAACGATATGCAGAACAACATTCAGGCCCGTTCCGCGCTGGCTTCAAAGACCGCATTTTCAACGGCCACATCTGCCGCATGGCCGAAGGCGAATTTGGCGGCTTCTTCGGCTGGCCCAACCTGACCCTAGAACCCACGGGCGGCTTTATGGGCATGCCTGCCACCCACAAACCCGCCGACATGCGCGTGATCGACGTCTATCGCCGCGGGGGGGACAAGCTCACCGAAAACTGGATTTTCATCGACTTGCTGCATTTCTGGAACCAACAAGGCCTTGATGTGCTCGGGCGTTTGCCGACAGCGCGGGACTAGGGTTGCTGGGGCGCTGCCCCAGACCCCAGGATATTTTAACTCAAAAGAAACCCTTTCGGTCTTTACTCTATGTGCGGTACAGGCTGGGAAGCCGATGATCGCCGACGAAGAAGCCGCTTTGACATCCTTCTTGGGTCCCCCCTTGCTTAGATGTCAAAGCGTGCGCCTTTTCTTTTGAGCCTAAATATCCGCAGGGGAATTGGCCAAAGGCCAAGGGGGCGGCAGCCCCGATATCCCTTGCACCACAGCACACCTTCGATCACAAACGTTCCAAACAAAAAGGGGCGTGCGCGTGACATATTCCAAAAACCTGCCGCTTTGGCTCGCCTTTGGTTCCGCCTTGTTTTGGGGGCTCTGGTGGATGCCTGTGCGCGCATTGGAAGCCGTTGGGCTCACAGGGGCTTGGGCAGGAACCGCTATGTTTGCAGGGGCCATTCCCGCCTTGATCCTGTTGTTCCTCTGGTCCAAACGCCCCATCACATTTGATCTGCGCGTCATCCTGTCAGGGGCCATGGTGGGCAGCGCGATGATGCTCTATTCCTATGCGGTCACTGAAACCACCGTGGTGCGTGCCATCCTGTTGTTTTACCTCGCCCCTGCATGGGCACTCGCCATTGAATGCGTTTTTCTGGGGCGCAAATTCAACGGAACCAATGCCCTTGCCCTTGTGCTTGCCGCCTGTGGCATCCTTTTGATCTTTCGCGGGGATGTCAGCCTTGCGAACTGGACCATTGGCGACGGTATGGCGCTGCTCTCTGGTGTCTGCTGGGCCGTTGGTTCAACACTTGTGTTTTCAGGCAAAGACGTAGGCGCACGCACCATCGCCCTGTTCGGTTGCTCAGGGGCCCTGATCGTCGGCCTTTTGATGTTGCTTTTGTCAGGGGCAGCGCTGCCCATCACGGAAAACGGCGTTGAAACCGCGGGCCTGTTAACCCTGTCTGGCACGTTTTACATAGCCCCCGTGCTTATCGCCACACTGTGGTCAGCGCGCAGGCTTAACCCCACCACCATCTCCTTCCTGCTCACAGGCGAGATCATCTCTGGCGTGGCCAGCAGCGCGGTCTTTTTGAACGAACCCTTCGGCTGGCCAGAGGCAATCGGCTCTTGCGTCATAATCGGTGCCGCTTTGGTCGAAGTCATCAGCCCCAAGAAAACCAGTTGATCCATCGTGAATTGATCGTATTTTGAAGGTTCTATGATACTCTCTTCCCTTCTCTGGCTGCTTGGCGCGGCCCTTGTGCTGGTCACATTGCTTCCTTTGCGCAAAACTCACGCGTGGTGGGTTCGCGGCTGCGATTTTCCCCGCCTTCACATTTGTCTTGCAGCACTCGCCACACTGCTCACCACGGGCCTTTTGGCCCCAATTGGTTGGGGGGTCTTGGGCCTGATCTTACTGGCAGTTGCGGTGTTTCAAGGGGCACAAATTCTGCCCTATACACCACTTTATCCAACTGAAATTCCCCTGTCTGATGGCACAGGAAAACCCACTTTCAAAATCCTCTCCGCCAATGTGTTAAAAGAAAACACCGATCACGACAGTCTGGCCAAACTGATCCAGTCCGAACAGCCCGATGTTTTATTCCTTATGGAAACAGACCCTGATTGGATTGCGCGGCTGCGCCCCATTCTCGACAGCTACAAAACCGTGCAATCCGAACCACGCGACGATCATTACGGCATGGTGCTGGCCAGCAATCTCGATGCCACGGCGATCAACTTTGTCGATCTTGCCAATGGGGATACGCCTGCCGCTTTTGCCACGCTAACCGCGCCCAACGGGCAGGGATTCAACTTTGTCGGCCTGCACCCGCGCCCCCCCCTTCCAGGCGATGACACCCATGCACGGGATGCGCAAATCCGCAAATCTGCCACCATTGCACACCATTTGAAACAGCCCGTTATTTGTATGGGCGATTTCAATGACGTGGCCTGGTCACGCACGTCAAAAACGTTCAAGAAAATCGGTAATTATCGCGATCCCCGTATCGGGCGCGGCATGTTTCCGAGCTTTGATGTAAACCACCCCGTCATGCGTTTCCCGATTGATCAGGTCTATGTGACGGACGGTATCAAATTGGCGCATTTCGGGCGGGGGCCTGACATTGGATCGGATCATTTCCCGATGATCATCACCGCATATCTCGACGATTAATCGTCTTCAAACGGGTCCCAGTCATCGTCGAGCATTTGCGCTTCCAGCTCTTCTTCTGGGTCCGCTGTGATGTCTTCGAGCGATTTGATATCGCGAATTTCTGCCCCTGGAAACCGCAGCAAAGCCGCCGCTACCAACGGATGCTGCATGGCACGGCCCGCCAGATCATTGCGATGGGCTATTTTTTGTTCGGCAACGGTGTCTCCACCACCCTCAGACACCACTGAAACGCCCCAACGCACACCCGTCCACGCCTGCAATCGCTGCGCCAATCGCGCCGCCAAATCTGGCGGGGCTGTGTCTGTCGGTTGAAACTCAATGCGACCGGGCGAATATTTTGCCAATCGCACGTTGCTTTCCACTTCCATCAGCAGCTTCATATCGCGTTTGGATCGGATCAAATCAATCACCTGATCAAACCGCACAAACCGCGCCAGCGCTTGCGCTTCGTTCGGCTGGCTCGTTTGAACGTGCCCACCACCTGCGATCATCGCAACGGGGCCGCCGTTTGGCGCACCGCCAATGGTTCCTCCATGCTCAACCGTTCCGCCACCCGTTGGCATAGGCGGCGTTGCACCGCCACCTCCGCCCGTTGGCGGTGTCATCGGCTGGGATTGCAGCTTCCGGACCAACTCCTCGGGGCTTGGCAACTCCGCCACATGGGTCAGCCGAATAATCGCCATTTCGGCGGCCATCATGGCATTTGGCGCTATCGACACTTCTTCCAGCGCCTTTAGCAACATCTGCCACATCCGCGTCATGGCCCGCATCGGCAATGCCTCAGCCGCCGCCAACCCGCGCGTGCGTTCATCTGGCCCAACGGTCGGATCATCCGCTGCCTCGGGCGATATTTTGATCACCGAAACCCAATGGGTCACTTCCGCCAAATCCCGCAGCACCGCCATCGGGTCCGCTCCTTCGGCATATTGCCCAGACAACTCCTCCAGCGCCCCAGCAGCATCGCCTTTCATCACCAGATCAAACAGATCGAGCACCCGACCCCGATCCGCCAGCCCCAGCATGGCACGCACCTGATCCACGGTCGTTTCACCCACCCCGTGGGCAATCGCCTGATCCAGCAGCGACATCGCATCGCGCACCGATCCTTCGGCGGCACGGGCAATCAACGCCAACGCATCTGGCGCCACTTGCGCCCCTTCCAGACCAGCAATCTTTTCCAGATGCGCGATCATCACTTCTGGCTCAATGCGCCGCAGATCAAACCGCTGGCACCGGCTCAACACAGTCACAGGGATTTTGCGAATTTCCGTCGTCGCAAAAATAAACTTCACATGCTCTGGCGGCTCTTCCAGCGTCTTCAACAGCGCATTAAACGCCCCCGTCGACAGCATGTGAACCTCATCGATGATGTAAATCTTAAACCGCGCCGACGCCGCGCGGTAATGCACTGAATCAATAATCTCACGAATGTTCGCGACCCCAGTATTGGACGCCGCATCCATCTCCATCACATCCACATGCCGCCCCTCGGCAATGGACGTACACATATCGCACACCCCACAAGGCTCCGTCGTCGGCCCACCTGTGCCATCAGGACCAATGCAATTCATCCCTTTGGCCACAATCCGCGCCGTTGTGGTTTTACCCGTGCCGCGAATACCCGTCAGCACAAACGCATGGGCAATCCGATCCGCCGCAAACGCATTTTTCAGCGTGCGCACCATGGCGTCTTGACCGATCAAATCTTCAAACGTGGCGGGGCGATACTTCCGCGCCAAAACCTGATAGCCTGTGTTTGCGTCTTCCGCCATTATCCGCCCTGAACTGCTAAGATTCGTATCCCTCTCAGAACCCTATAGCGTTTCGCGAAATAACTGAATTACAAAAACCTTGCCACGCTTCGCGTTCTCGGGCTTTTTGAAATACACGTCTTTCTTTGGCTTCTCGAAACACCACACATCATGTCCAATTTTGCCATATACCCCGTCCCCCTTTCGCGCGGCACACTTGCGATTTCCCCCATGCCTGGGCGCGGCGGGCAGTTCGACGCCGATCTCATCACGCTTTTGAAATGGTCCCCTGACCTCGTCCTCACTATGACCACCGCCGCCGAACTCGCAGACAAAAACGCCACCGACCTGCCCATTCGCTTGGCCGAGGCAGGCACAGACTGGCTGCACCTGCCCATCGAAGATTTTGGCGCCCCCCACGGCGAAACCGCGCAATATTGGCCAGAGGCCGCAAAACGCGCCCATAAAATCCTCGATCAAGGGGGCAAAGTCCTCGCGCACTGTATGGGTGGCCAAGGCCGATCTGGCATGGCCATCCTGCGCCTTATGGTGGAACGCGGCATTCCGCCCGAAACGGCGCTGCGCCAAATCCGCGCTGTCCGTCCAGCCGCCGTCGAAACAGACGCCCAATACGCTTGGGCCGCACAAATCTAACACCTCACCAAGGTTTCTTTGTTCTCCAAATACTCAAACACACTTGACTAGTGCGATATCGCATCATATTTAATACGAAATCGCACTATATGGAGATTCGCAAAATGACTACTTCCAAACCCTCGCGTCGCAAATTCCTCAAAATCCTCGGTGGCGGCACAATCCTCGCCGCCGCTGGCGCAACAACCTTCGCGCTAACCCGCACCCCGCACAAAGCACTCGCTCCATGGGGTGCCGCCACCAGCTACACCGAGCCACGCCGCCGCGCGCTTGCACACGCCCTGCTCGCGCCGAACCCGCACAACCTGCAGCCATGGCTGATCGAGCTGCAAGGCGACGACACTGTGATCATCCACCGCGACGACACCCGCGAATTGCCCATGACCGATCCGTTCAACCGCCAGATTTTCATCGGCCTTGGCTGTTTCCTTGAACAACTGGTCATCGCCGCCAGCGCTGATGGGTATACTGTGGATTTGACTCCCCTCCCCGAAGGAGACAATGGCCCCATCGCCCATGCCACCTTTACCAAAGGCGCAACACCCGATCCCCTCGCCGCCCAAATCCTGCACCGCCACTGCGACAAAGGCATTTACACTGGCGCACCCATCACAGCCGATGCCGTTACCGCTCTTGCCCCTTACACCAACATCGTCACGGACTCCGATCAGGTCGATGCCTTGCGCACAATCGGTTTGAACGCCCTCAAGGTGGAGCTTTTCACCCCCCGCACACTGAAAGAATCGGTCGATGTCATGCGCATCGGCAAACGGGAAATCAACGCCAACCCTGATGGCATTGAACTGCAAGGGGCGCTCTTTGATCTGGGCAAAATGTCAGGCTACATCACAGACGAATTGTTGATGGACACCGCGCATCCGTCCTTTCAGGGCGTGATCCAAGACTACACCGATGCCTTCACCTCAACGCCCGCCTTTGTGTATCTGAACACAGATACAAACACACGCGCCGATCAAATCGAAACAGGGCGCAAATGGCTGCGCATGCACCTCAAAATCACCGAACTTGGCCTTGGCCTGCAACCTGTCAGCCAAGCCTTGCAAGAATATCCAGAAATGGCCGATCACTATAAAACCATTCATCAGATGCTTGCGAGCGACGGGCAAACCGTGCAAATGCTAGGGCGCTTGGGGTACGGCACATCCGCCATTAAAACCCCGCGCTGGCCCTTGGAAGCGAAACTCTTGAATGAAACCTGAAGACCAAAAAGCAAAGCTCACGCCAGACCAAGGCCAAGCCTTGTTTCAATTCTTCACAGAGGTGGGGATCATCCATCAGTTGTCCTCAAAACTGCTGGAATCCCACCTTCCACACAATTTAACGAACACACATTTCGGAATTCTCAGCCACCTCAGCCGCCGCCCTGGCGGGGAAACACCTCTGCAACTGGCCACGGCGTTTCAACAACCCAAAACCACCATGACCCATATGCTCAAGGTGCTGGAAAAAAATGGCTTCATCACCGTTGGGCCTCACCCTACAGACGGGCGATCCAAAAACGTGACCTCTACCGAACAGGCGCACAGGCTGTTAATGCAAACCCGCATGGCCATGGCCCCTGACATGGCGCATCTTGTGTCCCAGATTGATCCTGACATGATCACTCAAATCACACCCCATCTTACCCAAATTCGCGAAATCTTGGATCGCGCGCGCGATTGATCCGCCCCCTGCGAACCAGATGCCACAGCTGCCTTTTTCTTGGCTCAAATATCCAAAATCCGGCCGTTGCCCCAAACGCGATTTTCTCAACCAAAACCGTTAACGCACGTTTGAAACACGCGGCCCATACCCACGGGACCCCAGTTTCTGGGTGGTTTGCTTTTTTTAATTTCCACATGATCAGGCAAAACCCTACCGCACAGAACGGTCACACATATTTAAGAATTGGGAAAGGGTGAGAGGCTGGACATCGACCCAAACGGGGCTCGTTACGGCTGCTTCCTTCCGGACCTGACCGGGTTGGCGAGGCGCTTGCCCGCGCCAACCTCTCACCTGTCATATAGTATCTAATATCCCACTTGCCAAGGTCACGATTGCAACCCACTCACGCGCATGCCACAACTCTTTCAACACAAGAATTGGAAGAAAAATGCTCAACGCAGAAGACGTAACTTTCGGCGGCTCTGGCCTTGATCGGGCCGCTCATCATCGCGAAGACCCCGCCATGCTGGCCCAACTACGCGCGGCGGGCAAAGCCATCGTTTTCTGGCGCGGAAAACCGCTTTTTGACTATGAAACCAAGACGTTAATGCGCATTCCAACAGATCACGAAATCCTGTCCGAATCCGTATCTGACCCCATTTTTATTGGTATCGAGGAAGACGGCACAGCCATTTTCGCCTTTGACATATCCCCATGGCGCGACCCAATGCTTGATGACGCAGCGCTCGCACAATTCTTGGACCCCAGCCAGAACCGCTATCCTGGCTTTCCGGAAACGCAGGTTTTCACAGAATTGCGGGGAATCATGGCCAAACTCACCCCGCGTGACGCGGAATTGGCCGCAACGGGGCGCGGCATTTTTGAATGGCATCGCATCCACGGATTTTGCGCCAAATGTGGTGAAAAATCCGCCATCGCCATGGCTGGCTGGCAACGGGATTGCCCCGCGTGCGGCGCGCATCATTTCCCCCGCACTGACCCAGTGGTTATCGTATTGGCAACAAAGGGAAATTCCGTTCTTATGGGGCGTTCGCATGGCTGGCCAGACGGCATGTATTCCTTGCTCGCTGGCTTCATGGAACCGGGCGAAACCATGGAAGCCGCTGCACGACGCGAAGTGTTTGAAGAAAGCGGCATTCGGCTGGGCAAAATACAGTACCTTTCCTCGCAACCTTGGCCTTTCCCCGCCAGCCTCATGATCGGCTGCGCAGGCGAGGCGGAAAACGCCGAAATCACCATTGATCCCAAAGAGATAGAAGACGCCCGCTGGTTCACCAGAGAAGAGGTCTTTGCAGCAACACATGGGGACAACCCCGATTTAAAACCCGCCCGCAAAGGCTCCATTGCTCATTTTTTAATTCACAACTGGCTATTAGACACACTAGATTAAAGCCAACCGATTCGCGAAATCGGACACAAAGCACAGGCCCAAGATCATGCAGTTTTCCAGCGTCCAAGACGTCAACGCCCCTCTCGATTTTGTCTTCCAACAACTGTCGGATTTCGAAAGCTACGAATCCTACGCCCTACGCACCGGTGCTGATGTAGAACGCATCGACACGTTCACCGAAAAATGCGCTGGTATGCAGTGGAAAATCCAAGGTGACTTTCGGGGCAAGCGTCGGAAATTCAACATCGAGCTGATCGAATACCGCCCAGATAACTTGCTGAAATTCTTTGTGAAATCCGCAGGGGTCGAAGCAAACGCCACAATGGAATCAATGGCACTGACCCGCAAGCAATCGCGCATCAAAGTGACCACAGTGCTAAAGCCGAAAACCATTTCCGCGCGGCTGATTTTGCAATCGGCAAAGCTTGCGAAAAACAGCATGAACCGCAAGTTCAACCACCGTTTTTGGACCTATGCGAACTTTATCGAAAACAACTATAATAAATCCCGTTAACCACGGGATTTATCGGCCTCGTAAACACCCAAAACCTCTAGGTAGTCGGTGAAATATGCCAATTCTTCCATGGCGCGTTTCACGGGCGCATCATCAGGATGCCCAACAATATCGGCATAAAACTGCGTTGCCGTGAACGATCCACCAATCATATAGCTTTCCAACTTCACCATATTCACGCCATTCGTCGCAAACCCACCCATCGCTTTGTAAAGCGCCGCAGGAATGTTGCGGACCCGAAAAACAAACGTCGTGATCAGCTCTTTGTCGGATTGCGGTGCGACGGCGGGTTCAGGTGACATAATCAAAAATCGCGTGGTGTTGTTCTGGTTGTCCTCAATGTGTTGGGCCAAAACATCCAATCCATAAATCCCCGCAGTTAAGTCTCCTGCCAACGCCCCTTGGGATTTATCACCAGCTGCGGCCACCTCTTGGGCAGAGCCTGCCGTATCCGCACCTGTGACGGGTAACAGATTGTGTTCTTTCAAAAATTTCCGACATTGGCCGAGCAGAACCGTATGGCTTTTGGCCGATGTCATGTCTTCAATTTTGGCACCTGGCACCCCCAAAAGATTGATGTGAACCCGTTCGAAATGCTCTCCGATGATGTGCAGTCCGCTTTCTGGAAGCAAATAATGAACATCGGCCACCCGTCCATAGGTGGAATTTTCCACTGGCAACATGGCCACATCCGCATCCCCACGGTTCACAGTTGCAATGGCACTTTCAAAGGTTTTGCAGGCAATCGGCTCCCCATCTGGATACACCGCAACACAGGCCTGATGCGAATACGCCCCAAGCTCTCCTTGAAAAGCAATTTTGCCAACTTGTCTTACCATTTTCTGTCCAACCTCAAAAAACTGCTCTTTTTCGCCTGTCAGGGCGTTTCGTCGCGGTATGTACACCTTGCAAGTTGCTAGGGGAAGGCGCTAGAAGAGCCTCGGAAAAGAATGTGCGGGATTCCTTCTTCTCGCGGCTCAAGTAAGGCAGAACCATGGATACAATGGAATCAACCAAAATCGTCGGCGGTCTTTGCGGCGCATTGCTCGTCTTTATGCTTGCTGGCTGGGCAGCCGAAAGCATGTATCACGTTGGCAGCAGCGGCCACCACGATGGCGAAGAGCACGTCTCTGGCTACCCAATCGAAGTTGCAGTTGTAGAAACTGGCGGCAATGACGAGCCAGAAATGACACTGGACGAAATGATGGCCATGGCTGACGCAGACAAAGGCAAGAAAGTCTTTTCCAAGTGTAAAGCCTGCCACAAAGTCGAAGACGGCGCGAATGGCACTGGCCCGCACCTGTTCAACGTCGTGAACCGTGGCATTGGCGATGTAGCCGGCTACGAATATTCTGGCGCAATGGCCTCTTTCGAAGGGGTTTGGGATGTCGAAGCTTTGAACGGCTTCCTGATCAAACCATCCGCCTACATGAACGGTACAAAAATGAGCTTTGCTGGTCTGAAAAAAGAAATGGATCGTGCAAACCTGATCAAATACCTCGAAACACTGAACTAAGTGTTTCGAATATTCTAACAAAGGCCGTCCGATTTGGGCGGCCTTTTGGATTCTCGGCGGCAATTCGCACCCACGACCCGATATTTCGAAACAATCCTCACAGTATTGCGTGTTGCTGTTTACGAACGACTGAATTTACCTATTTATTAACCAAGATGCGGTACGACGCGAAACAGGGAGACTGATTTATGGGGCAAGCACGGGCAAAGGTCGCCACCAAGCAGAAAACGGATCTGCGACGCTTAACATTCGCCAGCCTTGCGATGATCACGCTGGCCTTTGGTGCAACACTTGCCAATGCTCAGGATAAAATCATCAAGTCCCACGGTATTTCCACATTTGGTGATCTGAAATACCCTGCTGATTTCAAACATTGGGATTATGTGAATCCAGACGCCCCACAAGGCGGCACGATTTCATTCCTCGGCACAGGGGCCTCTGGCACCTTTGACAGTTTGAACCCCTTCATTCTGAAGGGCACGCCAGCCCAAGGGCTCGGTCTAATGCACTCCAGCCTTTTGACAGGCTCTGGTGACGAACCAGACAGTGCTTATGGCTACATTGCAGAAACGCTCGAATACCCCGAAGATCGCCAGTGGGTCATCTTTAACATGCGGCCAGAAGCAACCTTCTCCGATGGCGAACCGATTACAGCCGATGAAGTGGTCTTTTCTTACGAAATTCTGATGGAAAAGGGGCATCCTGTTTATCAGATCATCTATAAAGACATCGAAAAGGTCGAAGCACTGGAACCGCACCGCGTGAAATTCACCTTCAAGGAAGGGGTGAACACCCGCGATTTGCCCGCTCAGGCGGGGGGCATAACGATCCTGCCACGGCATTACTATGAAACCAAAGATTTTGGCGAAAGCACGATTGACGTGCCTGTCACATCTGGCGGTTTTACAGCCACCGACATTAAACCAGGACGGTCGATTAAATACTGCAAGATCGACAATTACTGGGCCAAAGACCTGCCTCACAACAAAGGATCAGGCAACTTTGATTGCTACCTTTACGAATACTTCACTGACCGCACAGTCGCGCTCGAAGCATTCAAGGCGGGCAGCTTCCTGTTCCACGAAGAATTCACATCGAAAAACTGGGCCAACAGCTATAACTTTCCAGCCATCAACAAAGGCCACGTGATCAAAGAAACCATCCCTGATGACCGCCCATCAGGAACCCAAGGATTCTGGATCAACATGCGGCAGGACAAATTCGCAGACCCACGCGTACGTCAGGCCATTGGCATGATGTTCAATTTCGAATGGTCCAATAAAACCCTGTTTTACGGCCTTTATGAACGCACCGACAGTTTTTGGGAAAACTCCAACATGCAGGCCGAAGGTGTGCCAACAGGCAAAGAGTTGGCATTGCTGGAAGAGTTCCGCGATCAGCTGCCTGAAAACATCTTCACCGAAGAACCATTCACACCCGCAGTTTCGCGCCCAAGCCAAACAGATCGCAAAGCGGTGCGCGCAGCGGGCAAACTGCTTGATGAAGCGGGTTGGAAAGTGGTGAACGGCAAACGCACCAACGACAAAGGCGAAGTTTTGACCCTTGAACTGGTGGATGACAGCCCCGCGTTTGAACGCATCATCAACCCGTACATTGAAAACCTAAAACGGCTGGGCATCGACGCCAGCTATAAACTGATCGACGCTGCGCAAATGCAAGAACGTCAAAAGAATTTTGACTATGACCTGATCCCAGGTCGTCTGAGCATGGATTTGTCTCCGGGTGAAGATTTGGCGCAAATCTTCGGGACCAAAGGTGCGGAAACACTCGGCAGTAGCAATTATTCTGGCATCAAAGATCCTGTTGTGGACGCGCTGATTATCAAAATCGCACAGGCCGAAACCCGAGAAGACATGCAAGTGGCTGTGCGCGCACTTGATCGTGTAATGCGCAACATGCACATTTGGGTGCCCAACTGGTACAAAGGCAGCCACAACATCGCTTATTGGGATGTGTTCGGCCGCCCCGATACCAAACCGCTTTATTCCCGTGGTGTGATTGGCACATGGTGGCTCGATCAGGAAAAGCTCGACGCACTCAAGGCAGAAGGCGCACTTCGCTAAATGGGCGCTTATATTTTCAGACGGCTTTGGCTGATGATCCCGACACTGATCGGCATCATGCTGATCAACTTTACCCTGATCCAGTTTGTGCCAGGCGGTCCGATTGAACGCATCATTTCCCAACTGGAAAGCGATAGCGCCGCCACCGACCGCATCACTGGTGGCGGATCAGAGGTGCAATCAGGTGAAGCCTCTATTTACGAAGGCGCACGCGGCTTGCCACCCGATCTGATCGAAGATTTGGAAAAACAATTCAATCTCGACAAACCCGCCTATCAGCGGTTTTTCATCATGATGGGCGATTACTTCCGCTTTGAATTTGGCGAAAGCTATTTCCGCTCCATCAGTGTTTTGGACCTCATCAAAGAAAAACTGCCTGTGTCCATCACTCTTGGCGTGTGGTCCACCCTGCTTGCCTATCTCATCTCCATCCCACTTGGTATCCGCAAAGCGGTGAAAGACGGCTCTGGCTTTGACACATGGTCCTCTGGCATCATCATCGCGGCTTACGCGATCCCAGGGTTTCTGTTTGCGATCCTCTTGCTCGTGGTTTTCGCGGGCGGATCGTTCTTTCAATGGTTCCCAAACCGCGGCTTGTGGTCCGATGATTTTGAAACACTCAGCCTGTTTGGCAAAGTCAAAGACTACCTCTGGCACATCGTGCTACCCGTAACCGCCTCCACCATCGGGGCCTTTGCGACACTGACGTTGCTGACGAAGAACTCGTTTTTGGATGAGATTAACAAACAGTATGTGGTTACGGCTAAAGCCAAAGGGCTACGTGATAACCAAGTTTTCTATGGGCATATTTTCCGCAATGCGATGCTGATCGTCATCTCAGGATTTCCAGCAGCGTTTATTGCCGTGTTCTTTCAATCATCCCTTGTCATTGAGCTGGTCTTCTCACTCGATGGCCTCGGATTACTAGGCTTCAACGCCATTGTAGATCGGGATTATGCAGTCGTATTTGGAACCCTTTACATCTTCGGGCTCATCGGTCTGGTTGTCGGACTTATTTCAGATTTGATGTATGTCTTTGTCGATCCTCGCATAGATTTCGAAAGTCGAAACACATGATTTTCAAGTCCTCGATAAGCCGTCGTCGTCTCGCAAACTTTCGCGCCAATCGCCGCGCTGTTTGGTCGTTGTGGCTGTTCAGTTTCTTATTCGTCATTTGCCTGTTTGCCGAACTCGTCGCGAACGACAAGCCATTGCTTGTCTCGTTCAAAGGTGAACTTCATACGCCTGCGTTTAAGTTTTATCCTGAAACGGCCTTCGGCGGTGACTTTGAAACAGAGCCTCAATACCCTGATCCAGTGGTGCAATGCCTGATTAAAACAGGGGGATTGGAAGCGTGCTTTGACGAACCCGAAGACATGTTAGAACAAATCGCGGCGGGTGAATTTGATGTATCCACCGAAGGGTACACAAACGGGTGGATTCTCTGGGCTCCCATTCCATACAGCTTTAACACCATCAACTATGATGTTTTGACAGCGCCTTCTCCCCCTGACTCAAACCACTGGCTTGGGACGGACGATCAAACGCGCGACGTCTTGGCTCGGATCATTTACGGCTTTCGAATTTCAACCGTTTTCGCGTTGGTTGTGGTCTTTTTCTCCTCTATCGTGGGCATCGTTGCAGGGGCAATTATGGGGTACTTTGGCGGCTGGGTAGACATCGTTTTCCAACGAATACTAGAGATATGGCAATCGACGCCCATGCTATACGTCATCATCATCATGGGGGCGATTTTCACGCTCAATTTCACCATTCTAACGGCCCTTATTATCCTATTCAGTTGGATGGGCTTAGTTGGTTATGTCAGGGCAGAGTTCCTCCGCACTCGCAATTTTGAATATGTTCGTGCAGCTCGTGCGCTCGGCGTACCAGACTGGAAAATTATGTTTCGCCACTTGCTTCCGAACGCGATGGTTGCGACAATTACGGTTCTTCCGTTCCTTATCACAGGTGCAATTGGTGGCCTAACAACGTTAGACTTCATCGGTTATGGCCTCCCCCCGTCCTATCCTTCCCTTGGTGAACTCGCTTTGCAGGCCCGCAATAACCTGCAATCCCCGTGGCTCGCGTTTTCTGCCTTTTTTAGCATCTCAATCATGCTGTCCTTGCTGGTGTTTATTTTCGAAGGGGTCCGCGATGCGTTTGATCCCAGAAAGACGTTCAAATGACCGAAGTATTGAACGTCAAAGACCTGACCATCGCCTTTGGCACGGCTGCACCTGCCGTTGATGGCGTCAGCTTTACCGTGAACGCAGGCGAAACCGTTGCGCTTGTCGGGGAAAGCGGATCAGGTAAATCCGTAACCGCGCTTTCGTCTGTCAAACTGTTGCCAGACAGCGCCAATATTTCAGGCTCCATCACCTATCGCGGGACCGAAATGGTTGGGGCGGATGAGTCAACCTTGCGGGACGTACGCGGCAACGACATCAGCTTTATTTTCCAAGAGCCGATGACCTCGCTCAATCCTTTGCACACCATCGAAAAACAACTAACCGAGGGATTGGCGCTGCATCAAACGGCTCCCGATCAATCATTGACCCAACGTGCAGTGCAATGGTTCGTCAGCAAACGCATCACGCAGTTTGTATCGCTCAAAAGCGCGCTCATTTTCATGGGCGCACTGCTCCTCTATTTCGTGATCTCCGCTGGCATTGATACCCTGCGCGGCCAAGGTTCTTTGGCAAGGATCGAGGACCCACAAACGGGCATCGCAACCTTCCTTTACGCGCTTACGGGCCTGTTCAGCCTGTTGTGGTCTATCCTCTGGTTCCTTTTGGCGCTTGGGGTGATTTTGGGGGGCATTGGTCTCTTGCTTTGGCCTGTACAATACGGCCTTGCAACCGCGTTGCGTCACTGGCTGTCGGACAACCCCTACCGTGCGAAATGTTTGGAGCTGTTGGAAAAAGTTGGCATTCGCAATGCAGCCAATCGGCTTGATGATTACCCACACCAGTTGTCAGGCGGCCAACGCCAGCGCGTGATGATCGCCATGGCCCTTGCCAATGGTCCTGATCTGCTGATTGCCGATGAACCCACCACCGCCCTTGATGTGACCATTCAGGCGCAAATTCTCGACCTGCTCGAAGATGTGCAAAAGGCCGAGGGCATGGGCATGTTGTTCATCACCCACGACCTGACCATCGTGCGCAAAATCGCCGATCGGGTCTGCGTCATGCAAAACGGTAAGATCGTGGAAACCGGCCCAACCAAAGACATCTTTGATGCGCCGCAACATCCCTATACCAAAACGCTGCTGGCCGCGGAACCGACAGGCGTGCCTGACCCCGTTGCAGAGGATGCAGAAGAAATCCTGTCGACCGAAAATTTCCGCGTCTGGTTCCCAATCAAACGCGGCATCATGCGCACCACCGTCGATCACGTCAAAGCCGTGAACGGCGCCAGCTTTTCGGTCCGTGCGGGGGAAACCCTCGGCATTGTTGGCGAGAGCGGATCGGGAAAAACAACGCTCGCGCTTGGCATGATGCGTCTGATTTCATCTGATGGGCCCGTGGTGTTCTTAGGCGATGATGTACAGGGCCTGCGCAACCGCGCCCTGCAACCGTTGCGCCGCGATATGCAGATGGTGTTCCAAGACCCCTACGGCTCTTTGTCGCCCCGCATGACCGTGGAACAAATCGTCTCCGAAGGGCTCGGCGTTCACGCCAACACCAAAGGCATGGACACGCGCCAAGCAGTCAAGGACATCCTGATCGAAGTCGGGCTCGACCCAGACACAATCGACCGATATCCACATGAGTTTTCAGGCGGCCAACGCCAGCGTATCGCCATCGCCCGCGCCATGATCCAAAAACCACGGCTTGTTGTATTGGATGAGCCCACCTCGGCGCTCGACATGACGGTACAGGTGCAGATCGTGAACCTCTTGCGCGATCTGCAAAAGAAATACGGTCTGGCATTTCTCTTCATCAGTCACGATCTGAAGGTGGTGCGCGCACTCAGCCACAAGGTTCTGGTCATGCGCCAAGGGGACATTGTCGAAGCTGGCACAGGCGAAGAAATTTTTGCCGCCCCGAAAACAGAATACGCCAAAACCCTCATGGCCGCAGCGTTTGATGGTGTAGCCACACAAAGCGTTCAAGCAGAATAATCGCATATCGGCAAAACATCCAATTTTGCCCCTTGCAATTACAAATGCGCGGGGATACATCCCTGCCAGACGGACCGATAGCTCAGCTGGATAGAGTACCTGACTACGAATCAGGGGGTCGGGGGTTCGAATCCTCCTCGGTCCGCCATTCCCATTATGTTGAACGTCACACGACTTTGACCTTTGCGTCATAAACAGGTCTTGTCTTCCGTCGCAAATTGTTCGCTCAAACTGATTTCCTTCTTCGAAAATCAGGACTGCTTTGCGGATCAGCTACCTTCGGCCACGTCGAAATGGCCTAGGGAGCCAGCGGCCATTCGATCTTTGTTAGGCATGAGAGCAGGAAACAGCAAACCCAGCTTGTGACCGCAGGTAAGTAACGTCCCCCAGACAAGCCCGCGACCTAAGTCAAAAGTGACATGCGCAGCCGTTGGATTACAGTATTGAAGTTTATACACGTCTTGAGCAATGTTGCCAAAGTTTCCAACAGGCGCGGTGAACACGATAGCGCGGTTAGGCGCACTCAGGTCCAATCGAGAACAACTTTCCCGCTTGAACCTGCTTTCATCGTTTCAAAACCGGTTCTGTATTCATCAATCGGAAACCGATGCGTGATGACGCTGCTCACGTCCAAACCGTTTTGCAGCATAGTAATCATCTTGTACCAAGTCTCGAAAATCTCACGGCCATAGACACCTTTGAGCGTAATTGCCTTGAACACGATACGTGACCAATCCACTGGCGATTTACCAGGCGGAATCCCCAACAACGCGATGCGCCCGCCCATCACCATCGCCTCGATCATCTGATCGAGGGCCGCTTGATTGCCAGACATTTCCAGCCCAACATCAAAACCCTGACGCATGCCCAAACGCGCGATGATTTCGTTTAGGTCTTCCTCAGCGACATTCACGGGCACCACGTCAGCCACCTGCGCGGCAAGTGCCAAGCGGTCAACATTCACATCCGTAATAACAACATGCCGAGCACCTGCATGACGCGCAACGGCCGCAGCCATGATCCCGATCGGGCCAGCCCCCGTAACCAACACATCTTCGCCCAGCAAATTGAATGACAGCGCTGTGTGAACCGCATTACCCAGCGGATCAAGGATCGCGCCGATATCATCGCTGATGTCATCTGGCAGCGGTACAACATTAAACGCAGGCAGGCGCAAATACTGTGCAAAAGCACCATCTTCATTCACGCCAATTCCACGCGTGTCAGGATCAAGGTGAAATTTGCCCGCACGGGATTGACGACTTTGCTTGCCGATCAAATGCCCTTCGCCCGAACACCGCTGCCCAAGGGACAGTTCCGTCACGTTCTTGCCAAGCTCAACAATTTCCCCCGCAAACTCATGCCCTGTGGTCAAATTCAAAGGGACCGTTTTGCGCGCCCATTCATCCCAATTCCAGATGTGGATATCGGTGCCACAAATGCCTGTTTTGTTGATTTTGATCAGCACATCATCAGGGCCAATTTCAGGCACGGGAGTTTGCCGCATCCATAACCCTTCCTCGGGTTTGGTTTTGGCCAGTGTTTTCATAAGATTGCTCACGTCAAAGCCCCCGTGGCACGCCCTGCGTTTTCAAATGCGTCTAGGGCAAAATCGAGGTCATCACGGGATAATGCACTGCTCATTTGCGTGCGGATCCGTGCTTGGCCCTTTGGAACCACAGGGTAAAAAAACCCTGCAACGTAAACGCCATTTTCATTCAAATGTGCGGCCATGTTTTGTGCGAGGTTTGCATCCCCCAGCATCACGGGAATGATCGGATGCTCGCCAGGTTGCAGGGTGAACCCAAGCCCTGTCAGACCATCCCGCCAGTATTTTGCATTGTCAAACAGCTTGGTGCGAAGCGTGTCTCCTGCCTCGATAATATTCAACGCCTCGATCCCTGCGGCAACAATCGACGGCGGCAAAGAGTTCGAAAACAGATAAGGCCGCGCGCGTTGGCGCAACAAATCAATAACCGCCTGTGGCCCTGCAATATACCCCCCCAATGCACCGCCCAGCGCCTTGCCCAGCGTTCCTGTTAGAATATCAACATCCACACCGAAATGCGCAGGCGTGCCCGCGCCCTTTGGCCCCATAAAGCCCGTGGCGTGGCAATCATCCACCATCACCAAAGCATTGTATTTTTCGCCTAGCGCGACGATCTCGGGCAGCTTTGCAAGATACCCATCCATAGAGAACACGCCGTCCGTTGCGATCATGATAAATCGCGCGCCGTCTTGTTGGGCTTGCTGCAGTTGCGCCTCAAGGTCCGCCATGTCGGAATTGGCGTAACGGTAACGTTTTGCTTTACACAATCGGATACCGTCGATGATCGACGCATGGTTCAAACTATCAGAGATAATCGCATCTTCGGGGCCAAGCAGCGGCTCAAACAGGCCGCCATTGGCATCAAAACACGCCGCAAAAAGGATGGCATCATCCTTACCCAAATACTGTGCCAGTTTCGTTTCCAACGCACGGTGGATGTCTTGCGCACCACAAATGAAACGCACAGACGCCATGCCAAATCCGTGGCTGTCCATCGCCCGTTTGGCCGCGGCAATCAACCGATCATCATCTGCCAACCCCAGATAATTATTGGCGCATAAGTTGACCATTCGCACTGGCGCCTTGCCCCCGGTATCAACCATGATGCGCCCCCCCTGCGCAGACGTGATATTCCGTTCTGTTTTAAGCAGGCCATCCGCTTGGATATTGTCTAATGTGGTTTTGATATGGGTGAAGAATTGGTGGGACATACGGACACTCCTGTTTAGTGGATAGACTTCCACTAAACGGGATAATTGTCAATATAGCGGAAAAAATCCACCAAATAGGATGCTATGCGTTTTTAACAATCAATATCGCACGCGCTTTCATTGGCGCACGAATTGCATGATCCTGATCCGCCACGTACCGAATAGTGTCGCCAATTTTCGCGTTTTCACTGATACCGTTTGATATAATTTCAAGCGCGCCCTCAAGCACGGTAATCGCTTCGACACAGCCCGTTTTATGGGCAGAACTGTCCAAACAAGCACCATCTTCAAAGTGAATGTCGTAAATTTCAGTACCGCCAACATCGTCTGGTGCGCTCAGAATTCGAATAAGGCATTTGGCAGATTTATTGTGAATAACCGGAGTATGTTCGGCTCGCACCACGTCAAGGATAGGCCCTTTTTCACCTTCGGGCGCATCCAACAATTCTGCGAAATCAACATTCAAAGCCCGCGTGAGGTTCCAAAGACTGGCCACTGTTGGGCTGGATTCGCCCCGCTCAATTTGGGACAACATCGACCGAGACACACCAGAAAGTTTGGCCAGCGCATCAAGGCTTAATCCTTTTGCCGTCCGCTCCGCCTTCAAACGAGATGCAAGGCGTAGCGCAATTTCTGGTTTTGGTGACACTTTGGAATGACCTTCGTTTTGCAGTTATGCCCCATAGGTGTTGGATCTATTCCTTCCTGTAGTCAAGCATAGGCTTATTCAGCGCCGCCAACATGCCGATCGCCTTCAAATACCAGTTGAAAGCCACGTACTCGCACGGCGACCGAACGCGGGCGACACCAACAGCAAAGTCGGCAAAACCCGAGGCACCCGCATAAAGCCAAGGCGTAGAAAGACAGATGTCTTCAATTTCAAACAGGAAAGTCTGTCAGGTTTGAGAAATAGCCACCACAGCCCGTTCGACAGCAAATTTCGTCTTTTCAAGGTCCTCTTCACTAATGGCGAGTGATGGATAAAGTTTACCCGGTGATTTGAAGATGCCGTGCTGGCGTAGTGTCGCATTATAGGTGGCATTTCGCGCGGGGTCATCATGCTTGGCGGTGCGGTAATCGCGGCAATGGTTTGGGGTAAAGAAGATATCAAATAGGGTCTCATCTCCACAAACCTGATGCGGAATCCCTGCAGCGTCCAGCGCACTGCTTTGCATGTCCTGCAACGTGCGCCCAATGGTGCGAAGACGGTCATAGCTGCCATCCCGTTTCAGAATCTCCATCGTCTTCAGCCCCGCTGCTGCCGCAATCGGATTGCCCGAGAGGGTCCCCAACTGCATCAGCCATTTGTCTCCGCCGACAATGGATTTATCGAAGTGCTGCATGATATCCGCACTTGCCCCAAGCGCAGCGAGTGGAAACCCGCCGCCAATGATTTTGCCAAGCGTGCAAATATCAGGCGTCACGCCATAACGTTCCTGCGCACCACCATAGGCCAGCCTGAACCCTGTGACGATTTCGTCAAAGATCAGCAACACGCCGTGTTTGTCACACAGATCGCGCAACCCCTGCAAATAACCAGGTGCGGCAGGAATAATCCGTTGCAGTGGTTCCGCAATGACGGCGGCGATGTCGTCATGTTCGTTCAGCAAGGCCTCGACCGCAGCCAAATCATTGTAAGGCGCAATCAACATTTGTTCCGCGACACCTTGTGGAATGCCAGCACTGTCAGGGATCGCTTGGGGAAAGTTGACGCGCGTTTCAGGCGCAAGGCTCATCTGTGCCTCCGCGCTCATGCCATGATACCCGCCCTCAAATTTCAGGATTTTGTCGCGGCCCGTGTATGCCCGCGCGAGGCGTATGGCGTACATATCAGCCTCCCCGCCTGACGCAACAAAGCGCACTTGCTCACAACATGGCACTGCCTCGACAATCGCCTCGGCCAGTTCAATACCCTTGGCGTTGTTGGCAAAGAACGTCATACCCTTGGGCAGTTGATCCAGCACGGCCTCCATAACTTCTGGGTGGCCATGCCCCAGAAGCATCGGACCAGAACCGATCAGATAATCGATGTATTCATTGCCGTCCTCGTCCCAAACATGACTGCCCTCGCCCCGCGCAATCACAATGCCAGGGTCGAAGTTGCCAAAACCACCCGCTGGCAAAACAGTTTGCGCGCGAGCGATCCATTCAGATTGGGTGAAGAGTTTTTGCATGGTGTCAGTCCAACTCAAGGATAGGCGTGCCAAGCACGTCAAGGTCAGGTGTTACCCCAAGGCCCGCTCCTTCGGGTGGCGCAATGCGGCCATTTTCACGCGAGGGGCAATCAGGCGCAATGCGGGGGCCAACGTAGGACGACAGATCACACGTGTTCAGGAGCGCACCATGCGGCGTTGTGGCCGCAAAGTGCAACGCGGCGGCGGTTACAACGTCTGATCCCCACGTGCATTCGGCGCAAATTTCTGCCCCCAAATGCACCGTCAGATCACGCGCACGTCGCATTGCTGAAAGACCGCCAAACTTTGACAATTTCAAAGCCACAGCATCCAGAATCCCCAAGTCTGCAGCGCGCAAAAGCGAGGCCAGATCATAAGCCCCTTCGTCGATTTTCATCGGCAAACCAGTGGCATTCCGAACAGCGGCGCAGTCTTCCAGCGTCTTGCAGGGCTGTTCGAGCATAATGTCGAGATGTGCCACAGCACGACCTGTCCGCGTGGCTTGCAGCTTCGTCGCGCCACAGTTCCAATCACCATAAACCACTGGCCCCGCGCCAACTGCCTCCCGCACTTTGATCAGACGTTCCGCATCTGCTTGCCAATCCGCATCCGCGCCCAGCTTTACCTGAAACTGACGAATGCCCGTGGCATAGGCATCCCGTGCGATCCGCGCCATCTCGTCAGGTGCGATACAGGTGATCGAATGGTAAAGCGGCATATCGGCCCGCGTGCGCCCGCCAAGTAACGCATAAAGCGGTTGGCCTACTGCTTTCCCAAACAGATCCCAAAGCGCCATATCGACGATGGACTTCGCCGCCAAATGCCCTTGCAAAAATCCGTCCAATTTACGCATGGGCGCATCCACGCCCATGGGCGAGATACCGAGAATTTCGGGGGCCATTTCAGTGATCGCGCTTGGAACACCATCGGCAAAAGCAGGCAAATAATGCGGGATAGGGCACACTTCACCCCAACCTTTCAGGCCCGTATTCGTTTCCAAGCACAGCACATGCGTTTTGACAGTGTCGCAGGTTTTCCCCTCGGCCATGTAATAGGTTTCATGGCTGGTGAGGTCGACGGACCAAAGGGTGATGCGACTGATCTTCATGTGTAGACCGCCACGGGGTCACCCATGATCTCTTCGTCTGGATGAACGCCAAGACCAGGCTTTTCTGGCAAATGCAAATGACCGTCTTGATTGCGCGGGCCAGCGCCAGCGGCGATGTCAATTGTGATCATATCCTGACAGGCCCAAACCGCGTGGCAATTGGCATCGGGAATTGTTGCTGCCAAGTGCAACGCTTCTGTGTCGGCCAAAACGGTGCCGCCCGTTGCCATCACAAACATGTCGATCCCATGGGCCAACGCAACATCCCGCATCCGCGCGGCTTTGGTTAAACCGCCCACACGGTTCAGCTTGATGCCAAACACTTCGGCCAAGCCGTCCCGCGCGATGCGCGCAGCGTCCTGCAGTGTAACCAGAGATTCATCCACCGAAACAGGTGCCGCGTGCTTTCCGCTGATGGCTGCAATATCGTCGAGCGTTTCACAGGGCTGTTCAAACATCACGTTCAAGTCCTCTGTCGCAGACATAACACGCAACGCCTGTTGCCGTGTCCAACCACGGTTCACATCATAGAGAACGATCTCATCTGTCCGCCGAATATCTTCGACATCCCGAATGCGTGCAATATCGCGCATCACGTCACCGCCGATTTTCACGGAATGGGCGATATATCCACGCTGGCGATAGCGGTCGATCACCGCACGCGTTTCTTCAACCGTTTTGGCCCCCACAGACGAGGCAATGGGACGTGGTGTGCGCGATCCGCCACCCATCAGATCAGCAATCGGAACACCCGCCGCCTGCCCCGCAATATCCCAACACGCCATGTCGATAGGGCTTTTGGCATAAAGATGCCCTGGCAAGGCAAGGTCCATGGCGCGTTCTACGTCCAGCACGCGACGTGCATCAAGGCCGAGGATAAAAGGCGCCATCGTCTCAATCCCCGCACGAATGCCTGGCCCGTGGGCAGGAACGTAGGTGTGGCCCCAAGGCGTACCTTCACCCCAGCCTGTGATGCCTGCATCGGTTTCCACTTTGACCAGTGTTGCATCCAGAACTTCGAATTTCAGACGCCCGCCAGAGAGCCAATAGGGGTGCTCAAGCGGCAGGTCGATTTGATAAACAGAAAGACGTGTAATTTTCATGGAACCACAACAATGTTGCCTGTGTGCTTTTTGTCGATGAATGCCGCTTGCGCTTCGCGAAGGTGTTCCAGCGGGTAGGTCGCGGCAAGCGCAGGTTTAATCTGGCCCTCTTCGATGTAGCGGATCAGGTTTGGCATGACCTCGGGAGTAATAACCGTAGAGCCAGTGAAGGTTAGATCGCGCAGATAAAATGTGCGCAAATCAAGATTGACCATCGGGCCCGCGATTGCACCCGAGCACGTATACCGCCCACCGCGCTCAAGGATATCAATGAGCTTTGGCCAGTAAGGACCACCAACAATGTCCGCAACAACTGTGATTTTTTCCGATCCCAGTGCAGTTCGCAAATCATCGGGAGCACGGGGTAAAATGGTGTCAGGTCCAAATTTCGCGACCTCTGTGTGCTTTGCCTCTGATGCCATCGCAATCACACGCGCGCCGCGCCGCTTGGCAAGCTGTACCAATGCGCCGCCAACGCCCCCTGATGCGCCTGGGATCAAAACCGTGTCGCGATCCGTAACATGTGCGCGGCTCAGCATGCCTTCTGCGGTGGAATAGGAACAAGAAAAGGTAGCGAGTTCGGCATCAGTCATATCCGAATTGATCGGAAGCGCATTGCGGGCGGGTGTTGTTGTGTATTCGGCGAAACCGCCGTCACGTTCTGACCCGAAATAACCCGTCTTGTTGATGTTATCGAGATCATTGGCATCCCGCAGCCAGCCATCCGTAATCACCCGTTCACCGATGCGGGCAGGATCAACCTTTGCACCAACTGCAACAATTTCACCGCACACATCAGCACCCTGAATACGTGGGAATCTAATCGGTGCGCCGCCCCATGTTGGATCCTCTTCTCCGACGTCTTTAAACGCGCCGCCCGTCGTCGCCTCACTCACCGATTTGGAATACCAGCCAGACCGCGTATTCACGTCGGTGTTGTTCATCCCACAGGCCCCCACCTTTATCAAAACCTCATCGGCCGCTGGTTCTGGGCGCGGCCAATCAGTGTGCAGCACCATCTGATCAAGGTCACCATGGCCCATCGTGACCATTGCTTTCATTGTGTTGGGCAGTTTCATGCGTCGCTCCTTGGTTTTAGGCTTTCTGGATCATAGGCTGGCTCTCCTAAGACACGGGCAGATCGCGCCTTTCCGTGAACAACAACCTCAAGCGGCGTACCAGCTTGCGCCGCGTCTGGTTTGATATAGGCAAAAGCAAGGATTTTACCCACCGTTGGCCCGTACGCCACCGATGCGGTCGATCCTACAACCTGCCCATTGTGCAGAACTGCTTCTCCTCCGTGGCCGTCAGCCACGCCATCTGGTTCGATTTCCAGATAGGCACAAATCCAAGGCAAATCCGTATTTAGCGTCTTGTCACGCCCTAAATAATCTTTGTCCGTGCGAGCAAAACGCAGCACATCAGCCTCGGCCAACGTCACCTCGTTTGTCAGCTCGCCCGCCCCCTTAAAACCTTTTTCCATCCGCATCACGTTCATCGCAAATGATCCATAGTCGGCAATGCCGTGAGGCTCCCCTGCAGTCCAAAGCGCGGTGTAAACATCAACGCAAGCCTCGTTCGGCATATGGAACTCCCATCCCAACTCACCTGCATAAGACATGCGGAACGCCCAGATTTTATGCCCTGCAACCGTGATTTCCTGCGCGGAGAGCCAGCGAAAACCCGCGTTTGACAAGTCCGCGCCGCTACACTGCGCCAGAACCTGCCGCGATTTTGGTCCATTGAGCGATAGGGCGCTCCAATCCGACGACAGGGCTGTGATCGTCACATCCGCATCCCCGCATTGGTGCGCCAGATGATCCAGCAAGCGTTGTTCAAAGAATGCGGCGCAGACCAGATAAAAACTGTCCTCTGCCATGCGCACGATTGTTGTCTCCAATTCAATCCGTCCTGCACGGTTCAGCATATGGGTCAGTGTAATCGAACCGTCTTTTTGTGGCATACGGTTTGCGGTCAGACGATCCAACAGCGCGTACGCGTTTGGGCCAGACACCAGCACTTTAGTAAAGGCCGTTACATCCATTATGCCAACGCCATTTCGCACCGCCTGCACCTCGGCCGCGACCATGTCATCAACGGGCGTGCGATTGAACGCGTAATGATCTTCTTGCGCGATGCCCTTGGCAAAGAAACGCGGACGCTCAAAGCCGTAAACCTCCTCATGCACGGCCCCTTTTGCCTTTAGCATATCATGCAAAGGCGAAGGTTTGATGGGCCGCCCAGCAAGGCGGTTGAAATGCGGGAATGGGATTTCGTGGCGCAAGCAATAATCCTCTTCCGCTTTGACCACCTGCCACTCTTTTGTGGCATAGCTGCCAAAGCGGCGCGGATCATAGTCGCGCATCGAAATATCTGCCGCTCCATGCACCATCCACCGTGCCAATTCACGGGTCAGGCCTGGGCCCCACCCGATACCGATTTGGGTGCCACAGCAACACCAGTAGTTGCGCACGCCCGGTGCTGGGCCGATCAGCGGATTTCCATCAGGCGGATGGCTGATCGCACCATGCACTTCACGCTGAATGCCCAACTCCGCAAAGATCGGCATTCGGTTCAGGCTTTCTTCGAGATAAGGCATGACGCGGTCGTAGTCAGCGTCAAACAACCAGTTTTCATAATCCCACGGGCAGTGATCATGCCAGACCGAGTTCGGGTTCTCCTTTTCATAAATCCCGATCAGTCCGCGTTTTTGTTCCATTCGGATGTAACCAGAAACCTTTTTGTCATCACGAATGACGGGCAGTTCAGTGTTCAGATGCTCAAACTCAGGCACAGGCTCCGTGACGAAATAGTGGTGCGTCATCGACGTCATCGGCAATTGCAGGCCCGACCACTCACCCATCTGGCGTGCATATGTGCCACCCGCATTGACCACATGTTCACAAGTGATCACACCCTTCTCGGTTTCGACCTGCCACTCCCCAGACGGCAGTTGAGTAATGTTTGTGGCACGGCAATGCCGTATGATCCGCACACCTTTTTGCCGCGCGCCCGCCGCCATTGCCATCGTTACGTTTGTGGGGTCGACGTGGCCATCATCAGGCGTATGCAATGCACCCAGAACGCCATCAAGGTTATAAAACGGATGAAGTTTGGCAATTTCAGCGGGACCAACCAGTTCAATATTAAACCCAAGTGAGCGCCCAACCGACAACGTATGGCGGAGCCAATCCATCTCATCTTCGGTATAGGCCAGTCGAAATGACCCGCACCCATGCCACGTGACAGGCTGACCCGTTTCGGCTTCCAGCCCGCCTGAATAAAGCCCGATGTTGTAATCAACGCATTTGCCCAGCCCGAAACTTGATGTCGAATGAGTGATTTGCCCCGCCGCATGCCATGTGCTGCCCGACGTTAACTCCGCCTTTTCCAGAAGAACCGTTTCAGCGCCCCAGCCTTCGTGCCCCAGATGATAAGCAAGGCCAACCCCCATGACCCCGCCACCAACAATGACAACACGCGCGGAGGTTGGAAAATCAGTGGCCACAGAAACATTCCTTTGTGAGTCGCATTTTCTGTGGACAGGCTAAGCGGACATAAGTACCATCGTCAACCATGAATGGGACAAATGTATCAAATACGATTCTGGAGCGCCTCGCTGGGGAGCTGACGGAGTTAACACCAGAGGCGCGCAAAGCAGCAACTTACGTGCTGGAAAACCCACGCGATGTAGGCGTGTCCACTGTACGCGAGATTGCCGAAGCCGCGAATGTGAAACCAAACACCGTTGTGCGCATGGCGCGCCAAGTCGGCTTCGAAGGGTACGAGGATTTTCGCGCCCCCTTTCGTGACGCCATACGCAAAGGGGCCGCAGACTTTCCAGATCGGGCGCGGTGGTTGCAGGATATTTCCAAGTCTGGCGAACTTGGCGGGCTCTATGCCGATATGGTCCGTGACGTTATGGCAAATATCGAAGACACATTCGCAGGTGTTTCTACGGAAAAAATGAAAACAGCGGCAGAAGCAATTTGGAACGCGCGGCGGGTTTTCACCTTGGGCGTGGGTGTGAACAACTCGGTCGCACGCAACTTCACTTATCTGGCTTCGACAGGAATGACCGAATTCCACGCCATCCCGCGCCCAGGATCGACGCCAGTGGATGACTTGGCTTGGGCTGATGATCGCGACATTCTGATCGCAATCACCTGCAAACCCTACCGCTCTGAAGTGGTCGAAGCCGTCCGAATTGCCCGCGAACAAGGCATGGTCATCGTGTCCCTGTCTGACAGCCCAGCCAGCCCAATTATTCGCATGGCCGATCACGGTTTCGTCGTGTCGGTAGACACACCGCAGTTTTTTCCGTCGTCCGTCAGCATAATCGCCCTGCTGGAAACGCTTCTGTCCTTTGTGATTGCCGTCGCCAGCGACGAAATCCCCAAGCGGGTTGAGACATTCCACAAACGCCGCCACCAGCTTGGCCTATATCACGGAGAGGGTACATGAGCGAGCCGATCAGATCCTTAGACGCGCGGTATTACACCGATCCTGAGGTGTTCAAACTGGAAACAAGCGGTTTGCTTGCGCGGACTTGGCAGTTCGGCTGCCATGCCTCGGAACTTGCACAGATCGGCGACTACGCAACATTCGAAATCGCGGGTGAAAACCTGTTCGCCATCCGTGGGCATGACGACAAAATCCGCGTGTTCTACAACGTGTGCCAACACCGCGCTCATCAGTTGGTCAGCGGCAGGGGCACCACCCGCGTTGTCGTTTGCCCTTATCACGCATGGACATATGAATTGACGGGCCAACTGCGTGCTGGGCCGAACATCAAAGCGGTCGAAGGCTTTGATAAATCTAACATCTGTCTGACCGAAGTGCGTGCGGAAATCGTCCTTGGCTTTGTTTTCGTCAACCTCGATCCAGATGCGGCTCCGATGGAAGACTGGTTTCCAAATGCGCGGGCAGAGCTGGAAGAATGGGTGCCGAATTGGGCCGAGCTCAAACCATTAGAGTGGGTCGAAATTCCCGAGACATGTAATTGGAAAGTCTCGGTCGAAAACTACTCCGAATGTTATCACTGTTCATTGAACCACCCTACTTTTGCCAATGGCGTGGTAAAGCCCGAAACTTACGACATCCAACCCCAAGGCAAATGCCTGCGCCACACGACCGAATGTCAGGCGTTGGATCAGATGACCTATGACATCAATTCCGGCTTTGCCCACTCTCACGAATACTCTAGCTGGTTCCTATGGCCCATGTTCAGCTTTCAGGTCTATCCAGGCAACGTTTTGAACACCTATCATTGGCGGGCCATCGACGCGGATCATGTGGTCGTTTGGCGTGGCTGGTATTCCGTCGATGGAAACGACGATGAAAAGGTTCGCAAGCTCGCACTGCAAGATCGCGCAACAACTGTTGAAGAAGACATCCACTTGGTCGAAAGCGTTCATCGCGGCTTGAAATCGCGCGGCTATGTACCGGGTCCATTGGTCATTGACCCAAAGGGCGGGGTTAATTCGGAACATCCTGTCATGCACTTGCAGCGCTGGATGCGGGACGCGATTGATGACTGATTTTGCAATGCCAAAAAAATGGACAGCCGAGCAAAAGCTGTTCCCGCATCAGGTTGGGTTTACCTGTCCGCCGTTTGATTATGATGCGGCGCCCTCTGACTTTTTGCGCATGTCACCCGAGTCCGTCGGCGTACATGGTTGGATGCTACACGTGCCTGATTATGCGCATGGGTTGGACCAACGCAAAGCCAACTTTGGCATGATGGACGACTTTGTTCATTGCATGGCGCGCAATGGCGTCGATGTCTGTGGGCAAGTTGGATCGAACTGGGTTCATGCCAGTGGTCTAGGCGTGGAGGGCATCCGCCAACACTGTGTTGATTTGTCCGACAAATACGAAACTCAATTCCACATGGCGGGTTACGCGATGGTAGAGGCTTTGCGGGCGATGAACGTTGAAAAAGTCGCGCTAAACGCGGCCTACCATTGGCCAGACTGGTGGCAGGGAACGGCGGCGTTCCTGCGCGAGGCAGGATTTGATGTGCTTTGGGCAGGAAATTTCGTGGATCAGGGATGGTTCCCAGACCAACAAGCGGTGAACGCAAAGCGCTGGATTTTCGACGGCGATCTGTTCGACAAAAGCTTCACCTATGTTGCTGAACAAGCGCCAGAGGCTGATGCCTACCTCATCAATGGCATGTGCAATTTCCGTTCAGGGCTGAGTGGGCTACCGCAGCGTCCACTCCATCTCGCCCGCGCGATGGAATCAAAATTGGGCAGGCCTGTCATCGGCCATGACACTGCCCTTTATTGGCGGATCATGAAAGATCTGCGCATCGCACCGACCACACCGCAAAGCGCACTATTGGAGAGCCTCCATGCATAAGATCATCGCACTCTGGGCAATTCCGCGTTCCACCTCCACAGCTTTTGAATGGATGATGCGCCAGCGGGGCGATCTCGATTGCCTGCACGAACCCTTTGGCGAAGCGTGGTATCAAGGCGAAGATCCGCTTTGGCCCCGTTTCAAAGAGGGAGAGGAGACGACCTCTGGCCTAACTATCGAAAGCGTTTGGGACGATATTCAGGCACGGGCTGAAAAAGGGCCAGTCTTCCTCAAGGATTTCCCTCACTATATCAATCACATGTGGACTCCAGAGTTTCTGGGTCATTTCACACATGCGTTCCTAATCCGCGATCCCGCCAAGACCATTTCCAGCATGTACAATAAATGGCCCGATTTCGATGAACTTGAAGTTGGCTTTCCCGAACAACGCGCCCTGTTCGACCTGCTCACTGCGCTAAACGGCACACCGCCGCCCGTGATCGACAGCGACGATCTTCTCGAAGACCCTGACAGCATGGTCGCTGCCTTTTGCAACGCCGTTGGCATCCCTTTCCTGCCAGAAGCCATGTCATGGGAGCCAGGCGGAGACCCATCTGCTCACAGCTGGTGGGATGGCGGATCGTTTCACGCCAATCTTGCGCAATCCACCGGCCTTACGCCACAAGTGCGCCGCTATATCGAGGTCGCAGATGCGCCTGAGCGGGTCCGTCGCGTTCACCGCCGCATGAAGCCCCATTTTGACCACCTGTATCAGCATCGGATCACACCAAAATAGATATGAGGCGCTGCCGCTACTTCGGGTTTGAGCCTGCATTCATCTAGCGCTTTCAGCTCATCAGATTCGACACTGGTTCACAGTCGCGCGCCTTCAAAACAGGGTCGGATAGTCAAAGGTGCCGCGCCCTGTTTTTCCACAATTATCGCCGTGCCATACACCTCTGACAGTGTTTTGCTTTGCAGCACCGCGCCAATTGTCCCTGATTGGACAACGCGCCCTTCCTTCATAAGGACAACCTGATCCGCAAAAGCCGCGGCAAGGTTCAGATCATGCAAAACCACCAATACGCCAGACCCTTGCCGCGCCTCGGCTCTTGCAGCTTTCATCACTTCGATCTGGTGCAAAATATCAAGACTGGCGGTGGGTTCGTCCAGAAACAGATGGTTGGGACCAAACAGATCACGGTTGGCGCGAAGCTGGGCCAAAACCCGTGCCAAATGCGCACGATGACGTTGCCCTCCTGACAGGGTTTCCACCATGCGATGGGCGAAGGCTCCTAACCCCAACTGAGCCAAAACCGCGCTGACCAACCCGTCTGTTTCCGCTGGCGATAGGTCCAACGGCACAGACAAACGCACCAATTCATCCACGGAAAACCTTGCGCTTAGGCTTGGGGTTTGCTCCAAAACCGCCCGCTTCTTTGCCAGCTCTTTGGCCGTCAGATCATCGCTGAACGCCGCCCCATATGTAACACGCCCTCCTGCCAATTTGGCGTCACCTGCCAAAGCAGACAGCAAGGTTGATTTCCCTGCACCATTCGGCCCACACAGCGCCACAACCGTGCCAAAGCGCACCTCCGCATCAACATTGTGCAGGATCGTTTTGCGCCCATAGGTCCGGCTGATATCGCGGCCTTGGATCATATCTTTCGCTCGCGCAGCAAAAGGAACAAAAAGAACGGTCCTCCGATCAAAGACGTGGCCAGGCCGATGGGCAATTCTTGGGGCGGTGCCACGGTGCGCACGATCAAATCCGCACCGAGCAACAGTGCCCCACCCACAAGAGCAGAGGCGGGCAACAACACCCGATGAGATGCGCCAACCAACATGCGTGCAATGTGCGGGGCGACCAATCCGATGAACCCAATGGGGCCCGCAATGGACACCCCTGCGCCAACGGCGACAGCGCAGATTGTACACACGGTAAACTTTATCTTCATCACATCCAAACCCGAATGAAACGCGGCCCGTTCCCCCAGTTGAAACAGATCAAGCGCACGGGTGAACTTGTACAGGTACAATGTGGCCGCCAACATGGCTGCAACGCTGATCAACACCGCCAGCCAGCCAGATTTCGCAAGGCTCCCCATGGACCAAAACGTCAGATCACGCAGTTGCGTGTCATCCGAAATATAGGTCAGAAACCCAATCCCAGCCCCTGCAATCGAATTGATGGCGACGCCCACCAGAATCAACCGCCCCACGGACATCTCGCCATTCTTTTGACTGAGCCCAAGGATCAGCCCTGTCACCAATAAAGCACCCAGAAAGGCGGCAATGGGCAAAACATAAGGACGCACAGGTGGGGGGATGTCGCCGATAAACAGATCGCCCAACACAATGACCACAACCACCGCAGCCGATGCTCCGCCTGAAATGCCGATCAAACCTGGGTCCGCCAAAGGGTTGCGCAAGAGACCTTGCAAAACTGCGCCGCACATCGCCAAGGACAGCCCGATACCAAGCCCCAAAACCATCCGAGGCGTGCGGATTTGCGTGATGATAGCCGTCGGCATCGGGTCCGCATTTCCTGTCATCGCTCGGGCGATATCACCCAAAGTCAACCGAACAGGGCCAAAAGCAATCTCGGCCAATGCGACACTGACAAGGAGAGCCAGCAATACGGCGAATTTCAAATGTACGCCAGAAATTGCACCACGATGCGCCACGGCGGGTTCGACCACAGCCAAGGGTCACGACCCGTCGCCGTGCAGATGCCCCATGAGCGTTTCAACGGCTTCTGCGGTGCGCGGACCAAAGCCGAGCAACAGCATACCATGTCTGACGTCAGGGCCTTTGGGACAGATTTGAGGAATTGAACAACGGAGGATTTCTGGTTCATCGTAACCTTCATGGAGTGAAGATGAACAAGAAATCCGGAAGCAGCAAAGCGTCTGCAGATAAATTGGTAAAGAACATCCGCCGCAAGACACGTCAAACCTATTCGGCGGAGGAGAAGATCCGCATTGTGCTGGCAGGGATGCGTGGAGAAGAAAGCATCTCAGCGTTGTGCCGTCGGGAGGGCATCGCGGAGAGCCTGTATTACAGCTGGTCGAAAGAATTCCTTGAAGCAGGCAAACGCCGTCTATCTGGCGATACGGCGCGTCAGGCCACATCCCCTGAAGTGAAAGAACTACGCTCAGAAGCTATGGCCTTGAAGGAATGCGTGGCCGATCTGACGCTTGAGAACCGGCTTCTCAAAAAAAGCATGACAGGGGCTGGGGAGTTCGAGGAATGAGATACCCTGCGTCTGAGAAGCTGGAGGTCATCCGCACCGTCGAGGGATCACATCTGCCAACCAAGCAGACCCTCGACATGCTGGGCATTCCACGCACCACATTCTATCGCTGGTATGATTTATATCTCGAAGGCGGGTTTGACCGGCTGGCTGACAAATCGCCATGCCCTAAATCCGTTTGGAACCGCATCCCCGATGATCGTCGTGACGACCTGATCGCGTTTGCGCTGGAACACGAGGCGCTGAGCACGCGCGAGCTGGCAGTCAAATACACCGATGAAAAGCGGTATTTTGTCTCAGAATCATCAGCTTATCGCATTCTCAAGGAAGCCGACCTGATCACAGCACCAGACTACGTGGTGATCAAAGCAGCCAACGAGTTCACGGATAAAACCACCGCCATCAATCAGATGTGGCAGACAGACTTCACCTACTTCAAAATCATTGGTTGGGGGTGGTATTATCTGTCTACGATCTTGGATGATTACAGCCGCTACATCATCTCATGGAAACTGTGTACAACCATGCGGGCCAGTGATGTGACCGAGACGATTGAGCGCGCTCTGACAGCATCAGGCTGTGACCAAGCGGTTGTTCGGCACAAACCACGCCTGCTCAGCGATAACGGATCGTGTTACATATCTGGCGACCTGGCCGAATGGCTGGAAGGGCAAAATATGGATCATGTCCGTGGTGCTCCGTTCCATCCACAGACCCAAGGCAAAATCGAACGATGGCATCAAACGATGAAGAACCGAGTGCTGTTAGAAAACTACTATCTGCCCGGCGATCTCGAGCGCCAGATCGAGGCCTTCGTCGACTATTACAATAACCGACGATACCACGAGAGCCTGAACAACGTCACACCCGCCGATGTCTACTTCGGCCGCGACAAAGCCATTCTGAGAGAAAGGAAGAGGATCAAGAAACAGACAATCAAACAACGTCGCTTGCAACATCAGAAACAAGCAGCATAATCAATCACACTAACGAGCCAGAGCCTCCAATGCTCAAGCCGCTCTGATGTCCCACTTTATATGACAACGGACACTCTGCGGATAACGCCCGAACATAGCCAATCTGCGCCTTGTCTTTTACATTTGGCGGATAGGTGGATGTGCTGTCGGCGGCCACAACCTGATCCCCAGCACCCAGCGCATAGACGATTTCGGTCAAATCCCCACCCGCGACCGCGATCCGTTCAAAGGGGTCTGCTTGCGCGATGCTCGCAACGCTTAACAAGCCAATCGTCAACAAACTGCGCCCCATCATGACAGAGTACCCAATCCGTTCAGGATTTCTCGCCACGGGTCCAATTCAGCGTTCCCTTCACCACGTTCGCCAAACATCATGCAAAAATTATTGGCCTCTGCGTCGAATGCTTCCAGTGATGTAACAATCCCGTCCTTTGACGGTTTGCGCACAACCCACGCATGGGCGACCTTATCTTGACGCAAGTGCATGTGGAATTTTTCATCCAAAACGTTGATCCAAGGCCCCATCGCTTTGATGTTTTTGACTTCGCCCGTGTGAATCTGAATGCAGCCCTTGTTGCCGATAAAGACCATGATCGGCACCTGCGTTTCCGCTGCTTTTTCCAGCGCCCATGTGATGCCCTCTGTCGGCACCTCATAGCACATGTCCTCACCAATCAGGCGAAACGCCTGCATACGCCCTACCTTGTGGGTGTTCAGCAATCCAATAAACTGATGCACATCTGTCATCTGCTCCCAATCAGCCCGCATTTGCACCACGTCAATTTCGCTGTCAGGGCGATCAAGCTCGGGTGTTGGGGGTGATTTGGGATCTACTTTGGCTGGGTCCAGATCAATCCAATCCGCCACCAACGTGTCAAATCCCGCACGGTCGGTCTGCTCTGTGGGATAAATTTTATGAACCGCCACACCAAATTTATCAAAGAACTGCAAAGACACGCGCAGCCCAGAAGCAACCTCTTCTTCGATCACAAACCCTGTCACCCAACGCTGCATGAAAATTCGCAAATCAATCGTGCGGTTCAACACCAACCCCATGATTCTGCCAATTTTCACATTATCAAATTCGCCATACCGTTCATGCACGGCGTGTTCATTTCGGGTCAGGCACATGACCTCGCCCAAGCCCACCAACCCTTCGAGCAATTCAGCAAAGCCGCGCGTCTCATCTCGACGCAACCGCTTCGCTACGCCCGATAGTTGTTTCGCTTCAACCAGCTCGGCTTCTGAAACGCCCAGTTCTCTGGCCGCTTCAACCGCGCGCAAAGAGCCTTTTTCTTTGGTAAGGGCCTGATAGCGCTCGAAGGTGTCTGTGACTGCATGATCCAGCATAAAAGGCTCCGTTTAGAATGTTTTTGCGAGGGAGAGTTTTACGTTTCGTCCCTTGGCAGCAGTGGAAAGATAAGTGGCTGGTTGGTAGGTTTTGTCGAAGACGTTATCGATTCCGAAACGAACCTCGACCCCTTCCAATACGCCCTGACTTGGCCGATAGGTGGCGTAAATATTGTGGACGTTGTATCCGCTGAACGCGCCCCGAGCTTGGGTTCGGTCCGCAGCAAACACACTGTTGATGCCCATTTTCAGATCAGGCGTGAATTGATAGCCAAGCCCCAACTTTAACGAGTTGTTCGCAATGGTATCGAGCTTTGCACCGCCCGGACCTTCGCCGTCAATCAGTGTGATACCAGCAGAAGCGCTAAAGCGTCCTGATGCGTAGCGCCCTTCAATTTCCAGACCCTTAATCTTGGCAAAGTCGATGTTCTGGAACTGTGCCGTGGCCGCATTGCGGATGATTTTATTGTCGATATCACTGTAAAAAGCGGTGGCCTTGAAATCCAATTCATCGTCCGACGAAAACACACCTTGGCCCGAATACGACACGCCAATTTCATAGTTCATGCCTTTTTCTGATTGCAGGTCTAAATTGAATCCCGCGCCCCGAAAGTTATCGAAAATCTCGTCATCTGTGGGCAAACGATTGACCCGCGCAATGGACCCAAACACGTTCCAATTATCGTTCAGCTTATAGATCGCAGAAACTTGCGGCTCGATGGCCGTCTCTGAAATATTGGCAGGATTGCCCGCAACACTGTCTTTGGGATCAATGGTCTGACGATCAATGCGCAGACCCGTGTTGACGGTCAGGCGATCATTAAACGTCAGCTCGCTCAGGGCGTAAATCTCAAATGTTTTTGTGATGGCCTCTGCATGTGACAACGACAAAGGCAAAGATGTGCGATCCCGATAAGACGCCGCCACACCAAATGTTAGATAATGCTCAACAGAATCCGTGGATAAGTCAGCGGTGTTTTCCACTTTTGCTTTCCACAGCTCGTAAGAGCGCTCACCCAGCAACGATGCAAAAACTTGATTGGCTGGATCGGTCCCTTGCTGCACGTCACGGCTCGAATTGGTGTAAGACAGTGAAGCGGTCAAATCCCAAAAACGGCTGTCTTCAGGGGCAAAGTTATACTCCAGTTTGGCCACTTGGGATTCATTGACGATATTCCCAAAACCCCAGCTAAAGAACGGGGATTGGCAGCAGCCATCAATCTGGTTGAAGTCCTGATTTTTGCCGTCAGAATACAAATGCTGATAAGAAAAACTGAACGTATTCGCGCCCTCAGAATAGTTCACCTTCCCTAAAAAGTTGTACATATCGGCGTTGGTGCGGATCAACTCATTCCCATCACCATCTTCGCTGATTCCCACATCGGAATAGGAAAACGCCAGCAAGGCATCAAATTTATTGTCAGGGGCAAAGGCCAGAATTGTCGTGCTCTGAAACTTGTCTTCATTCGTTTCAAAGGTCAGCTTTTGGCGAACAGAAAACGTGTCCCCGTCTTTCAAGAAATCCGTCGCGTCTTTGGTTTCGAACAGGATCACACCGCCCAAAGCACCAGACCCATACAACGTAGAACTGCCAGGCCCCCGCAGAACCTCAACCCGTTTCAACAATTCAGGTTCCAGAAAGATCGACCCTTGGCGATAGCTTTCGAAATACACCTCCTCACCATCCACAAGGGTGTGGATCGAGCTTTCAGCCGCATCCAAGCCCGCACCCACACCGCGAATGTTAAAAGATTGCCCAAGCGGGCTGCTGGACCCAACGCCCGAAACCCCAGGCACCGTATCAAGGATATCACCCACATTGGCCGCTTGCACTTCGTCGAGCTTTTCTTGGTTCACAACCGTAACAGATTGCGGCACATCTGATGCCACGCGATCTTGACCAGCATTAACAACAATTGGGTCCACTTCGGTGGCGTCTTGTGCATGGGCCGCTTGTGCGCAAATCGCAGCAACTGCAGCCAACACGAATTTGTTGGAGTTCATGTCCTGATCCCTTTGAGGTTTTGGCTTTCACTTCCAAACAAGAGAGTCAGGTGGCTACTTTGTGCCTTCTTATCGATTTACTGACTATTTTTGTCAAGTTTAATTTGATTACGGATTAAAGATCATTGGAATGCGAAACGTGTGTTTTCGAACAGCCACACCCTTGACAGCTTTGGGCATACGTCCTGCCGCATTCACGGCGCGCAGCGCGGCCGTATCCGCCTTTTTATTGCCCGATGATTTGGACAATCGATAGCTCAGAACTTGGCCATTGGCTGCCACTGTCACTGCAACTGTGACACGCGCACGCCGTTTTAGGCCCCGCACAGATTTCTTGCGCCGTTCAATGTTGCGCCGAATTTGCGCCCCCCAAACATCCATCGCCTTGGCGGCTGATTTCGCACTGCCCGATTTGACTTTGGCCTTACCAACAGACCCCGCACTGGTCTGCCCACCCTGCCCTGCGGCTTTTTGTTTGCGCTGCGCTGCCCGCGCAGGTTTCGCTTTTTTGGGTTTCGATACGGTCTGTTTTTTCGGGGCTTTGGGCTTCGGTTTTTCAACCTTCTTGGGCTTGCTTGCGTCTTTCGTTTTTTGAACCCGTTCAATCGTTTTAGGGCGCGACTTTGGCTTAATCTTTAGAATGGTCGCAGGTTCGCGATCCACCTGCCGCTTTTGTGCTGGCTCTGTTGCCGCCTGTGGCACCGCGATCTCTGACATCAGCGAAGGCGTTGTTAATTCCGTTGGCTGAACCGATGGCACACGGGTTGGTTCTGGCAAAATCATCTGCGCCGGCTCGAATAACGTGGGCTCTTCAACGCTGGGCGCAACTTCGGACAAAACGGTCGTGTCCTGTGAAACATCAGGCTCTGTCGTCCAATCCTCGACCAATTGTTCCATCTGCGCTGTTGACGCCTGCAAAAACATCAAAAACGCACCCTCATCCCCCGCAGATTGCGCACCTTTGTCTGGGCTCACAGCAAAACCAGCCGCATGCACACCAAGCGCGATCAGCGCAAACACCGTTATTTCGGCATAGACCCTCATTTCTGCGCCGCAACGATTTCGACCGAAACGGCACCCGTGCGCGCAACGCGGCTTAACACTTTGGACAAATCGCGCGCTGGCAAATCCGCATCCACGCGCAGCTTAACAGGGACTTTCCCTTCAACGCGGCCCGCCAAACGTTGCCATGCCGTTTCATTAGCAAAGTCTTCAAACTGAACCGCGCCATCTTTTGACACGTAAACCAACAGTTCGGCCGCAGGCTCTGACACGGTCTCTGCATCTGGAACCGACACGTCAAAAGGTTCAGGCGGTGTAATCTGCGAGGTCATCAGAAAAAAGATCAACAGCAAGAACACCACATTGATCATCGGCACGATGGACTCTTCTGCTTTGCGTTTCACAGGGTGAGAGAAATCCATCAATCAATCCACCAGCACAACGGTTTCAAAACCAGCCGCCTGAAGATGCGCCAGCACATCGATAATATTTTGTGTACTTGCCGCCCCTTGGCCCCGCAAAATTATGGTGTCTTTGGGACTTTCGGTCAGCACCCCAATCTCTGTGCTCAACGCGCCCAGTTCCAGTGCGACCCCATTCAACGACAGCCCATTTTCCGTGACCGTCACAAGGCGGGGCGGACCTGTGTATTCTCGTGCCGTGCTGGACCCAGCCAGCGGTAAGCGGATTACTTGGTCCAAACCAAACTGCGACGCCAACATAAAGAAAACCAATAAAAGAAACACCACATCAATCATGGGCGTTAGGCTTGGCTTGCGCCGTTTGTGTGGTGCTGCGGCAAATTGCATTACTCTGCCGCCAGTGGCATTGCGGCCGCGGTGGACTTGGACTCGGCCACGAACACGCGCGCTGCAATGTCTTCAAAATCTTGGCGAATGCGATCCACGACACTTTCAAACCACGTCAACGCAAAGGAAGCAGGGATCGCCACGGCCATGCCCGCCGCCGTCGTTAACAAAGCCTCCCAAATTCCGCCTGCAAGGATTGCAGGATCGGCGCGGCTGCCGCTGTCTTGCAAAGCTTGAAAGGCCGCGATCATCCCCAGCACAGTGCCGAGCAACCCCAACAACGGCGCGATGGTAGAGATCAATTCCAGAATGCGCAGACCAGCCGAGGCCGCATTCAAATGAGTCTTTGCAATGCGTGTTGTCTCTTCGCGGGCGTCATGCAGCGGAAGGGTTTCACGGGCGGTCAGCGCGGCGTTTAGAAATCGACTGCGCACACCCCGCTTTTGACGGATCATCCTTTGCGCCTGTTGCGTGTTTCCCGCTTCCAAAACGGGCAAAGCCTGGGCCACGCGCCGCCCGCCCCACGCCCCAATTACAACCAACCGCCACAGCTTCCACAGCACCACAGTCAGGCCCAAAACGGACAATGCCGCGATTGCCCATATCGACGGACCACCGTCTTTTAAGAACACGCCACTGGCGTTCAAAAGCGAATTGATCTGCTGGGGAAAAGTTTCAAACATGGCCGCCACTTGGTGTTAGGGATATCTTGCTGGCGTGTGACGGCTTGCTTTGCAGGCTTCTACATAAATCCGACAAAAAATGTCAAGATTAAATTCCAATAGATAAAAACCCAACGACTTGTTCGCACCCGCTCGAAAACGCGCACCGCAAACGCCACCAAAGGCGATTCTGATTCTCCCCGCATTTTACGAAGCATTGGAGGACCAAACTGCGGAACGCACGTTTTCAATGACCCACTTGCAAGACGCCGCCCTACCCTATGACACCCCATTCTGGCAGCCCCGCAGCGGTCGTATTTCTGATCAGGTTCCAGTTGAAAAAGCAGCCTTTTCCTGATCCAACTCCGCCCCATTTCGCGCGGCTTTCCACGCTTCATTTTCGCTTCATGCAAAAAACACTTGGTGTCTTTTTGTAAATTGCGTATACCACGGTATGCTGTCTGACCAATGTCAGAACTGTTCGCGGGAGAGTGCAGCGCCCATCGCTGCCGCCGAAGGTGAAATACCCGAAATCTCTCAGGCAAAAGGACCGCGAACTGTAAGCACTCTGGAAAGTCGGGCCGCGCCCGCGCCGAAGGTGTTAAGGTTTCCTCTATTTGGAAACCGAGTCTCTCAGGCCAAAGACAGAGGGGATCAACGTTGCACATTTTGTGCGGCCGAACCCGATGTCTAAAGGCAGGACCCGAGATGAACCGAACGCCCCTTTATCAAACCCACGTCGATGCTGGTGCCAAAATGGGCGTTTATGCCGGTTTTGAAATGCCGCTGTTTTATTCGCTTGGCGTAAAACAAGAACACCTGCACACGCGCGAAAACGCGGGCCTCTTTGATATTTCGCACATGCAGCACATTGAAATTTCTGGCCCAGAAGCCGCCACGTTCATTTCAAAACTCTGCCCATATGACGCCGCATCCCAATCCGTGGGTGACGGCAAATACACCTTCTTTCTGAACGAAACCGCTGGCATCATTGACGACTTGATCGTCACACGTTTGGCCGATGACCGCTATCTGATCGTCGCCAATGCAGGCTGCGCGGACAAAGACCTTGCACATGTTCAATCCCACGCCGCTGGATTTGACGTCACGGTATCTCCAATCGAACGCGGCTTCCTCGCACTCCAAGGCCCTAAGGCCGAAGCGGTTTTAACCGACCTTGGTTTCGAAGTGGCGGACATGGCCTTTATGACAGGAAAGGAACCACAGGAACACTGGTTCGTATCCCGCTCTGGCTATACAGGGGAAGACGGATTTGAAATCGGGATGCCTGTTGATGAACTGGCCGCCATTTCTGCCAAGCTGGTCGACCACGCCGATGTCGAATGGATCGGCCTCGCCGCGCGGGATTCTCTGCGGCTCGAAGCGGGCCTCTCGCTTTACGGCCAAGACCTGTCCGAAGACATCACCCCCCACGAGGCTGGCCTGATTTGGGCCATTGCCAAAGACCACCGTTCAGGCGGCGAATTTATCGGCGCAGATGCGCTTGCTACGAAAATCGCAGAAGGCCGCAAACGCATGCGCGTGGGCCTGCTGGCCGATGGACGCCCTGTGCGCGGCGACACGGAATTAGTGAACGAAAACGGCGATGTCATTGGCGTTGTCACCTCTGGCGGGTTTGGCCCAACAATTGATGGCCCCATGGCGCTCGGCCTTGTGAATGTGGCTGACGCCGACGCCCCAATTTTCGCGAACATGCGGGGTAAACATGTTCCGATGACCCGCGCCAAACCCCCTTTTGCCCCCCATAATTACAAACGTTAAAACAAGGAGAAACCAAAATGAAATACACAGAAGAGCACGAATGGCTGCGCGCCGAAGGTGACGTTTATGTTGTTGGCATCACCCAACACGCCACCGAACAACTGGGCGATCTGGTGTTTGTCGAACTGCCCGAAGTGGGCGACGAAGTTTCCCAAGGGGACGAAATCGTTGTGATCGAAAGCGTCAAAGCCGCTTCCGACATCGTGGCCCCCGTCGACGGCGAAATCACCGCCATCAACGAAGCTTTGGTCGCAAACCCAGAATTGGCCAACTCTGACGCCTTGGGCGAAGGTTGGTTCTTCAAAATCAAAGCCTCCGACCCGTCTCAGCTCGACGCCTTCTTGGACGAAGCTGGCTACAAATCCTTCATCTCTTAAGGAATCCATGACATGACCTTCACCCCCACAGATTATTTGCCGTACGACTTTGCCAACCGTCGCCACATCGGGCCAAGCCCGAGCGAGATGGAAGAGATGCTCCAACGTGTGGGGGCGAAGGATCTTGATGCCCTAATCGACGACACATTACCGCAAAAAATCCGTCAGAAAGACCCGCTCGATTTCGGCAAAGCCAAATCTGAACGCGAATTGCTGCATCACATGCGCGTCACAGCGTCAAAAAATAAAGTGCTGACCTCGCTGATTGGTCAGGGCTATCACGGGACGGTCACGCCCCCCGCGATCCAGCGCAATATTTTGGAAAACCCCGCGTGGTACACGGCCTATACGCCCTATCAACCTGAAATCAGCCAAGGCCGCCTAGAGGCTTTGTTGAACTTTCAAACCATGGTCTCTGATCTGACAGGTTTGGAAATCGCCAACGCATCCTTGCTTGATGAATCTACCGCCTGTGCCGAAGCCATGACCATGGCCCAACGCGTTGGCAAATCAAAAGCGACAGCATTTTTTGTGGACGAAAACTGTCACCCGCAAAACATTTCAGTGATAAAAACACGCGCTCAACCGCTCGACATCGACGTGATCGTCGGCAACCCCGATGATCTGGATGCCACCGCCGTATTCGGCGCAATCTTCCAATTCCCTGGCACACACGGCCATCTACGCGATTTCACCGCTGAAATCGAAAAGCTGCATGAAAACAAAGCTATCGGCATTATTTCCGCCGATCCCCTATCCCTGACTCTTTTGAAAGAACCGGGCGCAATGGGCGCAGATATCGCTGTTGGCACCACCCAACGGTTTGGTGTTCCAATCGGCTATGGTGGCCCGCACGCCGCCTATATGGCTACCAAAGCAAGCTACGCACGCAACATGCCAGGCCGCATCGTTGGCGTGTCTATCGACAGCCACGGCAACCGTGCCTATCGCCTGTCCTTGCAAACCCGCGAACAACACATCCGCCGTGAAAAAGCCACGTCAAACGTGTGTACAGCACAGGCATTGCTGGCTGTAATGGCGGGTTTTTACGCGGTGTTCCACGGCCCTGATGGTCTGCGTGCGATTGCACAACGTATCCACCGCAAAACCGTCCGCTTGGCCAAAGGATTGCAAAACGCAGGCTTCACCATCGAACCAGAAGCCTTCTTTGACACCATCACCGTCGACGTTGGCCCTTTGCAATCCGCCGTGATGAAATCAGCGGTGGATGAAGGGATTAACCTGCGGGCCGTTGGCACAACCAAAGTGGGCATTACGCTCGATGAACGCACGCGTCAGGCCACCATCGTCAAGGTGTGGCGGGCTTTCGGGATTGTGGATCGAAAGCCAGACCTGTCTGCCGAATACCGTATGCCAGATGATCTGATCCGCACATCGGATTTCCTGACGCATCCCGTGTTCCACATGAACCGCGCAGAAACCGAAATGATGCGCTATATGCGCCGTTTGGCGGATCGTGACCTCGCCCTTGATCGCGCGATGATCCCGCTTGGCTCTTGCACGATGAAGCTGAATTCCGCCGCAGAAATGATGCCCGTCAGCTGGCGCGAATTTTCTCTTTTACACCCATTCTGCCCCGAAGATCAGGCCGAAGGGTACAGCGAAATGATCGCCGATCTGTCGGCCAAACTCTGCGATGTCACTGGCTATGATGCGATTTCCATGCAGCCAAACTCTGGCGCACAAGGGGAATATGCGGGGCTGTTGTCCATCGCAGGCTACCACCGCGCCAATGGTCAAGGTCATCGCAACATCTGCCTCATCCCGATGAGCGCCCATGGCACCAATCCTGCCTCTGCGCAAATGGTCGGCTGGAAAGTTGTCCCCGTGAAATCCGCCGAAAACGGCGATATTGATCTGGAAGATTTCAAAGCCAAAGTTGATCTGCACAAAGACAACCTTGCAGGCTGTATGATTACCTATCCTTCCACCCATGGCGTGTTCGAGGAAACCGTCATCGACGTGTGCAAGATCACCCATGATGCAGGTGGCCAAGTGTATATCGACGGTGCGAACATGAACGCCATGGTCGGGCTCAGCCGTCCGGGGGATTTGGGCGGTGACGTGTCCCACCTAAACTTGCACAAAACCTTTTGCATTCCACACGGCGGCGGTGGCCCCGGCATGGGCCCAATCGGTGTAAAGGACCACCTCATCCCACACCTACCAGGGGATCCAAACGGCGGCGAAGGCGCGGTCAGCGCTGCTGCATTCGGCTCCCCATCCTTGCTGCCAATCTCTTGGGCCTATTGCCTGATGATGGGCGGAGAGGGCCTAACCCAAGCAACCCGCGTGGCCATCCTAAACGCCAACTACATCGCCAAACGATTAGAAGGCGCATTTGATGTGCTTTACAAAGGCCCAACAGGCCGTGTTGCACATGAATGTATCATCGACACACGCCCGTTCGCCGACAGCGCAAACGTCAGCGTTGATGACATCGCCAAACGGCTTAGCGATTGTGGGTTCCACGCGCCAACCATGTCTTGGCCCGTATCAGGCACGTTGATGATCGAACCAACCGAATCCGAAAACAAAGCCGAGCTGGATCGTTTCTGCGATGCGATGCTCGGCATCCGCGAAGAAATTCGCGCCATCGAAGAGGGCAAAATGGATGCGGAAAACAACCCGTTGAAAAACGCACCTCACACGATGGAAGATTTGGTCAAAGACTGGGATCGCCCCTATTCACGCGAAACCGGCTGCTTCCCTCAGGGCGCATTCCGCGTGGACAAATACTGGCCCCCTGTGAACCGCGTGGACAACGTGTGGGGGGATCGAAACCTCACTTGCACCTGTCCTCCCATGGAAGACTACGCCGAAGCGGCAGAATAAAGACACGAAAAGGGCGGTCCGTTGGATCGCCCTTTTTACTTTTGCACATCACAGCTCAGCCGCCACAGACTCGCCTCAAGCAATTCATCTATACCTAGTATTCTACCTGTGTTAGAACGGTTGAAAAATCTATAGGTGGTATGCGGGCATGATCTTTCAACTCACCAGTTTACTATGGAGCAAATCCACCCGAACGCGGCGTATTTTTCAATCTCTGCCCATTCCCCTTTTGACACTTGCCCCCCGAACGGCACAGTCGCAAACCACCACCCCTCAAGACACCCCACGCAACATTTTTGATGTTTTCCACACGGTCCTGATCGGTCAAAACTGGACACTTGGTGATCTGCTGCTCATCCTCTTCTTCGTCCTTTTGTCCCTGCTTACCATCGTTGTGCTGCGAAACAGCACTCTTTTGAAACGCCGCGCGGCCGTGATCGAAGAACAATCCGCAGAATTGCAGTTTCAAAAACGCGCGCTTGACCAACACGCAGTGGTCAGCCTGATCGACGCAAACGGGATTTTTGAATACGTCAACGATAACTTCCTCGACGTCACAGGATATGAACGATCCGAAGTGATCGGCCAATCTGGCTATCTTTTGTGGCCAGAGTCCGAAGGGCGTGCAGAATACGACTCCTTGCTGGAAACCGTCTATGCGGGCCAAGTTTGGTCTGGCGAAGTGCCCGCATTGAAAAAGGACGGAACCGCCTTTTGGTCACAAGCCACCGTCGTGCCTTATATGGACAGTAAGGGCAATTTTATACGCTCGGCCACGGTGCGCACGGATATCACCGCGAACAAACGACTCGAGGCAGAACGCCAACTATCCAACTCCTTTGATGCGCTTGGGGATACGGTGGTCATGCTCTGGCCTGACTCGTTGGAATTTCTTTACCTCAACACCGCCGCCCTCAAACGGTTTGGCTGGGAAACCAATCGCGGCCACGGAAAAACCTTTGTGGATATCACCCCTGGTTTTGACGAAGCACGCTTTCGACGCCGCGTTGAAATGGCCAAAACCGCACCCAACAAACAGGTCGATTTCGAAGTTCGCATGTCGGAAACCCGCATCGATCACGTCACGCTGAATTACCTAACCCCTGCGGGCGAAGAACCCCGCGTCATCATTGTGATGCGCGACATCACCGAACAGGTAAACAGCCGCAACGAAATCCTTGATCTGCGCGCAGCTCTTGATCTGGCCGATTTTGAAGTGTTCATCATCGAACCCGAAACCCTGCAGTACACCTATCTGAACAAATCCGCACTTCAGACGGTGGGCTGGGCCGAGGACGAATACAAATCCCGCACCCCTGCTGACGACGATGATAAGTTCGACGAAACCGTATTCCGTGGCCGCGTCGCACCGCTGGTGTCGGGGGAAACCAAAGTTGTCACCTTTGAGCGCCCCTCATTGCACGGGCGCCCCACCGAGGTCTCTATCCAGTATTTGGAACTTCACGATCAGGGCAAACGCTTTGTCGTCGTGGTTCGCGACATTTCGGAACGCAAAAACAGCGAACGGGAAATCCGTCGTTTCAAACACGCTTTGGATCACAGCTCAGATTCCATCCATATGTTCTGGCCCGACACTCAACAGTTTTTCTATGGCAACGAATTGGCCCGAAAACGCACAGGGGCCACGGTGGAAGAATTTGCAAAAATGACCCCAATGGACACCAACCCGAACCTCACCAAAGACGTTCTGGTGAAGCGCCTGAACGACATTGTCGCCAGCGACAGCAAATACATGGTTTATGAATCCGTGGCCAAAACCGAAACCGGCGCCTTGGCCCCTGTTGAGGTCAACTTGCAATACATCGCCCCCAAAGGGGCGCGGCCCTATTTCCTCGCCAACATCCGCGATTTGACCGAGGCGAAAAAGGCCGAAAAAGCGAAAACCGAATTTGTTTCCACGGTCAGTCACGAATTGCGCACCCCGCTCACCTCTATCAAAGGGTCCCTTGGCCTCGTCAAAGCAGGCGCACTCGGCCCATTGACCGACAAACAAACCTCCATGATCGAAATCGCTTACAACAATTGCGAACGCCTGGTTCTTTTGATCAACGACATTCTCGACCTCGAAAAAATCGAAGCAGGCAAAATGGACTATCAAATGCGCGAGGTCGAAGCCGTGCCACTGCTGGCAGAATGCGTGGCTTCCATGCAAAGCTATGCGGATCAGTTCGATGTCACCATCGAAAACCACACCTTGTTACAAAGCGCGACGATCAACGTAGACGAAAATCGCCTTGTTCAGGTGATGACAAACCTCATGTCCAACGCGATCAAATTCAGCGATCCAAACGAAAAAGTGCGCGTCATCGCCGAAGATCACCAAGGGACTCTGCGCATTACGATTTCGGACAATGGCAGCGGCATTCCTGACGATGCTAAACCCACCATTTTTGACAAATTCACCCAAGCGGATTCCTCGGATGTGCGCCGCACAGGGGGAACAGGACTTGGCCTTAGCATCACCAAAAACATGGTCGAACATATGCAAGGCAGCATCCATTTCACCAGCACCCAAGGTGTTGGCACAGATTTCTGGGTGGAATTCCCGCTCATCTCGGCCACGCCCTTAATCGACCATGATCCAAGCCAGATGCCCAAACGGGTTTTGGTCGTCGAAGACGATCTCGACTATGCCAAGGTTATCAAAAAGCAGCTTCAAGAAAGCGGATTTCATGTCACCATCAGCAGAAACGCCGCCGAAACCCTGGACTTGGTCAAGACCTATGATTTTGATGCAGTGACACTGGATCTTGGGCTGCCCGACGCAGATGGCATGACCCTTTTGTCAGAAATTGACAGCCTCAAATCCACCCCAACCCTGCCTGTGGTGGTCATTACGGGCGCATCACAAGACGAAGAAACCGCACTGCCAGACACGCTTGCAGGTGTGTTTTACAAACCACCAAATCATCAGGAACTTGTGCAGCTCCTTCGGTCTTTGGGGCAAAATTCACCCAATAAACTGCCCGCGGTTTTGCACGTCGAAGACGACATCAGCACCCGCGAAGTATTGCGCGAAGTGATTGGCGATTTGGCGAAAGTGAATTCCGTTGCCACCTTGGCACAGGCTAAAAAAGCCATCAAAAACCAGACCTTTGATCTGGTGATCCTTGATATCGAACTGCCTGACGGCAGCGGCCTTGATGTGCTGCCTTCCTTACACGATGCGTTCGATCCGAACGTGCCCGTCATCATTTTTTCCGCGAATGAACCTTCCGCATATGATCAAGGTGCCATAACGTCGGTGATATTAAAGTCGCAAAAAACAAACGAGGAGATCTTGGAAGAGATCAAAAACGTATTGCAGCGTAAAAGGGGTAGCGCGAGAAACAATGACAAAACTGCAAAGAATTCTTCACGTTGAAGACGATCAAGACATTCGCGAAATCGCCAAACTGTCCCTTGAAACGCTTGGAAACTTTGATCTATTGCAATGCGCATCAGGGCCAGAAGCGCTTGAACGCGCGCCAGATTTCACCCCCCAGCTGTTGTTGCTTGATGTCATGATGCCAACCATGAGCGGCGAAGAAACCCTCGCCGCATTGCGCCAACTCGACGGTGTGTCATCCTGCCCCGCAATCTTTGTCACCGCTAAGGCGCAAGAAGATGAAATTGCCAATCTCATCGCCGCAAACAATGCCGATGGCGTTATCGTCAAACCCTTCGATCCGATGACCCTGCCTGATCAAATCACCGCACTATGGACCGCCGCACTGAGCCGACGGGCGGATTGACCCTAGGTGCGGAACGTCGAACACTTTTGACTCGATGGCGCGGATTTTCTGAATCCGACCAGTCATCCGCGTCAGGCAATAATGACCCAAAGGTCACGCATTTCTGACCCAGACCGAGCCTCGATCCCAACCTCTGCCAAGGTTAGCAGTGGGGACGGAGCGTGCTTTCGCCGCGGTTGTTCCAATGGCAGTTTGCAGTGGGTCATGCGCCCTTATACGCAGGAAACCCTGCTTGTTCTAAACGCCTTCGAATTCGTCCTGTGTTTTTGCTTGTCTCTATCGCTCGTTCGATTGCAGTCGCCGATCCTTGGAGAACGATGGTGATCATTGCGTTACATTCCTTGTCAGTCGCGCCAACATCGCCTCGCGTCAAGCGTGGCTGAAGCATCTCGTGCAACAAAAATTCTAACGCCATACGTCTGTAACGGTTTTCCTTCAGAATTAAAAAATCTTGCTGAGAGATCACGAAATCATAGCTTTTTGAGGCAAAGCCGCTATCCACAGGAATGGAGATATGTAGGCGCTCACCATTTTTAAAAACGCTTAGCTCCCAACCCTTTCCGAGAAACTTTTCCAAATTCTATAAACCTATGTAGTAATCCACCAAGTAGTACCGTTCTTTTGTAGGCAGCCTTTGACCAAGGCCACGGATGATACTTAGAGATTATTCCTTGTAAAACTTTGGCTAAGGTATTGCCAGCATTGTGAAGAGTCCAGCGGTCCCAAATCCACGACACATGGACCATGACAGACGTTCGCGCGCGCCGCAGCATCTGTCGAAGTGGGCTCAAAGCAGACACTTTGCATTGCGTCATGAATTGAGACGGGGCCTTTGGACCCACCGCTTTTGCTTCTTGATCCAGCGGTATTTGAGCAAGCCAAACACCTCAGGCAGTCAGGGTAAGGCCATTGCCTCGCCCTTCCCGCGTTCGCCACTTGGCAGATTTTCTGGAACAGGTAGCTTCGCTGGTTGAACCGGCAAATCAACCCTGATTTTCCAAAAGGAAGTCAGACGAAACGAAAAAAATGAGGGGAAAAGAAGTGGTGTTGAGCCATTATATGATGCGAAAGTCAATTTCGTCTGACGTTCAACAATAGGCCCTAGACCGCAGCGATTAGCGGTGCGCATATCGGGCCACAATCATATCTGCTGCATTCAAAAAATCGATCACGGCACGGTTCAATGTATCTGTGTAAACCGCACCGCAATCGTTTACGGCGGTTTCTAAATCCGCCGCGTTCCGCCCCAACGCCTCGAACCCGAGCGTTGCCGCCGAACCAAGTGTTTTATGGGCCACATATTTGATCTGCTCACTGGCTGTATTGGACAAAGGCGCCCCAACAGGCACGTCAGTGAACGCTTCCAATCGATCCACACGACGATCCAACGCATCTACAAAATTGTCCCGAATGCCTGCCAATCCAGCGGCCATTTTTTCTTCGATATCTAAAATGGCAGATTGCATTTTACAGGGCCGCAGATTGCATAATCTGGCTTGTGACTTTCTTTACACGATCCGCGATGGTTGCTTTGGCAGGTCCGCGCTCTGCCGCTGATCCTTCGACCAGATCAATGGCGCGCCACATCGCATCAAGCGGCTCTGCCGCACCGAACAACCCACTTTGCACAGGGCCACCGACGGCCATTGAAATTGGAACAGCTTCGCCATTGGTTAGCGGCGCAATCAGTCCGGCCAAATCCGCATCAATTTCTGCCTGAACATCCGTGACGGAACGGTTCTTTTCGAACTTGGTTATGGCCACATAAACTCCGTTACCACGATACGTGATAAAGGTTTCCGTGGTTTTCAGTGCATCGGCAATCACATCTCCGACGTCCAAAATGGTTCCGACAAACTCATCTGGGCTGGCATTATCATGCAGATCCTTAACGTTGGAAAACCGAAACGCGAAAAACGCGCTGCCAAACATGCCACTGCGACCAAGCTGCAGAATATAGTTTTCAAACGCCAACTTTTGCAGCGCACCGCGCACACCTGACAGGTAAATATCCTCTCGCAGATCAACTTTGCGCGCAAAAGTGTCATGGGTTTTCAACGCATCAATGGTTTGCTGTTTTTCGGCCACCTTGGCTTTCTGCTCCACCAACTGCGCCGCCAGTTTCAACCGTGTGAACAATTCCAGCACGTCAAACGGTTTGGTAACATAATCCGTTGCCCCTGCTCCAAATGCGCGGTCAATGTAGTCCTTTTCAGACATCGCCGTTAGCATAATTATCGGGCTGTCCGCATGATGGGGTTGGCTTTTAATCTTCGAACACAGCTCGATCCCATCCATTTCTGGCATTTGAATGTCCAACAAGAAACAGTCAAATGGCTGTGCCGCGTCGCGCATACACGCCAAAGCCTCATGCCCAGAAGACGCAGTGACCACATCCGTGTACCCAGCGGCTTCAAATGCCTCTCGCAATAATTCGCAGATAATTGCGTCGTCATCTACAGCAAGAATTCTCATGATCGTACCTCACTCAGCGGTATGTCCGCCCTTGTTCTATTCGCTCTTTGCCTAATCATTCAGAACCAATTCGCTCCGACTTTACACGTTTAGGTTTATTTTTGAATTGCGGCGAGAATGCGGCAGGTGGAGACAGCAGCGCCATTTATCTACTAAAACGTGCAAAATCCAAAATATGAGGCAAATAAACAACAAGAATTTGATATGATAAATAAATCCTCCCGTTCTGCACCAGAAAACACGCCACAACCATTAGGTGCATCATCCCACTCCGAGCCTTAGGGAAAGAAGTTTAATCAGCGGTTAAATCACGCAAACTTAACTGGACAAATTCTAACGATAATGATCAAACGAACAAAATGTATACTCAAATGAACATCGCGAGTCCCATGCCTCTTACCCCACGCCAAGATCTCATTCTTAAAACGCTGCGCCGTGACGGTCGCGTGGGTGTGGATGAACTTGCAGAACAGATGGCTGTCGCCACGCAAACCATTCGCCGTGATCTGTCCGTTTTGTGTGAAGCTGGTTTGGCCACGCGCACCCATGGCGGCGCGAAGCTGATGCAATCTGGAACCGCCATTGCCTATGAAAACCGCCGCCTTCAGCATACAGCGGCAAAACAAGCCATCGCAAAAACCGCTGCGGGCCTGATCCAAAACAATACCTCTCTGGCCCTGAACATTGGCACCACAACCGAACAAGTGGCCGAACACCTGCGCCTGCACTCAGGGCTGACGGTGATCACCAACAACACAAATATCGTTCCCATTTTACGCCGCACCGATCTGACCTCGCTCGTTCTGATTGGCGGAGAAATCCGCTTGTCTGACGGCGCAGTGGTGGGCGGCGATGCGCTCGACACGATTGCCAAATACAAAGTGGACACAGCCATCATCGGTGCCTCCAGCCTTGATCCAGATGGCGCGGTGCTTGATTTCGACCAACGCGAAGTGATGGTGGCCCGCGCCCTGCTGAACGCAGCCCGTCAAAAAATCCTCGTAGCAGACGTTTCAAAATTCGACGCCACCGCCCCACACAAGATTTGCACAGCTACCGATCTTGACGTGATCATCCTAAACGCCCCGCCCCCTGCGCCATTTGCAGCGCGGATTGAAAACAGCCAAACCAAACTTATCATCGCGGATGACCCAAACCATGACTGACGCAAACACCACCGTGGATCTCTTCATCATTGGGGGCGGCATCAACGGGTGCGGCATTGCTCGCGATGCCGTGGGGCGCGGCTATTCCGTTAAACTTGCAGAAATGAACGACCTTGGCTCCGCCACATCTTCTGCTTCGACCAAACTGTTTCACGGCGGCCTGCGCTACCTTGAGTTTTTCGAATTCCGCTTGGTGCGCGAGGCTTTGATCGAACGCGAAACGCTGCTACGCGCCATGCCGCACATGTCTTGGCCCATGCGCTTTGTGCTGCCCTATCATGACGATATGCGCTTCGAAAGCGATACACCCGCATCACGCCTGCTGTCTTTCTTTATGCCATGGATGAGGGGCCGCCGCCCTGCGTGGATGATCCGATTGGCGCTGTTCCTTTATGACAATTTGGGCGGGCGCAAAATCCTGCCTAGAACCCGAACGCTCAACCTGAAAACCGCTGCCGAAGGCATGCCCCTCGATCCAAAATTCGAAACCGCTTTTGAATACTCCGATTGCTGGGTCGAAGATGCCCGCCTTGTGGTTCTGAACGCCCGCGATGCCGCTCATCGGGGCGCACAGATCATGGTGCAGACCAAAGTGGTCAGTACCGCCTACAAAGACGGTCTTTGGCACATCACCACCCAAAATGCAGCTGGGGATGAAACAACCCACACGGCCAAAATGATCGTTAACGCCGCTGGCCCATGGGTCGAAGACGTTATTCATAAAACCATGCGGCTCAAAACCAACGAAGGCGTTCGCCTTGTGCGTGGTAGCCACATCGTCACCAAACAGCTCTATAACCACGACAAATGCTATTTCTTTCAGGGCGAAGACGGTCGCATCATTTTCACCATTCCCTATGAGGATGATTTCACCCTAATCGGCACCACCGATGCAGATCACACAGACGCCAGCACCCCACCTGAATGCACACCTGCTGAAACGGATTACCTCGTCAATTTTGCCAACAAATACCTCAAACAAAACATTTCCGCTGACGATGTTGTGTGGACGTATTCTGGCGTGCGCCCGCTCTATGATGACGGTGCAGATTCCGCCACGGCGGCCACACGCGAGTATGTATTACGGGTCAACACTTCGCTCGGCGGCCCCGTGCTGAACGTGTTCGGCGGCAAAATCACCACCTATCGACGCTTGGCAGAATCCGCGCTGGAAAAAATCAACGAAACGCTGGGCCAATCCCCCACCATCTGGACCGCAGGCGTCCCGATGCCAGGAGGCGATTTCCCCGTTTCAGGGGTGAACGATTTGCGGGCAGACCTCGCCAAACATATGCCTTTCCTACCAGCCCAAACCATCAACCGATTGATCCGCCAATACGGAACCGAAGCCAAAAGTATTTTCGCAAGCATCACATCAGCAGACGATCTTGGCCCCGACCTCGGCGCACATGTTTACCCAGTGGAACTGGATTGGGCCATTGCAAACGAATGGGTGCGAACCGGCGATGATTTCCTATGGCGGCGCTCAAAACTTGGCCTGCGGGTCACGGCCGAACAATCGGCGACCATCGACGCCTACATTCAAAACGCCTGCGCGCGCCTTAACTAAGCCGATCCTGCAACAACGATGTTGCCGCGCGAAACACTGCAATTTCCCCGCTAACACGCGCCGCCAATTGCGCCCCTTCCAACAGGGGCAGCATTGCCGCCGCTTCCTTTGCCGCATCCACAACACCCGCAATCGAGCCGTCCTGTTGCCCCTGCGCAAACACGCCGCCAATCCATTCCATCATGGCCGCACGAAACTGCGCCATCTGGTCGAGCGTTTCTGCACACAAGCTGTCTCGACTATTGGACAATGCCACACACAAACACAGGCAGGTCCCGTTCTCCAACGCCGACTCGTACTGCGAGATCAAAGCGCGCAAGCGCCCCGCGCCTGTTTCCTCGGCGCTCTCAATTTGCGCACACACGCCAACAAATGTTTCGCGATACCGCCGCATCATGGCCACGCTTAACGATGCCTTGCTGGGGAAATGATAATGGATACTGGCTTTGCGGATGCCCACATCCTGCGCCAGATCGGCATAGCTGAAACCGTCAAACCCAAACCGTCGGGCCGCGCGCTCCGCTGAATCGAGCAATGCTGTTTTTGTATCGCTCATGGCACCTGCTCCTTTGCTTGGTCCACCGATCGAAATGCCTGCTCTGCGGCTTCCAGCGCCCCTTCCAGATATCCTCCGAAATCCCGCGCCACCTCGGTGCCTCCGAACACCAATCGCCCACCCCAAAGATCGGCCAGCGCCACTGGCATTCCATACCTTGGATGCGCATACAGGGGGGCCTGATCTGCCTCCACCGCCGTGCGCGGATCACAAGCCCAGTCCTTAATCTCCAACTTTGTCGGCGTCGTTGCGTTCTCTCCAAACAGGCGAGCCAATTGCGCGATGACTTGCTTGCGCAACACATCTTGATCGTGCCGCGCCTTTGGTGGCACACCGATAAACCCAAACAGCGCGCCTGTGGCGACTGAAACAGGTGACGCATCGTGAATTTCCACCATCGGCCCATATCGGCTCATGGCATCCCCAGACAATCCGCCTTCGCGCCAAAACGGACGATCATAAACCGCCACCGCCTTGGCCTGCCCTGCCATCCACGTTGGCACCGCCATCATCGCTTGCATCGCATCCGCTGGTAAAACGGGATCAAACGCGATCATCGCCGCCACGCGCGGCGGCAGCGCCAAAACAACCTGTTTCGCTGTGATCTTTGCCCCTCCGACAAAGGTTGCCTCAATCCCATCAGTGGCCCTGCGCACCTGCGATACGGCCTGCCCGAGCCGCACTGCACCCTTTGGTAAACCACGTGAAAACGCCTCCACCAAAGCCCGCATGCCACCGTCCAGCCGATGTGACCCTGCCATTGACGCATATCCTTGCCCACGATGGACCGCACCGCGTTCATCTTCAAAGCTCAGTTCACCTTCGGCGTATTGATCGAACACTTGCACCCCGAACCGCGCAACCGCTGTCGCCATACGCGGCTGCCCGTCCCAAAACCACGCGGGCCCCAGATCAAAATGATCAGCACCCACACGCATCGTTTTGATCCGTCCGCCTAAGCGATCCCGCGCCTCGACCAAGATGAAATCGCGTCCTGCCTGCGCCAAAGCATCCGCCAGCGCACAGCCCGCCAAGCCACCGCCAATAATCAGGATATCTGTCTGCTCCACGGGTTAAACCGCTGGTGGTTTCGCATGGGGGATATGACGCAACTTCATCCAAACCCGCGCCCCTTTTGCCCCCGCCGTGGCCCGTAACAAACCACCCTCTGGCACACGCAACCAACCCTCAGTGCCAAGGGTGTCACCGCTCTCTTCAAAGCCACCGTCCAGCACCAGAAATTCACCGCCTTCTGGCAGATCAAGCATCACATCCGCGCCCGCATCCCAAATCTCGGTCCGCACCGTTTCACGCGCGTCTTGAAACAACGGCATCACCGACACGCCTGCGCGATCCGCATCACGCACCGCTTCCATCTTATTCATGTCAATCTTCACCTGCGTGCGATCCTCTAAATCAAACTGCCACAGCTTCACAAAAATCACGCACCCTGGCGCCGATCCAGGTGTATGGGCCGAAGTGGGCGGATTGCGAATGTAAGAGCCCGCAGGAAAATCCCCATGTTCATCTGAAAACACACCCTCCAGCACGATGAATTCTTCACCCCCTGTATGCGTATGCTCAGAAAACGCACTGCCAGCCGCATATCGCACAATTGTCGTGGCCCGCGCCACCTCGCCGCCGATACGATCAAGCATCCGCCGATCAACGCCTGGCATTGGGGATTTCACCCAGTCCACTTGATCCGAATGAACCACCACGCGTTTGCTAAAATCTGCATTCAAATCCATGACTGTGATCCCTTTGTATCCACTATTTGAATTTTACCTACCAACTAGTAGATAAACAATCAAGACCAGATCCCCCTTTGCGCTCCACCCGCGCTGTGCAAAGTGTAAATCAGCGACCAAAGGGAATTCCATGACTGCACCCAAACCAAAATTCTCCGCAAACCTCGGGTTTCTCTGGGCAGACATCCCGCTGCCCGATGCCATTCACGCCGCCCACGGGGCGGGGTTTGACGCGGTTGAATGCCATTGGCCCTATGCAACGCCAGCCCATGACGTTACCGCGGCCCTTGATGAAACAGGCCTGCAAATGCTCAGCCTTAACACCGCGCGCGGCACAGGGGGTGCGGGGGATTTTGGCCTCAGCGCCCTGCCTGATCGCGTTGCCCAAGCCCGCGCTGCCATTGATCAGGCCATCGACTATGCCACAGCGATCAACACGCCAAACATTCACGTCCTCGCAGGCAACGCACACGGGCACACAGCCCACGCCACCTTTATTGAAAACCTACACTACGCCACCACACAGGCGGCCCAGCGCGACATCACAATTTTGATCGAACCGCTCAATCGCTTTGACGCACCGAACTACTTTCTGAAAACAACAGATCAAGCCGCAGCGATCCTCAAAGAGGTGTCCGTCCCAAACCTCAAACTCATGTTTGATTGTTACCATGTGGGGCGTACCGAAGGGGATGTCGCAAACCGCTTTACCGCGCTGCGCCCCTTCATTGGTCATGTGCAATTCGCTTCAGTGCCGGATCGTGGCAGACCAGACCAAGGCACGCTCGATTACGCCGCAGTCTTCAAACACATCACAGATGCAGGATACACCGCACCTTTGGGCGCAGAATACAAACCCAACGGCCCAACAGATGAAACCCTCCACTGGATGCACATCCTTTAAAGCGTCCTACCAAATACCAAAATCCAAACCCTAAGGCCGCTCGGCAAAAGGCTTGCCAAACACCTCTTCAAATTCAGCTTCATCCCAGAACCCGATCAAAATACCTGGTGGTTCTTTTCCCGTCACCGCCTCGATCCATTCTGGCGTTTTGGTAATGCGGGCATGATGCTGACGGGACCAACGCCCGATTTCGGCATCCATCCGTTCGCGCACCGCCACATGTTCGCTGTCATCGCTCGCGCCCAAATCCACCAATTCCTGTGGATCATTTTCCAAATCAAACAGCATGGGTCGATACCCTTCGGCGTGAACGTATTTCCACCGCGCATCACAACACATGATCAATCGCGCATCTTCTTGTGCGTTCTTCAAAATTTCACGGGCAGGCCGCGTGGCGTAATCATACTCCGAAATCGCATATTCGCGCCATTTCACCGGTGTGCCCCACAACAGCGGTGTCAAATCGCGCCCCTCAAGAATATGTGGCAGCTCTGGCCCCCCAAACCCATTCAAGAAGGTCGGTGCCAGATCAATCATTTCAACCAACGCATCACTTGATGTGCCCCGAGTCGCATCTGCCTCTGGCCTTGGATCGCTGATAATCAACGGCACGCGCACGGATTGATCGTGAAACAGGTCCTTTTCCCCCATCCAATGATCCCCCAGATAATCTCCATGATCCGAAGACATGACGATCATGGTATCCTCCATCAGGCCGCGTTCTTCCATCCAATCGAACAGCAGCCCCAATTGATCATCAATCTGCTTCACCAACCCCATATAGGCAGGGATCACGCGTTCGCGCACCTTATCGCGGCTAAAGCTCTGACAAATCCGCGTTTGCATATAGGCCCCAAACACGGGCTGCGGATCATCCTTTTCTGCCTCTGATCGGATTGGCGGCACGATGTGCTCTGGCCCATACATGTTGTGATACGGGGCAGGCACGATATAGGGCCAATGGGGTTTGATAAACGACAGATGGCACATCCACGGCTGATCGCCCGCGCGCTCCATAAACTCCATCGCGCGGCGCGTCATATAGGGCGTTTCTGAAAGCTCCTCAGGGATATCCGCAGGCAAATGATTGGTTTCCAAAAGCCATCCCGACACACGATTTCCGTCTGCATCAATCGCCCCATTTGCCCGTGTTTCCCAGCCGTTTTCATCCGCGATGCCCTGCTCTTTTAACCACGCATTATAGCGTGGGTTCGGATCATAAGGGCCAAGGGGATGCAGCCCATCATCGCGATCAAACGCCTCAAACCCACATTGAGACACACGCTGGCCAACCTCGGACTCTGGATCAATACCCAACCGTTTCATGCCTTCAAAATCAGGGATCATATGAGTTTTACCCACCAGCACAGGGCGCACTCCAATCTCGCGCAAATGATCCCCGAGCGTTGGCTCACCAACCCGCAAGGGGAACCCGTTCCACGTGGCCCCATGACTGCGGGTGTAGCGACCCGTATAGGCGCTCATGCGGCTGGGTCCGCAAACGGGCGATTGCACATAGGCGCGATCAAACTTCACGCCGCGCTTGGCCAGTTTATCAATATTGGGCGTATGCAGATGTGGATGACCATAACAGGACAAGTAATCCCAGCGCAGTTGATCTGCCATGATCCAAAGAACGTTCATTTCCATCACCTTATTAACGAATGCACCGTGTTCACCCTAACGACAATAGTCATGCACACAAGCAGCGCCAGCGAAAAGAGATGCGCCATATTATGGCAAGCCTTTGAAACCTAAACACAAACCCCGATGACCCAACTTTCACAACGCGTTGTGTAAGACGCGTCATATATGACGCGTCTGGATTAACCCCAGGTTCATCAATCTTAATGCTGCGCATTAAAAAACCGCGCCACAGGTATCCCACGGCGCGGTTCAATTCGGTTCGGTGGTGACTTACTTCAGCGCCAAATCGGTAATCTCAGATGTCCAAGCACCCTCAGGCGCTTTGGTGATTACAGGATCAGACCCACCAGACAACAGGCTTTGCACCGTGCGTTCTGCCGCTGCCACATCCAGCGCACCAGAAGACCCAGCGGTCAGTTTCGCCACTTCGCCCATCATGCGTTTTTGGTGCTTTTCGGTCTGCGCACCCGTCGCATCGTTATCCAAAACGATCATTGCCGCTTCATCAGGGTTTGCTTCCGCATATTTCCACCCTTTCATGGACGCGCGCACGAATTTCACCATGTTCTCTTTGAACACAGGGTCCTTCAGATTTTCGCCCAGCACGTACATGCCATCTTCCAGCGTCGCGACGCCTTGGTCCTCATACTTGAACACCACCAAATCATCTGGTGTCAGGCCCGCATCAATGATCTGCCAATACTCATTATACGTCATAGTAGACACACAAGCCGCTTGCCCTTGCAGAATCGGATCAACGTTAAAGCCCTGTTTCAGAACCGTCACACCACCATCAGACCCATCGGTGGCCAAGCCAAGTTTGCTCATCCAGCTCAGGAACGGATACTCGTTACCAAAGAACCAAACACCCAGCGTCTTACCCGCGAAATCCGCAGGGCTGGAAATGCCCGCATCCTTGCGACAGGTCAGCATCATTCCTGATGATGTGAACGGCTGCGCGATGTTCACAAGGTCCAAACCCTTTTCACGTGACGCAAGCGCAGATGGCATCCAATCGAGAACCACATCAGCCCCGCCACCCGCAATCACCTGTGCGGGCGCGATGTCTGGCCCACCAGGTTTAATCTCAACTGTCAGGCCTTCCTCGGCGTAAAATCCCTTATCCTGCGCCACATAATAGCCAGCGAACTGCGCCTGCGTGACCCATTTCAACTGCAACGTCACCTTATTTGCGTGCCCATCCGCACTTGCAAACGTGCCCCCCAAGGCCATCGCGCCTGCCAGCGCGGCTGCGAGTAAAGTTTTCATAGTCTCTCTCCTAGTTGGTTAATCATTGGTCTTCATCGCGTCCGTCTTTGTGACGGATGCCAGAAGGTCACTGATCTCTCGATCAATGCGACCCCCCCATAAAATGCCGACCCAGCCAAGGCCGCCACAGTAATTTCTGCCCACACCATATCGAGCGCAAGCCGACCCACTTCGGTGGAAATCCGAAACCCCATCCCCTTGATGGGCGAGCCAAAGAACTCCGCCACTATCGCGCCAATCAACGCAAGCGTTGTGGCAATTTTCAACCCATTAAAAATAAACGGCATCGCCGCTGGCAAGCGAAGGCGGAGCAATGCCTGCGGATAAGACGCCGCATACGTCCGCATCAAATCCCGCTGCATCGCATCACTGGCCTGCAACCCTTGCACCGTGTTCACCAGAACAGGGAAGAACACCATCGCCACAACCACGGCGGCCTTTGAATGCCAATCAAACCCGAACCACATGACCATAATGGGTGCCAACCCAATGATCGGCAACGCCGCCACGAAGTTGCCGACTGGCAGCAATCCCCGTTGCAAAAATGGCGACCGATCCACGGCAATCGCGGTCAGCACCGCCGCCCCACAACCGATAATGTAGCCCGACAGCGCCCCCTTCACAAAGGTCTGCACAAAATCCCCCCACAGGATCGACAACGAAGAGGCAAACGTCACAGCAATCGACGATGGGGGCGGCAGCAACACAGGGCTAACCTCAAACCCGCGCACGATCCCTTCCCACAGCAACAAAAGCGTAATGCCAAACAATGCAGGCACGGCAAAACTGGTAAACCGCGACGGCTTCGCCTTGGCCAACCGCGCATTCACGGCCCACGCCACGGCCCAAAACATCAGAACACCAACAATCCAAGTCATGCCGCCATCCCCATCTTTTTCAGCGTCACGGTTTGCACAGCACCAATCGCCGCCACCATCAACGCCGCCAGCGTGGCCGCCGCTATCAGCGCACTCCAAATCTGAATGGTCTGGCCGTAATAGCTGCCCACAAGCATCCGCGCGCCCAGCCCACCATCCTGAGACAACGACAGTTCCGCCACCACTGCCCCAATCAAACTCGCCGCAATCCCGACCTTCAGCGAGGCAAACAAAAACGGCGCCGAAGCAGGCAACCGAAGCCGCCAAAACGTTTGGCTACGGCTCGCATTCCAAGTCCGCATCTGATCCATCTGCATGTGATCGGGCGAGCGCAGCCCCTTCACCATGCCAACCACAACGGGGAAGAATGACAGATACATCGATATCACCCCCTTCGCGATCAAATCATCCACCTGCGCACTGGCCAAAACCACCACAATCATCGGCGCAATCGCCAATATCGGAATGGTCTGACTGGCAATCACCCATGGCATCACGGACATGTCCATCGCCCGACTGTGCACAATGGCAACGGCCAGCAAAATCCCAAGCCCCGTGCCAAACACAAACCCGAGCACAGTGGAGCTCAGCGTTATCCACCCATGATAAATCAAAGACCGCTTTGAAAACGCCCGCCCCCGCTGCACCATGGCCCCCGTGGTCTTCCAAATCTCTGTCCCCACTTGATGGGGCGGGGGAAGACGTGGCTTTTCCTGTGTCATCGTATCCGAAACCATCGCCCCAAACGACAACTCCACATTCGCCCGCTTCGCCTTGTCATAGGCCCAATTCGAATTCAGATAGACCGCCCCCGCATACCAAATCACAAACAGGCCAAACACCACGGTAAGGATCGGAAGGATGTTACGCAAAACGCACCTCCCCGTTTCTTTTGTCCCACAATACTCTCGCCGAAGGCATTGGAATTTTTTTGAGTATTTTAAGACAAAAGAAACCAAATGAATCGCACACTAAAGATGCAGTACAGGCTGGAGAGCCGATGGCTGTGACGGAAGAAGCCGCTTTACCCTCCCTATAGGGCAAAAGTGAACCGCTTTCGGGGGTGCGCGCAAAGCTAGGTCGCGCATCCCCTCGGCCGCGCAACCGCCCCGCACTTGATGCGGGGCCTCTCATTCCTGCGCCCCTACCCATCCGCATGCCCTTCCCGCAGCCCATCACGCACGCGGTGTGCAATCTCGATAAACTCAGGGCTATCACGGATATCGAGCGGGCGTTCTTTGGGCAGCGTGCTATCAATCACATCCGCAATCCGCCCTGGGCGCGGCGACATCACCACAATCTTCGTGCTCAGATACACAGCCTCTGGAATCGAATGGGTCACAAACCCAATCGTCTTTTCCGTCCGCGCCCACAGCGCGAGCAGTTGTTCATTCAGATGATCGCGCACAATTTCATCAAGCGCGCCAAACGGCTCATCCATCAACAAAATATCCGCATCAAATGCCAGCGCCCGCGCGATACTGGCCCGTTGCTGCATTCCACCCGACAGCTGCCACGGAAACTTGCGATCAAACCCGTCGAGTTCGACCAGCTCCAACACCCGTTTCACCCGCTCCGCCTGATCCGCTTTGGAATAGCCCATGATTTCAAGCGGCAGGCGAATATTCCCCCCTATCGTGCGCCAAGGATAGAGCCCCGCCGCCTGAAACACATAGCCATAGGCCCGCGCTTTGCGCGCCTCGGCCGCACTCACCCCATTGACCGTAATCGACCCCGCCGTCGGCGTTTCCAAATCCGCCATAACCCGCAGAAACGTGGTCTTGCCACAGCCAGACGGCCCGATAAACGACACGAACTCCCCCTTGTCGATCTCAAGGTTGATGTTCTTCAGCGCATGCACTGGCCCGTCGTTTGTTTCAAACGTGAGGGAGAGGTTTTGGGCTGAAATAACACTTTCAGACATCATACAGGCTCCACGCGTTGCGGAATTACAGTCCAGATCAAATGCGTAATGAGCATCGCTGTGATTACAATCACCGCTATTTCTTGCAGGCCAAGACTGGCTTTATCGGCAAATTCTCGGGTCATTTGAAGATACAGTTGTTCACTGATTATTGCACCCAATCCCGCTGCTGGACCCGCTGCAAGCACAGCCGCCAGTCGCTGGGACAGCTTCATCGATTTCAAAATCCAAAAGAGAGGTATCCAAATCGCAAAAACTGGTAACGCAGCCCAAACTGCGGTCATCAAGGCAACTCCCACAATAAAAAGGACCTCGAACATTTTTCCATCATCGTAGCCCGATCCATTTGCTTGGGACCAGAAATTCACTCCACTAAGAACGAATAGTGTCATGCAATAGGTGAAAAAAGGTCTCAATAAAGCTGTCCTCTTTTGATGGTTAGATCCAACATCTTCACATCAAATCCCCGCTGGAATATTCATCGGATCGCGCTTGATCATGCGCGGCGAGTTCAGCGCCTTCCACTTGCTCAGCGCCGTATGCGCCGATGGAAACGCAGGACGCGGCACAAACCGTCCACGCCCAGGTTGCGGCTGCGAGTTCTTGCCCCAAGCCCAAATCACATCCCCACGGCTCAGCGTATACCGCGCGTTTGCCGTCACCTCGAACCCTTCGAACACGTTGTAATCCAGCACCGAATGATGATTGCTCGGGCTAATCGTCTTGGAAATCTTCGGATCCCACACCACGATATCCGCGTCCGCCCCTTCAACAATCGCGCCCTTCTTGGGATAGATGTTCAGGATCTTTGCCACATTCGTGGACGTCACCGCCACAAACTCTTCTGGCGTCAGGCGGCCCTTTTCAACCCCTTCAGTCCACAACACCGGCATCCGTTCTTCGAGCCCGTTTGACCCGTTCGGAATAATCCGAAAATCATCACGCCCCGCGCGTTTCTGCTCCGTGCTAAACGCCGCGTGATCGGTCGCCACCACCTGCAAAGACCCCGCCTGCAAACCAGCCCACAGGCTGTCCTGATGCTTTTTGTTGCGGAATGGCGGCGACATAACACGCCGCGCCGCGTGGTCCCAATCGGTGTTGAAATACTCGCTCTCATCCAGCGTCAGGAATTGCGCCAATGGCTCGCCATACACCCGCATCCCTTTTTGCCGCGCACGGCGGATCGCTTCATGGGCCTGCTCACACGACACATGCACGATGTAGAGCGGAACGCCCGCCGCATCCGCAATGGTGATCGCGCGGTTCGCTGCTTCGCCTTCTAACTCTGGCGGGCGGGAATAGGCGTGGCCCTCTGGCCCCGTGATCCCCTCGTTCATGTATTTCTCTTGCAGGATCGCAACCAAATCGCCGTTTTCCGCATGCACCATCGGCAGTGCGCCCAACTCTTTACACCGTTGAAAAGACGCGAACATTTCGTCGTCTTCGATCATCAATGCGCCCTTATAGGCCATGAAGTGTTTGAACGAATTTACACCCATGTCCACAGCTGTTTTCATCTCTTCAAAGATGGTTTCATTCCAGCCCGTCACCGCCATATGATAGCCGATATCGCTGCAAATCTGCGGCGTGGACTTGCGGTGCCATTCCTTAATGCCATTCACGATTGAGCCGTCTTCGCCCGGCAGACAGAAATCCACCAGCATCGTCGTGCCCCCGCAAGCCGCCGCCCAAGTGCCACTTTCAAACGTCTCCGCCGCCGTGGTCCCCATGAACGGCATCTCAAGATGCGTGTGCGGATCAATCCCACCGGGGATCACATAGGCCCCTTCGGCATCAATATACTCATCGCCCTTTAGGTCGACGCCAATCTCCTTGATGATCTCCCCATCAATCAAAACATCCGCCTTCCAAGCGCGATCTGCGGTACAAACCGTCCCGCCTTTGATGACTTTGGTCATTGTGTTTTCTCCTTGTTAGTCGTCTTCTCGGACTCACAAACAGTAAGTGAGGTTGTATTTTGAAACAGATTGAACAGCTTGAAGCGATTATTGAGCAGCTTCGAAGGGAAGCCCTGCAAGATGAAAAATACAGTTGCGTCGCAATAAGAGCGGATACCGTTAACCGCATTTTTCGCGAACAAACTGGGCACGAACCTACAATTACTAAAAATTGTTGCCGTGCTTTGCGTGCTCAATTTCGCGAAGGGAAGGATTTTTTCAGGCGCGGCAAAGACCGCGATGAATGGCAAAAAGAAATCCCTGATGGACAAGAAACGACCACCTTCGAAGTTCTTTTCGAAATTAGGCGCTAAACTCACCCCACAACCTCCGCCGTTTCCAGCACCGCATGCATCAACACATCTGCCCCCGCAGCGGCCCATTCCTTAGAAATCTCCTCGGCCTCATTATGCGACAGCCCGTCCACGCACGGACACATCACCATCGCCGTCGGGGCCATGCGGTTGATCCAGCAGGCATCATGCCCCGCGCCAGATACCAAGTTCCGATGCGTATACCCCAGCCGCTCCGCCGCATTGCGCACGGCGGTTACACAGCCCTCATCAAACTCCACAGGGTCAAACCCGCCGACCTTCTCGAACGTCACATCCAACCCCATATCGTCACAAATCTTCTGCGCGCCCGCCTTCAACCGCGCCACCATATCCGTAATCACATCCAACTGCGGCGACCGGAAATCCACCGTGAACACCACTTTGCCAGGAATCACATTGCGCGAGTTCGGGTAGACGTCGATATGCCCCGCTGCGCCCACCGCATCAGGCTTGTGCGACCACGCAATTTCATCCACCAACTCCAGCACCCGCGCCATGCCCAGACCCGCGTTTTTGCGCATCGGCATCGGCGTTGATCCCGTGTGCGCATCGCGCCCCGTGATCGTCACTTCCGTCCATTCCAGACCCTGACCATGGGTCACAACACCCACTTCAACATCCTCGGCCTCCAAAATCGGCCCCTGCTCAATGTGCAGCTCAAAAAACGCGTGCATCTTACGCTCGCCCACGGGCTCATCGCCGCGCCAGCCGATCCGCTTCAACTCATCGCCGAATTTCTTGCCATCGGCATCCTCGCGGTCGTACGCCCATTCCTCCGTGTGCATCCCCGCAAACACACCGCTCGCCAGCATCGCTGGTGCAAACCGCGTGCCTTCTTCGTTGGTCCAGTTGGTCACTACGATAGGGTGCTTGGTTTTAACGCCAAGATCATTGAGGGAGCGCAAGATCTCAAGGCCGCCTAAAACCCCAAGCACCCCATCGTATTTCCCGCCAGTCGGCTGTGTGTCCAAATGGCTTCCAACATAAACTGGCAGTGCGTCAGGGTCCGTGCCCTCGTAGCGCGCAAACATATTGCCCATGGTATCGAGCCCCATGGAACATCCCGCATCCTCGCACCACTTTTGAAACAACGCGCGGCCTTCGCCATCTTCATCCGTCAACGTCTGGCGATTGTTGCCGCCTGCAACACCTGGTCCGATCTTGGCCATCTCCATCAAACTGTCCCAAAGCCGATCCGCATTGATCCGCATGTTGCTTGCTGGTGCTGCCATGATCTCTCTCCCCAAAGTCGTTGGCCAAAATTCTTGCACAGGCCAAAACCTGACCGTATGGTCAAAGTATGGGACCTTCCTGACCAATCGGTCAAGAAATTTTTGAGGAGCCGACGCTTGAACACAAACGTCACCCCTTTGCGCAAACAAAATAAGCGCCGTGAAAACGAATTGCTCATTTTGCAGGCAGCGGAAAAAGTCTTTGCCGAGGCAGGGTTTGGCGGGGCCACCATGCAATTGATCGCCGATGTGGCGGGCCTGCCCAAAGCAAACGTGCATTATTACTTTTCCACCAAAGAAGCGCTCTATCGCCAAGTGGTCTCCAACATCTTCGAGGTCTGGCTCAAGGCCGCCGAGTCTTTCGAAGACGCCTCAGGTCCATCTGAGGGCATCGGGGCCTACATCGACGCCAAAATGGAAATCAGCCGCACACACCCCGCAGGGTCCAAAGTCTGGGCGTCCGAAGTGATGCACGGCGCGCCCATCATCCAAGATTACCTTGAAACCGCGCTCGTGGAATGGACCAACGGGCGGATCAGCGTCATCAACCAATGGATCGCCGATGGGTTGATGGACCCGATCAGCCCGCGCCACCTCCTTTACCTCATCTGGTCCTCCACCCAGCACTACGCCGATTTCGGCCATCAAATCCAAACCTTGAACAACAGCACCCCCCTGACCGATGACGATTGGCAGGAGGCAAAAACTGCCGTAAAACGCATCATACTCAAAGGGATCGGCGTCACGCCCTAACCCCGCGCATTCGGACATATTGATGGCAAGAGCAGCAAGCACCAAGGGTCAAACCCGCATCCAAAAAGAAAAGACCGAGCAAATTTTGAATGCCGCCCTCAACGTCTTTTCCACCTATGGGTTTCGTGGGTCCACTATTGATCAAATCGCAACCGAGGCGGGTCTCTCAAAGCCCAACATCCTTTATTACTTTGATGGCAAAGACGCGATTCATGCCGTTCTTCTGTCCCGATTGCTGGAAACATGGCTCGAACCGCTGGAACACCTGCAAGACAGTGAAACACCGATTGATGAAATCTGCGCATACGTGACCCGCAAACTCGAAATGGCCCGCGATTATCCCCGCGAAAGCCGCCTTTTTGCCAACGAAATTCTGCAAGGCGCGCCGCGCATCATCGACGATCTCGCTGGCCCTTTACGCACACTTACTCAGCAAAAAGCCGATCTCATCCACAGCTGGATCGCTTCGGGCAAAATCGCCCCCGTGGACCCGCATCACTTGATCTTTTCGATCTGGTCCACCACGCAACACTATGCGGATTTCGATGTGCAGGTGAACGCCGTCCTCGGCCCTCAAACCGAAGACCGTTTTGTAAAGGCCGCCGCACATCTCAACACCCTGTTTCGAAAAATGCTGGAACCATAGGCCCCATGAAACAGCCCAACATCCTCTTCTTTATGACCGACAATCAACCGGCAGAGGCATTGGGCTGCGCAGGTAACACCGAACTCAAAACCCCAAACATCGACGCGCTCGCCAAACGCGGCACCCGCTTTACCAACGCCCATTGCGTCAACGCCATGTGTTCCCCGTGTCGTGCCTCTGTACTGACGGGCCTGATGCCAAGCCAGCACGGCGTTCACAACTGGCTAGATGACACATTGATGGATCAATGGCCGCAAAACTGGTCCGCCATCGAAGAATTTCCAACCCTACCGCAGCAATTCAAAGCGGCTGGTTACAACACCGCGTTGATCGGCAAATACCACCTCGGCATGCCGTTTGAGCCGCAAAATGGTTTTGACCACTGGGTCACATTCCCCCATGGCCACACCCACACCTTTTACGGCAACGAAGTCATCGACAACGGTAAACGCTACACCGTCGATGGCCACACCGTCGATTTTTTCGCGCAGAAAACCCACGAATACCTCGAAACCCAAACAGACAGCGACGCCCCATTCTTCGCCTTTGTCCCGTTCAACGGCCCCTACGGCCATTTCCCCGCCATATCTGGGCGCGGCCCCGAACCTTTTGCGACCATGTACGATGATGCAGACATGCACTCGATCCCACGCGAAGGGCTCAACCCCGCCATCATAGACCGCCTTGCCATGCGGCTCGCGGCAGGGGGAGGTAAAATCCGTCCACAGTTCAAAGGCCCGCTTCTTCTGCCCAACAATATGGAAGCTTTGCGCAATTACTACGCGCAAATCTCGCTGATCGACCATCACATCGGCGAAATCCTCGCAACCCTCGACCGCCTCGATTTGACCCGTGACACCATCATCGTTTTCACAGCCGATCACGGATTTTCGCTCGGCCACAACGGCATTTGGGGCCACGGTGCCGCCACATGGCCCAGCACCACACACCACGCCGCGTTTAACATCCCGCTCATCATCGCAGGCGATCCCATCGCCGCAAAAGGGCAAATCTCAGACGGGCTCACCAGCCAGCTGGACGTGTACCAGACCCTCGCATCGCTTGCAGGCATCACACCTGAAACCACTCTGCCCAGCGCCGCAAACGACCTCACCCCAACCCTCACGGGCAAACCACAAACCTTCCCAGATGCCGTCTTCATGGAACAAGAAGAAACCCGCGCCATCAGGACCAACGATTGGCTCTACATGCAACGTTTCAACGGCGCAGTGGACTTCCCCACCACAGACGCGCTTTACAACCTCACTTCCGATCCCGCCGAAACAACCGACCTCGCCGCAGATCCCGCCCACACAGACATCACCAAATCCCTGCGCGCAAAAATCACCGCGTTTTTCGATACCCACAGCCAACCGCAATACGATCTGTGGTCAGGCGGTAGCGCCAAATCCAACACCCAAGCCCCAGAACTCTGGCAAAACGCATGGGGGGCCGATTGGGCTCCAGAACGGCCAGCCCGCCCATGACACCCGCCATCACCTTCATCAAAAACCACTGGCAGATGATCCTCATCGTCACGCTGATTTACACCCTATGGCAAACCGACTTTGTCCAGCCCATCCGCGTGCTGATCGTCTTTTTGCACGAACTCTCCCACGCCATTGCCACTGTGGTCACGGGCGGCGAAGTGGTGGAATTCGCCGTCTGGTCCAACGAATCTGGCCATGTGATGAGCCGCGGCGGAAACCGTTTCATCACCCTCACCGCAGGATATCTCGGCTCCCTCTTGTTTGGCGTCCTCTTCTTCCTCGTAGCGGTCCGCACATCATGGGATCGCGCCCTCCTCGGCCTTTTCGGCGCCACGATGATCCTTGTGGCGTTGTTTTACATCCGCCACAGCTATCCGTTTTTCTTTGCCATCATCACAGGGGGCCTGATGGTCGCCACCGCGTGGTTCCTGTCCAACCAATACAGCGATCTGATCCTGCGCATCGTGGGGCTCACCAGCATCATCTACGTGCCTTATGACATATTCAGCGACACAATTCGCTGGTCACGCATCCGCTCTGATGCCCGTATGCTGGCCGAGGAATTTGGCGGCACAACAATCATGTGGGGCGGCCTCTGGCTTGTGGTCAGCTTGATCGTCATCGGCCTATGCCTCCGCTTCGGTCTGCCCCAATCCACCAACATCACATTCAAAAGGGCCGCCTCCGAAAAGACGACCCTCTAGGGCCAGTGGAAAATCCATCTCGCACTGAGGGGGCGTGGTGAGTGTCCAGAGGCCCTTGCATTTTCTTTTGTCCAAAAATACTCGAAAAACTACTCCGCCGCCACACGCCCAGGGTTGTTGGGATGCGTCGTCCAATCGGCAAACTCCTCTTCCACAACTTTGCCGGTGCGTTCATCCACTTGCCCCGGCTCAATGCGCTCCATCGTGATACATCCTTCCACGGGGCACACGTTCACACACAGGTTACAGGCCACGCATTCGTCATCAATCACCTCAAACGTGCGATCCGCAGACATTGTAATCGCCTGATGCGAGGTATCTTCACAGGCCGCAAAACACCGCCCGCATTTGATGCAATCATCCTGAGAAATCCGCGCCTTTGACACATAATTCAGGTTCAAGTTCTGCCAATCAGAACAATTCGGAACGGCCCGTCCCACAACGCTTGCAACGCTCTCGTGGCCCTTTTCATCCATCCACTGGCCCAGTCCAGAAATCATCTCCTGCACCACTTTAAACCCGTATGTCATGGCCGCTGTACACACCTGCACATTCCCCGCGCCGAGCGCGAGAAACTCCGCCGCATCACGCCACGTGGTCACGCCCCCAATCCCTGAAATCGGCAGGTTCGCCGTCACAGGATTGCGCGCGATTTCCGCCACCATGTTCAGCGCAATTGGTTTGACGGCTGGCCCGCAATACCCCCCATGCGCCCCTTTCGTATCAATCATCGGTTCTGGCGCAAACAGGTCGAGGTTCACGCTAGTGATCGAATTGATCGTATTGATCAAACTCACCGCATCCGCCCCACCCGCATGGGCCGCTTCGGCTGGTTTACGCACATCTGTGATGTTCGGCGTCAGCTTCACAATCACAGGCATCCGCGTGTTCTGCTTGGCCCAGCGCGTTACCATCTCGATGTATTCAGGGACCTGCCCCACGGCGCTGCCCATGCCCCGCTCCGACATTCCGTGCGGACACCCAAAGTTCAGTTCCACCCCATCGGCCCCTGTCTCTTCAACAACAGGAAGGATTGCCTTCCACGCATCTTCGACACAGGGGACCATCAGGGAGACAACGACCGCACGATCAGGATAATCCTTCTTCACGGCCTTAATTTCACGCAGGTTCTGTTGCAGCGGGCGATCGGTAATCAACTCAATGTTGTTCAGCCCCAACAACCGCCGATCCGCCCCGAAAATCGCGCCGTACCGTGGTCCGTTTACATTCACCACAGGCGGGCCTTCTTCGCCCAGCGTCTTCCAAACAACGCCGCCCCAGCCCGCCTCAAACGCACGGCGCACGTTGTATTCTTTATCCGTGGGCGGCGCACTGGCCAGCCAAAACGGGTTCGGGGATTTAATACCAACAAATTCACTTCTCAGATCAGCCATCACGACCTCCTATAAATCTCTCACGCCCCCGCCTTGATCGGGGGCCGCTCCGTTCAACCGACCAACGTCTTATGGATATCCATCGCCGCATCGCGGCCCTCGGCCACAGCGGTGACCGTCAAATCATCACCACCCAGCGCGCAATCGCCGCCCGCCCAAACGCCGTCCATCGACGTCTTACCGTCGACCGAAACAACAATCTTGCCACGCTCCAATTCAAGCCCAGCATCTGTGGTCAGTGTCTGCCCGATGGCTTTGAAAACCTGATCCGCCTCAATCACAAATGTTTCGCCCGTTGGTTTCAACTCACCGTTTGAACTGTCCGTGCGTTCAAACTCCACACCCGTCGCCGAACCATTCCCCAGCACCTTCACTGGCTGCGCATTAAACACGATCCGCACGCCTTTACTGGTCGCCAAATCCTGTTCAAACGCGCTCGCGCCCATGGCAGATTTGTCGCGGCGATAGGCCACCGTCACATCCTGCGCACCGAGCAATTTAGATTGCACCGCCGCATCAATCGCGGTCATTCCGCCACCAATCACAACCACACGCCGCCCCACGGGCAGCGCCGTCAGATCATCCGCTTGGCGCAGCTCTGCAATGAAATCCACCGCATCACGCACGCCATCTTTGTCTTCCCCATCGGCCCGCAGCGCGTTCACACCGCCTAAACCAACCCCTAGGAAAACCGCATCAAACTCCGCCTTTAGGCCTTCAAGCGAGATCTGATCGCCCAGCGCCTGACCGTATCGCACATCAATACCACCAATTTTCAGCAGCCAATCCACCTCGGCCTGCGCAAACCCATCCACAGATTTATAGGCCGCAATGCCAAATTCGTTCAGCCCGCCGCCTTTGGGTCGCGCATCAAATATCACCACCGCATGTCCGTGCATCGCCAATCGATGCGCCGCTGCCAACCCTGCGGGTCCTGCCCCAACCACCGCAACTGACTTACCCGTTTCAGCCGCACGCGCAAACGGATGCACACCCGTCGCCATCACCTTATCCGTGGCATAGCGTTGCAACTGCCCGATAATCACAGGCTTGCCTTCGGCCACTTCGCGCACACAAACTTCTTCACACAGGGTTTCTGTGGGGCAAACCCGCGCACACATTCCGCCTAAAATGTTCTGATCAAAAATCGTCTTGGCCGCAGACTCCGCCGTGCCCGTGGCGATCTGGCGAATGAACAGTGGAATATCAATCGACGTGGGACAGGCTGTCATACAGGGCGCGTCATGACAGAAATAACACCGATCCGCCGCAACCAACGCCTCATGATCATCCAGCGGCGGATGCAAATCCGAAAAATTATCCGCCAAAACTTCGGGCTCTAACCGCCCTGCAACCACACCATCCGTAAACGTCGAATTCGCCATGCCTAGTTCCTTATGCAACATCGGTAGATTAAACCGTTGCACAGGTCAAAAAATTTATCAAATAGTAAATTTTTATCGCTCACACAAAAAAGAGGCCCTGACAATCGCCAGAGCCTCTTAAAAATTCGTAGGGTGCGCATTCATGGCGCACCGTCCACAATCTTATTCGCTGTCCATATCCCAGCCCAGATGTCGCGCCACGGTAAAGATATCTTTGTCCCCGCGCCCGCACATATTCATCACCAGAATATGATCCTTTGGCAGCGTCGGCGCCAATTTACGCACATGCGCCAACGCATGCGACGGTTCCAACGCAGGAATAATCCCCTCAGTGCGGCAGGAATATTGGAACGCTTCCAACGCCTCACTGTCGGTCACGCTTACGTATTCCGCGCGGCCCGTATCATGCAGCCAGCTGTGTTCTGGCCCGATCCCCGGATAATCCAAACCTGCAGAAATCGAATAGCCTTCCAAAATCTGACCCGCATCATCCTGCAACAAATACGTGCGATTGCCATGCAGCACACCAGGCTTCCCACCAGTCAGCGATGCACAATGCTCCATCTTGTCATTCACGCCCTTACCACCGGCTTCAACACCAATGATGCGCACCTCTTTGTCGTCAAGGAACGGATAAAACAGTCCCATCGCATTGGACCCGCCGCCGATACACGCCACCACAGAATCTGGCAAACGGCCCTCGGCCTCCATCATCTGCTCGCGCACTTCTTTGCCAATAATGCTCTGGAAATCGCGCACCATCGCAGGATAAGGATGCGGCCCAGCGACCGTGCCGATGCAATAAAACGTCTCATCCACATAGGTGACCCAATCACGCAACGCATCGTTCATCGCGTCTTTCAACGTGCCACGACCAGACGTCACAGGCACAACTTCTGCGCCCAGCAATTTCATGCGAAACACGTTCGGCGCTTGGCGTTCCACGTCATGCGCACCCATGTAAACGATACACTTCAAACCGAACTTCGCACACACCGTCGCCGTGGCCACACCATGTTGGCCCGCTCCCGTTTCCGCAATAATCCGCGTCTTGCCCATGCGCCGCGCCAGCAGAATCTGCCCCAACACATTGTTAATCTTGTGCGCGCCCGTGTGGTTCAGCTCATCACGCTTGTAATACACTTTCGCGCCACCCAAATCCTCGGTCACACGGCTGGCGAAATACAGCGGGCTCGGACGGCCCACGTAATGCTTCCACAGATGATCCATCTCGGCCCAGAAATCAGGATCAACTTTCGCCTTCTCATATTCCGCTTCCAGATCAAGGATCAGCGGCATCAGCGTTTCGGACACAAACCGCCCACCGAAATCACCAAACCGACCGTTTTCATCAGGTCCAGACATAAAAGAGTTAAGCATATCGTTCATCACAAGGCCTCCTAGCGTGCAGCCCATGATCTAGCGTGGTCAACGTAGCGGGTAAAGCCCGCAATCAAGCAGAATAAACCCCAACCGTTCCACGCCCATCCCGCTCTGCTATAGCAGCCTTCCACGCAGCGACCATATCTGCGCGGCTCGGCACTGCATCAAACGCCTGCGTATGATTGTAAAACATCGCCATTTCATCCATCGCTACGTTGGTCAACGTCCCGTGCAACCCGCCTTTGGCAAAGTCCTGCATCCGTGAAATATCGTCCCAAACAGATACTGCGAAAAACACATCACCGTCCTTAAAGGTCACAGCATGAACACAGCCCTCAGCCTTTTTCGCAGCTTTCAAAACCCGCATCGTTGGCATGATAATCGTGAACCACCCCAACCGCCGTTTTAACTGCATTCCACCAATCGCGGCATAAACCATAGGCACCCCCTTGCGACAACCCGCCGCAGGGGTAAATCATTCATGATCTCGCGTCAATCCAACCCGCGTTTGAACCCACTGTGACTCACGCTAAACCCAACACTGCGGTAAAATCGCTCTGTTGCCTTGCGGTCTTTATGCGCCACCAATTGCATGGCTTTGCACCCCATCGTCCGCGCCCGTTCAAACGCATCTTCGATCAACTGCTTGCCAATACCTTGCCCGCGCAAATTGCTCGCCACGCGCACATCTTCAATCTGCCCGCGCCGCAGTCCGTTCAATGACAGACCTTCAATCGCATTCAACTGATATCCCGCGACGACACGGCCGTCCTGTTCGCCGACAACGATCACGGCCATCGGATCCACTTCCACGCGGCGAAACACATCCACGTAAACATCAGGGTTCGCCGTTTCACGCGTTGCGCCAATTTCATCGTCTTTCAGCAAATCAACAAAGGCAGGAACATCTGCCTCCGTTGCTTTGCGAAACACAACTGTCACGCCTGAACCGCTGCACAGAACGCCGCGATCTTCTTCGCATCCTTCACACCCGGCGCACGTTCCACACCGCTGGACACGTCCAACTGCTGTGCCCCTGTCATCGCTACAGCCTCAGCCGCATTTTCAGGGGTCAAGCCACCCGCCAGCATCCACGGAACCGCCCAACGCCGCCCCGCGATCAACCGCCAGTCAAACGCCAACCCATTGCCCCCCGGAAGGTCCGCATTTTTAGGCGGCTTTGCGTCCACCAAAATCTGATCCGCCACGCGGGCATAGTCATTCAACGCGGGCAAATCGGTCTCATCCGCAACACCCACCGCTTTCATCACGGGCAAGCCAAACCGCGCCTTCACCTCTGCCACCCGTTCGGGCGTTTCACGGCCGTGCAATTGCAGCATATCAATGGGCACCTCAGCCAGCATCGCATCCAATTCCGCATCTGTGGCATTCACCGTCAACGCAACCTTGCACACGCCCTCTGGCACAGCCAACGACAGTGCCCGCGCTGTTTCAAAGCTCACATGACGTGGAGATTTTTCAAAAAATACAAACCCAACATAGGCCGCCCCCGCACCTACGGCAGCCGCCAATGTGTCCGATGTTGATATCCCGCAAATCTTTACGCGCATGTGTCGCTCCTGTCTTGTTCTGCTCCTACACCAAAGCAGGCCACCAATGCCAGCCCGCACACCAATACAGGTTTAGCAAACGCTTGGCCCATCGGGCCGCCTATGGTTAACTCGCTCCATTCAGATCAATCGCTATCCAAGGATTAACTTATGACCAACACCAGCGAACCACATTCATTTCTATCACTGTGCAAAGAATACGAACACTGCACCAAGGCTATCCAAGGCGTAGAGTTCAACCTGATCCAAGGGTATTTGGAGCAGATTATGAACATTCTTGCGATTGAAAAGGTCACCGCCCCTAGCACGTCTTCCACAGGATCGGCCTTTACGGCTCCGCAAACCGTGGAGGATTTGAAAGCAGGTGCAAAAGCCACGTTTGATGAAATCACCAAAAGCCTGAACGCAAAAATGTCGTCTGGCGCTAAATCAAACCTCGAACAGTCCATCGAACAAGAAGAGGCCGTTTTGGCTCAGGCCATCACCAACAATCTGGTCACAATGATCTACGAACAGGACAAATCCCTGCAAGAAACCCATGTGGTGCTTCGGGCCGCACTCGCGCAGGCGCTGGCCAAAATGTTGGCTGCGGACACACCGTCCAAGGCACAAAAAGTCGCGCCGTGGACTAAACTGCGGCGCAAAAACGTTAGTTTTTTGAAACAAACAACGCTCGTATCCATCTATCTTCGATGAACCGTCATGTTCACACTGATTTAAAAGTGTTGGGAGATGCGTTACTCAATCAACGCCAACACGTCATCTGTGCTTTCGCCGTTCTTCGCCTTTAACACCTTAACTTCGCGCTCAAGGCGGTGAACCTCTTTGTCCTTTTTGGACAGGCTGTGGCGGTATTTGAATTCGCGCAGCCATTCCCAGACAAACCCGATCAGCAAACCAACCACGATGCCCAAAAAGATCACAACAAACAGCGGCAACGTCACGCTGCCTTGCAGGCCAAAGGGCGCTGCCAACGCATCGGGCATCAATTTCAACGTTGTCATTTCGCGGTTTGCCAACGCCACAACAATCAGCGCAAGGCCGATCACAGCCAGAAACAAATATCGAATGTAACGCATAACAGCCCCGTCCTTTGTGCCCTATGGATGTAACGTCGAATGACGCAGATGCAAGACGGGACTCACGGCAATTGTGCGCGCTACTTTGCTACGCGCACGCGTCAAACCCATCAAACAGCCGATAATCAGCTGCCGTTTAAACGATCCCGCAACAGCTTGCCCGTTTTAAAAAACGGCACATGCTTTTCGTCCACCTGCACAGTTTCACCCGTGCGTGGATTGCGCCCAACCCGCGCATCACGTTTTTTCACTGAAAATGCACCAAAGCCGCGCAATTCCACGCGGTCACCATTCGCAAGTGCTTCAATAATTTCGTTGAATACAGTGGACACAATGCGCTCCACATCGCGCTGATACAGGTGTGGATTGGCTTCGGCAATTTTCTCCACGAGTTCCGAACGTATCATAGACTAATATCCTCCCAAGGTGCGGCCTTATACTGGCTCAGCTAACACAGGAGTTTACAGAATTTACTTTGCGATGGAATAGAGCCGAGGCCCTGTTTGCCCCGAAATACGCTCTAAGTTGCCGTTTTTGAGTAGAAATTTCCCGACAGGCCCGAAAAAACCGCCCTCTTCATACTCTAACTCATAGGTATCAACAGGCAGCTCAGCTTCTACCGATTCGAGCGAATCGAGGTATTCTTTGGCCGCATCAAACCCGCCAATCGCGTCAATCAGCTTTAAATCCAGTGCCAAACGGCCCGTAAACACACGTCCATCGGCCACATTATCCAGCGCTGCACCGCTGAGCCCGCGGCGCTCTTCCACCAGAGCACGGAACCATTGGTAGCTTTCGTCAATCAGTGCCTTTTCCGCTGCAATAGATGCCTCAGTTGGCTTACGAAACGGCGATGGCCCGCCCTTAACTTCGGATGACCGAATGGTCTGCATCGTCACACCGATTTTTGTCAGCAAATCCGTCACATCGGGGTATTCCATAATCACACCGATGGACCCCGTGATGGTATTGCCCCGCGCGATGATATGATCCGTACCAATCGCCGCGATATACCCGCCCGATGCGGCCACTTCGCCCAGCACAGACACAACGGGTTTCTTCTTTGAAATCTTACGCAACCGCTCATACACGGCCTCTGATCCAACAGTCGTGCCACCGGGGCTGCTGATGGACAGGATCAACGCCTTTGCGTTGTCATTCTCTTCGACCTTTTTCAGGGCCGCATCCAGAATTGGATCGTCATAAATTACGCCGCGAATTTTTACGTGGGCAATGTGATCCCCAAACCGCGGCCCCCCGCCAAAAAATGCACCGATAACGCCGAGCAGGACAATGAACCCGATTGTCACAAACACGCCGCGCCAAAAAGCAGAGCGGCGCCACTTACGGCGCCGCTCTTCATAGAAATCACGTTCCAGAGCGTCCATTGGTCTCTCCTTCCCGTGTGATCGACTTATTCGTCGTCGCCGCCGCCCTTCAGGGCCGCGCCAAGGATGTCACCCAAAGACGCACCAGAGTCAGAGGAACCGTACTGCTGTACCGCTTCTTTCTCTTCTGCAATCTCACGTGCTTTGATCGACAGACCAAGACGACGTGTGGATTTGTCGATGTTGGTTACGCGTGCATCAATGCTGTCACCAACGCTGAAACGCTCTGGGCGCTGTTCAGCACGGTCACGGGACAGGTCAGAACGACGGATGAAGGATTTCATGCCTTCGTGCTCTACTTCAATGCCACCGTCTTCGATGGATGTCACAGTCACAGTCACAACCGCACCGCGCTTCACGCCGGCTGTTGCATCTGCAAACGGATCACCGTCCAGCGCTTTGATAGACAAGGAGATACGCTCTTTTTCCGCATCAATGTCTGTCACAACGGCTTTCACCATGTCGCCTTTGTTGTAATCGGCCATGGCTTCTTCGCCAGAACGATCCCAATCCAGATCGGACAAGTGAACCATACCGTCGATGTCGCCGTCCAAGCCAACAAACAGACCGAATTCAGTGATGTTCTTAACTTCACCTTCAACTTCTGTGCCGATTGGGAATGCAGTTTCGAAGTTCTCCCATGGGTTGCCCTGAGTTTGCTTCAGGCCAAGGGATACACGACGCTTCACGCTGTCGATTTCCAGAACCATCACTTCTACTTCCTGAGATGTAGAAACGATTTTGCCTGGGTGTACGTTCTTCTTGGTCCAAGACATTTCGGACACGTGAACCAGACCTTCAACACCAGCTTCCAGCTCTACAAACGCACCGTAATCGGTGATGTTTGTAACGCGGCCCATGTGGACGGACTCAAGTGGGTAACGTGCTTCAACATCGCCCCAAGGATCGTCCTGCAGCTGTTTCATGCCAAGGCTGATGCGGTGGGTTTCTTTGTTGATCTTGATCACCTGAACTTTGATCGTTTCACCGATTGTCAGGATTTCAGATGGGTGGTTCACACGGCGCCATGCCATGTCTGTCACGTGCAACAGGCCGTCTACACCGCCCAAGTCAACGAAGGCACCGTATTCAGTGATGTTCTTAACAACACCGTCAACTGTTTCGCCTTCAGACAGGTTACCCACGATTTCCGCACGCTGTTCTGCGCGTGATTCTTCAAGGATAGCACGACGGGACACAACGATGTTGCCACGACGACGGTCCATTTTCAGGATTTGGAATGGCTGTGCCATGCCCATCAATGGGCCAGCATCACGCACAGGGCGCACGTCCACTTGGGAGCCTGGCAAAAACGCAACCGCGCCGCCCAGATCCACTGTAAAGCCGCCTTTAACACGACCAAAGATTGCGCCTTCAACGCGCTCTTCTGCTTCGTGGGCTTTTTCCAAACGATCCCATGCCTCTTCGCGACGGGCTTTGTCACGAGAGATAACCGCTTCACCGCGGGCGTTTTCAACACGCTCGAGGTAAACCTCTACGCTGTCGCCAACTTCGATTTCAGGGGCTTGGCCTGGGGCCGCAAATTCTTTCAGCTCAACACGGCCTTCCATTTTGTAGCCGATGTCGATGATGGCCTGACCAGCTTCGATTGCCAGTACTGTGCCTTTTACAACCGAACCTTCGTCCGGTGTGTCAATTTCAAAACTCTCTTGCAGTAGAGCTTCAAACTCTTCCATAGATGCCATTATAGCGTTTCCTTCATAAGTTTTTTCTGGCCGCGCGGTTTGGTCCACGGGTCTTTGGGTTTCGTTTCCCCGCGATAAGCAAGAGTTTCGCTCAAACACACAAAGGGCTGGAGTGTTCCAGCCCTGCTCAACTCATCGACGGTCTATGCCATCACCGCTTACCACGATTGCCCGCGCGTATAGCTGGGAATAGGGGGAAGGGCAAGGGGGATGAATCGGTTTCAACACAGCAAAACAATGCTGAAACCATCACAATCAAACAAACTCGATGTCATTTCCTAACATGCCAATAACGGACACATTTTCAACGATCAGCACATCGCCACCACCAAAGTCCAGCACAGCATCGCCGTCAATAATTGACCCGTACAGGGTCAAGAAGTCGGCCATCGACAAGCCACTGCCATTGAAAGCCGCGTCGAGGTAAATTGTGTCTTTGTTGTTCTGAAAATCAGTAACGGTGTCGACATCATCGCCGACATAAAAGTGGAAGTAGTCAGCATGCGCTCCACCCGTCAGTCGATCGTTACCCGTCCCCCCCGCAACAAGATCGTTGCCATTCCCTCCTAAAAGGACATCACTGCCCGAGCCACCAAACAGCGAGTCATCGCTGTTATGACCCTTCAAACGATCCGTGCCGTCCCCTCCAAAAAGTTGGTCACGCCCACTTCCGCCTTCAAGGACATCGTTGTGGAGCCCACCAAACAGAGTGTCATTGCCAGTCCCACCAAGAAGTTTGTCATTGCCTTCATCACCGTGAAGCTCATCGCGGCCTGATTGTCCCTTTATTCGATCATCGCCACCGTTCCCGAAAATCGTATCGTACCCCGCGCGACCATACAGAAGGTTTCTTTGACCATCTCCTGTCAATGTGTCCCCGAAACTCGAACCCGTTAGGTTTTCAAACCCAATCAACGTATCAAGCCCTGCCCCAACGGTATCTTGTGCCGTGCCTTGTAGCATCAAACTTACCACAACGCCCGATTCAGCTGTTCTATACCCTGCGGTGTCTCCATTTACATGGCCAGCGGCATCCATGTAATCGTCTCCGTTTCCGCCATCAATGTAATCATCACCACCTGCGTTCGGCGCTAATATTCCGTCGAAATCATTTTCGAAATCACCAAAAATATCGTCGTCTCCATCGCCACCAAACAATGTATCATTCCCAAAGGTGATGTTTGACGCAAGAATGCCCGAACCAGATTGTATCCCGCCAATGTCACCCCGTATCCAATCTGTTCCATCTCCGCCATAGATGGTGTCATTTCCAGCAACAAAGATGGAACTAGAGTTGGAGTCCGAAATCGAACTAATATCGCCATAAAGATGATCCAGACCGCTGCCAGCAAAAACAAGATCATCGCCACTGGTTAGCGATCCTCTGAAAAAACTGGAAACGTCCCCATAAACATAGTCATTGCCACTGCCCGTGTGGATTTCATCATTACCTGCATCAATTATGCTGAAAACCCAAACACTTGATAGACTGCTGGCATCTCCAGTGGCGGTTATCCCCCCGTCTCCAGCAAAAATTCTATCGTCACCGCCGAACAATGTCCCACTATTGAGGCTGGCAATATCACCATAGATGATGAATTTTCCTGTCAACAAGCCAGATGTATCAATGATATCATCACCGCCAACCAACGTACCTTCTTTCAAATTGGTCGCATCACCCATAATAGCGGATGTACCATTGGTTGCGCCACTTATGATAAAGTGGTCCGAACCCGCATAAATCGTTTCGGTGCTGCGGAAGGATTCAAAATCGCCTCTCAAATAGGCCGTCGAATTTCCTGTTAAAACTTGTGTAAACGTATCATCTCCACCGTCAGAGTCCGTAAGCGCACCATTTTCGGCAACAAATGATGGGTAATCTCCTACAAGAAAGCTTCCACTGCCTGTTGGAAGCATAAAGGTGTCATTCCCAGATAAGACCTCACGGCAAAAACTCCGATGACCTTGCAGCAGCAGAAGGATATTTGCATCGTCAATTTCTGTAATTTCAATGTCTACATTCGAATTGTTAGACAGATTTATATTGACCGATGTCACAACGCCAGAAACCAAGTTTCCACTCGCATCATACGAAAAATTTCCGAATGCGGTTACGGTATCGCCCGAAGATGTGCGCCATTCATAAACAACGTCAGTCGCTTGTAACTCAGATTGGAAATCAATTAGGTCGGTGCCGTAAATAAATCTAACTGTGCTACTTGCATTTGTAGCGTCAAAAATAGCCATCGTTTCTCTTCCTAAACCGATCATTAATCAAAACAAAAACTTGCTACGAAGATGACGACGAACGCCATTGTATTCAAGTCAAATCGAGACACTAATTTTGTTCAATGATTTTGCCGAAGGAGCCGCGCGAAGCCATGTTCAAGCGCGCTGCTTTACCAAACGCAACAAACCTTAACGCCGCCCTCACAACACTGTGTATGGGTGGTTTGCACCCTTGGTTCTGGGTAGTTTGCTTTTTTCAAAAAACCCCAAAACCCGCCAAATCTTACCGCACCGTGCGCTCCTTACAATTCCTGACCTTTCTTTCTCAGTTCCTCAAACAGCTCCTCATAAATCCCATTGCTATCGCCGCCGCCAAACACCTGTGCGCCGCCCGAATACGCCTGCCCATAAGTTCGCGCCACGTTGATTGTTTGCACCAGTGCGGACAGCAGTTGATCCTTTTTCAGCGGCGACAACGGATGGATAAACGCGCCCCACAACCGCCCTTGGGCAATGGCGTATCTGGCATCCAACGCACTGTCGAAATTCGCCTGCATCACCCGCAACAATTCCGCCTGTGACATGCCCTCAGCGGACCTGATTGGCACCATCGCCCGCATCCGATCCGCCTTTGCATCAGCGATGACAATCACGGGAATTCCCTCAATAGTCATTTCAATTGCATTGCCTGAAACTTTGGCATCAGGGTCCACTGCCAGCAGAATTCCACCCATGCGATTCATGGTCATTGGGGGTTCAGGATCTTGGGCAAAAACAGGAAGGCTGGTCAGAAACACCAGCGCAGCTAGGGCAATCATTCGCATATCTACACCTTTGAATTAGAGTTGTTTTTCCAACCCTAACGCAAAAACCCTAACATGCTCTGCAAGTTTTAGTGATCTGAGTTTTCAGCCGTGCCGCGCATCTACCGCCGCAATGGCTGCAGCCACCGCATCATCAATGGACATTTCAGAGGTATCCAAAACAATCGCATCTTCGGCAGCGGCCAAAGGGGCCACATCCCGTTCACTGTCCCGCGCATCGCGGGCTTGAACGTCTGCCAAGACTGTATCGAAATCGGTCTCTTCGCCCCGCGCTGCCAACTCTTTGTAACGGCGCTCTGCGCGGACCTCGGCGCTGGCGGTGACAAACAGTTTCACATCCGCATCAGGGCAAATCACCGTGCCGATATCACGCCCATCCAGAACCGCCCCACCTGCGCGTGCAGCGAAAGTCTGTTGAAACGTCACAAGGGCTTCACGCACTTCGGGAATGACCGCCACTTTACTGGCCGCTTGTGCCACCGCTGCGGTGCGCAGATCGTCCCGTTCCAGATCAGCTTCACTGACTTCAGTGGCCAAAGCGATCACCGCGTCTTCCTCCAAAGACGGACCAATCTTTTCGAGCGCAACACGCCCGACCACACGGTACAACAACCCCGTATCCAAATGCGCAAACCCAAAATGCGCCGCCACCGCTTTCGCGACAGTGCCTTTGCCCGCTGCGGCGGGGCCATCAATTGCAACAACAAAACTCATGGGCCGTACTTTCGCCTAAACGTTTGTCCCCTGTGCAGACCCTAGCCAAGCCAGCATCAAATGGGAAACCAAAATGGATTTACGTATTGTCGCGGGTGATTTGCGCGCCCAGTTTACCCATCAAATCATTAAAAATCGGAAAACTGGTGACAATTGCGCCGCCGTCATCCACGGAAACAGGCTTTTGCGTCGCCAACCCCATGCACAAAAACGACATGGCAATGCGGTGATCTAAATGGGTTTTGGCCGTGCCTCCGCCCATGACATCCCCTTCGCGTCCATGCACAATCATGTAATCTGGGCCGTCTTCGACCTCCACACCCATGGCACGCAGGCCCACCACCATCGCATCAATGCGGTCGCATTCTTTGACCCGCAGTTCGGCCACACCGCGCATCACGGTTTTGCCTTTGGCAAAAGAAGCGACAACAGACAGGATCGGATATTCATCAATCATGCTTGGCGCACGGCTAGGTGGTACTTCAATCCCTGTCAACGAACTCGCCTTCACCCGCAAATCCGCCACAGGTTCGCCGCCCTCTTCGCGGCGGTTTTCAAACGTAATATCCGCGCCCATTTCAACCAGCGTATCAAACAATCCTGCGCGCGTTGGGTTCAATCCGATGTTAGGCAACACCACCTCGGACCCTTCAACAATCAGCGCCGCACACACTGGAAACGCCGCCGACGAAGGGTCACGCGGCACGGCGATTTCTTGCGCTTTCAATTCAGGTTGACCTTGCAAGGTAATCTCATATCCAGCCGCCGTTTTCACGGTTTCAATCTCTGCCCCGAACCCGCGCAACATCCGCTCGGAATGATCCCGTGTTGCTTCTGTTTCGATCAGCACGGTTTCACCAGGTGTATTAAGCCCCGCCAATAACACCGCGGATTTAATCTGCGCAGAGGCGTGCGGGCTTGTGTATCGGACAGGAACAGGATCACTCGCACCAACAATGGTCAGTGGTAACATTCCGTTGGATCGGCCCACAGCCTTTGCCCCAAACAGTGACAACGGTTCTGTAATGCGTCCCATCGGGCGGGAACGTAAACTGGCATCCCCCGTGAACGTGGCTGAAATCGGTGATGTGGCCATCGCCCCCATAATCAAGCGCACACCAGTGCCCGCGTTGCCACAATCAATCACGTCATCTGGCTCGGCAAAGCCACCAACGCCCACACCATGAACAGACCACGCCTGTTCCCCGGTGCGCGTTACCTCGGCGCCAAAAGCCGCCATGGCTTTACCTGTGTCGAGCACATCCTGCCCTTCCAGCAGCCCCGTGATCTTCGTCTCGCCAACAGACAACGCACCTAGAATGAATGAACGGTGAGACACCGACTTATCCCCAGGAATAATCGCCGTTCCCTTTAAGGGGCCCCCCTTGCGGGACGTCATTGGAATTGGATCACCGTGACCAGACATAACACATACCTTTTGTTCTTTTCCCGCAGCTATACCTAACCCACCAAAGGATCGCTACACCCAGCTTCTCTGTTCTTCAAATACTCAAAAATCACACGCGCCGAAACGTCATATAATGGGCCGTCCGCCCCTCACGAAACGCCTTCTGCTCATACCTTGTGGAAATCCAGTCGCTCCACGGCTCGCGCCAATCGCTGGGACGTTCTGCCAACCACTCAAACCCAAACTTTGGCACTTGTTCCATGGTCTGACGCACATAATCGGGAATGTCCGTCGCCACCCGAAATTCAGCCCCCACCTTCAAACACTTTGCCAATGGCACCAAATGCTCTTCGGTCACAAACCGCCGCCGATGATGGCGTGATTTTGGCCATGGATCGGGATAAAGCAAAAACGCCTTATCAATCGACCCTTCAGGCAGCACATCCATCATGTCCCGCGCATCCCCAGGATGCACAGCCATGTTTGTCACACCTGCCTTGCGGATTTTACCCAGCAATGTGGCAACGCCATTGATATAAGGTTCACAGCCGATGATCCCTACATCTGGGTTTTGTTGCGCCTGATGAACAATATGCTCCCCACCGCCAAAGCCAACCTCTAACCAGACGGGTTTCCCACCAAACAGCGCGTCCAAGTCCAACGGGGTGCGATCAGGATTCTCTTCCCACGTCACACCTTTTGGCGCGAGCCCCTCAAGGTCCTCCGCCAAATACCGCTCATGGGACTGGTGCAACCCTTTGCCCTTGGTCCGCCCATAAAAATTGCGCCAAGGCGCACCTGATACGTGTTTTTCTCTCATGCGAAGCGCTCTAAATGGAAAAGGCCCCAGATACAATCCAAGGCCTTTTCTATTTCAATTGGATTTTTTGGTTAAACCGCTTTTTTCAGCGCATCCACCAGATCGGTCTTTTCCCAGCTAAAGCCGCCGTCATCCGTTGCTGCGCGTCCAAAGTGGCCATAGGCCGCTGTGCGTGCATACACTGGACGACGCAAGCCGAGGTGTTCGATAATCCCGCGCGGTGTCAGGTCCATCGCCTGTGCCACTGCTTTTTCGATTTCGGATTCATGAACTTGGCCCGTGCCATGTGTGTCACAATAAATCGACAATGGTTTGGCCACACCAATCGCGTAAGACAGCTGAATCGTACAGCGTTTTGCCATACCGGCGGCCACAACGTTTTTCGCCAAATATCGCGCCGCATAGGCCGCGGAACGGTCTACTTTGGTTGGGTCTTTGCCAGAAAACGCACCGCCGCCGTGTGGGGCTGCGCCACCGTATGTGTCTACGATGATTTTGCGGCCTGTCAAACCAGCGTCCCCATCAGGGCCACCAATTACAAACTTGCCTGTTGGGTTTACGTGCCATTCTGTGTCGGCAGAAATCCAACCTTCGGGCAGCGTCTTGCGGATGTACGGTTCGACAACCGCCTGAACATCTGCAGAAGACATGTTTTCATCCAAATGCTGTGTGGACAAAACAATGGATGTCACCCCAACGGGATCGCCATTTTCGTATTTCACAGACAACTGCGATTTTGCGTCTGGCCCCAATTGCGGCACATCGCCAGCATGACGGGCTTCGGCCAAGTTGCGCAGGATTGCATGGGAATATTGGATCGGCGCTGGCATCAGCTCTGGCGTTTCATCCACGGCATAGCCGAACATGATGCCCTGATCCCCAGCACCATCTTTGTCCACCCCTTGCGCGATGTGCGCGGATTGTGGGTGCAGGTGGTTTTCCACAGACATGTTTTGCCAGTGAAAGCCATCTTGCTCATAGCCGATATCTTTGACGCAATCACGCACGATACCTTCAACGCCTTCCATAAACGACGACAGCTTTTCTTTGGTGGAAAGGCCAACTTCGCCGCCGATCACAACACGGTTCGTTGTGGCAAAAGTTTCACAGGCAACGCGTGCCATTTCTTCTTCGGTTAAAAACGCGTCCAGAATAGCATCTGAAATACGGTCACAAATTTTGTCAGGATGACCCTCAGACACGGATTCCGAGGTAAAAAGGTAATTTTGACGGGACATGAAACGCTCCAATGTATGTTAATCTGTCACGTCAGGAAGCCGTTGTAACAGAAGTTCAATTCGGTCTAGTTGCGCGGCCTCTGCGGGTCAATCGTTATTTCCCACAGCAAAATTGCCGTGATCCTTTTGCACCGCTTGTCTGTGGCCAACCATAATGACAATCGCGATCAGGAACAGGGCGAAATACCACCACGGCACTTCTCCCCACTTTGAATAGAAGGTTGCGGGCAACGGTTCAGGCAATTGCACATCAATGTAGCCATCCGTGTTCAATGGAAGGGATGCAATGACGCGGCCATAAGGGTCTATCATGCCAGATACCCCCGTGTTTGCCGTGCGCACCACGGGGAGCCCCTGTTCGATTGCGCGGGCGCGTGATTGAACCAAATGTTGATAGGGGCCAGAAAATTCCCCGTACCACGCGTCATTTGTCAGGTGCAGCAGCCATTCAGGCCGCTGGCCTTTTACCTGCGCCAACCCTGGAAAAATTGCCTCGTAACAGATCATCGGCAGGTAGCTTGGCAAACCATCAACGTCGATCACGCGTGGGCCGTTGCCAGCGGCAAAGCCCATCTGGTTCACATCCGCCATGCCAAAGATTCCAAATTTGGCAGCCAGTCCTGCAAATGGAATGTATTCGCCAAAGGGGACCAAATGGGATTTGTCGTAAATCGCCTGCGTTTGCCCTGCCCCGTCCAGATGCACCATGGAATTGTACATTGCCCCGTTTTCTGGCCGTTGCACCCCGCCAATAAACTGTGCGCCACCCATCGCATCGCGCATCATTTGAGCGCCCTGATCGCTTTGCCCCCAGCGAAACGGAATAGATGTTTCAGGCCAGATCACTGCATCCACCGCACTACCGTCCCCTTGGGACAAAGCCAGTCCGCGTTGGAAAAACCGCGCCATGTGATCGGGATGCCATTTCAAATGTTGCGTCGCATTGGGCTGCACCAAACGCAGCGTCACATCACGCAAAGCCACGTCTTCTTTCGGGGCAATCGCTATTCCAGCGAACCACATCGCCCCTACGCCGAGCCCCAGAACAACACCGCGCGCCAACCGCCACGGCAGCATCATCGGGATCACGCCAACCGCTAGGGTCGCCATGCCCAGCCCATGGGGTCCGATCCACGCCAATAATTGGAATACAGGCGTTTCTGACCAAACATAGGCCAGCAAGCCCCACGGAAATCCTGTGAAAATATGCGCTCGTGCAAACTCGGTTAGCGTCAGCGTCACCACCAGTAACAGCAATCTTATTGCGCCATGGACACGGGCCGCCACGCCAAAGCCTACCGCCCAAAACAGCGCCAATCCCACCGATAACAGCGTGATCGCAATGGGAGCCAGCCAGCCAAAGACTTCGGGTTCCACGAAAAATGGTTCGACGATCCAAAACATCGACCCAGCGAAATACGCCGTTCCCGCCAACCAACCGAGCCGAAAACCACCCCACGGCGTTTTGGCGCGCAATAATAAACCCGCCAAAACAGGCAGGCCCATCACAACGCCAATTGGTATAGAAAACGGCGCATGGCCCAGCGCCAGTAACAAACCTGCCAAAACGGTGAGGAACCGCCCCAGCCATTTGCGGCGTCGATCAGCCACTGACAGGATCGCGCGTGACACGCAAACGTTTGATGCGCCGTGGATCGGCATCCACCACTTCGAATTCCACGCCGCTTGGATGGGGCACGATTTCGCCTTTGGCAGGCACACGGCCCGTCAACATAAAAACCAACCCGCCCAGCGTGTCGACTTCTTCGTCATCTGTATCCGCCAAAGCGCCCATGCCAAGCACAGTTTCAAATTCCGTCAAAGAGGCCCGCGATTGCGCCAGATAAACGCCAGGGCTTTCTTCGACCCACATCACGTCTTCTTCGGTGTCATGTTCATCGACAATTTCACCCAGAACCGTTTCCACCAAGTCTTCGATAGTCAGTAGTCCATCCACACCGCCGTATTCATCAATAACCAATGCCATATGAATGCGATCCGCCTGCATCTTTTGCAGCAAAACACCAATGGTCATGCTGGGCGGCGCATAGAGCAGCGGGCGCAGCGTGCGTTTCATCGAAAACTTGGATTTTGATCCGTTGAACCCGTATTTCAGTGCAAGGTCTTTGAGGTGAACAAACCCGACAGGATTGTCCAACTGATCCTTAAATACGGGCAGTCGCGAATAACCGCTGTCTTTGAACACTTTCACCAAATCCGTCAGATTGGTATCCTGCGCCACAGCCGTAATGTCCGCACGCGGGATCGCCACGTCTTCCAGACGCATCGAATTCAGGTTGCCCAAATCCCCTGTGGGTAAGGACGACCGTTCCATCGTTTCTGGCTGTTCTATGGGTGCAGGAGAGTTTTTTCCACCAAACAGGCGTTTGAAAAACCCTGCGGTGTTTGTGTTGCCTTCAGGCTGCGCGCGCTGCGCCGCCCCAGAAGATCCGTCAATTGTGTCGCCCATGGCTCCTATCCAAAAAATGCACCGAAAATTGATGCAACGCTAATATGGGTCCGCAATACCCAAAGATGCAAGTAGCTTTGTCTCCAAACCCTCCATTCGTGCTGCATCTGCATCGGTTTCATGGTCGAATCCCAGCAAATGGAGGCAGGAATGGATTAACAAATGTGTGAGGTGGTCTTCGAATGCGATTTTACCCGCCTCAGCTTCGCGTTGGCATGTGTCATATGACAGGGCAATATCGCCAAGCTCTGTGTCCATAGGATTGGCCAGAATATCTGGCGGTGGGGCAGGTGCGTCCCCAGCGTTCAGGGGCGCAAGTTCAAAGGCTGGCCATGACAAAACGTTAGTAGGTACAGGTTTGCCGCGAAACTCTGCGTTCAATTCTGCAATCCGCGCATCATCGCACGCCAGAACGGACAATTCGTACCCCTGCCCGCTGATACCCTGTTCTGCGAACACCGCGCCGAACGCACGGTTGCAAATTGGGGTTAGTTTTACGTCACCCCAGCGGTCGTCTTCGATCAATACATCAATTGAAGTGGGCATCACCCAGACTTCTGCGCGTGTTTGTCATAGGCTTGAATGATCCGTGCCACCATCGGGTGGCGCACCACATCTTCGGCCTTAAAGGTGGTCATCCCGACCCCTTTCACCCCGCGTAGAACTTTCTCGGCCTCGACCAATCCGCTGGGCACACCGCGGGGCAGGTCGCACTGCGAACTGTCTCCTGTGATCGCCATATGGCTGCCTTCGCCCATACGCGTCAGAAACATTTTCATCTGCATTGTCGTGGCATTCTGCGCTTCGTCCAAAACGATGAACGCGTTGGACAGTGTTCGCCCGCGCATAAACGCCAATGGTGCAATTTCGATCCGTTTCTCTTCGATCAATTTGCCAACCTGTTTGGCAGGCAGAAAATCATTCAGCGCATCGTAAAGAGGCTGCATATATGGATCGACCTTGTCTTTCATGTCTCCCGGCAAGAACCCCAGTCGTTCCCCTGCCTCAACAGCTGGGCGGGATAGCAAAATACGGTCCACATGGCCTTCGATAAACATCGACACACCCGCCGCCACAGCCAGATAGGTTTTACCCGTCCCTGCGGGACCCAGCCCAAATACCAGCTCGTTCTTAAACAGGCTTTTGACATAGTCTTTTTGCGTGTTGGTGCGCGGTTCCACCGTTTTCTTACGGGTGCGAATTTCAACACCACCGCTTGGGAACATTTCACGCTGTTCGCTTGGATGGCGCGGTGTGCCTTGGGCGGGGCGTCCCATACGCAACGCTGCATCAACATCGCCAGGTTCCACCTCGCGACCTTGCTCTAGCCGTTGATACAATCCTTGCAATGCTTCGGACGCACGCCTGCATCCCTCTTCGTCTCCAAAGATGGCCAGCTCATTCCCACGGCGCACAATCTGCACACCCAGCGTGGATTCAATATGAGTTAAATTTTTGTCAAACGCGCCGCACAAATCAATCAGCAGACGGTTATCTGGGAAATTCAAACTTGTTTCGGGGGCCGAAGCCGTCTCCGTCGGGGCGGATGTCGCCAATGAACGCTCCTATAGGTTTTGATCTGCGCGTTAACTGAATGGTGCAAAAACCTTTACAAACCCGCAAGGGTAAAAGCCGCCGTTCACCAAGATTTCACAAAAAAGGCCAGCGAATCCGCTGGCCTTTAAGTCTTGATTTGCGCGTGCCCTTAGATCGGGTCGCGCTTTCCATCTTTAAAGTCGCCAACGGCTGTGTTTGGTGGCGCGATGCCAGAACAAACTGGTTTGCCGTATTTGTCCAAACGAGCGGACAGGTACCCTTCGACGCCATCGTCGATGATCCAGTGATCACAGCCAACTGGATCCACCCAGATACCTGCATTCAATTCGCTCACAGAGTGGCTGTCGATGCCACGGTCAATGGTTTTGTTTGACTTGTCGCCAGTGCAACCAGCAACAGCCACTGCCACACCCAAAATCGCCATGCTTACTTTGATTGTCATTTTTCTACTCCTCAACGTACGCAGGTGATTTCAACGCGACGGTTTTTCTTCATGCCATGCGCCGTACGGTTAGATGCTACAGGCACACGCTCGCCGTACCAACGCACTTGCGCGCGTTTACCAGCTTGTTGTGCAATCTGTGCAACTGCCTTCGCGCGGCGCTCTGACAAACGCATGTTGTATGCGTCAGATGCGCGGCTGTCTGTGTGACCATCAATGATAAATGCGGTGGCTTGCGCGGACTGGAAGAATTCCATCAAACGCTTACGCCCCCAAGAATTGATGTGCCATTTGTCTGTTTTAAACAACTGGTCGCTGTTCATTACCGCACATGGGTTCCCACGGCGACATACAGGGATACCGTCACGTGTTACATGTGGTGTCATGTAGCCTTCAACACCATCATCCATAACCCAATGCTCACACCCGTCTGGGTCAACCCAAACACCTGGCACATAACGCTCACCGGTGGCTTGCGTGGATTTGCGCACAACGAAATCATCCGCCGCCACTGAACCCGCTATCACAAGACACCCGACTGCTGCTGCAATCACTTTCACAGATCGGTCAAACACTGGAACTTCCCTTCACATCCAACTTTATAAGCCTAGGCAGCGCTCTGACGGCGCATTCCCCTTAATACTTTGTAAACTTATCAACATTCTACAATCTGTGAAGCTTAAAATGTGAACCACTACTGCTTGATTGAGAAACAATCTTAGGTGGTTTCAAGGCATTGGTTCCAAATTAATTTAAATTGGGGTGACTCAGCGTCACCCAACAATCTCAGCAGCCAAGGAATTGCGTTCCGAATGCAAGATTTTGGCCTGTACAATTGTTCCCACAAGGCTTGGATCGGCATCCATATGGACCGCGTGTAAAAACTCTGACTTACCAATCATTTGGCCATCCATACGGCCCGGCTTTTCCAACAGAACCGGCAGTGTTTTTCCAACCATCGATTTTTGGAAATCCATTTGATGTTCGCTTAACAAAGCCTGCAATCGGGCCAAGCGGTCAGACTTTTCCGCTTCGTCCACATCTGCGCGTTCAGCCGCGGGTGTTCCAGGACGCGGCGAGTATTTGAAAGAGAAGGCTTGGCCATACCGAACCTGACGGCAGAGTTCGAGCGTGTCTTGGAAATCTTCCTCAGATTCGCCAGGAAAGCCGACGATAAAATCACCTGACAAAGCGATATCAGGGCGCGCTTGGCGAATACGTTCAATCAAGTCGAGATATTCAGCTGCCGTGTGCTTGCGGTTCATCGCCTTTAGGATCTTATCGCTCCCTGCCTGTACCGGCAGGTGCAAATACGGCATCAGTTTTTCGCACTCCCCGTGGGCGGCGATCAGGTCTTCGGACATGTCGTTCGGGTGAGATGTCGTGAACCGAATGCGCTTCAGTTCATCAATTTTGGCCAATTCGTGGATGAGTTGCGCCAAACCCCATTCTTTGCCCCCATGCTCGCCGTGATACGCGTTCACGTTCTGGCCCAGCAAGTTGATCTCGACAACGCCACGGCTGACCAAATCTTCGGCTTCCGCGATAATTTGTGACACAGGTCGCGACACTTCGGCGCCGCGTGTGTAAGGAACCACACAGAAGTGACAGAACTTATCACAGCCCTCTTGGACTGTTAAAAAGGCGCTTGGCGCGCGGCGCGCCTTTGGGCCCCGCCCGCCTGTTTTGGGCAGGTGGTCAAATTTGTCTTCGATGGGAAATTCCGTATCGACCAGCAGTTCACCACTACCGACTTTGGCTTCCATCTCAGGCAAACGGTGATACGCCTGCGGCCCTACAACCAAATCCACCATCGGCTGGCGTTTGATGATTTCTTCGCCTTCGGCCTGTGCCACGCAACCCGCTACGCCAATTTTCAAATCGGGTTTCTTGTTCTTTAGCGGGCGGTACTGTCCCAACTGCGAATAAATTTTTTCAGCTGCTTTTTCGCGGATGTGACAGGTGTTCAACAGGATCATGTCCGCATCATCTGGCGTGTCCGTTTCCACATACCCCTGCCCGCCCAGCGCGGACACCATGCGTTCGCTGTCATAGACATTCATCTGACAGCCATAGGTTTTCACAAACAGTTTTTTGGGTTCAGTCATAGGTTCATACCGCCAAAACGCGCAAAGCCTGCGCTGGTTGCGCAGGCCTTACACAAATTCACCTAAAGGGGCAACGGCCCCCCGCCAGTTGTTATCGGCTGCGGCCCAACCCGCTCGCCTTGGCCAAGGCCTGACGCTTAATCGCGTAATTCGGTGCTACCATTGGATAATCCGCTGGTAGACCCCATTTCGCGCGATACTCTTCTGGCGTCATATCGTATTTTGTTTTCAAATGCTTTTTCAGCATTTTGAAAGATTTCCCATCTTCCAGACAAATGATGTGATCAGGCGTAACACTGTCTTCGATCGCAACAGCAGGCTTTGCAGTTGTGCCAAAGGCATCGCCACGGCACAATTCCACCACCTTGGAATGTACGGTGTCCATAATGCCCGAAATATCTTTAACGGCCACATCGTGCTTTTGAACATAAGCAGACACAATTTCCGCTGTATATTTCATCATGTCCGCATCGGCGCGGATGTCTTCCATTTTCATAAATGCCCCTACTCTGATACAGTTACAAAGACCCTACATCTCTGCTCGTGTACCCCAACTAATCAGCATAAATACCTTTTCAAGTGTTCAATATGCAGAAAATTAACTCTGGAAATATTATGGATTACTATAAAAAGAGGTTTCCCAAAGGCACCGCTTGCGATTTTTGCGTGCTTGCAGCATTTTAACGAAAAAATGACAGGCAACAGCGCCCGTTACAAAGACAAAAGACAGAGGCACCGATGACAGCTCCTTCTTTGGACGCTTTTCTAAAGACGAACGCAGCAAACCTGCCAAAGGGTCCTGTTGCGCTTATCTTTGCCGAAGACGATGTTGGTCTTGGCTCTACCATTCGTCACCATGCCCGAATTGGATTTGCCAATATCCTGCTTTTGGCGCGTGAAGGCACCGTCCTGCCAACGGATTGCCATGATCTGTGCCATTTGATCACCAATGACCCATTTAATGATATCCCATTGAATGTGGCGGTGACCAAAGCGAACGATGCCTTTGCTGGGCGTTGGATTTATTACTGTTATAATGCGGAATATCTGCACTTTCCATTTTGCGAAGACCGTAGCATTGGCGAATTGATCACCTTTATCACCGAAGAACGCCGCGGATCTGCTTTTACTTATGTGGTTGATCTTTATGCCGCCGATCTCGATTCCAATCCCAATGGCTATTCTTTGGAGAACGCACATTTGGATTCATCTGGCTATTATGCCCTGACACGGTGGAAAGACGGCAATGTGATGGATCGCCAATTGTCGATCTATGGCGGCCTGAAATGGCGGTTCGAAGAACATCTGCCGTGGACCAAACGGCGCATTGACCGCGTATCACTGTTCCAATCGCGCAAAGGTTTGGTTCTGGACGAAGATCAGCTGTTCAACGACGAAGAATACAACACCTATCAATGCCCGTGGCATCATTCTGCAACGATTTCTATCTGTTCGTTCCGAACTGCGAAGTACCTAAAATCCAATCCCGGCTCCACATTTGATGTGAATAGCTTTGCTTGGGCCAAATCCGAAAAGTTCCATTGGAATTCACAGCAACTGATGGATTTGGGCCTCATGGAACCTGGCCAGTGGTTTTAACGCACAACGGCCCCATAAGGAGCCGCTGAACTTCCGTTATTGAAACGATTACTGTGTCAGTTTCAGCTTCAGAATAGACGTTGCAATGGCTGCGAACACTTCTGAAATTTGCGTCCCGTTTGCATCGTAAAAATGGCTTGGGGTGCTGGCACAATCGCGCAAGGTGTCTACGGAACTTTCATTCATTTCAAACCCGATGGTGTACACTGTAACGCCTTCGGTTGCAGCGGCTTCACACGTGTTTAGCATCAATGGATCGGCTTCTGCTCCGTTGCGACCGGCGCCGTACCAGAAATCGTAGCTTGGCCCGCCATTTCCCGTCACTTGTTTATAGTACTGCGTGGACATGTGGCCCCAAGCATCAGCCCAATCTAACCGCTCGGAACTTTGGAAGCCTGGCAATGTTACAGGAAGGGCATCAAACACAGTCTGCGTAATCCAAGAGTTATTTTGCATGTCAAAGTACCAAAACCCACCCGAGTCCCGCAGGAAATGTGTTTTAGTTGGCAGTCCATCTGGGCCCAACACGCTAGACGTGACTTCCATCAGGTCGGATTGACCCGTGTTATAGGCAGAGCCCAGACGAAACTCTGTGGTGTTCGCACCGTCACTCATCATAACTATGATCTTGTTTGTGTCTTCGTCCTGATAAGATCGCGGCAGCGCAGTCAAACCATTTACAACATCACCGTCAGCGATCAGGGAATCCACAACGGGTTGGAATTTCGGGTCCAGCAACGCCAAGCCCCATTTAATCCCAACGTGGCCCGCAGTGTTACCCGCCGCCTGCAGGCTGTCGATTTTCGCGTGCAGTGTAGCGGCATCGCTCACGTATGGCATAATCTCGAAGTATTCTTCGTTGTTGCATGTCGAGGACGGTAAATGCGCGCTCTGATAACCACCGTAGTAGCTTGTGAAAACCGCTTGGCTTACGGATTGCGCAGGATCAATTGCTGCCGTGCTAAACGCACCATCTGTGAAATCCAGACACGTGGTATACGCATGTGTTTGCGCCACATTGATTGCGTCAAACAGACCTTGGCTTGGCGCCGTATTGCTGTTGAACGGAATGATGGAAATCGAAACGCTGTTTGGCTCTACATCCGCCAGCATTGTGTCGATAAATTCCTTGGCCGCCACTTTCAGGTTCACCAAGCGTTGGTTCGATGCCATGGAACCAGACACGTCCAACACCAAAGAAATCTCTAGGTTTGATTTCTTTTCTTGCGCCGAACTGACGACTTTGGCCGGCATCTTGTTGATCCCAGCCATGGATAAAAACCACATATCAACGTCAGCAGTGGCAGACGCGGTCACAGACCGAGAATATTCCGCTACACTTGAAGACACATGCAAATCAAAGTCTTCGGTTGTGGTGATGCGAGACATGTAATCTTGCACCACAACAGATGGTTCACGTTCTTGCTTTAGCGAGGCCGCCGCCAAAACAGCGCGATCAAGGTTGTATTGCAAAGTCGCACGCGAGTTTTCGTAGCGCGCCAAATCAACGGCGGCTCCGCCCACGAGCATCATGATAGAGAAGACCACCATTACAAAAATGAGGATGGAGCCGTTTTCGTCACGGCTCAGGCGGGAATTTTTGAATACACTCTTCATGGGAGCCAGCATCTGGCATCCTCCTTACTCGTTACTCTACAAAACACGGGCGAACACACTTTGCCCAAATACGCGACTTGTTTACGCCACATTGTGTCAAAAGATTAACGGTAAAATTCGAAACAATTGGTATCCAATACAGAATAAGTGTGGCTCAGAAGGGCCCACCAAGACGCCTAAAACCACCGTAACTACATGTTTTATTGATGTTATTTTTCTAAATTTGCATCATCTTAGCTGTGATGCCGGTATCGTTTTGCGAGCAGCTCTCGCCCATTCTCGCCACAATTGTTGGTTAATTATGCTGTCTAATTTGGGCAAAACGGCCCGTTTTAGACCGTTCGAGCACGCCGAAAAAGCGGCCTAAAGCCGCCAAATTCATCAGTCTTCAAGTGATCATTACCCGCGCGGCTCGTCCGTAACGCGGATCACCACATCAACACGGGACACGCGCGCGCCTTCAGGCGCTTCAGGTTCTTTGGCGAAAGCCACTGCCGATTTTGGCGCATCCGTCAGCGCGCCGGTGGCTTCCCAGTAATAATGTGGATGCTCATCAACCCGCGTGTCAAAATACGAGCGATGCCCATCTACTGTAACCTCGTTCATGAGGCCCGCATCACAGAAGGCGCGCAAGGTGTTGTACACCGTTGCCAACGAGACTTGCGCTCCCACATCCGTTGCAGATGCAAACAGACCCTCGGCCGTTACATGGCGATTTCGGCCATCCCCAACCAACAAATCAGCCAACGCCAAACGTTGCTTTGTCGGGCGCACATCGGCGCTCATCAACCACTGGCGACCAAGATCATCGCTGGTAGAGAGTGTTGGGTTGTCGGTCATATCCACCTCTGGATGTAAGATTTACGCTGGGAATATGGCCCGAATCCTTCCTTTTCGCAAACGCAAAAGCACGACAAATGCGCACATTCACAAGAAAACCCAACGATCAGGCTAAGTTACAGGCGATTCCTTTGATAGATTTAGCTAATCTGAGCAGGGTTGCGTGTGGGTCAATCAAGGCAGCGAACGTTGTCCACTTGCCAGCCAATGCGCCACAATGATAGTCACAGGGGAATAACAACACGCAGTAAGGATCAGGCCCCTATGTCCGATAGACCCACCAGCTTTGGTTACGATGACCTCATTAAATGTGCCCAAGGCGACATGTTTGGCCCCGGCAACGCGCAATTGCCAATGCCCCCAATGCTGATGATGGACCGCATCACAGAAATCTCTGACGATGGTGGTTCCGCTGGCAAAGGTCATGTGGTGGCAGAATTTGATATCAAACCGGACCTGTGGTTTTTCGACTGTCACTTCCCTGGCAACCCGATCATGCCGGGCTGTCTTGGCCTTGATGGATTGTGGCAGCTGACAGGGTTTAACCTTGGCTGGCGTGGAATGCTTGGTCGTGGCATGGCGCTCGGCGTGGGCGAGGTCAAGTTGACGGGAATGGTTAAGCCAGATCGCAAAATGCTGACCTATCACGTAGATTTCACCCGCGTTATCGACCGCAAGATCAAAGTCGGCGTTGCAAACGGACAGGTTTTCGCAGACGGCGAACCCATCTACACCGTTACAGATATGAAAGTTGGCTTGTCAGACGCCTGACCCAACACCCGTTTAAAAAAATAGGAGAGCCAAAATGCGTCGCGTAGTCGTTACAGGTCTCGGAATCGTTTCATCCATCGGCAACTCCGCTGATGAAGTCACCGCATCCCTTAAATCGGGTAAATCAGGCATCGTTGCCGCACCAGAATATGTGGAACACGGCTTTCGCAGCCAAATCCACGGCAAGGTGAACATTGATGTGGCCGAACATATCGACAAACGCACGTTGCGGTTTATGGGGCCAGGCTCTGCCTATGCGCACATCGCCATGCAACAGGCCATTGCCGATGCGGGATTGGGCGAGGATCAAATCTCTAACATCCGCACGGGTTTGATCGCCGGCTCTGGTGGTCCGTCCACCTCGGCCATGTTGACCGCGCACCAAACCGTGCTGGAAAAAGGCGCACCGAAACGCATCGGCCCGTTTGCTGTGCCAAAATGTATGGGATCCACCGTATCAGCGAACCTTGCCACCGCGTTTAAGATCAAAGGCATCAACTATTCTATCACCTCTGCCTGTTCCACTTCGTTGCATTGTATCGGGTCTGCCAGCGAACAGATCATGATGGGCAAACAAGACATCATGTTTGCAGGGGGCGGCGAAGAGCTCGATTGGACTTTGTCGTGTTTGTTCGATGCGATGGGTGCCATGTCTTCGAAATACAATGACACACCGGAACTTGCCTCTCGCGCCTTTGATGCGGATCGCGATGGCTTTGTGATCGGTGGCGGCGGCGGCATTGTGGTCCTCGAAGACCTTGAGCACGCCAAAGCACGCGGCGCAAAAATCTATGCCGAGGTTACAGGCTTTGGCGCAACATCCGACGGCCACGACATGGTCGCCCCAAGCGGTGAAGGCGGCGAACGCGCCATGCGTTTGGCGGCCAGCACTCTGCCAGAAGGACGCAAAATCAGCTATATCAACGCCCACGGCACATCCACCCCAGTTGGGGATGTTGGCGAAGTCGAAGCCGTTCGCCGCGTATTCGGTGAGGGCACAACACCGCCCATTTCCTCTACCAAATCCATGACAGGCCATGCTCAAGGGGCCACTGGCGCAATGGAAGCCATCTTTTGTTTGTTGATGCTGGAACATGATTTCATCACCCCATCCATCAATGTGCAAAACCTCGACCCTGCGATTAACGAAGGCGAAATTGCCACAGAATTGGTGGAAAACGCGGGGCTTGATTCCGTGATGACAAACTCTTTCGGGTTTGGCGGCACAAACGGTTCAATGATTATGAGCAAATTTAAAGACTAAACCATTTAGGAACATAAAAATGACAGGACAACTCGCAGGGAAACGCGGTCTGGTAATTGGCGTCGCCAACGAAAAATCTATCGCTTGGGGCATTGCCAAAGCGGCGGCCGATGCTGGGGCGGAATTGGCGTTCACTTATCAGGCTGAAAACCTCGGGCGGCGCGTGATTCCATTGGCGGAATCAGTTGGCTCTGACATGGTTCTTCAGGCAGATGTTCTGGACGAGGCGTCCCTTGATGGATTGTTCAAGACGCTCAAGGAAAAATGGGGCAGCTTTGATTTTCTGATCCATGCAGTGGCCTATTCGGACAAGGATGAATTGACCGGGCGGTTCATCAACACAACCCGCAAAAACTTCCTCAACTCGATGGATATTTCTTGTTACTCGCTGATTGATTTGGCCAAACGCGCGGCCCCCCTGATGACCAACGGTGGCACAATCCTGACGTTGACCTTCCAAGGCTCCACATCCGTCATGCCAAATTACAACGTGATGGGCGTGGCCAAAGCCGCACTTGAATCCGCGGTACGATACCTTGCCAATGACCTCGGCCCCGAAGGCATCCGCGTCAATGCGATCAGCCCAGGACCGATGCGTACTCTTGCAGGGGCTGCCATTGGCGGCGCGCGCAAAACTTACCGCGCGACCGAAGCAAACGCGCCTTTGCGCTCCAACGCAACACTTGAAGCGGTCGGCGGCACAGCCGTTTACCTTGCCTCGGATGCCGGCGCGTTCACCACAGGTGAGATCATCTTTGTGGATGGCGGATACCACGCGATCGGCATGGCCCAGCCAGAGAATTTGTGAGGCGGCACCCCATCAATTGATGGGTAAGTTTCGAAGCTAAATTAAACTACGGACAGATTTTATTCGTCCCACGTCCACAATTCTCGAAGATGAGTGGATTAACGCGCACTGCTTGTTCTTTTCTCGCTTGTGCGGCGGCGGCTGCACGAGCCTCTTCGGCCTTGCGCGCTTTTTCGGCAGCGGCTTCGGATTCTTTTCTTGCAGCTGCAATCTTCGAAATAGAAAGCGTTATCTCATCGATGTCTCTTTGAAGATTGCTCTCAAAGATAGCTTCGAACCCCTTATTTTTCGCTTCTTTCAACAGTTTGATACGGCTTAGTTTTTCTTCAAAACTAGTGTCCACCTCAAGCACTAAAGAATGTCTGAGTTGGTCTAATTCCATATAAAACTGATTTTCTGCAGTGGTGGCTTGCTGGTGCGAGATAAACATGCCTCCTGCACCGACAACCATGCCAGCCAAACCAACGATTCCAAATCGCCAAAACGAATTTTCATTCTGAGACATTTTCTAGCCTTATTAATTTATCAAGCACAATAAATTTGAGCTTAGGGTGTCATTTTCCAAACACAATCAAAACTTATCCCTAGCAGAAAACGGACACTCAAATTCAACCTAATTTTTTGCATCGCAATCAATCCCGTTTGACATACCGTCTAGCCATGCCACACTCCCACAAAAGGAGCCACTACATGCCCATCACAACCGCCGTTTTCGATGCCTACGGAACCCTCTTTGACGTCTCTGCCGCTGCCCGCACCGCTGCCGCTGAACCAAACCGCGATGCCCTCGCTGCCTGCTGGCAGAAACTTGCGAACGACTGGCGCTTGAAACAACTACAATACACGTGGCTTCGCGCGGTGGCCGATGCGCACGGGGATTTTTGGGATGTCACCCAAGAAGGGCTTGACTGGGCGCTGGAAAACAACGGCCTCGACGGCGACGCCGAACTGCGTGATCGTTTGTTGCACCTTTATTGGGAGCTTGCCGCTTACGGCGAGGTTCCTGCAATGCTGCTATCGCTCAAAGACGCAGGCTTAAACACCGCAATCCTGTCAAACGGCTCCCCAAAAATGCTCGACGGCGCGGTGCAATCCGCAGGCATCGGCGATCTGCTTGACGATGTGTTGTCTGTGGAAGATGTACAAGTTTTTAAGCCACACAAATCCGTCTACGACCTTGTCGTCAAACGCTTTGACTGTGCGCCAGAACAGGTTCTTTTTGTGTCTTCCAACGGCTGGGACGCGGCCGCCGCATCTGGATACGGGTTTTACACCACTTGGGTGAACCGCGCAGGCGAACCAATGGACCGCCTGCCATGGAAACCGCAACAAGTGCTTTCGGACCTGACCACAATCCCTGACATCGCCGCGCAAAACTAACCGTTTCGCCCATGGTCCAGACAGGGTAAAAGCACCCTAACTCGCGCAAAGGGAACACGCATCATGTCTACAATCGCAATGGTCAAAGCCGCCGAAAAACGCCTAAAAGGCAACGTGCGCCGCACCCCGATGCTGACCTCCCCGTTTCTTGACGAAATCGCTGGGCGCAAAGTGTTGGTGAAGGCGGAATGCTTGCAGCACACAGGCTCTTTCAAATTCCGCGGTGCGTGGTCCGCAATTTCCGCTCTCCCGAAGGAAGACCGCGCCCGTGGCGTGATTGCGTTTTCATCGGGCAACCATGCCCAAGGTGTGGCGCTGGCGGCTCAGATGCACAAAACCAAAGCCGTCATCATCATGCCCGCAGACGCCCCAAAGATTAAGATTGAAAACACCAAAGCGCTGGGCGCCAAGGTTGTGCTGTATGATCGCGCTGGGGGCGAAGATCGCGACGAAGTGGCCAACAAAATCAACGAAAAGGAAAATCTTTGCCTGATCAAACCTTTCGATGACGCGCAAGTTATTGCAGGGCAAGGCACCACAGGTATTGAAATCACATTCCAAGCCAAGGACCTTAAAGTTCGCGACGCAGATGTGCTCGTTTGCACAGGTGGTGGAGGTTTGGCCTCGGGCATTGCGCTTGCTCTGAAAGAATACTCTGACAATTTGCGCGTTCGCACAGTGGAGCCCGAAGGGTTTGATGATTACGCCCATTCCTTGCGTGCGGGTCGCCCCGTGGCAAACAAAAACGTCACAGGCTCAATCTGTGACGCGATCATCACGCCCACACCAGGATTGCTGACGTTCCCTATCCTCAACCGTCTTGCAGGCCCTGGCCTTGTGGTCACGGACGAAGAATGCCTACAGGCCATGGCGCTCGCGTTTAACCGTCTCAAAATTGTGATCGAACCGGGCGGCGCAGCAGCACTTGCAGCGGCGCTGTTCCACGGTGAATATATCGAAGGCGATGCGGTTATCGCCGTCGCCACAGGCGGCAATGTGGACAAAGAGATTTTCGAAAAAGCCTTGTCCAAATACGGAGACATCTAATGGCATTTCGCGAAACCCCCAAAGATTTCACCATTTCCAGCTTTAACGTCAAAAACCTGATCGGCCCTGAACAGGAATACTACACGTTCGAAGAATACACACAGGAAGAATACGCATGGAAAGAGGATTGGCTCGCCGATCAACTTTTGACCATGAACGCCGATATTGTGGGATTTCAGGAAATTTTTGAACGCCCCGCGCTGTATAATGTAATCCGAGAAACCAACGAACGGGGCGCAGCATCCAACGCCGATGTCATCCCGTCCAAAAACAAACGCTATCACCGCAAAGCCATCTTTAAAAAACTGGCTTACGAGGAATACGGTAACGACACCCTGTTCTTTGCCCCTAATATTTTTGACGGCACCCCCGGCAACCGCCGCCCTGGCCTTGCGATGTTATCGCGCTTTGGGTTCGACGGTACACCAGAGGTGATCCAAGAATTGCCCGAACCGCTTACCATCAAATTCCCAGAATTGGGCGGCGGCGAGGCAGGCACCTACACGCTCACCAAACTGTCACGCCCGATCATCAAGGCGCGCATTCCTGTGCATGGGCGTGTGATTACGGTGTTCAACTGTCACCTGAAATCGAAACTGGGTGAGTTTATCAAACCCGAGGGAGCCCAATTCGCACCCGAAGCCAACCCGCTCGAATATGATCCCGTAGGACGCGCCATTGGTGAATTGCGCTCTATGCTGCGCCGCACAGCAGAAGCAGCGGTTCTGCGCCAGTTGATTGTGGATGAACTGGCGCGCGACAACCCTGTTTTTGTACTCGGCGATATGAACGACGGCGATCATGCCGTGTCCTCTGCCGTCATCACTGGTGAACGTCCGTTCAAGAACTATGCCTGGATGCGCCGTCACGATGCCACCAAACGCAACCATCGTTATTCCGACGAACAGAACATCCAAATCCAAGAAGCGATCAATTCTGTGCGCCTGACATCTGCGGAAAAGCTGTTTGTTCAGAAATCCCTACGCGACATGGTTTACACATCCGCCTTTGGCGGCGTCTACGAAAGCATCGACCAAATCTTGATGTCGCGTCATTTCAACCCAGAAAACCCCAATGCCATTGGCTCGATGGAATACTTCTCGGTGCTGAACGATCACATCACAGACGGCTCCCACCCCGAAGCGCCCTATAACAAACTGGCGTCAGATCACGGGCAAATCATGGCTCATATGCGGCTGCGGTAAACGCTGACAGGCAATCTTAGCGCCGCAAATCCAGCCGCGTGTCACCGTTCACATGGATTTGCGTGTACTTGCGCCCATCAAGGTACACTGTGATGCTGGCCTTTGGATTGCTGCCAAGGCACAACTGATATTTGCCGTTTCGTGGGAACGCCTGCTTGCCGTTCCATGACGTACTGACCTTCGCTGATCCGTCAATTTTCGATCCATCCGAATTAACCGCAGACCCATACAAACATGCTGAATGCGCCGCTGTCGAAACCAGTGCCAACGCACATCCGAGTAGAATAGATTTCATCATTTATCCCTTTGTCATTTTGAAAATTTACTTTCCTAGAAAAACGAAAAAGCGCCCCAATTGTCTAGTCAGATTTTGTATCAGAAACCTTGTTTAAGCGTCGCCAAACTTGAACTTTTCGTATCAATCGCCACCTTAACCCATGACACAAATCAAAACTGAACTGTATTTCATGCGTAAATTTGCAATCTACACCTGTCTTATCCTGCTGGCCCTTTTGGCCGCCGCCTACGTGTTTGCTCCACCGTTCAAGGCCACGTTCACCCAAGCACAGATAGAGGCAGAGCTGGCCAAACAACTGCCAAAGCAGATCAATACAGCACTGACCAAAATCAACGTCACTAAGGGCACGGTCGATCTGCGCGACAACAATAAGGTTGCGATCAAGGCCGCATTCGACGTGCGCGGCTTTACTCTCGAAGGGGTAGGAAGCGCAGATGTTATCACTGGCATTCGCTATGACGCAGGGCGGTTTTTTCTGTCGGACCTGCGCAAAGAAAACATCTCATTTACCTTTTCAGACAACAGCAAAGACACGATCGGTGACGTGAAATCCGCCTTCAACAAAATCCTGAAACGTGAAACGGAAGAGGCAGAAAATTCCGATAACGAAGCGCGTAAAGCAACGGCGATCAAGGTCTCGGCTTATGTGCAAACCCAACTGCGTTCAGATGCCAATGCAGCGCTTGATACGTTTCTTGGTTCCGTTCCCGTTTATTCGTTAAACGGGCAAGGGGGTGCGATGCAGATTGCGGCACTTGCGTTGAAAGACGTGTCGATCACCGACGACACCATCACCGCAACACTATCATTTCAAACCTTCATTCAGCGGATTGCCGGGGGTGTGTTTGTCGTTCTGTTTTTCCTCGTAACTCAATTCTGGCAATTCTTCGGGATATTCCAAAGCGCACAAAAATTGAAAGACTCCGAAGGCCGTGAGGTAAATTAAACGGCGCCTTTATGCGCCGTTAGACTCAGGCACATACACCACCAAAGTGCAGCCATTTTTCGAATAGGAATTATGCGTCGTGCCAGACGACAGGCAGATAATATCGCCTGCTTTATATTCGTACCCATCATGATCCGTCAGATCACCGTCGATCAGGAAAAATTCTTCGTCACCGTCATGCGTATGGGCCACCGTCGTTTGACCAGCCGCCATGCGATAGATGTGAAATCCATGGCCGCGTTTGCCACCGTTTACCTGCAAAACCTCGCCATCTGGTGTGCCATCTGCGGCCAAAAATGGCTCGAATGTTCCATTCGCGATATTGGCGACTTTGCGACGGTCTGTTCCAATCGGTTCCATGTATCCCCCCTTTTTCAAACGGCGCAAAACAACGCCTGCTTTCACATTACCCCAGAATTCACTTTTGAATAGTAAGAAAAAGAACGCCATATTCACCCAATTCAACAGAATCAACTCTTGAACCAACGCGTTAAAACACCCACCTAATCCCCAACGGCACGAACGCCGACCAACAGGAGAAATTACATGTCCCTTATGAACCTTTTGCAACAGGCCCAAGGCGGCCAAGGTCTGTCACAGCTCGCCAGCCAGTTTGGCATCGACGAAGGCCAAGCCAACCAACTGACAGAAATGCTTGCGCCAACGATTGGTCAGGCTGCCAAGCAAAAAGCACAATCAGGCGGACTCGAAGGGTTGCTCGGCGCGCTTCACGGTGAAGGCCAAGGCGAGCTTTATGAAAATGCAGCCGCGGCCGCTGCCCCCGAAGGCCAAGCTCAAGGAATGGCATTCCTTGAACAACTAATGGGCGGTCAAGAAGCACCTCAAGAAATGGCCGCGCAAGCCGCCAATAAAACAGGCATCGACATGGCCACAATCATGCAATTTCTGCCGGCTCTTGCGGGCATGTTGCAGGGAGGCATGCAAAAGCAAGTTCCCGATGACAGCATCTCTGGAATGCTTGGCCAATTGACAGGCGGCGGCTCTGGTGGCGGTGGCCTGATGGGCATGGTCGGCGGTCTGATGGGCGGTGGCCAACAACAAGCAGGCGGCGGCATGGACCTTGGCGCTTTGACACAACTGCTCGATGCAGATGGCGACGGATCCCCGCTCAATGATGTGCTTGGCAAGTTCATGAAATAAGTCTTCATGACATAGTTTCATGGCCGTAGCGCTCCGAAATGGGTGCTACGGCCTTTTCAATTCTGCCAGCGAGCGTAAGGTATTGCGATGCATATCCTTGTCGTTCTGGACCACCCCGATCCCAATTCATTTTCTGCTGCAATCGCCGCCGAATTTATTCGTGGCGCATCCGAGGCAGGCCACACGACGGAACTGGCCGATCTGAATGCCGAAGAGTTTGATCCACGCTGGTCTATGGCCGATATCGAAGCAGATGAAACAGGCACACCACCCCCTGACGTTTTAATAGAACAAGCCAGGATCGACCGTGCCGATGCAGTGTGTTTCGTGTTCCCACTGTTTTGGTGGGGCATGCCCGCCACCTTAAAAGGCTGGGTTGATCGCGTCTGGTCGTGGGGCTGGGCCTACGATCAATTGGATGATCCAGACATATCGCTGCAACGCCCCCGCACGGGGATTTTCCTGATCCCCGCAGGGGCACGCTCGGACGAAATGGATAATCTTGGCTACGCCGATGCCATTGAAACAACTTGGATGAAAGGCACATTTGGCTATTTCGGTTTCACCAATCGCAAACTGCATTTTTTGAACGGATCAAAAGGGTCTGAAGACCGGCGCAAAGGACTGTTGGAGCGGGTTTATCAGGCAGGGTTTACCATCCAAACGCCCTAATTGCTTTTGCATTCTGGCACATGCACCGCTACCAATCCTCCATGACCTATGACTTTACAATCATCGGCGGTGGCATTGCAGGGATTTCCGCTGCCGCACGCCTTGCGCCACACGGAAAAACGCTGGTGTTAGAGGCGGAAAGCCATCTCGCTTATCATGCCTCTGGCCGATCTGCTGCGCTGTTTGAACCTTATTACGGTGCGCCTTCTGTGAATGACTTGTCCCTTGCTGGCGAAGAGTATTTCCGCACAGCCCACGGTGGTGTTCTGTCCAAACGCGGCATCATGATCGTGGCCCGCAGCGGCGAAGAAAAGCAGCTTCAGGCCGAGGCTGCGAGTTTTCACATGGGCGACATTACAGTCGCAGAGGCCGCAGAGATCATCCCCATTCTGGATACCAAAACCCTCACCCAAGCGGCGCTGAGCTACAACGCCGAAGACATCGACACCGATCTTTTGTTGCAAAATTTCGCCCGTGATGCCCGCAGTTTCGGCGCGGAGATCCGCACCAACGCTCCAGTGGCGCGCATTCAAAAAACACGTGCAGGCTGGGATATATCAATGGGTGATGATCAGATCAGCACGAAAAACATCATCAATGCAGCGGGCCCGTGGGCTGACGAAATCGCGGCCCTTGCGGGCATTTCCGCTGTCGGCCTAACCCCATATCGCCGCTCTATGGCCCGCATCCCTGCACCAAATGACTTGGATGTTTCCGATTGGCCCATGCTCTTTGGCGTTGGCGAAACATGGTACGCCAAACCCGATGCAGGCCAACTGCTCGTTTCCCCCGCAGACGAGGACGCAACCACGCCGCATGATGCCTATGCCGATGACATGACCTTGGCCGAAGGCATCGACCGCTATTCCCAAGTCGTCACCTCTACAGTCACCCGCATCACCGCTAACTGGGCGGGCCTGCGCACCTTTGCCCCAGATCGCACGTTGGTGATCGGCCCTGATGCACACGATCCCACCTTTTTCTGGTCCGCTGGCCAAGGCGGCTATGGCATGCAAACCGCGCCGGGTGCCAGCCAACTACTCGCGGATTTGGTTACAGGTAACGGATCGGAATTGCCGCAAAGCACGGTAGAAGCACTTAGCCCGAAACGGTTTAAGTGAATTGGAAGATCAAAACTCAAAATTGTTATCAAAGTGAATTTAGTATGCTAAAATCATAGCTGTATAGACATTTGCGGCCATTTATTTGAGAGATTTTTTATGAACGATCCATCGATCACTGATTGGATGTCAGCCATTGCAGCAGTTGTAGCTTCGATCACCACCGTCGTGACGGCCTATTTGGCCTACAAACAATATCTTAAACCACCTGAAGAAGATGGTGAACCGAATGAAGCGGTGGATGCAAGCGCCACTATAGATGCCTCTGAAATGTTGGTGTTCAAAACCAGCAAACAAGAAACTTGGCTTTATGTCGACGGTAAGGGTCTGCATTGCAAGATTGAAGATTCGCGCCCAAGTAAAGGGGGTTATCAGTGGACACTCACCAAAAACGAAGTGTCGCAAATCTTAAAAAATAAGGACCTCAGCATTGATCCAGGATATAAGGCTCGAACTGGCTTGTTCACTATTGGGCGTAAACGCAACTGGCTCTATTCGAAACATCTGTTTCCAGAACCTCACTTTTTACGCGCAGCGTTAATAAGCCTGTTGGAAAGAATACCAGCGCAGACATAACTCTGACATATCAATGTCACTGGTCACCCCAACCACTTCACCCACTGCACATGCGGGTTCGCCTCTGCCACTACCCGTTTCCCGCCATCTGGCCAAATGCGCACCGTCAGTTCCGCCTGCCCGTCCGCGTTCAACTCAAAGGCCACCCAAGCCACTTGATCGCCGCGTGCGCCAGCGCCTTCCATGCTCAGTTGAATACGCCGCTGCACAGCCTCTGGCATGTACTGCCATGCGATGGAGTGCATCAAAACGCGGCATTGATCTTTCTTAGGGGGAAATCTGTTCAACTGCCCAACCCAATCGGCCGCATCCATTGCGTCTAAATGCGGTGGATGCTTTTGCGCTATGCTGATGGCCGCCTTAACGCGATCCAACCGATCCGCCTGATCTGCCCAAACATAGGATTGCAATCGCAGCGCCTGATCCGCATCCGTCACATCTATTGGGTTCAAATCACACCCTGACCGCGCCACAATCTGTGGCATCATACGGGGCGCATCCCCTGTCCATTTGGGCGCCAATTGCACACCAGACGCTGCGTCACCCAGCGAAACATCCCCAAGCTGATATCCAAACTTATCAAGGTTCAGGTTCAACCCGCCCGACGCGCCGATTTCATGCACAGCCAGTGGTAAACCCGTTTCAGACGCCACCACAGACAGCCCAGCGATCAAAACCGCCGCCCGCGCCACTTCGTTCGTTTGTGGGGAAAATTGCAGGAAATCCATAATCTGCGCATCGCAATCCCCCACTGCTCCACGCACCAGCGGAACCAAATCCGCAACTGGCGCAATCGCGTTCGGTGGATACACGGCTGCCAGCCCATCCGCTTGACCAGACGCGACCATCGCATGCAAAGCCCCCGTCAGGCGCAGCGGAACCACATCCTTCATCGGGCCCGCCTCGCCTGGCCAATCACAGACCAACCGCCCCGTTGCCGTGCTGTCGTCCAACACCTGCACCAGCGCCTCCAGAACCCGCGCTGTCAGCTCTGATCCCAGCTTGCGGCACCACTCCGCTTGCTGTTCAAATGCGAGGCTATCTAAGGCCATTCGCGACCCTCCATGTCGTTTTCGCCACAACCACAGTCGATTGACAGTGGATTGGCTGCCATATTTTTGGCTATCTACCCCAAACTATCCTGTTCAAGAGAGTCGCGCATCATGAAAACCCATGTAAAAGCCTGTGTCGTCGGCGGCGGTGCCGTCGGAGCCTCCATCGTTTATCACCTTGCCAAGGCAGGATGGAAAGATGTGGTTCTGTTAGAGCGGGACGAGCTAACTTCAGGCTCCACATGGCACGCGGCGGGCCTGTTGCCGTTGTTCAACATGTCATATGCGACAACGCACATTCATGACTACTCCGTAAAATATTACAAAGAACTGGAAGCCGAAACAGGCCTCAATGCAGGCTTTTCCGTTGTGGGTAACTTGCGCATGGCGCAAACCAAAGACCGCATGGACGAATACATGGTGTACGGCACGACAGCCGAATCTGTGGGTGTCCCGTTCGAACAACTGACACCAAACCAGATCAAAGAACGCTGGCCGCTGATCCGCACAGAAGATTTGCAAGGGGCGATTTACCACCCCACAGACGGGTACATTAACCCAGCAGACGTGACCATGGCCATGGCCAAAGGCGCGCGGATGCACGGCGCAGAAATCATCCGCAAACGCCAAGTCGATTCTTACGAATGGACAGGGTCAGAATGGATCGTGCGCGGCACAGTGATGGTTGAACAGGGTGGCAATCTGATCCCGTCCGAAGAAAAATTCGAAATCCACGCTGAACATGTTGTCACGGCCACAGGCAACCACGCCCAGCGCACCGCAAAGCTCTTGAACATCAAGATGCCCGCGATCCCAGTAGAACACCAATTCATCGTCACAGATGTGGACCCAGAACTGCAAGCGTGGCGCGCGGCAGGTAACCCAGAACATCCCGTCATCCGCGATGCTGATGCACAATCCTATGTGCGCGAAGAACGTGGTGGCTGGATTTTGGGCGTCTATGAAAAGAACGCCCCTGCCCGTTTCGAACATGGCGTGCCAGACAGCTTCCGCGCTGATCTGTTCCAGCTGGATCTGGAACGCATCGAAGACCAGTACATGGCGATGATCCACCGCGTGCCGTCCTGTGAAAACTCTGGCCTAAAAGACGATTTCAACGGTCCGATTTGTTACACCCCAGATGGGAACCCGCTGGTGGGCCCTGCACCTGGCTTACGCAATATGTGGCTTGCCGAAGGGTTCTCTTTCGGGATCACCGCGGCTGGTGGTACGGGTTATTACCTCGCGCAGATGATGATCGAAGGCGAAGCCGAAATCGACATGGCTTCCCTTGATCCAAAACGCTACGGCGACTGGATGACAACCGAATTTGCGGCTCGTAAAAACGAAGAATGTTACGATCACGTTTACGTCCTGCACCACCCTGATGAGGAACGCCCCGCCTGTCGCCCTCTGCGCACGGCCCCTGCGTATGATCGTCAGAAAGCGCTCGGCGCACAGTTTGGCTTCGTAAACGGCTGGGAACGCCCCAACTACTACGGTCCGTTGGATGCCGCCGATAATTTCGACGAAGAAGGCCGCTCCTTCCGCCGCGGCACGTGGTGGCCCCACGCTGTGGAAGAAGCCAAAGCCATCCGCAATGGCGTTGGTCTTGTGGACGCAACCGCCTTTACCAAACACGTTGTCAAAGGCCCAGGTGCGACCCAATTCCTTGATTGGTTCACCTGTAACAAACTGCCAAAGATCGGCCGCATCAACCTGACTTATGCGCTCACCGATCACGGCACCACACGCACCGAATACACCATCGTGCGCAATGGCGAAGACAACTACTACCTTGTGTCTGCTGGCGCGTGGACAGACTACGACGCCGATTTCCTGCGCAAAGCGGCCGAAGACAAAATGGACGAATTTGGCTACATCGAAATCCAAAACGTCACCACACAATGGGGCGTCTTTGCACTCGCCGGGCCAAAATCCCGCGACCTGTTGAAAAAGGTCATCAACGACGCCGATCCAGAAACGGCCCTTTCGAACAAACGTTTCCCATGGCTGTCTGCAAAACAAATCGAGCTTGGCATGTGCCCTGTCAACGCCATCCGCGTGGCCTATACGGGTGAACTTGGCTGGGAATTGCACCACCCGATGGAAATGCAAAACTACCTCTGGGATTTGCTGTTAAAAGAAGGTGAAGAATTCGGGCTGAAACTCGTCGGAGCCCGCGCGCAAAACTGGCTGCGTCAGGAAAAATCCTACCGCGCATTCGGCAACGAACTTGGCCGTGACGCAACACCCGCCGAAGCCGACCTGCCTCGCTTTATCGACCTGTCCAAAGACTTCAACGGCAAGGAAGCGATGGAAAAAACGGGCATCCGCGCAAAATGTGTAACCGTGTTGATCGACGGACCAGAAGACGCCGATCCATGGGGCCGCGAAGCGGTGTTGGTCGATGGCAAAAAAGTCGGGCGCCTCACCTCTGGCGGCTATTCCGTCCACTTTGGCAAACAAATCGGCATGGGCTATGTCTCACCCGAATTGGCCGAGGTTGGCCAAAAGCTCAAAGTGCGCATGTTGGGCGAGCTGTGGGATGCAGAAGTCGTCGAAGACAGCCCATACGACCCAACCAACGCCAAAATCCGTGTAGATGGATAATTGATCAGAGCCACCTTCGGGTGGCTCTTTTCGTTTCACGTCCCCTAACCCAATCGTGATTGGCGCGATCCACTGTTTTCACACAAACTGTCTGCGAATCCAGTCAAAGGCCCGTCATGATCCGCACTCTTCTTACAGCTTGCACCGCACTTGCTCTGCTCACTGCGCCTGTTAGCGCACAAAATTCCTTGCCCAACTATGTCATCGAACAATACGGCCAACCGCCATCTGTTCCTACTGGTCCTTTATCGCAAGACCTGCAGAATGCGCTCAAAGCCGTCTTCGACGACACACTCGAATCCTCGCAATGGGGCCGCGATCAGATTATCGCGCTCGACCTGATCACCACATCAGATGACCCTCGCCTTGCATGGATTATCGCGGATATGATGCGTTTTACGTGGCGTGCGGAGTTTGACAATGCCTTGGCCGATTCCGCCGCAAACCTCCTTGGGATCACGTTTAACGGTCCAGACCGCTGGCACCAAATCACTGACCACCTGATCGCGTGGGATATCCCCGCTTACCCTGATTACCTCAAAACCAAGCGTGCGATTTTCACACGCTTTGTTCCGGGCTGGGACGGCATTTTTGAAGAAGGTGATATCGACTGGCGCATGGTGTCTTGGGGCGGTGTCCCGATTGATGATCGGCCCTATGACGAAACCCACAAACCCTTGAACGGCATCCCCGCAGCAGACAATCCCGAAGTGTCCAGCGCCGCCGACGCCACTTGGCTTAAAGACAGTGACATTGTCTTTGGCATTGAAATCAATGGTGAAACCCGCGCCTATCCCCGCCGCATTATGGAAGTGCGCGAAATGGTCAATGACACGCTCGGTGGTCGCGATCTTGGCATTCCTTACTGCACCCTCTGCGGTGCGGCGCAGGCCTATTTCACGGACCAAATGCCCGCAGGCGTAAAACGCCCTGTCTTGCGCACAACAGGCCTGTTGATCCGCTCAAACAAGGTCATGTTTGATGTGAACACCTATTCCGTCTTTGACACTTTCCTGGGCAAGGCCGTCACGGGCCCACTGCACAAAAAGGGGATCCAGTTGAAACAGGCCGCTGTTGTTACAACTGACTGGGGCACATGGAAGGCGCTGCACCCAGACACAACGGTGTTGGTTGAATCCCTCGCCCTTGGACGCGATTTTGATTTTCGCAATAACCGCGATGCCAATGGCCCGATCTTTCCTGTAGGCAATGTAGACCCGCGCTTGCCCGTTCACGAGGACATCATTGGCGTTGTTGCACCATCTGGCAAACCCATTGCCTTTCAGCGCAGCAAAGCATTTGCCGCACTCAGCGCGGGCCAAAACATCACCGTTGAAAACGTGAAACTGCAACTTGTCGCTGGGGGTGTGAAGGCCGTCGATCAAACTGGCGCGGACCTTGGCAGTCACGAAGCCTTTTGGTTCGCGTGGTCACAGTTTCACCCAGAGACGCTCCTTTGGTCACAGTGATCTAACGCATCAACCCGCGCCAAAGGCCACGCAGCAGAAGCCACGTTAGCAGCAAAACAGTCAGCGCAACCAACGCATGTTTGGTGAAGCTGAGGTAATTGCCAATCTGAACGATGTTGTAATCCACAGGCATCGGTTCAGAAAACATCCGATAAATCGCGGCGTTTTCGGCCCAGTCAAAAAGGGCCGCAAACAGCGGAACAATCGCCAGCCATTTGCGTTCTAACCGTCCGATCATGGACCAGATCACGCCACCAAAAAGGCTGGCATATACGGCGGGATGGATTAGATCGGCCATCATAATAATTTCGTACCGCGCCCGTTCTACAGGACCATAACCGCCCAGAATTTCGCTCACACGCGCTGCGGAATAGCCAACCTCCATATCCAGAATCGGCAGCCCTGTGGCCTGATCTATGTAAAAGACATTGGTATAGATGACATAGGCCAGACCAATTTCTAGCAAGATCAACAGCGAAAAAACGCGGCGCAGTAAGACAGTTTCAAAAAAGCTCTGTAACACGAAAAACTCGATCCAAGTGTGAACCGAGTTTTTACCAATTCTCAATTTTTCGCAAGCAACTGTTAGTTATCGACACGGCAGATTTTTGCGCCCCCGCCAGATTGGCAACGGGAGGTGAAGTTGCCAACTTTTTGGAATGAGCCACCAGATTTATTGCCGCTTTTCTTTTTGCGATTAATGCGAATGGCGACTTCATCATCGTCTCCACCCAACAGCGAAGACAACAGGTTCTTACGCTTCTTCTTGGGCTTAGCGGTTTCTTCCGCCATGTCCACGTCTTCTTCCTGAGCGTCAAGCCCGTCTAACATGTTACCCGTTGGGGATGCTTTGGGCCGTCTCACAACTTCTAAGTCGTCAGATTTTGCCAGTTCGGCATCGTCCGTACTGATCATGCTTACAGGTTTTAACCCACCCTTTGAGCCTTTCAAAAATGGCACCACGCTGCTGCCAGCATCGGGATTGCCTGTCTGGCTCGCAAAAGCATAAAGGTCCATACCGTCCAACAGGCTTTCAACCTCTGCCATTGAGGCATTCGTGAAAATACCGATACCTGTGTAATGGCCTGTTTCCGAAGCGATGTTGATCAATTCATGGCCTTCATAGTGGCGCGTTTCAAATGTCGCACCTGCTAGAACAATATCATCCCCTTTGGTAAAGCGGCCGTTAAACAACCAAGAATGCACATTGCTTAGGGGTTTTTTTATCGGCTTGTTCGCAAAGGCCAACCGCATGAAGATAACTTTGTCACCTTTGTGATACGCCAGATCAGTTGTCCGCGCCATGCTTTGACCACCCCAGCCGCTCAACCGGCGCATGGAGCTTTTGTCTGTGATATCGAGGTCCAGTTTGTAATCGACCGTAAAGTCCACAATCTCGTCGTGATGCGTCTTTTTCAGAACCCAGCCTTCGGGTGTCGGCGGAAAATGCTCGCCTTGATACACGTTGCGCGCCGTTTCCAACTTTACAGATGCTTTTTCCATCAGGGCCGCAAACAATCCAGGCCCTTTGTTTTCCTCCGGCTCGCTCAACCGCTCCACACGGGCCTTTTCTGTTTTGGCGCTTTTGTCCAAATCGTATTCACCCATACTGGATGTCATCAAATACCCGCCAAAACCCAACATCAGCGTGGCACCTGCCAAAATAAACGCGATTTGTCTGTCCATAAGTCTGCTCACTCAACAATTTTTTTTGATTTCTACGATCAGAAGTTGACGAAACTGTGACATGAGGTGTTGTAAATTGGTCAAACTTTATGGGTTTGCCTTGCCTACAGATCACCCCATCTTCACCCTCTAGTGTTTCGCGGAATCGCGCCCTACACTGCCTGAAATTTCAAATGCGGAGCATGCAAAATGACCACCCAAAACCCGTTTCTCACCGACTGGTCCACACCGTTTGAACTGCCCCCATTCGACCTTATCAAAGATGAACATTTTGCCCCCGCCTTTGACGCGGCGTTTGAACAATCCCGCGCTGCCATCAACGCGATTGCAGACAACGCAAGCGCCCCCACCTATGCCAACACAATCGACGCGCTCGAAACCGCAGATGCGCTGATGGACAAGGTCGCAGGCGTCTTTTTCAACATTTCAGGCAGCGACAGCAATGATGCCCGCCAAGCCCTGCAACGGGATCTCGCTCCGCGTTTCGCCGCATTTAATTCTGAAACCATGATGAACGAAGCCCTGTTCAAACGCATCAAACACCTGAACGAAAATCGTGACGGGAACACAGCTGAACAAAACCGTGTTCTTGACCTCTATCACCGCATGTTTGTGCGCGCGGGTGCAAACCTGACGGGTGACGCCAAAAAACGCCTTCCCGAAGTCACTGCACGCCTCGCCGAACTCGGAACTGCTTTCACGCAAAACCTGCTGAAAGACGAAGCAGACTGGTATATGGAACTTGGGCCGCAGGACCTCGACGGCCTGCCCGATTTCCTCCTCTCCGCCGCGGCCGAAACCGCCAAAGAACGCGGCATAGACGGTCACATCATCACCTTGTCCCGCTCCCTCATCGTGCCGTTTTTGCAATTTTCGACGCGCCGTGACCTACGCGAAAAAGCCTATATCGCATGGGACAAACGCGGTGAAAACGGCGGCGACACAGACAACACTGGCATTGCCAAAGAAACCCTCGATCTGCGCTATGAACGCGCAAACCTCTTGGGCTACAAATCCTTCTCCGATTTCAAACTCGAACCTGAAATGGCCAAAACCCCCGAAAACGTCCGCGACCTGCTCATGGCCGTCTGGGAACCCGCTAAAGCCGCCGCCAACGCCGACGCGGAACGCCTTACCGAAATGCTCAACGCCGATGGCATCAACGGCGATCTGGAACCGTGGGATTGGCGCTACTACGCCGAAAAACGCCGCGCGGCCGAATACGATCTGGATGAGGCTGAGCTGAAACCCTACTTCCAACTCGACCAAATGATCGAAGCCGCGTTTGATTGTGCCAACCGCCTGTTTGGCCTGACGTTCAAAGAACTCGACGTCCCCCTTTACCACCCCGACGCCCGCGCGTGGGAGGTGAAAAAAGGCGACCGCCACATGGCCGTGTTCATCGGCGACTACTTCGCCCGATCCTCAAAACGCTCTGGCGCGTGGTGCTCCCGTTTCCGCGGCCAACAGAACCTTGGCAAAGACATCCGCCCCATCACAGTGAACATCTGCAACTTCGCCAAAGCCCCCGCAGGCCAACCAAGCCTTTTGACCTTTGACGACGCCCGCACCCTGTTCCACGAATTTGGCCACGCCCTGCATTCCATGCTGTCAGACGTGCATTACGCCATGATCAGCGGCACGTCCGTTGCGCGCGATTTCGTCGAACTTCCCAGCCAGCTTTACGAACACTGGCTCTCCGTGCCAAGCGTGCTGGAAAAATATGCCCGCCACGCGGACACAGGGGAACCCATGCCCAAAGACCTGCTCGACAAACTGCTCGCTGCCGAAAACTACGACATGGGCTTTGCTACCGTCGAATACACCGCCAGCGCCCTCGTCGACCTCGCTTTCCACGAAGGCGAACCGCCCGCTGATCCAATGGCGAAACAGGCCGAAGTCCTCGCATCCCTCGACATGCCGCAGGCCATCCGAATGCGCCACGCCACCCCCCACTTTGCACACGTCTTTAGCGGCGACGGCTACTCTTCTGGCTACTACAGCTACATGTGGTCCGAAGTCATGGACGCCGACGCGTTTGAGGCGTTCGAGGAAACGGGGGATCCGTTTGACGCGGGAATGGCGGCAAAGCTGCACGACAACATCTATTCCGCAGGCGGGAGTGAGGAAGGCGAGGCGCTGTATCAAGCGTTTCGAGGTAGCTTGCCGAAGGTGGATGCGTTGTTGAAGGGGCGAGGTTTGGACTCTGCTGCCTAACCAATCACAGCACTGAACCTCGGTTCAGTACTGTATCCGACAACACCCATAAACAGGCGCGCGCCTTTCGCCCAACTCCAGCAAAAGCACCTCAAAGTCATATGTAAAATCAGACATCCCGTCGAAACACGCCTCGGTATAGCGCACAATCGCAGCCACATTCACCGTGCCATCCACACTGCCCAAATAATGCCCCCACAGGTCGGTGCGCCCAGCCCCTTGCGTAAACTTTTGATAGGCCAGTTGCATTGGATCTTCGATCTCTGGCGTGGAATACTGCCCTCCGCCTTCATTGATCGTTAAATCCCAAAACGGTTCTGTCCCACCGCAAATCAAAGCTTCGGGTGTTTCGAGATACAGGCTCGTTGGTTTCAAAAACCGCGCATTCACCCAGCCCTTTTTACCCTCATAGAGAACCTCGCGCCATTTTGCGCCGTTCACATCAATGGATATGCCTGTCACCGCAACATCATCCGCATCATGCGGAATGGTCCCTACCACCTTTGAATCAGAAACGCTCTGGCTGTAATCAATATCGGCCCGCATGTTCAAAACGTCATTCGCGGCCACACCGATCACCTTATGAGGTTGCGAAGAAATGGGCGCGGTCGACACGGTCAAAGCCGTCAAAACTCCAATCGCGCATTTGGCAGATTTCATACCATTAAAGCTGGCTACAAGACTTAAAATCTTGAAGATATTCATGGTTGTCCCTTTTCAATGCGCGTTGATGACTCCAGCCTGCCACAAGCACATGCTTGGGTTCAATGGATTTGGTATTGACCCATTTGGGCATACCCCGCCATACCATCCAATAAAAACAGCCGATCCTCCAACCGCAAGGACCCCATCCCATGAAAGCCGCCTTCTACACCAGCCAGGGCCCCGCCGCAGATACAATCCAAATCGGCGAGCAACCCACACCAACGCTGCAGGCAGGTGAGGTCCTCGTGCGGTTGAAATCCTCGGGCGCGAATCCGTCTGATGTAAAGTCTCGCGCAGGCGCCCGCCCGATGCCTTTTCCCACCATCATCCCCCATTCCGATGGCGCAGGCGTCATTGAAGCTGTCGGCGATGGCGTTGATCCGTCCCGTGTCGGTCAAAACGTCTGGCTCTGGAACGCCCAATGGCAACGCCCTTTTGGCACAGCCGCCGAATACATCGCGCTCCCCTCGGACCAAGCTGTCGACCTACCAGATACGACCAGTTTTAAAGAGGCCGCCTGCCTCGGCATCCCCGCCATGACAGCCTATCGCTGTGTCTTTGCCGATGGTCCAGTTGAGGGCCAAAAAATCCTCGTCTCTGGTGGCGCTGGCTCCGTCTCTCGCTACGCCATCCAAATGGCAAAGGCGGGGGGAGCCGAAGTTATCACAACAGTCTCTTCGGATGAAAAAGCCGCCTACGCCCGCGCCGCAGGGGCCGATCACACTGTCAACTACCGCGATGCAAATGCCGCCGAACACATCCTCGATCTAACGGGGGGTGGTACGCACCGCGCGATTGAATTGGAATTCGGTGTGAACGTAAATCTACTGACCGAAGTCATGCGCCAAAACGGCACTATCGCCGCCTATGGTTCGGCCCAAAGCTTTACGCCAGAAATCCCCTTCATCCAAATGATGTTCAAAGACCTAACACTGCGCACCATCCTTGTTTACATCCTAACAGCCCAAGCGCGTGCAGAAACACTTTCAGGTCTGAACAAAATGCTCGCAGACGGGGTCCTTAGCCATGCCATCGGCGCGACCTTCCCACTCGATCAAACCGCCAAGGCACACGAGCTGGTTGAATCTGCCGATAAATTCGGAACGGTCGTCATCGAAATCTAAACGCGTGTTTCTTCCGCGCTTACATATCCAACAGTCCAACAATCACTTACAGGGCACGGGATATGTGATTGTCCCTTTGGGATAGGTTTCACCTTCGCGAAAACAGGTCACTCGTCCTGGTCCATCGGCCCAATACACATGCGGGTTCACGCCGCGTTTCCCATCTTTCAGATACCGCACATGCCCCCAAAAATTTCCGCGATTCGTTAGGCGCGGCGTCCGTCCAATCTGCAAATGCAAATGCCGCACTTTTGAAATACACCTGAACTTAAAATGGTTGTTGCCAAGCCGGCCGACCAATTGTCCGCGCGACACGGTTTGCCCTTTGCGCACCAGCGCCTCGCCAAGATGGCCATAAAGTACAATCAATCGTTTTCCGTCGAAACCAACCCCATGATCCACCATCAGCGTCGGCCCCCAACAACTGCCCACCTCGAAATCCAGCACACGCCCATCCGCAACAGCAATGATTGCCTGTCGGTTTGGTCCGCGAATATCAATTCCTTGATGGCGGGATTTGCGACGAAATCCGTTCACGCCTTTCTTGCTCTGAAACTCCGAAGCAATTTTGGGCGCCGTTTTTGGCACAACCACGTCAATTTTTTGGGCAAACCCAGCCAAGGGTACACAAACAAACATAGCCAATTGCAGTATAAATCGCATCATGCGCACCTTTCGAACCTTTGCAGAAAAACCAAACTGTGTCTCTCATCGCGCAAAAAACGGTGCTAGGCAAATAGACAAAAGGTTTGCGCTATCGAATTTGGTGGGTATTCAGGCTGTGGGGCAGCACCGAAATCAATCACGCAATTCTTTGGGGGCCACACCCCAAAGCTCCGCTTTTTTGGCCCAGCCGTCCGCCCCTTGAGCGGACAATTCACAATACTCTTCGACACAAGAACCAAGCCGCAACAACGCGCCGCGCTCAGCATAGGCCTGTGTTGCCGCTGCATCATTTGGCGTCAGATAGAGGCGAATTTTCTCTTCACGAACAATCACATACCGCGCACCTGACAACAGCGAATAATGCATCCAACCACCCTGTCCCTCAGCGTCTTGTACTCGCCGCCAATGGCCATATTCGGCCACCACTTTCAGGGGCATGTTTTCGTGCTTGAACACCCAATCCACACGGTGCGTGAGGGATGGTCCACGGCGCACGTTTCCTTCCGCTGCTTTCATCGAAACAAATCGTGGCATTGGGAGATTGGTCACGGGCCCCCGTTTGGTTTCGGCCACAACCACACCACTGGCCCCCATGATCCATAGGGTTAAAACCACCATCACACTCGTGAAAATCGCCCGTGTCATCTTGACCCGCTCGCCTGAAATATTGCCTCTGATGGGGTCTTTGATCTTGCCCCTTTGGCGCAATTCTTGGCAGAATAGAACAAACAAATCCAGTATTGGTTGCCCCGAATGCCCGCAAGAAAACTAAGTGTTGTTGTTACGCGACGGTTGCCCGCAACGGTCGAATCCCGACTTGCCGAATTGTTCGATGTTACATTGAACGAAACAGACACGCCCATGACCCGCGAACAGCTGATCACAGCCATGCGCACGGCGGATGTTTTGGTGCCAACTTTGAACGACACAATCGACGCTGGGATGCTGTCTTTGGCAGGGGGAAACCTGCAGCTGATTGCGAACTATGGCTCGGGCGTAGATCACATTGATGTGGCCACGGCACGGCAACACGGGATCATTGTGTGCAACACACCTGGTGTGTTGGCCGATGACACGGCGGATATGACCATCGCACTGATCCTTGCTACCATGCGCCGCTTCAAAGAAGGCGCAACACATATGCAATCGGGCGATTGGCAGGGGTGGTCCCCTTCGGCGTTTCTTGGGGCCCGTTTGGGTGGCAAAAAGCTCGGCATCCTTGGCATGGGCCAAGTCGGTTCGGCCGTGGCACAACGGGCATCGGCCTTTGGGATGGATATCAATTATCACAACCGAAATCGTGTGCATCCCGATAAAGAAAAGTCTTTGAACGCAACCTATTGGCAAAGTTTGGATCAAATGCTGGCCAATATGGATGTGGTATCAATCAATTGCCCGCACACCCCCAGCACCTTTCATCTGTTGAACGCGCGGCGTCTGAAACTGATGAAACCCTCTGCCTTTATCATCAACACTTCGCGGGGCGAAGTTGTTGACGAAAACGCGCTCACGCGGATGCTACGCGCAGGTGAATTGGCAGGCGCAGGGCTTGATGTGTTCGAACACGGAAACGAGGTGAACCCCCGTCTACGCGATCTGGATAACGTGATGCTCTTGCCCCACATGGCCTCCGCCACCGAAGAGGCACGGGTGGAAATGGGCGAAAAGGTCATCATCAACATCAAAACGTTCGAAGACGATCACCGCCCACCAGATCGCATCGTCCCTGGCATGTTATAACGCGTGGCCCGCACTGCCATTTCCACCGCATTGTTGGCCTTGCTGATCTTTTGCACGCTGCCTTTTGTGTACCAAGCAACGCAATTGGGCATCCGTGGCATGAGTGGGACTGCTGAAACATCACGTATTTTCACCCCGAACGCGCCGATAACAAATGCCAGCATCTTTTTGCACATGCTGTTTGGCGCAATCATTACGATTCTTGCCCCACTGCAATTGTCTGAATGGCTGCGGCAGAACCGCCCAAAATTCCATCGGTTCATCGGCCGCATTTTGGTGGGATTAGCGGTTCCCACAACACTTGGTGGCTTGGGGTATATCGCATTGAAAGGCACCATCGGCGGTGTACAAATGGACGTGGCCTTTGCGCTTTATGGGGTCCTCTTATCGGTTGCCGCAATCCAAGCAGCACGATTTGCCCGCGCAGGGCACTTCACCCGTCACAACCGTTGGGCGTTGCGGTTCTTTTTCCTCATCATCGGATCGTGGATCTATCGTGTGCACTATGCTTTGTGGTTCACGATTGTTGGCGAGGCAGGGCATACATCCACATTCGACGGTGCATTTGATCAGGTGCAAAATTGGGCGTTCTTTCTGCCCTATTTGCTGATCCTAGAGGCCCGTTTCACCCACCGCGATGGCCCGTTTTGGGCGCGTCACGCCTGATCCAATATCCGCTTCGCAGCATCAACACTCACGTCACCTGTCGTAACAATCGCGGCGGCCACACGCTCGATATCCGCCCCTTCGGCCCCTGCGACGATTGCGATGTTTCGCGCGTGCAATGCCATGTGCCCCTTCTGAATGCCTTCGGTCGCAAGCGCACGCAACGCCGCCATATTCTGCGCCAATCCAACGCTGGCCACCAGCATCGCTAACTCGCGCGCGCTCCCTACATTCAGAACTTTTAGCCCCGCTTGTGCGGCAGGATGGGTTTTCGTCGCACCCCCAACCAACCCCAACGCCATGGGCAATTCAATTGAACCAACCAAATTATTTTCAACGTCAATTTCCCATTTCGTCAGCGACGTATATCGCCCCGATTGCGCGGCAAAAGCATGTGCGCCTGCTTCGATCGCGCGCCAGTCATTGCCCGTTGCGACCACCACAGGATCAATGCCATTCATAATCCCTTTGTTATGTGTTGCCGCGCGATACGGATCAATCAGCGCCAAGGCACAGGCCTCTACAATGCCTTGCGCCACGTCTGCCCCGTCGAGCGTATCAGTGCTCAATGTGTCTGCGGACACCGTCACCTTGGCCCGCACCAAACGACGATCCGCAAGGTTTGATAAAATCCGTAATCGGCTTTGCCCACCTGCCAAGGCCGCAACACGTGGGGCCAGCAATTCGGCCATGGTGTTTACCGTATTGGCCCCCATGGCATCACGAACATCCACCAACAAATGCGCCACCACCATCGGCCCAACGGGCGAGGTTTCAAAGGTATGAACCTCAATATCTTTGCATCCACCACCCAATGAAATCAGAACCGCATCTTTTGAATTGGCCAGTTCGATCAGCGATTTCTTGTCTGCCAAAATCGCATCTTTGGCGGCGTCAACATCCGTGACTCCCAACACCTGAATTTGCGCACGCATGATTGGATCATCCGCGTCCGCAACGAAACCGCCATCCACACGGGCCAGCTTGGCCATGTAACTGGCAGCGGCCACAACTGACGGTTCTTCCACAGCCATTGGAACCAAATAATCTTTGCCATTCACACGGAAATTCGTCGCCACACCAAGCGGGATTTCAAATTTGCCAATGACGTTTTCAATCATGCCATTCGCCAAATCCAACGGCAGGATATCACGTCCAGACAATATCGCGCTATCTTCTTGGGTCAGTTCTGTCTTCACCACCAAAGCAGCGCGACGATCATCGGGCGACAGATTGCGAAACTCTGGAATTTCAGAACCGCTCATCCCTGTTCTCCGCACACGTCACAATCTGACCGCCGCTCGATTTTGATTTTGCGGCTTTCCCCATAAAGCGCGTCAAACATCAGCATTTCCCCACGCAAAGACGTGCCAGCACCGACAATTTCCTTGATCGCTTCGGACGCCATCATGCTCCCAATGATCCCTGGCAATGCGCCCACGACCCCTGCTTCAGCACAGCTTGGGGCCAATCCATCGGCGGGTTCTGTGGGAAACAGACAGGCATAACAGGGTTCACCATGTGCAGGATCGAAAATCGTAACCTGCCCTTCCCACTGCCCAATCGCACCTGAAATCAACGGCTTACCCGCCGCCATGCAAGCCTTGTTCACCGTGGCGCGGGTGGCGAACGTGTCCGTCCCATCCAGAACCAAATCAAACTCTGCCACCAGATCGGTGCCAATCTCTTCGGTGAATTTTCGGTTGTAGGGCAGCACATCGACGAACGGGTTCAACGTAACCAAATGCGATTTCGCGGCGAACACTTTGGGATGTCCCACATCCGTTTCTGTGAACAAAACCTGCCTTTGCAGATTGCTGGCGGACACGTGATCATCATCAATCACACCAAGTGTGCCAACCCCAGCCGCCGCCAAATATTGCAAGACGGGTGATCCGAGTCCACCAGCCCCAACCACAAGAACACGGGCTTTGCGCAGTTTCTGTTGCCCCTGACCGCCCACTTCCCGCAGCACAATATGGCGAGCGTATCGGTCCAGTTCAGTATCCGACATTTGGTCACTTTTCACGGGGGCAGCGGTGGGGCCTTTCGCTCTGTCGCGCAGGATTTTCACAACCGCAAAGTACAACCAAACCAAACCGATAATTGCCAACAACGTGACCCAATTGGCAACGGACCCGCCTGTCATTTCACGCAGGCTGTTTCCAGCGGGCAAGGTCAATTGCACCAGCATCACAAACACCACACCCAGCAGAGCAATCGCTCCTTGGGCCACATTCGATCCGCCCATTTTGCGAACCGCGAAAACCGCGCCGCCAATGATGAAAAGCGTAAGAAACATCAGCCGCGCCCAGTGGAGCCGAAACCCCCATCTCCGCGCTCTGTGTCGGACAGCGGATGATCCAAATCCCAACCAACCTGCATCACAGGCGCAAACACAATCTGCGCAATCCGATCCCCGTGATGAACCGTGAAATCCGCATCCCCGTGATTGATCAGAATTACACCCAGCGGGCCCCGATAATCGCTGTCGATTGTGCCTGGTGAATTGACCAAAGTGATCCCATGTTTCAACGCCAACCCCGAACGAGGCCGCACCTGAGCCTCGAAACCTTTTGGGATTTCCAAGGCCAACCCCGTTGGGATCAAGGCCCGTTGCCCAACTGCAATGCCTACATGCGCCCGATCAGCAAAGTTCGCCCGCAGGTCCATTCCCGCAGCCCCCGCGGTTTCATAACTCGGCAGCGCAATGTCACGATCAGCGCCATCCAAATACATGACTTTTACTGCCAGATCAGCCACCGATCACCTCTGCGATTTTGGCGGCCAATCGATCTGCAACCGCCTGTTTTCCCATACGCGGCCAGTCCTCGGCCCCGTCTTTGTGGATCAACGTCACATCGTTTTCCGATCCGCCCATAATCCCCGTTTCAGGGGACACATCATTGGCCACGATCCAATCACAGCCCTTGCGCAACCGTTTCGCTGTGGCGTGATCAATCACATGGTCCGTTTCCGCCGCGAACCCAACAACCAGATTGGGTCGCCCCGTTTTCATCTTTGACACAGTGGCCAGAATGTCTGGGTTTTCGGCGAACTCCAACACAGGCAAATTGCCCGTACCGTCCTTTTTGATCTTGCTATCTGACGCCCCTTCAACGCGCCAATCAGCAACCGCAGCAGCAAACACAGCGGCATCGGCGGGCAACCCCTTTTTAACGGCCGCTAACATCTCAGCAGCCGTTTCTACGCGCACCAAATCTACCCCTTCGGGCATAGGCGCTGTGGCGGGCCCCGTCACAAATGTCACCCGCGCACCGAGTCCGACCAAGGCCTGCGCAATGGCGCTGCCCTGTGATCCGCTTGATCGGTTTGCGATATACCGAACAGGATCAATGGGTTCGTGGGTTGGGCCGCTTGTGACCAAAACATGTTTGCCTTTCAGCGGCCCGTTCAAAAGCGCATCTTCCACCGCGGCGACAATTTCAGGCACTTCGGCCATCCTGCCCGGTCCGTATTCTCCGCACGCCATATTGCCGCTGTCTGGCCCCACAACCAAAACGCCATCCCCTGTCAGGGTTTCCAAATTCCGCTGGGTCGCTGCATGATCCCACATACGCACATTCATCGCAGGCGCGATCAACACCCGTTTGTCTGTGGCCATTAACAACGTACTGGCCAAATCGCCCGCCACACCATGGGCCATTTTAGCCATCAAGTCCGCCGTTGCGGGGGCCACCACCACCAAATCGGCGGCACGGGACAGTTGGATGTGGCCCATTTCGGCCTCATCGGTCAGGTCAAACAATTCGCGGTACACTTTGGATCCGGACAACGCCGCAACTGACAATGGAGTCACAAATTCTTCGGCCGCACGGGTCATCACTGGCACGACCTGTGCGCCGCGATCCTGCAAGCGCCTGATCAAATCAAGGCACTTGTATGCGGCTATTCCACCGCCGATGACCAATAAAACTCTGCGTCCGTTCAACATGGGCAATCTCCAGTCTTCCAGCAGACTTAATCACCTTACTTCAGCAAAGCAAAGGGCAGCCTGCACATTTGCGGGCCGCCCCATGTTGCAAACGATCATTCCGCAATCGTTTTGCACCTTTTTCACTATTTGATGTCGATTACATCAGCGTGGCCATAACCTCTGCGGTTTTGCCAGTGTTCTGCTCCAAAAGCTTCTTCAACTTGCCGAGTGCAGCTGACTCCACTTGGCGGATACGTTCTTTGGACAGGCCCAGTTCTTCACCGATTGATCCAAGCGTGCGTGTATCTTCGATCAGCAAACGCTGGGACAGAATGTATTTTTCACGATCATTCAGACCATCCATTGCTTCGTTCAGCCAATTGCGCAGTTGACCCAAGTCGTGATTGCGCTCCACCACTTCAGCCGCTTGCGGGCTGTCATCGGCCAGCGCGTCTTGCCATTCGCGGCCCTCATCTTCGGCGGATTGCTGTGCGTTCAAAGAAAAATCAGACCCGGACAAACGCCCTTGCATCATCTCCACATCGCGCAGCGGCACGCCAATTTCTTGGGCAATCATTTCAGACAATTGATGCCCATCCAGCTCTTCACCCTGTGCCGTTGCTTCGCGTTCCAATGTCGCTTGAACCCGCTTGAGGTTAAAGAACAGCGCTTTTTGGCTGCTAGTGGACCCCGTGCGCACCATGGACCAGTTGCGCATCACGTAATCTTGGATGGCCGCTTTGATCCACCACTGCGCGTAGGTTGAAAAACGAACGCCGCGATCAGGATCGAATTTATCCGCCGCCTTCATCAGGCCAACGCCTGCTTCTTGGATCAGGTCGTTTGTGTTTGCGCCATACCGCTTAAACTTCGACGCCATGGAAATCGCCAAGCGCATGTAAGCGTTGATCAAACGGTGCAGCGCTTTTTCATCACGCTCATCACGCCACGCTTTGGCCAGCATGGTTTCTGTTTCCGCGTCCAGCAGTTCAGCAGACATCGCAGTGCGGCGAAAGTCTTGAGAAGGAATGTCGTCAAGTGGCATAGGTCAACTCCCAATCTAAATGTCAGAGCCTTCTTTAAGCTCTGGTTACAATATACTACGGATGGGATGACGAATTGGTTCACAATGGAGTGCAAAAATCGTGCAATTGCCAAAATTCACGCTCGTTCTGGGGGGCGCGGCCTCTGGAAAGTCGAGCTTTGCCGAAAAACTTGTGATCCAATCAGGCCTGAATCGAAGCTATCTTGCGACGGCACAGGCTTTCGATGATGAAATGCGCGAAAAAATCAAGGAACATCAAAGAGATCGCGGTGAAAACTGGGACACAACAGAAGTCCCGATAGAGCTGCCAAAGGCGGTTTTGGATCAACCGAACGACAATATTATCCTTGTGGATTGCCTCACACTTTGGCTCACAAACCTTATGTTATCCGATGCAGACTGCGACACGGCGGCACAGGCGTTTTTTGATGCGATCCGCACGCGCAACACCCCAATTGTGGCCGTTTCAAACGAGGTTGGTCACAGTGTGATCCCAGAAACGTCATTGGGTCGGCGTTTTCAGCGGGCCCAAGGCAGATTGAACGCGCAGGTCGCCGCAAAGGCGGATTTGGTTGTTATGGTCACGGCAGGATTGCCGCAAACGCTCAAAGGCACATTGCCGTCGGATCTGTCATGACTCGCATTTGGATGGTACGCCACGGCCCCACGCACCGTGATGGATTGATCGGCTGGACAGATGCCCCTGCGGATTTGTCTGACACGGCGGCCATTGCCCGCCTCGATGCCTATTTGCCGGCGGATGCCATGGTGATTTCCTCGCCTTTGATCCGCTGTGTAGCCACGGCCGATGCCATTCAAAACGCCCGCACCCGCCTGCCCCATGACCCAGACCTGCGCGAATTTCATTTCGGTACATGGGAAGACCGCACCTTTGCGCAAGTGTCTGAAACCGACCCAGACCTGTCACGAGAGTACTGGTCCAATCCTGGCGATGTGGCCCCACCCAATGGCGAAAGCTGGAACGATGGTCGCGCCCGTGTTAGCCGCGGCATTGATCGTCTTATCGCGAACCACCCAGACAAAGACATCATCGTTGTCGCCCATTTCGGCGCAATTTTGACCCAAGTTCAGCGGGCATCGAACATGACTGCAAAATCCGCACTGGCATTTAAAATCGACAACCTATCTGTGACCCAGATCGAACATATGGGCAGTGCATGGCGCGTTTTGGGCGTGAATCACACACCGTGAACCCGATGACCACAAATCTGAATTTGCCTTCCATTCGGCAAAGCGATTACCTGTGCTCATGACTTATTCTTACGAACTCGCCGTCGCCGATAAAATGTATTCCAGCTGGTCCCTTCGCGGCTGGTTGCTGTTCGAAGCATTCGGCATTCCCTACAAGCAACACACGGCATTCATGCGCTCCGACGCATTCCACGAAATGCTATCCCATTTCAAACCTGCGCGGCTCGTGCCCGCGATGAAGTTTGATAATCATGTGGTCACCGACAGCCTCGCCATGGCCGAAACCTTGGCCGAGCAAAATCCGTCCCTGAACATGTGGCCAACTGATCCGGGTGCGCGAGCGATGGCGCGGTCGGTGGTTGCGGAAATGCACTCTGGCTTTGGCCCGTTGCGCGGCGATTGCCCCATGAACTTGCGCCACAGTTATCCTGATTTCAAACCCTCTGGTGCAGTGCTGGCAGATGTGGATCGCCTGACCGAACTGTGGACCCTGTGCCGCGAAACCTATGGGGCGGATGGTCCGTGGTTGTTTGGCGCATACTCCATTGCAGACGCGTTTTATGCTCCTGCGGCCACACGGCTCGCAACCTATCATCTCCCTCAAAACGGCGTCGCAGCAGATTACATGGCGGCCCATCTGGCCGAACCCACCTTCCGCCGCTGGCGCGCCATGGCGTTTGCCCAAAATTATGTGCAGCCAGGATATGATCTGGACCTTGAAACTGCATCGTGGCCTGGCCCTAAACCTTTGGATGCGAAACCTGTCGAAACGGGTCCCTCAGAAAACGAAAACTGCCCATATTCGGGCAAGCCTGTTACCCATTTCCTAGAACTCAACAGCCGCACTTTCGGCTTCTGCAACGCCTTTTGCCGAGACAAAACTGTGGCAGACCCAGAAGCATGGCCCGCGTTTATGGAAATTTACGGCCTTATGTAGCAAACGCACCAAGAAAAGTGAATCCCTGACGGCCTGATTTTGGTACGTTGGGGCATGCAAACACGGTCCATCATATCAACGCTATGCCATATGCGGTTACAGGCCATACGTGGCACTGGTGAAGGGCTAGAACACATTGAAGCCCTTATGCGGCAATACGGGTACGATCCCGCCAGTCAGCCGATATCTGAACACAGACCGCGTAAGTTTGGCCGCAATGCGTTGCGTAGGGCGATCATAGCCGCGTTAAAGCAGGGCGAGGCCACATCCAAAGAGATTGCCGCCAGAATAGCAGACACGCACGATATGGACGCTGACGAGGTCTGGCGTAGTGTTACGGTGGCGTTGAACGGGCTAAAGAAGCGTGGGACCATTCAGAAGCGGGATGAATGGCCTAGGGCCGTGTGGTGGTTGGCTTAGGGGTTTTCTATATCGTATTCGCGAGGACACCTGATAAAGGATTGATCTTCGGGATTCCGAATAATACTCGGAAACCTGCATTTTTCGATATCATCTCTATTTAGCAGTCTTTTGCCGTTACAGTGGTTAACTGTCTTTTGCGATACTACCTGATTTGGCGGTACAACGGTTATAATTCCTTTTTCTGGGAACGCCCGCCTAATGAAAAAAGCTGTAGCGGCTTGGTCACTATCTGCGCTTAGCAGATAAACCCAATCAACCAAGTCATTGGCAACATCGGAATAGGCTGAGAGAGCCATATTAATGTCCGATTGCTTTTCGTTATCTTTGTTATCAACAGTTCCACAGGCAGAACACGGTTCGCTCGAACCAGTGACATAATGCCCCAGCTCGACTTTCACCCCCGTTGCCTCAAGCGCCTCAATATATTTCTCATGCCGTGATTTTGCTTCGATGTCATTTTTTCGAAATGCACTGCAATAGGTTGTATTAACCAAATTGTGTTGGCGATCCTGACAAATACGTTCTCCCAATTGCCGAAGATTTAACCATTTCAGACTATTATCTTCTAAACCACAAAGTTGATAATAAAGATTGAAGCCATCGACATACAAACCAACCCTGTTCCCCTCAACGACTTGACTTTTGTAATTCAAACTATTAAATCCACCTTATCACGTTGGTCTAGGCCAGCAGCCCTCAGGTCACGGTCTGGGGGTTTTCTTTTGCCCGAAAGCACTTTGTAGAGCTTATTTGGCCCGCTGCCAATACCCCTTCAACTCACGCGACACTGGCGAGAACAGCGCATTGCGCAGCGCCCGTTGTGTCAGAGTCTTGGCGCATTCCAAACGGTGATCCTCGCACCATGCAGCGTGTGTGGCGTACTGGTGCAGGTACTTAGGGGATACAAAGTGGTGCTGGCCTGACACCATGCGGCGAAGACGGGAAAAGTAGCTTTCAACCCAGTTTGTGTGCTTGCCGTTCATTTCAGAATACCGCTCGGAGTGGTTGATACGGCCACAATCAAACGTAGTGTCCAACAAATCCCAGTGTGTCGCTTCGTCTGCAAACATCATGGAACCATGCTCAACAACGGCATTGGCGATTGCTACGCCTTCCATTTCTGCCTTACCCACGAATGGCAGAGTACGGCCACCGCGCTCACGCAGGGCGATCACAACGCGGCGTAGGCCTGTCTGGTGCTTTGCCAAGCGGCGGTCCTTACGGTCTGCCTTTTCGTTCTCTGGGCGAATGTGACCACCAAAGTATGCGCCGTCGATTTCAACCTCACCGTCCAACTCAGCACCGTCGATTTCAGCGCCAAACGCCTCACGCAGTTTGTGTGCCAGAACCCATGCTGTTTTGTACTGAACGGAAAGTGTGCGGGAAAACTGAACTGAGGACATGCCCTTGGAGTTGGACACGAACAAACAAATCGCTGCCAGTAGGTCCACAAAGTCCAACTTGCGGGATGCAAAGATTGTACCACTGGTTACGCTGAACTGGTGGTGACACGCCTTACACTTGAACTTGCGGCGTGTGGTGATGGAATAGGCCTCACAGACGCCACAGCGAGGGCATACAGCCTCACCATCGGTAGAAGCCCAACGGATATCACAGAACACTTTATACGCCGCATCTTCACCCGCCTTGTAGATTTCCTTGAGGGAAAGGCTGCGAGCTGCGCTTGAGAGGAGAAAGTGTTGTGCCATTTTGTATCGTATCCATTACCTATGTAACGAATATAATACGTAGACGTATCGAATGCAATGCTTTATGTAATGATTATGATACTTTTATTTACATAGGTGATACATGCCAGATCAAAACGAATGGGAAACCAAAGCCGCGAACCTACTCAAGGCTGAATTGAAGCGACAAGGGGTTACTTATGCGGGTCTGGTGGATAAGCTAGAAACCATTGGAATCAGTGAGAAAGAGGTAAACGTTCGCAACAAACTATCCCGTGGAAAGTTCACAGCGGCGTTTTTATTGCAATGTTTAGAAGCTATTGGGTCATCACAGTTGCGCTTGGATTAGTAATTTTAGCCACTGAAAGTCGGAGTCAGACCGCTGCCGAAGATCAGCCACGGCAGGAAGAAAGCACTTCCGACACCCAGAGCGACAGCAAACAACAGAACCCCAAACCCGTAGACCTTACGCCCGTGCTCGAAAATATCGAAGCCGCGATCCGCGATCTTATAGCTGAAGAAGACAAAATAGCCGCTGAGGCCCAACAGAACCGCGAAAGCCGTGATCTTGAGGCCCAAGAGGGCATGGCTAAATGGGCTGAGTGGATGTTTTATGCTACGACCGCCACAGTCGTCCTCACCCTTGCGGCCCTCATGGCAATCATACGAACGCTTCACCACACTAGACGTGCCGCTGATAGTGCGGAAATAGTCGCTAGAGATACAAAAGCTATCGGAGAGGCTCAGGTTCGCGCCTATTTGCATTGTGGGAGTGCAAGTTACGAGTTTGGAGAAGATTATCTGACTGCGACTCTGCAAATACTGAATGCAGGTCAATCCCCCGCAACTAAAGTAACTCTCACGGGGACGGCGCATGTAGGCCTTATTGGAGGCCTTGAGCATATGCCAAGGGTTCTGGACAACCTGTACGCCGTCGAAACTGATAGCGACGTTGAGCCAGTTTCTGCACAAGGGGAAACTGAAGGCAGAATTACATTTTTTTTGGACCACCACTTTGCCGACGAAACAGAACTTCAAATTGGGCAAACGGCACAAGAATTTTTCAACACGCGGAACCAAGTCTCTTTCGACTTGAGATTGGCTTGGCGCGATGTTTTCGGTCAGAACCACCTCATAGACCTGCAACTCCATGCAGACGTAAACGGGCCAATTGAAGTTTCTGGAGACCTCTCCTTGTACGTTGATGGTTAAAAACGACACAATTGCAGCAAGCACCTTAGTCACGGAGCATCCCCCGCTTTGGTGCGTTTGCTACATAAGGCCGGAAATTTACCAAAAATAAACCTTCCATCGCCTAGCGTTAACCATTCTTAACGCAAGGCGGGGTGAACATGGTTGCACGGGCGTATACGGTGGCGTTCCACGGGGTAGAAGCCCGCTTGGTCGAGGTGCAGTGTTCCCTTTCACCTGGGATGCCTGCATTCAACATTGTCGGCCTTCCCGACAAAGCCGTATCCGAGGCAAAGGAACGTGTGCGCTCTGCCATGACCGCTATGGCCTTGGCGCTGCCCTCCAAGCGCATCACCATTAATCTGTCACCTGCGGATATTATAAAAGAAGGTTCGCACTTCGATCTGCCAATCGCACTGGCGTTGATGGCCGCGATGGATGTGATCCCCCAAGACGAAGTAGCACGGCAGGTGGCTTTGGGCGAACTCTCCCTTGATGGAAAACTGATCCCTGTGATTGGCACACTGCCCGCTGCACTGGCCGCGGCCGAAGCGGAGTGCAATCTTGTGTGTCCCGCTGATTGCGGGGCTGAGGCCGCTTGGGTCGGTGCTGTGCAAGTGATCGCACCTGCGTCTTTACTGGAATGTATGAACCATTTTCGCGGCCGCCAGACGCTGCCCCCTGCCCAACCGGGCGAAGTTGTGCCTGATACCAACACCAAATGCCTGCGTGATGTCAAAGGCCAAGAACGGGCCAAACGCGCCTTGGAAATTGCCGCCGCTGGCAGGCATCATCTGTTTTTTGTCGGCTCACCTGGATCGGGGAAATCCATGATGGCGGCCCGCATCCCAAGCCTGTTGCCCGCGCTTGAGGCGGAAGAGGCGCTTGAAACCTCTATGATCCATTCGCTGGCTGGGTTGTTATCATCGGGCGGCATTTCCAAATCACGCCCCTTTCGTGATCCCCACCATACCGCATCCATGGCCGCCATTATTGGCGGCGGACGCGGCGCGAAACCAGGCGAAGTATCCTTGGCCCATAACGGCGTTTTGTTCCTTGATGAATTGCCCGAATTCACGCGCCAAGTGCTCGAAACGCTACGACAACCATTGGAAACGGGTTCGGTTATGGTGGCCCGCGCCAACAACCACGTCACCTATCCTTGTCGGTTTATGCTGGTCTCTGCCGCCAACCCCTGTCGATGCGGATACCTCGCTGACGCAGAACGGGCCTGCGCCCGCGTGCCCATCTGTGGGGAGGATTATTTGGGTAAAATCTCTGGTCCTCTGATGGATCGATTTGATTTACGGGTCGAAGTCCCGCCTGTTTCCATGACGGATTTGACCCTGCCTGATGATGGCGAAACCTCGGCCACCATTGCGGCGCGAGTGGCAACGGCACGGCAGGTGCAACGGGCCCGTTACGCGGATCATCCTGACTTGCGGCAAAACGCAGACATCGAAGGGGAACATCTGAACGAAGTGGCCACACCTGATTCCGAAGGGGCAGAGATGCTGAACAAAGCGGCGGATAAATTCAAATTATCCGCTCGCGGATACCATCGCATTTTACGAGTATCGCGCACCATCGCCGATCTTGCAGGGTCCGAAACCGTGCAAAAACCCCATGTGGCCGAAGCGATTAGTTATCGTTTGGTGTCCGCTGCCCCTTGATAAACGCAACAACATCATCGAGCCCCGCCCGCGCCTCTGGAAAATGGCCGCGCATGATGTGAAACACATGAAACGCATTTGGAAAACTGCGCACGAGAACATCATGGCCCAGCGCCACCAGTTTTTGCTGCATTGCCAAGGTATCATCGCGCAACACTTCGCCCTCGCAGTGATGCAGCAGCAAGGGCGGGCACCGTTTGAAATCCGCATGTAAAGGCGAGGCATGAGGATGGGACAGGTTGTCGGCATCTACATACATCGCACCGATTTCATCAAACCGTTCGGCGATCAACAACACTTCGCTCTTGGCGTTTTGCGTCATGCTGTCAAAGCGTGCGGACATATCCACAACAGGGCTGAGCGCGAACGCACTTTGCGGTAGGTCCTCTCCTGTTTCGGACAAATGCCCAAGCAAGGCGAGGGTTAATGCCCCACCCGCACTGTCCCCACCCAGCACGATTTGATCCGCGCGAAGGCCGCGATCCAACAGGCCGCGATAGACTGCAAAACAATCCTCAAACGCTGCGGGAAATGGGTTTTCAGGGGCCAAGCGATAGCGGGGCATCACAGCCTCTATGCCAAGCCGCCCCGCCAAATCCGCAATCATATGTTTGTGCGTATCTGGGCTGCCCGCCACGAAGGCGCCGCCGTGGAAATACAACAGCACATCATCGCGTTTCACCGCATTGCGCGACACCCATAAAACTGGAACATCGCCGATGGTCCCGTTGCGATAAATGGCAAACGGGGGATGTAAATGCATCCGCTTTGCATGGGCTTCAAATGCGGCACGCACATGGGCAGGGTCTGCTTGACGACGCAACCATGGTTTAATCACCGCCCGCGTAAAGGCGCTATAAGCCCAAAGGCGCAGCGAATTCATCAACCCACCCGTTTTTCAATGGCCTGCCAAATCTTCTCAGCCACATTGATGCCGTCAAACCGCTCCAGTTCTTGGATGCCCGTGGGCGAGGTAACGTTGATTTCCGTCAGATTGCCCCCGATCACATCAATTCCCACGAAAATCTGGCCCTTCTCACGCAACAACGGCCCAATGGCCGCACAGATTTCGCGGTCCCGATCCGACAGCGCCACCTTTTCAGGCCGCCCGCCTACGTGCATGTTGGATCGTGTTTCCCCCTTGGCAGGGACGCGGTTGATGGCCCCAACAGGCTCCCCATCCACAAGAATCACACGTTTATCCCCCGCAGCCACATCCGGCAGAAACTTTTGCGCGATCAATGGCTCGCGGTTGATACCAGTGAAAAGCTCGTGCAGGGAATTGAGGTTGCGATCACCAGGTTCAAGGCGGAACACCCCTGCCCCCCCATTTCCATAAAGCGGTTTGAGGATGATATCCTGATGCTTTTCTTTAAACGCTTTCAGGGTTTCAATATCCCGCGCGATGGTTGTAGGCGGCGTCAGGTCAGGAAATTGCAGCACCAACAGTTTTTCAGGATAATTGCGCACCCACATCGGATCGTTCACGACCAATGTGTCTGGATGGATCATGTCAAGGATATGTGTGGTGGTGATATACCCCATATCAAAAGGTGGGTCTTGGCGCAGCCACACCACATCCCAATCCGCAAGGTTGATCTTTTCCTCTGGCTGGAGCGTGACATGATCCCCTTCTACGCGGCGCAATTCCATCCGATGTCCCCGTGCGGTGACTTGCCCTTCTTCAAAGGCCAGTTTGTCTGGGGTGTAAAAAAACAATTCATGCCCACGGGACTGGGCCTCTTCTGCGATGCGAAAACTGCTATCGGCGTTGATATCGACGGCCCCAATCGGGTCCATTTGAAAGGCAACTTTCAAGGTCATATTTGGCTACTCTTTTCACGGGGGCGCTCGGAGCGCGCCCAAATTTCAAGTTACCAAATACATGACGGATGCGGGAACATGTTTCAATGACCCTGCAACAATTAAGCGATATCCCCATGCTCTGCAAAAATGGAAATCAAGCGGACAACAAAGCCCCAGGCATCACTTTGATTTTGCCAGTTGCATCCACAAGCGCAGCATCAAACCGACATTCAGTGTCAAGCGACCCCGCCTTTTGAGCAAGGTATTGCAACGCGGCATCATGGATACGTTGCTGTTGGCGTGGTGTGATTTGTTCGACAGCCGTTTCAAAGGTCGAACTGGATTTCACCTCAACAAAATAGATTTTTGATCCGTGTTTTGCCACCAGATCAATTTCGCCTTCTTTGGTTTTCCAACGGCGTTCCACAATATCAAAACCAGATCGCACATAGGCCGCCGCGATTTGGTCTTCAGCGGCTTGCCCTTTTAGGTATGAAATTTTCCCACGCGATGCTTTGTCCATCCCAAGAGACTATCACACAACAAATTAAGATTTTCCTAACACCAAAGCCCGCGCGTAAACCTCTTTGCGGGGCAAGCCAAACCGCGTTGCCACATCACTGGCCGCATCTTTGGTGCGCATGGATTTCAGCGCATCCTCCAAAGCCGCATCAATATCTGCTTCGCTGGCTTCAACCACAATGGGAGGGCCGAGCACGATAACAATTTCGCCCTTAATGCTTTCGCGGGCGGCTAATTGCGCAAGGACTTCTTGCAACGTGCCGCGAACAACTTCTTCAAATTTTTTGGTAAGCTCGCGGCACACAGACACAGGCCGTTCTGCACCATAGATTTCAATCATGTCTTTCAAGCTCGCCACAATGCGTTTGGGCGATTCGTAGAACACCATCGTGGATGGGATCAGTGCAAATTCCTGTAAAAAACGTTGCCGTGCGGATGATTTATTGGGGGCGAACCCTGCGAAAAAGAACCGATCCGAAGGTTGGCCAGATACGCACAGCGCCGCCAGAACCGCACTTGCCCCAGGGGCAGCAAAAACAGGCAATCCTTCCGCAATAACCGCACGTGACAGATCAAACCCGGGATCCGCCACCATTGGCGTTCCCGCGTCTGAAACATAAGCCACAGATGCGCCGTTTTTTAGGGCGTCAATAATCTGCGGGCGCACTTTTGCCCCATTATGATCATGATAGGCCAACAGCCGCCGCTCCCCGAGCTTTATCCCATGTATTTCAAGCAATCGTCGCGTATTGCGCGTGTCTTCGGCTGCCAGAACATCCGCACCTGCCAAGATATCCAAACTGCGCAGCGTTATATCGCGTGCCGCCCCGATAGGAGTGGCCACAATATGCAACCCAGCGGTTATTTTTCCAGCGCCCATGTGCCTAATTCCATTTCTTTGTTCCTACACCGTTGATTTCCCTGTAGGCAGTCCCTAACTTTTTGCATGAAACGGCCATCACAGGCCAGCCAATTCAGGGGGATGGGAACATGGCTGCTTTGCACCACTTTAAAAAACTCGGACGACACGCGCTTGGGGCGCTTGGTGTTGGCCTTTTGCTGTCAGGGTGTATTGAAACCAATACCGCGTCACAGGGCCCCAAAGTGAACACCAGCCAACCTGTCGTGGTTGGCCTTATGGTGCCCTCTGGTTCAGGCAATGCTCAAACGGAATTGCTGGCAAACAGCCTGATTTCTGCGGCAAAACTGGCCGTTGCGGAAATGCCAGACGCCAAGATCGACATGCGGGTGTATTCCACGGGTGGCGACGCGAACCAAGCTGCCGCTGCGGCACAGCGTGCGGCAAATGACGGTGCAAAAATCCTTGTTGGCCCTCTGTTCGCGCAGGCTTCAAACGCGGCGGGCACAGCGGTGGCTGGCAACAGCATCAACGTGCTGAGCTTTTCCAACAACCCCGATATCGCGGGCGGGAACGTGTTTATTTTGGGCGACACTTTCGCCAATACCGCAAACCGTGTGGTTGGCTATGCCGCGTCTCAAGGTAAAAAATCCATCGCAGCACTGGTTCGTGCGGATGCGGCAGGCACAGTCGCCGCCAATGCGGTCGAATCTGCGGCAAAATCAAATGGTGCCGCATATGTAGGTGTCGCAAAATACGAACTAACCAACGAAAGCGCCGTTGCCGCGATTTCAGCAACCAAAGGGTTGATCCAGCAAACAGGCGCAACCGCTCTGGTCATGGATGCGGATGCCGCGGGGGCATTGCCCGTCTTTGCACAGTTACTGCCAGAAGCAGGCATCAGTTCAGCCAACACACAATTCATTGGCCTGACCCGGTGGGACAAAACATCCGAACAAGTGCGCGCCAGCACAGGGGTGCAAGGCGCGTTGTTTGCGATGACAGACACCAGTGCAACATCTTCGTTTTCACAGCGATATTCCGCTACTTACGGCAGCAGCCCGCATTTGCTGGCTGGCAAAGCCTATGACGGGATGCGCGCTGTTGGGACACTGTTGCAAACAGGCTCACGCGACGCGCTCACACGCAGCGCATTGACACGCAACGCTGGCTTTAGCGGGGCCAACGGTGTATTCCGCTTCAGGCCTGACGGCACAAACCAACGCGCACTGGCCGTGGCCACGTTCCGCGAAGGCCAAGTCGTCGTTGTTGATCCAGCACCGAGGAGCTTTGGTGGCGCCGGTTTCTAAAACAAAGTCTACGTCACAGACCAAATCCGATCCCGGTGCATTGATTTGTGCGCCGGGATTGCTTTTTGATGCGGCGGGAGTGCAGCGATCCATTGCAGAGGCCGTTGCCCAAGCAAAAGACAATTTTGGCAAACGCTCGGCCATTTCAACGGCTTTGCATGCGGCAAATGTAAACGCCCGCGAACTCATCAAAACCGCCTACCAAGCAGCCCCGTTTGAAACCCGCAAAACGACCCGTGCCTACACCTATGTCACGGATCAATTGGTCAGTGCCACGTTGGCCAATGTCATCGAATATCTGCATCCAAACCCCAATCCTACAAGCACCGAGAAAATCGCAGTAATGGCCGTTGGTGGCTATGGGCGCGGGGAAATGGCACCTTTTTCTGATGTGGATTTGCTGTTTCTTTCCCCCTACAAAATGACCGCTTGGGCAGAAAGCGTGGTGGAATCCACGCTTTATGTTCTCTGGGATCTCAAGCTGAAAATCGGCCACGCCACGCGAACCGTTGATGAATGCTTGCGCCTTGGCAAAGAAGATTTGACCATTCGCACCGCCCTGTTGGAAGCGCGGTTTTTAACAGGGGATGCAGAGCTGGCGAAATCCTTTGAAGCCACGCTTTGGAAAAACCTGTTCAAATCCACAGGGCCAGAATTTGTGGCGCTCAAACTCGAAGAACGCGAACAACGCCATCGCAAGCAAGGGGCGACACGGTTTTTGCTGGAACCCAATGTGAAAGAAGGCAAAGGCGGCTTGCGCGATTTGCAAACCCTGTTCTGGATCACAAAATATCTGTCAGGCGCAAAGCTCAAGTCAGAGATGATTTACCAAGGGTATTTCACTACACAAGAAATCGAAAATTTCGCCAAAGCCGAAGATTTCTTGTGGACCGTGCGCTGCCATTTGCACCTGTGTGTGGGCCGCGCGGCAGAACAGCTTACCTTTGACAACCAAGTCGCCATCGCAGACGCCTTGGGCTATTCGGAAAGCAAAGGATTGCTGGCAGTCGAAGCCTTTATGCAAGATTACTTTCGCCAAGCCACGCACGTAGGAGACCTGACACGGATTTTCCTCACCGCACTTGAAGGGCAGCATGTGAAACAGCAGCCTTCGATCGGCAAGCGATTGTTGAATGCCATGCCGTGGAACCGCGATGACTCGGTTCCTGCGGGGTATCGGATTGAACACGGGCGTTTGGCCATTGCGGATGAAACAGCGTTTTTGGGCGACCCAATCAACTTCCTGCGTATTTTTGAACAGGGGTTGGCATCGGATATTCTGATCCATCCTGATGCGATGCGCTTGATCGTGGCGAACCTGCATCTGATCGACGATGATTTGCGCCAGAACCCAGATGCGCAAAAGATGTTTTTGTCTACGCTGCTGGACTATGGCAATCCCGAACGGGCGTTACGCCGCATGAACGAACTGGGTGTTCTGGGCGCGTTTATCCCCGAATTTCAACGGATCGTCGCGTTGATGCAGTTCAATATGTACCACCACTACACAGTGGACGAACACACGATCCAATGTATTTCCAATCTGGCACGCATCGAAAAAGGGCAGCTCAAAGAAAGCCTGCCCGTAGCCTCTGGCATTTTGGAAGACGGAGTTGATCGCAAGGTACTGTACGTCGCGATGCTTCTGCATGACATTGGCAAAGGCCTGCCCGAAGACCATTCCATCGCGGGTGCTCGACTGGCCCGTGAAATTGCACCGCAACTTGGGTTGTCCCCTGCGGAAACCGACACTGTGGTTTGGCTGGTCGAACATCATTTACTTCTGTCTGACGTGGCACAAAAACGCGATCTGTCTGATCCACGCACCGTGCGCGAATTTGCCAAAATTGTGAAAACAACGTCCCGATTAAACCTGCTAACAGTTCTTACGGTTTGCGACATTCGTGGCGTCGGACCTGGCACATGGAACAACTGGAAGGCGCAGCTGATCCGCGACCTTTATCGGTTCACCCGCATGACCCTGCAAGAAGGGTTCGATACGGTTGACGAAGCACTGGCCCCTGATGAAGCCAAAGAGGCCTTCCGCGCGGCAATGCCGAAATGGTCCAACGACCAAATCACGGCGGAATGGGATCGCCATTATCCCGCCTATTGGCAGGGGCTGAACACGGAAACACACACAGTGTTTGCCAAACTGATGTCAAAGGCCTCCACCAGTGAAATCGCTATGGATATCAAACCTGATGTGGCACGGGATGCAACGCGCGCCTGTTTTGTGATGCAGGATCATCCAGGTATCTTTTCACGCCTTGCAGGGGCTTTGGCGCTGGTCGGGGCAAACGTTGTGGACGCACGTACCTACACCACCAATGACGGGTTCGCCACATCGGTGTTTTGGGTGCAGGATGCCGACGGAGCCCCCTATGAAAAATCCCGCCTTACGCGGTTGCGCAGCATGATTAACAAAACGCTCAAAGGCGAGGTCCTAGCCCAAGATGCACTAAAATCCCGCGACAAAATCAAAAAGCGCGAGCGCGACTTTAACGTGCCAACTGAAATCACTTTCGATAACACAGGATCGGACATTTATACCATTATCGAGGTGGACACACGCGACCGCGCAGGGCTGTTGTTTGATCTGACCAAAACCCTATCGAACAACAATATCTATATCGCCAGTGCGGTGATTGCGACCTATGGCGAACAAGCTGTGGATGTGTTTTATGTCAAAGACATGTTCGGTTTGAAACTGCATTCCCCAGCCAAACAGGCCAAGATCAAACAGGCGCTTACGGCGGCCATTGATCGCGGGGCCGAAGTGGCCATGTCATGAGCCCAAAATCCAATCCGATCCGCCTGATCGCCAGCTTTTTCACGGTCAGCGTGTGGACGCTCGCAAGTCGTGTCATGGGATTTGTGCGCGAGATTATGTTCGCCAGCTTTTTTGGCTCTTCGGCCACAGCAGAAGCGTTTCAAATTGCCTTTGCTTTGCCCAATATGTTCCGCCGCTTTTTTGCGGAAGGGGCCTTCAACATGGCCTTTGTGCCTATGTTTGCCAAAAAGCTGGAAAATGGCGAAGACGCCAAAGAGTTCGCGCAAAATGCGATGGCGAATTTGGCCACAATTCTGATCATCCTAACCACCATCGCTCTGATAGCTATGCCGTGGTTTGTCTGGGCCACCGCATCTGGATTTGTTGGGGACGAGCGGTTCGATTTGGCCACGGATTTTGGCCGCATCGCCTTTCCCTACATCTTGTTTATTTCGCTGGCCGCGCTGTTATCAGGGGTTCTGAACGCGCTTGGCCGATTTGCCGCCGCCGCTGCTGCACCTGTGTTTTTGAACATCATCCTCGTGGCGGCCATGACATTGGCCTATTACCAAGGCTACGACGTGGGTCGCGCTTTGACTTGGGGCGTACCCGTGGCGGGTGTTGTGCAGCTCGGCATCGTTTGGGTCGCTGCAAAACGCGCGGGCATTCGCTTGATGCCTCAAATGCCCCGTCTGACGCCCGATATCAAAAAGCTCGCACTGATCGCCTTGCCTGCCATGCTGGCGGGCGGCGTGGTGCAGGTTAACCTGTTGGTTGGGCGCAACGTAGCCAGCGATTTTGAAGGGGCAATTCAATGGTTAGCTGTTGCGGATCGCCTATACCAACTGCCCTTGGGTGTGGTTGGCATTGCCATTGGCGTTGTGTTGCTGCCCGATTTATCGCGCAAACTGTCCGCAGGGGATGCGGATGGTGGGCAATATGCGTTTAATCGTGCCACCGAATTTGCCCTTGCCCTAACACTGCCTGCCACTGTTGGGCTGATGCTGGTGCCTGAACATGTGGTGTCTGTGCTGTTTGAACGGGGCGCGTTTAACGCCAATGACAGTGCAATGACCGCCAGCGCCTTGGCCATTTATGCCGTTGGACTGCCCGCATTTGTGCTGCAAAAAGTGTTTCAGCCGCTGTATTTCGCCCGTGAAGACACCAAAACCCCGTTCCGTTTTGCATTGGTGTCGATGGTGCTGAATGCCGTGTTGGCGATTGGGTTGCGCGAATACTATGGCTTCTTGGCAGCCGCCATTGGCACGACACTGTCTTCCATTGCATTGGTGGTTTTATTGTACTTTGGAACACGCAGACTTGGCATGGAAGCCCAATTCGATGCTGGGCTAAAACGCACCGTTCCACGGTTGTTTGCGGCCAGTCTGGTCATGGGGTTGGCCACCTATGGTCTTGGTCAACTGCTGGCCCCGTATTTTGGCCAAGCGGGCATACGCTATGCTGCCCTTGTTGTTCTCATCATCGGCGCCATCGCCGTTTATGCCGCTGCGTGCGTCCTGTTCGGCGCCTTCACGAAACAAAGCCTACGCGGTTTTGTAAAACGCTAGTGCCCCCCTATTCAACGGCTGCGCATCCGTTCAAACCAATGGGTGACGCCCACACCCTCCGCAGGGCGCAAAATCGCAGCAAGCGGAAAGCCAACACAAAACCCTGCAACGCAATCGACCCAACCTTTACCGCCGAACAAATACGCCATCACGCCCAGAAAAATCGCAAGTTGCAGGATCAGACGAAACGCCTTTAGCCCTGTGTCCCCACTGGCCCGTTGTTGGGAAAACAATATCCAACTGAGCGCGCCAATCATCCCAAATGACGCGGCAGACCCTCCAATCATCGCCTGCGTGGGTCCATTAAACAACGCCTGCAACAACGCGCCTAAAATTCCACTGCCAAGATAAATCCCCAAGACCGAAGCAGAAGACATCCGCTCCCCCACAAACTTGCCAAGCGCCAAGACAAACACAAGGCTGAACAGGGCAGCAACAAAATTTGCGTGAATAAACATGTACGTCACAAAGCGGATCAGTACGCTGAACGGGTACTGTCCTGTGTCCCACATCCAAAATACTGCCGCATTTGAAAAGGCGTATTTTTCGGCAATGACGATGCGCCATGTGGCGCCATCAGGCCCGCCAATCAATCCCTGCTCACCCAGTTGAAAGATCACTTCTGGAACAGCGATTAAAACGGCGAGCAAGATCACGACCTGCGGTAACGGGTTAATGGGGGCCGCATCTGCGTTCGGATCGAACATGGGAAAACTCTCTCAACTTGACGAGGCACAGCCATATCGCGATAACGCGCTGGCAACAACCAATCGGAGCCTCCTATGGGCGAGACATCTTTCACACCGCGCGTTTTTTCTGGCATCCAGCCGTCAGGCAATTTGACCCTTGGCAACTATCTGGGTGCGGTAAAGCGTTTTGTTGAAATGCAAAACTCTGGCATTGAAACGATCTATTGCATGGTCGATCTGCACGCCATTACCGTTTGGCAGGACCCTGACACGCTGCGCCATAACACGCGCGAATTGGCCGCCGCCTATATCGCCTGTGGCTTGGACCCGAAAAAATCCATTCTGTTCAACCAATCCCAAGTGCCGGCCCATGCCGAACTGGGCTGGTTGTTCAACTGTGTCGCGCGCCTTGGCTGGATGAACCGCATGACGCAGTTCAAAGACAAGGCAGGCAAAAACGCCGAAAAAATGTCTCTGGGCCTCTATGCCTATCCGTCTTTGATGGCTGCAGACATTTTGATCTATCACGCCACGCACGTCCCTGTGGGCGAAGATCAGAAACAGCATGTGGAATTGACCCGCGATATCGCAGCGAAGTTTAACCACGACTTCAAAACGGATTTCTTTCCTGAGCCAGAACCGATCATCGACGGGGCCGCCACGCGCGTTATGTCTTTGCGCGATGGATCGAAAAAAATGTCAAAATCCGATCCATCTGACATGTCGCGCATCAATATGACCGATGATGCGGACACGATTGCCAAGAAAATCCGTAAGGCGAAAACGGACCCGGAGGCGCTGCCAGATAATCTCGATGATCTGAAGGATCGTCCAGAGGCACGCAATTTGGTGAACATTCGCGCCGCCCTAACAGGACAAACTCCAGAACAGGTGATTGCTGAAGTCGCCGGACAGCAATTTGGTACGTTCAAGCCAGACCTCGTGGAAATCGCGGTGTCCCACCTTGCGCCCATCACGGATGAAATGAACCGCCTGATGGCCGATGTGGGCGAGATTGATCGCGTTCTTGGCGATGGCGCGAACCGTGCGGCGGAAATCGCCGAACCAATCTTGGCCAAAACGTATGACATCGCAGGCATGATCCGAAGCCGCTAACGTCACCCAAATTCTAAGACCAAAAATGGCCCCACGACGCGGGGCCATTTTTTATGTTCATCTTTGATTAAACTGCGCGCCCAAAGACCGTTTCTTACCAGTTCCTTAACGCCGACACGTCCATTTGGACGTGTCGGCGTTAAGGATTTATTCATCTTTTCAAATCCAGCGACAAAACCGCTTCCATCAAACTTCTTTACATGAACATTGTTCATGTTATTGTGATCTCGAATCATAAAGGATGCTTTGCGATCATGTGGAATCGAAAAACCATACTGTCTAATGCGATCAACGATTGGCACGCGCGCGGCCTTGTGGATGAAACAACCGCGAATTCGCTTTTGATTGACGCAGCGCAAAACAAAAGCTCTTTTTCGTTTCAAAACATCCTTATTCTGCTGGCCGTCATTTGCCTTGGCTTTGCCGCGATGAGTTTTGTCGCCGCCAATTGGGAAGACATGGCCCGCCTATCCCGTGTGGGTGTGGTGTTTGGCGCCATGTGGACGTTTTGGGGTGCATCCGCCCTGTTTCAATGGCGTGAACAGACCTGGTTTGCACAGGTGTTCACCCTTGGAGGCTGCGCAATGTTTGGTGCGGGCATCATGCTCATCAGCCAAATTTACCACATCCAAGGCTCCGCCAAAGATGCCACTTGGCTGTGGGCCATGGGCACGCTGGCCGCCGCCGCACTGACCCGCTCTATCCCTGCATTGGGGCTGTCCATTGCACTGTTAACCATTTGGACATGGCTGGAACCAAGCATGTTTTCATGGCGCACGGCACAAATTCAATACAGTTTTCCCGCATATATGATCGTTTGCGCCGCCCTAGCCTATTGGATGCAAAGCCGCTTTTGTGCGCATTTGATTGTACTGGCAACGGCCATTTGGGCGGTCCCAAGCGCGGCAGCTCTGCTTGACGAAGATGTTGCACTTTTCCCGTCTTTGGTTTTGGCACTCGGGTTTGCCCTTTTGTCTGCCATGCTGTTTTCCGATCACGCGAAAAACTGGCTGCGGGGCTTTGAACGCGCAACATCATTTTACGTGCTTGGCACGCTTGGGGCTGTTTTGTTTTTTTGGGCGGTTATCCCCAGCAAATCCGCGGCGATCCTTTCGTCTGACGGGTTCACAGTATTTGTGGTGATCGGTATTGTCACCGTTCTCGTGACCACTGCCTTTGCGATCATCGCTCGCCGCATGAACCACACCAATACCTATGATCTGATTGTTACGGCGATCATGTCGGCTTTGTCCTTCCTGTGTATTTTGATCAGCGACCCCTCACCGCTGTTCTTTATGGCCCTTCTGCTTGCAGGCTCTATTTGGATCATCCGCATGGGCTGGCGTATTGAGTACCGCCCAATCACCGTACTTGGCTTCATCGCATTTGGCCTGATGATGCTGTGGGTCTATTTCGAAACCATCGGCACCTTGCTTGGAACCAGCGCGTTTTACGCTGTGGCAGGTGTGCTGCTGCTCGCGGGTGTGTTCATTGTGCCCCGTCTGACCCGAACCCCTGTCAAAGGAATGGAAAAATGAACAAACGTTTCCTAATCATCGGCACTTTGATTGCCGTGCTTTTACAAACGGCGGTGTTGGGCAAAATCATCACCGACAGAGCCAACGCGCTCGAAGCGGGGCAAGAGGTTCAGCTGGAAACAGGTTTCATAGACCCCCGCGATCTATTTCGAGGCCACTACACGACCCTGAACTTCATGATCGAAACCATCAATCGAGACAGCGTCACAGTCGATGGCACATTTACATACAATCAAGATGTGTACGTTGAACTGGACACATCAGCGGAATTTGCTACGGCCAAACGGCTTACGGCAACGTACCCAACCAATGCAACAGGCCCTGTCATTCTGGCACAAGCCCGCACCCCAATTTCAGAGGCCCAACTGCAGATTCGCCTGCGTGTCCCCTTTAAACGGTTTTACGCCGCCAAAAATCGCGCATTGGAATTGCAGAACATGCAAAGAGAGCGCAAACTCGGTGTCATCCTGTCAGTCGCAAATGACGGGTCCGCGATGATCAAAGGGCTCACCATTGAGGGCGAGAAAATCTACGAAGAGCCGCTATATTAACTGGAACCAAACGAGAGACACATGCCTGATTTTGACGATGATATCTCGTTTGATGAATATGACGATCTCCACAGCCCACGCCCTGATCACACCGCGTTTGAAGATATCGTAGACGCCGCCATTTCACGCCGTGGCCTGCTCGCAGGTGTCCTGAGCTTTGGCGTTGGGTCTTTCGTTCTGGGCACATCCGCGCTTACAAAATCAACGCAGGCAAAGACTACTCCGTTTGGATTTGTACAGGTTCCCGCATCCACCGCAGACACAGTCGTGGTGCCAGACGGATTTGAATGGGACGTGGTCGTGCAATGGGGCGATCCCCTCTGGTCTGACATCCCCGCTTTTGATCCAGAAACACGCGGCACGGCGGCTTCTCAAGCACGCGCATTCGGGGACAACAATGACGGTATGGCGTTGTTCAATTTCGATGGAAAAACCGTCCTTGTGGCCAATAACGAATACGCCAATCGCAAAATCATTTGGGGCAATCGCACCAAAGGCAAGCCCCAGTCCGACGATGATTTGCGAAAGGGTAAAATGGCCCATGGCGTTTCGATTTTGGAATTGACAGAGCGCGATGGCACGTGGCGCCCCGTGATCGACAGCCCGCTCAATCGCCGCATCACCCCTGATACGAACATGGTGCTTACGGGCCCCGCGGCGGGCCATGATTTGCTGAAAACCGCAGCCGATCCCACTGGAACCCGAACCAGGGGCACGTGGAACAACTGTGGCAACGGGGAAACGCCGTGGGGCACGTATTTGGCCTGCGAAGAAAACTTCAATGGATATTTCTCATCCTCGGACAAAGATGTGGTCATCAGCCCCGAATTGAAACGGTATGGAATCCGAACATCCGATTGGGGCTATGGTTGGGCGGAAATTGACGACCGGTTCGATGTCTCCAAACACCCAAATGAGCCGAACCGTGTGGGCTACGTGGTGGAAATTGATCCCCGCAATCCGTCTTCCACCCCGAAAAAACACACGGCTCTTGGCCGTTTCAAACACGAAAACGCAGATGTACAAATCGCCAAAGACGGTCGTGTTGTGGTCTATATGGGGGATGATGAACGGGGTGAGTATTTATACAAATACGTTTCGCACAATAAATATGTCGCAGGGGAAAACACAGACACCCTGCTAACCGATGGTACGCTGTATGCCGCGAAGTTTCACGCAGACCAGCGCGGCGAATGGCGCGCCCTCACTCCTGAAACCACGGGCATGTCCCGCGCCGACATCAGCATCCACACCCGCCAAGCCGCATCCGCCGTTGAGGCCACCACCATGGACCGCCCTGAATGGGTCGCATCCAATCCCAACAGCGTGCAATCCTATGTGGCGCTGACCAACAACAAAAACCGTGGTCGAAAACCAAACGCAGGGGGCGATGACACATCTGTGAATCCCGCCAACCCTCGAGTGAAAAACCTCTATGGCCAGATCGTACGCTGGATGCCAGACGATCAGGACCACGCGGCACACCGTTTTAACTGGGACATTTTTGTGCTGGCAGGGAACCCAACAGTTCACACCGATGCCTATGCAGGGTCTGCCAACGTCACTGCAGACAATATGTTCAATTCCCCCGATGGCCTGTCGTTTGACAGCACCGGAATGCTGTGGATTCAAACCGACGGTAAATACACCAACACGGGTGATTTTGCGGGGATGGGCAACAATCAGATGCTGGTTGGGGATCCCGCCAGTGGCGAAATTCGCCGATTCATGACGGGGCCAAAGGAATGTGAAATCACAGGCATCACATGGTCACTTGATCGTAAAACCGCCTTTGTAGGCATTCAGCACCCAGGGGACAAAGGCGGCGGTCATTTCCCCAATGGCGGCCGGTCTGTGCCCCGATCCGCCATAATTTCTGTGCGCCGCACAGACGGCGCCGCGTTTGGCTAAATCAGCTTTTAGCCTCCATCGCGGCCCACATATCCTCTACCCAGCCTTTAATGACCAGCGCCTCTTCCCAACGGTTTGACATTTCACGCCCATCAGGGCCTGTCATGGCGTATTCAGGCGGACCCAACTCACACAGAAAGATGCAATCCCCATCCGCGTTGCGCGCGCGCCAACCTTCAAGCCCTTCGCGCCACCACCCTTTAAACAGCTCCACCCATTTTTGGTTCTGCGGGAAATCCAACTGCAATTGAATTTGCTGACGGCTGGCAACCCGCCCCTGAAAACTATCTGACCGTTCTAAAATGCGGCTCATCAGCCCCATGTCACGCTCACTCAGCGGATACCAAAACTCCCGATCCACCACATAGTGGCTCAGATCCGCACACATACGCATTTCAGGGATGGAATCGAGCAGGCACAAAGTGGAATACAAATCATTCGTAATACAATTGCGGTGTGCTTCGAACTGAATGGGCATGCCCTCTTCCTCGGACATCTCAATCCACTTGCGGATTACAGGGATCATGCCATCCACCGACAATGGCATCACCTGCCCGATTACATCCACAAAAGGCGAGCCGAAGTCTTTGGCCATTTTCAATGTGTCCCGCAGGCTTTCAACCGTCTTTGGAAACGCCACAATCAACGGCGTCAGACCAGCGGCTTCCATCAACGGCTGAACTTCATAGGCTTGCGCAACATCCCCCGCGCCCAGATCGATGGCCATACCATCGTACCCAGCACCCGCCACCATTTCGACCACCTGATCATAAGGCAACTTAATCCCTGTTTGATCATGGGGCTGCATTGCCCAAAGGGATGTGTATGTTTTTAGAGTACGGGCCATCAGATCACCCTTCGGCCTGCATCCGCACCGTCCGTCCGCCAGTACGCGGAATAACCCAAACCTCGTTCATCGGATATTGTCCCTCATCCTTGGCGCTCAACTTCTTGATCACCTCAATCTGGAATTCGATCCACCCCATGCGATGCACTTCACCCGCATTGCCTTCGATTTTAGCATTCAGTTCGCGCAGTTTCCAAAACGGCACGGACGGGAAAATATGATGGGCAGTATGATACGGCATCTGCCAGCACAGCCACCGCATCACCGCATTGGTGCGTGTGGACCGCGTGTTTTCCAAAATATCATCCTCATGGCTCAGGCCCAGATGCTCGATGGTGTTTTGCAACTGATGCACAGGTTTCGTAACCAACAGCGGCACAATCCAAAACGTCAACGCAAACCAAGACCCCGTTGCCAGCGACGCGACCAAGATCAACAGATACAACCCCACGTGAATGCGGCTTTCCTTGATCAGTTTGGCCTCTTCTTCCTTGCGCACAAACGGCTCGATGATGATGCCACGCGCCCGTCGCACAATGCCAAAAATCCGATTGCGCCAATAGGTGATGCCGGACACCCACAACAGATAAGTCCCAAGCGTATAGGGTTCACGCACCAGCTCCCCATCCCGCTCCCAATTGCCCGTGTGGCTGTGATGAGCAAAGTGCATCACTTGATCAAAATCACGCGGATAAAACTGCAAAAAGCCGATGATCCGGCCAAAGACTTCGTTCAATTTGCGGGTTTTGAAAACCGTCGCGTGGGACAATTCATGTTGTGCTGCATAAAGGAAGTTCAACAACACACCCAAAACAAAACCAGTGGCCAAAACCCACCACGTGCCAAGCGCCATCCAATGCAAACTCCCTGCAACGCCAATGGCGCCCCAATGACTGGCCATTTGCAATCCACCATACAGATCAGATCGTTCATTCAACGCCCGCAACTCTGCGGGCTCTAACAATTTGCGGCGTGAAAAACTGGCATCCATGGCGTGATTCCTTCAGTTGTACTTCCCTCAACCTACAATTTGATTTTTTTCAGCACTAATGGCATATTTTCAGATAAACCCTGAAAGAAACTAACATGTCACTGCCGCCGCTGCCCTCCATAACGGCCCTGGAAACGCTCGATCGACTTGGCTCGATCAAAGCCACGTCCGAAGCGTTGAACCTGACACAATCCGCCATCAGTCATAAGTTAAAGACGCTCGAAGCCACGCTCGGCTTTCCATTAACGGTTGCCGATGGGCGCGGGATTATCCTCACGTCCCAAGCCCGCCAATATGTGCGGGCCGTTCGCCCTGCCCTGATCGCGCTGCAAGACGCGCATCAGACCATTTCAACCGCTTCTGGTTCGTTAACTGTGTCCTGCGCGTCAGGATTTGCTGCAAACTGGCTCGCTCCGCGCCTGTCTGGGTTTCGTCATCTGTTTCCGGATATCGCGCTGCACATTCAAACGCAGCCCAACGCCAACGCTGATCTTTTCATCAAATTCATCAAACATTCCGAAGAAACATCCCCCCTGATGCGGGTGCATTTCTTTCCTGTCTGCGCCCCACATTATGCGATTGAAAACCCGATCCCCAAACGCGCAGCGCAGCTCAATCCGTCCCAACTGTTGCACCTGCATACACGCAAAGATTGGGAGGCTTGGCTGCATACACAAAACGCAACGCTCGACACACAAAATGGTGTCTTGTTTGATGATGTGCAAACCATGCTGGCCGCCACGATCACGGGGCAAGGATTGTCATTAGGGGATCGGCTCACCTGTGACAGCGCTTTGCGCTCTGGGGCGTTAATCAAACCTTACGGTGATGAAATTCTGTCGGAAAAGGCGTATGTTCTGGAAACAGGCAAAGCAGGAAAAACCCCTTCGGCCCATGCCTTTGAAACGTGGTTAATCGAACAGCTTACTTTGTAATTAACGCAACGGGCGCATCATCAGCTTGTTCAAAATCCAGAATGCGGCCCTCGCTGACTTTGGTCATGCGTTTGTATTCGTAAACCATTTCGTGCCCTTCGAGCGCGCTGCACACGATCAAGCATTCATGCAGCAGCTTGCTGCCATCACAAAACTCCACCGTTCCACGCAAATGCGGCGCATCTTTGGATAAGGCAAAGCCACCATCCCAACTGCGCAACACCGCAATTTCATGATCGCCCGTGACAACGCGCAACCGCTCCTTGCGCTTTTGCGCACGTGTTTTGGCATTGTGTAACCCTGCCAAAACCTCTGGCTGCATATGAACTTCCATGACAAATACTCCCTCGCTCACCCCACCATGACAGGTCATTGTGTATTTTCAATGAATTTGGGTGCGACAAACTGTTTCCACACTGCCTGCGGTTAACCCAATATCGCGAATCTGCCTTTACACAGTTGGAACAAAGGCGTAGGCGCGCCACAACCAATCAAAGGTATTCCCGTGAAACAAGCTCTCGCCGACGCGCTCCAGCAGCGCGGCTATGAAACGTTGACCCCCGTACAAGAAGCCGTAACCGACCCAGACCTCGGCACAGCCGATCTGCTTGTGTCTGCGCAAACTGGCTCTGGTAAAACTGTGGGCTTTGGCTTGGCGCTTGGGCCAACGCTGCTTGGCGATGACGAAACCTTTGGCCCTGCGGGCAAACCGCTTGCGTTGGTAATTGCCCCCACACGCGAATTGGCGATGCAGGTGATGCGCGAATTGATGTGGCTGTATGCCAATGCCAACGCGCAGGTGACATCCTGCGTCGGCGGCATGGATATGCGCGATGAACGCCGTGCCCTGTCACGTGGTGCGCATATCGTTGTGGCAACACCAGGCCGTTTGCGCGATCACATCATGCGCGGGTCCATTGATCTGTCTGGCATCCGCGCTGTTGTTTTGGACGAAGCCGACGAAATGCTCGACCTCGGGTTTCGCGAAGACCTTGAATTCATCCTCGAAGCCTCACCAGAAACCCGCCGAACGCTGCTGTTTTCGGCCACGGTTCCGCGCACCATCGCAAACTTGGCAAAGAAATTCCAAAACAATGCCGTGCGGGTGTCTACCATTTCCGAACGCACACAACATGCTGACATCGATTACCATCTAATGACCGTTGCCATGCGTGACGAAGAAAAGGCGATTATCAACATTCTGCGGTATTACGAATCTCCAGGCAGCCTTGTGTTTTGCAACACGCGCGACATGGTGAACCGCCTGACAACACGCCTATCAAACCGTGGGTTTTCCGTTGTGTCTCTGTCTGGCGAGTTGTCGCAGAATGAACGCACCCATGCCCTACAAGCCATGCGCGATGGCCGCGCCCGCGTCTGTGTGGCCACCGATGTGGCGGCCCGTGGCATCGACCTGCCAAACCTTGATCTCGTGATCCATGCCGATCTGCCCCAAAACGTGGAAACACTGTTGCACCGCTCAGGTCGTACAGGCCGTGCAGGGCGCAAAGGCGCCTCTATCCTGATCGCCAACCCCAAAGCCGTGCGCAAAGCGAACCGCCTGCTGCACGGGGCAAAAGTCACCGCAGAGCACGGCAACGCCCCCTCGGCAGAGGCTGTAACAGCTCAAGACGAAGCCCGCATGTTGGGCGATACCGCTTGGCAAGATGCCCCCACAGACGCAGAAACAGACAGCATCGCAAAGCTGCTCGACCTGCACAGCCCAGAACAAATCGCCGCCGCCTACCTGCGCCTTTATAAATCCAAACAAACCGCACCCGAGGAATTGGGCGAACCCACTGCCTTTGACCCGAACGAAGTAAAACGCTCTTTCGGCCCTTCCGTCTGGTTCTCGGTTCTTGGCGGCCAAAACGCAGGTGTCGAAGTACGCCGTTTCCTGCCCAAACTCTGCAAAATCGGCGGTATCACCAAAGACGATATCGGTGCCATTCGCGTTCAACATCACGAAACCCTCGTGGAAATCCGCGCAGGCTCCGTTGACGGGTTTCTTCAAAATCTCGGCCCGAAATCAGAGTTCGACAAAAACTCCCCGATCACCCAGATCAAAGCGCCAAGCGCGGCACAAAGGGGGCCAAAGCCCAAGTTTCAGCCGAAGAAATCCACCAAACCCGTGGATTGGAATGATGATCCAACCCCGCGCCGCAAAAAGCCAAAACCAACAGGCGATAAAAACAAGGGTAAGCCGAAGTTTAAGAAAAAAGGCCGCCCAGAGGACACCCGCCCCGAAGGCGTCGTGACACCGCGCAAAAAAGGGGGTGGCAAAAACCTCGCGCCCGCAGTGGGCAAGCCGAACTCAAAAAAGAACAAGGCGCGGCGTGCGAAAGCTGGTGGGGGTTAACGGGAAATCCTAAACTCCCCTAAAATCCGCAAAATCACGTCATAATTCGAACAAATATCTTTGGGACATCTGGCCCAAAGATAACAAAATCGTTCGAGCAGTAATATGTATTTGATGTTTCAAGCCATCGCCAAAGGCAGTTGGAAAGCCCCCCTGATCTTGTGTTTCGTGATCATCGCAGGTGGTCTGACCCTTCAAAACTCAATCAATTCCGACATCGCGGATCAAGAAGCAGCCCTGCGCCTTGAACAACCCGCGCCTGTGTCTCTGGATGTATTTAACCGCAAAACAGATATCCATCTGGCCAAAGAGGTGCATGTCACCGCACGCATGAACACCGACTACAACTATCGCCTGATCGAAGAACGCGATGGGCGCAAAGATAAGATCCGTTACATGTACGTTTTCTTTGGCCCAAGTCAGGCCAAATCGTCAAAACAGGCCCGCGCAGCGGTGATCCTTAAACCCGAAGACAAGGATGCCTTCGTTGATCTGCTGCTCACACAGTCCGCCGCCAATTTCAAAGCGTTGTTGAAAAACGAAACCACAACCGCGCAAGCCAATCTTTACAATCTTGCTGGCACGCGCGAGCTGTCCCCCGACTTACGCAAAATTGCCAATCAAGCTTTTGACGAACAAGGCCTGAAAAAAGGTCCCAATTTCATCTACATCGAACCATTTCTCGAAGGCCGCGTTGTAGGGCTAACACCCGATTACGAACTCCTCAGCACGTGGAAATACATGTGGGGCAGCTTGCTTGCCATCTTTGCCGTCATCACGGCCATCAAATTTTTACGCCGCCACAAATGGCAGGAAAAACGCGACGCGGAGTTAGCGGCAAAGGCCTATCAAAAGGCCGCAAAAGCCGCGGCCAAACAGGCCAAACGGTCTTCACCGCACCCAATGCCAGAGGCGCAGATTGTTTCCGCCCCAATATCGACGCGCGCATTGGAAACCACATCTCAAAACGGGATTGAACAATTGCTGAGTTGGGCACGCCAGAAACCCGTCACCGCTGTGCTGATCGGTTTGTTTGTGATCCTTCTGGTCATGCCAGGACGGTTTGTTCAGGCGCTGCCGTTCATGTTCGTTTTCGGCTTTGTGGCCATACAGTTCCGCCATGAAATCCGAAAATTGTTTAATGACATAGCCCCTGCCAAGGGAACCCTGCCCGACAGCACAGTCCTAGCAGAGCCAGAACAGCCCAGCGCCCCCAAATACACCGTTCCCCCTGTGGCCACGTCCCTGAAAACGGCTCCAAAGCCGCAGGCCGCGCCAACGACGGCCAAGCCCCGCCCCACAAACCGCAAATCCGTTTTAAATCGCAGCACAGATCGCGCTGGCCCCGTGGTGCGCAAGAAATCACTCAGCGATCGGCTCAGTGGGGCGTTTTCCAGCAAGCCAACCGCGACCGATCCGTTTCGTCGATTGCACAGGGGTTAAGTATTATTCGGTTCCACCAAATCCACACCCACCACAGGACGCAGCACATGCGGTTTGGCTGGATCATACAGCGCTGAATCCACAAACTCATGGCTTTCGGCCAATGCGGGTCCCACCATAATCAGCGCCGTGCGCGTGATCTTGGATTTGCGCACCTTCATGCGAATATCTTTCAACGTCCCACGGATGATTTCCTGATCAGGCCAACTCACGCGATACCCCACAACAACGGGGCAATCCTCCCCATAATGCGGGATCAATTGCCGTTCAATCTCGCGCATATTGCGCACCGCAAGATGGATCGCAATCGTCGCGCCAGAGCGGCCGAAGTTCTCCAACGTTTCCCCTTCGGGCATAGATGTGGATTGCATCGACATCCGTGTCAGAATGATCGACTGCGCAATCTCTGGGATCGTCAACTCCTGCCCAATCGTCGCCGCCATCGCCGCGTATGCTGGCACCCCGGGGATAATCTCAAACGGGATGTCATCCTTGCGCAACCGACGGATCTGCTCCGCAATCGCTCCGTACAAAGACGGATCACCCGAATGCACCCGCGCCACATCTTCACCGCGTTTGTGCGCCGCCAAAATTTCCGCATGAGTGTCATCCAGCGTCATCGCCGCCGTGTCCATCACCTTCGCCCCTTCGGGCGCACAGGCCACCACGGCCTCAGGCACCAAAGACCCTGCAAACAGGCACACAGGGCACGCTTCAATCCGTGCCTTTGCCTTTACAGTGATCAGATCAGGATCGCCCGGACCCGCGCCAATGAAATAAACCGTCATTATACTATTCTCCTGTCGGCGAGGTTACCCTGCCAAATCTCCATCAATTTTGCGGGCATAGCCACGCGGCGTGTACATGCGTGGGCCCTCGCCCAATTGTGCGAGTTTTGAATGTGACGAGCCGATCAACACAACCGTGAGCATATCCACCTCATCCACTTCCAATTCGTCCAAACGCCGATACCGCACATGCTCCTCTGGCCGCCCAAGGCTAGACGCCAACATCACAGGGGTGTCCGCAGGACGGTGCTGCAACAGAATGTCCCGCGCTTCGGCCAACAACGTACGGCGGCGCATCGACACGGGGTTATAAAACGCAATCACAAAATCGCCCTCTGCCGCCGCTTTTAAACGCTTCACGATGTCTTCGCGCGGGGTCAGCAAATCAGACAATGAAATCGCGCAGAAATCATGCCCGAGCGGCGCACCCGCCCGTGCCGCCGCCCCTTGCAGCGCAGAAACACCTGGGGTCGAAACCACCTCAACACGGTGTGCCGCATCGCTCACACCCATCTCATCTGGCCCACGATCGAGCAGTTCAAACACCAAGGCCCCCATCGCGTAAATGCCCGCATCCCCCGAACAAATCAGCGCAACGTTTTTGCCTTTCGCCGCTTGCTCCAACGCATACCGACAGCGATCTTCCTCGCCCCCCAGCGGGAAATCAGACCGCTCCTTGCCGTGAGCCAATCCGCCCAACAGGTCGATGTACAGACCATAACCAACCAATTCCTCAGCCTCTGCAACCAGTGCAGACGCCTCTGGTGTACGCCAAGAATGCTGGCCCGGCCCAATGCCAATAATCGACAATTTCCCGCGGGACCGCCCCGCCATTTCCACAATCGGTGCATCCGCGCGAACCACCGCACAAGTCGCATTCGCTGTCTTGGTTTTCTCAACCACCAATTCGCCATTCCCAAGCGCCAATGCCGCCCCTTCGGACACACCGTGGCAACCTACTTCGGCAAACACTACATCAGACGGGTTCGCCAAACGATCCGCCTGCGCCTCCAACTCCGCCGCTGTGAACACCCGAAACGGCACGTCCAAACGCGCCGCCGTTTCGATCATTGCAGGCTCGTCACCCTTCAGGTCGAGCGAACCCACACAAGCAACCGCGCCTTGCGCAATCCCAGCATCCGCGAGCGTCTTTTGTACCAACGCCCACATCTCGTCCACGTCGCAGCCCCGCGCACAGCCTAGGCCCAGCGCGTACCGCTGTGGATGATACACCAACCGTGTCTCAGACCCATCCGCAGGCGCGTCTGTCACCAACAGTTCAACACCGCCAGCCGTATCTTCAACGTCGAAAATATTCTCGCCAGAAACGGTTACACCAGCACCGCCGAGCATCGCTGCCATCGCACCTTTGGCATCCGCACCATTGGCCAACCGATACCCGCGTGGCGGCTCATCCAGCGCAACGCCCATGGCCACATCACCCGCCGTTGTCACGGCTGCATGTGCGCCCAACCCTTCCGCAATCTGCCGTGCCAAACGGTTCGCACCGCGATGCCCCCCCAACAGCGGAATAACCGTGGACCCATCATCAGGCACCGCCACCACGGGCGGTTCAACTGTCTTGTCGTGCAACACAGGCGCAACCGCCCGCACCAGAATGCCCGCCGCACAAACACCCACAACGGGCGTGCCGCTGGCAAACAGCATCCGCACATGATCGAGCGCGTTTTCAAAATACGCATGCGCACGATCCACACGTTCCATCCGTCCATGCACCGCTGCGCCCAGCACCTCTGCCACACGCCACGCCGTTTTCTCACCAGAGCGAGACAAACAAATTACCACTGGCTCAACCATCGCCATTAACCTTCCGTAGGTCGGGCTTCAGCCCGACACATCACTACAACCAAGGATCATCCCCTTTGGTCACCAAAATCATTGAAAAATAAGGCGCTTTTTCGGGCGCCTCGCTCAGCGGCAAAACCACCTCTTGGGGCAGGCTGGCCCGTTCCACGTAACCCGCATGGTCCATCAGACCCAGCCGTTCCAGCACACGTTTGATCTTGGGCAAATGCCGTCCAACCTTCATCACCGCCACCGCTTCTGCCGCTGCGATCCGCGCTTCCATCGCGTCCTCGTCCATCGGGCCAGGGATAATCGTCAGCACTTCATTGCGCGCCGTCAGCGGCGATTGCAGCGCCGCCGCGCAGGCCGTCACAGACGTCACGCCGGGCACAACTTCACACTCAAACCGATCCGAAAGGCGCGAAAACAGATACATGAAACTGCCATAGAAAAACGGATCGCCTTCACACAGCACAACCACATCTTTGCCTGCCTCGAGCTGCACCGCAATCGCCGCCGCACCCGCGTCATAGGCCGCTTGCGCTGGCGCACGCTCCACGGACATCGGAATGGAAATCACAATCTCCTCGGTCCCGTCCTCGATCAAATCCGCTGCAATGGCGCGCGCAAAACTGTCGCCACCTTCCAAGCTGGGATAGGCAATCACATCCGCCCCCCCAATCAGACGCGCAGCTTTCAGGGTCATCAGCTCAGGATCCCCCGGCCCCAAGCCAACACCATATACCATTCCGTTCATCGCTTCACCAAGCTCCACTGGGTCACTGGCATCAGCGGACGCCAGCCCGTTAGGTTCCCCACAGGCTCCGCACGGTTCACCTGCAACTTCACCAATTGCCCGCCATGTTCCTTGTGCAGCGCCATCAAAAGCGCCTCACTCTCTAGCGTCACCGCATTACACACGAGCCGCCCCAGCGGACGCAGTGCATTCCAGCAGGTATCGAACGTTTCACGGCTCAACCCGCCACCAATGAAAATCGCATCAGGCGCCTTCAATCCATCCAGCGCCGCAGGAACAGACCCATCAATCAATTCCAGCTTCGGCGCACCCAGCGCGGCTGCATTTTGCGCCGCAAAGACACGGCGATCATCGCGCGGCTCAATGCCAATCGCATGAGAATACCGCGCGGCCCGCATCCATTCGACAGCCACGGAACCACAGCCACAGCCAACATCCCACAACAGCGCACCCCGCATCGGCATCAATTTGGCCAATGTCGCCGCGCGCACTTCTTGCTTGGTCATCGTGCCATCGTGGTGAAACAACTCATCCGCCAATCCAGGCACACGCGGCAACAACGCTGCATCAGGGGCCGCGATACACTCCACCGCCAGCGTGTTGAACGCAGGAACCTCATGATCCCAGCCCTCAGCCGTTCCCTCAAACCGCAGCTCATCCTTGCCGCCCATGGCCGCCAACACAGTCATACGCGATTGGCCGAACCCTCGATCCGCCAGAAACGCCGCGATCTGCGCAGGGGTGTCCGCACCCGTCGTCAGGATCAGCAACCGCTGATCCGGTTGAATAAACGCAATCATTTGCTCAACAGGGCGTCCATGCACAGTCAACGTTTCCACATCAGGCATCGACCAGCCCATCCGCGCCGCCGCCAATTGAAAGGCAGACAATTGCGGATGATACACAATTTCGCTCGGTGGAATGGATCGCCCAATCCGCGCCCCAACCGAATACCACAGCGGATCACCCGTGGCCAAAACCACAACCCGCTTACCCTTGTATCCCTGCAACGTGTCGATCAACGCATCAAAAGGCGACGGCCAAGCCACACGCTCCGCGCTTACCTTGTCTGATAAGGAATGATGCCGATCTCCACCGATAATCACCTCGGCGGCTTCAACCACCGTGCGTGCGGATGGCGTCAACCCATCCAGTCCATCTTCGCCAATCCCAACGATATGCAGCCAAGCGGTCATTTCGTTTCCTCTACCAATCCCGCCGCCAGCGCATTCACCGCAGCAGACGCCATGGCCGATCCGCCTTTGCGCCCCCGCAATGCCACAAACTCGCATCCACGGGACCGAGCCGCTAGTTCCGCTTTGCTCTCGGCTGCACCAACAAACCCCACAGGAAACCCAAGGATTACCGCTGGCTTTGGCCAGCCCTGATCCAGCAACTCCAGCAAATGAAACAACGCCGTCGGCGCATTGCCAATCGCCACAACCGCGCCTTCGATATGATCGCGCCAAAATTCTACAGCCGCCGCAGACCGCGTGTTGCCAATGCCCGCCGCCAATGCGGGTGTCTTGGCATCGTTCAGCGTCACAATCACATCATTGTCCGCGGGCAAGTATCGACGAATGATCCCCGATCCCACCATCTCGCAATCACACAAAACGGGCGCACCACGGCGCAACGCATCTCGTCCCGCCGCAAACGCACCTTCGGAAAACGCCAATCGATCCGCGATTTCGACCATGCCGCAGGAATGGATCAACCGAATGACCATCGGCACCATCTCCTCTGGAAACCGATCCAAATTCGCCTCGGCCCGCACAGTCGCAAAAGACTGCGCGTAAATCTCGGACGGAACCCGTTCATATGGCAAAGGGCGTATCACTTGCTCCGTGCGCTTTCTGGACCCAGCGGATGTTTTGCATGCGGATATTCAGGATGCGCATGGTCGTGGTGGTGATGATGGTGATGGTCGTGATCATGATCGTGCGAATGGTCATGATCGTGATGATGATGGTGATGGTGCGTGTCCAAATGCAAACGACACTCCCCCGTACACCACGTGGTGCAGAAATCACAATTCTCCACGGTTGCCCCAGGGGCCGATGCACCTTGCCCTTCCACATGGTGGTGATGGCTTTCCTGTACAGACCCAACCTCGGACTCAAACCCGATGACCTGTGTGCGGTATTTACACAGAACACACGTCGGTGGCGGCATATCGCTTTCGGACACATGATCGCCTGCACGTTCTTCAGCGGTGATGATCCGCGGCGCGCCACCCTCAACTTCCAAAACTTGTGTGCGATAGCGACAGGTTCCACAGTTCGGAATCGGCACTGATCCCATCTGCTCTTTCACCCGCTCTGCAAAAGTTTCCAAAACAAACTGATGGTCGTTCAAATAACCCGCTTTAACGAAATCAATCTCTGGATATTTCTCGGCACATTTGTCGGTAAACCCGTAAATCCGATCAATCAGAATGCCCGTAAACAGGAAATACGGGAAAACGATAACCCGCTTATATCCCAGCTTCGCCACATGATCCAAACACGGCTCCACCAGCGGGAATGTCACCCCAGAATAGCCAACCTCGGCCCAGCCAAAGCCCATACCTTCCCACAACATCCGCGCGATCTTGGACACATTGGAATTCGCATCAGGATCAGACGCCCCACGCCCAATCACCACGAGCGCAGTCTCGTGCAGCGGCAGCTCACCATGTTCCGCATTTGCTGCATCCACAGCCGCCTGAACCCGCGCACCAGCGGCCTTGATCATCTTCGGGTCAACGCCCAACTCGCGCCCATAAGACACGTCGATCCCGTGTTTCGCAGCATAGGTGTTCAAAACAGTAGGAATATCATTCTTAGAGTGCATAGCGGCAAACAACATGCCGGGTACCGCCAAAATCTTCGTGCAGCCTTGCTCGCGCAGCTTATCCAAACCGTCACGGATCACAGGGTTCGCAAATTCCAGATACCCGTATTCCACAGGCCAATCAGGCAGCATCGCTGGCAGCTTTTCCGCCAGCACCGAAAACTGATCCACAGCCGCTTGGGACCGCGAACCATGCCCGCAAATCATCACACCAATTTTTTCGTCAGCCATCGTCTATGCCTCCTGAGGTTCTTGGTCTGGCTCGCCTTGGTCACCCTCGTCAACTTCGGCGTCCGCGCCTTTTTTACCTTTGATCAAGTTCCAGCCTGCAATTCCAATGGCAATTCCAATGGCGCCCCCTGCAACCCAATGATCGTGCCCCGCAAACTCGCCCAAGTGCCCGACATGGGCCTGCGCACTGCTTGCACCAAACATACCTGCCAAAAAGACTGAAAAACGCATCGTGTTCCCTTTCTCATTTTCATGACAGAAAGGCCGCCCCGATGTGGCGCTCATCACGATTTCACGTTCAGTTCCCTGCTTGGGTCAACCGATTGCGAAACACCTCTCCGGCCCCTGTGGGGCATCGCTGCTGATCGTATACGCCTGCGTCTGTTCAACCGCAATCCGATTCGCGGCATTGAAACGCATGGAAACGCCATGACCGTTGTGATTTGTCCCAACGTTTCTCTGGTCACTTGCCCAAAAAACGGACACAACGTCTTTCATGCCATTTGCGCCACATGTTTTTCGACACACGCCCATTTTGCGCGGCAGTGTTACACCCCCCGAAGCATCCGAAATGCGTTTTGGGCAAGAGCGTTTTGCCGAATTAGAAGCCCAAGCCATAGAGGAAAACTGGCCATCTGACTGGTGTATGGCCGAAGCCGAGCGTGAAGCCAATCGCCAGACTGTTTTGTCAAATCGCCCCGACGCCGATCTATGGGTTTTTGCCTACGGATCCCTAATCTGGGATCCCGCCGTGCAGGTCGAAGAATACCGCTATGGCGCACTGGAGGGTTGGCAACGCAGCTTTTGTATGCAGCTTGAAGGCGGACGCGGCAGCCCATCCCAACCAGGTCTGATGGCGGCCTTGGATCAAGGCGGGCATTGCGACGGTATGGTGTTTCGAATCGCCAAAGATCACCTTGAAACTGAAACCGAGTTCATGTGGCGTCGCGAGATGTTCTCAGGCTCCTATTGCCCCATGTTTTTACCCGTCGAAACGCCCCAAGGCTCCGTCCAAGCGCTGACCTTTGTGATGGACAAAAATAATCGACGCTATCGCCCGAACCTCACGCCCGAAGAAACGGCCCAAGCCATCGCCGTAGCTCAAGGCAGTCTTGGAACCAATTTCGACTACCTCGATTCTCTGGTGCGTCATATGCGGCAACTGGGCCTGACGGACGATGCAGTTTTTAAACTGCACGCCCGCGCCCAAACTTTACGCAAAGCCGATCAAAAACTGGTTCCTTAATACCAATCACCGAGCTTTACCTTTACCGCGTCCCCGATCAGTTCTGCAAACTTGGCAGGGTCTTGTGTGCCACCGTCTTTGCCACGGTAATGATACGGGTAAACATAAGTTGGCTTAAACTCCGCCACGGCAGATGCGGCGGCTTCTACATCCATTGTGAACGGCAGGTTCATACAGACAAAAGCCAGATCAATATCTTTAAGCGCCCGCATTTCTGGGATGTCTTCCGTGTCACCTGACAGATAAACGCGGAATCCGTCCATGTTCAAAACATATCCGTTGTCACGTCCCTTGGGATGGAATTTCTCACGACCCGCAGTGGTGTTATAGGCTGGGATCGCTTCGACACGGATGCCATTCCAATCCCCACTCTCACCATTTGCCAAAGCAGTGGATTTCGCCTGCATGTCGGCTGGCAGTTTCCCCATCACTTCAGGGTTAACCATCATCACTGTGTTTTCACCTGCCACGGCAGCCAATGTGTCGGTGTTCAGATGGTCCCCGTGGTGGTGCGTGATCAAGATGAAATCAGGCGTTCCCAAATCCGCATAGGACGATGGCTCGCCCACTGGATCAACATAAATCACACCCTTTGGCGTTTTCAACACAACCGACGCATGGGCCACAGGATGAACAGACATGGTGCCTCCTGGAACGGCAAATTCATGGGTGGCATGTGCCGCCGCACCCACCGCATAGGGCAGCATAACAACGCCCCCTGCAATGGCTGCACCAGACATAAGGAAATTTCTGCGTGTGTGGGTCATAGGGGCCTCCTGTTGGTTCAATGATTGCCCAAAAACCTAGATCATACGTTGCATCTTTCAACTGTTCGGTTTTGTGGAACGCTGCAATTCGAACCAAAACCCTGACGCAGGCCCCAAAGACGTATACGATGCTTGAAACTGAAATAAGGACACACGCACATGGGTAGATTGATCGACGGCCAATGGTCCACCGAATGGTACGATACAAAATCCACTGGCGGAAAATTTGTGCGCCAAGACGCCAGCTTTCGCAATTGGATTACCGCAGACGGCTCCGCTGGCCCTTCTGGGGATGCAGGGTTTCAGGCCGAAAGCGGGCGATATCACCTCTATGTATCCCTTGCCTGTCCATGGGCGCACCGCACATTGATCTTTCGCGCGCTCAAAGAATTGACCGATCACATCAGCGTTGATGTGGTGCATCCTGATATGTTGGATCAGGGCTGGACGTTTGAAACCGATGATGGCCCCGCGAAAGGGGACAGCCTGTTTGGGTCCACCCACGCCTATCAGATTTACCAAAAGGCCGATCCAACGGTGACAACACGGGTAACGGTGCCGATCCTATGGGACAAAAAACAGGATAAGATTGTTTCCAACGAATCTTCTGAAATCATCCGCATGTTCAATTCCGCCTTTGATGCGATCACGGGCAACACCGCCGATTATTGGCCCGAAACGATGCGCGATAACATCGAAGACGTGAATGAACGGATTTACCACACATTCAACAACGGCGTTTACAAATCGGGCTTTGCCACCAGCCAAGACGCCTACACCGATGCCGTCACAAAACTGTTTGAAACCATGGACTGGCTCGAAGATCGCCTCTCCACGAACCGCTATTTGATGGGCGACACCCTCACCGAAGCGGACTGGCGGTTGTTCACAACGCTGGTGCGGTTTGATCCCGTCTATCATTTGCATTTCAAATGCAATCGCTCCCGCGTGATGGATATGCCCAATCTCTGGGCCTACACCCGCGAATTGTACCAAATGGACGGCATCGCCCAAACCTGCGATTTCAACCACATCGTGCGCCATTATCATTACAGCCACGAAACAATTAACCCCCATCGCATCATCCCGATTAATCCAGACATTGATTGGATGGCCCCCCACGGCAGAGCGTCATAAAATCGCCTATTTGTGCAAGCAGGGTCGTTCCAAATTAGTTGGAATGCCTCGATGCGCTTTATCAAAACGGCTTTTACGTCACTCTTTCTTTTCGCCACTGCGGCGGGTGCCAACACAACTGGCCTGATACCACTTACGGATCGGGATGATCTCTACGGTTGGGAAGCCGTCGGTCGCATCGACACAGGCAAGGGCTATTGCACAGGTGTTTTGATCGCCTCGGATATCGTGCTGACTGCCGCTCATTGCGTTTATGATCGTGCAACGGGCCGTTTAATGTCCCCCGATCAGTTTCGATTTTCAGCGGGTCTACGCAATGGCGTTGCTTTGACGCAACGCGTGGGCGCGCAGGTTGTGGCGCATAAACAATATATCCCCCACAGTGGCGTCCACACCAACAACATCCGATATGATGTGGCCTTAATCAAACTCGACCAGCCCATTTCCACCTTCGAAGCACCGCCTTTTGCCCTACACTCTGGTATTCGGCAGGGAAATTCGGTCAGCGTCGTGTCTTACGGTCGTGGCCGCGATGATGTTTTGTCATGGCAACGCCAGTGCGATGTGCTGGGGCGCGGTCAGGGATTAATCGCCTTCAATTGTAATGTCACATTCGGGTCTTCTGGGGCCCCTGTGTTCATTAAAGAAGGCTCACGCGCAAGGATCGTAACGTTGGTGTCTTCTGGCGCCAAGGTAAATGGTGGAACAGTGGCATACGGCATGGAGTTGTCAGAAAACATAGCAACACTCAAACGCGCATTACGCGCTATTCCCGATGCTCCCACTTCGGGGCGCAAAAGGATTCAAGTCGGTGGCGAACGTGGCGGCACTGGCGCAAAATTCATTAAAAATTAGGCGCGAACTGGCCCGCGGCCGTAATGTTCCACAAGGGCGGCCAAATCATCTGGCTGCACGGGCGTATGCAAATGCCCGCGCGCATTGGGGATCAGCTCAAAGATGGACCCGTCCGAGAAAAAGCTGTTGGCGGTCACAACAATGATCGCCACATCTGGGTTTCGATAAGTGGCAAAGTCACTGATCGCCAAAACGCTGGCATTCTTGGTGGACAAATCGAGCACGAGAACATCGAATTTCGAAAACCGCAGTTTATCAATGGCCGTCTTTTCATCAGACGCCATTTCAACATCATTCCCTTGCCGTTCTAAGTGCCTGCACCAAATGTCACCCAAAGAGGCGTCGGCTTCGATCACAAGAATTTTCACAAGCCAACCTCCTTTGCCCTTCGCCCTGACTCTGCTCATTCTATTAACAATGTATTAACAAAATCAGACCGTACGATTATGAATTGTATTTTCCTGAATTTGGTGATGAAACGAGCGAAATCTCGCTAACCAAAGCGCCTGCATGCGCAAAGAAAGGCCGCTATGACCACAACGATCACAATTTGCGACACGTGCAAGCTCGAAGGCTGGGATGCCGCAACGTCCGACCAAACCGATGGGGAACGACTGGCCGCCGATATCGAACGTGCCGCGCAAGGCAACCCAGATGTCCAAACCCGCCGCCATTCCTGTTTGATGGGCTGCTCACACGGCTGCAACATCGCCATTCAGGCAGATGGAAAGCTCACCTATGTGATGGGCCGTTTCGAACCCGGTGCAGAGGCCGCCGAAGGCATCGTTGAATACGCCACCAAACACGCGGCATCCGAAAAGGGGCAGGTTCCATTTCGCGAATGGCCACAGGCGGTAAAAGGCCATTTTGTGTCGCGCATTCCCACTTTGCCAAACGCGGATTGACGGTGACAGCCAACCATCACAACACAGGGCCAAACACCCGCGACCACGGTGGTGGTCTTGATGCGGCTGTGGCCCGTTTCGGTGGAACACGCGCCGATTGGATTGATCTATCTACGGGGATCAATCCCACATCCTATCCTTTGCCAGACATTCCCGCACGGTTTTGGCAGGCCCTGCCAGACAGCGGCGATCAAGCGGCGCTTAAGGCCGCCGCTAGATCGTTTTGGAACATTCCTGATCGGGCGGATATTGCCGCAGCTTCGGGCGTGTCTGCCCTGATAGCCGCCCTTCCGCGTCTGGGGCACAGCGGCACCGTGGGCATCGCCCAACCCACCTACAACGAACATGCCGCCAGCTTTTCTGCCTTTGGCTGGGATGTGCAAACCACTCCGTCAGACACCAATGTCTACGTCCATCCCAACAACCCCGATGGGCGACTTTGGCCACTGGATACAATTTGCGCCAACCACAAAACCCTCACCATCATTGACGAGAGTTTTTGCGACACCACCCCGGATCAAACCCATATCCACCTCACGGATCAACGCGGGTTTATTGTGCTAAAGGGTTTGGGTAAATTCTGGGGCCTTGCGGGGCTCCGCCTTGGCTTTGCTGTGGCGCATCCCGATACGATTGCGCAGCTGGAACATATGCTCGGCCCTTGGGCCATTTCAGGGCCTGCACAACACATCGGCAAAATTGCCTTGTCAGACTCAGATTGGGCGGCGGCAACCCGTCAAACACTGCAAAATGACGCAAACCGTTTGGATCAAATCATGACCAACGCAGGGGCCACATCCAGTTGCGGCACCACCCTGTTTCGCACCTATCATGTTGCAAACGCGCAAGCATGGTTCGAAAAACTGGCCGCACATCATATTCTTTCAAGGGTTTTCCCCTATTCCGACACAATGATCCGTTTGGGTTTGCCAAACGACGCCCATGACTGGGCCCGCATTGAACAGGCGATGGAGTAAGCGATGAGCGTGTTTCTGATGGTGCTGCTTGCACTTTTGCTCGACTTCTTTTTGGGGGAACCTGAAAAGGTATGGGATCGGTATCCTCACCCCGCCACTCTTATGGGCCGTGTGGTCAACTGGTTGGACGAAACGCTGAACAACGGATCACAGCGGCAGGTCAAGGGCTTTGTGGCTGTGGGCGTGATGATTGTCGTCGCCTTTATTCCAGGCCTGATCTTGGAAAAACTCAACAACATCGAATTTCTCGGTTTCGACATTCTTGTAAACCTCGTCGAAGTGGTCATCGCCGCTGTCCTGATCGCCCATCGCAGCTTGATTGATCACGTCCGCGATGTGGCGACCGCACTGCAATCTGGTCTGCCACAAGGGCGCAACGCGGTGTCGATGATTGTTGGCCGTGACACGGGCCAGATGAGCGAAACTGACGTATCCCGCGCCGCCATCGAAAGCGCAGCGGAGAATTTTTCAGACGGGGTGATCGCACCTGTGTTCTGGTTCCTGATCCTCGGCCTTCCTGGTATTTTGATCTATAAAATGATCAACACCGCAGATAGCATGATCGGCTATCGCACCGAAGAATACGCTGAATTTGGTTTTGCCGCTGCCAAACTCGATGACCTGCTCAACTGGCTCCCTGCACGCATCAGCGCCATGTTGATTTGCGCCGTACATTTCGATCGCACCGCCTTTGATGTTGTGTTCGAAGACGCGGATTTGCACCGCTCCCCCAATGCAGGCTGGCCCGAAAGCGCAATGGCCGGTGTTCTCGATGTGTCGCTGGCTGGTCCTCGCAGTTACGATGGCCAGATGAGCGATGATCTGTTCGTAAACCGCCAAGGCAAACGGGACCTCAACGCACAAGACGTTCTCGACAGCGTAAAAGCCCTGAACCGCAGTTGGTTTGGCCTTGCAGGGTTTTTCGGCCTCTTCACGCTCCTGTTCTGGATCTTGTGATCGCGTGACAACGTGATGCCTGTTGATCCTTTTGCATTTTTACGTTATCGCTAACGCAAGCTATTGAAGGACACGATCATGACTGTAAAAGTAGGCATCAACGGATTTGGCCGCATTGGTCGCAACGTATTGCGCGCCATCCTCGAAAGCGGGCGCACCGATATCGAAGTGGTGGCCATCAATGATCTGACACCCGTCGATAACTCGGCCTATCTGTTCAAATACGACAGCGTTCACAAAGTATTCCCTGGCGATGTGTCCCACAGTTCCGATGAAATCATCATCAACGGCAAGGCCATTCGCGTCACTTCCGAACGGGACCCATCCCAACTGGATTGGAACCACGTAGACATCGCACTGGAATGCACCGGTTTTTTCAAAGACCACGACAAGGCCCAGATGTATCTGACAGCAGGTGCAAAACGCGTACTGGTATCTGCACCAGGCAAAGGAGCAGATCGCACGGTTGTGTACGGCGTGAACCACACCGATTTGACCGCAGATGACATCATCGTTTCAAATGCGTCCTGCACCACCAATTGCCTCGCGCCAATGGCCAAAGTTATTCACGATACTTTCGGAATCGAAGACGGTCTGATTACAACTGTTCATGCCTACACAGGCAGCCAACCAACTCTGGATCGCGGCAACAAAAATTGGGAACGCGGGCGCGCAGCGGCCTTATCAATGGTGCCAACCACAACGGGCGCGGCCAAAGCTGTCGGCTTGGTCCTGCCAGAACTCAACGGCAAACTGAACGGCGTGGCCATTCGTGTACCAACGCCAAACGTGTCTTGCACCGATTTCAAATTCAACACATCCAAAGACCTAAGTGTCCAAGCCATCAACGATGCGATCTCCGCTGCGGCGCATGGCGCGATGAAGGGGATTTTGGGCACAGAGTCCCTACCGCTCGTGTCCATCGACCTAAACCATGATCCCCGCTCCTCCATCGTCGCTCTTGAAGAAACCCAAGTCCAAGGACGCATGGGCCGCTTGTTGTCTTGGTATGACAACGAATGGGGCTTTTCCAACCGCATGGCCGACACTGCCGTTGCGATGGGCAGATTGCTCTAACCCAGCTTTTTAACGTCGAACCCTGCTTCTGCCATCAACGCGTTAGAGGCAGGCTCGATAATCTCTTCCAACTTTGCAGTAAATTCCGCTGTATCCATATCAACTGCATCCGCAGGCTGGATCGTTGGCAAAAACTCCAAAACGGCCAATCCGGGCTTGCGGTAAATCCCATGGCGGGGCCAAAACACACCCACATTGGTGGCCGTTGGCACAACGGGTTGCCCAGTTTCTTTTTGCAACACCGCAGCACCCACCTTGTAAGGCAGATGCGCCCCCGCCGCGACGCGCGTGCCCTGTGGAAAAATAATCAACTGGCCCGGCAGGGCTTTGCCCGATTTCACATCTGCGACCATCTTTTTGATCGCAGCACCGCGTTTGCCACGTTCCACAGGAACACACCCAATTTTCAGGCCAAACCACCCCAAGATCGGCGCGTATTTCAGAATTGCTTTCATGATGAACTTAGGCCGCGGCACCGCCGACACGATCAGAATAATGTCAAAAAAGCTCTGGTGTTTTGATGCGATCAACACTTCATCGGTTGGAACCTCACCTCGAATTTCAGACTTCAGCCCAATCATCCAAGACGCCGTCCAACGCACCCAGCGGCAATAGGTATGCACCCCATGAAAGGCGTAATCGTTGTTAAGGACCGTGCGCGGAATGTAATACAACGCCAGTACAAACATCGCCAAATACATCTGCCCGATGAAAAACAGGCTCCGCAGCCATTGAATTGCATACATCAGCTTAACCTTTGCAATGTTCTGAACGCGGCCCAACGCGTGGCCCAAAACGCCACAAACGCAGCCAGCGGCGGGATCAGGAACGGCAGTATCCAATGCCAACCTTTAAACCCAAGCCCCGTTAGAAACGCCCCCTCTTCTGCGGCGGCAGGCATAAAAAACACCCCAACCAGCGCAATCGCAGTGCCAACACAGGCCCCGATCAACGCACGCAGGGTAAAGCGGCGCACAAACGCACGCGCAATATAAACATCCCGCGCACCGATCAGGCGCAGCACGCCAATCACTTGCCCATTCGCCGCCAACGCGGATTGCGCCGCAAGCGTAATCATCGCCGCTGTTGACCCTGCGATCAGCAGGATTGAAATCAACCCCAAAACCCGCAACCGCGTGGCCGCATTCACCAAAGGCCGCCGCCAACGGGTATGATCATCCAATACAGCGCCTGGTGCCTCGGCCGCCAATCGCAGTTTCAAACCCGCACTGTCAGGGCCGCGACCTTCTTCCAGAACCTCGATCAATCGGGGCACAGGCAATGTATCCAGCGGCAAATCTGGTCCGAACCACGGCTCCAGCAATTTACGCTGTTCCTCATCCGACATCACACGCGCACTGGCGATCCCGGGTGTGGTGCGCAACACTTCCAGCACAGCCTGAGATTGGGCCGCCATTTGCCCTTCGGGCGCAGAAATCCGAATGGTAGAGGTCCGCGCCAATTCCGCATCCCATCGCGCCGCCAATCGCCCTGTTGCCAGGGACAACGCCAATGCAAACACCGTCAAAAACGCCATGGCCGCAGCGGTAAATGTGGTCAGCCGCGCGGTAAAGCCGCTGGGGGGCACAACACGGTCCGCATTGCTGTCACCGCTGAAAACATCCAAAAATGCCCGAATACGTTCCATCACAAATCCGCCCCTGCCAGTTGCAGCTTTTTGTTACTGATACGCAAAACACGCGCCGACACTTCGGATTTTACTGTGCGGATCAGGTTCAGATCGTGGGTCGCAATCAGGATCGTCTTACCCATCTTGTTCAATTCCACCAACAACGCCAGCAACCGCTGCGCCATTTCCCAATCCACGTTGCCCGTGGGCTCATCCGCCAAAATCAGATCGGGCGACATAATAATCGCACGGGCCAACGCCGCACGTTGGCGCTCTCCCCCTGATAATTCAGGCGGCAAGGCATCACCACGTTCGGTCAAACCCACCCAACCAAGCAAATCGTCAATATTCGATGGATGCACGTCATCCTCACGCCCAGACACCGTTAAGGGCAGCGCGAGGTTTTCCCGCACCGACAGGTGATCCAGAAACTGACAGTTTTGATGCACAACACCGATCCGACGGCGCACTTTGGCGATATCATCACGCGTCATGGCGCGAACATCTTGTTCGAACACACGCACCATACCCGTTGTGGGCAACAACGCCTGATAACACAGGTTCAACAGCGTTGTTTTACCTGACCCAGACGGCCCCGTTAAAAAATGGAACGATCCTGGCTGCAATCGCAGCGTCATTTCGCTCAGAATGTCCTGACCACCATAGGTGAAGCCTGCGTTTTTCAGCTCGATCAAGGGGTGCCCGCCTTCTGCCTGAAACCTTGTTTTGCATCTTTTCGCCCATCCCACGCAAACATGCAATCTTTACAAAATATATGAGATGCTTGGAAAGGCGGTGTTCCGCCGCTAAAACTATAAAAAAGCTGATTCGCTAGGGGGCAATCGGCACATAATAAAAACGAGCGAGGGTGCCATGCGGATAGTATGCCCAAGATGTGTCGCGCAGTACGAAGTAGACGAAAGTGCCATTCCGGAAACTGGCCGCGAGGTTCAGTGCGCCAATTGTGAAAACATTTGGTTCCAAGACTACATCGAAATGCTGCCCACTTCGGCCGATGATGATGTGGATACCGGTGCCGAAGAAGACCAAGGCGTCTTTGACGATCTGGATGGCAAAACCGAAGCAAGTTTCTATTCCAATCGCGGCTCTGGCCCCGATGTGGTCGCAGATGATCAAGAACCGCTCGATGACGATGACCCTGCAGATCTTTTGGCGGATGATGACGCCTACGACGAAGATGCGTATGACGATGACGAGCCCGCCACAAACATTCCTGTTCCCCCCGTTGATGAAGAAGTGCTCGACGTTCTGCGTTCAGAAGCTGCATTCTCCTCTGCCCGCGATCAACTAGATGTTGCAACAGCCAATGCGCTCGACGGGGACGGTGAAGCGATCAAATCCGCCCTTGAGGACAGCACGCCCCCAGCAGCAGAGGTGGACGAACTCACTGCCTTTCTCGATGCGCACAGCGAACCAGAAACCACCGAGGCCGAACCAGAAGAATTGGTCGATGACGTCGAAGAAGACATCGAAGATGCCCCTGCGGACCCAGATTTCGATCCACTTGCCGATCTGGAAGCCATTCGCAGCCAGCTCAACGACATGGGAGAGGAACAAGCAAGCGAAACGGAATACGCGCCAAACCTGCCCATTGATGACCCAATCGAAGACGCCGCGTCGCTTGCGGATGATGGCTCAGACAATGACGCTGCCCCAGAAGAGCCGCGCTCCGATGATCCCGAATTTGATGCCGCTGCCTTAACCGCCGCACTTGATGCAGGTGGTCTGGATGTGGACGATGATTTTGACGACGAAGACGATGGCACCCGCCACGCCTATCGCGCAGATGGCATTACGCCATCGGACACCATTGATGACGCGGACGACGAAGTTGAAGACGCGCTGCCAAACACAGACGGTGTCAGCGATGATCTCGCGGCGGCCCTAAAAGAAGCATCCTCCGAAGAAACAGACGCCGAAGACGAAGCCCCAACCGAAGAGGGAGGCGAGGCCGTAACCGCCGCCGCAGCCGCCGTTGGTCTAACCCGTCCTCGTCCGCGTGCCAAAGGCTCGCGCGCGCGGGCACGTACCTTACCTGGCTTTGATGAAGGCGCAGAAACCAGCGCCCCACCCAAAGACGATCTGGCCGCGACGATCTCCGAAGCCGTCGACGATGTTGCTGACACGGTTCCAGATGACCTCGACCTGCCAGAGATTGACGAAGAAAAACTGGCAGCCGCCGTGGATACATCGCGCAAAGCCGATCCGAACCGCCGCCCAAAACGCGACGGCAAGGCATTGTTGCCTGACGTGGATGAATTGGATGCTTCGCTGCGCTCCGAACCCGAAGAACCGCGCCGCCGCGACCGCGAAATGATGGAAGCCCACGAAGAAGAGCTGGCCAATGCAGGCAAAGGCGGGTTCCGCCGCGCCTTTATCTGGACCTTGTTCATCATCGCGCTTTTAATCGCTCTTTATGTGCTGCGGCCGCAACTGGTCGCCGCCCTGCCAGCGGCCGCCATGGTTCTTGATCCCTACGCCGCCGCAATTGATAGCGTGCGGGCGCTGATCAACGGTCTTATTGGGTAAACGGATGGGCGGCTCAATTGCCGCCCGCCCAAACAGCTCAGGCCCGTGTGACCTTGGCAGCGAAACATCCCCGCCCTGCAAAATGCACATGTGCGTAGCGAATGCGATCATCCTCAAATATCTGGTCGAGCCGTTTTGCCAAATCCGCGCCGTCTACGATATCCGCATCCTGAATACAGTGATCCGCATCAAAACCGCGCACGGACAAGGTGCGACAGGTCAAAACGTCTGGCACATGCCCCGCATTCGGTTTGGTTTCAACCGCACCTTCTTGCACATAAATCGCGTGACTGGACCGATACGGGCTGTTTTCTGGCTGGTGTTCGTGGTTCACCAAAACCACGCGCGCTCCGATCTCCGCATCGACTAAACTCACACGGCACGGTGCGCCTGGTTTCGATGTCACCTCATGAATTTGCGCATTATGCGCCTTCAAGGTGTCACGATCCATCGCGAAGTATTTCTGGAAGTCCCCTTCGGGCATGGGGTGAATCTGAAACGTCATAACGCTCTCCTGTGTTGGGTAAACTCAGGACAGATTGGAAAACAGCGGATCACCACACGACCCGAACCTTGCGCTTAAAACCGGTCGAGCAATCGACGCAGATAATCCAGCTCAATCGTCGGGCGTGACCGATCCCCTGATCGACGACGAATTTCATCCATCACTTCACGCGAACGGCGGTATTGATCCTCGGTTGGCACCAAACGTTCGTTGGTTTCCACATTGCCACCCTGTGACAAAGGCCGCCCCAAAGGATCGCGCTGCTCGCCCTGCCGTTGCCCTGGCTGCGTACCCTGTTGACCTTGCTGCTGAGATTGCGCTTGGCGTTGGGCCTCGCCCAACTGGCGCATCCCCTCGCGCAGGGCTTCCATCGCATCCGCCTGATTATCGAGCGCTTCTGATGAATTGCCCCGCTCCAAATTGCGTTCGGCCTCTTCCATCTGGCGCTGTGCTTCGCCCAAACTGTCGGCAAATTCTTCGCCACCATCAACACCGTTCTGGCCAAACTCGCCCTGCTGGCGTTCCAACATTTCACGCAATGCCCTCTGTCTGTCGGCCAATTGACCAGGAGACATCCGTTCCCCGTTCTGGCCTTGCCCTTGTTGCTGGCCCTGCTGTTCGCCTTCGCCCTGCTGGTCCCCTTGCTGCTGGCCCTGTTGTTGCTGACCTTGCTGTTGGCCCTGCTGTTGGTTGCGTTCGTACTGTTCCTGCAGTTCACGATAGGTGTCATCCGCAAGATCTTGTTGTTCGCGCAACGTATCACCTAGCCCTTCCATAGCCTGCTCGTTCTCGCTTCCTTGGCCTCCTTGGCTTTCGGTCACCTGCATGTTTTCCATCATCTGCTGAAGCTGTTCCATCAACGCTTGCGCTTCGGCCATGCGGCCCTGCTCCATCAGCTCTTGGATACGGTCCATCATCTGTTGCAATTGATCCTGCGACAGCTCTTGTGACTCTCCGTTTTGTGCCTGCTGGCGATCTGGGTTGTTGCGCTGCTCTTCGGCCAGCTGACGCATGTATTCGCGCGTGGCTTGACGCAACTCGTTCATCAACTCTTCGATTTCTTGCTTCGTCGCGCCGTTTTTCATCGCCTCTGATAACCGCTCTTGCGCACGTTTCAAACGCTCCCGCGCATCGGCCAGATCACCATCTTCGATCAACAACGCAGCCTTCCACAACAGATCAGCCACCTCGTCACGAACCTGATCGCTCAAAGGCGCATCCGCATTATATTCCAAACGCCGCAGCGCAGTGCGGATCATCAAATATGGCTTTTCGCCCCGCCGTTCAAACGCCACCTCAGGATCAACAGTCACCGCTTTTAAAATCATCGTAATGCGATCTGCATTGGCGCGGTTCCACAACAAATCGCGCCGCTGCTCTGCCACCGCTGCGGCAAGCGTGTCAAAAAACCGTTTACCTGGCATAGGGCCGATTTCAGGCACAACCACACCCGTTTGCCCCAGCTCATCGCGCACAATCATCGTGATCGTCACAGGCAATCCCGCCCAAGGATGCTCCGCTAAATCCTCGATCAACGTCTCCTCAAACGCATCGGTATTTCGCGTGAACGGCATTGGCAAATCCAATTCCACAGCATCCCGCGGTTCAGGGTCCAGCATCAATCCATGCCGTCGATCCACACTATCAATCGCGAGCGATATTGTGACCGTCCCCCCCACAACACCGTAATCATCCCGCGCCTCAAACGGCATCTGCAACGCCCCTTGAATGGTGCGCGTGATATCCCCCGTTAGGGCCACTTGCGGGTCTTCATCTTCGATCACTTTGATGTCAAATTGAGCATCTGTGCCTTGGGGCGGCGTCAGTGCAATCACACCCGTTTTGGCCACCTCAAACGTGGCCTCGCCAAACCCGCTGTCGTTGGCATTCAGCGCAATCGGATCACCGCTCGACACAGTTTCAGAAAACACCGTGCCATCCAACGCGCCGTACACCCGCAGCGTGATACGCGTTCCCTCGGGCAGATTTAACGCCGTATCAGGCTCAACATCATTCAAATAAACCGCAGGTTTTCCTGTATAGGCTGGCGGTTCCGCCCAGCCTTCCCAACTGGGGCCCAGCGCCACCACAGGGTCTTCCGCCTGCAAGCTGTCCACAAGGGATTGAACGGGATCAGATCGCCCAAACAAAATTGCTGCCCCAAACAGAAACAACGCAATCAGACGAAACGCCCACGGGTCCCGTTTGGCCAGCCGCACATGCGGACGCGCCGCCTTCGACCCACGGGCCAAAGCAGCCATTTTTTCCAAATGCCGTGCCCACAAATACCGTGCACCGGCATCATGTTCTCCAATCGACAGCTTATCTTCCAGCGTTTGCAGCGGACGCCCGGGCAAATCCGCATCCAATCGCGCCTTGGCTTGTGCCTGTGTTGGCCACTCAAATGTTCGCGCCCCTTTGGCAAACAGCCACAGAAACCCGATCACGCCAGCCACCAGCACTGCAATGGCCACATTTTGGGAGGCGTTTAGCAACACCCCCATCCGCGCCACGGCCACAAACGCCAGCACCCAAGCAAACACGGGCCAGAAACTGCGCGCCACCCGTTCCACCAGCAGCGATCCACGGGTCAACCGCAGCCGCCATTTCAGCGACCGCATCGCCTGACGGGTCATCTTTCCAGTGTTGATTTCGAATTCAGCCATTCGGCCTCGCGGGCTAGGGATGCGGGATCAGTCCTGCATCCACTCTGGTAGCTTATCCCGATTTAACATTTCGTCAAATGTCGGGCGGGGTCTGATGACGGCAAATTGATCCCCATCCACCAAAACTTCGGGGATCATCGGCCTCGAATTATATTCAGACGACATCACCGCTCCATAAGCCCCCGCTGATCGAAACGCGATCATCTCTCCATCTGCCACAGGCGGCATCGGGCGCTGTTTGGTGAAGGTATCCCCACTCTCACAGACGGGTCCAACGATATCAATCGGTGCAACCGTTGTGCCTACCGCAGGCTCGATCACAGGCACAATATCATGGTGCGCGTCATACATAGCGGGGCGGATCAGATCGTTCATCGCCGCATCCACGATCAGAAAATCGCGCCCGTCACCCGATTTATTAAAGATCACTGAACTCACCATCAGACCCGCATTCCCCGCGATCAAACGGCCAGGTTCAATCTCAATCTCACAGTCCAGATGCCCAACTGTTTCGCGTACAATATCTCCGTAATCAGACGGAAGCGGAGGATCGGCGTTGCTCCGCTCATAAGGGATGCCCAATCCGCCCCCCAGATCCAGTCGCTTGATCTCATGCCCGTCTGCCCGCAACGCTTCGGTCAGTTCCGCCACCTTCAAAAACGCATCGCGGTAAGGGTCCAAATCTACCAGTTGGCTACCGATATGCACATCAATCCCAACCACTTTGATCCCTGGCAAGGACGCCGCCAACGCATACACATCCCGCGCACGGCTGATTGGAATCCCGAATTTGTTGTCCGACATCCCCGTGGCAATCTTCGGATGGGTCTTCGCATCCACATCAGGGTTCACCCGCACCGTAATCGGCACTTCAACCCCCATCTCAGCCGCCACTTTTGACAGCAAATGCAACTCAGGCTCGCTTTCCACGTTGAACTGACGAATGCCACCCGCCAGCACATGCTCCATCTCGGCTCGCGTTTTCCCCACACCCGAAAACACGATCTTGTCGCCAGGCACACCCACGGCTTTGGCGCGCATGTATTCGCCCACAGACACCACGTCCATGCCCGCACCCATATCCGCCAACAGCTTTAGAACAGCCAAATTCGAATTGGCTTTCATGGCGTAACACACCAAATGCGGCATCCCCGCCAAAGCGTCATCAAACACGGTATAATGCCGCTGCAATGTCGCCGTCGAATACACATAAAACGGCGTGCCAACGCTGGCGGCAATTTCACTGATCGACACGTCTTCTGCGTGCAACACCCCATCGCGGTACAAAAAATGATCCATGATCCAACCCTCAAATCGTTATTTTCGACATAGAGCGATTCCCAACCCCAAACCACCCTTCTTTTGTCCAAAATTACTCCAGGGTCTAAGGGACAGCGTCCCTGACCCGCCCGCAGGGCTCAAAGCAGTGTGCGCAACGCGAACGCCGTTAGCGCACAGGGCGTGATCGCAAGAACAGATACAAGGGCAAACCACAGCTCACCCCGATACAAAAAATGGTTGGAACACACACCACCAGCACCCAGTAATCTTTGCGCTGGTACACCTCGGCCACCATCCAAACAATCAACGCCGCTGCGGCCACCGTCAGATCCCACACCAACCCAGATGTGGCATTGCTGACATGCCACGCATCAATCAGACCCGCGATGTCAAATCCGTTCACTTGGAACCACGGAATAAAATACCGAAACGGCATCACAATGCCCAAAACCACCAAAATCAAATAAATGATGCGCAAACCCGACATGAGGATTCTCCTTAAACGAAAAACGCCGCACCATTTGGCGCGGCGCTCAAACTCAATCTAAACCGAGCTTAGAACAGGTGCGCTACCAGCTCTGCACCAAACACTTCACACCCTGTCGCTGTCAAAGCAACAACAGACAATGCTGCGATAATTGTCATCTTTTTCATGATCCAACTCCCAAAGTTATTGGCCCCCATCGGACCAGACCCTTTGACCCTAGCAAAGCCCGTTTCACAGGTCACGCCCTAATCATGGACGATGCGTGTTTCCAAAAAAAATGCGCCCCGAAAAGGGGCGCAGTGCAGCGTCTCCGAATGACGAGGCTGACGAGACAGTGTCAGAAAATTCGGATCGCTCGATTATGACCTTGGAGGGACATAAATTCTGTTAAAAACTAGTGTGTGATGATCCGCGCAAACATATCCTCGCGCCCTGCTTTGGCCATCAGAATGAAAAACGCTTCGGCCTGCGCCGTCAGACGCGCACGAATGTTGCCGACAGGTTGATCGTCACCGATCCGCAAACTGGCCAATACGCGTCGAGTTTGCGGGGCATCATCCAGTGGACGTTGGAACGTCACGGCGACGAAAGCTTCAATCACTTGAAAATCCCGATCCCGTTTGGCGTTCATCACCGTCGAACCAATCACTTTGGGGCTGTTGAACGCCAATACCTGCGCAGATGTCTGCGCTATATCGCGCTGCAGGAACGTGGCGAGCGCGGGCGCGGTGGACTGTTGTCCGACCACACCCAAGCTAAGCATCCCCCCAAGAGGACCACGTTTCTGTTCATGAATTTCACTGAGTGCACTGCTGCGTCTCATAATACCGACCTTTACCTCAATGCGCTCGGTTTGTCCGACCGCTTTATGTTCGATCGGGCCAGCGTGTCTGCCAGTCGTGTCGAACTTTTAAGGTATAGTTGGGGTGCCCCCGAATCAGATCAAGATTCACACAGGGAAAAGGCTAACTATTTTCAAGAAATGGAATAAAATCGCTTATTAACAGATACTTATTACGGTAACTATTTTGTCATTTATTTTACCAAACGATCAGAATTATCCGTTAAGCGTGCGCACAGAATTCTCACTACAACCGCAGTGCGTACGCTTATCATGTGTTGTTTTGCGTCACAGGCAACGGATCATCTTTGATCCCGCAGGCTGATAGACCCAAAACCACCACACACATCACAACCAAAACCCGTATCATACCAAAACCTCTCGCCACCGCTTAATCTGCGCACGAACATTGCTCGGCGCTGTCCCACCATAGCTTACACGACTGGCGACTGAATTTTGAACCCCCAGCACGCCAAACACATCATCGGTAATCGCGTCATGAATTGATTGCATGTCTGCCAAGGACAAATCAGGCAGATCACATCCCCGATCCTCGGCCATTTTCACCAACGCCCCCGTCACGTGGTGCGCATCGCGAAACGGCATGTTCAGGGCTCGCACCAGCCAATCGGCCAAATCCGTTGCCGTGGAAAACCCGCTTGCCGCCGCCACTTCCAAACTCTCGGCGTTGGGACGCATATCCGCCACCATCCCCGCCATGGCCGCCAGCGCCAGCATCAGGCTGTCGCTGGCATCAAACACCTGTTCTTTATCTTCCTGCATGTCCTTGGAATAGGTCAGCGGCAGACCCTTCATCACGGTCAACAACCCAACCAGCGCCCCATTGATGCGACCGACTTTGGCGCGGATCAACTCCGCCGCATCAGGGTTTTTCTTTTGCGGCATAATGCTCGATCCTGTGCTGAACCGATCCGAAAGAACCACAAAACGGAACTGCGCCGATGACCAGATCACCAACTCCTCGGCGAAACGGCTCAGGTGCGTGGCGCAAATGCTGGAACAAGACAGAAACTCCAACGCAAAATCGCGATCCGCGACACCGTCCAATGAATTGGCTGTTGGCCGATCAAACCCTAGCGCCGCTGCCGTCATATGCCGATCAATCGGAAACGATGTGCCCGCCAACGCCGCCGCACCCAAAGGCGATTCATTCATGCGCGCCCGCGCATCTATCATCCGCGATTTATCCCGTGCAAACATCTCTACATAAGCCATCATATGGTGGCCCCACGTCACAGGCTGCGCCACCTGCAAATGCGTGAACCCCGGCATCACCATATCGGCGCCCGCTTCTGCCTGATCCAGCAGGGCGGCTATCAGCGCATCCAAACCCGAAATCGCCGCGTCGAATTGATCGCGCACCCACAGTCTAAAATCCGTCGCCACCTGATCGTTGCGCGACCGCCCCGTGTGCAACCGCCCAGCAGGTTCGCCGATGATTTCCTTTAACCGCGCCTCTACATTCATGTGGATGTCTTCCAAAGCGGCGGAATACTGAAATGTTCCGCCTTCAATTTCTGACAACACCGTGAGCAGGCCTTCCCGAATGGCCTCGGCATCGCTATCCGTGATAATGCCTTGCTTCGCGAGCATTGCAGCGTGCGCACGCGACCCTTCAATATCCTGTCGTGCCATCCGCTTGTCAAAACTGATAGAGGCGTTAATTGCTTCCATAATGGCATCGGGACCGCTGGCAAACCGCCCGCCCCACATGGCATTCGAGGATGATTTTTTGTCCGACATTGGCTGACCTTCGGGTTTGAAACATGAAAGAGGAGACCTAAAGATGACCTTGCCCCGCCCTGCACTGATTGGTGGTGCCATCATCGCCCTCTTGATCGCCGTATACGCAACCTTTCAATTGGGTGCAAATCAGCAAACCGTTGAACCCGTCGACACATCCGAAATCAACGCCTTGCGTCAGGGCGACATGAAAAAGCTGATCTTCGCTTCAGCCCCCGTTGCCCCAGTCACCACAGCATTCACCGACGAAGCCCAAACCCCCAAAACCTTTGCCGATTACAAAGGCAAATACGTTTTGGTGAATTTTTGGGCCACATGGTGCGCCCCGTGCCGTAAAGAAATGCCTTCACTCAACAAACTGCAAAGGGAACTCGGTGGTGATAAGTTTGAGGTCGTGACCATCGCCACGGGCCACAACCCGCTACCCGCCATCAAAACCTTTTTTAGTCAGGCAAACATCACCGATCTGCCGATCCTACTGGACCCGAAACAAGACCTCGCGCGTCAAATGTCTGTTTTTGGCCTTCCCGCCACGGTGATCCTCGATCCACAAGGTCGCGAAATCGCCCGTCTGCGCGGTGATGCAGAATGGGCGGACGACAACGCCTATACGATCATTAAGGCGCTGATTGCCACGCAAGACAGCTAGGGCCTGTTGCACCGCCCTGCGCATTGCGGCACTAATCCAGAATGACCTCGTTCTGGAAAACCGCCCGCGCTGACTTATCCCCATTCGCCGTGTATTCGGCGCAGGAATGGTCCACCCTTTCCGATGGGCGCCCTGCGCAAATCTCGGAAAAAGACTTGCGCAATCTGCTTTCGGTGGGGGATGCCACTTCTTTGTCCGAAGTCGATCAAATCTACCTCACCGTATCGCGAATCCTCGCGGCCCATGCCCGTGCCACCCGCCGCCTCTACAAAAAACGCGCCAGCTTCTTGCCACACGTAAAGGCACGCACACCCTTCATCATCGCCATCGCGGGCTCCGTGGCTGTGGGCAAATCCACCACCGCACGCCTGATCCAAGAACTGATCCGCCGCTGGCCCAATAAACCGCGCGTGGATCTGGTTACAACGGACGGCTGGCTTTACCCCAACGCCGAACTGGAACGGCGCGGGATCATGCACCGCAAAGGCTTTCCAGAAAGCTATGATCGCCAAACCATGCTGCGGTTTTTGTCAGATGTTAAATCAGGCCAGACAGATGTGGCTGTCCCCGTCTACTCGCATCTAAAATACGATATCGACCCAGATGCCGCCCTCACCATCTCTCAACCTGATGTTCTTATCTTTGAAGGCCTGAACGTCCTGCAATCCCGCACGGCGCAGGCGTCTGACACCCCGACGCCACTGGCCTCTGACCATTTCGATTTCAAAATCTACGTGGACGCCTACGAACCACACATCAAATCGTGGTACATCAACCGGTTCCTCAGCTTGCGCGAAACCGCCTTTCGCGATCCAAACTCTCACTTCAACCGCTGGGCCAATCTCACCGATTCTCAGGCAACTGACCGCGCGACAGACCTGTGGGATACCATTAACGCCGTGAACCTCAGCGAAAACATCCGCCCCACCCGTCCACGTGCCGATTTGATTCTGCGCAAGGGCGAAGATCACCAAATCAACCGCATCGCATTGCGCAGACTGTAACCCAAGCTGCAAAAACTGTGGCATTTCTTGGACAGCTGCCGCAATACTCGAACAAGGGCCTGAATTTAGGCACATTTGCCCAAAAATCGACGAACATTCGCCACATTGTTTCTGAAATAGGGACAAAGTAACAAATTTCTGAGGCATTGTTCATGATTAAGCAACTATTGATCGGCGGCACTCTTGCTGCCGCAGCGGGCTATAGCATCCCTGGCGTTCCCGACATGTTGAACCTAAGCAACAGCAGCTCCTTCGCCACCACAGGTGCAAAATGGGAATCTGCCAAGTTTTCGCTGGGCAACATATCCTTCACGTCCTCCCTCACGGGCCCGCGTATTAACCGCAGCGGCAATCGCAGCGGCAATTCGATCACTGCGATCATTGACGCGTCCAACGCCGAACTTGCCCGTAAAAACGGAAATAGCGGCGCAAAGTTTATTAAACACTAAAATCATCGCTCTTGGCGGATGCCTTCTGCCAAGAGCCTCTCGTGGTTTAATGAACCGTCGCGCCTTGCGGTCTAACAGCCGTCAAAGGGGGCGCTGTTTGCTTGTTCAACAGGGACAAGGCCACGCCAAATTGCTCCGCCAGACCCGCCAAAACAGGGGCGAAATCGGCGCGCACCAAAAGCATCGAAAACAGCATTGCATCTTCGCGATTCCCTATTGCGGCCTCGGCGATTAGATTGGCGAAACACGCTTCATCCGCCCCCAAACAAGAACAACCAGAATGATGGCGCATCACAGGACGCCGCGCAAACTTACGAAACAGATCACATATCTGTCGCAGGCTTTCGACAGCCACGGACCCATGCGCGGCCCCCAGAAGATCATTCAAATCACGAACCGCTTGGCGCTGCGTGTCGTCGCTTTCGCACCACAATCGCAGAAAACAAACCGCCGCCGCTTCGGTTTCTGGCAACTCGCGCAAAAATCCAACAGGCGCTCCACCACGGGGCATAGGCTCTTGCATCACTTTGTCAGGATCAGCTTGCCATTGCGCGTAATTCGCAACGTATAGATTTGCCCATTGTGCGCAATCTGGGCCAAGTTGCCGTCATCTGTCAGATGCTTTGCAAGGTAAACAGGACCCTGCCCGTCTACAGATTGCGAACCTTCAAACACTTGTTGCGCCGTTTGATACGTCATTGGATCAGTCCTTTTTGCCATAGTCAAAATAGTCAAACAGCCACTCAAAACTCAGACCCAACGGAACAGGGGATACGATCACATGTTCCACCAATTCCAGATACGGAACCCGCAGGGTGCTTTGCAATTTCGGGAGTTCATAAACTTTCACAGATTCCATCGGGGGCTCCATCATGGATTGACGGCTGCCCTAATGGTTTAGAGTGGCTACACCTTTAACCTGACTATTTTACTCGGTTTTGTCAAATGGTTTCTGGCAACAAATATCACCGCGCCCTATCGCGCCAGTTTTTTAACCTCTTCATGCCGATGACAGGTCACAAGGTGATCGTTGATCAACCCCGTTGCTTCCATCCACGCATATACAATGGTTGGTCCACAAAACTTGAACCCTGCCTTTTTCAAGTCTTTCGAAATACGCGCTGACAAGTCCGAAGATGGGGGCACATCAGCCTGCGTTTCAAACCGATTGACGAGTGGCGTGCCGCCCACATACTTCCACATAAAGGCGTCAAACCCTTCACCCTCTTCCATCGCCAACCACGCTTGCGCCCCTGTAATCGCGGCTTCAATTTTGCCCCGATGGCGAATGATTCCCGCATCCCCCAACAGACGCTGCACATCGCTCTCATCAAAGGCGGCAACCTTTTCTGGATCAAACCCAGCAAACGCCGCACGAAATGCGTCACGTTTCTTTAGAATCGTGAGCCAGCTGAGCCCCGCCTGAAAGCCATCCAGCACCAATTTTTCCCACAAAGCGCGGCTATCATATTCCGGAACGCCCCACTCTTGATCGTGATAATTTACATAAATTGGTAAAGAGCCACACCAGTCACACCGCGATGTATCCATATTTTCCCATTACTTTCAGTACGTTGTTAATTTTATAAAAGGTTAACACGAATTGGAACAAAATGGGAACCTTAACCTTGCATTAGTGAGTTTCCCCAGAAGATTAAATCAACCAGCACACGATTCGAAAAGGAATTCAACGTGATACATTTGGACGGGCCAGACTTGAACGAACCAACTCCTATTCCATCGCATACCGACGAAAACGCGCAACGGCGCAGCATTATCGAAATGGTGTCTTCCGCCATTGACCGCAAAAACATCCTGCTGGCCTATCAACCGATTGTTCACAGCAAAAATCCAACACGCCCCGCCTATTACGAAGGATTGATCCGTGTGATGGACGATCGGCGTCAGGTTATCCCTGCCAAAGACTTCATCGAAACCGTTGAAACCATGGAACTGGGCCGCGTGCTGGATTGTTTGGCTCTTGAATTGGGTCTTGTGGCCCTTGCCGAAGAACCCAGTTTACGTTTGGCCATCAACATGTCTGCGCGATCAATTGGGTATCCCCGTTGGATGGACACGCTCAATCACGGGCTGGCTTTGGATTCAACCATTGCCGAACGTCTGATCCTCGAAATCACCGAAAGCTCGGCCATGTTGATGCCCGACATCGTAAACGTCTTTATGGCCGATCTGCACCGACGCGGCATTTCATTTGCTTTGGATGATTTTGGCGCGGGTTACACCGCATTTCGATTCTTTCGCGATTTTCAATTCGACATTGTCAAAATCGACGGCCAATTCATTCGCAACATCGACAAAGACCCAGACAATCAGGTGCTCGCCACCGCGCTCATTTCCATTGCACAGCAATTTGACATGTTCACCGTGGCAGAATGTGTGGAAAAGAAAGAAGAACTCACCTTCTTACAAGAAGCAGGAATCGACTGTTTGCAAGGGTATCTCTTTGGCAGGCCAGAAACCGTTCCCGTTTGGAAAGAAGAAGAAACTTCACTGGAAGGGTACATATAAGTCGCAAATGATACCAATTTCGTCATAATATTATAAAAATTTTGCAAAAAACGTAATATTCAATAAGCGCGGTGGTTGATCGCGACAGAATACCCTTGCGCTGCGGTGCAGCATGGTTAATACGTCCGATAACCCATCAGATTAAACCGCGTGCCGTTGCTGATTGTTCTGGGTTAAGATTCAGCATCGCGCGCCTTCTTTCGAAGGACTAGACCATGACCAATGTTGTTATCGCATCCGCCGCTCGTACCGCAGTTGGCTCTTTTCTCGGCAGCTTTGCTAATACCCCCGCACACGATCTCGGGGCCACCACGATCAAGGCCGTCTTGGATCGCGCTGGTGTCGATGCCGTAGATGTTTCCGAAACAATTCTCGGTCAGGTTCTGACAGGGGGTCAGGGTCAAAACCCTGCGCGTCAAGCACACATCAACGCTGGCCTTCCCCAAGAAGCCGCCGCATGGGGCATTAACCAAGTGTGCGGCTCTGGCCTTCGCGCCGTTGCCCTCGGTGCGCAGCATATCCAATTGGGTGATGCTGGCATCGTTGTGGCAGGTGGCCAAGAAAGCATGTCCCTCTCCCCGCATGTTGTAAACATGCGCCCAGGTCAAAAAATGGGCGATGCAAAGTTTGTCGATTCCATGATCAAAGACGGCCTCTGGGACGCGTTTAACAACTATCACATGGGCACAACCGCCGAAAACGTAGCCGCAAAATGGCAAATCTCTCGTGATATGCAGGATGAATTTGCAGTTGGCTCCCAAAACAAGGCAGAAGCCGCACAAAAAGCAGGCAAATTTGCCGATGAGATCACACCGTTCACCGTGAAAACCCGCAAAGGCGACATCATTATGGACAGTGATGAATACATCCGCCACGGCGCAACCATGGACGCCATGCAAAAACTGCGCCCCGCATTTGATCGCGAAGGCTCAGTCACCGCAGCCAACGCATCTGGTCTGAACGACGGCGCGGCCGCCGCATTGCTGATGTCCGCAGAAGAAGCAGAAAAGCGCGGCATCGAACCACTGGCCCGCATCGCCTCTTACGCGACCGCTGGCCTTGACCCATCCATCATGGGCGTTGGTCCGATCTATGCCTCCCGCAAAGCACTCGACAAAGCAGGCTGGTCCGTTGGCGACCTTGATCTGGTCGAAGCAAACGAAGCCTTTGCCGCACAGGCCTGCGCCGTGAACAAAGACATGGGTTGGGACCCTGCCATCGTAAACGTAAACGGCGGCGCAATCGCGATCGGCCACCCAATCGGCGCATCTGGCGCGCGTATCCTCAACACATTGTTGTTCGAAATGCAGCGTCGCGGTGCGAAAAAAGGCCTCGCCACATTGTGCATCGGCGGCGGCATGGGCGTTGCCATGTGCCTTGAGCGTCCATAACCCTCACCAATTTCAACCCCACCATGCAGGTGGGGCCACCCCCAATAAAACCACACCAACAGGAGACTAATCATGGCAAGAGTTGCCCTCGTAACAGGCGGGTCCCGCGGCATCGGCGCGGCCATCGCAATGAAACTGAAATCAGAAGGCTACGACGTGGCGGCATCCTATGCTGGCAATGACGAAGCCGCAGCGAAATTCACCGAAGAAACTGGCATCAAAACCTACAAATGGAACGTTGCAGATTACGACAGCTGCGTAGAAGGCATCGCCAAAGTCGAAGCAGACCTCGGCCCGGTAGAAGTTTTGGTAAACAACGCAGGCATCACCCGCGACGCCCCGTTCCACAAAATGACCCGCGAACAATGGTCCGAAGTGATGGATACAAACCTGTCTGGTGTATTCAACATGACCCACCCGCTATGGAACGGCATGCGCGAACGTAAATTTGGTCGCGTTATCACGATCTCTTCCATCAACGGTCAAAAGGGCCAGTTTGCCCAAGCCAACTACTCCGCCGCCAAAGCAGGCGACATCGGCTTTACCAAAGCATTGGCCCAAGAAGGCGCGCGCGCTGGCATCACAGTGAACGTGATCTGCCCAGGCTACATCGCAACAGACATGGTTATGGCCGTCCCTGAAAAGGTACGCGACAGCATTATTTCCACAATTCCGGTGGGTCGTTTGGGCGAACCAGAAGAAATCGCACGCTGTGTGGCATTCCTCGCATCTGACGAAGCAGGCTTCATCACTGGCTCGACAATCACAGCAAACGGCGGCCAGTACATCACATAAGCCACCGTTTCTGAAAACATTTAGGGCCGCTCATTCGAGCGGCCCTTTTCGTTACAGCGGCTAATTCGTCAGCCGCGAAATTTCTTCTTTTAGGCGGAGCTTTTCTTTCTTCAACATCGCAACCTCAAGGTCATCGGAAGCGGGTCGCCGCTGAATCATTTCGACTTTCTCAGAGAGTTCTGCGTGCTTCTTTTGGAGTTCGGAAATATGGGAACTCATGCTCATGTGGCACCTCCTATTTAGATAAGCCCCCTCATAGCAGCACAAGAATTGCAGCCTGTCACGCAATCTTTGGGAAAAATTTTGTGAATTGACCCGATCACAATTCGAATTAGCCCTTCCGCATAGCCCCAAAAATTCCCGCGATCTGTGCCGAATTCAACAATAATTTACAGTTTAGGTTTGCCCCGAAAAGGGCCCCAAAATCACAAAATTAACCAAGGTAAAATATTATTACAAAGCAGCGAAATCGCCCGTTCACCTGTTTTCCCAGCGCAGCTCTGCTCCATCTTGCAGGATGGCAGCAGCAGGTTTTGAATAATCTGATGTGCCTTGCACGTGCTGCGCTCCGCTATGAACCAGAAACGGAGCGAGCAATTTAAACGGCGCACGCGATCCTTTTTGCGCCCGCACCAAAACCCGCTTGGCAGCGCGCCCAGATCGCGCGGCCAATGGCAAAACTTCAATGTTGCCAGCACGCCCAGACAGCGCGATCAGAATTTCGGGCAACTGCACCGCCAATTGTATCATCGTAAATGTGCCATTGTGCTTTAAACGCCTTAACCCCGCATCAACCCAATCAGACAAATCCGTTTCAAAAACATGCGCCGTTGCCTTGCCAGAATTGTGCGGCGCACTGCCCGCCCCTTTGTCAAAAAACGGTGGGTTTGCGATGACATGATCAAAACTCTGGCTGCGCAGCGCATCGGGCATCTGGCCGATATCCCCATCAATTACGGTAAAATCCAAACCGTTCGAAACGGCATTGTCCCGTGCCAGTGCCGCATACTCCGCCTGCACTTCGATCCCTGTGATGGCCACCCCTGGCACACGCTTGGCCAAACACAGGCTGGCCACCCCAACGCCACAGCCCAATTCCAACAAGGTATCACCCGCTTTTGCGTCGGTTGCTGCTGCCAAAAACACAGGGTCCGTTGCAGCGCGATATCCGTCTTTGGGTTGGCGAATGCGCAATTGCCCGCCCAAAAACCCATCCAAAGTGGTGTCGTCTGGGCTCAAGCTCATCTTGGCTCCGGCAGATCGACCTCATTGTCCTTGAGGATGGCGCGCGCCATGAAATAATGTTCATCCGCGACCATAACGCGTCTTGGCATCACACCGATTGAGCCTTCTAATATGCTCATATGGACGTCCAGATCAAAGCACTCTATATCCTCAGCACGAAGTAAAGCATGAGTAAATGCGACGATAGTCGGGTCATTTGTGCGCAGTAATTCTTTCATGCCACTGCCATACGGCCAACAGGTGCGCATGTCGAGCCAAAGGGAATGAAAATAAGGTGAACGAAGTGAGCCCCCTCAAACCGCACGAACAACTCGCGGCCCTCTTGGCTGATGACATGGCCGCTGTGAACGCGCAAATCACGCAGCGCATGGCATCCAAACACGCCCCCCGCATCCCCGAAGTCACCGCGCATCTGGTTGATGCAGGCGGCAAACGTTTGCGCCCGATGCTGACATTGGCTGCGGCCCGTCTGTGTGGCTATGATGGGCCGTATCACGTGCATTTAGCCGCGACAGTTGAATTTATTCACACCGCAACCCTGCTGCATGATGATGTGGTAGACGAAAGCGAACGCCGCCGTGGCCGTCCAACGGCGAACCTGTTGTGGGACAATAAATCATCGGTTCTGGTGGGGGATTATCTGTTTTCACGCTCGTTCCAATTGATGGTGGAAACGGGGTCTTTGCGGGTTTTGGATATTCTCGCAAACGCATCCGCCACCATTGCCGAAGGCGAAGTGCTGCAACTCACAGCCGCCAGCGATCTGGCCACCACCGAAGACGTGTATCTGCAAGTGGTCCGTGGCAAAACCGCCGCGCTGTTTTCTGCCGCGACAGAAGTGGGCGGCGTGATTGCAGGCGCATCTGATGATGTAACCAAAGCACTCTATGATTACGGCGATGCGCTTGGCATCAGCTTTCAGATTGTCGATGACCTGCTCGATTACGGCGGGGCTGCGGCCAGCCTTGGCAAAAACACCGGCGATGATTTTCGCGAGCGCAAACTGACGCTACCCGTGATCAAAGCCATTGCCAAAGCCGATGAAACTGAACGCGCGTTTTGGGTCCGCACCATCGAAAAGGGCGATCAGCGCGATGGCGACTTGGATCACGCTATGTCCCTCATGGCCAAACACGATACGCTGGAATCAACACGCCAAGATGCGCTCGCTTGGGCGGCCAAGGCCCGCACAGCCCTGTCGTCTTTACCCGAAAGCGATCTGCGAAACCTGTTGATGGAACTGTCAGATTACGTGGTCAGCCGCGTGGTCTGAACCCACCAATCTGGATACTGCGCAGCAATCTGTTGTGCCGCATCGTTCGCGGCAGCCTCGGCTTCATAAACCCCAAAACAGGTGGCACCTGACCCAGACATACGCGTCAGGGTCGCCTGTGTTTCTTCAAGGGCTGCCAAGACACGGGCAATCACAGGCGCGACCGCAATCGCAGGCGGCTGCAAATCATTACGTTGATTGGAAATCCACGCCCAAGCATCCATCCCTTGTGGATCTAGCGGCGGATTTTCCTTACTTTGCAATGCCTTAAAAATAGTCGGCGTCGATACGGACACATTCGGATTCACCAAAACCATCGCCTTGGCCGTCACGTCCGTGATGGGCGAAATATCCTCGCCAATCCCGCGCATCCGAACGGTTTGATGGTCCATACACACGGGCACATCCGCCCCTAACGCCAGCTGCATCGCCACCGCGGGCAACGGTTCATTCCACAACCGCGCCAACCCGCGCAGTGCCGCAGCCGCGTCCGCCGATCCCCCGCCAATTCCCGAAGCAATGGGCAGGTTTTTCTCCAAATGGATCGCCGCACCCTTTCCACCAGAAAAACAGCGCGCAGCCTTTAGGATCAGATTATCAGCTTCCCCTGACAGCCCATCGCCAAACGGCCCACCAATGGTCAGCGTGGTTTGTTCCGCAGGTTCAAAGGTCAGCACATCACCGAATTCAGCAAAGCCAACAACACTGTCGAGCAGATGATACCCATCCGCCCGTTGACCAACCACGTGCAGGCAAAGATTGATCTTTGCCCGTGCAATTTCTTTAATTGTCATTGCTCAACGTGGTTTCGTTTTTGGCTTCGTCTTCCAACACGGCATCCAACCCAACATCCAACTTGCGCCGAATGCGATCCGCGTCTTTTTCCTCTGGCTTAAAGGACAACGCACGCTGCCACTGAAACTCTGCTTCGCGTTTGCGGCCCACCATCCAGTACACATCACCCAGATGATCGTTGATAATCGGGTCATTCGATACCAATTGCACTGCCCGTTCCATCGGCGCAACGGCCTCTTCGAATTTGCCAAGACGATACAAAACCCAACCCAGACTATCGGTGATAAATCCATCATTTGGTCGTGCGGCCACGGCGGACTCGATCATGGCTTGGGCTTCGTCCAGCTTCAGCCCAAACTCAACCAAAGAATACCCAAGATAGTTCAGCACCAACGGCTGATCAGGATTCAATTCCAACGCGCGGCGGAAATCGGCCTCTGCCGCCTCCCAATTGCCATCCCGCTCATGGGTGATGCCACGGGCATAAAATAGGAACCAATGATTTGGTGCTGGATCAGGGATCATGTCCACTGCAACGTCATAAGCAGCCGTCGCTTCGGAATACCGCTCCTGCCCGCGCAGCACATCGCCTAGCGACATATGAACCCGAGGCACATCTCCGTGCGATCGTGTCAGTCCGCGTAAAACTTCAATCGCAGCATCTGGTTTTTCCGCTTCAACCAACGCATCGGACCGCCCCAATTCCGCATTCAAAAACATCGGATCATCTTGGGGCACAGACGCATAAGATTTAGTGGCCAAATCAAACTGCTTTTGATCCTGCAAAATTTCCGCAGTCAACAAAACTGCCTCGGCATACTTTGGACGCAGATATTCCGCCAAACGGGCATAGATCAGCGCATAGCGCACATCGCCCTGTTGCTGGTCGCGATCATAAACATTGGCCAGCGTCAAAAACACCTCCGCCGCGCCTTGTTTCGCGTTGGTGATATAGGTGTAATCCACCACCCCTTGATCCGCGATTGCATCACGCAGCGTTGCCACACCTTGATCTGATGTTCCGCGCAATGCACCGTTCAACAAATCCAGCGCTTCCTGTTTGCGATCCAGTTGCGACATGATTTGTGCATGGGCAATCAGGCTGCCACGATTCAAGCGCAAGTTGCCGTTTTCATCCCCCACAAGAATACGATCCGCCGTATCAAAATCCCCAACGGACGCCACGGCCAACGCTTTGTGATATTGCCCGAACAGGCGCAACACAGTGGGGTTCTGCATGTCATCAAACGCGTTAATCGCCGCGGTCATTTTCCCATCACCAAGCGCAACCCAACCTGACAAAAGCCCATGCAACAACGGTGTGAAACGATCTTCACCATCTTTCAAAATGGCCTGCGCCTCCGCGTAATCGCCTCTTTTAATCGCATCCGCCGTAAGAACCAGATCGGCCAGCTGGCCACCAAACTGCCCAGACGCCACCTTGGTTGCAATGACCACAGCGCGGTCCACATCACCTTTGCCGACAAACGAAATCAGCGCGTTTTGGAGCAGATACGGATTGTTTGGATCACGGGCCAAAGCTTGCGCATAAAACTTCGCCGCTTGATCATAATTATTGTCGCGATTGGCTTGGTTCCCCGCCAAATACGCACCCGCGAGCCCTTGGGAAAGGGTCGGTGTCGCCACTCCAAATGCTGCAACACATCCCAAAACCATTGCGATCTTTTTGGTCAAACCTGCCACGTGGTATCCGATCTTTTTTCTGTTTGGCTAAAACCTAGCCCCAGTCCCATTGATTGACAATGAACTCAGCCGCTTTTTCGATCACAACTTCGCAGGCTCGCAAAGAAAAACCCCAGCGCAGTGGCTGGGGTTTAACATTTCCAAAAGGTCCGCCTTACATATTGGGGTAATTCGGTCCTTCGCCACCTTGCGGGGTGGCCCAATTGATGTTCTGGCTTGGATCTTTGATATCGCAGGTTTTGCAATGCACACAGTTTTGCGCGTTGATTTGGAACCGTGGATTGGACCCATCATCATCCCGCAGCACTTCGTACACGCCCGCAGGGCAATACCGTTGCGCAGGCTCTGCGTATTCTGGCAAGTTCACCCCAATCGGAATGCTCGCATCCTTCAACTGCAAATGGCTTGGCTGATCTTCGGCATGGTTTGTGGCCGAAAACGAAACGTTGGTCAGACGATCAAATGACAAAACCCCATCTGGCTTTGGATAATCAATCGTCGGGTAATCCGCTGCTTTACCAGTGGAGGCCGCATCAGATTTGCCATGCTTCACTGTGCCCAGCAGGCTGAATTTGAAAATCGACTGGAACCACATATCAAACCCACCGATGGACAACCCACCCAGCGGACCAAACTTGCCGTTCAGCGGCGCAACATTGCGAACCGTCTTCAGGTCTTTGCCAACTGGACCCGAACGCAACTCTGCATCGTATCCTGTCAACTCATCCCCTTCGCGGCCCGCTTTGATCGCTTCAACCGCGTGTTCCGCAGCGGCCTTACCAGACAGCATCGCGTTGTGGTTGCCCTTAATCCGCGGCAGGTTCACCAAACCAACGGAACACCCCAGCAGCGCACCACCTGGGAACACAGCTTTTGGCATGGATTGGAAACCACCTTTGGTCACGGCGCGTGCGCCATAGGCAACCCGTTTACCGCCTTCCAGAACCTTCGCAATCCGTGGGTGATGCTTCCACTTTTGGAATTCCATATACGGGAACAGATGTGGATTCTTGTAGTTCAGGTCGATGATGTACCCAACATACACTTGGTTATTATCTAGGTGGTACATGAATGACCCACCGCCGTTTTTGAACCCAAGCGGCCAGCCCATCGTGTGGGTCACTTCGCCTTCATTGTGGTTCTCTGGCTTCACTTCCCAGATTTCTTTCATGCCAAGGCCGAATTTGGCAACATCGCTGTCCTTGTCCAATTCGTATTTCGCGATCAACTGTTTCGCCAGCGATCCGCGAACACCTTCGGAAATCATCACGTATTTGCCATGCAACTCCATGCCCGGCTCGTAATTCGCGCCTTTGGTTCCGTCTGGCTCAATGCCAAACTCACCCGCAACCACGCCTTTGACTTCGCCGTTTTCGCCGTACACCAATTCAGAACATGCCATGCCTGGGAAAATCTCAACACCCATCTCTTCGGCTTGTTCGGCCATCCAACGGCATACGTTGCCCATGGACACAATGTAATTGCCGTGATTGTTCATCAACGGTGGCATCATCATGTTTGGCAGGCGCAGTTGGCCCGCTTCGCCCAGAACGTAAAAGTTGTCTTCTTTCACAGGCACGTTCAACGGCGCGCCTTTTTCTTTCCAGTCCGGGATCAACGCGTCCAAGCCGCACGGGTCCAGCACCGCACCAGACAGGATATGCGCCCCAACTTCAGACCCTTTTTCCAGAACCACAACATCCAGATCAGGGTCCAGTTGTTTCACACGGATCGCCGCAGACAAGCCCGATGGCCCTGCCCCAACAATCACCACGTCATATGGCATCGACTCGCGTTCAATCTCGGACATTTCTCATTCTCCCAAACAACACCGCTCATTGGGTGCAAAACTATCTGCGTTCTTCTAGTGTCATCGCCGTAATAGAGCAATAAATAAAGGATAACTTGGCGTCGCACGACCAATTATTGCGTTACAAACAACGGAACATGCCATTTGGGCATACCAATCCCCCGAAATCCAACTACAAACGGCCCTTGCGGTTGGGGCAAACCACTTTTATTGTCTCGCTCTGATACAGGCGACAGGACAGTTAAATATGGATAAGATTCCAATCACGCCCGCTGGCTTCAAGGCCGCTGAAACAGAGCTTAAACAACTGAAAACCGTTGATCGCCCCGCCGTGATCAAAGCGATTGCAGAAGCACGCGAACACGGCGATCTGTCGGAAAACGCGGAATACCATGCGGCGCGCGAACAACAAAGCCACATTGAGGGTCGCATCAAAGAACTCGAAGGGGTGATCAGCCTCGCCGATGTGATCGACGTAACCAAACTATCAGGGTCAATCAAATTTGGTGCAACCGTTGAACTCTTTGACGAAGACACCGAAGAAGAGAAAACCTATCAGATCGTTGGTGAAACCGAAGCGGACATCACCAAAAATCAGCTGAACATCAAATCACCCATCGCCCGCGCCTTGATCGGCAAAGAAGAAGGTGACAGTGTCGAGGTGCGCACGCCAGGCGGTACAAAAAATTACGAAGTTGTGAGTGTGAAGTTTATCTAACGCGGTCTTCGGAACGCAGTAATCTTTCAAATCAACTGGGTCACAAAGGCCAATCACGATGTCTGACCAAAATCAAAGCCTCGGCCCTGCTAAGCCAAACAACTCTGGCGCGGAAACGCGCATCGCCTTGGCGTTGACGCTGTTTTGGCTTTTGGCATGTTGTTTGTATATCTTTGGCGTGCCCAACGCGCTCGTCGAAGCAACCGCCAGCCTGCTCACTTTGATGATCACTTTCATGGCGATGTTTTTCCCTGTGATCGTGATTTGGACCGTGGCCTATGTGTCAAACTCTGTGCGTATCATGCAGGCCGAAACCAATGTGCTGCGCGCCTCCATGGATCAAATCAAAACGGTTTTGGCCGAAAAACCCGCCATGGACGATGGCTCCCTCAAAGAACAGTTGGCTGAAATCACGGCCCTGACCCAACAAACCGACAGCCGCCTGAACGCGCTTGCAGAACAGCAAACCGCACCCACGGAGTCTGGTCCAATTCGCACCGATGCCGCCGCGCTCGCCGAAAAAACACCAGAGCCTGAAGACCTCAGCCAAACAAAGCTGCCGCTGCAAACCCCCACAGGGCCAGAGCGGATGCCAATCACCGTGGCCGAATTTATCAAGGCACTGAATTTCCCAGAAAACGCCGAAGACAAAGAAGGCTTTCGCGTGTTGCGCCGCGCATTTGAAGAACGCGAGCTTGGCAAACTGCTTCAAGCTTCCCAAGACGTGCTGACCCTTTTGTCCCAAGACGGCATTTATATGGACGACCTCAACCCAGACAAACCGCTGCCCACCGTATGGCGGCGTTTTGCGGCTGGGCAACGAGGTCTCACCGTTTCCGCCCTTGGCGGCATTCGCGATCGCTCCGCACTGACCCTGGCAAAAACACGGTTGAAAAACGATCCCGTCTTTCGCGACGCGACCCATCATTTCTTACGCAAATTCGATCAAATCCTGATCGAATTTGAACCCACCGCCGAAGATTCCGAGCTTTTGGAAATGTCCCAAACCCGCACCGCCCGCGCCTTTATGCTGCTTGGCCGTGTGGCAGGATCCTTCGACTAGGCGCTACAGACCAAACGACCCAAACGGATAAAACCGCACAGGGTCTCCTTCGGCCACAACCTGCGCGTCGTCACCCAATTCAACCAACCCTTCGGCCCAGCTTAGCCCCGAAATGCGCCCCGACCCTTCGGATTTAAACACTTCCGCCGCGCCATTGCGGACACGGGCCCGCAGATATTCCCGCCGCCCTGCCTTTTTGTTCTTTGCAAACGCTGCTGGCACGTCAAAACCCGCAGGCTCTTGCCAAGCGGCCCCTGCCAACAAGCACAATGCAGGCCGTGCAAAAACCAAAGTGCAAACCAGCGCCGCCACAGGATTACCAGGCAACCCAAACACCGGCACACCGTCCCACAAGGCTAGCGCCAACGGGCGACCGGGTTTCACCGCAATACGCCACGTCTGCACGTCCCCTTTGGCAGACAGCACCGCCGAAACATGATCTTCATCCCCTGCCGATGCGCCACCACTTGTTAAGATCGCATCCGCCTGCGCTGCCCCTTGTGACAGCGCCGCTTCCACACGGGCGGGATCATCGGCCACATGGCCCAGATCAACCGCCTCAAATCCCCACTGCGCAATTGCATCCAACAGCATCGGGCGGTTCGCATCAAAAATCTGCGAATCCGTCGCAGGCTCCCCAACGCTTACAACCTCGTCCCCCGTGGACACCACACCAACGCGCAAACGGTGCCGCACAGAAACTTGCGAAACACCCGTTGCCGCCAACAGCGCCAAATCCTGAGACCGCAAAACATGCCCCGCTTTGAAAATGGGTGCATCCGCAACCACATCTTCACCAGCTGCACGGGTGTTCGCCCCCCGCTTCAGCCCCGAACGAAACGCAATTCTACCGTCGGCAATGCTGCAATCTTCTTCCAACACCACGGTATCAACACCGCTGGGCACACGCGCACCTGTCAGAATTCGCAACGCCGTCCCCGCGGGAACAATCCCTTCAAACGCCCCGCCCGCCGCAGAACGGCCCGCCGTCAATGGCAGTTCGCACACGTCACCTGACGGCAGATCATCAAAAGCAAACCCATACCCATCCACCGCCGAATTGGCATAGGGCGGATTGGATCGTGCCGCCTTTACATCCTCGGCCAAAATGCGCCCACCCGCATCCCCTGTGGCGATGTCCTCTGCCTTGGTCACACAGTGCAAACCAGATCGCAACATGTCTAACGCACGGTCAACAGGGGTCCAATCCACACCGGGTGGCATAGCAAAACAATCGTCTTTCAGGGGCGGTGGTTTCATCCCAAACCAACCTGTTCCAACACAAAATCCGCAATGGCAGCGGTGTCGTTTAAATCAAAAACAGGCTGTGCCAAATCCACCTGCGTATCACTGGCCAGCGCAACAATGCTGGCGTCAGTTTTGGCCAAAATATCCTTGCCTGTCGCCGCGCGATGGCATTCAATTTTACTGTGCCCTTCAGCCTTGAACCCCTCGACCAGCACCAAATCCACAGGGGTCAGCTTGGTCAAAAGATCGGCCAAGGGAACTTCAGGCGCGCCACGCAATTCGTGCATCAAAGCCCAGCGATTGCCAGACGACAACAACACCTCACGCGCCCCTGCTTCGCGGTGGCGGTAACTGTCGCGCCCTTCGTGATCCACATCAAACGAATGGTGCGCGTGTTTCACCGTGGACACCGTAAAACCACGCGCCACGATTTCGCTGACCAAGCGTTCCACCAGCCCCGTTTTGCCCGTGTTCTTCCACCCCGTGATGCCAAAAACCTTCACAGCTCAAACTCCGCAATCATCTGTTCTGCCCGTGCCATATCGTCTGGTGTGTTGACGTTAAAGAACGGATCAAACGGCTCTGCATCAAATTCCACATTCACGCAGCCATGCGGTTTGGTCCATTGCACAACCTTGCGCACCCCGTCATTCAGTGCCCCACGCAAATCATCGCGCAAAGCCACGGGCCATTTGCCAAAGGTCGGATGCCGCGCTTGCCCGCGTTCAGGATCAGGGGTCACAGCCATGGCCAAATCCGCGCCTGTCGCATCCAACCGCGCCACAAAATCAACGGGGAAAAACGGCGTATCTGCGGCCACCGTTACAATATGCGTGGCCCCTTGACTGGCGGCATAATCCATCCCTGCCAAAACACCGGCCAGCGGCCCCGCAAATCCCGCTATCGTATCATTCACCACTGGCACACCCAGCCCTTCAAACCGCGAAGGATCTCCATTGGCATTCAGAATCACGGGTGAAATTTGCTTACCCAGCCGTACTTTCACACGCCCTAGCAACGACACCCCACCAAGGGTCAAAAGCCCCTTATCACCGCCCCCCATGCGCGATGACAAACCACCCGCAAGGATCACACCAATTGCATCAACCATCCGCCGATCTCCGCTTGCCCTTGTCATCTGCCACGGCCGCCAAATCCGCGTCCCACACCAACCGATCCGCACCTGCCAAACACATAAACCGCTTGCCACGCATCCGTCCAATCAACGTCAGCCCAACCTGCTGTGCAATCTCAACGCCCCAAGCGGTAAAACCAGATCGCGACGCCAAAACAGGGATACCCATCAGCGCACATTTGATAACCATCTCGGATGTCAGCCGCCCCGTGGTGTACATAATTTTGTCACCCGCCTGCACGTTTTCAGACAGCATCCACCCTGCAATTTTATCCACTGCGTTGTGCCGCCCCACGTCTTCCATATACACAAGCGGCCGATCTTTTTGGCACAGCACAGTCCCATGGATTGCCCCTGCGGCCAGATACAGGCTCGGCGTTTGGTTAATCTTTGCAGCCAAGGAATACAGCCAACTGGTTTTCACCTGTGTCTGGGGCAAAACCACTTGGTCGAGCCCCTCCATCATATCCCCAAAAACTGTCCCCACCGCACAGCCACTGGTGCGGGTTTTCTTCTTCAGCTTTTCTTCGAAAACCGTGGCCCCATCCGTGCGCACAACAACCGTTTCCAGTTCTTCGTCGAAATCCACACCCAACACGGATTCACCGTCCGCCAGCATGCCCTGATTGCGCAAAAATCCCAGCGCGAGGTATTCAGGATAATCCCCAATGGTCATCGCCGTGACGATCTCCTGACCATTCAGGAAAATCGTCAACGGGCGTTCTTCCACCACATTGATGTCTTGGGGCGCACCCGTGTGATCGGTACCACGCACACTGCGGGTTAACCCATCACCGCCCGTGCTTGGGGCAATCACAAATTTTGACGATGGATCGGACATGTTCCAATTGCCCCTTTGTGGGTTCTCACGTATTCGGGGTCATAGTATCATTATGACCCAGCAACAAACCACATCCAAATCCGCCTTTTGGGCAGGCTATCGCGACTGCATGCCGTTTATTCTGGTGGCGGGCCCGTTTGGCATGCTGTTTGGCGTGGCGTCAACCGATCTGGGGCTGACCCTAATCGAAACCATGACCATGACAGTTTTGGTTATTGCAGGGGCCGCACAATTTACCGCTCTTCTGCTGCTCGAAGAAAACGCACCAACATTCATCATCATCCTCACCGCATTGGCCGTAAACCTGCGCATGGCGATGTATTCCGCCGCGATGGTTCCCTACCTTGGCAAGGCGCCCAAAGGGATGAAACTGCTGCTGGCCTATTTCAACGTCGATCAATCCTTTGGCTTGGCCAGCGTCCGCTTCCCCCAAGAACCCACATGGACAGTGGCCATGCGCAGCGCCTATTTTTGTGGTGCATCTTTGGCGATCATGCCGTTTTGGGTGCTGTTTACATATCTTGGCGCGGCCTTTGGCACAAAAATACCCGACGCATTCGCGCTCGATTTTGCCCTGCCCATTTGCTTCTTGGCCATCATCGCCCCAGCATTACGCACACTGCCCCACGTACTAGCCGCAGCCGTATCCGTCATTGGCGCGCTCTTGCTTAGCTGGGTTCCCTTTTCGCTTGGCCTTATCATTGCGGCCATTGCCGCCATGATGTCAGGTGCATTTGCCGAAAAATGGCTTCAGGATCGTAACTCATGATCCTCAACCACACGCAAATCTGGATCATCATCGTCGCCCTTGCCATTGGCACATTCTTTATCCGCTGGTCGTTTCTGGGCCTGCTTGGGGATCGCGACCTGCCAGAATGGGCACAACGCCACCTGCGCTACACCGCTGTTGCCATTCTACCCGGATTGATCGCACCGTTTGTGCTATGGCCAACCGCAACGGGCGGCCAAACCGATCCCGTGCGCCTCGCCGCCGCTTGCGCCGCATTGGGGCTGGGCCTGTGGCGCAAATCGGCTATCGCCGCAATCCTCGGCGGGTTCTGCACGCTCTATCTGTTGCAATATTTAACCCAAATCAGCTAGCAGATCACGCTACAGCGGCAGCGCCGTGGTTTTGAAAACCGTGCGAAGCGCAAAACTTGATTGCAGCTTCGCCACCCCTGGCAATCGCGCCAAATACCGTCTGTGGATGCGGGCAAAATCATCCGTATCTGCCGCCACAACCTTCAGCAAATAATCCGCTGTACCCGCCATCAAATGGCATTCCAAAACATCAGGAATCCGCGCCACTTCTTTTTCAAACAGCGCCAGCGTTTCATCCGCCTGACCGCTCAGCGATATTTCCACAAAAACTGTGGTCCGCCGATCCACCATACGCGGATCGAGCAACGCCACATAATCGCGAATAATCCCATCCGCTTCCAACCGCTGCACCCGCCGATGGCAGGCCGATGCAGACAGGTTGATCTTCTCCGCCAGCTCTGCATTCGACATACGTCCGCTTTTCTGTAACGCGTTCAGGATTCGTCGATCTATTTCGTCCAATTTCATTTTGCTTGCGAAACCTTCGATTGAAATTCTCTTTCTTCGAAGGATATTCGAAAAATTGCCAGTCTGTAACAAGAAATTGAAATCCATTGCCGCAAACATTGCCTATTAATTGGGCATGTTGAAAACCAGCTAAGGATACAAATCATGCTGATCGGGTGCCCCAAAGAAATCAAAAATCAGGAATATCGCGTGGGCATGACCCCGTCCGCCGCGATGGAGGCCATCTCACGCGGTCACAGTGTGATTATTGAAACCAACGCAGGTGTGGGCGCTGGCTTCCCCGATGCAGATTACGCCTCAGTAGGCGCAGAAATCGTTGGCACAGCGGCTGAAATCTTCAAACGCGCTGATATGGTTGTAAAAGTCAAAGAACCCCAAGCAGTTGAACGCAAACAACTGCGCGAAGGTCAAATCCTGTTCACATATCTGCACCTCGCACCCGATCCTGAACAAACCAAAGACCTGCTCGACAGCGGTGTCACTGCCATCGCCTATGAAACCGTAACAGATCGCAATGGCGGCCTACCCTTGCTGGCCCCAATGTCCGAAGTGGCTGGCCGTCTTGCCCCACAAGTGGGCAGCTGGACCCTGCAAAAAGCCAACGGCGGTCGCGGCGTTTTGATGGGCGGCGTTCCAGGTGTTGGCCCTGCCAAAGTTGTCGTTCTAGGGGGCGGCGTTGTTGGCACACACGCAGCGCGTATCGCGGCTGGCATGGGGGCTGACGTTACAATCACTGACCTGTCCACACCACGTTTGCGGTACCTTGATGATGTATTCGGCGGCCAATTCAAAAACGCCTACGCTTCCAAAAACAATACGGCAGAACTCATCGCAGAGGCCGACATGGTCATCGGCGCGGTTCTGATCCCGGGGGCCGAAGCACCAAAACTCGTCAGCCGCGCTCAACTTGCCACCATGAAACCAGGGGCGGCTCTTGTGGATGTGGCCATCGACCAAGGCGGCTGTTTTGAAACATCCAAAGCAACCACTCATGACGATCCAATCTACGAAGTGGACGGCATCATGCATTACTGCGTGGCCAACATGCCGGGCGCTGTTGCCCGCACATCCACCATCGCCCTTGGCAACGCGACAATGCCTTTCATGATGGCGTTGGCAGACAAAGGCTGGAAACAGGCCTGCGAAGACGACGAACATCTTTTGAACGGTCTGAACACGCATGCTGGCAAACTGACCTATTACGCAGTTGGCAAAGCACTCGGCATTGATGTGGTCTCCCCCTCACTCGCGCTGAAAATGTAACCGCATTTCACAAACACGTGGTTGGCGGAATTTATCATTCCGCCAACCCTCGCATCAGCGTACCCATAGGCAACGAAACCAATTTAGGAGCCGCCCGCATGTTGATGCCACGCCAGAAAACCCCCGATCTAACCCTTCCTACACTCGATCACGGCCAATTCGATCTATCCTCTGATGGGTCTGAACGGGGCACAGTCATCTGCTTTTACCGCGGCCTGCATTGCCCCCTATGCGCAAAATACCTGACCGAGCTGGAAAAACGCGTTGGCGAATTTGCAGAACGCGGCGTGAAAACCATCGCAATCAGCTCAGATGGCAAAGACCGCACTCGCCAAATGGCCGAAAGCATCAATGCAGAAAACCTCCGCTTTGGGTATGATCTGAGTTTGGAAAAAGCCCGCGAATGGGGGCTCTATATTTCCACATCACGGGGCAAAACATCCATCGGCATCGAAGAGCCCGCGCTGTTTTCCGAACCGGGCCTGTTCATGGTGACGCCAGAACAAACGCTCTATTACGGCTCCACCCAAACCATGCCGTTCGTGCGTCCACATTTTTCCGAACTGGTCGGCGCACTCGACTTTGCCATTGCCAACAACTACCCCGCACGTGGTGAATACGATGGTGCGGTTTAAACGCAAAAGGCCCGCTCATTTCAGCGGGCCTTTCTAAACGTCGATGAAACGACTTACTTCTTCACAGCTTCAAGGATACCTTGCAGCAATTCGTTGTCTGTTGGGCCAGCTGGTGCTGCCTCTTCCACAACTTCGTCTTTCTTGGATGCTTCTTTGATAGCGTTCACACGCTTCACCAACATGAACACCACAAACGCGATGATCAAAAAGTTGATCACGGCCATGATGAACGAACCATACGCAAACGCCGCAACGCCTGCTTCACGTGCATCCGCAAGCGATGTGCCGTCTGCAACTTCGCCCGACAATACGATGTAGCTGTTGGTGAAATCTGTGCCGCCCATAAACAAACCAATGATCGGGTTGATCAGGTCATCGACCAAGGATTTTACAATCGCGGTGAACGCCGCGCCGATGATGATACCAACGGCCATGTCCATGACGTTGCCTTTGGCGATAAAGTCTCTGAATTCTTGAAGCATGGTGTCCCCCTAAATGCTTTTCTTGCGTTTCTTTACACGTGTTAAGTAATTGGGCGAAGCATCTTTAAAAACAACCCCTAACGAGACCCACAATCCCATTATTAAGCAATTTTCGGGGAAATTTCGGCTTTTGGGGCCTACCTAACGCATATTTTCACCCATAAGCTGCGCCACAACATCCGCAATCGCCAAGGATGATGTCAGCCCAGGGCTTTCAAATCCAAACAATTGCAACAACCCGTCTATCCCGTGGTCCTTTGGGCCAGAAAACATGAAATCAGATTGTGTTTTTCCGTCCAACATGATGCGGGGCCGAATACCACAACTGTCTGGCTGGAACATTCCTTGGGGCATATCAGGCCACCATCGGCGCACACTGTTTTCAAACGCATCCGCCTTTTCCGCATCAATAGAGTATTCCAATTCGGAATCCCCTAAATATTCCAGATCAGGGCCAAACCGAAACCCACCGCCCAAATCCCGCGTGTAATGCACGCCCAAGGATTCATCATCTGGAACGGGGTAAATTAAATGCTGAAACGGCGCACGCCCCGCCATGCCAAACCAACTGCCTTTGGCAAAATACGGCCTTGGCACATGTCTTGGGTTCAAACCGTCCACACCCTTGGCAACATCCCACGCCCCCAATCCCGCCGCGTTAATCAGGTTTTTGCAGGTCAGTGTCGTGCGCTGCGCATCGCCAACCTGCAATTCAAACCCACCTGTAACAGGCCGCGCAGCCTGTAATGGGGATGCCAATGCCAACATTGCACCCGCCGCTTCCGCCTCTCCTAGCAGGGACAAAATGAAAGCAGGCGCATCAACTATCCCCGTACTTGGCGACAGAATTGCCCCTTTGCACTTCAGGTTCGGCTCCAACGCCATCGCATCCGCCGCGCTCAGCATCACCAAATCCGTCACACCATTTGCAGCGGCTTTTTCCACCAGCAACGGTAAGCGCGCAACATGAGCGTCTTCCACCGCAACAATCAGCTTTTGTGTGATCTCAAACGGCACGTGCCGACCCTTGCAGTACTCATACAGCATGGTCTTACCCGCCACACACAGCTTTGCCCGCCACGATCCCGCTGGGTAATAGATGCCCGCATGAACAACCTGCGAATTACGCGAAGACGTGTGCTGCGCGATCTTCTCCTCTGCCTCAAGGATCAACACGTCATGGCCCGACCGCGCCAGTTTTCGCGCAATGGCAATGCCGATCACCCCCGCGCCCACCACAACGGTTTGAACATCAGCCATGGGCGACCATGCCATCTGCAACCTTTTCTGCGATCATGATCGTTGGCGCATTTGTGTTGCCACCAATCAAACGCGGCATGACAGACGCATCCACCACACGCAGCCCCTCAACCCCGTGAACACGGCATTTCGTATCCACAACGGCCCCGTCATCCGTGCCCATCTTGCAGGTTCCAACAGGGTGATAAATCGTGTCAGATCGCGCCCGTATATCCGCCTCTAACCCTGCATCACTGCCACCGTAATCATACAACCGCTTGCCCCGCCAAGGATCAAGCGGCGCACTTTCCATGATCTGCTCCACAATCCGCGCACCAGCCATCAGAACACGCAGATCATCAGGATCAGACAGATATTGCGGATCAATCATCGGCGCCGATTTCGGGTTTGCATCCGTCAATCCAACCCGCCCCATGCTCTTGGGCCGCAGCACACAAACATGGCAACTATACCCATCTTTGAAATGAATTTTGCGCAAATGATCATCCACAATGGCAGGCACGAAATGCAATTGGATATCAGGTCGATCCAATTCGGGCGACGTGCGTAAAAATCCAGCGCCTTCGGCAAACGGTGTCGCAAACAACCCCGTACCATCCTTTCGCCACTGCATTCCTGCCTTGATCAACCGCCCAAGCCCCGCAGGATTCAACCCCACCACATCGCTGCGCTTGGAATGATAACTCACGATGTAATCTAAATGGTCTTGCAGATTCTGCCCAACCCCATCGAGCGCATGCACCACCTCAATCCCATGCTGACGCAATTCATCCGCAGGTCCAATCCCTGACAACAATAGCAAATGCGGCGAGCCAAAGGCCCCACCACATAAAATCACCTCGCGCTGTGCTTTGGCCACGTGAAGGCCGCCTTTTGCGTATTCCACACCAACCGCACGACCATCCTCCATCACCACACGTCGCGCAGCGGCCTTAGTTACAACTGTCAGATTGGGCCGATCCATAACAGGAAAGACATAAGCCGCCGCTGCCGAACACCGCTCTCCCTTTTGCGCTCCATCATAGAACTGCGTCACCTGATAGGGGCCAACACCTTCTTGACGGGCACCATTGAAATCCTCGTTGCGCCGAATTTGCAGCCCCTCAGCCGCATCATAAAACGCCGATGTAATCTCTCGCGGTTCGGATTGATCGCCCACCTGCAACGGCCCATCCCCACCATGCAAATCCGATGCGCCCCACGCATTGCGTTCAGCCTTTTTGAAGTACGGCAGCACATCTTTCCAAGCCCAGCCATCGCACCCTAATTCGGCCCATTCGTCATAGTCTTTCTGATGTCCCCGAACATAAAGCATCGCGTTGATTGCGCTCGACCCACCCAATGCTTTGCCGCGCGGCTGAAACCCGCGCCGATTGTTCAGCTCTTTCTGCGGCACAGTTTTAAGTGCCCAATTGTTGATCGGCGGCCGCCCCGAAATCATTGCCGCCACCATTGCAGGCGCGCGAATGACAAAATCTTTGCCCCCGCCGCCAGCCTCTAACAAACAGACGCGCACAGACGGATCCGCGCTCAACCGATTGGCCATGACGGACCCCGCTGATCCCCCCCCAACAATTACATAATCAAAGTCCATCGCATCCTCCCGTTTGCAAACAGCCTAACCCCCCGCCGCCAAAAGAAAAGGCCCACGCAAATGCGCAGGCCCAAACTCTTCGGCAAGTGGCAGACTTAGCTGCGCAATGTGCCCCCTGTGGCTTTGTTAACCTTATCAACAATCTTGGCGCTCACCGCCTCGATATCCTTGTCGGTCAACGTCGCATCCTTGGGCTGCAATCGCACCGTGATCGCCACAGATTTCTTACCTTCACCCATTTGCGCTTCGGCTTTTTCCCCTGTGAATTGGTCAAACACAGACGCATCCGCAATCAGCGCCTTATCCGCACCTTTGGCCGCATTGATCAACGCCAATGCTTCAACCTCGTTGTCCACAACAAAGGCAAAGTCACGATCCACCGCCTGCAATTCTGAAATCTGCAACGCAGGGCGCGTGGATGTGGATTTCTTCGGGAACGGCGGCTTTGCAATATGCACCGCAAAGGCAACCGCGGGCCCTTTAACGCCCATGGCTTTCAAAACTTTGGGATGAATTTCCCCAAACCCAGCCAGCACATTTTTCGGCCCCAAAGACAACTTCCCAGAACGGCCCGGATGCCACCAATTGTTCGCACCGCGCAACACCATCAGCTTTTCTGGCGCACCAATGGCCGACAAAACGGCCTCTGCATCCGCCTTTGCGTCATAGGTATCAACAGCACGCCGCGCCCCATGCGGATCACGCGGACCTGTATGCCCAACCAGCAAACCCGTGGCCAAAACTTCTTGCTCTTCTGGCTCACCACCGTGGAACACAGGGCCAACCTCGAACAACGCCATATCCGCAAAGCCACGCGCCTGATTGCGCGCCGCTGCGGCCAACAACCCTGGCAGCAAAGATGGCCGCATATGGCTCATGTCCGTGGAAATCGGATTGCCCAGCATCACCGCATCAGACCCACCGCCAAACAATTCAGCAGAGGCCTTATCAATAAAGGAATAGGTCACACATTCATTATACCCAAGGGCCGCAACCGTGCGCCGCGCCATCGCTTCGCGCTTTTGCATCGGGGTCAGGATCGGCTTGGCCACACCCACTTCAGGGCGGCTCATCGGCACGCCAACCAGCTTGGTCAGCGATGCAATCCGCGCCACTTCTTCCACCAAATCGGCAGAGCCGAGCACATCAGGACGCCATGTCGGCGGCGTCGCTTGATCGCCGTCTACCACAAACCCCAACGCTTCCAGCGTGGCCACTTGCGTTGCCGCAGGAATGTCCATGCCAACCAACGACTGAACCCGATCCGTGTCCAACTTATACTGGCGCGACACATCTGGCACGTCGCCTGCCACCACCACTTCGGATGCTTCGCCACCGCAATACTCTTGGATCATCGCCACGGCATGGTCCAACCCGTCTGGCGTGAACGCAGGGTCCACACCCCGCTCAAACCGATACCGCGCATCTGAATTGATCTTCAGCATCCGTCCGGTTTGCGCCACGCGGATCGGCGTCCAATAGGCACTTTCCACAAACACATTCACCGTGTCCTCGGTACAGCCTGTTTCCAAACCACCCATGACACCCGCAATGCTTTCGACCGCATTGTCATCCGAAATCGCCAGCATCCCTTCGGACAGCGTGTATTCCTTGTCATCCAGCGCCACGAGCGTTTCGCCACCCTTGGCCCGATGCACCCGCAGGTTGCCGTTCACCTTATCCGCATCAAACACGTGCAACGGGCGGTTTTGATCGTAAGTGAAATAGTTCGTCACATCGACCAGCATCGAAATCGGCCGCAAGCCAATCGCTTTCAGCGCCGCCTGCATCCACGCAGGGGACGGCCCGTTTTTCACACCCTTGATCAGCCGCCCATAAAACACAGGGCAATCATCCAGCGCATCCGCATCAATGCGCACCCCAATGTCAGACGCAAATTTGGCATCAATCGTGGGTGTCGGACACGGCAACAACGTGCCCAGCCCCCGCGCCGCCAAATCCCGCGCAATGCCCCGCACGCCAAGCGCATCAGGGCGGTTCGGCGTAATCGCAATCTCGATCATCGGATCAATCTTTTCAGGCGCATTCGCCGCCAGCCAATCCACAAACTTCGATCCAACCGCTGGCTCACCCGACAATTCGATAATTCCGTCATGCTCGTCAGACAGCTCCAGCTCCCGCTCAGACGCCATCATGCCGAAACTCTCAACACCGCGAATCTTGCCAACACCAATGGTCGTATCAATGCCTGGCACATACATGCCCGGCTTACACAGCACCACATGAATGCCCGCCCGCGCATTGGGCGCCCCGCAAATGATCTGCTGCATGCCATCGTCGGTTTCCACCTGACACACCCGCAACTTATCCGCATCAGGATGCTTCTCGGCCTCTTTCACATACGCAACCGTAAAATCCCCGAGCGTGTCCATCGGGTTCACCACATCCTCAACCTCAAGCCCGAGGTCGGTCAGCGCGTAACAAATCTCCTCAACCGAGGCGTCTGTTTCCAAATGGCGTTTCAGCCAAGACAGTGTGAATTTCATGGGATCATTTCCGTATTTCAGCGTCCCGCACGGAATATCCCAAAGAGCAATGGAATAAAAGCCCAACGTAGGGTGGGGTTCCACCCCACCTTTACTCCAATTTCTATGTTCCTACCGACCACACCCGCTACAAAATCCTACGGTTGTTGAACGCGCGGGTTATCACCATAGGCGAATTGACCGAACAGTTTCCCCTGACCCGCGCAGCAGTAAAGAAACACCTTAGAATTTTAAAAGAAGGCGGGCTGGTAAGCGTCGAGGCAAAAGGCCACGAACGCATCAACAGCCGAGAACGAAACGCATTTTCAATTGTGACAGAGTGGCTGGAGGGTTTTGAAACGTCTGCCGAGGATCGGTTGGCTGCGTTGAGGCGTTCGGTGGCTAGGGAGTGGGGTTAAAGATGTCCAAAATGGGTCTCTTCGGTCCTTTGAAGATTTTATGGGATATTGACTTCCCTTATAAGCGCCTTATAAGAGAAGTCATCCTAGAAATTAACTTAAGTGAAATGAATGCAACAAACCCAAATCAGCATATCCCTCGAAACTCACAAGCTAATTGAATCAAGTAGACAGAATTTTTCGGAAACCCATGATGAAATAATTCAAAGGGCTCTTATCGCTCGTCAGCCAAATCAAAGCGGGCAACCATTGACAACTACTCCAAAGGCGATTCCAGCCTTTCCAAAACAAAAAAAGACATCGAGGTTTATGGGAACATTTGAATGGGAATTGCTGGGCGAACAATACAAAGAAAGGTCATTAACTAATGCTTATCAGGCAATTATTTCCCAACTAGATTCGCGTCAAAGCGATTTTCTAGACTGCCTCGCAACGAAAGAAACGCGTGCGAGGCGATTGGTCGCAAAAAATAAAACCGATCTATACAAGAAATCAAAGCATCTCGCACAAGACCATGCTGTTGAAATTGCAAAAAATTATTGGTTGGATACAAATCTATCCAGAGCGCAAGTAACAAAAAATCTGCAATTGGCTTGTGTCTGCGCCAAGATTGAGTTCGGATCAGACCTCAAAGTTAGATTCACCCACTAATCCCCGCATGCATGTTCGGCATATCCAACGCACTGAACCCATAGTGCCGCAACCAGCGCAGATCACTGTCAAAGAACGCGCGCAAATCAGGAATCCCGTATTTCAGCATCGCAATCCGATCAATCCCCATGCCAAAGGCAAACCCTTGATATTTATCTGAATCCACCCCAGCGGCGGCCAGCACCTTCGGATGCACCATGCCGCTCCCTAGAATTTCCATCCAATCGTCGCCTTCGCCAATCTTCAACTGGCCCTTGTCCCACGAACAGCGGATATCCACCTCGGCGGACGGCTCCGTGAACGGGAAATGGCTGGCGCGGAACCGCAGCTCGATATCATCCACATTGAAAAACGCCCGACAAAACTCTTCCAGCGTCCACTTCAGGTTCGCCATTGAAACACCCTTGTCGATGCACAGCCCCTCATACTGGTGAAACATCGGCGTATGCGTCTGGTCGTAATCCGCGCGGTACACACGACCGGGCGAGATAATCCGACACGGCGCGCCGTGCTTTTCCATATACCGAATTTGCACAGGGCTTGTGTGGGTGCGCAACACATGGGGCGGACGATTGTCGCCTTCATCACGGTGCATATAAAACGTGTCATGCTCTTGGCGCGCGGGATGCTCTGGCGCGATATTCAGCGCATCAAAGTTATACCAATCACTTTCAATCTGCGGCCCCTCAGCCACCGAATACCCAAGGTCCGCAAACACCGCGATCACCTCTTCCGTCACTTGGCTGACAGGATGGATCGTCCCCTGCCGACGCGGACGCCCCGCCAAAGACACATCAATCCACTCCGCCTGCAAACGTTCATTCAACGCCGCATCGCCCAGCGCCTCTTTCTTCGCCGCAATCGCCGAATTGATCTCATTCTTCAACGCATTCAGTGCCGGCCCTGCCACCTGCTTTTCCTCAGGCGTCATCTTGCCAAGTTCGCGCATCTTTAAGGACACTTCGCCCTTTTTGCCCACGGCTGCCAAACGCACATCTTCCAGCGCAGATTCATCTGCCGCCGCCATCACACCTTCAAGATACTTCGCCTTCAGCGCGTCCAAACCGTCCATGGTCACATTCCTTTAATTCGTTGCTGCAGGGATACCAGCCAAGCCAGTTTTTGCAACCCAATCGCCTTTTTCTTGGTTAAAATATCCAAACACGCCGCGCAGCAGCTTATTGTACAGTTGCGCCAGCAACTCCGCCAAACACCAACGCAAAAGAAAAGCCCCACACCTTTCGGTGCAGGGCTTCAATTCTTAAAACCGTTTGCTGGCTTACGCCAACGCACCTTTGGCTGTGTCAACAATCGCGTTGAACGCCTCTGGCTCGTGAACGGCCAGATCAGCCAGAACCTTACGGTCCACTTCGATACCAGCCAAGTTCAGGCCGTTGATGAATTTGCTGTATGTCAGCGCTTCATCATGGGCACGAACGCCAGCATTGATCCGCTGAATCCACAAGGCGCGGAAGTTGCGCTTGCGGTTCTTGCGGTCGCGGGTTGCGTATTGGTTTGCTTTATCGACAGCTTGTGTTGCTGTGCGGAAATTCGTGGACCGTGCGCCATAATAACCTTTGGCGGCCTTAACAACTTTACGGTGACGAGCGTGGGACGTTGCGCCCCCTTTTACACGTGACATTTCTCAGATCTCCTTAGCGGTTGTACGGCATGTATGATTTCACGATGTTTTCATCGGCTTTACACAACGTGGTTGTCCCACGCGCGTTGCGGATGAATTTCCGTGAACGTTTGATCATACCGTGGCGTTTGCCCGCTTGGGCCGCCAACACGCGGCCAGAGGCCGTCACTTTAAAGCGCTTTTTCGCGCTTGATTTGGTCTTCATCTTGGGCATTTCCGTCTCCAGATTTAGAAGTTGGTCGGACACGCGACTCGGCAGCCCTTCGGCCGGACGCGCAGTAGAAGCTGGCTTTTAGGCCCGACCCCAATCATTTGCAAGAAGAAAACACAGGCGTTTGCGCTTAAATCCACTCCGCGATTAAACGGAACACCGCTTGGGGCAAATGTTGTGGTGTCAGCGATCCATCAGACAACATCCATGCCCATCCCAACAGACCCGCACCAACCAACAAACCAATCAGCCCATACAGCGGTGATCTCCGCTCAACCATAGCATTGGTCACACCCACCAAACCAATGATGAAGATCAATGTACCGCCGACAAGTTGATAATCAAAAGGCATAAGTCCCCCAGCCTTAGTCGTTTCGTCAGTCGTCTTCACTTCCAAATATCAGCTTTTCCTGCACCGGCGCAACGCGCAAGATATTTGTGGAGCCTGGCTGGTTAAACGGAACACCCGCCGTGACAACAACTTTATCATCATCTTGGGCAAATCCATAATTCCGCGCCGCACGGGCAGCACTGACCACCGCCATCTTAAATCGGCCAACTTCGGATGTCAGAACACTATGCAATCCCCACACCAATGTCATGCGTCGCGCGGTTTTCGCCAAGGGCGTCAATCCAATAATCGGCACCTGCGGGCGCTCGCGGGCCGCCAACATAGCCGTTGTCCCTGAATGGGTGAAACAACAAATCGCCTTAATGTCTGTTGTCTCCGCCACTTCGCGGGCCGCGACTGTAATCGCTTCGGCCACGGAATTGCGCGATGCAGATCGGGACGCTTCGATAATCTGGCGGAATGTGGGATCGACCTCAACTTCCTCGGCCACGTTGTTCATGGTCTGAACCGCCTCAATCGGATAGTCCCCAGCCGCAGATTCCGCAGACAACATCACCGCATCCGCACCTTCATAAATGGCCGCCGCCACATCAGACACTTCGGCCCGCGTTGGCACTGGGGCGGTGATCATGCTCTCCATCATCTGGGTCGCCACGATCACGGGTTTGCCCACGTGCCGACACCGCCGCACCAGCCGCTTTTGGATTGGCGGCACTTGGCTAACGGGCAATTCAACACCCAAATCGCCCCGCGCCACCATGATCCCATCGCTCACCTCAAGGATATCATCAAAGGACTTCACCGCCGCAGGCTTTTCAATTTTTGAAATCAGCGTCGCACGCCCTTTGGCCAAGTCACGGGCTTCCAAAACATCCTCTGGGCGCTGCACAAAAGACAACGCCAACCAATCCACGCCCAATTCACAAACGAATTCCAAATCCGCGCGATCTTTTTCGGACAACGCAGCCAAAGGCAGAACCACATCGGGCACATTCACGCCCTTGCGGTTGGAAATCATGCCCCCAACGATCACTTCGCAGGTCGCATAATCCTCCCCACATTCGGTCACTTTCAGGCGGATTTTGCCGTCATTCACCAACAGGGTGGACCCAACCTCTAGCGCGTCAAAAATCTCTTTGTGGGGCAGACACACTCGGGTCGCATCCCCTTCGGCTTCATCCAGATCAAACCGAAAAGATGCCCCTTCAACCAGCTCTTCGCCGTCTTCGTTGGCAAATACACCACACCGCAATTTCGGCCCCTGAAGATCGGCCAAAATGCCAATGGGTCGCCCCGTATCGCGCTCAATATCGCGGATCGTCTGATGCTTTTCGCGAATTTCATCGTGGCTGCCGTGGCTCATGTTCAGGCGGAACACATCCGCCCCTGCCTCGAACAAACCTCGGATCACATCATATGTCTCCGACGCAGGGCCGAGTGTCGCCACAACTTTCACACTTCTCATTCGCCGCATTTTATTTCCTTTATCGCTAACGTTCGCTTTTATATCAGGCCGAAATTTCTTGTCTGCCCCAAATTCCAAATCAACCCACTGGCTCTTTTTCTCACGGCGCAGTATCTCCTACCAAACCGAATTTAAGGCCCGCCTATGACCTACGTCCCCTTTGTAACAACTGGCCAACACCGATCCGCAAATGTGATCGTAATGTGTGACCACGCCGCGAACACTGTACCCCCGTCCGTTGCCAATGGCGATCTGGGCCTGCCCGCTGCGGATATGAACCGCCACATCGCCTATGACATCGGCGCAGCAGGTGTCTCGCGTCATTTGGGCGAATTGCTGGACGCGCCCGTGGTCTGTTCCAACTTTTCGCGGCTCGTGATCGACCCCAACCGCGGCGAAGATGACCCAACACTTTTGATGCGTCTTTACGATGGGTCTTTGATCCCCGCGAACCGCCACGCAGACGAGGCTGAATTGAACCGCAGGCTCAACCTATGCTATCATCCCTACCATGCAGAGCTGGCGCGACTGATCGGTGAACGCGACAAACCCGCGATCATATCCGTCCACAGTTTCACACCCCAATTGAACGGCCGCCCCCCGCGTCCTTGGCACATCGGCATCCTGTCAAACGATGATCGCCGTCTGTCCGATCCCCTGCTTGAATCCTTGCAAAGCCACAGCGATATCGTCACGGGGGACAATGTGCCCTACACAGGCTATCTCGAAGGGGACACAATGGACAAACACGCTTTGCCGCAAAATCTGCTTCACACATTGATCGAGGTCCGCAACGACTTGATCGCCGAAGAAAGCGGACAAATCAAATGGGCCGAACGCCTTGCCCCGCTGATTAAAACCGCCATATCTAAAGCAACCGCATAAAGGAGCCCGACATGGACGCCCAAACACAAATCGAACTCGAAGCCGCCGCCTTTCGCCGTTTGCAAAAACACCTGATGGAAGACCGCACAGATGTACAAAACATCGACATGATGAACCAGCACGGGTTCTGCCGAAACTGCTTGGCCCGCTGGTATCAAGAAGCCGCAAATGAACGCGGCATCGACATGGACAAAATGCAAGGCCGCGAAGCGTTCTACGGCATGCCGTTCAGCGAATGGAAGGCAAAGTATCAGACCGAGGCGACCCCAGATCAAAAGGCCGCGTTTGATCAGAGTCATGGGTAATCGGCTCTAACTCCGCACGTTCGGGCAAATCACTCGGTTGGTTCAATCGAGTGATCAACCCCACACGCGCGAATGCGCACAACACCCACCACCCTGGGTCCATCTGCCCATCATGACCCAACCGCGCCGAACCTGGGAACGCGTGGTGATTGTTATGCCAACATTCCCCAAACGTCAGCAACCCAAACCCACGAACATTATACCCCTGCACCGATGCGCCGCGAATATGCCAATCGCGGCGGGATTTATCAGGCCCGTCATTGTGTGCGAAATACCCGATCAGCCAGTGTCCGAAAACCGAAACGGCAACGCGACCACAAATCCCCCATGCAACCCAGCCAATGCCACCAAAGGCAAACAGCACCATCGCCAACGGCACTTGTTGCGCCATCCACGTGGATTGCAAAACCTGATAAAACCGATCCTGCGCGATACGGTCTGGCACGCGATACGCGGGCGGTGCATCCAAATCCAACTTGCAATGCAACTGCCACCAGAAATCGCGCAAAATCCCGCTTTGATGAGACAGGAACGCATGACATGCCGATTGCCGTTGCGCCCAATCACGCATGTCGTGCATCACCATCATCCCAAACGGTCCCTGCAACCCGACCAGCGTACCGAGATACACAAACACCCGCTCCAACCACAACGGACAGTCAAACGCTTCGTGGATCAACTTGCGGTGCATTCCAATTGAATGACCCAGACACAGCGTCACCGCGCAACTGACGATAAACACACAAACAGCCGACCACGAAAACCAGATCGCACCCCCTACGACCCAGCCCAACAGCATCCCCGTCCACCAGATAGATTTCATCGCCGACCAGCGCACAACGCCGTTCACAGGGTCCGCATCCGCAGCAAAATCAATTCGCGTGTGCAGGCCCGTATCGCTCATTTTCGCGCAATCACAGTGTCGATCAGATAGGCCGCACTTTTGTCAAAAGCATAGGACTGCATTGGCCCAAAATACCACGCAGGGTCCAGCTTGCGATGGTAATGGATCGTCAACGCCACTTCGGTCTGCCCATCATCCAATTCGCGAAACCGCACCTCGGTTCCATCAATTTGCACATAACTCGCCAGATAGCTGGTGTTTTTCACCACTTTCGTGCGCACGAAATCCGCGCCTACATCGGAAATCTCCAATGCAAACGTGCCTTTGTGAATATTCGTGTAAAACCACCGCTTGTAGACAAAATCCAACGTATGAACATCGCCTGCCGTCAGGCTGCCCGCATCCACCGAAACAGGCAGTGGAAAGATCGACAAAAACCAATTCCGATCCTTCTGAAACACGATGGGGTTGGCCATATTCGCCTTTAATTGCGCAATCGTCCCATCCACCACCGCCACATGCGTCACCTCCGCCTTACGCGGCAGGCTCGTGCTTGGGAACATGCCCTCCAGGGACAACACCGCAACCACCAATGGCACGGCAAGCACCTGTAATTTCGTCGGGTCGCGATGCCCAGTAAACGCATAATGGATCAGCACGCTCAGATAATAAATCGGCATAAACATTAGCACGCAGATGAACCCTTCGAACAGGATAAACGACGTGGCCAACATCACCACCGTCGCGTCGCGCAAATGATTGAACAACTGCCTTGGCCGCGTTGTTTCTGGCTCGTGCGGGATGAACTGATGGATCAACACCGAGACAGCAAACGGAACCGCCAAATACAAAAGCGCCGATGTAGCGAACCGCCCATCTAAAATCACACGGATCACAACCGCCGCAATCGCAACAATGAAAAGAATACGAATAGTCTGCGATCGATTGTATGGAAATAACTTCATTTAAACCCAATCTCTCCCTCAACTGGGACCCGATCCACAGTGTATCCAGCTTCCCGTAACAAGGTCACCAATCCAGCGTCTCCTGGCAAATGAAAGGACCCAACGGCGATCAATGCATTGCCCTTTTCCAACAACTCCAACGTTTTAGGCAGGAAAAGCCTGTTTCGTTCATCCACCAAATACCCGTTCACCAATTGCTCCAACTTCGCGCCTTCTTCTTGGCCGTAGAAATCCAAGATAAAATCTCGGTCCCATCCCATTAATCCAGCGATGTGGCCTTTCTTATACAACCCCAATCCACTGCCATCTGGCGTTTCGTAACTCACTGGGTCCAGATACGCACCATAAACCTTTATCATGGCCACAACTTCGGCCCGCCGATTGTACGAATTCAGGTCATTCATCAAAAACCCTTCTTCTTCCAATCCTGTATGAGCCGCGCCAGCCTTTATGCCCATTCGCAAAATTTCATAATCCTGCGCTAAAATCAGACCACCCCAAAAATCATCGCAAGGATCGCCCAACAACAAGGTTGCCAAGGCCCCTAGCGATAAAAATCCAATGGAATCTTTGTAGCCAATGCCGTCCAGTCGGGCCCGCACCCAACTGTCCACATCGTCACGCATAAACTCGGGCGGGCGCGGAAAATCTAATTGCGCCCAAAAACCTTCGCTGTTTGTAGCCTTTTCAAATGCAGCGCGGGATTTAAACGTAGGATCAAACTCCAAAGCAACAGTGTCAGCGGTTTCAATTAACGAAACCAGCTTTGCCGGCAGATCAAGAACTTCGGGATGCGTGGTGTGCATCGTCCCCCATAAATGAGAGGTCTTACCAGACTGCGATGTCACCCGCCAAAGCCGCCCAATCCCATTTTCAAACTCTGCTGCTCGTTCTGACAAATACGTCGGCGTAAGAGTAGAGTTGGTTATTTCGATGCTGGGAACTTCACAGGCTTCGCGCGTTATCCAATCTTGGGCTGAGGCAAAATTTGGGGCGATAATGGCGATCAAAGGGAATAAAAAATATTTCATACCCGAACCATACCAACCAAACGCACCACCACAATGAAAAAAGCCGAACCATGTGGCTCGGCTTTTCTGTTTAGACTTTTACAAAGATCAGATCGCGCGCTTGCGGCTCTCTTCGATGTAAATCTCGCGCAGGCGCATGGATACGGCACCAGGTGTCCCGTTCCCAATGGTTTCGCCTTCAATCTTGACCACCGGCATAACAAACGTAGACGCTGAAGAGATAAACGCCTCATCCGCATCTTTCGCCTCATCTGGGGTAAAGTTGCGCTCTTCGATTTCCATCTGGGATTCCTTAGCATATTTCAGCAAAGACGCCCGTGTGATCCCGTGCAAAATGTCGTTGGACAGACCGCGCGTGATGATTTTGTTGCCCTTCACGATATAGGCGTTGTTGGATGACCCTTCGGTTACAAACCCATCTTCCACCAACCACGCATCATCGGCCCCTGCGGCCTTGGCCATCATTTTGCACATGGACGGGTACAGCAATTGCACCGTTTTAATATCGCGACGCCCCCAACGGATATCATCTGCGAAAATCACAGACATGCCGTTCTTGGACGCATCGGTATCCAACAGTGGCTTGGACTGTGTGAACAAACACAAGGTCGGTTTTGCATCCTTTGGATAAACAAAATCACGATCCGCCGCACCGCGTGTGATTTGCAGATAAACACCGCCTTGCTCCACGTCGTTCAAACGCACCAACTCGCGGTGGATGTCCAGCAGGTCGTCAAACCCTTCTGGCTTATCCATGTCCAATTCATTCAAGGACCGCTCCAACCGTTTCAGGTGGCCATCAAATTCCAACAACTTCCCGTCCAGAACAGACGTCACCTCGTACACGCCATCCGCCATCAGGAACCCACGGTCAAAAATCGAAACCTTGGCTTCGTTTTCGGGCAGGTATTCACCGTTCAAATAAACTGTTCTCATCTTTTCTCTCCTTCATGGGGCGCATCGCGACCCTTTGTGATCTTCTAACAAAAATGGATCGCCGCACCAGTGCGAAGCGATCGGGCGCACGCCTCGCGCAACACCAAAAGGGAATGCGTGGCAATCGGCTGCGCCGTCCACAACGCCGCAATCTGCGTGCGGTCGGGCGCATCAATCAGCGCGTGCAATTGTTCGTCGTCGTGGCGCAAATCTGCGGGGATTTCCAAATGCCGCGCCAACTGAGCCAACTCCGCCTCTAACCGCATCACAGACCCAAGCGGCCACAAATGCTCGCTATCGGATGTCACACGTTTTGGAACAATCGGCGTTTCAAACGCCACAGGCACATAATATCCGTCGCAATCCGAATGGATGTTCAAATGCGTGAACGGCGGTAATTTCGGCTTTTCCTTGGCTTTGAAAATCTGACGAAATGCCTTGCCAATCAGCGTGAAATTGCCCCGCCCTGACAGATGTTCAAAAAACTCTGTGGCCAGATCTTCGCTCAAATCTGTTTGCGACCCATCGAGCAGAATACCGCGCGGTATGTCGCGGCCTTTCCAAACATAACCAGACACCTCACGCAGCGCGTGTAAACCGGAATACCCCAGCAGATCAGCAGACCAATCCTCGCCTGTTGTGGGCTCATCCAACGGCTCCAGCCCCTTTTCCGCCAGCGCCTCATCCATCCGCTCAAAATCCACAAAGGCGAATTCAGCACCTTCAGGATCATTGGCGATCAAATCCGCCAAAAAGCCAACTTCAACGCTCAGCCCCATACGCGATCAGCCCCACAAACCAGCGCTCGGCCCATGCACGCCAGCCTCATCAAAAAACAGCGGCTCTGGCCGATCTTCAGCCAATAACAACGGCCCATCCAAATCCGTCACCGCCGCACCCTGCGCCACAATCGTGGCAGGGGCCATGGCGAGCGATGATCCCACCATACAGCCCACCATCACGTCATATCCTTGCGCCAACGCCGCTTCACGCAGACGCAAGGCTTCAGTCAAACCACCCGTCTTATCGAGCTTGATATTCGCCATGTCATACTTGCCCGTCAAATGCGGCAAAGACCCAGAATCATGACAGCTTTCATCGGCACACACGGGCAACACCCGTTCCAATTCCAACAACGCATCATCTTCACCCGCGGGCAAAGGCTGCTCCACCATCTGCACGCCCAAACGCACCAACACAGGGGCAAGGGTCTGATACAACTCAGGCGTCCAGCCCTCGTTCGCATCCACAATAATCCGCGCATCAGGCGCACCACGGCGCACGGCTTCGATCCGCGCAACATCTTCTTCACCACCGCCAAGCTTGGTTTTCAACAATGGGCGAAACGCGTTTTCCGCCGCCTGTTTTTCCATCGCTTCTGGCGTACCAAGCGACAGGGTATAAGCCGTGATTTCTGGTTTCGGGGCTGGCAGACCCAGCAACTCCCAAACCCGTTTGCCCGCCGTTTTGGCTTCCAGATCCCACAACGCGCAATCCACCGCGTTGCGCGCCGCGCCCGCTGGCAACATATCCAGCAACCCGATGCGATCCACCTCACCTGACAGACTCATCACCTGATCCGTGACGCTTTCCATCGTTTCATCATACCGCGCATAAGGGACACATTCGCCCCAACCAACCACGCCATCTTTTTCCACACGAACAGTCAAAACCTTGGCTTCGGTGCGCGATCCACGGGAAATCGTAAACACTTGTGCCAGTTTAAACACATCAGGGGTGACGGTGATTTTCATGAGCTTGGGCCTTTCAAAAACAAACAGCCCCGAATTGCATCGGAGCTGCCATAAATCGTAGGGCGGGCTTCAGCCCGCCACAACCTTAAACAGCGCCTTAAATCGCGTCGAGCGCGTCAACCAAACGGCCCGCACCATGGCGGAACGGATCAACCGCTGGCAGGCCCATTTCGGCCTCAACTTCTGCCAAATATGCAACCGCTTCGTCTTCGGGCATATGCTGCGTGTTCACAGAAATGCCCACGACTTTACAATCTGGGTTGCCCACTTGCGCCAATGGCAATGCTGTATCGCGCAGCTGTGCCAATGTTGGCTGCTGATACTCTGGCAAACCACGCATGTGTTCGCGTGTCGGCTCGTGACACAGAATCAGCGCATCAGGCTGACCACCATGCACCAACGCCATCGTCACACCAGAATATGACACGTGGAACAAGGAACCTTGACCTTCGATTAGGTCCCAGTGATCTGGATCATTGTCAGGTGTCAGGTATTCAACAGACCCTGCCATAAAATCGGCGATAACAGCGTCCAAAGGCACACCATCACCCGTGATCAGGATGCCTGTTTGACCCGTCGCACGGAACGTCGCTTTCATACCACGGTTCAGCATTTCACGTTCCATCGCGATGCCTGTGTACATTTTACCCACAGAACAATCGGTCCCCACAGCCAAGCACCGCTTACCTGTGCGTTTTTTACCGTTCGCAATCGGATAATCTACTGTTGGGATGCGCACGTCATGCAATGTCTTGCCGTTGCGCTCTGCCGCTTCGACCAAAACCGCTTCGTCATTCAGCAGATTGTGCAAACCAGAGGCCACATCCATGCCCGCATCCAGTGCTTCGACCAGAACAGTTTTCCACGCATCAGAAATAACGCCACCACGGTTGGCCACACCAATCACCAGTGTTTTACAACCCGCTTCAACCGCCTCTGCGATTGTCATATCTGGCAGACCCATGTCGGCGTTACAGCCTTCCATGCGGTATTGACCCAAAGACGCCTCAGGTCGCCAGTCTTTAATGCCTTGTGCAACTTTGGCAGCCAGCGCATCGGGCGCATCGCCCAAGAACAAGAGGTATGGTGTATCGATCATAACGGTGCTCCTTCGATTCTGTTGCCCCCTCATAGTAGAATTTGCGTGAAAGAAAATCGGTAATTTTCACGCCGAATGCACCCATTTGCACTTCGGATCGCGCGAAAAGATCAACTTTTTCGAATAATCTTCGAATCTGAATTAGAATATCGCAGAATCGTTCAATGCAGCCCGCAGAAATGCGGTGAAATCTGAAACTTCGCCTATTTTGGCAGCCAAATCTGAAACGCTGCACCTGCGCTGGAATTTTCTACCAATTCCAATTTACCGCCATGCCCGCTCACCAAATCCGCTGATACCGCCAAGCCCAGCCCCGTGCCGCCTTTGCGCACGCTGCCCTCAAAAGGTTTGAAAATATTGTCGAGCGCCTTGGGCGGCAATCCAGGGCCAGTGTCTTTCACAGTGATCGTCCAGCCATTTTCGCTTTCCGCTCCAGACACCCGCACCTCGCCCCCTTTGCCTGCGGCCAACACCTGCCGCGCATTGCGCACCAGATTGCTTACCACACGGTAAATCTGATCTTCGTCCACTTGCATCTCAATGCCAGAAACATCTTCTGCAACAACCTCCACAGACCCGTCTTGCAACGCCAAGGTTTCGGCCTCAACCACGTCATCAAACAGCGCTTGCATCGACACGGGCCGCAACATCGGCGCAGCTTCCTCCGCCTTGCCAAAGGCCAATGTGCTTTCGCACAGGTTCACCGCACGGCTCAAACTGTTCAACAATTTCGGCGCAGACTTCTGCACACGGGGATCATCCGAATGCTCCATCCGATCCGCAAGCAATTGCGTGGTGGTCAGAATGTTGCGCAAATCGTGGCTGATCTTTGAAACCGCTCCGCCCAGCGCCGCCAACCGCTCTTTCTGCCGCAATGATTGGCTCAACTGCGTTTCCATACTGTTAAGCGCAGTTTCCGCCTCATAAATCTCGGTCACGGTGGCCTTGGGCTGAATAATCCGCCGCGCGTCTTCAGGCGCTTCTTCGTAATTCTTGATCTGACGCACCAGCCGTTCAATCGGGCGCACCATAAATGTGCGAACAGAAAAGAACAGCAACGCCGCCGTAAAGGCCGAAATCACCGCCGACAGGATCAGAATGGTCAATCCATAATCCCACAACGCCGCACGCAGCGGCGCTTCGTCCATTGCAACCTCGATCATCAGACCAGCCCCTTTAACGGGCTGGCCTAAAACGCGGATCACACGATCTTCACGCGGGACCATCGTTCGAAAGGCATCTTTAATCAGAACCCATGCACTTGGATCGCGAAGATCAAAACTTTCTTCAATCATCGCGGGCATAGGCGACGCAAGAACCAGTTCACGGATGGAATCACGCCGCAGCACGATGTTCAAAACGCCCGCATTTTCCAACAATTCTGCTTCTAACTCAGGCTCCACCATATCATTTGCAGTGGCCAACAATGACAGCGATGCAATCTGCGACCGTTCTAACCGTTCCTGCAAATAATCCACACGGAACCGCGCAACCGAAGGCACAAAGATCAAGACTTCTGCCAGCATGACGAAAACAATCGTCAGCAGCAAAAAGCGTCCTGAAAGTGACTTAAGAAACATCTGATCCCCTAAACGTGCGCAGCTATTTGCACATATCCTTTACGCATGGACCTTACAACCAGATCAAAACCGTTGAACAAATCGTACAATCCGTTTCACCCAGTCGTTTTCAAACAGGCGCGGCGTAAAATACGCACCCGCCGCCCGTTTGTTCACTTCACCAAGCGTCGGATACGGCGAAACCATCCCCGCAACCGCGCCCATCTTCATCTTATTCGCAATGGCCAGCGCCCAGACCTGGATCAATTCACCCGCCTGCGCCCCTGCAATGGTCGCGCCCACGGGCTTACCTTTAACCACCATCACTTTGACGAATCCTTTGGTTTTCAACTCGGCCCGCGCACGATCATTTTCGGAATAGTCGAACTTCACCACTTCCAGCTTGTCACCATGCGCCTCTCGCGCCTGCGCCTCGGTCAAACCAACTTGCGCCAGCTCTGGGTCCGTATAGGTCGCCCAAGGAATGTGGTCCGTGCGCTGTTTTGACGGCAGCCCAAACAGGGCAGATCGAATAATCACGCCTGCATGATAGCCCGCCACATGGGTGAATTGCAGCCCAGCGGCCACATCCCCAATCGCGTAAATCTTCTTGTTTGTGGTCTTCAGACTGGCATCTACTTTGATTCCACCCCGTACAGGCTCCACACCCGCCGCTTCTAGGTTCAGCTTATCCACGTTCGGCTTGCGCCCCACGGCCATCAATAGATGCGAGCCTTTGTAAACCGCACCGTCCTTTGTTTCGACTTCGATCTTACCCGCAGACCCGCGCACCTCAGATGCCAACGCACCCTCAACAATCTCAACACCCTCTGCGCGGATGTTCTCCAAAACAACCGCCGCCGCTTCTGGATCATCTTTGCCCAGCGCCTTGTCGCCTTCCAGCACCGTCACCTTGCTACCCAATCGTCGATGCGCCTGCGCCATTTCCATGCCAATCGGCCCACCTCCAATCACAATCAAATGCTCTGGCTGTTCGCGCAAATCAAAGATGTCTTCGTTGGTGAAATGGGGAACACTGTCCAATCCAGGGATCGGCGGCACAAACGGCGACGACCCTGTCGAAATCACAAATCGCCGCGCCTCGATCACGGTGTCACCCGCTTGCAGCTCAGTCGGTGAAATAAACGTGCCGTATTCTTCGATCACCGTCACGCCCAAACCTTCAAACCGTTCCACACTGTCATGCGGTTCAATCCCTGCAATCACAGATCGCACATGATCCTTCGCCGCCGCGTAATCCACCTGCGGCACGCTCGGGGTCACACCAAACACCGCACCCGTGGTCATCGCATGGGCATGCTTGCCCGCCGCAATCAGCGCCTTACTCGGCACACAACCATAATTCAGGCAATCCCCACCCATTTTATGTCCTTCAACCAGCACAACTTTCGCGCCCATCTGCACCGCACCCGCAGCCACAGACAATCCGCCTGATCCGCCACCAATGATGCACAGGTCCGTCTTGATCCGATTACCCATTAGATCGCGTCCTTCTTCTTTGTGAATTTCTTAATAATGATCGGCATGATCGCCAGCGCACACAGACCAAGGATTGGTCCCAGAATATGCGGCTCAAAAATAATCCCAAGGTTTGGGCTTTCGCCTCGTGCGAACACTTCGCCCAGACCAGACCCAACCGACGTGTATACAATCGACCCAGGCATGATCCCAAAGAACGTGGTGAACGCGAAATTGCGTAAGGAAACACCCAAAAACGCAGGCGCAAGGTTTGCCAGAAAAAACGGGATCGCAGGCACAAGGCGCATCAGAAACAGGAAACTGATCTCATTCTCACGTAACCCTGCCTCCATCTTCTGCATCAACCCGGGCTTCTCTGCCAGCTTCGCATGCAGCATATCCCCCAGCCCCAGCTTTGCCGCAGAAAAGATCGCAATCGCCCCAAGCGTTGCGCCAATCACACAGAACAAGGCGCCCGGAAAAATTCCAAACAGGAATCCACCCGCCAACGTCATCACCGCAGCACCCGGCAATGAAAACGCCACCACGACCACATAAATCACAATGAACACAATCGCCGCCAAGGCATAATTGCTATCGCGCCACGCAATCAGTGCCTCGCGATTGTCGCGCAACGTGTCAAAGCTCAGCACATCGCGCAGAGCGAAATACCCCACCACAGCAACCAAAAGGATCACAATCAACGGCACCAACCGTTTTATATCGAAGGGTTTCTTTTCCGTGGCTTCTGTCATTTCCATCCCCTTTCGGGACATAATTTCCAAGTTGCCCTCTTCATCGCGCAAACACCCTGCCCAAAGATACCCCGCTCACGCGCCATTGATCGCGCGCCAGCAAATGTTACAGAAATGCAGGCCGAAACGGGCGAATCCTGTAACATCACCCACAAACCTGTTATTAAGTCCCAGAATTATTGCAATTTATTGCATCAATCCGAATTGACAGACCCCCGTCCACCGCCTAGAAGCCAATTCTCGAATACACACGGCCTTCGAATCTCTTTTGGTTTGGGCCACCCGATCAGGAGACCTGACATGAAACGTACTTATCAGCCGAGCAACCTTGTTCGCAAACGCCGCCACGGCTTTCGCTCCCGTATGGCGACAAAAGCTGGCCGCAAGATCCTGAACCGCCGTCGTGCGCAGGGTCGCAAAGACTTGTCTGCATAAGACAACCGACCTCGGTCTAAGATTTTGAAACCGCCGGAGGCGCCCCAAAGCATCATCGCAGATGCTGGAGCAAAGCCTCCGGCGGTTTCCGTTCGTCTAAATGACGGCAATCTGCAGGTCATGCAGGTGCGCGCGCAATACCTCGCCTGCAACAACAAACGCCGCCAAGGCACCAAAGCCTTCCTCCTCCAAGCCCGTAATCGCAACGATGATGACCCAACCATCAACGTCGGCTTCACCTGTTCTAAAAAAGTCGGCAACGCCGTGGCCCGCAACCGCGCCAAACGCCGCTTGCGCGAAATCGCCCGCCTGATTCTCCCCCAACACGGAAAGTCAGGTTGGGACTACGTCCTGATTGGCCGCAAAGACGTAACCGCCACCCGCGACTTCACTCAAATGCAATCCGACCTGACATGGGCACTGAGTAAGGTTCATGGGTGAGACGCTTGCGCATCAAAAAACTTGGCCCGATGTCGCTCCAACAAATCTTGATCAGGTAAAAACCGCGATGGCATGTCCAAAACACCGCGCCCAATCCGCTCTCGCGTGATGGGCCGCATGTGATCCGACACGATCATACGATAAGACTCATCAAACGTGATCAAATGTCGATCAAACGCTTTGTCATGCAACGCATTCAGCAAAATTCCATTGCGCGGGTTCAACCGCTGCGACGCGTCCTCCGCCCAGCCCACAATATGGCTCGCCACCAGCAACTTGGGCTCTTCAACCCCAGTCAAAGCACATTTTGCACCATATGATGCCAGCATCATGTCACGGAAATATCCTTGCCCCTGTCGCACTTTTGTGGTTGTGACCCGATCCACACCCTCGCGTAGATGTATCCCATCAGGCACTGCATCGGGCTGCCGATACACAAACTCCCGCGCGTCCAAAACATACTCTGGCTCGGTCTGAAACTCTGCCCATATTTGTCGATCAAGCGCGCTTGCGTTCGCCATGCCCTTGCGCGGCAACGTTTCATCAATCGCCGCCAGATTGCTCAATTTCAGCGCCACAGCCGAAGGCGTTCGCCCTATTCGTCCCGCCAAATCAATAATCTGAGGATTGCCCTTATGAATGCGCCCAAACGGCGTCACAAGATACAGCGCCAATGCCGCGCGTACTTCCTGTTCTGTCCAATTACGTCGTTCAGCCATTCTTCACTCAACCTGGCCTCAAATAAAACATCAAGGGATATAGCAGACCGATCCCCTTTTTCTTGGCTCAAATATCCAATCCAATTCCCTCCCCGCCCACGTCCATCCGCAGTTCAAACACCCCCTTTTGGGCATTCATCACAATCCCATCCCCATTAAGTGATTTCTTTGGGACCACATTCGCACCGTACTCTCGTATTAAATCGAAAACCCCAAAGGACTCCCATGTGTCGCCTGACCGCCTACCTCGGCCCCGAAATCGCGCTTGAACGCATTATCGTTACACCCAGCCATTCCCTGTTGGAACAATCTCAAGCCGCGACTGAGGCCAAACTCGCCACCAATGGCGATGGCTTTGGCATTGCGTGGTATGGCGACGATCCGATTCCTGGGCTGTACCGCGATGTGCTGCCCGCGTGGTCCGACGGCAATTTGCCTAACCTGTGCCGCATGGTGAAATCCCACCTGTTCCTCGCCCATGTGCGTGCCTCGACCGTTGGCGAAGTCACGCGCGTTAACTGTCATCCCTTCACGTCAGATCATTGGTCCTTTGCACACAACGGCCAAATCGCGGATTTCACGCGCATCCGGCGCACACTCGAATCAACGCTTCCCGATGACCTCTACGCCCAGCGCCGTGGCACCACGGACAGCGAAATGTTGTTTATGCTCTGCCTTGCAAACGGGCTCGACGCCGATCCCGTCACAGCGATCCAGACGACACTAGATCAAATTCGCGCGGTGCAGGGCGACACCAAAGCCCCCAATCGCCTTGCCTGTGTGCTGACCAACGGCACGTCTGTTTACGGCTTTCGCCACGCCTCCGATCACGCCAGCCCAACGCTGTACCTTTCAGGGCCACTCACTTCGGGGGGCACGGCGCTTGCATCTGAACCCCTTGATGGGGACGTAACCAACTGGACAGCCTTGCGAGAAAACGAACTGATCTGTCTCACAGGCCACGGCACAAACCGCCACATCTTGCACTAGGGACCATCCCGCTGGTATCCCAGCGCCATGACCCCGCTTGCCAAACTCCTGTCGTTGCCCGTTAAGGCCTACCGCCTGACCTTCTCGTCTTACGTGGGCCATGGCTGCCGCTTTCAACCCACCTGCAGCGCCTATGCCCTCGAAGCATTGGAAAAACACGGCGGAATCAAAGGCGGATACCTCACGGCCCACCGCATCTGCCGCTGCCATCCTTGGGGCGGCTCGGGCATCGACAACGTGCCAGATTAGGCGTTTCAAGAAAAACGTCAGCGGTTGTTCATCACCAAAAGCCCAAGATCGCGAAGCGTGGCAGGGTATTGGTGATTCAGGTCATTCTTGAAACGTTAAAAACACTTGCCAGACTCACATTTTCCGACTTACAACGCGGCCAAGGCGATGGCGTCGCCCCACGCACCCCTCGTGCGCTTCTCAAACCTGTTCTGTACGCCGGACATGTTGCAGGAGCAGTACCGCGTCTCCTGTCAAAGGAGATCAAAATGGACCAACTCGCATCCTTCCAAAACACCGAATTTTTCACATTCGAAAACGGTGAAAAAGCACCCCTTCCATTCCCCCAAGCTGAATATGACGCGCGCCTTGCTGGCCTGCGCAAAATCATGGCGGAAAAAAACATCGAAGCCGTCGTTCTGACATCCATGCACGGCATCGCTTATTACTCTGGCTTCCTGTATTGTTCCTTCGGTCGCCCCTACGCATGTGTTGTAACACACGACCGCGCCACCACAATTTCCGCTGGCATCGACGGGGGCCAACCTGCCCGCCGCTCCGCCTGTGACAACCTCGTTTACACCGACTGGAAGCGTGACAACTACTGGCGTGCGGTGAAAAACTGTGCGGGCAACGCACGTCGCATCGGGATCGAAGGCGACCACCTGACCCTCGCAGGTCAAAACGCCCTGAACACCTTCATCGAGCCAGAAGTTCTCGAAGACATCGCCCCTGCCTCTATGGCGCAGCGTATGGTGAAATCCCCAGCTGAAATCGCACTCATCAAAGAAGGCGCACGCGTTGCAGACCACGGCGGATTCGCGATCCGCGACGCCATCAAACTTGGCGCATCTGAAATCGAAATCGCCATGGCGGGCCGCGACGCAATGGAACTGGAAATTGCACGTTCCTTCCCAGATTCCGAAATCCGTGATTCATGGGTGTGGTTCCAGTCTGGCCTCAACACAGATGGCGCACACAACCCTGTGACAACACGCAAACTGGAAAAAGGCGACATCCTGTCCCTGAACACATTCCCAATGATCTCCGCCTATTACACTGCTCTTGAACGCACATTGTTCATCGGTGAACCAGACGCACGCTCCTTGGAAATCTGGCAGGCCAACGTGGATGCTCACGAATTGGGCCTCTCGCTCATCAAACCAGGCGTGACATGTGCCAGCATCTGTGCGGAAATCAACGAGTTGTTCGCGTCTCGCGATCTGCTGCAATACCGCTCCTTTGGCTACGGTCACTCGTTCGGTGTTCTGTCTCACTACTACGGTCGTGAAGCAGGTCTGGAATTGCGCGAAGACATCCAAACAGTACTGGAACCAGGCCACGTTGTGTCCATGGAACCAATGCTGACCATCCCAGACAACATGGGCGGCGCTGGCGGTTACCGCGAGCACGACATTCTGGTGATTTCAGAAGACTCCGTCGAAAACATCACCAAATTCCCATACGGACCAGAGCACAACATCATCTCTGCCTAATAATAAACGCGCCCGTCACTGGCGGGCGCGTCTTCCAACTCTTTTCGGTTTAAATATCCGGTTCCCATCGACGGGATTTAACGCTTCTTCTCAAAGAAGATCACAACCTCACCGATATCGATTCCTGCCTTCTTCATATAGGCGCGGTTCAACACGCGGCGCTCGTCCAGCATCCACATCCAATCATCAAAATTGACCGTCAACGTGCCCTCTGGCACTGGCAGATCAATTTTGTATTTCCAGTTAAACCGATCCGCATCTTCAACGCCGGATGCCATGCCATACACACCATCCGCTGTGCCGGTCCAAGTATCCGCACCCGTTTTGGTCAGGGTCCAAACGCGCCGTTCCGTGGTTTTATCCGCATAGACAAAATCTTCGGTCAACGTCAGGCGTTCGCCATCCCAGTCACCACGGATATCCACCTCGAACCGCCGCCGCGCCGTGCCAAACAGGTCTTGGAATTGCCCATACCCAACCACATGCCCATCGAAATACTCTTCAAGGTTCAGCTTGGGTCCCCCAAGGCTCGGGTCCTCAAAAGACGGTTTTCCCGTACAGGCTGCCAACAGCAGGATGAACCCGAACAAGTAAAAGCGCATGGTGGTCCTTAAAATTTGCGGGCCCCGGCCTCCCAAATCCGGAGCCCTGCCACGATGTCCTATATGCAACAAACAGAACGCCTTACGGCAGCATCTGTTCTTCGGACTTACGATAGGATCGCAGCATCCGCTTGATCAAAAGCTGAAGATTTTTCTTTAACTGTGCCATGTTGGAACCTCATTCTTGCAGATGTGGTCTTGGAGTATTGTAAAATGTACGGTTGAAACGCTCAATTGGATCACCGCTTGAGTTTGCATCCCGCATTGGGTATCCCCACGCCATGCTCGACACACCCACAGATATCCATCCGCTTTTTTACGGCGCGCCGTCCACGACCGAATACAAAAAGCTGCGCAAACGCATCATCCGACAAACCCGCGAAGCGGTGGAACAATACGGTATGATTGAACGCGGTGCGAAATGGCTCGTCTGCTTGTCAGGGGGCAAAGACAGTTACACATTGCTCGCCGCGCTGACCGAACTGCAATGGCGCGGTATGCTACCTGTGGAAATCCTCGCCTGCAACTTGGATCAAGGCCAACCGAACTTCCCCGCCACGGTCCTGCCAGAATTCCTCGAAAAAATGGGCGTGCCAAACCGCATCGAATACCAAGACACCTATTCCATCGTAAAAGATAAGGTTCCCGCTGGCCGCACCTATTGCGCCATGTGTTCACGCCTGCGCCGTGGCAACCTCTATCGCATTGCCCGCGAAGAAGGCTGCTCTGCCGTTGTGCTTGGCCACCACCGCGACGACATTCTTGAAACCTTTATGATGAACCTGTTTCACGGCGGGCGGCTTGCCACCATGCCCCCCAAGCTGCTGAACGAAGAAGGTGATCTTTTCGTCTATCGCCCCCTCGCCTTTGTGGCTGAAGCGGATTGCGAAAAATTCAGCACGGCCATGAACTACCCCATTATCCCCTGCGATCTCTGTGGGTCACAAGACGGATTGCAACGCCAACAAGTGAAACAAATCCTCGACGGATGGGAGAAAAACTCCCCGGGTCGGCGTCAGGTCATGTTCCGCTCTTTGATGAATGCGCGGCCCACCCATCTTCTCGACAGTGGGCTGTTCGATTTTGCAGGGCTGGAACGGGACCCCAACAAAATCCCTAATCTGAAACCCTCAAACGCCGACACAGAATGATAAGGTAAATTTACACAAGGCGCGGATGTTGATAATCCAGCCTTATGAAAATCACCTTACGACAGCTGCAATACTTCCAATCCCTGTGCAAACACGGCCATTTTGGTCATGCGGCGGCGGCATCGAATGTGTCCCAACCGGCTCTCTCTGTGCAAATCCAAGAACTCGAAGATTTGCTCGGCAAACCCCTTATCAACCGCGATGTCCGCCCGTTCTGCCCCACACCCTTTGGTCATGAAATCCTGAAATCTGCCAACCGCATCCTCGCCGATGTGCAGGCCCTCGAAGACAGCGCACACCTCAATCGCGGGGTCGAAGGCCCGTTTCACCTCGGCGTCATCCCCACGGTCGCACCCTACCTTTTGCCAACCGCCATTCGCCTGATCCAAGACAGCCTGCCAAAACTCGATCTGCAAATCCGCGAAGCAACAACCGATGTATTGCTCGGCGAAATCACCTCTGGTCAATTGGATGCCGCAATCATTGCCACCGATGTGACCAGCCCCGATTTAACGCAACGCCCCCTGTTCCAAGATCGCTTTTTGCTCGCCGTACAAACCAGCCAATCCGAATCGCTGGGCCTGACAGACGGGCAAATCGTCCTCGAAGACATCGCCCCTCTGAAACTCCTTCTCCTCGCCGAAGGCCACTGCCTGCGCGACCAAACCAAAAGCTTCTGCCAATACGCCACCCAAGAAACCCTCAACCAAATTGGCGCCAGCAGCCTGCACACGTTGGCGGGTCTTGTGGCAGGTGGATACGGCACAACTTTGCTGCCAGAAATCGCCTTTACAGACACCGAAGGGCGCTCCGAACTCACCATTCTGCGCCTTGCCGAACCCTGCCCAGACCGCACCGTTTCCCTTGTGATGAAAACCCAAAATTGCGCCACAATGGACACCGCAAAACTGGAACAGGTGCTTGCGGACGCAGGCACACAAAAAACCACCGAAACCCGCACAAAGCTCATCGCACGTAAATAAGCAGTGCATTCTGCGCCAAATCGCCTTTAACTCTTGACCTTTTGGCCCCATTTCTATTGAACCGCCCCACGGAATTCCCAACGCTTTTTAGGTGTATTATGGACGAGCAGAACAAGAATCTTATCCTCGCAACAGGTCTCAGCATGCTGGTGATCTTGGCGTGGTTCTACTTCTTCCCACCAGAAGAGCCGATCCAGCCAGAAACAAACCCAACGGCGCAATCTGCTGAAGGCGTTCCAACGGCCCCCTCTGCGGATGGCACAATCGCCGCACCCTCTCTTGATGGGTCTGCCGCCGACACACGCGAAGTTGCCCTTGGCAAGACCGAACGCGTTGAAATCAAAACAGACCGCGTCGAAGGTTCGCTTTCCCTGCTCGGCGGTCGCATCGACGATCTGCGCCTGCTCGATTACAACGTAAACCTGAACGACCCGTCCCTCAAGGAAACGCTCCTGTCTCCTGCGGGCGGCCCCAATGCCTATTACGCCACATACGGCTGGGCTCCGACAAACGCGGCGGACTTCGAATTTATGCCCTCCGCCAAAACCCCTTGGACGCTGGAAGCAGGCACAACTCTAACAGTGGACTCGCCCGTTACTCTGCGCTGGGACAATGGCCAAGGCCTGATCTTCCGCCGTGTCATCAGCATTGACAAAGATTACCTCTTTTCCATCACACAATCCGTGGAAAATACCACAAGCGATGATATCCGCCTGCAGCCTTATGGCATCGTGGCCCGCGTAGGCGAGCCTGAAACCATCGGCTTTTACATCTTGCACGAAGGCGTCGTTCGCGCCTCTGACGGTGAAATCCAAGAAATCGATTACGACGACATGCCAGACCAAACAGCGGACGCGTCCGAAGGCGGCAATGTCGACAAGATCAAGGTCGAAAATAACGGCTGGATTGGCTTTACCGATAAATATTGGATGACCGCTCTAATCCCGACACCGGGCACCGGCTTCACCTCTGTTTCTAAATACACAGGCAAAAACGACACCTACCAAACCGACATGCGCTTGCCGACCATGACTATCGCCGCTGGCACAACAGCCGAGGCAAAGTCATCTCTCTTCGCAGGCGCGAAAGAATGGGAAGCCATCAAGCATTATCAAGACGATCTTGGCGTTGAACAATTCGTCGATTCCATTGACTGGGGCTGGTTCTTCTTCCTCACCAAACCAATCTTCCAAGTGCTGCACTGGCTCAACGGCCTAATCGGCAACATGGGCTGGGCCATCATCGGCCTCACACTCATCATCAAGGCAATCCTCTTCCCGTTGGCCTATAAATCCTACGTCTCCATGGCGCGGATGAAAGAATTGCAGCCAGAAATGGAAAAGCTGAAAGAAAAGCACGGCGAAGACCGCCAAGCCATGCAGCAAGGCATGATGAAGCTTTATAAAGAGAAAAAGGTGAACCCAGCCGCGGGCTGTTTGCCGATCCTTCTGCAAATCCCGATCTTCTTCTCGCTTTATAAGGTGATCTTCGTAACCATCGAACTGCGCCACGCGCCGTTCATCTGGTGGCTGACAGACCTTTCTGCACCAGATCCGACCTCCATCCTAAACCTCTTTGGTCTCTTGCCATGGGGCACGCCTGGTCCAGAAAGCTTCTTTGCAATCTTCTCCATTGGTGTGTTCCCCGTTCTCATGGGCATTACCATGTGGATGCAGCAAAAACTGAACCCCGCCCCAACGGATAAAACCCAAGCGCAAATCTTTGCGTGGATGCCGTGGGTGTTCATGTTCATGCTCGGCACATTTGCCTCTGGCCTTGTGGTGTACTGGGTTGCAAACAACACAATCACCTTCATTCAGCAGTACACCATCATGCGCTCGCAAGGGGTCAAGCCAGACATCTTTGGCAACATCAAATCCAGCTTTAAACGCAACAAAGCGAGCTAGCCATGATCACCGTAACAGAGCTTTTTCGCCACCCTGTTAAATCACATGGGCGCGAAGCTTTGTCCGCTGTGACCCTGACCCAAGGCAAAACCATGCCTTGGGATCGCGTTTGGGCCGTGGCCCACGACATGGCAAAATTCGACGATGCAAATCCCGCTTGGGCCCATTGCGTGAACTTTTCACGCGGGGCCAAAGCACCAGAATTGATGGCCATCAACGTCACAGTGAACGAGTCCACAAACGAACTCACCTTCACACACCCATCGCTTGATCCCCTCACGATCAACCCTGATCTGCCGGCCGACAGCGCAAAACTCGTGGCATGGACCAAGCCCATCATGCCCGCAGATCGTGCCCCGTCAGATCGCATCGTCCGCGCGCCTGATCGCGGCATGACCGACACGCCGTTCCCCTCCATCTCGATCAACTCGCACGCCTCGCTCGCAGACCTCTCCGCAACCGCAGGCACACAGCTGTCACCCTTGCGTTGGCGCGGAAACATCTGGGTGGATGGCGCGGCCCCTTGGGATGAATTCAACTGGATCGGCCGCCACGCCCGCATCGGTGGCGCGCTCTTGAAAATCGTCGATCCCATCACCCGCTGCCCTGCCACAACCGCCAACCCTGAAACAGGCAAACGGGATGTGGACACGCTGAAAGTCCTGTCCGAAACCTACGGCCACAAAGATTTCGGCGTCTATGCCGAAGTGGTTGAAACAGGTGAAATCAAAACGGGCGACCGACTGGAGCTGATCTAAATGGACATGCAATTCACCATCGCCGAAACGCCAGATCACGACGCATCCGAAAAAGGCCGCCTCCTTTTTGCAGGCAACACCGATTTCCTCAAAGGGGTCGTTGCCATGTCTGGCCTGCCCGATGCCGACCGCATCGAAGTCTGCTTTGCAGGCCGCTCAAACGTTGGCAAATCATCCCTGATCAACGCGCTCACAGGGCGCAAGGCGCTTGCACGAACCTCCAACACACCCGGCCGCACCCAAGAAATCAACTTCTTCACCATGGGCGAAGACCACTACCTCGTCGATGTACCAGGTTACGGCTTTGCCAACGCGCCCCTGCCTATCGTCGAAAAATGGCAACGCTTGCTGAAATCCTACCTCTCAGGCCGCCCATCACTGCGTCGTGTCTTTTTGTTGATCGACGCCCGTCACGGCCCGAAAAAAGTCGATACAGAGATCATGCAAATGCTGTCAAAATCCGCCGTTACCTTTCAGGTGGTGATGACAAAATGCGACAAACTCAAAAAAGGCGACCTCAGCAAAGTCACCGAACGCACGATCGAAGCCATTCGCAAATTCCCTGCCGCCTACCCTGAAATCGTGCAAACCTCTTCGGCCAAAGGCGACGGCATCGCAACGCTGCGCGCCATTGTTGCAGGCATCGTTTAGCGCACAAATTTCGGTCCCTTTTGGTTTAATTGTCCAAATTCCAACGCCGCAGCAAAAACAAACCCTGCGCAAATCAGCACCCTCTGGGCCAGCGCCTCATTCAGATCCGTTTGCCCTCGTGGTTTTGGCTGACGTCACGCAAACATTGACCTTCGCGTCAGGCAGCGCAATCCTTAGCCCATGTCACAGATCAAAACCCTCCATATTCAGTCAGGCACATATCAATTGCCCGCACAGGTGTTTGAACCAGACGCCCCACCAAAAGTGGCCTACGTCCTGCATTGCGCAACTGGGGTTCCTGCTGCCTATTACACCAAATTTGCGCAGTGGGTGGCGGGCCAAGGCCACGCCATCCTCACCTATGATTACCGCCAAGACAGTGATGTCAAAACCTCTGACATCACCATGGCCGACTGGGGCATCCACGATCAAAATGCGGCGCTCAACACACTGCTCGATCTCTACCCAGATGCAGACATTCGCGTCATCGGTCATTCGCTCGGCGGGCTCACCACCGCATTTCACGACAACGCCCACCGCATATCTTCGTTTTCGGCGGTGTGTTCTGGCCCTGCTTATTGGCGGCGTGCGCCGTTTCCCCACAACATCACGGCTTTCCTGTTTTGGTATGTCATGGGCCCCCTTGGCATCGCCTTCACGGGCGCCGTACCCGCCCGCCTGCTTGGCACATCCGCGCCAATCCCAAAACACGCATTCCGCCAATGGCGCAAATGGTGCTGCAATTGGCATCTGCACAAATCTGAATGGGGCACATCTATGCCCGCACCCAATCTTCAATCCGTCACCGCCTGCCTCAATCTGATCGGCGTGTCCGATGATGATCTTGTGCCACCTGTCTGTGTTGCCGATCTGGCGAAATTCTACCCCCACGCCAACGCCACATTCGAAACCGTCACCCCCACAGACGCAGGAACAGAGTCCATCGGCCACCTCGCAATCTTTCGCCCCAAATGCGCATCGCTCTGGCCAAAACTGCTCTAACGCGTAAACTCTTTCGCAACGAACACAGGAACATCCCATGCGCCTTGCAGGAAAAACCGCCCTTATTTTTGGCGGCGGCCAAGCCCCCAGCGATGACCCAAACGCCCCGATGGGCAATGGTCGCGCTGTAGCGCTCACTTACGCGCGCGAAGGGGCCAAAGTCATGGTGGCCGACCGCGACATCGCCGCGGCGCAATCCGTGGCCGATGAAATCACCGCCGCAGGGGGGATCGCCTTGGCCCAAGCCTGTGATGTGCTGATCGAAGACCACATCAAAGACGCGATCACCACAACAACCGCCACTTGGGATGCACTCGATATCCTGCACAACAACGTGGGCCTCTCTATCGAAGCAGGGGATGCGCAGATCACCGATATCGACGCCGATGCCTTTGATCACATCATGCGCCTCAATCTGCGCGCTATGGTGCTTGCAGCCAAACACGCGCTGCCGATCATGCGCAAACAGCGCTCAGGCGTGATCCTCAATATCTCGTCCATCGCGGCCACTGAAACTTACCCTTGGGTTGGGTATAAGGCGTCAAAGGCCGCCATCCTCGCGCTCACCGAACAACAGGCCATCCAGAATGCCGAATACGGCATCCGCGCCGTCGCCATCCAACCGGGCATGATCGACACGGTCATGGCCGTCGATGCACGGGCCAAAGCATGGAACCAACCGCGCGAACAGGTGGCCGCCACCCGCGCTGCCAAGGTCCCAATGGGCCGCCAAGGCACCGCCCAAGACGTGGCCAACGCCGCCCTGTTCCTCGCATCAGACGAGGCCAGTTTTGTCTCTGGCATCTCCTTGCGCGTGGACGGCGCATCAGGCTGCCGCGTAGGCTAAACCGCCATCGGTCAACTCACTCCACAATAATGCGCACCGCCTGTGATTGGCCCATCGCATCAATCACAGAAATGGACAAAAACCCGGGTCCGGGTATGTCCACCTCCGCTTGGCGATCATAACTGCCAACAACCACAGGCTCCCCATTGGCCAGCCATGTAAACGGCGGCACACCTTGGGTCACTTTTGCCACGATCCCATCGTCCGCCAAAACCAACCGCGCCCCATCAGGGGGAAACGTAATCTCAGGCAGGTTTTGCGCCCCTAAGGCACCTGGTCTGCGAAACACCTTCAGGCGCACAGGCAGGGCATCATTGGTCACCGTCAACGCCTCATCAGGGGGACGCATCAACGGATCAGGCTTTGGCTTGATCGCGGCAAACACATCAAACAGCAAAGGCGCGGCCAACTCTGCACCCAACTCACCGGGCATCGCGGCCCCATCGGCACGGCCCAACCAAACACCCACCGTATGCCCGCCATCATACCCAATCGCCCAAGCATCGCGGTGTCCATAAGACGTGCCTGTTTTATATGCCACAGTGTCCGCAACCGCCCCTTTGGGCGGCGCTACACCTGACAAAATATCACTGACATACCACGCGGACACACGGCTCACGACAGGCGGACGCACCGCAATGCTGAGCTCTTCCTGCGCGTGAAACACCAGCGGAACCGCCTGACCCCCTTGGGCAAGGCTCGCATATATGCCCATCAAATCGGTCAACCGCAAACCAATCCCACCCAGCCCAATGGCCAAACCCGCAGGGCGATCATTGGGCAATTGGGGCACGGCCCCCGCCCGTTTCATCCGCGCCATCAGAACACTCGGCTCAATCGCATCGAGCATCGAAACCGCAGGAATATTCAACGACATTTGCAAGGCTTCGCGCACCCGCACCTGCCCACGAAAACTGTTGTCAAAATTCTGCGGCGCATAAGGGCCAAATCGGATCGGGCTGTCTGTGATAAACGTTTCTGGATGCGCCAAACCCGCATCAAATGCCAACCCATAAATCAACGGCTTTAACGTGGACCCTGGGGACCGGATCGCGCGGGTCATATCCACAAACCCCTGCCGCCCTGTATCCAGATAATCGGGCGATCCAACGCTTACCAGAACCGCGCCCGTTTGATGATCCACCACCATCACTGCGCCCGACATTGCCTTGTGCCGCCCCTTCACATGCCGCGCCAACAACGCCTCTGCTTTGGCTTGCATCGCGTGATCCAACGTCAAACGATGGCGCAGTTGTGTCGGGGTCGCCGCCGCCACCCGTTCTGTCAAATGCGGTGCAAGGAAATCAAACGCATGGCGCGTGTTGGGCACGGTCTCCATCCGCGCCGCGTCCGCTGCCTCTTGATCCAAAACCCGCGCTTTGACACTGCGATCCAACACGCGGTTACGGGCCAGTCTGGCGCGATCAGCGGCACGATCTGGGCGCCGCGTTTCAGGAGATTGGGGCAGCGCCACCAACAACGCCGCCTCTGCATCTGTCAGCCGCGCAGGCTCTTTTTGAAAATAGCTCAAGCTCGCGGCACGCACCCCTTCAATATTGCCGCCAAACGGAGCCAACCGCAGATACAGCTCCAGAATTTCATCCTTGGTGCGCACCCGCTCCAGCGCCCAAGCCACCCGCATTTGCCGTATCTTGCCGCGCCATGATCCCGTACCGCTGTTTTCCAGCAATCGCGCCACCTGCATGGTCAGGGTTGACCCCCCTGACACAACGCCGCCATTCCACACCGCCTGCCCAACGGCCCGCACCGCAGCAAACAAATCCACGCCACTGTGGCGATAAAACCGTTTGTCCTCAAACGCGATCAGCTGTTCCAGATACCCGCGCGACACCTCGTCCACCGTGATCGGCAACCGCCAGCGCCCATCTGCCACCGTGAACCCGCGCAACAATGTGCCATCCCGCGCTTCGACCACCACCGAAACATCTGGGGTCAAGGGCGGCAATTGGGTGCGGCCAACCCACGTGGTCCAAACCAAGAAACCAACGACAAGGACAAGCAGAAAGCTCCCCCATCGCAGGATCATTCGGCGCGCTGTGTCTGGGCTCATTTAACGGTCACACGCCCCACATCTGTTCGCGCGCGGAAATCAGGGCGGTACATGTCTTCGACCACCGCCGCAGGATGATGAAACGATCCTGGTGACACCGCCCGCAGCACATAGGCCATCTGAAACGGCTTGCGCCCAGACCAATCCACCGCCGCCAAAAAACGATCCGTGCGGAATTCGCTGTTTTGCACATTGGCGTTCAACTCCAACCAATCAAGCGCCCGAATATCCCCACCTGAAATCAGGTTCGGATTGTCGATCTCCAACCCCGCAGGCAGTGGATCATTCACCATCAATCGCGCTTGGCTTTCACGCAACGGGGTCACCTTCAGAACCGCAACAATACGATCATTCTGCGCCAAATTGTCGAGCGTGACAGGCGCACCATCCATATCGAAATAGGTCCGTTCGATCTTATACCCATTGCCCCCCGCAGGTTCAGGGTCCGTTGGCACGCCAAACACCGACACCACGGCCGTTGTGTCCCGCGCTCCTTCATTTTCCAGCGCAACACCCGCCAGCAATTCATCCTCGCTGATCGTGCGCACCATTGGCGCGGTCATGGTTTCGCCATTGAACGAAATATCCTGCGCCACCCCTTCGCTTACCAACGCATTCACCGCCATCAGCGACCACATATTTTCCTGCGTGGATCGGCGGGCAACGGGTGTACGGCTGACGGTTTCGGCCAGTGATGCAACATCAATCGCCTCACTCCCAGCATTGACCGCCAGCGACAAAACAGCCGCTTGATCGCGCAAATCAGACCCGTAATCTCTGCGCCATCCCACGCGGCGCTCTCCTTCGATGACGCGCGCACCAGCCAACCGGAACATACGATCCGCGCGGCTTTGATCTCCGTAGAGCGCAAGCGCCGCACCCAATTGCGCCTGCGCCAGTCCGGTCCGAAATGCCCCCGACCGCGTATCAGAATAATATCGCAAATCCCCGATGGCCGCATAACCCTCGCGAGCCAAAACCATCAAAGCATAGGCGATATCTTCCCCGCCATCTTCAAAATCAGCCGCGTAATTCACGCGATTGCGCAGGTTGTTCAGCGCCTTTTTGAATGCCTGATCGGGGACTTCGTACCCTTGCGCCCGCGCACGACTCAGGAAATCGGTGACGTAACTGTCCAGCCACAAATCCCCGTTGGATGGATACCACAGCCCAAACGCACCATTGCTCGATTGGTTGCCCAGAACACGCACAATCGCCTGATCAATGCGCTCGGCCACACGTTTCTTATCCGCCAATCCCAACGCATCGGACAACTGGTCAAAATACAACAGCGGCATCGCCTTGCTGGTCACTTGTTCGGTGCAGCCATAGGGATACCGATCCAGCGCCGTCAGCAATCCAGGCGCATCAAAACGCGCCAGCGGCCCCACCGCAAGGGTGGCGCGGATCGTGCCATCTTGCAGCCCAGCCATCATATTGACATCCATGTTCAGCGCCTGCCCCGCCGCCAAAGACACGCGCGTTTGCCGCGCAATTTCTGGATCATTCCACTGCACAGGTAAGGTGATATTTTTGCTCAGCACTTTGCCATCTGGGGTTTTCACAAACACCTCAAACCGCTGTGCTCCCACCAAATCCGCCGTGACAGGAATATCCAAAACCGCACGCCCACCGGTGCGCAAGGTAACAACCTGATTGCTCGGCGTTTCTGTGCGCAGCCCAAGCGTATTGCCAAGCGTAACATCAAATTCACCCGTCGGCCCAAACGCATGGGTCAGTTCCAATCGAATGCGGCTTTCATCCCCAGGTGTCATGAATCGCGGCGCATTGGCAACGATCACAACAGGATCGCGCACCAGAACATCTTGCTCCGCATGACCCACCCCTTTGTCAGACCACACAACCGCCATCAAACGCACCGTGCCATTGAAATCTGGCATCGCGAAATCATGGCGCACCATGCCATCAGACCCAACCGTCAGAACGCCCGAAAACTGCGCCAAAACCTCTTCGCTTGGCGGGGGGCCTTGCAGCCCTGCATTGGCCTGACTGTCCCCACCAGACCGCAATCGCCCCGCATCACCCGACCCATCAATCAAACGTCCGTAAACATCGCGCAGTTCCACGCCCAATTTACGTTGCCCGAAATAATATCCATCGGGGGAAGGCGTTTTAAATCCTGTCAGGTTCAACACCCCTACATCCACCGCCGCGATGGTCACATATCCTGTATCCCCTGCGGACAATCCATCCACTTTCAGGGCAACAGGCATTACATCACGCGGCGATGCTTCGTCCGCATTTGCAAATTGGGCAGTCAGCAACTTTGCTCCAGGGTCCACTTTCGCAAACGCCAGACCCAGCGCACGGGACGGATCAACACCGCCATCCATACCGCGCAAAACGGAAGCGGTGACATAGGCCCCAGCCCCCCAATCCTGCGTCACATCCAACGGGATTTCATTTTCCCCTTTGCGCACCGTAATGGACCGCGTTTCGATCAAACGATCCGACAAAACAGAAACTTGTGCCACACCATCAAACCGCGAAACAACGCGCATGGTGGCCGTGTCACCCACCGCATAGGCATCGCGATCCATCGCAACGTCTAACAAATCAGGCGTATCATCCGCACCCCCGCTGGCATACCAGCCCGCGGTGAACCGAACCGATGATTGCGCAAAATCGGCACCTTTATGAACCAGCTTCAGCTCATATTCGCCCCACTCAACCATGGCTGCAATCTTTGCAATCTCTGCCGATCCGATTGTGATGTCGCCGCTGGCAACCCGTTTGCGCCGCGTCGTGGGTTCATAATTCCACTGCCCATACTGGCGATACCACTGATACCGCGTGTGCAGGCGGTTCAGCACCCAGCTGACATTCTCCATGTCCATCCGCGCACCCGCACCATTCACGGCAATCACTTGAAACGCCGCTTCGGACCCCTCACCAACGCTGCCCTCAAACATCGGCTTAATCCCGATCAACGGCTTGCCAGGCAGTACAGGGGCAGACACACGGCGTTCCACAGGGCGGCCCGATCCATCGCGCAACCGCACCACCGCGGTCATATCCAATGGTTTGCTCACCTCGTCCACGCGGGGCAATTGCAGGTTCAAAACCGCGGATCCATCCGCTGAGGTTTCTGCCGCGCTGATGCTTTGATATCGCGTGCGAAACACATCATCCGCCGCGCCAAACTGATACCCGTCATACCCTTGCAACGCCCGTGCCGCCGACAGCTTTACTTCACCCTCAACCTGTAATCCCGCGCCAATCGCACCAAACAAATACCGCGCATCAATGCGCAACTCTGGCGTATCAGACAACGCAAAAGGCCCCTCCCCCAGCGCCAAATCAAAATCGATCTTTTCGGGCACAAAATCCTCGACCAACACACGCCGTTCTAACAACGGGTCCGCATCTCGATCCGCATAAACCCGCAGCTTCCACGTCCCTCGCGCTGCCGTGGCAGGAATATCAAACGACGTCACCGCGCCACCTGCACCAACTGCATTGGCCAACACCCGCTTGAACCGCACATTGTCGGGACGGATCAGATCAAGCGTGAGCGGCACGCCATCAATGGCCTGCGCCGTTCCGTTTCGTGCCAAAACAGTGGTGTGAATCCGTTCCCCTGGCCGATAAGCACCCCGATCTGTGGCCATAAACACATCAATGGCTTTGGCAGGTTCGCGCCCCTCAACCCCGCGATCCGACAGATCATATTCTGCCGCCGCTTGATCGATGAACGCATAATCCCCGCCCTTTTCAACCGTCACCAACGCAGGAGATGCCCCGCCCGTGCCCAGCGCCAAACCCGCAGGGAACATCGCATATCCCGCTGCATCGGTCTGGGTTTCTGCCAACACAACATTTGATTTGCTGACCAACCGCACCGTCGCCTTTTCCAAAGCATCAGCGGATTTCAACGATTTCGCAAACACATGCAGACCGTCATTGCCCTTCATCGTGGAAATTCCGATGTCAGACACAATAAACCACTGTGTCGCAACCGTATCGCTTTCTCGCTTGGCACTGGGGATCTTTGCGGTCAGGGCATAAACCCCCGCATCAAACTCCGTCAGCGCATCAGCAATAGGCAAAGCCGTGGTCACCTCGCGGTTCAGTTCACGCTGAACATCCGCCGTTCCCGACCAAACCTCTTGTCCCAGATCACGCGCCAGAAAGGGCACATCCCAACGCGATATCGGTTTAGCAAACATCCCATCTTGCACCGTGCGCAACAGGTTGCGATCCCCAACACGATAGATTTTCACATCCACCGTATCGGCATTCACAGTGATCAACGGAATGGTCGCGCCATCGCGCTGCGGCATCAAATAACTGCGCCCCGCAAACCGTGCCACGGGGTCACGATCCTGCACGTAAATGCGCAGATCAACCGTCTTGGCCAATTGTTCTCCTGCCGCAGATGGCAACCCTTTGCGAAATGCAATGCGGTGGGTTTCCCCATGCCCCATCCCCTCAACACACAATTGCCGCCCCTCGGCTTCGGCGGTCAGACCCGTGATTTCCGATTGGATAAAATCGGAATATTCCACCGTCCCTTTGACCAAATCTTCGGAAAACTCTGCACAAACACGTGGGCTAGATGCGTTGTGATCCACCGTGTGATCCACCACCCGAAACCCATACAGGCTGATCGCACGATCAAGCGCGTCTTCGGTATCAATGCGCGGCGAAATGCTTTGGGCCAATCGCAAAACAGGGATCATCAACCGCCCTTGGCGCACCCGTTCAAACCCGGCAGCCAACTCTTGCAAAGCAGCCACTTGCGTGGCCTCTGACTCTGCACGCAAAAACCCGTTGATGGCCGCAGCATTGCCAACTTCACGCACGAAACGGCGGGATTTTGGCGTGTTGGGCGTGGCGACATTGGCCAAACGCGCCACTTCGATCCACGCCTCTGCGCGATCCTCATCGTTAATCGCGGCAAGCATCAGCTCCATCGCTCGAATATGATCTCCTCTGGCAGATTCCTTTCGCGCTTCCTCAACCAGTCCATCATGGGTCCAACGATTAGTCGGATACCACGCGCCATTGCGATCCGCGATACGCCGCGCTTCGCCCAAAAACCCGTTTGGAATAACCGCAAGCTGTTTGGCCCGCACCCGCGCGCGCTCCAATTCCGCTGGCGTGGCGTCTGTCACTTCAACAGAAACGGCCCCTTCAAAAACAGATTGGTCCCCCACCGCAGACTTTGGAAAACACGCGAATGATTTACGGTTGTATGTAAACGCCTTACAAGCCGTATCCGCCAAACAAATGGCAACGCAGTCTTTGAATTCCACATCAAACACATTGCGCAGATCAGACCCAAAGAAATCCGTATTATTCGTCAGTTCAATGCGGCGCTCTGGAATTGGATTTTGCTGGGCTTGGGCCAAAACCTGCCCTGCGAAACCGACAAGCATCAAACTTGCCGCCGCTGCCATTTTAACTGTTTTTGAAAATACCATAACCAATCTCCGTCTATGCGAATGTAACTCCACAATGACAGAGCCCCCGCATCGGCGCAATTCTCTGTTTGAAATACCGCGCCAGCGGCGGAAACACCCCCATCCATCAGGGCACCGCCCCGCTTTTCATCGGATCAAAGATCAGGCAGAGGCCACCACCCCTAAATTTCGGGTTAGGGTCAGTCGGTTTTGTTTGTTCTTATGTTCGAACTCCACACAATCCGTCAGCGTTCGGATCAGATTCCAGCCAAATCCCCCCTCTGGCAATTCTTCCAGATCCATGTCCTCGACATTCATGTCTTGCAGGGGGGGCGGACCTTCAAACGCGCGGCCACTGTCCGTGATGGTGACACGAATTTGGCTTGGTCGCAGGCGCAACAGAATGTTGATCTCCCCATCCGCCGCATATAGATACGCATGTTCCACAACATTGTTCAGCGCCTCTGCCAGCACCAACTCCAATTCTTCAATCACATTTCGGTCCACATGGTGATGCGCCAGCCATGCGCACATATCCATCAAAACGGTCACAACCTCTTCTTGAACGCTCCTGATCGCGATTTGAAATCGCAACTCCTTTGGGCGTTTCTTTAGGATGCGACGCGGTTTCATATCGCTGTTTTCATCCCTTGCGCCAAGGCATCCTCAACAGATGGATAAATCCCAAACACGCTGTCCATTCGCGTCAGCTTAAACACCTTCCCCACCGCAGGGCGCAGCGCGGCCAATTCCAGTGTCTTGTCGCGACCCATGTGTTTCATCACCGTCACAACCGCGCCCAATCCCGAACTGTCCATGAAATCAATATCCGTCATGTCCAGCACAATATGCCCAGCTCCGGCCTCGGAAATCTCGCGCAATCCTTCCTTGAACCGCACTGCACGCGCCGCATCCAGACGGGTCGCGCATAATTTGGCCACGGTTATGTCGCCAACGACATTGGTTTCGATATCCATAAGCTGTCCTTTCAAACCATCGCCCCACGCGCTGTTTAACGCGCAGGCCTTTGAGTCAAAATGACATAAAACCCCTTTCCGAAACCTTACCAAATAGAAAAGAACGGCAACAATTTGATACAATTCTTACGATTGCCAAAGGCCCATCCCCTTCCTAAATTCACCGCAACAGACACAAAGGAGCCACGCCATGACCATCGCTATCGTAGGCGCAGCACGCACCCCAATGGGCGGCCTTGGCGGCGCATTATCAGACACGCCCGCCCCCGAACTCGGTGGTGTCGCGATCAAGGCCGCGATGGACGGCGCAACCGTGAAACCATCCGATATCGACGAACTCCTCATGGGCTGCGTTCTGCCCGCTGGCCTTGGTCAAGCGCCCGCACGCCAAGCGGGATTCGCCGCAGGGCTCGGCATCGACGTCCCCGCCACGACAGTGAACAAAATGTGCGGCTCTGGCATGAAAACCGTGATGATGGCCCACGATCAACTGGCGCTTGGCAACGCTGACATCATGGTCGCTGGCGGCATGGAAAGCATGTCGCTGTCCCCTTACATCCTGCCCAAAATGCGGTCGGGCGCGCGCCTCGGTCATGGCGAAGTCAAAGACCACATGTTCCTCGACGGGTTAGAAGACGCCTATGACAAAGGCCGACTCATGGGCACCTTCGCCGAAGACTGCGCCGAAAAATACCAATTCACCCGCCAATCCCAAGACGACTACGCGCTCCAATCGCTCTCCCGCGCGCTCGATGCAGGTGGCTCTGGCGTCCTGTCCAACGAAATCGCACCCGTCACCCTCAAAACCCGCAAAGGAGAGGTGACAATCGACGCCGACGAACAACCGAAAAACGCACGGCCCGAGAAAATTCCAAACCTCAAACCTGCCTTCCGCGATGGCGGCACCGTCACCGCCGCCAACTCCTCCTCAATCTCTGACGGCGCAGCCGCCCTTGTCCTGGCTACACCCGATGCGGCGGCGGACAAAAACCTCACAGTTCGCGCCAACATCCTCGGCCATGCCAGCCACGCGCAGGAACCAGGCCTGTTCACCACCGCCCCGATCCAAGCGGCGCAAAAACTCATGGATAAGCTCGGCTGGAGCACGGATGACGTGGACCTCTGGGAAGTGAACGAAGCCTTCGCCGTCGTCCCCATGGCCTTCGCCCGCGACCTCAATATCGACCCTGAAAAACTCAACATCCGCGGCGGCGCCTGCGCCCTTGGCCATCCCATCGGCGCAAGCGGTACGCGCATCCTCGTGACCCTGCTCAACGCCCTTGAAACCACCAACCAAAAACGCGGCATCGCGGCTATCTGTATCGGCGGCGGCGAAGCAACCGCCGTGGCGATCGAACGGCCTTAACCGCCCGTCCCTTTGCGGATTTCAAGGACCCCACGCCGACCCGATTGGCGCGGCAAAATCTCGGCGGGTGCCGTGTCAGAAACCAAGCTGACATCGTGTTCATACGGGGCCCAGCCAGCAGGGTTACTCTGTTCCGATACCACTAATTTCTGCCGCATTTCGGCAATGGAAATACCCGTTGGGTCTTCCCTCATCACTGACAACAAGCGATACGCCAATGGGCCAACAAACCCGCTGCCACCCAACCAATCTGGCGCATCAACCGTGCGTGCGTTCGTCCCGGGTTCAGCCGCATAAAGGGTAACCCCTTCATCCATCAATTTCGCAAACATATTTCGCAGAATACCGCCAAAAATACCCGCGTCATTCACCAAATCGGGTTTCACCGAACCAAAGCAGTTATCGACCAAAAACAGGTAAGGTACCGGCGCATTCCCCCCTTTCAAAAACGCACCGTCGCGATTTCTTTGATCTACAATCGCCTGCCGTTTTGCCGTTTCTTTTTGCACGCGCTTTATGGATGCCCACCAACCCTCATCAGGTCTTTGCATCTCGTGCGACGGAAAAAATTCATCCATATAGTCCATGCTCTCATGCGCCCGAAAATTCACCGCCGCAGACACGATATCCAAATTCCAAACCGTCGAATGGATCAACTTCTGCGTTCCCGATTGCGTCAAATCCGCAGGCGACACATAGACATCCCCTGGCACAAGGAAATTCGCTTGCGCCACAGGATCCCCGCCCCCATGCCCCATCATGTAAATCACAACACGCGGATTGGGGGCCTTATCCGCCCGAATGCGTCGTTTTAAATCAACGATCGCATCAAAAATATCTTGCCGCGTGACCACATATTCAAACTCGGATCCGACCCGATCAGAAGTCAGCAAAATCCCAAACGCCGCCCCCGCACCCATCAAACTTTCCGCCACCAACCGCGCCGATTGTTCTGCTCCATACAGATGCGGCAATCGGCTTTCCACCGAATAGGTTTCAATGCCAACAGACAGAAAATACAACTGCGTTGGCCCCACTGCGGGTGCAGGGCGATTGTTGGCATGGGCCGCAAAGGGCAGCCACAAAACCAAACACAGAACCCAAGTGCGCATCACCATTTTTCAAAACACTCTTCAAAATAACTGTCACTGGATTTCAGCCCGTGCAAGAACCACCGCTTGTCCCATTTCCACGCGTTTAACCTGTTGCGCAGGTTCGAAATCTTTCGGATCAAATATTCCCCCGTTTGGATCGGCGTCCCATCTGCGATGTAACTCACCCGCACGGGGTCTATGCCGAAATCCTCAATCTGCGTCAGCAACTCACCCACACACCTCCGCGCAGGATCAACACGATATTCCCCGACATAGGCGCGGTATTTCAGCACCGACATGCGTTTCTGATGCAGCGGATCATCGCGGGTCAAAGGGCCGTCAATCTGTTGGGCCAAAATGGTTTCCAACCCATAATCCAGCACCACATGGGTCGCGTAAACATTGTCATCAATGCGGTTTTTGCGATCAATGACAAAGGACACAGCCACCGTCAGCATCAACCCCAACAACAACAACGCACCGTCGATCTCCTTGATCGCTTTCAACGTCTTTTTCCACTTTGATACAGGCGCAGTCGCCGCACCTTTTTCGTCCAACGTTTCCGCTTTCCCATCCGCTACAGGAGTCAATTCATCATCATCCTCAGCAGGCCCGACAACCTCGGCCTCAACCTCAGTTGTTTGATCGCCAGACATATTTTACCTCCCCCGCTTTTCCCTCGACAATACTTGTGACCAAACGCAACACGGGCGTGGCGCCTTCATCCAATGAACACTTTGCAAGAAACGCCCGCGAAACCTCCGTTGGTACGTCATCATCCCCCGCACCTTCCACCGTTTTGGCTCGCACTACGATACGCCAATCCGAAACGCTTTTGTCATACCCACCCGTCCACGTCATGCTGGTGGGGTCCACGTTCAATCCACACTTCTGCGCACTGGCCGTTGCATCATTTAATGGCGTGAATTTTTGCGCATCTGCCGTCATTTCAAAGCGAACATCTTGCTGAAAACATGTAATCGGCAAGCGTTCTACGGGGCCCATTTCCCCAATGGATGGCTCAAACGCCCAATACCCAGCTTCACCTGTTCCACCTGTCGTGAACCATTGCTTCTCCACATCAAAACAATGCTCCGCCTGCGCCCCAACTGCCAAAAAACACGCGGTTACACCCGCAATCAAACCAACTTGCATTAAATTCTCCTCGTTGGTCCAAGCCTGCGATAACTTGCCTATTTAGGCAACAGTTTCCTCTTGATCACCTTTCGCACTGGTGAAATATTGGGGGATGTACACAGACCTTCCCACATGGCCCGCTTCCGCATCCAAACTCGTCGCAACCGCTGCGGGGCGCGAACCTGCGGATCTGGTGATTAAAGGCGGCACTTGGGTCAACGTCCACACCCGCGAAACCCTTAAAAACTACGACATCGCCATCCGCGAAGGCCGCTTTGCCTATTGTGGCCCTGACGCGTCCCATTGCATTGGCGAGCACACCGAAATCATCTACGCCGATGGCCGTTACATCCTACCGGGTCTCTGCGATGGGCACATGCACATCGAATCTGGCATGCTCACCGTCTCCCGCTTTGCCCAAGCGGTGATCCCACACGGCACCACATCCATGTTCGTTGACCCGCACGAGGTTGCAAACGTCCTTGGCATGGCTGGCGTCAAACACATGCACGACGAAGCCCTCGCCCAACCCATCAACGTCTTCGTGCAAATGCCCTCCTGCGCCCCCTCCGCACCTGGCTTAGAAACCACAGGCGCAGAACTCGGCCCAGATGACGTGGCCGAGGCCATGACATGGCCCAATATCATCGGCCTTGGCGAAATGATGAACTTTCCAGGGGTCGTAAACGGCGATCCCAAAATGCTCGCCGAAATTGCCGCCACACAAATGGCGAATAAAACCGTTGGCGGCCACTATGCCTCCCCCGATCTTGGCCCCAACTTCCACGCCTATGCCGCAGGTGGCCCCGCCGACGATCACGAAGGCACCTGCGAAGCAGACGCTATCGCTCGTGTGCGCCAAGGCATGCGCTCTATGATGCGTCTCGGCTCCGCTTGGTACGATGTGGAAACGCAAATCACCGCCGTTACCGAAAAGGGCCTCGACCCGCGCAACTTTATCCTCTGCACAGACGACAGCCACTCTGGCACGCTTGTCAACGACGGCCACATGAACCGCGTTGTGCGCCACGCCATTGAATGCGGCTGCGATCCGCTCATTGCGCTACAAATGGCCACCATCAACACCGCCACCCACTTTGGCCTCGAACGGGAACTCGGTTCCATCACACCCGGTCGTCGTGCCGATGTGATCCTGTCCTCCGACCTCAAAACGCTCCCCATCGAACAGGTCATCGCGCGGGGCAAAACCATCGCCCTGAACGGCGAAAACACCGTAGATTCCACCGCCTACAACTGGCCCGCAAACACACGCGGCACGGTCAAACTCGGCAAAACCCTCACCGCCACGGATTTTGCCATCAACGCACCTGACGGCGCAAACACCGCCACCGCCCGTGTCATCGGCGTGGTCGAAAACCAAGCGCCAACCAAAGCTCTCACCGCCGAACTCGCCGTCACCGATGGCATCGTACAGGGTGACGAAACCAAAGACGTCTGCCAAATCGCCCTCGTCGAACGCCACCGCGCCACGGGGGATGTCACCAACGGCTTTGTCTCGGGCTTCAACTACACAGGCGACATGGCCATGGCCTCCACCGTGGCCCACGACAGTCACCACATGATCGTCGTCGGCACATCCCGCGAAAACATGGCCCTCGCCGCCAACCGCCTCGGCGAAGTCGGCGGCGGCATCTGCGTGTTCAAATATGGCAAGGAACGCGCCATGGTTGAACTCCCCATCGCAGGTCTTATGTCCGATCAACCCGCCCCCGATGTGGCCGCAGCCGCCGACCAAATGGTCGCCGCCATGGCCGATTGCGGCTGCACGCTCAACAACGCCTACATGCAACATTCCCTCCTTGCCCTCGTCGTGATCCCCGAACTGCGGATTTCAGACCTTGGCCTCGTGGATGTGACAAAATTCGAAATGACCCCACTTTTTGTGGACCCCTAAGCAAGCGCACGACCGCGCCAATCAAAAAAGAAAAGAGAACGACATGAACGACACTGACCCAATTTTCACAAACCTGATCGAACCACCCCTGCAAGCACCTCAATCCTTTACCAACGCCGCCGAAGCCGTTGACGCGATTGAGGCGCTCTACGCCCAAGCCACAGATTTTCTCTGCCAGCACTTCACCGACTACCACGCGGGCAAACCCCCCGAAGGCCACTACCGCGCCTGTTACCCGCAGCTGTCGATCACGACCTTCACCTACACCCAAGTGGACACACGCCTCGCCTTTGGTCATGTGGGGGAGCCAGGCACCTACACCACCACGCTGACCCGTCCGAAATTGTTTCGCAATTATCTGCTGCAACAGATCGAATTGCTGATCGAAAATCACCAAGTGCCCGTCACAATTTCCATCTCTGACGTGCCAATCCCTCTGCACTTCGCGCTCACCGATGAACTGCGCTTGGCAGAGGGCGAAAACCGTGCCGATGCCCGCCCTTTGCGCGATATCTTTGATGTGCCAGACCTAAAAACCACCAACGACGACATCGCCAATGGCGACGCAGAGCCCGATGCGGATGGCATCCGTCCTCTTGCCCCGTTCACCGCCCAGCGCATCGACTATTCCCTCGCGCGGCTGGCCCATTACACCGCCACCGATCCAGCCCATTTCCAGAACCACATTCTGTTCACCAACTATGGGTTCTACATGGATGAATTCGTCGATTTCGCCATGAACGCGCTCAAGGACCCCACCAGCGGCTACACCTCTTTCGTGGCCTCTGGCAATTGCATCGCAACCCCTGAAAATCCCGTTGTCACCGAAACAACCAAACAACCGCAAATGCCCACCTACCACCTGACCCGTGCAGATGGCGGCGGCATTACGCTTGTGAACATCGGCGTTGGCCCGTCCAACGCCAAAACCGCCACCGATCACATCGCCGTGCTGCGCCCCCACGCATGGCTGATGCTCGGTCACTGTGCAGGCCTGCGCAACTCGCAATCCTTGGGGGATTACGTCCTCGCCCACGCCTATGTGCGCGAAGACTCCGTGCTCGACGCCGACCTTCCTGTCTGGGTTCCCGTTCCCGCCCTCGCTGAAATCCAAATCGCACTGGAAAAGGCCGTGGCCGAGGTCACAAAACTCGAAGGCTTCGCCCTCAAAAAGGTCATGCGTACAGGCACAGTTGCCTCCGTCGATAACCGCAACTGGGAACTGCGCGAACACTCAGGCCCCGTGGCCCGCCTGTCCCAATCCCGCGCCATCGCACTCGATATGGAAAGCGCGACAATCGCCGCCAACGGCTTTCGCTTTCGCGTTCCCTACGGCACGCTGCTCTGTGTCTCTGACAAACCCTTGCACGGCGAATTGAAACTGCCTGGCATGGCGTCGGAATTCTATCGCACTCAAGTGGCCAGCCACCTGCAAATCGGCATCAAAGCCATGGAAACCTTGCGCGAAATGCCACTGGAACGCCTGCATTCCCGCAAATTGCGCAGCTTTGACGAAACCGCTTTCCTCTAAAATCAGGCGAAAATCGGTGCATTTACAACCCTACGTATAATCAGCGTCCCACCGCCTATGGTTTTGAAAATAGCGGCTGCACGGAAATAATTTGAACTTCAACCCCAAAAAACCCTTAATAATATGGTTTTTTCGGACTTTGAAGCGTTCAAATTCGTTGTGTTGCGCCACAATATCTTGTTAAATGCCCTAGGACACCCACCAAGGGGCCCAGAATGGGCACGTCAAAGAATACAACAAGGAGCAGTCACATGACTCAGAAACCAATGACAAAGACACAACTGGTTGCAGCACTCGCAGAAGCAACTGGCGCAGACAAGAAAACAGCAGACGCCAACTTGGCCGCTCTGACTGAAATCGTCACAAAAGAAGTTGCCGCTGGCGGTGCAGTAACACTTCCAGGTCTTGGCAAATTCGCTTGCCGCGCGCGTCCAGCACGCATGGTTCGCAACCCAGCCACAGGCGAGCAAATGCACAAAGACGCAGACCGCGTTGCAAAAGTGACAATCGCGAAAGCCCTGAAAGACGTTATCAACGCCTAATCGGTGCCGACCTCAAAAAATTAAGGCCGTCCCAAGGGGCGGCCTTTTTCGTTGGCACACGCCCCATGTTGGGGCATCCTCACTATAACGGAGGATCCCATGCCAGACGACGTACACCCCCAAATCCAAACGCTGCTTGATACGATGGTCGCCCTCAATCTGCCCGCCATTCAGTCCCTGTCCGTTCAAGACGCCCGCGCCATGTTCGAAGGCTTTGCCAACAGTCGCCGCGAAAGCTATCCGCCCCCACATGTGGCCGAAGTCATCAACACCACCACAGGGGCGGATTTCGGCGATATTCCTGTGCGCGTCTATCGCCCCAATTTGGACGCAACCGCACCTGCCATTGTCTATTTTCACGGTGGCGGTCACGTGATCGGCAGCCTTGACAGCTACGACACCGTGACCCGCTACATGGCAAACGCCACGGGGCACACGGTCATTTCCGTAGATTACCGCATGGCCCCCGAACACATTTTTCCCGCCGCTCCAATGGATTGCTTCACAGCCACGCAATGGGTCGCCCAAAACGCCAAAGCCTTGCAAATCGACGCCACCAAAATTTCTGTTTGCGGGGACAGCGCTGGGGGCAACCTCGCAGCGGTTGTCGCTCTCATGGCCCGCGACGCAAATTTGCCCATTGCGGCCCAAATCCTCATCTATCCCGTGGTGGATTATCGCGGTGGTACGCCCTCTTATGATCGTTACGCCACAGGCTACGGTGGGCTCGAAGCAGAAACCGTCACATGGTTCATGGACCACTACATCCCCGACCCTGCAAAACGCGATGATTGGCGAGCGTCCCCGATCCAAGCCGCCTCTCTTTCGGGGCTGCCGCCAACCCTGATCATCACGGCCGAATGTGATGTGCTGCACGACGAAGGGGCCACCTATGCTGCTGCCCTACGGGATGCAGGAAACACGGTCACTTACCAAGATTACGCAGGCATGATTCACGGCTTTTTCAATTATCTCGGCCTCGCCGATGACACCGAAAAAGCACACCAAGCGGTCGCCGACTTCCTCACGCACCACGTCTAGGGTCTGTTGACGGTCATACCGTCACCCCAGCGCGAGACAGATTGTGCCGCTGAACCTCTGAAACGAGCGCCGCGATGTGATCATCGGAAGCGAATTTCCGAGGAATCAGAGGCAAAATCAGTGGTGTATCAGGATGGCGAAAACCGCAACGACATGCAGGACAAACCACCATCCACCTTGGCCGCTTCGGTGTTGCCGATCTCTTTGACGTTAAACCCAGCCTCTTCAACCCGCTTGCGCGTTTTTGGGAAACCCGCGGGCATCAACACCAGATCGTTGTATCGAATGGAATTGGCACAAGCCCCCTCACCCTCTGCCGTATGAATAACGTCATATCCGTCAAAACACCCAGACGCATCCAACAGCGGCGTGGACAGAATCGTATTGCCATCAAGCAACGAACAATCCGTTTTGAAATGCAACACACCTGGGGGTGTTTGCACCACACGAACGGAATACCCAAACGGTGCGACTATCTCGGCCAACTCATCCACTCCCAGCTGCGTTGTGCGATCAGACAAGCCAACCAAAATCTCGCGCTCACTGACCAGAATATCGCCCCCTTCGATGAACCCTGGCCCCGTGATTTGCGCCACATTGGAATACAGCGACTCCAAGGTTGGTTTCATCGCCGCCGCTTCGCCCAATCGGCTCGGCGCGCCAGGCCGCATGACAATGGCCAGTTCCTGCAAACACAGTGCCGCGTCTTCTACGAACACAGAATCCGGGAATTCATCCAGCGCAGGCAAAACCGTCACCTCCGCCCCGGTAGAACGCAGCGCAGCCACGTAATCCGCATGATGCCCCATGAATGTGTCGTAATCAGGCGCCCCCACATCCACTGCGCGCAAACCATCAACAATGGATTTGCTCGGGCTGCGTGAAATAGCATGGGTAAAATGCGTAGATTTCTGCGACATGGGAACTCCTCTTCTTTAGAAAACTCCTACCGCATCCCTTTCCATTCCACAATTCATCTGTCACCCATGTCACACGCCACGTTCAAGGACAGACCAACATGGATATTCGCGCCATTTTCATGGGCCTCACCTTCGCTCTTATCTGGTCCTCCGCCTTTACCTCGGCCCGCATCATCGTGCTCCAAGCACCACCGCTAACAATCTCGTCCCTGCGCTTTGCGGTGGCAGGGATCATTGCAATCACCATCGCCTATCTGCTTGGCCAACGCATCCGGCTGGACCGAAAAAACTGGCGCGCCGTGATTGTCTTTGGCATCTGCCAAAACGCGCTCTATCTGGGGCTGTTTTTCATGGCCATGACGCGAATCGAAGCGTCCCTCGCCTCCATCATCGCCTCTGCCATGCCGCTTATCGTTGGCCTCGCATCCGCCCTGTTCTTGGGCGAACGGCTCGGCACACTCGGTTGGATCGGCCTCATCGCAGGCTTTGCTGGTGTCGCGCTTATCATGGGCGCGCGTCTGTCGGATGGGATCGACGTTATCGGCATTGTCCTGTGTATTGTGGGGGTCACCGCACTGGCTGTTGCGGCGCTCACTGTCAGGGCCACATCATCCAAAGGCAACGTCTTGATGGTGGTGGGCATACAAATGCTGGTGGGCAGCATCGCTTTGCTGATCCCCGCACTGCTGTTCGAAACCCCCAGCTTCACATGGACAGGCAGCCTGTTCGCCGCCTTTTCCTATACGGTCCTGATGCCTGGAATTGTCGCCACCATCATCTGGTTTTTGCTGGTCGAACGCATCGGCGCCACCCGCGCCTCCACCTTCCACTTCCTCAATCCGTTTTTTGGCGTGGCCATCGCTGCAGTGATCCTTGGCGAACAGCTCACCCGCACTGATATCATCGGCGTGGTGATCGTCATGGCTGGCATCTTTGCGGTGCAGATCTCGCGCCAAAAAGGTTAATTTTTGCGCCGACTTGCCGCCCTACCCACCCGACTGAACGCACCAAACCCTTAACGCCAGAACAGCCAACCCCTTGCTCCACACCCCTTTCGCCCTCCAAATTCATTAACCCACCTAAATCCTTAACACACTTGTGATCGCACACAGGCTGACAGCGCCGCTTTGTTCTGCCAAACCGCCTGCATGATCGAACTGTTTTTTGCATATATCGCAGGCCTGCTAACGCTGATTAACCCCTGCGTCTTGCCAATCTTGCCCATCGTTCTGGCCTCCGCGGCCAGCACCGACAGGCGTGGCCCGTTGTTCCTCGCCGCAGGCATGGGCATTTCCTTCGTTGCGCTTGGTCTCTTCGTCGCCACACTCGGCCACACCATTGGCCTTGATGAAACCCGCCTTGGCACCATCGGCGCGGTCCTGATGATCACATTCGGCTTGATCCTTGTTACCCCCCCGCTCGCTGCACGGTTTGAAACCGCCACCGCGGGGTTCGCGGCGCGCGCCGACACAGGCATGTCAGGCCTGCCCACCTCTGGCCCTGCGCCTCAGCTGTTTGGCGGCGTGCTGCTTGGCGCGGTCTGGTCCCCGTGCATCGGCCCTACCCTTGGCGGCGCCATCGCTTTGGCCTCCCAAGGCGAAAGCCTCCTGCGCGTGACAGGCATCATGTCCGCCTTCGCATTTGGCGTTGCAACGATCATTCTCGCACTAGCCTACGGCACCCGTGAAGCTATCAAAACGCGCCAAGATTCTTTGCGTAAAATAGCCTCAAAATCCAAACCCATCCTCGGCGTTGTCTTCATCGCTGTGGGCATCATGATCCTAACGAAATTCCACCACACACTGGAATATTACGCACTCCAGATCATGCCCGAATGGATGCAAATCCTCTCTGTCACTTACTAAAGGACCCCACCCATGCTTCGCAGAACCTTTCTCACCGTGCTGGCTGCAACAGTTGCACTCCCTGTCTTTGCAGACGAAGTAAAAACCCTCGATTACACCCCTGGCTTGATAAAGGAACGTCTCGCAGCGGGCGAAACGCTCCTCGTGGATTACACGACAGATTGGTGTACCACCTGCGCGGCGCAAAAACGCCAAATCGGTGCGCTTATCGGGGAAAACCCAGCCTACGGCGAAAACATCACCTTCATCCGCGTAGACTTCGACGAATACCGCCGCCACGCCGTGTCAACCGATCGCAAAATCCCGCGTCGCTCCACCCTGATCGTCCTCAAAGGCGAAGACGAACTCGGCCGCATCGTCGCCAACCCCAGCAAAACCGCCATCCAAGAGCTGATGGACACGGCCCTTGCTGCAGCAACTCCAAAAGAGCCAACAACCCCCACAGCCAGCGACACTTGAAACACCAAAGGCTCAGGATGATCCCCACCCTGAGCCTTTTTCTTGGCCTAAATATCCAAATTCCACCGCCTCAGAGAGCGCTAACCTACCCAATACTACCCTGATTTTCACCAACTTGCCCAACCAGTCGGCTTTGCCCAAAGGGCAAAACGAGCTGGCAACGATTATAGCAGGATCGAACCTACCCAATCTTCCCTTGGCTCTCACCAATTTGCCCACGATGCAGCAACACGTGATCCAATATCACACAGGCCATCATCGCTTCACCCACAGGCACAGCGCGAATACCCACACAGGGATCATGCCGCCCTTTGGTGATGATCTCCGCCGCTTGCCCCGATTTCGTAATCGTCTGGCGCGGCTTCAAAATGCTCGACGTGGGCTTCACCGCAAACCGACAAACCAAATCCTGCCCCGTGGAAATCCCCCCCAGCACACCACCCGCATGGTTCGAAGAATAAACAGGCTGCCCATCATTCCCCATGAAAATCTCATCCGCATTGTCTTCGCCCGTCAATGCGGCGGCCCCCATACCCGCGCCAATCTCAACACCCTTCACCGCGTTGATCGACATCATCGCGGTGGCGATATCCGTATCAATCTTGCCATACACAGGCGCCCCCAAACCCGCAGGTGCGCCCTTGGCCACAACCTCAATCACCGCCCCAACCGAATTGCCCGACTTGCGCAAGTCATCCAGATACGCCGCCCAATCCTCTGCCGCCTTAGCGTCAGGCGTCCAAAACGGGTTCTGCGCAATCTGGTCCCAGTCCCAAGCATCGCGATCAATCTGGTGCGGCCCCATCTGAACCATGCACCCAACGATTTCCAAATTCGGAACCAGCGCTTTCAAAACTTCCCGCGCCACACCACCTGCCGCAACCCGCGCAGCCGTTTCCCGCGCCGATGATCGTCCGCCCCCGCGGTAATCGCGAATGCCGTATTTCTGCCAATAGGTGATATCCGCATGGCCTGGACGGAACTTCTCCATGATTTCAGAATAATCTTTGCTGCGTTGATCCGTGTTGCGGATCATCAACTGGATTGGCGTTCCCGTGGTTACACCTTCAAACACGCCTGATAGGATTTCCACCTCATCGGCTTCACGCCGCTGCGTGGTGTATTTATTCTGCCCGGGTTTGCGCAAATCCAACCAATGCTGGATCATCGACGCTTCCAGTGGCACGCCAGGGGGGCACCCATCCACCGTCGCACCGAGCGCAGGCCCATGGCTCTCGCCCCAAGTGGTCACAGTAAATAATCGGCCAAAGCTGTTCACAGACATCAGAATTCTCCTTGCCCGCAGGGTGATAGGTCAAACGCGAGCCTTCGAAAACCCTCTTTTGCCGCCTGCCTACACTTCAATGCGCTTCAGATGCTCTTTTTCGGTCTGCAACGGCAACGCGCCCTCGGCGTAATCCAGTGCCAGTTGCGCAGATTTTCGGGCCGCTTTGGCACAGTCCGCATCCTCAACCCGTGCCAACCCTTGCAAGGCTTTGCGCAATTTGATCGCCACCTCAATCTGCCCTGCTCCATCGCGGGCCATCGCTGCAAACGCCGCTTCAAACAAGGCATCTTCTTCAGGCACATTTAAAAAAACCTGTGCAAACGCCACCGCGTCTGGCTTTTTCGCATTGGCATAGGCCCACAGCAATTCTTCCAATCCTGCAATGGTCTCAATCGCCGTGCCCGCGTCATTCACCCCCGGCGACAGGGCCTTACTGGCAATCTCAGACATCACATGCAGTCCAAAAATCGGGTCTTGCTCGAAACTGCGCCGATCTCCGATGATAAATTTCCGCGCCAGTTGGTCTATCGCCTCGTCTGACACCTCCCCCGACACATAGGCCAGCGGCTGCCCCTTCAGCACATGTTTTCCGGGTCTGCGCATCACGTAAACAGCGCCTGAACTGTCCAAACAATCCTGCAACCCGCCCACATCCAGCAATTGCACATATCCAGACTCGCGCGCTGGAACGGCTTGCACCACACTGGGTATAATTGTGTCAGACGTCATCGGCACCGCCCCAAATGCAGGCCGCCGCGCAAACCGTTGCAATCCGCGATCCGTGATCTTCACAACTTCGCGCAGACTGTCATCAAGGCTGCCAAGCGTGCTCAGATGCTCAATCCACCGCAGGATCGCAACAATCACCAGCACCACCACACCCACTGTGACTCCCATCACCACAATGGCGGCACTGTCGCGGTACACACCCGCCTGAAACAACACAATGGACGCAAGCGCAAAAACAAAAGCCCCGACAAACGTGGCCAAAACCGCCTGTGTTGTGGTGTCTTCCAGCAACAACCGATGCACCCGCGGCGTGGCGGCCGTCGCTGCGGCCCGATGGGCGCTGACCATAACATTTAGGGAAAACGTGGACACCGCCAACATAGATGACGCAAGGATCGTCAACACGGGCATTACTGCGCTCGGTTTAATGATCCCGCCCAGTGTTTCGGTCAAATAGATATCCGCAATGGAACCCAAACCTGCCGCAATCAAAGACGCCAGCGCATAAAACGTGACCCGCAACCACAGCTTTCGATAAAACCGCTGAAAGAGAAGCAGTGGCATTTCCAGAAAATATCTCAATCTACCACTTTCGTATCAGCCGTGGGGCACATCCCAATACGGCTGATACTGTCAAAATTTCCAAGCACTGCCAACCCAAAGCCTCGGCTTTGGGTCTCAGGTCCTGATCCTAACCAAGGATCGTGGACACAAGGATAAGCCCCACACAAGACACGCCAATGCCGGCGGCAATCCCCATCGCTGTCGTATCCAAACGCGCCAAGATGCCCGCAGATGCTGCCGGTGATGACTGCATCATCGGCTCATATTCATCTTCATACTGCGCCAATTCATCTGCCGCCTTCGAACGGGCCAGAACAGACTCGCGGCGTGGCGTAGCATATACCTCTTCATCTTGTGCCGCGTCGTCATATGGGGCCACGGCTGCTTCGTCGGCGTCCGCCATATCCTTGGATTTTTGGAAACGAGATGTGATCTTGGATGCAATCCCTGTGACCGCTGACACTTTGGGTGGTTTTTGCTCATCCCCCTCTGACGCAACGGCGTCATCCGCATCAACCTCCTCGGTCTCTGTTTTTTTCAAACGCCCGCCAATTTGGGCAAAAGCCTGCATCACACCGCCCAACTTGGACGTGCCCACATCTTCCATGCCCACAACCGCATCCCGTGCAACCGAGCTGGGTGGCGTTTCGGGCATTTGACGCGATGCCGCAATCTGATCGGGCTCTAACACCCGCGCCCGTCGTGTCGGTCGCGCTGGTCTTGGCTCTTCTTCCATTCCATCCAGAACCCGCCGCTCTGGGCGCACAGGGCGCGCGGCTGGTTTTGGTGAATCCGCATCCATTTCCGCATCTTCAATGGGTTGATCCAGCACCAACGGCTTCAAAACACGCCGCTGCGCCGCAGGTCGGGCTGTGCGCACAGGCCGTGTTGGCCGTTCAATAGCTGGTGTAATTGTTTCGCTTCCTGCCCCAGCAGGTTCCATCTCTTGCCCTAAATCCACAGCACTCACCTCACTCATACATTACACATTTGTTGGCGAAGGATTATCCAAACAATTAGACCTAAATTTGTCGCCAATTTGATTTAACTGTGCCTCACGCCCTACGCCCGTGCCTCATTTCAATCCTTCTTTTGTCCAAAAATATCCCGGGGTCTGGGGCAGCGCCCCAGCAGCCGCCTTGTCTTTTTGCACCGTCCCAGCTAAGTTTGACCGTACCTCGGGGGGGCCGTCCATGCGGCCTGAGATACGCTTTGCGTGACCCGTCGAACCTGAACCGGATCATACCGGCGGAGGGAAGGTCTGGAAAACATATCCAACACCTGCCACCCGTCTGTAGCAACATAGGATATGTGATCATGAAAAACCTCATCCTCGCTGCGGGCCTGTCTGCAATCGCCACATTGGCTGGCGCACAGGACAAACCCGTTCTCACCGTTTACACCTACGACAGCTTTGTGTCCGATTGGGGCCCTGGCCCTGCCGTTGAAAAAGCATTCGAAGCCACCTGCGCCTGCGATCTGCAACTTGTGGCCGCTGGGGACGGCGCATCTTTGTTGTCTCGCGTCCAACTGGAAGGCGCGCGCACAGAGGCCGACATCATCTTGGGCATCGACACAAACCTGACCGCCCGTGCCAAAGCATCAGGCCTGTTTGCACCGCTCTCTAAAATGCCATCCGCCCTTGATGTACCTGTGGACTGGACAGACGACACATTCGCGCCATTCGATTGGGGCTATTTCGCCTTTGTTTATGACAACACCAAACTGAAAAACGTGCCTGGCAGCTTTCAGGACCTGATCGAAGCCGACGAAAACCTGAAAATCGTGATTCAGGATCCACGCTCCTCAACACCGGGCCTTGGCCTTTTGATGTGGGTAAAAACCGCCTATCCCGAAAAAGCAGATGAAATCTGGGCCGCCCTGTCGCCGCGCATTTTGACCGTGACCAAAGGCTGGTCCGAAGCCTACGGCATGTTCCTTGAGGGCGAAGCAGACATGGTTCTGTCGTACACCACATCACCCGCCTATCACCTGATCGCCGAAGAAGATAACACCAAATCCGCTGCGTCTTTCTCCGAAGGGCATTACATGCAAATCGAAGTGGCTGGAAAACTGAAATCCACAGACCAGCCCGAACTCGCTGATGCCTTTATTGATTTCATGACCTCAGACGGCTTTCAGTCCATCATCCCCACAACAAACTGGATGTATCCTGCGAAATTCCCACAGGACGGGCTGCCAAAAGGGTTCGAAACCCTCATCACACCTGTGGACAGCCTGATCGTGTCTGACACAGACGCCGAAAAAATCCGCGACGAAGCCCTCGCGGAATGGCTCACAGCGCTCAGCCGCTAACCCAAACGCCCCGGCCTCCGCGCCGGGGCCTCACAGCTCCGTAAAGCAGGCACCATGCCAAACCTCAGCGCCACAACCCCTTTCAAACTGATTACAGGCGGCGCGGCGCTGATCCTTTTATTGATTCTGACGATTGGAACGGTAATCGCCGTTGGCACCGCCACCACATTCAATCAGGGCCTGAACCCATCCGATTGGGCCGCGATCCGCTTTACCCTGATCCAAGCACTCACCTCGGCGGCCCTGTCCGTCATCATCGCCGTACCCACGGCACGCGCCTTGGCACGCCGCCAATTTCGCGGTCGCCACATCATGGTGTCCCTGCTCGGCGCCCCTTTTATCCTGCCCGCCATTGTTGCGGTCCTCGGTATCGTATCCATCTGGGGCCGCTCAGGCCTGATTTCTGACGGCCTCACCGCACTTGGGGCGCAGCCTCTGAACATCTATGGCTTCACAGGTGTCGTGCTGGCCCATGTATTTTTCAACCTCCCCCTTGCCACGCGTCTGATCCTTCAGGGCTGGCTCGCCATCCCGTCCGAACATTTCCGCCTCGCCGCACAGCTTGGCTTTTCAACATCCGACGTAAACCGCCAGCTCGAACGCCCCATGCTGCGCAGCACCATCCCTGGCGCGTTCCTTCTGATCTTCCTCCTGTGCATCACCAGCTTTGCCGTGGCTCTCGCCCTTGGGGGCGGCCCCAAAGCCACAACAGTCGAACTCGCCATCTACCAGGCCCTGCGCTTTGACTTTGACCTCTCCAAAGCGGCCATTCTCGCAATGATCCAGTTTTACCTCTGCATCGTCACGGCCCTTGTCACCCTGCGCTTTGCCCGCCCCACCGATTTTGCACTGGGCCTTGATCTACCGCCAAAACGCTGGGACGGAACCGAACGCGGCGCGCGCATCTTTGACACCACACTCCTTTTCGCTGTGGCGTTCTTTCTGTTTGCCCCGCTGATCTCGGTTATCCTGCGCGGCCTGCCACCGCTCCTGTCACTTCCGACCCAAGTTTGGCCAGCCCTGCTCAACTCGGTATCCATCGCAATCCCCGCCGCGCTGATCGCCACACTGCTGGCCACCGCCCTCGCGGCGCTCATCACATCCCTGTCCAAACGCACCGCAACCTTTGTGGAATCCATCGGCTTTCTCGCGCTCGCCGCCTCGCCGTTTGTGATCGGCACAGGCTTGTTTATCCTCATCAACCCCTACTTCGATCCCTTCAAACTCGCCCTGCCCGTCACCGTCGCCGTCAACGCCACTATGTCTCTGCCGTTTGCGCTGCGCATTATCCTGCCCGCCCTCAACCGTGCCGAACAAAACTATGGCCGTCTCGGCGCATCGCTTGGCATGACAGGATTCACTCTCTTTCGCCTTGCCATCTGGCCCCGCATCAAACGCAGCCTCGGCTTTGCCACAGGATTGGCGGCGGCGCTGTCCATGGGCGACCTTGGCGTCATCGCCCTGTTTGCCCCACCCGATTTTGCCACGTTGCCTTTGACCATGTATCGCCTTATGGCCGCCTATCAGATGGACGCAGCCGCAGGCACAGCCTTGGTGCTGGTGGCCACATCCCTTGCACTGTTCTGGGCTTTTGATCGCGGAGGTCGCATTGACCATCACATTCGATAACATCACGCTAACCCAAGGGGATTTCACCCTGACGGCAGACCTGTCCATCGAAGAAGGGCATAAAATCGCGTTGCTCGGCCCATCGGGCGGCGGGAAATCCACGCTGCTGTCCGCCCTTGCAGGGTTCAAACAGCCCGATCAAGGCCGCATCCTCTGGAACGGCACGGACATCACGAACGCCCACCCTGCAAAACGACCCATCACGCTGTTGTTCCAAGATCACAACCTGTTCCCGCACCTGACCGTGGCGCAAAACATCGGGCTCGGTATCCGCCCCAACCTGCGCCTGTCCGATCAAGAACATCAAATCGTCGCCGACGCGCTCACCCGTGTTGGGCTCAAGGGCCAAGGCCCCAAACGCCCCGCGCAACTATCAGGGGGCCAACAACAGCGTGTCGCCATCGCCCGCGCCCTTTTGCGCGACAAACCGATCCTCGCCCTCGACGAACCCTTCGCCGCCCTTGGCCCTGCGTTGAAACACGAAATGCTCGATCTGGTGGCCGAAATCGTAGACACCGCGAACGCGACCCTCATCATGGTCACGCACCAACCCGAAGACGCGGCTTGGATCACCGACCAAACAGTCCTCGTGGCCGAAGGAACGGCCCACCCGCCGCAAGATACAAAAGACTTGCTGGCAAATCCGCCAGAGGTGTTAAAAGCGTATCTGGGAACCTAATGCGCGTCAGCGCCATGCCCGATCCCATCGCGCTGGCAGCTGTTTGCTTGTAAACTGCGAGAAGCGTTCGCATGGCGCTAACGCGCCTACCCCCGCACTTGCCGCAGCGCCTCGCTGACCGCCATCCCCGCGCTCATCGCCACATTCAAACTGCGCGCGGCCCCGAACATCGGCAGCTTCACGCGCCCGTCGCAGAAATCATGTACCTCTTGGGGTACCCCTGCGCTTTCACGGCCCATCAGGATCGTATCCCCCGCCTGAAACTGAAAATCCCACAAAACATCTTCGGCCCGCGTGGTCATCAAAATCACCCGCCCTTGCCGTGGCGCCGCCACAAACGCCTCCCAACTGTCATGGCGCGAAATATCCGCAATATCCGCATAATCCATCGCCGATCGCTTCAACGCTTTGATCGACAACGGAAAGCCACAGGGCTCTATGATATCCAGCGGCACGTCAAAACAGGCCGAAAGACGAATCATCGCCCCCACATTCAGCGCGATATCGGGTTGGTAAGCTGCCAGTCTCATATGTTCTCTCTCTGTGCGCAGTCTGAATGGTGCAAACAACCTTACACCGCCATTCAAAAAGACACACTATGGCCCATTAGTCGCAGTCTGCGGCCAAAAGCCCGCTAGACGGGGCTCACGCGGATGTGTAGAACGCGGCTGACCGCTCGGATTCCGCCCAGCGGACCCAGTTAGAATGCCCACGCCAAAGTTGGGCAAGGCAAGGAGAAAAGCACGTGTCTCATGCTGATGAACCCGCAGGCAACCGCCGCGATTTCTTGTATGTTGCAACCGCAGCAACAGGCGCCATCGTAACAGGCGCCGCGGTATGGCCTTTGGTCAACCAAATGAACCCATCCGCCGACGTTCAGGCGCTCGCGTCTATCGAAGTGGACGTGGACGGCATCGAGCCTGGCTCTCAGATCACGGTAAAATGGCGCGGTAAGCCTGTTTTCATCCGCCGCCGCTCTGCTGCTGAAATCGAAGAAGCCCGCGCGGTTGCGCTGGCTGAATTGCCTGACCAGAACTCTGAAAACGTGAACAAGCCAGACACAGACGCGCTCGACGTCAACCGTTCTGTTGATCACTTCAAAGATGCCGACGGCAACGCACCAGAAAACGCTGTCGAAGGCGAATGGCTGGTGATGATGGGCGTTTGTACGCACCTTGGGTGTGTGCCTTTGGGTGATGCAGGTGATTTCGGCGGCTGGTTCTGCCCATGTCACGGCTCACACTACGACACGGCTGGCCGTATCCGTAAGGGTCCAGCGCCAACCAACCTTCCCGTTCCTCAGGCTGCTTTCATCAGCCCGACAATCATTAAACTCGGTTAAGGAGACTAGATCATGGCTGGAATTCCACACGATCACTACGAGCCGAGCTCGAAACCCGAAAAATGGCTGCATAGCCGCCTGCCCATCGTTGGCTTGCTCTATGACACGCTGATGATCCCAACGCCAAAGAACCTGAACTGGATGTGGATCTGGGGCATCGTTCTGACCTTCTGTCTGGCGCTGCAAATCATCACTGGCATCGTTTTGGTGATGCACTACACACCGCACGTTGACATGGCGTTCGACAGCATCGAACACATCATGCGTGACGTAAACGGCGGCTGGGCCATCCGTTACATGCACATGAACGGCGCGTCCCTGTTCTTTATCGCTGTATATGCCCACATGTTCCGTGGCCTTTACTACGGCTCATACAAAGCACCGCGCGAAATCACATGGATCATCGGTATGTTGATCTATCTCGCGATGATGGCCACTGGCTTCTTGGGCTACGTTTTGCCTTGGGGTCAAATGTCCTTCTGGGGCGCAACGGTTATCACAGGCCTGTTTGGCGCGATCCCGGGCATTGGTGAATCTCTGCAAACATGGCTCCTTGGTGGGCCAGCGGTGGATAACGCCACACTGAACCGCTTCTTCTCGCTGCACTACCTGCTGCCATTTGTGATTGCGGGTCTGGTTATCGTCCACATCTGGGCGTTCCACACCACTGGCAACAACAACCCAACTGGGGTTGAAGTGCGCCGCACATCCAAAGCAGACGCCGAGAAAGACACCGTTCCGTTCTGGCCATACTACGTGATCAAAGACCTGTTTGCCCTCGTGGTAATCCTGATGATCTTTATGGCGGTTGTCGGCTTTATGCCAAACTATCTGGGCCACCCAGACAACTACATCGAAGCAAACGCTTTGGCGACACCTGCACACATTGTGCCTGAATGGTACTACTTGCCATTCTACGCAATCCTGCGTGCGATCACCTTCGACGTGCTGTTCTTGGATGCGAAATTCCTTGGCGTGTTGGCCATGTTCGGCTCCATCGCAGTGATGGCCCTTGCCCCTTGGACAGACACATCGTCCGTACGTTCAGGCAAGTATCGCCCAACGTTCAAATGGTGGTTCTGGCTGCTGGTATTCGACTTCTTCGTTCTGATGTGGGCAGGGTCCCAACCAGCCGAAGGTTTGGTTCCAACGATCTCCTTGATCGGCGCAATCTACTGGTTCGCGTACTTCTTGGTCATCCTGCCACTGCTGGGTGTTCTTGAAAAACCACTGCCAGTTCCAGAAACAATCGAAGCTGATTTCGATGCTCACTATCCACCAAAAGACGCATCCGCGTCTGCGGCAGAATAATTGAGCTGAGGAGAGATAAGATGAAAAAGACACTCCTTTCCCTCGCCGTAGCTTTCGGCCTCAGCATGAGCGGTTCCGCCGCTCTTGCCGCAGGTGGCGAAGCAGCCGAGATTGAAAACATCCCGTTTTCTTTTGATGGCCCATTCGGCAAGTTCGACCAGAACCAGCTGCAACGCGGCCTTCAGGTGTACACCGAAGTTTGCGCAGCCTGTCACGGCCTGCGTCAGGTGGCTTTCCGCAACCTCGCGGATCACGGCGGCCCACACTACTCTGCGGACCAAGTGAAAGCCTACGCTGCAGAAAACTTCGAAGTGTATGACGAAGAACTCGACGAAGATCGCGCCGCGAAACCATCCGACAAATTCCCAGGCAGCAACATCGAAAACGCGCCTGACTTGTCCATGATGGCCAAAGCACGCGCTGGCTTCCACGGTCCTGCGGGTCTTGGTATCAACCAATTGCTCTACGGCATGGGTGGTCCAGAATACATCGTTGCGATTTTGACAGGCTACACTGGCGAAACAAAAACGCAGGCTGGCGTCACGCTTTATGAAAACAAAGCATTCCCAGGCGGCTGGATCGCAATGGCTCCCCCAATCGAAGACGGCATTGTCGAATTCGCGGATGGCCACTCCAACGACACACAGCACGCCTCAGAAGACGTTGCCGCATTCCTTATGTGGACAGCCGAGCCAAAATTGATGGCCCGCAAACAACTGGGCATGGTTTCCGTAATCATGCTGGGCCTCTTGGCCGTTCTGTTGTGGCTGACAAACAAGAAACTCTGGGCCCCGATCAAACGCAAAGACCACTGATCAGGCACACAGCTTAAACACAAAGGGCGGGGATATTTTCCCCGCCCTTTTTCTTTGGGTTTTTCTAAACAAGCAAATATTGGCTGAATTTTCTGACTCCACCGATACAATTTGTTTCGCCTTTGGGTTGTGTTATCCTTTCCTAACGGATCGATTCCGTAAAATTAATTTTTGAATAAATAACTTTTTATTAGGAGATAGACCCATGGCTCATGGCTCAACCCATTTTGACGTCCTCGCTCCCCGCTCAAAACTCTACAAAGGTCCGTTCGGGCGATTGTGTCCCAATCTGCCTGCGTGGAATCACGGGAAAAGCGACGATGACCTCGACGCTTACCTGAAGGACATTGCTGAAAACCTCATGGTCGAACGTCCAGGCCTGACCCCCAAAGAAATCGCCGCCGATAAAGATTTGGTTCGCGAATTGGAAGCGGAGTTCGATTCAAACATCCCCGCTGGCTACACCTACTTTGGTCAATTTGTGGACCATGACATTACCTTTGATCCAGCATCCTCTCTGATGCGGCAAAACGATCCGAATGGTTTAGTAAACTTCCGCACCCCCCGTCTGGACCTCGATAACGTTTACGGCGCAGGTCCTGATGATCAACCCTACCTCTACAACAAAGAGGACAAAGCCCTGATGGCTGTGGACCTCATTGGCGACAACGCACACCATCCCGATCTTCCACGCTATTGCGGAACGGCCCTCATCGGCGACATGCGCAACGACGAAAACAGCATGGTCAGCCAACTGCAACTTGCCTTCCTCTTGGCGCACAATGCACTGGTGGAACGGGCCCGTGAACAGTTCAATGGCATCGAAACCAAAGACGTATTTGAAATGGCCCGCAGAACACTGCGCTGGCTCTATCAGCATATCGTCTGGAACGATTTCATGCCTCGCATCACAATCAACGAAGTACGCGACAGCGCCCTATTTTTGGAGCCCACCAAAGATGGCCGCCAAATCTGGAAACTCGGCCTCAAAGACATTTACAACTGGAAACACCACCCCTTTATGCCAGTGGAGTTTTCCGTTGCGGCCTATCGGTTTGGCCACTCCATGGTGCGCAACTCTTACCAAACCAATGCAGCCGTGCGCGGGTTCGAAGAATTTGCACCCATTTTTCAGATGGGCAAAGCGAAAGATACGGATGATCTGCGCGGGTTCCGCACCATGCAAACCAAAAACATGATCCAGTGGGATTGGTTCTTGGACATGGGCAACGGTCATCCCACCTTTCCACAAATGGCGCGGAAAATTGACACGAAACTCGCAAACGCTTTGGCCGCCTTGCCAGACGAAAACGATCCCCTCAACATCCTTGCCTTCCGCAATCTCAAACGAAGCGTCACCTTTGACCTGCCATCAGGCACGGACGTTGCACGCAAATGGTGCATCAACAACAAGTTCACATTGGACGAAAACGAACCAGACGCGCTGTGGTATTACATCCTGCGCGAAGCACAATCCGTGGGCGGAAACGGGCTGGGTCGCGTCGGCTCATTGATTGTCTGCGCCACCTTTGCAGGTCTGTTGAAAGGCGACCCATGCTCTTGGATCAACATGGACCCATGTTGGAACCCCTCCAAAGAACCACTACTTCGGGACGGAGAAGACAATCAGGACGATCCAAATTGGGCCCTGTCATCTATCATTCGTATCGCTGGAATCGATCCAGCGGGCATTGGCACAATCGAACCGATCAAAATGCCAAGGTGCGATTGATCAAAACAAAAGGGGCGCAAAGAACAGCGCCCCTTTTAACATGCTTTGTGGCACACCCCTACAAATTTGCAGGCACGGTATTCACCATACTCTCACGCTTTGAAAATTCCGCCTGCCATGCCGCCAACGCTGGCCGCCCATCGCGCCAGCCGCGCCCATCGTGGCGGAAATCCAGATACTCCAGCGCAACACCCACAGCAATCTGCGCCGCATCCAAGGGCCCTGCCAAATGGCTCATCCACCGCTCTTCAATCGCATCCAACGCGCGGGCCACTTTTGACCATTGCGCCTCGACCATGTCTGCAAACTGTTTCTCCTCTGGCCGTGTGCGGCTCTCGTAAACCATCAACACCGCCGCATCCATGATCCCATCCGCCGTCGCCTCCAGCGTCAGCACTTCCCAAATCCGCGCTTCTGGGTACAGATCACCCTCCCCCTGCGCCGACAAATACCGCGTGATCACGCGACTGTCGTAAAGCGCTGGCCCATCAGGCCGTTCCAACGCTGGGATTTTCCCCAACGGATTTTGCTCAAGGGGCATATTGTCGGTCAGCAACGGCGTCCCCGCCCGTGTCACCAACTCCAGCTCAATGCCCACCTCTGCCGCACAGACAAGACATTTGCGCACAAACGGGCTCGCAGGATTCCAATGTAATTTCATGATTTTGTCCTTTTGATATGCCCGAGCGGGCACACCCGCGTCAGACCTTACGCCACCGCATCCGCCCCACGGCAGACAGGTCAATTTCAACACCAGGCCCATCGACCCCGAACCGCACAATCCGTTTCCACCGCACGGCACCATTCAGTTGGCTGTTGTCGTCAACCTTGCGCACAGAAATACCCTCGTCAACCGTATCAAGCGTGTCTTCCACGGCTTGGATCACGGGGCTGATATGGATTTTTCGCACAATGGCAACCGCGCTGGTCACGGCACTGGCTGCAACAACAATCGGCACAACAGGTAACGGCATTGAGGTCCTCCTCCCCTAAACATAGGGATAAATGGGCCAAATTTCTAGGGACTCAGCAAGGCGGCTCTTTCATCAATGCCGCCAAGTCACCGATTTCCATCCCAATTCCATCCGCCGCCACACCGGCCGCGCCGCCCAATCGCGCCGCGTCTTCCTTGTTCTGGCCCAGCTTCCACGTGCCATCAATGCCCGTCACATCCATCGCAATGGGCGCAATCATCCGCATCATTTTCGCGGCCACACCGTCGCTCATCTTATCCATGGTCCAAATCGGCTTGGGCAACAACCGCGCCTCCATGGCCGATGACAACCGCTCCAGTACCCCATGCAAATCCTCTTGCGGCAAAGCCCGCAACATCCCACGCAAATGCACCGCCACATAGTTCCACGTAGGCACCTGATCCGCCACACCGTACCAATCAGGCGAGATATAGCTGTCCGCCCCGCTCACCGCGATCACGGCATCGAGCGGTCCCTCCTGCAAAGCGCGTAAAATCGGATTGGATCGCACCAAATGCGCTTCCAAGCTGCGACCATCTTCGGACAGTTGAAACGGAATATGGCTCATCAACGGCCCCGCCTCGGCATTCACCGCCAAAACCCCAAACGCACGCTGCCGCGCAAAATCTATGTTCCGCCGCGCCTCTGCTTTTCGAAATGTGGGATTGGGATGCACAACCGCCTCCTAAAACAACGACAGAAGAAAGGCCAAAACAGCCATACCAATCAGCACCAATCCTGGCCGCCACGGCGTGGCGATCCGGGTGTGTTTTTCCAACTGCTGTGCTGCCAACATGGCAGGAAGTCCGCTTAACAAAACCGCAACAAGCACCACACATTTGGCCCAGAACACATCATTCCAAACTCCAAAATACGTCACCAACGCAATCACCACGGCCTGCGCATAAAACCCCGCACCCACCACAACGTTCAACGCGCGAAACACCCCTTTATGCGCCTCGCTAATCTCGGCATAGGCGGCCTTTAGAATCTCTTCATGGTAATCCACCGGCGCAGGGCCGCGCAGATACTTCCCACCCAACAGCGCCAGCAAAACCGCTGTCAAAAAATTCAAAATCACTGCTGCCAACAACATGGCTTACACCTCCGCTGGAAATACCGTGACGGCATCGCCTTCTTCCCATTTGGGATATTTTGTCATGATCGACGCAAACCGATCGCTGTCAACAAACCGATCCAACCAGTCACGCAAACGCACCCAGCCTTGCGCATTGAACCACGCCCGATCCGTATTCGCAAACTGGCGCACAAACGGCGCAATTCCAATATCCGCAAACCCGATTTTGTCGCCAAACAGATAATCCTGATCGGCCAACATCCCATCCAATTCGCGCAAATACACCGACGCCAATGTGCGTTCTTCTTCAGGGTCTACATCTTCGTATCGCACCGCATATTTGAACCGATCCAAATGTCCTTTGAACTCGGTCTCGCACCGCTCCACCAAATCCCGCGCAGCTTGACCAGCATACAGCAACCCCTCAGGGTCCGAGTGCGCCAGCGCCCAATCCATCACTTCGATGCTTTCTTCAACCACGCCATCTGCCACCAAAACAGGCACAGTTCCTTTTGGTGACGCTTCCAAAAACGCCGCCGCTTTGTCGCGCAACACAATCTCGCGCAGCTCCACCTCTATCCCAGCAGACGCCACCGCCAGGCGTGCCCGCATTGCATAAGGGCATCGCCGAAAAGAATACAAAATGGGCCGCACGCAAACGCCTCCTTGCGTTTCAATGTTCTTCAAATACCTCATCCCACGTCGCTACCAAAAGCCTCTCTTGCCCAATGGTCAACCCCGACTACGTCTATCCCATAAAACGGAGCATAAAATGACGTTTGTCGAAGCAATGGGCGCACAGCCCACTTGGGTTCAAATCTGGCTCAACTGGATGCTGATCAGCGTCTTTATCCTGCCGCTTGCTTTGTTCATTTGGCGCGAAACACGGCTCACGGCCTTGATCATAGTGCTGACCCACACGCTCAATGGGCTCACCGTCATCTACCTGTTCAACATGCTGGGGTATGTGAAACTGCTCGGCTTGCCTCATCTTATCTTTTGGGGGCCGCTCTTGTGGTATCTGCTGCGGTTCATGCGCCGTGAAACGATCTCCCTTTGGGCAACCCGTATTCTCTGGCTGCTGATCGCCACACTCGCCATATCGCTCGCATTCGATTTGACGGATACGATTCGATACCTGCTTGGCAACACCACACCCTTTCCAGGGACCGCACCGGTAACTTAATTTTTGGTTAAAAGTTAACGGCAAAAAGTCTGGGCTAAAGCGGGTACGTTTCTGGGTGGTTTGCTTTTATTTTTTCAGCCAACACGTAAATTGGTTAACGTGCGCCCAGAAATCACCGCTGGCACGATCTGCCCCACGGGTTGATCCGTTTCAAACTGAACCTCGGTAAACCCTTCGGTGCGCCCCATCCGCGGGTTTTCCATCAGGATCGAATGGGCCTTCCCAACTTGCGCTTCAAGGTGCGTTTCCACCTGTTTTGCCCCCACTTCGCGCAACCGTTTTGCCCGCTCTTTGATGACCGACCGATCTAACAACGGCATTCGCGCCGCTGGCGTGCCTTCGCGCGGTGAAAACGGGAAAACATGCAGCCATGTCAATCCGCATTCCTCCACTAATTTCAGCGAGTTAGCGAACATTTCCTCAGTCTCCGTCGGGAACCCCGCAATGATATCCGCACCGTACACAATGTCCGGCCGCGCCTTGCGCATATCCTCACAAAACGCGATGGCATCGTCACGCAAATGGCGGCGTTTCATGCGTTTCAGGATCATGTTGTCGCCGGCTTGCAAAGACAAATGCAAATGCGGCATCAGCCTTTTTTCACTGGCAATGGCATCCACCAAGGCAGGATCCGCTTCTACGGAATCAATCGAAGAAATCCGCAAACGTGGCAGGTCAGGAACCAGCTTCAAAATCCGCTGCACCAAATCCCCAAGCGGCGGCGTCCCAGGCAGGTCATCCCCCCAAGACGTGATGTCCACACCCGTCAGCACGACCTCGTTGTAACCCTTTGCAACCAAACGTTTTATCTGATCCACGACCACGCCTGCCGGCACGCTTCGCGAATTGCCACGTCCGTATGGAATGATGCAAAACGTACAGCGGTGATCGCATCCATTTTGCACCTGAACATAGGCACGGCTGCGCGTTCCAAACCCATCAATCAAATGCCCCGCGGTTTGTTCCACCGACATAATGTCATCAACCAGAACGCCTTCGGTCTGCCCAATAAAATCAGGGCCCTTGCCCAGCTTGTTCCACGTCTCCGCATCCATTTTTTCGGTGTTGCCCATCACCAAATCAACTTCATCCATCGCGGCATAGGTTTCAGGCTCTGTTTGCGCGGCACAGCCCGTCACAATGATCTGCGCATCTGGGTTTTCGCGGCGCAATTTGCGGATGCTTTGGCGCGATTGGCGCACCGCTTCTGCGGTCACGGCACAGGTGTTCACCACTACAGCATTTTCCAGCCCAGAGGCCGCGGTCAGCTCTTTCATGGCTTCGGTTTCATAAGTGTTCAACCGACAGCCAAACGTGGCAAAAACAGGGGGTTTTGTCATTTAACCGTGTCCAGAAACGCGGGCGACAGCACGCCCGAAAACACCAATTGCGTTGTGCCTGTCATCCAAACACCATCGTCGCGCCAATCAATTTCCAGCGGTCCGCCATCCAACTGGATCGTGACTTTTCGCTCGGTCAGCCCTTTACGATGCGCCACAACCGCCGCCGCACAGGCACCCGATCCACAGGCCAGCGTAATCATGCCGCCACGTTCCCAAACCCGCATGCGAATGCTCTCTCGGTCCAGCACTTGGATAAACTCAACGTTCGTGCGCTCTGGAAACAAATCATGATGCTCAAAAATCGGCCCCAGCTTTGGCAAATCAACCGCCATCACGTCATCAACGACGAACACGCAATGCGGGTTCCCCATGCCTGCCGCTCCAGGGGCGCCTTCAATCGGCAGCGCGTTCAGGTCCACATCCCGCGCCAGCGGCACATCACGCCAATCCAGCTGCGGTTGGCCCATATTGACGCTCAACAGATCGCCATCAATGTCCCGTACAGGCAAAATTCCACGTTCCGTACGCAACGTTACCGATTCTTTACCTGTTTCGGATATCAACAAACGGCCGATACAACGGGACGCATTTCCACAGGCGCCCGCCGTGGACCCATCAGAATTCCAAAATGCAACATCCACATCGGCCGCATCACTGGTGGACAAAACCGCCAACTGATCGAATCCCACACCGAAATAGCGGTGTCCAATGGCCTGCGCCATCTCCGCTGTAACGGGGTTTTCTGCTGTACGTGCGTCAATGATAACAAAATCATTACCCAACCCGTGCATCTTCAGAAATGGCAGCCCATTTTCTATAGAATCCATTGCATTCATGGCGCTGATATAGCCCTTTCACCACGATCATTCCAGACACGTCGAAATTTGCCCGATTCTTTGCAAGAATCAGGGTTGACCCAATGCAGCAGCCAGCCTAATACCCCCCTCACAAGTGTGGGCCCTTAGCTCAGTTGGTAGAGCAACTGACTTTTAATCAGTAGGTCGATGGTTCGAACCCATCAGGGCTCACCACTTTTTCCCTTACCAACGTTACACGTATTCACATGAATTCGATCAATCGTGTAACCGTACTATCTTGAGGTTGGCAGCCGCACTCGCATAGTAGGGGCTCACACGCTGTTTTTGCTCGATTAACCCAGTTAGGCGCATTCATGTCAGTATTCTTGCACGGTCTTTCAACGGCATTGCCGCCCCACACGTTGCCACAGGACCAAGTCAAAGAACGCGCCGCGATCATCTTTGGGGAAAAATACCCGCAATTCCCGCGTCTGTTAAAAACATTCGCCACAGCGGAAATTGATAAACGCCATTCTGTCGTCCCCATTGATTGGTTTTCCGAACCCCACGGCTGGAAAGATCGCAACGATATTTTCATGGTTGAAGCCAAAAACCTGTTCATCAAAGCGGCGGGTGCCGCGCTCAACGATGCAGGGTGGCGCGGGGCTGACGTGGACACTGTTGTGACTGTGTCATCAACAGGCATCGCAACCCCCACGCTCGACGCACAAGCCTTTGAGGAAATGGGATTTCGCAATGATATCATGCGCGTCCCCGTTTTTGGCTTGGGGTGCGCTGGGGGCGTTTCGGGCCTGTCCATCGCCCAATCCCTTGCCTCTGCTAAACCCGACTCCAAAGTTTTGTTGGTGATCGTGGAAACCTGTTCGCTCGCCTTTCGGGCTGATCGCTTGCAAAAGGCTGACATCATCGCATCCGTTCTGTTTGGGGATGGTGCTGCCGCCGCGTGTCTTTCAACCCAAAAAACAAAAACACGCGAAATCACTTTGTCGGGTGGACACCAAAAAATCTGGCCAGACACGCTCGGAATCATGGGGTGGGATGTGGATGAAACAGGTCTTGGCGTGGTCTTTGACCGCTCCATCCCCAGCTTCGTCTCGGAACATTTCGCCGAAGCCGTGAACGAAGCGCTAACGGCGACCAATCTAAACGCTGATTCAATCGACCGCTACGTCTGTCACCCCGGGGGAACCAAAGTTGTCGAAGCCATCGAAGACGTGCTGCATCTGGATCGCGGCGTCCTCAACGCCGAACGGGATGTTTTGCGCCGCGCGGGCAACATGTCAGCCCCCACAGTCTTGTTCGTGCTGGACGCGGTTCTAAAACAAGGGGCAACAGGAAAAATGATGGCCTGCGCGCTCGGCCCTGGGTTCACCGCGTCTTTCTTGCCATTTCAAGTCGCTCAAGGAGAAATCTGATGCAAACTGGCGCCATTCTGTTCCTTGCTTTCATCATCGTGCAACGCCTGTCTGAACTGGCCATTTCAAAGGCGAACACAAAGCGTCTGATTGAACGCGGCGCATACGAAGTTGGCGCTAATCACTATCCCGCCATGGTGGCCATGCACTCTGCTTGGATCGCCTGCCTTGTCCTGTTTGGTATTGGCCAAAGCGTATCCCCTTTCTGGCTGATCCTGTTTGTGGTTTTGCAAGCCTTCCGCATCTGGATCCTCGCCAGCCTTGGGTCCCGCTGGACCACGCGCATCATCATACTCGAAGAACCGCTGGTCACACGCGGCCCGTTTAAATTTATTCGCCATCCAAACTACGCTCTTGTGGTCGCCGAAATCATCGTTGCGCCCATGGTGCTTGGTCTGTGGTGGGTTGCAGTGCTGTTTACGATCCTAAACGCGGCCATGCTATATGTTCGCATCGGGGCCGAGGAAAAAGCCCTGTCGCCGTTGCGCGGGTCTTAATCGAGCGTGTCCCAAAAGGCCTGCGCCTTTTTAATCATCGCATCCGCACCTGCATCAAACTTTTTGCCACCAACGGGACGCGCAAACATATACAGTTTGTTTCCGTGAATCCGCCACACCTCTGGGTCCGCTGGAACCAGTTTCTTGAACGAAGCTGCGCGTGTGCAATACCCGCCAAACTGTGGTGCAAAACGTTCGGGATTGGCGGCAAATAGGTCCGCTTCTTCTTGGCTGGCAAATCGCCAAGTCGCGTCATTCCAACTGACTGAATACACCTCAGACCCTTGCGCAGGGCCGTTTTTCAAAAAATAGGCAGTGGTGTCATACCCACGAATGGCGGCCCCTGTTGCGGCATCCTTGGCAATGCGCCCTTTGGCAAATGCAGGCAGTGCCAAAGACACCCCAGCCACAAATACGGATGTGATTAACACGTCACGGCGGGTTGGTTTGAATGCAGGTTTCACCAGGTGCCTCCTTTGAACAACGCCGCAAGGATAAGCACGCCGTTTGAAGACCACCAATCACGTTCTCGTGGCGTTTCGTTACTGGTAATCGCGAGGGCGCAAACCATAACGTGCCAATCGGTCATATAGCGTCTTGCGGGGCAGGCCCAACACCTCTGCCACTTGCGTTGCTTTACCTTTGTGCTTGCGCAGGGTTTCTTCCAATACACCGCGCTCGTAATCGTCAAGTTTTTGCGCCAACGTCTTATTCTCGGTCGTTTGATTTTCTAGAAAATCATTTGCAAACGCCCGCAATTCCAACAGATTTTCCGACCAGTCCCTTTCTTCCAAACTCCTTATTACCTCATCTGGAATGATCGGCATTTCGAGGCTCCTGTTGCGCACAGCGTGCCGCAACACGGATTCAAACATCACACCAATGTCAGAAATCCGCGCGGCAAAACTTGGCACATGCACCGTGACGCATTCAAGATCAGCCAAAGTGGCAACGTTGCGCTGCGCGGATGCAATCAGACGCACGTCATCGCGTTTTTGGACCGCTGCCAACACGCAGGCAATTTGCGCTTCCGATGCTTGGTCCACAGAGCGAACGGATAAATCCACCGCACCAGATTCGAGCCTGAACTGCTGTGGATCAATTTCGGGCGCACGGACAATTTGGAAATGATCGCGCCCTTCGGACAACGTAAAAATTGTATGCGCCGCCACCCGCTTACCAACCCCCAAATCACCCAACAGCATCACGTGACGCCCCGTCTCTGCAACCGCCCGCAAGTCCGCACGCAAGGTTTTGCTCGCCGCCGTTTCGCCCGGAAAATTCACCGATGCAGGATCACTGCGTTGCATCAAACGTTCCATGCGCCGTGTGCGCAAAACCAATTCGCGGTGGGTCAACGCGCGGTTCAAAACCCCCAACAGATGCTCCGCCTCGCAGGGTTTTTCCAAAAAGTCATAGGCCCCTTCTTTCATGGCGCGAATGGCCATTGGCACATCCCCTTCGCCTGTTAGCATCACAACAGGCAAATCAGGATCAACCTTTTGCGCCAGTGCCAAAATATCAAAACCGTCTTTTTCGGGCATACGAATATCGGTCAGTACAACGCCCGCGAAATTGGCCCGAATGGTGCGTCGCGCCTGCACAAAATGCGCAGTCGGGATCACGCTAATCCCTTCCAGATCGAGCGTCTGCGCCAAGGAGGCCCGCAAGGCATCATCATCCTCGATCAACAAAACCTGTCGCGTCATATGGCCTTCCTCAACTCAACACAAAACTCTGCACCGACATCCAAATTTCGGCAGGACAACTGCCCGCCAAAACTGCCGATAATCCCATAAGAAATTGACAACCCCAGCCCCAACCCTTTGGACGCACCCACGTCTTTGGTCGTATAAAACGGTTCAAACACGCGATCAGGGTCGGCCAAACCACTGCCCGTATCAGTGACATAAATCCGCACTGTTTCTGCGCCAACGTCCACACGCAGACCCAACACTTTCTGATCCGCATCGGCCATCGCGTCCATGCCGTTGCTCATCAGATTGACCACAACCTGCTGCAACCGAACAGGGCCGCCCATCACCATCACGGGTCCGCTTAATGGCTCGTGTCGCAACTCAACGTCTTCATCACGAAGCCGCTGTTGCGCCAAACGCACCACATCGGCCAAAACAATGCTCAGGTCTACAGCCTCTGCCACCTCCACCTCGTTCCTTGCGAAACCACGCAGGTTTTTCATGATGCGCGTGATACGAACCACTTGCTCGGAAATTTGGTTCAGGTTTTCGGATGCCTCTGGCAAGCGATTCCGATCAATCAGCTTAACTCCGTTTGCCGCAAAATTCTGGATCGCCGCCAGTGGCTGGTTTACTTCGTGGCTGATCCCAGCGGACATTTGGCCCAGCGCTGTCAACTTGCCAGCTTGGACCAGCTGATCCTGTGTTGCTTGCAATTGCGCGGTGCGCTCCTCGACCCGCGCTTCGAGCCGTGCATTGGCCTGTGCTTCTACTTGCAAGCGGTCGCTCAGACGCCGCCGCCGTTGGTTCAGCGCGATCAAAACCGCCCCTGCCGATGCCATCAACGCCAAGGTCAAATACGCCAGCACCCGTGCATTTTGCGCAGCATCTTGAACGTCGAGATATATCTGTGCGGTCAAATCCACGCGCGGCATGTATTCGCTCAACACAAGAGCATGGGCAGGCAAAACCGAAGGCAAAACCGCCGCCCCGACCACATTGTCTACGCTAACTCCCGCAGGGCGAAACGGCAGTTTTGGGATAGGAACACCGTTGTAAAACCCATCGCGTGGATGGTCCTCCAGATTGGCGTCAGCGGAATTCAAACGCAGCTCCACACGGTTGGTCACAAAAACAATGTTGGCCGTGTCAAAGAAGGCGATAACAGCTTGATCGCCTTCCCATTCAAATTCCAACTGCGCCACATCCACACGGATCACAATCGCGCCAATCGGTGGCGCCACACCATCAATGACACCACGGGACACAAAGAAATCTCGCGCGCCCGTGCGCCCATCAATGCCCCGTTCAAACCCCAAACCACCGCTTAACGCGCGGCGTACGTATTCTGGGTTGCCCCAGTTGTTGCCAAATTCCGTATAGGGGCGTTCAAAATCTGATGCGGCCACCACACGGCCTTGCAGGTTCAGCACAAAAATTGCGTCCGCCCCAACCGTCAGCGCGGTATTGGCAAGGAAATCATTCGCCGCTTGCACCGTGTCTGGATCGCGCAACGCCGCAACAACGGTTGGATGTCGTACCAATAGATTTGGCAATTGCTGAAACGGCGCCAATTGACCCAACAGCCGATCAGACGCCTGTTCCAATTGCACCGTTCCCGTGCGCCGCAACTGATTCAGATTAGCCCGATACGCAAACGAATAGACCGCAATTGCAACCGCAATTGCCAGCAGACAAAACACCAAAATGGGTAAAATCCGTTTCACAGATACCCTATCCAAACCCACGCGAATCTGCGCTGTCCCATACTCCGCACCCTTGCCCAAAGCACAAGGCGAACTGTCCGAAAATTCGCACAAACTGCGTCATGTCTAAATGGCAGGTAAATTTTCCGTTACTTTTCAGCATCCTATAAAACGGTCAAAAAACTCTTTGCACTAATCGGATGCGTATAGTGCTGTCATCGCAGTCGGATCAAATCCGCAAACCTCATGCGGGCAAAGGCTCGTTTATTTTCCTTGGGAGGAAACCATGAAAACTTTCTTGAAAGCCGCCTGCGTTGCCGCAGTCGCATTTGTACCATCTATCGCTGCCGCATCTTGTGAAGACGGCGAAGTGGTTGTGAAATTCGCTCACGTGACCAACACAGACAAGCACCCAAAAGGCATCGCTGCCTCCTTGCTGGAGCAACGCGTGAACGACGAAATGAACGGCAAAATGTGCATGGAGGTTTTCCCGAACTCCACACTTTATGACGACAACAAAGTTCTCGAAGCGATGCTTCAGGGTGATGTTCAACTGGCCGCACCATCGCTGTCCAAGTTTGAAAAATTCACCAAACAATTCCGCATCTTTGACCTTCCGTTCATGTTCAACGACATCAACGCCGTGGACGCATTCCAGAACTCTGACACAGGTCAGGCGATGAAAGACTCCATGCAGAAACGCGGTTTGCAGGGCCTCGCATTCTGGCACAACGGCATGAAGCAAATGTCAGCCAACAAGCCACTGTTGTTGCCAACGGATGCAAACGGTTTGAAATTCCGCGTTCAATCTTCTGACGTTCTGGTTGCCCAAATGGAAGCCATCGGCGGCTCCCCACAAAAAATGAAATTCGCCGAAGTTTACGGCGCGTTGCAAACAGGTGTTGTGGACGGTCAAGAAAACACATGGTCCAACATCTATGGCAAAAAGTTCTTTGAAGTTCAGGACGGCGTGACCGAAACAAACCACGGCATCATCGACTATTTGCTGGTAACTTCTGTTGACTGGCTCGATGGGCTCGAAGCAGACACACGTGACCAATTCATGACCATCGTAAAAGAAGTCACCGAAGCACGTAACGGCGAATCCACTGCCGTTAACGCAGGTGCTAAGCAGGCAATCATTGATGCAGGCGGCACGGTGCGTCAGTTGACAGCAGAACAGCGCGCAGCATGGGTTGAAGCCATGAAGCCTGTTTGGGAAAAATTCGAAGGCGACGTAGGTGCGGACAACATCGCAGCTGCGCAAAAAATCAATGCGATGACAAACTAAGTCATTTCAAATCAATCATGGGCGGGCCAAGGATGGCTCGCCCATTTTTCAAAGGGGCCTTTGCAAATGTCACACCAAACCCAATCACCCACGGATCGGATCGAGGAAACGCTCATCGCGCTTATCCTCGGGGCCATGACAGTGGTGACATTTGCAAATGTCGTCGCGCGGTACGGATTTAACTCTAACATCCTGTGGGCCGTTGAATTTACCGTCTTTCTGTTTGCTTGGATGGTTTTGTTGGGCGCATCCTATGCCGTGAAAATCGGCGCGCATTTGGGCGTTGATGCGATCCTAAACCTCGTGTCGCCAAGCGTGCGCAAGGTCATGGGATTAGTCGCCGTTGCTGTGTGCATCGCGTTTTCACTGCTTTTGCTAAAAGGGTCTTGGGATTACTGGGCCAATTTTGCCAACCTGCCTGGAACCGAAGGCCGTTGGTTCCCCACTGGTTTCGAGGATAAATTCCGCGGCAAGGCCTGGTATGAAACCGATGACATCCCGATGCCCGCCATTCTGAACTGGATGGAAGGTGCGTTTAACGATGGCGACGAATACGAAAAACTACCCCGCCTGATCCCCTATATGATTATGCCAATTTCCATGGCCTTGCTGGTGTTCCGCTTTATCCAAGCCGCATTCAGATTGCTGCGCGGGGACATCACAATGCTGATCGTCAGCCACGAAGCCGAAGACGCCGTTGATGATGCCGCGCAATACGTGAAGGAAAACACATAATGGAAGTCATCCTCCTTTTCGCCATGGTCATCGGTCTGTTGATGATCGGTGTGCCTATCGCTGTGTCCCTTGGCTTTTCCTCGGTCATGTTCCTGTTGTGGTTCTCAGACTCTTCGCTCGCGTCCGTGGCACAAACCTTGTTCAACGCGTTTGAAGGGCATTACACGCTGCTGGCCATTCCGTTTTTCATCCTCGCCAGTAGTTTCATGTCCACGGGCGGTGTCGCCCGAAGGATTATCGACTTTTCCATCGCATGTGTGGGCCATTTCCACGGCGGCCTGGCCATTGCTGGTGTGTTTGCCTGTATGCTGTTTGCCGCCCTGTCAGGGTCATCCCCCGCCACTGTGGTTGCGATTGGCTCCATCGTCATCGCGGGTATGCGTCAAGTGGGCTACACCAAGGAATTCGCCGCAGGCGTGATTTGCAACGCGGGCACGCTCGGCATCTTGATCCCGCCCTCAATCGTGATGGTTGTGTACGCCGCAGCGGTCGAGGTTTCGGTGGGCCGTATGTTCCTTGCAGGCGTAATCCCAGGCCTGATGGCGGGGACCATGCTGATGATCGGCATCTATGTGATGGCGCGCGTCAAAGACCTGCCCAAAGGAGAACGCGCCCCTTGGGCAGAACGTCTTGCCACAGCACGCGAAGCAGGCTGGGGCCTTTTCCTGATCGTCATTATCCTGGGCGGTATTTACGGCGGGATCTTTACCCCAACCGAAGCCGCCGCCGTAGCCGCGATTTATGCGTGGATCATCGCCAGCTTTGTTTACCGCGACATGGGCCCGCTGCAGGCAAAACCCCTGCTTGCCTCCGAAGACGAGGCACAAAGCCTGCTTGGCCTGCGGATCGCTGGCATCGCACTGATCTACGGCGTCTTTGGCGCTGGGTTCTTCTATGCCACATACGGCAGCTGGATGGCCGCGGGTCTTGGCCTGTTGATCGCCACCGCGCTTGCGTTTGTTGCCTTGCTGGTTCTTGCCGTTATTTTCCACGTTGCAAATAAGGCGCGGATGCTCACGGTTGCACAGATCGGCATCGCCGCGCTGGCCACGCTTTATGTGTTTTTCTCCACCATCATCCCTATGGGCTATGGCATCATTGGAACCGTGCTGTTGGTCAGCGTCATCTTCCCCGTGCAAATCTTCTTGCTGGGTCTGATCGCGGGGCCAGTACGATTGCTCGGGGAAACAGAACACTCGCTGATCACATCCGTTCGCACAGGCGGCGCAACGCTCGTCACAGGACTGCCTCGCATCGCCAGCACAATCTGGCATCGCGACACCATCGACACATTGTTCGAAGCAGGCAAACTTACCGTGACCCTGTTGTTCGTCATCGCAAACGCGCTGATCCTGAAACACGTGCTGACGGATGAACAAATCCCGCAACACATCACCGAAGCCATGCTCGCCGCAGGCCTTGGCCCCGTTGCGTTTTTGATTGTGGTGAACGTGATCCTGCTGATCGGCGGGCAATTCATGGAACCCTCTGGCCTGCTCGTAATCGTCGCGCCCCTCGTATTCCCCATTGCGATTGAGCTGGGTATCGACCCGATCCATCTGGGCATCATTATGGTGGTGAACATGGAAATCGGCATGATTACTCCGCCAGTTGGCCTCAATCTGTTTGTTACATCTGGGGTGGCTGGTATGCCGATGATGGCGGTGGTTAAGGCGGCTCTGCCGTTCCTCGCCATCCTCTTTGTGTTCCTGATTATGGTCACTTACATCCCGATCATTTCGACGTTCCTGCCAAACCTTGTGATGGGGCCGGAAATCGTGACGAAGTAACGCCAAGGCATCCTTGCGGGCGTTTCCCCCAAACCCTAAACCTTCCGCAACCGCGGGAGGTTTTTTCATGTCAGACATCGTTGCAGAATTCATCGCGCACCTTGGCCCACGGGTGGCTGGTACGTTGCATGGCACCGCCAAACTGGTCATCACAGATGAAGGCAGCATCATGCTTTCCGATCAAGGCGCAGTCGAAGGCGACACGGAAGCCGACGTCACCCTCAAGGCCAGCGAACAGGTGTTTCGAAATATCCTTGATGGATCGCAAAACCCTGCCATGGCGTTTATGTCGGGCAAGCTGAAAGTGGACGGCTCCAACATGCGCGCACTTAAAGTGTCCGAAATCCTGACATCAGACTAAGCGGCGCAAAATTCTTGATTCGCCCTGCCAGTCAAGCAAAAATATGGCGAAAATAACGCTAGTTTTGCGATTACAAACCCACTAACGTCGATCGCTACTTGATTCCAAATGTGGCGAAAACCAACGAAAATGATCCTCAACTTTGGCTCCATAAACCTCGATCTTGTGTATCGTGTGGCGACCCTGCCAACACCAGGTGAAACGCTGGCAAGCACGAGTTATGAAAAGTATTTGGGCGGCAAAGGGGTCAACCAATCCATCGCTGCACATCGCTGCGGAGCAGAGGTTTTGCACCTTGGGTGTGTTGGTCCCGACGGCACATGGCTGCGGGAACAAATCACGGAATTTGGCCTGTCGCTTGAAGGCATTAAATCCGTCGAAGATCACACAGGTCATGCGGTGATCCTTGTTGATGACAGCGCGGAAAATCAGATTGTTTTGTTCGGCGGCTCGAACCAAGCCTTTACAATGGAGCAGATCGAAGCGGCACTGAAAAAAGCCAACCCGAAAACCGATTGGGTTATCTGTCAGAACGAAACCAATCTCGTGCAAGACATGGCACAATCCGCGAAATCGAAAAACCTGCGTGTTGCCTATTCTGCCGCCCCTTTCGAAGCAGACCATGCCATTCCCATGCTCGACCATATCGACCTATTGGCGGTGAACGAAGTCGAAGCCGCCGCCTTGCAAGAAGCGTTGGGCAAAGACCCGCGCGACATCGGTTTGCGCTATTTGCTGGTGACCAAAGGGGCCGAAGGTGCTGATTTGCACACGCATCATGAAACCATTCACCAGCCCGCTTTCAGCGTGTCTCCACAAGATACCACAGGTGCTGGCGACACGTTTCTTGGTGCGTTTATGGCAGAATTTACGCTGTCGAATAACCCAGCCAAGGCCTTGCGTTTTGCCGCCGCTGCTTCTGCGATTCAAGTGACCCGCGCAGGGGCCGCCCCTGCGATCCCGATGCGCGACGAAGTTCTGACGTTCCTGAAAGAAAACCCATGACCCATAAAATCATCATCGACACCGATCCGGGCATCGACGATGCCATGGCGATTTTCTACGCAGCGCTGCACCCTGACATTGATATCGTTGGCATGACAGGCGTGTTTGGCAACGTTACCGCCGATATCGCAGCACGCAACGCGATTGTGCTGGCAGAGAAGATGGGCCAAGCCATCCCCGTTTCAAAAGGCGCAAATGTGCCGCTGATGATGGAGCCAAACGGCGTATCGGATTATGTTCACGGGACCGAAGGGTTTGGCACAATGCCCGCGCAACCGATCAAAGGCGCACCTGTTGGCGAACCCGCGCATGAGTTTATCTGCCGCATGATCAACGAAAACCCGAACGAGATCATTCTCTGCCCCATCGGCCCGCTGACGAATATCGCGCTGGCTTTGCAACACGACCCTACTATCGCGGCCAAAACCAAAGCGGTCTACATCATGGGCGGCGGGCTCGATAAAGGGAACGTCACCGAATATGCCGAAGCCAACATCTGGAACGATCCGCACGCCGCTGACATCGTCTTTGCTGCCGATTGGGATATCACCATGGTTGGGCTTGATGTGACCACCCGCGTGCAATGCGTGCCTGCCGATTTCGATCGTCTGGAAGCCGCCGCCCCCAAAATCGGGGGTTTCTTGAACGAAGCCGTACAGTTCTACTTTGACTTCTACGCCTCCCATTACGGCAAGCGGGGTTGCGATATGCACGACCCGTCGGCAATCATTGCCCTGACCGACCCCCAATATTTTACCATTGAAACCCACGCCCTAGAGGTTATCGTGGACGGCGCTCGCATAGGTCAGACCGTTCGGTCTGCCGATCCTTCCCGACCCAAACACAAGGTCCCGATGGACGTCGACGTCGAAGGTGTAAAACAACGGTTTCTATCCATGATCGAAACTGGTTTTTAAGGAGACTGAAATGACAGAATTTTCCGTACTCGCCGTCAGCCCATCTGACCCAGACGCCCCTGAGAAATTTGCAAAATCCTTGCGTGAAACAGGGTTTGCCGTGATCAAAGATCACGACATCGACATGTCCGAAATTTCCGCCATGTACGACGTATGGCAGCCTTATTTTGCTGATGACAGCAAACTTGATGACGCCACAGAAATGGGCGATCCATCTGGCTATTTCGGGTATAAATCTGAAAACGCCAAAGGGGCCGCGCAGAAGGATTTGAAAGAATTCTATCACGTTTATCAGAAAAACGATCTGCCAGATGGCGTGTCGGACGTGACCAAGAATTTTCATTCCAAAATGGTCAACATGGGGAAAATGCTGCTCGGCTGGCTCGATCAAGTGACACCGGAAGATGTGAAATCACAACTGTCCATGCCATTCGAAGATATGATCGAGAATTCCGAATCCCACCTACTGCGCGTTCTGCATTATCCACCGCTGCCTGATGACGTACAGCCAGGCGAAGTACGCGCCGCCGCGCACGGGGATATCAATTTGATCACCCTTCTCGTCACAGGGTCCGAACCAGGCTTGCAGGCACAGGATGTGAACGGCAACTGGCATGACATTCCGTGCGGCACGGGCTACATCAACGTAAATGCGGGCGATATGTTGGAACGCGCGTCGCGTCAGTACTATCCATCCACGATTCACCGCGTGGTGAACCCGCCCGCGCAAGAAAACAAATCCCGCTACTCGCTTCCGCTGTTTATGCACCCGCGCCCAGACGTGCAGTTGGATCATCAAACCGCAGGCGAGTTTCTGGAAGAAAGATTAAGAGAGATCGGACAGCGCGGGTAATCGCGCACCGTTAAAAACCAAGGCGCGACTGCTCGCGCCACCAACTAGGAGAAACCCATGAAAAAGACTTTCACAACACTGCTCGCTGGCGCGTTCACAGCAGTCGCATCTTTTGCATTTGCAGAAGATTTCAAACCAGCCGTTATCTACGATATGGGCGGCAAGTTCGACAAATCCTTTAACGAAGGCGTGTACAACGGCATCAAAAAGTTCTCAGAAGAGACTGGTGTTGAAGTGATGGAATTCGAAGTCACCAACGAAGCACAACGCCAACAAGCCATGGAAAAAATGGTTCAGCGCGGCGCAACCATCGTTTTGGGTGTGGGCTTTGCACAGGCAGATGCGATTTCTGCGGTTGCTGCGGCGAACCCAGACGTGAACTTCTCAATCATCGACGTGTCATGGCTGGATCACCCGAACCTGCGCCAATACGGCTTTAAAGAGCAAGAAGGCTCCTACCTTGTTGGTATGGCGGCTGCGATGGCCTCTAAAACAGGCAAAGTTGGCTTTGTTGGCGGCATGGATATTCCGCTGATCCGTGCATTTGGCTGTGGCTATGAGCAGGGCGTAAAGGCTGTGAATGCAGATGCAGAAGTTTTGCAAAACATGACAGGTACAACGCCTGCTGCTTGGAATGACCCAACAAAAGGCGCCGAGCTGACACAAGCGCAAATCGACCGTGGCGCAGACGTTGTATACGCGGCAGCTGGTGCCACAGGCGTTGGTGTTTTGCAGGCTGCAACAGACGCTGGCAAATTGTCCATCGGTGTGGATTCAAACCAAAACCACATTCACCCAGGTTCCGTTCTGACATCCATGCTGAAGCGCGTTGATGTTGCTGCTTACGACACAATGAAAGACGCAATGTCAGGTAACTTTGACACGGGTGTTCGCATCTTGGGCGTAAAAGAAGGTGGCGTTGGCTGGGCACTGGACGAGCACAACGCATCCCTGATCACAGACGAGATGAAAGCCGCAATCGACGCTGCTTCTGCAAAAATCTCTTCTGGCGAAATCGTTGTTCACGATTACCGTTCCGACAACACTTGCAAAATGTAAGCGTTTAAAATTCGGGGGCGGCCCATCGCGGCTGCCCCTTTCTCTTATCAGCTTTCGTCTATGCTCGCGCGCCGAGCCTAATCGTAAGCTGGGCACAGACCCACGGGGAAACACCTTAAACAGGGTGAGGGATGGAAATGACTTACGCGCTCGAACTTAACGATGTGTCCAAATCTTTTGGCCTCGTCCACGCGAATAAAGACATTGATTTGGCGGTTTCCGCAGGATCCATTCACGGCATTATCGGGGAAAACGGCGCAGGAAAATCCACCCTGATGAACATCATCTATGGGATGCACCGCGCCGATAAAGGCACCATTGCATTCGGTGGCAAACAGGTGGATGTGCGTTCTTCCGCAGATGCTATCGAACATGGCATCGGCATGGTTCACCAACACTTTATGCTGGTCCCGACCTTTACCGTTTTAGAAAACGTCATGCTCGGCTCCGAAGGGGGGCTAACACTGACCGAAGGTCGTGCCACCGCCCTTGAACGGCTTACGCATCTGTCCTCAACCTATAACCTTAATGTAGACCCGCACGCACTGGTGTCCGATCTGAATGTGGGCCAGCGCCAACGGGTCGAAATCATTAAAGCACTGAAAGGCGGGGCCAAGGTTCTGATCCTTGATGAACCCACAGGGGTGTTGACCCCGCAAGAAGCCGACCAATTATTCGAAATCCTCAAGGTGCTGCGCGACGACGGGGTGTCTGTGCTGCTGATTACCCATAAACTGACCGAAATCATGGACATCACCGACACGGTATCCATTATGCGCCAAGGCGAAATGGTCGGGCACCGTAAAACGGCGGACACGTCCCCGCAGGAATTGGCCGAACTCATGGTCGGGCGCGAAGTCCTGCTCGAAGTGGACCACACCCCCGCCAAACCTGCCGAAGTCCGCTTTTCTGCCAAGAACCTCGGCTATACCAACAGCCAAGGCGTGGTGGAGTTGGAGGATATCAACTTCGAGGTTCGCTCCGGTGAAATCCTTGGCGTGGCAGGGGTGTCTGGCAACGGACAAACCCAATTGATGGAAACCCTCGCAGGGATGTTGCCGCTGACCACGGGTTCGATCAACGTGCTGGGCACGGAAGTAACCAACCAAGACGCCACCAACCCGCGCAAAATCCGCGATCTTGGCGTGGGCCACATTCCCGAAGACCGCCACACCCACGGCCTGATCCTGAATTTCGAGGCGCGCGAAAATATGATCCTCGGCTTTCATGAAACGGATTTAGCGGGCAGCGGTAAGCTGTTTAACTACGCCGATATTCAGCGGAACTGTGAAGACAAAATGGCCCATTACGATGTGCGCCCGTCTAACCCCCGACTGAGCGCCGCCAACTTTTCAGGGGGCAACCAACAGAAAATCGTGATCGCACGCGAATTTTCCGCCAATCCTGGTGTTCTGCTTGTTGGCCAGCCCACACGGGGCGTCGATGTGGGCGCCATTGAATTTATCCACAAACAACTGCTGGAACTGCGCGATGCTGGCTGTGCAATTCTGCTGGTCTCCGTAGAACTCGACGAAGTCATGTCCCTGTCAGACCGCATCATGGTCCTGTGCGATGGCCAAAACGTTGGCATCATTGATGCAGACAAAGCAGACAGATCAACGCTCGGCCTGATGATGGCGGGTCAAAAACAAGAGGCCGCCGCATGAGCAAGCCGACTCCTCCATTGCCCCGCTGGGCCGATATCTTGCTGCTGCCGCTGATAAATTTGCTGGCAGCCTTAACGGTGTGTGGCCTAGTCATATTTGCCATCGGAGAAAACCCATTTGCCGCGCTGAAGGTTATGATCAACGGCGCGTTTGTTTACCAAGGCGCGCTCGGTTACACGCTGTTTTACACCACCAGCTTTATCTTTACGGGTCTGGCGGTTGCGATGGCCTTCCACGCTATGCTCTTTAACATCGGTGCCGAAGGTCAGGCATCGTTGGGGGGGCTTGGGGCCACATTGGTGGCCTTCGCACTGGCACCTGTCTCTGGCTTTCTTGCCCTCCCGCTTGCGGTTGCTGGTGCCGCCGTGTTTGGGGCGGCTTGGGGCATTGTGCCTGGATACCTGCAAGCCAAACGCGGCTCGCATATCGTGATTACCACCATCATGTTCAATTTCATTGCCGCTGCATTGCTCGTCTGGCTGCTGGCAGGGCCCATGCTCGAAGCAGGCCAACAATCCCCTCAATCAGGGCTTTTGCCAGAACAAACGTGGTTGCCCAAAATACATGAAATGTTCGCATGGATTGGCATCAAAACCGCATCGACCCCGCTCAACGCCAGCTTTTTGATCGCCCTTCTGGCATCGTTGTTTTTCTGGGTTCTGATCTGGCGCTCTCGTCTTGGGTTTGAAATCCGTACCATCGGCCAAAATCAAGAAGCCGCGCATTATTCTGGCATCAACGTGGCCCGAGTCATCATCATCACCATGGCCATTTCTGGGGCGTTTGCGGGTCTTATGGCCATCAACCAAATTCAAGGGGTCAGCCACAAACTCATCCTTGGCTTTACCGCTGGCTATGGTTTCACGGGCATCGCGGTCGCGTTGATGGGGCGCAACCATCCTGTAGGCATTTTCCTTGCGGCGCTGTTGTTTGGTGCTCTGGTTCAAGGGGGCACTGAACTCGATTTCGAATTCACCGTTATCACCCGCGAAATGGTGCTGCTGATCCAAGGCATGATTATCCTGTTCTCAGGTGCGCTCGCCTACATGTTCAATCCCCCGCTCGCGCGACTGATCGCACGGCTCACCGCAAAGCAGGAGACATCAAATGGCTGATTTCCTCTACCAACTGCTGCTGACATTTGATGCCACGTTGCGCATCGCAACCCCCTTGATGTTCTGCGCCATGGCGGGCATTTTTTCTGAACGTTCTGGCATTGTTGATATCAGCCTTGAAGGCAAACTTTTGTCAGGTGCGTTTGTCGCCGCCACCATCACGGCCCTTACAGGAAATGCGTGGCTTGGCCTTGGCTGTGCCATGCTCGCGGGTATCACCATGTCCCTGATCCACGGCTTTGCCTGCATCACGCACAAAGGCGATCAGGTCGTGTCAGGCGTTGCCATTAACCTCCTCGCCTCGGGTCTGACCATTGTCCTTGGCATTGCCTTGTTCAAACGGGGCGGCCAAACGCCGTCTTTGCCCAAAGAAGACCGTTTCACCCCGATTGAATGGTGGGGCGTTGAAATCATGGACAGCGTGCCGATCCTTGGCAGCATCTATCGACAATTGATTTCAGGCCACAACCTACTGGTCTATGTGGCACTGTTGACGATCCCGCTCACAGCATTTGTCCTGTACAAAACCCGCTTTGGCTTGCGCCTGCGCGCGGTTGGCGAAGTGCCAAAGGCGGTTGATTCCGCTGGTATTTCGGTCGCATGGCTGCGCTACCGCGCGCTGATCATTGGTGGCGCGTTGTGTGGAATTGCAGGGGCCTATCTGTCCATCGCGCAAGGCGGCAATTTTGTAAAAGAGATGTCAGCAGGCAAAGGCTACATCGCGCTGGCGGCAGTGATCTTTGGCAACTGGAAACCCCTCACTGCATTTTTCGCCTGTCTGATGTTCGGCTTTCTAGAGGCATCCACTGCGCGGCTCGAAGGTTTTGAACTGTGGCTCATCGGCGAAATCCCCAGCCAACTTATGCAAGCGATCCCTTACATCCTCACCGTTCTGTTGCTTGCAGGGTTCATCGGCAAACCCAAACCCCCCGCGGCGATTGGGCAGCCATATCATAAGTAGGTGGGCCACGGCTGTACCGAGCGCCTCAAACCTTAACAAACGCTTACGCTAGACGCGTCATACAAGACGCGTCTAGCGTAATTCTTTATTAACTTTCGCCTCCATCCGACCACGCGTCTTTTCATCCACCATTGCACGCAACATCTTCAACAACGGATGCCCTGCAGTAGCCTCCCGCCGATACCCCAGATTAAATCCATAATCGAAATCCGCAGGGTTCTTGCCCTGCGTGTGCTGCAAAATCGTTTCTAACTTATCCAATCCCTTGATCACCTTCGCCTCGTCCGATGTGGCCCCATCGTATTCGTCCCACAGCGACAGAAACGCGTCTGGATCAGGTAAATCCCCCAACAACTCTATGAAATCCGCTCGCTCGTCTGCACTCTTATCCCCAACTTGCTCCGTTGCGGGAATGTCACCAGACACCGCTTCACCCAGATCATGCAGCACCGCCATTTTCAGCATCTTGGCCATGTCCAAACCCGCCAGCTGATCTTCAAACACCAGCACCCACAGGCACAATCGCCACGTATGGCTCGCCGTATCCTCAGACCGCCCACCAGAGGTGAAACCAGATCGAAACGTGTCTTTCAACGCTTCGGCTCGCTCCAAAAACGCCAACCGTTTTCGCGCCTCTTGCACATCCATCTTAACGCCTCGCTTCATTGTTCCACAAATACGCACCGCAACGCCCGTTGCCGCATGCGCCCGATCAGTCTACTCTCCATCCAAAACCAAAGGCCAGCCCATGACCCTCTCAGACGCTCAAATCCAAACCCTTATTGCCGAAGCCCAAGCCGCCATGGCTGAGGCGCACGCCACCTATTCCAACTTCACCGTTGGGGCAGCATTGTTGATGGAAGACGGCTCGATCGTGCGCGGCGCCAACATCGAAAACGCCAGCTTTGGGGCCACAATCTGCGCTGAGCGCAGCGCCATTGCTTCTGCTTTGTCCCAAGGCAAGCGTGGGATCAAAGCGGTGGCCGTCACCAATGCCACGGACACAAAAATCACCCCCTGCGGCATCTGCCGCCAAGTGCTTTATGAATACGGAACAGACATCCCCGTAATCTGCACCAACCAATCGGGCGAGCACATGATCCACACAATCTCGGACTTACTTCCGCACGCGTTCACGCTCGATTAAACGTGGGTCACGTTTGGATCAATCGGCGTCTTGGGCAAGTTTAACGCCCGTTCCAACGCCAATCCAACCTGCAACACCAATGCGTCCCCTTTGGGCGGGCCAATCAATTGAATACCAATCGGCATCCCTGATTTGGTAAAGCCTGCAGGCATTGCCAAGGCGGGCAAAGCCGCTGTAGTGGCAAGGAAAGAAAATCGCAGCCAATCCACATAATCAGGCATTTCCATCCCATCCACGACGGGCGGCCATTCCTGTTCTACAGGTCCAGGTTCCAGCCCAACAACTGGGATCGCCAGCACATCGAAATCGTTCAAAAACACACGCATCTGCTGATACACTTCGGTGCGTCCACGCTGCGCCAGATAAATATCATGGCTCGTTTGCTGCACGCCCACATCAATGTTTTCCTGCAAGGTTGCCTTAAAGTGTTTCTTCACCTCATCAGGCACAAAGTTGTTTACCGCCCCATAGTGCATTCCGCGCAACGCCACGTAGCTGTCGTAGAGTGCTGGCATTTCGGGGCAGTCTTCTTCCACCGTCATCCCAGATTTTTGCGCAATCTGCATCGCACCAGACAGAATATCGCGCACTTCGCGCTCCACGGGGGCAAACCCGCCTTGGTCCTCTGAAAACGCGATGCGGATGTTTTTCTTTTCCTGTTTTAACGCATCCTGAAACGAAACTTCGGGCGCGTGAAGGGACAGAGGAATGCGCGGATCAAACCCCGTCATATTGTCCAAAAATAACGCGCAGTCCTCTACATCCCGCGCCAGTGGTCCGCTGATGCCTTCGTTCAAAAACCCCGCAGGGCCCGGGCCGCCGCCAGCGCGTCCAGGGGTTGGGCGCAATCCGACCACACCACAATACCCCGCAGGGGTGCGGCAACTGCCCGCCAGATCGGACCCATGGCTCAGCCATGTTTCTCCCACAGCCAGTGATGCTGCTGCGCCGCCAGATGATCCGCCCGCATTTTTGCGTGTGTCCCACGGGTTGCGTGTATAGCCAAACACATCGTTAAATGTGTTCCCACCAGCACCAAATTCGGGCGTGTTCGTTTTGCCCGTTGTGATCGCACCGCGGGATTCCATGATTTTCATCAAGGGGCTGGAATTGGGCGAAATGTAATCGCGCATTCCCCATGATCCCATAGTGGTTTTCACGCCGCTGACTTCGTTCAGGTCTTTAATCCCAATCGGCAAACCACCGAGCCAGCCAGGCGCGCTCGGGTCAGTGTCTTTGATCGCATCAATCTGCGCATAGGCCCGTTCACGGCACTGGGTCACGGTGGCGTTTACCGCGTCGCCAACTTGATCCATCCGCTCATAAGACGCATCAAGCAATTCTTTGGGCGACACCTCTTTGCGGCGCAACATTTCCACAACGTCGCGGGCTGGTTTCGCGCAAATCTCTGGTCCTGTGTACTCCGCCATTATTGTCTCCCGTCAAAATAGAACGCGCTGGCCGTCCCTCCGAACACCGCATTTTGGTCGCCTTTGGGGATCAGCTCCTCGTAGGCGTTGATCAGAGTGTGATAGTCGCTGCTTAAACTGTCCACTGGAAAGTTCGATCCAAACATCACGCGATCCGCCCCAAACTGCGCAAGAACTTGGCTAACAATCGGTTTGATCTTAGTCGGTGTCCAATCGTGATCAAACATGCCGAGTCCAGACAGTTTGCACCACAAATTTGGCAGCGCAGACAAATGCCGCAGGTTTTCCGCCCAAAGGCCCAGCCCATCCGTACTGCGATCATGGGGTGATCCCGCATGACACAACGCGACCTTCAGGTCTGGCACTTGGGCCAAAACTTCGGCCATGCGCGGCATCAATTCTGGGATCAGTTGCAAGTCAAACGACAATCCCCGCGCCGCCGCAGCGTGCAATCCTTTGACAAAATCAGGATTGTCCAACAGATCATTTGTCCCCGTCTTTGCATCTTCTTCGGGGGCACGGCCCACGATCTGACGCACGCCAACGACACTGTCCATGGCCGCAAAGGCATCCAGCTGCGCCACCACGTCAGGGGCGGTCAAATCGCAAAACACCACCTGCACCATGGTCCAATTCGTGGACCGTGCCGCAACCATGTCCACCCAATCCGCCTCGGCCTTACCATCCGCCGCGCCCACTTGGATATGCACAGATGCGTCAAACCCGTGGGCGCGCGCATCGCTGGAAAACTCTGCCAACAGGTAATCGCGCGCAATCGGCTTTGGATCGCCAAAGAACCGCACCGCGTCTTCCATCAACCACGGATAATGCACTGCGTTTAAATCCCATAAATGGTGATGCGCATCGACTTTCATTTGAACCGCCTCCCAGCTTTTGCATACGTTTGCAAAAAACTCTTGCCCTAGCCCCGCCGTCGAGTCTAGTGTTTTTCAGATTGTCACCTTCTTTGCGATTCCGAAAGGCACGTCATGGCCGAAATCCAACTTAAAAATTTGTCCAAACGATGGGGCAGCTTTGTGGGCGTCGATAACTTCGACTTGACCATTGCTGATCAAGAATTTCTGGTTCTTCTTGGCCCGTCAGGTTGCGGCAAAACCACAACGATGCGCATGATTGCTGGGCTCGAAGATATCACTGAAGGGGAAATCATCATCGACGGCAAGGTCGTGAATGACCTAGATCCCAAAGACCGTGATGTGGCCATGGTGTTCCAATCCTACGCGCTTTATCCGCATATGAATGTGTATGAAAACATCCGCTTTCCGCTGATGGTGCGCAAAGTGGACCCAGCCACCCATGATGAAAAAGTACGCCGAGCCTCTGCTATGGTGGAACTGGATGAATTCTTGCACCGCAAACCGGCAGAATTGTCAGGCGGCCAACGTCAACGTGTGGCGCTCGCTCGTGCCATTGTGCGCGAACCAAACGTATTTTTGATGGACGAACCTTTGTCCAACCTTGATGCAAAACTGCGTGTGTCCACGCGCGCGCAGATCAAGAACCTCAGCCACGAATTGAAGGTCACAACCGTGTATGTGACCCATGACCAGATCGAAGCGATGACCCTTGCTGACCGCGTTGTTGTGATGAAAGCGGGGGTCGTGCAACAGGTTGGCACCCCCACCGATATTTATGACAATCCTGCCAATACATTTGTGGCAAGCTTCATCGGCTCTCCTGCCATGAACCTGATGAACGGATCGGTCAAAGACGGCACTTTCACAGCTGAAAATTGCACAATCCCCGGTGTCAACGCACCTGATGGCCCGCTCACGCTCGGCTTTCGCGCCGAAGACGCGTCCCTCGCCCAAACAGGGGGCCAGCTCAAAGCGCCTGTGTACACGATGGAACTGCTTGGGGATGCCACGATGGTCACGATCAAGGCTGGCGGTGAAATGGTCTCGGTCAAAGCCCACAAAGATTTCCGCGCTGAAATCGGCGATATGGTGGAAATTTCCGTCCCTGCCGAAATATGCCACGCATTTAATGCAACCTCGGGGGATCGGGTCGCCTGATCCAATCCGCCGCGTATGGCTGACACAGGTAACAACCTGAGCACAAACTCAAGAAAGGTGCCAAATGAAAGGCTCCCGCCCAGAACAAGCCGTCTTGTCACGAGATACAGACATGGCCAAAACCGCGCAAACCCGTGCTGTAATCGAAGGCATGGTGGATGGTCTGAATGACCACCGCATCGCAGATATTGGCGATTTCTTTTCCGAAACCTTCCGCTGGATGGGCAACACGGGTTGCGGCACCAAAGACGGCATTCGCGAGTTTCAGGATAACTGGCAAAAACCGTTTCAAGCCGCGTTTCACGATAAGGTCTGCGTGGATGAAGCCCGTCTCTATATGGGCGAATGGGCCGCTGCTTTTGGCCGCCAAGAAGCCACCCACGGCGGCGATTTCATGGGCGTTCCCGCTTCGGGCAAACGCATCGAAATTCGCTACATGGATTTCTGGAAAGTCGTGGACGGCAAAATCGTAGACAACTGGGTCATGGTGGATTTCCCCCATGTGCTCGCGCAACTCGGCGTCGATGTTTTCAACGGGATGGGCTGGGAAGCCTTTGATCGCGGCGAGAAAACACCGCCTGCCCCACAGTAATTCACAAGATAGGACACATCATATGGCCATCACGTATCTTAAAACCGCCCGCAGCGCCGAAGCCCGCGCAGACGACGATGCAAAAACACGCGCAATTGTGGAAAGCACGCTGAAACAGATTGAAACAGGGGGTGATGCCGCCGTGCGCGAATTGTCGGAAAAATTCGACAATTATTCTCCTGCGTCTTTCAAACTGTCCCAAGATGAAATCGACGCATTGATTGACTCCCTGACAGACCGTGAATTGGCCGACATCAAATTCGCCCAGCAAAACGTGCGCGATTTCGCCCAAGCCCAGCGCGACAGCATGCTCGATATCGAAGTTGAGCCGATGCCTGGTGTGATCTTGGGGCACAAAAACATCCCCGTGCAATCCGTTGGCTGTTACGTGCCAGGCGGTAAATTTCCGATGGTCGCCTCTGCCCACATGTCCGTCGCCACCGCCTCCGTGGCAGGTGTGCCGCGTATCATCGCCTGCACGCCACCGTTTCAGGGCAAACCCAACGCAGCCGTCATCGCCGCCATGCACTTGGGCGGCGCACATGAAATTTACGTCATGGGCGGCATTCAGGCCATTGGCGCAATGGCCCTTGGCACCGAATCCATCGACCCCGTGCACATGCTCGTCGGCCCAGGCAACGCCTTTGTCGCCGAAGCCAAACGCCAGTTGTTTGGCCGCGTGGGCATCGACCTGTTCGCAGGCCCAACCGAAACCATGGTTATCGCGGATGACACCGTGGATGGCGAACTCTGCGCGACCGATCTGCTCGGCCAAGCCGAACACGGCTACAACTCCCCCGCAGTCCTGCTGACCAACTCGCAAAAGCTGGCGGATGACACATTGGCTGAAATCGACCGCATCCTGAAAATCCTGCCCACCGCCGACACGGCGTCTGTGTCTTGGGAAGAATACGGCGAAGTGATCCTCTGTGACACTTACGATGAAATGCTTGCCGTTGCGGACGATATCGCATCTGAACACGTCCAAGTCATGACCGACCGCGATGACTGGTTCCTTGAAAACATGACCTGCTATGGCGCCCTCTTCCTCGGCCCACGTACGAACGTATCAAACGGCGACAAAGTGATCGGCACCAACCACACCTTGCCCACCAAAAAGGCAGGCCGCTACACGGGTGGTCTCTGGGTTGGCAAGTACCTCAAAACCCACAGCTACCAGAAAATCACCACGGACGAGGCTGCAACCCTCATGGGCGAATACGGCTCGCGGCTGTGCATGCTCGAAGGGTTCGTCGGCCACGCCGAACAGTGCAACGTGCGTGTGCGCCGTTACGGTGGCATCAATGTGCCTTATGGCGAGGGCGCGCCCTACCGCGACGCCGCTGAATAATGACCAGACGCGCCCCAAAATCCATGTGGTCGCTTGAGACCTTGGGGCGTGTCCGCCTGTCGCGCCACTTCTTCATGCGTGATTTTTTCTATTCCGAAATCTCCGCCTTCCACGGCATCCCCAACATCCCCGATGATCCCGACACCATGATCGAAGCGGGCCGTGGTCTTGCACAAAACCTGCTCGATCCTTTGGTGGAAACCTTTGGTCCGCTGGCGATCCGATCTGGCTACCGCTCGCCAACGCTGAACCAATACGGCAACGACAACAAACTCAACTGCTCCCACAACCGCGCGAACAAAGCCCAACGTCTGTGGGATTACCGCGATGACAACGGTCATATCGGGGCCTGTGTGTCCGTGGTCATTCCGTGGTTTGCCGATCAATACGGCGATCACCCAAATCCCAAACGGGATTGGCGCGATCTGGCATGGTGGATGCACGATCACATCCCCTATTCCGCCATCTGGTTTTTCCCGAAACTCGCCTGCTTTAACCTCACGTGGTCTCCTGCCCCATTGCGCACCATATCCAGCTATGTCGCGCCACGTGGCATGTTGCTCAAGGCAGGCGACTCGCCATCCGAAACCGCCGAACAGCGTCAAAACCGCTACGCCGATTTCCCGCCATTCCGCGCGATCCACTACCCCAAATCGCCTGACACCTGGTCCCCCGCATGACAGATCCCACGGCAAAATATCGCGAAGCCCTCTATCACTGCGATCCCGCAACGGCGCGCGCCGAACTGGTGTCCGCTAGTGCGGAAGATGCAAAAATGCGCCTCAGCTATCCGTTTGAAACTATGGACGGCCCCGCCGCATTTTTCGACGCCGCTCTCGTCCCGCTCAGCCAAGCAATCCCAGACCTAGAGCGCCGTGACACCATCCACACCCAAGGCACCTGCCAAAACGGTCACGTCTGGGTCGGCCTCTGTGGGTACTACACAGGCACTTTCCTACACCCGTTCCTCGATATCCCACCAACGGGCCGCATGGCCCACATGCGCTTTCACGAATTCTATCGCGTTGAAGCAGGCAAAATCGTCGAAATGCAAGCGATCTGGGACATTCCCGAACTGATGATGCAAGCAGGTGCTTGGCCCATGGCCCCGAGCCTTGGCCGCGAATGGCTCGCACCCGCACCTGCCACCCAAGACGGGCTCAACCGCTCTGCATCAACTTCAGATCAAAACGCGGCAAACTGCCAGATCGTGATCGACATGCTCGAACATATGATCAAACACCCCTCCCAAGGTGGCCCCGAAGTGATGGAGCTGGACCGCTTCTGGCACAGACACTTCTCTTGGTACGGCCCCGCTGGTATCGGCACAGGGCGTGGCGCATCGGGGTTTCGCGACATCCACCAAATCCCCTTCCTCGCCGCCATGCCCGACCGTGGCCAGTATGAAGATGAAATCACCCACCACTTCTTTGCTGACGGTCCTTATGTGGCGGTCACAGGCTGGCCTAATATGGCGCAATCCGTGCTGAACGATGGCTGGATGGGAATCGCCCCATCGGGCAAGAAAATCACCATGCGCAGCCTTGATTTCTGGCGCATCGAAAACGGGCTCATTCGGGAAAACTGGGTGCTCGTCGACATCCTTTCCGTATATGCACAGCTCGGCGTTGACGTACTGGCCCGCATGCGCGAATTCAACAAGATGAAACCACCCTACCAAGGACGCACACCATGACCCTGCCCCGCACACCCTCCTTCCGTCTTGATGGCAAACGCGCTCTTGTCACAGGTGGCACATCTGGCATCGGCCTTGGCTGTGCTGTGTCGCTGGCTGAATACGGCGCACACGTTACCCTCGCAGCACGCAATGTGGACCGCATGAAAGACGCCGCCGAAGAAATGCGCGCCAACGGCTGGTCCGTTGATACTATGGCCATGGACGTGGCTGACATCGCCGCCATGCAGGCCAAAATCGCCGAAGCGGACACATTTGACATTTGCGTCAACTCCGCTGGCTATGCCCGTCACGCGCCAGCGGTGGACACCACCGAAGATGACTTTGACGCGATGACCGACCTCAACGCCAAGGGCGCATATTTCCTTGCACAGTCCATCGCCAAAGGCCTGATTGCGGCGAAAAAACCGGGCTCCATCATCCAGATCACCAGCCAAATGGCACATGTTGGCGGCCAAGAACGCGCCGTTTACTGCGGCTCCAAACACGCGGTCGAAGGCTACACCAAGGCGCAAGCCATCGAATGGGGCCCCCACGGCATCCGCGTTAATACCATCTGCCCCACCTTCGTGCGTACACCGCTCACCGAACAAACCTTCAAACGCCCCGAACTCGTGGCCTGGATCGAAGACAAAATCAAATTGGGGCGCATCGGCGAAGTCGAAGACATCATGGGCGCCACCCTGTTTCTTGCTTCCGATGCCTCTGCCCTTATCACAGGCACGCACATCCTCGTGGACGGAGGCTGGACAGCCGACTGATGCAAACCCAAGCGAGCATAGCAACACAAAAAGCCGCCCCAATTCGGGCGGCACTTTGCGTTTCTTTTGTCCAAAAATACTCAAAACAGGCCGCCGCACATGCCCAACGATAAGGTAACATCCCTCGACGTTGCCAAACGGGCAGGCGTTTCCCAATCTGCGGTTTCCCGCGTGTTCACCAAAGGCGCGTCCGCCAGCCAGAAAACCGTGGATAAGGTGAAAAAAGCCGCCGAAGAACTTGGGTATCGCCCGAACGTCCTCGCACGCTCGTTGATCACAGGCCGCTCGCGCATCATCGGCCTCGTGGTCGCGTATCTCGACAACTACTTCTACCCAGAAGCACTCGAAAAACTCTCAAACGCGCTTCAATCTCGCGGCTACCATGTAATGGTTTTCATGGCCTCCAACACCACGGAAAACATCGAAAGCATCGTGGCGGACATGCTCGATTACCAAGTAGACGGCATCGTCGCGGCCTCTGTGTCCATGTCTTCAAACCTCGCGGATCGCTGTGCCACGGCAGGCATCCCGCTGGTGTTTTTCAACCGCTCGCAAGCGGGCGAAGGCTTGTCCTGCGTTACGTCAGACAATTTCGCAGGTGGCCAAAAAGTTGCCGCCTTCCTAGCCACGCACAAACCCAACCGCATTGGCTACATCGCAGGATGGGAAGGCGCATCGACCCAGCGCGACCGCGAAGCAGGTTTCACCGCTGGCCTGACCGCCGCTGGCCTGTCGATCCAGTCGCGCACCATTGGCAATTTTCACACAGATCAAGCCCGCCAAGCCGCCATCGAAATGTTTTCCAAACCCGATCACCCAGATGCGGTGTTTGTGGCCAACGATCACATGGCCTTTGCCGTGATGGATGTGCTGCGCTCTGACCTTGCTAAACATGTGCCCGATGATGTGAAACTCGTCGGCTTTGATGATGTGCCCCCCGCTGCCTGGCCAGCCTATGATCTTACGACTGTGCGCCAACGGGCCAACCAAATGGTCGATGAAACCGTCAATCTGCTGATGGAAACCATCGAAGACGGCACCCCGAAACCCAGAACAATCGAAATTGACGGACCGCTAATCATTCGCGGCTCCGCGCCAGACCCAAAAGGATAAGACATGCGTGGATTTGACAACCGCTGGAAAGATTTCCCCGACTACATCATCGGCATCACCAAAGAAATCTGGGAAGATCGCGGCCTTGCGACCCTGCACGATTATTACGCACCCGACATTCCCGTACGCTCGCCCGCGTCTATGGTGATTGGCAACCAAGATGTGATCGCGGCCACAATGGCTACGCTCGCAGAGTTTCCCGACCGCACGCTTTACGGCGAAGACGTGATTTGGAGCGGCACACCAGAAGACGGCATGTTGTCTTCGCACCGTCTGCATTCCACCGCCACGCACACTGGCGACGGGGCCTACGGCAAAGCAACGGGCAAACGCCTGCAATACCGCATCATCGCGGACTGCCATGCCATCAACAACCAGATCAATGATGAATGGCTGATCCGCGATCAGGGCGCCATCGTGCGCCAAATGGGCTGGGACCCTGCTGATTATGCGCGGGATTCCATTGCACGCGAAGGTGGGCCAGAAAACTGCGTGCAGCCGTTCACACCTGCAATCGACCAACCTGGCCCTTACAAAGGCCGCGGCAATGACAACGAATGGGGCCAAAAATACGCGGACATTCTGACCCGCATCATGGGCGCGGATCTTGCTGTTATTCCCGCCGAATACGACCGCGCCTGCCAGTTGGAATACGCGGGCGGACGCTCTGGCCTGTCCCACGGCGACGCCGATAGATTCTGGACCTCCCTGCGGTCCTCCTTCCCCAACGCCAAATTCACCATCGAACATCAGATTGGCCGTGATGACCCGATGATGCCGCCCCGTGCTGCCATCCGTTGGGGCCTACACGGCAAACACGAAGGCTGGGGCGCGTTTGGCACCCCCACTGGGGCCGAGGTTTACATCATGGGCGCAAGCCATGCGGAATTCGGCCCTTGGGGCCTGCGCCGTGAATACACGCTGTTTGACGAAACCGCCGTCTGGAAACAAATCATCCTTGCGACAGGAGCCGTTGAGTGACCGAAGCCTTCACGGGATTTTCGCAGCGATGGGCGGATTTCCCTAACTACATCATCGGCATCACCAAAGAGATTTGGGAAGATCGCGGGATCGCGACTCTGCATGATTATTATGCCGATGATGTGGTCATGCGCTTCCCCTCGGGCATCCTGCACGGCAATCAAACGGTCATAAATGGCACTATGGCGACCATTGCCGAGTTCCCAGATCGCGTGCTCTTAGCCGAAGACGTCATTTGGTCAGGCGACGCAGAAACGGGTTACCTCTCCTCTCACCGTGTGCGCACCACTGGCACACACACGGGGCATGGCGCATTTGGCGCCCCAACAGGCAAACAGTTCTACATCCGCGTGATCGCCGATTGCGCGGCCAAGTCCGACACCATCTATGATGAATGGCTGGTGCGCGATTACGGCGGCATGGCGCGACAACTGGGCCTTGATCCCCAACAAATCGCACGAGTTCAAGTCGGCGATGGAACCCGCCCATTTACCCCCGCAGATGACGTGGATGGCGGCTATCACGGCACAGGCAACACCAATGAATGGGGCGCAAAATACGCCGATATTCTGCACCGCATCATGGCCGCCGATCTTGCCGTTATCCCGCGCGAATATGACCGCGCCTGCCATTTGCACCACGCTGGCGCGCGCGATGGTCTTTCCCACGTTGACGCGGACACATACTGGACCGCCCTGCGCTCATCTTTCCCCTCGGCCACTTTCGCAATCCACCACCAAATCGGCCGCGATGACCCAATGATGCCACCCCGCGCCGCAATCCGCTGGTCCCTCACGGGCAAACACGATGGCTGGGGCATGTTTGGCCCACCCACAGGCGCACCCGTCCACGTGATGGGCATATCCCACGCCGAATTCGGCCCATGGGGCCTGCGCCACGAAACCACGCTTTACGACGAAGTGTCGATCTGGAAACAGATAGCACTGCACACGGGGTAATTATGGACACATACAACACACATCTGTTCGGGCAGGCAGCGCTGGAGTTGCAACACAAGATCGGCAAGCGCGATCAATTTGCCAAAGTCTACGCCAACCGCTGGACCGATGGCATCACGGATCGCTTCAAAGAATTCATCGCCAATTGCACCACCATGTATATCGCCAGCACCGTTGAAAACGGCTGGCCCTATGTGCAACATCGCGGCGGCCCCCGTGGGTTTTTGAAAGTGATCGAGCAAGACACACTCGGCTTTGCCGATTACCACGGTAATCAGCAATTCATCACCCAAGGCAATCTTCAAACCAACGACCGCGTGTCACTGATCCTGATGGACTACGCGGCCAAAGCCCGCATCAAAATGATCGGCCATGCCACCATGATCGACGCAAGCGAAGACCCCGATCTTGCCGCCGAACTCCACGTGGACGGTGAAGGCCCCGTCGAACGCCTCACTACAATCAAGGTCACCGCTCTCGATGTGAATTGCCCCAAATACATCACCCAACGGTTCGACGAGGGTGAAATCCAAACCATGCTCGGCCCGCGCATTTCTGAACTCGACCGTCAGGTCGGTGTTCTTGCGGATCGGCTCAAAGAACTCGGCGAAGACCCCGCCGCATTATTGAAAAAGGAAACACCATGACCCCAGCAGAAATGGAAGCCCGCATCGTGCGCTACGGCGACCTGCGCCCCTGTAAAACCGCCTTTATCGACGCCCACACACCGGGGTCCGATCAAAAGGAAAACTTTACCATCATCGGTGGCGGCGTATCCGAATCTGCCGACCAACACGTCCACATTGCCGACACACCAGGGTTCAACATCGGGGCCGCGGGGCAACCACCCAAATGCCGCAATTCCCTGCACACCCACCGCACCGCCGAAGTGTTCTTCGTGCTCAAAGGAACATGGCGTTTCTTCTGGGGCCGCTGGGGCGATGCAGGCGAAGTCACCTTGCAAGAAGGCGACATCTTTAACATCCCCACCCACATGTTCCGTGGCTTTGAAAACATCGGCACCGACTACGGCATGATCATGGCCATCCTTGGCGGCGATGATGCAGGCGGCGGCGTTGTCTGGGCCCCTCAGGTCATTGAAGACGCCAAAGACCACGGCCTCGTCCTTGGCGACAACGGCAAACTCTACGACACCAAAAAGGGCGAAAGCCTGTCCCAAGGCGTGTCCCCGATGCCCGTCCTAGACGCCGAAGCACTCAAAGAGTTCCCAGAACCCACCACAACCGAAGTTGTCCCGCATTATGTGGCCCGCTACTGGGATATGATGGCCCTGTCCGACAAACAGCCCTGCGATGTCATCGGTCCTAACGGCATGCTGCGCGACCGCCCCGGGTTTGACGTGGAATTTCTGTCTCGCTCATCCATCAGCAGCGACAGCTACTCCCACGCAGACCACGAGGTCTTGATGCCCATGCGTGGTCACTGGCGCCTCACTTGGGATGGCGGAACCACTGCGCTCAACCCCGGCGACACCGCTGCGATCCCACCCAACGTGGCCCACAGCCTAGAACCCGCCATGACAGGCGAAGCCAGCCTGTTCCGCGTGCGCAGCAACGAAGACCCCGCAGGCCGCACAATGGCACTTTGAGTTCAAATCGCCTCAGCCTCGCGCTGGGGCGATACCCTCTTGCCAGCATCCATCCCTTCGCCTACACCGACGCTCCCCATTCCACAGTCCGAGTCGTCGTCATGCAAACCTCATCCAACACCCTTGGCATTGATTTCGGCACTTCAAACTCTGCCGCTGGCATCTGCGTAAACGGTCAACCGTTCATCATCGAACTGGAAGCAGGCGAACAAACCTTGCCCACGTCCGTTTTCTTCGATTTCGACACACGCAAAACCACCTTTGGCACACCCGCCAACCGCGCCCTGATCAACGGCAGCGATGGGCGCTATATGCGTTCCTTGAAATCAGTACTTGGCACATCGCTTATGCACGAACCGCGCCGCATGATGGGCGAAACCCTCACGTTCGTGGATATCATCGCAAGGTTCCTCAAATCTGTGAAACAGCGGGCCGAAGCCACCTGCCACACCGATTTTCCCTATGCGCTTTCAGGCCGCCCGGTACATTTTCATTCGAACGACGCGGAACGTGATGTGCAGGCGCTGCGCGATTTGCGTGACTGTTATGAACGGGCAGGCTTTCTCGATGTGGTTTTCCTGAACGAGCCAGAGGCCGCCGCCCTCGCTGCGGGTCCATTGCCTGACAACAGCACCAACCTCATCGTCGATATCGGCGGTGGTACGTCCGACTTTACCGTGTTCCGCACCAACGGCGCAGACACGGAGATCATCGCCTCTTACGGTGTGCGTATTGGCGGCACGAACTTTGACAAATCCATCAGCTTTGATCACGTCATGCCGCTCATGGGCCGTGGCACGCAAATCCGCAAGGAACTCGGAACCGAGCTGCTGAACGCCCCCAACGCCATCTATCAAGACCTCGCCACATGGGAAAAAATTCCCTTCCTCTATACCGCTGATATGCGCCGCAATGTGGATCAACTGATCCGCGTTGGTGTTGATCCTACCCTGTTCGAACGGCTCAAAACCATCCTCACAGATGAACTTGGCCACGACCTCGCCTTCACAATCGAACGGGCCAAAATCGCCGCGAACAAAGCAGACCGCGATGCTGTTCCCATCGACCTCGGCCTAATCGAACGCAATCTCTCCGCCATGCTCAGCGGTGCAAACCTCGCCGCCTCGCTCAGCGCGCACGCCACCGAAATTGGCGAAACGGCGATGGAAACCCTGCGCATGGCGAATGTGACAGCTGAACACATCGACACCATCATCTTCGTGGGCGGTTCTTCCCTCATGTCCGCTGTCCAAACCGAAATCACCGCGCGGTTCCCAAACGCCGCGCAAAAACACCAAGCCGCCTTTACTGGCATCGTCGAAGGCCTCGCGCTGGCCACCGCCAAAACCGCTTGACCTTCCAGCCACTAGAACCGCTAAACCCGTGGCTATGCACAGCACTCATGGACTCATACTGCCCCGCCAATCTTGGCTCGCTGCCCTTGGCGCGCTTTACATCATCGCTCTTTTGATCAGCCACGCGACCCTCCCAAAACAGCATGTTTGGGCTATCGCCGCTCTGTTCAGTATCATCATGAACGGCGTCTACATCCACTCCGCCCTGAAAAACCGCCGCTTCGTCACAACCGAAACCACAATCGCCACCCTGCTTGTCGTTCTGTCAGGACTTGGCGTTATCCTATCACCCATTTACGTCATCGCAGCCATCGCCCTGCACGGGGCATGGGACCTCGCCAAACACTTTGGCGCAGGCCTGCCGTTCTTTAGCTGGTACACATGGGGCTGCGCCACGGTGGATTTCACCTATGCAGCGGCGCTCACGATTTACCTATTCAGATAGACCGCCGCCCCTTTCTTCTGGCCAAAAATATCCCCGGCGGAGCGTCCGAACGTACCTCAGGTCCGTGACGCCTCAAACGCCGCCCAGGCCTTTTCAAACGCCTCGAAATCAAACCCATCCGCGCGCGCTGGCTCCAGCACAACCTTCTCGGTTTCCAGCAACTTCAAAATTGCTGCTTCCAGCACATCTACGATATCATTTGGGATCACCAGCGCCCCATGCCGATCCGCATGCACCAGATCGCCGTCATTCACCGTCATCCCAAAAATCTGCACCGGCGTGCCAATTTCGCGCACATGCACAAACCCGTGGCTCGGCCCGATGGAGCCCGCCACAACAGGAAAACCCTTTGGTAAATCGCCTAGATCGCGCATCACACCATTGGTCAGCGCACCCGCCATGCCAAACCCTTTGTGAACGGTCGTGTTGATTTCGCCCCAATAGGCCCCAATCGCGTGCGGATAATCCAGATCCTCAACCACCGCGACACAGCCATCCCCGCCTTCGGCCATATGCCGATAATACTGCATCCGCCGCGCTTTGATCACATCCGCAGGCTCGGTAGGCGGCTCCACCGCAGCAATCTTCGCCGTCCGCGCATATCCAACAACGGCTTGGCTGACGTCTGAACACTGCATGGTCCCGCGCGTGAAATCATTAAACCCACGCTTACCCTGCGCTACCTCAATCGCGTTACAAACCGTCGGCGTATCAACCGAGCGTAACAGCTTCATCAAACTCGGCGTCATTTGCTGGCAATCTCCGCGCCTTTGGACAGGCTTTCCAGCTTTGCATAGGCAATCTCTGGGTCCACCGCCCCAAACCCTGCAAACGTGCCAAACCCGCAATCGGACCCGGCCACCACACGATCCGCTCCGATAATATTAACAAACCGTTCAATCCGCTGCGCCACCAATTCAGGGTGTTCGATAAAGTTTGTCGTAGTATCCACCACCCCTGGAACCAACACTTTGTCATCGGGAATTTCCGCACGACGATCCCGAAACACGGTCCATTCATGGGCATGGCGCGGGTTCGAAGTTTCAAACAAAACGTACCGCGATTTTGTGCGCATCAAGGTCGAAAACACCGTGTCCATGTCAATATCACAGCAATGAGGCCCTTCGTAGTTGCCCCAACAAATGTGAACGCGCACCTGTTCCTGCGGCACATTTTCAAGCGCATAGTTCAACGCATCCACGTGGCCCTCAATCACTTTCACGAATTCTGCATCTGACAGGTCGGAAAACAGCATATGGCGCGATAGGGCCAGATCAGGACAATCCAGCTGCACATCCAATCCCGCCGCCACAATGGTTTCGTATTCCACCTTCATCACTTCGGCGAGCGCACCCAGATAATCTTCGCGCGTTTTGTAAAAGTCATTTTGCAAGAACAGCGAAATAACCCCAGGCGATGCCGCATTCATGAACCCACGCGTTGCCCCGTGTTTCGCCATTGCCGCCTTCAGGTTCGCGATATCCTTGTTCAGCTCGCCTTGCCCCTTGGACGTGACCTCTGATGTACACATAGGCCGCGCGTACTGCGGTGTGCCCCCATCATCGGCCAGTCGTTGCAAAAAGGTCGGGAACATTTTCAAATCCGCAGGCGCGTTGCGCGGGCTATCGCCCGAAAACCCCGTGTAACGATCCTTTACATAGGTCGCATAAGAAATCTTTGACGTTTCCCCATCGGACACAAGATCAACGCCTGCCGCCACTTGTTTGCGCACGGTTTCATCCACCGCTGCCGTCATACAGGCATCAAACGCAGCCTGATCGTAAGGCTGTTCATTTTCACGGGCAAAGATGAAATCCACCACCTCTTGCGTGCGAGGCAACGATCCAACATGGCTGGTCATAATCTTGGTCATCGGGCGGTCCTTTTCACAAATCCGTTACCGCCAAACTAACAGCCCTCTCGCCCAATGCAAGCGTATGCAAAGCCGATTACCGCAAAACGCCCGCGTCGGTTAATTCCGCTCGTGTTGGCCGCCACAATGCTTCGGGGGCGGTGGCAAAAACACGTTCCACGAAGGTTGCATCAATCCCGCGCGCCACGAAAAAAGCGCGGTCTTTGTCCTCGATCACACCTTTATCAACAGTTTGCACCTGCAACGGATCAACGAACCGATACCCATGGAACCCAAGCACGCCATCAGGCCCCAAACTGCGCGATGCTCCCCCCGCAAACACCAACGTGCAGGCGGAAAAACACAGATCATCCACATGCGTGTCCGCCCCAATCTGCGCCAGATACAGCCCAATTGCACGCCCCGCTTGAACCTGCCCGCCTTCGCTGTTTAGCACCACGCGGCGCACCGGGCCCGCGGCCTTCAGCTCTGTTAATATCTGGTAATCAATCGCGCCCGAAACACGTGCCTCATCGCCCACAACACTGACTTTGGCTTCATATCCAGCCACCGCCAAATCCACAGGGGGCGCGGGCAACAGAACACCAATGCCCACCAAAGCATTTGAAACCAGCGCCACACCCATTGCCGCATAGACCCCATACACACGGCTTAACGCACCGTCTTGGATCACCCGCTCTGCAAACCGTACCGCGCCCACACATTGCCAGATAGATACAACGACCAAGACCCCTAAAATCGGCCAGCCAACCCACCGCGCAGCATATGTCAGGCCAAAGGACACCCCGATCAACAACAGCACGGTCAAAACAAACCCACACTGCCCTCGCCAAAATGTTGCGATAAGTCCCATCTCAAAATCAAACGCGATACGTGGGTTAAAAACAACCCATCCGTTTCTTCCGAGCTTAAACAACCTCTAAAATATGTACCCAAGTGTCGCCATATTTTCGCGCATCCAACATTGAAAACCCATCTGGACAGGCCTGCTCGCGATTCTCTTCCCAAACCACCAGCGCATCATCTGACAGCCAACCGCCCGCCAATGCCGCAGCCAGCGCACCTTCTCCCATCGCTTTACCATAAGGTGGGTCCAGAAACACCAGCCCAAACGGCTCCCCTTCCCACGCGCCCAATTTCCGCGCATCGCGCCGCGCCAGCTTCACCTCGCCCTGAACCCGCAACATTTTTGCGTTTTCAGAAATCAGCGACGCCGCTTTGCGCCCATCATCCACAAACTGCACCCATTTGGCCCCGCGCGACAGCGCCTCAAACCCCAGCGCCCCCGTCCCTGCAAACAGATCAAGCACCCGCACATCCGAAATCGGATCGCCATAGCCCCCATTCACCAGCAGATTAAAAATGCTTTCGCGCACGCGATCCGTTGTGGGCCGCAAATGCGCCCCCGCATCACCCTTGCCCACCGATGCCAGCGCAGTTCCCTTAAACCGGCCAGAGATGATCCGCATTACAGCAACGTCTTTAATGCAACCGCAGGATCGGCCACCGCCGCCTTATCTGGCGATTTACCCGCTTCAATCAACCGCTTGCCCACCATATAGGCACGGGGTTCATTTGCCGCATCCACCGCCAACAATTCATCGCCCTTGTAATACCAAAACGACGCATCGCCATCCTTGTCACCTGGCCGCGTCACGACCGCATCATACCCAGCATTCAACCCTGCAATCTGCAATTTCACATCATACTGATCTGACCAGAACCACGGCTTGGCCACATATTCCTTGCCCGCACCCATGATGTTCTCTGCCACCACTTCTGCTTGGTCAATCGCGTTCGGAACACTCTCCAACCGAATACGCCCGCCGCGATACGGGAACGATGCACAGTCCCCGGCGGACCAAATCCCATCAACAGACGTGCGCCCCTGCGCATCTGTCGAAATCCCATTGTCGATGGTGCAACCTGCCATTTCGGCCAACCCAATCTCAGGGACGATCCCCACGCCAACAATTGCGAAATCCACATCCAGTTCACGCCCATCAGACAGCACCGCGCCTGACACACGTTCCTCTCCAATCAACCGATTGAGGCCAACGCCTTCCAGCACTTCAACCCCATGTGCCTTGTGTAGCGCGCGAAAGAAATCGGATGTTTCAGGGGCCGCCACCCGCTGCAAAATCCGATCTGCCATTTCCACCAACGTCACAGTCACACCTTTTTTGGCTGCAACCGCGGCCGCTTCCAATCCGATGTAGCCACCGCCAATAATCAGCACGCGCTTGCCGTCCGCAAACTCTGGCTCCATCGCCTCCACATCGTTCAGCGTGCGCACGGTATAAACCCCACCCAAATCGCCCCCAATGGCGCTTGGCAATCGGCGCGGCGAAGACCCTGTGGTTAAAACCAAATCGTCATAGGCCAGTTCGCGCCCACCAACGGTAATGGTCTTGGCACGTGCATCCACACCCGTCACTTCGGCCCCAAGCATCAACTCAATGTTGTTTTCAGAATAGAAACTCTCTGGCCGCAGATACATCCGCTCTAACGTCATCTCCCCCAGCAAATACCCTTTGGACAACGGCGGGCGTTGATAGGGCGGCGCAGTTTCAGCCCCAATCAGGGTAATCTCGCCCTCAAATCCCGAATTGCGCAATTTTGCGACACAAGAACTGCCTGCTTGTCCCGCACCTATAACAACCACATGACCCATGAATCGCCTCCGTTTAGACTGGCACACCGCCGTCACCGCACTATAGTTACGCTCAACCTAAAACCAACTCGGAAGGAAACTGCAATGGCTATCGAAACAGGTGACGCGCTCCCAGAAGCAAAACTCGCGAAAATGGGCGCGGATGGCCCAGAAGTGGTGGATTTGAATGCCCTTGGCGCTGGCAAAAAACTGGCGATCTTCGCCCTGCCAGGTGCCTTTACAGGCACATGCTCCACAGCGCACGTTCCTTCCTTCATCCGCACCATTGACCAGTTCAAAGCCAAAGGCGTGGACGAAGTCATCTGTGTGTCCGTCAACGACGTCTTCGTGATGCAGGAATGGGGCAACCAGACAGGCGCAACCGAGGCAGGCATCCACATGCTCGCGGACGGCGACGGCTCCTTCACCAAGGCAATGGGCCGCGATTTCTCTGCGCCACCTGTGGGCCTGATCGACCGCTCCAAACGCTATGCGATGATCGTGGATGACGGCAAAATCACCGCCCTGCAAGAAGAAGAAAATCCAGGTGTGTGTGATGTTTCAGGCGGCGAAGCCCTTCTCGAAGCGGTCTAAACCGGCACCACATTCAAACGTCAAAGGGGGCCCACAAACGGCCCCCTTTTTCTTGGTCTAAATATCCAAGTCCTTTACGCGTCTGCGCGCACCACCGTTGTGGTCGGGAACGGAATATCAATCCCGCCTTGATCAAACGCATCCTTGGCTTGCCGTGTCAGATCAAACTTCACATCCCAATAATCATCCGCATCCACCCAAACGCGCACTGTGAAATCAACCGAGCTGTCCCCCAAATTCGTCACTTTCACAAACGACGCAGGGTCCGTCAAAATCCGATCATCCGATGCAACCAAACCGCTCAGAATTTTATCCGCCAGCTTTAAATCACTGCCGTAACTCACCCCAAACACCAGATCGACGCGCCGCGTGTCATGGAAAGAATAATTTTTGATCGCAGCACCAAACACCTGACCATTGGGCAAAATAATCTGCACGTTGTCAGGGGTCGCCAACTCTGTTGTGAACAGGTTCACGCTTTTGACCGTGCCAGCGAATCCATCCAGTTCAACAAAATCGCCAATCTTAAAGGGGCGGAAAATCACCAGCATCACACCAGCCGCCAAATTCGCCAGTGTGCCTTGCAATGCCAATCCAATCGCCAAACCCGCCGCACCGATAACCGCCACAAGGCTTGCGGTTTGAATGCCAAATCGCGCCAGAATGAAAATGCCTGCAAACACCAACAGCGCATACCGCGCGATACTGCCTAGAAATGTGAACAGCGTCTCGTCGATGTCCTCATACTCGCGCGAATAACTCACGATGAATTTTTTCAACACCCCACCGGCCCAAACAGCCGCCACAAGGATCGCACCCGCATAAATCACATTGAAAATCAGATCGCCAATCCAACCCATAACTCACTCCTTTAGGACGCCAACGCGTCCATTTTCTTTGCCAGTTTCACGTCCAATTCGGACAATCCATCTACGTCATGGGTGATCAACACCACATCGACGCGGTTGTAAACATTGGACCACTCAGGATGGTGGTTCCATTTCTCTGACCAAAAAGCCGCGCGGGTCATAAACCCAAAGGCATCTACAAAATTCTTGAACTTGAATTCCTTGCGGATCGCATCACGCCCCTCTTGCAAAATCCACCCGCTCTCGATCAATGGGTCCAACACACTGCGATCACTCAGCTTCTCGACCTTCATCCTCGCCTCCATTTTTGCGAAACGGACCATACTCCGTCAGCACCTCTATGTCTTGATCCACCGCCTCGCGTTCAGCGGTGACAAACCGTGCCACTGCATCGCGAAATCCTGGATCGGCAATCCAATGCAGGGAATGCACAGGCGTTGGCAAATACCCTCGCGCCAGTTTGTGCTGCCCTTGCGCACCTGCTTCTACGCGCGCCATCCCATTGGCAATCGCATAGTCTATAGCTTGATAATAGCAGACCTCGAAATGCAAACATGGGTGATCTTCTTGGCATCCCCAATACCGCCCATAAAGCGTGTCACGCCCGATCAAATTCATCGCACCCGCCACCCAATGCCCATCACGTTCGCACATGATAAGCAGAATGTCGTCACGCAATTCTGCCTGCGCAATGTCAAAAAATTCACGACTCAGATACGGCTGCCCCCACTTTCGCATACCTGTGTCTTGGTAAAACTGCCAAAACGCGTCCCAATGTTCTGGCTGAATTTGATCCCCCGTAAATTGATGGATCACGCCACCAAACCCCTGCGCCACGCGCCGTTCTTTGCGGATCGCTTTGCGCTTGCGCGACGACAACGCGCCCAAAAACCCATCAAAATCCGCATACCCATCATTGTACCAATGAAACTGCTGTCCTGTGCGATGCAACAATCCCATCTGTGCCCCTGCAATTGCTTCGGCTTCGGTGCAGAACGTGGCATGGATCGACGACAATTCATTTTGCGCCGCCAATTGCACCGCACCTTGAATTAGCGCCGACATGCCCACATCATCGCAGCCCTCGGCTGTCAAAAACCGCCGCCCCGTGGCGGGCGTAAACGGAACCGCCGCCTGTAATTTCGGGTAATAGGCCCCACCTGCATTTTCATAGGCATGGGCCCAGTTGAAATCGAAAATATACTCACCTTGCGAATGGTTTTTGGCATAGCACGGCATCACGCCGATCAGTTGTCCATCGCGGCGCGCCAACACATGGCGCGGTTCCCAGCCCGTGCCGACCCCAACCGATCCACTGTCTTCCAACGCTTTCAAAAACCGATAGGTGGTGAATGGGTCAATCGGGCGGCCCGAGCCCGTTTCAGGGCAGGCACACCGATCCCACTCCGCCGCCTCAATCTGATGAAGGCCGCCAATCACTGTCACTTCGATTTGCGCATCATCCGTCATGGGTTCTGACATGGCCTTTGCCCCATCAGGATCAAGCCAAATACCCCTCAAACGTCACATTATCGACAATCCGTCGCGCGTCGGCCTCTTGCTCTGCGGATTTCACCGTCCAGCAAAACACCGATGCACCAGATGATTTCAACTCTGCCACACGGGGCGCGTCCAGATCATTCACGTTATGCGAAATGAAACACGCACCAACACGATCATAGTCGGGAATGCGTGCCAACTCGGCCAATCGCGCTGCATCCACGTCAGGCCAGTCATCCGTCAAAAACGGATCCGTCACCAAGCCGCGCGGAATATGCGGCGCAAACTCCGCACATTTGGCCACGGAATGCGGATTAAACGACATCAACGCCACCGCCCCATCATATCCCTTCAGGTCGTCACAGGCGGCTTGCTCCATATCTCCCGTATCAGGTCCAAGCGCCCCGTCCTGATCTTTGATCTCCACCAACAGCGGCACTTGCCCGTTTACCAGCTGCAAAAAATCCGCAAATGTCGGAATACCCTCATCCCCATGGCTCAGACGCATCGCTTGTAGTTGTGCCGCCGTGTGATCCCGCACTTTTCCGTAATGCCGCGTTAACCGCTGCAACAGGTCGTCATGAAACACCATCGCCACCCCGTCGGATGACAGCTGCAAATCAATCTCTAGTCCATAGCCCGCGGCCATGGCCGCTTTGGCCCCAGAAACAGAGTTCTCAGGCCGCCCTATTCGCACATCATGCAATGTGCGATGGGCCAAGGGGGCTTTTTTAAAGGCGTCTAACATCACGAAATTTGGAAAATGCCTTCGACTTCAACGGCAACGCCAAACGGCAAGGATGAACAACCAACAGCAGCGCGCGCATGCGCACCCGCCGCGCCAAACACCTCGCCAACGAAATCAGATGCGCCGTTGATGACTGCAGGATGATCCGTGAAATCTGCGGTGGAATTCACAAAGCCACCCAACTTCACCACCTGCTTCACCCGATCCAAATCCCCACCACAGGCGGCCTTAAGCTGTGCAATCAGGTTCAACGCGCAAACCCGCGCCGCCTCTTGTCCACCAGCCACATCCATATCATCGCCAAGCGTGCCAAGGATCAAACCCTCTTCGCCTTTTGCGATTTGGCCAGACACGTAAACCATGTCCCCAACAATCACATAAGGCACGTAATTCGCCGCAGGCGCAGGCGCATCCGGCACCGTGTACCCCATTTCATTGAGCCGCGTTTCATAGGTTCCAGCCATGCCATCCTCCAAAGATAAGTTTCGGCCAAGCTACTTCACAGACCGACACCTGCAAGCGAAAAACCACGCTCAGCTCTTTTTGGGTCAAATATCCAAATGCCACCGCCGCATCCCACGATACGGCCATAGGCAACAACCCTAACTCTCGCGGAACGCGCGGTTAAAGTAATCCGTGAACGGTTTCGTCAGATAACTCAGGGGCGATCGGTCTGCCGTTTTGATAAAGGCTTCAACGGGCATCCCAGGCAGCAATTCCACATCGCCCAACCGCTCCATTTCGCCTTCGTTGGGTTCAATTTCTGCGGAATAATAGGAAATGCCAGACACTTCATCCTGAAACACATCCGCTGAAACCTTCACCACTTTGCCAAAAATTTCGGGGGTTGTACGCTGATCAAATGTGGAAAACCGCAGGCTCGCATCTTGGCCCACATGCACTTGATCCACATGGATGGCCTCAATGCGGCTGCTGATCACCAACGGGCTATCGGTTGGAACCACATACAGAATCGGATCGGCAGGACGCACCACAGATCGCAGTGCATGCACCGTCAAACCATGCACCACACCTGACATCGGCGCGCGCACATCCATCCGTGCCAGCGTTTCTTCCAATGAAAGTTTCCGCTCCACCATTTCTATTTCAGTATAGGTCAGATCGCGCAGTGTGGTGATCGCTTCTTCGCGGCGCGTGCCGCTCAATTGCAGGATTTGAATGTCCGTTTCAATGATCTGGGCTTCACCGCGCGCAGCCGAACTTTCCAATTCGCCGATGGTTCCGTTCAACCGCGCCGCTTCGCGTTGCAACGACAACACCCGACTGGCCTGCGCCAATCCTTTTTCCAGCAATCCCTGCTGATCCTTTAACTCTTTGCCAATCAATTCCACCTGCACAGAGGAAGACGCCAGCTGTGCCTTCACACCACGGATTTGCAGGCGAATTTGCTGTTTGCGTTCTGTCAGCTGTTTGATCTGTTGGCGCAGTGTTTCGCGCCGCGCTTCGAACAACCGCGTCTGGCCTTGCATCAACTGCCGTGTGGCCACATCGGTTTTCGCCGCTTCGACCAGCTCTGGCGCAAAAATTAGGCTATCCGCATCGTCTCGCTCCGCCTCAAGTCGCGCACGCCGTGCGATGATTTCTTTCAGTTGGTTGTCAACGGTCGTTAACTGAGATCGCAACAGCGTATCGTCAAAACGGATCAGCACCTGCCCCGCCTGAACACGGTCGCCTTCTTTCACGTCGATTGTGCCAACCACCCCGCCTTGGGGGTGCTGTACCACTTGGCGCAGGCTTTCGACTTGGATCATGCCGCTGGAAATAATCGCGCCTGAAATGGTGGCGAAATTGCCCCAAACGCCCAGCACGCTGAACAACAAAACAACCGCAAGCATGCCAAACACCATCGGTTTTTTGGCAGACCAACGAACCCGCTCAGGGGCTTTGGACTGTGGGGCGGTCTGCTGGCTCATGATGCTTTCCCTTTTTGCAAAGCGTCCGTAATTTGCGCCACGTTTTTCACCTGTTCTTTCAACACGTCATCGCGGGGACCAAACGCCTTGCGCATCCCGTGTTCCAGCACCAACAGATTTTCGCATTCGGCAATCGCCGCTGGACGGTGCGCCATGATAATCACCGATTTACCTTCGGCTTTCATGGTGCGAATGGCTTCGTTCAATGCGTTTGATCCAACGCTATCCAGATTGGAATTGGGCTCATCCAGAACCAAGATCAACGGATCCCCATACAACGCCCGTGCCAGACCCAATCGCTGGCGTTGCCCACCAGACAACCGCCCGCCAAAATTGCCAATCGGTGTGTCGTACCCTTGGGGTTGTTGCAAAATCATGTCATGCGCACCCGCTTTTTTCGCCGCGGCCACCACGGCCTCGGCGTCAGGGGTTTCAGACATTCGCGCGATGTTTTCTGCAATGGTTGCGTCAAACAACGTCACAGTTTGAGGCAAATACCCGATATAGCTGCCCAACACATCTGGATCGTAATTGTCCAACGCCGCACCATCGAGCCGTATTTTCCCCGATGCAGGGCGCCAAATGCCACAGATCACGCGGGCCAGTGATGATTTCCCCGCAGCGGAAGGCCCAATCACGCCAAGCGCCGTTCCAGGCTCCACCTTGAACGTCACCATTTTCAGGCTGGCTTGTGTTTCACCAGGCGGAACCGCCGTCAGGTTTTCAGCTGTCAGCAATGCTTTTGGTCGTGGCAAAGGTGTGCGTGAGACTTCGTCAGGGACCATTTCCAACAATTTGGACAGATTAAACCATCCTTGCCGTGCCCGTGTGACCAACGGCCATTGTCCGATGGCCATTTCAATCGGGGCCAGTGCGCGGCCCATCAGAATGGACCCAGCAATCATCGCACCCGGTGTCAGTTCGTTTTGCAGCACCAAATACGCGCCCAGCGCCAACATGGCAGATTGCAGAAACAACCGAAACGCTTTGGTAAACGATGTAAAGCTCCCTGTCAGATCGCTTGACCTGATGTTTGATCCCAACGACTGATCCCGCGATTTGCGCCACCGTCCCAAAACGGCACTGCGCATACCCAGCCCTTGAACAGCCTCTTTGTCGTCGCGCACGCTATCGGCAAAACTATCGGCCATTGCCCCTTGGTTATGGGCTTCGATCACACCTTTTTTGGATACCCATTGATTGATGAACGTCACCGCCACCAACAACAAACCACCCGCAATCGCCAAATACCCCAGCATCGGGTGGAACATGAAAATGGCGATGGCAAAAATGGGCGTCCACGGAATGTCAGAGACCGCAAACAACGCAGGCGAAGTCATAAGCCGTTGCACAGATTCCAAATCCCGAAGGCCAGATTGCACCTTGTCGCCTGATCCTGGCTGTGTCGGAACGCGCAAGATCGCCTTGAACACACGTTCATCCAAATCCGTCTGAAATTGCGCCCCCGCGCGGGCCAAAACACGCCCGCGCGCCCAATCCAAAACACCAAACAACAGATACAAAAAAGCAACCAACACAAACAACGCGGCCAGCGTTGCCTCTGATCGGCTGCCCAGCACGCGATCATACACCTGCAACATGAAAATCGGGCCTGTCAGCATCAGCAGGTTTACAAAAACACTGAAAAACCCGACCGAGATAAACAAACCACGGCTGCGCCTGCGCACATCGCGCAATTCCGCCAAGCCCACGGGGTAATGCATCTTTTCGCCAGCCATTACAGGAATCCCACCATTCGTCTTATTTCTTTTTCAAACATTACTTTATCAAACACCTTAACAAAAACCCACCAAAGCATGGCTTTATCAGGCTCAAATCCGCCCAAGACTGTGATTTTTGACACATCCACACTGATTATCCTGTGAAATGCTCCCTCAGAAAGCCCTTTTTTCAATTCTGGCCTTTATCTTTGGTCGCATTATGTCAACGGTATCTGGGGTATCGACACAAAAACCACAATTTCGACAATTCCAACTCTGCTTATCGACACCTCTGCTCAATCCGCGTAATACGCCCTCTCAGTTAACAAAAATGTTGCCAACCATGACCCTGTATTCTTTCCGTGCAATTTTTTCCGTCGCAGCGCTGGCGCTTTTGGCCGCCTGCTCGACCCCGCCTACGAAGAACGCGATCCACGATCCAAGCGAAGCTGAAAACCGCAAGGTCCACAACTTCAACAAAGCATTGGACCGTAACTTGGTTGCGCCCATCGCTCGTGGCTATGGCAAGACCGTCCCCTTGCAGGCGGACCGCGCCATCAGCAACGTCGCCTCAAACCTCGCCATTCCAGGTGAAATCGTGAATTCTTTCCTGCAATTCCGCATGGAAGATGTCATCACAAACACCATCCGCTTTACCACCAACACAATCTTTGGCGTTGGCGGTCTGTTTGACGCGGCAACCTTCCTTGGCATGGAAGAAGACGTAGACACCGATTTCGGTGAAACCCTCGCGGTGTACGGCTTCCCCGAAGGCGAATACCTCGAAGTGCCCGTCTACGGCCCTCGTACAGAACGCGAGGCTTATGGGCTGGTTGTTGATTTCTTCCTTGATCCAGTCGGCAACTTCTTGCCTTCAAGCGCACGCAAAGGAACCTTCCCGCTTTATGTTGTGGACAAGGTTGGCGACCGAAACGAATATGACGATGCAATCAACGGCATCCTCTATGAATCAGAGGACAGCTACGTGGCCGCGCGGTCATTGTATCTGCAAAATCGTCGGTTCAAACTTGGATCAGCTGCGGACAATCTTGACGATCTGGAGGACCCCTATGCAGACTAATACATTCACACGCCGCGCCATTATGGCCATGCTGGCATCGCTGCCTTTGGCTGGGCCTGCTTCCGCATTGTCACAACAAGACGCAGAAAGCCTGATTGGCAAACTGACCGACGATATCTTTAAGGTCATCAATTCTGGCAAATCAGAATCCGCAATGTTTCGGGATTTCGAACGCATCTTCGTAAAATACGCAGACGTTCCAGTGATCGCCCGCTCATCCCTTGGTGTGGCACGCCGCAGTGCATCCAAATCCGAACTGAGCGCCTACACCAAAGCCTTCCAAGGCTATGTATCGCGCAAATACGGTAAACGCTTTCGCGAATTTATCGGTGCCACGATCGAAGTCACCAAATCCCAAAAATCCAAACGCGGCTATTTGGTGGACAGCAATGTCACATTCAAAGGCAAGCGTCCGTTTTTGGTGCAGTGGCAAGTCTCAGACGCATCTGGCCGCGACCGCATGTTTGATATCATCATCGAAGGCATTTCAATGCTGCGCTTAGAGCGCGAAGAAATTGGCGCGATGCTGGATCGTCGTGGCGGCGATATCGGCAAACTGATCGCACACCTGAAAAAAGCGTCTTAAACAGACCTTTACCTAAAGAAAAAGCGCAGCCCTTGGCTGCGCTTTTTGTGTTTTTGATGTGTCGAAACATTTAGTTCTTTTTGCGTCCAAAAATACTGCCCAGAACCTTATCAACAATGTTCTCGGCTTCTTCCTCCAGCTTTTTGATATCTCTTTCCACCTGATCCGTCAGATCACGTAGCGCTTCATTTGCACCCTTTTTGCGATCCGTTCGGGTGGCAACTTTTGGCTCTTCAATCACAGGTGTGCGCGGCACGAACATCGGCAATGGTGCAGGCACATGCCCATCCAAAACCCGTGTCATGGTTTCGCGCCAAATCTCGGTCGGCAGGCCGCTGCCTGTCACACCCGTCAGTTTGGTATTGTCATCATACCCCATCCAAACCCCAACAACGTAATCATTGTTAAAGCCGATGAACCACGCGTCTTTTGCGCCCTGTGTTGTACCCGTTTTACCCGCGATTTCCACACCAGCGATTTGGGCTTTGCGGCCTGACCCGTTTTCCACAACTTGGTTCATCATATACATCAACTGTTCTGCGGCCCCTTGCGAAATCACCCGTTCACCTGGTTCGTTAGAATGTACAATCAGCGGCGTGCGATCCCCCTGCAACGTCAATTCCATCACACCATATGGCGTCACCGCCACGCCACCATTCAGAATCCCCGCATAGGCGCCTGTCATTTCCAACAATGTGCTTTCCGATGCGCCCAACGCCATAGACGGGCCTGGGTTGATCTTGTTCTTAATGCCAAATCCCTGCGCGATTTCCGCCACTTTATCCGTGCCAATGGCAACAGCCACCTTCACCGCAACCGTGTTCTTGGATTTGGCCAAGGCGGTGGTCATCGTCATCTCGCCTTCGTATTTCTTGGTATAGTTCTTTGGCGAATACTCCCCAGACCCGGGAACATTCATAGTGAACCGTTCATCCACAACCTTTGTGTCCCAGCGCCACCCATCATTCAGCGCTGCCGCATAGACAAACGGCTTAAACGATGATCCCGTCTGACGCAGCGCCTGTGTCGCGCGGTTAAACCCACCCGCATTGCCTGTCTTTTTGCCGCCAACCAACGCGCGGACCGCTCCATCACGGGACAGCACAACAACCGCAGCCTGTGCCTTTGATCCTTCGCGCACTTTGTTTTCAAAGATGAAATTCAGTCCTTCTTCGGCCGCCTTTTGCACCCGTTTGTCAAACGTACTGCGGATCACCAAATCTTCTTTGGTGTCTTTCAGAATGAAATCAGGACCCGCCTCCACAATCCAATCCGCAAAATAGGTTCCGACTTTGGATTTTGCCGTTGCAGACAACTGCGCAGGATTGTTACGCGCGAAACGTGCTTCACTGGCGCTCAGTTTCTTTTGATCTTCCATCAATCCGATAATCAGATTGGCACGGTCCTGCGCTTTGCCGATGTTGCGCGTTGGCGCGGTAGAGGACGGCGCCTTCAAAAGCCCCGCCATCATCGCGGCCTCAGCCACGCTCACTTCGGACGCGGACTTTGAAAAATATCGTTGCGCTGCTGCTTCAAAGCCGTTGCTGCCCGCCCCCAAATAGGCGCGGTTCATGTAAATCGTCAGGATTTCATCTTTGGTGTATTTCAGCTCCATAGCGAAAGCCATGGGCACTTCTTTGATCTTGCGCTCAATCGACCCCATGTCCGAAAAGAACACCAGCTTGGAAACCTGTTGCGTAATTGTAGAGCCACCATGCCCTTTTAACGGGTGACGCCCTTCACGCAGGTTTGTGCGGATCGCGCCCGCAATACCACGCGGTGAAATGCCCAAGTGTCGATAAAACCGCTTATCCTCGGTCGCGACCACGGCGTTTTTCAAATGTGGGGCCACTGAATTGGCATCGACCAATCCACCAAACTGATCCCCGCGCCATGCAAACACCTGACCCGCCTCATCCAAAATTGTGACAGACCCGCGTTGGCGATCATCCATCAGCGCGGCTGCGTCTGGCAAGGTGGAATAGTAATAAGCTGTCGAACTGCCAACGACCACCGCCGTGACAATTGAAACGCGGAAAAACACCCACCAGAAAATTCGCAAAATGCCAAAACAGACGAACCGGATAAACCGTACAAAGATATTGCGCTTTGGCTTGGCAGGGGCTGCACGTTTTTGGGTTGGTTGCGCTTTGGGTGTGGCTGCCTTGGCGCTGGATTTCCCCTTACGCGCGAAAATCGACCAGAACCCGCCCTTGGATTTTGGCGCAGCTTTTTTCTTGGCCGCACCCGGTGTCATTTTGGCAGCCAAAGACGACGCCACCGAAGACGATATCGATGCTTTCGTCTTTTTGGACTTAAACACCTTTTTGGGCGCCACCAAAGGGCGTCGTTTTCCGTTTTGTGCCATAACCGCTCGTGCCTGTTTTAGGTCGTTATCCCTAAGATAGTCTTTCTGCACAGGTTTGTGGAGTGCTAGGAAAGCACGATTGTCAGAATCTTTTCTGCATATTTTTTGTACATTTTTTATTCAATGATCATTTTTTAATCAAAAACAGGTTTTTCTGCGCCGCAGCAATCACCAGACATTGCTCCACACCACCGATTCTTTGTTGCTTAACGCATCTGCGGGCAAAACGTCCCGAACAGCAATCAGAGGACAGAATGAAGCTAATCATCGCAACAATTAAACCCTTTAAGCTGGAAGAGGTACGAACCGCGCTCACCGACATCGGCGTCAAAGGCATGATGGTCACCGAAATCAAAGGCTACGGCGTGCAATCAGGCCACACCGAAATCTATCGCGGTGCGGAATACGACATCAACTATGTTCCAAAGGTCAAATTGGAAATCGTCGTCACCAGCGACATGGTGGACCAAGCCGTCGCCGCAATCGAAGACGGCGCAAAGACTGGCAAAATTGGCGATGGCAAAATTTTCGTTCTCGACGTGCAACAGGCAATCCGCGTACGCACAGGTGAATCTGGCGATGACGCAATCTAAAGAAACAGCAAACTTCCAAGGACATACAATGACACCTTATCTCAAAAAACTCCTCCTTGTGGCTGGTCTTACGGCACTCCCCGCAGTCGCCTTTGCACAAGACACTCCAACGGGCGTCTCTGCCGAGGTCAGCTTCATCCTCACAACGCTTCTGTTCTTGATCGGCGGTTTTCTCGTCTTCTTCATGGCTGCAGGGTTCGCCATGCTCGAAGCAGGGCTCGTGCGCTCCAAAAACGTCACCATGCAGCTCACCAAAAACATGGGTCTCTTTGGGCTGGCGTGCGTGTTTTACTATCTTATCGGTTTTAAGCTTATGTACCCTGGCGAAGCATGGTTCATCACGGGCATCTTGGGAACGCTCAGTTCAACCACTCTTGAACCCGTTGGTCTGGCCGCTGCCGATGCAGATTTGTCCTACGCCTCTGTTGGTTCAGATTTCTTCTTTCAGTTGATGTTCTGTGCGGCCACGGCATCTATTGTGTCGGGCGTATTGGCAGAACGTATCAAACTCTGGCCGTTCCTGATCTTTGTCGTTCTCCTGACGGCGGTGATCTACCCGATCCAAGCCTCTTGGAAATGGGGCGGTGGTTTCTTAGAGGCCGCAAATTTTCAAGATTTCGCAGGCTCTACCATCGTCCATTCCGTTGGCGGCTGGGCAGCCTTGACGGGTGCGATCATACTTGGCCCACGCATCGGAAAATACAAAAACGGCCGTGTCACACCCTTCCTTGGCTCCAACTTGCCAATGGCCACACTGGGCACGTTCATTCTGTGGCTCGGTTGGTTCGGCTTTAATGGCGGATCCCAACTTGCCATGGGCACAGTGGGCGATATCGCTGACATCTCGCGCATCTTTGTGAACACCAACGCAGCCGCCGCAGGGGGCGTGGTCGCGGCTCTATTCTTGACCCAACTGCTCTATAAAAAGCCAGACCTCACCATGATCCTGAACGGCGCATTGGCGGGCCTCGTGTCGATCACGGCTGAACCGCTGACACCTTCCATCGGCGCGGCCACGCTGATCGGTGCTGTGGGCGGCGTTATCGTGGTAATCACCGTTCCCCTGCTTGATAGATTCCGCATCGACGATGTGGTTGGCGCGATTCCTGTCCACTTGGTTGCAGGCATCTGGGGCACAATCGCGGTGGTCTTTACCAACTCTGCCGCAAGCCTTGGGGCACAGCTTTTCGGAATCCTGTCTGTCGCAGTGTTCGTGATCATCACCTCCACCGTGGTGTGGCTGTTCCTCAAACTCATCCTCGGCATCCGCGTCGATGAGGAAACCGAAATCAACGGGCTCGACATGGCGGAACTCGGCATGGACGCCTACCCCGAGTTTTCCAAAACCTAAACCACGCAATCCCCATGGGGCGGTCCGCTGCCCCAACTCTGGCCGAGCCTCCCCTACAGAGGCTCGGCTTTTTATGCACCAAATCCGCCAAACGCAGGTCGCAAACAGCATTGATCCAAACCCATCCGTCATGCTTCATACCTCTAACTCAGGAGGACACTATGGCCATCGCACAACTTCACCCGAACATGGATCACTGGAACGAACGCGTCGATCTCGCCGCCGCCTTTCGTTGGACAGAACGCCTGAACTTTCACGAAGCCGTTGCCAACCATTTCTCCTTTGCAGTGAACGATGATGGCACACAGTTCCTGATGAACCCAAACCAAATGCACTTCGCACGGATCAAAGCATCCGATCTGCTCTTGCTTGATGCCAACGATCCGAACGTTCTGGAAAAACCGGGTGCACCCGATCCCACAGCGTGGGGCCTGCACGGCTCGCTGCACCGCCTCTGCCCCCACGCCCGCTGCGCCATGCACGTGCATTCCATCCACGCCACCGTTCTGGCCTGCCTTGCCGACAGCACCCTGCCTCCCATCGACCAAAACACCGCCACTTTCTACAACCGCATCGTGGTGGACGACCAATTCGGCGGCCTCGCGTTTGAAGAAGAAGGCATGCGCTGCGCCCAGCTCTTCACCGATCCCAAAGTCAAAGTCATGGTCATGGGCAACCACGGCGTGATGATTATCGGCGACAGCGTCGCTGACACCTTCAACCGCCTTTACTATTTCGAACGCGCCGCAGAAACCTACATCCGCGCGCTGCAAACAGGCAAAGAGCTGCGCGTGCTGTCCGACGCTATCGCAGAAAAAACCGCGCAAGAGCTGGAAGATTATCCAGGCCAAGCCGAACGCCACCTATCCGAACTCAAAGCCATCCTCGACGAGGAAGGCTCGAACTATGCGAGCTGACGATGGCGCAGAACAAAGACTGGAACTATCACCCAGACCTGCCGCTTGCCGATAAATCCATCTGGCAATGGCCACCCAGCCCACGTTCCATCGGCGGCTATTTCGCCCGCAATTGGCTCCGTCTATCCGAATTCATGATCCTTTTCCTGATGGGCCTGTTCTGCTGGTTCTTCCTTTACCCATCCCTAGATACCACCAAAACCTTCGCCATCGGCTGGATCGCCCAAATCTGGATCGTGAACATGGGCGTCATGCTGGTGTCTGCTGGCGGGTTGCATTGGTATTTCTACACCCGCAAAGCCCAAGCCAAGACGCTCAAGTTCTCGCATCGCGATATGATGCGGGAAAACCGAACCTTCAAATTCGGCGACCAAGTCAAAGACAACATGTTCTGGTCCCTCACCAGCGGCGTTGCCCAAATCACAGTGTTTCAAGCAGTCTCTTTCTGGCTCATGGCCAACGGCTATGTCCCAACCATCACTTTCACCAGTAACCCAATCCTGTTCATCGCGATCATTCTCGCGTTGCCCATCTGGTCCGCTTTCCACTTCTACTGGGTCCACCGTTTTCTGCACGTCCCGTTCATGTACACCCGCGTTCATTCACTGCATCACCGCAACATCAACATCGGCCCGTGGTCAGGGTTTTCGATGCACCCCGTTGAACACTTTTTCTACATTACATCGCTGTGCATTCACTGGATTGTGCCAAGCAGTCCCATCCACATCGCCTTTCATGTTATGTACCTCGCCCCAGGGGCGGCCATGACCCACACCGGCTATGAGTCCCTGCTCGTGAAAGACAAACGCCAATTGGAACTCGGCACATTCTACCACACGCTCCACCACCGTTATTATGAATGCAACTACGGCAACCAAGAAATGCCATGGGACCGCTGGTTCGGCTCCTTTCACAACGGCACCGAAGAAAGCACCCGCGAAACACGGGATCGCAAGAAACGGATGTATCAATAAACGCAACACTGTCCCTGACCTGATCGGGGACATCAGACTATGAACATTGAAGCACCATAAAATTGTAGAAAGCGTTTCGGTTTTCACGAAAAAAACCCTTCTTCTTGCATGATATATCCATTCCGCGTTTCATGAACGCAACTGCGAAAAGGACACCAAAATGACCACCCGCCAAGAATGGAACCATCTGCCCGAAACCCCAATCCAAGTGTCCCCCCTTTGGCAATGGCCCCCCAAACCCTACGCCGCCTTTCGCTGGTACTTCGACAGCTGGTTTTTCATCACTGTCAACCTCACCATCGTTGCCTTAGCCGTTGCTTCCTATTACTTCGCCAGCCCCACACTCGAACAAACCGCAACCTTCCAACTGTGGTGGATGGCCCTCATCTGGGTCCGTAACGCGGCAATCGTCACATTGCTCGCTGGAACGCTCCATCTGTGGTTCCATAAATACGCCATGCAGGACACGGATCTAAAATACGATCCGCGCCCCTTCCCACGCAATGGTCGCATGTTCACCCTATCAAGCCAGATGAAAGACAACATCATCTGGACCATCGGCAGCGGCGTTACCATCTGGTCCGCGTTTGAAATCCTGTTCTGGTGGTCCATGGCTAACGGTTATGCCCGCACCATCACGTTTGAAACCAACCCCATCTGGTTCATCGCCATCTTCTTCCTCATCCCAATTTGGGAGAGCTTTTATTTCTACTGGATGCACCGGGGCCTGCACACCAAAGTCATGTACCGCTTTCACGCCCTGCATCACCGCAACACAGATATCGGCCCATGGTCTGGCATGTCGATGCACCCCGTCGAACACTTTTTCTATTTCGGCTCGGTGCTCACTCACTTCGCCATCGCCAGCCATCCCGTCCACGTCATATTCCACCTGATGTTCTACGGCCTCTTGGCGATCACCACGCACACAGGGTTCGAAGGCGTCCTTTTCCGCAACAAAAAGCGCCTGCACTTGGGCAACTTCCACCACCAAATCCACCACCGCTATTTCGAATGCAACTATGGCAATCTGGACGTGCCGTGGGACAAACTGTTCGGCAGCTGGCACGACGGCACACCCGCAGGCAAAGAGGCGATGAAACAGCGGCTGAAAGACCGCTCCGCCATGCGAAAATAACTACCCGCGCAACGCGCGCGGGCTGGTCCCGAACTCCACCTGAAAAGCCCGCGTTAAGGCGGTGGCATCCTGATATCCACAGCGCACCGAAATCTCGGCCACACTCAGCGTGGTTTCCAACACCAATTTACGGGCCAAAACCATCCGCTGTCGGCGATACACTTGCCGCGGCGTTGCCCCCAACGCCGCTTTCATCCGCCCTTCCAATGCCTTTTGCGACAGGCCCACATGCCGCGCCAAATCTGCAATCGCCAGTGGCGTTTCGAGATGCGCCTGCATCACTGAAATCGCCTGCGCAACGGGCCGATCCTTGGGCGCAACCCCGTCGCGCCCCCCAGACATAAACAGCGTACGCACATCTTGGCGCAAGGCCTCGCCTTTCAAATCAGCAATTAGCTCCACCACCAAATCAAACGCCGCCATGCCCCCCGTACAGGTGATGCGATCCCCATCCATCACATGACGCTCTCGCACCACATCCACATCAGGAAACGCCTCGGCAAAGGCGTCTAACTCTTCCCAATGAATGGTCGCACGCCGCTGATCCAACAGCCCTGCCGCCGCCATCAACCACGCGCCCGTATCAAACCCGACAATCGCGCCGTATCGCTGCGCCGCCATGCGCAACCCCGCCCAAGACAGCGTGTCAGAATGCGCCCGATACCCATAACTCGGCATCACAAACAACAAATCCCCCGAATGCTGAAACAACCGCCCACTGGCCGCGATTTCCATCCCGCTCGAACTTTTCACAGGCGCGCCATCCATCGACAAGAACGCCCATTCAAAAACAGAGCTCCCCGTCAAATCATTGGCTGCGCGCAACGGTTCCACTGCATTCGCAAGGCAGTGGTTCGAAAACTGGTCGAACAACAAAACCCCAACACGCACGGTTCCCGTTTCTGATTTTTTCCAAATAGGCATGATAGCGGGATAAATCAGCAAGCCGCCTCAACACAAGCAAATTACGCTCCTTCCAAACGCAAAAGGATGTTCCCATGCAATACGGCCTCACCGAAGAACAAGAGATGATCGCCTCCACTGTGCGCAGCTTTGTGGAAAAAGAAATCTACCCCCACGAGGAATTGGTGGAACGCACAGGCGAAGTCCCCAAAGAAATCGCGGATGAAATCAAACGCAAAACGCTGGAACTCGGTTTTTACGGCTGTAATTTTCCCGAAGAAGTGGGCGGTGCGGGCCTCAACCACAAAGAATTCGCACTTGTGGAACGGGAACTCGGGCGCGGGTCTATGGCGCTCAACCACTTTTTTGGACGCCCGCAAAACATCCTCATGGCCTGCAATCCAGAACAGCGCGAACGCTACCTGATGCCTGCCATGCGCGGCGAACGGATGGACGCATTGGCCATGACGGAACCGGGCGCAGGGTCTGATGTGCGCGGCATGAAATGTTCGGCAGTGCGCGATGGCGGGGATTGGGTGGTGAACGGCACCAAACACTTCATCTCGGGCGCAGACCACGCAGATTTTATCATCGTTTTCATCGCCACAGGCGAAGACGACACACCCAAAGGCCCGAAAAAACGCATCACAACATTCCTTGTGGATCGCGGCACACCAGGCTTCACCATCCGCGAAGGATACAAATCCGTATCCCATCGCGGCTATAAAAACATGATCCTTGAATTTGACGATTGCCGCCTGCCTGATGCGCAGGTGCTTGGCGAAGTGGACGGTGGCTTTGCAGTGATGAATGAATGGCTTTACGCCACCCGCATCACCGTTGCCACCATGTCCGTGGGTCGCGCACGCCGCGTGTTCGATTACGCGCTCAACTATTCCGCCGAACGGGAACAATTCGGCCAACCCATTGCCAAATTCCAAGGGGTCAGCTTTCAACTTGCCGATATGATCACAGAAATTGACGCGGCGGATATGCTCACCCTTGCCGCAGCCGACAGGCTCGACAAAGGTCTGCCCTCAAACCGCGAGATTGCCTCAGCCAAACTCTATGCCACCGAAATGCTCGCCCGTGTCACCGACACGGCCATCCAAATCCACGGCGGTATGGGGCTGATGGACGACTACCCGCTCGAACGGTTCTGGCGCGACGCCCGCGTCGAACGCATCTGGGACGGCACATCGGAAATCCAGCGCCACATCATCAGTCGCGATCTGTTGCGGCCGCTCGGGGCATAGATTTCATGCGCTCCGCGCGGGAGATATTTGAGGCCAGAAGAAACAGCGGCGGGCGGTTCAGCCCTCTGCCCCATTTCCGGCTGACAGAGGGCCTTCTCCTGGCGCGGTCATCGGCTTCCCAGCCTGTACCGCCGCACCACTTGATCCGATTCTGGTTAACAAAACCTTGCTTCTTTTGGCCAAAAATATCCTCGCCGAAGGCTAGAATACGATGACCCTAAACCGTCTTATTAATCCCAATTCTATCGCCATTATCGGTGGCGGTGCATGGTGCGCATCTGTTGCACAGCAAGCGAAGAAAATGGGTTTCAGCGGTGAAATCTATCCCGTTCACCCAAAACAAAAACCACTCGCAGGCATCCCCAGTTATGCCACTCTCGCCGATCTTCCCAATCCACCAGATGCCTGTTTCATTGGCGTAAACCGTCACATCACGCTTGATGTCGTGCGCGAATTATCCGCCATGGGCGCAGGGGGTGCGATCTGTTTTGCATCTGGCTTTTCCGAGGCTGAGCAGGAAGACGACACAGGAACCGATCTACAGGCACAGCTGGTTGCCGCCGCAGGCGACATGCCGATCCTTGGCCCTAACTGTTATGGCCTGATCAATTACCTTGACCGCGCCATCCTGTGGCCAGACCAGCACGGCGGCATGCCCGTGGACAGCGGCGTTGCCATCATCACCCAATCCTCGAACATGGCCATTAACATCACCATGCAGGCGCGTGCTTTGCCCATCGCCGTCATCGCCTGCGCGGGGAACCAAGCGCAAACAGGCATGGCAGATATCGGTTTTGAACTGCTGCAAGACCCGCGCATCACTGCTCTTGGTTTGCACATCGAAGGCTTCAATGATCTGCACTCCTATGAAACCCTCGCTGCAGAAGCACACCGTTTGGGCAAACCCATCGTTGCGCTCAAGGTCGGGAAATCCGAACAGGCACAGGCGGCCACCATTTCACATACCGCATCCGTTGCGGGTGGGGATGCAGGTGCAGCGGCCTTGCTCAAGCGGCTCAACATCGCCCGTGTGACCAGTCTGCCAACGTTTATGGAAACCCTGAAACTACTGCATTTCACGGGCCCGTTGCCCAGTGCAAACATCGCCTCAATTAGCTGTTCTGGGGGCGAAGCCAGCCTTGCCGCTGACACCGCCGTCGGCCATGCCGTCAACTTCCCCCCCCTCACGCAAACGCAGCAAATCAATCTGCGCGCGGCCCTTGGCCCCATGGTCGCATTGGCCAATCCACTCGACTATCACACCTATATCTGGCGCGATGCGGATGCGATGACCGCCGCATGGGCGGCCATGATGGAACCCCATCTCGCTCTCACGGTGTTGGTCGTGGATTTCCCCCGTGCGGATCGCTGCTCTGACACAGATTGGGATTGCGCGATAGAGGCCGCAGGCCGCGCCAAAGCGCAAACGGGTGCAAATGTTGCCATGGTCACAACCCTGCCTGAAAACCTGTCTGAAACCATCGCGAAACGGCTCGTGGATGTGGGCGTGATCCCGTTGCTCGGCCTGAGGGAATCCATTGAAGCGGTAGAAGCCGCTGCCAGTTTCACACAGCCCAACTCGGCCCGTGTTTTATTGCCAACGCCCGCATCTGAAACTGCTGAAACCCTGTCCGAAGGCGCGGCGAAACACGCACTCGCCGCATATGGTTTGCGCATTCCAAATGCCAAACGCGCATCCTCTCCCACACAAGCCGCAGAAATCGCCAATGCCATCGGCTTTCCTGTGGTTGTCAAAGGCGAAGGCATCGCCCACAAATCCGAAGCAGGCGCGGTGGCGCTCAACCTGCAAACGCCCAACGATGTCTCCCACGCCGCAAAAGCCATGCCAACGGACGGTTTCTTGATCGAAGAAATGCTCGTGGGCGGTGTCGCAGAGCTGCTCATCGGTGTGGTCAAAGACCCCGCACATGGATTCGTTCTCACGCTCGGCGCGGGGGGCACGTTTACCGAGTTGCTGTCTGACAGCGCGTCCCTGCTTATTCCCGCCAGCCGCAGTGATATTGAAACCGCGCTTAGCACGCTCAAATCCGCCAAACTCCTGTCTGGATTTCGCGGCGCAACCGCCGCCCATATGCCGTCTATTTTGGATGCGGTTGAGGCGATCCAGAACTACGTGCTTGCCAATGCGCAAGGCTTAGAAGAAGTTGAAGTGAACCCGCTGATCTGCACGCCAACCGATGCTATTGCAGCCGATGCGTTAATACGGAGAGACCCATGACAAATCCCATCAAGACCCACCGTGAAGGCGGCATTTTGCAGGTCACGCTCGACCGTCCCAAAGCAAACGCCATTGATCTGGAAACCAGCAAAATCATGGGGGATGTATTTGCAGATTTCCGCGATAATCCAGACTTGCGCGTGGCCATTATTACAGGCGGCGGCGAAAAGTTCTTTTGCCCTGGCTGGGATCTAAAGGCGGCGGCCGATGGGGACGAAGTGGATGGAGATTACGGCGTTGGCGGCTTTGGCGGTTTGCAAGAATTGCGTGGCATGAACAAACCCGTCATCGCAGCCGTTAATGGCATTTGTTGTGGTGGCGGCTTGGAACTTGCCCTGTCAGCGGACATTATCTTGGCCGCCGATCACGCGTCTTTTGCCCTACCAGAAATCCGTTCTGGCACTGTGGCCGATGCGGCGAGCATCAAAATGCCCAAACGCATTCCTTATCATATTGCCATGGAAATGCTGCTCACAGGGCGCTGGCTCGATGTAGAAGAAGCGCACCGTTGGGGGTTTGTAAACCAAATCCACCCAGCCGCAGAATTGATGAACAAAGCGTGGGAAATGGCCCGCCTTTTGGAAAGCGGTCCCCCTCTTGTTTATGCGGCAATCAAAGAAATCGTGCGTGATGCCGAAGACAGCAAATTCCAAGACGCCATGAACCGCATCACCCAACGCCAATTGGCATCTGTTGATACGCTTTACGCATCCGAGGATCAGCTGGAAGGGGCCAAAGCCTTTGCCGAAGGCCGTGACCCCGTTTGGAAGGGGCGATAGCCCCCACTTTAAACCCGCTATAAAATAAAGTTGCTTTCATCCAACTCCGCTGGATCAATCGCGCTGAGGATCAGGCAATCTTCGGGTTGCCCGCCTGCGCGGCACAGGTCAATTTTTGTGGCCCATCCCGTATCCACAAACAGATCGGCAAGCGCGGTGTGGCTCAGGCCAAAATGCGTCAGGTCTACCACATCCAAATCTGGATCAAAATCATGGATGATGCTTTCCCCTGAACAACTGCGCGACACAAACGTGTCTCCATCATCCTCTGTCATCCAAGTGGCTGCTTTCTTCGACACATCTTTCGTAAATCGGTTCGCAGGGTTCAGCGCCACCGCCCCAAATGCGGGTTTCGCATCGCGCAGCGTTGAACGTTCCATTACATCAGTCATAGTTTCCTCACTCGTTTAGTCCCGCTGCTAGCCTGCACATTTATCCCTAACGGAAGGTTAGGACGGGTCATCGAAGTGCCGATGATTTGAGTCAAATCAACGCGCCATGCGAAAAATTCAGCACAGATGCCCTTGAAAACTTGGCCCCGCTCTTGTCTACTTTGGACAACAAAAGGGATCCCATCATGCTGACCAAAGACCGCCTGAACGATGCAGAGGCACACCTGCGTGCGCTTGATCAACGCCACAATCTGCATCCGTGGACTCATTTCGAAAGCCATGAAAAAGAAGGCGCGATGGTTGTAGCATCGGGCAAGGGCTGCCATTTGACGGATGCCAACGGCAAAACCTATCTCGATGCGGTGGGCGGCATGTGGTGTACCAACATCGGCCTTGGACGCGAAGAAATGGCAGATGCCATCGCCGATCAGGTGCGCGAACTGGCCTATTCCTCTACCTTTGTGGATATGACCAACGGTCCAACCGCCCTGCTTGCTCAAAAAATCGCAAGCCTGACTCCCGGCGACCTCAATCACATGCAATTCACAACGGGGGGCTCTACGGCTGTTGATACCGCTTATCGTCTAGTCGGGTTCTACAACCACTGCCTTGGGCGTCCCGAAAAAACCCACGTCATCGCGCGGGATCAGGCCTATCACGGCTCCACGTTTGTCACCATGTCCATCGGCAACAAAGCCTCTGACAAAGTCGAAGAATTCCAATACCTGCGCGACGGCATCCACCACATTTCCGCACCCCATTACTACCGCGCAGAAGACGGCGTTTCTGAAGCTGAGTTCACCGACCAACTGATCGCGGAATTTGAATCGAAAATCGCAGAGATCGGCGCGGATAAGGTCGGCGCATTTTTCGCCGAACCGATCCAAGCCTCTGGCGGCGTCCTTGTCCCTCCAAAAGGCTACCTCAAACGCATGTACGACGTGTGCCAAAAGCACGACATCCTGTTTGTGGCAGACGAGGTCGTCACCGCCTTCGGTCGCCTTGGCCATTTCTTCGCAATCGAGGCAGAATTCGGCATCATCCCCGACATCATCACCTCCGCCAAGGGCCTGTCCTCTGGCTACCTGCCTATGGGTGCAATGATCTACTCCGACCGCATCCATGACGTCATTTCCAAAGGCGACGAACACCGTTGGTTCGCCAGCGGCTTCACCTATTCAGGCCACCCAGTATGCTGTGCCGCCGCGCTCAAAAACATCGAAATCATGGAACGGGAAAACCTTCTGCAAAACGCGGCAGAGGTTGGCACCTATTTTGAAGAGCAGCTTCACACCCTGAACGACTTAGAAATCGTTGGCAACGTACGCGGCAAAAAGCTAATGATGTGCGTTGAAAACGTCAAAGACAAAACCACCAAGGAACTGCTTCCAGACGAGCTGAACATCGGCAAACGCATTTCCAACGCGGCCGAGGCAATGGGCCTGTTGGTGCGCCCCATCGGGCACCTCAATGTCATGTCGCCGCCCCTCACGCTCACCCGCGAAGACGTGGATTTCCTTGTAAAAACACTGCGCGCTGCCATCGAACAAGTCACGGGCGAATTGAAAGCCGAAGGCCACCTTTAATTTCTCCTTGCCTCAGACGCCGATTCACCGTTCCATACCCAACGGGAGGACACAATGCTCGACGATAAATCGGAAATTCCAGCAGACTGGGATCGCTCTGGCTTGCCGGGCTGGTCCTATTTTTCGCAAGAGCTGTTCGACCTTGAACGGGATGTAATCTTTCGCACCCATTGGCAGCTGGTCTGCCATATTTCCGAAGTCGCGAGCGCAGGCCAATACGTCACGCTCGACATTGCCGATGAACGCGCCCTTGTAATCCGTGGTCACGACGATGAAATCCGTGCCTTTCACAACCTTTGCCGCCACCGCGGCTCCCGCGTTGTGGGCGATGATCGCGGCACGTGTAACAAGGCGCTGATCTGCCCCTACCACGGTTGGGCCTATAACCTTGATGGCACCCTGCGTGGCATCGCCTCCAAAGACACGTTTCCACCAATGGACCCCGACAAATGGGGCCTAAAACCGCTGGAAATGGAAATCTGGCAAGGCTTCGTCTTTGTCCGTTTCCAACCCGGTCCACAACCCTCCGTGGCCGAGGTCATGGGCCGTTTCGACGCCGAAATCGCCCCCTACCGCACCGCCGAAATGATCTGCCGCGAACCCACAGACATATTTGAAGAAGCAGACGTAAACTGGAAATCCGTGCGCGATGTGGATAATGAGGGCTACCACGTCCGCCAAGCCCACCCAGGCCTGCACGACCTTTACGGCAAAGACTACTACGACGAACCCTACATCAACGGCACATCCCGCTCCTACGGCCCCTTCAACGAAGGCCCCTCTAAATTGTGGTCCGTACGCAACTACCGCAAATTCTTGCCAAAGGTCGATGGCCTGCCAGACAGTCATCAAAACGCGTGGGTCTATTTCGCGATGTTCCCCAACACCGTGATCGGCATGTACCCAGACGGCGTGTTCTTTTACCAAGAAATCCCCGTGTCCCCCACCAAAACAAAACAACGCGGCGGCATTGTCGGCCATGCCGATGACAGCCGTGAAATGCGGGCCGCCCGCTACCTGTCAGGGCGCATCGACAACGACACCGTAAAAGAAGACCAGATGCTGACCATCTGGTCCTGCGAGGCAACAAAATCCTCTGCCTATGACGGCATCGTTTTGTCCGATCTGGAATACGGACTCAAAACCTATCACGATCACCTGCGCGTCCATATGCCGGTGTTAAATGATGTGAAAGAACCCGCCGAAGGCACACTGGCCAAGCGCAACGCTGATTTGAAAGCCAACCCATGAGCAGATTTTCAAAATGGCGACAATCTGAAAACGCACAAGGCCTCGCCCTTGTCAGCCCCACCTTCATCTACGCGCTCCTTTTGCTCGCCGCCCCCATTGCGCTTGTGGTCGCGCTGTCCTTCTGGACCCAAGATTACCTCACACTCGACAAAACCCCCACACTCAACAATTACCGCGAAGCATGGGGAACCGAGAAATGGGGCTGGACGTGGACGGAAATGAAAGCTTGGGGCTCGCAGATTTACACGGTTTTGATGGCCCGCTCGCTCAAATTGTCGATGCTCGTCACGTTCTTTACGATCTTACTGGCCTTCCCCGTCGCCTATTACGTTAGCTTCTACGTAGACCCAAAACGCAAACCGTTCTGGATTTTCATGATCACTATCCCGTTCTGGACCAGCTACCTAATGCGGATTTTCCTGTGGAAAGTGATCCTCGGCTACAATGGCGTGGTCAACGGCTCGCTTATGGGCCTTGGCATCATCGAAAGCCCGATCCGCGAAATCGCCTATTCGCAAAACGCCGTCATCATCACCCTCGCCCACGCATGGGTTCCCTTCGCGATCCTCACCATCTTTGTCGCGCTCGAAAAAATCGACCGCTCCTTGCTAGAGGCCGCCGAAGACCTCGGCGATGGCCCCTTCCGCCGCTTCATCCGCATCACCCTTCCACTCGCCATGCCAGGCGTCGTGGCCGCCACCGTGATCGTGTTCATCCCAACCATCGGGGATTATGTAACGCCCAGATTGGTCGGCGGGCCCAATGGCCTGATGATATCCAACATGATCGAACTGCAATTTAAAAAGGCCAACAACGCCCCCTTGGGCGCGGCCCTTGCGCTCTCAGCCATGTTCCTTGTCACGTTGATCTCGCTAATCTTTGTGTGGATGAACCGTAAATATCTAACGGGGAATGGCCGATGAAATCTTCAACATGGCTCAAAACTTATATCGTCGTGTTTATGGTGTTCCTCTACGCCCCAGCACTGCTCTTGCCGATCTTCGCCTTCAACGACTCCTCCATCGTGTCCTTCCCACTGAAGGGGTTCACCACCGAATGGTTCACTGTCCTTTGGCAAACCGAAGCCCTGCACACCTCCGCCAAAAACAGCCTGATGATCGCGGTCACGTCCGCAGTGCTCGCCACCTTCTTTGGCACACTCGCCGCCCGCGCATCGGCACGATACAAATTCAAAGGCAAGAAACCGATCATGGGCTTTATCATGATCCCCATGGTGCTGCCCGAAATCATCGTCGGTGTTTCGCTCCTCGTCGTGATCCTGCAACTTGGGTTTGAACTTGCCCTTTGGACCATCATCCTTGGCCACACACTCATCTGCATCCCGTTCTGTGTGGCGATCCTCAACTCTGCCTTTCTCGCGCTCGACAACTCGCTCGAAGAAGCTTCTTTCGATCTTGGCCAAACGCGGCTCAAAACCTTCTGGCTCGTCACACTGCCCCTCGTAATGCCGGGCATCGTGTCCTCGCTCCTCATTTCCTTCACCATCTCGCTCGACGAGTTCATCATCGCCTTCTTCCTTGCAGGCACGGAACCAACGCTGCCTGTCTACATCTGGGGCCAGCTGCGTTTCCCACAAAAACTCCCGAGCTTGATGGCCCTTGGGACCATCCTCTTGGTCCTCTCCATCATCCTTCTCATCATCGCGGATTACTTCCGCCGCCGCAGTGCCCAGAAAACTGGCGCTGACACGTCCGGAGGCTTCATTTGACCCAACCCATCATCCACCTTTCAGGCATCGACAAATTCTATGGCGACTTTCAGGCGCTGTATGATGTGAACGCTGACATCCAAACGGGCGAGTTTTTCTCGCTGCTCGGCCCCTCTGGCTGTGGCAAAACCACACTTCTGCGCACCATCGCGGGGTTCGAAGAAATCTCAAAGGGCACCATGATGATCGACGGCCAGTCGATGGACGGCGTCCCTGCCAACAAACGCCCCACCAACATGGTGTTCCAATCCTACGCCATCTTTCCGCACATGACCGTGGCTGAAAATGTTGCTTATGGCCTCAAGGCGCGCAACACACCGAAATCCGAAATCGGCCCAATGGTGGCAGAGGCCCTTAAAATGGTCGGCCTCGAAGGGTTCGGCGACCGCGCCTCCCATGCCTTGTCTGGCGGCCAACGCCAACGCGTTGCCCTCGCCCGCGCACTGGTCCTGAAACCCAAAGTCCTCCTGCTCGATGAACCCCTTTCCGCGCTCGACAAAAAGATGCGCGAACAAATGCAATCCGAACTGCGCCACTTGCAACGGGCCGTTGGCATCACCTTCATCCTCGTCACCCACGACCAAGAAGAAGCCCTCACCATGTCCGATCGCATCGCCGTCATGTTCGACGGCCGCATCGCACAACTGGCCAGCCCCCAAGAACTCTACCGCCGCCCCATCAACCGCCAAGTGGCCGACTTCATCGGCGTAATGAACTTCCTCGACGTGTCGATCAAATCCGAGTCCCCCGCAGGCTACCAAGTCGACATCGCAGGCCTCGGCGCGGCTACAGTCCCGCTCGACCAAGCCCCCGCAGGCGTCGGATCAGACACCAAAGCAGGCATCCGCCCCGAAATGCTCACCCTGCTCTACGACGATCAAAAAGCCGCCGAAAACGAAGTCCCAGCGACAGTGGCAGACGCCTATTACGTGGGCGACATGACGTATTACGAAGTGAAAATCGACGGCGTAGAAAAACCCGTGGAGATTTCCATGCGGAATACGGCAGGACGGGCGGTTCTGGAACGCGGCGCGAAGACGCGCGTTGGCTGGGGCAATGAGAGTGTGTTGTTGCTGTGAGCCTCACTCCCGAATCACTCTGCGCCTGAACCACACAACCTTAAGGTAAATTCTTCGAAGCCATCCATTCATCTGTTTCCTCTATGGAAACAATAGGTTTCACTGCTATTCGCCTCCCCAAAGCAATCGCTATCTTAATCATCTGTTAAACAACAATTTTATTTAACATCTACACAATTCGCCTTTTCCACAAGTTTCGAAGATCACCACAACTCCACCTTGCGGTGTCCAATTTCGTTTGACTCAAACACGTTTATCAAGAAGCTGAAATCTGTAAATCAACTATGGGTAGCGGGTTTACACATCAATCTGCTCGCAATCGATTGCTCCTTATGGGGCTTCTCTCTTTGTGACCAGCGAAATGTTTGAACTTTAAGTGGTAGTGGGAGAATCTAATGGCAATAGTCGTAGACCAAACCTTTGATGGAAATTTTGATCCAGGAAACCCCCCAACGCTTCCAGCGGCGGTAACGGTTGTTCCAATTACAATTGATGATGTGAACGATGACGGGATTATCGACACTGCCAATGGCGATACTGTGAATGGCAGTCTTGTTACTCAGGTGTTCAATGGTGACACCGTTACAATTGGCGGCGTTACGATTACAGGTGCAACGCTCTATACTGCGGATGGCGGTCGGTACTTCACCCCAACCGATGGCAGTATTCTATCTGATGGCACTGTGACGAATGTTGGTTTTGTAACAACGTCTACACAGCTTATGCTTGATGATTTTGCGCCAGCGTGTTTCGCCGAAGAAACGCTCATCGAAACAGCGCATGGGCCTAAGTCTGTGCAGAATTTAACCGTTGGGGATCTTATCCAAACCAAAGACAACGGGTATCAACCGCTGAAATGGATCGGAAAATCGGTCGTGGCGGGCACAGGTAAATTTGCGCCTGTTACATTTGCGCCCGGCGCAGTGGGCAACAGTGGCAAGCTGCGTGTCTCTCCGCAACATCGCATGCTTATTTCTGGTTGGAAATGCGAATTGATGTTCGCAGAATCTGAAATGCTCTGTGCTGCAAAACATCTGGTTGGATTTAATGATCGCATTTACACAGAACCCTGCGAAACGATCACTTACTATCACCTGATGTTCGACCAGCATGAAATTGTGGTGTCCGAAGGCGCTTATTCTGAAAGTTTCTTCCTTGGCGGAGAAGTTGCCAAATCCAATCGCGAATCCTACCTCGAAATTGCTGCACTCTTCCCAGAGCTTGTTGCTGACGGCTCATTGGACTGTGCACGTTATCCAGCACGCCCCTTCCTGAAAAAGCACGAAGCTGCCGCGCTGTTTGCGATTTCGTTTCATTAACGAATCTTAACACCCGATCGTTCTCAACACACTTTCGGGTACAAAGTTGGCTAATTTGCTTTTTTCCCATCCGATCAAAGATTAACCAACCTTAACACCCAAAATTAACCTTTCCCCCAAACAAAAAGGGCGCCCATCGGACGCCCTTTTCACTCAATTTCAGCGGTCTTTAGAAGCCTGCTTTGATCTTCTCAAACTCAGCGATCATCTTCTCACGAAGCTGTTGATCCATCGGCTTTTGCGCCAGTACAGGAACGTCCACCGCACCCAGACCAGCACCATCGAGCGCCTCTGCGCCCAGCACGTCCATCTGCGCTTGGTTGCCGTGGCCATAGCCCCATTCGCTCACGATATACGCGGATGATGACGGGTCCATCCAAGCGTTGAAAAAGTCGTAAACCTTGTCATCGCCATTTGGCCCGTCTTTCAAATCAACATAGCCACAGAACCATGTGGAAGACCCTTCTTTTGTTGACCGATTGGCGGCAACTGGCACTTCTTCTGCTTGCAAGGTCACAGGTGTTTCGTTCCATGCCCAGGCCACAACAACTTCGCCTGATGTCATCAACTGACCCAGTTCCGCGCCATCCGCCCAATAGGCGCGCACGAACTGATGCGCCTCGCGCAGCCACGCGTTGGCCTTTTGGAAATCTTCCTCTGTGGCCTTGGACCAATCAGACAGGCCCGTCGCCAAATACGCCAGCGCGTAGACGTCATCCACATTGTCTGGCAGGGAAATACGGCCTGCGTATTTAGGGTCTTTAAACACTTCGAGCGTATTCATCTCTGCCACGTCCACCAAATCAGTGCGATAGGTTAACGCGGTGGAGCCCCAATCAGCAGGAAGCATGTAATACTCCCCATCAATTTTGAACGCTTCCTTCATGGTTTCGTTCACTTCGTTCCAACGGGTAATGCGGCTCGTGTCGAGCGGATCCAGAAGCCCAGCTTCATGCCACTTGGAAACAGATTGGCTACACGGATGTGAAATGTCGGCTTTAAAGCCAGAGCGCAGTTTTTGGAACGCTTCTTCTTCTTCCCCAAAGAAGGCAAACGTCGGGGCTGCACCGTGCTTTTCGATGTACTTCTGGAAAAATCCTTCGTCCTCATAGCCGGACCAATCGAACACGATCAGCTCTTCATCCGCAGCAAATGCAGATGTGGCAACGATGAAACCGGACAGAACAGTCGTCGTTAATAGTTTGTTAATTTTCATGATATCTCCCTGATATTGCGTAAGTCTTTTCCCGCCACACCCACGCGAGTGGCCTTCAAAGAAGCTAGTCGAAGATTTTCCACACGTCTAGGGATTCGCTTAATTCTTTGCCAGCCGCGCCGTTTGGTTCGCCCGCACAAACGCCACGATGAAAATCGCGGTCAGGATCAAAATGATCGTCGGCGCAGGGGCGCTATCGATGTAAAAGCTGACATAGACACCCAAAAAACCAGACACCAGCGTCACGCACACGGCAATAACCAGCATCATGTCAAACCGCTTGGTCAGCAAATACGCAATGGCACCGGGTGCAATCAACAGGCCAATGGACAGGATAATCCCCACAGCCGACAGGGTTGCCACAATGGTCAGGGAAATCATCGCCAGCATCCCATAATGCAACCATCCAACCCACAGGCCAACAGCCTGTGCTTGCACAGGATCAAACGAATGCAGCATAAAATCCGCCCGTTTCGCAATCATCACCACCGCCACAAACGCCGCAATCAAACCCGCTGTCCACAGTTGATCTGGCCCGACGCCCAGCATGTTGCCAAACAGAATATGATCCAAATGCACGTCCGTTGTGACCTTGGTATACAGAACAATCCCAAGCCCAAACATGCCCGAAAACACGATCCCCATCACCGTATCCTGTTTCACGCGACTGTTTTCAGACAGGAATCCTGTTAACAACGCACAGATCATCCCCGCACAAAACGCCCCGATAATCAGCGGAATGTTGATCAGATACGCCACCACCACACCTGGTAAAACCGCATGGCTGATCGCATCCCCCATCAGGGACCAGCCCTTCAAGACAAGGTAACAGGACAGCAAACTGGTGGGCACAGCCACAATCGCCATCATCAAAAACGCGTTGTTCATGAAAGCAAATTGAAACGGTTGCAGCAAAGTTTCAATCATCCGTTCAACGCCTCTGCCGCACGGCGTCTTGATGCCAAATACCCGTGTTTTGGGGCACAGAAAAACGCGACCAAAAAGATCAGCGTTTGCAAACACACAATCAAACCACCCGTAGCTCCATCCAAGAAAAAGCTCAGGTAAGCGCCGACAAAACTGGTGATGGAGCCAATCGCAACACTGACGATCAACAAGCGTGGAAACCGATCCGTCAGCAGATACGCTGTTGCACCGGGCGTCACCACCATCGCAATCACCAAAAACGCCCCAACGGTTTGCAACGCCGCAACGCAGGACGCAGACAACAGTGTGAAAAACACCACCCGCAGCAGATCAGGTTTCAATCCAATGGACCGTGCGTGGTTTTCATCGAAAAACGTGACCATCAGGTCTTTCCACTTCACCAACAACACCGCCAACGTCACAAAACCAATGATGGCCAGCTGCCATTTATCTGATGGTGTGATCGCCAAAATATTGCCAAGCGTAATGGTCTGAACGCTCACAGACGTGGGCGACAGCGACACCATGAACAGGCCCAACCCGAAAAAGGATGTAAAGATCAGCCCGATAATCGTGTCTTCTTTCAGCCCAGATCGCTGGTTCAAAAACAGCATCGCACCCGCCGCCAATCCTCCCGCCACAAACGCACCAAGCGCAAAGGGCAAGCCGATCATATAGGCCCCTGCAACACCAGGCACAATCGAATGGCTCAGCGCATCACCGATCAACGACCAGCCCTTTAGCATCAGATAAGCAGACAAAAAGGCACACACCCCGCCAACCAGCGCGCTCACCCACATGGCATCGAACATGTAAGAATAGGTGAACGGCAGGAACAGCGTTTCCATCATTCCGCGTCTGCCTTTTTCGTCTTGTCGGTCTCATGGCCATAAACAACAAACGGACGTTCATCATCGGTGATCACGCGCACTTGGCGGCCATCATCGTCGTCATGCAAATCGGACCCACCCAACACGAAATGCCGCAGAACACCGCCAAAGGCGATCTCCAGATTTTCGTGGGTAAAGGTGTCTTCCGTCGGGCCATAGGCCAGAACCGTTTCTTTCACCAATACTGTGCGATCACAAAATTCGGGAACAGAACCAAGGTTATGGGTCGATACCAGCATAACGCGGCCTTCGTCCCGCATTTCACGCAGCAGGGCGACAATCGCGTCTTCGGTCTGCACATCCACGCCCGTAAACGGCTCATCCAGCAGGATCACTCGCCCCTCTTGCGCCAACGCCCGTGCAAGGAACACGCGCTTACGCTGGCCCCCTGATAATTCGCCAATCTGACGGTCGCGAAACTCCAGCATGTTGACCCGTAACAGCGAGCTTGTCACCGCATCACGATCAGCCTGTGATGGTCGCCGCAGAAAGCCCATATGGCCATAGCGCCCCATCATCACCACGTCCTCGACCAGAACGGGGAAGGTCCAATCTACCTCTTCTGATTGGGGGACATAGGCCACAATATTTTGCGCCAACGCTTGTTTCACGGGCATACCCAGTACCGAAATCTTGCCTTTGGCGGCGGGAACAAATCCCATGATCGCCTTAAACAGCGTCGATTTCCCTGCGCCATTCACCCCAACCAACGCGGTGATTGTACCTGTCGGAATCTCAAAACTCGCATCGCGCAGCGCAGTGTGCCCGTTGCGATAGGTTACGGTCACATCCTGTGCTGTGATGCCAGCACCACCGCTCACTTGGTAAGCCCTGCTGCAATGGTTTCCGACGTGACCCGCAGCAAATCAATGTAGGTCGGCACAGGGCCATCTGCTTCGGTCAGACTGTCCACATACAACACCCCGCCGTATGCTGCACCCGTTTCGCGCGCCACTTGTTTTGCAGGGGATTGGGACACTGTGCTTTCACAAAACACAGCGGGGATGTTGTTGTTCCGCACCCCATCAATCACCTTGCGCACCTGTTGTGGCGTGCCTTGTTGATCCGCATTCATCGGCCACAGATACAGTTCTTTCATCTCAAAATCACGGATCAGATAGCTAAACGCGCCCTCACAAGTCACCAGCCAACGGCGGTCTTCTGGCACTGCCAAAACAGCGGCTTTCAACGGCGCGATCGCATCCGTTATCTGCTGTTTATACGCCTCTGCATTCGCCTGATACGCATCCGCATTGTCAGGGTCGTGCATCACAAACGCATCACGGATATTATCCACATAGATCAGCGCATTGGTCAGACCCATCCACGCATGGGGGTTCGGTTTGCCAAGATATTCGCCCTCAGAAATGCTCATCGGCTCGATACCATCGGTCAATGTCGCACTTGGCACATCTTTCAGATTGCGAAAGAACTGTTCAAACCACAGCTCCAGATTCAGCCCATTCCACAGGATCAAATCCGCATCTTGCGCCCGAATAATATCGCGTGGCGTTGGCTGATATCCATGAATTTCCGCACCCGCCTTTGTGATGCTTTCCACCACCGCCACGTTCCCAGCAACGTTGCTCGCCATGTCAGCAATCACAGTAAACGTTGTGACCGCCTTAAACTTCTCTGCCTGCACAGGGGCGGTGATTGCCATCAACGCCACTCCTAGAACGGCCAAAAAACCAGATTTTAACATTCTCACCGTACTTTCCTTAAGTCCGAGCTGTTAGTTGCATATGAGAATTATTCGCAACTGTAAAGCAAACGCCAATCAATCCACCGTGACCAGCACGCAGGGATCTAGCTTCGCCAGTCGAAAAATCCAGAGCCTGCTTCTGCCAACACTTTTTCGGCCATGGCACGGCCCGCATCGGCCCCATCGGCAATGGCAACTGTCACATCGTCAGAAACCGCCTCAGACCCATCGGGGCGCAACACTTCACCACGCAAGCGCAGATTGGGGCCATCCAATTCAGCAAGCCCTGCAATTGGCGTTTCACAGGATCCATCAAGGGCCGCCAAAAACGCCCGTTCTGCCGCCAATCTTTGACCTGTTGGCACATCATGCACCGCGCCTAACATCTCTTGAACCCGCTCATCATCGATGCGCCGTTCAATTCCGATGGCCCCTTGGGCCACAGCGGGCAGCATGTCATCGGTTTCAATGGGATGCAGCGGAACATTTGGAATTTGCATACGGTTCAACCCCGCCATGGCCAAAAACGTGGCCTCGGCAACACCGTCATCCAGCTTTTTCAAACGGGTCTGCATGTTGCCGCGAAATTCCACAACGTGCAGATCGGGGCGTCGCACCAACAATTGCGCACGGCGCCGCAGGCTGGATGTTCCAACAACTGCACCATCTGCCAAATCCGCCAACCCAGACACACGGGGTGAAATGAACGCATCACGCACATCTTCGCGCGGCAGATAGGTATCCAGAATCAACCCATCGGGCTGGGCCACGGGCATGTCTTTCATCGAATGTACCGCGATATCAATGTCGCGGCGTAACAGCGCATCTTCGATCTCGCGCGTGAACAACCCTTTGCCGCCAATGTCTTTGAGCGGGCGATCCAACACCCGATCCCCTGTGGTTTTAATCACTACAATCTCAAACGCTTCAGGCATAAGAGCAAAGGCTTTGGCAAGCCGATCACGGGTTTCATACGCCTGTGCGAGCGCAAGCGGAGAGCCACGTGTTCCGATTTTTAAGGGCTGGTCTGGACTGGGCAAATTCTGTGTCATGGCCTGTTCCTAGCGTTCGAAACTCTGACTGACAACTCTTGTATCTCCGACCTTCGCTAAGGCATATTGCGCCCAACTCAGATCAGGAGCCTTTGCGCCATCATGAAACCTCAAAAAACCATCCTGCGTGCCCTTGCGGGGGAAACTCTGCCGACCCCTCCGATTTGGATGATGCGCCAAGCAGGCCGCTACTTGCCCGAATATCGCGCCACCCGAGCGCAGGCAGGGGATTTCTTGTCGCTGTGCTATAACTCAGAACTGGCAACCGAGGTGACATTGCAACCGATCCGCCGTTACGGATTTGATGCGGCAATTCTGTTTGCCGATATTCTGCTGGTCCCCCAAGCCTTGGGCGCGGACCTGTGGTTTGTCACGGGCGAAGGGCCACGCCTGTCCACCATCACAACGCAAAGCGAACTCGATGCGTTGAAACCCGCAGCCGACATTCACGACCACCTGAACCCGATCTACACCACCGTGAAAATGTTGTCCCAAGAACTGCCGTCTGACACCACACTTATTGGTTTTGCAGGCGCGCCGTGGACCGTGGCCACCTATATGATTGCGGGGCGTGGTACGCCCGATCAGGGACCAGCCCACGCGCTTAAAGCGGAAAACCGAGCAGTGTTTGACGGGCTGATGACCCGCATCACCGAAGCCACAATCGCCTATCTTCAGATGCAGATTGATGCAGGGGCCGAGGTGGTAAAACTGTTCGACAGCTGGGCAGGATCGCTGCTCGATCAGGACTTCATCGACTATTCCATCAAACCGATGCAACAGATTACCGCAGCGCTGAAAAAATCCCACCCAAACACGCCCGTTATCGCGTTTCCGCGTGGCGCAGGTGAACGGTATCAGGGGGCACACGCCGCCATTGGGTCCGCTTGTGTTGCGGTGGATGATGGCGTGGATGCTGCATGGGTGGCCCAAACCGTGCAACCCGATGGCTGTGTTCAGGGCAATCTGAAATCATCCCACATGGTCACAGGGGGCGATGCACTGGTTGCGGAAACCCGCCGCATTGTGGATGCGCTAAAAGGCGGGCCGCATATTTTCAACCTTGGACACGGCATTACACCAGACGGCGATCCAGAAAATGTGCAGCTTATGATTGATACCGTGCGGGGTGGTTAATACCACTTCGCCATAGGCGGCAGACTCATCAAAACCGCATTGGCGTCATGGCCTGTTTCCAGCCCAAACTTGGTCCCGCGATCATAGACAAGGTTGTACTCCGCATAAAGCCCGCGATGGCGCAGCTGCGTGTCTTTGTCCGCGTCATCCCAGTCTTGCGTCCGCCGTTTTTCAACCAACGGCACATAGGCAGGCAAAAACGCCGATCCCACATCTTTGGTCAGCTGGAAATCCGCCGCCCAATCCCCGGTGTTGCGATCATCAAAGAAAATACCACCAACCCCACGGGCACGATGGCGGTGCGGGATGTAAAAATACTCATCCGCCCAGGCCTTCAATTCCGCATAAAGCGTATCGCCATGGGGATCACACGCGCCTTTCATGGCCGAATGAAAATGCGCGGTGTCCTCGTCGTATTCGATACAGGGGTTTAAATCCGCACCACCCCCAAACCACCACGCATGGGGGGTCCAAAACATCCGCGTGTTCATATGAACCGCTGGCACATGGGGGTTTTGCATATGCGCCACAAGGCTAATACCCGACGCCCAAAACCGTGGATCATCCTTAATACCAGGAATGCCTTTGCGCGCAGCCATGGCATTTTGCGCCCGCTCGCCAAGCGTGCCGTAAACAGTTGAAATATTTACACCGACTTTTTCAAACACGCGGCCACCGCGCATCACGCTCATCTCACCGCCGCCGGCATCGGACCCATCTTCGGTACTGCGTTTGGTTTTTGTCACCTCAAACGCGCCCGCAGGCGTTTCACCGCCCTGCGCGGTTTCAATCCCAACGAATGCCGCGACAATCTCATCACGCAGGGATCGGAACCAATCCGCAGCTTGCGTTTTTTCGGTTTCAAAAATCTCGGTCATGGGATCAGAATCCTGTTTTCTTGGCAGCGCGATCAAAGATCATGCCCCTGTGTTTGGCAAGATAGATCGACAACCACGGCGTATAGGTCGCAGGGTTTTGCGCCACATCCTGTACCAAATCATCCATGACAACCCAGCGTGTGGCCATCACCTCGTCTGGGTTCAGCGCCAATGGCAGGTCGTCCGTTGTGTCACAAACAAACACCTCCACCACCTCGTGTTCGATCAACCCGTTGCCCACGTCTGCGCGGTATTCCACCTGCCCGCGGTGTTGCGGTGACAGCCCCGTAATGCCCAGTTCTTCTTGCAATCGACGCACGGCGCATTCGGCGGCAGGTTCATCCCATTCAGGATGGGTGCAACAGGTGTTCGCCCACAATCCAGGTGTATGATACTTGCCCAGCGCCCGCTGCTGGATCAACACCTGCTCCCCTGCCATCACAAAAACCGACACGGCCTTATGGCGCAGACCCTGTTGATGGGCCGCCAGCTTTTCAACGGGCTGCAATACGCCGTCGATCCATGCTGGGATCATAATGTCAGTGCTCATCGGTGTCTCCGCCAATTGCGATGCGAATCATCGCATTTCCTTTCCAGAGCGATAATCTGCATTCACGCGGTCGCCAAGCATCTACCGCGCCTCGGGCCAAACAAGGCGAAACCCATGATGCGTTGTGGTGCTGTCAGGCGATGACCCAGATCGCGCCGCAATCCGATACCGATAGCAATAGCTTTTGTGACATAGAAACGACCCACCCTTTGACAGCTTATATCCGCGCATATCTGCCAATCGCGCCTTCACGCTCTTTTTCAGCGATTTGATGGAATAGGTATCTTGCGTCCACTCCCATACATTGCCCGCCATATTATAAAGCCCATAGCCGTTTGGCGCGAACGACATTGCTGGCGCGGTTGTACCAAACCCATCCGCCTTGCTATTGGTCTGTGGGAAACTCCCTTGCCAGATATTGCAGGGAAAGGTTGATGTGTCGTCAGGCTCTTCTTCGCCCCACGGAAATTTCGCCGCGCCCAAACCACCGCGCGCCGCATGTTCCCATTCGGCCTCGGTCGGCAAACGCCCGCCCGCCCATTTGGCATAGGCTTGCGCATCATTCCACGACACATGCACCACGGGGTGATCGGGATGATACGCATCCTGCATCGTGTCTGGCCCATTGATGTGTTGCCAATTGGCCCCTTCAACACGGCGCCACCATTCGATGCCTTGCACCGCCTGTGTCGCCCCGAGCCGCTCAGGAACCTCGCTCCAAAACACGAACGACCAGCCAAAAGCATCCGCCTCTGTCACATGACCTGTGTCATCAATGAACGCTGCAAATTCTGCGTTGGTAACAGCGGTTTTTCCCATCCGAAACGGTTTGATTTTCACGCGGCGCAGCGGTGTTTCTCCATCATCAGGAATGCCCCCCTTGTCCGTACCTACAAACCCTTTGCCCCCCGGAATGGGCAGGGCTGCTGCGCTTAAATCAATCGCACTTACCTTATCCGCACCGCCAACGCCCTTTGATTGGTACGTGCCACGGGACGGGGTGCAGCACCCTTTAATTGTATCATCCATATGCGCCTAACCTCATCACCAAGGCGTTTCTGACGCCCGTGCCTGTATATTATTTGCGGCTACGATTACGGTCGAGAGGGCGAAAAACAACCCACAATCGTTGCAATAACAACATGATCAGTTGTGTGCGTGCCACGATGCTGGAATAACATCCGCACTGGCAACCGTTCAGGAGGAAAGCCGTGCCCCGCCGTTCGAAAAAGAAAATTTTGGCTGGTTGTCTCACCCTAACCATTGCAGCGGGGATGATTGTGGCATGGCCAAAGTTGCAACCGACCTACACTGCCTTTGCGCAAAAACAAAAGTCTGGTGAACTGGAACAGGCCCTACGCCTCGCTTTGTTTAATGGTGCAAAAGACCCCGCCACATTTGATCTATCAACCCTGCCCGAAGGGTATCTGGACAGCGCAACTGAACGGGCAAAACGACCAGAATTCAAAGTTGTCAAAGCAGGTAAGCCAACTGGGTCCCACTTCGACGCGCCCGCGCGTGACCAGTGGTGGCATAGCTTTGGTGACAGCACCTCTGCCAAATATGCGGATGCGCCCGACCTCACACCAGATACGGTTGGAAACCTAAATCGGGCATGGGTCTACGATACACCAGATCACCAAATGAATATTCAGGCGACGCCGATTTTCACAGGCCGCCTCATCGTGTTTCCAGATGCGCAACATCACATCGTTGCAGTCGAACCAGATACGGGCAAAGTCGTGTGGCGCTTTGACCCCCAAATCCCTCAGCCCGCAAAACGTGGTTTGATCACCTTTGAATCCAATGGCACACGCAAAATTGCCTTTGTCGCTGGTGGCCGCATTTTTGTGTTGAACGCAGATACGGGGCAACCTGACGTTGGCTTTGGTCGATCAGGCAGTAAATCCATCGGCTACACCACCCGAGTTGCCCCTCAAACGGATGGTGATACGATTTATGTTGCCAGCCTGATGCCCGCCATTCACGCCTATGACCTTAAAACCGGTCGCCACAAATGGACGACAGACTTGTTTTCATCGCGGGTGTTTGCCTCAACCTTCTCGCGGTTTTTTTCAGACAGCTCGATCTTGGCTGGGGCGAATCCTTGGGGCGGCTTGTCATTTGATCCCGACCGCAAGCTGATTTTCACCACGCTCAGCAACCCTACACCTGTGGCAAAAGGCGCGCTGCGCCCAGGTCCCAATCGCCCCGCCAACAGCGTTGTGGCGATCAACACAACGGATGGATCGGTCGCCTGGATATTTCAAGAAATCGAACATGACCTATGGGATTTGGACGTAGCCGCCCCGCCCGTATTGGCCAACATAGATCGAAATGGGGCTCCCCAAGACGTCGTGGCTATCCCCACCAAAGCAGGCAATTTGATGCTGCTTTACCGCGACACGGGGCAACCTGTGTTCGATTGGCGGCTGCGCAAAGCACCGACATCGACCATCAAAGGGGAATACACCGCGCCCTATCAACCCGATCCAATCTTGCCAAAACCTTTTGCAAAAATGGCGTTTACCACATCAGATTTTCCAAAGGATAACACCAATATTTCAGACACCACAAAAACCAAACTGTCCACGGCAACCACTGGCTTTTATGCGCCGCATGTGCCCAACAAAGACACTGTATTTTTCGGCCTTCATGGCGGCGCGATGCACACAGGTGCGGCCCTTGATCCTGCCACATCGACGCTGGTCATTGCCGCATCGCATGTGCCAAATGCGTTTGCCCTTGTGGATGAAAATCGCACGAACAGGCGGGTTGCGTCCCTAAACGGCAAAGGGGCCGAAATTTACACAAACAATTGTTCCGCTTGCCATGGTTCAGTTTTGCAAGGAGGCAGCGGCCCAGCGCTAACATCGCTTAACCCGGCTCTGCGCCAAAAACAGTTCAATCGCATCGTCCAAAACGGCCTGCGCTCTATGCCAGCGGTTGATGGTCTGTCCCAATCCGATCTGTCCGCTCTTTATGATCTCCTGATCCGCCATGACGGCGTCACATTCGCCACAGCAGAAACAGACACACCGACAAGTGACGCAAAAAGGGTACGCACTGCCTATCAAAAGATCGTAGATGACGATGGCTATCCTGCCTCCAAACCGCCATGGGGGACGCTCACTGCCGTTGATCTCAACACAGGCCTGCACAAATGGCGCATCCCGCTTGGCAGGTATCAGGCATTAACAGATCAAGGTATCCCGCCCACAGGGACCGAAAACCTCGGAGGGCCGACAATTGTGTCTGGCGGCGTGATTTTCGTTTCAGGTACAAAGGATCGCAAATTACGCGCAATTGATCTGCGCACCGGGAATGAGCTGTGGTCCGATGATTTGCCATACATCGGATCGGCCTCTCCTATGGTGTATCGCTATGGCGGCGCGTCTTATGTTTTGGTACCTGCAACGGGGGGAGGCACGCTGGCGTGTCCGTTGTCATATAAAGTGGGACATCAGAGCGGCTTGAGCATTGGAGGCTCTGGCTCGTTAGTGTGATTGATTATGCTGCTTGTTTCTGATGTTGCAAGCGACGTTGTTTGATTGTCTGTTTCTTGATCCTCTTCCTTTCTCTCAGAATGGCTTTGTCGCGGCCGAAGTAGACATCGGCGGGTGTGACGTTGTTCAGGCTCTCGTGGTATCGTCGGTTATTGTAATAGTCGACGAAGGCCTCGATCTGGCGCTCGAGATCGCCGGGCAGATAGTAGTTTTCTAACAGCACTCGGTTCTTCATCGTTTGATGCCATCGTTCGATTTTGCCTTGGGTCTGTGGATGGAACGGAGCACCACGGACATGATCCATATTTTGCCCTTCCAGCCATTCGGCCAGGTCGCCAGATATGTAACACGATCCGTTATCGCTGAGCAGGCGTGGTTTGTGCCGAACAACCGCTTGGTCACAGCCTGATGCTGTCAGAGCGCGCTCAATCGTCTCGGTCACATCACTGGCCCGCATGGTTGTACACAGTTTCCATGAGATGATGTAGCGGCTGTAATCATCCAAGATCGTAGACAGATAATACCACCCCCAACCAATGATTTTGAAGTAGGTGAAGTCTGTCTGCCACATCTGATTGATGGCGGTGGTTTTATCCGTGAACTCGTTGGCTGCTTTGATCACCACGTAGTCTGGTGCTGTGATCAGGTCGGCTTCCTTGAGAATGCGATAAGCTGATGATTCTGAGACAAAATACCGCTTTTCATCGGTGTATTTGACTGCCAGCTCGCGCGTGCTCAGCGCCTCGTGTTCCAGCGCAAACGCGATCAGGTCGTCACGACGATCATCGGGGATGCGGTTCCAAACGGATTTAGGGCATGGCGATTTGTCAGCCAGCCGGTCAAACCCGCCTTCGAGATATAAATCATACCAGCGATAGAATGTGGTGCGTGGAATGCCCAGCATGTCGAGGGTCTGCTTGGTTGGCAGATGTGATCCCTCGACGGTGCGGATGACCTCCAGCTTCTCAGACGCAGGGTATCTCATTCCTCGAACTCCCCAGCCCCTGTCATGCTTTTTTTGAGAAGCCGGTTCTCAAGCGTCAGATCGGCCACGCATTCCTTCAAGGCCATAGCTTCTGAGCGTAGTTCTTTCACTTCAGGGGATGTGGCCTGACGCGCCGTATCGCCAGATAGACGGCGTTTGCCTGCTTCAAGGAATTCTTTCGACCAGCTGTAATACAGGCTCTCCGCGATGCCCTCCCGACGGCACAACGCTGAGATGCTTTCTTCTCCACGCATCCCTGCCAGCACAATGCGGATCTTCTCCTCCGCCGAATAGGTTTGACGTGTCTTGCGGCGGATGTTCTTTACCAATTTATCTGCAGACGCTTTGCTGCTTCCGGATTTCTTGTTCATCTTCACTCCATGAAGGTTACGATGAACCAGAAATCCTCCGTTGTTCAATTCCTCAAATCTGTCCCAAAGGCCCTGACGTCAGACAATAGCTTTGGGGCTTTTGAGGTCGATGGTCAGTCGGTTTGGTGGAAGATCGACCTCTATGACAAGTCTTATCTGATGGGGTCCGTAATGCCAGCAGACACCGACAAAACACGGCGTGTTCTCACAATCATGTTCCCATCGGACTACTAAACAAACAGCCACACCGCAGCACTCGAAAGGAGGTGATTGAATGTCAAAAGAACGATTGTTCCGACTGCGCCAAGAGGCAGTTGCGTTAATCAAAATGGGTGGTCTCTCCGCCAAGATCGGCCACGCCTTTTGAGGTCAAACAGCACTCGGTAAGTATCTGTCTCGCCCTTTTAGGGGTGGGACAACCCTAGAACAAAGCAAAACCCAAAACAACCATGAAGGATAGTCCCATGACCAAACACACACAGATCAACACAGCCGAAGCCATCGCCGCAGAGAACGCAATTGGTAGCTTTGACCTTAGCCTAACATACCTGTCAGACCTGAACCCCCGTCAGGTCACAGACCCAGAAGAAGACAAACTTATGGCAGACAGCCTTGTGTCTTGCGGTCTCATTCAGAACCTATCGGGTTTGCTCGATGCAGAGGGTCGCCGCTGGCGGGGTTTGAACATCGCTATGGAGCAAAAGCCAGAATTAGCCAATGTACCAATCCGCATTACCCGTGATCCAGCCTTGGCCGAGGCTTGGGCGAACGTAGAAAATTCCCAACGGGCAGACCTTCACCCCGCACAGGAAATCCGCGCCTTTGGTAAAATGTATAACACAAACCCAGACGTGGCCCGTATTGCCAAGGTCTTTGGGGTGACCGAGAAGCACGTTTATCGCCGCCTTGCCTTGTCCAAACTAGCAGACCCCATCCTAGACGCTTTGCAAGCAGGTGAAATCAACCTCACTATGGCCGCAGCTTTTACCACGTCAGACGATGAAGCGCGGTCCTTGGAGGTGTTGGAGCAGGTGAAGGGATACGCTGAATCCGCCCAACGGATGAAAACCCTGTTGAAACCGCATGCCATCAAAGAGAACGACCGCCGTGCCATTTTTGTAGGCAAGGACGCCTATAAAGCGGCTGGCGGGGTGTTGGGGGGCGATCTGTTCGATGATACCCAGACATTTGATGATCCAGACCTGTTGCAGCGCCTCTTTCAAGAGGCACTGGACGCCAAAGCCGCAGAGATTGCCGAGCAGGAGGGGTGGAAGTGGGTCGATACCACGGATGATCCGCACTACATGAGTTATGAAGCGCGTGAGGCAGGGTACAAGTTTATCTACAAGGTCCAAGGTGTTCTCTCGGAAGACCAAGCAAATCGTATGGATGAACTCTCAGAACTGGCCGAAAGCGATGTGCTTGATGAAGACGGTCAGGCAGAGCTTGCCGCACTGGAAGCCATTGTTGCGGGTGAGTTTACCAATGAACAGAAGGCCCACGCGGGAGCGCGTATATTCATTCGCCACAATGGGGAGGTTGATGGGTATTACGGCCTGATTGCTCGTGAGGATCAAGACGCAGCCGCCGAAGCGGGTATCATTGAGAAGGTCACCAAAGCCAAGTCAGACGCGCCTAATTCCCCCTACTCGCAAAAGCTGCTCACCGATCTGAACGCAATCAAGCTGGCAGCGATGCAAAACGCAGCTTTGGATCATGGGGACTACCTGCTTGATCTACTGGCGTTTCATTTTTCTGGCATGGCAGGATTCCAGCGGGTGTTTAACATCCGACGGGAAAAGCCCAACAATCGGCCAGACACGGCCACAGGGTTTGGGGTGGACGAACGACTGAACGCTGGTCACGATCATCCCGACGATATGTGGAACGTCGATCTTGTAGAAGCCTTTGAAGCCTTCCAAGCGAAGGGCAAAAAGCACCGCAACGCAGAAATCACCCGTCACTTGGTTGAGGTTTTGACGGGTGGAAATGATGATTTTGTGAATGGGGTTCGCGCCAAGGTTGGCGCATCAACGCGCAGCGTGTGGACCCCGACAGCTGAGAACTTCTTTGGTCGTGTCAGCGCACCCTACCTTGTGGCTTTGTACCAAGACCTCTTGGACCTAAACGCCAGCGATCCAGAAGCCGTCAAGTTTGCAGCCCTCAAAAAGGGGGAGAAGGCCGCGCATATGGAAGACCTGTTTGCCAAGGCCGACACCCAAGCCGCGTTGAAGGTCACAGGCACACAAAAGGCACGGATCGACGCTTGGGTGCCAGACTGTATCGAATAACGCATGGGGCGGTCTGTGAACCGCCCCTAGCCCCCAAATCCTTGTGGTGAGGTAGACTTGCCCCCGCTTCGGCGGGGGTCTTTTTTATACGGCATTGCCGTAATAACTTATTGACATGATTACGGCAATGCCGTATAAATATCAGTATGCAAACGGTCATTTCCACGCCTGAATTTTTATCCCAAGCCAAAAAACATGGCCTGAGCCAAGAGGAGATTGACAGTATTGTTGAGACGCTTGCCGAAGACCCACTGGCAGGCGACGTGATGGTCGGAACGGGTGGCGCGAGAAAGTTGCGTCATGCTGGCAAAGGCAAAGGTAAGAGCGGCGGATATCGTACAATTCACTATTTTGGGGGAGTGGATGTTCCAGTGTTTATCTTGACTGTTTATGGCAAAGGCGCAGCGGCGAATTTGACCAAGAAAGAGAGAAATGCGTTGGCTAAGATTTTGCCATTATTAGCTGACGCCTATCGCGAAAGTTCAAAGGCTATGGCTGCAAAACGCAACCCCAGAGCATAGGAAAGGAATGTACCGATGAGTGTTGGGAAAAGTGTAATCAAAGGGGCAGAAGAAGCCCTTGCTATCGCAAAGGGCGAAATGGAACCTGCGGCGGTGTTCGTGCCCGACACAGTGGATGTTGCCGCTATACGCAAACGCTTGAAATTGTCACAGGCTGCGTTTGCTGAGCGTTATTGTCTACCTGTGGGGACCATCAGAGATTGGGAACAAGAACGACGCTCGCCTGATCGAGCAGCACTTGTTTTGCTTTCAATTATTGACCGCAATCCTGATGTTGTAGCAGACACACTGGCGGCTGGATAATTTGAATGTCTCAGAATAATGGGCGTGCAGATATCGCCTATTGATGTCGGTGACGATCAGGGAGCAAGCCCCCTGCCCCACACCGACTGGCGCTGTTCGCGCAGAAGCCGCAACAGCGGCGCCAGTGTTTGATCAACCGTAATGATGATACCCACAACACGTACAGATCTGACCGCCATCGTGTAATCTCATGATGTGACCGCACGAGGGGCAGACGGTCAACGGGTCAGATTGATGATCTGGGGCTTTGCCGTTGCTTTTCCGCTTTGAGGGTAAAAAAACCCAACCAAAACAAGTACTGCAAAGATGCCGAGAACTATTTTGTGGTCTAAATCCATTGTCAGCCTCCTTTCAACTTTGCGGCCAGTGATCGTTTCGGTTCATTCTTCTTATATGCCGTTCCTTGGCTAACGTATCATTGGGTGATTTAATGATTATGTCACCCACCATACGGTCGCACCGTCGGCAATCAGGTCTCGAACTAAGGTACGCATTCGGGATGCTTATAGAACAATATGTGAACATAAAAGTCAATGTCATTCAGAGTGTTCAATACGGGCGGATTTATCACCGCATAAGGTCTAGTACCTTTGGCGATACGCGCTCATAACTATTTTACTTTGGCTGGGAGCCACCTAGTTCTACGCCACCCGTGATAGTCAATACAGGTTAGACATAACGCATGGGGTCGTGGTGTTTTCGGTGTTGAGCGACGGAACGAGTTTGTCTTTCCTCGCTCACCAGAGATGACCTGGACAGTGAACTATAATGTAGTCCCGTCTTTCTGAATCCCTCCTTTGTTTCTGCTTAATGGACTTGTTGCGGATCTCGGCAGCGCCGTCCCCTTCGCTTTGCTGCGGCAAGCAGAAAAACGGTTTCCACGCTTTGCGCGGACCCTCCGAGTTTCGGTTTGCGACACTGCCTGTCTGACGTCAGCGCTTGTGGGACAGATTTGAGGTTTTCGTAACGGAGGATTTCTGGTTCATCGCAGCCATTATGGAGCGAAGATGATCAAGAAATCCGGAACATCGAAGGACGCGGCCGACAAGCTGGTCAAAGGCATTCGTCGCAAGACGCGCAAACAGTATTCTGCCGAAGAGAAGATCAGGATCGTGTTGGCAGGCCTGCGCGGCGAAGAAAGCATTGCTGCTCTGTGCCGCCGTGAGGGCATCAGCGAGAGCCTTTATTACACTTGGTCGAAGGAATTCCTCGAAGCAGGCAAGCAACGCCTGGCTGGGGATACTGCCCGGCAAGCGACCTCGCCAGAGGTCAAAGAGCTGCGCTCGGAATCTGCGGCGCTCAAGGAGGTTGTCGCTGACCTGACCCTGGAAAACCGTCTGCTCAAAAAAAGCATGATCGGGGATGGGGAGTACGAGGTATGAGGTATCCTGCATCTGAAAAGCTGGAGATTATCCGCACGGTCGAAGCCTCACATCTCCCCGCCCGTCAGACGCTGGCCATGCTCGGCATCCCACCCACGACCTATTATCGTTGGTATGACCGCTGGTCCGAGGGCGGGTTTGATGCGCTTGACGACACGGCTCCCCATCCTGGGTCTGTGTGGAACCGCCTCCCGGATGAGACGCGGGCTGACATCATCGAGTTTGCGCTTGAGCATGAAATCGCTGACTTGTCCTGCCGTAACGAACAGATTGAGCGGACGTCCCCGGCTGTCGCAGATGGCGTGCAGCTTTGTGTTCATGCCGCCTTTGGTTCGGCCAATCAGGCGTCCACGCCCCCCTTTTTGACGCCCAAACTGGTCGCTGTGCGGTGTGCCTTGAGATAGGTCGCATCGATCATCACGATCTTCTCTTCGCCGTGACCCGCGGCCAGACCGGCCATCATCTGGGCGAAGATGCCCTTGTCGCTCCAACGCTTCCAACGGTTGTAAAGCGTCTTGTGCGGGCCATAGGCCGCGGGTGCGTCACGCCACCTCAACCCATTGCGATTGATGAAGATAATGCCACTTAATACACGCCGGTCATCAACGCGTGGCTTGCCGTGGGACTTGGGAAAGAAGGGCTCAAGACGCGCCATCTGTGCATCCGTCAGCCAGAAGAGATCAGACATGTTCACCGCTTGTTTTTCGGGCCGTGAATCACGCCACGTCTGGTAAATCAATGGGTCCTGACCCTAGGAATGCATCCACGGTCTAACGTTTTGCGCAGGAAGCGTTTCCTTTTGCAGAATGTGATCGGAGGCTTTCTCTCCGACCATAATGCTGGGCGCATTGAGGTTCCCGTTTGTGACGCGCGGGAAGATCGAGCTGTCGGCCACCCGCAGGCCTTCTACACCAATGACCCTGCACTCGGGATCAACCACCGCCATGCGATCATCTTTTGCCCCCAATTTGCAGGTCCCGCAGGGGTGATAGGCGCTTTCGGCATGTTCCCGTATGAACGCGTCCAGTTCGGCGTCAGATTGTATGTGCTCTCCGGGCTGTATTTCCTTACCACGATAAGGGTCAAACGCCTTTTGAGCGAATACTTCGCGGGTGACGCGAATGCACCGCCGGAATTCCGTCCAATCGTCAGGATGCGACATGTAGTTGAATTGGATTTTTGGAGGTGAAAGGGGGTTAGCGCTGTTCAGAGTGATCTGACCCCGCGACTTTGAGCGAAGCGGGCCGACATGCGCCTGGAAGCCATGACCTTCGGCTGCGGCTTTTCCGTCGTAGCGCACAGCCATAGGGAGGAAATGGTATTGAATGTCGGGATATTCCGCCTCCGGCCCGGACCGAATGAACGCAGCTGACTCAAACTGGTTCGAAGCGCCCAACCCGGTTTTTGTGAAGAGCCATTGCGCGCCGACGAGAGCTTTACCGAACAGGTTGTAATATTTGTAGAGCGTGATCGGTTGAATGCAGGCTTGTTGGATGTAGAGCTGTCCGTTGTCATATAAAGTGGGACATCAGAGCGGCTTGAGCATTGGAGGCTCTGGCTCGTTAGTGTGATTGATTATGCTGCTTGTTTCTGATGTTGCAAGCGACGTTGTTTGATTGTCTGTTTCTTGATCCTCTTCCTTTCTCTCAGAATGGCTTTGTCGCGGCCGAAGTAGACATCGGCGGGTGTGACGTTGTTCAGGCTCTCGTGGTATCGTCGGTTATTGTAATAGTCGACGAAGGCCTCGATCTGGCGCTCGAGATCGCCGGGCAGATAGTAGTTTTCTAACAGCACTCGGTTCTTCATCGTTTGATGCCATCGTTCGATTTTGCCTTGGGTCTGTGGATGGAACGGAGCACCACGGACATGATCCATATTTTGCCCTTCCAGCCATTCGGCCAGGTCGCCAGATATGTAACACGATCCGTTATCGCTGAGCAGGCGTGGTTTGTGCCGAACAACCGCTTGGTCACAGCCTGATGCTGTCAGAGCGCGCTCAATCGTCTCGGTCACATCACTGGCCCGCATGGTTGTACACAGTTTCCATGAGATGATGTAGCGGCTGTAATCATCCAAGATCGTAGACAGATAATACCACCCCCAACCAATGATTTTGAAGTAGGTGAAGTCTGTCTGCCACATCTGATTGATGGCGGTGGTTTTATCCGTGAACTCGTTGGCTGCTTTGATCACCACGTAGTCTGGTGCTGTGATCAGGTCGGCTTCCTTGAGAATGCGATAAGCTGATGATTCTGAGACAAAATACCGCTTTTCATCGGTGTATTTGACTGCCAGCTCGCGCGTGCTCAGCGCCTCGTGTTCCAGCGCAAACGCGATCAGGTCGTCACGACGATCATCGGGGATGCGGTTCCAAACGGATTTAGGGCATGGCGATTTGTCAGCCAGCCGGTCAAACCCGCCTTCGAGATATAAATCATACCAGCGATAGAATGTGGTGCGTGGAATGCCCAGCATGTCGAGGGTCTGCTTGGTTGGCAGATGTGATCCCTCGACGGTGCGGATGACCTCCAGCTTCTCAGACGCAGGGTATCTCATTCCTCGAACTCCCCAGCCCCTGTCATGCTTTTTTTGAGAAGCCGGTTCTCAAGCGTCAGATCGGCCACGCATTCCTTCAAGGCCATAGCTTCTGAGCGTAGTTCTTTCACTTCAGGGGATGTGGCCTGACGCGCCGTATCGCCAGATAGACGGCGTTTGCCTGCTTCAAGGAATTCTTTCGACCAGCTGTAATACAGGCTCTCCGCGATGCCCTCCCGACGGCACAACGCTGAGATGCTTTCTTCTCCACGCATCCCTGCCAGCACAATGCGGATCTTCTCCTCCGCCGAATAGGTTTGACGTGTCTTGCGGCGGATGTTCTTTACCAATTTATCTGCAGACGCTTTGCTGCTTCCGGATTTCTTGTTCATCTTCACTCCATGAAGGTTACGATGAACCAGAAATCCTCCGTTGTTCAATTCCTCAAATCTGTCCCAAAGGCCCTGACGTCAGACATGTTTCTGAATCGATTTCACGGACTGTGTTTGATGCGCTGCTGCCAGGGGTTGATGGCGTGACATCCAAACGCCAAATGTCGTGGGAAGAAGCATGGGGTCACATGCCTGCGGCCTATTACGACAGTCTGACTGGCAGCAATGCACTGTCCGACCTTGGCAGCAATGGCCGCAACGGTTCTCAGTCAGATACCGCGATGGCGAAATCATGTACCGCAGCGCGCAATGCTGGGATCATCGTGTACACAATTGGCTATCAGACGAATGCCACGACCTCTGGCAAGCTGCGTGATTGTGCCAGCACATCGAGCCACTATTACGATGCATCTGGGACCCAGATCTCCACAGTGTTCTCTGCGATTGCAACGTCGATCCAGAAACTGAAACTGACACAGTAATCAACATACTTATAAAAAAGAGCGAGCAGCCATGTTGAAATTACGTAAAAAACTAAAGAGTTTCCGCTCCGATGAGGGCGGATACTCAACTGCAGAATTCGTTATCGTTGCAACCACGTTTCTGACAGGATTCTTCTGGATCTTTGAAACTGGTTTGATCATGACCAAGCAGATGATGTTGGAACGCGCCATTGATATGACCGTGCGTGATTTGCGGTTGTATTCCATTCCACCAACGCAGCTCGAAACGGAAACAACCTACCAATGGGCGAAACGTCAAACCTGTGAGAACGCGTTGGTTTTCAAGGATTGCGAAGAAAACCTGCACTTGGAAATGGATACCTTTGATCCTGCATCTGGTTACGCAAAAAATTATAAGTGCGTTGATCGCGAAGAAAATGATCTGAACCCACTGGGTGCGTTCACGCCAAACCAACGGTCTGAGATCATGTACATTCGCGCCTGTATTCGTGTGGACCCAATGATGCCAAACGGCATTGCACTGTTCCCTGGTGTGAATGAAGAAGGCATTCCATTGGTTGCCGACACCGCGTTTATGAACGAGCCGGAGTAATGAATATGATACATCACATTCGAAACTTACTGCGCAAAGCAAAGCGCGACGAAGAGGGCGCGACCACAGTAGAATTTCTGTTGGTTATGCCGCTGATCGTGTTCTGGTTTGCTGGAACGTTCACGTTTTTCGACGCGTACAGCGAATGGACGCGGTCCGTAAAGGCAACCTACACCGTTGCTGACGTGATGTCGCGTCAGTTTGAAATGGAAGCTGACTACGAAGACGACATGAACTCTTTGTTTGCGTCAATCATGGGCGAAAATTCGAACGATACTTATGTTCGCATTTCCAGCATCGAACGGACGAATGACACTTACCAAATTGATTGGACCTGCGCGTCTGGCAATCACACTGGTTATGCGAACAATGATGAAGTTCCGACGGAACTGATTCCAAATATCTTGAACGGCGAAGCTGTTATCATCGTTGAAAGCTATATGGATTTCGTACCCTTTCAGGATTACATTGGCCTGAGCGCGAAGACACTGACCAAGAAGGTTGTGATCAGCCCGCGGTTCACATCCAAGCTCGAACGCGACGGTAACTGCGCCTAAGCTGAGCTGCTCGTGCCGCGCGATTTAGACGGGGCCACACCATATTCTGCCGAATAGGCATATGAAAAATGCGCTGATGATGAAAATCCCGTCATCAGCGCAATTTCAGATACGGACAAAGCGGCGGTTTGCAACAGGTTGCGAGCCTTTTCCAACCGAATTTTGCGGCCAAACGCGATGGGCGTTGCATCCACATTTGCAAGAAATAATCGGGTCAACTGCCGTGGACTGGTGCCTGCAATCTTGGCCAATGCCGACAGTTCTAACGGATTGGCCACATGGGCTTCCATGGCTTCGAGCGCAGCCAAAACATGCGCGTTTACCGTGCCATACCGATCCGCCAAACTGGCCCGTTGCGGGCCCGCAGATGGGCGGATGGAGGTGTGCAAAAACCAATCCCCAACCAATTGCGCCAGTTTTTGCCCGTGGTGCGTGGAAATAAGCGCCAACATCAGATCAATCGGCGCAGTCCCACCCCCGCAGGTCAAACGATCTCGGTCAATCACGTAAAGCGATGGCTCGAACAACGCATCCGGTGCCAATTCTTCTAAATATTCCGCATGTTCCCAATGCACGGTCATACGCCGCCCATCCAGCAGCCCATTGCGCGCCAAATACAATGGCGCGGCTGACACCCCACCGATTTGCGCGCCTTTGCGAGACATGGCCCGCAACCATTGCGCCAACGCCTTGTTTTCATAGTCGAGCGCATTGCCCGCAGCCGTGACCAGAACCAGATCAAAGTCTTGCGTTACCGACATTGGTTCTTGCTGTGGAACAAGGTCCGCACTTGAACTTTGCGCGGGTGTTTTGGACGTTTGTAAAACGGTCACATCGTACAAATTTTGCCCGCTTAGCGTGTTTGCAGCCCGCAACGGTTCTACAATCGCGGCGTAGGACATCAATGCAAACCCATCTATGGGCGCGATACCGATTGTGAAAGTTTCCGAAGCCTTGGCCATAAAACGTAAAATAGTGTCGTTTTAATGAATGCGCCACCCCCACCTTTCTGCGACACTCGTCGGGAATCAAACGGGGCTGCACCATGCGTTTTTCCGCACTTAAAATCCTCACCGAAGGTCTGACAGGCAACAAAGGTTGGACGCCGCATTGGCGCGAACCAGAGCCGAAGAAAGAATATGACATCATTATCGTCGGCGGCGGCGGTCATGGTTTGGCAACGGCTTACTATCTGGCTAAAAAATACGGTCAAAAGAATATCGCCGTTCTAGAAAAAGGCTGGCTTGGTTCTGGCAACATCGGGCGCAACACCACGATTGTGCGCTCCAACTATATGCTGCCCGAAAATAATCCGTTCTATGAGCATTCCATGAAGCTGTGGGAAAATCTGGAACAAGAACTGAACTACAACGCGATGATGTCCCAGCGTGGCATCTTGAACCTCGGTCATTCCGATGCGCAGCGTGATGCCTATGCTCGTCGCGGCAATGCGATGCTAATGTCTGGCGCGGATGCGGTGTTGTTGGATCGTGAAGGGGTGCGCAACCTATGCCCATTCCTGAACTTTGATGATGAACGTTTCCCGATCAAATGCGGCTTGTGGCAACCCCGCGCAGGTACGGCCCGTCACGATGCGGTGGCTTGGGGTTATGCCCGTGGGGCCGATCAGCACGGTGTGGATATTATCCAAAACTGCGAAGTGACTGGGTTCCAGATCGAAAACGGGATCTGTACGGGTGTCGAAACCAGCAAGGGCAAGATTAAGGCCAAGAAGGTTGGCGTTTGTGTTGCGGGTTCCTCCAGCCGCGTGATGGAAAAGGCGGGCATGCGTTTGCCGATTGAAAGCCACGTGTTGCAAGCGTTTGTGTCTGAAGGTTTGAAACTGACGATCCCAGGTGTTGTGACCTTTGGTGCGGGTCACCTGTACATCAGCCAATCCGACAAAGGTGGTTTGGTGTTCGGTGGCGATATCGACAAATACAACAGCTACGCCCAACGCGGAAACCTGCCAGTTATCGAACACTGTGCAGAGGATATGATGGCGTTCCTGCCAATGCTGGGGCGCGCCCGCCTGTTGCGGATGTGGGGTGGTATTATGGACATGTCGATGGACGGCACACCGTTCATTGATAAGACCCACATCGATGGTTTGTATTTCAACGGCGGCTGGTGTTACGGCGGGTTCAAAGCAACCCCTGCATCTGGCGATGCCTATGCGCATTTGCTGGCCAAAGATGAACCGCATCCATTGGCAACGGGCTTCCGTCTTGACCGCTTTATGCGCGGTCAAATGATCGACGAAAAGGGCCAAGGCGCCCAACCGAACTTGCACTAAGGGACCAGAGATATGATTATTAACCATCCACTCCTCGGCCCGCGCGACAGCTCCGAATTTTATCACCTTGGTGATGTGTCCCTGATTGACCGTCCAAATTATGATGATGAAAACGCGGCAGAGAAGTTCCACGATTACATGTATTTGCGGGACAACCCAGCGGGAGAATATCGCGAGTTGTGGTATCACGAACAAGGTGATCGCAGCTGGTTGGTGGTGACACGAGACACCACAACTCACGAAATCACAGACGTAAAATTGGCGCGCGATGAAGCCCGCGCACGGGGGCGAAGCGCATGAGCCAAGATATGAGACTTAACGGCGGTCTGGTGGATCGCAGCCAAACCATTTCGTTCACTTGGAACGGCAAAACCATGCAGGGGTATCAAGGGGATACACTGGCGTCTGCGCTGTTGGCAAACGGCGTGAAACTGGTTGGGCGTTCGTTCAAATACCACCGCCCACGCGGTATTTTCAGCGCAGGTTCAGAAGAGCCAAATGCGCTCGTTCAATTGCGCAAAGGGGCGTACCAAGAACCAAACACCCGTGCCACAGTGGCAGAGCTGTTTGAGGGTTTGGATGCCACGAGCCAAAACCACAAAGGCACGTTGGAATTTGATGTGCTGGCTCTGAACGACCTCGTGTCTCCGTTTCTAAGTGCAGGGTTCTATTACAAAACCTTCATGTGGCCGCGGGCGTTCTGGGAAAAAGTATATGAACCGTTCATCCGCTCCGCTGCGGGTTTGGGCAAACTGTCTGGTGAGTCTGATCCTGATGTTTACGACAAAGGGTTCCTGCATTGTGACGTTTTGGTCATCGGTTCTGGCCCTGCTGGTCTGTCTGCTGCTTTGGCGGCTGGTCGGTCTGGTGCGCAGGTGCTGTTGTGTGACGAAGACAGTGTCTTTGGTGGCCGTTTGAACGCCGAGACCTTTGAAGTAGGCGGCGTGTCTGGTGCAGAATGGGCGCGGAATGCTGTGGCCGAATTGGAAGCCATGGACAATGTGCGGATCATGAACCGCACCACGGTTTACGGCGCGTTTGACCACGGAATTTACGGTGCGTTGGAACGGAAAACAGACCACCTGCGCAGTGCAAATGGCAAACCACGCAACATCGCGTGGAAGATTTATTCTGGCCGTGCGATTCTGTGTGCGGGTGCAACAGAGCGTTCAATCGCCTTTGGCAATAACGACCGTCCTGGCGTGATGCTGGCAGGGTCCGTTCGCGCGTATGCAAACCGTTGGGGCGTTGCCACAGGGAAATCCATTGCAGTGTTCACCAACAACGATGATGGTTGGCACACGGCCAGCGATCTGGTTGCAGCGGGTGCAAATGTGGCTGCGGTGATCGACAGCCGTGACATTGAACCTTTGATGCCGATTGCTGGGGCATCCATTACAATGGGTGCTGGCGTGAGTGATACGTCGGGCCGTCGGGCATTAAAAGGTATCACCCTGACAAACGGTCAAACGTTGGATGTGGATTGCCTTGCGGTTGCAGGTGGTTGGTCGCCCAATGTGCATCTGACGTGCCATCAGCGGGGTCGTCCTGCATGGCGTGAAGACATTGCAGCGTTTGTGCCAGGGGGCGATCTGCCACCAGGTATGTCCGTAGCAGGGTCGGCAAACGGCACGTATGGCACGGGTGCTTGTTTGGCAGAGGGTCGCACGGCAGCGAATGCTGCGGTAAAGGAACTGGGCTTTACCGCGTCACGCAAAGCGGCGGATAAGGCCGAAGATGAAGCATCGAACATCACCGCGTATTGGCATGTGAAAGAAAGCACAAAGCGTGCTTGGGTTGATCTGCAAAACGATGTGACGTCCAAAGATGTAAAACAAGCGGAGCAAGAAGGCTTCCGTTCGGTGGAGCATTTGAAACGCTATACCACGATGGGGATGGCCACGGATCAGGGTAAAACAGCCAACGTTCTGGGCCTTGCCATTATGGCCGAAGCGCGGGGGCAATCGATCCCAGAAACGGGTACAACGATTTTCCGTCCACCATATTCACCTGTTCCAATGGGTGCTTTGGCGGGCCGTGCAAAAGGGAAGAGCTTTCAGCCGTATCGCCTGACACCGTCTGACAAATGGGCCCGTGAAAACGGCGCGTCTTTTGTGGAATCTGGCCCGTGGTTGCGGGCAGAATGGTATGTGAAGGGCGACGAAAAAGGCTGGCGTGACAGTGTGGATCGCGAAGTGATTGAAACCCGTAAATCCGTCGGAATTTGCGATGTGACGACCCTTGGTAAGATTGACATTCAGGGCCGTGATGCGGCGAAATTGTTGAACATGGCCTATGCCAACGGGTTCGCAAAACTGGCCGTTGGTAAAACGCGGTACGGTATCATGCTGCGCGAAGACGGCATCTGTATGGATGACGGAACGACCGCGCGGCTCGGTGAAAATCACTTTGTGATGACCACAACAACCGTGAACGCTGTGGCGATTTATCGTCACCTCGATTTCATTCGTCAGTGTTTGTATCCTGATTGGGACGTTCACATCATGTCTGTCACCGACAGCTGGGCGCAGTATGCGGTTGCGGGGCCAAACTCGCGCAATCTGTTGCGCAAGGTTGTGGATGCGGAATTTGACATCAGCAACGAAGGCTTTCCATTTATGGCCTGTGCGGACATCACCGTTTGTGGTGGCATTCCTGCGCGGTTGTTCCGGATCTCTTTCTCGGGTGAGCTGGCCTATGAAATTGCGGTGCCGAGCCGATATGGCGATAGCATGATCAGGGTTCTACACGAAGCTGGTAAAGAATTTGACGTGGTACCGTACGGTCTGGAAGCGCTGAGCGTGATGCGGATCGAGAAGGGCCATGCAGTTGCATCGGAATTGACAGGACAAACCACGGCGCAGAACCTTGGCATGGGGCGGATGATTTCGAAGAAGAAAGACTGTATCGGCAACACATTGTCCGAGCGGGCTTATATGAACCGCGACGAAATTTGGAACCTTGTTGGTTTGCAACCTGTCGATAAGTCTATGAAATTGGACGGTGGTTCGCATTTCATCAACAAAGGGGATGAGCCGACGATGGACACGGATTTGGGGTGGATGACGTCTGTCGCCTATTCCCCGACGCTGGGCCATCACATCGGTCTTGGCTTTGTCAAAGCAGGCAGTTCACGCATGGGCGATGTGATCCGAGCGTGGGATGGTGTGCGCGAAAAAGATGTCGAAGTGGAGATCGTTTCGGCGCACTTCTTTGACCCAGAAGGGGAGCGGTTGCGTGGTTGATTTTACGTTAGAATCCAAAGCAGTACTCGATGGTTTTAATCATGATTGGAACGGCACGCGTTTGCGCGAGCTGACAGAGATGGCCGCTGTGGCGGTGTCTGTTCCCAAAGATGGGGCGGCGGCGTTGAACAAAAAGCTAAAGACGGCTTATGGTGCGAATGCGCCAGCGGCAGGCGAAAGCTTTGTCGGTAAGGGTGATGCGCGAGTCATGTCATTTGCCGAAGATCAGTTTATGATCCTGTTCAACCATACGGCCCATTCTGGTGTTCCAGCGATTGAGAAAAAGCTAGGAGATACAGGGTATTACGTGGAGCAGACAAACAACTGGGTGTTCTTGGAGCTGTCTGGCCCATTGGCCCGCGCGGCGTTGGAACGGCTGTGTCCGATCAACACGCATCCTGATAAATTCCCTGTGGATCGGGCGGAGCGCACGAACATGGAACACATGGGTGCGGTGCTGTGTAGAACGGGTGAAGACACGTTTCTGATCATGTCTGCAAGTTCCACCGCGGGCTCGTTTTTGCACGCGTTGGAAACCTCGGTCGAGTACGTCAGCTAAGGCAGTGCACGCCGTTAACGAGTGTGGCAAATTGCTGATTTCAGAAAAAAGCAAACTACCCAGAAACAGGGGTCCCTTAGGTATGGGTAGTGTGTTCCTTTTTCTGCGTTAACCTGTGACGCAACATAAGTTAAGTTCTGTTAAGAAGCGTTGCATTGCCAGAAAAAGAGACTTGTTCATGGCATCAAAGAAACCCGTGATTGGCATTCTGACCTATGGCCGTGGTGATGTGGCGGTGGAGAATTTCCTGTACGATGATTATTACGCGAGCCCGTCGCAGTATGTGGATGCTGTGCGCCGCGCGGGCGGATTGCCCGTGTTGTTGCCCCCGAACGAGGCGGACCTGAGCGATTGGATTGCGCTGGTAGATGGGTTTGTGTTTACAGGCGGAACTGACATTGATCCAACGCTGTATGGTGGCGATCCGAACCATCCGAATTTGTTGAAAGTATCGCGAGAACGGGACGACACGGAGATGGAACTGATCCGTCGCGTGATGGAAGACGGTGCAATTCCTGCGCTGTTCATCTGTCGTGGGATGCAGTTGTTGAACGTGTTTTACGGTGGCGATCTGCATGAGCATATTCCCGATGTGCAGAACCCAGACATCCATCGTGGGGATGATGGATTTTGGACCGTGCAGCCCGTGGATGTGGATCGCGGATCAAAGCTGTTTGAGGTGATGGGAACGGATCATGTGAAAACGTATTCGGGCCATCATCAAGGCGTGAAAACCGTGGCGGATGGGTTGGTGGTTTCGGCCGTGGCCCCCGACGGGATTGTCGAAGGGTTGGAGGTCGCGGGGCATCCGTATTCATTGGCGGTGCAGTGGCATCCTGAGGTGTCTGCGGCGGATGATCCGAGTCAGCAGAAGTTGTTCGATGGGTTGGTTGGGGCCGCACAAAAATAGAATCTCCAGCAACAATTGACGCTTGCGTCTACCCATGGGAGACTAAGGTTCCTTTTTTGAGGTGGCTTCAATGACCGATTTTCCGAGCGTCTTAGACAAAGCAGATGTGTCTATGGTGCGTCACGAACCCTTTCCGCACATCATTGTTGACGATGCGCTTCCACAGGATGTTTATGACCAACTGGCGCAGTCATACCCTGACCCGATGAACCTGCCCGAAAAGATGCGTACGCGAAACAATCACCGATATAACTTGCTGTCCAAATGGGGCGCTGCAGAGTTTTCGTTTGATGCCGCCGCACCAGAGTGGCAGGCCTTTTTGAACCGTCACGACAGCCCTGAATTTGTAGAAGAAGTGTTTAATCTTTTCCCAGATTTTACCGAGGACAGTGACTCCGGAAAACAGTTTAATGTGAACGCGCTTGGACCTAACTTGTCTGGCAAAATTGGGGTTGATGACTTTGTTAATGCGCGTGACGTTAAGGCGCGTAGCACGGTTGGCATCAATACACCCGTCACAGAAGTATCGAGCGTGCGCGGTGCGCATACCGACAGTATTCGTAAGGCCTATGTCGGGCTTTTGTATTTTCGCCATGAGAATGATGACTCCACGGGTGGCGATTTGGAGATATTTAACTGGAAAGATGACGCGTCGCGATCAGAGTGGCCAGTGTCTGTTGATCGTGACTTGTTGAATTTGGTCAACACAATCGAATATCGTCCCAATCGTTATGTGTTGTTTTTGACAACCAGCGATGCCTTGCATGGAGTTTCACCGCGATCTGTTACGTCGACCTTTCGTAGGTTGGTTGTGACATCTGGCTGGCTGCCTGGGGTCGATCACTATGATACGGACACAACTCATGGATTGCTGCGGCGATTAAAGGCCACCGTGATGTCGAAGATTCGCCGCGCATTGGGCCGTGCTCAAGGCTGACGAATTTCAAAAAAAGGTGGCAAGAAAACCCCGTTGTTATAACGGGGTTTTCGAAGGGTTAGCTCGCCGCGACTGCCTCGATCTCGAACATCAGCGGCGCAATTGCGAGGCGTGTAACGCCGAGCAATGTCATTGGTGGGGATGCTTGCAGAGGGCCAAAGCGCATGCCGAGCAGATCGAAATTCTTCATCGCTTCGTCCACGTCGGTGGCATAGATGCGCAGTTGGGTGATGTTGGCGAGGGTCATGTTGGCCCCTGCCAAGACAGCCTGAAGGTTATCAAGCGCCAGTGCAATTTGGGCGCGCATGTCGCCAGCGTGTTGAGGCGCACCGTTTTCATCGACGGCGGTTTGTCCCGCGATGTTCAATTGGTGGGTTGCGCCAGTGATGACTTCGCCTTGGTTGTAGCCGAGGTTTTGGGACCAGGTCCAAGGGTTGATTGCGTTACGTTCCATTGTTGTATTCCTTTTTGAATGTAAGGTCGGTTTAAACCGAGACTACTGACAAAAAGTGGCAACAAGTGTGAAGCGTACAAAAAAGCCCCACCAGTTATGGCGGGGCTTTGGCATTTAGTTGGGCTATGGTTTAGCCGAGATCTTCTGGTAGGATCAGGTTCAAGACGATTGCCAAGAACGCAGCTGGCAGCAAGCCTGAAGTCATCAGGATTTTCGCTGTATCACCCAAGAACGCCATCGCGTTTGGCACTTGCTGAAGGCCAAGACCAACAGACAAGGATACGGCGAAGATAACCATGTTGCGGCTGTTCCAGTTGACGTCGGACAACATGGATGCGCCTGCGGCGGCAACCATCCCGAACATCACGATCACGCCACCGCCGAGCACTTGGATCGGAACGGTGTTAATGACTGCGCCCACTTTCGGGATCAAGCCACAGATGATCAGGAAGATCGCACCAATTGTGACCACGTGGCGGGACATAACCCCTGTCATGGCGATAAGGCCAACGTTCTGTGAGAACGAGGTGTTTGGCAAAGAGCCGAAAACACCAGCGATGGCGGAACCAAGACCGTCTGCGAATGTTGCACCGGTAACCTCTGCATCCGTTGCTTCACGGCCAGCGCCCCCTTTGGTGATGCCTGATACGTCGCCCACGGTTTCGATGGCCGAGATAAAGGCCATGAGACACATGCCGATGATGATCGCCCAGTTGATATCAAAGCCAAACTTGAATGGGCTTGGCAAAGCGAACCAACCTGCGTTGCCGACATTGCCAAGGTTCACGTCACCCATGATGTAGGCCACGACGTAGCCTGCGATCAGGCCAACCAGAACGGCAGAGACGGACAGTAGGCCGCGTGCAAAGAACTTGAGGCCGAGGGTCACAAGAATCACGACGAGCGCTTGGAACCAGTTGGACAGGCCGCCCCATGTGGGTTTGGACATGTTAAAGTCGCCAGCACCGCCAGCGGCGTATTGGATGCCAACTTTGATCAAGGCAAGACCAATCATCAGAACGATGAGGCCCGTGACCAGCGGTGGCAGGGCAAAGCGGATTCTGCCAACGAACAGGCCAAGAAAGGCATGGAATAAGCCGCCGATCATGACGCCGGCCATCAAGCCGCCAAGACCCGCAGTGCCCGCGCCGAGCATGGCTGGGATCATCACTGGCAGGAAGGCAAATGAAGTGCCTTGCACGATAGGCAGTTTTGCACCCACCGGACCGATGCCGATGGTTTGGATCAATGTGGCAACGCCCGCAAACAGCATGGCCATTTGGATCAGGTACACGATTGCGCCGATGTCCATGCCAGGTGCGCCAAAGCCAAAACCAGCAACGCCTGCGATGATGATCGCAGGAGTGACGTTGGATACGAACATGGCCAGCACGTGTTGGATGCCAAGCGGGATCGCTTTGGCGAGTGGAGGTGTGTAATTCGGGTCGCGGAGTTGTTCCGGGGTCCCAATTGAGTTGTCAGACATTTTTGTCCCCTGTTGTTGTGTGGTTGCCCACGATGTGTCGCGTCTATTGCGCAACTATGCTTGGTTTATAGGCTTGGTTCCTCAATTCTCAAAGGAGTTTCAAGCCAATGCTCTTCGAGGTTTGGACCGGTCCCAATGCGGTCCACCACTGCGAAAAGTCCGGGTGCATGGAGCGGGGTTAAAACCCCGTGCCATGTGTTTCGGTGAAAGTTGATGGCCTGTGCGCCGTTGCTGACAAAGGCGCGGATGTTGGTGGGTGTTCCATTGTCATCCGAGGCAACGATGATCAGGAACGGATGTTCTGACATCGGGATAAAGGTTTGTGCGCCGTCTGGGTGGCGTTCCACGAGATCAAGTGTGTAGGGCAGTTCGCGCGGCTCTGCCTTAAAGATGGAAACGCCTGCGCGGCCGTTTGACAGATCAAGGTTTGCCAAATCGTGGTGGCGTTTGCACTTGCCCTGATTAATGGTTTTTGGATTCACCGAATCCGCAGCCAGCACATCGCCAAACGGGGCGAATGCGTCAGCAGTGAGGGGTTCGGTGAAGATGGTCATAGGAACCCCGCGTGGCGGTTGACATCTTTGTAGAGAAGATAGCGGAATGGGCCTGGACCGGAAGCCACGCAGGCTTGTGGGCAGAAAGCGCGCAGCCACATGTAATCGCCTGCTTCCACCTCGACCCAATCAGCGTTGAGGCGATAAACCGCTTTGCCTTCGAGCACATACAACCCGTGTTCCATCACGTGGGTTTCAGCGAATGGAATGTTTCCGCCTGGTTTAAAGTTCACGATGTTGACGTGCATGTCGTGACGCAGGTCGTCGGGTTCCACGAAACGGGTGGTGGACCAATCGTCGGTGTTGGCCATGACGTTCGGGGCCACGTCCTGTTCATTGGTAAAGAAGGGTGTTGGGGCGTCGATGCCATCCACCGCCTGATACCGTTTGCGGATCCAATGGAACGTGGCGGCATCAGGTTTGGCGTTGGCGAGGGTCCATTTCGCACCTGCGGGCAGATAGGCATAACCCCCTTCGCCGAGGACATGGGTTTCGCCTGACAGTGTGACCTTAATTTCGCCAGACACGACAAACAACACAGATTGCGCAGTTGGGTCTGTGTCGGGGCGGGTGGAGCCACCGTTTTCAGACACTTCCATGATGTAGTGGCTGAAGGTTTCGGCAAAGCCTGTGAGCGGGCGTGCGATGATCCATGCGCGGGATTTGTCCCAATGGGGCAGTTGGCTGGTGGTGATATCCATCAGCGTGCCTTTGGGGATCACGGCATAGGCATCGGTGAACACCGCGCGGTCTGTCATGATTTGTGTTTGGGGGGGCAAACCGCCCTTGGGGGTGTAATAATTGGTCATGGCAAAATGTCCGTCAGGCGCAGAAGCGCGATGCGTTCCACTTGTTTACAGGCGGTGGCGAGTTCGGCATCGCGGCTGTTGTGGATGCGGGTTTTGAAGGCGGTGAGAATGTCGTCTTTGCTCAGACCTTTCACGGCGATGATGAAAGGAAAGCCGAATTTTGTGGTGTATTCACTGTTGAGCGCTTGGAACGTTTCGCGTTCTTCATCTGTTAGCGCGTCGAGCCCCGCAGAGGCTTGCTCTGCCGTGCTTTCGGCTGTCAGTTGTTTGGCGGCGGCGAGTTTGCCTGCAAGGTCTGGGTGGGCTTTGAGAACGCCGAGGCGTTGATCCTCTGATGCGGCACGGAAGACGCGGCATAGGGCCGAGTGCAGGCCGATTGCCGTGTCGTGTGCGGGGCCAAGTTCAAGCCTGTGCGCGCCTTCGGCGATCCAAGGGGAGTGTTCGAAAATACCACCGTAGTTTTGAACGAAGGTGTCGAGGTCGAGTTCGGATGGGACGATGTCTTGGGTCATTGGGGGATGGTTTTCGATCCAGTGTTCGGCAATGTCGATGCGGCGGGCGAACCAGACATCTGCTTTCGATTTGGCGTATTCGACAAATTTGCGCAGCGATTCGATGCGGCCCGGACGGCCGATCAGGCGGCAATGGAGACCGATTGTCATCATCTTGGGCGCGCCATTTTCGCCTTCGCGATAGAGCGCATCGAAGCTGTCTTTGAGGTAGGTGAAGAATTGGTCGCCAGAGTTGAAACCTTGGGCAGAGGCAAAGCGCATGTCGTTTGCATCAAGTGTGTAAGGGATGATGAGTTGGTCGCGCCCAGCGTGGGTGCGCCAGTAAGGCAGGTCGTCATCATAGGTGTCTGAGCAGTAGGCAAAGCCGCCCTCTTCGGACACGATATCAACTGTATGCGCAGAGCAACGGCCCGTGTACCAACCGCGGGGGCGTTCGCCTGTAACCTCGGTGTGAATGCGGATCGCTTCTGCCAGATGGGATGCTTCGGCTTCTTTGTCGAAGTCTTTGTATTCAATCCACTTTAGTCCGTGGGACGCGATTTCCCAATCGGCGGATTGCATGGCGGCTACCTGATGTGGTGAACGGGCCAGCGCAGTGGCCACGCCGTACACCGTGACAGGAATGTCGTGTTCAGTGAACAGGCGATGTACCCGCCAAAAGCCAGCGCGCGCGCCGTATTCGTACATGCTTTCCATGTTCCAATGTCGCTGGTTTGGCCAGTTGGCCGCGCCGACGACTTCGGACAAGAATGCTTCTGACTGACCGTCCCCGTGCAGGGTGCAGTTTTCACCGCCTTCTTCGTAATTCACCACAAATTGCACCGCGATTTTGGCGTTGTTGGGCCAATTCGCTGCGGGTGGATTTGGGCCATAGCCCTGCATATTGCGTGGATAACGGTTCATGTTTGAGTCTCTTGACGTGGTATTTGCTGGATATACGATATTGTTAACACGCATTATCAAATAATGCTTGAAAGTGTTGATTGCGCGGAGCGGCTGTTTTGTAAAGGCCGTGCGTGGGATAGGACACCTAAATTAACAAAAAGGACACGGATATGGCTGGCTGGCTTTCGACACATGTTTTGGATACGGCGCTGGGTGTTCCTGCGGCTGGATTGGAAATCGCGCTTTATCGGATCAACGGTGACACGCGGGACCATATTGTCACGATGACGACAAACGCAGATGGGCGGACAGATGCGCCAATTTTGGCAGCTGAGGATTTTGCAACTGGCGAATATGAGTTGGTGTTTCAAGCGGGCGCGTATTTGCGGCGCACGGCGGGCGCACAAGCCGAACCCCTGTTTTTGGACGTGGTTCCCATTCGATTCGGGATGAATGATGCAGAAGCGCATTACCATGTTCCCTTGTTGCTTTCCCCGTTTGGATATTCAACGTACAGAGGAAGCTGACGCGGGGCCAACACAGGGGATAAGTGATGCGCATTCAAAACATACAGCTGTTCACAAAGGCGCTGCCGATTGTTGGTGGGCCTTATACAATGTCGCGTGTCACCCTGAACGAAATTACAACAACCATTGTGAGGATTGAATCTGACACTGGTTTGGTGGGATGGGGCGAGGTTGCGCCGCTTGGGCCTACGTATCAGCCTGCGCATGCTTTGGGTGCGGTGGCGGCAATAAAAGAAATGGCCCCGCATTTGATCGGTGCGCCCGCACACCAACCGTTGACGGTTATGCGTTTGATGAATGGCTTGTTGGAAGGGCACAATTACGCCAAAGCCGCGATTGATATCGCGCTTTGGGATTTGACGGGCAAACATTATGGCGCCCGAGTTTGTGATCTTTTGGGGGGTGCAGAACAGAACCGTTTGCCTGCGTATTATGCGGTTGGCATTGGTGCGCCCGATGAGGTGGCGAAAATCGTGTCTGATAAGATCGACATGGGGTACAAACGCATTCAGATCAAAGTTGGTGGGCGAAATGTGGCCACCGATATCGACGTGGTGCGGGCCGCTTGGGACGTTTGCAAAGGCAGGGCGTCTTTGGTTGCTGACCCAAACAGAGGCATGTTAGCGGCGCAGGCTAAGGCATTGTCGTTGGCCTGTGCGGATATTCCATTCAGCTTTGAACAGCCGTGCAACACGATGGATGAGATCGCAAGCATCCGCAGCCAGATTGTTCATCCCATAATTGTCGATGAAAGCACCGAAAGTTTGCACGATGTTCTGCGTGCGATTGAAATGGGCATTTGTGACGGGTTTGGGTTTAAAGTGACCCGATTGGGCGGGCTGACCAATATGATGGCTGTTCGCGACGTGGCCGCGTCGCGCGCGATGCCTCACACGGTGGAGGACAGTTGGGGCGGCGATATCGTTTCGGCGGCGATCCTGCATTTGGCGGCCACGGTGGAGCCGCGATTGCTTGACTGTGTGTGGACCGCGGGGAATTACATCGAAGAGCATTATGACCCTGAAAACGGGATCAAAATGAAGGACGGGTATTTTGATGTGCCAACCGGTGTTGGGCTTGGGATCAATCCCAGTGAGGACAGAATCGGCAGGATGGTTGCGTCATTTGACTGATGAATGTGATGTGTGATGCCTAAGCCTTGGCCAGCACATCTTTGCACCGTGCGACCATATGGTCGATGAACAGGCGAATTTTCGGATCTTGGTGTTTTTTGTGCGGATACAGGCAGCCGAGGAACACGGGCGTTGGGGGTGTTTCGGTTGCCACTTCGATCAGGGTTCCGTCGGCAAGGTGGCTTGCGACTTCGAATAGGGGTTTGTTGATGATGCCGTGGCCTGCGAGCGCCCATTCTGTGAGGACATCGCCGTCGTCGGATTCAAATGGCCCCGTTACGGGATAAGATTTCGTGTGGCCTGCTGTTTGAAGCGACCACTGAAATTCGGTGGCACCTGGGTAGCGGAGCAGCAAGCAGGCGTGTTTGTCTGCGATCAGGTCTGCGCCGTTTTGCGGCATACCGTGGGCAGCGATATAGCTGGGTGCGGCGCAGAGGATGCGCGGGCATTCGGCGATGGTGCGCACACGATGGGTGCTGTCGGCAGGGGTGCCGAGAAAAAACATGATGTCGAGACCTTCGGCGGTCAGATCGATTTTGCGATCAGACATGCGCAGGCGGACATCTGTATTGGGATAAGAGTCTTTGAAATCGGGAACCGCTGGCGCGATGAAGCGGCGACCGATCCCCAAAGGAGCAGCCACATAGATGGAGCCGCGCGGGGATTTTGCGTGATCTGCGATGGCGGCTTCGGCCTCTTCAATCGCGTCGAGGATTTTGCCCGACCCTTCGTAAAACAGGCGCCCGTGTTCGGTGGGTGCAAGCGAGCGTGTGGTGCGGTTGAACAGGCGCACGCCGAGGTGGTTTTCAAGCTCGGCCATGCGCGACGATGCCACGGCAGGAGAGACCCGTTGATCCCGTGCCGCGGCGGACATGTTGCCGAGTTCGTAAACGCGGCGGAAAATTTTGAGTGTGGTAACGTAGGGCATGGCCTCTTTTGCCATTTATCGGGCATTTTTGAAAGTGCTTGGTTATTATTGCGATTTACAGGAAAGCGCGTTTGGGCGAGTTTATGCGCCAAAGGGAGTTGCCGCTATGTTTGAATTGGCTGTTATCAGCGATTGGCTGTATTTCGCGATCCGTTGGTTGCATGTGATCACTGCGATTGCGTGGATCGGGTCGTCGTTCTATTTCATCGCGCTGGATTTGGGATTGAACCGCAACATTGAAGGCCCCGCCGATGGCGAAGAGTGGCAGGTGCATGGGGGTGGGTTTTACCACATCCAAAAGTATCTGGTGGCCCCGAATGCGATGCCCGAACATCTGACGTGGTTTAAGTGGGAAAGCTACGCCACGTGGCTGTCTGGGTTCGCGATGATGGTGGTGGTGTATTACCTTGGCGCGGATATGTTTTTGATTGACCCGCAGGTTGCGGATCTGGCGGCGTGGCAGGCGATTTGCATTTCCGTTGGGTCACTGGCTGCGGTTTGGGTGATTTACGATCTGTTGTGCAAATCAAAGTTTGGCGATGACAACACCCGCCTGATGATTGCGCTTTATATTCTGCTGGTGGTTCTGGCCTATGCGTATACGCAAGTGTTTTCAGGGCGGGCGACGATGCTGCATCTGGGGGCGATCACAGCGACGATTATGTCTGGCAACGTGTTCTTTATCATCATGCCGAACCAACGTGTGGTGGTTGCGGATTTGAAGGCGGGGCGCAAGCCTGATCCGAAGTACGGCAAAATCGCAAAGCAACGCAGCACGCATAACAATTATCTGACATTGCCTGTGATCTTCTTAATGCTGAGCAACCATTATCCACTGGCCTTTGCGGTAGAGTATAATTGGGTAATTGCGAGCCTGATCTTTTTGATGGGCGTGACCATTCGGCATTATTTCAACTCTATGCACGCACGATCCGGCAATCCGCATTGGACGTGGATCGCGACCACGGTGATTTTTGTCATCATCATGTGGGTGTCCACATTGGGCCGCGACCCAGAGGTGGATGCGGTGGCGATGACGCCAACCGCGGAGCGGTTTGCGAGTGCTGAGGGGTTTGACGAAGTGCATGACATTGTCATGGGGCGCTGTTCCATGTGTCACGCGGATGAGCCATTTTACGAAGGCGTTTTATGGGCGCCTAAAGGTGTGAAACTGGACAATGAAGCGCGTATCGCCACAGCGGCGCGAGATATTTATTTGCAGGCAGGGATTACGCACGCTATGCCACCGGGGAACCGTACGCTGATCGAACCAGATGAGCGGGCGAAAATCGTAGAGTGGTATCGAAAGGCTGCGCCGTCTTTGTGGTAGATTTCCCCAATTCATCTGAAGAAATTTCATCTGCGTGGTTGAGTCGAGTGCTGGGCCGCGCGGTTTCCGTTTTGGGTGTTGAACAGATTGGCGTGAACGAAGGATTCACAGGCGGCGGGTTGTTTCGTGTGACGTTAAACGATGGGTCTGTGGTGGCAAAGCTGTCACCTGAGGATGCAAAACTGCGGGCGATGTTTGCCCGGGGAAACGCGCGAGAAGTTCAGTTTTACCAGATGAGTGCAGGGCAGGATTTACCCGTGCCAGATTGCCCTTTTGGGGCGTATGATCCTGATACCGGGGCGAGTGCGCTGGTGATTGAGGATATGGGCAATTTACGCGCGGTTTCGTTTTTGGCGGGGTGTGACACAGCAGATATCGCGGCGGTTGTGGATACATTGGCTGCGGTGCATGGCGCGTTCTGGGAACGTGAAGCAATTTCGGATGTGCCTGCTTTGGCGCTGCTGGACGAGTTTGATTTCGCGCAGATGTGGGCGGCCTATCCTACGGTAGTTGCGGGATTGCTGCCAGGTGTGGTTTTGCCGGATTGGTTTGTGGCACTGGGCGATGCGTTGGCCGCGGATGCGCGTGGGATTTTTACGCGAAACATAGCAGGGCCGCAGACGATTGTTCACCGCGATGCGCAACTCGATAATGTGCTGTTTGGAAAAGGCGCTGTCTTGCTAGATTGGCAGTTTATGGGCCGTGGAAAAGGTGTGCATGATCTGGCGTTTTTCCTGATCAGTTCGGTCCAGCCAAATGTACGGCGCGCGTGCGAAGATGCAATGATTGTGCGCTATCACGCGGCGTTGGGCGTGGCGGGGTATTCGTTAAACGATTGTCGGGCGGATTATGTGTTTGGCGCTGTGTGGCGGCTGTTCATCACAGCGATGGCGACGACGCAGTTGGACAATGCAACGCCCCATAAACAAGCGTGGCGACGCGCGGATTTGGAGCGGTTGATTGCATTTTGTGAGGATCATAAGGTCGGAGCCGAGATGCTCCAATCCTTAACAGACGGTTAATTATGACCCTGCATCTATGAAGCGTCATAAATGAAGCTTCATAGATGCAGGGTGTTAAATTGGGTGGCACAACGGTGTCTAAGACTTTGGTTTTTTGAACCATAGGATTAAGGCGGGAATGATCAGAATGATAAAGAATAGCGCCCAAGCGATGCCTGATTGTTCCAAATAGACCGAAGCGGTTTCGGGATCAAAACAACGGCCGAGTTCGTTAAAGCAGTCGCGCCATTTGTAGTAGCGATCGTAATAAGCAAAGGCGCACAGGGCGGCACAGGCGAAGAAAAACAGGCTGATTGCCCTGCGGATCATGCCAGATATGTCATCGTTGCGGCCACAACAGCCCCGCCAAGAATGAACCAAGCCACCCCACGCCATTTGGATGGGCGTTTGGGCTCTTCGGGTGGAGCGGCGGTGCGCAGCAGGGCGTTTTCCACCAATTGTGGCAGTTGTGGGCCAAAGCGGGACAGGGTTTGCACGGTCCGTCTGAGGTCGCGCAACAGGGCCTTGGGGCCAAGATTGTCGGTGATGTATTTTTCGACAACGGGCTTGGCCACTTCCCAGATGTTGAGGGTCGGATCGAGGGAGCGACCGACGCCTTCGACAACCACCATGGTGCGTTGCAGAAGGATCAGTTCAGTGCGGGTTTCCATGCCAAAGCGTTCGGTCACGTCGAACAGATGGGCGAGCAGGCGGGCCATAGAAATCTTGGTGGCATCTTGGCCAAAGATCGGTTCGCCAACAGAGCGTAGGGCAAGGGCGAAGGCGTCCACGTCTTGGTTGGCGGGGACGTATCCTGCTTCGAAATGGACTTCGGCAACGCGGCGGTAATCTTTGCGGATAAATCCGATGAGGATTTCGGCATAGACGCGGCGGGTGTATTCGTCGATCTGGCCCATAATGCCAAAATCGAGCGCGATCAGATCACCGTTTGGTGCGACCTTGAGGTTACCTTGGTGCATGTCGGCGTGGAAATACCCATCGCGTAGCGCGTGACCGAGGAAGAATTGCACAATGCTTGCGCCGATTTGTGGCAGGTTGTGGCCCGCATTTTGCAAGGCTTCAACATCCCCCATGTTGGTGCCGTTGGCCCATTCCAGAGTCATGACGGATCGTGCGGAATGCTGCCACACCACGCGGGGAACAGAGAAGCCTTTGTCGTTTTGGGTGTTGGTGTAAAACTGATCCGCGGCAGAGGCTTCCATGCGCAGATCAAGTTCGCCTTTTACGGTGTCGGCAAAGTGTTGGATGACCTGTGTCGGGCGCAAACGGCGGGCAGATGAGGACAACAGTTCGATCATCTGCGCGGCAAAATAAAATGCGTCAGTGTCTTTGGCAAAGGCGCGTTCAATGCCAGGGCGCAGGACTTTGACGGCCACTTCTTGGCCTGTGTCGCGCAGATGGGCGCGGTGAACTTGGGCAATGGACGCGGCGGCAACGGGTTCTGAGAAATCCGAGAAGATATCGTCAATCGGTGCGCCAAGTGCGGTTTCAATTTCCGCCCGTGCGATATCCATTGCGAAAGGCGGAACTGCGTCTTGCAGGACGCGCAGTTCGTTTGCCATTTCCGTGCCCACCACATCGGGGCGGGTGGACATAAGTTGGCCAAATTTAATGTAGGCGGGGCCGAGTGCCGTGATGGCGCGCAAAACAGGGGGCTGGGTCACGTCGCCCTTGAGGCCGAGCCATTTGAATGGCCAGCCGAGCACCCGTGCGGCGATGCGCACCGGGGCAGGTGCGTCCAAAGCTTCGAGCGCGATTTTCATCGCGCCTGTGCGTTCAAACGTAGCGCCTGTGCGGATCAGACGCCAAATGTTGTGCGGGCCGCGCATGGTTTACGCGACCGTCCCGAACGTGATCCGGTTCCCGTCGTTGGTAGATACGAAGCCCCGCATCGGGTGCGGGGCAGTGAGGACATGGTTAAATGGCATTAGATTTTCCAGCCAGAGTGCAGCGCCACGATACCCATGCTTAAGTTGCGATATTTCGCGTTTTCAAAGCCAGCGTCTTTGACCATTTGCAAAAATGTATCCTGATCGGGGAAACGGCGGATCGATTCGACGAGATATTGATAACTGTCTGCGTCATTGGCAATCACCTTGCCCATCTTTGGGATGACGTTGAACGAATATTTGTCATAGGCCCATTGCAGTGCTGGATTTGGAATTTGTGATAATTCCAAGACCATCAACCGCCCACCAGGTTTCAGTACGCGGTAAGCCTCGGCTAAGGCGTCAGCTGGGCGGGTAACATTTCGGATGCCAAGAGAGATGGTGTAAACATCAAAACTGTTGTCCGCAAAAGGCATGGCCATCGCATCCCCGCAAACCCAATCCAGACGGTCGGCCATATCCGCAGCTTCTGCCCGTTCACGCCCAGCGTCCAGCATACCTTGGGTCATATCAAAGACGGTGGCGTGGGCTTCGGGCGCACGTTTCAAAAACCGAAACGCAATATCCCCAGTGCCACCAGCCACATCCAACAGCTTTTGACCATTGCGCGGGGCAAGCCAATCCATCATCGCGTCTTTCCAGATGCGGTGGATGCCCATGGACATGGCATCGTTCATCACGTCGTATTTCGATGCAACCGAGGAAAACAGTCCTTCGACCATGCCTGCTTTTTCAGTTTCATTGACGGTTTTGAACCCGAAGTGTGTGGTGTTTTGCGATTCGGTCATTGCAGCCTCCGACTGTGCGATATGTCCCATATAGTCCGTGTTTTGCGTGGGGGGAATGCGGCATCGGGCGCATGTTGTGCCAGCGCCACAGGCCGCGCCAAATTCTTGCCAGAATTTTTGTACATAAAACGCAAAAAACAACGAGCAGAGCAATGACTGACATAGACCTGATTTTAGACAAGATACTCGGCGGGGCCTTTTGGTTGGCTTTGTTGGCCCCTTTGGTGTTGTTTGGATATTCTATGGTTATGAGCATTCTAAAAAAGGGCTGGCTGGTCGATGAAAATGGACATCAGCTGCATGTTGATCAGGCCATTTTAAACAAAGTGTTTGCGCTGGGGAGCACCCGAGGAACGCGGCGCATTGATGGAGAGCGGCAGATGACTGTGACTATGGGGTTGCGTGGCGCATCGTTGGCCGTGATGGGATTTGGGATTTATTGGTATTACGACATGATCACCGTGAAGGAATATGCGCTGTCGTACATGGACGCCTTGTTGATCGGCGGGATCGCATATTACGTGCTGTTCAGTTGGACGTTTTCGGTGCGCTATGAGCATGACACGCTGTGGGTGCGTGGCTGGACGTTCAGGTTAACAGAATATGACCTGCGGGAACTGGACAGTATGACGTCGGCCACCAATGGGACGTGGAAGTTGTGGTTTGCCGATGGACGCAAGGTCGAAGTGTTGAAGTTTATCACGGACAGCAACGCTTTCAGTGCGGACATGAGAGCGCGCGTGGCACACAACATTTCGCGGTGAATGTGCCGCCATTGTTTTGCCATTTTTTGGAGCCACCTAGGGTTGCATAAGCATAAAAAACTGCAGTTGAGGAGTGTTATGAGTGGATTGGAAATTGGCGGGATTCCCGTGATGGGGGCCGCGCTCGCCGTATTTGGTTTTGGAATTGTTCTGGTCGGTTGGCGGCTTTTGGGTCTTCGGGCAAAAAACGAGTGGGATCGAGGCCGCAGCAGGCATCCCAGAACAGATTTGCCGCACTATGAATTTAAACGCACGGTTTTGCGTCCGCCTTTGCTTACGCGTGTTGGGTTTTTGCTTTATGCAATATTCTGCGTTGCCTATTTGGGCTGGTTTGCTCAGGCCACATCAGGTGGGTGGGAATTGAGCTTTGAAGAAAGCGGTCATTTCGGGAAATTTTTCCTCGGTGCGGTGGTTTGTTTTGGATCGTTGCTGTTTTGCATTTCCAAGTTGTTGTTCAATTACATCGTCATTGAAGGCGATAAAATTAGCATCGTGAATGATTTTCCTGTGACGCGCACAACATTTTTGAACGAGTTGCGCAGCATCAAACAGGTGCCGTCCTATGGCGTTCGCACACCTGAATTAACGTTTTTGAACGGGCGCAGCGTGACGTTGGGATTGGATTTCGGGAACAGCGAAAAATTTATGAACACAATGCGCGGGATCGCTGCAAATAATCGCGGCGAGCTTTGAGGCGAACGTTGCAAGTTATCATCAGGCATGGTTGGAAGGCGTGAAGCCGCCGTAGGATTAATCTGCCATGCCTGAACTTCCCGAAGTTGAAACCGTCCGCCGTGGGCTGGAGCCTGCGATGGTGGGCAAACGGATTGCGGTTGCAGACGTGCGCCGACCTGATCTGCGTTGGCCGTTTCCTGAACGTATGGCGGAGCGGTTGACCGGTGCGCGGATAGAGCGGTTGCGGCGGCGGTCAAAATACATCCTAGGGGATTTGGACACGGGCGAGACGATTCTGATTCATCTGGGGATGTCGGGGCGCATGACGATTGCCGCGCCAACTGGGGATGCCAAAGATATGTTGGGGGACTTTCATCATCTGCATCCCGCGCCCGAAAAACATGATCACGTGGTGTTGGATATGGAGGACGGCACGCGCATTACGTTTAACGATGCGCGGCGGTTCGGGTCGATGGATATGTTTGCCACGGACACAGGAGAGACGCATAAGCTGCTTGCGGTGCTGGGACCTGAGCCGATGGGGAACGCATTTGATGAGGCGTATTTCAAGGCGGCGCTGAAGGGGAAAAATTCACCGATTAAATCGGTATTGCTAGATCAACGGATTGTGGCGGGGTTGGGCAATATTTACGTCTGCGAGGCGCTGTGGCGCACGGGGATATCGCCGCTGCGCAAAGCAGGCGGGTTAAGTGCCAAACGTGTGGCCAGTTTGGTCCCTGCGATTCGCCAAGTTTTGGGGGAAGCCATCGAATCGGGGGGCTCTTCGTTGAAAGATTATCGTCAGGCCGATGGGGAACTGGGATATTTTCAACACTCTTTCGCTGTCTATGGACGCGAGGGAGAGCCTTGTAAAACAAACGGTTGTGCGGGAACCATCAGACGTGCGGTGCAATCTGGCCGATCTTCGTTTTACTGTAACGATTGTCAGTCTTAGGTTGAATCTGGACCCCTCCGTGATAAGCGTGGGCGGTCAAGAAACTGCGAATGAGTGCTTTAATGGGCTATGAAACCCTGAATGTGGATGTGGAAGATCATGTTGGCGTGATCACCCTGAACCGACCTGATGCGTTGAATGCTTTGAATCAGCAATTGCTGTCCGAACTGGCAACGGCGTTGGGCGCGATGAGCGACAATGACAAGGTACGGTGTATCGTTCTGACAGGCAGCGAAAAGGCATTTGCTGCGGGGGCGGACATCACAGAAATGGCGCCACAATCGTTTGTGGATATGTTTTCGACCGATTATTTCACCGAACAGACCGAGGCGATTTTGCGTTGTCGCAAGCCTATTATTGCTGCGGTTTCGGGTTATGCGCTGGGCGGCGGGTGCGAATTGGCGATGATGTGTGACTTTATCATCTGTTCGGATACCGCAAAATTTGGTCAGCCCGAGATTAACCTTGGTGTTATTGCAGGGATTGGCGGCAGCCAGCGTTTGACGCGGTTTGTGGGCAAATCGAAATCCATGGAAATGCACCTGACAGGGCGGTTCATGGATGCCGAAGAGGCGGAGCGTTCTGGGTTGGTAAGCCGCATTGTTCCTGCCAAGAAACTGATGGAAGATGTCATGGCGACGGCGGCAAAAATTGCCGAGAAATCGACCCTGACAACTATGGCCGTGAAAGAAGCTGTTGATCGGTCTTATGAAACAACGTTACGCGAAGGGATCTTGTTTGAACGGCGTTTGTTCCATTCCCTTTTCGCCACCGAAGATCAGTCTGAAGGCATGTCAGCCTTTATTGAAAAACGATCCCCGAAGTTTAGGGGCAAATAAACGCGGATTGCCCCGTTGACTTATAAACGGAGTGGTCCTAAAGACGCGGTTCATCTTTCGAATCCGTAAGATACAGGAATTATATCATGGCTAACTCGCCACAAGCAAAGAAACGTGCCCGTCAAATCGAACGCCGCACGGAAGTAAACAAAGCCCGCCGTTCGCGGATCCGTACCTATCTGCGTAAAGTAGAAGAGGCGATCGCTGGTGGGGATCAAGCTGTTGCAGCAGCTGCGCTGAAAGATGTTCAGCCAGAAATGATGCGCGGTGTGTCCAAAGGCGTTCTGCACAAGAACACAGCAAGCCGGAAAATGTCCCGCCTTGCTGCACGCGTTAAGGCGCTGGCGTAAAACCACCTTTGGTTTGCAAAGAATGAAGGCAGGGTCCAAACGGGCCCTGTTTTTTTGTGTTTGATCAGAAGTTCGACCACAGATGATGCGGCGACAACCCGAAACGCGAATGTTGCATCTGGAACATGGTTTCAAAAAGAATCGGGTTGGCCACCGATGTTCTGCATTTGATCCCGTTGAGACAGAGCCCCCAGTTTAATAGGTTGCTTGAGTTGCTTCGGTGTCTGCTACCGACGCATTCCACAATTCGAATTACGGTGTTCACGTTGCCTGCTTAGG